>NZ_AZCP01000001.1:0-26783 GCF_001433855.1 Levilactobacillus brevis ATCC 14869 = DSM 20054
GCCACGCGATTATTCCGGCATAGCTCAGTTGGTAGAGCACCTGACTGTTAATCAGGTTGTCGACGGTTCGAGCCCGCCTGCCGGAGCTTTGTAATGGAGAGTTGTCCGAGTGGCTGAAGGAGCAGCATTGGAAATGCTGTAAACGGGTACTAACCTGTTTCGAGGGTTCGAATCCCTCACTCTCCGTTTGGAATAGTATGACCCGTTGGTCAAGTGGTTTAAGACACCGCCCTTTCACGGCGGTAACATGGGTTCGAATCCCGTACGGGTCATTTTGGAGGATTAGCTCAGTTGGGAGAGCGTCTGCCTTACAAGCAGAGGGTCACAGGTTCGAGCCCTGTATCCTCCATATGACATAATAATATTATGGTCCGTTGGTCTAGTTGGTTTAGGACGCCTGCCTGTCACGCAGGAGATCACGAGTTCGAGTCTCGTACGGACCGTTGTTATGTTATTAATTTAATACAACAAGCATTACATGATGGTAAATGGCTCGGTAGCTCAGTCGGTAGAGCAATGGATTGAAGCTCCATGTGTCGGCGGTTCGATTCCGTCCCGCGCCATTATGGTGGGGTAGCGAAGTCTGGCTAAACGCGGCGGACTGTAAATCCGCTCCTTCGGGTTCGGTGGTTCGAATCCACTCCCCACCATCATAGGGATATAGTTCAATGGTAGAACAACGGTCTCCAAAACCGTCGATGTGGGTTCAACTCCTACTATCCCTGTTGTAATGTTATGGCGGTATTGGTGAAGGGGTTAACACACCGGATTGTGGTTCCGGCACGCGTGGGTTCGATTCCCACATACCGCCCTAGATTGGGCATCTTGTTTTATTTAGCTGGTCCAATCAGATTGGATAGGCGATTATGGTGGTATAGCCAAGTGGTAAGGCAGAGGTCTGCAAAACCTTTATCGTCGGTTCGAATCCGATTACCACCTTTGACTGGGTGTATCCAATCATTATTAGTTATTTTTTGCCGGAGTGGCGGAACTGGCAGACGCGCTGGACTCAAAATCCAGTGTCCGTTGAGGACGTGTGGGTTCGAACCCCACCTCCGGTATATCAAGGAAATATATGTCTGTTTAAAAATAGAAGGAACGTTGATATAACAACGTTCCTTCTATTTTTTTGCTCTTATAAAATCATATTCATACATACTTATGCAAGCTAGTGCTACAGAAGTGCTATTTTTTTAGAGTGCAATGCTACATTTTTACCGATTTTGTAGCATCGGAGTTAAACCTACCCCAATCAACGCCACTGCCAAGCTTTGTCATAACGCGTTCGGCCTTGTCGTCCTCAGCCTGCTCTAGCTCTTGAATTATGTGTAGATAAGTCTTTGTTGTCGTTGAGATACTTTCATGCCCCAAACGGTGGCTGATATAGGCGATTGAAGCCTTTTGGTACAGTAAAATTGAAGCGTGTGTGTGTCGTAGACCGTGGAAGTTAAGTTTTTGATCTATACTAGCTGATTTCAGCAATTCTGCTAATCCATCATTGAGGGCCTTAGAAGAGGGGACCCGCTGGTAGCGAGAGAAGAACACTAAATCCTTAGAGTTCGATATCTCTTTGGATTTGAGAAATAGATCTTGTTCATAATGCAGCTTCTGCAAAATATTGAGTAAGTTACGGTCTACTTTTATCTTCCGTATGGAGTAAGGATTTTTTGTTGGTCCAAAGTCACGTTTTTTCCAATTCCAAGACTTATTAATATCTATGGTTCCGTTCTTGACATCTATGTCGGTCCACGTTAACCCCGCAATCTCTTGCTGACGCATGCCTGTAAGCAGGGCAGTTAAGCACATGTATGAAGTTACGTCCAAGCCGTTAAGATTGCTCATAGTCACCTTATAGAGCTTAGCTGCATCTTTGTAGCTTAGGTACTTAATCTCCCGGGTGTTGCTGGTATCAAAGACAATGTGCGTGTTCAGTGTAAAATCGCGTGGGATTACGCCATCATTTACCGCGTTACGCACGGCGGCACGAATATGGACGTTAATCTTGGCGGCTGATTCTTTAGAATGTGTTTTTTCATCTTTGCCATCGCCAAGGCCGTACCAATTGAGAAATTTCTGGTATTGAGCCGTGTCTATTTTTCGGAGTAGGGTGTTTCCAAAATATTTAGTGATCGTGTTAATCGTGTATTGGTACCTTTCGGCCGTCGCGTCAGCAATATTTGGCTTCCTAAATATTTTGAACCATTCTGTGAAGTAATCCAAAAAAGTGATGTTGCGCTGAGAGATTTTTCCGCCACTGTGCACTTGCTGCTCTAATTCAATACCATAGACCTCTGCTTCTCTCTTGGTTCTAAATCCACTTTTGGACTTATAATGGCGCTTGCCATCGGTGCCTTTAAAACTGACACGGGCGATCCATTTTCCATTTCCTCTGTATATTTCCGCCATGTTGATTCCTCCTTGATTTGGAAATTGAAACTATTGATATTTCCAAACGTATGTTCTTTTTGAGCTCTAAATAAAAGCCCTGAACGGGCCCAAGTACATATTTATCTTTTAATGTCACCATCTTTGGGACTATGCTTCTCCCCGGAATCGAACCGAGGGGAGTCACCAGACAGAAGCTGTTATTCAAAATGACACCTTGAATATCCATGTTTTTTTGCCCAATGCAATGAGACGTGCTTTTTATATGAAGCGTGTTTCAAACCACGACAATTTTTATTGAAGTGATACTTCTTCCCGTGTTTGGGTGCAATCCAAACGTATGTAGTTTTTGCGTGAGCAGTAGTGATGTTTGGAACAATAGGAGCTGCACCACCCATAAATAAGGTGAAGGACAATGCAACTACCGCAACACTCTTTTTGATATTTTTCAAAACGAACCTCCTATGAATATGTAGTCAGCTTTTAACGTCATCGGGTGTGGACAATAGGATGATTGAATAGATACTTGATAAGGCTTTAAAATCTATTTCTGAAAGGGTGAGCCTCAGGAGAATCTTGTGGATTAGCATGTTTCCAATGTCCGCCAAATTTTTTACCAATAGGCGCATTTTCTTTAAGGCAGGTGAAGCGTTCGCCCTGTTCATTTTCAATAATAAAAATGCGGTTGAACTCATTCCGAGTCTCTACAATTTTGCAGTTCTCATGTTTAACATTGAAGACATCAACGAAATCCATATTAAGACCTCCCATATCAGTTGGACATAAATTATACCCATACGAATTGGACGAAAATAATAGACCAGTGATAATAATTGTCGACATTGACTACAACATTTTTTGAAATTATGCTTATTCCTGAAATCTAATCGAAGGGAGTTACCAGGCAGAAGCTACGTCTTAGGCATATAACAATCCAGTTACACAAATTTATCATGAAAAGGATGTGCATCAGGAGAGTCACTAGGCTTGGCATGTTTCCAATGATCGTGAATTTTGGAAGAGCGAGGTGCATCATCTTTCAAACAGGTAAAACGTACTCCCTGTTCGTTTTCAATAATAAACACACGTTTGAAGTCGTTCTGAGTTTGAATGATCTTGCAGTCGTCATGCATAACATTAAATACATCAGTAAAAACCATTTAATTACCTCCATAATGCAAAAGTTAGTGTTTTGACCGTATGTGAAAAAGGTAAAAGGACACAATTATGATAACTAATACAATCAGAGCAATAACTGGTAAGTGGTCGATTAGATCATTTATCAATTGAAAAACATCTTTCCTTAACGTTAAAGTCATCTCCTCAGATAGTTACCTAAATGGACCTTGTTGGACTCGAACCAACGACCGGACGGTTATGAGCCGTCTGCTCTAACCAACTGAGCTAAAGGTCCATGATAATTAATTGCTAATGTAGATACCAATTAGGTGGAATAGCTTCTGTAAAAAGCAACCACTCAAACCCGCCAATTAACAGACAGACAAAGTAGAGTACAGCTAATTTTTTTTGGTAAAGTTCCATGCTATGCCATCCACGAGTATATAATCGAAAAACTGTTAGTCCAGTCATCACTAATCCAAGTATTCCCAATATTAGTACGCCAATAAGAATGAAAACATCTGGATGATTAGGATCGTTTTCGGCTAATCCAACACTACCATTGATGATTAGAAACAGTGGGGTCATCAGTAGTAAGACGTTAATACTCAGTTCTAGCCACATTTTACGTTTAGATGTAGGCATGAGTATGTCTCCTTTCGTATGAATAGATACCATTGTATCTTTAATTTCTTACATGAACCCTGTGAGACGCAACCTACAGTTTAGGAAACTGTTGCTCTATCCTGTTGAGCTAAGGGTCCAAATGCTTCTCCCCGGAATCGAACCGAGGGGAGTCACCAGACAGAAGCTGATTATTTCGTTAGTAACACCAGTGACACTTCTTATAGCCATGTTTTTTTGCCCAGTGCAGTGTAACGTGTTTCTTATGTTTAGCTGCATTTAAGCCGCGGCAATGTTTCGAATGATGCCATTTAGTGCCATAATTTGGAGCAATCCAAACGTATGTAGTTTTTGCGTGAGCAACTGTAGTATTGGGAATAACTGGCGCTGCACCACCCATAAACAGGGTGAAAGTCAAAGCAATTAGCGTAATGCCTCTCTTAATAGTTTTCATGATATCCTCCTGTAAAAATATTTGATCAGCTTTTTAGGTCTTCGGGTGTGGACCAATCAAGCCTATTATCTATTGGACAAAGTCTTCGATAATATCTGACTCAAGTGTTTTGCCGTTTAACTTGACGGTTTTAGTAAGTCCACCGCCTAAAATAGTGATATTACTGCCCTCTGAAATATGGTGAGAGTGCATGTCTTCAACTTCAACTTCGGCGACGGTGGCAGCTGTGTTGTCACTGTTGCTTAGAACGATATAGTCCATGGTATTATTGTCAGAATTTCGCTGAATATATGTGACGGTTCCGGTTACCTTAATCAGTTTTTGATCATATTTATCTGGGTTATCAGTGAAACTTTCAAGACTTACACGTTTATATTTAGACCTATAGCTCGATTTAGTTGACGAATTTTCATTTTGTTTTTTCACTGATTCATCAAGTGAAGCAGATACTGAACTATCAATGCTTGCGGATATTGAAGATGATTTTGAGTCGCTGTCAGTGTCAGCAGTTTTAGAGCTAGGGGTGTTGTGTGTCGTAAGATAGCTCATAACCCTCAACTGGTGTTTATTACTTTTTATCCCGTCTTTTTTGGCATATACGACATATCTTCCCGGAACAAGTGCATCTTCATAGAAAGTACCATCGCTGCCAGCTTTGATCTTCTCAACATCATTATGCTTGTTTTCTGGAACAAAAATGACACTGGCTCCTTTTACAGTCTTACCCTCAGCGTGGTTTATATCATAAATTCTATTTTTTTTGAGCCGCAAGCTAACGTTTGTGACCTTTTTATTGTCCTTTATGTTATTACCGCTTTTAGCAGAACTTTGACATCCAGATAGTAAAATTGATCCTATCACAAAGGGTCCAATTATTTTAATTATTCCCATGCTTTCCTCCCGGTATATGTACAGCTTTTAGCGTCATCAGTTTTGGACATATTATATTTTTTCCAGATTTGTAAGTATATCAGGCAGGCTTACCTAATCAAAATCGTAGGGTAGGCCATATTGGCGTGCTAAGTCTTTGTACGAAGACGGCATACGATCGTTATCTTCAATAAATAGTAAACCCATCAATGCGGCCGAAAACTCGTCTGCCTCAGTTTCAAGCTGACCGTGTGCCTTGTTGCTACTTGTATAGTAGCCGACCAGACCTTCCTGAAGAATGGCATGACCCAGTTCGTGGCCCATAACAAAGTATTGGGTAGGGGTATGTCTAATTGTTGTATTGAGCATAACAACAGGCTGGTCACCATCATAGACAGTTTTGCCTAGTGGATAATGGCCAAACAAGCACCATTCGACTTGAATATTGAGTCTTTCTGCAATTGTAAAGGGATTGGCGGTGTGGTATCGATTCATTACTGTTTTCGCAACGTTACTTATCTTTTCCAAACAATCAGCCCCTAGTCGTGCTTATGGCGCTTCCAGAAAATCGTTGTCATCGCCACACGTACTTGTTCTTTTTCTTCTTCTGTGAGGTCCTCACCGCCATAAGTCATGGACCCCTCGTTATCAGTTAGGAATTTTTCTAAGTCATTTGTATCCTTTTCATTAGCCCACACAGGAGTACTATTTTTACCGAGGAGATAATCCGTGGTGACTTCAAAAATGTCTGCGAACTTAGCAAGTTCAGAATTGGTTATGTTTCGATTCCCATGTTCTATCTTGTTCATTGTTACCTTGTTGAACCCCATCTTATCTGCGAGGTCTTTTTGGGTCCAATTGTGTGATTCTCGTAAGTCAATAATTCTAGAAATTAATTCTTTATCCATGATTGGCCTCACTTTCGTTACTGTATTGACAACTAGATGATAGCACGGTTACTTTTTTGGAAACAAAAAGTTTCTAAAAAAGTAACGATTTTTCTTGACATTACTAAATTAGTAACTTAATATATAGTCATGGTTAATACATCAGTAACCGAAAGGGGGATAAAGAATGATTGAGCTTGATTTGCGTCTAATAAAAAGTCGTCGAATTGAATTGAAATTGACCCAGCAAGATATGGCTGATTACCTAGACATGGGAAGTAAGGCTAACTACTCTCGATACGAAAGCGGAAAGTATGCGTTCGATGCTAATACAATTCCGATGCTTCATAAAGTGTTGGGAATTCCGATCACAAAGCTATTTACTCAAAAAGTTACTGATTCAGAAACTATTGCTTCTACTGAGGAGGTGAGCTGATGAAGAAAGGCTTCTGGGAAAAGTTCGATGATTTCACCGAGGATCATATGATGGCTATTAGTTTTGTTTGGCCACTAATTGTTGTAGTAGTGATTGATGTATTTTTTGCACTATTTGATAAATAGATGAACTATGACTTGCGCGACAACTGCAACAACTATAGGCCAAGCATAAATTTGAATCTTTAACCAGAGATTCCGTTTCCAAGCATGGTTTAAGTCGTCACGATAATCTTCACCTTTTGGGCTTAGCCAACCAGACTTGGCGTTTCTAACCAGATAGTAAGTGCCGTTGTGTTCTTGATTAAGCTCAGCCTGAAGCAGCCCCATATGTTTATAGTCCATCAGTTGAATGGCTTCATAAACTTCTAATTCAGAATAGCCATGTTGTTTACAAGATTTTATTAAGGAGATCATTCCTTTGTTTGAAAATGGCGCGTCATTCAAATAATTCAGTATCATTTTTCGTTTTTTATCACTTGGTTTCAAGAATTTCACCTTTCTAAGTCAATTATGACATAAAGAAGGAATATTGAGGAGGTGAGCTGATGGCAAGTCTTCTAGGAATTGCCGTTGTCGTACTACTCTTAAGCGGACTTTCAGATTAAAGGAGGTGTCAAAATGACACGACAAGAAAAGATCAACTTTGTTGCAGCAAGTAGTAATCACACCGCAGATATCATTACTGCGATGGTTGAAGCAAATGGCGAGAGCTATCTTGATCGCTTGTACATGATTGAGTGTGCCAAAGCGAATGACCAGTCATTTGAACTCCAGTATCAATGATAACTGTGATATTAGGAAAAGTGATTGAATCCAATTTCCAATCACGATGGGAGGAAAAAGATGCAAAGCAAATTTTCGGAACAACTAACGCTTGCCCTAGATGGGATTCAGGGCTCGCTAACGCATAAGCAAATAGCTGGTAAGGTTCACGTGTCTGTTGGTCAGCTAAGTCGTTTGAAGAATGGCACTCGTAACACGGACAAGCCAACACGAATATCGTTGGCGGAAGCACTGCAAAGTATTTGGCTTAATTTTTCTGGGGCACGGGAGGATTACCATATTCCGTCTTTTATGAAAAATAAGACCAAGCATAACGATGTGATGGCGGCCCTGTTTCAACAGCGAAAAGAGGAAAATGAGCGGCGACAGTTGGAAGATGCATTCGATGAGGCCATCGGCACTAAGCCGGAGCTTCGATCACCGCAGCAACAACAACTAATCCGAGATTATTTCAAAGAATATGTTGAAGAAATTGGGGCTGAGAACACGGACATCGTGATGAAGGCCCAATATGCTGGGGTTCAATTGCAAAGCTATTTTGATAAATATAACGATCAGTATGGAGGGTGAGGCTATGTCTACGTTTGATCCACAAGTAGTCGCGGAAAAGGTCATTGAAAGCCGGGTTGACGATCTCCTTAACGAAGACCAACAATTTCAAATCTCCGTTAACATTAAACAACTTGCCACGATGACAGGTTCCTCAGTATCAACGCTTGAGACAACATTTGTCCCACTGTCATATGTGCAGGAACTGCAACGTAAGGTTGGCGAAAAAGGCAGAAAACGAGTTTGGATTTATCCAGAAATTCGTGATGCTTGGCTTCGATATCTTGATGAAAGGGGGTAATTAGAATGGATTTGTTTTATTACTATGTCGGCGAGTGTGTGTCATGGTTCGGATTGATTTCTGGGGCAATGTTCCTAGGATTCAAGCTTTCTGAGAGTGTTCACGACATGGGCGGCTGGAAAGCATGGGCAATGGATTTCTTCGGATTGGAGGATCACAAATGATTTTATGGCATAAAAAAAGAGTCCTGAGCGGGCACTCAGAACTCGAAGATAAATTACATTTATCCTATTTCTATAACATTAATTCTACTCCAGACGGGCGGTGGTTGCAATGGCGATGAACGTGCCAGATCATGCAACATTCGATTTTGTCCGATACATGAATCGGCTAGAATCACAGCCTGAAACGGAATTCATGGTCAAAGATACCAATGGCAACCCCATGATTTCCGGTGAAACTTATTGGGAAGCAGAAGGCCGATATGTGCCGACCGATGAAGATTCAATGCACGACTTTTTAGATGCTGAGGGTGAGGATTATGGAGTCCAGATTGATTGGGACTATGACCATCTGGCAGCTATCTTGGAAGATTTTAAGGGGGCGGAGGTGATCTCATGGACGTAGTCAAGGTACACACAAGCAGCCGTTTCCAACCTAAGGCAGTGATTGCTACTAATTTAGCTGAACTAGATGACATTAAATCTGATCTGTTCAAGGAAGTTCAACTGTTGGCCGAAAATGATCGACTTAGCAATGATGAGATTGATCGGCTATACAGTATCAGCGACGAGCTTGTTGCTTGGTCACCCAATTTGGAGGAGGAAAAGTAAATGGCTAATTCATTATCACGGGTTCCAGTTAAGACTTTAGTTAAGCAAGATAAAATTCAACAAATGTTTGAGGGCGCTCTGCACGAAAAGGCTACTCAATTTGCAACTTCATTGGTCAGCGTAGTCAATGAGAACCGTAAACTGTCTCAGGTTGATTCGATGTCAGTCATTAATTCGGCAATGGTTGCTGCTAGTTTAGACCTACCAATTAATCAGAATCTGGGCTACATGTGGTTAGTGCCTTACAAGAATGTGGCTACACCACAAATTGGGTATAAGGGTTACATCCAATTAGCCATGCGAACCGGTCAGTATAAGTCGCTTAACGCCATTGTGGTCTACGACGGCGAACTTAATGGCTGGAACGCATTGACTGAGGAGGTCGACTATAATCCGACCGGAAAGAAGTCAGACACAGTCATCGGATATATCGGGTACTTTAAGCTGCTGAACGGCTTCGAGAAAACTGTTTATTGGACGCGAGACCAGATTGATCAGCACCGTCAACGGTTCTCTAAGATGTCCGGCGGTAAGAATCCTTCTGGCGTATGGGAATCGGACTTTGACGCAATGGCTCTTAAGACAGTCCTGAGGAATTTATTGAGTAAGTGGGGACCAATGTCCACGGAAATGTCCGAAGCGCTGACTCAGGACGAAAAGAAGCAAGACAGCAAGGTGCCAGTCGACATTGATGCCGAAGAGGGCACTGATACCACCGCAGCCCTGCTTAACGACTTTAACAAGGCCGAGGGGGCCAAGACGGTAAATGCCGATGAAAAGGACGGTGACACGGATGACGACAGCAACAGCGACTCAGAGCCAACTGGTGAAGAGCCTGACCACTCCGCCCAGACTTCGATTAACGTCTAAAAATTACTACAGCCGGGTTACGGATCAAGTCTACATGTCAGCAACTTGGTTCAAGAAGTTTGAAGAGTGCGAAGCATCGGCTTTGTACGAGCTTAGTGAACCGCCAGAAGAACTGCGGCCGGCAAATGCTCCCAAGACCGAGGGCGTTACTCCAGCGATGCTAGTGGGAAATCATATTCACTCTTACTTTGAATCAGGCAAGTCACACCAAGAGTTTGTGGAAGAACATACGCCGGTACGTGGAGACTCGAAAGACGAGCCGACTATCTACACCCAGAAGGGAAAACTGCTCAGCAAGTATAGCTATGTGGACTTGATGGTCAAACGTATGGAACGATTCGACCTCTTCAATTACTTCTACAACGCGCCTGAGTGTCAAAAAGAAGCAATCATCTCTGGACAGATATTCGGAGTTAACTGGAAAGGAAAAATTGATTCTCTCAATGTTGAAAAAGGCTACTTCTGTGATCTTAAGACAACTGCTGAAATTGATCGTGATTTTTATAATCCTGCTATTCGTGACCGTGAATTGTGGTTCGATCACTGGAATTACGGCTTACAAATGGCCGCCTACAAGAAGCTGCTACAGGACCAATATCACAAGCCGTTTCACGTCTTCATCTTCGCAGTTGATAAGAAGACCCCGGAGCCAGCCATTGAATCCTTTGAGGTCGATTATGGACGCATTGAGAAGGGGCTTAAAGAGATTGAAGAATATCAGCCACTCCTAATGGATGTGATTGCCGGTAAGACAAAACCGATCCGTTGTGGTAAGTGCAACTATTGCCGTGCGACATACCAACCGACCGGATTCAAGTCATTAGATATTGAAATTTAGGAGGTGAAGACTTGGATTACTTCAAACAACGACGAGCGTACCGTAATTTTAAGATGTATGAAGCGAGCGTCTCTAATGGGCAAAACAATCTGTATCGCGAGTTATTAGACTACGCGAACGATGAAGGCAAATTGGATGTTCAGTTTCGCATGAAAAATTCGGCACTGCTTAGTCTAACAGGATTATCCGAGCCCGGCCTCGATAAGGCAAGAAATTCACTGGTACAACTTGGACTGATCAAGTACATCAAAGGTAAGAAAAACGTCAAGCCGCCTGAGTATCGGGTGGTCAAACTTTACGGTAGGCCAACTGGTTACACAACCAGTAACCCAACTACAAATGAAAAAAGTAGGTCAACTGGTTTAGATGAAGTAGGCCAACCAGTTGGGCAAGGTGGAGGTCAACCGGTAGGACATAAAGAACTTACTGGTACTGACCTTGACTTGACTGGTACTGACCATGATGAAGATGACGCGGGTGTCACCCGAGGGGATGTTATCGACAAATGGACCAGTCTCTGGGGGTTCCCTAACGCTATCGCCACCCCTGAGATTAACGAATGGCTTGATGCCTTGCCTGCCGATGTGGTGGACTTCGCAATCACCATCGCCGGTGAGCACCAGGTCAAGGCCACTGGATCACTCAAGTACATGCGAGCAGTGATTGAAGGGTGGCAGAAACGGGATATCTCCACACTTGATCAGGCTAAGAAGGCAGCGAAGGAACACGACCAACGCATGAAAAGTGAACGCGGTGGCTCTAAGCCTACTAGGGCTAAAGAAACCTTGCCAGACTGGGCGCAATCGGGGGCCACTCCAACGGCTACCCGAACTGAACTAACGCCTGAACAACAGGAAAAAATTAACGCGCGAATTGCGCGACTACAGCAGAATGGAAAAACAGAACGGGAGGCTACATCATGAACGACTTAGTAATTATGAAAAATCGACAGGCAGTTACTACGAGCCTGCAAGTAGCAGAGACTTTTGGCAAAAATCACCGCGATGTTTTGCGGGCTATTGATGACATGAAAGATGTGCGCAATTTTGCGCAGATGTACGTTGAGAGTGATATTCCGGACTCCTATGGACGTTCGCGGCGGGCTTACTAAATGAACCGCGATGGATTTACGCTGCTGGCAATGGGCTTTACAGGAAAACGTGCGACTAACTTTAAGTTGGACTACATTGAAGCCTTTAACACAATGGAAAAGCAGGTTCAGTTACCGATGACACCTGAGGAACGGCTTCAATTAGCCATGGAAAATAGCAATCGGGCGAATCATCGTCTGACTGACGTTGAAGAACGGGTGGACGACTTGGAGAGCAATGCCAAACTTGATCCGTCCGAGTACGCCCATATCGGTAAACGCGTGAACAAGGCAGTTAGCGATTACGTGAAGGTTCATCGTCTGCAGCTGACTCGTAAACAACGAAGTGAGCTATACAAAGACATTAGCAATGGCCTTAATCAAGTAACTGGCGTCCGCACACGTACTCAGATTCGTGAAAGGGACTTCGACAAGGCCGAAAAGTTCATTGATGATTGGCGGCCAAGCACTGCTACTAAAATGTTGATCCAGCAGACAGAATTACCATTGGCAGGTGTCGCCGGTGATTGAGTTAGTCGTATATGGTGAACCAGTACCAGCAGCGCGGCCACGTTTTAATCGTAGCGGACATGCGTATGATCCATTAAAAAGTCGGACGTATAAGCAGTATGTGTCATTAGAAGCTAGTAAACAGTATCACGGTGATCTAATTGGCCGGAAGCCATTAGTGGTCCATATAGCCATTTATCGACCAATACAAACCAGCGTTAGCCAAATCGAACATGCTAGAAGGGCACAAGGACTTCACCGACCAATAGTTAAGCCTGACACGTCCAATTACGTCAAACTCATTGAAGACGCGCTCACAGGCGTTATCTGGAAAGATGACAACTGTATTGTTGATCTATCGGCTAGTAAGTATTATTCAGACGATCCAAGAATTGAAGTGACAATCACGGAGGCAAAAAAATGGCTAGATTAGTTACGGGTGCCGGTCGTCAATCTGACCGTGATTATACCCAACGCAAGAAACACCACTCCCGTAAGGTGGAGAAACGGTTAAACAATCAAGCTAAGCAACGTTCAGTGGCTCGCTATGACCAGCGAACGTGGCCCAATATGTCGTACAGCGCTAAAGACTTACGAGAGCGGAACAATGAGACTGGGCGCAGGGTTAAATGGACGCCCCAAGGTTTGGTTGTGCTAGAAGAACAACAATCAGAAAAGTCGTGATTAGATTCATGTTATTAAGACTATCAAGTGAACATGGTTGTATAGAGTGTCGGCTAGGTTATGCTCGGAAGCATTACTTGGGACACATACCAACGTGGAAAATTAAGGCCGCTATCTGGCAACAGAAAAAGCCAGTCATCAATGGCTGGCGAGTGGAGGTAATCAAGTAATGGCAAAACAGCGAAAACGTTCTAAGCGTCGAGCAGTGAAGCAAAAGAAGCGCCGTATGGCGCAACACGCACGGGAACATCAGCCAGTGGCAGTAAATCCACCAGAGACGCGTGTGAAGCCAGTGGCACATAAGGTCAAGGTGGTTAGCACCAACGGGTTATATAACTCGTTAGCGTAAAGGAGGCAACCAATGTTTAATTACAGCAGTGAAGTTGAGTGGATTCAAGTCGCTGACGTTAGTGGCAGCCAAGTTTGGATTAACTTGGCTAAGGTTGATTGTATCTCTGAAAATGGTGATGGAACAACGACTATTTACTTAACTACCAAGATTGTACGTTCCACAATGCCATTTGACCAAGTGCTAGGCATTTTAGCTGGTAAGGATCAATGATCCTGCCTAACCGTTTCGACTTAGTAGGCGTACCTGAGTACACCATAGGCGGTAAAACCAAGTACCACTGTGCGATTGTTCAGAGGTCGGGAAGGCTTTCAGGAGTAGGCGTTATGGCAGATGTTTGGTTTGTCGATACTAATGAAGTGCGGCGGGTTATGTGTGCGGACTTACGTAAATGGCCTAAGCCAAAGAAAAAACGGAGGTAATTAAGATTGAATCAAAAAAAGTCGCGGGATTCTGACTGGGTGAAGTACACAGAAGCGTTAATGTCAGCAATTAAGTACCGAATCAAAATGAGCATTTCCTTAGAAAAGTTAACGGCCGACATGCGAGAAGATGGCCTGTATGACTATCCAAAAGGGACCAAGAAGGATGGCTTGGAACAAGCTCTTGAGGATATTGATTTTGTTTGCAAAGGAATACTACACGATGATTAATCGCCCGGATTGTTACGAAGAAGCCGTTAGAGAGCTACAGGAGCAGCACGACGTGATTGTAGCACCGAGTGATGTTGAGATTGGGAGGGCGAATGATGGTACCAAAATTTAGAGCGTGGGACGAAACGCAGCATAAAATGCTACAAGTCGACTGTATAGAGTTTATCGATGGCAAGGCGTACTGGGTTGAAGCTAGTCCTACTGATGGTAATGTTCAAGGTGGAAATGATGGTCCTGTTAGGGACAACAGCCAGCTTAAATTGGAGCAGTATACCGGCCTGAAAGATGCCAACGGTAAAGAAATCTACGATGGCGACATCGTTAAGTCTATCTACAAGTATGCTCAGCCTAAAATTTCACAAGTTATTATGGAGGATGGTAATAGCTATATCCTTGGAGAAGACTTGGCTACTGGGAATGAGATGCTAGTTAGTGACCATATTAATGAGATTGAAGTCATTGGTAATGTGCATACGAACCCAGAACTATTGGAGGCAGACAATGACACACGAACAGATTGAGTATCGTAATTACGTGCTGCAAGGCATGGCAAGCTATGGTGGCGATGTGGCACAGGCGTTAGTGTGGTGCGGCAATCACTTCACCAAGCTGAGTAACAGCCAGCGCAACGCGATTAACAAGCTGTCAGCGAAGGAACGCAACCAGGTTATCCATGAGCTGACGATGGGATAAAATTCTTATTTTATGTAGGAGGAAAAATAAAATGAAAAAATTTTTCTTGCGTTTGCGAGAGGTTTTTAGTTGTTTGTATTTACGGTATATAAAAAGGCCACAGTGTATTGTCTGTGGCGAGGTTGGAACTTTAAAAGTTGGCGAACATCAATATATTTGTGAAAGCTGTGCAGAAATCATGGGGGAGATTGGAAATGACAGAGACTAAACGGCATTCCAAATGTTTGCTAGGGTTTGTGCATCAATCTTTAATTGTAAGATTTTATTTTCAGAAACAGGGGATCCAGTGATAAGTTTTCCGTTTTGCAGATTTAACACCGCAATTTTACAGTCATTAGTGGAAAAACTGTAATTAGCGCTTTCCATCAGAGTAAGCATGGATTCAATGTTTCTCTTGGTAACTTTTGTAGACACGTTTGGCTTTTTGTAATATGCCTTAATCAAGTACTTCTGACCATTTAAGATAAGTCCAAACTCTGGTGATGATGAGATTGATATGGTATTAGGAATCGTCCAATTGGCACTACCGGTGTCAAAATATTCAACACTATCGTAGGAGTTGTAAAATTTGATGAATTTTTGAATGCATCGTGAATAGTTAGCTTTCTTTTCGGTGCGTACAGTTTCAACGATGTCAGCGAATCGATCAACGGGTTGACCGCTTTTCAAAACATTCTTAATATGTGTGCGCAAATCTTTGTAGTAATCGATTGCCGGCGAATATTCACTATTCTTTAGCTGCTTTACGTAAGTCATTTTTGCAGAAGTGCTTACTTTGGCAGTGAAGGTTAAAAACATCGTCAATGATAAATGGGGATCCATGGTAGTAGCCACCTTGAGGGAAATTCAATGTAGTATGGCTACTAGAGCCACAACATATTGTGGCATCAATGATAGCATAGCATATTTAAAAATGCTAGTAAGTAGTTAACTATTTTCGGGAGGCACTAGTATGTGGAGCAAAATTGAACCGCTTTTGGAAAAACGTGGAATCACACCACATCACCTTTCAAAACTGATGGGTGATTCCAATGATTCAAACGTTTACGCGTTGAAGAATGGCAAAATCAAGCGCCCAAGTTTTGACTTGATGTGCAGAATTGCCAAAGCGTTGGATGTTAGCTTAGATGTTTTTAGGTAAACAAAAAAGGGCCGCCCGGCAGCAGCCCTTACCCAAATTATGCTTACTCAATGGTCAACAAATTAATTATACCATTGATAGGGGCTGAAAGGGTTGGCTGAATTAGATTTTGACAATATGAATATGGGAAGTCTATTCCCGGAAGTAGATGCTGGAGCAACTTTGCAAAACGTGACACACTTTTTATCTGTAGTATTGCCTAAGATGGTCCGTATCAGTGGACAGTCAATGAGCGATTTAAAATCACCTAGCTATGATGGAATGCCAAAATCTCAGCCATCAGGTAATGCGACAGATTCAAGAATTGTGCGGCGGCTATATGCCGAAGAAGTCGTCAAACGGACAATCCAAGCAATTAAACACTGTGATAAAGATTGCCAGAATATCCTAGATGAACTATATCTACAAGAACTATCAGATACCATGTGCTTTATGGACTTAGGATTTTCTGAGTCTAGCTATTTCCACGTTTGGAAGCCAAAAGCACTATTACAGTTTGCCGATTGCTACATGCTGGATGATCTCCATGTTTTTAAAAAAAGCAGTTTTGATGCAGTTTGAGTGCAGTTTTTGTGCAGTCAGACTGCAGGCACTAGCCATATTTAAGGGTTATTCTAGTATCATCGAAAGAATTAAGAAAAACACGCATAGCTCAATGGTAGAGCAGACAGTAATTGCCTGACGCGGGTTCGATTCCCGTCAGTGACATTGGCGAGCATTACAAATTGGGAGGCGACTCCCCTTCATTTAAACGTATGTTCAGCTCGCCAAACTCCTGCATAAAATTGACCGGCCTGCATAACCGGTCATTTGGACCTTTAACTCAGTTGGTTAGAGTAGACGGCTCATAACCGTTCGGTCGTAGGTTCGAATCCTACAAGGTCCATTAAGTCGCTATAGCTCAGAGGATTGGTAGCTGCCCTGTGTTGATCAGCAGGTTGGTCCAGTTAGGTTAGAGCGCCCACCTGAGACGTGGGAGGTCACCGGTTCGAATCCGGTTAGGGGCGTTGGACGCAAATAAACCTAAGGAGATGAGCTCTCCCGTTCATTGACTGAGTGCCCAAGTGTGATTGTGGCGGAATAGGTAGACGCTAGTTGTGTAGGGTTCTCTAACTCTATATATGCGGGGATTACTCTTAATTCATGCAGGGTGCAAATCCCTACCAAGCACATTGGCCCTAAACAAATTTTTGCTTAACACTGGGTCATACAAACTAATCTGAAAAGAGGTGAGAACTTCTCTCAGTTTAGTTTGAAATTAGTCTGAGGAGCCGTCTGTGGTAGAGCGGTTCCTTTTTTGTACATAAATTAGGAGGGATCTATGATGACGACATTCAAATGTGTGAAGGTTATTATTTCCGTTGCTTTGATTTTTATGTCAATATTTATTGGAAATATTAATGCCCTCATATTTTCTATTTCAGCCTTTCTTTTCTCACTAACGGTGGAGTAATATGAGGATATATTAAATTAACCATCGGGGAGTATATAGAAATATGAATGTAGGGTTTTTTAATAAAGAACTGTTGAAATCAGTATCTGCAAGTGCCGGTTGGCTTTTTGGGGTTATTGGTGCATTATTGTCATTTGTTGATTTCAAGGAACAGACGAAAAAGGATGTACTAATTGGTTTTGTATTGCTCACAATTGTATTTTATATTGTTAAATTAATTTGGGCAAACTTGATAAGAAGCGCCGGTTTTAAGGTTGGGGATTCGAATATATCGGTGAAACACGGAGATATATTTAACAGTAAATATTATGACAATGGTAAGTTTATTAAAGTGTTTGCTTTTAACGAGTATTTTGATACAAAAGTTGATGATGAGATAATATCGCATGGCTCTCTTAACGGACAATTTATCGATAAAAAAGTAGATAACATCTCAAAATTAGATATTTCTATTGATAAAGATGGGAGACTGGAACATAGACACAAATTGGATATCAATAGAGATAGGCCAAGAGGTAAAAAAACAAGATACGAACTTGGATCAATTCATAAATTTTCAGAAGATGTTTTCTTGACAGCCTTAACTCATTTTGATGATAAAAACCGAGCGTACCTGTCTATTCAAGATTATGTAAAATTTCTAATTAACTTTTGGGATGAAATTGATGAAATGTATGCTGGAAGAACTGTAGTCATAACTCTATTCGGATCGGGTATAACCAGACTAGACCATGATAGGTATAGTGCGACAGAGATATTGGATACAATACTCTGGACTTTCAAGCTCCGAAGAATTAAATTTAAGAGGCCTACTAAGTTAATTATCCTTCTAGACAAAAATACAAATCGGGAAATCGACTATTTCCTGTTAAGGAGTAAATTTTATGGCTTACAGAAATAAGGTATATGTTGCATTTGATGGTGACAATGATATGCGGTATTACGAATTGATGCGAGGTTGGAGCGTCAAAGATGATTTTGAATTTAATGATGCACATGACTTACACAGTGCAAGAGATTCGAGCACCGAAGAATCAATTAAAAAAAGTTTAATGGACAGATTTAAGAATTCTAAATTGTTCATTCTTTTGATTGGTGAACATACAAAAAATCTAACGAAGTTTGTTAAATGGGAAATTGAAGTGGCGATTCGATTGGATTTACCGATTATCGCTGTCAATTTGAATGGCAAACGACAAGATGATGCTTTAATGCCTGCAGTTTTGAGAGATGAATTACATATAACTGTTCCCTATAAAGAAAAAATTATTAAGTATGCAATGGATAATTGGCCAGATTATGATGAAAGTTATCGAGGAGATGGTAAAAAAGGTGGATATTCTTATAAAGATAAAGTGTATGAAAGCTTGGGTTTGTAGAAATAATTAACGTCCTTTGGGGCGTTTTTATTTTGTCCAAAATTATTTAGTGCTCAAAATCCTGATATATCAAACAACAGTTATTTGGGGATAGTTGCAATTATCCTGTATAATTTATTTGTTGACAAATTATACGGAGGTTTTTAAATGGAAAAATTAATTATACGGGCAGATGTAACGTGGCAGGAAATCGACGAAAGAGTTAATGATATTTCAAAACGAGCTCATGAAATCAATCAAATGTCTGATAGACAAAAGGCACTAAAAGAATTTCGAGAGCTACGTGATTACGTTGAAAGCGATATGCATGAGCTGAAACTTTCACGGAATTCGGAAGTTCTGGATAACTGTGCCCCATTGCATTATTACCACCTCTATGGTACTCATATTCACTTTGAAAAGTTTGATACTGAGCATCTTGTATGGAATTTGGACGAGTTTGATCAAGCAAAAAAATGGTACGAAGCTTCTGTTTCACGTGCCTATATTTTGATTGAGGGTATTCCGGATTATGACTCAACAGTCTTTATTCCAACCAAACCCATGAACCCATATACAGTTGATTTATCGCCTACGGCTTTCAAGGCCTATAGTAATGGGAAACATATTCAACTTCAAGCGCATGGTTTAGCAACGCAAAATGTAAGACTGGAAGAAACGTACGGACAGTTGTTTGAAATTGTTTTATAAGTTTTTTATGGCGTCGCGTAGCAGCGATGCTTTTATTTTGCCCAAAATTAGGAGGTGGCCGGCATGGGCCAGATGGTAAATACAAAATTTGGCCTGGTCAGCCGCACAGAGGCACGCTGCTTGGGAGAGTTGGAACGTCAGCTTAAAGATGGACGGTGGCAACGTAAAAAGCCACAGCGACCATTTAAACAGCGTATTACAGTGTGGAGAAAAAACAGGGTAACAAGCGTGAAAAAATAAAAGAAGACCAGATTTTGGCCTTCTTAAAAATGATAATTTATTTATCGTCTTTATCTAACTTCTCCTTTACGTCATCAACCGTATCTTTAACAGCATCTTTGGCATCTGACAGTTTATCTTTAGCCTTACCTAGAATACCTTGACCCTTACCTTCAGCTTCACGGGCCTTATCGTTCGTAACCTTGCCTTCAACTTCTTTAGCTTTTCCACTTACCTTATCTTTGGTGCTATCAATCTTGTCATCTAGACTCATAATATAACCTCCCATAATGTATTTGTTACAACAGTATTATTCCACATTTTAATTTGCTTGTCTAATAAGGAGATCCTGCAAGAGATAGTGTAAATGACACTTATAAATTTAAATTTTCAGATTTTGAATCAAGCATCACTCGCAAAAGAGTGGTGCTTTTTCTGTAGGCGAAATCACAAAAGTAAAGGATGATAGCAATGCGCATCACGGTTAAACTTAATCCAGAAAACGTAGCTCAATTTTCATGGGCTTATTCGTATAGCCAAAAAATAGAGTATGAAGGTTCTTCCTGTTACGTCACAGGACTGGGAAGGGATGTCTATGGTGATTTTTATGCCCAACTAAGTCAGATGCCAACAAGTGAACTGACCGAAAAACAACGGAAAAAATTATTTGCTGAAAAGTTTATCCGGGACATGTTTGTATAACAAGGAGGAATTATGAAAAATAAAAAAGTAGATGCAACTGGATGCCTAGTGTCGATCATGACGATTGGCTTAGCGATTGTTTCAATTCTTGTTAGTGGATTATATTTGATGCTGGCTTGGAGTTGGGTAATTGTGCCAATTTTCAAGCTACCTGTGATGAACTATTGGGGTGCTACAGGAATTTCGATCATGTGGACAGCTTTGTTCCAGAAGAATTCCAGCATCGGTGCTGATTCG
The DNA here is from genome assembly GCF_001433855.1 of Levilactobacillus brevis ATCC 14869 = DSM 20054. Classification (GTDB taxonomy): domain Bacteria; phylum Bacillota; class Bacilli; order Lactobacillales; family Lactobacillaceae; genus Levilactobacillus; species Levilactobacillus brevis. The sequence continues at coordinate 20,692 of NZ_AZCP01000001.1, forward strand.
TTTGATACCTTAAAGCATGGAATCATAGCAATCATAGTTGATTCAGTGTTTATGGTTATTCTTTGGTTGATTAGTTTAGCAATTTAGTAGACTTCTTATAAAAGGGTGAATACGAATGAAATTAAGCAAATTAGCTGAGGTAGCCGCTAAATTCAACGGCTACATTGTACATGATAAGAAGAAAAAGACGATCGTTGTTACAGATCAACGTGGCGTGATGCATGCCCAAATCAAAGATGACTATAAGGGCGTTTATTTGATTCAAGCGTGGGCTGATTCACCATTTCCAACTGAATTAGCAATTGCGGTTGCGGAGTTTGCGGGATCACACCCGCTATTTCGCATGGATATGAATGTTTAAGGAGTGATGAAATGGATTTTGGAGAAGCATTAAAAGCAATGAAGTGTGGGAAACGAGTGCGACGCTCGGGTTGGAACGGCAAAGGTATTTTTATCAGTATTATTTTTGGTGAGGCCTATGAGGATGCAAGTCGCAATAAATATATGACTCATGATTATATTTGTATTGATACCACCGGGTTAAAGACTGACAACGAATACTCACCTAAAGACCGTGTTCCGTGGGTAGCCAGTCAAACAGACATGTTGGCTGATGATTGGAAACTAGTTGAAACTCAAGCAGAGCAAACAAAGCGAGTGATTAAGCGAATGCGTGATAGTTCAAGAAAGGCTCAAAAAAAGCTTATTACAAATTCAACGATAAACGTAAAAATTAATATTGATGACGACAGTTTGAAAACAGCCGTTAAAAAAATTGATGAGCATTTATCTATGAGTTATCGACCGGTTTCAACAGTGTATCTCAAACTTGACGATGCCGAACACGTTCGAGGAATGGCAATCCCATTTAAAACCAGTTATCCCGATCAAATTAAGGAAGTTCAAGATGTATTGCAGCAAAACATCGATGGCGGATTGATTAGCATTAATTAACTCGCGACAGTTAAAGTGAAATAATTTAATGCTTTTTATGAAACAACTCAACACAAATCTAATGGTCGGAGGTGGTGAATTTGATTGGCACGAGCACGGAATCCTAAAAGAGATAAAGCAAAGAAAATGTGGCTTGATTCCGACGGTAAACGGCATTTGAAGGATATTGCCGAAGAATTAGGAGTATCACCAAGCCAAATTCGCAAATGGAAATCGCTAGATAAGTGGTCCGATGAGCTCAAAGGTAACGTTACCAATGATGACGATGCTGAAAAGGAGCGTTACCATTCGGCACGTTACAATCAGAATGCAGCAGGCAATAGTGGCGGAGCGCCACCGGGAAACCAGAATGCTGTTGGAAACTTAGGTGGCGCCCCCAGGGGCAACCACAATGCCTTAGTGACTGGTGAGTACGAGACAATCGACTTTGACACAATGTCGGAAAAAGAACGCGCGCTTTTCGAAGGTGTGACGGATGATCCTTTGCTGACAATAAACACTCAAATACGGACGTTGAAAATTCGTCAGCACCGAATCATGGAGCGAATAAAGATTCGTCAAGAAATGGATGATTCTGATGCTATGGAGCGCTCCGTTGATGTGTTTTTCCTTGGCGCAAAAGCCATTCCTGAAAAGGGAAAAGTCACACAGCCCAGAAAGATTGATGACTTAGATCGTCTGGATTCGGCACTTAATGCGGTCAATGCTGCACTCATGCGGGCAGTCAAGCAAAAGCAGCAGATCATTAGTTCTCTCAGTGATGAGCGTCGTAGCTTGCTGAATGTTCAGGTTGAATTGGCTAAAAACGAATTACTGAATGTGAAGGAAAAGACTGGTGAACTTAACTTGCGTAAGCAAATGGGCCAATTATCAGTTGAGGAGTTGAGAACTATGCGAAAGGGGAGTGAAGCATGATTATTTCCGATTTATCGGCCGAGCAACGAGAGTATTTGGCCGAAGAGGCGGAGTTCGAACTATCTCGCCGTAGTTATGAGGAGTACTTCATGATGACTCAAAATTGGGGTCGAGATGAGGATGATGCAAAGCGTACGGTCATGTACCCTTACACAAAAATGATTTGTAATGCGCTGCAACCTATTCTTGATGGTGAGCGGCGCTTTTTAATAGTTGAAATGCTGCCACAGCATGGCAAATCGACTACTATCACTGAAACTTTTCCATCAGCTTTTTTAATGAAGAACCCAGATAAAGAAGTCATGGTTACTAGCTATGCTGATGACTTAGCACAACGTTTTGGTACTCGAAACTTAGAGAAGTTCGACCAATTTGCTGGTCGTATGTATGGATTAAAAGTATCTGACCGCAAACACACTGCTAATGAATGGCAGATTGCTGGGCACCGTGGTGCTATGCACAGTACGACCATTCTTGGAGCGGCTACTGGTAAACATGCCGATTTATTAATCGTTGATGACCCACTTAAGGATATGCAGCAAGCTAATAGTCCTACTATACGTAAAAAAATTCTTGAGGAGTGGCAAGGTAGTCTTAACTCTCGGTTGTCCGCCGATGCCTCAATTATTGTCATTATGACGCGTTGGCACGTCAGTGACTTGGCCGGTTACTTATTGGCCGAGCAGGCTTTGCCTTGGCAAGAATTGCGGTTACCACTTGTTGCTGAGGAGCATGATCCACTCGGTCGTTCAGTTGGGGAAACATTAGCCCCTGGAAAACCTCTATTCAAAGATAAAAAGTGGGCTGAGGAAAAGCGTGTTGTATCTGGTAGCAAAGTTTGGGCCGCATTGTATCAGCAGAGACCAGTTATTGAGGGTGGGAACATCTTCAAGAGCGACCAAATTCATTATTACTTACCAAACACCGCGACTGCGACCAAGTTGGGACTGGACCATGACACTTCGGTGGCAATTCTTCCTGCGCTTGATCGCGTTTGGTCCAGTTGGGACCTTACCTTCACGGATAAGGATAGTTCAGACTTTGTGGCCGGGCAGACGTGGGGGAAACAAGGGAGTAACTTCTACTTACTTGACCGTGTGCATGACCGCATGAGCTTTCCAGAGCAGATTCGGGCGATTCAGGCTATGGCCCAACGGCACCCCGACGCGAGTGCGGTTTACGTCGAAGACAAAGCAAACGGTTCAGCTGTTATCACTCAGATTCGAAACTATATCTCAGGTGTGCTACCCGTTGTTCCGAAGGGTGACAAGACGGAACGGGCTAGTGTTGTTGTTCCATTCTTCGAAGCGGGAAATATTTACTTGCCACACCCACGTTGGCAACCATGGGTCCACGAGGTGCTTGATGAATGGACAGGGTTCCCGAACATGGAACACGATGACGAAGTTGATAGTATGACTCAGGCGCTTAGCCAAAACATGGCTTCAAAGATGCCAGAAGCATCAGTATATGAGCACAGTCTTTATGGAGGTGTGTTGCATTAGGAAAAGAGGTGAGTTAATTGGCGATTGGAATTAATCACTATCATATTCGTCAGAATGCGTTGAATCGTTTTATTAGCGGCTATGGCGATTGGAATGAAGACCATTCACAGTTTCTTAGCAAAGATATTTACGTTGATGAGAATGACGTATTACGCTGTTCTCCGGACTTTGATATCTCTAGAGATTTCGGTCAGATATACACATTGTTGAATAATTACGATAACCTACGCGACATTTATCATGAAAAGATGCGTTACTACAAAGGCGATCACGGTAATATTCGAACTCGTACTTATAATGATCCGACGGGAGCCAATGCGAACGATGACCGCAATCGTGTTGTAGTCAATATGCCCAAGAACTTAGTCAATACCTTTACTGGTTACACTAATGGGATTGCCCCGAAAATCACCTATTCAGATAATCCATCAGCTGATGGCGAACCTGATGCTGGTTCGAGAGCTGTTAACGATGATCTAGCTGTGTTGTTTAGCCGTAGCCGGTTTAATGACGTGATGTTTGAGTGGTCAAAGCAGGCTTCCATTCACGGGCGAAGCTATTGTTTAGCGTATCTCAATAGCCGAGGACAGCTAAAGCTAACGTTTAAGAGCCCTGAAAATGCTTTTGTAGTGTACAGCAACAGTAATGACAGTAAGCCAATGTTTGCTGTTGATTTTAACCGTGTGCAGGGTGCTTATTATGGCACGGTTCACACGACTGATTTTGATTATCAATTTAACAACGGTGACGTAAAAAAAGCACAGTCATCCGTTGGCTTTGAGAACAGTGTAATAGGACACCAAGGGCGGGTTTCTAACCCGTTTAAAATGATTCCACTGATTGAAATGGCACAGAACGACGAGCGAGAGGGCGTATTTGATGATGTGATCAGCTTAATTGACTCAATGGACAACACCATGTCAGCGAAGATTGATGACGTTGATTACTTCCGGGCAGCTATTCTTTATATCGCGGGAGTTGCGGAGCTAACACCAGAGCAAAAAGAAACTATTCGAAAGTGGCATATCTTCCAAATCCCAGATACTGTCATGATGACTGAAAACGCAACACAAAAGTTCGATGTTCATTACCTAGATAAGCCAGATGGCGATAACGTGCAGGAAAATGCCATTAAACACTTAACCCATCAAGTTTATGACACGGCCCAAGTTACTAACATGAATGACCCTGATTTTGCTAACTCAACCGCTAGTGGTGTGTCCCTTGATAAAAAGATGCAGCCTATGCAGATGATGGCCGCCATCAAATTTAGAAAGATGGAAGCAGCTGTTCAGGATCTACTGTTCTTGATTTACGCATACAACAATGGTGAGGCACGTTCTTATGACAAGGCGGATGAAATGGTTCGTGATACTACCATTCAGTTCACGCCAAACGTTCCTCACGATACACTTCAAGAATCGCAGATTGTGAAGAACTTGAATGGCATTGTTTCGCTGGACCAGTTGCTTAGCTATCTGTCTAGCGTCAAGAGTATTCCTGATGAAATGGCACGGATTAAAAAGCAACAGGCAGCTAATCAAGCCAAATTTGCGAACACACCATCAGGTGACGGCCCAGTTGGGCCAGAGAACGAAAGTGATTCGCAAGGTGATGATGATTCCGAGGATGAAGGCAGGGATAGCTAATGGCCTTGACCGGTTTACAACTCATCAGGCAACGTGAACAGCAAATTAAATCCAATGACCACAGCGATGATGTCTATATTGACGCGCTACTGGCCGGAGCGAAAGGAAAGATTGCAGAGACATTGAAATATTTTCGCGATCACTATGCGGTTGATGGTGTGCTGTCAGTATCTGAAATGCGCTCAAACGTCAATAACGATGATTACGAACTGTGGCAGGACTTTATCCAGCGGTATGGGCCACGGCTGATGAAAGATGAGGCTGCTAGTTATCGATTGAAGAGTGCCAAGCAGCAAGCGGGAATTGACCGCGAACATCTGCTTGGCTCAATGGTTGCTATCTCAATCGCGTATGCCGCTTTGGGCGTCAATGACTACAATGGTCAGACACTAATGAATGAGGCCATACAATCCATGCGGTTTCAAAACAAATTTATGAGAACACGTGGAAATATGCCACAAGACACCAGTGAATTAGTTGAGACTGGTGCAATCAAACTGATTAATGCAGCTACTCAGGGCCTGTCAATTGAAGACCGCGTGTGGTTGCGAACTGATGCTTTGCGTGACCAAGTAACGGCAACGTTTGATCGGGCGTTTCAAGTGGGCCTTGATGATGCCTATTACCAAAGCCATTTGTTTAAGGAAAGCAGTAAGAGCAACAACTCAGCGTCCAAACATTTCAAGTCAGCCAATGGCTACCTAGCCAATTCACTGCTTCGAGATAAAAAAGCGGGAGTGGCCGCGCTTGCTGGTGCGATTGTTGCCGAACAAAACAGTTTAAACGTTGGCTACTGGTACAACGTGGAGGACGGACATGTATGCGAACAATGTATCCAATTGACCAACGCAAGTCCTTACTCTTCGCACGATATCCCGGGTGCTCCTCACAACGGTTGTCGATGCTTTGTTGTTTACTACAAAATTTAGGAGGAAATTATTATGGCAAATGAACCAGGGGCGCAAGACCCAACACCACGAAATGTAAGTGTCGAACAGTTTAATGAACTTGAAGGCAAAGTTGATAAGTTTAGCGGCTTGCTTGAAAAGCTTGTCAATTCTCAACCTGC
>NZ_AZCP01000001.1:26910-46980 GCF_001433855.1 Levilactobacillus brevis ATCC 14869 = DSM 20054
GAACCGCCAACTCCCAAAGAACCAACGGAGCTAGGCGGTTTTAATTTGGAACAAATTCAGGCGATGGCCGCGGAGAACAAGGCTCGCGCTGAACAAGATCGCCAAACGGCTCTAACCACCGCCGCTAAGGAAAATGGCATCAAGTTAGACGACAGTCTTTCGGCAATGGTCTTGAATTCTAGTAAAACGCCAGATGATATCGCTGCCAATATTAAGTCTCTTGCCGGACTGAAAACGTCAGCACAACCCAATACCGATCCTGGCTTTAGCCCAGATGGTAAGCACACCGCACAGGGCGTGTTTGGTGATGCGCTGGCTGACACGTTTGGCAAGAACAATAAGGAATAGGAGGATTCAAAATGGCATTTATTAAGACACGAGTATTTGGAACGGGTCGGGAAATTCTGACCAACTTTAGCCATGCGTTGACACTGTCATGCATGGTACAAGATACAGACGCTGTTGCGGATAGTAACGGCGTTAAATTCATTAAGGCTGGCACGCCATTAGGCGCAGCAGGTTTTAAGATTCGTGACCGGGAAAAGGCAGTTTTATCCCCAGTTACTGATGCTGCCCAAGCGGTGGGTATTGCTATGCACGATATCAATGTCACCGATGGTGTGGCGCGGGACACAGTTATTTTCCGCGGGGATGTTGTCTTTTATAACATGGATGCTGATGTTCAAAAGTTATTTACGGCGGATATGGAAAAGGCGTTACCACAAGTTACTTTAGTTTAGGAGGCTGAATCAATGACAGCAATGGAAAATGTCGCGGAAATTAATACCCCTAAAAATATGGCAGCATGGTATGAGCAAAAGATTTTAACCATGCCTCCTTATATCGGTGAATTATATTTCCCATCAATCAAGGTTCAAACAGATTTACTTTCGTATCTTATGCAAAATCAACGAGCACCAATGCTGACAGCGCAAAGCTCTTATGATTCACGGCCAACACCGATTAATCGTGATAAATTTGAGCAAAAGGTAATGCACACTAAGTTCTTCCGTTCTGCGATGGCAATGAACGAAAAGGATTTGGTCGAGCTTAACCAAGCAGTTGTAAACCAAGATGACAGTCTAGTTACGACGGCGATTAAGAAGTTGTTTGACAACAAAGTACAGCCATTGTTGGATATGCGTGCACGGCGTGAATGGCTTGATATGCAAGCTCTAGTCAATGGTCAAATCTCACTTAATCCGTTGGAACCAACGTTAATTTATGAGAGCGATAGCCGTTTGAATCTTGAAGCTGAAACCGATTGGACGGATATAGAAAATTCTGATCCATTCAAAGATATTACCAACGCGGTTGATACTTTGAAGAGAACTCACGGCATTGTACCTAATCAGATTTTGATGAACACCGATACGTTACGGCTTTTCCGGCATAACGAGAAGCTAAAAGCAACGCTGTTTGCAAATAACGCCAATACCAAGGACATGTGGTTACAGGAATCTGCCGTGGTTAATGCCATGCTAGATGAGCTTCACATTGTCCCAGTCGTTTATGATCAGGGCTATGAAGATGATAATGGGACGTTCTATCCATACGTTCCGGATGGCAAGGTGGTAATCATGAACGCGCCAATTCCACAGTCATTTGCGAAGAACGGCGGTAACACGTCAACCGGCGTTTCAACCGGACAACCGGTAGGCCATATGGCATTTGCCCCAACACCAGAAGAACTGCAAAATCAACTTGGTAATATCCCAAGCAAAGATATCCAGTTCTATGACACGGCGGTCGCTTATCATGAATACTTTGACCAAGGATTAGCACAGTTCCAAACGATGATCTCCATGAACTGTTTGCCAACGCTTGAAGGTGGTCGGACGATTGTTCGGATGACGACCTCAAAGGCGGCATCTACTGACAGCGGGAACACTGATGGGGCGAGTAAGTAACAGTGCGAGTAAGCCCAAATTAAATGGGATCATTACGACACCAACAACAGCCAAGATTAATCTAAGCTAGGAGGCTTTTTTAATGGCAGATACAGCAACATTCGATATCTATGATGATAAGGGTACAAAAGTGGTTGATGGGAAGCCATCGCCTGATGTGATTTCGTCATTGACTAGTAACAGCGTCTTTTCAGGTTATGGGGCAACGTATGCGGGCAAAACCGCAAAGTTAGCGTTACCTGACATTGTGACCACTCCGGGTAAGCCAACTGTTGCGGTTACCGCCGGGGATGGCAAGCTGACTTATACCATCACGCCTGCAACTGGCGATGGAGCAGCAGAACGTTCTTATGTGGTTAGCCATTCTACGGATGGTAAAACCTTTACCGATGTCGAAACGCCAACGGTGACCGGTGATATTACTGGGTTAACGAATGACACGGCTTATACGGTCAAGGTAACCGCTAAGAACGCAGGCGGTTCTTCGACTGAATCCGATACGGTTACTGGTACGCCCACGGCGAGTAAACCCAAGTTAGGCAATATCTCAACTACTGACAGTAGCGCCACAATTGAATTAAGCTAAGGAGGCTAATCTATGTCTGAAAAAATTGAATATTCAAAGTTAGCTCGCTATACCGTGCAAAAAGGGGATAGCGAGTTTTCTGTTGCAGAACATTTTAATGTGAGTGTCGGGGCGTTGCGCCTTGTTAATTCTCGAAGCGCCGGCAACTATTTGAAACCGGGTCGAAAGATTTATCTCCCAGTCGAAAAATAAGGAGGCCGACCATGGCTGATGAAGTTGATAGCCATGCAAAACTAGTGAAAACGATCAAGCTGCTGGCAGGGGCTGATGCCTCTGGGATTACAGATGAGCAACTAAATGAATTCATTGGTGTTGCACAGGCCTATGTGGGCACATTTAAGCCACCTGAAACGGTGGCTGACCAATTAATCGCATTATGGGTTTGCCACCTTCTAGCGGCGAAATTAGCCAATCTAGGGACGGTTAAAATTAATAGTGTGTGGATAGAACGAGAAAGTTCGGCAACAAATGCTTGGTTCGATCAGTTTTGGACGCTAATAAGTGCTTTAGGACTTGGGAAAGCGACGGTGATCGGATTTTGACGAAAGATATAAATAGCATTGATCGGATTCTTGTGGAATATCGAAAGCTGAATCATCTTACTGTGCGTGTTGGAGCGTTGAGAGCCAGTAATGGTCACTCTGAACAGCAAATGGAGATGATAGCCATGGCTAATGAGTATGGGGTTCCCCACATTACCCCAGTTCACGGGCAATGGCTGACTATTCCAACAAAACTTGCTGGGAGCCAGAGCGCAAGGCAGATTGATGGGCTTTTTAAACCACATGGCAAGAATGTGCTTGCAAAAGCGAACGGAAATGGTGGTCTTGATGTCTATTTTGTTTTAGTCAAGCAGATCACAATTCCTAAACGCTCGTTTCTGACAAGCACCTTTACCAACAAGTTTGAATCTTCATGGTTTGAACTGGCCGAGGTCAATATTTCAAAAGTAGGTGTGGGAGAAATGACGGCTCACGAGTGCATGGCTGATATTGGTCGCCACATGGCACGAGATGTACAGGCAAGGATTGCGAGCATGCACTCTCCCCATAACGCGCCAGCTACCATCGCTCGAAAGGGTAAGGATAACCCGTTAATAGATACAGGCGCACTTTATCGGTCAATTAGCTGGACGGAGGATTTATATGACTAATCCACTATTAGCACAAATACCGGCTATCTTCCCATTGATGGCTGAGACATTTGAACTATTGCGGGTAGGAGAAGCACAGTCTGATGATGCAACTGGGGGCTTCTCTGGGCCTAGCGAAGATACTTCCGAGTTGGAGCCAATCGGAACAATCTGCGAGCCGATGATCCCCGAATCAAAGGCCCAGACTATGCAGATGGGTGAGGGCGGTAGCTTTACAAATTATGCTTACCAATGGTTTTCAATGACTAAGTACCCCAAAGGTACGTTGGTTCGCTATGATAGCCTGACGCTTGAAGTTGTTGAGATTGAGCCGTACTGGTCACAAGGCGGTTTTGCCATCTACTACATGCAGAATAGAAGTGATACTGATGTACAAAGCTAAGACCTATGATTGGGACAATTTCGCTAAAGGACTGGTGGCAGTTCTCCGCGACATTACGAATAACCAAGTGCCAATTTATAGTCGTACCAGGTCTGAGGACCATAAAGGCTACCCGTTCATTGTTTATGATTTGCGGCCGCACCCGGACATCATCTATTCAGTTGAAAGGACTCATGAAGTCTTTGACCGCATTATTTCAATTGACTGTTGGGCTGAGTCGGACGGTGAAGCTAATGGCATTGCTGACGATCTGCAAACGTTGTTGCAGGATTTCCAGTATCGGGAACAGCTTAACTCATACGGAATCACGTTAAATAAGATCGAAGAGAGAGACCATCGCAGTGAAGCGTTGGCCTCTTTTTTACAGGTTTCAAATTATGGGTTCGATATGGTCGTGCAATTGGTTCGTAATTACACGAGCAAGTACCCAAATATCACACAATATGGAGGTTCAAATAATGACACAAACAATTAATGGCCGCGTGATTGAGGTCTCCTCAGTTCATGTGACAACTAGCTATGCGCAAGTTGTCAGCGACATTGGTATGCGCGGCGTTCAAATGGGAGTTGCGGGCGACAAGGAGGGCATTAAGTGCTATCGCAGCCTTGCTGACCTCGAAGATGATTATGACATTGATACACCTGTATGGAATCAAGGCCAAGCGTACTTCGGTGGTACCTCTGATGGTGCTTTTTTCGTTAGAACTTATGACCCCAACTATACGGCAGCACAAAAGCCCGCTTTAGACGGTGTCACCACAACTGATAACTCAGCAAGCGTAGCTTTATCAGGCACCTCAGCTTCCGAGAGCGTATTTATCCACGCACTCGCCAAGTATTACTATGCGGGAGCTGAGTACCACCTTTTCCCAATCGCTAGCGAAGAAGATAAAGATATGGCGCTCACTGTGTCGAACTTTGTCGAAGCACAAGATCGAGGGATTTTACTAATTTCCATGACGACAGAAGCCGGTCGAATGGCAGTTGACAGTGACTTTGATTTTCTCGAACAAATCAAGGCTAACCGCGCGACTAAGATTGTTTCTTTGCCAACGAGTGATGATCCAAATAACACCATGGGTGCGGATTCATTGGGCCATTTTGTAGGCGATGCCGTAGGAGCCAACTTCAAATTTACTACCGGATTATCTGTATCACCTCAAGACCGTTTTGAACTGACAAATGATGATTTAGCGGTTTATGAAAAGCGGAACATCGGAACTTATGCAACTGAAAACGGTAAGAACATGATTACTAACGGTCGCATGATGTCCGGATTGGCACTGTCAACGATGGTGATTAAAGATTCCATCACAAACGATATTATCCAAACAGTTAGCGACTATTTACAAAAGAATCGCCGGGTCCCGTATGCCTCTTCCGGAGTTAAGGCCGTTCGTGGGCTACTGATGGGTGTTTTAGGAAGCTATGTGTCATCCGGATTGATTAAGGGTTACTCATTGAATGACCCAGACGCTGACAGTATTAGTGAAGAGAAGAAAGCTACTGGTATTTTGGATATCTTCGCGTGGAGCTGGGAATCTGTTCCAACTATTGATGATGCTGAGTTTGCACAAACGCTTGTTGTTTATGACGGCCAATAGAAAGGGGATTATGTAATGGCAATTACGGATTATACAGATTATAAGTGGGATGCAGCCTCAACGGTGTTAACCGTAGATGGAATTCAGCCTACTGCCTATGCTTCTGGCGATATTTTTACGCTTACCTTTACCAATGATTTAGTTACCATCAGCATGGATATTTTTGGGCATGGGATTGCAATTATCCATCACGATGGTTCTGCTACCTTCCAGCTAAATCTGACTGCTTTGGATGAAGTTTATTTGACGATTTTGAAGAACTTCGATCCAGTAGATACTCACGTTATCGATGTCATGACACCGGTTGAACACGTCCACATTGATTCGGCATATCTGCCTAAGTTGCCACCTGTTGGTGTTGGTAGTGATGCGCCATCACGGCAGCTTGAATTTAATACACCAAGAGCAATTGCTGAACCAGCTGCCGCCTAGAGCGGTTTTTATTTTGTACAAAAAGAACTAGGAGGATTTTATTATGACTGAAACTAAAAACGAAGCTGTAACCAAGGAAGTTAAGACTCAACCAGAATGGAATGGGACGTTTGAAGATGTTACCAACCACCAACGGGCTTTCAAAATTACCGAATCTGATGGGACAACGATTGAGGTTCCATTCAATTGGCCTGGTCGAACGGTAGCGGAAAACTTAGATGGGCTGTCATATGGGTCAATCAATGGTGTTTTGCGTGATACCCCGGGAACTTACCATGAAGCACTATTAGACTTATTTGGGACACCAAAAGTGGCCGGTAAGGTTCATGAACCACTTGATATGAAGTTTTTTGAAGATGCTGCTAACCAGTCAGACCGGAACAAGACTTTTGATTATCTGATGGATAATGGGGAATCGTTTCTTAAAGGCAAGCTCAACTAGTCTGAGTCAACGGGCTGTTCAAGCCTACTTAAATTCAGATGATCCTGACGTGTTGAAATGGTATGCCTACATGGAGGGGACAGTTAGCCTAACATTTGACGATATTGATAAACTCACGATTCCTGAGCTGTCTGTAATGGTCTATTGCACGAATGAGCGCATTAAGAACCAGACACAAGTGGAAGCGGGGCGGATGATTAGTGGCTAACAAAATGATCCGTCATGGCACAATTGGCTTTAGTGTCGCGGGTGATCTTTCTAAACTTGAACGAGCTAACAAGCTCATGGACGGGATGGAGAGACGAGCTCATAAGGTCAACCGTGCTTTGGACTCAATGATTCCCCAGCGAGCCTTTAACGAGGCAGCTAATGGTTTTGGACGAATTAGTAAGGCTGCCGATAAATCCCGTGAATCGATTGATAGTGCCAAACGAGGACAGAAAGAGTATGGCTATGAGGCCAGACGAACTTCTAAATCCGTTGTTAAGTCTTGGGATCAAGTAACTAGTGCTCAAGACAAAACGCGCGTTGCTACTAATAAGCTAGGGACCGCGGTTTCACGAACCAATGGTCAAGTTGGAACGTCTGCCACACGAATGGGTGACAAGAGTGAACGTGCCTTTGCCAAGACCCGTGTGGGCGCCACAAAAGCACGTGGTAGCTTTGACCGTTTGTATACCTCTGGTAGCAAGCTAACCAACATGGGAAGCATGGTCACTATGGCTTTACTTCCAGTTGGAGCGGCGTTTAAGCAGGCCGCCGACCAAGCTACCGAATTGGAAAACAAGTACACGACCATTCGCAACTTGCTGAACACCGGTGGCGAGTCACTTGGGGCTTCAAAGGCTGAAACCAAAGCCATGCAGAAAGAAAACAATGGATTTGCATTAAAGTATGGTGTTGATCCATCTGACATGGCAAGTGGTGGTGAAGAGCTTATCCGGCGTGGCTATTCGGGTAAGCAGGAACTTGCGTCCCACAAGTCATTCTTACAGGCGTCTCGTGCCTCTGGCGATGATTATAAGTCGGTAGTTAACTATGGTGCCTCCGCGCTTGAAAAATTTGGTTATAAGACCAAAGCCGGGGATTCCATTGGCAAGATGCGGAAGTATACCAGCAAAGTCTTAAATCAGATGGCGTATGCCGCTGATATGACGGCCACTGATTTTACCGGAATTGGTAACGCGTTAAACATGGCCGGTGGGACGGCTCATTCTACTAACCAATCGCTTGCCAGCACGGTTTCAGCCTTAGGTGTCCTTTCCAACAACGGTTTGGACGGAACCCTTAGTGGGACAGGACTGCGTAAGGTTTTGAACGCTTTCGCTTCACCTTACACTTCCCTTAAATCACGACAAGGCCAAGCCATCAAGGAATATGGCATTGATACCAGCAAGTTTTATGGCAAAGACCATAACTTAAAATCACTGCCTAAGCTGTTAAATTATTTGAATAGCAAAACCAGCGGATTATCGGAGTCCCAAAAACTAAAGTTCCAAAACAAATTCTTTGGGGCAACCGGTCAAGAAGCTGGTAACTTCTTAATGGCCAACACCGGTCAAATTGGTAACCTGACCAAAAAGGTTGAACGTTCGCAGGATCAAAAAGGCAATGGGTATATCGCCAATTTATCTGAAAAGAACATGAAATCTTGGCAAAACCAGATCAACCGGACCAAACAGTATCTTAACGTTATGGGGCAAGGCTTCGCTAAAAACGTGTTGCCGGGCTTCACTAAGGCGTTGAAATATGCCAATGGCCTTCTTGGGTATCTGATTAAGTTGCCAAAACCAGTCAAGACAACCGCGGGCTATATCGCCGCCATTGGTGGGTCATTAGCTGCGGCGGTTACTAGTGTTAAGCTGCTTGGCAAAGCTGGTGGATTCTTATTTGGAAGTGGCCGTGCAGCTTCACGTGGTGGTGCTACTTCTAATGCCGTTGCCGATGTTGCTGATATCGCTAGTTCTCTACCGATTGGTGGTAAAAGTGAAACTAGGATGGGCCGACTCGAGGGCCGTCGTGCGTCAACTCGTATGGGACGATTAAGAGGTGGCCGTCTTGGCAAACTCACTGGTTTATTAGGCGCTGGGACGCGATCAACCGCAGAAGTCGGAGAACGTGAGGCCTTGAGACTAGCTCAACGCGGAACGGCTTCCAAAGTTTTAGGCGGAGTTAAGGCAGTTGGATCACGGATTCCTTGGCTTGATGTGGCGTTATCAGCTACTTCCCTAATAGGGATGAACAAGAAAAATGCTGGCGGCAAAATTGGAAACTTCGGTGGAACCCTCGCCGGAATGGAAGGCGGCGCCGCGCTTGGTAGTGCCGTGGGACCAGTTGGCACAGTCGTTGGGGGCGCAATTGGGGCCGGTGTCGGGGGATTTGCTGGCTCTAAAGCAGGCAAAGCTATTCAACATGCAGTTACTAGTCAAAGCAAGCAAAACAGCATGTACGTGCCGGGAGTCGGGGATGTATACAACCCTGGCAGTCGAAAAAAGACCAAGTCTAAA
Organism: Levilactobacillus brevis ATCC 14869 = DSM 20054; assembly: GCF_001433855.1. Classification (GTDB taxonomy): domain Bacteria; phylum Bacillota; class Bacilli; order Lactobacillales; family Lactobacillaceae; genus Levilactobacillus; species Levilactobacillus brevis. The sequence continues at coordinate 35,927 of NZ_AZCP01000001.1, forward strand.
CCCAAGGCTGATCCCAAGACAACGTTAGGTTCTGACAAGTGGAATGAAACTAACATTGGCAAATCGAATTATAAGTACATCAAGCAAGCCGCTAAGCTGGAACAACAAGGCAATGTTGAGTGGGCTAATTCGGCCGGCAAGACTACGAAAAAGCTTCGGGGTACCTATAATTCTCTCTATAATCTTGCCAAAAAACGAGCTGATGGACAGCTTAGCAACGACCAAAAGGGATACAGCTATTTAAAAAAGGCAGGACTATTAAACGTTAAAGCTGCCGATAGCGCGTATAGCCAAGAAAAGGGTAGTGTCCAAAAGCGGGTTTCTTCGCTTAAATCAGGGCTGAATAAGCTTTTGAGCAACGATAAGATGAGTGGCACACAACGTGCTAAAGCCATTGATAAGGTCAATCGGCAAATTATTTCATTGACCGACAAAGGTTCATTGAAACAGAAGGCAATCATGACTAAGATGATGTCTTCCAACACTCATCTAACCGCTGCTGGTTATGCTAAAATTCTTACTTCTAGCAAGAAGAATGAAAAACAGACCATCAAAACGGCTCAAAAGACTTATAGTGCTGAGGTTAAGTCGGCTGACAAACGTTACAAAAAGGCCAAAAATTTGGCTGAAACATTGCCGGGGTTATCTGAGAAACAACGAAAAGCTGTTATCAAAGAAGCCCAAAAACAGCGTGATGCTGCTAAAGATAAGGCCCATAGCCAGTACAAGAGTACAGTGAAATGGGCTGAAAAACAGAGGCATGACGTTGTCGAAAAAGCGAAAGAAGAGGCTGGTCAGGCCGCGGATGCATTTAACTCGGCAGCCAAACATGTCGGTAACAGTATCCCAGCCCTTATCGAACAGAATGCTAGTTTATTCGGTGGGCATGCAAAAAAGCCAGTGTCTAGCTATCAGGCGATTAGAAACAATACCAACCCAAAGAAAAAATTAGCCGATGCCGCTGCTAAACAAAACGGTACCGCTAAGAAGCCCAAGAAGGATAGTTTCGGCATGACAGGAGCATTTGCTTCTGGTTCTGTTGATCGCTATCCACATGGACTTCCGTACTCGATGTGGGCCACGGTCAATGATGGTGGCGCCAAGGAATTAATTATTCCACCGGCAGGGCAATCGTTTGTTGCTAAGCGAATGAACCAAAAGGTTTGGCTGCGCAAAGGTACTCACGTGCTTAACGGTCGTGATACCAAGCGAGCGATGGGCGGTGTGCACCTCGCTTCTGGGACGGTTAACTTGTCGCCAGCTCCCGCACTTAGTGGCAAAAAGGTCAAAACTGGGATTGAAGGGACTAAGAAAAAGTACGACAAGGAACTCAAGGGTTCTAAGCGTGCCGTTTCAACGTTCAAGAAGTCTAGTAAGTCTGATTTTGGAAAGATTAAGTCTGATACTACTGATAAAGTTTCGGACACGACAGCGAGCGTTTCGAAAAAGTATAAGTGGTTGAAGTCTAATCTGTCGAACACCACTGATGACATTAGCAAGGATTGGCGTTCAAGTTGGAAATCACTAGTTAATTACTTTGGTGATGTGTTCAGCAAGCTTAAGCCATACGCCCACAAGGGGATGGCTGGGGCTATCTCTTCGCTGAATGGCGGATTTACTGGAATTGATTCAGCCTTGGCGCAATTCGGCGGTAACAAGCAAGTTTTAAAGCCAATTCATTATGCGCGCGGTTCTCACGGACCAATCGCAAGTGATCGGATGGCGGTATTAAATGATGCTAAGACCGGGCCGCGGCAAGAATTAGTTGTTCGTCATGACCAATTGCTGCGCCCTCATGGTCACGATGTGCTGACTCCTTTGCAAAAGGGCGATGAAGTGCTTAATGGCTCACAAGTTGAACAGATTAAACCCTACTTACCCCATTTTGCTAAGGGGACTGGTGTTTCTAAGTCCAAACTTCGCAAGATTGCTAAGGCAAATGCTAAGCGACCGACAGAGGCTTATAATGATGAGTTCACCACTAATGTAAAACCAAGTGGATCAATCCTGCAAAAAGGAATCGGTGGTACTGCTAAGGCTGCTGCCAAGTCAGTCGGGCCTAAGTGGTCTGACGCCATGTGGGGATATATTAAAGGCCTTATTGTTGGTAGCGGTGGCGGTCCTGTTCTACGTTCTCCGGGTTCCGGATGTTCTGTATCATCTGGTTTCGGAAACCGTGGCAAAGTTGCCGGCGGATTTAGCTCCCACGATGGTGTTGACTTTTCTGGTTCCAAAGTTGTCCACGCCTTACAGGATGCAGTTGTAACCGGAGCAGGCGGTCACAAGCGTGGCTGGGAAGGTAGCAACGGAATTGGCCAGTATGTCACCACAAAGGGCGGCAAGTTAAGCCTGATTTATCAGGAGCTTAATGGCAAAGCTAGTTCTGGCGCTGACATTCTTGTCCACACTGGTGACCACATCAAGCAAGGCCAAGCAATTGCCAAATTGGGCCCCAGTGGTACTCACGTCCACATTGGGGCAACGACACATCCGATGTGGTCAATCAGTGGTTCTAGCTCTGCCGGATGGCTGGATGTAACGAAGCTAAAGAACAATGTTGCTGGGGCAAAAAAGCGGAAGAAAAATAGTAGACTAACCGGATTGGTTAAGAACCAGCTTGGCAAGTCAGCATCTAAGTGGATTGAAAAGCATCTGCAAGAATCTGATGCGAATGTTGGCAGCTTGTCTGGAAGCATGGCTCATCGGGCGAAAACTTTAGCGGCGGCCATTAAGGACATGTACCCAGCAGCAACAAATGCTGGTATCGCAGCTGTCCTGGGTAACTGGGAGTTTGAATCCCGTCTTGATCCAAATGCTATCAATCCCGGCGGCGGAGCTAGTGGGCTTGGACAATGGTTAGGCGGTCGGAAGTCTAACTTAATTGCTTATGCTAAGCGAAAGGGCAAGAGCTGGAAAGATGCTGGCGTTCAGCTTAGCTTTGCATTGAATGGCGATGGTTCGGATAGCTCGGTTTTGAAGAGCGTTTTACGTGGCAAAGGGTCTGTTGCATCGCTCGCTAACAAATTTTCTAGTCAATGGGAACGTGGTGGGTACAACGCCCAACACGTTGCTGGCGCTAGAAAAGTGGAGGCAGCTTTACACAATAATGGTGGCTGGTCAAAGAGTGGCAAGCTAAACATTTTTGGTGAAAAGGATCCTGAGGTTGCAATCAATCCTAAGCGTCCAACCGCTGATGGACTGATTGGTAGCGCAATTCATGAAAGAGCCAAAGTTAGCAGCAAAGGTTTGGCAGGTCAGCTTGATCGTGCAATGAGTGCTAAGACCCAAAAGTCTAGCAACCAATCACTTTTTAAGCAGGCAGTTGCCGCCATGCGCCAATTAGTCTCTACTAGTAATCGAACATCTAAGCCAGCTAAGCCTAATATCGTTATTAATTCAACCGTTAACTTCAATGGTTCAGTTGATAAAGATACGGCTGATTATGCGACTGATAACATTGGTAAAGTTATTGAGCGCAAGGTAAATGAAGCGCTGGCTAAGTATGCACAACAGGCCGGACGTGATATGCATTTAACTGATTAAAGAGCTGTAAGGCTCTTTTTTCATACATAGATTTTTTATTGAATTACGGGAGGTGACATTGTGACAACCAAAAAATATACGACTTTAGCTTCTGTTAAGAAGCTGTACCAGCAAGAACAGACAGCTGCTAACAAGAAGTTAAAATCGATCAATAAGACCCTATCCAAAAATCAAAAGAAATTAGCGGCTGCAAAAGAAGCAGTTGGCAAGCTAAGTGGCGCAGCCCAGAAGAAGACGGAAAAATTAATCACTAATCTGACTAAGTCAATAGCTACTAACAAAAAACAGGTTAAGAGTGCCAAAACAGCGGTGACTAAAGCCAAGGCTAAAACGAAGAACTACAAGCATTCGCGAGAGGCTTCAAAGGTCTATAAGGATCAGATTCTTACCAAGATGAAGAAGTCGAAGTATTGGGGTGAGCGGGCTTATATCATGCCGAAGTACCCTTGGGCGTCTACATCGTATGTTTTTATCCGCACTAATGATGAACAACCAACGTTTAGTAGTAACTTAACATCGAATCCGACCGAAAAGGGCGGAACGGTTGCAGGATCAGCTGAAACTCAGCCAACAACGGTTGCCGTTCAAGGTGTCTTAGGTGGTGATGGTGGCAATTCGCATCTAAATGGGTTAAAGACACAGGCCAAACGTTTAGAACGCTGGGAAAAGAACCATACGCCTTTGGAATGGCATGGCGAGTATACTATGATGTCCACCAATATTTCCGATTTTTCACCAGACTATAGCCACGAGATAGGCACTGGTGGGGAAAATATCATCAACTTGTCGATTACGTTGCAAGATGTCGAGTATGCTGACTCCAACAAGAAGGCCAAGGCCAAATCCACCAAAAACACAGGGACGAAGGCCACAACAAAGTCCACTAGCACTAAATCAAAAAAGAAATATGTGATAGCAAAAAAAGGCACTACCTATTGGTCAGTGCATGTAAAAACTGGGGTGTCGTTAGCGACCATTGAAAAGAAAAACAAGTATTCGGCCACTAAAATTCCAATTGGCGCAAAGATTTATTATTGAGGGGAGGTGTGATTGATGGCCGAGAATGATCGGATTTTAGTTGATTTGAGCGATGATACCGAAGAAGAGTTTGAAAAGGAGTTTAATGGCGTCAAATATAACTTTAAGGCTTATCGGAATGCGCAAAACGACCGAATTTATATGTCAATATTTGACGAAAATATGGTTCCCATCATCATTGGGGAAAAATTGATGTATGGCATGGATATTTTTGGCACAATCAACGATCCACGTTTACCGGCCTTTTATGCAATTCCTTATGATGAATCCGATCAAGTGCACGAGGTTACCGGGGCAACGTTCCAGAGCCCTGTTTTTATTTTCTTACCACAGGATGATGATGCAGATGGTTCGGAAACTGATTTTAACGATGATCTGGATGATGACGAAGAATCAATAGATTCTGCTGACCAGACTATCAGCGATGATGATGCCATTAATCTCTATGGTACTGATCAGATTGTAGGTGGTGAGAATTAATGAAACTGGTCCATTTTTATCAAAAAATAACCGTGTGGATATCTAGTAAGGAAACATTTACAGTGATTTATCGGGCGCGGGCGCCATACCGCATTTTGATTGAGCATAACAAAACTTACACGTCTAAGGGTACTCCCGGTAATACTGAAATCAGTATTCATAACTTAATCAAGTCACATGCCAATCATTTTAAAAAGGGCCGCCGAGTAAGGCTAACGGCCGGCTGGTATAATGCCGATGATACGGCCCACATCATACATCAAGTAGTAGATGATAAGATTTCAACTGTGACGCCACCAACAGAGAGCGCAGCGGATTCGGTTGTCACCTTTGACATTACGGATGGTCAAAAATACGACAATTTAAAAGCGGTTAAGGTCAAGAAATCCAAACGTGTCCGCATGCGGGCCAGTCAAAAAGATTTGGATAAGGCCATTTCCGCTTATAATTCTAAGATGAACACCGACCGGCGCAAGTGGATTGATGAGCACCCACATGCCAGCAAGAAAGAAGTTACTGCCAAAAATAACTATTACAGTAACAAAAAGAAAAACTATGCGACCAACGCGCGGTCTGCCTACAACAAACAGCGCAAGGAGCTCAATAATAAAAAGAAATATCAGATTAAAAAGAGCTATGAGTATCTTAGCTTTAAGAAAAATACTAAGGCCTCGACCATCGTCAAAAAGGTGGCTAAGGAATCGGGGATTAAGCTGGCTAAGGTCAACCTCAATTATGATCGTAAGTACACAAACGGATATACAGCAAAGTCCAAACCTATGAAGGTAATAGAACAGATTGCCGGCGATAGTGATACGGATATTATCTATCGAAACGATGCAATTTATCTGGAAAAGCTAGACTCCAAACGAAAATTAAACCTATACATTGACTACACAACGGGATTGTTGGAGGAACCGGAGTATCAAGCTGACAACGATTCAAAGGTGGCCCAATGGCAAGTAACGTTCTTGTACCGCAGTCTAGCGGTTGGGGACGTTTTTCATTTGAAGTCAAAAGCAGTCACTGGTTGGGTAATTGTTTTAAGTGGGTCAAATTCTTTTCAGTCTGGTTCCGCGCCATCAACGCAAGTCATTGTCGAACTGTATTCGGAATACAAATCTAAACTAACTAAGAAGATTAACAAAAAGAAAAAGGCTGATCGCACAGCTAAAGCCAAGGCAGATAAGAAGTCGAAAGCAGAGGCTAAGAAAAAGCGGACGGCGCGTGCCAAAAATAAAAAAAGTAAGTAGGTGGTTCGATGGCAAGAAATATTAGTAACACTAAAAAGGGTGAAAATGGACTGGCGGTTCTTCTAAAATTGTTTGGAACCGATATCGCGCAGGCTATTAATGTGGCATATATCGCTAAGGTCACGAAAATTAGTCCACCAACAGTTAGCCTACAGCCTTTAGCTTTGACGGTTGGCGATAATAAAAAAGAGGCACTTGTTGAAAGTGTCCCAGTTATGATTCCGGTAATTAGCATTGGCGGGAAAGCGCCAAAGGTTAATTTGAAGGTTGGTGATAACGTTGGGTGTCTAGTCTTGGATCACGACACGACTCACTATAACGGCCATGGAGAATTCCGCCAAATGACAAAAACACCACATCTAGTTAACAACTCGTTAGTTATCGGTAAGATTGCAGAGGCAGGTGATTTTAGTGGCAACTGATCTTTTATATGATGAGGTCACGGGAGATCTTGTTATCAACGACGGACACCCCATTGAAATCAGTGGTGTTGAAGAACTAGCACAAGCGGTTCGATCACTCCTAACAACGCCTAAAGGAACTGCTTTGAATGAAGATGAGCTTGGAATGGATATGTCTTTTCTAGTTGGCGGATTTGATGAAAAGATGGCAGTGGAGGCTGCTACCGAGGCCATTATGCAGGATAAGCGAATATTAGCGGTAAATGATATAACCGTAGCACCTGATTATAAGCGAGGTGTCGCGGTTTTTAATATCGCCTATTCTTCAACTGTGGGGGATGTTGGGACGCCACAAAATACAGTAGCGGAGGTGAGCTTAGATGCCGTTAACGGATAATGGTTGGGAAGAACTGACACTTGACCAAGCGCTGGCAAACGAGCAAACCCGCTTTAAAACATGGCTAGGTCAAGAAACAGATTTGTCACCGCATTCTCCTTGGGGAAAGCTGTGTATGAAAGAAGCACAAGATGACGTTGACGATGACCAGCAATTAGAAATGGTTTACGATTCTGGCTATGCGTCTCAGGCAGATGGTGTCAGCTTAGACCGATTAGCTTCAAACTATGGATTACAGAGAAAGCTATCACAAGCTGCCAAAGCAACGCTACAGGTTACGGGCACCCCAGGCTATTTGATTGAGGCGGACACCCGTTTTATGACGTCAGATGGTACAGAGTTTTTGAATGCCTACGATACGCAGATAGGCGAAGACGGAACAACCGAGTTATTGGTCTATTCCGATGACGAAGCTGATTATGTCAACGTTGATGCTAACACCATAAACCAACAGGCTGAACCAGTCGAGGACATCTTCGATGTCAACAATGCAGTTGCGGCGGTCGGAGGTGCTGATCTTGAACAGGATTATGATTTCCGAAAGCGGATTTTGCCGAACGAGGTTGCTGCTGAGAACGGAACGAAGGATGGATTAAGGGTTGCAATGCTCAATGTTACAGGAGTTAGTGATGCGCAAGTTATTCGCAATCCGGATGGCGAGGTTGATAGCTATGGAAATCCACCGCATTCAATGCACATTTATGTTATGGGCGGTGATCCTGATGCAATAGCCCAAAAAATATTGGACGTTGCCGGTGGTGAGACGCTTTTTGTCGGTAAGTCTCAGGGAACAGCGATTGATGATAGCGGCCATCAAGTTATAGAACGCTTTGACCAAGAGGAACTGGTTAACGTGAAATTTGATATTAAAATTCAATCGTCCAGTGGGACTGACGAAGATGCTGTTAAGCAATCTGTTTTAGATTATCTAGGCAGTTTGGCGATGGGGTCGCCAGTGATTATCAACAAGTTATACAGCTACCTTTATCAAATTGATGGAGTTGATTACGTTGAATCCATATCTGCTGGAACTGGGGACACCATGGGGGCGGAAAACATTGCATTCAGCGACTATCAACTCGCTAACTCAACGGATGAACTAATCACGTTGGAGGTGACGGCCAGTGCTTAGTGACGACGACACGTTGCTTGATGGGACGACTTTTGCCGAATTTCACAAGAACTCGATGGCTATTTTTAATGATTTTCGACCAGCGTATAAGGGAACCAATTTTGACAAATTGGTCAAAGTCCTTGATGCTGGTCGTTTTGCACGCCGACAAAACATGGATGAGGTTACTTCGTCTCATGCCATTGTGAATCAACATGGGTTGCAACTGGATAATACCGGTGATGATTTAGGAATTCCGCGCAATGGTGCGGACGATGATACCTACAAGTTCTTGTTACTGTCACGCGCAATGGTGCGCAATTCAAAAGGCACACTCAATGATCTAATTCGGATTGCTGCAAACCTACTTGGTTGTGACCCCGCCGATATCTATATGAAGCGCGACCGCGATTACAATGCTGATGGCGCGATCACTGGCACTCCTAACACGATTGATCTGGTTGATGTCCCGTACAACAAGGTTAAAAACATGTTTTTGCTAAACCGGTTACCGGCTGAATTAGAGCGTGCGGCCATAGGCGACACACGTGTCAATTTCGTTAACCTATCTGTTCCGATTGAGCAAAATGCCTATATCGGCGTGGCTGTTTCTGGGTTCACAGAAATTGACATTTCTGTGCCAGATTCAATTGAGGTCAAAACAAGTAGCAAGGTTGATGTCAATGTTGGCAGCAACGTTGGCTTAACCTATTCCATTGATATTTAGAAAGGAGTGATTAAATTTGGAATACAATTCAAAAAGTCTAACCCGTGAAGGTGCAACGATGCTGGCGTTAGCGGATAAAGAAGAAAAGGCACTAATCATTGACGAAGTTATGGTTTCTGAAAAAGTCATCACGGCAGGAACCGACATTTCAACGTTAACTATGGCCGACTTCACGAGTCCACTAACGTATGGAATCAGTTCAAAGGTTCAGTCTGACAACCAGTTTAGTGTCAAGTCAGTTATTACCAATCATTGGCAGGATTCTGCTAATGCAGATCACACGACTAACAAGGATTTTAACGTGGCGTTGGTCGGCGTGGTTGCACATGTTGATGGCTATGTTGACCAGCATGTGCTAACCGTGGCCGTAGGGAATGACCCGTTTGTTTTACCAGCATATCAAGGAACAGATGTATCGTTTGTTTTCGGCATTACACAGGCCTATTCTGCTTCGCAAAACGTGACAATTAAAATGGACGGTAGTGCTTACGCACTCGCAACCGATCTTGATGATGTCAAAAACTTGCAGGGGTCTATAGGCATAGCAATTGATGGTAAGTTAAAGGATTATGCCAAAAAAGACGAGGTGCAAAACCTTATCCCTGATGATATCGCGACTACCAAGAATTTAGCCGATGGCGACGCTGAAACACTCAAGTCGGCCAAGGAATATGCGGACGCACAGGTTGGCGACAAGGTCAAGACTACGGACACTGATAACTGGCAGAAGGCAAAGATTACCGGGGATGACGGTGGCAACAAATATTCATTTACAACAGCCAACACAACCGACTTAGTGGCTGCTATTCAGGCGTTACCTCTTGGCTATCATACATTTTATTGCCAAGCCGGAGTCCAAGGTAATCCGTCATCGCAAGCCGTGCGTGGTATTGCCGAGATTACCACGGCGGGCGCTAATCCTTTGGGTGTGGGCTATTTGACAGACAGTACAGGAGCCTTTTGGTCATTTTATGTGGATAGCTCTGGTTTGAAGTTGAAGCGGTCTGCCGATGTTGATTCAATTGACCCAAGTGTGATAGTTAAGACGACGCTGACGGCAAGCGATGATGTGCTGAACCTCGATTATGGTTCATATACCATAAGTGGTCCACTGCCTAAGAATGCCCCTGACCTTGAAAATACTGGTATCAACTGGGGCACGTTAGTAGTCCTTAAGACACTAAGCGGTGCTAACAAGACGCTAGAGTATAGAGATGTGAAAGGCAATGTTCTCATCAACATTTTGTCAGGTAAACCTCTCACTTGGTCTGGTTGGCATATACCCAACGAGAATTCGGTGGTCAAGGATAATGGTGATGGCACAGTAACAGTCGATGGCCGCAAGTTTGTGCCAGCAGATACCGACCATACAATTCCCGTCAGCGAAGCGGGTGTGGCGGGTCCGGCTAACTTCGCTGCTGGTACGCTCAAGGTGGACGACTTAGAGGTTTTGGGTGCGAAGGTGTTCAGTGATACCGATGACTATAAGACCTTTGCGGCGGCGCATCCGAGTGCGATTACCATTGTCACGCACAATACCACGAGCTAGGAGGGACTAAATGATTAATTTAGGCGGTAAAAAGGTGACTAAACTGCTAGTTGGCAGCAGTGTCATCTATCAAGACAATGGAGGCTGGCAGCAACTGAAAGTTTTGTCTCCTGATGGTGGGAATGTATGGTTTAAAAACAATGGGGATGGCACGGCTTCACTAGTAGGAAATGTTGGCATTTCCATTAGAAAAAGTGCGGCCGTTACGGTTGATTTATTCAAAGCCCCAGAAGGGTATGCCTTCACTACTCTTGATTGGAATGTGTCCACGGGATCGGATATTACTTTCATCAGGCAGGTTTATGCCTATGGTAATATCATTGGATATGATTATGCAAAGGTAAGTATTTTAGATGGCACACTACAGGCCAGCTATAGTGCGAACCAGTCCCTATCGTCAGACCCCACACGAGGAATTATTACTTTTTCGAGGGCTACGACGTATAGAACCCAAGATTTTGCTACGTTCGCTCAACCGGCAATCATCGGAATTGAGAAACTTTAGGAGGAAACAACATGACAAAATTGATTAACCCTATTTATGATGGGGGGGGG
>NZ_AZCP01000001.1:47145-102626 GCF_001433855.1 Levilactobacillus brevis ATCC 14869 = DSM 20054
GGCTAAGGTAATGATTGGTGATAATATAATTTATCGTAATTCAGACGGATGGTTTCCATTGGAGATGGGACCTAATGTAGGAGGATTTTTGCTTGGTAAAATTGATGAGTCTAATAGTCAACTTCTAGTGGTTGGTGCCGCTTCTACTAAGCTGGATGACTACCAGATAATTGCTTGTGCAAATTCAGAGTTCAAGTTCAATTTTTCAGGCGAGTTCGGTGCTGGTGGGTTATATAACGATACGAATGGAGCCCCCAGAAATATTGACTTGAAGTCGGATAATTCAGGAAACATGGTTGGACATAGTTCTTCGTATTTCAGTGGCGAAATTGGTTGGTCACTAACCTTTCGGAATGGAAAGAATCGTAGTGATGGCGATATGACGCCAGCAAAGTTTCCAATTGTTTTATTATAGGAGGAAAAACATGAACATTAAATTCACAAGCTTCAAAAATATTCGGGGGGGGGCACTCCCCAACTTTCACTAACTAATCAACTAGCACCTCAGAGATGGGGTGTGTAGCAATGACACTAATAGTGAATGGCGAAGAAGCGTATAAAGTTCTGATTGGTGGCGATACATTCATCGACCAAAAGGGAGTATGGCTACCGTGCACAGTTGGGCCGAGTTTTACTGGAATACCAATTTTAATGCACTATGATGCCAGTACAGGGGTCACATCGTTTACCGGTCAGATTTATACGACCTGGTATCAAGATAAAACGCCTTTCACGTCTAAAATAATTACTCTTCCAGAAGGATTCCATTTTACGGAGATTGATAAGAAAATCTTTTGGGGACAGGCCAGTGGTTTGAGTGAGTGGAACGGAAATACAAACTATCCATTAGTATTAAGCGATAGGACGATTTCTACGGCACCTATCAAATGGCCGTTTTCAGCGGCTATTAATTCTGTAATAATGGCTTTGAGTTTTAGTCTTGTAATTCCTGGAAGTGTAGAATCCTCACATAATTGGAGCACAACAACAGTTGCACCAGACTAGAAAGGATGACAAGAATGGATAAATTCACAATCAGAACGAATGTTCGGGGGGGTAAATCCCTTACTTCACTAACTTCTAAGGGGTTTTTACCTGTTGGAGGTGGTCTGCTATGACACTTCTGGTAGGTGGAAAAGAAGTGACCAAAATACTGATTGGTACTGATGAGTTTTCCCAACTGGATTATGAGGGCACATGGTTAGAATGTCCTGATGAGGGAGTTGAGGGGCAAGACTTTAAGGGTCAAACTCTTATGAAGTGGGACGCGGCAACTAATACCGCAACATTCAAAAGTAATGCTACCGTTAATCTGCCGTCGTACTACAACCCTAATTCGCCAGCAAGCAGATTAGCCATCACCTTACCCAAAGGATTCAAATTCTTGGATAACGGCACTACCGCAACATTTTATGGTCACTATTCAATGCTTGGTGTCGCAACACAATCCGCAAAAATATCAGTTCAGGATAATAAGCTGTATTGCCAAGTTACGAACAATTATCAAAATAGCAACCCAATTTTTCTTTATAAGATTACTAGCGACGGTCTCGTTACTTTCGACAGCGAGACAACTTTCAAAGTTGAGAAAATCTAAGGAGTGATTTTTATGGCAAAAACAGTGCCAGTATATGTCAGCGTCAATGCGGATAATAACACGATTACCGAGCAACCAGCCGTTGAAGCGGCGGACGGCCTAATCGAAATGTGGGTGACTCCTGTCATGCAGGAGTACATCATTCGCAATTGGAACAAGTACCTAGTGGTAGATGGAATTTTCAAGCGGACGGTAGATACACTGCCTGACTTAAGCACCGACTACTTGATCCATCAAAACGAGGTGTTACAAGGCCAACTTCAAGCGTCGGCCTCCGACCTAAAACAGGCCAAGCAGGATGCTGCTAATGCATTGGCTGAAAATAAGGAATTGAAGTCAGCTAACGAACTCACCCAGCAAGGGCTGATGGAAGCTGTCGATTACTTATCTTCACAACTAACACCGGCTAGCACCACGACTGGCACTGATTCAACTGCAACAAGTTCAGCGGCTCCAGCCAGTTCAGCAGCAAGTGAATCCTAGGAGGTGATGGCAATGGAATATTCTGCATTGGCGCAGATTTACGCGCAAGCAATTATTGATGGCACACGGACTATTGAAGCCGTACCAGTCCCGTTTCGGTCTGATACACAAGCCGTTTTGACGCAGTTACAATCAAACAAATAAGGAGATAATAAACTATGTTAAACTTTAAATTTTCAGCTTTAGCCGCTATCTATGCCGCCAACGTTTTGGACGGTGGTCGTACTATTGAAGAAGTCCCAGCTTACTTGCAGGACGATGTGAAAAATGTCCTTGGCTCCGCAAAAAACTCTACCAGCACCGATTCATCTTCTACGCCTGTGGCCTAGGATTGATGATTGGTGCTTTTTTGATGGGATTTTTTGTGGGAAAGAGATGATGTAGTATGCCACCAACCCCTTTTGGGTGGTCGCTCGTGATAGGCGCTGCTTCGCGTATGGTTGATAACCCGTTTATCGAAGCGTTCCTATGGGCGGTTATGGCCGACCTGTTGACGGGGATTGTTAAATCCTTTTCACCGCGCGCTAAACACAAGGCAGACAGCTCAATCGGGCTGTATGGCCTCGCTAAACATTTGTTAATCATGCTTTTAGTAATTACTATTTATCCAGTTTTGGACGTTCTCGGATTTGATACCATTTCAAATTCAGTCGTCCTTTTTTATATCGCAGAGTATGCCATTTCAATTCTAGAAAACCTTGAAGTCATGGGTTTCCCGATTCCTGACTTTTTGCGAATTCGATTTAAAAAGATGGCTGAAAATATTGGAAAGGAAAATGATAAAAAATGAATATCACCAAAATTATCCAATTGTTGAGCGATACCGGTATTTTAGGCATCGTTATCTTTTTGTTTGTAGCATGGTTCAATCGAATTAATCCAGCCGTAAAAACTAAGATTGCATCCAATAAATCCGCCAACCAGCGTGAAGTTCTTGGTCTACTGGACAATCTGGCAAGCAATGCGGTTCATCTGCTGTCGGCATCTTATGAAATGCCTGGCGATGAAAAGCGGGAAAAAGCTGTTGCAGATGTCACCAGTCAGCTTAACGGTTTAGGTCATAATGTTGATCCAGCTATTATCTCAGCTGCTATCGAAAAGGCCTATCAATTGATGACCACTCAAAACACTGTGGCACAAGAGAAACAAGTCAAATTTGATGAGGGTCAGGCGGCCACAGAGCAAGCGTTCGCAGATAAAGAGGTACAATTGGCCGAACAGAAAGCTAAGGCTGATGCTGTAGTCGCTCCCTTAAATGTCCCGGCTACTACTCAAGCCCCAACGGATGGAGATGCTAAGTAATGCCCCGATTAGATATGGTCGATACGTCAAATAATAACGGAATCATGACTAAAGCTAATTGGCTATCGATGAAAAAATATGGTGTCCGCGCGATGGTCGCAAAGCTATCGGAGGGCACTTTTTTTACGGACCAAACAGCTAAGACAAGTATCCGAAACGCAGTCAAAGCCCGTTTGCACGTCAACGGCTATCACTTTGCGCGGTTCACTACTGTGGCGGGAGCCAAGGCAGAAGCTCAGATGGCGGCTCGCTGTGCGTTCAACGCGGGACTCGGTAAAGATGCAGTGATTGTGTTGGACTTTGAAGCTACTAACTCCGGTTGGTCACGAAACGCTGCGATCATTAAAGCATGGGTTGCTGAGGTTAAGCGCATGGGTTATCCCAAGACCGATGTCTACACCATGGGGTCTTGGACCAACTCAATGCCACTCAACAATTCGAGTCGTGGTGGGTGGATTGCCAATTACCCGTCAAACCCTGCTGGGCTAAAGCTTTATGGTAGTTATAATGGTTGGCAGTGGACCAGTACCCATAAATTCCCCGGGTGCTATGGTGGCTTCGATGTGTCCCAAATGTACTCAAACTACTACTATGGCACTACCACTCATGTAGCTAAGCCGAAGAAGGCCATCTACTACCGGTATAATCCCAAGATGATCTACGCCAGGACAGCTATCAATCGGTACAAGGATGTTGCTTTCAAGTATAAAGTGGACAACTTCCCGGCCGGCACCGTATTTGCGATCGCCAAAGTAGTGACCTATGGCAAGATTACTCGCTTCCAATTGTCTAACGGTTATTACATCACGTCTAACCAGGACAACGTCAATCGCTTATACTATTCTGTTGATGGCGGCGTCAAACGAGTAAAGTCTGTACGCGGCACTCATCGGTACAAAGATAAGGCCCTCAAACATGTTGTGGACTGGCAGCCAGCCGGCACTGAATTTGATGTCGCTAAGATCGTCAAGTATGGAGATACAACTCGGATTCAGTTGGCTAATGGATTATTTATTAGTGGCAACAAAAAGATTAACAAATTTGTCAAATAAGCGTATAGTACAAGATATACCTGTACGTTACTGATTTAGAAAAGGCGCTCACTCCTAACGGGGGTGGGCGCTTTTTTTGTACAATATCAATATAAATCTTGATATTACGCTGTAACTAATGGCTATGTTGTATTTGAATTTGTGGGATAATGAGCAAAATACTTGCATCATTTTTTTCTAATGTTTAAGCTTACCTTGAGAAAGGGAATTATTAAATATCAGAAAGGAGTTTTTATATGTTTGGATGGCTATGGTCAATTATTGTTGGAGCTATTATTGGGGTTATCGCAGGAGCTATCACAAATAAAGGTGGATCAATGGGGTGGATTGCTAATATTTTAGCCGGTCTTATTGGTTCTTGGTTAGGTCAATCATTACTGGGAACTTGGGGACCATCTTTAGCAGGAATGGCTTTAGTTCCATCAATTTTAGGTGCTATTATCTTGGTTTTGATTGTTTCAACAATCTTTGGTATGCGTGGCAAGACCAAATAAGGTGGTGATTCAATGCGACGAGGGAATAAGGTGCTTTTAACTATTTTGGGCCTAATTCTACTAGCTTTGGCTGTCCTTCAAATCGGTTGGTGGTTACCGATCCCGGGTCTTTCGGCATGGAGTACAGATGTAAGTTATACTCAAATGTTCTGGTTAAAATATGCTTTGGCTGGAGCAGTAATCATTGTTGGAATCGTTGGTCTAGTATTTATGATGATGGGCATCTTCAAACCAATTCGTGAGAAGCAATGGCAATTTACTAATCAAATTGGAATGTTGGAAGTACCTCAAGCTGCGATAGAAAAGGCATTACGCCAACAATTGGCTGAACAAGTTGGCGTAATTGACCCACAAGTAACAATAAAATTATTACGTCACAAACGGGTTCGAATGAAAGCTGTGGCTCAGGTTAGTTCAGCAGATCAAATTGACTCGTTGGCAGAACAGGCTGAACAAGTGATTGAAAACTATTTACAGCGGCAGTTAGATTTGACGGTCACCAAACCAGTCGTTCAGCTATCACCAGTTGATAGAAAACAGCATGTATCAGTTGTGTAAGGTAAAGGAGGTAGTGCCATGAGCAACGGTGCATATGGAGCACTATGGGGCCTAGTTTTAGGACTCGTATGGGTCTTTCAAAGCTTTCCCGCGATGTTGTTAGTTGCAGCAGCTGGCCTAGTGGGTTGGGGGGTTGGAAGGTTTGTTCGCATCGATCTGTCAGCTCTAGGTAAACGGATTGAGCAACTCTTGTCAAGATAATTAAGGAGGGGTCTTATGACCACGGAAAACACAAAATTGACCACAAAATTGACATTTGAAGATGATGTAATTAAGAAGATTGCCGGATTAGCATCACGTAATATTGATGGTGTTTTGGCGTTAGAAGGCGGTATGATTAGTAATCTGACAAATCGCTTTCGTAGTGATTCTGATCCAACTCAAGGGGTCGAAGCACAAGTTGGTGAGAAACAAGTTGCATTGGATATGACAATTACCGTTGAATACGGTAAAGATATGCGCCAAATCTTTAATCAGCTTTGCCAGCGTGTACAACAAGATGTCGAGCGATTCACTGGATTAGAAGTAGTTGATATCAAAGTTCATATCAATGATGTGATGAGTAAACAGGAATGGCAGGAACAAGCATCTGGTAAACCAAATTCAACAGTTGACACTGATACTAAAATTAAATAGGTGAGGAGTCGATAGATATGGATAAACAGTCAGAAACAAAGAAAATAGTTACATTTGATGACACGGTATTGGAAAAAATTGCGGGTAAGACTGCCAGTGAAGTCGATGGCGTATTGAGCTTACAAGGAAATCTAATTGATAATTTATCAGATCGACTAACAGCAGGTGATCGGCCACAATCAGGAGTCGATATTGATTTGGACGATCAGCAA
The DNA here is from genome assembly GCF_001433855.1 of Levilactobacillus brevis ATCC 14869 = DSM 20054. Taxonomy (GTDB): domain Bacteria; phylum Bacillota; class Bacilli; order Lactobacillales; family Lactobacillaceae; genus Levilactobacillus; species Levilactobacillus brevis. The sequence goes on from NZ_AZCP01000001.1 coordinate 53,480, forward strand.
AAGACGGTGGCTATTGAATTAGACGCTATCTTAGAATACGGTAAACATGCCGAAGAAATTCTCACAAAAGTAACGAGCAAAATTAGTAGTGCGGTGACAACGATGACCGGTTATCAAGTTACTGAAGTCAAACTTCAAGTTAAAGATATGCTAACTAAGGATGAATGGCAGCAACGGCAGCAGTCATCGAGTGATAAGAAGAAAAAATAGCGATATGATATAAAGTAGGGTATATGGAGCTATTGTTGCGGTATTAGCGAAGAGATGTAAAAACGGTTAAGAGTTAGTGTGATAGACACTAACTCTTTTCGATTCTTCTGATAGAAGACTATTTTTCAATAAAAATTTTGAACGCTGGCTTTGTTCGCGTATTTTGTTGTCAACATTCCACTTTTATTATCTTTAAATCGTTGCCGAAACATTTTTGTGTAAACTTTTTACAAGGTATATTTATCATGAGAAGTCAATGTGCTATACTTTATCTTGGCTGTTTTTGTATTATTCATTTCACCCGTAGAAAACGCCGTTATATTCTTCATTTGACTCTAGTCACACATGACTAGAGTTTTTCAATTTAAATTTGAGCAATTGGATGCACCACCGTTTTTTATGATAAAAGGCGATCAGTTGTTATTCTTTGCTTATAGTTAATTGAGCTGAACTTATTAACCGCCATATTTTCTCCTATGCGCTTACTTTTGTAGATATGATCGCATACTTGCTAATTACGAATTGTTTTCTATCATTATAATGTCCATAGAGAGCGACATGCGAATTGAGTGTAGCCTGATAAAGAAAATTAAGCCCATGTTGATGAACTAAGCAATTGATTCGATGACCGGAATCGCCTTCAATTTTGACGAAAAGAAGTAGGGGAGACAGTTTTAGAACTTTGGGTTCAGATACGATACGGCCATTAATCGCAAATCGATTCATACATAATCACCTCAGCTCTCATTATACGAACGAACGTTCAGTCACACAAGAGAACAGAAAGTAAATAATTCTGAGCGGGGTTATTTGAGTGCTTTAATTCGATGTATTAATTTAAAAACTATGTATTAAAATTAAAAAATGCTACAGAATTCCTACTATACCTAGAGTGGAATGCCGGTTTATCAGCATTTTAAAAGAGTTTCCAGACCCCACCTCCGGTATAAGAAGATTCATCTCGGGAGTCATCGCAAAGGCGGTGGCTTTTTTGTTATACAAATGTTTAATTAAGCCAAAGATGACAGCGCCGTGCTTGCAGTATTGTCATTGTATTCTTTCGAGGCGGGAAACCGAACATAGTGCCTTAAACCTTTTCTTGTTGGGTTAGCGTGCATAATAAGGCCATTTTAAAGACTTTTGGAGAATAGTCTAGCCCCCAATGGGATAAAACACGAGTCATCAATGAGTGAATTTATGAAGATTTCTCTGTTCGAATGTTTTGGTACTCAAAAATGGTGCAGATAAAACAGATTCATCTGCACCTAAAGTGGTATCGTATTTTTAGTGATCGCTGCCACGGAACCAACCAGGTATCCCCATAGAAATACCTGAGTTCTCACTTATAAGGAAGTTTAAAGGAAGTTTAATCGTTTTCATCAATACAAGCGTGCTGGCAGGCGACAGTCTAGGGGCGCCCCATGTCGCCTCAAAAGGTCTAAGGCGTACGCTGAGGCTGTGGATCATTTGGCTTGATGATTGTCACATTGTGCTGCGACCAGCTGCTTACGTAGCGAGTCACATGGCCAATCCGGGTATAACGGTCAGCATCCTTTCCTTGGGCGCCGATAATTGTTTCAATGACGTTGTTCAAGTTGGATAAACGGACAATGGTTCGTCGTGGGTCACCACAAATGATCGAGTTAATCACTGGGGCCCGTGTTAAGTGATGGGCTTCATTGACCACGTTTTCCAAATTATAAGCTGCTAAAGCTTTTTCTCGGTCAATCTGTGTCTGTAGATCAAACGATTGAAACCGGGAGGTGTACCGTGATGGATCAATTACATAGATAAAATATAGGGTTTTATGGCTAGCTGTTGCCATTTTGGCCGCATAAGTAACCAATGAGGAGGTAATAGCCGAATGGTCGATAGGCACTAAAATAACATTACCAGTTGTAGTCATAAGGATAACCACCTTTCTTCACTAAGGCTATTAGCGCGAGCGATAATGAGGGGCGCACTTTAAAATTGAAAATACTGGCCCATGCTTATCAGCTTTGGTGTTGACGGGCGTACTAATGCCTCAATAAGTTTTTATCAATTCGATTATAGCATAAGATTAGCAGGTGAAATCATCTGCCTGATGAAAAACGCCCCTAACCATTTGGCTAGGGGCGTTTCGGGTATTCGTCAATGTCAGCAATAAATCTAAGGTACTAGTTGTTGTATGCGTTGTCTAAGGCAACTTTGTCTTGGTGGTCAATGGAGGCATAACGATCTGATGCATACATAACGCTGCTCTTACTTGGAGAATGACTTAAACCTAAGGCGTGACCAATTTCATGAGTTGCTACGTTTGTACGTTGACTCTTAGTATAGTTGTACTTGCTCAATAGGCTTCGGTTTAAAGTAGACTTGGCAGATACGATTTGATCACTGCCACTCTTTTTGTAGTAAGAATAGTTAGTGTAGCCAGCCAATTTACCATCTTGTGTGCTTAAGGATGCAGATGAGGTCAAGGTAATATCAGCCTTTTCACCAGTTGTAGCGGCTTTCAATTTAACGACACCAACTTTATTCCAACGCTTAACAGCATCTTGCCAAATGTTTTTGTAATAAGACGAAGCGTTTTCCGTCTTGTATGTAATTGTTGTATCATCCCAACTGCCCCAGCTAGGAGTCTTTGCAGCCGTAGCAGCGGCAAAAATAGTTGAGCCACAAGTTGAAATTGTTAATGCGATGGTGGCGATCATTAAAATAGTCCATTTAGTAATTTTTGCTAACATTGAGAATACCCACTTTCTTAAAATCCGAATAATCACTTTTTTAATTGCTTGCTATCTTATTGACTATGGTTAGTATAAGACGGTTAGCAGGGACGGTTGACGGCCATCCTAATGATTGTGGATAAAAGCTGGGGGACAGTTTTATTAAAGTGGATATAATGTATCCCAAATGGCGAATTGTGTGGTACTAAAGCGTTACAGGTTAGCACTTGTGGCTAACCTGATATCGGCAGTTTCTTTTGATATCTGAAACTGAAGCTAAAGAAAACACCTGGGGCTGTGATTCGAAATAATCACGGCCCCAGGTGTTAAAATAATAGTTGATCGAGTGTAACGAACATTTACAAAGATCGTGTCATCATTTTACAGTAAATTACAGATATTTGACAGCGGTTCCATATGCGGCGACGGATTGCATATCTGTTCCGATTGATCCGGAGTCAAACCGCATCATAACGACAGCGTCTGCTCCCATATCACGTGCATTTTTGCGTAACCGGTCTACGGAAATATTACGGGCTTCATCTAACATTTTCGTATAATCTTTGATTTCACCACCCACCACGTTCTTCAAGGCGGCCCCCATATTACGTAAGACGTTTTTCGATTGAGTCGTTAGGCCAAAGACTTCACCAATAACCTCATATTCTTTTCCCGGTATATGTTCCGTTGTTGTGACTAATAAATCATTATTCATTATTATTTCCTCCTCAACATGAATTAACTTCAATATACCGATATTACGGACGAAAGGCAAGTTGGGACCATTCACCGACATTAAGCCAATAATTATAGATTTAATATATTATTAATGATAATGGGTATTAATTTTATTCTTCGTGTGTTAAAGTATCCTTACGGTTGATTGAAATTAAGAATCACCGTTGAGAGGATGTTTTGTAATGGATAAAAATGATCTCAGTGGCGGTATGTCACCTGAATCGATTGGCCCGAAGGATAGAAAATTAATTGATCAATTTCTTGAATTGCGCCAATCTTATCAAGCAATTACGCAACAGATTGAACATGACCTGCAAACGCCATTGGATCATTATCAACAAAAGCGATTATTTTATCTAGACGTGGGGGACTTAACGCACTTTCGACTGAATTTTTTTGATACGGTTGGTTACTTTTTACGTGAGTCATTAGCGACGACCTATCATCTTGAAATATGGGATCGGCAGACGCATCAAAAACGCTATTATTCGCTAGATGAGCTACAGCACATATCTCGCTGGGAGGTAGAACAGGGGACCGCGATAGAGACTATAACTTATGGCAGGCTGGGTTATCGGATTCGGCGTACATTTGATATTTATAACCGCCGTTTATATGTTAGTAAGACAGAATTTTTTAACGCTAACGAACAGATTCCGCTAATTGATGGCCTGATGTTATTGCAACAAGAATTGAACGATCACACGTTGTGGATTCGGGGAAAGTTATTACGAATCAAAGATTTTACCTAAATAGAGAAACTAAAAGACGCTCAATCTTAATTAAATGATTGGGCGTCTTAATTGGTAACATGGATCAGATGTTTGGCTTGCAGTTGCGTTTGTGCCAGTCCGACTTGACCGCGAAGTAAGTCAGTGTGGTTAACGGCAATCACATTACGATGATCCAGTAGGTGATCCGTAGCCTGAAGAATTCGTTGGTCAATCAGGTAAAGAACGGACGGCTCTACATTGAGATTCCAATGATGGTCCGCTTTTACGGCGATTCGTGGTAAGTGAAGTGCGGTTGCTAAATTCTGACAAAAGTGGTCAATTAGGCTAGCGTCAACCACGCGGTTACCGGTAAGGGTGGGTTGATAGCTACCGCTAAGAATGTCACCAATCACTTTGATGGTGGTCATTAAGGTTCCTCCATTATGATTTGATGTCTCATTCTAGCACGGTTTATTTTAAGAACGATAGTCACAAGCTAGTGGCTTAGCCAAACCTTAAAAACTAACCATATTTTAAAGCAAAATGAATAGGCCGGTTATCAACTGTAAGAGTCCTGATGTAACTAAGCGGTAGCGTTCATTTAATCGGGGTTGTAACCACCAATGGACTGCCACGATGAGAATGACGACAAGAATCCGCCAGGAAAAAGCGACGCCGCTCATGATGATAATAAGAATGAGCGGTGAAATCAGCGTTAAGCGCCAATCACGTTCAGCGGGTAGATAATATGGTTCAAAAAAGACTAAATAACTGGCAACTAGGGGTAATAATAAAGTTAGAAATTGTAGTGCCAAGTAGTGATTTCGTAAAAAAAACAGTACGACTGGTATGCCGCAACCAGCCAAGCAACTAAAAACAACGAGCCCGTAGACAGACTGTAAGCCCAACTGTGGGAGACAAACGAGAACTAGAAACAGACAGATCAGTAGTGCAAAAAACTGGACCAAATGGGCATTGGGTGCTGCTAAGAAGCCCATCGTGGCGGCTGCCACGACTAAGACTGGTCCAATTCGTGATTGAAAGTGATGATTCAAGATCAAGAAGACACCAGCGGCTAATAGACCGCCATACATTAGTAGATAAAACTTAACGAGCGTAGTCAACGGACTGCCTGTATTAACGGTTGATCCGGCTAACCACCAGAGACTATTTTGACATGCAGTGAAGATAACAAGTTGCTGGACTGTTCGATTTTTTAAGAAGGCCATGAGCGTGGTCATGGAATCGCTCCATTCAATTGGTTATAGTGTTGCTTTTTATATTAGTGATTATTTGTGGTGCGGTCAACGGTTCTTTCAGATTTTTCCGGCACTTCCTTTTAAGTCAACTGATTTTGTGGTAAAATTCTTGAGTTATGAGTCAATTCCCGATAGGATTCACATGCTAGTGAAGCTGCCTTGTAACCGAATGGCGACGAGATTATCGGTCAACTTGCCGTCTACTATATCTAGGGGGAATATCCATTGCAAGAAAGACATTTATTTACGTCAGAATCCGTTTCTGAAGGCCATCCTGATAAGATCGCTGATCAAATTAGTGATGCCATTTTAGACGCATTATTGGCGCAAGATCCAGATTCTCGAGTGGCTTGTGAGACATCAGTCACGACAGGCTTGGTTTTAGTTTTCGGTGAAATTTCAACGAAGGCTTACGTTGATATTCAAAAAGTGGTTCGCCAGACGATTAAAGAGATTGGTTATACGGATGGTCAATATGGGTTTGACGGCGACAACTGTGCCGTTCTCGTGGCAATCGACGAACAATCACCCGATATTGCCCAAGGGGTCGATGATTCCTTAGAAACCCGGGAAGGTGATGCTGATCCGTTAGATCAGATTGGCGCTGGTGATCAAGGATTAATGTTTGGGTACGCGGTTAATGAGACACCTGAATTGATGCCGTTACCAATCGAATTGAGCCATGCTTTGATGCGACGGATTGCGATGCTTCGTAAGCAAGCCGTTTTAGATTACCTACGTCCAGACGCCAAGGCTGAAGTAACGGTTGAATATGATGATAATGATCAACCCTTACGCGTGGACACGGTTGTTCTTAGTACGCAGCATGATCCAGACGTTACGTTGGATCGTATTCGCCAAGATGTTATTGAACAAGTTATTAAGCCAACTATTCCGGCTGACTTGTTGGATGATCAAACGAAATACTTCATTAATCCAACTGGTCGATTCGTCATCGGTGGTCCACAAGGGGATGCTGGTTTGACTGGCCGTAAGATTATTGTTGATACGTATGGTGGTGCCGCTCGTCATGGTGGTGGGGCCTTTTCTGGTAAGGACGCAACGAAGGTTGACCGGTCTGCCAGCTACGCTGCTCGCTACATTGCCAAAAACATCGTGGCGGCTGAATTAGCCCAGAAGTGTGAAGTTCAAATTGCTTACGCCATTGGGGTGGCTGAACCCGTTTCCGTATACGTTAATACGTTTGGGACTGGCACAGTTGCTGAAGCGAAATTAGCAGCAGCTGTCCGTGATCTATTTGATTTACGGCCAGCTGGAATTATCCAAATGTTGGATTTAAAGCGACCAATCTATAAGCAAACGGCGGCTTATGGTCACTTTGGCCGAACCGACATTGATTTGCCTTGGGAACATACTGATAAGGTAGATGCTTTGAAGGCTGCTTGCAAGTAAATAAGTTAAAAATTAGACGGTTAGACGCTCGGTTGAGCGGCCTAGCCGTTTTTCGTCGTGCTGACTAAAAAAGATGAGCTTCCCTCTTGATATTTATGAAGCTAGCCGTGATAATTAGGACATTACTGTAAATCAGAAATTGGGAAGTAGCAGCAATTGGCTACTTAGATTCGTTGAGTGGTGGGGCCAACGTTAGGAGGAAATTATGGTTAAGAAACAAACTAACGTTGGTGTTGTAACGGGTGCTGTTTTTGTAGCGACATTTATGTCAGCAATTGAAGGAACAATCGTTTCAACGGCCATGCCCACTATTGTTGGTGATCTGCACGGGGTTGCCTTGATGAACTGGGTATTCTCTATTTTTCTGCTGACTAGTGCACTGGCAACGCCAATCTATGGCAAGTTAGCGGATACGGTTGGTCGAAAGCTCGTCTTTCTAGTCGGTCTATTTGTGTTTATTTTAGGCTCAACCTTGTCCGGAATGTCGCAATCAATGGAGACATTAATTGCTTGGCGTGCACTTCAAGGGATTGGTGCAGGTGCCATTATGCCAGTCTCTTTTACAATCTTAGCGGATATTTATCCCGTTGAACAACGGGCCCGCGTGATGGGTCTGAACGGGTCTGCTTGGGGCATTGCTGCCGTTGTGGCCCCACTATTAGGGGGCTTCATCGTTGATCAACTCAGCTGGCACTGGATCTTTTTCATTAATATTCCAATTGGGATTATCACGATGCTATTGATTTGGTTTTTCCTGAATGAATCAACGCAGCGAAAACCCTTTACGATGGACTGGGCAGGGTGCTTATGGCTATCGGTTGGGCTATTAGCGTTGATGTTAACCTTCCAATTATTGAGTGAGGGTAACTTAGGAATCATCTGGATTATAGTTGGTTTTCTGGTCACAATTGTGGCATTTTGGCTATTTTTACGACGAGAGCAACGCACCGATGACCCGTTGATTCCATTAGCCCTTTTTCGGAATCGAACGTTTGTCATTCAAAACTTAATTGCGGCCTTATTAAGTGGTTTTATCATGGGATTTGAAGTCTATTTACCGACGTGGACGCAAGGCCTATTAGGTCTATTGGCGTCACAGGCGGGGTTTGCTATTACGCCAAGTTCACTGATGTGGATTGTCGGGTCCTTTATCGCTGGTAAGCTTCTTATGCGGCGCTCGCCTAATCAAATTGTTAATATTGCTCTGACACTGGTTCTAATTGGTGCTGTAACAATGGCTTTATTGCCAGCAAATACGCCGTTTTGGTGTTTCTTTGTGATTGCTGCAATCTGTGGTACTGGTTTTGGGATTACCATTACGACCACTACGGTGACGGTACAGAGTCAGGTGCCTGTCGATGAGGTTGGTGTGGCAACGTCATTTAACACCTTATCGCGGACACTAGGGCAAACGGTGATGGTCTCACTATTCGGCATCATCATGAATGTCGAGATGGCCCGTGGGGTAGCGCAACACCCCAAAACAACGATGGCGATGATGAATCAACTGATTAATCCGCAGACGGCCAAAGACTTGCCTCAGGCTCTCTTGCCGACGCTTCACGGTATCTTATACCAAGGACTGCATGTCATCTTTATTGCGGGTGCTGGATTGATTGTGATATCGTTCATGGTAAATTGGCTTGATCGTAAGAATACTCAGCGGGTTACTGAGCATTAAGAGCTAAATTATTCCCGTTTTAAACTAAGTTACGGTATAATAGCTATAAATAACGGTAGATGGAGGCGATAAGATGTTTGAAAGTAATCATGCCCGCTATGCGAGTTACGGCACGGTGGCGGCCTTACCAGGTGAGATGATTGATGCTGTTTGGCAGATTATTGATGACGACCTCCAGGGACTTTTCCCGTTGGCAAATTTGCTAACATTTAAGTTGCATAATAACCAAGGACAAACGACTTTTGAATACGTCCAAACTGATGATGACCAAGAGGTGACATTGCGAGCCGGATTTGACACACAGTTCGGGTACACTCCTGAATTGCCGGCTACAGTTTTGGCGTATGATGATGGTGATAGTCAGATTATTTTATTACCATCTGAAACGGCTGAACACTAAAAAAAGAACTGTGAAATCTATGATGATTTCACAGTTCTTTTTTTATATTTAAACGGCCGTGCTAGTACGAAGATCTTTTAAAGCATCATCGATTTGCCCCAAAACAAGTTCCGTATTACCGGGAACATCAAGGTCGTATTTTTGAAGGTCAATTTTGATCTTAGGACTAACGTCGTAATCTGCGAACCAGCCTTGATAAGCAGTCCACATCTTTTTATAGTAAGATTCTAGTTCAGGATTATTGTCAAATTGTTCGTAATCCCGACCACGTTTCTTGATCCGATGTAAGATTGTATCAAAGTCAGCGTCTGCGTAGACCAACAAATCAGGTGCCTTTTTAGGTAACTCGTTGAGTTCATTCATCATGTTGTCTAACAGATTCAAATAAACTTCTAGTTCTGTATCTGTGATGTTACCTTCGGCGTTATTCTCCCGCGTGAAGAGGGCGTCTTCGTAAATTGAACGGTCTAAGACGTTGTTGTCATCGGCCAGTGCACGTTTGATCATGCTAAAACGCTTATTTAAAAAGTAAATTTGCAGTAAGAAGCCGTATTGTTTGGGATCCCGGTAGTAAAGTGGTAAAACCGGGTTATCGCCAACCGGTTCAAAAAATGCTTGCGTACCTAAATGCGATGCAATCTTTCCAGTAAGTGTTGTTTTACCAACACCAATCATTCCTGCTGTAATTATCACCATGATAGCCCCTCTTTTAAATAGAAATACAAGATATAGTGTACCATAAAATTGCCAACTACTACATTTGCTGAGCAAAAAAATTTCGCCATTTCGTAAACTTTGGTCATTGTTGTATAATGAATCTGTCAAAACCAGTGAACTAGGAGGCTAATTATGTATCAAGCCATCGTCTTTTTTGATCTGGATAGCACGCTATTTGACGATAACAAGCATGTCTTACCGGCAAGTGTCGCAGCCATTCATGAAATGCAACAACATCATATTCTACCAGTTATTGCCACAGGAAGAAACATCTTTGAGATACAATATGTTTTGGACGGTACCGGAATTGATTCCGTGGTCGGCGCTAATGGCAGTTATGTACAGTATCAAGGTCAGCGGTTAGCCGCAGCGGTAATTGCGCCCGAGTTATTGACGGCAGTGACATCATTTGCGCAACGCCAGCATGATCCGATTGCGTACTATACGAGTCAGGGCTTCCGTTTGAGTCAGGCCAATGCTGATACGACAGAAAACTTTCAGTTGTTACGGCTGCATCCGATCGTTGATCCAGCGTGGTATGCAACCCAGCAAATTAATTTTTTAAATGTATTTAATCGTGACCATGACCAGCTTTATCAAGAGAAATTTTCAGGTCAGTTAACTTTTGTGCGAAATAATCCACGATGTTTGGATACGATGGTCAATGGCGTGACGAAGCAGTCGGGGATTCGAACCTTAATTCAACAGGCCGGACTACAGGGGATTAAGACTTATGCCTTTGGGGATGGGTATAATGACCTGCAAATGTTTGACGAAGTTGATGTTCCTATTTCGATGGGGAACGGGGTGGCTGCTGCTAAAGAAAAAGCAGCATATGTGACTACTACAAATACCACGGATGGAATTGTTCGCGGACTTCGCTATTTTGGTTTAATTCAATAGAACACAAAAAAGGGACTGAGCGATTTGCTCAATCCCTTTTTGTATTCTATTGAATTTAGCCTAACTTAGCCGCAATATTAGCTAAGGTCACATCGGCCGTGTCCGCAAAGACCATATCCGCGGCACCTAATTCGGTGGCATCACCAATGCCTAAGGAGACCTCACCAGCTGCATTAATCGCAGCCACACCAGCAGCGGCATCTTCAACGCCGATACATTGTTCGGGTGGCAAGTTTAATAGCTCAGCCCCTTTGGTATAGATCTCAGGATCTGGCTTACCATGAGTTAAACTAGCTGGGTCGACAATCTTGGGGAAGTAGTCGGCCAATTCCAACTTAGCCAATACGCGGGGGGCGTTCTTAGAAGCAGAGGCCAATGAGAGTTGGTAGCCTTTGGCGCGTAGATCATCAAGAAAAGCTTTCATCCCTGGTAAAATATTAGCGGGCGTCATCTTGTCGACTTCAGCGACATAGTTGGTGTTTTTCTGAGTGGCTAACTGTTCCTTTTCAGCTTGGGTATAGTCGTTTTCCTTACCGCCAGCCTTCAGAATCATTTCCAAGGAATCCATGCGACTAATCCCTTTAAGGCCATTGCCCAGTTCATCACTCCAAGTAACACCTAGGGAATCGGCGAGCTGATGCCAGGCCGTACCATGAAGAATGGAAGTATCCGTAATCACACCGTCGAGATCAAAAACAAATCCTTTAATATCAGAAAACTTTGTCATGCTAAGCACTCCTTAATAAGTTATGGTGGTTGAAACGTGTGGTTTTAGTGAAACAGATTGTTGCTGAATTTGAAGGGTGGTTGCCTGGTCGGCCGTCACGGTAATGTGGTGATGGTCAATGCTAAAGGCATAGGTGATGCCACGAATGCATTGCTTAAACGCAATGGCTGTCCAAGCATGGGGCAGGCGAGGGGCAACCGTCAGGTGATCGGCTAGCGCATCGACCCCGGCATAATACCGCATAGTCATTAACGTTACCGCCCCCATGACGCCTAGGTGAATACCTTCGGCTGTTGTCCCGCCTTGAATGTCGTAGTAATCAGACAACAGTGCTTGAGAATAGAATTGCCAAGAACGATCCAAGTGCCCTGCCATCGCCGTTAATGCGGCGTAGACAACCCGCGATAGGGTAGACCCATGGGTTGTTCGATCCAAATAGAATTGTAGATTCTTAGTTAACGCACCTGTGGGAAGCTGGTAACCCAATTGCTGAAGCAGCGTCATGACCTGTGGAACATCTAAGTTGTAGAAAATCATAAGCGCATCGGCTTGCTTAGCCACTTGGTAGGCATCAGGCGTCTTTCCTTCAGCCTTCAAGATGCGATCCATTCGGGAAATATCTCCGTATTTTTGCCGATACTTCTGGAAATCTAACTGGGGAAGCTTGAAGTAACCAGCAAATTGCCCGATAATGCCGTCCTCGTTAATGTCGAGTTTCAAGTGCTGGGCAACGTCCGCAAATTGATCGAGAATTTGCGGAGTCACGCCCGTTTTCTGGTCAATGGCTGCTAATTGGTCGGGTTGGCACTGCTGCCGAAGGACCTTCAGTTCTCGGAATAACCAGGCAACCATTAGATTGGTGTATGCGTTATTGGCTAACCCGCGGCTGTGCGCGTTTGGATAGTTTTCGTGAAATTCATCTGGTCCCATGACTTGATCAATTGTGTATCGTTGATCGGGTGCATTCCGGTGGGCCTTACTGAGCCAAAATTGTGCAATCTCTTGCAGCATTTCTAAACCATATTGTACCAAGAAGGTATGGTCACCAGAAATTCGGTCATACATAATAACATTGTAAGCAACGGCTAATGACACATGGCGTTGCAAAGCTGAATAGTCGGGGTCCCACGTATTGGTTAGGGGATTTAAGTGGACCACCTGGGATTGTTCATCCCCAGTTGCACCGGACTGCCAAGGGAACATGGCACCAGCAAATCCGGCCTCATGGGCGTTCTTTTTGGCAGCGGGTAGCCGACGATAACGATACATCAGCAGTTGCCGCACAAGTTGCGGATCATATAGTGTCAATAGTGGCAGGTCAAACATTTCGTCCCAAAAGACATGTCCCCGATAGGCTTCACCGTCTAACCCACGGGCGTTAATTGAGGCATCAATTTTACCAGAAGCGATGGCCTGCGTTGCTGAGAATAGATGGTACAGATTGACTCGGATTAATTTTTGAGCTGTCATATCACCCGAGAGTTGAATATCTGCAATATCCCAGCGATGTTGCCAGTAAGCTGTGCTACTCTTATGCGTGTCCTCAAAACTGGCCTGGGCCAAATCGGCTTGCGTTGCAGCTAAAAGGTCACCAGTTGTTTCGCGAGCGGTATAGAGCACAATGTTTTTTTCAAATGTATAGGTGTGTTGGGGTTGAACGTCAAGCGACTGCATCTGGCGCACTTGTTGATCGGCGTCTGGTCGATCATGATTTTGCGGGGTGAGAGCCGTTCCTGGACCAGTTAATCGGGACCCTAGAACAAACTTGACGGCTGAGGTAGCTGTTTGCCCCTCTAAGAACATTGAATCGGTTTGCTGACTGGTTCCCGTAATGCGTAAGTGTCGTTGATTAAAGGCATTATAGCGGTCGACATTCGCATTGATTACCCGACCATCAATTGCAGAGTAAATTTGCAGACTTCCCGCAAAATTTAAAGGGGTGATCCGGTATTGGATGGCTAAACGGTGCCAGTCTTTGAAGTTAGCCAGTTTTTTAGTTTCAATTCGTAGGGCATGACCGGTAGGGAGTTGGACAAGCATGGTGGTGGTTAGCGTCCCAGTATGCAGATCAAGACTACGGTAAATATCTTGGATATCAGCAGCCTTAATCCGAAAGGGATTTTGATGATCAACACCAAAGGATAAGGCTTGAGCGTTAGGCAAGTTAACCAAGTCTTCATTTGTTACGTTGCGACCATTGAGATTGGTGGTTAACTGGTCATACAGGCCAGCCGTATACATGCCCGGATAATTGTCGGCATCGGCGTGAGCTTCTGTATAAGCACCACGAAGCCCGATAAAACCGTTGCCGACGGTGAGCATAGCCTCTTGACCATAGTTACGTTTACCTTGGTACTGACCATAATAGTCAAGGTGCCAGGTTAAATAGTCGCGTTTAGCGGTCAGTGCAGCGGTGAGCCCTTGTTGCTGCACGGCTTGGGAACTGACAGCGGGAATATTTAACATGTTGGTAATCGCGAGGCCTAAATCAATCCGTTGGTGATTAATGCCCACCACGGTATCTGAAAATGGGTAACTGAGTGCATTATCAATTACGGCGGCATCGACGTCTAAACCAGCCAATTTCAACCGCAAATTCTCAAGGTTTTCACCAATGGTCTGATCAGAATTGTAGGCGATCGTAAAACGGCGCCGTTCATCGGGATTAGTGGGTTGGTAGCTGACGGCTAAAGCGTCATCCAATACATGCAATGAAATTAAGTTCAATTTGAGATCATCCTTTCTGCTAAATGATAGCGTATTCTTTCAAGACCAATCTTAGGCTACCCAGATTGAATAAGCAATTAATTCTTCCGATTTTGATTAAAATAATTTTGTTGATAAAGGCTGATCTGACAATATTGCAACCGATTGCAGTATTTGTAGTCATCACGCCTTTGATCCATAAAAAAACACTCAAGCTGTGAACTTGAGTGTTACTGACGTTTAAGGGTTAACAATGTATAAGGGGGCCTGTCCCTGATCCACGCGAACCGCGTTCTTGGCAACAATCGTAGCCATAGCATCACGTGCTTCCACGGTCGCGTTACCAACGTGGGGCGTTAAAATGACATTGTCCAATGCTTTGAAGCCGGCGTCAACGTGCGGTTCGGCTTCATAGACATCCAAAGCAGCGCCAGCTAACTGTTCCTGTTGGAGAGCTGTCAACAGGGCGGCTTCATCGATAATGGGACCTCGGGCCGCATTGATTAAATAAGCGGAATCTTTCATGGCCTTAAATTCGGCAGCTCCTAATAAATGATGCGTCTCTGGCGTGAAAGGACAATGAATGGTTAAGATGTCACTTTGCGCAATTAAGTCAGTTAATGGCACCTGTTGGGCATGTAAGGCCTGCGCGGTGGTCGCATCGAGAGGATGGCGTTGCGTGTAGATAATCTTCATATCAAAAGCAGCTAAGCGTTTGGCGACTGCCTGCCCAATTTGGCCCATACCGAGAATGCCCAAAGTCTTGCCCGCTAGTTCATGACCCAAGAAGAATAGGGGTGACCAGCCATCAAACCCTTGGTCGCGCATCAATCGGTCACCCTCAACAAGGCGGTGAGTTAAAGCGATGATGAGACCGGCAGTCACCTCAGCGGTTGAGACAGTCGAGACTTTCGGGGTGTTCGTCACGGGAATTTGTCGTGACCGGGCATAGTCGGCATCAATATTATTGAAACCGGCGCCATAATTTGCAATCAACTTTAGTTGTGGATCGGCATCAATGATGTCACGATCGACCTGAGTGGATAGTGGGGTAATCAGATAGTCCTTACCCACAACACGTTTTAACAATTCAGCCTTGGTGATCAGGCCGTGGCCATTATAGCAATCAACGTCTAAGTCGGCTTGGCGCAAGATGTTTAGCGCCGCCTGAGGAATGGGGGCAGTTACGAGAACACTGGTCATATGAGTCACTCCTTCAGTTAAATTTAAAAGACACCTTCATTGTAATCGTTTCCAGTTAGGAATACAGCTATTAGCCGAATTTACTTCGATAATTTGAAGAAACGTGGTAACATTTGTACATGATTACTTAACGAAGGGGCATTCTGGCTGTGAAAATTTTAACGTCATTGTTGATGGTTTTGCTAACTGGTGGTCTGATTGGCGGTACCTTGTGGGGGATGCTCACGTGGAACGTGGCTTTTGGCTGGGATATCATGATTGGTTTAACGGGATTGATCGTTAGTACGCTCGTTAATCTTGGTCTGTACTGGTTTTTATGGCCCCGATCGCCAATGCTTTTAGAGGATGAGACGGCCGTTAGTGATGAGGAGGCACAAAAAAAGCCATTACGATAAGTCGCAATGGCCAAAGAGTAAGGTTACAACATAATTGGGGGATTATGTTGTAAAAAATTTCATCTACTTTGGGGGAGTAAAATGAAATCTGTCTGTTGAATGAGGACAGAAGCCTCACGCATAAGTTGAAGGTTAGTTCAAACTCATCCGCAACTTTATAGTAACGCATTTATTAAGAAATTGCTATTAAAAAGTAAATATTTTGGTGAAGGTATTTAATGAGACGGTTGATCGTTCAGCCATGAGGCGATTAGAGAACTTTGAACCGGTTAGTTAAGCGAGGAAACAATGCTGAGAGGGTGGACAAGATGACACAACAACGGATTAAAATAGGTGGTTTTGGCAGTTGGCTATGGGTTATCGGGATGGTGATTCTAATATCGGTGGTTCAATTGCCATTGCTACAATTAAATCATGGCTCATTGTTGCATCGTGTTTTATGGAGTGGTATTTATCTGGCTGGGTTTGTGATCACGGCCCTGATTGGTTTTTGGCGCTATCGCCAGATTCATCCAGTTAATTGGCAACGGTTGACTGGGCAAGATTGGGTACAAATGGTCAAAGGCTATGGGTTTATCATCTTGTCAGAGTTTATTTTAAGTGGTTTGACTAGTGTGCTGTACCATCAAACTAGTACGGCGAACAATCAAGCCATTGGGACTTTGATGGGGCGGAGTAGTTTAACGATGATTCTACTGAGTCTGACGGCAGTATTGGGGTCACCAATTATCGAGGAGTTAACCTTTCGGGGGCTACTAATCGATGGCTGTTTTGCCCCCAGATCTTTCTGGTTATCAATTGTTGTGAGCGGGATTGCTTTTTCGATTCCCCATGCCAGTTCTAATCCAATCAGTTGGCTTTTATATGCGGTAATGGGGGGAACCCTGGCCTATGTGTATCGGCGAACGGGTAAATTACAGAGTAGCATCTTACTTCACGGGTTTAATAACCTAGTTGCAGTGGGACTCATGTTATTGACACTTAAATAGTAGAAAAGACAGCACGGACGCTATTGTCCGTGCTGTCTTTTTATAAAAAATATTAATCTTGATCGACTTGTTTAGCAATCATGCGCTCTTGGCTGACGTGGTCTAACTGTGACTTCACGGTGACCAGTTCAGTCATCATTTGATCAATTTCTTTGTCGGACATTCCCAACAACGTTTGGCATTGACCGATACGCATATAAACCTCGTCACGCTTAGCCGCTGCCATGTCGGTCAAGTGAATTAGCACTTGGCGTTCATCAGTTTGGCTTCGGACTCGAGTAACCCAACCTTGTTTTTCTAATCGTTTCAGAAGCGGGGGCAGGGTTCCACTATCAAGTTCCAAACGGTCCCCTAATTGGTGGACGGTTAATGGCGCATCCTCCCAAAGAACCAGCATGGCAATGTATTGCGGATAGGTTAACCCAAAAGGTGCCAAGGCACTCTGGTAGAAATGATTAAACTTTTTGCTAGCAGAATAGATGGAGAAGCAGAGTTGTTCGTCTAGCAAAATCGGTGTCACTTTAGTCATGGCACAGACCTCCTTTTAAATGACTTTCAGAGTATTGTATACAATTGAATTGTTGTTTACAAGTAAAAACCATTAAGGTTATTTTTCCTTAATGTGTTTAGGTAAATTCATTGTGATGAGATGGCCGGACATATCAGCCATATCGAGAACTTGGGGACATTGTAATTTAATGACCAGCTGATATAACAGACAGTAATCATGTTCGATTGTGACGAAGCACAATACCAAAATAATATTACAATTGCCAATAGCTTAGATACTTAATCGTATAACCATAAGTATAGCAGAACTTTAATAAATTTAAAGCCTGTTTAGTGAAGAACTTATAAGAAAGTGGCTAGATACAAGTTTAAACGGCGGCCTAATAATCACAATGTGAAATGTTATCTAATGATAAAACCGCCATTTTTAGTATTGTGTAACCGCTTAGCTTGCTGTGCAAGTAGACTTTTAAAATAGTTCATCTGAGGACAGAAAACAAACTGATATATTGCAAATATGGGATTGTTCCTGATAAACGGAGTCGGTATACTAGAGGACAAGGGGATGAAGTGAGTGAGATGGTTATTTTACATTGTGGTTAGCCTACTTTGGGGTAGCCTAATTGTGCGCGCGCTTTTTAACCGACAGTATCGACGTTGTTGGTGGTGGTTGGGCTGGTGGTTATTAACAACCTTAACGTGGACACCAGTCACGCTGAACTTTGGGAGTGCGGTTGGTGGAATTACGACTCATTGGTGGGCTGGTGGCATTTGGGTAATACGTCCCTTACAACCAGCAAGTGTTGATACATCCTTTTGGCTGAATATTGTTATGACCGTGCCACAAGGCGGACTATTAGCCTGGAACTGGCCGCGGTTGCGTTGGCCCCAATGGGTGTTAGCGGGGATACTCACAGGGCTAACTTTAGAAGCCGGTCAAGCGTTGGGAAATTGGTTACTTGGTCTGGGAAGATGGGTTGATGTAAATGATGTCTTAACCAATGCCACCGGAATAGTGATTGGTGCAATTCTATTTTGGTGTTGGCGTCAATGGCAGCAAAAAATGAAAGGGCGTGGCAGTAAATGTTTATGACGACGGGTGGTTTGAATCGAACGCATGCCATTCAAGGAATTTTAACGGCGACGGCTAGCACAATGTTACGGTCGGAAAAGCCAGATGAATTTTCTCTGTTTGACGGATTATTTGAAGAGGTTAAGCAGCAGTTAATGAAGCAAGCACAAGAGAATCAAGCGGATGGGCTAATCGAAGTGCGGTTTAATACCGAAGTCGTACGTATGAATGTAGCACCTAAATTTTTAGTCGTTCACGGGTATGGCACAGCGGTGAGGTTTCCAGACGTAAAAAAAACTGAATAAAGGGCTTCCCTTTTATGCAGTCTTAGTGTAATATATTATTTGTTGTTGAGTTGCCCCGATGGCGGAACTGGCAGACGCGCAGCGTTCAGGTCGCTGTTTGAGAGATCAAGTACAGGTTCGAATCCTGCTCGGGGCATAATAGTAATAAAAGAAGAACACTGCTAAATCAACGTTTAGCGGTGTTCTTTTTTATAATCAAAAAACGAAAAGCTTAGAAGCATTTGCCTTTTAGTACGGGACTTTCCGTTAGCTTAATAAAGCTATTAAGGATGCTTTTAAATCTGCTTCGGTCAGCAAGTTAAGCAGAGAACTGCGTTTTTGATTCGTGGTATAGTGAAAGGTATCAGTGTAGTTAAGAAAGGGGTTATGAGTAGTGGCAACTCAGTTACCAGCAGAAATTAAAGTGCGTGGAGCACGGGTGAATAATTTAAAAAATATGGACGTCGACGTCCCACTCAATGAGTTCGTGGCGATTACCGGACGCAGCGGCTCTGGAAAATCATCATTGGCGATGGGCGTCTTATATGCGGAAGGAGCGCGCCGCTACCTTAACGCATTATCAACCTTCACCCGGCGGCGGATCAATCAAATGGGGAAGGCAGCTGTGGATTCAGTCGAATATTTACCATCAGCCTTAGCGTTACGGCAACGCCCACAAGTTCCAGGAGTTCGGTCCACAGTCGGCACGATGTCCGAAAGTTTAAATATTCTACGACTCGTTTTTTCTCGGTTGGGATCGCCAGTTTGTCCTAACGGGCATCAAGTGCCACCAACCCTAGATGTCGCTGAGAATGATGGCTACGTAGTCTGTCCAACTTGTGGCGTTCGTTTCCGTGCACCAGGAGCAGAGGATTTTGCTTTTAATTCAGATGGGGCTTGTCCAACCTGTGGTGGTTTGGGAGAAGTTCGCCAGTTAGATGCCAGTTTGTTAATCGCTGATGACACGCTAACCTTACGGCAGGGGGCTGTGGCATCTTGGCATTTACCTGGCCGGAATTTCATGCCAACGGTGGCGGATGCGATTGGGATTCCAATCGATGTGCCATATCGGGAATTGAGTGTGGCGGACAAACAGCGCGTTTTACATGGTGCCAAGCAAACCGTTGCCGTGAATATTCCCAGTAGCAAAGGCAAAATTTTTCACATGGATAATGCTGTTTATGAAAATGCCTTTGCAGCGGTTGAAGATAGTCTAGCGACAACTAAAAATGAACGAACAATAGCGAAGCTTAACAAATTTTATACGTTTGACACTTGTCCGACCTGTCAAGGCACACGTCTCAATCCGGAACGATTAAAACAGCAGCTCAATGGGCGTAATCTGGCAGAAGTGTGTGACTTGCCAATTAACCAGTTACGTACTTTTGCCAACACGGTGGTGGCGTGGTTACCTCCTACCATGCAATCGATGGGGACGGAGTTGATTGACGAGTTGCTAGCTAGTCTACAGCCCCTCGTTGATTTGGGATTAGATTACTTGACGTTAAGTCGACCAGGAGCCACGTTGTCAACGGGTGAACTTCAGCGTATTCAACTGGGCAGAACGTTGCGAAGCGCAACGACAGGAGTTCTGTACGTACTAGATGAACCGTCTGTCGGATTGCATCCGGCTAACGTAACAGGGCTCATTAAGGCCTTCCATGAGTTGGTT
The DNA here is from genome assembly GCF_001433855.1 of Levilactobacillus brevis ATCC 14869 = DSM 20054. Classification (GTDB taxonomy): domain Bacteria; phylum Bacillota; class Bacilli; order Lactobacillales; family Lactobacillaceae; genus Levilactobacillus; species Levilactobacillus brevis. The sequence goes on from NZ_AZCP01000001.1 coordinate 73,783, forward strand.
GCTCAGGGAAACTCAGTGGTGGTCGTGGATCATGACACTCGGATCATTAGTGCGGCAGATCATGTCATTGAAATTGGTCCCCAAGCAGGTAAGTTGGGCGGTACAGTTGTGGATCAAGGAACGGTTGCTGAGATCAAAAACAGTGCACAATCGTTAATTGCACCATTTTTAACGGGTCGAGCACAGTTACGGGAACGCCCTACGCTGAGTTCAACTGACTTATGGGCCAAGGGGCGGCTGGCTATTGAGGTAGCGGACCGATTTAATATCAACGATGTGTCAGTGGCCTTTCCTAAGAACCGGTTAACCACGGTGACGGGGATGAGTGGTGCTGGAAAAACAACGTTAGTCCTAGACAGTTTGATTCCAGCAATTGAGGCTGAGGTTGCGCATCACCCGTTGCCAACCCATGTTCGCCAGCTTGAACGGGGGAAGATTCGTCATATCGTGACGGTTGACTCAGTTCCCGTGGGTAAGAATGTGCGCTCAACGGTAGCAACCTATACGGATATACTAGATCATTTACGCAAATTATTTGCGGCAACGCCGGCGGCCCAAGCACATGGATATACGAATAGCCGGTTTTCATACAATGTTAAAGCAGGGGCCTGTCCACTGTGTAATGGAACCGGTCAAATCTCATTAGATGTGCAGTACTTACCGGATATTACCGAAGTTTGTCCGCAATGCCAAGGGCAGCGGTACAATCGTGAGACCCTAGCGGTGAAGTGGCAAGGATATAGTATTGCCGATATTTTAGCCTTGTCCGTGGATGAAGCCTTGCCAATTTTTGTGGCAGAAAAGGCGATCAGCCAGACCTTGCAGGCGCTCCACGATATGGGGCTGGGCTATCTATTATTAGGGGAAAGCACCCCCGCTTTATCGGGAGGCGAAGCTCAGCGATTAAAACTGGTGTCGCGAATTGGTAAACGACAAAACGGCACTTTGTTTATTTTTGATGAGCCGACGGTGGGTCTACATCCTTTAGATATCCAACAACTGGTAAAAGTCTTCGATCAACTCATTTCACAGGGAGCCACCGTGATTGCCATTGAACACGATCTTGACTTGATTGCCAATGCTGATTATGTGATTGATATGGGGCCCGGTGGCGGAATTAATGGCGGCCAGGTAGTGGCTGTTGGAACGCCTAGCCAAATTAGTGCGAATCCAGCTAGTGTTACGGGACGCTATTTAAAAGAAGAATTACATCTGTTTGCGCAGCATGTATAGGAGATTTAGGTAACTAATAGTATAAATGAGAGGGAATGCTTGGTGTAAACCATTGAGAACATTCCCTTTTTGATTGCAGGTAAAGGTAATGCTGATAAACCGGAGATTATTGAGGAAGGTGTTCTCAGACTTGAAGTTCGCTGCAAATGAGATAGTATATAATGCAAGTGGGGGGATGCGTGTGAGTTATAGTAGACCATTTTATCGTGTGGTCGCGTTTGTTCTTGGTCTGATGTTGTTAGTGATCCCTTTGACAGCACAATATTCTAATTTCGCAATCCCCGCTATTATCTTGGGGCTAGTATATGTATATTATATGTGGGTGGTTTCGTTGTTGCATAAGCGAGCCAGGGTATTTATTAGACTCTTTATCCATTTGATCTATACCACAATTGCGGTTAGAACGATGTACGTTGCTTGTGATCATATTTTTATGATGCATAATCTCATTAGCTGGATTGACATGCTATTTGCATTGGTTGCTTTTGGTATTTTTGGGATTAAGACGGTTATAATTTTTGTCAATAATTATGATGACATTATTAGTCTGCTGCATTAGACTAGCTGTAAAAAAATGAATTGCTTCTTAAGGATGAACGAAATTGATTGGAGTCAGTTTCGCTCATTTTTTTACATAAAAATTTGCTTGAGTCTGCTTAATTGTCGAAATACCGAAAATGTTCGTTATTTTAACGATTTTTAGTTGTATAATGGTGTTAATTATAGGGGGGTGCTGATATGGGTAAAGAAGCAAATGAACTAGCAAAATCGGTTGTAAGTGCGGTCTTGAGTGAGCTACGTCGGTACAAAAAGAAAGATCCCAATAAGGCATTTATGTTATTAGACTTAGCGGGAAACATGGTTACAGAGATTAGAAGTTGTGGGCCGTTAATTGCGTGTGAGTTGTTAAAAAACGATGGAGTAGAGTATGTGAAATTATATAGTCCTAGTACCGTTACTTTTGAGATTCGAGAAGTAAAGAACAATTAGTCTGACTTATATTGAGATGTAATACCAATACGATCTACCAGACTAATGCTAATTTTAGATGGGTGTTTTATTAGCTCCGCTTACTTTAAGCGGGGCTTTTTGGCGTCTTTCTCACATTTAAATAAGTTAGTGGAGATTCATGGCTAGATATTGATTTTAAAATAAAAAAATTCTAGTGACTATAGATAGCATCTGGTTAAAATTTAGCGAGAAATGCGGTTAACAACAAACATAAGCAAAATAGTTCAAAATCCAGTCACGGTAATATTTGACGGCTGGGTTAAGTGAATTTTGCGACAACCTAATTTAAATGAACTAAGTAATTTTTATTGTAATTTAAAGAGGTAATCGCTATAATGACGTGGTAATAATAAACACTGTATATATATTGCACTAGAATGCAGTGAATGCTTATACAATTATCATTATTACACAAGTTTAAAGGGGGAAAACGAAATGAAAATAAAGGCGGGAAGAATGGTTGCGGCTATTCTATTTTCGACAGTGGTTTTATTTCCAGCCAAAGGTAATGCCAGTGACAAAACAAATCAGGGAGCCAGTACCAATAGCTCAGTCAAGTATACAGCCAAAGCAACCGGGACAACGTCTGATGAGGTTGACGATTGGATGCCTGACGAACACTTACAGCAAGCTGTGGCAAGCTCGCTTAACATTTCCGTTGAGGATTTAACACCATATAAAATGGCTGATTTAACCAATCTAAATATTGACCACGGAACAATTACTGATTTTAAGGGAATTAGTCAGGCGACTAATTTAGTTAGCCTGGACATTAGTAATACAGACTTATCGCAAACACAGAACCTGACGGAACTGGGAAAATTAACTAAGCTAACGTCTGCTAGCTTAGTTAATGATAATATCAGTGATGTTTCGTTTGCAAAGGATAATCAACTGGATTCTTTAACGACTTTAAATATGTCGGGCAATGAATTTACAACACTAGACAGTTTGGCAGATGTCCAGTTACCGGCATTAAAAACGGCTGATTTTTCAAATAATAAGATAAGCGATGTGCAGGGTTTAATGAAGGCAGATTTTCCTAACTTAGAGGAGATCGATGCATCTCACAATGAATTAACCAATTTAAATAGTCTTAAAGGAATTCACTTTGACAATCTAACGACGCTAAATGTTTCTAATAACCATATTAATGATATATCGATCATCAGAGATGTTGATGTTCCTAAGCTAAGCACCTTAGTTGCGGCAAACAACGACATATCAGATATTTCTCCCATTGCTGAATCAAAGCTTACGGAGCTATCTTATCTAGATGCTAGCTATAATAAGATTAGTAATGTCGATGCTTTTGCGAAGTCTTCCTTTACAAAGTTAGAAACTTTGAAAGTTGATCACAATCAAATTAGCAATATAAATGTTATGAAGGGACTCAAGGATCGTTATCCCAATTTACATGTATACAATGTGGCTAATAATAATATTAATGATATTTCATTTATGGCGGGTTATGAGCTTTCATCTAATACAGATGCTACTGGTCAGAAATATACTAGTACAATTACGTTAGAGAAACCCACTCAGATTGGAAGTCGCACGTATAAGATTTTAGTCCCAATAACTTCATTGAATTATGAATATCAGAATGGTTATTATGTGGGATCGCCTGATCCACAAGCAGACTCTCTTGCAGTTAAGGCAACGGCACCAACTAATGGGACCCTAGCTTATGAAAAATTCTCTGGGGAAAGTCTACCATTGGATGGAAATTCAAATGATGGCATCAAATATTTCACGTTAAACGTAACGTCAGCTACCAGCCTACCCGATGAACTTGACTATCAATGGAATGGTGCGCAAGGTCAGTTTAGCGGTTCAGGGGTCATCAAAATTAATTGGACAACACCCGGACAGCAAGGGGGAGGAACTAGTAACCCAGATGTCACTGAGCTAACACGTTATGGCTCTGTGGAAAAGGGATCGATCATTCAGGCAACTAAGCATATCTATACGTATCAAAAAATGATGTTTAACCCTAAACAAAGAGTGACGTCTTACGCGAATAAGGCACGTGTTAATCGACCGATGTTTAAAGTCCTAAAAATCGAAAAGAATTCAAATGGCCGAGTTCGCTTCTTTGTTAAAGACATTACGCACACCAAGACTGATGGACAAACCGGTTATGTTACAGCTAACACACAATACGTTTTACCAGCTTACTACCAAAGCGTTCCTCAACAAATAACGGTTTTGGCACCAGCAGGTGTTAATGCTTATCAAGCAAAGAATTTGTCGGGAAAGGTCAAGCATTATCGTCAAGGTGAAGTGTTACAGGTTAAGGGGATTGTGGACTATCAGAAAACAACAAGATTTGAGCTGAGTGATGGTTCATATGTAACTGCAAATCGTAATTTGGTGAAGTTTGGTAAGCAACCCTTTGCTGAAACAATCAGATTGAAACAAAAAGTAAAGGTTTATCGTGATGCGAACCTAACTAAGCTAACTAGCAAAAAGGCCGTAATTAAAAAGGGAACGAAGCTGACGATTCAACGGTTAGTTTATTCCAACGCGGATGATGTCAGCAAAAAAGGAACTAAGCGTTATTTAGTTAATGGCGGCTATATAACGGGTAATCGTTACTTCCGCCAGGTGTTAACCATGAAATAAGTCGTATATTAAGGCCAGTCCACACAGATCGACAGACGCTGTGGACTGGCCTTTTAAGGCAACAAATTATGCGAAATGTGTAACTCTCAATAACTATATTAGTCAGTCTCAAATAGCCTTTGGAAAACCAATGAAAGTTAAAATACCGTCCAAAATCGTTTAAGCTGCTACAGTATTGTGTTAAAATGTTTTTATAGTATTAAGTATTATAAGTGCTAATGTAAATAGCATATATATATCAATGCTGTTATAAAACAGACCAACTGGTAGACTATTAAAGCCATTAATAAATGATTGAAGTTAGGTTCAATCATTTTTAAGAAGACACAATAATTTTTAGGAGGGAGACCAATTTGAAGCTATCGACATCGCGACTGGTAATTTTATTACTAAGTTGCCTGATTTTCGGTTTTGGCATTATGAAGGGGCAGACGGCAGAAGCTAGTATTACGGCATCTGGTAGTACGTACACGGTAACTTCGGGAGATGATTTGTTTAACTTGTTGACGAATAACAAGAATTACTGGTCATCCCAAAATATTCCACCGACGGATCTGACAATCAAGGTGGCTAATACCATTACGTTACCGGGGTATGATGTGAGTTTATATAGTGGGCTGACCAATGTTAAGGTTGATTTTCAACAACACCAGTTCTATGCAGGAAGTTACGTGGCATCGCGGGTCCTAATTCCAAGAACGAGTTCGGCTCAATTAACCGTGGCCAACGTCAACAACACGAGTAATGCCACTACTAACCAGGTTACTGGAGCGCCAAACTCAGCTGGAACGGGGACAACGACAGCTTATCTCAGTACCTACTATGGTATGTTGTTTTCGTCAGATTTTGGGCTGTCGGCTGGCACTACCTCCTGTGCGGCACAAGTCACGTACGATAATGTTGTATATAATATGCCCAATAATTTGGTCTACAATCAACCATTGTGCACCTACTTTGTACCGATTAATTTCACTGGAAAAAATAAAATTGTCACTGCCGTCTCAGGGCAACAAGTTGGTGAAATCGCAAATTTAAAGGTCAGTTCGGGAACCACTGAAATCATTGGTGGCGATGGAAGCAGTGGCTTAGCTGGTGGGATGTTTTATCCCTACTATAATAACTTGAATCAAGCTGACTTCCCGATTGATGTGGCGAAGGGAGCAACCTTGACGTTAACCAATAAGGATGCCAGGGCCCCCATGTTTGCATTTATTGGTATAGCCAATTCAGTAACAATTAATAATCAAGGAACCTTGAATCTAAACGCGACGAGTGCACAGACAACGTTATTTGGTTCGGGAACGAAAGGGGTAACCTTAAATGCTTCCGCACAGGCCAATACTAATATTAGTACAGCCGGCGCAGCATTTAGTAATGACATGGGGACAACTAAGTTCATTGGTAATTTTGCCGACCAATCGCGTACAGTGCTTTCGTCCGCGACCTCTGTTTTTAAAAATTCGAGTGCTTGGAAAAACAATAGTTCCTTGAATGTTACGGCTGGTGCTAAGATTGCGGCTTACAGCGGTGGTACCCAAACAGGTGGGTTAACCGACTCCAGTAGCCATTATATTCCAGTGACGTTTAATGGGGGGAGCATGGCTCAAGGCTTTTTAAAGCCAAGTGCTCCCAGTACGACGGATGATTATACCGGACTAGAACCGGCCGACTCGAAGTTTAATGCGGCTGGTAGTACCGTAAACTCTAATGACTTAACCAATGCCAATAATAAGGGGTTGCTTATTTCAGCGGAACTATTGGGGACTGACCTTGGTGCAGTCGATCAGTACAAGTGGGATTACAATATTGCGGACCTAAGTGAGCAGCCTACGTTACTACCGCGAACGACCGGAAATGATCTTTATTTTAGAGTGATTGATACACGGTCCACGACGCCGTCTTTTTCGGTGATGGCAAGTTATACGCCAGCCGAAACGCAGCCGTTTACCATGTGGTTTAAAAATGATCAGTCGGCAGTTCAGCTATCGCCAACCGATCAAACTGTGCTTAGTGCTGACCAGATGACGGCAGATAACGGGGTTTATACAAAAACTTTTGATGAGAACGCCGGCTTGCTGATTAAGGCTAGCATCGCTGCGCGGGCCGGATCGTATACGGGAAAAGTAGTTTGGACCCTGGTAGATGGTGTTCACTAGGGAATGTGTTGAGTAGGCGTTGGTGATAATTGACCAACGCCTTTTTTGCGGGTTTAAAAATTAATTCATGAGGGCAACGACAAAAAAGACCCGCGATCTTTTTACCAAGTCGCGGGTCTTTGAAGTAGCTAAGATTCAAATGTTACAATTACAGTTTTTTAGAAACGGTATACCGTTTCGTTGTTGATGGTTCAGTAGAATTTGTGAGCTGTTGCTCCGCTAAAAAGATATCAAAGGACGGTTCGCCATGCTCGTTTTTAACAACTAAAACATGGCCGGAATTATCGTGCCGTTCTTGATAGATTTGCGCCGTTTGCACGGCTTCGTGATAATCATGGAAATTACCAATTGAGTCACCAGGATTGAAAAGTACTACTTCATCCATTGTCATCATTCCTTTCGGGGCTAGCTGCTGATTTCATTATAGCGCATTCACTTGAAAAACAACACCAATTTACAAATCAGCATCCATGGTAAAAGATAGTTTAGAGAGGTCACCGTTGGCCTGAATCAGCTTACCAATTTGAACTTGAATCTGGGCAAATGCAGCTGTGGCAGTTTCTTGATTGAAATGACCTAACTCAGCGGCGGTGGGGGTAGTTTGCGTGTCACCTGTGCTTAACCGTTGAAAACCGGCAATTTGGGTTTCCTTTAGAAAATTGTCTAGTAGCTTACGGTTTTGATGATAGTGTGCCTCGCTTAAAACGTCGAGTAATTTACCTGCCCAATAAGGATTTTGATTGTCATAGGCAGCGTTGTTTGCGGCATAACTAGGGGCTAATTGATCACCAGCGGCATAGAATGGGACATACGGACTGAATGCCGGATTGCCCAAGCATTGCCAAATCACACCAGCTAAGGTTGGTGCGACGTTACGTCGCAGTTGCAGAATGTGTGAGTTCTGGGTTCGTGATAGACCAATTGCCCGAAATTGGTGACGTTCAGTTTCACTACCAGTTCCCAGCGGATCATAAGGGGTTTCTTGATAGTGTGATCCAAGGAAGGCTTCAACTTCGGGTATGCTAATTTTTTGTTCCGCCTGCCGAATAAAGGGGAGTTCCATACTGGTTGGCTCTTCAAAGGCACTGGGAGTGAAGCAACGATGACCGTACCACACCCGGGGCGTATTATAGTGTGCATCATCGGCTGTTTTGGTTCCGAAAATATGCCGGGAGTTAAAGCGACCGCCATCGGGATTTAACCGATGACGTTGAACAAATTGGCGAATGTCAGCGGAAGTTAGGAAATCTTGTGGTCGATCAAAGTCAATATCCTCAATTGCTAATTGATTGGCGACAACAGCGTATGCATCGTCTGGAATTCGCTGGGCCACCCAGTGATGACCGCTAACGATTTCCATGTACCAGACTTCTTCGGTGTCACTGAAGAGCACACCGTTTGTTTCCGCAGCTCCCTGCTCACTAACTAGCTGACCTAGTCGCTTAATGCCAGCTTGAGCGGAGTCAATGTAAGGCAGCACAACAGTTAGCATGGCATCTTCAGCAATACCATTGCTGACTAAGGGGTCTACGCCAAGAACACGACTGTTCGTGTAGGCGCTCTCGGTGGCACTCATAGCAACATTTTTTTCATTAATGCCGCTTTCTTCATAGTAACCTTCACTGGGATCGGTGTCGGGAACAGCGGTGTACTGATAAGTGGTTTGAGGAAGCCGGGTGGTGAACTGATTCCCTCGTGATACAAAAGGTTGTTCAGGAGACTTACCAGCGGGATGAACAATTGCACGCTTAGGCCAGATAGCAACGAAGTTATCTTCATTACGGGCAATGATGGTGCTGCCATCTAAGGTTGCCATTTTCCCTGCCAAAAACGAGGTACAAGCTTGGTGTGTATGTCGAGACATTCGAGGTTCCTCCCTTTCAGAGATGAGACTGTGATTTATTACGAATACTATAGCACATTTCGCTAGTTTAAGGCGTCTCTCACCGCTTCTTCATCAGAATTTGCTAAGATGGATGTATCAGAAAAAGGAGATGTCGTTATGGCACACACCCAACATCAGCATTCATTGACGCGAGAACTGGCGTGCATTAATCAAGTACCGATTTTTCAGCACTTATCAGATGAGCAGAAGGTGTCGGTTGCTCAGGTGACTCGGCCCGTTCATGCGGCCAAGGGTGAGACAGTGTTTGCGATGGGGGAGGTTTCCCAGACGCTGTACATTGTTAACACGGGCCAGGTACGGTTATATCACTTAGCTGCCGATGGGCATGAACAGGTTCTGCGAGTGTTGAATCCAGGGGACTTTGTGGGCGAAACGGCGTTGTTCACGGATGAAATTCACGCAAGCTTTGCTGCGGCAACGCAGACGGGTGAACTATGTACGATCTCACGGGCGGCACTGACTGCACTCGTGAAGACGTTGCCCCCCGTGGCATTAGCGTTGTTGCAGGCGTTGGCTGACCGGTTAAAAACAGCGGAACGTCAAGCAACCTTGTTAGCCATCCCAGATGCGTTACCCCGGTTAGCTGGCTACTTACAAGCCATCAGTGGGCGACAAGCAATCACGCTAACGTTACCGATGAGTAAACAAGATTTGGCTGCTTATTTGGGAATGACACCGGAGTCGTTAAGTCGGAAATTACGGCAATTGGCTAAGGCTGGTATTATCGAAACCGTCGGCCGACGTCAGATTGGGATTATTGCGCCTGAAAAGTTGGCGGAATTGGCGCCAGAATAGCGTTGAGCTTGTGGTTCTTTTAAGAATCCTTAATAATATGGTATTCCCGAAATAAATTTGCTAAAATGATGGGTGTTGTGTTTCATTGAAATAAATGAACGACTAATTAGGCTTAAGACTAAAATGAAAAAGGGGATACGCACATGTGTGGATTCGTTGGCTATGTGAATCAAAAGGATGTTCCGTCTACCACGATTAATGCGATGGCAGATCGGATCAAGCATCGGGGGCCCGATGATGAAGCTTTCTTTGAAGATGATCAGGCGGTTATGGGGTTCCGACGCTTATCAATCATTGATTTAGCTCATGGTAAGCAACCCATGTACAACCGAGATCAGACGAAAGTTTTGACCTTTAATGGCGAAATTTATAACTATCAAGAAATTCGAGAAGAATTAAAACAACTCGGTTACGAATTCCAAACGGACGTGGACTCAGAAGTCTTGATTCACGGTTACGATGCTTGGGGTCCTAAGCTGTTAGATCGTTTACGTGGGATGTATGCCTTTGTGATTTACGATAAGACGACCAATGAAGTATTTGGCGCACGTGATCATTTTGGAATCAAACCTTTATATTATTATGATGATGGGGACACTTTCCTGTGGGCCTCTGAAATCAAAGCTTTCTTGGAACATCCAAACTTCAAGAAGGAATTTAATGAAGCCTTACTCCCAATTCACCTGAGTTTTGAATTCATTCCTTCTCGGGATACGATGTTTAAAAATGTCTATAAAGTGCTACCGGGCCAATACTTTATTCACCATGCAAATGGCGAAACCGAGACGCACCGGTATTACAAATTCAATTACGATCACATTGACAATACCCAGACGGTTGAAGAAGATGCTAAGAAGATTCGAGGCATCGTTGACGAGTCCGTTAAAGCCCATATGATTGCGGACGTGGAAGTCGGTAGTTTCTTATCCAGTGGGATTGATTCTTCATACGTGTTGAACGAGGCATCTAAGTTAAAGCCAATCCAGTCATTCTCTTTAGGATTTAAGGATTCTAAGTACAGTGAATTGAGCTGGTCAACAGCATTTGCCAAGGAAATCAAACAAAAGAATACGCCGCTCTACATGACGGGTGATGATTACTTCGATATCTTACCAACGATCATGTATTACATGGATGAACCCTTATCTAATCCATCGGCAATGCAGCTGTATTACTTGTCTAAGGGAACACGTGAATCCGTGAAGGTAGCCTTATCTGGTGAAGGAGCCGATGAATTCTTCGGTGGTTATAACACTTATCTGGAAGCTATTCCATTTGAACGCTATCAAAAATGGGTTCCAGGTGGCATTCGCAAGATGCTAGGGAGTATTGCTGAGAAGTTCCCTCGTTTCCACGGTCGGCGTTTCTTGGTTCGTGGGGCGCAGCCATTGAGTGAGCGGTACTACCGGGTTAACTATGTCTTCGACTTCCATGATCGTAATAAGATCTTGAAGAACCCGAGCTTGAATCAGGACGCTGGTGCTTATACCAAGCATTTGTTTGATGATGTGAAGGGGTTAGACGAAATGACCCAAATGCAATACTTCGACATCAACACGTGGTTACCTTACGACATTTTGCATAAGGCTGATCGCATGAGTATGGCGAACTCTCTAGAAGTTCGGACGCCATTAGTTGATAAAGAAGTGGCGAAGTTTGCGGCAACCATGCCGGTTAAGACGCGAATTCACGCGGACGAAACCAAGGTCTCTTTGCGGACGGCGGCCGAAGCAGAATTGCCAGAGCGGGTAGCTAAGAAGGAAAAGATGGGATTTCCATCTCCGATTGCGACTTGGATCAAGACAGAACCTTATAAGTCACGGATCATTGAGGCCTTCAACTCTGACGTGGCTAACAAGTTCTTCAATACGGATGCCTTAATGGATATCTTGCATGAGCACATTAATGGGAAGTCCAGTATGCAAAAGATCTTTACCATTTACACGTTTATCTTGTGGTACCAAGTTTACTTCCCAGAAGAGACGACGGCTAAAACGGTGGATCTAGTGCACCGGACGCAAGTTTAATAATTTAACGGCGCGCCAATGAATTTGGTCGGCCGATAACGATCAAGGTTGCTATTGGACTCGTCCGCTAACAACCTTGATTGTGTTTACTTAGCTTTTAATCAAAATTTAGTGTGAAGGGACGTTTATGTGTGATGGAAACCAATGGCGTCAAGTTTACGCCCGTATTACTCGGGAGTGATTTTAACGTTTACGGGATGGCTCGCTCCTTTTATGAGCTATACCATGAACCCGTTCAAGCTTTTGCCAGTGTGCAATTAGCACCAACGCGCTATACAAAAGTTGTTAATTTAGAGTTGATTCCTGGATTTGATGAAGATCCAGTTTGGATTCAAACAATGCGTAAACTTAAGGAGCGATACGCCGATCATCCCGAACCTGTGATTTTAATTGGGTGTGGGGATGGTTATGCCGAATTGATTAGTAAACATAAGGCCGAACTCGCTGATGTGTTTATTTGCCCCTATATCGACTACGATAAATTACGGCATTTGAACAATAAAGAGAATTTCTACAAAGTCTGTGACCAGTACGGATTACCCTATCCGGCTACCCGTATTATCACCAAGGACATGGCGACAGCCGCTGAACCGGTGGAACAACCCTTTGATTATCCGGTAGCCCTGAAACCAGCTAACAGTGTGGAATGGCTGGATGTCCACTTCGAGGGGCGTAAGAAGGCCTTTCGGATTCAGTCTGAAGCAGAGTTCCGCGACATTGTGCAGAAGATTTATGCCAACGGCTACCAGTCCGATCTGATCTTACAAGATTTTGTTCCTGGTGATGATAGTAACATGCGGGTACTAAATGCTTACGTCGATCAATATCACCATGTGAAGATGATGTGCCTCGGCCATCCTTTGTTGGAAGACCCAGCACCATCTGCGATTGGTAACTATGTTGCGATCATTCCTGAATATAACGAGACGATTTATCAGAATATTCAAAAATTCTTGGAAGCCATTGAATTTACTGGGTACGCGAACTTTGATATGAAGTACGATGTGCGTGATCAAACGTTTAAGCTATTTGAAATTAACTTACGTCAGGGACGGAGTAGTTTCTTTGTGACCTTAAATGGCTATAATCTGGCTGATTGGGTTGTTAAGGACTACGTTAAACAGGAATTGGTTAATGCTCCCACCGTTTACGGTAATCAAGATGAGTCACAACATGCGCTATGGTTAGGTGTGCCGGTGAAAGTCTTTAAGCAATATACGCGTGAGAATGCGGACAAGCAACGGGCGTTGAAGTTGATTGCCGCTGGCAAGTATGGAACAACGTATCACTACGATCAGGATATGAACTTAAAACGGTGGGCATTGCTAACCTGGATGCAACACAACTATACGGTGAACTTTAAGAAGTATTTCGCTGAAAATAAGGGGTAAGCCATTATGGAAAAATTCTTTACGATTATTGGCGGCATGGGAACCATGGCCACCGAAAGTTACTTACATCAATTGAACTTACGGACGCCGGCGCACGCCGATCAGGAGTACTTGAATTACATTTTGGTCAATCACGCAACGGTGCCGGATCGGACAGCTTATATTTTGGATCACAGCCAGCCCAGTCCGTTACCCACATTACTGGATGACATCCGGCAACAAAGCCAGTTAAACCCAGCGTTCTTTACGCTACCTTGTAATACGGCTCATTATTTTTATGATGACTTGCAGGCCGCTACGACTATCCCGTTGTTGCACATGCCACGCGAAACGGTCAAGGAAATCCAACGCCGTTTTCCGGAAGCTAAGCGCATTGGGATTACTGGTACGCAGGGAACCATTACGGATAAGGTTTATGAAGATGAGGTGTTGGCGGCCGGGTTGACACCAGTGTTGCCTACCGCAGAGATTGAAGCGGAAACGATGGAGTTGATTTACGACAATATCAAGGAGCAAGACCGTGTAGATGCACCGTTATATCACCGGATTTTACGCCAAATGCATGATGAGCAAGGTGCCGACTTGGTCATCTTGGGGTGTACCGAATTATCCCTAGCCCAGGAACGCGAACCGGAAACTCAGATTCCTTTGGTTGATAGTCAATCAGTATTGGTTGATCGAACACTGGAAATGGCTTTAGCCTTACGTGATAAAAAATAAGTAATAGATAAATGATGGTCTTGAGTGGCTTCTCTTTTTTAGAGGAGCCACTTTTTTTATTGCCTAAAAAGTGAAATAGTGCACTTTTTGCACGCCCAGCGTGTGCACGTCTTGCACTTGGAACCGCTTTCTAACTCATTTAAAGTAGGAACCGTTATTAGAAAAGGAGGGTGATTAGCATGTTAGAAACGCTACTAACACCAGCGACGATTCAGATGCAGCCTGCTGGTGAACTTGATTGGAAGGAGGCGATTCAGCTAGCGGCTACACCATTAATAAATGCTGGAAATATTGAGCAAAGTTATGTGACAGCCATGATTAACGTTGTTCAGAAGAACGGCCCTTTTATTAATATTGGACCGCACATTGCTTTAGCCCATGCTCGTCCCGAAGATGGTGTTCGAAAAATGGGGATGGCGTTATTGAAAGTGGCACCGGCAATTAATTTGGTCAGTGCGGATCATCCAATCACGTTATTTTTCGTGCTGGCAGCGAGTGACAACGAAACTCATTTGGCGGCGCTACAAGAATTAGCCACTAAGTTACAAGATCGTGATAGTCTGGCCCGACTAGAACAAGCGACCAACCAAACTCAGTTAATTGATGAATTTAAAGGAGTGCAAGCGTAATGAAAATTGCAGCAGTATGTCAATCTGGATTGGGATCAAGCTTCATGATTCAAATGAATATTGACAGTGTTCTTAAGGAAGAACAGGTTGATACAGATAATATTGAGGTCACCCATTTTGATACAGGTGGATTGAACGTTAACGCTGCCGATTACTTTTTCTTGGGCAGTGATTTGGCAGAACAAGCAGCGGATTTACCGCAGGATCGCGTGTTTATTTTGAAAAGCATCATCGATAAGAATGAATTGCAAGAAAAGATCAATGCCTTGTTAGATAAGGAAGGCCTGAAGCACGCATAACGGTAGCTAACTTGATTGGAGGAGTGACACATATGCAAGCCATTATTAATTTTATTGTTTCTATTGTTAGTACGCCCGCAATTTTAGTTGGTCTAATTGCCATGCTGGGCTTGGCTTTACAAAAGAAACCGTTCACCAAGACGCTGGAGGGAACCATCAAAACATTTGTGGGTTTCTTAGTCTTGGTTGGTGGTTCAACAATTTTACAAGGGGCATTGGCGCCGTTTGCCTCGATGTTTAAATTTGCACTCCATGTGCAAGGCGTTGTGCCTTCAAATGAAGCGGTGGTGGCTATTGCCTTACAACAATATGGAACAACCACGGCGCTCATTATGTTTGTGGGAATGATCGTGAATATTCTGCTGGCCCGACTGACGAAGTTCAAGTATATTTTTCTAACTGGTCAAGCCATGCTGTACGTTTCGTGTTTGACGGCCGTGATTTTAATTTCTACGGGGATGAAGGCTGGTGCCACCACGATTATTCTTGGCGGTTTGTTTGAAGGGACTTTATTAACAGTGACGCCGGCTCTCTGCCAGCCGTTTATGCGTAAGATCACGGGCGGAGACGCCGTGGCTATGGGGCATACCGGAAACATTGGATATGCAACTGCTGGCTTGATGGGAAAATGGTTTGGAAATGTTAAAAAGTCAACCGAAGATATTAAATTTCCTAAGGGCCTGAGTTTTCTTCGCGATTCGACAGTGTCAATTACGTTGGTCATGGCCATTGTCTATATCGCATTAGCACTTATTTCTGGGCCATCCTTTATTGAAACTAAGCTGAGTTCTGGAACCAACTATCTGGTTTATGCACTGACGCAAGCGGGGACCTTTGCTGCCGGCTTTTACGTGGTCTTGGCTGGTGTTCGGATGATCTTAGGTGAAATTGTACCGGCCTTTCAAGGAATTGCGACCAAATTGGTGCCCAATGCCAAACCGGCCTTAGATGTACCGATTATCTTTCCTTATGGACAAAATGCCTTGTTAATTGGTTTCTTTGTCAGCTTCATTGTCGGGACCTTCAGTATGTTTGCCATGATTGCGATGGGAACAACCGTGATTATCCCTGGCGTAGTTGGTCACTTCTTCTGTGGGGGTGCCGCGGGAATCTATGGCAATGCAACCGGTGGTCGACGTGGCGCAGTCATTGGCTCTGCCGTTAACAGTTTGCTAATTAGTTGGTTGCCACTCCTGATTCTTCCCGTTTTAGGCGGCTTGAAGTTAGCAGCATCTACATTTGCGGATACAGACTACTTAATTCCCGGGATTTTGTTGGGTAAATTGGGTGGCTTTGGTCAGGTGGCCGTAACGACAGGCATTATTGCGTTTGTAGTGATTGTGGTCATTTGGTCTTTCTTCTTAAAGGGTGATCAGTCAAAGGAAACGAAAAAGGTCTAATTTAGTTGCAAATTAGAGTGACAGATAAGGAGTAAGCGTTAATGACAAAGACAGACACAACGGCTGTAACGGCGACTTTTAGAAAAAAAGATGTGTTAGCAGTCAATACCTTAAGAATGCTGAGCATCGACATGATTGAAAAAGCACAATCGGGTCATCCAGGTTTATGCCTAGATGCGGCCCCAATGGCCTATGTATTGTGGAATTACCATATGAAAGTAGATCCCAAGCGACCGAATTGGATCAATCGCGACCGGTTTGTGTTATCCGCGGGTCATGGTTCGGCGCTGCTATATAGCTTATTGCATATGAGTGGCTATGCAGTTAAAATGGACGATTTGAAACAATTTCGGCAGACGGATTCGTTAACGCCTGGGCATCCAGAAGTGGGGCATACTCCGGGGGTTGATGCGACCACGGGTCCTTTGGGTCAAGGCATTGGTATGGCCGTCGGGATGGCATTGGCTGAAAAACATTTAGCCGCCACATATAATACTGAAGATTATGACTTAATTGATCACCAAACCTATGCGTTAGTGGGGGATGGTGACTTGATGGAGGGGGTTAGTCAAGAGGCAATTAATTTAGCGGGCAAGGAAAAGCTAGATAAGTTAGTGGTCCTTTTCGATTCTAATGACGTCACCCTAGATGGACCTTTAGCAAATGGTTCTGTAGAGACCCAGAGCTACCGGTTCAAAGGTGCCGGCTGGAATTATCTGCTAGTTGCGGATGGCGAAGATCTGGGAGCGATTAATGATGCGCTGAATCAAGCCCAAAAGGCCACTCAACCGACGTTGATTGAGGTCAAAACTCAGATTGGTCACGGATCACCGCAGGCGGGAACCAATCAGGTTCATGGTTCAGCGCTTGGCGCTGAAAATCTGGCCCAAACGAAGGACTTTTATCATTGGAGCCAAACCCCATTTTCCGTTTCAGAAGATGCTTACGCCCAGTTCAAACAAAAAATTGAGGCGCGTGGTGAGGCTGCCCATCATGAGTGGCTCAAACTGTACACCAGTTATCAACGAAATGAGCCTAAGCTAGCTGCCCAGTTCACGCCAGAAATGGGACCTAAGCTGGATGTCAGTCACGTTAAGCTTAGTGATGAAACCATTGGCAAAAAGGTTGCGACGCGGGTGACAAATTCTGAAATTTTACAACAGATTGCTCAAGCGAATCCTAACTTCTGGGGCGGCGCGGCCGATTTGTCCTCTAGTAATAAGACGCAATTGGCTGCCGCTGGTCGGTTTAATCCGACCGCACCTGCTAACCGGAATGTTTGGTTTGGGGTTCGGGAATTTGGTGAGGCCGCAGCATTAAATGGCATGACCTTACACGGGGGTTCACGTGTTTTTGGGAGTACGTTCTTTACTTTTTCCGATTATATGAAAGCGGCTATTCGATTAGCCGCGCTGCAACAACTACCCGTGACCTTTATCTTTACTCACGACTCAATCGCTGTGGGCGAAGATGGACCGACCCATGAGCCGATTGAGCAATTAGCCGGATTACGAGCGATCCCTAACGTTGATGTCATTCGGCCAGCAGATGCCCATGAAACATTAGGGGCCTGGCAGACGATTGCCCAAACGACGAAGCGACCGACTGTCCTGGTTCTCTCACGTCAGGGCTTACCACTACTGGCACAGACATCTGCGACTAAGGTTGCTCATGGTGGCTACGTTGTGTCACCGGCTAAGCATACTGCGTCTGATGGCATTTTGATTGCTACTGGTTCTGAAGTACAGCTGGCTTTGGCGGCTCAAGTCCAATTGCGAGCCAAGCAATATGACGTTTCAGTCGTTTCAATGCCTAGTTTTGAGTTATTTGATCAACAAAGTCAGACCTATCGAGATCAGGTTTTACCGCCAGAAGTAGATAAACGGTTGTCAATTGAGATGGGAAGTACCTTTGGCTGGGGGAAATATACCGGTTTAGCCGGTGACAGCCTCGGCATTAATACCTTTGGCTTGAGTGGTCAGGGTCCAACGGTGGTTGATCGGTTCGGCTTTAACGTGGCAACAGTGGTTGCAAGGTACGAGGCACTATGGAAAAAGGCAGAATAAAGTAATTGGGGTGAGAAACAATATGACAAAAACGCTTAAAGGGATTGCGGCAAGTGATGGTATCGGCATTGCCAAGGCTTATTGCTTAGTTGCGCCAGATTTAAGCTTCCAGACAAAAACGATTGCGGATAGTGCGAGTGAAGTTAAACGTCTTGAACAGGCTTTACAGGCGGCCACGAGTGATCTGACACAGATCCGAGATAAGGCGTTGGCCAACTTAGGTCAGGATGAAGCCGCTGTTTTTGAAGCGCACATGGCGATTTTAGCCGATCCAGACATGGTGGGACAGATTAAAGAGCTCATTACCACAAAAATGATAAATGCAGAAGCGGCACTACAAACAGTGACGGACCAATTCATTACTATCTTTGATGGGATGACGGACAACCCGTATATGCAAGAACGGTCAGCCGATGTTAAGGATGTTACCAAACGGGTATTGAGTCATCTACTAAATCGACCATTACCAGACCCGGCCTTAATCGATGAACCCGTCATTATTGTTGCCCATGATTTGACGCCATCGGAAACGGCACAGATGAATCGACAATTTGTCAAAGGCTTCTTAACGGATTTAGGGGGGCGAACCAGTCACTCGGCAATCATGTCACGTACATTAGAAATTCCTGCTGTTGTGGGGACAGAAAATGCGACACAGGAGATTACAACCGGGATGTCACTGATTGTGGATGGACTCGATGGGTTAACTTTGGTCACCCCAACGGCTACTGAGTTGGTTCAGTTTAAACACCAGGCGCAGGAATTTGCACAAAAACGTGCCACATGGCAGAAGCTTAGACGGGTACCAACGGTGTCTCAAGATGGGAAACACGTTGTACTGGCGGCTAACGTTGGGACACCTGACGATAGTAACGGTGCTGTTGCGGCCGGTGCAGAAGCGATTGGGTTATTTCGCACAGAGTTCCTGTATATGAATAGCGATCAACTTCCATCAGAAGACGCGCAATTCGCGGCTTACAAGGAGGTTGTTATGGCCATGCATGGTAAACCAGTGGTTATTCGGACTATGGACATTGGTGGTGATAAGCCACTGACGTATCTGCCATTGCCCAAGGAAATGAATCCGTTCTTGGGTTATCGGGCCATTCGAATCTCGCTGGATCGGCAAGAAATTTTTCGAACGCAGTTACGGGCGCTGATTCGTGCAGCGAATTACGGTGAAATTCGGATTATGTTTCCAATGATTGCTACACTGGATGAATTTCGTGCGGCAAAGCAGATTTTTAATGAGGAACAGCAACGATTGGTGGCGAGTGGTGTTTCCGTTGCTAAAACGATTCAGCTAGGCATGATGGTAGAGATCCCAGCCTCAGCAATTTCTGCTGACCAATTCGCCAAAGAGGTTGATTTCTTTAGCATTGGAACGAATGATCTGATTCAGTACACATTTGCTGCAGATCGGGGAAATGAACACGTTTCCTATTTGTATCAGCCGTACAATCCGACGTTATTACGCTTAATTCAGCATGTGATTACAGCGGCCCACAAAGAAGGTAAGTCAGTTGCTATGTGTGGTGAAATGGCTGGGGATCGTCTAGCCGCGCCGTTATTATTGGGCATGGGCTTAGATGAATTTTCGATGAGTGCAACGTCGATTCTGCGGGTACGGAGCCAAATGAAACAGTTGAAGACGACTGATTGGGCAAAGATCGCCAATCAAGCGATTCAGCATTGCCAAACGAATCAAGAAGTCAAACAGCTAGTGGAACGGCACCTTCAGGCCTAACGCTGGTTCAGGAAGCAAACAAAATAAGTTACCTAAACTGCATGGTTGCCAACAAGTTGGCATCATGCGTTTAGTATTTTAATGGCTATTTTTAAAGGTTTTCAGTGGGGGGACTCGTGCAGTGATTCGAAAGTGTGGTGAAATGAAATAGATGTTTAATATCAGTAAAAAAAGGCAGATTAACCGACTCGTTTCGCTCTTAGCAACGGGTAAGAAGTATAAAACCGTTGCTGATTTGGAAATGGGGATGAGTCTGTCACGGCGGAGTGTATTCTATTGGCTCAAGCAACTCAATATCACCTTACAACACCTAAAACTGGATAATGTACAGCGTCTTACGTCTGGCGGTTACTTCCTAACACAGGCGACTTTAGATGAACTCAGTCGCTATGAGCAGGCTGCTGCTGAGCCAGTGGTGAATGCAATGGCTCGACGACAGTTAATTATTTGGTATTTAGTTCAGGACGAACCACACCTATCACTAGTCCATTTAGCGGAGCGATTGAAGGTCTCTAAGAATACCATCATTAAGGATTTTAAGCGACTACCGCCAATGTTACCGACGAATACGGTCATCATTAATACGAGTCATGGTAAAGCGTTACGTGGTCTTGAAAAAGGGAAACGTCGGTGGGTGTATCAACAATTAGTGCAACGTAATCAAGCCATTATTCACCAAGTACAGCAATTGCCACACTTAGAAGATATTCGTCGCCAACTTCATGATTTGCAAACGACAACGGGTAATGTTTATAGTGAGGACGCTGTACAGACATTAATCTGGTATATCGGGTGGTTAGTCCAACGATTAGCAGCAGGGAAAAGAGTGGTCGCGGAAACGAAGTTAACATTGATCGATCCGTTAGACCAGTGGTGTGATGCTGTGCTAACGACCTATGCCGTTAGCACGCTTGCAGAGGTTAAGGGGTTACGTGAGTTGCTGTTGGCCGGTCAATTACAACACGTCAATGAGCAGACGTCGTTCGATCAACATCTATTGGTAATCACGCGAAAAGTTGTTCGCCGCTTCTGCTCGGTGTCAGGCATTGACGTCCTGACCGATTCATTTTTAAAAGCGTTGGTGACACATCTGCACGCTGCCTATTTTCGGATAAAATATCACGTGCCTTATCATTACATCGATTTAACCCAGACTAAGGTGACTTATCAGCACTTGATGAGCTTAACCCAATTTTCTTTACGACCCTTTGAGCAATTTTTAAAAATGGCGATACCCAGTGACGAGTTAGCATTAATTACCGTTTATTTTGGTGGTGAAATTAGACGGTTGTCGCCAGACTGGCTGGCATCAGCAAAGCATCCGGACGTATGGTTAGTGTGTACGAGTGGGATTGGAACCAGTCAATTACTTTATCAGCAGTTAGCGACACGATATCCCAGTATTGTTTTTTCACAACCAATGAGCTTGGAAGACTTCTACCGACATGATTTGATCGATGAACGCCCCAAACTGATACTATCGACGGCAAAGCTGCCAGAGACCATCGCAGTTCCGACACTGTGGGTCCAAGCAATTCCGTCCAGCAACGATTTTCAGCGCTTGAATCAAGCGTTTTATCGAGTAGGATTATTGGATGATTCCGGGGGTGCACAACTAGTTCAGGCGGTCCTGGATATCATTACGGATTACGCGCGAGTCGATGATTTTACGGGATTAACCGGTAGTTTACGCGATTATTTCCAGCAAACACCGGTGACTCAGCGAGTGGGTGAACGGCGGTCATTGGCAGCGCTAATCTCAGAAGACCATATCCAGGTATTAGCTGGCGTCTCCGACTGGACAGTAGCGGTTCATCAAGCATTGCGGCCATTAGAAATAGCCGGGATTGTTGACCCGGATTATGCTAATCACATCATTGAAGCGACGCAGACCAATGGTCCATACATGGTCTTAAAAGAGGGGATCATGCTTGCCCACTCCAAGCCGACAGATGGGGTCAATGAGTTGGGGATGAGCGTATTGGTCTTGAAAACGCCAGTTGTACTGTCGGCTCATGGTCAGCAACGATCATTACGGGTGATTTTTGGATTAGCACCCACCGATCGCCAGACCCATGTCCAGGCTTTAAGCCAGTTATTAGCATTACTCCAAAATGAAGAGCTTTATCAACGCTTAATCCTGGCTGATAATCATGATGAGGTGCATCACGTTTTAGTCGAGGCAACTGCCCTGATTTCTTGACCTGCTTGTACAAAATATCCCTTCTCAACATTAATGATGGCTGTTGAGAAGGGATATTAATAATTATTTAAAAGCTAACGTTAGTCCCAATCCAATCGTCAGTAAAGCGACGATACCTAGTAGCCAGTAAATGAGATGGTGTGTTGTTCGCTCCATTTTTCGACCAAAGCTAATCTCAATTAGCGCAATGGTCCCAATTCCCAAAAGAAACTTGAGGCTGATGAGGAGGGGAGCGTGGTTAAACGTTCGGATACTTAACACAACCCCACTGATAATCATGACGATATAAGCAATTCGCGCCAGAATAAGGCATTGGGTAGCTCGTTTTTCAGAATGTCGAGTCAGCCCAACAACGACTAAAATTGCTAAAATAATCCAAGTCCAAAAGTGAAGCCCTAACCACATAGTAACCGCTCCTTTGATATGATGCCTAGTAACCCTAGCCTACCATAATCTACCGGATACCGGGTACTAATTTTCCTCTTTTTCATAGACCAATTCTGCCAGTGGTCCAAGGGGGTGGACGGACTGAAGGTGGAAATGGTGGCGACGATTTAGGTCACCAAAGAGACGTTTACCTTGCCCCAAGGTAACGGGGGCGATTTGTAAGTAGAGTTCGTCAATGAGGTCGTCGGCGATTAAGGGGGTTAGAATGGCTTGTCCACCAATAATCCAGACATTGCCAGATTGCTGCTTCAAACGGCGAGCAAGGCCAAGCAGGTCTTCACTGGTGAAAGTGATAGTTGCTGTATCTTGATAGGGACGCTGGGTTAAGACATAGCTGTGCATGGTAGGATTATAAGGATTGAGAGTTAATGTTGAGGCCGATTCAGCAATCGTATCATAAGTGACCCGGCCCATAATGGCAGTCGTCATCTTACCTAATACATCATGGCCGGCGTCCACCGGGATTCCCGCTAAGCCGGTTAACCAATCGAGACGATCATCGGTTGTTGCTAAGTAGCCATCTAAGGAGATAGCACCGTAAAATTGAATTTTTCCCATTATTGTAATGATCCTTTCAAAAAAACGCTGCTCCAATTCGGAGCAGCGTTAAAGTGGGCATTAGGCATTGGTATTTAAACCAGCTGCTTTAATCCAGTAAGCTTTATTATTTAAGACAATGCGATACCAAGTTGAGCCATCGCTGGCTTTGTTACCTTGTTTGTTGACCGTTACCTTGGTTCCGGTACCAAAGTCTTGCGTATGTGCCGTTGTCTTGGATAGATAAGTTGAATTGAGTACATGGTTGTACATCGCGTAATTTTGAGAATTGTTAAGTGTCATGGTTCCACTGGCGTCACTGTAAGTGACCTTGGGAAAGTTCAAAACCTTGCTATATACCCAGTACTTCGTAGTGGCATTCTTACTGAAGCGGATGCGATACCAAGTGCCGCTCCAACCACCTTTTTTGACACCACGACTATCGACATAGACCTTGGCACCTTTGTGATCAGCACTCAAGCGACCCCAGCCGATTTTGTAAGCACCACTGGTTCCCTTAACATGATTGTAGACGGTCCAATTGGTGTAATTATTGGCTAAAGTTGCGGTTTCGTTATTACTCCCGTGATTGTAAGTGACCGTCTTTTTAGTAGTCGGTGTCGTGTGATCCGTTGACGTATCTGTATTGTTATCCGCCGGATCATCTGTTGATGTGGATGACCCTGATAACTTGGCGTACTGCGTATTTACGAGACTAACAAAGTCTGTCATAGTGTAAGTCGTCCCAAAGTAGGTACTGGCGTTACTCTTCCAATAACCATCCGGATCGGTATGATTGGTTCCGCCAAGGCGATTGGAGACATCATGATGGGAAAGAACCGTGGTGTAACGCTTAGGCGTGAGCCCATTTTGCTTTAAAATATAGGCCGTGTAGTAGGCGGCGTTGTTCAATTCAGAGGCGAAGGCCGCTTTAGAATGAACCTCAACTTGTTCAAACTGCACATACCGTGCATTGGCTACGGGACCAGCACCCCAAGATAAGTATTTGGTGTTGGCAATATTAATAATGTGACTGGCGTCGACAAACGTGTGTACGAAAGCTGCCGAATAATTATTTTTCATATAGGCAATTTCATTATAGATTGTGGAATTGGGGTTGGCTGTTTCATGGACCACAACCCCTTCCGGTTTATTATAGCGATAACTGTTCTTAGGAAAGGTTGACCAAATTGAGCTAGTAATTTTAGGTGTCGCATAATTTTGATTAGCGATGTACGTATTAATTGAATTGGCGCTAGCCGAAGTGTTGGACCAAAAGAGCCCAAAACAACCGGCGGTAATGGCGATTCCCCGAACCGCCCAACGTTGCCATTTTTTCATATTTATTTGCTCCTCCTGTTGATAACTATTTTTAAAATAGACTTAACGCAACGCCTAAAGTATAACTTATTTAAGGAACTTTGAATATTCAAAGGATTTTGGAAGAAAAAACATAATCGTTCGTTAATTACGCTGCATTATTTGAAATTCCCTTGAAAACAAGCATTAAATTTAGTTTTTAACCGAAAAATGAAAATAATGGGCATTAAAGTTCGCGTTTACTCGTTTGTTTCAAACTTTTTACATTTGTGTTGCGAGGAAAGGAGACTTTACTTGCTTCATCTAAGTGATTTGGCTATAATTAAACTTTGCAAATGAAAGGAGCGACGAACAATGGCTGAAATTAAAATTGGCGATTACGTTGCGGCAGAAAAGTTTGGTCCTCTCGAACATGATTTTACGGGAGAAGTTACCAAAGTGTATGATAATTCAGTTTTAGTTGAAATCCGAGAGTATGATCCTGCAGATAAAACGGCGGTCGGCGATATGAATAACCGGGCGGTTGTGCGAAAGACCGCTGCAAAAGTGACCGGTCACGTCGCAGACGAAAACTAGTTTTTTAAAAACTTTTTGAATTTATTTTCAAAAAATGATGACAACCCACAGATGGTATGCTATACTTTTCTGTGTTGTGCGGGTGTAGTTTAGTGGTAAAATTCAAGCTTCCCAAGCTTGCGTCGCGGGTCCGATTCCCGTCACCCGCTTTCGAATGTAGGCGGCCAACATGGTCGTCTTTCTTATTATTCGAAAGCTTTCACCATCACTGGATTAGTAATTTAAGTGGTTTCTCCTCAGCAAGTCCGGGTAGCTGTAAGCCGGAAGGGAACCTTTAAATGAACGGGCCAGTGGCGACTAATTTAATTCAATCATTTAAGTGGACTTTAAAGTCAATTAGAGTGGTACCGCGGGTAATCTCGTCTCTTACAAGTATTTTTGTAAGGGGCGTTTTTTTGTTCCCGGAGTCGTTTGGTGTAAACTAAAATTGATTTACTAACTAATTAACAACCTTTCAAAGGAGGAGTATCTATGGACTACAAACAAATCGTAACGGCAGCCTTGAGTGACGCTTTAGCAGGTCAATTAACGCGTGACGAAATTGCTAGCAAATTGGAACGGCCAAAGACATCTGATAAAGGGGACATGGCGTTCCCGACATTTACATTAGCTAAGCTCTTGCACCAAGCTCCCCAACAAATTGCACAAGACTTAGCGGAAAAGCTAGATAAAACTAGTTTTGAAAAGGTGGAAGTTGTGGGGCCTTACTTGAACTTCTTCTTTGATAAAGGGGCGTACAGTGCCGAAACTTTGCAGACCGTGTTGACTGCTGGTGCTGACTATGGGCAAAACGACGATGGTCAAGGCGGTAATGTGCCAATTGATATGTCGTCACCCAACATCGCGAAGCCAATGTCGATGGGTCACTTACGG
Source organism: Levilactobacillus brevis ATCC 14869 = DSM 20054 (assembly GCF_001433855.1). Taxonomy (GTDB): domain Bacteria; phylum Bacillota; class Bacilli; order Lactobacillales; family Lactobacillaceae; genus Levilactobacillus; species Levilactobacillus brevis. The sequence continues at coordinate 99,747 of NZ_AZCP01000001.1, forward strand.
TCAACGGTAATTGGAAATTCAATTGCTGAAATCTTAACTAAAAATGGGTACCATCCCATCAAGGATAATCATTTAGGTGACTGGGGAACCCAATTTGGGAAGCTCATCACGGCCTACAAGTTGTGGGGGAACGAAGCCGATGTTAAGGCAGATCCCATCAATAAGTTGGTGGAATATTACGTTCGGTTCCATAAAGAAGATGTTGATAAACCGGAACTTGATGATACGGCACGGGAATGGTTCCGGAAGCTTGAAAATGGGGACGAAGAAGCCCATGAACTGTGGCAATGGTTCCGGGATGCTTCTTTACAGGAATTTAACGATGTCTACGAAAAATTAGGCGTGACGTTTGATACCTTTAATGGTGAAGCCTTCTACAATGATAAGTTGGAGGAAGTTGTCCAGATTCTTAAGGACAAAAACTTATTGGTTGAATCTCAAGGAGCACAAGTGGTTGATTTGAGTAAATACAACTTGAATCCTGCTTTGATCTTGAAGAGCGACGGTGCTTCACTCTACATCACCCGGGATATTGCAACGGCCCTTTATCGAGACCGGACGTATCATCCAGCTAAGAATTTATACGTCGTGGGCTCAGAACAGACGTACTACTTTAAGCAATTAAAAGCAGTGTTGCAAGAAATGGGCGTGCCATCAGCTGATGACCTGGAGCACATTCCATTCGGCTTAATCACGGTTGATGGTAAGAAACTGTCAACGCGTTCTGGCCGTATCATTTTGTTGGCTAAGGTTTTGGATGAATCCGTTAAATTGGCGGCTGAAGAAATCAATGAAAAGAACCCAGATTTGGCGAATAAGGATGAAGTTGCCCAACAAGTTGGTGTTGGTGCCATTGTCTTTGGCGATTTGAAGAATGAACGAACCAATAACATTGATTTCGTATTGGCCGATCAATTGAAATTCGAAGGCGAAACGGGACCTTACGTCCAATATTCACATGCCCGAGCTGAAAGTATTTTACGTAAGGCTGGTAAGGTGACTATTACGACTGATGGCAACCAAATATCGGATCCAGAAGCTTGGGACACCATTAAGACGCTAGCTGATTTTCCAGCTATGGTTAAGATGGCCTGCGATGAGTTTGAACCATCTGTGATTGCGAAGTATGCGATTCGGTTGGCGAAGACATTTAACAAATATTATGCACACTCAAAGATTCTGACGGAAGACGCCGAGTTGCCTGCACGGTTGGCTCTAGTTAAGGCAGTTTCCACTGTGTTAAAAGAATCCCTACGGCTATTAGGTGTTCAAGCACCTGACGAAATGTAGGAAGAAACACGCAACTAGCTGTCGTTAGGCAATGAATGACTCAAGACAAACGTCTTGGGTCTTTTTTGGTGGGCACACGTCAAGATGGCGGTTATTAAATGTGCATGTAAATTTAGGAAAATGTGAATTTATGCGGAAAATAGCGAATGTAAGGGGCCTCTTTTGCGTTTATAATGAATATTTGCTAAAATAATGGTCGTAGTTATGCAAGAATATACGAGGGGGGTTGTTTTAGTGAAAAAGAGTATTCGGCAAGAACGTATCGAACGTCTGATTAACCAATATCCAATCGGAACCCAGGAGGAATTAATGGAGCACCTTGAGGATGTGGGTATTCAGGCCACTCAGGCAACCATCTCTCGAGATATTCGCGAAATGCAGATTGTAAAAGCGCAAGATGGACATGGGCATTTGCGCTACACGATTTTTAAAGTGGGCAACCGCAGTGAAGAAGAGCATCTGCGTGAAACCATTAATGAAGTAGTCATTGGCTTAACTCAAGTGGATTTTGTTAATGTGTTGAAAACACTACCTAGTAATGGGAACCTGTTGGCCGCAATTTTTGATGATTTAAACTTACCAGAGATTGTGGGAACGCTGGCAGGTCACGATACAATCCTGATTATTAGTGCTAATGCAGATGTTGCCAAGCAGCTTCATGATAAAATTGCTGCTGAAATGAATCCGGAAATTATCCACTAATTGTTGATAGAATATGTCATGGCGCCTAGCTGGACATGTTCTTTTTTTATCGTAATGACGGTTAAGCTATTTTAAAGGTTCATAAAGTTTCGCCTAAATGCGGGTGCGAACACAGGTTTATGCTAGAATTGTTTTATTACAATTGAAATAAGAAGAGGCTATTTTATGAATAACCAACAACCTAATCAGACCTTTTGGTCAGGTTTCAAAATACGTTTTAGACGCTTCTGGCGACGGTTTCAGCTTACTCGTTGGTTAATCGTTATTTTTCTCACGATTGTGTTTGTCATGAGTGCTTATTTAACCTTTATGGCAAAGACTGCCAATGTGGGGGATTTGAAAGCGGCCCTGGAAAATCCAACGCAAATTTATGATCGTCGAAATAAAAAGGCGGGAACCCTGTATTCTCAAAAGGGGACATATGTGCCGCTGACGAACATCTCAACTAACGTCCAGCAAGCTGTCATCTCGACAGAAGATCGGAACTTTTATCATGAACATGGCTTTTCCGTCAAAGGGATTGGCCGCGCGTTTTTCCTGTACGCTAAAAATAAAGTTTTACGGCAGAATTATATTAGTGGCGGGGGAAGTACGCTGACCCAGCAACTGGTAAAAAATGCTTATTTGACCCAGGAACAAACATTTACGCGGAAATTTAAAGAGTTATTCCTGTCAGTTGAGGTCGAAAATGTATATAGCAAAAAGGACATTTTATCAATGTACCTCAATAATGCTTACTTTGGTAACGGTGTTTGGGGGGTACAGGATGCTGCTAAACGGTATTTTGGTAAATCGGCAGCTAACTTAACCGTCCCAGAAGCTGCTGTTTTGGCGGGGATGCTAACCTCACCGAGTGCCTATAATCCAGTTGATCACCCTCAAGCGTCA
>NZ_AZCP01000001.1:102752-114351 GCF_001433855.1 Levilactobacillus brevis ATCC 14869 = DSM 20054
GCAGAAACCGGGGCTATTACGCAAGCACAAGCCAAGCAATACCAGGCAACTGCCATTACGACGAATGATAGCTATAGCTACAAAAATTCTTACAAATATCCTTATTTCTTTGACGCGGTGATTAATGAAGCAGTCAATAAGTATGGGTTAACCGAATCAGAGATTATGAATAAGGGGTATAAAATCTATACAACGCTTGATCAGGCCAATCAGACGCAGATGCAGATGCTCTTTAAAAATCCGAGCTACTTCCCGGCAAACGCCAGTGATGGGACTAAGGTCCAAGCGGCTTCGATTGCTATCGATCCGACAACTGGTGGGGTGGAAGCCGTGGTTGGTGGACGTGGTAAACATGTTTTCCGGGGTTATAACCGGGCTAATCAAATGCGGCGTCAGCCCGGGTCGACGATTAAGCCACTGGCTGTCTATACGCCAGCTTTGGAGAATGGTTATTACTACGATTCTGAGCTTACGGATAAGAAAAAATCATATGGGACGAATGATTATACGCCGCACAATTATGGGAATCAGTATAGCGGTCAGATACCGATGTATGAGGCGTTGGCCCAGAGTAAAAATGCGCCAGCTGTGTGGTTGCTGAACAAGATTGGTGTCGATAAGGGCTATGACTCTGTGAAGAAGTTTGGGCTACCAGTAACTAAATCAGATAAAAACTTGGCTTTGGCCTTAGGTGGGTTGAAGACAGGGGTGTCACCACAGCAATTAGCCCAAGCCTATACGGCATTTGCCAACGAAGGAACGATGACATCGGCTCATTACATTCGGAAGATTGTGGATGCGTCTGGTAATGTGGTCGTTGATAATACGCAAACTGAGGCTAAGAAAACTAAGGTCATGTCTAGTAAGACAGCTAAGCAGATGACCAGTATGATGATGGGTGTCTTCAATTACGGGACGGGAACGAGTGCGAAACCGTATGGATATACCATTGCTGGTAAGACTGGTAGTACCGAGGCGGATGGTGATTCTGACGCTACACGAGATAAGTGGATCGTTGGTTATACACCGGATATCGTGGTTACCACTTGGGAAGGTTTCGACAGCACAAGTAGTAAACACCATTTGGAAAACGTTAGTGGTACGGGTGAAGGACCACTTTATAAAGCCGAAATGGAAGGTATTTTGCCAAATACGAAGGGAACAGCCTTCAACACAAAGGACGCCTCAACCATCGCTAATGCCAAGAGTAGTGGAAGTTCGTCAAGTGGCGACATCTGGGACTCTGTGCAAAACGGTATTAATAATGCGGGTAAGCAATTTAACAATGCGGCAGATACAGTTAAATCTTGGTGGAATAAGGCTAAGTCAATTGTGGAATAGCTGTGAATCCCCTCTAGGGTGAGCTGCCAAAGCATGGTACAATGGAAAATGTAAGTTAACTGGGTCATGGGCCCACTGAGGAGGAACCATAATGGCTGATAAGATGCAAGCTTTGGGGGAACAAATGACCCAAGCGTTACAAGAAACGGATGAATTTAAAGCGCTCAAGGCAGCGTTTGCGACAATGAAGGAAGACGACGCAACTTATAAGTTGTTCAAACGTTTCCAGCAAATTCAAATGGATCTACAACAGAAGCAAATAGCTGGGCAACAAGTGACGGATGACGAAATGAGCCGTGCGCGCGACGTGGCTGACCAAGTCGCTAAGATTGAAGCCGTTAAGACGTTAATGGATGCAGAACGCGGCGTTAATGCTTTGTTGAATCAACTGAACCAGACCATTACGCAACCAATCCAAGATATTTACGCGGGTTAGGTTAAGTAGAGATTGTCGGCGTGGCTGCTCATTTGGGTGGTTAGGTCGACTTTTTTTAATCACAGAAAGGTCAAGTGATTGGGATGAAATTTATTCATGCGGCAGATTTACATTTGGATAGTCCCTTTCTGGGACTGACCAATTTGCCCAATAGTTTATTAACAGTCATTCGTCAGTCAACTTTTGCCGCGGCAACGAAGGTTTTTGACCGGGCGATTAGTGAGCACGTTGATTTTGTTGTCCTGGTCGGAGATTTATTCGATCGTTCAGAACAGAGTGTTGCGGCGCAGGCTTATTTATTTGAACAATTTGATCGTTTGCGGTTAGCGAATATTCCCGTATTTGTTATTTTTGGGAACCATGATTTCTTGGCTGATCAACACCAGCCCATTGCTTACCCTGAAAATGTACACGTATTTGGAGTGACGGTTGAAACCAAAACGCTGACAACCGCTGCCGGTGAAACGGTTGCCCTAAGTGGTTTTAGCTATCCGCAACGCTGGGTCGAAGCCAATCCATTGGCGGCGTTTCCCAATCGTGCGGCGACTGATTGGCATCTTGGCCTGTTACATGGCGCTATCAAATCTGGAAGTCAGGATCACTATGCGCCGTTTACACGGGCTGACTTACTGAGTAAGCGGTATGACTATTGGGCTTTGGGGCATATTCACCAGCACCAGATATTAAACACACAACCGCCCGTTGTTTATGCGGGAAACACGCAAGGCCGATCGATTAATGAAACGGGAGCCAAAGGCGCATACTTGGTGGAAAGTGATGGCACGGCCTTAGTCCCGCATTTTTTTGAGACGACCGTAATTGGTTGGGATATTCCAGAGGTTATGACAACGTCGGCCGCCGATTTACCGGCAGTGGGTCAAGCGTTAACTCAGTGGGTGACCACCCACGCGACTACTTTACCCACACTGACGGCGTTGTCCATTCAGGCGCCACAATTGGTGCCAACGGATCTACATGATCTAGAGACCGATTGGTTGGCTCTGTACCAGCGAACCCACGCGCGACTTTTAAAGGAACATCAGCGCTACTTCATTCGATTAAACGTGGCGTTGCCAGAATCAACTCTGACAGCACCACAATTGGATCAACAATATTGGGAAGCTGGGGCCGCTACCGTCTTCACACCGGAAAACTTGCGTGATCTATTTGGTAAGTTGGCTCAGGAGCCAGCCTTGGCCGAGTGGTTTGAGCAATCACAGACGCAGACTGACTTAAAACGGCTGACAGAACGGCAAATAGCTACTTTAATGGGGAAGGCGGATTCGGATGTATCTTAAAACCTTGACGATTTATGGGTTTGGTCATTTTCATGATCGGACCTTTACGTTGGATGCCGGGTTAAACTATCTTGTCGGGCCTAACGAGGCCGGTAAGTCAACGCTAACCCAATTTATTGTCGCCATTTTATTTGGATTCCCCACCAAGAAGCATCCTGAATTACGGTATGAGCCGTTAGATGGTAGTCTGTTTGGTGGTGCACTGACCTTTGTCCAAGCAAAAACGCAGTATACGGTTAGCCGAACGGCAGGGCCGCATGGTGGGACGGCCACCTTACATGATGATACGACCGATCTGACACTGCCGGCAACCCAATTACCTAAGCTGTTAACACCGATGGATCAGCTTTTATTCACCCAAGTTTATGTGATCAATGAACCTCGGCTTGGCCAGGTGTTCTCGGCATCTAAGCAAGCTTTAATTGAACGGCTACGTCACGTTGGCGCGGTTGGAAGTGACTATTGGTTACAACGGGCGCAGCAAATGGATAAGCAAGCCGATACATTATACAAGCCGCAAGGGCGTAATCCCCAGTTGAATCAACAGCTAAGGACTTATCAGGAACTAACTGATAAGTTGGATAAGGCCAATGCGGCTTATGAGACGTATTGGCAATTACGACAGGAACAACAACAACGTCAGCGGCAGCAAGCAGATTTGCAGACGCAGCTCCAACAACAGCGGCGAGTAACAACTACTTTGACGCAGCGCGTCTCTCAATGGTCAACGTATGTGGCTTGGCAACGGTTAGCCCAGAACCAGCAGGCGGCTGTCAGCGGTTTTTCGACGACGGATGCGACACAACTAGAACAGCTTCGAGGTCAGTTAACGGCGGCTAAGCAGGCATTAACTGAGGACCAGCAACGTATAGCCACGGCCCAGCAAGCAGCAGAACTCCCAGAGTTTTTTCAAGAATACTTGCCCGTAGCCGCCCAAGTGGACCCCTTACTGACCGAGTTACCAGACGTGCAACTGGCGAGCCAACAACAAACGGCTTTGAAAACGACCCGGGCCGAGTTACAGCGACGGGCGACTGAAATCGAGGCGCAGTTTGCGCAAGATGGTCAAATGCCGCGGGCGTTTTCTTTGGCAACGACGCAACAGATTGACCAATTGCAGCAACGATTAACCAGTGCAAATCAACAACGACGTCAGTTACAGCAAACCTTGAATCAGCTTAATGAGCGGTATCAGCAATTGCAGCCAGCAAAGGCTCATGCGACTAACCCCCTAGCGGATAAGCAAGTTGTTTGGCTGACCATTGGCTTAGCCGTACTAATTGGCGCCATGTTTTTACCTGGCGCGATGTTCAAGCTGGTGGGCGCACTACTGGGTGTGGCGGTTGGTTATTATGGTGTTTTTTTAGTGGATAGTAGCACACCGGCAAGTCGGCAGTTGCAGGCACTGACCGATGATATTCGGGATAGTCAAGCACAATTGCGAGAGAAAGGCCGGTTAATTGATGATTTGACCAATCAGTTGGATGTGATTGGGACCGCACATGGGTTAGGACACGTGCCAGTTGAACAGTGGTCGGCTACGCAAGCGGCAATTGGTGAATGGGAACGGTTGACCCAGCAACTAGAAACAACGGATACCCAGTTGGCGACCGTTGCGCAAAAAGTGACGGATTTTCGTCAACAACTGGCGACAGTATTGCCTAAGCTAGCAACAAGTGACGATGCAACGTTGTGGCAACAGTTAGCAACGATTGTCCGGTTGAAGACATCGCTGAAGTCCCAAGAAAGCGAGCTGGCGACAATTGCTACGCGATTAACTCATGATCAGGCCGCTGTGACGTCGGCACAACAACAAGTGACAACGTTCTTGAGGACACGAAATTTGCAGCAAGTTGATGATTTCTATGACCGTTATCAGGTTCAACGAGAACGGGCCAGTCAAGCTAAACAGCAGGCCGCGCTGGCAGCTCAATTGGGGCCCGAGAATTTGGCCGCGCTGCAACAGGTGTCTGATTTAGCAGCCTTACAAGCACAATTACAACAAGCGCAAGCAAAACAGCAGACAGTGCAGGCACAGTTGGATCATTGTACAGAACGCCTTGCAACGTTAGCCGGACAGCTCGCACACCTTACAACCAGTGGTACGCAAGCCACGTTGCGACAACGCCGGCAAAACTTGGTGACAGAGATGCAGACGACTACTGAAAAGTGGTTAGTCGATCGGTTGGCGAGTCAGTGGATTGAAACGACGTTGGCTGCTGCCTCCGGCGATCGACTGCCGCAAATTATAGCGCAAGCTAGTGAATTCTATGGTAAATTAACGGAAAACCGGTATACTAAAATTGAATTGACGTCAACGACATTACAGGTGCAAAAACAAACGGGGGAGTGGCGAACGGTTAGCCAGTTGTCACGAGGAACGGCTGAACAATTAGATTTAGCAGTGAAATTAGCCTTTGCGGTTGTCATGCAGCAGCAAGTGGCGATGCCATTAATCATTGATGATGGCTTTGTCAACTTTGACGAGCGTCGCCGGCAGGCTGCCTATGCGCTGTTAGCAGAAATTAGCCATAAAATTCAAGTGATCTTATTAACGGCGGATACAACTGTGATTCAATTGGCAACAGGACGAGTGAGTCAACTAAGTGACTAGGAGGAATTTTCAATGGCAGTAGGAAAACAATTACTAGATTACGACGTGGACGAGGCAGTCGATGCATTTGCACTATTAAAGTCTGCTGACGTACGCACAGCCAAAAACGGTAAGCAGTATATTGCTTTAGTATTTGAAGATCAATCCGGTGAGATTTCGGGTAAATACTGGGATGCCTCACCAGAAGACATTGCCAACTATGTTGCGGGGCGTGTGGTGCACATTCAGGGAAAGCGGGAGAATTACCAAACGCATCCCCAAATTAAAATTATGCACTTACGGGTAACCCATGCCGGAGAGCCCAATGACCCCCAAGCCTTCATTGAACATGCGCCGATGAGTCGGGCGGATATGGAGGATTATCTGACCCAAACCGTGTTTGAGATTACCCAGCCAACCTGGAATCGGTTGGTGCGAAAGCTATTGAGTGAGTATGCTGAGCGATTCTACACCTTTCCGGCGGCCAAGAGTAATCATCATGCGTTTCAGGGCGGCTTAGCGTTTCACACCATTTCAATTCTGAAATTGGCGCACGCAGTAACCGCACAATATCCGGATCTCAACGCGCCATTGTTGTACGCCGGTGCCATTCTTCATGATTTAGGAAAAACGATTGAACTATCGGGCCCACAATCGACAACGTACACCTTAGCCGGCAATTTAGTTGGGCATATTGTTTTGATTGATGGGGAACTGGTGCGGGCGTGTGATGCCTTGAAGCTGGACCCACAAGCGGAAGATGTCTTACTGTTACGGCATATGATTCTGAGTCATCATGGTCTGTTAGAATATGGTTCGCCAGTTCGACCAGCATTGCGGGAAGCGGATGTCTTGCATCAGCTAGATGAGTTGGATGCCTCGATTATGATGTTAGATACAGTGGTTGCCCACACAACACCGGGAGAATTCTCGGAGCGGGTTTTTGCGTTAGATGGTCGCCGGTTTTATCGGCCAGCTAGCGACACACCGCAGCCACCAAAAGATTAGAATGGCACACAAAAACGCTCAACGACGATACTGGTCGTTGAGCGTTTTTGGCGATTAATAAGATTACTTAGATGAAGATGAAGCGGAACTAGAACTTGATGATGACAGGTAATCAGAAAGGATGTTCTTTAAGTCGTTATCCTTGATAGAAACGTTACCCTTCTTCAAGACCTTGGCAACGACATTGTGAAGGACAGTACTGTCGTTCATGTCGTTATCAATGATTTGCTTCGTCAATTCAGCCTTGTGTTCCTTGATCGTTCCCTTACCAGGGTTCTTCAACATCAAGATGACGTGGTAACCGTATTGCGTCTTAACAGGCGTTGCGGTGTATTCGCCAGTCTTCAGCTTGAAGGCGGCCTTCTTGAAGGTTGAATCAAGAGACGTATCGGTACTATCGAAGCTGCTCAACTTACCACCCTTGTTCTTGGTAGCCGTATCAGTCGAGTACTTCTTAGCCAACTTCGTGAATTCACTCGTCATGTCACTAGACTTAGTGCTCTTCAAGTCTTTAATGATGGTCTGAGCGGTTGACTTCTTAGAAACTAAGATGTGGGCAACGGAGACTTCAGGTTCGTAACTCTTGAATTGCTTCTTGAGTTGCGCATCGGTTACCGTAACGTTATCCTTAACGGCTTCCTTCAACAGTAAGTTAGAACGAATTTCCGTCTTCAAACTGGATTGCGTCATCCCACTTTGAGATAAGACACTGCTAAATGATGAACCATACTGTGACTTGTACTTGTCAAATTGTTTTGTAACAGCAGACTTGCTAACCTTGTCACCGTATTGCTTTTCCAAGACCTTGTTTAAGATCATTTGTTGCAGAACTTGCTTACCAGAAGACGTGCCCTTTAAACTACTGTAATAGGCACTTTCGGTAATTTTGCCACCATTAGTTGTGGCAACGGTTTGGCTGCCACAACCGGCAAGCGTTACGGTTAGTAACAAGCCAGCGAGCGCGATAAACCATTTTTTCATATTACTCAACACATCCATTCATCAAAATTGGTGTAAACACCATACTCAGACATCATAACACAAATAACCGCGAACCCAAAAAGGTCGGCAAAGCTTTACAAAAAGTTCAAATTTAATTCTGATCCCATTTTGCCACGATTTCCTCAATATTGGCAACTCTCGGCGCAATTTTAAAAGTGAACTTATCAACGGCCCCTTGAATATCGGCTAGTACTGGTTCAGCGGCGGTAATTGCGGCAGTTAGCTGCTGGGTGCTAGCAGAAACTCGGTCGGTTGATTGACGAATCGCGGTTATTTGATCGCTGGTTTCGCGGACCTGATGTTTAACGTGTTGCCCCCAAGTCCGGGGATCTTGTTGGGTTGCCACGAGATAGGCGGCTAGACCGGCACCGGCAGCCAGCGTTGTTCCCATGATAAAACGGCCAATTCCCATGATTATCCCTCCAACTGGGCGCTAATTTTAGTTTGGATGGCGGTATAGTCATCTGGCGTATAATTAGCGGCATTGTCTTTGAAAATCATTTTGAAATCATCTTGATCCGTATAGCGGGGAACCAAATGGATATGTGAATGGAAAACGGATTGATAGGCAACTGATCCGTTGTTATTCAAAATATTCATTCCCACAATTCGTGGATCGGCAGCCTTTACAGCACGGGCAATCTTAGGAATCCGTGAAAAAACAGCTGCCGCTAAATCAGCATCGTAGGCGAAGATGTCTTTAACGTGGGTCTTAGGGATAACCAGGGTGTGCCCCGGTGTCCCTTGCGAAATGTCCAGAAAGGCCTTAACGATGTTGTCTTCGTAAACGGTGTAACTGGGAATATCGCCGGTTAAGATTTTACAAAAGACACAATCATCGGCGTAATGGGGCTCAAGGGTCATTTTGTCCATAACTAAAACTCCTTCTTTCGATTCAATTGGGTTCATTATACACCACTGACTAGTGAGAATGAACCGTGACTCTGGCGTTGATTAAGTGGTATTTAAGGTTAGGTGGCATCTGTGATTATGGCACACTCCAATTGGGTGTAAATTTTATTTGCCACAATGACCTATGGTATAATGGGGCGGTTAACTTAAAGGAAAAGAAGGGATGTATGATGGCTTTAGAAGTCAGCCATGTTGTGGGTGGTTACTCACAGATCCCCGTCTTAAAAGACATTAGTTTTGACGTTAAGGACGGAGAACTCGTCGGCCTAATTGGATTGAATGGGGCCGGCAAATCCACGACAATTAATCATGTGATTGGATTATTGACACCACATAAAGGAAAAATCACGTTAAATGGTGTGACGATTGATCAGGATAGTCAGGCCTACAAACAACAGATTGCTTATATCCCGGAAACCCCGGTTCTTTATCAGGAATTAACGTTGCGAGAGCACCTGGAAATGACCATGATGGCTTACGATCTTGATCAACAGGTGGCATGGAAGACCGCACATGGGTTATTAAAGACCTTCCGTTTAGATAATAAGTTGGATTGGTTCCCAGCCAACTTTTCTAAGGGGATGAAACAAAAGGTGATGATTGTGTGTGCCTTCTTAACGCAGGCTAAACTCTTCATCATCGATGAACCCTTCTTGGGACTAGATCCACTGGCAGTCAACGATCTTTTGCACCTGATCGAAAGTCGTAAGCAGCAGGGCGCTAGCATCTTGATGTCGACTCACGTGTTGGATACGGCGCAGCGTTATTGTGATCGGTTCGTTCTGCTACATGATGGGCAAGTAAAGACCGAAGGAACTCTCAGTGAATTACAGGCCGCTCTTCCGGAAGCGGGGGAATCGCTGAACGATATTTACCTGTCAATGACGAAGGTTGATCGCTCATGAGTGGACTATTTAAAACACGGCTTCAACGCCATCTCCGGGAAATGGCGAAATATCTGCGGCTAGTGTTTAACGATTTCTTTGTGTTTGCCTTGCTGTTCTTCTTAGGTGGCTTGGGGTTGGGCTACTCAAACGTGTTAAAGACACTGCGGTCCGGTCTGTGGTGGGCACCGGTCGTGGCGCTGATTATTCTCGCAATTGTCAGTCAAATCGGTCGATTGGCAACGTTGGTTGAAGATGCCGATCGGGTCTTCTTATTGCCCAAAGAACGGGCGATGCATGCCTACTTGGTGGCTGCTCGTCGTTACAGTCAAGGATTGGCGCAGTGCACGCAATTAATTGCTCTGTTTATTCTATCGCCATTTTTACGTGTGGCGTTGAACTGGTCAGTTGCGGCTATTTTGAGTTTAGCGGTGGCCCAGGTGATCTTGAAGGACACCTTATTGCGTTTGGACTTGGCAAGTGCTTATCAAGTGACGGGACAACGGCGAATGAATCACTGGTCGATTAAATGGTTGTTGGCCCTAATAGTCATTGCTAGTGGATTATGGCTGACACCCTATTTGGCGGTCGGCTTGGTTCTAATCAGCGATATTGGTGTTGCCGTATGGTTGCATCAACACTGGCAACATCAACAAATTCGCTGGCGTGAACAGATTAAGTTAGAAGATAACCGAATGTTAGGTATTTATCGCTTCTTCAATTTATTTACCGAGGTCCCGATGGTGGCAGGAACCATCAAACGGCGACACTATTTGGATTGGTTGTTTAAGGGGATTAAACTGCAACAGAACCAAACTTATCTCTACCTGTTCAGTCGGGGCATGGTGCGGGGGACGGAGTTTAGTGGCCTTGTCGTCCGACTAACCATTATTGGCATGTTATTACTATACTTCGTGCAAGGTCAGTGGTTACCCATTATTTTGGCGGCGTTATTCATCTACTTAATTGGGTTTCAACTGTTACCATTCTTTCAGCAATACGATGATGTGGTCTTCACGCACGTGTATCCAATCTTGCCAGCCTGGCGATTGAAGAGCTTTGTCAAATTGGTCACGCTGATTTTGAGTGTAGCTGCGGGACTGCTATGGCTCGTTCTAGTGATTGCTAATCGGCAGCTAGAAACGGCTGGGATTGCCTTGGTTGTCGAAGTCGTTGAAGTCTGGTATTTGGCCCGAGTTTATACCCCACAGCGGTTAGCCAAGGCTGATAAAAATAAAGCTTGACGTCACGAGCATTTGCCCATAAAATTAATAATAGCTGACAAATCGAGGAGGGGTGGCACGCATGGCACTAGATCTTAGTGACGGCTGGAGCTTGTTTCCGCTAGGCGGAAATACAGGAACGGCATATATGGGAACCAAAGCGTCACAAAAGGTATTCTTAAAACAAAATGCGTCACCTTTCCTAGCAGCGCTATCAATGGAAGGAATTACACCGCGGTTGGTTTGGACCAAACGGTTGGCTTCCGGAGATGTGATGACGGCACAAGAGTGGTTGAACGGTCGCACCTTGCATCGACAAGAGATGCGCGAACAACGGGTTGCCCGGTTATTACATCGCGTGCATCATTCTCAGCTACTACATGATATGTTATTAAAAGTCGGCGGACGGTTTACCACGCCCGCCCAGTTGTTGACTCAGTTACGCCCGGCCTTAGCCGCGGATTTAGCCCAGCATCCGTTGATTCAATCAGCGTTTGCTAGTCTAGAGACTGAGCAACCACAACTGACCAAGGCGCATTATGAAGTTTGTCATAGTGATTTGAATCATAAAAACTGGTTGCTGTCTGATCGTCAACGGCTATACTTAGTCGATTGGGATGCCGCAACTTTCGCTGATCCAGCTTTTGATCTCGGTGCACTGTTATGTGAGTACGTTCCGTTAGAAGAATGGCGTCGTTGGCTGTTGGATTATGGTGAAACGCTGACCAGTGAGCTGATTGCCCGTGTGAACTGGTATGCGCGGGTGCATTGCTTGCGGGTTATTGCGGAGAGTTATCATCAACAGCGATTCCAAATTATGAATCAACATTTAATTTTACTGGAAAAACTGACGCGTGAGTCAGTGACTGATTAACACAAAATGGCGGCGGGAGCGGGGCAAA
>NZ_AZCP01000001.1:114530-157582 GCF_001433855.1 Levilactobacillus brevis ATCC 14869 = DSM 20054
TATGGCCGATCATTTGGACCGGTTGGTGGTGGAGCCAGAACCATTAAAGGGAAATTGGCAAAGTCGTTTTCCAAGTAACCAACCGTTATTCGTGGAAATTGGTACTGGTAAGGGGCAATTTATCATTGAAATGGCCCGTCAGCACCCAGATCGCAATTTTATTGGGATTGAAATTCAAACGTCTGTGATTGCGGTCGCTTTGAAGGGTGTCGTCAATAGTGGCTTAACCAACATCCAGTTGGTGCATACGGATGGTGAAGCCATTAATACTTTCTTTGAAGCTGGCGAGGTCGCAGGACTTTACTTGAATTTCTCCGATCCGTGGCCCAAGAAACGACATACGAAACGACGGCTAACATCACCAGTCTTTTTGGCGCATTATGCGGATGTGTTACAGCCAGAGGGGCAATTACAATTCAAGACGGATAACCGGGGCCTATTTGAATATTCTTTGGGTAGCCTGAACAATTTTGGCATGGTGTTTGAAGGCGTATGGCTGGATTTACATGCAGCTACCGACGGCGTTGAGGATATTCAAACGGAATATGAGCAAAAGTTTTCCAAGAAAGGGCCAATCTATCAGGTGATTGCCCGCTTTCCAACCAACAACTAATATTTAAGTGGAAGTTCGGGTCAAATGGCCCGGACTTTTTGTGTCTTTAAAATCTAGTTGGAATGACGCCCTTTTACAGGTTAGTGGCTATTCTTTGCGGATTTACTCGTAGAGGAGGGATGCTTCATGTTAATTGCGGCGCATATGTCTGGCTTGATCGATGCCAGCGAGGCAACTCGGGGACTTGATTATCGGTGTCCTGCTTGCCAGCAACCGGTGGTATTACGCCATGGGTCACAGATCCCACCATACTTTGCACATCACCCCCAAGCGCCTTGCCATTTAGCTGGCGAAGGGGAGACGCGCCAACACCTGTTGGGCAAGCGTCAGCTAGCTACCTTCTTTTCGGACTGGGGACCGGTGACATTAGAGCGTGTTTTACCGGCCATTCAGCAACGTGCAGATGGGTGGTTGGACGTACCTCAGCCAGTGGCTTTGGAGTTTCAGTGTAGTCCCATCAGTCGCGAGGCAGTTGCACAACGAACAGCTGGCTACCGACGTATAGCCTGTTACCCATTTTGGCTACTGGGAAGCCGGTATGCCCAACAAAAATTGAATTGGCGGTTAATTGAGCGCTTTGCCTGCTGGTTAACGGGATGGGACCTTTGTCTGTTATTCTGGGAAGTTGACCAGAATCGATTACGGGTAGTCCATCACTTACGCCAAACAGCAACTGGGGCTTACATTAATGAAACAGCGTGGATAACGACGCTGTCTGAGTTAGTGGCAGGGCCCACCCCATGCACCACTGTTGTTCGAAACCTTGGGCAAAAACAGTATCGATCTTACCTTAATCAGGCATTACGGCGTGCTACGCCAACTTTACGACCGATTCAAGAGGCCCTTTATTTAACGGGACACCAAGTCGCCGGCTTCCCAGGTTGTTTGATGACAACGACCTTAACGGTCCCAATTTTTGGTCAGGGATTGATCTTGTGGCGAATCGTCTTAACTACGTGGATTGAAGAACAGGTAGATATGACGTTTTTGACCCTAGCCGAATTAAGTCAACGGGCCTTGTTACTGGTCAACGGTCAGACCACTGCCGTTCGATTTGATGGTCAGTCAGCTTTTCGGCAAGAACAACGAAAATTATTAGCACTTCTCACGCAAGCTGGCATTTTGCGCCCCACGACGCAGGGATGGCACGTGTGTGGTCATCTCGAATGGGCGCGTGATTATACTGATTGGTTAGAAAATGATGAGAAAAATGGATGCTAGTTCACCTAATGTTAGCTTGAAAGTGGTAAACTATCTCTATGCAATCTTAAAGGAGGATGAGAAAAGGTGAAACAAATTCCGAAACGATCAGAGGTTCCCACGGCACTGACTTGGGACCTGACAACTATTTTTCCCGACGAGGTAGCTTTTAAGACCGCAATTGCCGCGATTAAAGCGCAAACAACGGTTGTGGCCGGCTTGAAGGGACAATTGGCCCAAAGTGGGGCCGCGTTATATCGTGTCACGACGGCGGTATTTGATTTGAATCGCCAGTTGGAGCGGGTATACGTCTATGCGTCTTTAAACAATGATCAGGATACCGGCAATGCTGCGGCCCAAGCATTAATGGGGCAGGCCGAGAGCTTGGTGGCAACTGTGGGTGCCGCCACGGCTTGGTTTGAACCTGAGGTATTGGCCTTGTCAGCGGATCAGCTGCAAACGCTGATTGATAACGACCCCCGGCTGGCAGATTATCAGCATGTGTTTGACGTATTGGGCCAGCAGCGGGCACATACGCTGTCAGTGGCGGAGGAAAAATTGTTAGCGGGGGCTAGTGATATCTTTGGTGCATCTGCTAAAACTTATAGTGTGCTGAGTGATGCTGATCTAAAGTTTCCAGTTGTTCAAGACGAGGCCGGCAACGATGTGCGACTGTCAGAAGGACTGTATGGTGTTTTGCTACAATCCACAACACCACGGGTGCGGCAGCAGGCCTTTGAAGCATTATATTCGGTTTATCAACAATTCCGACATACCTTTGCTGCAACCTTGGCGAGTGAAGTCAAAACGCATAATTTTAGCGCTGAGACGCGTCACTATGCGAGTGCCAGAGCGGCCGCAATGAGTCGCAATAATGTGCCAGCAGTGGTCTATGATACCTTGGTGGAAACAGTCAATGATCATTTAGACTCGCTGCATCGCTATGTTAATTTGCGCAAAGAGATTTTGGCCTTGCCGCAACTGCACATGTACGACCTGTATACGCCAATTACGGGTGAACCCAGCTTGAAATATACCTACCAAGAAGCACAAGAGATGGCGTTAAAGGCACTAGCAGTTTTGGGACCGGATTACATTGCCAATGTTCAAAAGATGTTTGATGGCCGGGCAATTGATGTGGTTGAAAATCAGGGTAAGCGAACGGGCGCTTACTCAGGCGGGATGTATGATACCAAACCGTATATTTTGTTGAATTGGCAAGATAGCTTGGAAAGCTTGTTCACGTTGGTTCATGAGATGGGACACAGCATGCATAGCCATTACACTCGGACAAATCAACCGTACCAGTATGGTGATTATTCAATCTTTGTTGCGGAAATTGCCTCGACAACGAATGAAAACTTGCTGACGGACTACCTGTTGAAAACCCAGACTGACCCCAAGGTGCGAGCTTATGTATTAAACCATTATCTGGATGGCTTTAAAGGCACGGTATACCGTCAGACGCAGTTCGCAGAATTTGAGGACTACATTCACCAACAGGATGCCGCTGGCGAAACTCTGACGGCTGACTTCATGAGTGATTTCTACGGCAAACTTAATCAGCGTTATTACGGTGATGGGGTGATTTCCGATCCACAAATCGCTGATGAATGGACCCGAATTCCACATTTCTACTATGACTACTATGTGTACCAGTACGCAACCGGGTTTGCGGCGGCCACGACGTTATCGCAACGGATTTTGAGTGGTGACGAGGCAAAGCGGGATGCCTACTTGGCCTATCTAAAGGCGGGCAGTTCTGCCTTACCACTTGATGTGATGAAACAAGCGGGCGTCGATATGACGCAACCGGGCTATTTGCAGACGGCTTTTGCAACGTTCGACGAGCGCTTGGCAGAATTCACGCAATTGGCGCATGAATTAAACTAACAGATCGACTAAAAACACGACCACTCCGTTTCGGAGGGTCGTGTTTTTAGGGATTAATCAGTAGGCAACCAGTCACGTTGCCAAATTAACCCCATAGTTTTTTCACCGGTGTGCACGCTAATAGCTGGTCCGAGCTGGCTTTGAACAAGTCGGACTTCGGGGAATTGGTCAGTGAGCGTGGCGGTCCACTGAGCGCCCAGTTCAGGATTATTCGCATTGATAACTGTCACGACGAGTGGATAATCGACTTGCTGTAAAGTAGCTTTCAGCTTAGCAAGCATGTAGTTAAAGGCTTTGCGCATAGTGCGCTCCTTGCCAATCGCAATGATTTGACCGGTGTCATTAAAGGTCAATAGGGGCTTGATATTTAACAGGTTGCCAATCATAGCGGAGCGGTTGGTTAGTCGTCCTGTTCGCGCCAGATGACTGAGGTTGTCAACCGCGAAATAAACGTGCATGGTATCGCGGAGATTCTCTAATTCGGGAACAATTTCACTGGCAGAGTCACCATTGGCAATCATTTGACCAGCCAGAAGACAAAGATTAGCTTCGCCAGCGCTGGCAACGAGTGAGTCAACCGGATATATCTTGGCCTTTGTGTAGGTTTGGCAAAACATCTTGAGGTTACTCATAAATGACGTAATCCCACTCGAAAGGTGAATCGAAATAATCTCATCAAAACCAGCTGCAGCCAACCGATCATAGGCAGTTTCAATTTGGCCTAAGGAGACTTGCGCAGTCGTTGGGAGTTCTTGATTGGTTTTCAAGTAGTCGTAGAAAGTGGCGAGGCTGAGTTCGGATTCAGGATACTGGTGGTCGCCCAAAATAACGGTAATCGGCAGAACTGTAATGTGGTACTGTGCGACCTGCTCAGCGGTTAAATACGCGGCAGTGTCCGTGACGATAGCGGTTGGCATAGACGTTCCCCTTTGTTCTTCAAAAAATAGTTGGGTCAATCATACCATATTGATTATCATTTGCGTATTTTTCTTCAGGATAAACGCGAAATAATACTATTTTTTGACCAAAAAAACACCACTAGCTGTCTGGTAATAGCTAGTGGTGAGCATTGATTAAACTTAGAGAACGTGCAAATTAGGCTGTAAAGTGGTGGTTGAACCTAAGTTTGGTGCATAAGTTGGTTCAGCCATCAAGGATTGTTTTGTCGCAATTCCTTGGCTTTCGCAGACTTCACAGAGTGCTTCGTAAGTCACGTCATTTAGCAGTAATCCGCATTGAGAAACATCACAATTGAAGATAACGGCCGAAGGAGATTGGGTAATCTTCATTTCAGCAGCCAACTTCTGATCGGTCTTGAATGCCTGCTTGGCTAGGTCAGAAGAACAATCTTCCTTAAACATATCAATATCCAAATGACAGGCTTGAGCTAAAGATAAGGCTAAATCAGTCGAGAACTGTTGATGATCCGCAACAACGGCTGTTTGCATCTTAAGTAGAAAATCACGGCCTTTGCGTTTACCTTGAAATAACGCCGCTTTATAAGCCAAAATAGCATTATAATGAACCTTGAACTGGGCATTACGCTCAGCTAAAGTGGGCTGTGCCGGAAGTGATCGTGCCACCACCTGTTGTGTCAACAGGGGCACGAACTGAAAGGATACCTTGCTATTAAGACGCGCCGCTAACTTCATAATGTTTTGTTCGGAACGCATACACGGTGCGCCCAATGGGTTAACGAACAAATAGACTTCTAACACATTGCTTCCTCCTAATATCCATCCTGGTTGGTGACGAACGAAGGTGACCAACCAAAAAATAACAATACCACTACATTAGCAAAATTTCAAAAAATAGCAACTCGGAACATTTGTTTGTTAGTAACTTACTCGTTTAAAACGCAACCTAATCATGCAACATTTTTCCAGATAGGTAAAGCTAAACGCCTTGTAAAAATGAAGGGGCGTGACGAATGCATAATTAGTGAAGAAAACCACAAGTCGTTGAGGTAATTACTCTCGATTCTGGTTAAAATATGGTAGAATCGTAAGATGGAACGTGTAATTAAAGTTGGGGGATAGTCAGTATGGTAACCAATTGGGATCAATTTTTATTACCCTATCAACAGGCCGTGAGCGAGCTGAAAGTAAAGCTACGTGGTATTCGTAAACAATTTGAGAATCAAAGTGAGCGACCACCGATTGAATTTGTGACGGGCCGAGTTAAGCCAATCGCTAGTATTAAGGAAAAGATGTCCCGACGACACGTTGCAGAAGAACGGTTGGAACAAGATATGCAAGACATTGCGGGCTTGCGTATCATGTGTCAATTTGTCGAAGATATTTATCAAGTAGTTGATCTTTTGCGACGCCGGACTGACCTAACGATTTTAGAGGAACGGGATTACATCCACAATGAAAAACCAAGTGGATACCGTTCTTACCATATTGTTATTGAGTATCCGGTTCAACTGGTGTCCGGTGAAAAAAAGATCTTGGCTGAAATTCAGGTGCGAACGTTGGCCATGAATTTTTGGGCAACGATTGAACATTCGTTAAATTATAAGTACCAAGGTGCGTTTCCTAAGGCGTTAAGTGATCGACTGCAGCGCGCAGCCGAAGCAGCGTTTAAGCTGGATACGGAAATGTCTGAAATTCGTGAAGAGATCCAAGAAGCACAGCAGTATACCCCCAAACATGATGATGGCACCACCGGTTCGCCGGCACGGCCAAGCAAGGAAGAATGATATGAAGGTTTCCATTTTTAGTAATAATGGGTTGTCCTCTCAAAAGGTGGCGACCGCTTTACAAAAAGGTTTAACAGCAGCAGGCGTTCCGATTGATAGTTTGGACCCTGATGTGGTCGTAACGGTTGGTGGCGATGGGACATTATTGTCGGCCTTTCATCACTACAATGACCGGCTAGATAAGGTTCGCTTTGTTGGGATACATACGGGGCACCTCGGCTTTTATACGGACTGGCGCGACTATGAGGTTCAAGAGTTAATTGATAGTCTGGCGCAAGACAACGGTCAAAGCGTGAGCTACCCGTTGTTGACGATACAGGTAGAGTATGCGGATGGTACCCACCCAGATCAAGCATTGGCGCTAAATGAGTCAACTATCAAGAAAGTCTCGGGGACAATGGTTGCTGATGTCTATATTAAGGATGAGTTATTCGAAAGTTTTCGAGGAGACGGTTTGTGTATCTCGACGCCAACTGGTTCGACGGCTTATAATAAATCAGTCGGTGGTGCGGTGTTGAACCCACGGTTTAATGCCGTTCAGATGGCCGAGATTGCCTCTATTAATAATTTGGTTTTCCGGACGTTGGGATCGCCTTTGATTATTCCGGCGGATGAGTGGATTCGTATCGAGCCGGCTGATCCGACTGACAACGTGTTGATGTGTGATCAGTTGGGAATCGAGGGCCGACCGATCAAGGCCATTACGTACCGAATTGCCCGGCAGCGGATTGCCTTTGCGGAGTATCGGCATACGCATTTCTGGCAACGTGTGGAATCTTCCTTTATTGGGAGGGAGAACGCATGATGACATTTGAATGGCAAGTCACTGGTGAAAGTCCCGTGCACGTGCGGACCGTGTTAATGGCCCACGGTGTCACGCGGACTTTTTTAAAACAGGTGAAGTTCCATGGTGGTGTGGTAACGTTGGATGGTCAACCGGTGCGGGTGATTGCGATGGCTACGCCAGGGCAAGTGGTTGGATTGCAATTACCACCAGAGCCAGATAACCCGCACGTGACGCCGTCGTTTGCGCCTTTAGATATTCTGTATGAAGATGAGCACTTTCTGGTCGTCAATAAGCCAGCAGGGATGGCGTCAGTGCCCTCGCACCTCTATTCAGAGGATACGTTAGCGAATCGGGTCAAAGGGCATCTGATGACGATTCAAGCGCCAAGTACGGTGACCCATATTGTTACACGATTGGATCGAGATACGAGTGGCGTGGTGTTATTTGCCAAACACCACTTTGCCCACTCAGTGTTAGATAAGCAATTAAAACTGAAACAAATTGATAAGCGTTATGTTGCGGTGGCAAGTGGTCGGATGATGCCGGCTCATCAGCAGTTGACGGGACCGATTGGGCGCGAAGCAGGGTCCTTTATTAAACGGACGGTTAGACCGGATGGACGAGCTGCTGAAACGGAGGTATGGGTGCGAGCAACGTCAGCAACGGCAAGTCTATTGGCGGTCAAGCTGCATACGGGGCGAACGCATCAGATCCGGGTGCATTGTGCAAACGCGGGGCACCCCTTATTAGGGGACTGGTTGTACGGGCGACCAACTAATCCGTGGATTCAGCGCCAAGCGCTGCACTGTGCCCGCGTGCAGTTTTTTCAGCCATTTGCGGGTAAGTGGGTAACCTGTTATGCCCCGTTGCCAGATGATATGGCGCGAGTTATTTCTCAAGAATTTGATAGTTGATTAACTCTAAAAAAGGTGGAGCTGGGTAAAACTGGAGTTCCGCTAGCTGCGGCACTTTCAGCAATTAGTGCTGGTTCATGGCGGCTTATTGATGGTAAACGCCGGAAACGCGACGATGATCAATAACCAAAAAGAAAGAGTAGTCAGTGAGCTACTAGCGAAAAAGGTCATGCTTAATTGCGTGGCCATTTTCGTGTTTATGGGTGGATTAATGTTGAAATGTTAAAATCACACATATCGTTAAATGTGAGCATAATGCAATTCTCGTGGCTAGAGGTAATTGGGATAAATAGGTCTTTTAAATTTCATTTTAAAAAATGATGCATTTTTTAGTAAATACTGAATTAAATTAAAAAACAACATAATGAAAGAGACACCAGTTTGAATAAGAATCTCGTAATCGCGTATTTTTCACTAGTTTTGATAATATGGTTGTGATAAATCAGATTTTAAGTAATAATAATTTGACAAGGCTATTTTGCAGCTGCGTTAGTATGTAGAGTAAAACTATGCTAATATAAATTTATACGAGCAATGAACAAAAAAGCTGATTGATAAGCCATGTAAAAGGGGTTGCCATCTGACTAGGTGGATGGCTGTCCAATGGTCGACGAAGGTTCGCGTTGGTGGTAATAACCGGTATGAAGAAAAGCGTAATAAAAGACTTTAAATCGACTATGGAAAACTAGAAAATATGAAGGATCATGCAACTGACAGCGTTACGTTAGCGGTATCTATTTCCGATCGACGGCACCGAGCTGATGTAAAATTTATTCGTGCGGTGAGCTTTAAGCGTGCTTGGGAACCGATTGAAGGGCTATTAGCGAAAGCACCGCAGAATATTTGGATTAGAATTGAAATCATCCATTCGGTTCAAAGAAAACGGCGCGCTCAGTTAGAACGAATTTTACATGAGATGACACGGATGAATTACTGGCGGCAAGGTGTTAGCTTTGATGCAGATTTTAAAACGGCCCTTTTAGAGATGGAAATCAACGGACACGAGTTCTTTAAACCAGGTAAGGGCCACGTTGTAGGTAAAGGACGTTCGGAGTCGTGGATTGATTATCAGCAAGTTACTAAGTATCTGAGACGGCGAAATGGACAACTAAGTTTTGATATTGAAAGCAGCGAGTATGTTTGGCTATTTACGACTTCTGGTATCTTTTCTGATGGTGAGCAGATTTGGGTGTTAAATGATACAGAGACAGCGGAAAAGGGAGTACGACGCTTAGAAAATCCTAAAAAGGAATTACAGTCTTACTTAGTAGCAGGTGAGGATTTCTTGACTTGGCAAATCAAAGAAGACGGTAAGTTTATTTACGGATATTATCCGGGACTTCAGCGGATTTTAAGCAATTATAATAGTGTTCGACATTTTTCCTCAGTATATGCATTATTGGAAGCGATTGATTTTACTGGAAACTATGAGGATACTAGACGAGCTAAGAAAACGCTACAATGGGGGATAGATTAATCACCAGCATGAAAAAAAGCCATTGTTGTTTGTGGTAGAAAAACGGAAACAGGGAACCGATGAAATTAAGCTTGGCGCCCAAGCAATGCTTATTTTGGCCCTATGTAAGTATCAGGAGGTCACAAAAGATGCTAGTTTTTTACGGCGACTTATGGAAGCATTCAATGCAGTTGTGTTCTTCCGTCAAAAGTCTGGGCGCTATAATCATGTATTAAATACTGATTTAACGGTCAAAGATGAGTTTCGGATTATTTATTATGAGGGTGAGATTACATTCGCATTGGCCCGGCTCTACGAACTCACTCAAGATAAACAGGTCTTAAAAATGGTTAAGCAATCTTTAGACTTCATGGTTGATAATGATTATGGCAAATATCATGACCATTAGATATCTTATGTAGTAAATGAGTCCTTGCAGATTTTTCCGAATAATCGAGAGTATATGAAGTTGGGCCTTAAGAATGTTTTTAGTCACCTAGATTTTATTACGAAGCGAGATACGTCATATCCAACGCCGTTGGAGCTAATGAATGTTGCTGTGAAGATGACGGATATCATCAGGCTTACGGGCAACGATGATTTGTTAGAGACGTATGATTTAATTCGATTACGAAGAATTTGGAAGTATCGAGTTGAATATGAGCTGGCAACGGGAAGCTTCCAGCCAGAATTAGCCATGTATTTTTATGTACCATATAAGTTTGTTGGTGGTTTTTTTGCCCGACATGATCACTTCCGTACGAGAATTGATGACTGTGAGCATTTCTTATCCGGATTAATTACTATAACTATACGTATTAAGGAAAGGATTAAGCCATGATTATTCTGACGAGCATTTTCGCCTATAAGAAGGTTCAATTTGCCATTCGAATGTCGCCTTACGTCATCTTTGGTGGGTTAGTACTGTTTGTGCGCTTCAAGAACAAGAAGAAAACACGTAAACGGCTAGATAAAAGAACAGAGCATATGATGAAGAACACCCCTAAAGACAAAGATGGCAAATATCCTTGGGAAAAAAAGTAAGCGCTCAATAACTATGAAGAGGAGTGTTAGGCCGTGTTTTATTTTATTAATGAATACATTCTGCAAAAGAATTCTAGTGTAGAACACACTGCGATTAATCGGGTGAAACTATTTACGCACTATAAGCAACCAGCTAAGATTGTCACAAAGATTTATGATCGTTTGCTGCATCGAACGATTACTGACTTTAGTCTGACAGATGAGCAAGTGATAAACATGTTTGATTATTTTCAGGAAGCGACGGATTTAAAACAATCTGTTTTTTTGAAAGCCGACGACATTCATTTACCAATTGACTATGAAATCTCAGTCGGTGCGAATTATAGTCAAGTGTCTAATGGAGATACATTGGTTGAAAATGTGGGCTTCATTCCCGGCACTATTGGGCGAGTGTTTTATCAAGAATTTTTTGATCCCCAAGGTAATCGAATTGAAACAGATCTATGGGACTGGCGAGGATTCAAGTCAGCGACGCAATACTTTGGGCAGAATGGCAAATTAATTATGCAACGGTATTACACACCAACTGGTAAAAATGTGCTGGAAGAATACTATGCACCAGATACTCAAGGCAATCCACTACTATCACGAGTGATTTTAAAGAATTATCACGGTGAGGGAGATCGCTTCTTCCAAAACAGTGACGATCTGTTCGTCTTTTTCTTAAAAGAATTGAGTAAACAAGCTGAAGGGACGACTACCTTCATTAGTGATCGACCAGGGACCGGAGTTAAACCGCTCTTAGCGTTAGATGACGCTTCCCGTAAGTATGTATACATTCCAATCAATCATGCTGTTAATCCGAATGATCCAGTTCACGCGGATTTGGATGGCTTCTTACAGCCGGCCTTTGAGCACTTTAAGCATTTTGATGGGTTTATTACTGCTACGGTCCAACAAGCAGAACATCTCTCGGTGCGTTATCCGACTGCCAATATTTTTGCGATGCCGGCGGCGACAACTTTGCCGTTATCCAAAGAGGCTGATGATCAGGTTACACCGGACCAGCGTAAACGGCATAGTTTACTTTACGTTGGTCGGATCGCACAAGATAAACGGATTGATCAATTACTGCGGATGTTTTCTCTAGTTAAGGATCGTGTGCCAGCTGCTACCTTTACTCTGTTTGGATATGGTGATCCTAAGTATTTGGAAGATATGCAAAAGCTAATTACTGAATTAAATCTGGAACATAATGTTACCTTGAATGACTACACACCAGGTATTGAAAGTGAATATGATCATTATCAGGTTTTGGTAAACATGGCCTTTGCTGACGGGGGTCCAGTTGCAATGGCTGAGGCAATGATGCATGGGTTGCCAGTCGTTAGTTATCGATTTAACTATGGACCGGCTGAATATATTGATGAAGGCGTTAATGGTTATTTGATTGATTCCGGTCAGAGTCTGGCAATGGCTGAAAAGATTGTTGATTTATTTAATGATGATAAGTTATTGGCTGACTTTAGCAAGGCAGCGTATACCTCAGCGCATACGCGATGGACTCGCCGTAAGGTTTGGAATCGTTGGCAACGTAATCTGAAAACCTCATTTTAAATTTGCCTAAGAAGGGAAGACATCTGGTATGTATTATTTCTTGAACGATAACATGCAATATTCTAAGTCGGGGATTGAACATGCAGAAATCAATCGCTTAGATCTGTTTAAAAAGCATCATGTCCCCGCTAAAATTGTGACACGTGTGTTTTCCATGAAATTAGAAAATGTTTTACAGCAGTCGGGTATTGCACGTGAAGACTTTATTAATCTGTTTGAATTCTTTTGTGGCAGTATGCATGTGGCTACAAAGACTTTTACGATGAATGATCTATCGCTACCGGTTAATACCACTTCCACGCGTAAAGATAATCAATTGCAGATTTTCAGCCAAGGAAAGATGCTGATGATTATTTACTTCCGTCAAAATAGTGAAGAAATTAGTAATATCCAGTACTTTGACGTCAATGGTCGAACACTGAAGATGACCTGGTGGGACGTACGAGGTTTTAAGTGTCTAGAACAGTATTTTGACTGGGATGGCAAGATCTCACAAGAACAGTACTTTGGTCCTGATGGTCAGGTTCATATCGAGAAAAATCACTTGTTGGATCGTACGGGTAAAGAACGCATTTCTTGGAAGGTTGTTAACTACCATCAAGGAAGCTGGGTTTTTACAGGGATGAATGATTTAACTCGATTTTTCTACGATGAGTTGAATGCGAATGGTGAAGACAATGTCTTTATTTGTGACCGGACAGTGGAATGTGACTGGGGGTTGTTCCACATGCAGACGCCGGCAAAGAAGGTCTTGCATCTGCATAACGATCATGTTAGCGATCCAAGTGATATGTTGCACTCAACCTTGAATAATAATTATACGAATGCCTTGAATAATTGGGATAAGTGGGATGCGGTTATTTCTGCAACACCAGAACAAAGCAAGGATATCGAAGACCGTTTTGGTAAGAGCATCCCGGCCTTTACCATTCCAGTTGGCTATGTGACTGATGCGGAAATTGCGGCTAAGCATCAGGACTTTGAACAGCGACAAAAGGGGTTGATTGTTCACGTGGCCCGGTTGGCCCCAGAGAAGCAACAAAATCATTCCATTCAAGCCTTTGCGAAAGTTCGCGAACAGTTTCCGAATGCGCGTCTGGAACTGTGGGGGTACGCTAACGGTGATATTGAAAAGCAATTAAAACAACAGGTAGCAGATGCGGGATTGAATGACGTGATTAGCTTTAAGGGCTATACAACAGATGTGAATGCCGTCTATAATCGTGCCCAAATTGGCTTGCTGCCAAGCCGCGCTGAGGGATTTTCTTTGATGTTGTTGGAAGCCCAGTCCCACGGTGTAGCGATGATTGCTAATGATGTTAAGTACGGCCCAAGTGATATTATTCAGGATGGTGTTAGCGGTATTTTGACGGAAGATGGCAAGCCAGAACAATTGGCCGAGGCCATGATTAAGCTGTTGGATGATCAGTCGTTACTGAACCAGTACAGTGATGCAGCTTATGAGAATGCTAAGCGTTATTCAGAAGATACGGTTTTTGAGAAGTGGCAAAGATTACTAGATTACTTTGGCTAAAGAAAATATGGTGGTGGCTTTAATTGATTCTGTCTTTGGAGGATTGTTGTATGAACTATTTTATTGGTCAGAATTTAGGAGATAGATTGACTGGTATTGAGAAGGCACAACTGAATAGGCTGAAGCTTTTTGAAAGCAAGAAACTTAAGGCAAAGTGTGTTTATACTGAGTATAGTGGACGATTGCATGAACACACAACGCGTTTTGGGGCTACGGATAATTGTTTTACGATGTATGATTTCTTTCGGTGATATTCATTCGGAATCCCATTAATAAGAAAAACTGTGAAAGATTGCTGATTTGGCAATCTTTCACAGTTTTTTGATAGTGATTATAAATCGATCACAGCTGGACCAGCAATCAAATGGACGTCAAGCTGCTGACTAATTTTGGCAACTTCGGCTGCAGTGACATCTGTTGGCACTAACGTTAAACCAACAGAATCTGCCAATCGTTTGCTAGCTGTCCAGTCGGCAAGCCGGTCTGTTGAGTTACCAGCGCTCCAGATCCGATCAAATCCTTGGTTTGCTAACCAATCAATGGCCGTCCCGCGGTCTTGTGGACGAATCTGATCAAATGCTGTGCTGAACGTGAGGCTCATACCGCCTGCTGCCGCAATCAGCGGGGTTAGGGCTTCGGTATCGACCTGTTGTTGATCAGTCAAAGCACCTAAGATGACACCATCTACACCCAGTTGTTGGGCCTCTAGCAGGTCAGCTTCCATCATTTTAATCTCAACGTCATTGTAAGGTGACACACCGCCACGCGGCGCAATGACCAACTCTATGCTTACTTGATGCTCATGGGCGTAACGAACAGCTTCACCCATTACGCCTTTACTAACGGTGGTTCCGCCCACAGCTAGATTATCAGCTAATGCGACACGCTTACTACCAGCCGCTACTGCGTTGGGCAACTGCACATAGTTCTCTAATAAAGGTTCTGTTAATAGCAAAGTTGACATCCTCTCTAACGTTCCCGCTTTAGTCACAGCAGGTGACAGTATGTTACAATATATGCACTTAAATTAATTCAGATTAGGAGGGACAATTAATGAAAGAACCCGCGAAGCAACGGCGCTCTTGGTTCTGGAATTGGGTTATCAACAATCGCCTAGTTTCCGTCCTAACCGTCATACTTCTTATTTTACTCATTTTATTAGTCTTAAGTAAAGTCCCTTGGCTCGCAACCCCCTTTGTCTTGGTGGGCGAGATCCTCGGTTTACCTATTGTATTAGCAGGAGTCGGGTACTATCTCTTAAATCCGATTGTGGATTGGCTGGAAACGAAGCATGTGAAACGGACCTGGTCGATAAGTGGCTTATTTGTGATCGTGGCTGGGTTACTCGCGTGGGGGATTATCAGCTTAATTCCTATGATTCAACAACAAGTAACTGGATTGATCACGGAGTGGCCTCATTACTGGCGTGAAATTACCAATACGACCATGCATTGGCTCAAAGATGATCGACTAGATGGTATTCGAAAACAGCTAGAGCAATTCAACCAGCAATTGTCTGACAGTTCTTCGTCCGCGATCTCAAGTCTGGCTAAGAACACCGTCAGCTCCGTGGGCGGGATTGTGAGCCGCGTAGTTTCAATTGCTGTTGCGGTGGTGACGGCGCCTTTCATTCTGTTCTATCTTTTGCGTGATGGTCATCGACTTCCTGAGTACTTGGCACGATTATTTCCAATTAAGCGACGAGAAGACGTGGTTCATCTGTTACGGGAGATGAACTTACAGGTTAGTAACTACGTTCGAGGACAGTTAATTGTTGCCTTTATCGTTGCGATCATGTTTTATATTGGTTTTCTCATCATCGGTCTGCCATTTGCGCTGTTGCTGGGGATTTCAGCCGGTATTTTGAACTTGGTACCGTATCTGGGGTCCTTCTTGGCGATGGTACCAGTTGTCATCGTTGCTGCCTTTATTTCCCCGTGGATGCTGATAAAAGTGCTGATTGTCTTTGTGATTGAGCAAACCTTAGAGGGACGAGCAATTTCGCCACTTGTTTTGGGTAGCTCTTTGAAGATTCATCCGCTAACGATTATTTTTATCTTATTAGTGGCCGGCAAAGCATTTGGTGTTGTTGGTGTGGTGCTGGGAATCCCAGGCTATGCCGTGATTAAAGTTATTGCCACTGAGTTTTTCCAGTGGTATCAGAAATTTATCGGTGGATATGAAACCACTCAACCGGCCGATAAAGGCAATCAAGGAGTCGAAAAAAATGAAGAAAATTGACCAAGCTGCCGCTTTTTTGGCTGCTCAACCGGGATTATTTCGTTGCCCAGTCTGTCTAACACCGTATGCGGCCGTCGTGGGTCACAGCTTGCGGTGTCCCAACGGTCATGGCGTGGATTTATCCAAAAAAGGGACGTTATACTTTATGCAACGAGCAGTGGCCAGTGAATATGACAATGCGATGTTAGCTGCACGACGGCGGATGCTTCAAGCGGGCTTGTTTCGTGGAATTACGGATGAGTTTGTCGCCCACCTTCCCCAAACGTCACAGACGATTTTGGATGTGGGCTGTGGTGAAGGAACACCATTAGCCGATGTTTTACGCCAACGGAATAATATTGAAGATGTAGCGATTGGTTTCGATTTATCAAAACCAGGGATCAATTTAGCGACGCAACTAGCTAGTGGGGCCTTCTTCTGTGTTGCTGATTTGGCGCAGATGCCGTTTGCCAACCAGCAGTTTACGGCTATTTTAGATCTGTTCTCGCCGTCAGCTTATCAGGAATTCAACCGTGTTCTGGCACCAGGGGGACAATTGCTCAAGGTTATCCCTAACGCTGATTACCTTATTGAATTACGTCAGGCAATCTTTCCTGCAGGGAGCACTCATGCAAGTTATGATAACAGTAATGTGTTGAACCTGTTCCAGCAGCATTATCCCACGGCCACAACACAGCGCATTCGCTATCAAGTGCCGGTGCCCACAGAATTGTTTGCGGATCTCATGCTGATGACACCGATGCACTGGGGCGCAGACGAGTCACGCCTAGCAGAAGTGCGGGCTAATCCGTTTCCCGCAATTACGGTGGATGTAACCCTCCTAATGGCACAAGGGGTTTAGGTAAAACGTTTAAAAATCTTAGGAAAAGGACTTGCGAAGCTGACAGCAGCGTGTTATATTGACTCATGAGAAATCGTTTGGCGGTCGATATCAGCGTTTAACTGTTAGCGGCAGACAAGTAGCACTTCACTAAAGTAGTTCCTCGCCGTGCCCACACCGAGGAGCTGCTTTTTTTGTCCCATTAATTTGATAACAGATGGGAATCTCACGTTGGGACACCTCTTGTCAAAACCTAGCCGAAATGGCTATAATAGTGAGACAGAACGAATGTTTGATAATAGATCGGAGAAGAGAATTTTATGACTAACCACATTGCGCTATTTGAACCGTTATTTCCAGCCAATACCGGAAATATTGCCCGGACGTGCGCTGGTACCGACACCATTTTGGATTTAATTAAACCCTTGGGGTTTTCTGTGGATGATGCCCATCTTAAACGAGCTGGCCTGGATTATTGGGACAAAGTTGATGTCCGCTATCATGAAAACCTACCAGCTTTTCTAGATACCATTTCAGATTTGAGCCAACTATACTTAGTGTCCAAATTCGCAGATCAAGACTATACGGAGCCAGATTACCAGGTGAATGAGCATGATCATTACTTCCTATTTGGTAAGGAAACAACTGGGCTACCAGAGCCCTTTATGCGGCAGCATGCAGAGAAGTGCATTCGGATTCCGCAAGACGACACGCATATTCGGGCTTTGAACTTGTCTAACAGTGCGGCCATTGTGATTTATGAAGTCTTGCGCCAACAACAATTCTTGAATTTAGAGCGGGTTCATCAGTATCCCCACGATAAGCTCAAGTAAGTGAAAGGGGGCAGTTGATTGGCTACGAAACGAAAAACACCCCGCCGGCGCCCAACTAAGCGCAAACCAGCCCGTCGCAAGTCAGCTAAACGACAACCATTTCCCTATACGAGCAATGTATTAGGCCTAGTTTTAGTTGCGCTTGCCATGCTCGGATTATTTAATCTAGGGGTTCTCGGCACATTAGCAGCTAATATCGTGCGACTCTTTTTGGGTGACACGTATCAGTTCGGATTAGTGATTATCGGGGCCTTAGGCGTTGCTTTGACGGTCACTGGGACGTGGCCACAGTTAGCACGGCACTATCCGATTGGCAGTGCGACGATTTACGGTGGCTGGCTCTTGTGGATCAGTGCGAACCATTTTATCGATGTTGATCAGCACCGGCAGTTTATGGCAACCATCTGGCATGCGAGTCTGGCAGACTTGTGGAGTGGTGGACTAACCTCACAACTGGGTGGCGGACTAATCGGGGCCTTTGAATTAAGCATTGTTGCGTGGTTGATTGCACTGTTGGGTGCCCAGATTGCCGCTTGGCTAAT
Source organism: Levilactobacillus brevis ATCC 14869 = DSM 20054 (assembly GCF_001433855.1). GTDB lineage: Bacteria > Bacillota > Bacilli > Lactobacillales > Lactobacillaceae > Levilactobacillus > Levilactobacillus brevis. The sequence continues at coordinate 132,669 of NZ_AZCP01000001.1, forward strand.
TATGGCCGGTGGTGTGATGATTTTCTTCCAGATTCCCTGGGCCAAAGTCGAGCAGGGATTACAGACCGTTTGGCAGATGGTGCATACGGGTGTCCAAGCTAGTGGAACCGCATTGAAGCGGGGTAGCGAGCTGGCTAAGAAACGACAGAATCAGCGACCATCGAAGCCGGCTTCGGTGGCACCAGCAGTGACGCCAATGGATCCAGATGATAAGGACTTGCCAGAACCAATTGCCCAAGCCAAACCAGCGGCTGAAGAACCCAGCTATCATATCACGGTGGCGGCCAATGAATCGGCTAAGGCGCCAGTCGCACCAGCTACGACATCTTCTCATGAAGAAGACACGACCGCGGATGCGTTGGCTAGCAGTACACCGGTTGATCCCAATTATCAGTTACCAACGGCGGATTTGTTGAAACAAGTGCCACCAACTGATCAAACGGCGGAGGTTAACGCCATTGATGCGAATACTAAAATTTTGAAACAAACGCTGGATAGTTTTGGCGTTGATGCTGAAGTTAAGAATGTTAGTTTGGGACCATCTGTGACTGAGTATGAGTTGCATCCAGCCATTGGGGTTAAAGTTTCTCGGATTGTGAATCTAGCGGATGACTTAGCGTTGGCTTTAGCGGCCAAAGGCATTCGAATTCAAGCACCCATCCCTGGTAAATCACTGATCGGGATTGAAGTGCCTAATCGGGAAGTCTCAACGGTGGCCTTTCGCGATGTTGTCGAAGCCCAACCGGCTCACCCCAACCATCCGTTGGAGGTCCCGTTAGGACGTAATGTAACGGGACAAGTGGTCACCATGGATCTAACGAAGATGCCACATTTACTGATCGCCGGGGCAACTGGTAGTGGGAAATCTGTCGCCATCAACGATATTATTACCAGCATGTTGATGAATGCACGACCAGATCAATTGAAGCTGATGTTGATTGACCCCAAGAAGGTTGAACTGAGCGTGTACAATGGGATTCCACATTTACTAACGCCGGTGGTTTCTGAACCTAAAAAAGCGGCCCGAGCCTTGCATAAGGCGGTGGCCGAGATGGAACGGCGGTACGAATTGTTCTCGCAATTTGGTCAACGTAAAATTTCTGGTTACAATACCTTTGTGCAAAAGGCTAACGCTGAAGACGGGCAAGAACGGCCGTTGCTGCCATACATTGTGGTGGTGGTCGATGAATTGGCTGACTTGATGATGACGGTTTCGAGTGAAGTGGAAGATGCCATTATTCGCTTAGCCCAAATGGGTCGGGCGGCTGGTGTGCATATGATCTTGGCAACCCAACGACCATCCGTTGATGTTATTACCGGGCTGATTAAAGCCAATGTGCCATCCCGAATCGCCTTTGCCGTTTCTAGTGGAACGGACTCGCGGACGATTCTCGATGCTAACGGGGCAGAAAAACTACTTGGGCGGGGCGACATGTTATACCAACCGGTAGACGCCAATGCCCCAGAACGGGTACAGGGGGCTTTTATTCCTGATGAGGATGTCGCTAACGTGGTTGACTTTATCAAGGAACAGCAGCCGGCTGATTATGATGACGATATGATGGTCACGGACGAAGAAATACAGCAAGAAGAAGCTGGTGACAGCGATGATGAGTTGTTCAACGATGCCTTGAGCTTCGTGGTTGAGCAACAAAAAGCTAGTACATCTTTGTTACAGCGGCGCTTTCGAATTGGATACAATCGGGCCGCCCGGATTATGGATGATCTGGAGCAACGTGGTTATATTGGACCCCAAGAGGGAAGCAAGCCACGGCAAGTCTATAAACAACCAGACAGCTCTGCTGATGGACCAACGCAATGATCAAATAAAAATAGGTGTCAAGTCCATCTACGGACTTGACACCTATTTTGTGTTGGTAATTACCCCATCAAACCTAATGATGAAATGGCTCCAAAGACGAGTGAACCAATCGTTGCGAGAATCATGATCCAGACGAAAACGTTCGTAATTTTTTGAAATGTTGATTTTTTCTTCTTTTCCATGTGGAAATAGCCACCTCTTTGCGTCTAATTTTACTCAATTAGTTTACCGTGGCTACCGCAGAATTGCAACCGGCAGGGGGAAGTTGTCAAGAGCTTGTTACAAATGGCGATTGCAACTCTCATGGGAAATCTCTATAATTAAACGGAAATCAACGTGTAAGGGGATATGAACATGGCGTTTTGGATCACACCTGGTGGTCAGCTCGTAATTTTAGTTGTAGGGTGGCTATTAATCCAGGCGGTTAAACGGATTTTGCGGCGAAACTGGCCGAAGTATTTGAATACATGGGATCTAATGGCGCCACTACTACTGCTTTGTTCGGTGTTGTTAATCCCTAATGGTGCTGGAGCCATCTTGCCGTGGTTAGTTATAGGTTGGATGGGAATTGGCATCGCTGTGGCGTTATTGCAGGCAATTCACAACAAGGAGTTACTTTATGGGCCCTTTTTGCGAACATTCTGGCGTTTGACTGATCTCTATTGGACAGCTGGTTTTGCCTGCTGCTTCTTACTGGTAATCAGCTAGGATGGCTGTATAAATGTATAAATATTAAGTTAATTGATTATCTACTCATTTTAAGTAAGCGCTGTGAAGCGTGTTAAGCCATGGTGAACACCTGTTCGCCATGGCTTTTTTGTCGTTGGTGGGGAAATTTATAAAAATTCGGAAACGTTGTGGTAGAAAGTGGGGGGGTGTGGTAAACTTGATAGCAGTTACAGTTGGGAGTGATTGGCCATGTTTATGGGTGAATTTGAACATTCAGTTGACACCAAAGGACGACTAATCATTCCCGCCAAGTTTCGGGAGCAATTAGGAGAACAATTCGTGGTCACTCGCGGGATGGATGGGTGTTTGTTTGGCTATCCGATGACCGAGTGGACGGCATTGCAAGAAAAATTAAAAGCGTTGCCAGTCAATCGTAAGGATGCCCGGGCCTTTGTCCGGTTTTTCTACTCCGCTGCAACCGAATGTGAACTTGATAAGCAAGGGCGCATTAATTTACCCAAATCTTTACGAGACCACGCTGCGTTAACTAAACAATGTGTGATTGTTGGGGTCGCGAATCGATTTGAAATTTGGAGTGCCGAACGGTGGAATGATTTTTCCACGAAGGCTGAAGAAGATTTTGACGATATTGCAGAAAATTTGATTGACTTTGGTATGTAGCAATTACAGCTATCTAGAAAGGAGAGTGTTCATGGAGGACTTTCATCACGTCACGGTATTACTAAAAGAAGCAGTTGCGGGTTTAGCAATTAAACCAACGGGAGTCTACATTGATTGCACTCTCGGCGGTGGCGGTCATAGCCAGCGCATTCTGGAACAATTGACGACCGGACATTTATACGCCTTTGATCAAGATCAAACGGCGATTACTTACAATGAAGAACATTTGAAAACTTATCTAGATGCCGGCAAATTGACATTTATTAAAAGTAACTTCCGTCAGATTCAAGCAGAATTAACGCAACGTGGGATTACCCAGGTGGATGGTATCTTATACGATCTAGGTGTCTCATCGCCGCAATTTGATGAAGCTGATCGAGGATTTAGTTACCAACACGATGCACCTTTGGATATGCGGATGGATCAAAGCCAAAAGCTTTCGGCGTGGATTGTCGTGAACGAGTGGTCATTTAATGACCTACTACGAATCTTCCATCGATATGGTGAAGAAAAGTTTGCGAAACCCATTGCCAGGGCGATTGAACGGCATCGTGAGCAAGCACCGATTGATACGACCGGTCAGTTGGTTGAGATTATCAAAGAAGGTATTCCAGCGGCTGCCAGACGACATGGTGGGCATCCCGCTAAAAAGGTGTTCCAAGCGATTCGCATCGCAGTGAACGATGAATTGGGAGCACTAGAGGATTCCTTAGAACAAGCGGTTTCACTACTGGACGTCAATGGCCGAATCAGTGTGATTACTTTTCAATCGTTAGAGGATCGATTAGTTAAAACCATGTTTCGAGAACAATCATCTCTACCGGAACTGCCCCATGGCATTCCAGTTATTCCAGATAATTTGCAACCTGATTTTAAATTGGTTAACCGTAAACCGATTTTGCCGTCAGAAGAAGAGTTGGCAGTTAACCACCGCGCGCACAGCGCAAAATTACGAATTTTAGAAAAAATTAAGTAATGAGTGGCACTCAAATAAATATCGACATAGGAAGATGATAACTTATGGCGCAAAACAGCTTAGCAGAAGCCGTTCCGTTTACCGCGGAGCCGCAACAACGCCCAAACATAGAACAACCCAAACGACAAACACGACAGGCCCCACAGCAGCACCCTCAAGGGGAGAAGCTACCGGTCTCCAAGTTTGAAAAGTGTTTAATGACCGTTTGTGGATTAGCTTTGGCTTTGTTGATGGTTTGTGTGGTATCGTCTAAGATTGCAATGAGTACGGCTGAACATAACTTACAGAGCATCAATAACAAAGTGACAACCATTCAAAATCACAATACGAGCAAGCAACAACAGATTAATGAGTTGCAGAGTCGTAGTCGACTTGATAAAATTGCTAAAAAGCAGGGCTTGACTCTCGAAAATGCTAGAATAAGGAATGTAAACAAATAATGAAAGATTCCCAAAAGCGACAAACGATGAATAAGCAACCCAGCAGAAACCGCAAGAGTGTTGGTCGGTTTCTGTTTTACATTTTTCTCGGGGTGTTTATCCTCATCGTCGGTCGCTTTTCGTATATCTCCATTGGCAAAAAGGTCCAAAACGTTAATTTGAGTCGGCAGGCACAAAAACTGTATACGGCAAATGAAACGTTAAAGGCCAAACGCGGGACGATTTACGATGCTAACGACCAGGCGATTGCGGAAGACACCAGTGTGTATTCGATTTACGTGGTGCTGGACAAACGGCAGGTATCAACGAGTGGTCAAAAACTCTATGCCACAAATAAAGAGAAGATTGCGACCGTGTTAGCCAAAAACTTACCGATCAGTCGCAAGAAAGTTCTGAAGATTTTGAACCCTAGCAAAAAGAATACGTTCCAAGTTGAATTTGGAACGGCCGGGCAAAACATTTCGTTGATGACGAAACAAAAGATTCAGGCGGCCCACTTGAGTGGGGTTAACTTTGTGCAACAAGAAGCTCGGCTATATCCCAATGGGGTATTTGCCTCGCATTTAATTGGGTTGGCACAATCGACAACTAATAAGTCCGGGACAACGAAGCTAACTGGAACCATGGGGATTGAACAAGCGTTTAATCAGCAACTAACGGGAACGAATGGCTCACAAAAGATTAAGAAAGATATGTATGGTTACCAGTTGCCCGGAACGAAACAGAAATACAAAAAAGCGAAAAATGGTGACAACGTCTATACAACATTGGATACCCGATTACAAACGCTGTTGGAAACGGAAATGTCTAGCGTTCAAAGTCAGGTCCATGCCAAATCAATGAATGCCGTCTTAATGAATGCGAAAACGGGCGCGATTCTCGCGGCAACGCAACGGCCCACGTTTAATGCGTCAACCAAGTCGGGCCTCAGCCAAATTTGGCGGGATACGTTGGTTCAGGATGCTTACGAACCGGGGTCAACGATGAAAATCTTCACGTTGGCTTCTTCAATTAATAGTGGAAATTATAATGGTAACGCGATGTATCAATCAGGGAAATACAGAATTGGGACCCAGACAGTTCCCGACTGGAACACGTCCGGATGGGGCACAATCACGTACAATAAGGGATTTGCTTTATCCAGTAACGTGGCAATGGCTCATTTGGAACAACAGATGGGGGCTAAAACCTGGCGTAAATACATTAATCGTTTCCGCTTCTTGAAGAGCACGAAGTCAGGGTTACCTGGTGAGTTGACGGGAAGTATTGCCTTTGAACGCCCAATTGAGCAAGCAGATACGGCATTTGGTCAAGGGATTCAGGTTACCGTTTTCCAAATGTTACAAGCCTTAACGTCTGTCAGCAATAATGGGACGATGATGAAGCCGTACGTGATTAGCAAAGTCGTCGATCCCAATACGAATAAGACGGTCAAAAAGTATTCACCAACTGAGGTGGGTAAGCCAATTTCTGCCACCACGGCTAAGAAGGTTCGGCAGCATATGGAAGACGTCGTGTATAAGAGCTACGGGATTGGTAGTGACTACAAGATGGCTGGCGAACGAGTGGCGGTTAAAACTGGGACGGCACAGATTAGTAACGGCAGTGGGTACCTAAACGGTGATAATAATTACTTGTATTCTGTTGCGGCTATGGTGCCAGCAAGCCATCCGAAATACGTGATGTATATTACGATGAAGCAACCCACGCTGGGAAGCAAAACGGCGACTAAGTTATTGGCGTCGATCATGAAGCCAGTCATGGCGCGGGCTTTGCAAGAAGATACGCAAACCAAGCAGACTACAAGCACCAAAATGCCATCGGTTGTTGGTCAAAGTGCCACTAGCGCAACCACGAAATTGACAAAGGCCAATACGCAAGTGACAACGTTGGGGACCGGTAGCAAAGTTACTAAACAGTCTGTCGCGGCCGGAACCACACTGTATTATGATGAACGGGTCTTTTTAACCACAAGTGGTGCGGTTAGCATGCCAAGTTTAACCGGCTGGTCGAAGGGCGATGTGGTAAAATTAGCACAGTTGGAAGGTTTGAAGCTGACTGTGTCAGGTGACGGTTATGTGACGAAGCAAAGTATCAAGACGGGGACGACCCTGTCAGCGAATGACACCTTAACGGTTACTTTGAAACAAAATAAATGAGAATGAGGATTGAGTAAGACAATGATGAATATACTGTTGCCCCTGTTGGGTGGATTTATAATTACTGCGGCATTTATGCCCGCGTTGATCCGGTATTTCCGGGCACGGCATGAAGGTCAAATGATTCGTGAAGAAGGCCCAACGTGGCATGAGAAAAAATCGGGTACGCCTACAATGGGGGGCCTCCTATTCATTGTTGCGATTGCGGTAATGACGCTATTGACCAGTTGGGTACTAGCGCCTCACCATATGTTACCGACAACGTGGATTTTAATTTTTATCCTAGTACTCTACGGGGCGTTAGGCATGTGGGATGACAGTATTAAGTTATTCCACCGACAAAATGAAGGTCTAAAGGCCTGGCAGAAAATGCTGGGGCAGATCGTTGGGGCCCTCATTTTGTTTTGGGTCTACACGCATGAACAGTTACCAATGGCGCTACATGTGCCAGGAATTGGTAACTGGCACATGAGTGGCTGGTATGCTGTGTTTGTTATCCTCTGGTTGGTCGGCTTTAGTAACGCGGTGAACTTATCAGATGGATTAGACGGCTTGGTGAGCGGGTTAGCCAGCATTGCCTTTGCGGCGTATGGTATTGTCGCTTGGCAACAGGCCCAGATTAATATTGCGATTTTCTGTTTTGCCGTAGTCGGCAGTCTTCTCGGATTTCTTATCTTCAATCACAAACCAGCTAAGATTTTCATGGGTGATACCGGGTCATTGGCCTTAGGTGGCGCCTTAGCGGCAGTTTCCATCCTGTTGCACCATGAATTATCCCTGTTATGGATCGGGCTGATATTTGTGATCGAGACGGCGAGCGTTATTTTGCAGGTTGCCTCATTTAAGCTAACGGGTAAGCGGATTTTCCTGATGAGTCCAATTCATCACCACTTCGAAATGAAGGGGTGGAGCGAATGGCGGATTGATTTGACTTTTTGGGGTATTGGTTTGGTCACGGCTCTGAGTGGTGTCTGGGTGATCTTGGCAAAGTAAGTTTTGGTCGACTAATGGGCTAACTGGCTCGTTAGGAGTCGGTTAGTCCTTTTTTAGTGAAAGTAAGTCAATTAACGATGAATGGAGAGCGAACGGTTATTATGAAACATCTCACGACATATCAAGGTAAAAAAGTCCTCGTATTGGGGTTAGCAAAGAGTGGTGTCAATGCGGCGCGACTATTACGGAAATTGGGGGCTCAGGTCACCGTCAGTGATGTTAAACCGTTGGCTGAAAATCAGGACGCGCAAGAGTTACAAAACGACGGATTTACGGTAATTACGGGAGAACAAACAGCCGATCTATTAGATCCCGGATATGATCTCGTCGTTAAAAATCCGGGAATCTTTTACGATGTGCCAGTGGTTAAACGGGCATTGGCTGATAAGGTGCCCGTTATTAGTGAAATGGAACTGGCTAGCGAAGTTGCTGAAGCCGAACTGATTGCGGTCACTGGTAGCAACGGAAAAACGACGACGACCACGATGATCCAAAAAATGGTTGACCATGATCGGCGTGCCGGCAAGGCCGTGTACGCTGGGAATATTGGGATTCCTGCCAGTCAGGTTGCCCAAACGGTGACGGCTGATGATACGCTAGTATTAGAGGTCTCAAGCTTTATGCTGGTGGGAACAACCACCTTCCATCCCCATATTGCCGTGTTGACCAATATCTTTTCCAATCACTTGGATTACCATAAAACACGGGAAAACTATGTCGCTGCTAAGATGAAGATTACGGCTAACCAAACGGCTGATGATTACTTCGTGGTAAATTTCGACAGTCCGGAACTTCGCGAGCTTAGTGAACAGTCAGCGGCGCAAGTAGTGCCATTTTCTCGGGAAGCACAGTCGCAAGCTGGTGCTTATGAATTGAATGGTGACTTGTATTTCAAAGACGAGAAGCTAATGCCAGCTAGCGATATTAAAGTCCCTGGTGATCACAACGTTGAAAATGCGCTAGCAGCAATCGCCGTAGCTAAGATCAAAGGGGTCAGCACCGCGGCAATCGTGGCTGTATTGCGTAGTTTTGGCGGTGTTCGTCACCGAACGCAATATGTCTTAGAAGCAGACGGTCGTCAATACTATAATGATTCTAAAGCAACCGATATGGAAGCTACAGAGATGGCCTTGAAGGGGTTCACTGCACCAGTTGTCTTAATCGCTGGTGGATTGGATCGGGGCTATACGTTTGAGAAGCTGGTTCCTTCATTGAAGGCCCATGTCAAGGCCGTAGTGCTGGTTGGACAAACGGCGAAATTATTAGAAGATGCCGCTAAACAAGCTGGCATTCAAACGATTCGACTGAGCGAAAATGTAGAGACGGCAGTGCCTACAGCTTACGAACTGAGCGATGCCGGTGATATTATCTTGTTGTCACCAGCCAATGCCAGTTGGGATCAGTATCCAAACTTTGAAGTTCGGGGCGATAAATTTATTAAGGCGGTTGAACAATTAACCGGCAAACAGGAGGAAAAATAATGCGATTAATGGTATCAGGTGGTGGGACTGGGGGCCACATTTACCCGGCACTTGCTCTGATCAAGGCGCTAAAAAAGCGCGAACCGGATTCCGCAGTGATGTACGTTGGATCTGAGCGTGGTTTGGAAAGTACGATTGTTCCGGCTAAAGGGATTCCATTTCAAGCAACGCGCATTCAAGGGTTTAAGCGGTCCCTCTCGTTAGAAAATTTCAAGACAGTCTATCTGTTCTTAAAGAGTGTTCACGAGGCTAAAAAGATGATTCGGCAATTTAAACCGGATGTGGTCGTTGGCACGGGGGGCTATGTGTCAGGGGCGGTTGTCTATGCGGCAGCCCGGCTACACGTGCCAACACTGATTCACGAACAGAACAGTGTGGTTGGCATTACGAACCGCTTTTTGAGTCGTTACGTTGATCGGATTGCCTACGTCTTTGACGCCGCTTTAGATCAATTGCCAGTGAATAAAATGGTCAAGACTGGGAACCCACGAGCGCAGGAAGCTGCTGAGGTGGTCAGTCACTTTAGTTGGACCGAGTATGGACTTCAAGATGATGTGCCCACACTGCTGATTTTTGGGGGCTCCCAAGGGGCTTTGAAGATTAACGCCGCCACGGTTGCGGCGATTCCTGAATTTAATCATCGTGAGTATCAAGTTGTGTTTGTCACTGGACAGAAGCGCTACGACGGTGTGATGGCCCAGTTAAAAGGTATGACTGTTGCGGATAATGTTGTGATTAAGCCATACATTGGAAATATGCCGGAAGTGTTACCTCGGGTTGCGGCCATTGTTGGTCGGGCTGGGGCAACCAGTTTAGCTGAGATCACGGCTGATGGGATTCCATCAATTTTGATTCCAAGTCCGTATGTAACGGCGGATCACCAAACCAAGAATGCAAATTCCTTGGCAACGGTGGGGGCAGCTGAGATCATTAAAGAGGCTGACCTGACGGGTGAGACGTTAATTGCAAAGGCTGATCAATTAATGACCAATGATGCGTTGCGGCAAGACATGGCAACGGCCTCTAAGCAACTCGGTGTGCCAGATGCGGCCGATCGGGTGCTGGATGTGGTAGAAGCTTTGAAACGTGACTAGGCCGATTTCAATGAGATAGGAGGTGAATAATCGTGAAATTCCGGCTAAACCGTCAGGAGTCTAAGCAGCAGCGTTCTTTGACGCCTTGGGAGCAGTACCAGGAACAAGCAAAACAAAAGCGCCGACAGCAGCAACGTCAGGCACGAACGCCCAAATGGTTTCACCAAGCCAAACGGATTGGTGATAAATTACCACGGCTCAAGCATCAACGAAATCGGCAGTTAGTTCGGCGACTGACCATTCTATTAACGAGTTTCACGGTTGTTATCCTAGCTATGGTCTATCTGGTATCACCATTGAGTCATTTACAACGTGTGCGGGTAACCGGGGCGCATGCGCTATCGGTTCGTCAGATTCAAACGGCGACTGGTGTGTTGCCAGGCGATTCGATTTTTAACGTGATGGGCCACGAAAAGAAGTTGCAGCAACAGGCGTTGCAACGAAATTCGCGGCTAAAAAAAGTCACGGTCCAGTTTCATTTACTCAATCACGCGACCATTCGGGTCACAGAATATGTGACTGCGGGCTACGTGATGAGGCAAAATCGTTACTATGAGGTACTGGAAAATGGTATTGTTAGTCAACAGTCGGTGAGCCAGCCTAAGAGTGGTACCCCAGTTTATGGGCAATTTAAGACGACCAAGCGGCTACACCGAATGATTCTGCAGTATGCTAAATTAGATAGTGACATTAAGAGTAGTATCAGTGAAATCCAAGATTCACCGACTAAAAGTAATCCTGATCGCGTTCATTTGTTTATGAATGATGGCAACGAGGTTTACGCTAGTATTCCCAGTTTCGCTAAGAAAATGGCCTATTATCCAAGCATTGCGGCCAAGATGAAACAAAAGGGCGTGGTCAATCTGGAAGTGGGTGCCTACTCATATGCGTTTAAAAAATAATTTCATTTTGATTGCATTGCATAAAAAAGCGTCATTTAGGCTTTTTCAACCCCTATCAAGTGTGTTAAACTGAAAATTATTAGGGAAAAAGCGAATTCATGCAGTGTTATAAGATCATTAACTTAGGAGGTTCCTTTTTCTATGGATAATTCAGGGATGTACGTTGGCCTCGATATAGGAACCACCTCAATAAAAGTCATTGTTGCTGAGAATGTTAAGGGGCAAATGAACGTTATTGGTGTGGGAAATGAACGTTCGAATGGTGTCAGCCGCGGGGTTATCGTGGATATTGACAAGGCAGCGGAAGCAATTCAGCGCGCCGTTCGACAGGCCGAAGAAAAGGCTAGTATCGAGATTCACGATGTGATTGTGGGAATTCCCGCAAATATGTTAAAAATTGAACCTTGCAGCGGCATGATTGCCATTGACGATCAGTCACGAGAAATCACTGGGCGCGACGTTCGGAGCGTGGCCACGGCGGCTTTGATTCAAAGCTTACCACCAGAACGAGAAGTTGTGGATATTTTAGCCGATGAATTTGTCGTGGACGGTTTTGATGGGATCAAGGATCCCCGTGGTATGGTGGGTGTTCGCTTAGAGCTTCATGGTACCTTATTCACCGGGCCCAAAACGATTATGCACAACACGCGCAAGGCCGTAGAACAGGCCGGACTACATCTTCGCGGCACGGTAATTAATCCGATGGCGCAAGGGATGATGGTTATGAACGATGGTGAGCAAGACTTTGGTACGGTCTTGATTGACTTAGGTGGTGGCCAAGCAACTGCCGCTGTGATTCATGATCATCAGCTTAAGTATGTGGACGTGGACCAAGAGGGGGGCCAATTCATTACCAAGGACATCTCCGTGGTCTTGAATACGTCACTGGACAGTGCAGAAAAGCTCAAGCGTGACTACGGCTATGCTGATTCAACGCAGGCTAGCGATGAGGATGAATTTCCAGTTGACGTGGTTGGTCAAAGCCAGCCAACGCCAATTTCAGAAAAATACTTAGCAGAGATTATTGAAGCACGGTTGGACCAAATCTTTAAACGACTACGTGCTAATTTAGATAAGGTACAGGCTTTGGAACTACCAGGTGGCATTGTGTTAACTGGTGGGGTAGCAGCTTTGCCGGGCATTACGGATCTGGCAACGGATGAATTTAATACCAATGTCCGGGTTTACGTTCCGGATCAGATGGGATTACGTCATCCATCATTCACTTTGGCTTTAGCCCTGGTGAACTACTATGGGGGACTGAGTGAAATTGATTTACTCATTAAGAGTGCATTAACGGGCTCCACCCAATTAGCCGATGAAACCGACGAGATTCGTCAACGCGAACAGGTTGCTGAAGATGCGGCCAACGAAGCGGCACCGGTAACTCAAGGCAAATCAGCGAAACCAAAACAGAAGAAAAATCGGACCGAAGGCATTAAAAAGTTCTTCAGCGACTTCTTCGACTAACCTGAGATGGAGGAATACACAATGGAATACTCATTAGATTCTGCGCAGAACAATGGCGCAATCATTAAAGTTATCGGTGTCGGTGGCGGTGGAAACAACGCTGTTAACCGGATGATCGCGGAAGACGTTAAGGGTGTCGAGTTTATCGTCGCTAACACCGATGTTCAAGCACTTGAAGCCTCAAAAGCCGAAACCAAGATTCAATTAGGACCAAAATTAACTAAAGGACTTGGCGCGGGTGCCAATCCAGAAGTTGGTGCCAAGGCAGCTGAAGAAAGCGAAGAAGCAATTACCGAAGCCTTGGATGGTGCCGATATGGTCTTCGTTACTGCCGGAATGGGTGGGGGTACTGGTAACGGTGCCGCACCTATCGTGGCTAAGATTGCCAAGGAAAGCGGCGCGTTAACTGTTGGTGTCGTGACCCGACCATTTAGTTTTGAAGGCCCACGGCGGGGACGTTTCGCTGCCGAAGGGGTTGCCCAAATGAAGGAAAACGTTGATACGTTGATCGTCATTGCTAACAACCGCTTATTGGAGATTGTTGACAAGAAGACGCCAATGATGGAAGCCTTCCAAGAAGCTGACAATGTGTTACGTCAAGGGGTTCAAGGGATCTCTGACTTAATTACGAGTCCTGGCTACGTTAACTTGGACTTTGCTGATGTTAAAACGGTTATGAAGGATCAAGGTGCTGCCTTAATGGGAATTGGGTCTGCTAATGGTGAAAACCGGACAGAAGACGCAACCAAGAAGGCTATCTCATCACCACTTCTGGAAGTGTCAATTGATGGGGCTGAACAGGTACTGTTGAACATCACTGGTGGCCCCGACTTGTCCTTGTTTGAAGCACAAGCGGCCTCACAAATTGTGTCCGATGCGGCCACGAGTGACGTTAACATTATCTTCGGGACATCAATTGATGAAGATCTGGGCGATGAAGTTCGGGTTACGGTTATTGCCACAGGAATTGATAAGAAAAAAGAAGAACGCGAAGCGGCTCACAGTCGCGTAGCACGACGGGCTGAAAGCCAAAATCGGGCTGATAATGCAACCGAAACACCAGCAAAGGAAACCGAAAAGGATCCATTCGGAAACTGGGACATTCGTGAACCAGCTCATCGGCCAGAACCCACTAGTTCGGCGGCTAACACCAGTAACGAATTCGCTGGGGTTGATAAACCAGATTTTAATATTTTTAATCCGAACCAGAATGATAGCTCAGCTTCAGATGATAACAAGAGTGAAGATACACCACCATTTTTCAAACGGCGGCGTAAGTAACCGTTTGGAATTCGTTGTGAGAGGAGTGGCGAATCATGGCGGAAAAATTTAGTCTCAGCAAGTTTTTCGGGATGAATGATGAGTATGACGATGACTACGCGGAAGAGCCAACACCGACAACTAAGTCAACGCCAACACCGCCAACTCGGCCGAATGATAGTCGGAAGGTGGTTGCTATGCGAACTGCAAAACCTAATGCCAGTCATATCGCGATTTGTGAACCGCGAATCTACTCGGATGCCAAGTCAATTGCTAAACAATTGACGAACGGTGATGCAGTCATCGTTAATTTTGCACGGGTTGATGAAGCACAGGCCCAGCGAATTGTCGATTTCCTTAATGGAACTGCGTACGCTGTAGGTGGCGAAATTAAACGAATTGGGGAACAGATTTTTCTATGTACGCCCCATAATTTCGAAGTTAGTGGCGATGTGGCCGCTAATCTAGGCACGCAAGTCACACAATAAAGGAGCGACATTGTGTTAACTTTAGTCTTATGGATTTTTAAAGCCTTAAACTGGCTAGTCAGTGCCTATATATTACTGATCGTGGTGTATGCCTTATTAAGCTGGTTACCTGGCGGTTATCAGTCTAGATTTGGTCAAATCGTGGGGCGCTTGGTTGAACCCTTTCTGCGGTACTTCGAATTTATTTCGTTGGGACCGATTGGGTTTGGGCCAGTAGTGGCAATTGTGGTCTTATCGTTGGTCCAATATGGGTTACAGGCCCTACAAATAATGATTTTAAATTTACTATTTACGTGACAACGCTAGGAGGCGAAAACGTTGGATGAGAATGTTTTACAACATTTTCGGCCAGATGAAGCGCCGCTGATTGATGCTGTGGGGGGCTGGATTCAGCAGTCACAAGACGAATATCGTCCCGTTCTCACCAACTTTTTGAATCCGCGGCAGGTCTATATCGCAACAACTTTAGCGCGACGAGCGGATGTTCCTGTTCAGTTTAATGGGGGCCATGCCCACGCTGAAATGCAGCGGGCCCTATTTTATCCAGATTATTATGAACCCGTGGCTAAAGATTTTGAGTTAGCAGTTTTGCGCGTCGATTATCCGGTGAAGTTCGCTACTTTACATCACAGTCAGATTCTGGGGACATTGCTGGGAACTGGCATTGAACGGGAAATTCTTGGTGACATTTTAACCGATGGCACTACCTGGCAGGTCGTCACTGAGGCGGGGATGGCCGATTACTTAACCGGGCAGGTCGACCGAATTGGTCGCGTTAAGGCGCGGTTACAGCTCGCCGATTTTGCTGATTTGGTGCACCCCTTAAGTGAGTGGACAGCAGAAGGTGCGACCCTGTCGTCATTGCGGTTGGACAACATCGTGGGGACTGGGTTTCATTTATCCCGGCACCGCGCTAAAGAATTGATTGAAGCCGGTCATGTGCGATTAAATTGGGCGGAAACGCAAAAGCCTGACTATGAGCTAGATGTGGCCGATATTGTTTCGGTCCGGGGGTTTGGTCGGATTCGCTTAGATGAAGTCGGCGGTCGGACGAAGAAAGATAAAATACGAGTCACACTAGCGGTACTACAGAAATAGATGCGGAGGGAACAGTGCAATGGTATTAAGTCCATTAGATATTCATAATAAAGAGTTCGGCACCAAGATGCGGGGCTACAATGTCGATGAGGTTAACGATTTCTTGGATCAGATCATCAAGGATTACCAAATCACGTTGAACCACAACAAAGAATTAGAAGAACAATTGGATGCGGCTAATGGGAAACTCAAGTATTTTAACGACTTGAAGGATTCCTTGAATCAGTCCATCTTAGTCGCGCAAGAGGCCGCCGATAAGGTGAAAGCCAACTCTCAAAAGGAATCGGAAATTATCATTCGCGAAGCCCAAAAGCAGAGTTCAGATATTGTTTCTGAAGCGACTAATAAGGGTAACCAAATCATGGCGGAAGCATCGAAGCGAGCGAAGAAGCTGGCTGTCGAAACGGACGACTTGAAGAAGAGTACCCGGGTCTTCCGACAACGGCTTCAGGTAATGTTGGAAAGCCAGTTAGAAGTGGTCAAGTCTAACGATTGGGACAGCTTGCTTAAGGAAGGTTCCATGTCGAGCTACGAAGAAATCAAGAAGGTCGTTGGCGATCGACTTGACAATGAAGCGGCTCAGGGCGTACACTCAAAGCCTGAACAAACAGTTGCGGAACCGACTGAAGAAGCTGTGACTGAAGCACCCGTTACGGATGGTGGGGACAATGGTGAAACTGTTGTGATCTTCCCTGAAAATGACGACGAGCATTTTGATCAAAATAAATAATGGCATGAAGAACCACGTCAACTAAAAAGATGGTTTTAGCGAGTTAGCGATAGTGGAAGGCTAACAGCCCGCTCTTTTAGGTGATATCACTCTTCCAAGCTCTGTAGCCGAATCACAGTAAGCTATAGCGAGAACGTCGCGATATGACGATTGAGGGTTAATGTTAGTTGAACATTAACCGAATTTGGGTGGTACCACGAACGATTTCGTCCCTTGACGAGGTCGTTTTTTGTTTACCATCAGTTAGATTGATTCTAGGCAATTGATTTGGTGAACCGGTGAGCTGAGACCAGACATGGTTTGAGCTCACCGGTTCACCAACCGAGAAACATCACTTAAGGAGGAAATGGTATGCGAGTAAAAGACACGCTGAACTTAGGCAAAACCAAGTTCAAAATGCGCGGTAATTTACCGGTCAAGGAAGTTGATCGGCAAAAAGCTTGGGCCGAAAACAAAATGTATGAAGCCCGCCAAAAGTTAAATGAAGGGAAGCCCACATTTATTTTACATGATGGGCCGCCATATGCGAACGGTCCGATTCATATGGGGCATGCGTTGAATAAGATTTCCAAGGATATCATTGTCCGCTACAAGTCAATGAGTGGCTTCCGGGCACCTTATGTTCCCGGTTGGGATACCCATGGCCTACCAATTGAACAGCAATTAACGAAGGCCGGTTACGACCGCAAGAAGATGTCAACGGCCGAATTCCGCGATTTATGTCGGGAATATGCATTAAAGCAAGTTGACCAACAGCGAGAAGGCTTCAAGCGATTAGGGGTCTCTGCTGAATGGGATAATCCATATCTGACCCTAAAGCCAGAATTTGAAGCCGCCGAAGTTCGCGTGTTTGGTGAAATGGCTAAACGGGGCTTGATTTATAAAGGAAAGAAGCCCGTCTACTGGTCCTGGTCATCTGAATCAGCGATGGCTGAAGCTGAAGTGGAATATCATGATGTTACGTCACCTTCTGCTTTTTATGGTGAGCAAGTTGTCGATGGTAAGGGCGTCTTAGATACGGATACGTACCTAGTTGTTTGGACCACCACGCCATGGACGATTCCGGGTTCTGAAGGAATCACAATTGATGCTGGGATCGAATACGCTGTGGTTAAACCAGCTAATGATGACCGCAAGTTTGTTTTGGCTGCTGATCTGGTCGATCAAAATGCAGAAATGTTCGGTTGGGAAGACGTTCAGGTTATCAAGACGGTCATGGGTCAAGATCTAGATAACGTGACGGCACAACACCCATTTATTGCAGATCGAAAGCTAGTTGTGATGCTGGGTGATTTTGTGACAACTGAATCTGGGACTGGCTTGGTTCACACGGCACCAGGTTTAGGGGAAGATGACTTTAACGTGGGTGCCTTGTATCACTTGCCAGTCTTAGTTCCCGTTGATGACAAAGGATACATGACAGCTGAAGCTGGTGCGGATTTTGCGGGTGTCTTCTACGAAGACGCAAACCAAATCGCTTTGGATAAGTTGAAGGCGGCTAACGCACTGCTGAAGTACATGCCTTATGAGCACAGCTACCCATTCGACTGGCGGACTAAGAAGCCAGTTATCTTCCGGGCAACGCCACAATGGTTTGCTTCTGTTGACAAGATTCGGGATGAAATTTTAGCCCAACTCAAAGACGTCAAGTTCCAACCGGACTGGGGTCAACGGCGCTTAGCCAACATGATCAAGGACCGGGGCGACTGGGTCATCTCTCGTCAACGAGTTTGGGGTGTGCCACTACCAATCTTCTATGGTGAAGATGGTGAGGCCATCATCACACCAGAAACGGTTGATCACGTGGCGGACTTATTCGCTGAATATGGGTCAAACATCTGGTTCAAGCGAGAGGCTAAGGATCTCTTACCTGATGGGTTTACTAGTGAACATTCACCTAATGGCGAGTTCACTAAGGAAACTGATATCATGGATGTCTGGTTTGATTCAGGGACTTCCCATCAAGGCGTGTTGGCTGAACGGGATTATTTGGATTTCCCAGCCGACTTGTACCTTGAAGGGTCCGACCAATATCGTGGTTGGTTTAACTCAAGTCTGATCACTAGTGTTGCGGCGACTGGTAAGGCACCGTACAAACAAGTGGTTTCTCAAGGCTTCACGTTGGATAAAGATGGGCACAAGATGTCCAAGTCTTTAGGCAACACAATTGCCCCAGACGAAATCATTTCAAAAATGGGGGCCGACATTGTCCGGCTCTGGGTGACATCCGTTGACTCTTCTGCCGACGTTCGCGTATCTACCGAAGCCTTTGTGAAGATTTCGGATAGTTACAAGAAACTGCGGAACACAATGCGGTACTTGCTGGCCAATACCAGTGATTTCGATCCGCAGACAGATGCAATTGCAGTTGATGATTTACAACCGGTTGATCGCCACATGTTGTATCAGCTTAATGAATTTACCAAGAGCGTTCGTGCTCACTATGATCACTATGACTTCTTGAATATCTACAAAGAGCTGATTAACTTTGTCGTCAGCGACTTGTCAGCGTTCTATCTCGACTTCGCCAAGGATATCTTGTACATTGAAGCCGCTGATAGTCCAATTCGTCGGTCGATGCAAACGGTCTTCTACCAGATTGCCGTAAGTTTGACCAAATTAATCACGCCAATTCTGCCACATACGGCTGAAGAAATCTGGGACTTCTTGAAGGAACCAGAAGACTTCGTTCAATTAGCAGAAATGCCAGCTGTTCTAGAATTGACCGATGCTAACGAACAACCGGACGATGGACATCAGTCAGCGTGGGATCATTTCATGACGTTACGAAGTCATGTTTTAAAGGCCTTGGAAGAAGCCCGCGATGCTAAGTTAATTGGGAAGGCTGCTGAAGCGCACCTTGACTTGTACGTGGACGAGGAAACTAAGCACCTACTCGATCAATTGAATGTGAATGTTCAACAAATCTTGTTGGTTTCTGGTTTAGACGTCGCCAGCTTAGATCAAGCACCAGCAGATGCGTTGACGTTTGACCACTTAGCGGTGAAAGTCACGCCAGCGGCCGGTGAGGTTTGTGATCGTTGTCGGTTAACCAAAGAAGACGTTGGGAGCGACAGTGCTTACCCACACTTCTGTGCCCGGTGTGCCGCTATTGTGCGGCAGAATTTCCCGGAAACGGCTACTGAGGGATTTGACGAAAACTAAAGATCGATAAGTTTTAGGAAACGGCAGCGCTCCGGGAGACCGGGGACTGTCGTTTTTGTGTGAAAACGAGTATAATTTGTTCTATGTAATGGGAGGGATACCATGTTAACCGGAAAAGTGAAGAGTTATAACGAGCAACGCGGCTTTGGGTTTATCACAACCCCCGCTGATGGTGATGTGTTCGTGTATTACACGGGCATTATTGGCGAAGGCTTTCGTAAATTAGAAGCGGGACAAACTGTCCAATTCGTGATTGTCCAAGGGATGCGTGGTCCTCAAGCGGCCAAAGTGACCCCCGTTGTCACCGCAAGTACTGAGGAGGATTAACATGGATTTAGAAGAACATGTTGAATCGACAGAGGAGCTTTATAATGGGGTGATCATCAAGGTTGAACGCCAACAAGTGCGTTTGCCTAATGGTGACTCTGCTTCTCGTGAAATTGTCCGACATGCTGGTGCTGTGGGGATTTTAGCCCTGACAGCGGATAATAAAATGATTTTAGAACGCCAATGGCGAGCACCAATTGCGGCAGCAACATTAGAGATTCCAGCCGGAAAACTCGATCAGCGTGATGCGGATAATGTTGAACACGCCGTCATTCGTGAATTAAATGAAGAGATTCGGTATCAACCCGGGCAACTAAAACGGATTACCGGTTTTTATTCCAGTGTTGGCTTTTCCGATGAATACATGACGTTATTTTTGGCAACGGATTTAAAACCCGTGACGACTGAATTACCGCGAGATCAGGGGGAAAATCTGGAGTTGCTGACAGTAACCAAGGAAGAAGCCCAAGCGATGATTGATAGTGGCGAAATCAATGACGCCAAAACGATTACGGCCATCTATTACTGGCTATTACAGAAGTAGGTGACGATATGCGTAACGATTGGCAAGATCAAGATGAACAACCCAAAACACGAGCTGACTATCGGCGAGAACAAGAACGTGCTGAGCAGGATTTCCAGGAGCGCGATCGTAAACGGGTGGAGGTGGAAAAAGAGTACGCCCGCACGCATGGTCGATCGATGCCCGAGGATGATGATGATCGTCAGCGCATCAGTCCGGCGGAACAAAAGCAACAACGTTTGGGACGACGATTAAATTGGGCCATTGGCTGGCTTGTCGTCTTAATTGTCATTGTGTATCTAATTTTATTTTTAGTTGATTAAGACTTAAGGGAGTGGACAGCAACATGACATTTGGCATTATCTGCGCCATGGAAGAAGAAATTAAAGAATTACACGAAGCCTTGGTGGATGCTAAGACAACCAGCATTCACGGCTTGGAATTTTACACGGGTACCATTCATGACCAAGCGGTTGTGTTGGTTCGTTCAGGAATCGGTAAAGTGGAAGCCGGATTGACGACGGCCCTGTTAATTACACAATTCAATGTAGATTTAGTGATTAATTCTGGTTCTGCGGGAGCCTTGGCACCGGACTTAAATATTGGTGATGTGGTAGTTTCAACCGAAACGGCCTACCATGATGCCGATGCCCGGGCCTTTGGCTACGAATACGGGCAATTGCCCCAGCAACCTGCCCGATTCATTGCGTCTAAAGAATGGGGCGATAAGATTGTGGCCGCTGCCAGTGAAACGGGGCTGACAACGAAGCAAGGCTTGATTGTTTCTGGTGATCAATTCTTAAATAGCCCAGCTGTCATTAAAGAAATTATGGGTTACTTCCCAGATGCCCTTTCCGGTGAAATGGAAGGCGCGGCGGTCGGCCAAGTGGCGCATCAATTTGATGTGCCTTATGTGGTCGTTCGGGCAATGTCCGACAATGCCGACAATAATTCAGGCGTTGATTTTGATGATTTTATTATTGATGCGGGTCATCGTTCCGCACAGATGTTATTAGCTCTGCTAGCAGCACAGAACTAGCACGGGTGATTCAGGAGGTTTTGAGCGTGCAAGAGATTCACATTGACAATAGCAATGCAGTTCACGAAATTTATTTAGACAATGCGGCGACGACCCCATTAGCCCCAGAAGTTTTGGCAGAAATGACCAATAAGCTGGCAACGGTGTACGGTAATGCGTCAACGTTATATGGCTTAGGTCGTCAGGCCCATACGATTATGGAAAATAGCCGGCAGGTAATTGCGCAGAGTATTAATGCCGCTCACGACGAAGAGATTATCTTCACCAGTGGGGGCAGTGAAAGTGATAATACGGCGATCACGCAAACGGCGATGGCCCGTCAATCATTGGGCAATCATATTATTACGACCGCGATTGAGCATGAAGCAGTCTTGCGGCCGTTACACGCTCTTGAAGAGCAAGGCTTTGAGGTGACCTATTTGCCAGTTGATGAGCAGGGACGGATCAGCCTAGATGATTTTAAAGCAGCCTTGCGAGATGATACGATCTTGGTAACCATCATGATGGGGAATAACGAGGTCGGTAGTCGGATGCCCATTCATGAAATTGGCGATATTTTGAAAGACCACCAAGCTTGGTTCCATACGGATGCCGTCCAAGCTTATGGTTCATTGGATATTGATGTGCAACGTGATCATATTGATATGTTATCGACGTCTGCACACAAGATTAACGGCCCTAAGATGATTGGTTTTCTCTATAAACATGAGGGCGTTAATTTTCCAAGTCTAATCAAGGGCGGCGACCAAGAAGAAAAGCGACGTGCAGGCACTGAAAATGTTCCGGCAATTGCAGGCTTTGCTACCGCAGCGCAGTTATTAACGCCAGAGGTGAAGGCTGAAAAGCGAACACGGTTCCATGGCTTTAAGGAGCAAGTGGTTCAAGGCTTGACGGCTAACGGCGTTGACTTTGCTGTTAATGGGTCACTTGAAGGCGAAAATCTGGAACATGTTTTGAATATTTGGATTAAGGGGATTTCCACGTATGTCATGCAGACAAACTTGGACTTGGCCGGAATTGCCGTTTCAGGTGGGTCAGCTTGCACGGCCGGATCGATTGAACCGTCGCACGTGTTGACTGCGATGTTTGGTGCGGACAGTCCCCGCATCGCCGAATCCATTCGATTATCATTTGGACAGCAGACAACGCGTGATGATATTCAGGCATTCGTTGACAATGTGACGACCATTGTCAATCGGTTATCCCACAGTGAGGTGAAGTAGGATGTTATTTGAAAAACAGATGCAAGTTGATGGTGATACAGAGACATATGAACTGCACCCCAACATCAAGCCGTATGCATTAAAGGATGTTGGCTTTCAAGTGTCCAACGCTGGTAATTACACATTGGAGCGGTCCGTTGATCCCACGTCACCATACAATAAGAATCAAATGTTAAAGGTGACGGTTGCCAAGGATCTAAGCGGGTTTAAGATGGCCACGACCAACGCTTCCGGTAATCGCCGGATTAACATTTTTAAAGGGCCTCACGCCACTGAAAATGTCGAGCAATATCACTTTATCTTACAGAATTTAATGGACCGAGAAATTCTACAGAAAAAATAATGAGACAAGTAGGCCGAAAAGACATGACTTTTTGGCCTACTTTTTTTGAATCTGGATTTGACGACCGGCCATTCTTGGATAGTCAAGACCACCATGTTTCACTTGTGATACGCCAGGCTTGCAAAACGCTGTCAGAATCGGTAAACTAGGTCATACTGGATTTGTGCGACCTTCAAATCGTAGATTCTCCAGAATCTGATAGAAATGATGGTGATACCATGCAAGACAACAGCCAAACACGGGTTGTCGTTGGTATGAGTGGCGGGGTCGATTCTTCCGTTGTAGCTTTGCGATTAAAGCAGCAGGGTTATGATGTAATCGGCGTCTTCATGAAGAACTGGGACGATACAGATGAAAATGGGGTCTGTACCGCCACTGAAGATTACAAAGATGTGGCTAAGGTGGCTGCCAAGATCGGCATTCCTTACTACTCTGTAAACTTCGAAAAAGAATATTGGGACCGGGTATTCACATACTTCTTGGACGAGTACAAGAAGGGGCGGACACCGAACCCAGATGTTATTTGTAACAAGGAAATCAAGTTTAAGGCGTTCTTGGATTACGCGTTAGAGTTGGGTGCCGATTACATTGCCACGGGACATTACGCACAGTTGACCCGTGACGAGGCTGGGCATGCCCACTTAATGCGTGCAGTTGACCAGAACAAGGATCAGACTTACTTCTTGAGTCAGTTGTCGACTGAGCAGCTAGATCGGGTAATGTTCCCAATTGGTGACTTAGTCAAGCCTCAGGTTCGTGAGATTGCTAAGGAAGCTGGGCTGGCGACCGCTGAGAAGAAGGATTCCATGGGAATCTGCTTTATCGGTGAGAAGGGGCACTTCAAGGACTTCTTGAAGACTTACTTACCAGCCAAGGCGGGTGACATGATGACGGTTGATGGTGAAGTCAAAGGCCATCACGCCGGTTTGATGTACTACACGATTGGTCAGCGTAAGGGCCTGGGTATCGGTGGCGATGGTATCGACAACGAGCCTTGGTTTGTGATTGGTAAGGACCTGCAAAAGAATATTCTGTATGTGGGCAAAGGCTATCACAACCCGCATTTGTACGCGACTCACTTGTCAGCGTCAGATATTCACTGGGTCAACACGATTGACCGTGGTAGTGACTTCCACTGTACAGCGAAGTTCCGTTATCGGCAAAAGGATACAGGGGTTACGGTTCATTTAAGCGACGATGGTCAGCAAGTGACGGTTGAATTCGATGATCCGGCCCGAGCAATCACACCTGGGCAAGCAGTCGTGTTCTACAATGGAGACGAG
Organism: Levilactobacillus brevis ATCC 14869 = DSM 20054; assembly: GCF_001433855.1. GTDB lineage: Bacteria > Bacillota > Bacilli > Lactobacillales > Lactobacillaceae > Levilactobacillus > Levilactobacillus brevis. The sequence goes on from NZ_AZCP01000001.1 coordinate 156,835, forward strand.
TGTTTAGGTAGTGCCATTATCGATGCAGCCTATAATCAGGAACGTGAATTACAGTTAATCTAGTTAAATGAGGAGTATTGCTATGAATTAGCAATGCTTTTTTTATTTGAAAAAAATTCGCATTTCTGATATCCCGGCTTTGAAATTCAGGTTAAAACTGGCATAATATAGACTATGTGACTTTATGGAAAGGACGGATCGCAGCGTGAAATTATACTTTATTCGCCACGGAAAGACCCAGTGGAATTTGGAAGGTCGGTTTCAGGGAGCTGGTGGGGATTCACCGCTACTGGATGAAAGTTATCAACAAATGATTCAAGTAGGCCAATTTTTACGGCAAAAGCCATTTGTTCACGCCTATGCCAGCCCAATTAAACGCGCCCGAATAACTGCTCAACGCGTTATCAAGGAACTGCATCAATCGGTCCCGTTGACACTGTTGAATCGGCTAGAAGAATTTCACTTAGGTAAGATGGAAGGCATGGCATTTAGTGCGGTTAAGGATCAGTATCCGGCTGAGCTGGATGCGTTTCGCAATCATCCAGAGCGTTACGATGCCCGAACCATCGGTGGTGAAACATTTGCCGAGGTGACAGCTCGAATGACACCAGCGATCCGTCAAATTGTTGCGGCTCACAATCACCCCACAGATAACGTCTTGGTCGTGAGCCATGGGGCGGCCCTTAACGCAGAAATCAATGCGTTAATTGGCACGCCACTAGCCGATTATCGGAAGCGCGGCGGGCTG
>NZ_AZCP01000001.1:157721-292218 GCF_001433855.1 Levilactobacillus brevis ATCC 14869 = DSM 20054
CTTGGAAACGACGGATGGACAATCCTTTAAGTTAATTGACTGGAATGATACGAGTTTCTTAACGGCAACGGCCACGCCGACCGATACAATTTAAGGTGAGAAAATGACAGAAAAAAAGAGTGATCGTACAGCAGCAAAAAAGCGTTCGGAACAGGCCGTACATGAGTTGGTAACGCGGATTGATACCCATCCGGGGGATGCTGACGCCTACTATGAATTAGCCACTGTTCTAGTTGATTTGAAATCATTTGCCCAAGCAGAAGAATTGCTGATGAAGGCACTTGGGCTATTCCAAGCGCAGCCGGCAGTTGTCGATAAACTACATTATGGCCTAGGCAACGTTTACTATGCTGCCGAAGATTATCCTAAGGCCATTCAACAGTTTGACAGTTTAGGCGCGCAGTGGAAGGGGGCCGGTTATTTGATGTTGGCTCAGAGCTATATGGCCAATGGTGACCACAAACGAGCCCTAGCGTTTGCGTTGACGGCTCTTGCCAGTCAACCCGACGATGTTGCCCCACTGCAAGTGGTTGCCGAAAATCTGTTAGCATTGGGGAATATGGCCCAGGCGGCTCAGTATTATGACCAACTCTTGGCGATTGATCCTAAAAATGGACGGGCAACCTTTGATCGTGGGCTGGTGGCGATGGTGCAAGGAACACCTTACGCCGATTACTTTGAACGCGCCCAGGCGTTAGATCCCCAATACTTCGAGCAAGGCCAACAACGATTGGCTGATATTGAAAAATTCATGCAACAAAAACCTGATTCAGATCAGCAGTAAAGGAGACGACACAGATGGCAACCGAATCGCTAGACTTATTTGCAACCGATAACGCTGGGCAACCAGACTTTGTGGTCGGCACTGTCAGTGCGGTCTTTTTTGCCAGTAATGATAGTTTTTATAAGGTGATGCTGGTTAAGGTTTCTGAAACGAGTCTGGATTGGCACGAAGATGAGATTGTGGTGACGGGCAACTTTGCCGATGTTAAGGATGACGTGACGTACCGCTTTACGGGTAAACGTGTCGAACATCCCAAGTATGGCGTACAGTTTCAAGCCGATAACTATCAAAATGAAACACCGACCTCCCGTAGTGGGGTGATTGCTTATTTAAGTGGTGATGATTTCCCGGGATTGGGTAAGAAAACGGCAGAAAAAATTGTTGATGCGTTGGGCACCAACGCAATCGAAGAAATTCTAAATGACAGTGCAGTGTTAGCGCCATTGGGTTTGTCACCTAAAGTGACGGCTACATTGGTGAGCCAATTGCAGACCAATAATGGGATGGAGCAGATTATCATTGGCTTGAATGGATATGGATTTGGTAGCTCGCTCGCTGCAGCCATTTATAATCGATATCAAGAAAAAACTTTGGACGTCATTCACGAGAATCCTTATCAGTTAGCTGAGGATATTACGGGAGTCAGCTTCAAACGAGCCGACCAGATTGCCACGCAACTGGGTTATGCCGCGGATAAACCAGAGCGACTGCAGGCGGGACTCTTACAGACCTTGACAGATTTATCAGTTGCTAATGGGGATACCTACACAACGGCCAAACCACTGTTAAACCAAGCGCTGAGCTTGTTGGAAAATTCGCGCAATGTGCGATTAGAGCCAACTAAGCTGGCCGATCAACTCTTAGAATTGGCTAAACAGCAAAAAGTGGTGGGCGATGACCAACGGATTTACTTGAAAGCCCTATACGATGCTGAGTGGCAAGTGGCTGAACATTTGCAACGGTTGTTACAAGCGGATACCCAGCAAGCGACGTTCAGTGAAGAGGCGATTGCCAAACAACTGCGGATTGTTGAAAAGCAGGCCGATATTGTCTATGATGATTCGCAAACGGCGGCTTTAACGGCAGCCTTGCAAGCAAAAATAATGCTCCTAACCGGTGGCCCTGGTACCGGAAAAACGACGATTATTCGTGGACTGGTGAACTTATATGCCCGGCTGCATGAGGTCTCTTTGGATATTAATGAGTATAAAGATAAAACCTTTCCGATTCTGTTAGCGGCCCCCACTGGTCGAGCGGCTAAACGTATGAGTGAATCAACGGGATTGCCAGCGTCAACCATTCATCGGTTATTAGGGTTAACCGGTCGGGAAACAGATCTCGATGCGGCTACGACCAAAGATTTAGAAGGGGGACTGCTGATTATTGACGAAGTCTCCATGGTCGATGTCTATCTGATGAAGACGCTGTTGCGAGCAGTTCCGGTGGGGATGCAGGTCATCTTGGTAGGTGATAAGGATCAGCTGCCATCAGTCGGGCCTGGTCAGGTATTCCATGATTTACTGGCGAGTGATCAATTGGCAAAGATTCAACTGGATACGATCTATCGGCAGGGTGATGGGTCATCCATTATTCCGTTAGCACACGCTATCAAGGCGGGAAAGTTACCAGCCGATTTTACCCAGAACCACGCCGATCGCTCCTTTATCGCGTGCCATGCCAACCAAGTAGAAAGTGTCATTGATCAGATTGTCGCTAAGGCGCACGCTAAGGGATTCTCTGCCAGTGATATCCAAGTATTGGCGCCCATGTATCGGGGGTCAGCGGGGATTGATCGACTGAACGTGGTGTTACAGAATATTTTAAATCCGAAAAAAACGGCCCGGCAAAAGGAAGTCACTTTTCGCAATCAACAGTTTCGGATTGGAGATAAAGTCTTACACCTGGTCAACAGCCCAGAGAATAATGTTTTTAATGGTGATATTGGGACGATCACGGGGATTGATTTGGCGAGCGATAAAAATAGTAAAGTTAAAAGTGATCAATTAACAATTGCCTTTGAACAAACCGAGGTAACCTATGCACGTAATGATTGGATTCGGCTGACGCTAGCCTATTGTATGTCGATCCATAAGGCCCAAGGCTCAGAATTCAAACTGGTCATTTTGCCAATGGTGAGCCAGTATAATCGGATGCTCCAACGGAATCTATTGTATACGGCCGTAACGCGAGCTGCCGATATGTTAATTCTACTGGGAGAACCGCAGGCGTTTGAAACCTGTGTGACGAATTTATCCGTTAACCGGCATACAACCCTGACAACGCGGATTCAGACGGTCTTAGATCCAGATAAAATGGCAGCAGTATCGTCAAAGTCGGCTGATGACGCACAACCACAACCGGTGGCGGTAGCTGAACCGGCAGCAGTGGCCGATGCTTCGGTCCCAACGACCGATCATGACGTGGCGACTGCCACAGCTCAGGACTATCAATTGACACCGGCGCTAGTTCAGGCGCGACAGATTGATCCAATGATTGGCATGCAAGGCATTACCCCGCAACAATTTATGCCATCGTTATAAAATAGCGGTTGCAGGCGTTGCGTTTCTGAAAAAAGATTGCGATAATATAGAGAGACTAAAATTACGATTTGTGGAGATCCCACAGGGAGGCTGTCATGGCAGAACACGTTGAAGCTGGTAAAATGAAGGTATTTGCCTTAAACTCAAACCGGCCACTTGCTGAAAAGATTGCAAAAGCAGCGGGTGTGACGCTTGGAAAGTCCACCATTAAGCATTTTAGTGATGGTGAAATTCAAATAAGTATTGACGAAAGTATTCGGGGCGATGAATTATTTTTAATTCAGTCGGTTTCTGATCCAGTCAATACGAATTTGATGGAACTGTTGATCATGGTTGATGCGGCCCGACGCGCTAGTGCCGAAAAGATCAACGTGGTGGTGCCCTACTATGGCTACTCACGAGCTGACCGAAAAGCCCGTTCTCGTGAGCCAATTACGGCCAAGTTAATTGCCTCCATGATGCAGATGGATGGGGTTGACCGGGTCATTACGCTGGACTTACATGCGGCGCAATTACAAGGGTTCTTTGATATTCCCGTCGATCATTTACAAAGTGACCGGCTACTGACGAGTTATTTTGACCAGAATCCACGATTAGCAGATGAAGATATTGTGGTTGTCGCACCAGATCACGCGGGCGTGAGTCGTGCGCGGCGCTTAGCCGAATTATTGGGCGCCCCAATTGCTATTATCGACAATCGGTCAGAAACAGAAAATGCGGCTCATCCGGATGCGGTGATTGGAAATGTGACTGGAAAGCACGCGATCTTAGTGGATGACATCATTGATACGGCAATTCGGATTACGGTGTCAGCGGAAGCGTTGAAACGGGCAGGTGCGGCTGATGTTTTTGCTTGCGCGACGCACGCGGTTCTATCCGGCGATGCGACCCAACGAATTGATGATTCAGTGTTGGAAAAGGTCGTAATTACCGATTCGATTCAGTTGCCGGAGGACAAACAGAGCGATAAGTTTGAAATCTTATCTGTTGGTGAACTATTCGGTAAGGCGATTGATTTGATTTATCATGAGCAACCGGTGGATTCTTTATTCCACGGTTCATTGAAACGTCAAAAGCAATAAGTGTTGACCGTTACCGCTACTAGCTGGTGGCGGTTTTTATTTTGATGAAGAAAGTAGGTGGCGTAAATGCGACGTTACCAACAAGCCCAATTATTTCAACTACGCGAGATTGCTATGGGATTGACCTTTATTGGTGGTTTTATCGATGCGTATACGTTTGGTCAACGGGGTGGGGTTCTAGCGGCTGGTCAAACGGGTAACTTGATTTTTCTCAGTGTTGACATTGCCCAGCATAACTTGCCGGGTGTGCTCACAAAGTTATTGACGGTAGTATTCTTTATCCTCGGGGTTGTGACCGTGGGATTACTTAATTATCGATTGCGGCCGACCTCTCACTACTGGCGCTTACCCACGTTATTGGCAGAGTTTGTAGTTTGCCTGGTCGTTGGTGGGTTGCCAGAGACGGTTCCTAATTTGATTGTGACGCCGCCACTGGCGTTTGTGATGGCAATGCAGACGACGGCCTTTGGTCACATTGAAGGGCATGGGTACAATAATGTTTTTTCAACCGGTAATTTAAAAAAAGCAACATCGGCGTTGACGGATTATTTTATCTATCGACAGCCCGGAACACTGACAACCGGGATCATTTACGGCGGTTTAGTTGTCAGCTTTGCAGGCGGAGCGATTATTTCAGCGTTATTGCAAGGGTGGCTTTTAGGTCGAACGATTTGGTGTGCAGCCGGCCTCTTGCTGATCGTTGGTGGTTATTATATGTGGTTATTGTTTAAGCGCCAAGATGATGCGTTCGATCAATGAGCAAGTTAAAAAGGGAACTGAACCTGTGGTGAACAGGCCAGTTCCCTTTTTAACTGACAGATTAGAGTAGTTTCAAATGTGCTTTAGGACGATCAAAGTCCAACCACCGTTCTAATTGATTCTGTCCGGTGGTAATGACCACGCAACATAGCCAATATAAAATGGCAATGGTGATGTAAATAGTCATATAATCTTGATTAGCGCCAGCTACAATTTTAGCTTGCATAAATATGTCTGTCACGGTAATCATGGCAGCGAGCGACGTTCCCTTAAACATATCCAGCAAAATATTACCAAGTGCGGGAATACTGATACGAAAAGCCTGCGGAATAATGATAAAACGCATAACTTTCCGATAGGGTAGCCCAATCGAATAAGCCGCCTCATATTGCCCGTGATCGATTCCTAAGAAGGCGGAACGAAAGACTTCGGAGACGAAGGCTGCAGCCCCTAAAGTGAAGGAAATAATCGCCGCTGGAACGGCCGTTAAGCCAAAGCCAAAGTAGACAATAAACAAGACAACTAACATCGGCACGCCACGCATAAAGGAAATATAGGCGCGGGCTAATCCATGGAGCACCCGTACGTGACTCAATTGAGCCAGAGTGAGTAACATGCCCCAAATTGTGGCTAGTCCGAAAGCCATGACGGTTAGAAAGATGGTCATGGGTAACCCACTCAAAATTTGTGGAATTGATGACCACGCTAACGGCGCATTAAAGAATCCTGGGATTGACAAATATTTCAGCATCGCTGGTCACCTAGTTTTCTATTGGCCCGTATATTTAGACTTAATGGTAAAGTTCTTAGAGATATGGACAGTTGGTTTTTGCGTTACATCAGCGCCGTAATATTTTTCGGAAATCTTTTTGATTGTGCCATCTTTCAATAATTTCTGAATTTCACGATCAATTTCTTTTTTCAGTTTGGTATTACTCTTCTTCATCAAAATACCAACACCTTGGCCATCATCACTGGTGGTAAAGTACATGTTCTTAGCAATGTGTAGGCCATTATTCGGTACCGCTTTGAGAGCAAGCTTTTGGAGGTAGTAGTCATTCATGATCAAATCGGTCTTGCCATTTTTGACATCTTTTAAGTAGACGTCGTTAGAGACATTATCATAGTTGACCAGTTTGGCACCTAGCTGTTGCGCCAAGCGTTGATAACCAGTCCCCGCTTCGCCGGCAGCTTTTTTTCCCTTGATATCTGCCCAAGAGTGAATCCCGGAATCGTCTTTATCCCGGACCACCAAACTATTAAATGAGTGCTTGTACACGGTCGACAAAGCATATTGCTTTTTTCGAGCTGGCGACAAGCCAAAATCATTGGCGGCCAGATCAGCTTTGCCGGAGTTGACAGCCGTCAGTTGTCCGTCAACACTTAGTTCCTTGAACTGTACCTTCTTGTGCAAGCCCTTAGCAACCGCCCGGACGACTTCCACGTCAAAGCCAGTTAACTTACTATTATTTGACGTATGGAACGATGTGGGATATAACGTTCCCGACGTTGCGACAATTAAGGTCTTCTTATTAGCCACCTTAGTATTCGTTGACGTCTTTGAGGAGGTCCCGCAACCAACGAGAGCACCACTCAAAATAACACTTAACCCTAAACCTAAAACCAACCATTTTTTCGTCTTATTCATCCTTTTTCAGTCCTTTCAATTTATGACCTAAGACTTTTTCAGTATACCGATTTGAAACCGCTTTTACAACCGAATGGTGGTAAAATAAAGCTGGTAACTTACTAAAGATTAGAACAAAATCAATGGAGGCGGTTTGGATGGTCGTAACAGATTGGATTGGGACCCCAGCGTTAACTTGGGCCCGACGGATTAGAGCGGGAGAGGTTAGTCGCCAGGAGCTCATTGAAACGGCGTTAGCGGAGATTGATCGGCAAAATCCACAGCTAAATGCGGTCATCACAACTCGCCGCGAGAAGGCTTTAGCGGAAGCGGCAGCGCAGAAAGACACGGGCCAGCCCTTTCTCGGTGTCCCATTACTTTTGAAAGGGCTGGGCCAGCAACTGCAGGGCGAACCAAGCACTAGTGGATCAACACTATTAACAACCAATGTTGCCAGCCAAACAAGTTTTTTTGTGCGGGCCTTACAACACGCCGGATTTATTATCATTGGTCAAACCAATTTTCCTGAGTTTGGGTTCAAGAATATCACGGATGCGAAGCTCTACGGGCCGGCGCACAACCCCTGGAATTTAGACTATCAGCCCGGCGGTTCGTCTGGCGGCGCGGGCGCTGCGGTTGCGGCCGGATTGGTTCCCATTGCGGCCGGTAGCGACGGCGGTGGCTCTATTCGGATTCCATCATCGTGGTCGGGAACGATTGGGTTGAAGCCTACGCGCGGGCGGGTTCCCGTTGGGCCTAGCGATTGGCGATCATGGCAAGGTGCCGCCATTGATTTTGCGTTAACCCGGTCAATTGCAGATACAGCGGCGCTATTAGACAGCTTACAAACCCTGCAACCAGCTGCGGTCTTTCAAACCCCATTAGAACGATCCGGGTTCTTCGCCCAGCTCGATCAACCCGTGCACCCGGGGGTCATTGGCTTTACGACCGAATCACCAGTGGGGACGCCTGTCAGTCCCGAAGCGGTTCAAGCGGTTCAAGATGCGGTGACTTTCTTACGTGAGCAAGGGTTTGCCGTCGAGGAAATCCATAATCCGATTGATGGCGTGGCTTTAATGGAAAGTTACTACACCATGAATGCCGGTGAGACAGCAGCCTTCATGACGGAATTAGCGGCTAGTCTGGGTCGGACGCTAACAGCAGATGATATGGAATTACTGACGTGGGCGCTTTATCAAACGGGGAAACAAACCTCTGCCGCAGATTATAGTTTAGCTCTAAGCAAGTGGGATCAAGCGGCATGGCAAATGGCCCAGTTACATGCGACTTATCCGATTATTTTGACGCCAACAACGGCTTGGCCGGCTCCCAAAGTGGGCGATCCATTGGTATCAGCCAGTGACGCGGCCAAGATGGCAGAGATTACGACGATGCGACCAGCGGCACAAAAACAATTAATTTATGACCAATGGTTACCAGCCCTGACGCGGTCGCCATTTACGCAGCAGGCTAATCTGACGGGAGAACCAGCCATTAGTTTGCCAACAGCGGTTACCGCGGCCGGATTGCCATTAGGCATTCAATTTAATGCGGCTAAGGGGCAGGAATTAATATTGCTGAGGCTTGGTGCTTTATTTGAACGCGCGGGAAAGTTAAAATGGTTACATGCGACAAAATTAGATTGAGGAGCGAACGTTTTGAAAGGAAAGCATTTAGGCATTTTAGTTGGAGCAGCAGTTGTGATTGCGGGAGGATTAGCGGCTTGTGGAACCACATCCAAGTCAACGAACCAATCGGGACAACTAGCAGCTAAACAGGTCGTTAACTTATCGACCAAGTCTGAGGTCACGACTTTAGACGTTTCCAAAGCGGCGGATTCGGTCAGTTTAACGCAGCTGTATCATACCCAAGAAGGCCTATACCGGTTGGGGAAAAAGGAAAAGTTGATTAATGCGATGGCGACCAAGACCACCGTTTCTAAAGATGGTAAGCGATACGTCTTTAAATTACGTGGCAATAATCATTGGAACGATGGTAAACCAGTAACGGCTAAGGACTTTGTCTATTCATGGCGACGGACGGTGAATCCTAAGACAGCCTCTGAATATGCTTACCTGATGGCCGGAATTAAGAACTACAGTCAAGTTCAAAGTGGTAAGCTGGCACCTAGCCAGTTAGGGGTTAAAGCCCAAGGAACGAAGACGTTAGTGGTAACGTTAAGTAAGCCAGTTGCGTATTTTAAGTTGTTATTAGCGTTTCCGACTTTCTTCCCACAGGAACAAAGTGTGGTTGAAAAATACGGGAGCAGCTATGGTCATTCCAGCGCGCAGACGGCTTATGATGGGCCATTTGTGATGAAAAACTGGCAAGGGACCAACCAAAGTTGGAAGTTGGTTAAAAATACGAAATTCTGGGATAAATCAGCCATTACGTTAAAACAGCTGAATTTTCAAGTTGTAGCGGATGCCTCAACCGGACTTAATTTGTTCCAGAAGAAAGAATTGGATGCGACAACGTTAGACGGGACCCAAGTCGCTAATCTAAAGAATAACAGTGAGCTAAAAACTTTTGTTGGCGGGACGACCTATTATATGCAGATGAACCAAAAAAAGGTCAAAGCTTTGAAAAACTTAAAGGTTCGCCGGGCGTTGTCTCTAGCAATCGACAAGCAACAGTTGGCCAAGAGTGTCTTACGAGATGGTTCTAAGGCACCGCTAGGATTTGTTTCTCAAAATCTGACACAAAATCCCAAGACAAAAAAGGATTTTGCCACGGACGCCTACGTCAAGAGTGGCGTGACCTATGACTTACCACAGGCTAAGCAATTGATGAAGGCTGGATTAAAGGAAACGGGCACTAAGAAGTTGACGGTTACCTTAATGGCAGATGACACATCGGTAACCAAGACAGTGGCTCAGTATATTCAGGCGGAGCTACAGAAGTTACCTAATGTGAAGGTAACGATTAATAGCTTACCTTACAAGACGCGATTAAGTCGGTCTAATTCAGGAAACTTTGACTTGGTCTTGTCGAGTTGGGGAGCCGACTTCGCTGATCCAATTAATTTCTTGTCATTAATGAGTACGGGTAATACGAACAACAATGGTGGTTTTTCGGATGCCCAATACGATCGTGATGTAAAGAAGTCCGAAAACCAAGATGCTAACAATCCGACAGCTCGTTATCAGGATTTAGTCAATGCGGAAAAGCGGCTGATGACAAAGCAGGGGGTTATTCCGTTGTATCAACCGGCGACAGCCGAGATGTGGAACGCAAAAGTTTCTGGCTACGTTTGGAATCCAGCCGGGATGAGTCGTGGTTATCAATGGATGAAAGTTGAAAAGTAACTCATAGTTTTCTGAAAGCGACCAGCGTTAGCGGGTCGCTTTTTTTGACCACTCAAGTGAATGATGAAAAAGCTAAGGTGAAAGATTCGGAATTGAAATTAATTATGAAACATGTTATACCTAAGTTAGCAATCATGAAAGCGAATACATAATTGCGGAACTTATGGAGCAGGAGGCTGACACGATGCAGTTTGATGAGTTATTAACAGAACAACGGAATCACCGTTCAACCCACATTGACCGGGAATCCACGCTAGAGATGGTGGCAACGATCAACCGGGAAGATCATCGAGTCGCACGGGCTGTACAAAAGGAGCTTCCCCGAATTGCTGCCGCAATTGACGCAGCTTACCCGAAATTTGATCAAGGCGGTCGCCTGATTTATGTGGGAGCAGGGACATCGGGACGGTTGGGGGTTATGGATGCGACTGAAATTCAACCAACCTATGGTTTAACTGCTGAACAAACATTTGGACTAATCGCGGGTGGCGAACCGGCGTTAACTCATACGGTTAAGGCGGCTGAGGATTCCATTGAATTGGCACAGGCAGATTTGGCTGCCGTTCAATTGACGGCCCAAGATATTGTTGTGGCGAGTGCTGCATCTGGGCAGACACCCTATACCGTGGCGGCACTGCAATATGCGCAGGAAAAAGGGGCCCTAGGCATTGGCTTTTCGTGTGTTGAAGATAGTCCGTTGGCCCGATTAGCAGATTATCCAATTACGCCAGTCGTGGGGCCGGAGGTGATTACCGGGGCAACGTTATTGAAAGCAGGAACCGCTGAAAAGATGGTTCTCAACATGCTATCAACAGGGATCATGGTGAAGTCGGGTAAGGTTTATCAGAACCTCATGATTAATGTGGTACCGACCAATGGTAAGACCTTTGAACGGGCTAAAAAAATTATTGCTGAAGCCACGTAAACGTCACTGTTGGCCGCAGAACGTGCTTTGGAACGCGCAAATAATCACGTGCCGTTAGCGATCGTATTGATCGAAACCAAGGGCACGATTGCTGAGGCAAAGGCTTTGTTAGCAGCAACTAATGGGCATGTTTCACAGGCTGTAAAATTAAATGACAAGCAGCACTAAACCGGTGAGAAACTTGACTGGTCCACACCAATTCTTTATACTTTAACTTAGGTATAAGTGGAAAGGAATGTGACAGCATGTATCTTGCAGACGAACATCGTTACGAAAAAATGCCCATCAGACGCGCCGGGAATACGGGTTTCCAATTACCAGCTATTTCTTTTGGGATGTGGCACAGTTTTGGTGAAAATGCGAATTATGGTGATACTCGAGACATTATTCTAAAAGCTTTTGACGCCGGTATTTTTAGTTTTGATTTGGCCGCCAATTATGGGCCTGGTTCTTACGAAGCCGAACGACTCTTTGGCGAAGTCTTGGAACGTGAATTGAAGCCTTACCGTGATGAATTGGTCATCAGTAGTAAGGCCGGCTTTCATATGTGGCCAGGTCCTTATGGACAAATGAGCTCGCGTAAGGCGTTGATGGCGTCGTTGGACCGTTCCTTACAAACGATGGGCTTGGACTATGTGGACATTTTCTATAGTCACCGATTCGATCCAGAAACCTCTCCTGAAGAGACTGCTGTGGCTTTGGATGACATCGTTCGCCAAGGCAAAGCGTTGTATGTGGGAATTTCCAACTATACAGCACCGCAAGCAGAAGCTATGATTAAGATCTTCAAGGACTTACGGACGCCATTTGTGATTGATCAGGTGTCATACAACATGTTGAATCAAACGGCCAATGATGATGGCCTGTTTGACCTGTTGAAGCAAAATAATGCTGGTGCAATTGCCTATGGACCACTTTCGGAAGGTTTGCTGACGGATAAATACTTGAACGGTATTCCGGCTGACGTTGATATTCATTGGTCAAACCAATTTGTTTTGGATAACGGTCGTGATAAGATGTTGCAAAAGCTACAAGCTTTAAATAAAATTGCGCAGAGTCGGGGGCAAAAGTTGTCGCATATGGCACTCGCTTGGCTTTTGCACAATCCAGTGATTACGAGTGTGATTACTGGGGCCTCCAAGCCAGAGCATTTGATTGAAAATGTGAAAGCTGTTCAAAACCTGGCATTTGATGAAGAACAACTACAAGCGATTGATAAGATTTTAAAAGCATAATGTTATAGGGAGTGGACCTAAAGCTAATTGGGTCCGCTTTTTTAGTTGGGTGACGAATCGTGTTTAGTGGATGGGGGAAACCACAAATTGACCGCAAATTTTTGGAGGTCATGCGGTATAATGTGAGTAAGGATGAATTTTGATGGCGGAGGTTGCTATGACACGGAAAGTAACGATTCGAGATCTTGCGGAAGCGGCTGGCGTTTCGGTAACAACGGTTTCACAGATTTTAAATGGTAAGGGTGAGCGATTTAGCATAGAAACACGCCAACGGGTTCATCAATTACAAGAGGATCTGGGATACGTGCCAGATTTTAATGCGCGGAACTTAATTATGAAGTCAGCACAGACAATTGGCGTACTCGTCCCTAATTTGGGGAATCCCTTTTTTAGTATGTTTATTCGGGGGGTTCAACAAACCAGTCGAGAACGGCATTTCATCCCACTGATCTTTGGTGCGAATCATGATGAGCAACTTGAAAGCTATTATTTGCAGGAATTGATTAAACGAGCAGTGGATGGGTTAATTATTGCAAGTGCTTCGATTACCGGAGAAGCCATTGATAATATTTTGAAAAAGAATGGGATTCCGTATCTGTTAATCGATCAAAATGGCGGTCCTAGTGTTGATCGTATTCGGGTTGATGATGAACAAGGCGGCCAGCTAGCGGCGCGGCACCTATTGACCCTGGGTCTTCAGCGAATTGTTGTGGTGATGCCAGAGCACCCGACCCAAAATTTGCGGATTCGCTTAACGGGTTTCAAGGCACAATTGGTCGATCAGCAAATACCCTTGGCCGATAGTGCGGTCATCACATCGCCAATGACAAAGCTGGGGGGATATCAAGCGACCGCCGCCGTGTTGGCGCAACACCCCACGGCAGTCTTTGCGATTAATGACGAGACGGCGCTAGGGTTAATGCGGGGGCTTCATGAACAGGGAGTACGGGTTCCAGATGATATTTCAGTATTGGGGTATGATGATATTGATTTAGATGAGTATGTCGTCCCTAAACTGACAACCATCCATCAGCCGGTAGTGACTATGGGACAGCAGGCAACAGAGCTATTGATCAATCGGGTTCAGAACCAACGGCAACCGGCCCAGATGGTGGATTTGCCTGTCGTCTTAAAGCAACGGGAAAGTACGGGGCCCGTGAAATAAATTTTATTTAGTTCTTGTAAGCCTTTTCGAAACATGATACGCTATGAGTAATCGAAAAAAACGAATTGCTCGGTGTGTCAGCAATACGTAAAACGTTTTACAAACGAATACCACTTAAGGAGTGACAGTTAATTATGGCAAATAAAGTAACGGTTCTGGGAAGTTTGAATGTTGATACGACGCTACGGATCGCGCGGATGCCGCAACCAGGGGAAACATTATCGACTGAAAACAAGAGTAGTGCTGCTGGCGGTAAGGGTGCCAACCAAGCGGTAGCTGCTGCACGGGCCGGGGCCGAAACAAGCTTTATTGGTAAGGTGGGGAATGATGATGCTGGTCGTTTCATGGTAGAGTCATTAGATAATGACCACATTGATACACACGCAATCATTACCGATCCAGTTGTAGGAACCGGGTCTGCCTTCATTCTCTTGGATGAAGCTGGTCAGAACAGTATCTTGGTTTATGGTGGTTCTAACCAACAGATTAAGGCCGAAGAAGTCATTGCTCGCGAAGATGAAATTGCTAATGCTGATTTCTTAATTACCCAGTTTGAAACGCCACAAGCAGCGACCTTGGCAGCATTTAAAGTGGCTAAGCAACACGGGGTAACAACTATTTTGAACCCGGCACCAGCTGCTGAAATTGATCCAAAGATTCTAAAAGTGACGGATTTGGTCATCCCTAACGAAACGGAAAGCGCGGAGTTAACTGGAATCGAGGTAACAGACGAAGCCTCAATGGATGCCAATGCGAAGAAGTTCCGAGAAATGGGTGTTAAGAACCTGATTATCACAGTTGGGAGTAAAGGCGCTTACTACGCAACTGAACAGGAATCCGGATTTGTGCCGGCCTTTAAGGTTAAAGCTGTGGATACGACCGCAGCTGGAGATACCTTCATTGGTGCTTTGAGTTCACAATTGAAGCCAGATCTTAGTAATGTTGCAACGGCGTTGGTCTTCGCGCAACGGGCAAGTTCCTTAACGGTGCAAGGTTTGGGTGCTATGCCATCTATCCCAACGGTTGAACAAATTGAGGCCGCTAGCAAGAAGTAGGTATTTTCAATAAATTGGTCTAACCGATAATTTTTCTGATTTTTTCAGAAAAATTATCGGTTTTTTTGTGTTCATAAGGCAACCGGTTGCAACATCTTAAAACCGGTATATTTAATTTAAAGGATTGTATCAGATTACAATCACCGTATTACAGCGGTTTATAAAATGGGTTGCATTTATATCGTTAGATTGGTATAGTTGTGAAAGTCGATAGACAATGTCGAATTTACCGGTAGATTCAACACTTGAAAATTTCAGTAATTTAGAAAATAGCCGTGATTGGTCCGGCTAATTTAAGTGAGGTTATTTAAACATGTTGAATGAAGAAGTTCTGAATAAACAAGCTAACTTTGATGAGGTGGATACACAGGCTGTGACGGCTGTCCGCATGCTGAGTATGGATATGATTTCACGAGCACGGTCGGGCCACCCGGGATTACCGTTGGGGGCGGCACCCATGGCTTATGTTTTGTTCTCTCGTCACTTACGAGTGGATCCATCGTTTCCCCAGTGGTTTAATCGTGACCGCTTCGTTCTCTCGGCAGGTCATGGATCGGCAATGCTATACAGTCTGTTGCACCTTAGCGGCTTTGCATTAAGTCGCGATGATTTGATGAATTTCCGGCAGTTAGGAAGTAAAACTCCCGGTCATCCCGAGTACGGGGTAACTCCAGGGGTAGATGCAACGATAGGCCCCTTGGGACAAGGGATTGGGATGGCCGTCGGTATGGCAATGGCCGAACAACATTTACGAGCTAGCTACAATCGGCCAAATTTAAGTGTGGTGGATCATTATACGTATGCACTTTGTGGTGATGGGGACCTTATGGAAGGGGTCGCGGCTGAGGCAGCTAGCTTAGCTGGACAACTACAATTAAATAAATTAATTGTGCTGTATGACTCAAATGATGTGTCACTCGACGGACCACTTAGCAACGCTTGTCATGATAACGTGGCCGAACGATTTGAAAGTTATGGCTGGAATTACTTACGAGTAGCAGATGGTGATGATTTGGCGGCCATCGATCAGGCTATTCGGACGGCTAAAAACAATCAGAGTGGGCCAACATTGATTGAAGTGAAAACACAAATTGGTGCAGGGAGTCCAAATGCCGGAACCAATAAGGTTCATGGCGCACCATTAAATTCTGAGGATTTAGCGGCAACGCGGGCGCATTATCACTGGGAGTGTGATCCATTTACTGTGCCGGCAACCGTTCATGAACGGTTTATGACGACGATTAAGGCACGCGGGTGGGCCAGCCATCAAGAGTGGTCAAGTGTGATTACCCGTTATTCTACGTATGAGCCCCAATTGGCCGCGCAGTTTGCACAGGGGATTAGTCAAACGTTACCGGCTGATTTAAAAGCAACCTTACCTACTTATTATAAGAAAGATGATTTAGCTTCACGTGCTAGTGGTCATGAAGTCTTACAACGGTTAAGTGCCGCCTATCCCAATCTATGGGGCGGTTCCGCCGATCTCTTCAGCTCAAATAAAACGAATGTTGCGGCCACTGATCGGTTTAGCAAAGATAATCCAACTGGGAAAAACTTGTGGTTTGGCGTTCGCGAATTTGCTGAAGCAGCGGCAATGAACGGCATTGCCTTACATGGCGGAACTCGAATCTACGGTTCAACATTCTTTATTTTTTCCGATTATATGAAGCCAGCAATTCGGTTGGCAGCGTTGCAACACTTACCAGTTATTTACGTCTTAACCCATGATTCCTTGGCAGTGGGGGAAGATGGACCGACGCATGAACCAGTCGAACAGTTGGCAGGATTACGGGCAATTCCGGGGTTGACCGTGTATCGACCGGCTGACGGTAACGAAACAGCAGCAGCCTGGTTGGAAGCTCTGAAAGCAACCGATCATCCGACAGCTATTGTATTGTCACGACAGGGGTTACCAACGCTACCTAAGCCAGCATCTCGGGTGCATACTGGGGTCAAGCGTGGTGGCTATGTGGTGGCTGATGCACAGCGAGTCGCTGAAGGAATTCTAATTGCCACCGGGTCAGAGGTTCAGCTGGCGCTAGCCGCACAAAAGAAATTGGCTGAATTAGGCCGGGATGTTCGGGTCGTTTCCCTGCCAAGCTTTGAGCGGTTCAACGCCCAACCAGCAGCCTATCAGGAACAAGTTCTGCCTCATCAGTTACGACGGCGCGTGGCGATTGAGATGGCTAGCAGTCTGGGGTGGGGACAATATATTGGTCTTGATGGCGCGCTGGTCACGCAAGATCAATTTGGCGCTAGTGGTCAGGGAGCCGCGGTTATGGCCATGGCCGGATTTACACCAGAGGCGGTTGTTGATGCGTACTTGAAGCTTAACTAGATGAAAAAGATAAAACGACTCGCTGCGGCGGGTCGTTTTTTGAAAAGTCTGATCCGAGAGCTAGTCAGCGAGTCGTTTTATTGGTATATTGGGGGTAAAGACACTGGAGGCGGTTTTTCATGGAAATTCGGCGAATTAAGGTGGCAACAGCGTTGGTTTGGGCAACCCCAACGACCAGTAATCGAGCAGATCAAGCGTATTTGAAAACTGGTGACCTAACAACTTGGGTGAAAGCTTTGAAGCCAGTAGATCAGATCCGATTAGCCGATCAGAATGTCATTGTGACTGAAGTATTATTTAACGATCGGGTGGTGTTGGACCGAATTGAAGGAAATTGGGCCCATGTCTTTGTCAAACGACAGGCAAATCGGCAAGAGCGCCGCGGCTATCCAGGGTGGGTACCTCTGAGCCAATTGACGACACAAGATGAGGAGTTGGCTTATCCGACGACGACAGTTCGCTTGGTTCAGCTGACGACACCGCTATTAGATGACGATCGGCAACCAGTGATGGATCTGCCTATGGGGACGATCTTAACAACGGTAGCGCAAGATGCAGACTGGATTCAGGTGGTCACCCCATTGGGGAAAGGCTGGATCACGGCTCAGGCAGCACAACTGGGTATTAGTGGAGATGACGGTCAACGGCTATTGACTTTAGCACAACATTTTTTGGATACTCTTTATTTATGGGGAGGAATAACCCCAGCTGGGGTTGATTGTTCCGGATTGGTTTATGCACTACATCGTGCCTTAGGCTATGCCATTCCACGTGATGCGCAGGATCAGTTTGCTAATGGTTATCCGATTGCCCCAGAGGAACTGGTGGCTGGGGATTTGGTTTTCTTTGCTCAGGATCATGGCACTGGGACGATTCATCATGTTGGTCTGTATGCTGGAAATGGACAGATGATTCATGCACCCAAGCCGGGAAAAACGGTTCAACTGGCGCCCTTAACGACAGCTGAGCTAGCGCCAGAGTACGCAGGTGCTCGGCGGTTTTGGCAATAATCTCAACTCTGAAGAATTCTCTAAGGTCACCAGCAAGCCGGTTTTGCTATTGGCAAACATGCTATACTGAATTTTGGGAGAGTAGATGAAAGCCAAAAAGAGAGGGATCACGATGAAATTTACGCGACTTATTTTAGGTCTATCTACCGTTTTATTGACGGTTGGCTTAGGTGGTCAAACGCTTAGCCATGCGGATACCACGGATAATACAACAACCAGTTCAAGTACCTCAGCGAATAGTGGTAGTACCGTCCAAACTAAGGCCTTATCTAAGGCTTATGTCGTTTATGGTGCGGGTTTAGCGAGTGAAGATAAAGATACAGTGGCCTCGGCCTTAGGTGTGAAGTCCAATTACACAGCCTTAACTGCAACCGGTAGCGACTATGCGACTTATTTGAACGCGGCCGGGACAACGGACGCCAGCATGATTAGTTCGGTCGCTTTAGCGCCGGCCGATCCGGGAACCGGGGTTAAGGTCAATATTGCCAAGTATAATGGTAGTAATAATATTACCGAAGTGACGTCACAACAGTATGCGATGGTGGCGACAATGGCCGGGGTTAAGGACGTGATTATCACAGTAACGGCTGATAAGTCGGTTTCTGGAGAATCAGCCTTAACTGGGGTTTATAAGGCATTAGCTGCCGATGGGTTGACGCTGAACTCGCAAAATACACAAGCAGCAAATGGCGTGTTGGATGCGACGCAACCAGCGATTGATTCAAATAGTAGCGATAAAAAGTATCCAGGAAAATTGATGTCAGCAGTTGGCTCAGTTTCTTCCGATTTGGCCAAGCAACGTCAAAATGGGAATGAGCTAGCGACTAAGGCGGATATTGAAGAAATGCTACAAAAGGCTTTAGCTAAACAAGGCATTGCTAATCAAACGTCGTCAACTCAGATTACCAATATTGCGATTGCTTTAAGTCAGGTACAAAAGGCACCAGTTTCGACTAGTAAGACGTATATCAAGAATGTGACGAACGTTGCTGATAGTTTAGCTAACAGCATTGGTGATAAGATGGCCAGTGTAAAAGATTTTGCTAACAGCGCGGACGCCAAACAAGCTGAGAACTTTATTGTGCAGATTTGGCATAATGTGGTTAACTTCTTTAAGGGCTTAATTGGTGGTTAGTACAATAAGAAAACAAAATGGACGCGATGAGCGTCTTTTTTTGTGCTGCTTTTAAAATTTCACAAGTTAAAGGACATGGGGGCTAACTTGGTAGATACAAAAAGCGTTTCCAATAGTAATTTGTATTTTACAATAACTTGCTGGAAACCGATCTATAAGCGTTAGAGATAAATTAGCGGAAACTACTTGAATAGCAAAAAAGAACGTACGTTTTCTTATTAAAACGGTGATTAACCGGTATCATAGGCTTCCTAGCGTAACACATGGTGGCTAGTGGCTAGGATGGGAACCTCAGTTCTGAGTTTGAAAACGGTTAATAATTCCTTAATAATTCACAAGAAACTGGGAAAACGTGTGGTACTATTAATTTGTGATTTGTATTTACTGTAAACGACTGGGTGACACTTACATTGTAAGCTCAGGTATCACTTTGGCTGAAAAATATTAAAAGGACGTGTTGATGAAGATGAGTACAGGACAACGGAAAACAAAAGCAGTTGTTGGGGTCGTTGGTGCCATCGGTGCTTTCGCGGCTGGTGCCACAATTACGGCTAACGCGGATAGTATTCAAGTCAAGCAAGGAGATACGGTCTGGGATCTTTCACAGAAGTATCATACAACGGTCGCCAATCTTGAACAGAAAAATGGGATTGATGCTCAAACGGATCTGATTTTTGTCGGTCAACGACTACAGGTCAAGTCAGCATCGGCTAAACAAACATATACGGTTAAATCTGGGGATACATTATGGGATTTAGCACAAACTTATCACCTGACGGTTGCCCAGTTACAACAAGCCAATCATTTAACGGGTGATGGGCTGAGTGTGGGACAACAGTTAGTCATCCCACAAGCAACAGCGAGTCAATCACAAACCACCGATGCACCAGGTACGACTTCGGCCCCAGCCGCAACGCATCAATCGACGCAAAAGGCTAATGCTGTTCAAGCTCAGATTGTGGCAGCACAACAGGCAGCAGCTAGCAAACAAAAACAACAGGTAAAGACGGGAACGGCTGCGACAACTTCATCGAGTCAATCAACAGTTTCCAAGCCAACGACGACAGATCGATCCGCGGCAACAACGACTGCCAAGTCAAAGAGTCAACAAGCATCTGCAACTTCCCGCCAGCGGCACACACCGAGTCAGAATCAGGGAACGCCAGCGGCAAGCAGTGCTAGTTCGGTGACGCCGGCAACCACGAAGCAAGTAGCAGATGAAACGAGTACATCAACGGCTGCAACGACTTCGACGGCTACCAGTAGTGCGAGTCAGACAACGCAGACGAGTCAAGCCAATTCGGCTAACAGCGCAACAACTAATAACCAATCAGTGACAAAGCAAAGCCGGGCAGCTTCGGTAGCGCCAGCTAATGAGAGTAACCAGTCAACTACTCGTTCGTCTAGTGTTTCGGCTGCTAGTCAGTCCACAGCAAGCCAGGCAGTAACCAGTTCAACTAGTCAGTCGAACACCGCTAACGTTTCGGTGGCGAAGACCACCAAGCGGCTAAAGACGATGACACGTTCAGCAGCCACAAAGTCGGCAAGCAATACGAGTCAAACGACTGATACAACCAGTCAAACTAGTTCATCGGCTAATAGTGTCAGTTCATCATCGACAGCTAGTGCTTCGGCTAGTTCATCGACAGTAACGTCGACTAGCAGCAGTGCCCAAAAGACTAGTACAAGTGGGCTAACGTCAGGTTCTGTGACGGGACTGGCTTTGAAGTTAGCCTCCGCTAACATCCCTTATGTGTGGGGTGGTTCATCATTAAGCGGGATGGATTGTTCAGGATTGGTCGCCTATGTCTATAAGAATGCCATGGGAATCAGTTTACCTCATAGTACAGTAGCCCAAGAATCCTACGTAACGACGCATTCGGTTGGTTCCGCAAAACCAGGAGATATTTTATTCTGGGGCGCTAAAGGATCGACGTATCACGATGCTATTTATTTAGGAAATAATCAGTTTGTTGCGGCACCAGCACCTGGACAAAATGTTGAAGTTCAACAAATCAGTAAGTACTTTATGCCGTCTTTTGCTGGAACACTTAAGTAATGAATGAATCCGAATGATAACCTGACTTTTGCCGGTTTTAAGATTGGCAAAGGTCGGGTTATTTTGGTGGAGCATGACCGATAAGCTAATCGGTTGCTTAACGGGAAAGCAATCGTTTTCATGAAAGTAATCAATGGAACACAAATTGAAAAGTGGTTAAAAAAGTTTTTCAAAAGGGGTTGCATCCAGGATTCTTTGGTGATAATGTAATTGCATTGATTAACGGTTTTCTTAAGAACCTTAATTTTCAGCGAAGAGAGATTAAGGCAGTCCGGTAGTGGATTAGCCGGGCAAATCAGCATGTTATGCAATTATTTAAGAGGAGTTGTTAAAGATGAGTAATCGGATGGAGATTCTGGAAGAGTATCGGCAGGCTAATTCACAGTTGGCGACCTTAAAACGGAAGGAATCTGAATGTGTTCATTCTAGTTCTGAAACGGTACAAATTGAGCCGCGCTATGGACAAGAAATGAATGATCTATCTACGAAATGTGCTCAGCTGGACATGATTCTCGAAGCCATGGAAGCTTCAGAAGATTAATAATGCTAATATTGAAAAGAGGCGTCATCACAATTGTGATGACGCCTCTTTTGCTATGATCTTAGAGTGTAATGTCGAACCAAAAAGGATACTGTGTGACACCGACATAAACATCGAAGAAGCGACCACCCATTTCTTCGCCGTCTAACTGGCCGTATTCGATGGCTGGAACTGTCAGGTGGACCTTTGATGCCTGATAGTAGTGAACGGCCTTAGACGTCAAATGACGCTTAAATACAAGCCGTAGGGCCAACCAAACCAATTTAAAGAAATTCGGTTTCTCAATAACGACCAAATGGAGCTGATGATCGTCAATCGTGGCACCAGGCGCAATGCCAACACCGCCACCAAAGTAAGGGTGGTTTGTCGTGGTTACTAGAAAAGCATGAGGAAACATGTCGCGCTGGTTACCTACATGGACCGTTAGGGTGAAACCAGTTTGGTTATAGTACACACTGAGCGCGGATGCCAAGTAGGACAGGGAACCCAAGTGATGCTTGTTTAACCAAACTTTTGCTTTAGATTGATTAGCCTGAGAAATAATAGCGGCATCAAACCCAATACCTAAATTATTAGTAAAGACGCCCCGTTCTTGTTTAATCGTTTCGTTGTAAGTACCGATATCGTAATTGGTGACGTGGGTACAATGAATGATTTGGTTAAGGGCTTGGTGCCAATCCAAAGATAGACCAGAACCGCGCGCAAAATCGTTGCCAGAGCCGATAGGTAGATAAGCTACTGGAATGGGATGGGTTCGCTTGATAGTGGTTAGACCATTGATAGCCTCATGAAGGGTGCCATCGCCGCCAACGGCTAAGACAACCCAATCCTGATGGGGGCTGTCAGGCAGTTGTTTTGCAAATTGTTCACTTAATAATAGGGTATGGCGGGGATACTCCGAAACGACTAATTGGTAGGAGACTGAAGCGGCATCAAGCCGTTCCTTGATCTGCGGCCAAAGCGTGCCGGCGTGACCACTTCCCGCATGTTCATTTAAAATGATATAGAACTGGACACTCACCGAACTGCTCCTCTCAAATTTTATTCCATCTTATTATAAACGAAAACCAGCATGGTGCCTAGTAGTTCTCCAATAACTTTGTCGGGGCATAGGAATTAAGACAATAAAAAAGCCGAGACCAGTAATCTCAGCTTTTTAGCTATTTAGTCATAATGAACATCGGCAAAATCATCGGATGACGTTCTGTTTTTTCAAACAGGAAGTTTTGTAAGTCATCAATCACCGCGTTCCGAATTGAAGCTTCCGTTGCTTTGGGGTTACGCATGGCCCGGCGAATCGTTTGAAAGACGCGACGACGTCCTTCATTAAGGAGTTCACCAGATTCACGCATGTAAACAAATCCACGAGACAACAAATCAGGACCAGCTTTGATCTCTTGATTCTTCAAATCGATGGTTGCAACGACCACGACTAAGCCTTCTTCTGAAAGTAGTTGGCGATCACGCAAAACCACGTTACCAATGTCACCAATGCCAGAGCCGTCGATGTAAACATCCCCAGCGGTAAAGTGACCCGCTACCCGTGCAGAATCCTTAGTTAGGGCTAAAACATCCCCATTTTGAAGGATAAAGCTGTGGTCTAAGGGAACGCCACATTGTTCGGCTAACTCTGTGTGGATTTTTAACATTCGGTACTCACCGTGAATTGGCATGAAGAATTTAGGCTGCATCAAGCGTAGCATGAGCTTTTGTTCTTCTTGACCACCATGGCCAGACGTATGAATGTTATTGACCTTACCGTGGATAACGTTAGCACCAGCTTCTTCCAGTTCGTTAATCACCCGATTGACCGAAATGGTGTTACCAGGGATTGGGTTACTGGAGAAGACCACCGTATCACCAGGTTGAATAGCAATCTGGCGGTGGGTTCCATTGGCGATTCGTGACAATGCAGCCATCGGTTCACCCTGAGAGCCGGTACAAAGAATCATTACCTTGTTAGCAGGTAGGGAACGAATAGCATTTGCGTCAACTAGGGCGTCATCGGGAATATTTAGATAGCCTAATTCGCGACCGTTAACAATGGCTGCTTCCATCGAACGACCAAAGACCGCAATTTTACGGCCATGAGCCAATGCTGTTTCACAGGCAGTTTCAATCCGAGAGATATTAGATGCGAAAGTGGCGAAAATAACGCGACCTTCGACTTGGTCAAAAATCTTGCGAATCGATTTACCAACCCATTTTTCCGACTTGGTCCAGATCGGGCGTTCAGCATTGGTACTGTCAGACATGAG
The DNA here is from genome assembly GCF_001433855.1 of Levilactobacillus brevis ATCC 14869 = DSM 20054. Lineage (GTDB taxonomy): Bacteria > Bacillota > Bacilli > Lactobacillales > Lactobacillaceae > Levilactobacillus > Levilactobacillus brevis. Next base: position 181,543 of record NZ_AZCP01000001.1, read on the forward strand.
ACAGAGAATGCCTTCAGCTCCGAGCTTGGCCATCTTTTGCAGATCAGGCGGCTGATTGGTAACGGGTGTTAAGTCGAACTTATAGTCACCCGTTTCCACAATAACCCCGACCGGTGTATGCACAGCGACCCCTAATGTGTCTGGAATCGAGTGGGTTGTCCGGAAGAAAGAAACGCTCATCTTGCGGAACTTAAGCACTGTATCATCATCAATTGCGTGTAGTTCAGTTGATTTAAGTAATCCGTGTTCTTCAAGTTTGTTCTTGATTAACGCAAGGGCTAATGGTCCCGCATATACGGGGACATTGAGTGCCTTGAGTAAATAAGGAATACCGCCAATATGGTCTTCATGACCGTGGGTGATCACAAGCGCTTTGATTTTAGCCTGGTTCTCAACGAGATACTGGTAATCGGGAATGACATAATCGATCCCCAATAGTTCGTCTTCTGGAAATTTAATCCCGGCATCAATTAAGATGATTTCATCTTGGAATTGAATACCATAGGTGTTTTTTCCAATTTCACCAAGTCCACCCACGCCAAAGATAGCAGTTTCGTTATTTTTGACGTTTAACTTGTTCATTCACTGAACTCCGTTAATTTGTAATTCGGATTCTGTTGTTCGTAAGCCAAGGTTTCTCCTTCGATGGCTTCAATGAATTCGATATTGTGTTCCGTGTGTGCTTCAACTAGAGCCCGCGCTTCAACTTCCGTTGGGGCTTCTAGATAAAGCGAGTGCGTATCCTCGCGCTTAGGATTGCGCTTTTGGTCATTTTGATAATATACTTTATAAATCACAGACAAAACTCCTTTAATTAAACGATTTAATCCGTCACGACCTAGGGCCTAACAACGAATCATGGATGTTCTTTCCGAACTGCGGGTTGCTTACACAACAATTAGCACAATTTTAGCATAGTTTCCGCTGATTGTATAGAATTACCCCTAGACCGTAAAACATGCTATCATAAAAGAAAGACGAAACGAATGGAGGAAATGCCATGACTTCATTAATAGTAGAAGTAATTATTGGCATTGTCATTGCCGGAGTCATTTACGAAGTTATTCACCGAATGGTAGTGCAACGAGCAACAAGGATGGTGCGACGATCCGCACAAGATGAAACGGATGTCGCTGTCAAAGCGGCCTTGCAACGTTTAGTTAATGAACAGGTGTTGAGTGAAGCAGAATGTCAAATTCAATCAGCCGTGACGGTCGCAGATGTTTGGGGCCGGGGGGTTATGGCGTTTGAATACACATTATCCGTAGGCATGGCGGCTGAACACCGGTTGTCCGAGCTTGAGCGGGCATTTAACGCAGCTCTAGCCAGTTTTAGTGCGGATCATCAGGTTAAAACAGTTAGCACTGGTTCAGCGTTTGTTGTCAGTGATATTTGGGTATATGAAAATCAACTGCATTTAGATGTCGCTTACCTGGTCAATGAATCAACCGTAGAATATTTAAAAGATCTGAAAAAGTTAGACGATGTCGTTGAATAAATAAAAAGGATACCAAAATTTGGTATCCTTTTTATTTATCTTCTTATTGTAACTACTCAATCATAATCATGTCATCATCACGACTGAATGGTTGGTCTTTATTAATGTGATCGTAAAATAGTGTGCCGTGTAGGTGATCAATCTCGTGTTGACAAACAATGGCTGGATAGTTTTTTAAACGAACTTGGTGTTTTTCACCATTTACATCGTAATAACGTAAGGTAATCCGATCGTGTCGAGGGACAAATCCGGGTACATCTTTATCGACTGACAGGCAACCTTCACCCTCAGTCAAGGCACCAGCTTGGACTGATTCGGAAATGATTACTGGGTTAATAATGACATCCGTAAAGGGCGACTTACCATCTTCTTCAACAGGAGGAACTAAGACGGAAGCCATCTTTTTGGAAACGCCAACCTGAGGCGCGGCTAAGCCTACACCAGCACGTAGACCATATTTTTTACATTGTTCAGGGTCTTGTGAAACGACCAAATATTCCATTAAATCCTTAGCCAGTTGTTGATCCTCTTCTGAGAGTGGAAACGTTACATCCGCTGCCTCTTGGCGTAAAACTGGATCGCCATCACGGACAATATCTTTCATAAGAAACAAAGCGATTACCTCCGAAATTAAATCATAATTACCACCTATTGTAACATAGGTATTGTGAAAAATGAAATGAAAAGAAAACGGTTGCGGTTTTCAAAAAAAGACGAAAACGGGCGAACACAATAGCCACAATGATTCCCAACAAATCCGTTTATTCACAAGCATGAAAGGGCTTGCAAGGTCTGTGAAAAAATGGTACTTTATAAGCGTAGTCAGGAAACGCAACGTTAACTCACTTTTAGTTAACAATTTCATATCAAGTGAAAGGAAAGTGTTACTTATGGCTAATGGAAGCAAACAGATTGTAGACTTTGCCAAAATCAAAGCTACGATGGCTGACCCATACAAGCACCCGGTTCAAGTCATCGATCGCGAAGGCAAGGTTGTTGATCCAGACACGTTGGCAAAATATTCAGATGACCAACTTGTTGACTTCATGAAGAAAATGGTTTGGGAGCGTACGTTACACGAACAAACAATGAACTTCTCCCGTCAGGGTCGCCTCGGTTTCTATGCTCCAACTGCCGGTGAGGAAGCTAGTAAAATGGGTAGTGTTACTGCCTTTAAGGAACAAGACTACCTATTACCAGCTTACCGTGATTTACCACAAATGATTCAACACGGGACTACCGTTGCAAAAGGTTTCTTATGGTCAAAAGGGCATGTTGAAGGTAATCAACATGAAAACCCTAATATGATGTTCCCACAAATCATTATCGGTGCGCAATATGTTGAAACTGCCGGTGTTGCTTTGGGAATTAAGAAGAACGGCGATGAAGATCGCGTCGCCTTTGCTTACACTGGTGATGGCGGGACATCACAAGGTGACTGGTATGAAGGGGTTAACTTCACCAGTGCTTATCAAGCACCCGCTGTCTTCTTTGTTCAAAACAATGGCTGGGCAATTTCCGTCCCACGGAAGAAGCAAACGGCTGCGGAAACGTTAGCTCAAAAGGCGGTTGCCATGGGTGTTCCTTCTGTCCAAGTTGATGGGATGGATATTGTGGCGGTTCATGAAGTTTCTAAAGCCGCTCGTGAATTTGCCGCAGCTGGTAATGGTCCAGTAGTCATCGAAACATTAACTTACCGGTATGGCGCTCACTCCTCTGCTGGGGATGATCCTTCGCGTTACCGGACTAAGGAAGAAGAAAAGCCTTGGTTCGATGCCGATCCATTGGTTCGTTTGCGGAAGGTCTTAACTGACAAGGGTGTTTGGTCACAAGATCAAGAAGACAAATTAGTCGACGGATACAAAGACGAATTCAAGCAAGCAATGAAGGAAGCTGAAGCAGCCCCTGCACAAAAGGTTTCTGATTTCTTGAAGTGGACTTACAATGTGCCTACTCCAGCTGTTAAGAAACAGATTGCAGAATTTGAAGCAAAGGAGTCGAAGTAATCATGGCTAAAATGACGTATATCAAAGCGATCACTTCCGGTCTGGATCAAGTGTTGACTGATGATCCTAAGACGTTAATCTTCGGTGAAGACGTTGGTAAAAACGGTGGTGTGTTCCGGACAACGGTTGATTTACAAGACAAGCATGGTGAAGATCGGGTCTTCGATACACCTTTAGCTGAATCAGGTATTTTAGGCTTAGCTATTGGTTTATCATTAACCGGTTGGCGACCAATTCCTGAAATCCAATTCATGGGCTTTACGTTTGAAGCCATGGATGGGATCGTAGGCCAATTAGCTCGTGATCACTATCGTTTCGGCGGCCAAAAGAACTTCCCTGTTACGATCCGGACACCATTTGGTGGTGGGACTCATACCGCTGAAATGCACGCTGATAACTTGGAAAACTACTTTGTTAGCACCCCAGGGTTACGAGTGGTAACACCTTCCAATCCTTATGATGCTAAAGGTCTCGTGATTTCTGCGGTTGAAAGCGATGATCCAGTCTTATTCATGGAAAACTTGAAGTTGTACCGTTCCATGAAGGATGAAGTGCCTGATGACAAGTATACGGTTCCGTTAGACTCTGCTAAGGTTGTTCGTGAAGGTTCCGACATTACGCTGGTTGCCTACAGTGCTGAAGTCAACGAAGCTTTGACGGCTGCCGATGCCTTGGCTAAGGACAATATCTCTGCTGAAGTCATTGACTTACGTTCCTTGTCACCAATTGATACGGATACGATCTTTGCTTCTATTGATAAGACCCACAAGGTGGTTGTTATTCAAGAAGCACAACGAATGGCTGGTGTTGGTGCGGTTGTTGCCTCCGATATTGCCGAAGAAAAGATCATGTCATTGGATGCACCAATTGGTCGGGTTGCAGCACCAGATAGCGTTTACCCATTTGCCCAAGCTGAAAATGATTGGATTCCAAATGCCGATGATATTGAAGCCAAGGCACGTGAAATTTATAACTATTAAAAATCTTAAACTAATTGATAAAAATTAACGATGTGGGAGACATCCTACATTAGATTAAAGAAAGGAAGTTTTCCCATGGCTTATACGTTCAAACTCCCAGAGCTTGGTGAAGGAATGGCCGAAGGTGAAATTTCTTCATGGCTTGTAAAAGAAGGAGACGCGGTTAAGGAAGACGACACATTAGTCGAAATCCAAAACGATAAGTCGGTCTCGGAATTACCATCACCCGTTTCAGGTACGATTTCAAAAATTGTTGCCCAAGAGGGGGACACTGTTGAAATTGGTGATCCACTGATTGTGATTGATGATGGATCAGATACCCCAGCTGATTTAAGCAAGGGTGGCGAAGAAGATGATGCAGCACCTGCTGAAGAAGCAGCACCGGCACCTGCCGAAGCGCCAGCAGCACCTGCTGAACCAGCAGCGGCTCCAACTGGAGTTCCTGCTGCTTCTGATCCCAATAAATTGGTTATGGCGATGCCATCGGTTCGTCAGTATGCACGTGACAAAGGCGTTGATATTACTCAAGTTGCGCCAACTGGGAATCATGGGCAAGTATTGAAAGCTGACATTGACAACTTTAATGGTGCGGCTGCACCAGCGGCCACGGCTTCAGCAACTACTGACGCTGCACCGGCTGGTAAGGCAGCTGCAGGTCAAGCAATCAAACCTTGGAACGCCGATAACCCTGATTTGGAAACTCGTGAACCAATGTCACCAATGCGGAAGATCATTGCCAAGAGCATGCGGACTTCTAAAGACATTGCGCCACACGTAACGTCCTTTGACGAAGTCGAAGTTTCAGCTTTAATGGCTAACCGTAAGAAGTACAAGCAAGCCGCTGCAGATCGCGACATTCACCTGACTTTCTTACCTTACATTGTTAAGGCTTTGGTTGCTGTTATGAAGAAGTTCCCTGAACTAAATGCTTCTATTGATGACACTACCCAAGAGATTGTCTACAAGCACTACTACAACATTGGAATTGCTACCAATACTGATGATGGCTTGTATGTGCCAAACATCAAAGCAGCAGATTCTAAGGGTATGTTTGAAATTGCCAAGGAAATCACTGAAAATACGCAAGCCGCTTACGATAACAAGTTAAGCCCTGCTTCCATGGCCGGTGGTTCCATCACGATTTCTAACGTTGGTTCTATTGGTGGTGGCTGGTTCACACCAGTTATCAACCAACCTGAAGTTGCTATTTTAGGGGTTGGCCGGATTGAAAAGGCTCCTTATGTTAATGAAGATGGCGACATTGCTGTTGGCCGGATGTTGAAGCTTTCCTTGAGTTACGACCACCGTTTGATTGATGGTGCCTTAGCTCAGAATGCTTTGAATGAATTAAAGGCCTTGCTGCATGATCCAGAAATGTTGTTAATGGAAGGGTAGGAATAATATGGCAGATGTTGAAAAAAAGGACACCGTCATCATCGGTGCCGGACCCGGCGGTTACGTTGCCGCCATTCGGGCTTCTGAATTGGGGCAAAAAGTAACCTTAATTGAAAAGTCCGATACCCTTGGTGGTGTCTGCTTGAACGTTGGTTGTGTACCGTCTAAAGCCTTGATTCAGGCCGGTCACCGGTTGGAACAGGCTAAGGATGGGTCCACTTATGGAATTTCTACAGACTCAGCCACAATTGATTTTAAGAAGACCCAAGAATGGAAGCAAAAGAAGGTCGTTGATCGTATGACCAGCGGCGTTAAGATGCTGATGAAGAAGCACCATGTTGACGTGGTCAGTGGTGAAGCTGTTTTCCTCAGTGACACACAGTTACGGGTAATGCCGACAGGCGAAAAGCAATTCATGTCAACTGACACGGGTCAGACTTTCGAGTTCAATAATATTATTATTGCATCTGGGTCACACCCAATTCAAATTCCTGGCTTTAAGTTTGATGGTCGGGTTGTGGATTCAACTGGTGGCCTGAATCTACCAGAGATTCCTAAGGAATTTGTTGTCATTGGTGGTGGCTACGTCGGTACGGAATTAGCCGGAGCCTATGCAAGTTTAGGTGCTCATGTTACCATTCTTGAAGGAAGTCCATCGATTCTGCCTAACTTTGAAAAGGACATGGTTTCTGTTGTTCTAAAGAAGTTGAAGAAAAAAGGTGTGGACGTTATTACTAACGCAATGGCCAAGAGTTCTAGCCAAGATGATCAAAGCGTTAGTGTTACCTATGCGGTTGATGGCAAGGAATCGACAATTAAAGCCGATTACTGCATGGTTACTGTTGGTCGGCGGCCAAATACCGATGACTTAGGGCTTGAATACACCAAGGTTGAGTTAAACGATCATGGTCAAATCAAGGTCGATAACCAAGGCCGGACAGCTTCCGAACACATCTGGGCTGTTGGTGATGTGGTTCCTGGTGCTGCATTGGCTCATAAAGCCTTTGCTGAAGCCAAGACGGCAGCTGGTGCGATTGCTGGTAAGAAGACGGCTAACGACTGGTTAAGTGTTCCAGCAGTTTGCTTCTCTGATCCAGAAATTGCGACCGTTGGTTACAGTGAATCAGCTGCAAAGGATAAAGGAATCAAAGTGAAGACGGCTAAGTTCCCATTTGCTGGGAATGCCCGGGCTGTATCTTTGGATTCTCCAGATGGTTTTGTTCGTTTCATCTATACAGATGATGACAACCAAAACATCGTAGGTGCTGAAGCGGTTGGTCCTGAAGCCAGCACGATGGCTGGTGAATTATCAGTGATCGTTAATGATGGCTTGAATGTTGAGGATGTGGCGTTGACTATTCACCCACACCCAACGTTAAATGAACCAATTCAAGAAACGGCTGATATTGCTTTGGGCTTCCCAACGCATATCTAAAGTTTTGTGAAATAAGCAGTCTATGTATTGAGAGATTAGGGCGAAAGCTCTGATCTCTTTTTTGTATAATACTGGAATCGATCAGCCAATAGTGTGAAATACCTCGCATTTGTGAAAAAAGCCGACTAACAAACTTGCTATCCAGTGGGGCTCATTTATAATGTAGCTATGTGGTTATTTACGGAATACACCGAGGAGGGGTGTTATGAAACCAACGTTAATTATTCAGGGGACCATTACCCAGGCCAGTCAATTATTACAACAATTATTAATTGCGGATCTACCTTTAGACTGTGTGGTGATGCCTGATAGAACAGAGGATACACCGCGTTACCAGTCGTTAGTGGTCGCCAGTGCATTATGTTCACACTTTGACTTGCGTGTTGGAACAACCGCTGATTATGGGCAAGCCACCTGGTTGGTCATTTTAGATCGAACGACGGATAATTCGGCTGTGGCGACTGAAATAGCGGAACTGCGGGTCTTTATGAATCGGATTGTTCAAAATGGGTTCAAAGGACAGCTTATTTTTGGTGGCGCGCATGACGAACAACTAAGCTACTTTGCTTGGAAGTTTTCTGGACTTCAAGCAAATCAAATTTGGGGATTAGGAACCTACCCGTTGGCTCAATTATTAACGGCTAGGTTGGCAGATCGTTTAGGCGTTGGTTCAGCTGCCGTACAGGCGACGGTGATTGGAACGGCAGACTTGCCCATTGTCGTTTGGAGTCGAACATATATTGGTCCAGTCCCCATCCTAATGTACTTGGCCAATGCCGATACGAAAATTAGTGCTGATGATTTGGATAAGATGGCAAATTGGCTGCAACGGGAGGCCAAGGGAGATCAAATTAGTTTGCGCTTAATGGCACTTATTGAGCTGTTAGAGGCCGCTTTAAATGATCAACCATTAATTGCTCCAGCAACGACAATTCACACGGAAACTCCGGATTTTGCGGCCGCAACACCGGTGCTAGTGACGGCTATTGGCGTTAAGCATTTGACGAATCTAATTTTGTCGGAAGATGAACAACAAGACTATAGCGAACAAGTCACAACTTTGCGAGCTAATATTGATGCGATTGAAAATCAGCAAACGGAGGGACGGGGTTAGATTGGCAGATAGTTATGAGTACCCATTGATGGCAGAGTGGTCAACAACGGATATTATTGCCGTTACAACACTATATCAGTGTGTAGAAGCAGCATATGAACAACCACAAGGAGTTGACCGGCACGCCTTATTACAGGCTTATCAGGATTTTCAACAAGTGGTTCCACAAAAGTTTGAAGAAAAGCAACTTGATCAGGCGTTTCAGACGGTCTCCGGATATAGTATTTATCGGACCGTTAAACAAGCCCGGGCAACGGACGGTATGGTTAAAATGAAGGGATGAGCATCAGCATGGAACAGGAGTGGCAACAACTAAATGAACAGGTTGTGTCGTTGCTAAAAACTGCACGCCAGCAAGTCTTAAAAAAAATGCAAGAACCGCTGACGGTGGCAGCAAAGTCGAATCGTAAGGATTTAGTTACGAATATTGATAAGAGCAATGAACAATTTTTAATTGCCGGTATTCGCCGAATTGATCCTACCGCGCGTGTTTTAGGTGAAGAAGGCTTTGGTGACGCTTTGACGGACTTAAAGGGCCGCGTGTGGATTGTTGATCCAATCGATGGCACGATGAACTTCGTCAAACAACACGATCATTTCGCAATGATGATTGGCATATATCAAGACGGTGTCGGCCAGTTGGGATACATTTATGATGTGATGAATGATATCTTATACGCCGGTGGACCACAGTTAGGTGGCGTGTGGGCTAACGAACGTCAATTGACGGCGCCGACTGATTTGGCATTGTCTGAAGGCCTGATTGGTGCCAGTGGACCGCTGGTTATTCACGACATCGCACATATGCAAGCGATTGTTCATGCTAGTGCTGGAATGCGGGTGTACGGTAGCGCTGGTATTGAAATGATCCATATTCTAGAGGGAAAGTCATTGGGTTATATTTCACATTTGAAGCCATGGGATATTGCGGCTGGAAAAATCTTGTTGGAAACGTTGGGCGTTCAGGTCTCAACTATTGACGGGCGACCACTCGATATGCTATCATCTAACCTTGTACTAGTAGCGACGAAAAAAGCGCAACGTGATATTCTCCAAATTGAAGAAGATGACGTCTCACTGTGACCCCTGTCACAGTTTTTTTATGCGGCTGGCCGGTACGGATGGACTTTACCAGCTATTGACGCTACAATAAGCGTACTTACCGAGGTAAGCGCGCCGTGATCCATCTAATTTACCAAGCATGAAAGGAAGAAATACACTTGAAAATCAGAGATGATATCCGCAACATTGCCATCATTGCCCACGTTGACCACGGGAAAACAACCTTGGTTAACGAAATGCTTAAACAATCCGACACGTTAGATGAACACGCGTCAATCGAAGACCGTGCCATGGATACGAACGCCATCGAAAAGGAACGGGGCATTACGATCCTGTCCAAGAACACGGCCGTTCGTTATGGTGATAAGCAAATCAACATTCTGGATACCCCAGGACACGCCGACTTTGGTGGTGAAGTTGAACGGATCATGCGCATGGTTGACGGCGTTTTGTTGGTTGTCGATGCCTATGAAGGGACGATGCCACAAACTCGGTTTGTTCTGAAGAAGGCGCTGGATCAACACTTAACCCCTATCGTGGTTATTAACAAAGTTGACCGTGAAGGTGCCCGTCCTAGTGAAGTGGTTGATGAAGTTTTGGACCTATTCATCGAATTAGGTGCTGACGAAGATCAATTGGACTTCCCAGTGGTTTATGCTTCTGCCATGAACGGAACCTCCAGCTATGAACCAGAATTGGATACACAAGAACACACCATGAAGCCAGTGTTTGACACCATTGTTAAGCACATTCCAGCACCAATTGACAACACGGATGAACCTTTACAATTCCAAGTTGCTATGCTGGATTACAATGACTTTGTGGGCCGGATTGGGATTGGCCGGATTTTCCGGGGCAAGATCAAAGTCGGTGATAGCGTTACAGTTATGAAACTTGACGGTAGCAAGCAAAACTTCCGGGTTACCAAGCTCTTTGGTTTCTTCGGGTTAAAGCGTTTGGAAATCAACGAAGCCCAAGCGGGTGATTTGATTGCCGTTTCTGGGATGGACGAAATCAACGTTGGGGAAACGGTTGTTGCCCCAGATACGTTGGAGCCACTTCCTGTTTTACGGATTGATGAACCAACGTTGCAAATGACTTTCCGGACCAACGACTCACCATTTGCTGGTCGCGAAGGTAAGTTCGTGACGTCTCGTCAAATCGAAGAACGCTTGAAGCGTGAACTGCACACCGATGTTTCCTTACGAGTGGATGATACCGATAACCCAGGTGCTTGGATTGTTTCCGGCCGTGGGGAATTGCATTTATCTATCTTAATTGAAACAATGCGTCGTGAAGGTTACGAACTACAAGCTTCTCGTCCAGAAGTTATCTACAGAACGATTGATAACGTTCGTTGCGAACCATTTGAATCCGTTCAAATTGATACGCCTGATGAATACACGGGTTCTATCATTGATACCTTGTCACAACGTAAGGGTGAAATGAAGAACATGGAAGCTGTTGGTAACGGTCAAACTCGTTTGACGTTCTTGGCACCTTCTCGTGGGTTGATCGGTTATTCAACTGAATTCCTATCATTGACACGTGGTTACGGAATCATGAACCATACCTTCTCTAAGTACCTACCAGTTATTAAGAACTGGAACCCAGGTCGTCACAATGGGACCTTGGTTTCAATTAACTCTGGTAAGGTGACGACTTATGCCATCATGGCTGTTCAAGATCGGGGAATTATTTTCACCGATGCCGGGACAGAAGTGTATGAAGGGATGATCATTGGGCAAAACAGCCGGGATAATGATATTTCCGTGAACATTACGCGTGGCCGGAACCAAACTAACGTCCGGGCCGCTGGTTCTGAAGATATTGCCAAGGTTAAGAGCCCACTGAAGATGTCTCTGGAAGAATCATTGGAATTCATCAACGAAGACGAATACTGTGAAATTACACCAGAACATGTTCGTCTGCGGAAGCAAATCTTAAATACGGGTGAACGGGAAAAGGCTGCTAAGAAGCGCCGGACTGCCGCTCGTAAGTAATTTAAAATTTAATTGAATCTTTACCGGTGAGAGTCGTGGGTCTACCACGGCTGTTGCCGGTTTTTTTGTGGTAAAAACCGGCAACAGCTATGCTATAATGAAAACATTCGATTGCCGCGTGGCGGTAGAGTAGACTTGGAGCGAATGAATCGTATGCGAAAGTTAAAATATTTAGATTATTGGCTATTAGTGCCTTACATGATTTTAAGCATTTTTGGGATTGTCATGGTTTATTCGGCGAGTGCCGATATTGGAACTCAAAATGGTGGTAGTCCGGGCAGTTATCTGGTAAAGCAGGCTATTTATGTGGTATTGGGCTTAATGATCCTGACGGTAATGGTTTTGATGAATTTACAGAAACTGCGGGATAAAACGGTCTTAAAATACGCCGGGTATGTGGCGCTAGGATCTTTGTTCTTATTATTAGTAATGGGACAGACGATTAATGGGGCAGCAGGATGGTTTCATGTTGGCCCGGTTAGTATTCAACCAGCCGAGTTCGTTAAATTTTATTTGATCATTTGGTTGGCTAATGTGATTGCCCAACGACAGGACCGAATCCAGCTAGAGGGTTGGTGGGTAACGATGCGTCAACCCCTCATCATTTGTTGTGGCATTGTTGGATTGATCTTGTTGCAGCCCGACTTGGGTGGTGCAACGATTAACGGCGCCATTATTTTTGTCATGATTTTGGCGAGTGGCTTTAATTCACGGTTAGCTAAAACGATATTTGTTGGTGCCTTTTTCATCATCGTTGGTGTTTTCTTTCCCATTCTGATCAAAATATCTGAACTGGGTTTTGCTAAGAACGTTTATCAACTACAACGGATTGTGGCTTTTGTGAACCCATTTGAGCATTCGCAATCGGTAGGGCAACAGCTGGTTAATTCATATTATGCGTTGAGCAATGGTGGAATTTTTGGTGTTGGTTGGGGAAATAGTATCCAAAAAACGGGCTATTTACCGGAACCCAATACTGATTTTATTATGGCTATCTTAGCGGAAGAACTGGGGCTGATTACAGCTCTGGCAGTGATTATGCTGTTGTTTGTCATTATCCTGCGAACCACGTTGGTTGGGGTTCGAAGTAATTCAACGTATCAAGCGCTAATTTGTTATGGCGCCGCGACTTACCTAACAGTGCAGACCTTGTTTAATCTCGGTGGTGTGTTAGGAATGTTGCCCATTACGGGAGTAACTTTTCCCTTTATCAGTTATGGGGGCTCCAGTACGTGGACATTGGCATTGGTACTAGGTTTGGTGATGAACATTAGTGCACGGCAGAAGCGGTATCGAGCAACTCATTAATTTTCGAGGAGGGTTTTAGCGATGGCTTTTACGATTCAACCACGACAAAGTTTGATCGTGTATACGTATAGCTTAAAACAAACGCGACAGTTAAAGCGTTATGGTACAGTGATGTATGTCTCTAAAAAGATGCGTTATGTAGTTTTATATGTGAACCGAGAGGATGTAACGAAACTCACGAATCAATTGACCCATTTACGGTTTGTGAAGCGGGTGGTTGCTTCTTCACGGCCAACGATTAACGAGACGTTCAATGGCGTCGCCGCCGAAATGGTCACAACAACGGAAACCGAGGATGATGATGAATGAGAATTGTAGCTGGAGATTTTGGTGGGCGCCGGTTAAAGGCGGTCCCTGGAATGGCCACACGTCCAACAACTGATAAGGTTAAGGAAGCACTCTTTAATATAATTGGTCCTTATTTTGATGGTGGGCGTAGTTTGGATCTTTTTGCGGGATCCGGTGGACTCAGTATTGAAGCCGTTTCACGGGGAATTTCCCAGGCGGTCTTAATTGACCGACAGTATGCGGCAATTCAAACGATTAAAGATAACGTGGCAGTCACTAAGGCACCCGAGAAGTTTGAAATTTTGAAACGAGACGCCAATAAAGCGTTAATTGAATTGGGTCGTCGTGGAGATCAGTTTGACTTGGTGTTCTTTGACCCCCCTTACGCACAACAAAAAATTCTAGCGCAAATGGCACAGTTACGTGAGTTGAAAGTGCTAGCGCCAGCAGCTCGGATTGTTTGTGAGACTGATCAACAAGCTGCATTGCCAGATGATGTACCAGGCTTTGAATTTGTTGAGCGGCGAGATTACGGTATTACGGAGTTGACAATCTATCGGTTGGGAAGTGATGATCAGTGACAATTGCGGTATTTCCCGGAAGCTTCGATCCCTTAACCAATGGCCATGTCGACCTGATTACGCGGGCTAGCCGAATGTTTGACCAGTTAATTGTGACGGTTGGGAAAAACACCTCAAAGCAGGGCCTGTTTACCACGTCTGAACGGGTGGCCTTTATTGAGGCCGCGATTGCTGATCTTCCAAATGTGACAGTTCAAGTCGAGCAAGGACTAACGGTTGATTTCATGAAGTCAGTACAGGCTACCGTTTTAGTACGGGGTATCCGGAATAGTACTGATTTTGAATATGAACAGGGTATCGCTAATCTGAACCGTCACTTGGCACCACAGGTGGATACGGCTTGCTTAATGGCTGATCCCCAGTATCAATATGTTTCTTCTAGCTTGTTAAAAGAAGTTGCTCGATTCGGTGGCGACCTTAAGCAATTGGTTCCATCAATGGTTGCCAAAGCGATGGTTGCCCGGTTAGAAGGTGACCATTAGGTGTGGAATTTAACGCGACGGCAGTGGCGGCAGATTCTAGTAACGGTGATATTAGCACTTGCAGTGTTGCTATTTTTTCTGTGGCCATTGCCCAAGTATATTGAGGGTCCCGGTGAGGCAGACAATTTGAAATCATTTGTCACAGTTGCCCAACATCCCGATAAGCATAAGGGAAAATATATGATTACCTCAGTTGCGTTGGCGCAAGCTCGTCCAGTTTCCTACCTCTATGCCAAATTTAATCCTTATTACAGCATTGAGAGTGTAGCGTCAGTGACGGGTGGCGAGAGTAATGCGACCTATGATAAAGTTCAGAACTTTTATATGAAAAGCGCCATCAATGAGTCGATTTATACCGCATATCGGGCGGCCCATAAAACGGTGAAGCGTCATTATTTGGGAATTTACGTTTTGAGTGTTGATCGTCAGTCACCCTTTGCCCAAGCGTTAAAGGTGGGCGATACGGTGACGGAGGTAAATGGTCATCATTTCAACTCTATGACGGGGTATCAACGATATATTCAGCGACAAAAAGTGGGACAACGGACGACCATTACGTATCAGCACAATGGTAAAACACACCACGTAACTGCCAAATTGATGCGGTTGCCAACGAAAAAAGCGGGTATTGGGATTACTTTAACGGATAACGTCAAAGTTAGTGCTCGGCCTAAAGTGCAGGTGAATCCCGGCAACATCGGTGGTCCGTCAGGTGGTTTAATGTTTAGCTTACAGATTTATACGCAAGTGACGGGGCAGGACTTACGTCACGGGCGAAAGATTGCAGGAACCGGAACGGTTGATGGTGACGGCAACGTTGGCGAGATTGGTGGTATAGATAAGAAAATTATCGCTGCTAAGCGCGCAGGGGCGACGGTCTTCTTTGCTCCCTACGTGAAACCGACAAAATTGTTACTGAAGTATGAAGAACAACACCAAACGAATTATCAATTGGCTAAGGCAACAGCGAAAAAGTATGCGCCGAATATGAAAGTTGTGCCAGTAAAATCGTTTGACGATGCAGTTCATTACTTAAGGACACACCGTTAAATAACTTAGAAGCTTGGTTGGGATTGCCGACCAGGCTTTTTTTAATGTCTTTGAATATTTGGGAAAGTTATTTCGGAGTTAACCCAAAGGAGGCGTGAATGTGGAAAAAATCAAAATGTGGTGGTCACTACTTAGTGAGCGACAGCGATGGTACGGGCTGCTGGTAATCGTTGGGATATTAGGAATGGGTGGATGGTGGCTAACCCGACCAGTAGCTAACCCAGCGTTTCCAGCAAGTGTCCCTAGTGCAACGCAAGCGTCGGCAACAAGTCAGGCTGGTCAAGTGGCAGCCAGCCCGACAGCCAGTAGTAGTCAGGTAGCCAGTAGTCACGATGAGCGAGTATTTGTGGACGTTCAAGGCGCAGTTAAACATCCGGGGTTATACCAGTTTTCATCAACCATGCGGATAGCTGATGCCTTAAAGGCGGCGGGTGGACTAGTGGCGCGAGCTGATCGACAACGGATTAATTTAGCAATGCGCCTGACGGATCAACAACAGGTTTACATCCCACTGAAAGGGGAAAAGATGCCCGAAACAGCCGGAAGCGCACCAAGCGGGTCAACCGCTACTACAGCAAGCAGTCAGGCGACAGGGACACCAGTTGCGGTAGTCAATTTGAATACCGCAACCGTAACCGAACTCCAACAGTTGACCGGAATCGGTGAAAAAAAGGCGCAGAAGATTGTAGATTATCGCACGGATCATGGCCATTTCCAATCGGTTAAGGATCTCGCGCAAGTACCAGGTTTTGGCGAAAAAACGGTGGCTAATTTACAAGATCAGCTCACCACTTAGCCGGTGGTGGTATACTGATAAAATAACTTAATTAAAGGAGCAATCAACGTGAAACGAGAACGAATTCCCTGGGATCAATACTTTATGTTACAGGCGTTGGTGATGTCGACACGAAGCACGTGTAACCGTCTGTCAGTTGGTGCAACAATTGTTCGTGATAAGCGAATCATTGCTGCCGGCTATAATGGCTCAGTATCGGGCGATGATCACTGCTTAGATGAAGGATGTTACCTAGTCGATGGGCACTGTGTTCGAACCATTCACGCTGAAATGAATGCCGTTTTGCAGTGTGCCAAGTTTGGTGAAGCAACTGATGGTGCGGAAATTTATGTCACGGATTTTCCATGTTTGCAATGCACAAAGATGTTATTACAAGCGGGGATTACTAAAATTACGTATATGCGTAATTATCATAATGATCCTTACGCTCAGAAGTTAATCGCTCTAAAGAACATCACTTTGAATCAAGTGACTGTCGATCCGGCGTTGTTAACGCACCTCTCGTTTGACCAACCTGAAACCCATTAGTGGGTCAAAAATACGCGTTCTTTATGGTATTACCGTTGGTAGCGGTAAGCGTGATAGTTGGTGGCCACTTTTGGGGTGGCCTAGGTCTTTTAGGCCTAACACTGGGGCGTATTCTTGCCTTACGGAATTGGAAAGTAGCCCTGATGACGGTGGTTGTCGTGGGGAGCTTTAGTGGTTATCTGTTAGGTCGCGAGCAGCAAATTAATCGGCGACAATTACCAATCGATGCTAATCAATCGGTTAATTTGGCACTTCGGTTCCAGCCCGACGCAGTCGTTTTACGGGGCGCCGCCTACTATATGGTCGCCCAAAACGTTCAAACCGGTGAGTGGGTGAGTGTTCGGGGCTATGCCAAATCGGCAGTTGAGCTGCATGCGTTGCAGCGACTGCAGCAACCGCAGATCTGGCAGGTGGCCGGACAACAGCAAGGAATCCTACCGGCGACAAATGTTAATCAGTTTGATGCGGCAGCTTATTGGCGGCATCGCGGAATTGTTAAGTCACTTAAAATAACGACAGTCACCCAAAAAACACCGGCAGTGAGTCACTGGTATCAGTGGTTTAACGATTGGTGGCATGCTCGGCGAGCACAGCTTATTCAGTATTGCGATCAGTTGCCCGGTGCACTACGGATTTATGCATTGGGATTATTTCCGGGGAGTCGGGCGGTAGAGACGGCTAACGAACTTCAAGGGATGCAGCAGTTGGGGTTATTGCACTTGTTTGCAATTTCCGGATTACACGTTGCCCTATTATTAACAGCATTGGAATGGGTATGTGTGCATCTGAAAATACCTCGAGAACATTGGGAGTGGTTCATGTTACTCAGCTTACCCGGTTATTTTATATTGGCTGGGAGCAATAGTGGCGTTTTACGGGCTTGTTTGATGCGTGGTAGCCAACTGGCTAGTAAAAAACTGGGAAGCCAGGTAGACACGTTAACGGCCTGGTCATGGGCATTATTTGTGGGTTTACTGATCAATCCGGGATTAGTATTTGAATTGGGAAGTCAGCTGAGTTATGGCTTGTCGCTGGGACTGATTTTTTTAACACAAGAGACACATTGGTGGCGGCAGATCGGGTTAACCTTACTCGGGCTACCTAGTCTGCTTAATGGTGTCTATCAATGGCATGGTTTAACGTTACTGGCCAACTGGTTGATTGTCCCGCTGTTTCCGGTTGTTATTTTGCCGATAACCATCGTTGGAACGCTTAGCCTTCTTTGGTTACCAGGGCTTAGTTACGCGTGTGCCTTTTTATTAGGACAGTTGGACCATGGTTTACGGCTTGTTGGTAGTTGGCCAGGGAATATTTTGTTTGGTAAGCCGTGGTGGGGATTTTGCTGGTTATGGTGGGGCAGTGCGTGGTGGCTGTTCTCAAAGCCAGTTGCTCAGCGTCGGCGCTGGTTACTTGGCTTATTGGCTAGCTATGGTCTAGCGTTTGGTGTCATTCATTTACCACTCCACGGAGAGGTCACTTACTTTGATGTGGGACAAGGCGACAGTATTTTAATTCGCGAGCCGTTTAATCGTCGGGTGACCTTAATTGATACGGGTGGGCATTTGTCCTTTGCGCAGCCTAAATGGGTGCCCAAAACAGTTCCCACGTATGCCGCCACCCAGACCAATATTAACTATCTGAAGAGTCGCGGAATCAGTCATATTGATGACCTTTATTTATCCCACCATGATGCCGATCATATTGGCGATTTACCAGCAATTTTACAAGCCTTTCGAGTGGAGCGGATCTTAGTCCCAGCTGGGATGGAAACCGAGGCGGGCTGGCAACATCTATTACGGGGCGTGCGTCAATCACCGCCTGTGGTGCCCATCACGGTTGGGCTGCAACCACGCCTACAGGTTCGGCATCCATTTACGGCAGCCCCCGCAGAAAACGGGCAATCAACAGTCCTTCAGGGATCCTTTGGTGGCTTGAATTTCTTGTTTATGGGGGATCTGGATCAGGCTGGAGAACGGGCGATGCTGTCGGCGGATGCGCACTTACGGACGGACGTGTTAAAATTAGGACATCACGGCAGTAAGACGGCAACCGCACCGGATTTTGTGGCCCAGATTCAGCCACGGTTAGCGATTATTTCGGCTGGTCGTCAAAGTCGGTATGGTCATCCCCATGAAGAGACCTTGACGACCCTACGGCAGGCACAAATTCCAGCTATCAGCACCCAAACAAGCGGTATGATTCGCTATGTTTACGCCGGTGACCATGGATACTGGCAAACTAAACTAAAAGGAGTGGTCAAACAGTGACCATTAATGAACTTTTAAAGACTTTGGCAACGGGACAGACCTTATCTAATGTTTATGTCATTTTAGGACAAGCGGATTATTTTCAACGACGACTCAAGCGGGGCTTTAAACAACAAGTCCCAGCGGAAGAACAAACGATGAATTTTGCCAGCTATGATATGGATACGGTACCCCTGGCGGTGGCTTTGGATGATGCCATGGCAGCGCCATTTTTCGGTGAACGTCGGGTAGTGTGTATTGATAATCCCCAGTTTTTGACTGGGGAAACGAAAAAACAAAAGGTGGAGCATGATATAGATAGTCTCCAAAAATACTTAGAATCACCGATGCCGAGTACCGTGCTGGTGTTCTTTGCGCCGTATGACAAGTTGGATGCCCGCAAGAAAGTTACCAAACAATTAAAAAAAGTGGCAACTATGGTTGAAATTAACCAATTTAGCGAACGTGATGTGCGACAGTTTGTGACGGATCAATTAAAGCAGGATGGGTATACGATGGAACCAGCGGCTTTAAATGACTTGATTCAACGAACAGATGCTGATTTGACACTAATTATGAGTGAATTGCCCAAGTTGGAGTTGTATACATTACCTGAAAAGACTATTACCCAAGCGGCAATCTCTGGGTTAGTTACTCAAACATTGACCCAAAATGTTTTTGATTTGGTTAATCGTGTGTTGGCAAAGAATACGGCAGGGGCGGTAACCTTGTACCGGGAGTTATTGCAGGCAAAAGAAGAACCGTTAAAGATTAATGCTATTTTGCAAGGACAATTTCGATTGTTGATTCAAACCAAAGTCTTGGCCAAGCAGGGATATAGCCAAGGCAAACTAGCCAGTATCCTTAAAGTACATCCGTACCGAATTAAATTAGCGCTGCAAACGCATCGCCGATTCCAATTGACAGACTTGAATCGAGCTTATTTGGGCTTGTTTCGGGTGGAGAAGCAAATGAAATCGACCACTATGGATCCTGAATTGTTGTTTTCATTATTTATGACCCAGTTTGCCGGGACGGCAGCATAAATCAATTTGGCATGTGAGCTTTTTGACGGATTGCGCGAAAAGGCGGCCTAATTACCTTAGATAGGGTTAAGTGTTTTTATACCGTTAAGGGATATTTTTGATGTGTAATCAAGAGTATCCCTTTCGTTTTGCGTAAAATCAGTTAAATTTTTTTGAAAGTATAGTTAGTTATGGAAAAGGATGGCCCCACGATTAAACTTTTTGTCTAATCATGGGGCCATCCAGATTGATACGAGATCCCAGCGAGATAGCAAGGCTTGCAGTTAGCTAGTGCAGACTTAAAGTAAAGCCAAGTGTGATTGTAAAACTTCGTGGTTGATTTGATTGAGTTGCTCATAAGTCAGCAGGTCTGGGTTTTTAAACCAATAGACATAGGTGTCCATCAAGCCAGCACAGATGTGGCGAATGATAATGACTTGTCGCGGGGTAGGTGGAGGCGTTAGAGCGGCACACATGGTGTTAAAGAGCATGGTTTTTAGTTTATCAATCAATACGAGGTGAGTGGTGTTTAAGCATAGCAAACGCAGACCGACATAGTTGGCCATTAAGATGTGGTCAAAGGTGTGAAGCAGAATTGTAGGGTTATGAAAACTGCCAGTAAGTGCTTGTCGAACTTGCTGTGAGAGTTCCAACTCATAGTCTTCAAAGATTTGGGTGATGTTGTCATAGTGAATATAGAAGGTTCGTCGATCGATATGGGCGGCACGACAGAGTTCAGTAACGGTGATAGTCGTCATGGTCTTAGTATCCAATAACTGAAAAAGGGCGACTCTCAAAGCTTGTTTGGTTTTAAGTACACGACGGTCCAAATTTTAAGCCTCATTTCCAATAATAATGCACACATTTTCCGTAAACGTTGCTAAATTAATCCTAAACTATCCTATAATGATGCACAAGCTGAATCCTCTCAACCATAAGTAATGGTAGTTGCAACAGGTTTAAAGGTATTTTTCAAAAGACTGAATTCGGCGGTATTTTGTGAGATTCATTGGAGGAAGTATTATGTTAACACATTTATCTAGCAGTTATCCGGGTGACTACACTGCCGCTCAATTTATGCACGCTTTTAGTTTTGCCAACCCGCATATCGGTTTTAATTTGACGATTGCAGGGTTAACGTTCTTGTTCGGCTATTTAGAATATATGTATAGTTTTGCACTCGTGATTAAAGAACACTCCGCACCATATCCATTATGGATGCACACATACTATTTCGCTCACGATTCTATGGGAGCGCTGGTCTTTGCTATTGCCGCGATGCAACATCAGAATTTTTGGTTATTCTGGGGCGCCTCTGGTGCATTAATAGTTTGGAATTTCTTTGAACTATTCAATTTGTATAAAGCCATTACAGTGGAACGGCAAGCGATTTGGGGACCGGTATCCGTGTGGCAAGCCCTTGGTCAGGTAATAATTCAGATCTTATTGATGGTGACGGTTGTTAACTTGTTCAGAATATTTATGCATGACCCATTGATGTTTAAGTGGTTTATCTTCACTAATGTCGTCATGGCGGTGGCACCCGGTTACTACTGGAAACAGCGTGGTACTCGTGTGGGTGCCTCGCGGGGGTTAGCAATTGTTATTCTATTAGGGACAATTAATAGCTTCATTCCGAATAACATGTGGGCATTGGCAAGCCCAGTGTTTAGTTTCAAAAATAATCCTTGGTTTTATTTAGTGGGTATTATGGCAATTGCTTTTGCTGTTCGGGGATTACTAATTTATAACCGATTAGCATCAAAGCCTAAACAACTTGGCAAGCACCACAGTGTTTGGTAAGCCAAAGGTTGTTAATGTAAAGCAGTACGCTATCATATGAAATTTAGAGCCAAAGTGAGCGGTGAGAATCTTCGGATTTTTACCGCTCATTTTTGGTTGTAGCGGCCGCAAACATTGGAGGGCGCACGATAGCTGGTTGGGTCATCTAGCCTGATCCTAGCACCTGTATCAGAAGTGTTAATATAAACAAATAGGGTTCCCAGGGATGTTTAAATCCTTGGAAACCCTATTTGTACAAAGACTAGCACGCGGCTAATCTTCTGATTTTTCATCATCTAATCGTTTTGATTAATTGATTACTTAGCCAAACGTGCAGCCATCCGTGACTTGTCACGGGAAGCCTTGTTACGCTTGATTAAGCCCTTTGAAGCAGCCTTGTCAACTGCGGCACTAGCCTTACGGTATAATTCTTCCGCATTGTCGGCGCCAGCGGTCTTAGCTTGTTCGAAACGCTTAACGGCAGTCCGCATCGTACTCAATTGAGCAGAGTTACGTTCGTTAGCCTTCACGTTCGTCTTCGCACGTTCGATTGCTGATTTGATAATTGGCATGAAAATTTCACCTCCGAATGAGATATCCTGGTACCGGAAATCTTAATTTCAACGTAAGTTATTATACAGAAGCCGCCGACCGAATGCAATAGCTGAGAACGATTAAATGTAAAGTAATTTTACTTGATAGGTTGTAATGGGAAAAAGCTTGCTATTTAATGCGAATTCTCGTATGATAAGTAACTGTGCTAAGCACAAACCTCTTACTTAGTTCGTCAGGCGGCCACCGCCGGCTTACTCAGTTCGGGGCACTTATTTGAAAGGTGGTACTTTTACCATGGCTATTAGTCAAGCAAAGAAGAACGAAATCATCAAGCAATACGCTCGTCACGAAGGTGACACGGGCTCAACTGAGGTCCAAGTGGCTGTTTTGACCGCTGATATCAACGAAATCAACGTTCATATGCAAGAACACCGTAAAGACTTCCACTCACAACGTGGGTTGATGAAGAAGATCGGTCACCGTCGTAACTTATTAGCTTACTTACGGAAGACTGACGTTCAACGTTACCGTGAATTGATCAAGAGCTTAGGCTTGCGTCGTTAATTCGTCGCGCCGAGTCCCTTTCCATTTTGGAGAGGGGCTTTTTTCTTTGCCCTCGCAACCAGATAGTTCTCTAAAATTGTAAAGTATGGTAGACTGAAAGAAGTTTAATCATGGACGAATGTGGGCAAGTCTGCCCAGCAGAAAACACTGGCAATCAGCTAGGATTGAATTGAAACGATAAAAGATACTTGAGGTGAACTTATGAGTGCAAAGATTAAAATTATCCCGTTTGGCGGTGTTCGCGAAAATGGGAAAAACATGTATGCCGTCGATGTTAACGGCGGAATTTACATTCTTGATTGTGGGTTGAAGTACCCGGAAAATGAATTGTTGGGAATTGATGTTGTCATTCCAGACTGGACGTATTTACGGGAGAATAAGGACCGCATTGTGGCGGTTTTCCTAACGCATGGTCATGCGGATGCGATTGGGGCACTACCTTATTTTCTGAGTGAATTTAATGTGCCTGTCTTTGGATCAGAAATGACCATTGCCTTGGCTAAGATTAACGTTGCCGATGAACCGAAAATTAAAAAGTTTGATGATTTCCATGTCATTGATGAAAAAACAGAAATTGATTTTGGCGATGTAGTGGTCTCATTCTTCTCAACCACGCATTCAATTCCTGAATCTTTGGGAATTGATTTGAAGACAGATGAAGGACAAATCATCTATACGGGTGATTTCAAGTTCGATCAAACGGCCAAGCCGGGATACCAAACTGACTATGCACGCTTAGGCGCAATTGGTCAGGCAGGAGTCTTAGCGCTATTGAGCGATTCGGCTAACGCTGAGAATCCGGCGATGAATGCCTCTGAACAGAGCTTAGCAGAGTCGATTGAAGAAACATTTCACTACCGAGATGGCCGTGTGATTGTGGCTTGTGTGGCGTCAAACATTCTGCGAATCCAACAGGTCTTTGACGCGGCCGCTAAGACGGGGCGCAAGGTTTGTTTAACCGGTAAAGATTTAGAAAAAATTGTGAATACGGCTATGGAACTTGGCAAGTTAACGTTTGATGCCGACTTATTGGTGACTACGGATCAATTGGATGCTTTGGCACCCAACGAGATTGTTGTCCTACAAACCGGGAAGATGGGCGAGCCAATCAAAGCCATTCAACGGATGGCTAATAAGCAGGAAAAGGACCTTAACATTCAAGCGGGCGATTTGGTGTATATCACGACAACGCCATCACACGCGATGGATACGACGGTTGCCCAGACGCGAGATATGGTCTATCGAGCGGGTGGCGAAGTAAAAGCCATTTCTGATGAATTGAATTCGTCAGGTCATGCTTATAAACGAGATTTACAGTTGATGTTAAACTTGATGAAGCCCAAGTTCTTAATTCCAATTCAAGGTGAATATCGGCTACTCAATGCCCATGCTGAAGCGGCAATGGAGTTAGGCATTCCAGCCGATCACATCTTTATCTTATCTAAGGGTGATGTTTTAACTTATGCTCAGGGTGACATGGGCTTAGGCGAGGGTATTGATGTGAGTGATACCATGATTGACGGAATTGGCGTTGGTGACATTGGGAATATTGTATTACGTGATCGTAAGGTTTTAGCAGACGATGGGATCTTTATTGCGGTGGTGACAATCGATCGTAAGAAGAAACAAATTGTGGCTGATCCTAAGATTACATCACGTGGGTTTGTCTATGTTAAGGCCAATAAGGACTTGATGCAGGAAAGCTCACAAATTATTCGTAAGGCAGTTCAGAATAATTTGGATAACAAAGAGTTTGACTGGGGACACTTGAAGCAAGATGTTCGGGAACACCTTAGTCATTACCTGTTTGAACAAACTCACCGCCGGCCCGTTATTTTACCGGTCATTATGGAAGTCAACCAACATCACCGACGGACGACTAAGGAAAAACCAAGTGCTGGTGCAACAAATGAAAAACCGGTTACTAAGTCAGCGCCTAAAGCTAAAGCTGAACAAGCAGCTAAGCCGGCACATAAGCCACGTCGTAACCGTAAGCGGCGGCCAACGAAAAGAACGACAACAGATAACGCATAAAATTAAAACGGGTCGCCAGTCCAGTTAGGCTAGCGACCCGTTTTGCCATCACTTTAAGGAGGCCTATTGGCTATGACAGAGTTTTCCAGTCCGGCTGCACGCGAGGAGGCATTAAATGCCGCTCGCCAGGCTTTTGACAAGCAACAGTGGTCATGGGCCAGCAGCTTGTTTGAACGGTTATATATGGACGAGCAGACCCCACAGCTTAATCATGAAGTGGTTGCCAGTCTGTATCACGATCAGCAGTATTTAAAGGCAGAACAACTTGCCGCTGAACAGGATGGTAGTTATTTAGACAACGAGGCTGATTTTCAACTGCGGTTAGATGTGGCCCTAGAAAACCAGCAGTTTATTTTTGCCCGTGAATTTTGTATGTTACCAGCTGCCAAGCCTTGGCGTCAAAGTGGACTGGCTCAAATTACGCAGGCCGAGACACGGTCGCAATCACGCTTAGGAGAAAAGCAGCGGATTGTGGCCAAGCAGTTCTATCATTTGGGAGATGTGAGCTTCCTGGAACAACGCCAACGTTTAGAACAGGCACGTCAATTACCATTAGATTTGTTTATGCAGGGAGTTCAGTACTTGCTAGTTGATCCATTCCTACATCCACTAATGCGAGCAACTTTACTGGAGGAGTTGTTGCGACTACGAGTAACGGCTACCGTGAAGCTTCATTGGTTGGATGACCAAGTTCACACATTGAAGACCCAGGATTTAAGACCAGTTAATGCCAGTCATGCGGCTGCAGCCATTCAGACTTATCTCCAAGGACAATTGGGACAACAGGACCCGATCTTGGCTGCTAATTTGCAGCAAACAGTTACGTTACAGTTAATGATGCTCTATCCGTTCATCGATCGCGTAATCACCTACCCGCAAGCGTGGGTCCAATTGGCGGGAGACTTACCGGTACCTGGAACAGTTTCTGATGAGCAACTGGCACAGATACGTGACTGGCAAGCGCGTTTGAACAAGTATCTGAGTGCCCTTTTAAGTGAATAATCGGGTAAAATACCGAAAAACCTGAAAATGAGTGATTTTTTAGTTTACAAATAATTCTGCAGCATATATACTGGTCAAGGATTCTTTTTTGGGAGGGTTCCAGCTTTCCCTTTCCGAAAAGAAGTAGTATAATTTTACGCAAAGGGTGATTAATTTTCGTTTTCGAGAGTTAGTCATGCTTGCGATAAAATACAGGAGGGTTTCATTAATGGCTGAAAAAGAACATTATGAAAGAACTAAACCCCATGTAAATATTGGTACTATTGGCCATATTGACCATGGGAAAACGACGTTAACCGCTGCTATCACTAAGGTACTTGCTGACAAAGGTTTAGCAAAGGCCGAAGATTATGCAGATATCGATGCTGCTCCAGAAGAACGTGAACGTGGTATCACGATCAACACTGCCCACGTTGAATACGAAACGGAAAAGCGTCACTATGCGCATATCGATGCCCCAGGACATGCTGACTACATCAAGAACATGATCACTGGTGCCGCTCAAATGGACGGTGCTATCTTGGTTGTTGCCGCAACTGATGGTCCTATGCCACAAACGCGTGAACACATCTTGCTTGCGCGCCAAGTGGGTGTTGACTACATCGTTGTCTTCTTGAACAAGACTGATCTTGTTGATGATGACGAATTGGTTGACTTGGTTGAAATGGAAGTCCGTGAGCTCTTGTCTGAATACGATTACCCTGGTGATGACATTCCTGTTATCCGCGGTTCAGCTTTGAAGGCTCTTGAAGGCGACGAAGAACAAGAAAAGGTTATCCTTCACTTGATGGATGTTGTTGATGATTATATCCCAACTCCAGAACGTGAAAACGACAAGCCATTCTTGATGCCAGTTGAAGATGTCTTCACGATCACTGGTCGTGGGACTGTTGCTTCTGGTCGTATCGACCGTGGGACTGTTAAAGTCGGTGACGAAGTTGAAGTCGTTGGTTTACATGAAGACGTACTGAAGACGACGGTTACTGGTCTTGAAATGTTCCGTAAGACGTTGGACCTTGGTGAAGCCGGGGATAACGTTGGTGCTTTGCTTCGTGGTGTTAACCGTGAGCAAGTTGTTCGTGGTCAAGTGCTTGCACAACCAGGTTCAATCCAAACTCATGAAGACTTCAAGGGTGAAGTCTACATCTTGAGCAAAGAAGAAGGTGGCCGTCATACGCCATTCTTCTCAAACTACCGTCCACAATTCTACTTCCACACCACTGATATCACTGGTGTTATTGAATTGCCAGAAGGCGTAGAAATGGTTATGCCTGGTGACAACGTAACATTTACTGTTAAGTTGATCCAACCAGCTGCCATTGAAAAGGGTACGAAGTTCACTGTTCGTGAAGGTGGCCACACCGTTGGTGCCGGTACCGTTACGGAAATTGACGACTAATTTCGATTAGTTAGTACCGAGAGGGTTCGAAAAGTCTAACTTTTCGGCCCTTTTATTTTACGTAAAATTAAGTGGCGAAAGGTTATTGATGATAGCGGTTTTCTGTGGAAATGAATTTTAGGATAAATCCGCGTCATTCATGGACTTTCAGCAAAAATCATTTTACAATTGTCGATGGGTAAGGTACACTAAGAAAGTATGCAATTGATAGAATTGTAAATAGATTATTATCTTTCATTTCGGAGGGAAAATCATGGCTGCAAAGTGGGAAAAAAAGGACAATAACCAAGGCGAATTAACCTTTGAAATTGCCCCAGATAAAATTAAGGAAGGCTTAGACAAAGCTTTCCAACGGACAAAGAAGAACTTAGCGGTACCTGGCTTCCGTAAGGGCCGTGTTCCTCGTCAAATCTTTAACCAAATGTACGGTGAAGAAGCACTCTACCAAGATGCTTTAAACATCGTGTTACCAGAAGCTTATGATGCTGCGATTAAAGAAGCTGGCATCGAACCCGTTGATCAGCCACAAGTTGATGTTGAATCAATGGACAAGGATCAACCATGGGTATTGAAGGCCGTTGTAACGGTTAAGCCAGACGTTAAGTTGGGCGAATACAAGGGCTTGAGTGTTACTAAGCAAAACACGCGGGTTTACCAAAAAGACATCGATGCTGAAATCGAAAAGCAACGTCAACAACAGGCAGAATTAGTGCTTAAAGAAGACGAAGCTGCTGCTAAGGGCGATACAGTTGTGATCGACTTTGACGGTTACGTTGATGGCAAGCAATTTGATGGCGGTAAGGCTGATAACTACTCATTGGAATTGGGCTCTAACTCCTTCATCCCTGGCTTTGAAGATCAATTAGTTGGTCACAAGGCGGGCGAAGATGTTGACGTTAAGGTTACATTCCCAGCTGATTACCAAGCTGAAGATTTGCGTGATAAAGAAGCAACCTTCAAGGTAACGATCCACGAAGTTAAGGAAAAGCAATTGCCTGAATTGGATGATGAATTCGCTAAGGATGTTGACGAAGATGTTGACAGCTTAGAAGAATTAGAAGCCAAGACCAAAGATCGTTTGAAGGAACAAAAAGTCACGGCTGCCCATGATGCAATCGAAGACGAAGCCATCAGCGAAGCTGTTGACAATGCTGAAATTGCTGCAGTACCTGAAGCTATGCTCAAGGATGACATCGATCGGCAAATGGACCAATACCTGGCCAACATGCAACAACAAGGTATCGAACCTAAGATGTACTTCCAATTAACTGGAACGACCGAAGACGATTTGCGTAAGCAATTCACTGATGGTGCTGAAAAGCGGGTTAAGACCAACTTGGTACTAGAAGCCGTTGTCGAAGCTGAAAAGATCGAACCTAGCGAAGACGAAGTTGCTGCTGAAGTTAAGGACTTAGCTAGCCAATATGGTATGGAAGAAAGTGCTGTACGCAGTGCCTTGTCCGATGACATGTTGAAGCACGATATTGCTATTAAGAGCGCGGTTGACTTGATTGCTGACTCTGCTAAGCAAGACAAGAAGAAAGATGCCGAAGACGACGAATAATCGCTGTTGTTAGACATGACCGGGACGACAGGCACTGTTGTTCCGGTTTTTCTGTTATTTTGCGGGTTCTTGCGACCTTAAATGGAATTGGCGAGGCGAATTAATTTTCTCCGGTCAATAACTGTGGTATAGTACACGATTGATAGGGGATCGGGTTTATTTGTCCGGTTTACTGACCTAAGCAATTTGTAATTATAGCAAGCGCTTGAAGAGAAAGGGTGAAGTTTATTGTTTGAAAACACCGAAACAGAAGGACCAGTGACCTGCTCGTTTTGTGGCAAGACACAGGATCAGGTGCAAAAGATCGTTGCTGGGCCAGGTGTTTACATCTGTAATGAATGTATTGACCTTTGCAAAGAGATTATTGATGAAGAATTCAATCAAACTGCTGCACAAGAAACGTTGGAAGTTCCAACGCCAGCCGATATTGTCAAGACGTTAAACCAATACGTGATTGGTCAAACAGAGGCTAAGCGGACCTTGTCAGTAGCCGTCTATAATCACTACAAACGGGTTAACGAAATGGCTCAGGAAACTGATGACGATGGTCCAGAATTGCAAAAGAGTAATATTGCCGTGATTGGACCCACTGGTTCAGGGAAGACGTATTTGGCGCAAAGTTTGGCCAAGATTCTTAACGTTCCTTTTGCTATCGCTGATGCGACGACCTTAACGGAAGCCGGTTACGTTGGTGAAGACGTTGAAAATATTTTGCTGAAGTTGTTGCAAAATGCCGATTACGATGTTGATCGGGCCGAAAAGGGCATCATCTACATCGATGAAATTGATAAGATTGCCAAGAAGGCTGAAAATGTCTCCATTACGCGAGATGTTTCTGGTGAAGGGGTCCAACAGGCCTTATTGAAGATCTTAGAAGGGACAATTGCTAATGTGCCACCACAGGGTGGACGAAAGCATCCTCAACAAGAATTCATCCAAATTGACACGACCAACATCCTCTTTATCGTGGGTGGTGCGTTTGATGGGATCGAAGGCATTGTTAAGCGTCGTTTAGGGGATCAGACCATTGGCTTTGGTGCTGATAGTCAGGAACAGCATGTCCTGTCTTCCGGTGATAGTCTGATGCAACATGTTATTCCTGAAGACCTATTAGAATTTGGGTTAATTCCTGAATTCATTGGCCGGTTGCCGATTTTGACGGCACTTGAAAAATTGGACGAAAATGATTTGGTCCGGATTTTGACGGAGCCTAAGAATGCACTGGTTAAGCAGTATGAAAAGCTTTTGGCCTTGGATAATGTCGACTTACAATTCCAACCAGCGGCTCTGCGTGAGATGGCAAAGCTAGCAATTGCTCGTAATACTGGGGCCCGGGGATTGCGGTCTATCATTGAAGATGTGATGCGTGACATCATGTTTGACTTGCCAAGCCGTACTGATGTGGCTAAAGTCGTGATTACGCCAGAAACAGTGACGGAACACGCTGAACCAGAATTAGTTTTAAAGGATCAAAAGGCATCATAGAAATGCATTTACACGGAGAGTGACTAGCTGATAGGTTAGTCACTTTTTTGATGCACGCAAAGTAGGGCCAGACGGGCTTTATTCGATGATCCCACATAAAAAGCCAAGAGATTCATGCCAGTCAGCTCACGTTCTGTGTTAAAATGATGAAAGAGATTTTGGAGAGGATGGCATGAACTAATGGAAGTCAATCATGTAGAATTAGTGATGAGCGCGGTTGATCCCGCTCAATACCCAACAACGGGGTATCCAGAAATTGCGTTGGTGGGGCGTTCGAATGTGGGAAAGTCCTCATTAACTAATGTGTTAATTAACCGTAATTCGTATGCCCGGACGTCCAGTCAACCAGGGAAAACCCAGACGCTGAACTTTTATAACGTTGAGGACCAGCTTTACTTTGTGGATGTTCCCGGTTATGGTTATGCAAAGGTCTCCAAAACAGAACGAGAAAAGTGGGGGCAAATGATCGAAACCTACCTGACTCAACGCGATCAATTACGCGGTGTGATTTCGTTAGTTGACGCCCGGCATGCGCCAACGGAGGATGACATTCAGATGTATCGCTGGTTGGCTTATTATGAGTTACCAACGCTGATTGTGGCGACGAAGAGTGACAAGATTGCTCGCGGAAAGTGGAATCAGGCAGTTAGCCAAATTAAGAAGTCACTGGAGTTGCCTAATACAGATAATATTGTAATGTTTTCGGCGCCAAAGAAAATGGGTAAGGATGCCGTGTGGAACTGGATCGAAGCCCAAGCATTTGGAGGCGAATAAACATGGAATTTAATGAGTATCAACAAGCCGCTAATCGAACCTTGTATGGCAACGAACAGGTCTTAACAAACTGTGCACTCGGCTTAGCCGGAGAAACCGGACAAGTGGTAGACTTGGTTAAGAAGTATACGTTTCACGGCAAAGATCTCGACCACGATGCCATCGTGAAAGAAATGGGCGATGTGTTGTGGTACCTGAGTCAAATTGCCCAGTGGGCTGATATTGATTTTGACGAAGTGGCACAGGCTAATATTAAACGTCTGAATGCCCGTTATCCACATGGTTACCAACCAAATCGGTAACAAAAAAGGACGACCATTGTGGTCGTCCTTTTCGATTGATTTAATCGTTGGCGTGTTTCTGGTCATGTTTGAGTTGATCGTCTTTGATCAACGCTTTACCCTTCTTGTCACCCTTGTGATCGTCTTGACGCTTTAAGAACTTATCCCGCTTAACGTCAGTAGGGTCCATTTGGGCGAATTTGCCAAACATGGAATCAAGGTCATCTTGTCGTTTAACTTTTAATGCCAAATTGAGGCACCTCCTTGCTTTTCCGTTATCATAGCAGAATTTGACGCGTTTGTCATTTTTGACTCATGTTGGTCAAAAGGGATTTCACTTGCACCAAACAAACATTCGGCATATACTTTATTAGCTTATTAACACGCTTGAACGGGAGGGATTATCCTTGGCATCAGAATACTTGGAGCATAAGCTTGCGTTACTGCCGGGCCTTCCCGGCTGTTACCTTATGAAGAATATTAATAGTCAAATCATTTATGTTGGCAAGGCTAAGAACCTAAAAAATCGGGTGCGGTCGTACTTTAAGAGTAGTCACACTGGGAAAACGGCACAGCTAGTCAGCGAGATTGTTGACTTTGAAACAATTATTACGTCTACAGATAAAGAAGCTTTCTTACTAGAAATTACGTTGATTCAAAAACATCAACCTTACTTTAACATTAAGTTGAAGCGGGGAACGGGATATCCTTACATTAAAATTACTAATGAACGGGATCCCCAACTGCTTTTAGTGAGTGATATTCGGAAAGATGGCGCTTATTATTTTGGACCATATCCGAATGTTTACGCGGCAGAAGAAACAATGCACTTCTTGCAAAAGGTTTATCCGTTACGTCGGTGTCCTGGACATCAAGGCCGACCGTGTCTCTATTATCATATGGGGCAGTGTTTGGGTGCCTGTTTTAAAGAGGTGCCAGAAGCGGAGTATGACCAGCAGATTCGCAAAATTAAGTCGTTTTTAAATGGCAACGTGGGACATGCGAAAAAGGATCTAACGCAACGCATGGAAAAAGCAGCGGTGGATATGGCCTATGAACGTGCTGGTGATCTGCGTGACCAGATTCGCTACATTGAAGCGACAGTTGAAAAGCAAAAGATCATTTCTAATGACAGTACGCCACGAGATATTTTTAATTTTTATCTGGACAAGGGCTGGTTATCCATTCAAGTATTCTTTATTCGCCAAGCCCGCCTAATGAAACGTGAAAAGCGACTCTTTCCTGTGGTCAATTCAGCGGAAGAAGAACTGGCCAGCTTTATTGTCCAATTTTATCAGCGCAAAAATACAGTCTTACCGCGTGAAATTTTAGTTCCGGCCAGTATCGACCATGACGTTATCGAAGAGCTGCTAAAGGTGCCCGTTAGAACGCCTCAGCGGGGGACTAAACGCGACTTGCTAGAGATGGCTGGGAAGAACGCCAAGCTGGTCTTAGAAGAGAAATTTCGGTTACTGGAGTTGGATGAAGGTAAGACAACCGGCGCGATGAAAGAAATTACAGATGCGTTGGGGATTGCGCCGGGGCACAAGATCGAGGCGTTTGACCACTCACATATCCAAGGAGCTGATTTGGTCTCGGCAATGGTGGTCTTTGTCGATGGTCAACCGAATAAAAAACTTTACCGCAAGTATAAATTACAAACGGTCGATCATGCTGACGAAACGGCTAGCACTTTAGAGGTTATCCGACGGCGGTACGGGCGACTGCTTAAAGAACATGCGCCAATGCCTGATCTAATCTTGATGGATGGTGGTGACATCCAGATGAATGCCGTTAAAGAAGTCCTTGAAGACGAGTTTGATTTGCATATTCCAGTCGCTGGGATGGTGAAAAATGATCATCATAAGACGGCCGATCTCTTATTTGGGCCGGATGACCACCATGTCCATTTGGACCCTAAAAGTCAGGGCTTCTATCTGGTTCAGCGGATTCAAGACGAAGTCCATCGGTTTGCCATTAGCTTCCATCGGCAAGTGCACACCAAGCATTCCCTGAGTTCACGCTTAGATCGGATTCCGGGAGTTGGACCTAAAACTCGGAATAAATTATTGCGAAAATTTGGCTCGACTAAGAAGATTAGTGAGGCTAGTATGGCCGAAATCCGGGAGTTGGGTATCAGCGAAGCGGTGGCACGAACGATTCACGTTACCTTAGCCGCGGAAACGGCCGAGATTAAGAATCCTCGAACCCCAACGAATCTTTGACGTGACGGCCGTTTGCCGGTATACTGACTAGCAGGAGATTAACAGAGCAGACAGCACGGGCTGACTGAGAAAACGAGGAAATTAATTATGTTTGTAGATCAAGTTAAAATTAATGTGAAAGCCGGTAACGGTGGTAACGGAATGGTTGCCTTTCGCCGGGAAAAATTTGTGCCCAATGGCGGGCCAGCCGGTGGTGATGGTGGCCGTGGTGGAAATGTCGTTTTCGTGGTCGACGAAGGCTTACGGACACTGATGGATTTTCGCTACCAGCGTAAATTCAAGGCGAAGAGCGGTGGCAACGGTGCGATCAAGTCAATGACCGGTCGGGGGGCAGAGGACACAATTATCAAGGTGCCCCAAGGAACCACGATTATGGATGCGGAAACTGACCAAGTCATTGGTGATTTGGTGGCACCCGATGATTCCGTCATTGTGGCGCACGGTGGTCGTGGTGGACGGGGAAATATTCACTTTGCCTCGCCTAAGAATCCAGCACCTGAGATCGCGGAAAATGGCGAGCCAGGTGAGGAACGCGAGATTCGTTTGGAATTAAAAGTGCTTGCCGATGTCGGTTTGGTGGGTTTCCCATCCGTTGGGAAGTCAACTTTGCTGTCTACAGTGACGAGTGCCAAGCCCAAGATTGCGGAATATCATTTTACAACCTTAGTACCGAACTTAGGTATGGTGCGGTTGCCAGACGGTCGTGATTTTGTGATGGCCGATTTACCTGGTCTAATTGAAGGAGCCGCTAATGGTGTAGGCTTGGGATTCCAATTCTTGCGCCACGTTGAACGCACCCGGGTCATTCTACATTTAATTGATATGAGTGGTCTCGAGGGACGGACACCTTATGATGACTTTGAAAAGATTAATCAAGAGTTGCAGACCTATGATCCTGACATTTTGAAGCGACCACAAATTGTGGTGGCCAATAAGATGGATATGCCGGATTCTGCCGAAAACTTGGCTCAATTTAAAGAAGATTTGAAGCAGGATACGCTATTAGCGCAAACGCCAGAAATCTTTGCGGTTTCTGCCTTAACCCACGACGGATTGACGCCGCTATTGCAACGTACGGCGGATATGTTGGCAGAAACACCACAATTCCCAGTTAAGCAGCCAGAAGTGGCTACAACGGCGGAATATAACTTCCAGCCGGAAGCCGAATTCACCTTGAATCAGGATGCCGATGGCACATGGATCTTGGGTGGCGACAAGCTGGTTAAGTTATTTAAGATGACCGACGTTAACCATGAAGAAAGTCTCCTACGCTTTGCTCGCCAAATGCGGGGGATGGGTGTCGATGATAGCCTACGTGAACATGGGGCTAAGAACGGCGATTTGGTTAAAATCGACGACTTCACCTTTGAATATATGGCCTAACAAAAAAGACGTGACCGTTGCGTACGGGACGTCTTTTTTGTTTGGGCTAAACGGTTAGTGTTAACCAATCAGTGGGACTAACCACTTGTTTTTGGTTAGCGTAAGCGCCAGCAAAAGCCACTTTAATAGTTTTGAAGGTTGGCTTCGTTTTTTCGCTGGCTAGGCCAGTCGCAAAGGTGGCCAGTTGTCCCTTACCAGCAATCGTTTTACCCGCGCTGGCATCACTTAACTGGTTAGTCGCATTTAGTTGCTGGTTAGCTGATAAGCGAATCGCTTTAATGCCATCGGTTGTGACGGCCTGCTTTCCGTGGTTGTAAATGGTAAACTTAAGTTGAATCGTATAGTAGGGACT
Source organism: Levilactobacillus brevis ATCC 14869 = DSM 20054 (assembly GCF_001433855.1). Lineage (GTDB taxonomy): Bacteria > Bacillota > Bacilli > Lactobacillales > Lactobacillaceae > Levilactobacillus > Levilactobacillus brevis. The sequence continues at coordinate 216,740 of NZ_AZCP01000001.1, forward strand.
CTTCAACGCGCTGAGGTTTAGGGCTTGAGCTGCCATTCGCTTGGCGGCGGCAGTCTCGGCTGTGTTTTTAATCAGGCGTACAGTCGTAATTTTATAAGTTAATTGGCCGCTCTTTAAGGTTGTCTGAGGATGTTTTACTTTGGTTAGTTGTAGTCGTGTGCCGACCTTATCGTAAGTGAACTGTCCCGACTTCTTTAGGTTACCGGACTTTACGTAGCTGGCACGCTTCGTTTGAGAAGCTGCAGGTCGATAAGTTTGTGCTTCTGAGGAACTAGACGATGATGTGGCCGAGACAGCGGCATCGGGATTGGCGGCGCTGTAATGGCGACTGGATTGGCTACTGCTGTTTTTAAAGCTAGTGGTGCTCTTTTGCGCGGATGATTGGCAGCCAGCCAATCCGAGTACTAGAAGACTTAGACCGGCTAACACCAGGGTTTGATGTAATCTCATGAAAAAAACTCCTTTCAACCTAATAAAATAAGATGGGCAACTAAACGATAACCGTATAGTCGTTGTGCTGGGGTGCCGGCGATGAAGAGGGCGGCGTGCGGATCGACTTGCTGACAGCGCGCCCGAAACTGATCGAGTGTTAGGGGACGGCCAGCACGCGTGATTAATAAAAGTTGATGCGGGCCTGTCTGTAGATCAGTAATGGCGAGACGCTGGTCGTGATGCTCCCAGTAAAGGGCCAGTCCGGGATGTAAATCAGCAGTGGAACGGTTAAAGTCAATGAGTTGCATACAACTTCCTCCCCCGAAGCCTGGTTTTTCTTCTTTAAGTATACCGAATTTTGGTGGGGAACCCTAGCAAAATTACTGATTTGGATAAACGGAGCGGGAAAAGTTGCGGTTTGGTCTAAAATCCCCTAAAATAGTGAACGGACTTTAAATATAGAATAGGAACGAAAAAAATATGGAAATTGAATTTTTAGGAACGGGCGCTGGTTCGCCAGGAAAGTTCCGTAATGTAACCAGTACGGCATTACGGCTGTTAGACGAGCGGAATTCCGTTTGGTTGTTTGACGTGGGGGAAGCCACTCAGCATCAGATCTTACGGACAACGCTCAAGCCACGTAAAATTGATAAAATTTTTATTACGCATTTACACGGTGACCATATTTTTGGGTTACCAGGATTGCTAAGCAGTCGTTCCTTTCAGGGCGGCGATGCCCCGCTAACCATTTATGGACCCAAAGGAATTCGAAATTTTGTTGAGGTGAGTCTGCGTGTTTCGGAAACAAAGTTGTCGTATAAGATTCGGTATCAGGAATTAACGACTGATGGCTTAGTTTTTGAAGACGGTAAATTTCGCGTGTATGCGCAACACTTGGACCACCGGATTGAATGTTTTGGTTATCGTATTGAGGAGAAGGATCATCCGGGTGAACTGCAAGTTGAGCAACTTCAAGCGGCTAAAATTCCTTCTGGGCCGGTATATGGGCAATTAAAGGCCGGTAAGACGGTGACTTTACCAGATGGCCGCGTGATTAATGGCGCTGATTTCTTAGGGCCGGCACAACCGGGTCGAATTGTGGCCATTTTAGGGGACACGCGACAAACGCCCAATGCAGAAAAATTGGCGATCAATGCGGATGTTTTGGTCCATGAAAGTACGTTTGCCAAGGGTGAAAGTAAATTGGCCCGATCCTATTACCACTCAACGAATATTCAAGCGGCGGAGTTAGCAAAACGGATGCACGTTAAGCAACTGCTGTTGAACCATATTTCGGCTCGTTACACCGGAAAGATGGCGGCTGAGTTGCAGCATCAGGCGCGTGAAGTCTTTAAACAGACGCGGGTCGTCAAGGACTTTGATGAGATTGAGGTACCATTTGAGAAGCTAACGAAGGAGGGAACGCCATCATGAAAAATCAGTGGCGAATCGTGATCACTATTTTATTGGTTATTGTGGTTGCCGTTTTTGCAATTCTTAACGTGGAGAGTGTCCCAGTTTCATTTGGATTCACAACGGTTCACTGGCCACTGATTCTCATTTTGTTGGTGTCCATTCTGATCGGTGCGGTGCTAATGATCTTGTTCTCCACGATTACGGTTTTTCAGCATAATCGCGCATATAAGGACTTAGAACAAGCCAGTCAGGAGCAGTTAGCTGCTTTACAAAAGGAAAATGATCAGTTGACCAAACGGCTGCAAAACTCTAAGAGTAAGCAGATAACGGGGCAACAAGAAAAGCAAGTGCAGGAACTTCAAGCACAGATTGCTGACTTGCAGAAACAATTAGCAACTAAATAGGTTTATTGAGAAGAGTGGTGCCATTGACACCGCTCTTTACCGTTTTAGAAAGGGTGGTTCGGACGTGATTGCTGCACACTATCATTGGAATATTAAACACGTTGACCGGCCGTCAGCTGAAGCTCAGGCCTTGGCAACTGCGGCGGACATTTCGCCCATCGTGGCCCAAATTTTGTGGAATCGGGGATACCAGACGGCACCAGCTGCACATGATTTTTTAAATCCGGGGCCAGAGCAATTGCATGATCCTTCCTTATTGCATGATATGGATAAGGGAATTGAACGGATTGAGACTGCAATTGGTGAAGAACAACAGATTACAATTTATGGTGATTATGATGCGGATGGTGTTACCAGTACCGCGATTCTATTTGAAACGCTCAATGAGATGGGGGCTAAGGTTAATTACTATATTCCTAATCGATTCAGTGATGGTTATGGGCCGAACGTCGCGGCATTTGAAAAACTAATTGCGGCTGGCACACAGTTATTTGTGACGGTGGACAATGGGGTCGCCGGCAATGAGGCCATTGCAGCGGCTAAAAAAGCTGGGGTTGATGTGGTGGTTACCGATCACCATGAGCTGCCCACAGAATTACCGGATGCTTACGCGATTATTCATCCCCGGTATCCCGGAGCTGAGTATCCATTTGGTGGTTTGTCCGGAGCCGGGGTCGCCTTTAAGGTGGCACAGGCTTTACGAGAAGAAATTCCCCAAGACTTATTGGATTTAGCGGCAATCGGAACGGTGGCGGACTTAGTGCCATTGGTGGACGAGAATCGCGTGCTGGTTTATTTTGGCTTGCAACTACTTAAACAAGATGAGCGACCGGGCTTACTGGCCTTAATGCAAACGGCTGGAATTAAACCCGATGACTTGACGGAACAGTCTATCGGATTTGGGATCGCACCACGGCTGAATGCACTTGGGCGGTTAGATGATGCCAGTCCGGCGGTGGAGTTATTGACAACCGTCGATGAAGCTAAGGCAGAAGAACTGGCCAAGATGACGGAGCAGAAGAATCGGCAACGCCAAGAGCTCGTCCAGTCGATTAGCACCGCGGCTTTACAACAAGCAGTGGATGCTGATCACCAGAACCGGGCCACGCTTGTCATTAGTGGTCATGATTGGCATGAGGGCGTATTGGGAATTGTAGCCAGCAAAGTGGTTGAGGCAACGGGAAAACCGACCTTGGTTCTGAACATTCAAGCAGGTCGTGCCAAAGGGTCTGGTCGAAGTGTGGAAGCCTTTAACTTATTTACGGCTTTAGATGGTCATAGAGACCTGATGACGGCCTTTGGTGGTCATCACATGGCCGTTGGCTTAACGGTCCCTGAAGACCAATTGACAGCCTTAGCCGATGCGTTAGATGATGAGGCTCAAACGCAAGCGCTCGCTCAAAGTGGCCCTAGCGAACTGCCGGTAGCCGCGACGTTACCGGTTGCGGCCGTTACGCCATCCTTATATCAGGAGTTGGCGCAGCTGGCACCGTTTGGGACGGATAATCTACAGCCGTTATTTGCTTTTGAATCGGCGACGGTTACTCAAGTTAAGGTGATTGGTAAAGACCATAGTCATTTGAAATTTCAGTTACAAGAAGGACAACACCAATTGAATGCCATTCAATTTGGCGCGGCAAAGTACGTTGATGATCTTACCGCAGCACCAGATGATGCGGCTGTTTTGGGGACGATTGAGGATAATGTTTGGCAGGGTCGCCATTCATTGCAGGTAATGGTCAAAGACCTCAAAACGAGTGTGGCGCCCATTCAAGATCAACGAACAACGACGTTGCATGCCCAAATGTTTACGACAGTGGGTGTCTACGTTTTCTTTCACCGCAATATCTATCAACAATTGCGGTCACAACTGCCGGAGCAGGCCACGGCAATCCTAGTTGATGGGACGACGCAGGCACCAGTAACGGCTGAACAGCGGGTATTTATCGTTGATTGCCCGGATATGACAGTCGACTTAACGAACGTGCTACAGCAATTACGACCAACTCAGCTGACGGTTTATCTCTATAAGAAAGAAAGTCTTTCGCAATTAGGGATGCCAACTCGCGCCCAGTATGCTAAACTATTTAAGTTCGTTGCAACCCATCAACAAGTTGATGTGGGGCATCAACTGGCCCAATTGGCGACCTTTTTACAAATACCGAAAACCCAGTTGGTATTCATGATTCAAGTGTTCTTCGAGTGTGGCTTTATCACAATCGCACATGGAATGATGAACGGTGTGGCAAACCCGGCGCATAAAGAGTTAACGACGGCACCGAGTTACCAACTACGACAACAACAAATGCAAACGGAAGCAGAACTCTTGCAGTGTCCAACCGCGGCTTTGTTGCAACGTCTACATGCCCCATTTGAACAAAAATAAAGGAGCTACTCAATCTTATGGCAACTGATTTTACGAAATACATTGCAAGTGTTCCAGACTATCCTGAAAAGGGGATTATGTTCCGTGACATTTCACCACTGATGGCAGATGGTCAAGCCTTCCATGCGGCAACTGATGAGATTGTCGCTTACGCTAAGGATAAGGGCGTTGAAATGGTGGTTGGTCCAGAAGCCCGCGGTTTTATTGTGGGCTGTCCAGTGGCTTATGAAATGGGAATTGGTTTTGCACCAGCTCGTAAGGAAGGTAAACTTCCACGGGAAACGGTGAAAGCCAGCTACGATCTAGAATACGGGCAATCAGCCCTATATTTGCACAAGGATGCGATTAAGCCAGGACAAAAAGTCTTGGTCACAGATGACCTGTTGGCCACTGGTGGGACAATTGGCGCAACTATTCAACTAGTTGAAGACCTCGGTGGTATCGTGGTTGGAACGGCCTTTTTGATTGAATTACAAGATCTTCATGGTCGTGACAAGTTAAAGGGTTATGATATTTTTAGTTTAATGCAGTACTAAGTAAAAAAGCGCCAATCAACTTCCGATTAGGAAAGCTGATTGGCGCTTTTGATTAACTTGAAATTATTGGTCGTCTTCTTCGGGAACGTCATTGACAACAAAGACATTCGGCTCGGCGTGCTGAACAATATAGTTAGTGGTTGAACCAATCACTAACCGGGAGAAGGCGTTAGTCCCGGACTTACCAACAACGATTAAATCAATACCTAAATCAGCATCGTTGGCAATCTCCGTAATAATTTGTTTAGGAGCACCCTCCTTGAGGATCATGTCAGCATGAACCCCAGCGTTGTCAGCAACCTGTTTTGCCTTTTCCATCAATTCACGACCGTTTTGCCGCATTGAGGTAACCACTTCGGGATAACCCGCGCCTAATCCGCGGGAGGTAAACTGCGCAATATCAATGACGTGTAAGATCGTAATAGTTGCGTGCCAGTCCTTGGCAAGTGAAACGGCTGTGTTTAAGGCTTCAGCAGCATTGCTGGAACCATCTAACGGAACGAGTAGTCGATTATACATGGTCAAGACCTCCTTGTGGAATTCGGTGGGGGATGAGCTATTTTTTGGCGTTATCTAAATGTTCTTTGGCACTATCGGCAGCACCCTTTAAAGACTCTTTAGCTTGGGCAAATTTGTCTTTGGCCTTACCGGTTAATTGGTCGGCTTTGCCTTCGGTTTCCTTTTGCTTATCACCTGTGACTTTACCTGTGACCTCTTTAGCTTTACCTTGTAATTTATCCTTTGCTGCGTCGCCTTTAGTTGAACTCATAGATATGACCTCCTCTTAATTTACTAATCGTTTGGATTAGCTTATGAGTGTATTATGACAAAATTAATTCGATGTTTCAAGAAATATGCATGGCGAATAATTAACGGTAAGCAGAATAGCAAAAAACCGAGTGGATAGGGCCACTCGGTTTCAAAGGAGACAGTCCGTTGAGGAGGACGGAACTGAAAAAATGGTTACGTTCATCAACGACTAGCAAGTACTTTACAAAGGGGATAATACTGGCAAACTAATTCTAATAATTAGTTTGTAGTTATATTATGCGACAAGTAGTTTTGCGTCGCAATTAATATGCTCAGTGTTAGAATTTAAAAAGGAGAGGGATGATAATCGTGGACTTTATTGATTTAACGCCGATACAACTACGGCATACCCCATTAGGGACGCGTGGACAGCTACCGATATTGCATAATTGGCAGTTGGATTGGCACAAATTGGCGGCTTTGATTCAGGATAATCAGTCGGTGATGGCAGTCGTACAGGCGGGATTAGCCGAAGATTGGTTGAATACGCAAGGGACAATCTGGGATGAACAGATTGGTTATTATCGTTACCCCAATGATAACCGTGAACCGGATGACACGGTCTTTTGGGCGGCTTCCACTTGGGCTACTCCGGCCATATTGGTCACCTTTCACAATGAGCTAACGCAGGCCTTTGCGTGTTATTGTCAGGGGCGAGACCCTGACTTTCATTATCTTGGAAGCCGGGGAATAGATTAGTTCGGGGTCATGACTTGAATGAAATCGGAGCGAATAGCGACTTTGATTGGCAACTTAACACTAGGGTCACCATCAATACGCGTGTGAAGTGGACGATGAGATAAGTTTTCAATGGTAAGCGATGTACTTTTGAAATAACTAACACCGCGAGCATTCTTGAATTTTCCAGCAATGAATAACCGGCCGTAGTTCATGAGCTTACGGGGGGTAAAGCGGCGAAGGACGAAGGTGTGTAGTAAATCATCGTCAAAGCTGGCTTCTTGGTTAAAGGAAATAAAACCACCAACGGAATTAGTCGTGGTTATCAGGATAACTTGTGCCCGTTGGACGTGGGTCTGATCGTTAACAGTTAGCCGAAATTTGTAAGAGCGATTAGTAACTAATTGTTTAAATCCCTTAAATAGATAGATCATGGGTCCCCAACGCTTTTTCTCAGATTGCTTGACGTTTTGAGCGGTTTCGGCTAATTTACCGATGGTGAGACTGCTAACAATTGCTTGGCCAGTATCGGGGAGATAACCTAGGTCAACTGGTCGAGCGGTCCCTGTTAGGATGGTATCAATTGCGGCATCGGCTTCTAGCGGAAGACCTAAGGCTTTAGCAAAGTTATTGACGGTGCCACCGGGGATGATGCCCAAGGTAGTCCCGACGTTGGCTTTTAAAAGGGCCGTACAGGTGGTGTTTAGGGTGCCATCACCACCAATGGTGACGAGACAATCATAGTCTTTGGCGCGTTTTTGAATAGCCTGGAGGGCTTCTTGACGTGATTGTGTGGCTAATAGATCGGCATCCCCATGGGCGGTAGCCTGGCGTTGAAAATGATGGGCAATTTTTTCGTTATCATTGTTACCCGCACTGCCATTGTAAATGACAAGATATTTGGACATGAGGTTCACTCCTTCCGTTCAATTGTGCTGGATAGATGAGTTAATTGTAGGGATTTTTGTGATAGTGGTCAATGAATATACATAATAGGTGAGCGAATGTATCGCTTTTAAGTAAGGCTTGTTATATAGTTTTTATAAGAAATACATATGCTTGTTATGGTTTTGACTTTTGATACCGCTACACTTGTATCAAGTTAATTAAGAAGGGAGTTTGGATAATGAGCGATTTGTTTATTAGCTACCAGTCGGCAGACCCGTTAGCCCAATCATTCCAGGTCCAACTCCATGAATGGGCTGCGCAAAATTGGGCGTTTCCAACAGTGAGCTTTCATGAACAGGTGCCACCAGTCAAATTTCAGGGACGAGGGGCAGCAGCAATTCGGCGGCAGCTACGACGTGAGATTCGACAGACCCATCAATTACTAATTGTGGTTAGTCGTGAAACTTGGCAATCGGAATGGACGGACTGGGAGATTGCGACGGCTCGTCAGGAAGATAAGCGCTTATTAGCGGCAAGGATGGATAGCACTAACATTTCTCCGCTGGGGTTAGTGGATGCCCAAGCGGTGTGGATTGATCCGTTTGATCCGGCCGTCTTGATTCAGGGAGGAATTTAAAATCTAGGCTTGCATTTATGGTCATTATTGGTAAAATATACTAGTAGTGACTTGGAGAGTTGGCAGAGTGGTAATGCACCGGACTCGAAATCCGGCGAACCGGCTAATACCGGCGCGCAGGTTCAAATCCTGTACTCTCCTTTTTAAACCGCGTAAGAAGTATAATAAAAAATAGGAATCCCGTTAAATCAAAGTTTAGCGAGGTTCCTATTTTTTATAACTCGTTAAAAAGTAGGAGAAAATATATGAATTGAGAACGTTTTTAGAACACTCTTACTTGGTCACTTAATAGCTCCTAAAAATTATCCATTAGCGGTAATAAATGGATACACGAGATAATAATCGTTCAGAAGATTACTGTTCTTTAACGTAGCCTACATCCTACACTCATCAGATATGAACGACATTGTTGCATCGTCAAGGACTGATTATTGCAAATGTTATATCCAATATCTGAGAAATCATTGACAACAAAATCTATTTTAGGTATGTTTTAAATAGTAAATCTGTATACAGGGAGATAAGGATGAATAAGATTACGAAGACTATTGTGTTGGTTTTAACAACTGCTCTGGCATTTTGCATGGTGACGGGTTATGTTGCTGAGGCCAGTAGTACGGTTCCTAAGTCACTTAGGCATGAGTGGTATCAGCCGCTAAAAAACGTTAAGGATCCAATGTTCATAAAATTAAAGAGCCATGCGATGGACTCTGGTAGCAAAGCCTTTCATCACAAAATTTCTGGGAAAGATTTACAAGTTATTAAGAAATCCAAGGGATGGTATCAGATCGGTTATACAGGGAACAATAACCCTACTTACAAAGTAACTAGGCGGAAGGTTTCTGGAAAGAAACGAACAGTTCTGCTAAAGAAAAATAGTAGCCACTCTCATTATGCAGATGTCTTTCTCATTGGTAAGAAAACCAAAATGAATTTAGGGGAGTCGTCAGTATATCTTGGTTAAGCAGTACGGCTATATTTGGAAATGGAAGAAAGCAAAGTCTAATTTGAGTGTCAGGCTAGTCAATTAAATGTTCGAAACACACTGGAAATAGGTATTCAGGCAAGCAGCATCACCAAACCGCATTGTTTCAACCCAGTATCACTAAATCCAGATAACTAAAACCGGTCGCCAGCATCAACTAGCGACCGGTTTTAGTTATTTAACGGGTGTTGCGTATAAGATATTGGTTGGATTAATAACAACTGCCGTCCCATTCCAAGTAGTCCCTAACACAACGTCGGTTCGTTCAGCCGCCACACTTCGTAACGTCAAATGCTTCTCAGTATTGGCGAGGTAAACCGCAATCTTATCATTTTCTGTTGCTAATCGATAAAGCTCAGTTACCAGTGGATCTTTTTCCATTATATCAGGCCTCCATTTTTAATAAGTATACACTTTTGGCATATTAAAAAACGGCCAAAGATGGCCGTCGATATTTGAGTTTATTTTTTAGAAGGAGAGGCTTGTTGGTGCGCTTCCACTGCTAACTCAGGGAACCAGATTGCAATTTCGTGGTGCGCGTTTTCGCGACTGTCTGACGTATGCACGATATTTCTTAAAATACCATCAGGATAGGCATGAGCAAAGTCACCCCGAATCGTGCCTGGCTGGGCATCATTCGGCCGAGTTTTTCCAGCCAGATTATGCACAGTTTTGACCACATCAGTTCCTGTTACAATGATAGCAACCAGGGGACCTTCTTGCATATATGTCTGAATTTCATGAAAATAAGGCTTTTCAACTTGCTCACGGTAATGACGTTTGAGTTGATCAGTTGTTGCTGTGACCACCTTTAATGCCGTTATTTGATAGCGCTTACTTTCTAACCGTGAAATAATCTGACCGATATGACCTTCAGCGACACCATCTGGTTTTACCAAGACTAACGTTTTTTCTGAATTTGCCATAATGACGACCTCCTTGTAATTGGGCAAGTGTTGATTCATTGCTCATGGTATAACAAGTTGCTATCTTGAATTGTAGGAGATTCTGTGATGAACGTCAACTAGATCATTAAAAAAGCGCTCGGAAAAACCAAGCGCTTCAAGATTAAGCCGGGTCGCCCATTACCATCCACAAGATTAAATAAGCGATAACTGCTGGAAATGGGGTTAACGCTAAAATAACAAACAGGACGCGAGTAGCGGTTACATTCCAATTGAATTCGGCTGCCAATCCGCCAAGGACACCGGCGAATACACGATCCGTTGCTGAACGATGAATTTTTTTCATGTAGCTTACCTCCTAAGATTGAAAATCAATTTTATTGAAGAAGTCAACGTGAATATTATCGTCGGTAATTTCTAATTTGGTGATGCTACCGTTAATTGTTGCAACACCTTCGTCTAGTTCTGGTGCGTATCGATCAATGATTGAGCGAATGGTCATACCATGGGAGACAACCAAAACTTGGTCACCATCTTTTGAATTAGCCCGTAGCTTATCGAACCCACGATCTAATCGTTGCCAAAACATCTCATTGCTCTCAGCTTCACCGTATAGGTCAGCTTGGTGAATTAAGTCCCGTGCTTTTTCTAAGCCATAAGTTCCCAGCACAGCGGATTCAGAAGTTAACTGTACCTGAGCACCCACGAACTGCCACATCTGGTTTAGATCATTACCTTCAAAATACCCATGACACTGCTCCCGAAATTCAGGGTACTGGTAAGAGACGATATTCATATTTTCTGGATTTTGTTGTAGGGCGATATGTGCAGTTTCAATTGCACGACCTGAATCGCTACTATAGGCTGCAGCAAAGGGGATGTTTTTTAGCTGCTCACCGGCCCGCTTGGCATCAGCCCGTCCCTTCTCAGTTAATGGGGAATCAATCCAACCTTGGACCTTATTATAATGATTCAACATGGTTTGCCCGTGGCGGACAAAGTATGCTGTAATTTTCTTCATGACGTGGCACTCCTTTATAAACGACGTAAGTGGTTACACCTTTAGTATAGCAATGCTGATAAGCTAACGCGACCATTTTGTCGCGGAGATTTAACCCGCAAGTATTTTTTTCTGCGAGAAGTGGGTAAACATGCTATTGTATGGGAAGGAGGCGAGGGTCATGAGTACTGAAAGTCGTTATCGTTATACGGGTGAACCGCTTGAAGATCTGAGTAAGTGGGCAACGCGGGCAGCTCGGGTTCCCGAACAGGCCGTTATTGATGATGCGTTAGCTGCTAATGTGGCAACGCTAAGTGATTTGCAAAGCCGGCTATACGCGCAAAAAGAAACAGGTGTTATCGTTATCTTACAAGGCATGGACACGGCAGGAAAGGATGGACTGATTCGCCACGTGCTGAGTGGGCTTAATCCGGCAGGGACGAGCGTGGTTAGCTTTAAACAGCCAACTAATCGTCAATTGAGTCATGACTTCCTATGGCGGGTTAATCGCGAATTACCCGAACGAGGTGAGATTCGAATTTTTAACCGGTCTCAATACGAAGATGTTTTAATCAGCCGGGTGCACCCAGAGATGCTGCTAACGCAACATATTCCTGGCGTGACGACCCTAGCAGATGTGGGTGATGCTTTTTTTGACCGTCGCTATCGTGACTTGCGTCATTTTGAAACGTATTTACGGCATCAAGGTTTTGTGACAATCAAGTTTTTCCTACACCTTTCACGCGATGAACAAACGCGGCGCTTTGAACGACGGATTGAGATTCCAAGTAAAAATTGGAAATTTTCTCCCAGTGATATGCAGGAACGTGCTTTTTGGAATGATTATCAAGTTGCCTATACCAAGATGCTGACAAATACGGCCACCAAAAAAGATCCATGGTATATCATTCCCGCAGATGATAAGGGGGTCGCTCGGTTAATTGTTTCAAACATTTTAGTCAAGCGTCTTCAAGATTTACGACCGACCTATCCCCAGGTGACACCAGAAACGCAAGCTCAGCTACGGCAGACATTAGCAAAATTAAAAAGCAACGAATTGTAACTAACAAAAAGCCTTATATGTGACTCTAAGGTGAAATCTAAATGTTTAAAATTGTATAATACAATCTTGAAAAAGTTGTCGACCGAGCTTAAAAAATGCTACAGTAGGGCGAGTAACTTTGAACGTTCGAGGAGGCAGTCACATCATGACCGTGAAGGTAGGCATTGACAAAATTGGATTTTACACACCGAATCTGTATCTGGATATGGTGGACTTGGCGCATGCTAGAGGAGCAGACCCGGCAAAGTATCAAGTAGGAATCGGTCAATCAAAACAGGCGGTGATTCCGCCAACCCAGGATGTCGTCACCATGGCGGCCAATGCGGCTGCTCAAATTTTGACACCAACAATCAAAGCGCAGATTGCTATGGTCTTGTTTGGAACAGAATCTGGGATTGATAACTCCAAGGCGACTGCCGTTTATTTGGCCCACCTACTAGAACTTTCACCGCAAACGCGGGCGGTCGAACTTAAGCAAGCCTGTTATGGTGCTACTGCTGGGTTGCAGTTAGCGGCTGACTACGTTCGGGTTCATCCGCAAGCGAAGGTGTTGGTCATCGGTGCGGACATTGCGCGATACGGGTTGCGGACCGCCGGTGAGGTGACCCAAGGCGGTGGTGCCGTGGCAATGTTGGTAGCGGCTAACCCTCAGATTTTAGAATTAGAGGCCACGAGCAGTTATCATACGGCTGATGTCATGGATTTTTGGCGGCCAACTTATCGTACCGAAGCTTTGGTGGATGGTAAGTATTCAACGAATGTCTATCTTGATTTTTTTGCGGCCGTTTGGGCAGATTATCAACGACAGACCAAATTAACAATTGCGGACTTTGCGGCATTTGCATTCCATTTACCATTTACCAAAATGGGGCGTAAGGGATTACGGCAAATTTTGCCAACGGCCACACCTGAGCATCAAGCCCAGTTAACAGCCGCCTTTGAAGCCAGTCAAGCGGATAATCGGGATGTGGGTAACCTGTATACGGGTTCGTTATACTTAAGCTTTTTATCACTATTACGGCATGGTCATTTACAAGCAGGACAACGTATTGGCTTCTTTAGTTATGGGTCAGGGGCCGAGGGAGAATTCTTTAGTGGCCTTATCCAACCCAATTATCGTCAAGGGTTTGACGATGCTGCACTAACGGATCTGTTGGCTAACCGGCGAGCCGTTTCAGTAGCCGAGTATGAACAACTTTATAATCAGCAATTGAGTTCTGACGGCCAAGACGTGCAATTGGCAGTAGGACGAGAACAAGCGCCTTATTATTTAGCTGGTCGTCAACACGAGCAGCGGGTATATCGACGCCAATAACACTAAAAAAGGCCAGAATGTATTCTGGCCTTTTTTATGACTCAAATTTATTCTTAGTGACAAATCCATCTTTGTAAACCAGTACCGGAGATTGGTGACCAACGCGAATGACAAAGGTATATCCACGACCCAAAGCCTGTTTAAGTGATTGACTGGTCTTAGCAAAATTGTTGGTGAACTTAGGCCATTTGGCTGCCTTGGCTTGGCTGGGATCCTGATTGAGTGCAGCAATTGTTTTCTTAAGACTTTGACTGGTGACCGTCAGGGTGTAAGTCTTACTTTGAGCATCAAATGAGACCGATCCAAGTTTTGTCAGTGATTTAATAAGTTGTTGCTTAACCTTCTGCTCATTAGTTTTTTGGGTTGTTGCTTTAGTCGTACTTGAACTAGTCGAAAATGTCTGTGAGCTGGATGTGAGTGACACTTTTTTAGCCGCTTCAGTTGTTTGATGGCTGGGGTGGGACCAGTAAGGCAAGTTCCAAATTGCTAATACTGTCCCACACAGGGCAAGAAGTAAAATAAGACTCGATCCAATCTTCGAGTCGCCGCGTTGAGCAGCTGTCAATAAAGAAAATAGGGCGATAAGACTAATCAGTGCCCCAAATATAGCAAAACCAAGAATCATATTTGGCACCTCTCCGTGTGTAAGATGAGCTTAGTATAGCATGAAACAATTATAGAATAAAAGGCAATTCTGGTGTGCTTGTTTATTTATAGCGACATTTTTAACGATATTGAGCGGAGAAAAGGACCCTAAGTGAATTATAACCGAATATTAATTGAATTGGTGTCGCCAAGAGTTCACTTTTAAGGTATAATACCAATTATTCCAGAGAAATGAGGAGATTAGTGTGACCAACGTTTACTTAGCAGGACCTTTTTTTGATGATGAGCAAATTTCTCGAATTGAGCGTGCCGAGAAGGCTTTAGCCGCCAACCCACAGGTTAATCGTGTCTTTAGTCCACGATTAAGTGAGATCGCCGGACTGACCATGGGGACGCCAGAATGGGCCACGCAGACTTTCCAAATGGATGTTCACCAGATTGATGAAGCTGATGTTGTGGTGGCATTGGTTGATTTTGTGGATGACCAAGTAGATTCGGGTACGGCCTTTGAAATTGGCTATGCTTTTCATAGTGACAAACCAATCATTGTGTTACATGAGAAAGACACCATCTTGAATTTGATGTTAGCGGAAGGGTTACATGCCTATCTGCAGAAAGCAGAAAGTTTGGCCGCATACGACTTTACGAACCTCCCCGAGAGTCATTATCACGGAAAAGTCTTTTAGACGACAAAAAAGCATTTGGCCAACTGCCAAATGCTTTTTTTAATGAACATCATCGCGGAACAGCCCGACCACTTTGCCGAGAATACTAACTTGATTTAAAATAATGGGTGCCATCGTATCATTTTCGGGTTGTAATCGAAAATGGTCAGCTTCTTTGAAGAATCGTTTGCAAGTTGCTTCATTTTCTTCCGTCATGGCAATGACGATATCACCATTGTCGGCGGACTGTTGTCGGCGAACAATCACCTGATCGCCATTCAAGATACCAATGTTGATCATACTTTCGCCACGAATTGTCAACATGAACAATTGATCATCGTCATTTTCAAATTCAGGGGGAACTGGGAAATAGTCGGTGGCCTCCTGCACAGCCAAGATCGGTTCACCGGCTGTGACAGTTCCTAGGACAGGGATTTTGGTTTGTTCTTCATGAACACCCAATTCTTCAAGACCAGCGGAAGTGACTTCTAATGCCCGTGGTTTGGTTGGATCTTTGGTGATAAATCCCTTTTTTTCTAGACGGGCGATATGACCGTGAACCGTTGAGGTTGAGGAGAGCGCCACGGCTTCACCGATTTCCCGAACAGTCGGCGGATACCCTTTCTCGTTAACTCGTTCCCAAATGAAGCGAAGAACGGCGATTTGTTTACTTTCAGAAGCTTTGCTCATCGTTACTGCCACCTCGTTCGTCATTTGTAGTATAGTTTAAGTTGATTGTAGCATAGCCATCGTCGTTTTTCAAACAGATGTTCGGCTTAATTGGTTGAATTTTTGGGGTGACCCTGATATGATGGGGCATGGCTAAATTTGAAGTATTGAAATATAAAAAAGATGAAGTTAGGGGGACTGTTCATGGCAGAACCAACAATGGATAGTTTATTAGCACGAATTAATGAACTGGCACATAAAAATAAAACGGATGGCTTAACGGATGAAGAAACGGCTGAGCGTGACCATTTACGTAAGCAATATCTCAAACTCTTTCGGGAGAGCTTCCGGAGCCAAGTTGAGATGATGCAGGTTTACGACAAGGCTGGGAAAGAAGTCACCCCAGAAAAAGTTCGTCAAATCCAACGTGATAAAGGGTTACGAGACGATTAACCTGATGAGCGAGTCGCTTTTCTAGGATTCGCTCTTTTATTTTGCTTTAAGTTTGTGTAAAATTAAGCTTGAATGTCTTTAACAAAGGAGGGGAACAAATTGGCAACTTGGATTTGGATTCTAATTGTGATTGTCGTAGGCTTAGCTTGTGCAGCTGGTGGCTTCTACGGCGCTCGGAAGTACATGGAAAACTATTTGAAAGATAATCCGCCGATTAATGAAGATCAATTACGTGCGATGATGTTACAGATGGGGCAAAAACCATCCCAACGGAAATTACACCAAATGATGGCCGCAATGCAGCAAAATGCGCGGAAAAAATAACGGTTAATCTCGACTCGTTTCCCATTTGTGGGAGACGAGTCTTTTTATTTGTATTTTAAAAATAGTTCGGTAGAATGGTAAAGTCTGTGCTATATTTTAATCATATTTTAATTTTTTAAGGAGGGTTGTTCGTGAGTATTTTTCGAAAACTAGCTTGGTACTTTCGTTTGGAATGGCGACGGTATCTGATCGGTATTATTGGATTGCTGTTAACGGCAATTGTGGCCATTATTCCGCCACGGATTATTGGGAATATGGTAGACGGCATTCACGGGCAGACCATGACAGGTCGACTGTTGGCACTGGATCTGATGTGGGTGACGGTTGCGGCGGTAGTCCAGTACGGAACGCGTTATATTTGGCGCAATGCCATTTGGGGTGGTGCGGCTCACTTGGAACAACTGTTGAGAAATCAGCTGTTTAGCCACTTTATGCAGATGGATCGGGTCTTTTATCAGAAGTATCGAACCGGTGATTTGATGGCACATGCGACCAATGATCTGGAAGCCATTCAACGGGTAGCTGGCGGTGGAATTTTACAATTTGCCGATGCCATCATTACGGGTGGGACCACCTTGATTGCGATGATGGCACTGGTCAACTGGCGTTTGACCCTCCTGGCTATTTTGCCATTTCCGCTTTTGGCGCTTGTTTCTTGGTACCTCGGGCAAAAGATTCATCGGGCCTTTGGCGAATCTCAAGCGGCTTTTTCACGGCTAAATAATAAGGCACAAGAAAGTATTAGTGGGATTAAAGTCATCAAAGCACTAGGCCAAGATGACGCGGATGTGGCTGATTTTGACCAGCAAGTTGCTCATACAATTAATATTAATCGACGGGTCAATCGGTTGGACTCTTTGTTTGATCCGGCAATCACCTTGATTATCTCAATCTCTTACGTGGCAACAATCGTATTAGGTGGGCTCTTTGTGACCCATCAGGTGATTACCATTGGTAATTTGGTGTCATTTATTAGTTATTTGGCAATGATGGTGTGGCCAATGTTTGCGGTCGGCATGCTCTTTAACACGATGGAACGTGGGAATGCAAGCTACGATCGGGTGATGGAGTTGTTGGATCAGAAAACTCATATTATCGATCAAACAAATGGGCTTCAACAGCGGCCTAAGGGAACTTTAGCGTATCACGTTGCCCAATTTGACTATCCGGACGATGCGGGTGCTAGTCTGCAGCAGGTTGATTTCACGTTACCAGCAGGTCACACGTTGGGAATTGTCGGCCGGGTTGGGGCTGGTAAGTCGACAATAATGAAATTGATTTTACGTGAGTTTGACAATTATCAAGGTCAGATCATGTTTGGTGGTCATGATATTAAGGACTATGCGTTAGATAGTTATTTACCTGCAATTGGGTATGTCCCACAAGAAAGTTTTTTATTTTCGACCAACATTTTTGAAAATATTCGCTTTGCCCGACCAACCGCAACGAAAGCTGAAGTTGAAGCCGCTGCTGCCAAAAGCGATTTAGCTGGACAGATTGCTAAGCTTCCGGCGGGCTATGCGACGGAAGTTGGCTAAGAGGGTATTTCGCTATCTGGCGGACAGCGTCAGCGATTGGCGATTGCCCGAGCGTTACTGATTAATCCAGAATTGCTGATTTTGGATGATGCCTTATCTGCCGTGGATGCAGAAACGGAAGCTGAAATCTTGGCTAACTTGAAGCAAGAGCGGGCGAACAAAACGACAATTATCTCTGCTCATCGGTTAAGTTCGGTGATGAATGCCGATGAAATTCTAGTGCTGGGCCACGGTCAAGTGATTGAACGAGGCACCCATGATGAATTAATGGGGACACATGGTTGGTACCAGCAAATGTTTGAACGGCAACAGTTAGAAACACAAGTGCAAGGAGGGGTGACAGATGGCCGATAAACCACATGAATCAGCGTGGGCACGTAGTATGTCTACTAAAGAACAGCTAGGCGTTATTAAACGGTTATTTAAGTTTGCCGCGCCTTACAAGTGGTTCTTCATTGGGTCAATCATTCTATCAGCTGTGATCAGTGCTGTTAACGTCTTTTTGCCATGGTTATTACAAGTTTACATGGACCGTTATTTGCGGACGAGTCAGGCATCGTTGGCCATTATGTGGATGTTTGCGGGACTCTACCTTTTAGGGATGATCACGAAAGCTATCTTTCAGTTCTGGCAAAATTATACCAGCACCATGGGAGCTGAGTATATGTTGGAAAATGTCCGGCGTCGGTTATTTAATAATCTCCATGCTAAAGGTATGCGATACTTTGATCAAACGCCGGGGGGGTCAATTTTGTCACGACTCATGAATGACACGATGACCTTTGCCAATTTTTGGGCGCTGTTCAATACCCTTGTTTTGGCGCTATTTGCGGTCATTTCATCATTTATTGCTATGTACGTGACGGACGTCACGGTGGCGTTGTGGACGCTAGTCTTGGTGCCATTTTTGGCCTTGACTATTTGGTATTATCAGCGCTTTAGTTCACGGGTTTACCGGCGAATGCGGGAACGCCTCAGTGAATTAAATACGAAACTGGCTGAAGCAATTACAGGAATCACGGTCATTCAAGAATTTCGACAGGAACGACGGACAGCAACAAACTTCGAGAAGACCAACGCTGCCTATTATGGTACGCGGCGGGCAATGATTCGGACAAATTCCTTATTATTGAGCCCAATTATTAATCTCTTTTATGCCTTGGGGACGGTTATTGTCCTGAGTCTCTTTGGGATTCGCGGCTTACATGAGGTTGTGGCGGCTGGTGTTATTTACGCCTTCATTACGTATTTAAATAACTTTTACAGTCCCATGAGTAACATGATGGACAATCTTAGTGATTTTCAAAATGGGATGGTGGCTGGTTCCCGGGTGTTACGAATCTTAGATGATCAGACGCTAGCACCACAGCAACACCCAGTAGCGGATGCTAAGATTACTCGGGGCAAGATAGAATTTCGGCACGTGACGTTTGCTTACGATGCCGAGCATCCCGTCTTACGAGACGTATCATTTGTGGCCGAACCAGGTCAAACGGTGGCCTTGGTCGGGCAAACCGGTTCTGGTAAAACATCAACGATTAATGTATTGATGCGTTTCTATGAATTTCAAGGTGGTCAGGTCTTAATTGATGACCGCGATATTCGGGACTATCCAGCCGAGGAGTTACGCGCCAAAATGGGATTGGTTTTACAAGAACCTCAGTTATTCTATGGTGATATTCAAACCAATATTCGGATGTTTAATCCGGCCATCTCTGATGAGCAAGTGCAACGAGCCGCTCACTTTGTTCAAGCAGATGAGTTCATTGAACAACTGCCACAAGGCTACGCAACGCCAGTGTTGGAACGGGGAACGGAATATTCGGCTGGTCAACGCCAGTTAATTACGTTTGCGCGAACAGTGGTGACGGACCCCAAAATTCTAATTTTGGATGAGGCAACGGCTAATGTGGATACCGAAACAGAAACGATGATTCAGACTGGCTTGGATCGGATTCAAGAAAATCGAACGACCATTGCGATTGCACATCGGCTATCGACCATTCAAAATGCCGATCTCATTTTGGTTTTGAATCAAGGAAAAATTGTTGAACGGGGCACTAATGACGACTTGATGCAGCAGCATGGTTATTACTATGATATGATTCAACTACAAAATTCCGCTCACGTTGAGTAAGTGGGGATTTACAAAAAAATCGGCTCGTTCAGAAGTTATTTCTGAGCGGACCGATTTTTATTTAATCTGTATGCGCGTCTTTTTTCTCAGTGACGTCAACGTAATGAAAAGTTGGGTCAATTTCACGATCTAATTGGTCAAAGGCAGCTTGCATTTGTTGTTCAATCTGTGCTTGGCCTTCTTCATTAAGCTTCAGTTTGCGATCAATCGCAATTGGTTTGCCAAATGCGATGGTCACGGGCTTGCGGGTAAATAATTGCTTGAACGTGAGGGGGCCCTGATACACAGCGGGAACCAGGGGAACGCCAGCCATCTTAGCAATAACGGCCGCGCCACCCTTTAATTCATTTGAGTGACGAGATCCCGAAGGAAACATAATTAGGGATAGATCACCTTGGCGCAGAATGCGCACAGGTGTTTTGATGGCAGAAGGCCCCGGATGGTCACGATTTACTGGAAAACCATTGACATGTTTCAACAACCATCGGAAAATGGGGTTTTGAAATAATTCTTCTTTAGCCATAAAACTAAATTTACGGGGATAGGCCGCCATGGCAAAGTAGACTGGATCAAACCAAGTCCGGTGAGGACCAACGAGAACGTAAGGCCCTTCAGGTAGGTTATCTTGATTAACGTAGCGTGCGCGCCCGTTAACGAGGTACAAGATGGTACAAACAACCCCGCGTAAAAAACGATAAAACATGTGGTGCACTCCTCTCACATGGTACTATTTTATCTAGTATGCAAAAAAAAACGGCTAGTTGCAAGTGATCTTATTGGGAAAAGGATGTGGTGGGGATGCAATTAAACCCCGATGAACGAATCGATCAACTCTATAGTCAAGATATTAAAATCATTCAAAGCCCAGAGGTATTTGCCTTTTCACTGGATGCGGTTTTGCTCGCGGACTTTGCGAAGTTACCGATCAGAGCCACCAGTCAAACAGTTGATTTATGCGCTGGTAATGGGGCAGTCGGCTTATTCATGAGTCACCAAACGCACGGTCAGATTGCTGAAGTTGAAATTCAACCACGGTTAGCAGATATGGCACGGCGGAGCATTGAACTGAATCAACTGAGCGATCGTTTGAGCGTCTATGAAGGGGATTTAGCGGACGTTACGCAATGGATTCCCAAGGATTCAGTTGATGTTGTGACGTGTAATCCACCATACTTTGCGGATTTGCCGGATAGTCAAAAGAACCCGAATCAGTATTTGGCCATCGCCCGCCACGAGATTGCGACTGATTTAGCAACCGTTGTTGCGACAACGAGTGGGTTGTTAAAAATGACTGGCAAGGCCTACTTTGTGCATCGGCCGGATCGGTTGGGTCAGCTATTTCAATTGTTTTCTGAAAATCGGTTGGCACCGAAAAAAGTTCGGTTAGTTTATCCTAAACCGCACAAGGAAGCCAATATGGTATTGGTTGAAGCCATTAAGGACGGTAAGACAGGTGGCTTACGGTTTATGGAACCACTGACGGTTTATGACGCACAGGGACATTACACACCTGAAGTGGAGGCGTTGCTGTATGGACGAGCCTAAGCAGTATTATTTTTATGTTCTGTTATGTGCAGATCAGTCCTTATATGGTGGTTTTACCACTGATGTGGCGAAGCGTTTTGCCACGCATCTAGCGGGTAAAGGGGCTAAATATACTCGGGTTCATCGCCCGTTGAAGGTTCTGTATAGTGAGGCCTTCGATAATAAACATGATGCCTTACACGCTGAGTGGGCGTTTAAGCATCAAAGTCGACAAAAGAAGGTCACCTTCCTAGCCAATCATGGCGTAAGCATTTAACACGTCATATGGTATTGACTTATGTTAAACTAACGGGTAGAACGTGGAACATGTTCAAAGATTAATTTGAGGAGGAACTTACTGTGAAAATTATTGCTTATGGCATTCGTGACGACGAACAACCTTACTTAGAACAATGGTCTAAGGACCAAGGCATCGAAGTCAAAGCGGTTGCGGAACTGTTAGATGAACAGACCGTCGACTTGGCTAAAGGCTATGACGGGGCAGTAGTCTACCAACAAAAGCCTTATACAGCGGCCGTGTTGGATCAATTGGCAGCTAACGGTGTGACGAACCTATCCCTACGGAACGTTGGGGTGGATAATGTGGATGCTGATGCGGTCAAACGAAATGGGTTCAAGGTGACCAACGTGCCAGCCTATTCACCGGCGGCAATTGCTGAATTAACGGTGACTCAGTTGATGCGGCTGTTGCGGCGGACACCCACATTTGACCGTAAACAGGCACAAGGAGATTTGACTTGGGCACCAGATATCGCCGATGAATTAAATCAGATGACGGTTGGTATTGTAGCTACGGGTCGAATTGGACGTGCGGCCATGCGTATTTACCAAGGCTTTGGTGCAAAAGTCATTGCTTACGATGTTTTCCACAATCCGGAATTAGAAAAGCAAGGCATTTATGTCGATACCTTGGATGAATTGTATGCCCAAGCCGATGTCATCTCCTTACATGCCCCTGCAACTAAGGATAATGACCATATGCTAGATGATGCGGCCTTTGCTAAAATGAAGGATGGCGTGTGGATTTTGAACCCCGCCCGTGGTGCCTTAATTGATACCGATGCGTTAATTCGGGCCTTGGATAGTGGCAAGGTTGCGGGTGCGGCCCTTGATGTTTATGAGGACGAAGTGGGAATCTTTAACGCCGACTTTAAGAACTTTGATGCCATCCCAGATGAACGGCTCAAGAATTTGATGAAGCGTGAAAATGTTTTAGTGACGCCGCACATTGCTTTTTATACCAAGACGGCGGTTAAGAACATGGTGCAATTTGCTTTAAATAACAATAAACAATTGATTGAAACGGGTCAGGCTGAAAACGAAGTCTCGTTCGACTAAATTACAACCAAAAAATCGGTACCTTCAGCGTTTGTTGCAACTGAAGGTACCGATTTTTTGTTTTTATGATTAGATGTTGCGGCATAGACGATTATGCCATGTTCTGGCACATTCATCAGTTCTATGAGCATTCAGCCACGGCGGTAAGCGCCAGTAGAAGATCTTGAAGCTCAAGCGAATCGCCAACCGTTTGATCGGGAATCCAATCGCCGTCTGGCGTTTCTAAATTACGGTGGTTAAACCAAAAGGCATGCCAACCAGCTTGCTTAGCACCCTTGACATCCATACCGTAACAATCGCCAACGTAGGCCACTTCACTGGCTCGTAAGTTGAGCCGATGATTCATGAGGGTGAAAATCTGTGGATCAGGTTTCGCCAGACCCACTTCCTCAGATGTGATAATTGCCTCGCGGTCAATCCATCGATGCATCTGTAACTGCATCACCTTGTCTAACTGGTGTTGCGTTTTACCATTGGTAATGATTCCCAATTGGAATTGATCTTTAAGCTGATCTAAGGCAGTTGGTAAGCCAGGGAATAATTGGATGCGCTGCAAGCCAGTTGCGTAGGCTCGTTCAAAATCAACCGCTGCTTCTGTACTGACAGGGGCTAATCCTTGCTGGTGTAACGCGTGATTGAGCCGCTTAACGGCCATTTCTTCATGAGACCAGTGACCAGCAGCTACTTTGGCGTAGACGCTAGCACTCTGGCAACGATAAGCTTGGAAAAGTTGATTAATATCAGCGTCAACCGTTGGCATAAGTGACTTTAAGGCTGCCGCAAACGGCGCCCGTTGATCATAGAGCGTGTCATCGACATCAAAGACGACCGCTTTTATCATTGCGTTTCCTCCTCGGTTAAATCCATAGCAGTTTACCACATTACCAGAAAAAAGCCAATTTAATGCAAAAAAGTGCGGATTTAGCTTGTGTTCGCTCCTGGCATTTTGTATAATAACTTTCGGTGCGTATGCGCCAATTCACACCTCGAGTGATGATTGAAGGGGTGCTCGCTTGCGAGTTCTTCGATCGTGCGATCTCGGGGGAGGAAATCAAAAACTATTTGGAGGCATTTTATCATGGCTGTTATTTCAATGAAACAACTGCTCGAAGCCGGTGTCCACTTTGGTCACCAAACCCGTCGTTGGAACCCTAAGATGAAGCAATACATCTTTACGGAACGTAACGGTATCTACATCATCGACTTACAAAAGACGGTGAAGTTAATCGATGCTGCTTACAACTACATGAAGGACGAAGCTGCTAAGGGCGCCGTTGTTCTGTTTGTTGGGACAAAGAAGCAAGCACAAGACTCTATCGAAGAAGAAGCAACTCGTGCAGGTCAATACTACGTTAACCACCGTTGGTTAGGTGGGACTTTGACTAACTGGGAAACCATCCAAACTCGGATCAAGCGTCTGAAGAGCTTGAAGAAGATGGCAACTGATGGCACGTTTGATGTTCTTCCTAAGAAGGAAGTTTCCTTGCTGAAGAAGTCTCAAGACAAGTTGGAACGCTTCTTGGGCGGTATCGAAGATATGCCTAAGTTACCTGACGTTATGTTTATCGTTGACCCTCGTAAGGAACAAATCGCTGTTCACGAAGCACAAAAGTTGAACATTCCGATTGTTGCGATGGTTGATACGAACACTGACCCAGACGAAATTGACGTGGTTATCCCATCTAACGATGACGCTATCCGTGCCGTTCGTTTGATCACTTCAAAGATGGCTGATGCAATCGTTGAAGGCCGTCAGGGTGAAGACCAAGTTGACGAAAAGACCTTTGAAGGTCAAAAGTCTGAAGCCGCTGAAGGCGACAAGAAGACCGCTGACAACTCAATGGAAGATATCGTTAACGCGGTTGAAGGCGACAACAAGTAATTAAATGCAAGGTGTCAGTACTGACACTTTCCAAATATAAGATTTAAAGCACCTTAGGCTGGCTTAATGTTTAGGACCGATAATGGCCTGAGATTGAGTCAGTCTTTTTTGATGTTTTAGACGAATCAATAAAAGGAGGCCATTACACTATGGCAAGCAAAATCACGGCAGCACAAGTTAAGGAATTACGTGACAAAACTCAAGTTGGGATGATGGACGCAAAGAAGGCTTTGGTTGCTTCTGAAGGCGACATGGACAAAGCAATTGATTTCTTGCGTGAAAAAGGAATTGCTAAGGCCAAGAAGAAGAGCGGCAATGTTGCGGCTAACGGTTTGGCTCGAGTTAAAGAAGACGGTAACACAGCAGCTATTATCGAAGTGAACTCAGAAACAGACTTCGTGGCAACTAACGATACGTTCAACGCCTTGGTTGATACGATTGCTGACACGATTGCTGAAAAGCAACCTGCTGACTTAGATGCTGCTTTGGCCTTGACGACGGCTGATGGGTCAACCATCAACGATGCTATTGTGAAGACGACACAAGTTACTAGTGAAAACGTGCAATTACGTCGTTTTGCTGTTGTTAAGAAGACCGATGGCCAAGTATTCGGTTCATACTTGCACCAAGGTGGTCAAATCGCCGCTGTTGTTGTCTTAGATGGCGCTGATGAAGCGACGGCTAAGGACGTTGCCATGCACGTTGCAGCTATCAACCCAGAATTTGTTTCTCGCGATGACATTCCAGCTGAACGGTTGGATCACGAACGTGAAGTATTGAAGCAAGAAGCTTTGAATGAAGGCAAGCCTGAAAAGATCGTCGAAAAGATGGTCGAAGGTCGCCTACACAAGTTCTTGTCAGAAATCAGCTTAGCTGACCAACCATTCGTTAAGGATGGCGATCAGACAGTGAGCCAATTTGTTGCTAGCAAGGGTGGTAAGTTAGTGACCTTTGTTCGTTACGAAGTTGGTGAAGGTATCGAAAAGCCAGTTGCTGACTTGGCAAAAGAAGTTCAAGACCAAATCAACGGCTAATTTGTCAGAAAAGCGTAGGTTTCCGTTGGGAAACTACGCTTTTTTGTTAGCAATTTGACAAAATAGGCGGTTTTCCTAACCCCTGACTATCACTAGCCCGGGGTTTATGATAGAATTATTGTCAGAATACAATAGGAGGAAACACAATGGCGGACGTAAAGTATAAACGGATTATGCTAAAACTCAGTGGTGAGGCTTTGGCCGGTGACAAAGGGTTTGGCATTAATCCGCCAGTCATCAAGACCGTCGCAGAAGAAGTCAAGGATGTTTATAACCTGGGCATTCAGATTGCGATTGTGGTTGGTGGTGGCAACATGTGGCGCGGTGAAGCTGGTGCCCAAATGGGTATGGAACGTGCCCAAGCTGATTACATCGGAATGTTGGCAACCATTATGAATGCGTTGGCCTTACAGGACAATTTGGAGTCAATTGGTGTACCAACGCGGGTGCAAACTTCTATTGAAATGCGGCAAATTGCAGAGCCTTATATTCGACGCAAAGCGATTCGGCACTTAGAAAAAGAACGCGTGGTTATTTTTGCCGGAGGAACGGGTTCCCCGTACTTCTCTACGGATACGACTGCTGCGTTACGGGCAGCTGAAATCAATGCTGATGCGATCTTAATGGCGAAAAATGGTGTTGATGGCATTTACTCTGCTGATCCTAAGAAAGATCCAGCAGCAGTGAAATTTGATCAACTAACGCAACTTGATATCATCAATAAGGGCTTGAACGTCATGGATACAACGGCAAGTTCACTTTCTATGGATAATGACATTCCGTTTGTCGTTTTCAATTTAAATGAGAGCGGGAATATCCGGAAAGTCGTTGAAGGCGAAAATATTGGAACGACAGTTAGGGGTAAATAATAATGGCTGATCAGATTATTGAAACAGCACAAGCAAAAATGACAAAGGCAGAAGAGGCCTTAAAGCGCGAATTGGGATCTATTCGGGCTGGTCGGGCTAACGCCAGCATCTTAAATCGGGTGATGGTTGAGTACTACGGTGCACAAACACCATTGAACCAAGTGGCCTCAATTACGATTCCGGAACCACGGATTTTAATGGTGACGCCTTATGACAAGTCAGCACTAGAAGACATTGAAAAGGGTATTTTGGAATCCGATGTGGGGATTACACCAGCTAACGATGGGACGGCCATCCGACTCGTTGTCCCACAACTGACTGAGGAACGGCGTAAGGAAATTGCTAAGCAAGTTAAAGCTAAGGCAGAAGAAGGCAAGGTTGCCGTTCGAAACGTTCGTCGAGAAGCCATGGATAACATCAAAAAGGGTCACAAGAATGGTGACTATACGGATGATGACCTGCATAACTTAGAAGACCAAGTTCAAAAAGTGACGGATAAGGCCATTAAAGGTGTAGATGCTATCGCGGCCGAGAAGGAACAAGAAGTGTTGACTGACTAAGCTCAACTAGACAAGGAGTGCTGAAAATGGCAGAAGACAAGCAAAACAACCAAGATAATATTGAAATTACCCCCGGTTCTAAAGAATTTGGCAAGATGGTTTTTCGGTTGAATAATCCAGTTAACGCTGAAAATGTCTCAATCTTGAACTATAATGGCGCTGAATTGGAAGAAATTCAAGAAGGCGTTTATGCGCAGCCAGCGTTCGTTAGCGATGATTTCAACCTCTTCTTTGTGGTAACACAATTGATCGGTGATGACTGGATCGTGGCGTTCTCAAAGGCCACGATTGAAAATGGTAATGAGATTACCGATTTGTCGGACCCACTGCCAACGGGTGAAGGCTTGAACCTGTTGGGTCAAGTAAGTGCAGATGATGCCAACAACTTGTTGAGCTACTTCGGCACCTTGGCTGATGCGAAACGCGGCGAATGGCGGTTAATTGAGTAGCCGTTCAAAAACTAAAGTTTTCGCTCAATTTGGGGGCCGGGATAGTTTCCCGGTCCTTTTTTTGTTATGATGAATGGTTGTAAAGACCAATGGAGGTGCGCCGTGTTTTCATTTTTTAGTAAAGATCAAACGACTGGCGAAGTCGCGGAACATCAATTAGACGAAGCCAACATTCCCGCCCACATTGCCATCATCATGGATGGTAATGGTCGGTGGGCTCAGCAACGGCATTTGCCCCGGATTGCCGGACACAAACAGGGGATGAATACTGTGAAGACGGTGGCGAAGGCTGCCAGTCACCTGGGCGTTAAGGTATTAACACTCTATGCGTTTTCAACCGAAAATTGGAAGCGACCCAATGCAGAAGTGAATTACCTCATGAAATTACCAGTGGATTTCTTTGGGACGTTTGTGCCTGATTTGATTAAAAATAATATTCGCGTGAAGGTCATGGGCTATACGGATCAATTACCGGCTGCGACACAAAAGGCGGTGGCTGATGCTATTGCAGATACGCGGCATTGTACAGGGATGGTTCTGAACTTTGCGCTAAATTATGGTGGGCGAGCTGAATTGGTGACGGCGGTTCAACACGTTGCTCAGCAAGTTCAAAGTGGTCAACTAGATCCAGCAGAAATTGATGAGACAACGTTTGATCGACAATTGATGACGGCGGATTTAGGTGAACTTCGCGACCCGGATTTGTTGATCCGAACGAGTGGGGAGAAACGTTTGTCTAATTTCATGCTCTGGCAGGTCGCCTACAGCGAATTTGTCTTTATGCAGCAGCACTGGCCTGATTTTGATCAAACGGCCCTAGAAACGGCAATTTATGAGTATCAACAGCGACACCGGCGATACGGTGGACTGACTCCTGACACGGAGAAATAATTTTATTGAGGAGTTTTTAACATGAGACAACGGGTTATTACGGCAGTTGTGGCGTTAATTATCTTTATTCCGATTATCGTTGCGGGCGGTATTTGGGTAGACATTGCGGCATTTGCCTTAGGATTAGTGGCATTATCAGAAGTTTTGATTATGCGTAAGAAGTTATTGGTAAGCCCGGAAGCCATCATTTCCGGCATTGGTATTTTGGCAGTGATTGCGCCTCAGAGTTGGTGGGGTGAACTGCTACCAAGTTACTTGAAGCCTTGGTATATTGTTTATTTATTTATCTTATTGCTCCTGATGCGAACGGTGGTATCGCGAAATCGCTTCTCCTTTGACGATGCTGGTGTGATTACATTAAGTATGCTTTACATTGGGGTCGGTTTTCATTTCTTTATTGCCGCCCGGGCGATTAGCTTGGTAGCTCTGTTATACGCGCTGTTCATCGTGTGGACGACAGATTCTGGTGCCTACATGATTGGCCGGAAGTTAGGTAAACATAAATTAGCGCCGCACATTAGTCCTAATAAGACGTGGGAAGGTTCCATTGGTGGGTCACTAGTGGCCACGATTGTGGGGAGCGTGTTTTGGTATTTCTTCCCAATTGGGCACTTTAGCCTAGGGATTATGATTATTTTGACGCTGATCTTTTCTGTGGTTGGTCAATTTGGCGACTTGGTTGAATCGGCACTTAAACGGTACTACGGTGTGAAAGATTCTGGGAAGATTTTGCCCGGTCACGGTGGTATCTTAGATCGGTTTGATAGCCTCTTACTGGTATTACCGGTTATCCATTTGTTTGGATTGATTTAGCGCGGCTGCTGACTTGCGTCGTCTGGGGTCCTAGGGTATGCTAGGGAGCAGATAAAAAGCGCAGGCTACTCACGACTGAAGAAGGGACGACATCTGTGATTACAACGATTATTACCTTTATCATTGTCTTTGGGATTTTGGTCATTGTCCATGAATTCGGGCATTTTTACTTTGCCAAGCGAGGCGGCATTCTCGTCCGTGAATTCTCGATTGGGATGGGGCCAAAATTGGTTTACCATCGTGGCAAAGATGGCACGACCTACACACTACGGTTATTGCCAGTGGGCGGTTACGTCCGAATGGCGGGTGCCGAAGATGACGAAGAAGAGCTGAAACCGGGAACGCCAGTCAGCTTGTACGTGGGCATTGACGAAAAGGTTGAACGAATCAATACCAGCAAAAAATCCACGTTATTTAACGGTATTCCGTTAGAAGTTACCGCAACAGATCTAGAGAATGAATTGTGGATTGAGGGCTATGAAAATGGTGACGAGAGTGCCATTAAGCGTTATGCGGTTGCTCACGATGCCACGGTGATTGAAAGCGATGGTACGGAACTGCAAATTGCCCCTAAGGACGTTCAATTTCAGTCGGCATCGTTAGGCCGGCGATTGATGACGAATTTCGCTGGGCCGATGAACAATATCTTATTAGCGATTGTCACCTTTATGTTGATGTCCTTTGCCCAGGGGGGCGTTTCAATGGGCACGAATCAGGTTCAAGTAGCTGATTCACCGGTATCAGTGGCGAAACAAGCCGGCGTGAAGACCAACGATAAGATTACGGCAGTCAATGGTCGAAAGACCACCAGCTGGACTGATCTTAGTACAGCGATTCAGCCATTGGCTAACAAGAAAACAACGCTGACGATTCAAAGGGGATCGACAACCAAACATATTACGGTGACACCTAAAGGTGAAACTTCTAACGGTAAGACGGTGGGAATGATTGGGATCACGCAAGCCCAAGATAAGAGCATTGGGGCCATCTTAGCTTCTGGATTTACACAGACGTGGACGATGACCAAAGCGTTGTTTGGGGCTTTGTGGCACATGGTTTCTGGTCACTTTAGTTTGAACGATTTAGGCGGACCAGTCGCCATTTTTGCCACAACCTCACAGGCAACCAAGTTTGGCTTGGTTGGCGTGTTGAATTTCTTAGCCTTTTTATCAATTAATTTGGCAATTGTGAACTTACTGCCAATTCCAGCCTTGGATGGTGGTAAAATATTATTAAACTTTATTGAAGCTATTCGGCGTAAGCCGCTTTCAGAAAACGTGGAAGCCGCAATTACGTTGATTGGTGTGGGGTTCTTAGTTCTGCTCATGCTACTGGTGACGTGGAATGATATTGAACGCTACTTTATTCATTAAGGAATTCGGTTATTACGAGAAGGGACTATTTGACTATGAAACAATCACAACTACTCATTCCGACGTTAAAGGAAGTACCGAATGACGCCGAAGCTCTGAGCCATCAGATGATGCTACGTGCCGGGTACATTCGCCAGGTTACCGCCGGTATGTATGCTTACCTACCGCTGGCATTTCGGGTGTTGACGAACATTGAAACGATCATTCGTGAGGAAATGGAAAAAATCAATGCCGTTGAAATGCTGATGCCAGCTGTATTGCCAGCATCACTATGGCAGGAGTCCGGTCGGTATGAAACGTACGGTCCCAACTTGTTTAAATTTAAGAATCGGCACGACAGTGATTTTATTTTGGCACCGACTCATGAAGAGACGTTTACCATGTTGGTTCGTGACGCGATTAAGTCGTACAAGCGACTACCACTGGTGATGTACCAAATCCAGCCTAAGTATCGGGATGAAGATCGACCACGTTATGGGTTGTTACGCGGCCGCGAATTTATTATGAAAGATGCTTATTCATTTTCTTTGAGTGATGAAGATCTTGATCGGATTTATAACCAGATGGAGCAGGCTTATGAAAACATCTTTGATCGGATTGGTTTAAACTATCGGGCCATTGTTGGTGATGGTGGTGCTATGGGTGGTAAGGATTCTAAGGAATTCTCTGCAATTGCCCCTGTTGGTGAAGATACCATCGTTTATTCTGATTCGTCAGACTACGCGGCTAACTTGGAGATGGCTAAGAGTCTCTTCGTTAGCAAAAAATCACATGCCCAACTGGCTGATCTCGAAAAGATTGCCACACCAGGTGTCCATAGTATTGCCGAATTGGCCGAATTCTTAGACGTTAAACCAGCGACGTTAGTCAAGAGTATGCTTTACGTCGCGGATGACCAACCAGTAATGGTCTTGGTTCGTGGCGATCATGAAGTTAATGAAACGAAACTAAAGAACTATTTAAATGCTGATTTCTTGAATCCAGCAACACCAGAAGACGCACAGAAGTATTTAGGCGCAAACTTCGGTTCATTGGGACCTGTTGGTGTCAGTGAAGATGTTAAAATTTTGGCTGACCAATACGTGGGCGACATGGTTAACGTGGCTGTTGGTGCTGACGAAGATGAGCACCACTACCTTAATGCCAACCTCGACCGTGACTTCCGGGTAGATGCGTTTGCTGATCTTCGTGAAGTTCAGCCGGGGGATTTATCACCAGACGGTTCCGGTGTCTTGAAGTTTACTAAGGGGATTGAGATTGGCCATATCTTTAAGCTGGGGACCCGGTATTCCGATGCCTTGGGTGCGACAGTGCTTGATGAAGGCGGCCGTCAAAAGCCCGTTGTGATGGGATCGTATGGTATTGGAGTTAGTCGACTCTTATCAGCCATTGCTGAACAACAAGCTGATGACAAGGGCTTGGTTTGGCCCCGGAATATTGCACCATTTGATATTCATTTAGTTCCGGTCAACTTGAAGAAGGCTGACCAGGCACAGCTGACCAGTGAGTTAGAAGAACAATTAACGGCTAAGGGTTACCGCATCTTAACGGATGATCGAAAGGAACGACCTGGCGTTAAGTTCGCTGATTCTGATTTGATGGGGATTCCAGTTCGAATCACTATCGGTAAAAAAGCTGGTGAAGGGATTGTCGAAATTAAAATTCGGAAAACTGGTGAAACCGTCGAAGTGATTAAAGACGAAGTTGCTAGCACCGTTGAAATTCTCTTTAAAGACATTGACTAGCTGTTAATGTCGTTTAGCAATTATGAGTTGTGGATATGAGAGGTCGGGACAAACGTCCTGGCCTCTTTTAGCCAGACGAAAGGAGTTTAATTGTGGACGAAGATCGCCATGCTTTATTTGAAAAGCTACTACAACAATTAGATTTGACTAGTGAAGCCGATCAGCCTTACTTCCAAACGGCCACGGTGGATCGTTTAACCGTACATGAACAATCGCGTCGCTGGCAATTTTTATTGAAATTACCAAGCATGTTGCCTTTTACGGCGTTTGTAGACTTTCACAATCATTTACAGGTCGCTTTCCGGGAAATTGCGACGGTTGAGGCGACCATTGAAGTGGACCAGCCAGAGTTAACCAACCGGTTACTGGGTGACTACTGGGAGTGGATCGTTAAGAATAGTGGACTGACCAGTAATTTGATTCAGGAGCTTTGTCAGTCGCAAGTACCAGAGTTAGATGAGAACAATCGGGTCTTACTCTATGCCCAAAATGAAGTGGTTAAAGACTTCTTGAGCAATCAGGCACTAGGGCCGATTGAATCGGCTTACCGTCGTGCGGGATTTCCGAAGTTCAATATTCATGTGATGATTGACGAATCTAAATCTCAGGCCAAAATTGATGAATTCAAAGCGCGGCAAGAAAAGACGGATGCGCAACTGGCGCAACAGGCCGCTGCGGCGATTGAAAAGGCTAACCAGAAACGCCAATCACAAGGGGATACGCCAGCTGCTGAAGGGCCAACCCAGATTGGTAAGGCCATTAAGGGGGATCAGCCAGTCACTAAGATGATTGACATCACCCAAGAAGAACGGTCAGTCGTTGTGGAAGGCTATGTTTTTGAAAAAGAAGTTCGGAAGCTACGCTCGGGACGCCAGCTATTGACACTAAAAATTACTGACTACACCTCGTCTTTTGCGGTGAAAAAGTTCTCGCGTGGGGCTGAGGATGAGGCGCAATTTGCCGGTGTTGAAGAAGGTAGTTGGGTCAAAGTCCGGGGGAACGTTCAGGAAGACACGTATATGCATGATTTAGCGTTAAATGCCTATGATATCAATCAGGTGAAACATGCTAGTCGGCAAGACACGGCACCCGAAGGAGAAAAACGGGTGGAACTGCATTTGCATACCAGCATGAGCCAAATGGATGCGACGAATCCCATTGGCGATTACGTCAAGCAAGCTAAAAAGTGGGGAATGCCGGCACTGGCAATCACGGACCATGCCGATGTTCAAGGGTTCCCAGCGGCGTTTAATTCGGCGGCTAAGGCCGGTATTAAAATGCTTTATGGGGTCGAAGCCAACTTGGTGGATGACGGTGTACCTATCGGGTATAACAGTGCGCACGTTCCCTTAGATGGGGCGACCTATGTGGTCTTTGACGTGGAAACGACCGGGTTATCTGCCATTTATGACAAAGTGATTGAATTATCAGCGGTCAAAATGGAGCATCAAAACGTGGTTGATCAGTTCGAAGAATTCATTGACCCGGGCTTCCCACTGTCGGAACAGACGACCAACTTAACGAGTATCACCGATGATATGGTGGCCGGGTCCAAATCTGAAGAAGAGGTCTTCAAACTTTTCCGTGAGTTCTGTGGTGATGCAATTATCGTTGGGCATAACGTCACGTTTGACGTGGGGTTCATGAATACCGGGTACCAACGTCACGGAATGGCAGAGATTAGCAACCCAATCATTGATACCTTAACGTTGGCACGTTTCTTGTACCCAACGTTAAAGAGTTATCGACTAAATACATTGGCTAAACGTTTCCATGTCAGCTTGGAGCACCATCACCGGGCCGTGTATGATGCGGAATCCACTGGACATTTGAATTATCTATTCTTAAAGGATGCCGAGGACCGTTATGACATTCAATATCATGACCAGTTAAACGATCATATGACTGATAATGATGCTTATAAGCATGCCCGACCGAATCACGCGATTCTGTTAGCTAAGACCCAAGCGGGGCTTAAAAACATGTTTAAATTGGTGTCGGCTTCTAACGTTGACTACTATTATCGGGTGCCACGGGTCCCTCGCAGTGTTCTAGAGGAGTATCGAGAGGGAATCATCGTTGGTTCCGCCTGTTCGTCGGGAGAAGTCTTTACGGCGATGATGCAAAAAGGTCAAGTAGAAGCGGCCGCTAAAGCTAAATTCTACGATTACCTTGAGGTTCAGCCCTCAGCTGCCTATCAACCGTTGATTGAGTCAGGACTTATCGCCGATCGGGAAAATATGGAAGAAATCGTGCGTAACATGGTGAAACTTGGTCATGATTTAAACAAACCGGTGGTTGCGACGGGGGATGTTCACTTCTTAAATCCCGATGATTATATTTACCGTAAAATTCTGATTCATTCGCAAGGTGGCGCCAATCCATTGAATCGGCAAGAGTTGCCAGACGTCCATTTTATGACGACTGACGAGATGTTAACCGATTTTGCTTACTTGGGCGAAGAGACGGCTAAAGAAATTGTTGTAACCAATACGCAAAAGATTGCTGATGACATCGATGAAGTTCATCCGTTAAAAGATAAGCTGTACACACCGCGAATGGAAGGGGCCGAAGATGAAATTCGGCAACGGACGATGGATACGGCACACGCGATGTATGGCGATCCTTTACCCGAACTGGTTCAGCATCGAGTGGACCGTGAACTTAAGTCAATTATTGGTAACGGGTTCTCTGTTATTTACCTGATTGCGCAACGGCTGGTAGCCAAGTCCAATAAGGATGGTTACTTAGTTGGGTCACGGGGGTCTGTGGGGTCCAGTCTGGTTGCGACGTTAACCGGAATTACTGAGGTCAATCCTTTACCGCCACATTATCGGTGTCCAAAGTGCCAGTATTCGCACTTCTATACCAAAGGGGAATATAGCTCAGGGTATGATTTGCCTGAAAAAGATTGTCCTGAATGTGGCACACTGATGATTGGCGACGGCCATAACATTCCGTTTGAAACGTTCTTAGGTTTTAAGGGGAATAAGGTTCCGGATATTGATTTGAACTTCTCCGGGGACTATCAACCGATTGCCCATAACTATACGAAAGTATTGTTTGGTGAAAAGAATGTGTACCGGGCCGGAACGATTGGTACCGTGGCCGACAAGACGGCTTACGGCTATGTGAAGGCTTATGAGCGAGATACTGAGCAAACCTTCCGCGGCGCTGAGATTGATCGGCTAGCCAAAGGGGCTACTGGGGTCAAACGAACGACTGGGCAACATCCAGCGGGGATTATTGTTGTGCCAGATTATATGGATATCTTTGATTTCACACCGATTCAGTACCCGGCTGACGACCAATCGGCAGCTTGGCAAACGACCCACTTTGATTTCCATTCGATCCATGATAATATTTTGAAAATCGATATTTTAGGGCATGATGATCCAACCATGATTCGGACCTTACAAGATCTTTCAGGTGTTGATCCAACGACGATTCCCATGGATGATCCCGGTGTGATGGGGTTATTCTCCGGGACAGATTCGCTGGGGGTTACGCCGGAACAAATTCAATCGAAGACCGGAACGTTAGGTGTTCCTGAATTTGGGACGCGGTTCGTGCGGGGGATGTTAGAGGAAACGCATCCCCAAAATTATTCGCAGCTACTGCAAATTTCCGGACTTTCTCACGGAACTGATGTGTGGTTAGGCAATGCTGAAGAGCTCATCAAGAACGGAACGGCAACGATTGCTAACGTGATTGGTTGTCGGGATAACATTATGACCGACTTGATTAACTTCGGGTTGGATTCTGAAACGTCATTCCAAGTGATGGAACACGTGCGGAAGGGCCGGGGAATTCCCGACGAGTGGCAAGAAAAAATGAAAGCCACCGACTGTCCGGACTGGTACATTGATTCTTGTTTGAAGATCAAGTACATGTTCCCCCGGGCCCATGCGGCTGCTTACGTTTTGATGGCGTTGCGGGTGGCGTATTTCAAGGTCTATTTCCCAATTATCTATTACGCGGCTTACTTCTCTGTGCGGGCCGATGATTTTGATGTTGTGGCGATGTCGCAAGGAAAGACAGCTGTCAAAGCCGCCATGAAAGCGATCAACGATCAAGGGATGGACGCGTCTGCCAAAGATAAAAATCTGTTGACAGTACTGGAATTGGCTAATGAAATGCTTGAGCGGGGCTTTAAGTTCAAGATGATTGATTTGGAAAAGTCCGACGCTGCTGATTGGATTATCGATGGGGATACGTTAATTGCACCGTTCAAAGCAGCACCTGGGTTAGGATTAAACGTGGCGAAGCAAATTGTGGCGGCGCGTAATGATCGGCCATTTATCTCTAAAGAAGATTTGGCCAAGCGGGGTAAGGTCTCAAAAACATTGATTGATTTTATGACAGAAAACGGTGTATTAGCCGGTTTGCCAGACGAAAATCAACTCAGCTTGTTTGATGACTTAATGTAAGGTAACGGTATACTTGAAATTGGCTAACTGGCTGGATATTTTAATACCAGATAGTTAGAACGTAAAACCAGCCCAAGACCCACGTCTTGGGCTGGTTTTAAAGATGCGTAGTAAGCGCTTACAAACCCGACAAAATATGGTATACTTAGGCTGTGGAAATGAGAACCAGAAATAAACTCTAGCGAAAGCGGGTGTTCACCATGTTACGGCGGTTCGTACGGTTACCAGATGGGTGGATTTTTCTAGCAGGTTATTGTTTGATTGGTCTGGGCTACATTTTGTTTGGGACACTGGCCACGGTCGTATCAGCACCGTTTTTGGCATTAGTCATTGCGTACTTTCTGGCGGCCTTTGTGTTAACCGTAATTAAGGCGATTAGTTTGCGAAATATGGCAACGACCCGGCTGAATTTTCTGGTTTTTGAATTTATCACAATTGTTGGTTTTATTTTACTCTTAGTGACTGCCGAGTCATAAGTGGTCAAACAGTTGCAATCGCGGTGAAACTGTAGTAGAGTGGTGTTTGTAGTTAAACTCGTTTTTAAATGAGTGAGCAGTCATTGCTCACTCTTTTTAATGGAAAAATGTAGGAGGCGGAATTCTTTGAGTACTGTCGTCGAGACCGTGACGGCCTTAGCCCAGCCGATTGTGGCGCAGCATCAGTTTGAATTAGTTGACGTTGAATTTGTCAAGGAAGGCAAGAGTTGGTACCTGCGGCTCTACATTGATAAACCCGGAGGCATTAATATCGAGGAATGTGCGTTGGTTAGTGATGAAGTGTCTGAGAAGATGGACGCTTTAGATCCTGATCCCATTCCTCAAGCTTATTTCTTAGAGGTTTCTTCACCCGGCGCAGAACGTCCTTTGAAGAAGCCAGCCGACTTTGAAAAGGCCGTGGGTGATTATATTCACGTGTCGTTGTACCAAAAGATTGGTAACAGTAAAGTTTATGAAGGTACGTTGTTGTCATTAACAGCGGATAGCCTGGATTTAGAAGTGAATCTCAAAGGGCGCATCAAGACCTTAACGATTCCTCGCGATGCCGTTGCCCAAGCTCGGTTAGCCATCAAGTTCTAACTAAATAAGGAGCGAAACAGAACATGAGTAAAGAATTATTGGGTGCCTTAGATGTACTCGAAACGGAAAAAGGTATCGACAAGCAAGTTGTGATCGATGCTTTGGAAGCCGCATTAGTTTCTGCTTACAAGCGTAACTATGACCAGGCCCAAAATGTTGAGGTCGAATTCGATCAACGTAAGGGTGATATTCACGTTTATGCGGTCAAAAAAGTGGTCGATCAAGTATATGACTCACGTTTGGAAGTTGGTTTAGACGAAGCTTTGACGATCAACAAGGGCTATGAATTGGGCGATGACATTAAGTTTGAAGTCACTCCCAAGAATTTTGGCCGAATTGCCGCTCAGACGGCTAAGCAAGTGATTTTACAACGGGTACGAGAAGCCGAACGTAATATCATTTACAATCAATACAGCC
This sequence comes from Levilactobacillus brevis ATCC 14869 = DSM 20054, assembly GCF_001433855.1. Classification (GTDB taxonomy): domain Bacteria; phylum Bacillota; class Bacilli; order Lactobacillales; family Lactobacillaceae; genus Levilactobacillus; species Levilactobacillus brevis. The sequence goes on from NZ_AZCP01000001.1 coordinate 255,009, forward strand.
AATACGAAAATGAAATCGTCACTGGTGAGGTTGAACGTCAAGATTCACGGTTTGTCTATGTGAGTTTAGGCAAGGTTGAGGCCGTTATGGGTCGTCAGGATCAAATGCCTAACGAAACCTATCGGATTCATGACCGGGTTAAAGTATACGTAACGCGGGTGGAAAATGCGACGAAGGGTCCCCAAGTCTTTGTTAGCCGAACTCACGCAGACTTGTTAAAGCGGTTGTTTGAACAAGAAGTTCCGGAAATTTATGACGGGACCGTTGAAATTATGGCTATTGCGCGTGAAGCTGGCGACAGAGCCAAGGTGGCAGTTCGTTCTAATAATCCAGATATTGACCCAGTGGGAACAAGTGTTGGTCCACGGGGGCAACGGGTTCAAACGATTGTTAATGAACTAGGCGGCGAAAACATGGACATTGTCGAGTGGACTGATGATGAAGCCAAGTTCATTGCCAATGCGTTGAATCCAGCGGAAGTTTTAGATGTGATCTTTGACCCGAACAACGAGCGTGCTTGTGAAGTCATCGTGCCAGATTACCAGTTGTCATTGGCGATTGGTAAACGGGGACAAAATGCCCGCTTGGCTGCTAAGTTAACCGGTTATAAGATCGATATTAAATCAGAATCCGAAGCATCTGCTATAATGGAAGCTGACCAGGCTGCTGATGAAGCAACAACTGGTGCTACTGTTAGCGAGGAAGATGCCACTGAACCCGCAGAAACAGTTGCTGACGATACCACTAGCGAAGAAACGCCAGTCAATGATGCAACGACGGATGTGGCGAGTGACGAATCAGCTGAGTAGCGAACAGTCCAAGGAGGGTTAAGCCCATGAAACAGCGAAAAATCCCGATGCGTAAAGACATCGTAACGGGTGAAATGGCACCCAAAAAGCAATTGGTTCGGGTTGTTCGGAACCAAGATCAAGAAGTCAGCATTGATCCGACTGGGAAGCAATCTGGCCGGGGAGCTTACATTAGCCTCGATGTTGAAATCGCAAAACGGGCTAAAAAGGAGCGGACTTTTGACCACGCTTTTAGTCTTAAAATCGATGATCAATTCTACGATGATTTAATAGCGTACGTTGATCATCAGCAAGCACGGCGGGAATTATTTGACCATGACTAATTCTGAACGTGCTTTACAATTATTAGGACTTGTCCGTCGAGCTGGTAAGTTAGTGACGGGTGAATCCTTTGTGTTAGCCGCTGTGCGGGACGGCTCGGCGAAGCTGGTCTTACTGGCTAGTGACGCGGGTCAAAGTAATCAAAAACAGTTCCGCGATAAAACAACGAGCTATCACGTTGAATTGAATGAATCGTTTTCTAAGGACCAGTTGAGCACGGCAATTGGTGCCGCGCGCACGGTCATTGCCACTACCGACGCGGGATTTGCCCGGAAGTTACAACAGTTACTCGCGTAGCCGCCTGACGTTCTCGCGCTCGGTGAAAGATAAAGGAGTGTGAAGATATGGGGAAAAAGCGAATTTATGAACTCGCCAAAGAAATTAATGTCTCCAGTAAACAAATCATCGCAAAGGCTGAAGAAAAAGGCTTTCCGGTGAAAAATCACATGTCAACGCTCGGCGAGAACGAAGAACGTCAGTTACGGGAGGCTTTTAAGCCACAGGCTAAGACCAGTCATGAACAATCGGCTGCGTCAGCACAACCGCAACGCAAGGCGCAACAGCCTCGGCGAGAAAAATCGCAAGGGACTGCGCGGACACAAACAACAGCACAAAAACCAGCAGGAAAACCTGCTAATCAAACACAACGTAACAACAATAATAAAAATAACGGCCAAACCGGGAATCGTCAGCATGAGCAACAACATTCCGGTACTGGCAGATTTGGTGGAAGCTTGAATAATAATACGAATAATAGCAACGGCCGGCGTAATAGCAACAATTCAAACAGTCGTGGTGGCCGTAATAGCCGCAATAACCGCAACAATCGCCGCCGTAATAATAACAATAATAACCGATACAAGAAGAACCAACGGATTAAAGACACGAACCAGCATAAGGGTGCGCCAGAACGGAAGAATAAGGCATTACCAGAAGTCTTAGTTTATACTGACGGGATGAATGCCCAAGATTTAGCTAAGATTTTACACCGTTCTTCGGCTGAAATTGTTAAGAAGCTCTTTATGCTTGGCGTGATGGTTAATCAAAACCAATCCTTGGATAAGGACACGATTGAAATCTTAGCCGATGACTATGGCATTCAGGCGCAAGAAAAGGTTGAAGTTGACGTGACCGACATCGATAAGTTCTTCGATGCGGAAATGGCTAATAAAGACTTTGAAGCACCACGAGCACCAGTTGTGACCATCATGGGACACGTTGACCATGGGAAGACAACGTTGTTGGATCACCTCCGGCACTCACACATCACGGATGGTGAAGCTGGTGGGATTACCCAGGCTATTGGGGCCTATCAAGTGCACTATAATGATAAGGTCATTACCTTCTTGGATACGCCAGGACATGCGGCCTTTACTGAAATGCGGGCACGTGGGGCTGAAATTACCGATATTACGGTCTTGGTTGTCGCTGCCGATGATGGTGTGATGCCACAGACTATCGAAGCCATTCACCATGCGAAAGCCGCAGGCACGCCAATTATTGTGGCGGTCAACAAGATTGATAAGCCAGGGGCTAACCCGAACCATGTGATGGAACAATTAACGGAATACGAATTGATTCCAGAAGACTGGGGTGGCGATACCATCTTTGTTGAAATCTCGGCGAAGTTTGGTAAGAACATCGACGAATTATTAGATATGATTCTGTTGCAGTCTGACGTGTTGGAATTAAAGGCTAACCCTAAGCAAAATGGGGTTGGGTCTGTGATCGAAGCCCGGTTGGATCAAGGTAAGGGGTCTGTTGCCACTCTGTTGGTTCAACAAGGAACCCTTCATGTTGGTGACCCCATTGTTGTCGGGAATACCTTTGGCCGTGTACGGACTATGGTTAACGAACGGGGTCGTCGGATTAAGGATGCTACGCCGTCAACACCCGTTGAAATTACCGGTTTGAATGACGTCCCAGAAGCTGGGGATCGCTTTGTCGTCTTTGATGATGAAAAGACGGCTCGGGCGGCTGGTGAAGAACGGGCCAAGGAAGCCTTGGTCAAAGAACGTCGGAACACGAGTCACGTCACGTTGGATAACCTCTTTGATTCCCTTAAGGAAGGTGAAATGAAAGAAGTTGACGTGATTATTAAGGCGGATGTTCAAGGTTCCGTTGAAGCCTTGGCTGGGAGCTTGAAGAAGATTGATGTATCCGGTGTTCGGGTCAACATCATTCATTCGGCCGTTGGGGCAATCAATGAAAGTGATGTCACTTTGGCAGAAGCTTCTGATGCCATCATTATTGGTTTTAACGTACGGCCAACACCACAGGCCCGGGCACAAGCTGATAGTGACAAAGTGGATATTCGCTTACACAACGTGATCTACAACGCTATTGATGAAATTGAAACGGCGATGAAAGGGTTACTTGAACCAACTTACGAAGAAGAAATTATCGGAGAAGTTGAAGTTAAGGATATCTTCCATGCGTCTAAGGTTGGTACCATTGTCGGTGGGATGGTAACGGAAGGTTACGTGACCTCTGAAAGTGATGTACGCTTGATTCGTGATGGCGTTGTCATTTATGAAGGTAAGTTGGGTAGCCTGAAGCGTTTCAAAGATGATGTTAAGCAAGTGAAGATGGGTTATGAATTAGGTTTGACGATCGAGAACTATAACGATGTCAAGGTGGGCGACGTTATCGAAGCCTACGTGATGAAGGAAGTTCCGGTTAAATAAAGTTCGGAGGCAACCAGCAATGGCACAATATCGAGTTGGCCGGTTGGAACAAGAAATCCAACGGGAAGTTACGGATATTTTACTAAAGCGCGTCCGCGATCCACGGGTCGAAGGCGTGACCGTTACCGGTGTGGAAGTCACAGGTGACTTGCAACAGGCAACGATTTACTACAGCATTTTATCGGACAAAGCCTCTTCTGCTGAAAAAACGGCGGCAGGGTTAAAGAAGGCCACCGGATTGATTCGTTCTGAGTTGGGCTCACGGTTAAGTATCTACAAGACGCCTGAGTTGACGTTTGAACAGGATGGATCTGTTCGGTATGGTAGCCGGATCGATGAATTGTTGAATGATCTTCATCACCAAGACTAATTGGTAATGGGAACATGAAGACGCTGATCTAGCTGGATCAGCGTCTTTTTATAACGGTAAAGGTTTAGGAGGCGTCAAAAATGAACGGGATTATTCCGTTGTACAAAGAGCGAGGACTTACCAGCTTCGATTGTGTCGCAAAATTGCGTCACATCTTGCAGACTAAAAAGGTTGGTCATAGTGGGACCCTCGATCCAAGTGTGGATGGGGTGTTGCCCATTTGCATTGGTTCGGCAACGAAAGTGGTGCCGTATTTGATGGCGTCCGGTAAGGTGTATCGCGGGTCAGTCACACTAGGATTGGCCACGACAACTGAGGACTTGGATGGTGACGTGATCGAGCGACAGCCACTTGAACGGCCGTTCACTGCTGATCAGGTGGCTGCGGCTGCCCAAGCACTGACGGGAACAATTCAACAAACACCGCCCATGTATTCTGCAGTGAAAGTGAATGGACGTAAATTGTACGAGTATGCGCGTGCTGGTGAAACGGTCGAGCGACCAACCCGTACGATTACGGTGGATCGATTCGACCTGCAAGGCGCCGGAACCTTCGATGCAACAGCGGGGACCCAAACGATTGATTTTGAAATCGCCTGTTCTAAGGGGACCTATGTCCGGACACTAGCGGTGGACCTTGGCCAGCAATTAGGCGTGCCAGCCGTCATGGCTACTTTGACGCGTCTAAAAAGTGGTGGCTTTACTTTGTCACAGACGGTCACGTTGGCCGACGTTGAAGCCGCAATGGCTGATGACCAGATTGAACGTATTTTGCGGCCGATTGACTACGCCTTGCAAGACTATCCCCATGTTGCCCTTGATGAGCACTTGTGGGCACTCGTGAAAAATGGGGTCTTTTTATCAGCGGCGGAGTTAAATCAGGCCACGGAACCAGAATTGGCCTTAACTTATCAAGGTGAAACCAAGTGTTTGTACCGCTGGTCAGATGAGAAAAAGCAGTATCGACCATTAAAAATGTTTGCGGTGAATTAAACTGAGGAGAGAAATTCTTTATGGACGTTATTCGTATACACCATCCCTTAGATGCCCGGCGGATTCCAGATGAACCTGTCGTATTGGCGATGGGCTTCTTTGATGGGGTTCACCGGGGGCATCAAGCGGTGATTGCGCGAGCCAAGGCGTTGGCGCAAGAAAGACAGGCTAAACTGGCAGTGTTAACTTACGATCATCATCCAGCCTTGGTCTATCGGCCATTGGAAGCAGATGATCGAAAATATTTAAGTACCCCAACCAGAAAGCTCCAACAGTTGGAACGATTAGGGGTTGAACGGGTCTTTTTAGTGAACTATACGGGTGAATTCGCGTCGCAGTCGCCACAAGAGTTCGTTGATCATTATTTAGTGGCCTTCCATACGGTGGTTGCTGTCGCTGGTTTTGATCACACCTATGGTAAGAAAGATGTGGCGACGATGGACCGCTTAGCTGATTATGCTAAGGGCCGTTTCACGGTCGAAACGGTGGCTCAAGAAGCCCAAGATCAGCAAAAAATAAGTTCAACGCGGATCAGGCAGGCAATGAAGCAAGGCGACATTGATCTGGCTAATCAGTTACTGGGTTATCCTTATCGTTCAACGGGCGTGGTCGTTCATGGCGAGGCGCGTGGCAGGACGATTGGCTATCCCACGGCTAATATTTTAACGCCAGAGAATCAATGGCTACCGGGAATTGGAATTTATACCGCACGGCTAAAGGTGGGCGCTATTTGGTACCCAGGGATGGTCTCAATTGGTCGCAACGTGACCTTTGGGGATGGTCGGCCGGTTACGGTAGAGATGAATCTGCTAGACTTTCAAGGGAACCTATATGGCGAACCAGTGGAAGTTGAGTGGCAGCATCGTTTACGCGGCGAAATAAAATTCGCTGATGCCGACGAGCTAGTTGACCAATTACAGCAAGACGAACGGGAAACGCGTGCGTATTTTCAGCGGTTAACGCAATAAGCTTAGGTGGGTCTGGGACAAAAGTCTCAGACCCTTTTGCGTTTTCAAATATCTGGTGGTGAATAGCTAAGTGCCTTTTGCCCTACGCTTATTTGTTATTGAATAACGGTTTTAACGAAGAAATTAGCACTTAATTACGTTGATTGCTAAAAATTCTGTTAGATTTCTTGACTTCAAAACGCGGTTTTGCTACATTATATATGTGTCTTAGCACTTGTATTGTTTGAGTGCTAAAAAAGGGGTGATTGTGATGCTTTCAGATAGACAGATGATGATTCTGCGAGCGGTTGTCCGCGACTTTACGAACACGGGAGTGCCAGTTGGGTCAAAGGCATTAGCTAAGCAGTTACCCATCCACGTAAGCTCAGCAACGATTCGCAACGAGATGGCGGCCCTAGAAGAGCAAGGCCTCATAAAAAAGACCCACTCGTCTTCCGGACGGATTCCGTCGGTTGAGGGGTATCGCTATTACGTTGATCATTTAGTTAAGCCAGATCCTTTGCGACCCAACGATATTGATGTGATTCAGTCATCGTTAGGCGGCGATTTTCATAAAATTGATGAGATCATTTCGCAGTCCGCGACAATCCTGTCGAACTTGACGAGCTATACGGCGTTCACGTTGAAGCCGGAGCTTAAGGATAGCCGTTTGAGTGGCTTTCGGTTAGTGCCATTGGGCAAGCGGCAAGTGATGGCTATCTTGGTTACCGATAGTGGTGATGTTGAGAACCAAACATTTGACGTGAGCGAAGCGGTATCGGGTGATCAGCTTGAAGCCGTAGTACGTTTAATCAATGACCAGTTGGTCGGACTGACGTTACCGGAAGTCTTACAAAAGCTGCGAACGGATATCCCAATGAAAATTACTAACTATATGCAAAGCCCCGCTGGTTTTCTCGATATTTTCGGGGATGTCTTGACCCGGGCCGCGCAAGAGCGATTTTATGTTGGTGGTCGACTGAATTTATTGAATTTCTCGCAGGATAGTGACGTTGATTCACTAAAATCGTTGTATTCACTGATCGACAAGACCGATGATATTGCAAACGTGTTGGGTCAACCAAGTGATAATATTTCCGTACAGATTGGTAACGAGATGACGAATGATGCGCTACGCAATTTCAGTTTGATTACCGCCACCTATGACGTTGATCAACATGGTAAGGGCATGATTGCCATTCTCGGGCCAACGCGAATGCCATATTCGCGGATGTTGGGAATTGTTGGTGCGTTTCGTGAAGAACTCGCGAAAAAATTACTGGATTATTACCGGTACTATGACGAGTAAAGAAAGGGAGGGTTTTTATCGTGGCTGAAGAACAACAACCATCCACAGATGATGAAACTGCGGCAAAGTCCGCCACAACGAAGCAAGCGTCACCTAAAGCTGAGACAGATCAATCGGCAACTCAGCCGGTTGAAGACCAGCCAACCGCAACGCCTGAAGAAGTCGCTGCTTTAGAGAAAAAGGCAGCTGACTTTGAGGATAAGTACCTGCGGGCGGAAGCAGAGGTTCAAAATATGCAAGCACGCTTCCAAAAGGAACAGGCGACGTTGATCAAGTATGATGGTCAACAACTGGCTAAGGACGTGCTCCCCGTCATTGATAATTTGGAACGGGCGTTAGCTGTTGAGGCGAGTGATGACGTTGCCGCACAGATCAAGAAGGGGGTTCAGATGACTTATGACCATCTGGAAGATGCCCTGAAGCGTAACCATGTGACGGAAATTGCGGCGTTAGGTCAGACCTTTGATCCAACGTTACATCAAGCCGTTCAATCCGTTCCAGCAGAGGATGGTCAAGCTGCTGAAACCGTGGTGAATGTCCTACAAAAAGGCTACCAGCTAAAGGATCGGGTTTTACGGCCAGCCATGGTGGTTGTCGCACAATAACTTATTCAAACCAAAAACTAAAAAAAGAGGGAATTTTTGATGGCAAGTAACAAGATTATCGGAATTGACTTAGGAACGACTAACTCAGCCGTTGCCGTTCTTGAAGGTAGTACCCCAAAGATTATTGCAAATAAGGAAGGCGCTCGGACGACGCCATCCGTTGTCGCTTTTAAAGACGGCGAAACGCAAGTTGGTGAAGTTGCTAAGCGTCAAGCTATTACCAACCCGAACACGATTTCATCCATCAAGAGTCACATGGGTGAAGCCGGCTACAAGGTGAGTGTTGATGGCAAGGATTACACGCCACAACAAGTATCAGCCATGATCTTACAACACTTGAAGGCATTTGCTGAAGATTATATTGGGGATACAGTTGAAAAGGCCGTTATCACGGTACCCGCTTACTTTAACGATGCGCAACGTCAAGCAACTAAAGATGCTGGTAAAATTGCCGGTTTAAGCGTTGAACGGATCATCAACGAACCAACGGCCGCTGCTTTGGCTTATGGCCTGGACAAGCAAGACAAGGACGAAAAAGTCTTAGTTTATGACCTTGGTGGTGGGACCTTTGACGTTTCTGTTTTGGAATTAGGTGATGGGGTCTTTGATGTTCTCTCAACCAACGGTGATACGCACTTAGGTGGGGATGACTTTGACCAAAAGATCATGGACTGGTTAGTCGCTGGTTTCAAAGAAGAAAATGGCGTTGACTTATCTAAAGATAAGATGGCATTACAACGATTGAAGGATGCTGCTGAAAAGGCTAAGAAGGATCTCTCTGGGGTTACTGAAGCACAAATCAGCTTGCCATTTATTTCTGCCGGTGAAAATGGACCACTGCATTTGGAAAAGAGTTTGAGTCGGGCAAAGTTCAACGAATTGACGGCTGACCTGGTTGAAAAGACCCGGATTCCTGTTCAAAATGCGTTGAAGGATGCTGACTTACAAGCTAGTGATATTGATGTTGTGATCTTAAACGGTGGTTCTACTCGGATTCCAGCCGTTCAAGAAGCTGTTAAGAGCTGGACAGGTAAGGAACCTAACCATTCTATCAACCCTGATGAAGCCGTTGCCTTAGGTGCTGCCGTTCAAGGTGGGGTGATCACTGGTGATGTGAAGGACGTTGTCCTATTGGATGTTACGCCATTGTCCTTGGGGATTGAAACCATGGGTGGTGTCTTTACTAAGTTAATCGATCGCAACACGACGATTCCAACTAGCAAGTCACAAGTCTTCAGTACGGCTGCTGATAACCAACCAGCTGTTGATATTCACGTCTTACAAGGTGAACGGCCAATGGCTGCTGACAACAAGACGTTAGGTAACTTCCAGTTGACTGACATTCCAGCTGCTCCTCGTGGTGTTCCTCAAATCCAAGTGACGTTTGACATCGATAAAAACGGGATCGTAAATGTTTCTGCTAAGGACATGGGGACGAACAAGGAACAAAAGATTACCATCAAGAGTTCCGACGGCCTATCCGATGAAGAAATTGAAAAGATGATGAACGAAGCTAAGGAAAACGAAGAAGCCGACAAGAAGCGTAAGGAAGAAGTCGATACCAAGAACGAAGTCGACCAATTGCTCTTCCAGACCGACAAGACGTTGAAGGACGTTAAGGGTAAGGTTTCTGATGACGAAATCAAGAAGGCCGAAGATGCACGTGATGCCTTGAAGAAGGCCCAAGAAGCTAACAACTTGGACGACATGAAGGCTAAGAAGGATGATTTGACGAAGATTATCCAAGACCTTTCCGTCAAGCTTTACCAACAAGCCCAAAGCGAAGCCGGTGACGGTAACGCTGCTGGTGCCGATGGGGCGACAGCGGACGCTGATAAGAAAGATGATAATACCGTTGATGGTGACTTCCACGAAGTTAACGACGACGATAAGAAGTAAAAGCCGATAAGATGCGGCTTGGCAAAAAGTCAGAGTCCGTGGGGCTTTGGCTTTTTGTTTCGAGTATGCTATTCTTATGAGTAGCAAAAAACAGCGGTATGGATTGGGAGGAAAAAGATGGCGCAAAGTGACTTATATGGCGTATTAGGTGTCGCAAAGGATGCCAGCCAAGATGAAATCAAAAAAGCCTATCGGAAATTGTCAAAGAAGTATCATCCGGACTTAAACAAAGCCCCCGATGCGGCGGAAAAGTTCAAAGAAGTTCAGGACGCCTATGACGTTTTGGGCGATGAACAAAAACGGGCCAACTATGATCAATACGGATCAGCAGATGGCGCGCAAGGTGGTTTTGGCGGCTTCGGCGGCGGTCAACAAGGTGGCTTCGGCGGCTTTGGTGGCGGCGGTGGTTTCGACGACATCTTCAACCAATTCTTTGGTGGTGGCGGTGGTCAACGAAATCCAAATGCGCCGCGGCCTGGTCGTGACTTGCAGTATCAGATGGATTTGACCTTTGAAGAAGCCATTTTTGGTAAGAAGACTAAAATTAAATATAACCGAGAAGCACAGTGTCACACGTGTGGTGGCAATGGTGCTAAGCCAGGGACGTCACCCGTGACGTGTCACCAATGTGGTGGGTCAGGTTATGTGACGACCGAAACCAACACTCCATTAGGACGGATGCGTAGCCAACAGCCATGTCCTGTTTGTCATGGAACGGGTCAAGAGATTAAAGAAAAGTGCCCAACCTGTGGCGGCTCCGGACATGAAGAGGAACGGCATGAAGTTGAAGTCACGATTCCAGCCGGAGTGGATGATGGTCAACAAATGCGGCTGCAAGGTCAAGGTGAGGCTGGCCAAAATGGCGGTGGTTACGGTGATCTATTCATTATCTTCGAAGTTCAGCCAAGCAAGGATTTCCGGCGTGATGGCACAGAAATTTACTTTGACCAAGACATTTCGTTTGTCCAAGCAACCTTGGGTGACGATGTGACAGTCAAGACGGTTCATGGTGACGTTAAGTTAAAGGTCCCCGCTGGGACTCAAGGCGGGACAACCTTCCGTCTTCGCGGTAAAGGGGCACCACGGCTGCGCGGTAACGGCAATGGTGATGAACATGTGACAATTAAGGTTGTGACGCCTAAAAACCTTAATAAAGGTCAACGTGATGCCTTACGTGACTTTGCGAAGGCTAGTGGCGAAAGTGTCACAGGCAGTGGCAAAGGAAATTTATTTAACAAAATGCGCGACAAATTTAATGAAAACTAGGATTCGAGTTTTAGTGGGTTCGTAGTTGATATATCAAGGCTGCTGAGTATTTTCAGCAGCCTTTTTTGTGGCTAATAATTAAGGGGATAACTTAAGAATGAAAAGAAAGCGTTAAGGTTGAGTGGCGTTGTTTGCAATCATGTTTTGTCAATGATAATCTCAACTTATAGGGAATGTGGCGGGGGCCACAATTCTCCACTTGACTAAAACGATTCGTCGGGGAATAATTAGTTCTAGTCGGGTTTGGACGGACGTCGGTTTCGGGGACGAATGAACCGGCAAACTTTGGGGGTGAATTTTCATGAAAACAAAGTGGCTGGCGATTTGGCATCAACCGGTCGTCGCATTTGTTGGCTGGACCATCTTCTATTTTGTTATCTTGATGGCACTGGTTTATTTATACGGTTATAGTGGCTTAAATAATTCGACGTTTATTTACACCGAATTTTAGGATAGCAATGACCGTGATACTTTTTGGGGGGGATAGACAATGATTGATAATATGATTCAAGCAATGGATCACTGGGCCGTAACGGAACCAAATCGATTAGCTTATGATGATTTGGGACACACGAATACGTACGGAGAGTTAAAACAACGTTCTGACGCGTTAGCAGCGCATCTGGATCACATGCAGTTACCAGCTGGGTCGCCGATTATGGTTTTTGGTGGTCAGACCTTTGATATGATGGTGACCTTCCTAGGCGTTGTTAAGAGCGGTCACGCTTATGTACCAATTGATACACACTCGCCACTAGAGCGGGTAACCACGATTAACGAGATTGCCCAACCGGCAGCCGCAATTGGGGTTGCCGACTTGCCCACGACTTTAGGGAACACACCGATTATTACGGCAGCAGATCTGCAGCAGATTTGGGCAACACCAGTAGCTTATGACGTGACCCATGCCGTTCAGGGAGATGAGACGTATTACATCATCTTCACGTCGGGAACTACCGGAAAACCTAAGGGCGTTCAAATTTCGCATAATAACTTATTGAGTTACGTGAATTGGATGCTGAGTGATGATTTCGCGTTGCCCACAGCTGCTCGAACTTTATCACAAGCACCATATTCTTTTGACCTGTCTGTAATGGACTGGGGACCAACATTGGCTTCTGGTGGTACGTTAGTGGCCCTACCTAAGACGGTGACGGATAATTTCAAACAGTTGTTTGAAACACTGCCTACTATGGATTTAAATGTTTGGGTCTCGACACCATCCTTTATGGATATTTGCTTACTTGAACCAACATTTGACGGGGAACATTATCCAGAACTGACGCGCTTCTTATTCTGTGGTGAAGAACTGACTCATGCAACGGCTTCGGCATTGCATCAGCGGTTCCCAGCAGCACGAATTTTCAATACCTATGGCCCAACTGAAACTACGGTTGCGGTTACTCAGGTTGAAATTACGGCTCAACTGTTACAGGATTATCCACGATTACCAATTGGCTATGTCAAAGCAGACACAACCATTCAGGTTGTGGATGAGCAATTACAACCTGTTCCAGCGGGTAGTGAAGGCGAATTGTTAATTAGTGGGCCGTCAATGTCCAAGGGTTACCTGAACAATCCAGAAAAGACGGCTAAGGCTTTTGTCACGCTGAATGGTCATCAGGTGTATCGGTCAGGTGACTTAGGGGTGCAATTGCCTAACGGCTTGATCATGTACCGTGGCCGGACAGATTTTCAAATTAAACTTCACGGTTACCGCATCGAGTTAGAGGAAGTTAACCACTACCTGTCACAAGAGGACCACATTCAAGTAGGGGTTGCCGTTCCACGGTATGATCGCAACCACAAGGTCAGCCAACTGATTGCTTGGGTGGTGCCAAATGCGCAAACGTTTAGCAGTGAATTGGCTTTAACCAAGGCGATTAAGGACAATTTACAGGGCGGCGACATGATGGAATATATGATTCCACAACGCTTTGTTTACAAGGATAGCTTACCGATGACCCCCAACGGCAAGGTTGATATTAAATCTATTATTGCTGAGGTTAATCAGTAATGCTGTCATTTGAACCATACGGCAACCCAACTTATTTCGCCTTGTTGGGTGTGGCACTATTGCCGTTGATGATTGGTCTCTTGTACGGTAAGCGGTCGCGGCTATATGAGACACTCATTTCTATCTTCTTCTTAGTCCTGACCTTTGGTGGTCCGAAGTGGACCCAAGGAGTTGCCCTGATTGTTTACGTCTTGTATGAAGTGGCTTTGACCTGGGGGTACGCCGTTTATCGTAAACAGAAGAACTCTGGACCGGTTTTCTACCTGTTGGTCATTTTGGCTATTATCCCGTTGACGCTGGTAAAAGTTACGCCGGCGGTTGAGAATGGTCAGGGATCATTGATTGGATTTATGGGGATTAGCTACCTGACATTTCGGGCAGTTCAAACGATTATGGAGACTCGCGATGGTAGCTTAAAGAACTACCAGGTTATGACTTTCCTACAGTTTATGCTGTTCTTCCCAACAATTTCTTCTGGGCCGATTGATCGTTATCGACGGTTTGAACACGATTATCGAACTGTACCAGATCGAGAAAAGTATTTAGGCATGGTCCAAAAGGGAATTCGTTACATTTTCGTGGGCTTCTTGTATAAGTTTATTATCGCGTATTACTTGGGAACCCTGTTAATGCCCAAACTGTTACTCATGGCAATGCATTCACGAGGCGGCTTCTTGGATTTATCGTGGCCAGTCTTGGGATACATGTACGCGTGGAGTGCGGATCTATACTTTGATTTTGCCGGCTACTCACTGTTTGCTGTCGGCACCTCGTATATCATGGGGATTGAAACACCGATGAACTTCAAACAGCCATGGCGTTCGCCAAACATCAAGGATTTCTGGAATCGGTGGCACATTACGCTATCATTTTGGTTCCGAGACTTTATCTACATGCGCTTAGTCTTTTGGTTCATGAAGCATAAGGTGTTCAAGAGTCCAACGACGACGGCAAATGTTACGTATATTATTAACATGTTGGTCATGGGTTTTTGGCACGGTGTAACGTGGTACTACATTGCCTACGGGCTGTTCCATGGGTGTGCCTTAGTTATTAACGATGCCTGGTTACGGTACAAGAAGAAACATCGGGAGAGTATCCCGCATAATTGGTTGACGCAAGGATTTGCCATCTTTTTGACGGCTAATCTGGTCTGCTTTAGTTTCTTACTCTTTTCCGGGTTATTTAACACATTGTGGTTTAAGTAAAAATTAGAGAAACATATTTCAGAGGGGGATATATATTATGGATATCAAAGCAAGTGTTTTAGCAATTTTAAACGATTTAACGGGGAACGATGTTAGTGGTGCTATGGACGACAATTTATTTGACAGTGGACTATTAGACTCAATGGGGTCCGTGCAACTGTTATTGCAATTACAAAGCGAATTAGGGATTGATGTGCCAGTTTCTGAATTTGAGCGGTCAGAGTGGGACACGCCCAACAAGATCATCGCGAAAGTCGAAAGTCTGGCCTAGCCGATGACCAAGCGACTACTACGGATCTTTGGTCCGTTAATTCTCGCGGCGATTTTAGTTTTTGCGGTGTTGGCAATGCCGATGAAGTTAGGTTTTAGCCATGTGAGTGCTGAGCGTGAACGTCAAGCAGCAGTTTCATTGTCGCCAAACGTCTTGCGTGGTAAGCATATCAAGCAGGAAGCCTTAAAAGACGGTTATGTGCCGTTCTTTGGCTCATCAGAATGGTCTCGAATTGACCCGATGCATCCGTCTGTGTTGGCCAAGAAGTATCACCGATCTTACCGACCGTTCTTGTTAGGGGCTCGTGGTTCGCAGTCATTAACCCAATACTTTGTGATGCAAAACATTCAAAACGAACTACGAAATAAAAAGGCGGTCTTTGTGATCTCGCCACAATGGTTCGTCAAGGATGGGACGCGAAAGGATGCCTTTGGGTTCTACTATTCACAGTTGCAGACGACTGAATGGTTGACGCATTTCCGACGGGATGCCATTGACCGGTACGCGGCTAAGCGCTTGTTACAAATGCCAGTGGCTAAGTCAGATCACTTTATCTATGCAGCCTTGCAACGAGTTGCGGCTGGTAAAAAGCTGACGGACTTCCAACGCTTCTATTTGCAAACCCGTAAAAATATGTTGACGCAAGAGGATCAATTCTTCTCTGGCATCGATTTACCGTCGCAGAATCTAAATCGGGTGAACCAACAAGCCAAGCAGTTACCCACTCATTATTCATACTCGGCGTTGGATTCACTTGGTGGACGATTAGGAAAAGCGGCTACTAATGATAATCACTTCCAGATTAGTAATAAGTTCTATCATCAAGGCCTGGAAAAGGAACTGAAGACGGGGCACTTGAAGAACTTCCAGAAACATCTGTCCTATACAGAATCACCTGAATTTGCAGATTTTCAATTATGTTTGGATCAGTTTGCCCGACTCAATACGAACGTGTTATTTATCATTCCACCAGTCAATGCGCGGTGGCAAAAGTACACGGGCTTGTCGGCGACGATGCTCAAACAATTTGACCAAAAGATTCATTACCAGTTACAGTCACAAGGGTTCAACAATATTGTTGACTTGAGTGATAAGGGGAACGTCCCGTACTTTATGACGGATACGATTCACCTAGGCTGGCGTGGGTGGTTAGCAGTCGATCGGCGGGTTAACCCGTTCTTATCGAAACAGCAACCACAACCGCATTACACGATGAATGACAAGTTTTATTCAACAACCTGGCAACAGTTACCACCAAGTCAGTTAGCACAATATCAACAAACGAATAAGTAACTAACTAGCCGCTACGCCACCACTATCTGATGACGTAGCGGTTTTGCGTATGGTCAAATGGACGCCAGATTTTAGGTAAATGGCGCTAGTCAAAGGATTGGGGACACACATGGGTATCAAAAAAATAGAAATCTTGGTATAATTGTCGAGACATGGCGTTTAAGAAAGTAGGAAATCAACATGGATCTTGAAAAATTAAAAAACCACCAAAAGTACATCCGGAATTTTTCCATCGTGGCGCATATTGACCATGGGAAATCGACATTAGCGGATCGGATTTTGGAATTAACAGATACAATCTCCAAACGCGATATGCAAGATCAAGTGTTGGACGATATGGACCTCGAACGTGAACGCGGAATCACGATTAAGCTCAATGCGGTTGAGTTGACGTATCACGCTAAGGATGGACATGATTACGAATTTCATTTAATCGACACACCGGGGCACGTGGACTTTTCTTATGAAGTGTCACGGAGCCTAGCAGCCTGTGAGGGTGCGGTATTAGTCGTTGATGCAGCGCAAGGGGTTGAAGCCCAAACGTTGGCTAACGTCTATTTAGCGCTTGACGATGACTTGGAAATTGTACCGGTCATCAATAAAATTGATTTACCCGCGGCCGATCCGGATAAGGTGAAGAATGAAATTGAAGAGGTGATCGGCTTAGATGCCTCCGATGCAGTTTTAGCGAGTGCCAAGCAGGGAATTGGGATTCCAGAACTTTTGGAACAGATTGTGACGAAGATTCCAGCACCTGCGGGCGATTTAGCGGCACCATTGAAGGCGTTAGTATTTGATTCTGTTTATGATGATTATCGAGGAGTAGTGTTAAGCATCCGGCTGTTTGAAGGAACGGTCAAACCCGGAGATAAGATTCGGCTAATGAATAGTGGTAGTGAGTATGAAGTCACAGAGGTGGGCGTTAACTCACCTAAGCCAATTGCTCGAGACTACCTAATTGCCGGGGATGTTGGTTATATCACGGCTAGTATCAAGGACATTACGGATACACGAGTTGGGGATACGGTGACGAGTGCGGATCAGCCCGCGGATAAGGCACTCCCTGGGTACCGGGAAATGAGTCCCATGGTATATGCTGGTCTGTATCCTACTGACAATGCGAAGCTCAATGATTTGCGTGAGGCATTGGAAAAGTTACAGTTAAATGATGCAGCATTAGAGTTTGAGCCTGAGTCATCACAGGCGTTAGGTTTTGGTTTTCGGTGTGGATTCTTGGGGATGCTCCATATGGACGTTATCCAAGAACGACTGGAACGAGAATTTAATTTAGACCTGATTACCACGGCGCCGTCGGTAACGTACCATGCTTACCTAACCGATGGGACGATGAAAGAGGTTGAAAACCCTGCCGAAATGCCAGAGGCGTCCGCGATTAAACGAATTGAAGAGCCAATCGTCAAGGCGACAATCATGGCACCGAATGACTATGTTGGTGCGGTGATGGACCTGTGCCAACACCGACGGGGACAGTTCTTGACGATGGAGTACCTGGATGATTATCGGGTGAATATTATCTATAACATGCCACTGTCGGAAATCATTTTTGATTTCTTTGATAAACTGAAATCCAATACGCGGGGGTATGCGTCATTAGATTATGAAATGAACGGATATCAAGGCGCTGATTTGGTCAAGATTGATATCCTGTTGAATGGTGACAAGGTGGACGCATTGAGCTTCATTGCGCACCGGACGTTCGCACCAGCACGGGGCCGAGAGATTGCTTCACGGTTAAAGAAGATCATTCCTCGACAAAACTTTGAAATTCCAGTTCAAGCAGCCATTGGGGCTAAGATTATTGCCCGGACGACGATTAAGGCTTATCGTAAGGACGTAACGGCTCATCTGTATGGTGGGGATCGTACGCGGCGAATGAAGTTGCTAGAAAAACAAAAAGCCGGTAAGAAACGAATGAAGGCAGTCGGGAAAGTGGATATTCCGCAAGAAGCGTTCATGGCTGTTTTACAAACCGACGAAGACGAAACTAAGTAAGAAACGTTGTTATATCAATGCTAAGGTCTGGTTATGGTTGGTAAATTATCACCTGAAACCGGACCTTTTTCTGTTTTCCCACATTCTTCCCACGACGGTTTCCACTTGTGGGAAGAATCACGCTTATTCTGGCATATTGATTAGGCATTATGGGAAGTCTTCGAAAGTGTATTGTCAAAGATGTTAGCAGTCTCACGCTGCTTCTCCTTTGTTGCATGGACATAGGCATCCATAATTGAAATACACAAGCATATGCTCTTTGAGCGAGTTAAAGAAAAGCCCAGTTAAGAACTGAACTTGGTTACTACTTGTTAGGTTCTTGAGGGTCTGCTGGGAATGAATAAAGGTATTTTTTTAGCATACTGTCTGCGCTGTTTACTTTTCCAAAAGTTAGTTTGTTTATGAGCATCCTGATCATTAATAAAAGGTGCTGATGGATTTAGAATGACGGTTCCAGTTATACTATCGGAAATAAAAAGTTATCTTACGATGTATCTTACAGTTCGGAACAAAATACTCTTGAATTCAAGCTTAATCAAGCAAAGTCGTCTCGGCAACTAAAACATGATGATATTGCGGGTAAGAGCATTAGAGTGGGAAATACCTATCGCAATGTGACTGTGAGGGTAAATGATCCAAATGATATGAGTTATACAGAAAAATTTTATAGTGAATATCTTGAGAATCATCCTTATGAATTAAATTTACCGTGGATAATTAGTATACGTAACTTGCCGACATTTCAAATTCAAGCTTTCGTCTCAAACGGCCAGCTCTTTGAACAGCAGTCTCTATCGATCTTTCCGTCTACAGTGATCTTTAACCAGATAATATTCGATTCAGGCCTAACATCAGACCCAACACCTAAACCAGATAATAAACCCTCTGTGAAGCCAACCTCCAGAAAAAAGGAACCCCTCAGAAGAGAATTACACGTAGGCAAGGAATTAAAAAATATCAGATGTTTAAAGAGGCTGTGTCTGTAAAGAGAAGCAGTCAGTTATCAATAACTACAGATAAAAAACAAAGCAGCGAGAGCCATGATGCAATTGCCACAAACTAGTAACAGTACAGGATTAGCTGTAACTGTTTTGGGATTACTACTACTCATAACAGCTCTGGTGATCAAAAAGAAAGGGTAAATCGGAGTTTTGTGTATGAGACTATTAAATTTTTGATTGGCAAAATTACATCAAAGATGTAAGACAAAAAGCACTTACCTTGTAATGAGGCGAGTGCTTTTTGTACAGCTAGCTATTATAATGAAATATAAAATTATTAGCCCTATATATTAGGAGCTATCGATGTTTTTCACACCGTTTGCTGTGACAATTACACTTTTATTGTCTTTGTAGAGATTAATAAAGCTCGGTGTAATATCACCTAGAGAAAAATAGCCAAAAATTGTAATTTTGATGAAAAGAACAAAAGTAAGAAAAGCGTCAATCAAGTCACTCATCTCATAGCAAGGTGTGTGGCTTTTTGTTGAGATGTTGAGTTAAGGTACACATAAATGTTACCATTATAGTAATTGATCCAAGTCTATCAATCAAAAAACTACTAGATATGAGTGCTTCCCCAAAAAGAAAAGTGCTCTATCTAGTGGCTTTTGTGTAAATAATCAATTTTTTCAAGTAAGCGTATAATGCTAAATATAGGAGAGGCAAAATGAAAAAAACATGGATGATTGTTTCAATTGTAGAAATTTTTGTTTTTGTATTGCTATCAATTTTTATTTTTACGAGAAAAGTAGATGGATCTGGGCTAGTTCAAACGCCAGAAGTTAAAATGATAACATGGTATGTTTTGGATGTTCCGTTTGTCCTTTTGGTAATTGTGCAAGTTGTTTGGGGGATCATCATTAAGAAACAAAGATAGTTTGCCATAAAAAGTGCATTTCGAATGCATCATCTAGGAACACTAATTTACTGATGTTTTTGAAAAGCCATCCTTAAGCCAGCGAAGTATTAAAAGCACTAAAACAAACCAAGCACCAGAGAGATTAAAATGTGTAATACAAATTATACCAAAGATGGTTAAAGGCATTAGTACATATGTGACCACCGTCGGAGTTGTTCTATTCGATTCAGAAAGTGAGGGGTGCTTATTTCTCAAAGGAACTTCTAATTTGATATAGTAAATGTAATATAAAATAGCTAAGATAATAGCATAACACACCAATATGTTAATAGAAGAAATATAAGAAGCTGTGCCAAAAAATAATGCAAGTGGCATCAATTCTGAAGAGTTTGTTAGCGCATACTTGTAATCAAATTTCATTATAATCCCCCCTAAACTAAGTATAGCATTCGAAGATAATTCTGAAGACTAAAAAAGAACAACACCACATTGAAATTGTCCTTATTTTAGGTATTGTTTGTCTTCACGAGTACCCACTATTTAGTCGCAAATCGGGTGGCCACTTTTCACCGACAAAACCAGTATAAATGATGGTTAGTTGAGTGTGCACCTGAATCCGCTTGATTAGTGATTCCAGATAGACAAGAGTGTCTGTTTCCATAGTATGTAGGGTGGGAGCTACTACATATATTAAGCGAATTGAACGTGTTAGAGTAACAGTTGAAAACCTTGTTAATTTGATAGTGTATGTACATACTGGACAACTGTTTAAAGTTAGCATTAACTAATACATTTATCGGCACTGCCTCTTTATCTAGACCTGTTTTGCCGTAAAGATTTAATCTCTGAATGTATTATCTGTGAACACTGTTTTAACAATGTCTAGAAACCAACAAGCTTTTAATAGAATCTTCTTGCCTTGAAATATATTCTGCTGATGAAACTAAATGAATTTGTCTTAAGAAATTATTTTGTACTAAATATAGTAAGCGTTAAAATTAAACCTAATATGATTTAGGGGGCTATATGATGTTAGAAAAAATGGCATACAAAGAACTATTGAGTCATGCGTTTGACATTCCTATTTCAGTTACTTATTGGGATGGTTCAATTGCCACATATGGTGAGGGAACTCCAAATATTGCAATAACGTTTAAGAAAGAAATTTCGCTTAAATCAATGACATCTGAGCCAACTCTTGTGTTAGCAGAGGCTTATATGAATGGCGAAATTGAAATTGATGGCAGTATACAAGAATTAATTACATCTGCTTTTCGAACCGACCATAGTTTTTTAACCAACAATCCCTTCTTGAAACATTTACCAAGTATTTCTCACTCAGAAAAAAATAGCGAACGAGATATTCAGAAGCATTATGATATTGGGAATGAGTTTTATCGGTTATGGTTGGATAAAACCATGACTTACTCATGCGCTTATTTTGAACATGATAACGATACTCTCGAAGAAGCACAATTAAATAAGGACCGACACATTATTCATAAGTTGAACCCTGAATCTGGGAAACGGTTGTTGGATATTGGCAGTGGATGGGGCACTTTACTATTTATGGCTGCTGAGGAATTTGGACTCAATGCGACGGGAGTAACCTTAAGTCAAGAGCAGTATGATTATACGCAGGAGCAAATTAAGGCTCGTCACCTTGAAAGCAAGGTTTCTGTGTTACTTGAAGATTATCGTGAAGTGGATGATAAGTATGATTACGTTACTTCCGTTGGAATGTTTGAGCATGTGGGGAAAGAAAATTTAGGACTATACTTTAATAAAGTTAAAGACTTGTTGAAGCCTAATGGGCGAGCTTTAATTCATGGAATTACAGGTCAGCATGAAGGAGCCGGCGTTGACCCATTTTTGAATAAATACATCTTCCATGGTGGGTATATTCCCAATGTTGCCGAAAATTTACGGCACGTTATGAATTCAGGGTTACAATTGACAGATCTAGAAACTTTACGTCGGCACTATCAAAGAACATTGGAAATTTGGTATAGCAATTACAATGGTGTTATTGATCAAGTAAGAGAAAAGTATGGAGTCCCATTCTCTAGAATGTGGTCGCTATACCTCCAAGCTTGTGCAGGGGCATTTGAATCGGGAAACATTGATGTTATGCAATACTTACTTACAAATGCTCCAAGTGGAACTGGCCTACCAATGACACGTCAATATGTTTATCAGAACGAAGTATAGTGAAATTGTTATTGATAAACCAATGGTGGCGATCTGAAACCGTAGGAATATAAACGCAGTATCGATAACACCTCCTTAGACTAGTTCAGACCAGTATGGAGTAGCAGGGAATTTATTAAGAAACAGGAAGCACTCATGGCCGTTTTATGAACCGACGAAGACGAAGCCAAGTAATGGTACAGAATGGAATAGTGCTTTTAACAGAATTAGGTACCAATATAAAAGAGGTTCAGGTGCGTGTCCTCGACGCACCTGAACCTCTTTTATATTAGCTCTATTATCTAGAATCAAAGCCAAGATAATAATTATAATTGCCCAGACAAAGCATCTGAGTTTATCATCACTCCATCCACCTTATTTGTGGATCGAGCCCGTCACTTGCTCTCCTTCATAAGTTCCTCATGACTAGGTAGTCAGCTTTTAATGTCATCAGGTCTGAACGTATGCTTCTCCCCGGAGTCGAACCGAGAAAAAGTACCAGATAGAAGCTTTATTCAAAGTGGCACTTAGTGTACCCATGCTTTTTTGCCCAGCGCAATGTAACATGTTTCTTGTAGGAGGCACGTTTCAACCCGCGACAATGCTTGGAATAGTGATACTTCATACCATGTTTAGGCGCAATCCACACATAGGTGGTTTTTGCATGAGCAACGGTGGCATTCGGAACAACGGGGACTGTACCACCCATGAATAGGGTGAAGCTCAAAGCAATGATTGTGATGTTCTTTTTAATATTTTTCATAAAATCCTCCTGTATTTAGTTGTTGTGTGTATCTGAAATAGTCACGATCGATTAACTAATTTTTGACACGATTCACTTTGGGTAGACTAAAAAGATAAAATATGTATATAAAAAGTAAACGAAAAAAATATTTTGTGATCTTCAAATTAGGCAATATAACTATTCTATATTAAATTTATCGTTGAATGCAACTAGTGTTTTTAACCAATTCTTAAAAAATGCCGTATGATGTAAAGATGATTTCGTGAAATCAGTTAGAGAAGCATAAAAAGAGCCATTCAAGCGATGGCTTAAATGGCTTAAACAGAAATGTTTCATTAACGCTGTTCTCGTCGAGAATTGTGGATACGTTGTAGAATCAAAACAATTGATAACACATTCATCAATAGGCTGGAGAAGTTTAAAAGACGGGTGAGTTTATTCATTGTTAAGACCTCCTGTATTTATACTAAAAGTGTACCGAAATCGATGAGCAATTGCGAATGTTGTGCTTGGGTTACTCTCGTTCAGCGTCTTCAGCCAATTCTAGCCAAATCGTCAGGGGTGAGGGGATATAGTCCGGCCAATTTTCCATTTTCTTGGCACAACGTTCCAAAAGGTGGCTCTTACCTTTAAGTGCCAAATCCTCAAAGATCGTCAGGGCCTGGGTATTATCTTCTAAGTCAACTTTGAGTGTCGCAGCATTGTGACGCCATTCTTCAATTAAATCTTGATAAATGACGATGCGACGCGCCTGAAGAATGGTGTAATCAACGCCTTCAACGTGGAGCTGTTTAACAAAACGGTCATATTCATTGAATACAGCTGTCTGAGCACGTTGCCAGTCAGTTTCTGTAAAATCACGTTCCTCTTCTTTCATTCTGATGACCTCTAATTCCCATCTCCAATAACATGATTTGTTATTTAAGATATTCCTAATTTGTTAAAGCATCTTGTCACAGTATAGCATTTTCAAAGGGAATGGTAAGGGGAACTTTGTGGTGAGTGATGGCAAAAATTAATCAGTGCTAGTTTAATATGTCAAGAATTCAATAGCCATCACGTAAAAAAAGACGCTCCACCACCGGGAACGTCTCTGAACTAATGTTCAGTTTTATCTTGTTTCAATAATTCCACAATTTCTTGCAAGTATTTTTCTTCTTGAGATGGGACGACTTCTTCAGGTTCTTCCGCCGGTTTGACGATTAGCTTATTGATCAGTTTGATGAGTAGGAAAACAACGAACGCAATAATTAAGAAATTAATCACTGAGTTGATGAAGGCACCATAGCGGAAATGCGCGCTGCCCACGGTAAAGACCAAATTAGAAAAATCAATGCTGCCGACAAAGATCCCCAGTAATGGGTTAATGATGTTTGTGACTAAGGAATTAACAATGGCAGTAAACGCAGCCCCAACAATTACCCCAACAGCCAGATCCATGACATTGCCCCGGGCAATGAACTCTTTAAATTCTTTTAACACAAGTATTATCCTCCTTAAGTAAAATATTAACTATCCTCTATTCTCAACGATTTTCTTATAAAATGCAATCGAAACGCTAAAAACGGTTTTTGATTGTTATGTGGGTTTTACCAGCAGTGGGCCGGGGTTTATGTTATAATGTAAGTGGTTTCAAATGCGGTAAAGGTGGCCTGAAATTTTTTCATAGATGGCCCAAGTATTCTGGGCATTTTGGTTGCAATCCAGTGAAAAATCCACTATTATTAGTCATTGATACATTTTAAAGTGTTTGGGCAACCGAAACGGCCTTAAAATGTTTTGAGAACCGAGTAGATTGTCATTAAATAGGAGGTGATTACCATGCTGAGTCGAACCAAGGAATTTTTACGACAACATAATTATCGCTATGAGAAGTCGTATATTCGGCCATTGATGGCGCCAGAGAGCGTCTACGTCTTTAAGTTCGGTCGCGATTCGCTCAATAACCGGGTAATCATTCGTTATGGTCATACGTGGACTGGGCGTCAGCGAATTAACGAGATTGATTTGCGATTGCACAAGCAAAAGCATCCACGTGTGTTTCAAAATGAGGCAGATATGCTAGATTATTTGGAAACACATCTTGCCCAACGGGAGCAGCGCAACGCTGGCCACACGACCGATGCTGAGAAGGTTTAAGCGGGTCGATTAATTCTTTAATGTTCAGTGGAAGCCGGTGACAATGTTGGTTGTCGCCGGCTTTTTCTCATTTAAATTTATTTTTCAAAGGAGCGCGTTTACATGCAATGGACGGAAGTCAGTGTAATGACAACTAATGAAGCGGTAGAAGCCGTTAGTAACATCTTACAAGAAGCCGGTGCTAGTGGCGTTAAGATTGATGATGCCGCAGACTATGCTAATTTAAAGCCAGGAAAATATGGTGAAATCGTTGATCTTGACAGTATCCCTCATCGAACGAGTGGTGCCGAGATTAGTGCCTATTATCCCGAAACAATCTTCGTGCCAGAGATCTTACCAACGATTCGCCAACGCGTGCAGGAGTTAACTCAATTTGGTTTAGACCCAATGCCGGGAACGGTGACCACGAAGGCAGTTGATGATGAGAGTTGGGCCACTGCTTGGCAAAAGTATTACCATCCGGTTCGGGTGACCCGTTACTTAACCGTGACACCAAGCTGGGAGAAATATACCCCCGTCCAACCTAACGAACACGTCATTCGTTTAGATCCTGGAATGGCCTTTGGAACGGGAACCCATCCCACAACGCGACTCTCCATGACTGCTTTGGAAATGGTGGTTCGTGGTGGTGAAACGATGTATGACGTTGGAACTGGGTCCGGTGTTTTGAGCATTGCCGCGAAGTATCTCGGCGTTGATCAGATTACAGCGTTTGATTTAGACGAAGTAGCGGTGCGTTCAGCCAAGGCCAACCTCGATTTAAATCCCATTGCGACTGATGTTGTGGCTAAGCCCAATGATTTGTTAAAGGGCATCCATCACCCGGTTGATTTAGTAGTGGCCAATATTCTAGCGGAAATCATCTTACCACTAGTTCCGCAGGCGTGGGAGAACTTGACGCCAGGTGGTTATTTCTTAACGTCAGGAATCATCGCCGACAAGTTAGCTGAAGTGGTTGCGGCCCAAGAAAAGCAAGGTTTTGTCATTGACAACATCTTACAGATGAAAGATTGGCGCGGCGTAATTGCTCATAAGCCAACGGAGGATGAATAGGCATGCAACGGTATTTTTTAGATGAAACGGGTGTTGATGGCACGAACTTGACGTTGCCAGCGGCCATCTATCATCATTGGGTAACGGTTCTCAGAGCTGAGGTCGGATCAGTGGCAGAATTCGTGGACGACCAAGCCCAGCTTTTTCATGGACAATTGGTCACTGTGACGCCCGATCAGGCGACGGTGACGTTAACGGCAGTACCAACACCGGCCGTTGAACTCCCAGTTGAGGTAACCATTGCTTGCGGGTTACCAAAACAAGAAAAGGCAGAGTGGATTACCCAAAAGGCCACGGAATTAGGTGTGACCCACATCATCTTCTTTGGGGCGGAATGGTCCGTTGCCAAGTGGTCAGCCAATAAGGTGCCCAAGAAATTAGCGCGGCTCACTAAGATTGCCCATAGTGCGGCCGAACAAGCGCATCGCTTGCGGCGACCAACGGTAAGTTATGCCCCTAACTTGGCCGCCGTACTGGCAACGTCGGCTGACGTTACCATTCTGGCCTATGAAGAGTCAGCTAAGCAAGGTGAGCAGGCCGCCTTAAATCAACAATTACAGCGACTGTATCCCCAGCAACACTTAATGGCCGTATTTGGTCCCGAGGGTGGGATCAGTCCAGCGGAAGTGACACGAGCTCAGGCGGCAGGAGCCGTTTTAGCGGGACTTGGTCCTCGAATCTTACGAACTGAAACGGCACCATTATATCTGTTATCTGCGGTCTCAGTGGTTTGTGAGCTGCAGCAACCGAGATAAGCAGATGAAATCTCTTTGAAAACATGCTAAAATAGTTGCAATTATTAAGAGAGCTAGGTGAAGTTGGATGGCCTTTTGGGAAAAGATTGGTTGGCGTTATTGGGTGCTAGCGGTAATCGTGGGGATTGGGTTACCGGTAGGGAGTACCTTAATTGGGCTAAGTTCGGTTTGGCGATTTGGTGGCTTATTGTTACTAATCAATGGGGGATTAGCGATTGGTCTTGGTCGGCGAATTTACCAACATGCCCAGCCAGGCTGGTGGCTATTGATTTGGCCACTGACGTATCTCGTTGGTGCAATTGGGTGGTTACCGCAGTATACGTGGTACCTCGCGATTGTCTATCTGTGTCTATCATACGTGAGTTATGGGTTAGCTCAGACGCACAAACAAATAAGATCATAATTTAAAAACTAAGGGTGGTGGCGTCCATATGACCAAAGAACGTGTCTGGACGGCTGATGAAGTCATTGCAAGAGTCGGTAAATACATGAATGCGCAGCATGTGGAAATGGTGGTTAAAGCCTGTCATTTTGCAACTGTGGCCCATCAAGACCAACATCGTCAATCGGGCGAACCCTATATCATGCATCCCATTCAAGTAGCCGGGATTTTAGCAGACCTAAATATGGACCCCGAAACGGTATCTGCCGGTTTTTTGCATGACATTGTAGAAGACACGGGGGCCACTTTGGGGGATGTCCGCGAACTTTTTGGCGATGACGTCGCCTTGATTGTGGATGGCGTGACCAAACTTGGGAAGATTAAGTACAAATCCAATCGAGAACAACTAGCGGAAAATCACCGTAAGCTTCTATTGGCCATGTCCAAGGACATCCGGGTGATGATCGTTAAATTGGCGGATCGGTTGCATAATATGCGAACGCTAGAACATTTGCGGCCGGATAAGCAACGGCGGATTGCTAATGAAACGTTAGAAATCTATGCCCCACTGGCTGATCGTTTAGGGATTAGTACAATTAAGTGGGAACTAGAGGACGTCTCATTACGTTACTTGAACCCACAACAGTATTATCGGATTGTGCACCTGATGAATTCACGTCGTGATCAGCGGGAACAATATATCGCGGGCGCAATTAAAGATATCCAAGCATCTATCAGTGATCTAAAGATTGAACCAGAAATTTATGGGCGACCGAAGCATATTTATTCCGTTTACCGTAAAATGAAGGACCAGCACAAACAGTTTAGTCAGATCTATGACTTACTCGCGATCCGAGTTATTGTTGACACGATTAAGGATTGTTATGCCGTTTTGGGAGCGATCCACTCACAATGGAAGCCAATGCCTGGTCGATTCAAGGACTACATTGCGATGCCTAAGGCCAACATGTATCAATCATTGCATACGACCGTTATCGGGCCAGAAGGCAAACCCTTAGAGGTTCAGATCCGGACGAAAGAAATGCATGCTGTGGCCGAATATGGGGTAGCTGCTCACTGGGCTTACAAGGAAGGCGTTAAGGATAAGGTTCAGACAACCAACACGGGTGACAAGCTGAACTTATTCAAGCACATTATCGAGCTTCAAGAAGATACGGATGACGCTTCTGACTTTATGGATAGCGTTAAGGGCGAATTGTTTGGCGATCATGTCTATGCATTCACCCCTAAAGGCGACGTTTTAGAGTTACCTAAGGGCGCGGGGCCACTAGATATGGCGTATGCCATTCATACTGAAGTGGGCACCATACGACCGGTGCAACCATTAATGGCAAAATTGTGCCGTTGAATTACGAGATTAAGAACGGTGATATTGTCGACATTCGGACGTCTGCTAGTTCTTCCGGGCCGAGTCGAGATTGGATGAAATTGGTCTCGACTCGGCGGGCCCATAACAAGATCAAACAGTTCTTCCGGCAAAGTGATCGGGAAGAAAACATTGTTCAAGGGCAAGAGATGGTGGCTCGGCTCATTCATGAATTGGGGTATGATCCCAAGGCTTTGATGAGTAAAGAGAATTTGGATAAAGTCACGGCTAAAATGCACTATCAACATGCGGATGATTTATTAGCCGCCATTGGGTTTGGTGATGTGCAGCCGCGAGGGGTCGTCAATCGCTTGACCGATGACGTTCGTCAGGCTGCCGAAAATGAGCGGCGGCGTCAAGAAGAACGAGAACTACTAGAAGAACATCAAACGATTAAGAATGAACCGGATAATGATAAGAAAGACCGCAAAAATAAAAAAGATGTTGATGCGGTGGTCATCGAAGGGGTCGATAACCTCTTAATTCGGCTGAGTCATTGTTGTTCGCCGGTTCCCGGAGATGATATTGTTGGGTACATCACCAAGGGCCGTGGCGTATCGGTCCACCGTAAGGACTGTCCCAACGTGTTGAATGCCGAACAAAATGGCGAGCGGATTGTTGCAGTTCGTTGGGGTAATATTGCTGGTGACAAGACAAATTACAATGCGGACATCGAAGTTCAAGGTTACAATCGCAACGGCCTGTTAAATGACGTTTTACGGACGATTAATAATAATACGAAGTACTTAACGTCAATTAATGGCAAGGTTGACCACAATAAGATGGCGACAATTTCTATTAGCTTAGGAACGCGGAACCGCGTTGAGCTGCAACGAATTTTAGATAATATTAAAAATGTCGCGGATGTTTATGTCGTTAAGCGGGCATTTCACTAACGAAAGGTGATGGCATGAATGCGGGTATTACTACAGCGGGTAAGTCAGGCCAGTGTCAGCATCGACGGTACCGTGCATGGTCAAATCGGACCCGGATTTTTATTATTGGTCGGTGCACAGGATCAAGATACCAGCGAACAGATTGATTATCTCGTCCGTAAGATTAGTCACTTGCGGGTGTTTGAAGATGATGCCGGTAAAATGAATCTGAGCATCAATGACGTTGGCGGTCAGATTTTGTCAGTATCGCAGTTTACCCTCTATGCCAATACCAAAAAGGGCAATCGTCCCAGTTTTGTGGGGGCCGGTGATCCGCAGCATGCTAGCCAGATCTATGATGAATTTAATCAGAAATTGGCGGCGACCGGATTAACGGTGGCGACTGGTGTGTTTGGTGCTGATATGCAGGTGGCATTGGTAAACGATGGACCTGTGACCATCTGGTTTGATACGGATGCTTAAAAACCAGTAGAGAAAAGTCGGGCAGACAGGTTAATTAGTGTCTGTTCCGTGCTAGATGAAAAGGCAGCGAGTCCGGGACGTCTGTCCTGAACTCGCTTTTTAGGAGGATTTATGCGCTATTCACAGCTTTTTTGGGATTTTGATGGGACCCTAGTTGACACGTATCCGGGCATGGTGGCGGCCTTTGGAGAGGCGCTCGTTGCCAGTGGGGTGAATGACTTTGAAATTGATCAGGATGCAATCTATCAAGCGATGCGACAACACAGCCTAGGTACAGCGTTACAACGGTTTTCGGCAGAGTACCAGTTGGATGTTTCCCGCTTAAAACGGTTGTATCAGTTGCGCGCGGAGCCCCGTTTAGCTGACGCGCCCGTTTTTGACGGTGCTGCTGAAATTTTGGCGGCCATTGTTGCGGCGGGTGGGCGTAACTTTTTGTTAACGCATCGGAATCATCGTGCGATGGATCGTTTGGCAACGGCTGATTTGGCACAGTATTTTTCGGGACAAGTCACGGCCGACGATGATTATCCGCGCAAACCAGATCCTACAAGCCTGTTGGCGTTATGCCAACAATATGCGGTCGATCGCCAGTCGGCCTTGATGATTGGCGATCGGAATTTAGACGTTCAAGCAGGGCACCGAGCTGGCATGGCCGGTGCGCTGTTTGATCCCGAACACTTGATTGTGGATGAAAGCCACCCGGAAATTCGAGTAATTCGTCTGGCCGAGTTATTGGCGTGGTTACAGGCCTAAAAAAGACCCCACTGAATTGGCATTACGCTAACTCAGTGGGGTTTTCAATTCTAATTATCCACGGGCAAGGACGTTATCAACAGCGTCACCGTACGTTTCACCAAACAGATTCAAGTGCGCGAGTAGATAGTACAGCTGGTAGTGGGGTAAGCGATCGGCATAGCCAGGAGTTAAGGGATAACTGTCTTGATATCCTCGGTAGAAGTCGCTCGTAAAACCGCCAAAGATGGTCGTCATTGCTAGGTCAAATTCCCGATCTCCGTACAAGACATCGGGATCAATGAGGGTCGGCGTACCATCTTGAGTGAAGAGATAGTTGCCGGACCATAAATCGCCATGTAGTAAGGCGGGCTGAATAAAACGACCGTGATTTTCTGTGATGATCCGTTGGCGAACTTGATCATAGGCTGCCTGTCGCTGCGGTGTCCATAGGTGCTGTTCTTGGGCCCGACGAACTAGGGGGTCCAGTCGCTGTTGGAGGTAGAAGATTGTCCAGTCCGATTGCCATTGATTATGTTTCGGGAGCTTACCTACGAGGTTATCCGTATCGAACCCAAAGCGTGGGGCGGTTATCCGGTGAACGCGGGCGACAGCTTGGCCCAAATCATATTGACTGCCGTGACCAGTTTCTAAAAATTCGAGAACGAGGTAAGCATCCCCTTCAATTTCACCGGTTGCGAGAACATCCGGGACGTTGACGGCTTGACCTAGTGCCTGTAGGCCAGCAACTTCGTGGTGATAGAATTGCGCTGAAGTGTGTGGTTGAACCAATAAGAAGACTGGTCCTTCAACCGTTATCAGCTGATATGCCTGATTAATATCACCGCCAGCTACCGGGGTTATCGCCGTGATTTTAGGAAGTGGTAGCTGTTGGAGCCAATCAGATGTGAGCATAATAATCAGATCTTCTTTCTTAATCATTAGGATGCAGATTGGAAATAAGTGCTTAGACCAGCAACAACACGTTTTGCGACCTGGTCTTGGTAGGTGTCACGTCGAATATAGCTAAAGTCTTTTTTGGTATTGATGTAGCCCATCTCAAGTAGAAGTGCTGGTCGGTTGTTATCCCGGATGACTTCAAAATTACCAAATTTGACGCCCCGATTGGCTAATGGTAGGTCGTTCATGCCTTGATTAATCGCTTTTGCCAAAGCGTAAGAAGTTTGACGATGATAGTAGTAAGTCGTTGTTCCTGATCCCAGATTATCTGCTGGGGCGGAGTCAAAGTGAAAACTGATAAAGGCACTGGCTTGATTGGTGTTTGCTAGTGCCGGGCGGTCGGCCAAACTAACCGTCTTATCGGTATCACGCGTCATGATGACATGTGCGCCGCGGGCACGTAAGCGCTGGGCCACTTTTTTAGCTAAAGCCAGTGTGTAGACCTTTTCGTCGTGTTTTTGATCGATTGATAAAGCACCGGAATCACTACCACCATGACCAGGATCGAGAACAATCGTCGCTTCGGATAAATTGGTGACGCGTTTTAAACTGCCGGGATGGTCGACCAACCAACTCGCAACCCATCCGAAATGATTTTGGCTATCACGAACATGATACCAATTGTTTTTTTCGCCTAAGATCGTTAATCGGCTATTTTTTTTGACTTTGTGAGTCGCCTGATACGTTAATCCAGGACCGTTACGTAGGTTCAAGTTGCTGACGGTTGCTGTGACGGCATTATGTTGGGTGAATGCCCACAATAAGCCACCAGCGACTAAGAGAATAACTAGGCTGGTGACGAGGCCTGGCCAGTTTTTAAGTTTGAAATGCATGTTCAATCTCCTTAACACTTTTTCATGATGAGCACATTTTTTAGAAATTAAGCTTAATTATAGCACGATTCAATTGGGAGTCTGACTGCCGCTCATAAAATTTTGATTAAGCCATCAGTGAGTTGACAGATAAACCATAAACTGGCAGAATCAAGCTTAAAATTTAAGGTGGCTGTTGAGATGAAAAAGTGGGGAGCTTTGGGGGTATTAATAATAGGATTAGTGATAGGGGTTGCCTGGTGGTCTCGGCAAACGCCCCGATCGGTTCCCGTAAACACGACGTCCAAAACTAAGCCAGCCGTACCCAAATTAACGTTACGAGAAGAACGCCGCCAGCCTGAGTTACGGTATGTTAGCGTGATCTTGTACGCGATTGATCATGATCGGCAACGCCATTTGCAGCGTTGGCAAGAGGTTAGTGATGTCGATGCCGGGTGGCAGATTGATATTTATCCGCATGCTGGTCAAGACCGGTATTTAGTCTGGCCAGATCAGCGAATAACTGCGGCCGAAAAGAACTTAGCTCCCAATTGGTTTACTTGGCATTCCGGTCACGTTAGCTATCACAGTTTTATCGTGCATTCCTTTCGGCGGGAGATGGTTAAAACCGTGTCAACTCAAACGTTACTAAATTGGGCGAATGCGACGTCAAATCGTCGCCACCAGGTCCGGCATTTAGTCACCCATTTGACGGTCAAGGATCACCGTTAGCTAGGAGTTACTTGGCAGAACAGCTTGACTTTTTTCAGTGTATTCAGTATTCTTAAGAAGAATAAAATAGATTGCCAAAGAGAAAGACTAGTAAGGCCTACCCCGCTGACAGAGACGTCAACTTGCTGAAAATGACGAACGGGCGCAACTTGAAGACACTTTTGAGGCTAATGGTGGCAGTAGCGACCATTCGTTTGCAACGTTATCCTGCAGAAAATATAAAAGGTGGTACCGTGCATACCTGCGCCCTTGTCAATTGACAGGGGCGTTTTTTATTTTCCGCGGCAATGAGAAGGGAGAATTGAACATGCGTTATCAACGACCAAAAGGAACGGCCGACATCTTACCGGGTGATTCACAGACCTGGCAATTTGTTGAAGCCACTGCGCGGCAATTATTTGCCAACTATCGGTTCGAAGAAATTCGGACGCCCATGTTTGAAAACTTCGAAGTTTTCTCACGGACATCTGGGGACACGTCGGACATTGTAACTAAAGAAATGTATGATTTTAAGGATAAGGGGGATCGACACCTATCCTTACGACCAGAAGGAACCGCGGGGGTTGTTCGGGCCTTCGTTGAGAATAAATTGTATGGACCGGAAACGCAAAAGCCTTACAAGGTCTATTATATGGGACCGATGTTTCGTTATGAACGACCACAGTCCGGTCGGCAACGGCAGTTCCACCAAATTGGGGTGGAAGCTTTTGGTAGCGATGCACCAGAATTGGACGTTGAAGTCATTGCTTTAGGGATGAACTTGTTAGGCAAGCTAGGGCTGACGCATTTACGGTTAGCAGTTAACACGTTGGGCGATCAGGAGACGCGGACGGCTTATCGTCAAGCGTTGATTGACTTCTTAGAACCTCACTTCGATGAATTGAGTGACGATTCCAAGGTACGGTTGCACAAAAATCCATTGCGGGTTTTGGATAGTAAAGACAAGCACGACCAGGAATTAGTGGCGGATGCGCCATCGATTTTGGACTTCTTAACGCCAACGGCAACGGCGCACTTCGATCGCGTGAAGGCCAGCTTGGATGCGCTAGGGATTGATTACGATGTCGATGCCACGATGGTCCGCGGGTTAGATTACTACAACCACACAATTTTTGAAATTATGGCTGATTCACCGGCACTGGGCGAAGGTTATACGACAGTGCTGGCGGGTGGTCGGTACAATGGTCTTGTAGAAGAACTTGGCGGTCCAGAAATGCCTGGCGTGGGCTTTGGTCTTGGTGTTGAGCGCTTAGTGCTCTTAATGCAGGCCGAGCAAGTGGCAATCCCAGATAATCACCCACTGGACGTTTATGTCGTGGGTATTGGTGATCAGACGTCGTTAGCAACGCTCAAGATCGTTCAGGCCATTCGTCAGTCAGGCTTAACGGCTGATCGGGATTATCTGGATAGGAAGCCTAAGGCCCAATTTAAGACGGCTAATCGGCTTAATGCCGCTTATACGTTGACGATTGGTGAACAAGAGTTGGCGGACCATACGGCTAACTTGAAGTCGATGGCTACCGGTGAAGAAATCAGCGTGCCATTGGCTGATATTTATCAAGATTTCCAAAATGTCGTCGCAACTAAATTTACGGCAAAATAAGAGGGGCAGAGTAATGGAAAAGAATCTAAAACGAACCACCTATGCGGGCTTGGTCGATGAAGCTTATCTCGATCAGACCGTTGTTCTAAAAGGTTGGGTGCAAAAGCGCCGGGACCTGGGAAGTTTAATCTTCATTGATCTTCGAGACCGTGAAGGAATCGTGCAATTGGTCTTTAGTGAAGAATACAGTCAAGCGGCCCTTGCTGTGGCTGATCAGTTACGGAACGAATATGTGATTGAAGTGCAGGGACAAGTGGTTGCGCGGGCTGACAAAGAAGTTAACGCAGACATGCGTACGGGTAAAGTAGAAGTCCGGGTCACGGGGATTAATCTACTAAATAAATCCAAAGCTTTGCCATTTGATATTAAAGATGATTTGAATGCCTCTGATGAGTTACGTCTACAGTACCGGTATTTGGATCTTCGGCGGCCCGAGATGCAACGTGCTATTCGGTTGCGGAATCGAATTATCCAATCCGTCCACAGTTACTTTGATAACAATGGATTTATCGATATTGAGACGCCTAACTTAACCAAGTCGACACCAGAAGGGGCCCGAGATTATTTAGTTCCTTCACGGATTTACCCGGGACACTTCTACGCCTTACCGCAGTCACCACAACTTTTCAAGCAACTATTAATGGGGTCTGGGTTTGATCGTTACTACCAAATTGCCCGCTGTTTCCGGGATGAAGATTTACGAGGCGACCGGCAACCTGAATTTACCCAGATTGACTTAGAAACCTCCTTCTTGACGGCTGAAGAAATCCAAGATTTGACAGAAGGCTTAATTGCGAAAGTCATGAAGGATACCTTAAATGTGGATGTTAAGTTGCCATTCCAACGGATGGACTGGGATGATTCAATGGCCCGTTACGGAACTGACCAACCAGATGTTCGTTTTGGAATGGAATTAAAGGATCTGTCTGAAATGATGGCCGATACTGACTTTAAGGTCTTCTCCGGTGCTGTGGCTAATGGTGGTCAAGTGAAGGCCATTGCCGTACCTGGTGGTGCTGACCTATACAGTCGTAAAGACCTTGATAAGTATGGCAAGTACATCGAACGATTTGGCGCCAAGGGTCTAGCTTGGTTGAAAGTTACCGATGATGGCTTTAGCGGTCCAATTGCGAAGTTCTTTAAGGAAGGTGACTGGTTCGATCAGATTACGGCAGCCACCGATGCCAAATCTGGCGACCTCTTATTATTTGCGGCGGACTCCAAGCGAGTCGTTGCGCAAACATTAGGTTACTTGCGGGTTGCGATTGCCAAGGAACAAGATATGATTGACGAAAACAAGTGGGCCTTCCTCTGGATCGTTAACTGGCCATTATTTGACTACGACGTTGATCTGGAGCGGTGGGTACCAGCGCACCATCCATTTACGATGCCGGCTGAAGGCGATGCGCACTACTTGAACGACGGTGAAGATCCACATAAAGCCTACGCTCAGAGTTATGACATCATTTTAAATGGGCTAGAATTAGGCGGTGGGTCTATCCGGATTCATACGCGTGAGCTACAGATGAAGATGCTAAAGGCCTTAGGCTTCACACCAGAACGGGCCGAAAGTCAATTTGGCTTCCTGCTGAAAGC
Source organism: Levilactobacillus brevis ATCC 14869 = DSM 20054 (assembly GCF_001433855.1). Classification (GTDB taxonomy): domain Bacteria; phylum Bacillota; class Bacilli; order Lactobacillales; family Lactobacillaceae; genus Levilactobacillus; species Levilactobacillus brevis. The sequence goes on from NZ_AZCP01000001.1 coordinate 291,320, forward strand.
TTTAGACTATGGTTTCCCGCCTCATGGTGGTCTGGCCATTGGCTTAGATCGATTTGCCCGCTTGCTAGCTAAGCGTGACAATATTCGTGATGTGATTGCCTTCCCTAAGAATTCGAAGGCCACTGAACCAATGACGGAAGCACCAACCACGGTTGCTGATAAGCAATTGTTGGATTTGGATTTGCTAATCGCCAAAAAAGACGCCCCAACTGAAGATTAAAACGGCACTAGCTTCTCTAAGCACAACGAGTCCAGAATTTTTTCTGGGCTCGTTTTTTGTCGATTAGGTAGTGGTGCTTGACGTGACTGTGAAAAAGCCGTTTAATAGAAACATTAGAAAATGGAGTGATTATGATGAGTGAAATTGAAACGGCGACGTTTGCTGGTGGCTGTTTTTGGTGTATGGTGCGGCCCTTTGACACGTTACCAGGCATTAAACGGGTATTGTCGGGCTATACGGGTGGCACCGTGACCAATCCGACATATGAGCAGGTTAAAAGCCAAACTACGGGTCATACGGAAGCTGTTAAAATTTGGTTTGATCCGGCCGTTGTCAGTTATCAGCAATTGGTTGAGCTGTATTGGCAACAAACGGACCCTACGGACGCGGCGGGGCAGTTTCAAGATCGCGGAAGTAACTATCGGCCAGTGATCTTTGTGAATAGCCGGCAGCAGGCCGAAATTGCGGTAGCCTCGCGAGCAGCATTACAAGCTCGCGAGCAGTTTGATCAACCAATCGTGACGCAGATCCAAGTGGTACAGCCGTTCTTTGTGGCTGAAGAACGCCATCAACAATTTTACCGAAAAAATCCGGATCGCTTTGACCAAGAAGAAGCGGGTGGTCGTGCGGCATTTATTACCCGCCATTGGCAGGAAAATTAAAACTCGCTAAGAGCTGG
>NZ_AZCP01000001.1:292346-437055 GCF_001433855.1 Levilactobacillus brevis ATCC 14869 = DSM 20054
AAATGCTATACTAAGCCGAGCATAGTATAAAAGATGAGAAGAAACGAGATAAGTGAGGTCGGTTTTTAAATCATGGATGATGTGCAGCAGTTGTTCAAACGGCATACCTATACGGCAAAGATTTCCGTTGCCTTTTTTTACGGTGTCTTGGTGTCAATCGCGGTGAATTTTTTCTGGACACCCGGACATATTTATTCGTCCGGTGTGACCGGGTTAGCGCAGTTGGTGAACACCTTAACGGGTGGTCTAGGAGTCTTTCACATTGGAACGGGTTTAGGGCTGTTTCTGATTAACATTCCCATGTTTTTCTTGGCTTGGAAACAAATTGGGAAATCCTTTACCATTTTTACCTTTATCTGTGTCTTGTTTGCGTCGGTGATGATTCGCTGGATTCAGCCGATTCACTTAACCAATGATCCCATTATCTGTGCCATCTTTGGGGGAGCCGTCAATGGATTCGGGACCGGCTTTGCTTTAAAGAACGGGATTTCGACCGGTGGGTTAGATATTATTGGGATCGTCGTTCGTCGTAAGACTGGGCGCAGCATCGGTACCATTAACATCGCATTTAACAGTTTGATCGTGATTAGTGCCGGGTTTGTTTACGGGTGGCCTTACGCGCTGTATTCAGCATTAGGGCTTTACGTGAATGCTAAAGTCATGGACATTACGTTTACGCGGCAACAGCGCATGCAGGTCATGGTGATTACGGACCGGCCTAAGACGGTGATTGACAGTATTCAAAATCACATGCGGCGAGGCATCACGATCGTTCATGGGGCCGAAGGGGCTTACCGACATGATGAAAAGACGATCCTATTTACGGTGATTACCCGGTATGAAATGGATGCGTTAGAAACGGCTATGGAGGAATCAGATCCTAAGGCCTTTGTTAGTATCTCAGATACGGTAAAAGTGTTGGGACATTTCTATGAACCGAAATGGTAAGTCAAAAGTGGTTGGGCGCTAATTGCCCGCCACTTTTTTATAAATAGGCCCAACATTATGAATTTTATGGTGGAATGTTAAAGGTTCTTAAATTTCGCTAGGTTATCTCGGGAGATGTGGTATAATTCTCGATGTTATGGGCAGCGAAATTTAGTGATATTGGTGATTAACGTGAAAGAGATTTATTTGTGGTTAGTACGACTAATGTCGCTACTGTGTGCAAGGCGTCACCGAAATAAAGTGGTTTATTTACTGAGTTTTAGTGATAACTTGCCATTCATCAAAGCATTGGCAGCAGCTTTACCCGCCGATGTTGATTTACTTGTGTTTTACCGACCAGAGCATGAAGCGGCAGCCACCCACTTGGCCGCCGCTGGGATTACCACATGTGTCTTTCGAGATGATCTGCACTTCGTTTGGCGGGGGATTCCCAGCCTGATGCAAGCACGTCTCTTGTTTTGTGATAATTATTATGCCTTTCTGGGCGGGTTGTGGCACCCGAAAAATATGCGAATTGTGCAAATGTGGCATGCTGCGGGAGCAATTAAACGGTTTGGCTGGGATGATCCGACAACGAGTCGGCGCCCTAAGAGCGACCGGCGCCGTTTTCAAGCAGTTTATAACCAATTTGATGACTACGTGGTGGGGTCATCAGCAATGGGCCAGGTGTTTGCCAATAGTTATCGCGTCCCTTTTGAGCGGATGCAGATTTTGGGCTATCCTCGATCCGATCGGTTAGTTAACACTACTTGGTTGGCGAAAACTCGCCAGCGGGTGTATCGCTTAGCACCGGAATTACAAGACCAGCGGGTGATCTTGTATGCACCCACGTATCGGGATGGCGTCACCTTCAGACCACCGGAAGGTCTCGTAACAGCCTTACAGCAAGACCCAGCTGCGAAGGTTATTGTTAAGTTGCATCCGGCACTGGCAGATCAAACAGCTAGGCTCCAACAAGAACTGGGTACTCAGGTGGTGGTTGCCCAACACCTGAGTACCACTGAACTGTTAACCGTTACGGAAACTCTGATTACGGATTACTCGTCAGTTGCGTTTGACTATAGCTTATTGTCCAATGCACACAGCTTGTTGTTTTACTTGTTTGATTTGCCGGCCTACACGCAAGATCCAGGTGTTCAGGCCGACTTATTCGAGTGGTTGCCGAGTCCAGCTTTACAAACGGCTGCTGAACTGGCTGCTGCGATTCACGCGGATACCGCGACAGATTTCACCAAATTCAATCAACATTGGAACAGTGCTAATGACGGGCAAGCCACCCAGCGGGTGATTGACCGGTATGTCGCATTGTTAACCAATTAATTAAAGGAGTGCAGTGCCTTGAAAGAGGTCATGACCTTATTTAAAGAGCAAATTTCAAGCTTGGGAATTATTTTTCGGATTTCTCGATATGAGGACCAAGCGAGTTATCAGAGTCATTATTTAGGTTTAGCGTGGGAATACTTATATCCATTGATTCAAATTGGGATTTACTGGTTAGTCTTCGGTGTGGGTTTAAAACACGGTCAACCGTTGAATGGCGTTAGCTACCTCCCGTGGATGGTGATTGGGATTACCCCGTGGTTCTTCATGAACCGGGCCACGCTGGATGCATCTAAGAGTATCTATCAGCGGGTCAATATGGTGGCTAAGATGAAGTTCCCAGTATCCGCTTTGCCCACGATTAAAGTCGTCAGCAATCTTAGCTCCTTTTGGACAATGATGGTTTTTTCCATCTTCATTGGTCTATTGAATGGCGTTTATCCTAAGGTAGCGTGGTTGCAATGGATTTACTATTTCTTCGCTATGATTTGCTTGTTAGTCGCTTTAGGGGTCTTAAACTCCTGTATCAGTGTGCTCGTGCGAGATTACCATATCCTCTTACAGTCTGTGATGCGGATGTTATTTTACGTTTCTGGCGTGCTGTTTAACTTTGTCACAACGTCATTCCCCGCACCATTTGTGCATTTGTTGGAATTGAACCCGTATTATTACATTGTTAATGGTTTTCGGGAATCCTTCATTGGGAGTGGCTGGTTCTGGCAACATCCAATGCTGACCTTGGAATTCTGGTTATTTGTGTTCTTTGTTTTGCTGGTGGGGTCTCACTTGCACTACAAGTTCCGTTCACGTTTTGTTGATTTAATTTAATTGAAAGGAGCAACGTCAAATGGCTAACGGTTTGCAACGAATCATTCGGTCATTGAAGCTGGTTGCTCGCTATGGGCTCATCGTGATGAACGATGGGCTTATTTGTTTACCGATCAAACAGCGACAAGTCGTTTTTGAAAGCTTTAATGGCAAGGATGTTAATGATAATCCAGCCGCAATTTATCGTGAATTAGTGGCTACAGCGCCGGAATACCGGACAACGGCTTATTTTAGTGTCAAACCACGTGAATTTGCCGCGCTACATAAAAAATATCCCCAGATTCAACTGGTCAAACGGTTCACACCACGCTGGGTGTGGCTGATGGCACGGGCTGAATTTTGGGTACTCAACTCACGACTGCCAAATTGGTGGCATCAGAACCGGCGAACAACGGTGATTCAAACGTGGCACGGGACGCCACTTAAAAAACTGGGAGCAGACATTGAACATGTGGCGATTCCCGGAACCACGACGGCGGCGTATCATCAAGAGTTTAAGACGGCGGCTAGTCGTTGGCAATATTTAATTGCCCCTAACCAATACTCGCAGACGATTTTTAAGTCAGCGTTTGGATTCCATCATCAATTCTTATCGGTTGGATATCCCCGTAACGATCGGTTATATACGACGCTGCCGGCTGAGATTACGGATTTGAAACAGCAACTTTTGGGATCAACTAAGGGTCCCGTGGTGACTTACGCGCCGACCTGGCGTGATGATATGGCAGTTCGACCCGGCGTTTATCAGTTTGATCTGCCGTTTGATTTGGCGGAATTCTTCCAGCATGTTCCTGCGAATACGCAGTTAATCATTCGACCGCACTATTTAGTGAAGGACGCCATTGATATTCACGGGTTTGAAGAGCGGGTCCACGTGTTGGCCGAGACAGACATTACGGACTTGTATTTGATTTCTGACTTATTAATTACCGATTACTCGTCGGTGATGTTTGACTTTGCGAATTTGCAGCGACCGCAACTATTTTTTGCGTATGATTTGGCCCATTATCGGGATCAATTACGTGGTTTTTACTTTGACTATGAACAAGAAATTCCGGGTCCATTGGTGACGACGGCGAGTGCTTTTTATGCGCAGTTAGATCGTTGGCGCCAAGACGGGGCCTTTCACGACTACCAAGCACGGCAGGCCGCTTTTTATGAGAAATTTTGCTCATGGGAAGATGGAACGGCTAGCCGTCAGGTTGTTCAGGTCATGTTGCACGGAAAGGATGAGATAAAATGACACCATTTTTAATTGGGTCGCATGTGAGTATGAAAGGGAAAGAGATGCTGCTGGGGTCGGCCCAAGAGGCTGCTCAGTACGGTGAGAATGTCTTCATGATTTATACCGGTGCACCACAAAATACACGGCGTAAGTCAATTGAAGACCTAAACATTCCCGCGGCTAAGACTTTCATGGCGGCCCATGAACAGCGAGAAATTGTGGTCCATGCGCCTTACGTGGTGAATTTAGGTAATACGGCAAAACCGGCCAATTTTCAATTTGCCATTTCATTCTTGACGGCTGAGGTCCAACGGGCAGCGGCATTGGGCGCTAAGCAAATTGTTCTTCATCCCGGTGCCCATGTTGGCGCCGGGGCACCGGCGGCAATTGCCCAGATTGCTCAGGGACTGGATACTATTTTGACGGCGGCCGAGTCGCCAGTCCAGATTGCACTAGAGACGATGGCGGGTAAGGGGACTGAAGTTGGCCGGTCGTTTGAAGAGTTGGCAGCGATTATTGATGCCACTCCCCATAACGATCAACTGTCAGTCTGTTTTGATACCTGTCACACGAGTGATGCGGGGTATGCGATTGCCACAGATTTTGATGGGGTGCTCAATGAGTTCGATCATGTAATCGGACTAGATCGCCTGAAAGTGGTACATTTGAATGATTCCAAGAATCCACAGGGCAGTCACAAGGATCGGCATACCAATATTGGCTTAGGGACGTTAGGTTTTGACGTTTTGAATGCAGCGGCCCATCATCCTCAGTTAACAACGGTACCGAAAATTATGGAAACGCCAGTTATCGGCCCAGACCGTAAGCACGGTGTGAATCCGCATGGCTATGAAGTAGCAATGCTCAAGCATCAACAGTTTAACCCAGACCTGGAAGCAGATGTTTTGGCGGGGGTTCCGGTTGACGCTTATCTTCAACGTTAAAAGCGATTGTTAATTAAAATAAGCACGACTTTCAAGGCAAACTGCCAGTTTGAAAGTCGTGCTTATTTGATACTGCCTGCTAATGTATTGAAACCAATTAGTCTTGTAAGGAGTGGGGAATGAGGTCGTAATCGACACTTTCCATAATGAGCGTAGCGGTTTCCTCAATTGATTTGTTAGATACGTCAATAACCAAACAGCCAATCTTTTTATACAATCTTTGCGCGTAGGCTAATTCTTCTGTAATTTTGGCAGTGTCAGAATAAGCACTGTCAGCGGGAAGACCATAGGATAACATGCGCTCTTGCCGAATTTTACGCAGAATTTCCGGCCGATTGGTTAGGCCAAAGATCCGTTTGGGATCGACCTGCCACAACTCGTCTGGGAGTTGCGTTTTGGGCGACAGCGGGAGATTAGCAACCCGTAAGTTCCGGTTGGCTAGGAATAAGGACAGCGGCGTTTTAGACGTCCGTGAGACCCCTAAAATGACGATATCCGCTTTTAACAGACCAGTGGGGTCTTTACCATCATCGTAGGTTACGGCGAACTCCATGGCGGCAATTCGGTCGAAATATGTGTCATTGAGATTGTGGACGAGTCCAGGGACACCCTCGGGTTCCAGCCCGGTTGCTTGGTGCATCACATCCATGGCCGGTTGGATACAGTCAAACTGCTGTAGATGATTCGTTGCAGCAAATTCACGAACGTGTTGGCTAAGTTTTGGGCTAACCAAGGTGTGAAAAATCATCGCCCGTTGTTTTTTAGCTAAATTTAAAATACCATCCAGAATTGAATCTGTTTGAATGAACGGGAAACGTTGGTAACTCACTTGAATGGTCGGGTACTGTGAAACGGCCGTCTGGGCGACGGTTAGGGCGGTCTCTCCGGAAGAATCGGAGATAACGAAAATAGTCATTTGTTGCATAGCGAGCAACTCCTCTGGTCTTTTCCTCTAGTTTACCCCGAGAGATAAAACGGTTCAAATTTTATTTGCCTGCGTTATTGACGCGGTTTGTGTGTTTATGTATAATAGTTAAGAACCGTTACGCCGGTGGACAATGTTTAACCGGTGTTATTATTTGTGCTCGGAGGGAGGGAATTTTATATGGCAAAGACAGTCGTTCGCAAAAACGAGTCTTTTGACGACGCTCTTCGGCGCTTCAAACGTACGGTTTCCCGTAGCGGTACTTTACAAGAATACCGTAAACGTGAATTTTACGAAAAACCAAGTGTGAAGAAAAAGTTAAAATCAGAAGCTGCGCGTAAGCGTAAAGCCAAGAAGAAGCGTTTCTAAGCTCTTTTTGCAAGTATGAAAAAACCTCAAGGTCATTGGCCTTGAGGTTTTTTTGTGGTGAATCACTGATTAGTAAGCACCACTTTACCGATCATTCGGTTAGATTCGACCAAAGCATGGGCTTGGCGTAGATTAGCTGCAGTGATAGGCGTCAATGTTTTGGTCAACGTTGATTGCAAGCGACCGGCATCTAGCAAACCCCGTACTCGTTCTAAGATGGCGTGTTGGCTCTGCATGTCGGGTGTTTCATAAAATGACTTGGTATACATCCATTCCCAAGCAAAGGTGGCTCGCTTTTGCTTTAAAGCGCGCAGGTCGATGGGAGTGTTACTACCGGTAATGGAGACGATCGTCCCGCTGGGGGCAATGAGGTCAACAATTTCGGACCAATGTTGGTTGAGATTACTAAGTTCCAAAATATAATCGACCGTGTCTAGTCCCAGTGCGTGAACTTGTTCGACCACATCTTGTCGATGATTGACAACATGGTCGGCACCGTGTTGTTTAGTCCAGGCAATTGTCTCTGGACGAGAGGCCGTAGCGATGACGGTGAGTCCGGCTAATTTGGCCAATTGCGTGGCAATGGAGCCTACGCCCCCAGCGCCATTAATCACCAATAAAGTTCGGCCAGCGTTGTCGGCGGGGTGATCAATGTCCAGATGCATTTGTTCAAAGAGTGCTTCCCAGGCCGTCAATGAGGTTAACGGCATTGCGGCAATTTCGGCCGGTGAGAGTGACGTGGGGGCATGTCCCACGATTCGTTCGTCGACTAGTTGATAGTCGCTGTCCGTACCGGATCGTTTGAACGATCCAGCGTAAAAGACCCGATCACCAGATTGAAAGTCACGAACGTCGTTTCCGACTGCCGTGACGATTCCGTAAGCATCCCAACCAATCACTTTGGGGTGATCAAGAATGCCCGACGTGCTCCGGCGAACGGCAGTATCGACTGGGTTAACCGAAGTTGCGATAATCTGGACCAGTAAGTCATGTCCGGTAGGTTCCGGTCGGGGCACCGTGACGTCAAAGAAACTGTGATTGTCTTCGATTGGTAAATGGCGGTCAAAACCAATTGCGTGCATCATCGTCATAAAAATCATCCTTTCATTTCTGAAGATAGTGCTAGCGTAGTCTAATTAACGGCTAAAAACAATCCTGTAGTTTTAGGGAGTAACTAACACTGATGTAAGTGAGGGTTAACGGTCGTTTTTAGCTGGAAAACGGCGTATGATGAACGCATTCATGATAAAGAGAGGAAATGAGATGAGCATGCAACGTAAGGTTTACGACTGTGTCGCTGGTTGTCCGGTGGAAAGTACCCTACAGATTATTTCCGGAAAATGGAAAAGTGTCATTTTGTACCGGCTATTTCAAGAACAGGTTGCCCGTTACAGTGATTTTGAACGCTGGTTACCCACAATTTCATCGCGGATGTTGGCTCGTCAACTACAAGAATTGGTGACCGACGACGTTGTGACAAAGCAAATTTATGCGCAGATTCCGCCTAAGACGGAGTATCGGTTGACGGAATTTGGTCAAACGCTGCGACCCGTGATTGAAGCGATGGAACACTGGGGACAATATTATAATCACTTGCAAATGGGGCAGGTAACTTTACCTGACGCTCAGGAAAATAAGGTGTAGACTAAATAATAAGTTGAATTTTTTAGGAGGAAGACACATGAGTTTAGAAAGCCAACTCAATACAGATTTGAAGACCGCTATGAAGGCCCACGACAAACTATCGTTAAACGTTATCCGGATGATGAAGGCCGCTTTAACCAACGAAAAGGTTAAGCAGGGTCATGATTTAACGGCAGACGAAGAACTAACCGTGGTATCGCGTGAACTTAAGCAACGCAAGGAATCCTTGGCTGAATTTCAAAAGGGTGGTCGGCAAGACTTGGTTGATGGTGTTGAAGCCGAGATCAAGATCGTTGAGGCCTATGCGCCTAAGCAATTAAGTGCCGATGAAATCACCCAAATTGTCAAGGATAGCATTGCTAAGGTGAACGCTAGCGGAATGGGTGACTTTGGCAAGGTCATGGGTGCTGTTATGCCCCAAGTTAAGGGGAAGGCTGATGGTAATCTCGTCAACCAAACCGTTAAAGCGCAATTAAATCAATAACCGAAAACACCACGGCTGACTGGCTGTGGTGTTTTTAAATGATATGAATCTCATTGCAGTGGTGGGATTGAAAAAGAGAAAGTCCATGAGTCGGGGCTGGTCAATAGGGTGTCTTTATGAGGCAAAGTGTCTCGATTTAGTTTGTTCGGTCAGCTTTTCGCGCCGAATGCTTTTACAATCCCCGGTGGTATGCTAAAATTTGACTATCAATAACTTTAAATATAACGATAAAGGAGCCACCGTATTTGACTGAAAACACAACGATTGAAAAAGAATACATTCTGGAACGGCCTGAAGATGAAGTGGCCTTACTCGGCGTTCAGGATCAATTTGTGACCTTACTTGAGGAAGGGCTCAATGTGACGGTTAAGCCCTTTGGTAATTCAATCAAAGTCGCCGGTGCAGCCGAAGCTGTTGACCAAACGCTGGATATTCTACGGAATATGAGTGACTTGTTGGCTAAGGGAATCAAACTCAACAGTGCAGACGTCGTCAGTGCCATGAAGATGGCCGATCGGGGAACCTTGACGTATTTCAAGGATCTGTACACGGAGACGTTAATCAATGACGCCAAGGGTCGTCCGGTACGGGTGAAGAACTTTGGTCAACGACAATATATTGATTCAATTAAACACAACGATGTGACGTTTGGCATTGGCCCCGCCGGAACTGGGAAGACCTATCTAGCGGTAGTGATGGCGGTCTCTGCTTTAAAGCACGGCGATGTGGAGAAGCTGATTATTACCCGGCCAGCAGTCGAAGCCGGTGAAAGTTTGGGATTTTTACCAGGAGATTTGAAAGAAAAAGTTGATCCCTATCTCCGACCAATCTACGACGCGTTGTACGCCATCTTAGGTGCAGAACATACGACGCGATTGATGGATCGTGGGGTCATTGAAATTGCCCCATTGGCTTATATGCGTGGACGGACGTTGGAATCGGCCTTTGTTATCTTAGACGAAGCCCAAAACACCACGAATATGCAAATGAAAATGTTCTTAACGCGGTTAGGTTTTGGTTCTAAAATGATCGTCAACGGGGATATCTCACAGATAGATTTGCCGCACAATACGCGTTCGGGGTTGGTTCAAGCCCAACATATCTTACAAAACGTGGCACATATTAACTTTGTCACCTTTAGCGCCGATGATGTGGTTCGCCATCCAGTGGTTGCCAGCATCATTAACGCTTACGAAGCAAACGAAACTAAACCAAATGGAGCTAAAAAATAATGGATTTAGAGATTTACGATAAGACCCAAGATGGCGTGCCGGCTGAGCACGTAAACCTGATTCAAGATGTTTTGCAGTATGCTGGAAAATACTTGAAATTAGCGGACAATACTGAAATGTCCGTGACGTTGATGAACAATGAAGACATTCATCGGATTAATCAACAATACCGGGGAGTTGATCGCGCTACTGACGTCATTAGTTTTGCGATTGAGGATGATGACGAGGAAGCTGCGGATTTTCCGTTGGTTATGGATGATGAATTGGCAGCCGAAATTCCAGAAAACATCGGGGATATTTTTGTGTCGATGGATAAAGTGGCCGAACAGGCTGACTATTTGGGACACTCTTACGAACGGGAACTGGGCTTCTTAGTGGTCCACGGTTTCTTGCACTTGAACGGATATGATCACATGGAACCGGAAGACGAGAAGGTCATGTTTAAGTTGCAAGCCGATATTTTAGATGCTTATGGCCTCAAGCGATAAGCACCGGCAAACCGGTAAAAACCGTGCTTTTCGCCAATCATTAGGGCACGCGTTAGAAGGGTTACAGGCGCTCTTTCACTACGAGCGTAATTTTCGCAAGCACCTCTTGTTTGGCAGTTTGGCTGTGATAGCGGGCTTAATCCTGCAATTAACGATTAATGAATGGCTGTGGTTAATGCTGGCCATTTTCTTGGTTTTGATTGCGGAGACATTGAATACCATTGTGGAAGCGGTGGTAGACCTAGTTGTCGGTCAAACGTATCATGAGTTAGCGAAGCGGGCCAAGGATGTGGCCGCAGGTGGCGTCTTATTGGCGGCTCTTTTTGCGGTCATAGTTGGGGCGCTCGTGATGTTACCAGCGCTAGGCCGCTGGTTCTAGGAGGAAATTATGGATAATCCAGATTACAAATCAGGTTTTGTGGCCATTGTGGGTCGGCCCAATGTGGGAAAATCAACGTTTTTAAACCGGGTAATTGGCCAAAAGATTGCGATCATGTCAAATACGGCCCAAACGACCCGTAACAAGATTCAAGGTATTTATACGACGGATGAAGCCCAGATTGTGTTTATTGATACGCCAGGGGTGCATAAGCCGAAGAGTAAGCTAGGCGATTATATGGTGCAGTCAGCCATGTCTGCTTTAAACGAAGTTGACGCGGTGCTATTTATGGTGAACGCGGCTGAAAAACGGGGTGCCGGTGACAACTTTATTATCGATCGGCTAAAGAACGTAAAAGCCCCAGTTTATCTCTTAATTAACAAGATCGATCAAGTTAAACCGGATGATTTATTGCCGGTCATGGAGCAATACCAAACGGCACTTCCTTGGAAAGCGGTGTACCCAATTTCAGCGTTGGAAGGTAACAACGTTGATGAATTGTTAACGGGATTAGTTGAACAAATGCCAAATGGACCGCAATATTATCCAGCCGATCAAGTGACAGATCATCCCGAACGGTTTGTCGTGAGTGAGCTGATTCGCGAGAAAATTTTTATGTTGACGCGTGAAGAGGTGCCCCATTCAGTTGCCGTTGAGATTGAAAGCATGAAGCAAAAAGATGAGGATCACGTGCACATTGAGGCAACGATTATCGTTGAACGGCCAACTCAAAAAGGTATCATGATTGGTAAAGGCGGTAGCATGCTTAAAAAGATCGGCACATTAGCCCGTCAGGATATTGAGCACCTGTTGGGTAGCAAAGTCTATCTGCAATTGTGGGTGAAAGTTCAGCCCAACTGGCGGGACAAATCCACGTTGCTGAAGTCTTACGGCTATCGGCGTGACGATCTGTAAGACAAGAAAGTGGGGATGACGGGTGGCACGAAATGTAACGGATTTTCACGGCATCCTGTTGTTTCGACGTGATTATGCTGAACGTGATTTTTTAATCAAGTTTTTTACGCAAGAGTTTGGCAAGAAGATGTTTTTGGTTCGAGGAGCTAAGAAGCGGGGCTTCAAGATGGTGGCGGATATCTTGCCGTTTACGGTTGGTAGCTACGTTGGCGATATTGCGGATGACGGGTTGTCCTACATTCGAACGGCCCGTGAAACGCGGCAATTTCAAGATATTAGCGCGGATATTTTTAAGAATGCTTACGCCACGTATATCATGAGCTTGGTGGATACGGCTTTTCCGGATAGTCAGCCGCTACCAGACTGGTACCACCGGGTGCAACGGGCACTGACGTTAATTGATGATGGCGTCAATGCCGCGATTGTTACCAATATCATGGAAATTCAATTAATGCCGGCCTTTGGGGTGGCGCCACAATTGCAAGGTTGTGCCGTCTGTGGGCGTAATGACTTGCCCTTTGACTACTCAGAAAGCTATGGCGGTCTTTTATGTCAGGCGCACTGGACGCTAGACCCGCGACGGTTGCATGTCAGCCAGCGGACCATCTACTATCTTCGTCAGTTCTCGGTCTTAGATTTAGATCGGCTGCATACGATTAACGTCAAACCGCAGACTGAACATGCTTTGCGGCAATTGATGGATGAAATCTATGACAGCCAGATTGGGGTTCATCCCAAGAGCAAGCGTTTCTTGGACCAAATGCAATCGTGGTCTGCACGGTTAAAACCACCGACTGACCATTGACAACCCTGTGGGGAACGACTATCATAAAACTCAGTTAAATAAGTCGATTATGATGAATGAGAAACATAGTGTTGATTCTTAGCGAGTTCGGGAGAGTGGGAGCCGAATAATTGGTGCTGTGGGTTGGCACATTCGGAGTCGTTTCCAAGTAAGCTGCTAATCGGTGATCGATTAGAAGTAGGGTGGAACCGCGAAATTAAAACTTCGTCCCTACGTGAATTTGCCTCGGTGAATTCTCGTAGGGATTTTTTTGCGCTTATTTGTTAAATAAGGAGGAACTGCACCTATGACAGAAAAACTGTCCATGCAAGCAATTATTTTGAAGTTACAACAGTATTGGTCCGCTCAGGGCTGCATGCTGATGCAAGCTTACGATACAGAAAAAGGTGCTGGGACGATGAGTCCTTACACATTTTTACGGGCGATCGGTCCAGAACCCTGGAACGCCGCTTACGTTGAACCTTCTCGGCGTCCAGCCGATGGCCGTTACGGGGAAAACCCGAACCGGTTATACCAACATCACCAATTCCAAGTAATTATGAAACCCTCTCCCGACAACATTCAAGAGCTTTACTTGAATAGTTTGAAGGAATTGGGCATTGATCCTTTGGAACATGATATTCGGTTCGTCGAAGATAACTGGGAAAACCCATCCATGGGCTGTGCCGGTGTTGGTTGGGAAGTTTGGTTGGACGGGATGGAAATCACCCAGTTCACTTACTTCCAAGTTGTTGGGGGTATGGAAGTTGACCCCGTCACGTCCGAAGTGACTTATGGTCTAGAACGATTGGCCTCATACATTCAAGACGTTAACTCCGTCTTTGATTTGGAATGGGCCGATGGTGTCAAGTATGGTGATATCTTCAAGGAACCAGAATACGAACATTCTAAGTATAGTTTTGAAGAAAGTAACCAAGACATGTTATTGCGGCATTTCGATGAATTTGAAGATGAAGCCAAAAAGCAAATCGCCAATGGTTTGGTACATCCAGCCTATGACTATGTGCTGAAGTGCAGTCATACATTTAACCTGCTGGATGCCCGCGGGGCGGTTTCGGTGACTGAACGGGCCGGCTACTTATCACGAATCCGGAATATGGCGCGTTCAATTGCGCGGGCTTTCGTTGCTGAACGAAAGAAGCGCGGCTTCCCACTGGTTAAGGATGAAAAGCTACGCCAACAATTATTAGCGGATGAGGAGGCCAAATAATGGCACACACATTTTTACTAGAAATTGGGCTGGAAGAAATGCCCGCACACGTCGTGACACCAGCCATTAAGCAGTTGGTTAAGCGGACGGCGGATTACCTAAAAGAAGAACGCGTCGATTATGATGAGATCAAACCATTCTCAACGCCCCGGCGTTTAGCGGTCTTAATTACGGGACTTGCCGACAAGCAAAGCGATATTAGCGAATCCGTCAAAGGACCAGCTAAAAAGATTGCCCAAGACGCTGAGGGTAATTGGAGCAAGGCCGCAATTGGGTTTACTCGTGGTCAAGGTTTGACCACCGATGACATTACCTTTAAGGAAATTAAGGGTACCGAGTACGTTTACGTCGATAAATTTATTGCTGGTGAACCAGTGGCTACCGTTTTGGCTGGACTCAAGGACGTCATCACGGCCATGACTTTCCCGACGATGATGAAGTGGAGCACCCATCATTTCCAATATATTCGACCAATCCGTTGGCTGGTAGCCTTGTTAGATGCCGACGTCATTCCGTTTAGTATCTTGGATGTGACAACGGATCGTAATACCCGTGGTCACCGCTTCTTAGGTAAAGACATATCGATTGCAACGGCCGCTGACTACGAAGGTGACTTGACCAGTGAATTTGTGATCGCTGATGCGGATAAGCGTAAGTCGATGATTAAAACTCAAATTGACAAGCTGGCCGCCGATCATGGTTGGACGGTTAACGTTGATGCGGGCTTGTTAGAAGAAGTTAACAACTTGGTAGAGTGGCCAACTGCTTTTGCCGGCAGCTTCGATGAAAAGTATTTGACGATTCCAGAAGAAGTTCTGATTACCTCAATGCGTGATCACCAACGGTTCTTCTATGCACGGGATGCACAAGGGCAATTATTGCCAACGTTCATTTCGGTCCGTAATGGGAACGATCATGACTTACAAAACGTGGTTTCAGGAAACGAAAAGGTCCTGACTGCGCGACTAGAAGATGCCATGTTCTTCTATACGGAAGATCAGAAGAAGACGATTGCTGATTACGTTGACCGGCTGAAGACTGTTAGCTTCCATGATAAGATCAGTACGATGGCTGAGAAGATGAGCCGGGTTAAAGCAATTGCTGGGGTTTTGGCCAAGCACGTTGGGTTAAACGATGCCCAGACTAAGGCCGTATTGCGGGCCAGTGAAATCTATAAATTTGATCTGGTTACCGGAATGGTTGGCGAATTTGCTGAATTGCAAGGTGTCATGGGTGAAAAATACGCCTTACTTCAAGGTGAAGATCCCGCTGTGGCTCAAGCGATTCGTGAACATTACGAGCCAATCTCTGCCGATGGTGCTTTACCAGCGTCTGTTCCCGGTGCCGTATTAGCCTTAGCTGATAAATTCGATAGTATCTTAACGTTCTTTGCCGCTGGCATGATTCCGAGCGGTTCAAATGATCCTTACGCATTGCGGCGGCAAGCAACTGGGATTGTGCGGATTGCTCAGGACCAACAGTGGTCCTTACCAGTAGCTGACTTGGCACAGGCCTTTGTTGCAGCCGAGACGACGGCCAATGTTGCACCAAAGCTCGATCAAGCTGGACAAATTGACGCGCTGGTTAACTTTATCAAGGATCGGATTCGGAAGATTCTCCGTTCGGCTAAGCAACGTCACGATATTATTGATGCCGTGACGGCCGGTAGCAGTAGTGATGTCTTACAGATCTTTACGGCAGCCGATATTTTGGCGAGTCATGCTGACGATGCCAACTTTAAGGATGTGATTGAATCCTTGACGCGGGTGATTCGTTTGGCCCAAAAGGCACCCGCTGAAGTGGCCGCCACGACAGTTGATCCAGCATTGTTTGAAAATGACAGTGAAGGGCAATTACATCAAGGTGTCGCAACAGTGGCCACGGCAGCGAAGGACGGGTTAACGGCCTTATATACAGCCTTAGCTGATATCCAACCAGTCATTGCGGCTTACTTTGACGCCACGATGGTAATGGCAAAAGATGATGCCGTTCGGAATAACCGTTTGGCGGAATTGAGTCGGTTAGCTGACCTAGCATTGGCATTGGGTGATTTGGATCAACTGGTTGTGAAGTAAAATCGAGAGCTTTTAATTGGACAATCGGGATTTATGTGCTATCATATAACTTGTATTTTTGCGCACGAATTCCAATTAAAGAGTCGCACTTTTCGGGTTCCCGGGGTGCGACTTTTCAAGGCTAAGGGCGCGATGAGATCCACGGTAAAGGGAGTGATGGCTTGGCGAAGATACCCGAAGACGTGATTGAAACGGTGCGAACGGCCACGAACATTGCGGATGTGGTCGGTCAATATGTTCAACTCAAAAAGTCGGGGAAGAACCTGTTTGGGTTATGCCCCTTTCACGAGGAACGAACACCGTCATTTTCCGTTGCAGAAGACAAACAAATCTTCCATTGCTTTAGTTGCGGTCGTGGTGGTAATGTGTTCAAGTTTCTCATGGAATTAGAACACGTGACGTTCCCCGAAGCAGTGGTGAAGGTAGCTGATTTTAGTCATGTGGACCTTGATAGTGAATACCGTCAGGATGCCCAAGGACCGGCAGTAGATTCCAAAACCAGTCAATTGATTGCGTTACAGGAGCAAGCCGCTAAGCTGTATCACCATATTTTGGTGAATACGGAGGTGGGGCAGCCCGCTTTAGATTATTTGCATCAACGGGGACTAACTGATGAGACGATTGAGACATATCAGTTAGGTTTTGCGCCAGGTCAGCGGCTACTCAAACCGTTTTTTGACCAGCGTAACAGTGACTACCAGCTGTTAAGGCAATCGGGACTCTTTATTGAAAATGCGCAGGGGGAATTACGGGATCGGTTTACTGAACGCGTGATGTTTCCGTTACGCAATGCGAGTGGACACGTTACGGCCTTTTCTGGGCGGCTGATGCAACCAGCCGACAATCAGCCCAAGTACTTGAACAGCCCTGAAACCACATTATTTAATAAGAGTCGCTTATTATTTAATTTTGATTTAGCGCGTCCCGCTATTCGTGAGGCCGGTGAAGTGACGTTGTTTGAAGGATACATGGACGTTATTTCTGCGACTCAAGCAGGGGTTCGTAACGGGATTGCCTCGATGGGAACAAGCTTGACGACAGAACAGATTTACGCAATCGAGCGGACGACTGACAAGTTAAATGTTTGTTATGATGGGGATGAGCCCGGTCAACGGGCCATCTCACGGGCTTTGGGCCTGTTAAATCAGCACAGTCACTTGCAGTTAAGTGTGATTCAACTACCAGAGGGTCAAGATCCCGATGAATATCGACAAGCGCATGGGGATGTGGCTTTTAAGCAAATGATGACCACCGCCAAAGAGACGCCAATTAAGTTTCAACTACGATTTTTGCGGCGCAATAAGGCCCTCGATACGGACGCGGAGCGCTTGGATTATGTGAATCAGGTCATGCCACTTTTGGCGCAGGTGCAAGAACCGGTCGAATTGGACCTTTACCTGAATCAATTGGCGACAGAGTTTAAGATTGATAAGTCAGCCCTATTGGCACAGTTAAAACAAACTCAGCGGGATGTAGCAGCGCAAACCGAGCGTGACCGACCACGGGAGCCAGAAAAGGCACCTGTGGCTCCGCCAGTAACGGTTTACCAGCAACAGCGGCCGTTAACCCGCTTAGAACGGGCAGAACGGAACTTGCTGTATCATTTGCTCCACGATCGAAATGTGTGGGCGAAAGTCAGCAGTGTTGCTGACTTTTGCTTCGTTCACGATGATTATCAAGTGATTTATACCTTGGCCCAAGGTTATTTCCAAACGCATCAAACGTATCAAACCGCGCAGTTTACGGACTTCATTCAAGAAGACCGGCTGCAGCAATTAGTCATCGAGTTAGAAACAACCACTCATGCGGCGGCTACCCCACGTGAGATCGATGACTATTTAGCGGTGATTATGAATGAAGCGCCCGTCGATGAACAACTCCGCCAGAAGAAAAATCAACTGGCGGAGGCCTCACGATTGGGTGATGCCGAGCAGCAACGGCAGTTAGTCATTGAGATTGTTCAATTGGAGCGACAACGCCAAGCGAACAAGCAACTTTAGTCTAGGGGGTATTTTAATGGCAAAAAAAACCACGGATCAACCAATGTTTGACCAAAAAGCATACAACAAGACGGTACGTGCCTTAATCAAGGACACCAAAAAGGCGGGTCACATCACGTATGATGACTTAACTGATAAGGTGGCGACACCGTACACGCTGGATGCTAAGCAAATGGACAAGTTACTTGAAACCATTTCCGATGCCGGAATCAGCGTGGTTGATGCTAAGGGTGAGCCAGACGCACGGGCGGTTAAAGCTCAAAAGGCCGTTTCTAAGAAAGAATTAAAAGATGCTTCGACGACAACGGGCGTTAAGATTAACGATCCAGTGCGGATGTATCTAAAGGAAATTGGGCGCGTCAACCTCTTGACTGCCGATGAAGAAGTCGCATTGGCTTTACGGATTGAAAACGGTGAAGAAGCCGCTAAGCAAGAACTAGCGGAAGCCAACTTACGGTTAGTGGTTTCTATCGCTAAGCGTTACGTGGGTCGGGGAATGCAGTTCTTGGATTTGATTCAAGAAGGTAACATGGGGCTGATGAAGGCCGTTGAAAAGTTTGACTACCGCAAAGGGTTTAAGTTCTCAACTTACGCAACTTGGTGGATTCGTCAAGCGATTACACGGGCCATTGCTGACCAAGCCCGGACGATTCGGATTCCCGTTCATATGGTGGAAACCATTAACAAGTTAATTCGGATTCAACGGCAATTACTTCAAGATCTTGGGCGCGAACCAACGCCAGAAGAAATTGGGGCCGAAATGGATATGCCAACGGAAAAGGTTCGCGAAATCTTAAAGATTGCGCAAGAACCAGTTTCTTTGGAAACGCCAATTGGTGAAGAAGATGATTCTCACTTGGGTGATTTCATTGAAGACCAAGATGCCACCAGTCCAGCTGACCATGCCGCTTACGAATTGTTAAAAGAACAATTGGAAAGCGTCTTGGATACGTTAACTGATCGGGAAGAAAATGTCTTGCGGCTACGGTTTGGCCTAGATGATGGTCGGACGCGGACGTTGGAAGAAGTGGGTAAAGTCTTCGGGGTTACCCGGGAACGGATTCGCCAAATTGAAGCAAAGGCTTTGCGGAAATTACGGCACCCATCACGCAGTAAACAACTGAAAGACTTTTTGGAATAGATTTGTAAAAGCAGCTACCGGTTAAGGTGGCTGCTTTTTTTAGTCACTGATGACAGCTAAGCCAGAGATAGATGGGAAGGTGTCAAAAAAAGTGAAATCGTTTACACAAGAAAATAACCGTGATTGCGTTAATTTATTGCGTCAGAAGTCTTGAAAAATCATCTAAAGGGGATATAATGTATCTCGTTTAAGAAATTGACAAGGTTCGTAACGTTTGGGAAAGGAGGGGCCCTTTGAAAGCAAAACCGAGTCTTGAACAGGCACTTTGTATTGTGGCTTTTCTGGGGATTCAGGATCGACAAATTCCGTTACATAGTTCATTGGTGGCGGAACGGTTGGGCATCTCAACTAGTTATTTGAAGAAGATCGTCCAACGATTAGCTGCTGGTAAAATCGTGAAGACCGTATCTGGTCGCGTTGGGGGGATTGTCCTGACCCGTAATCCGCATGACATTACGTTATTAGACATTTTTGATGCGATTGAGGGACCACAATCCTTTGTGAAAAACACGGGACTGGTCAAGCGATTATTTGATTTTGAGCAGCGTGATCAGTTTATGCGGATGTATGGACTAAAGAATCTCCATGGTGAACAGTCGGTTGCCAACGTGCTGGCAACATTTGGTGCGGCTGAGAAACAATATCGACAGCAGTTAGCGACGTTGTCCATTGGTGACATTTTGCCATCAAATGGGAGCCAACCCCTAGAACTTGATTGGACAACCTGGTTAACCCGATAAGAGCAGAATAGAAGTTAGTTTAGTTAATTATTTAGGAGGTATTATCCCGTGCGTTGGATGAACAAGCATTACATCTGGAATGTGATTGGTTGGTTAGTGATTGTTTTGCTAG
Organism: Levilactobacillus brevis ATCC 14869 = DSM 20054; assembly: GCF_001433855.1. Classification (GTDB taxonomy): domain Bacteria; phylum Bacillota; class Bacilli; order Lactobacillales; family Lactobacillaceae; genus Levilactobacillus; species Levilactobacillus brevis. The sequence continues at coordinate 312,131 of NZ_AZCP01000001.1, forward strand.
CCGTCCTGACAATTCCAAACATGAGTAAATTGGTGGCCGATAAAGGACAGATTACGGTCCCCAGCAATTATCAAAGTACCGAAGCAACAAATATGCAAAAGAAATGGGGCCGTTCACAACGGGGAACTACGGCCGTCGTAGTGGTCTTTAGTAACGGTAATACCGCGTTGACCAGTGATCAAAATAAGCAAATTGATAAGACCATTAAGCGGATTAAAAATCATGAGGATCAGTATCAAATTCGATCAATGACGGCAGCTAGTGATAGTTCAACTGCTGCTTCCCAACTAATCTCTAAAGATAAGAGTACGCAACTATTACAGTTGAACGTGCGTAAGTCGTCAAGTCATTCAATCACTTCGATTCGTGACCAAATCACTCAATTAGCTAAGACTGATGGGGTGAAGACGTATCTAACGGGGGCCGATGTTTTAAATCAAGACTTCTCGGATGCTACGCAAGCCGGGGTGCAAAAGACTGAAATTATTGCGGCAATTTTTATTTTCTTAGTATTGTGGTTAGTATTCAGATCGCCAGTGACACCGCTCTTCTCGTTGTTAACGGTTGGCGTATCCGTGATTACATCGATTTCTGTTGTGGCAAACTTGGTTGACCGCTTCAACTTTCCATTCTCTAACTTCACCCAAGTCTTTATTGTGATTGTTCTGTTTGGGATTGGGACTGACTATAATATTCTCCTCTACAACGAGTTTAGGGAGCGGTTAGCCAACGGGCAAGACCGCTACTCAGCAACCAAAGAGGCCATCAAGATTGGTGGTCGTACGGTTCTTTATTCCGGGTTGTCCGTGTTAATTGGGATGAGTGTGTTGGGTTTTGCCAACTTCTCCTTGTATCGGTCAGCCGTTGGTATTGCTGTTGGGGTTGTGGTCTTGTTGGCCGTGCTTCTGACACTGAATCCGTTTTTTATGGCAATCTGTGGGCCACACATGTTCTGGCCAGTGAAGAAATTCTCTGGTGAAGGCGACAGTCGTCTCTGGCATGGTATGGCTAAGCACGCGATGATTCGGCCGGTGATTACGTTGATCGTTGCCGGAATTGTCTTTATCCCACTTGCACTGGCGTCTCACGGGACGTTGGATTACGATGATACAGTGGAAATTGGCAATAATGTGCCGGCTAAGCAAGGGTTACGCGTGGTGCAAAAGCACTTCTCCAAAGGAACCGCGGAACCAACGACAATTTACATCCAAAGTGATCATAAGTTAAATAACGAGAAATCCTTACTACTCATTGATCGTCTGACCAAACAACTGCAAAATGCAGATGGGGTTAAGACGGTGGCGTCCGTCACGCAGCCTGGTGGGAAAGCCATTAAGCAATTGTATGTTCGGAACCAAATGAGTTCAGTAACTACAGGATTAGTTAAGGCCCAAAAAGGTGTCAATAAGGTTAACAAAGGACTAAAGTCAGCCAATAGTCAGTTAAGCAAAGAAGATGTCTCTGGATCAGTGAAAAAGGCCCAGAAGCTGGCGACAGGTGCCAAACAAGTCAGTGATGGGACGAAGACCTTACAGACAGGAATTTCACAAGTCACAACGGGTGTTAGTCAAATGAATACCAGTGTGGCTGGTGCGACGAGTTCCTCACAACAAGCTAAATTAGCACAACTGGAGGCCGCGCTACCACAATTGAACGCAGCTATTCAAGAGCTTAGTGCGCAAGTTAACAGCAGTGCGTCAGGCAGTACCAGTGGTGTGACGAGCGGCTTAACTAACATTGGGAGTTCCGCTCAGGATATCAAGTCACAACTCCAAAAGGTTCAAGGCTTGGTCTCTAGTGCGTCAGCTAGTTCTGGTAATGGGTACGCAACAGCGGTTCAAGCTTTTAGTTCCGCTGGAGCACCATTATCAGCGACACAAAAAGCAGTTTTACAGTCAGTTATGAAGCAACAGGCGTCTGCCCAAGCTAGTTTATTAGCTTCCGTGAAGTCATCGTTATCACAGGTGGCTACGGATACGTCTAATATTGGGACGTCAACGACAAACGTGGCTAGTCAACTACAAACCTTGCAAGGTACGACGTCACAATTGCAATCATCAGTGGCGACGTTGGCGCAAAAATCTAACGTGGTGTTGCCGGGTGCAGCAACGGCCTTGTCATCTGCTAGTTCACAGACAAGTGAGATATCTTCTAAACTGGGTTCGTTGTCTGGGGCGATGTTCACGATTAACAACAAGATGCCTGCACTGGTGAGTGGTGCCAGCCAAGTTGCCGCTGGTAACCAAACAATGGCAGAGCAACTGGCCTCAATGAATAAGAAGTTAACGAAAATGCGGAGTCGTTTATCTGCTGCAACAACCGGTTTGAGTTCGGTTTCTTCCGGTGTCGGAACAGCCAATACCTACCTCAAGGGCTTACAGAAGTCAGCTGCGGCGGAGACGTTCTACATTCCGAAGAAGTCGATCAACAGCGGGTCATTTAAGCAATCGATGGACACCTACATGTCACCGAACCACAAGCTAACGAAGCTGACGGTTGTCTTGAAGGACGATCCAAGTTCAGCGGCAGCCATGGCGCGGCTACCTAAGCTGGAAAAGATTGTCAATGGGAGCCTGCAAGGAACCAGCTTGAGCGGTGCTAAGGTTGCCTTTGGCGGCAATACGTCGCAAACTAATGACACGTCTGCGATGGCCTCTAGTGACTTTACGCGGACTGTGATTATCATGTTAGCCGGAATCTTTGTGGCCTTGATGGTGGTTACCCGTTCTCTGGTTCAACCAATTGTGATCGAAGGAATCTTGCTGGTCGCTTACTCTGGTGCCTTAACGTTAGTGCACTGGCTAGTGAAGCCAATTTTGGGAACCAATATGTTGACATGGAACACGCCATTCTTCACATTCGTGATGTTGATTTCTCTGGGGGTTGATTACTCGATCTTCTTGATGCGTAAGTATCGTGAAAGTCTTCATGAACCGGGTGCGACGAGTGATAAAATGTTACATGCGGCAACGGTTATTGGTACGGTGGTCATTTCAGCCGGGATTATTTTGAGCGGTACATTCGCTGCATTGATTCCATCTGGGGTGATGACCTTGATTCAAATTGCCTTGGCCGTGATTTTGGGGATTGTCTTATTGATTATTCTCTTACCAATTGTTATGCCAGCCGTTATGAAGATTACGTACCCTTATCCTTACTCTAAGATGGGGCAAGCAACGGCGTCAACGGATGATGATCAACCGCAAACGCGTCGTCAGCAAAAATAAGCTAAGTTAAAGAAGTCAGTGCCAATTGGTGCTGGCTTTTTTAGTGGTTCCGCTATCCAATTTTACGTGACTAGCTTATACTAAAAGGTAATGAGAAAAACAGAAGGGAAGAAAATTTATGGATGCACAACATCTATCAGTCCGACTCGCAACGGTCGCTAAATACGTTCCGCAAGGCAGTCGGTTAGCTGATATCGGGACCGACCACGCCTACTTGCCCGTTAATCTCGCACAACGGGGGGTGATTGCTGGCGGTGTGGCTGGCGAGGTCGTTAAGGGTCCCTTTGAAAATGCCGCGCATGAGATTGAACGTGAGGGCGTGGCTCATCAGATTACGGCGCGCTTAGCGAATGGGCTACAGGCCATTGAGGCGGATGACCAGATCGATACAGTCGCGATTGCTGGAATGGGAGGAACGCTCATCACGCAAATTTTGACGCAAGACTTTGAGCGCTTGGCCGGGGTGCAACGCCTCATCTTACAACCGAATGTGGGGGAATGGCACGTTCGGCAATTCTTGATGACGCACGGTTTTCAACTTGTCGCGGAAGAAATTGTCAGTGAAGATGGGCATGATTATGAAATCTTGGTAGCCGATAGACAGGCCCAGCCACAACAATATACGGCTGAACAACTACGCTTTGGACCGTATCTACTAGCTGAACACAATGCGACGTTTATGGCGAAATGGCAACGAGAACTTGCCCGGACAGAAGCAGTCCTCCAACAGGTACGTTCAGCTAAGGCGGTTCCGGTTGAAAAGGTGACGGCTTTAGAAGCAGAATTGGCTGAAATTAAGGAGGTCTTGCAACGTGTTGGTGCGTGAGTTAGTGTCACGGTTTGAGCAGTTCGCCCCAAAGTCATGGGCAGAGCCCGGCGATCCGGTTGGCCTTCAGTTAGGGCGATTAGATGCACCGGTCCACAAAGTCTTGGTCACCTTGGACGTGCGGCCAGAAGTGGTGGCCGAAGCCATTGAGATCGGGGCAGACTTTATTTTTGCTCATCATCCGATGATGTTTCGACCAGCTAAAAACTTAGACTTGGCGGTTCCCCAAAACCAGATGTATGCGACGCTTTTACAACATCACATCACGGTATACGGTGCCCATACGAACTTAGACAGTGCACCCGGGGGGATGAATGATTGGCTAGCCACTGTTTTAGGCTTGCAACAATGCGTGGGTTTAGTTCCTAGTAATGGGGTTGGGGCAACGTCCGAAATTATGATGGGGCGGATTGGTGATTTGTCGGAAACGACGACCGTCCGTGAGTTTGCCCTAGCTTGCAAACGATACTTTCACGTTGACGGGTTACGGCTGATTACCCACACGCCAGAAGCGCCAGTTAAGCGAGTCGCTATTCTCGGTGGTAGTGGTGGACAATTTTACCCAGCAGCGCTGGCTAAGGGCGCTGATGTTTATGTGACGGGCGATGTTTCCTATCATCCCGGTCACGATATGATTGCGGCTGGGTTGAATGTCATTGATCCCGGTCACCATATTGAAAGCATTTGTAAGCCACATTTAACGGCCATGTTCCAGCAATGGGCGCAGGAAAATAACTGGGCGATAACGGTGCAGACTTCGCAGTTAAACACCGACCCGTTTACTTTTCTTTAAAGGGCAAAACAGGTAAACTGATTGGAAGTAAGTAGCTTAAATATTGAGGAGTGATTTATTTTGGCAAAGTATGACAACTTGATTCCCCGCTTCTTGAAGTATGTAAAAATTAATACGCGGTCTGATCCGCAGTCGACGACAATTCCATCAACGCCCCGATTGACAGCATTTGCAGAAGGGCTTGTAACGGATTTACAGGCAATCGGATTAACTGATGTGCACATTAATGCCCAATCCGCTTATGTTTTTGCGACCTTACCGGCTAATACAGATAAGGCAGTTAAAAAATTGGGATTCATTTCTCATTTTGATACAGCAGATTTTAACAGTGAGCACATTAACCCACAAATCGTTGAAAACTATGACGGCCAATCGGTCATCAAGCTGGATGAAGCTGGTAAGTATACGTTAGATCCAGCTGTTTTTCCTAATTTAAAGAATTACGCTGGGCATACGTTGATTACTACTGATGGTCAAACGCTATTAGGGGCCGATGATAAATCTGGGGTAGCTGAAATCATGGCAGCGGCCGAATACTTATTGGCTCATCCTGAAATCAAGCATGGCGAGATTAAGATTGGTTTAGGGCCTGACGAAGAAATTGGGACAGGGGCTGATCACTTTGATGTGGCCGATTTTGGGGCAGACATTGCCTATACAGTTGATGGTGGTCCCTTGGGACAGCTTGAATATGAAACCTTTAATGCCGCGGATGCTCAGGTTGAGATCACGGGGACCAATGTTCACCCAGCCGAGGCCAAGGGCGTCATGGTTAATGCGTCGCAGGTAGCCATGGACTTCCACGCTGCATTGCCAGAACACGATCGTCCAGAATATACGGAAGGTCGTGAAGGGTTCTTCCACTTATATAGCATGACAGGAGACGTTGATACGGCCCATCTCAGCTATATTATTCGTGATCACGACCGGCAAATTTTCGAGGACCGCAAGCAACTCTTCCAAGGCGTTGCCGACCAATTAAACCAACAATATGGGTCAAAACGGGTCCAGGTCACGATCAAGGACCAGTACTACAACATGCGTGAAGTGATCGAAAAGGATATGACGGTGGTTGACTTGGCTAAGGATGCACTCGAGGCTCTTAACATCAAGCCGTTAATTTTCCCCGTCCGTGGTGGAACAGATGGGTCCAAAATTTCCTTTATGGGCTTGCCAACACCGAACTTATTTGCCGGTGGCGAGAACATGCACGGTCGGTTCGAATATGTGTCTGAACAAACCATGGAACAAGCGACCGATGTGATTATTAAGATCGCGGAATTGGCGGAACAGCGGGCTTAAATTATTTGGTCAAAAAAGGTCAAATTATTTGGATTTCTCGTTTAAATCAGTTAGAATGAATCATGAAAAAGGAGGTTGCCGGTGTTGGTTACCTCTTTTTATGACTCTTAAAATTAACGAAAAACTAACTGAGGGGGACTCGATATGAATCCAGAAAAAATGACAGAAGCTTTAACAAGTGCTTTAGCCGAAGCACAGCGGATTGCAGTCACACGTCAGCATCAAGCAGTGACCGTGGCTCACTTGTTTAAATTTCTTGTTCAGCCCGGCGAATTAGCCCGGCAACTTTTTCAAGACGCGGGTGTTGATGTGACGGCACTCGATCACGAACTCGATCGGGAACTCGATAGTATTAGCACGGTCACGGGTAGTGGCGTGCAGTATGGTCAGGAGTTCTCTAGAAATTTAACCGAATTACTCCAAAAGGCCGATCAGATTCGTGACGCCTATCACGATGATTTTATGGCTTTGGATACAGTGGTTCTGGCCGTTATGCAATTGAACGGTGAAGCGCTGACGGATTATCTCAAACAACAGGGGTTGACGGAAAAGAAACTCCGGGCAACAGTTGATGACTTACGTGGAGGTGAACGGGTGACGTCTAAGAATCAAGAAGATCAATATAAAGCATTAGAAAAGTACGGTACTGATTTAGTCAAAGCTATGCGTAGTGGTAAGATTGATCCGATTATCGGTCGCGATGATGAAATTCTTTCAGTCATTCGGATTCTTTCGCGTAAGACCAAGAATAATCCGGTTTTAATTGGTGAACCGGGTGTTGGTAAAACGGCGATTGTTGAAGGCTTGGCGCAACGAATTGTGCGTGGAGACGTACCGGATAATTTGAAAGATAAGACGATTTTCTCCCTAGATATGGGGGCTTTAATTGCCGGGGCGAAGTACCGTGGTGAATTTGAGGAACGATTAAAGGCAGTTCTCAAAGAAGTCACCAAGAGTGATGGTCAGATTATCATGTTTATTGATGAAATTCATAACATTGTGGGTGCCGGTAAGACAGAAGGCAGCATGGATGCTGGTAACTTGTTGAAGCCGATGTTGGCCCGCGGCGAGCTTCACTTGATTGGGGCCACCACGTTAGACGAATATCGTCAATATTTGGAACAGGATAAGGCATTGGAACGGCGCTTCCAGCGGGTATTGGTCAACGAACCGAGCGTGGCTGACACGGTTACCATTTTACGGGGATTGCGGGAACGCTTTGAAATTCACCATGGCGTTAAGATTCATGATAATGCCTTGATTGCGGCCGCTAAATTATCCGATCGGTATCTGACAGACCGTTTCTTACCCGATAAGGCAATCGACCTCGTTGACGAGGCCTCCGCTTCGATTCGTGTGGAAATGAATTCGGCGCCAACGGAATTGGATCAGGCTCGGCGGCAGTTGATGCGGATGCAAGTTGAGCAGACGGCATTGAAGCAAGAAACGGACGAGGCCTCGAAACAACGACTCAGTGACCTACAGAAAGAATTAGCCGATACGAAGGAAAAGGTCGATCACCTGAGTGCGCGGTGGAATCAAGAAAAGTCTGCGATTAAGCAATTAGGTGACAAGAAAACGGAATTAGACCAGGCTAAACGTGAATTGGAGAATGCTGAGTCGGCTTATGATTTAAACCGGGCAGCCGAATTGCAACACGGAACGATTCCCCAATTGGAAAAGGAATTAGCCGATTTGGAGCAAACCGATCAGCAACAAGATTGGTTGGTCTCCGAGTCAGTGACTGAAAACGAGATTGCCGCAGTAGTAAGTCGGATGACCGGTATTCCCGTGACGAAACTGGTCCAAGGTGAACGTGAGAAACTGTTGAAATTGGCCGATCATCTGCATGAACGGGTGGTTGGTCAAGACCAAGCCGTTTCGGCGGTGGCTGATGCGGTCTTGCGGTCACGAGCAGGCTTACAAGATCCAACCAAACCGTTAGGGTCGTTCTTGTTTCTGGGACCGACCGGGGTTGGGAAAACAGAATTAGCGAAAGCCTTAGCTGAAAACTTATTTGACAGTGAAGATCACATGGTCCGAATCGACATGAGTGAGTACATGGAAAAGGAATCGGTCTCACGATTGGTCGGCGCGGCGCCAGGATACGTCGGCTATGAAGAAGGCGGCCAGCTAACGGAAGCCGTTCGGCGTAATCCGTACACGATTGTTTTGTTTGATGAAGTGGAAAAGGCGCACCCAGACGTCTTTAACTTGTTACTGCAGGTCTTAGATGATGGCCGGTTGACGGATAGTCAGGGGCGGACTGTAGACTTTAAGAATACGATTTTGATCATGACATCTAATCTGGGATCGGAGTTGCTGTTACAAGGAACTGACGACCAGGGTCGGATTAGTGAGGACGCTAAGAAACAAGTCGCCCAATTGCTCCAAAGTCATTTCCGGCCAGAATTCTTAAACCGGATTGATGAAACGATTATGTTTACCCCACTGTCCTTAGCGGATGTTGAACAAATTGTAGTTAAACTGATTGATCACCTTGCCACTCGCCTACACGAACAGCAGTTAGACTTGACCATTACGCCAGCTGCACAAACGTGGATTGCGAAGGCCGGCTACCTGCCAGCTTATGGGGCCCGGCCATTACAACGGTTTATCACGACCCATGTTGAAACACCATTGGCTCGTGAATTGATCGCTGGCACAATTCCAGCCAATAGTCTGATTACGATTGATGTTGCTGACGACCAGTTAACGTTCACCCATGCCCCGCAAGCAGTAGCTGATGCACAGTAAAGTGAAGTAGGGAAACGATAACCGGTTACTAGTTATTTTGAGATGGTATCGGTATAAGCTCCTCCAGAATCTTTGATGATTCTGGGGGAGCTTTTTAGGTGCCAACGAACATTTGTTCATCTAGCGTGTTTACTGGGTCTTTTCTGGTATAATGGGACTAACGATTTTGAAGACGAAAGGAGCTGCAGGCATGTTTGTACCGTTACAGGTGTTCAGCACCTATAGTTTATTACAGAGCACCAACCGGATTGATGATCTCGTCCAAACGGCTAAGAAGCGGGGGTACACTGCACTGGCATTGGCGGATAAGAATGTGATGTACGGTGCCGTAGCTTTTTATAATGCGTGTCGACAAGCCGACATTAAGCCACTTTTAGGACTAACGCTAACGGCACAGGGGCTGAACGATGCCACGCAGGCCTACGATTGGGTCTTTTTAGCGCAAAATTTTACGGGCTACCAACAACTCATGCAATTATCGACGGCGTATCAGGTTGGCGGTGGGCCAGTTGACTTGACCCAGTTGACCAAAAACCTTAGTCAGCTGACTATGATTGCCCCATTAGATAGTGAAATCCATACGTTGGTAGCCAATGACCAACTAGCGCCGGCCCAGCAGATTCTCCATCAGCTAAATGACTGGTCGGTGGGCCAACTGGCCATCGGCGTGTCACCGGATTTGACTGCTGTGAGTCGTGACCACTTACAAAGCCTCGGTCAGGCAACGACAACGCCGTTAGTGGCGTTATCACCGGTCGCGTATTTGAATCGAGACGATCATTTTGCGGTCACGGTGTTACGAGCGATCGATGCCGGTGAAACGATCAGTGATCCGACGACTGAACAGCAAGTTCAAGGGACTCATTGGTTACGGCCGGCCGCCGAGGAAACCCAGCGGTTTGCTAACGTGGGATTGACGGCTGCTGTGACGATGACGGCGTCAATTGCTGCTGCTAGCACGGTGACGTTACAATTTCAGCAACCGCAGTTGCCACAATTTCCGACCCCCAATCAGGAGAACTCCCGCGATTATTTGCGTGAGCGCTGCGTGGCGGGTCTAAAGCGTCGACTAACAGCTAACCACATTACCGATGCGACGCCTTATCAGCAACGCTTGGATCACGAACTTGGGGTTATTCACCGGATGGGCTTCGATGATTATTTCCTAATTATTTGGGATGTGATGAACTTTGCCCATCAAGCAAATATTCAAACCGGGCCCGGTCGAGGATCAGCTGCAGGGTCATTGGTGGCCTATGTTCTAGCCATTACTGAAGTGGACCCGCTGGCTTATGATCTGTTGTTTGAACGGTTTTTAAATGAAGAGCGGGCCCAAATGCCCGATATTGATCTGGATATTCCAGATAATCGGCGGGAACAGGTTTTGCAATACGTTCATGATAAATATGGTCATGAACGGGTGGCTCAGATTATTACCTTTGGGACACTAGCGGCTAAGGCCGCATTGCGGGATGTCGGCCGGGTTTTGGGGATGGCGCCTTACGAGCTTAGCGACTGGAGTGCGGCCATTCCAGCCGAGCTACACATCACTTTGCAGCGGGCCTATGATCAGTCACAACGGTTACGTAATTTAGTTGCTGATAGCTCGCGTAATCAATTGTTGTTTGCGACGGCACAGAAGTTAGAGGGATTGCCGCGGCACTATTCAACCCATGCGGCTGGTATTGTTTTAAGTCAGGGACCACTGCGTGATTTGGTGCCGTTACAGCCCGGAAGCGAAGAACTACTGATGACGCAATACCCCAAAGACACCGTTGAAGCAGTTGGTCTGCTAAAAATGGACTTCTTAGGGTTACGTAATTTGAGCATTCTTGCCAACGCCCTGGCATTGGTGAAAAAACAAACTGGAAAAATCGTGGACCTTAATCAGATTGATTTAAATGATCCAGCAACGCTAAAGTTGTTTGCAACCGGTGAGACGAACGGGGTTTTTCAGTTTGAATCTTCTGGGATTAAACGGGTCTTACGCCAACTCCAGCCGGATAGCTTTGAGCTGGTGGCCGCGGTTAATGCGCTCTACCGACCGGGACCTATGGAAAATATCGATACGTTTATTCGCCGGAAAAACGGGCAGGAACCGGTCACTTATCCGGCTGATGCTTTAGCGCCGATCTTAGGCCCAACGTATGGTGTCTTGGTTTACCAAGAACAAGTCATGCAAGTTGCTTCTGTGATGGGCGGCTTCACGCTGGGCCAAGCCGACTTATTGCGGCGGGCAATGAGTAAAAAGAAAAAACAAACGATGGACGCCATGCAAAAACAATTCGTGGCGGGTGCCCAACAACGAGGTTATGAGCCAGCGGTGGCACAACGGGTCTTTGCCTATATTGACCGGTTTGCAAACTATGGTTTTAATCGCTCACACGCGGTTGCCTATAGTAAGTTAGCCTTTCAGTTAGCTTACTTGAAGGCCCATTACCCAGCCGCCTTTTACGCGGCCTTGATGAACTCTGTCATTAATGTTGGTTCTAAGACGAAGGTCTATCTGACCGAAGCTAAACGACATGGCGTAACGGTCTTACCGCCGGATATTAACCGCTCAACAGCTTATTTTAACCTGTATCACTCGGCAATTATCTTTGGTTTAAGTAGTATCAAGGGGGTTCGCCGTGATTTCTTGCGTGAAGTCTTAGCTGAGCGGCATGAGCACGGGCCATTTAAGGATTTGCATCAGTTCCTCGAACGGATCGCATCGAAATACCGGAAGGCCGATCTACTTAATGCTTTGGTGTATGCGGGGGCATTTGACCATTTTGGTCATAATCGAGCGGAATTAATTGCGGCGTTGCCGGAATTCATCAGCAGTGTTGAGTTGTCAGGAGACAATGTGGAACTAATTGCGGCGCTGGCTCCGAAAATCAAATCACAGCCTGATTTAGATTTGATGACAAAGCTGAGCCAAGAAGAAGCGGTTTTGGGGGCCTATTTGTCGGGGCATCCGGTTGAGCAATACCAACAACTGGGTCGACAGTTGCAGGCCCAAGCTGTGAGTGAATTGACAGCCAATGCCCGCGTGACGGTTTTGCTTTATGTGATTAAGATTCGGCAGATTCGAACGAAACGGGGAGAACCAATGGCGTTTGTAACTGGTAGCGATGAGACTGCCGATGTGAGTGTCACGATTTTCCCTAACCAGTTTCGGCAGATAAGCGAGTGGTTAGCAACGGATCAAGTGATTGTGGTGCGCGGTAAGGTTGAGCAGCAGCGGGGATTACAAATTGTGGCCGATCAAGTCAGTCTGGCTGATCAGATTCCCGTTAAGCCGGTTGCCGACCAGCACACAACGCCAACGTTACCGGCTGGTGCGCGGTGGTTCATTCGAGTCGACCAGCAGCATACTGATCGGGCAATTGCCCAGCAACTGGCACAATTTCTAACGGCGCATCGAGGACCAGTACCAGTTATCGTGTATCAACCGCAGACCGATGAGAAGCGAATTTTGCCGAAAACCCAGTGGTTGCAGGCGGATGCACAACTGAAGGTGACTTTAGAAGCCTTGATGGGAACAGGAAATGCTATTTTTCAAAATGGATAGACCAATTTAGATAAAAATACCTCTGGACTATTGTTCAAGGCTTTAGTATGATTGTACCAATCACAAGAAGTCTTATCTGGAGGTATTTTTTAATGCAATTAAACGTGAAAGTCTACTCAGATGGCGCGGAATTATCTGCCATGAAAGCCATCGCCGAACAGGAGAATATTCAGGGCTTTACTACTAACCCCAGCTTGATGAAGGCAGCGGGAATCACAGACTATCTGGCCTTTGCTCGTGAGGCCGTAGCGACTTTTCCAGACCGATCAATTAGTTTTGAAGTCTTTGGCAATACACCAGAGAGAATGTTAGCGGAGGCCAAGGTGTTAGCCGGATTGGGCGAACATGTCGCCGTCAAAGTGCCCATTATTCGTGCAACTGGTGAAGACAATACGGCAGTGATTCATGAACTGTCAATGGCTGGCGTTCAGGTAAATGTGACGGCGATCACCACTTTAGCCCAAGTGAAATTAGCAGTTGCTGCCTTAGAGGAGACGACGGGTGGCATTGTGTCCGTCTTTGCTGGTCGGGTTGCCGATACAGGTGTTGATCCGTTACCACTGATGCGGCAGGCGGCAGCGATTTGTCATACAAAGGCCCAAGTTGAACTTTTGTGGGCTAGCACCCGGGAAGTTTTCAACATTGTTCAGGCCGATCAAACTGGCTGTGACATTATTACGGTGCCACCCAAGATTTTGGCAAAATTGCAGAAATTTGGCACTGATGCTGAAACAGTTTCACTAGATACAGTGAAAACATTCGATCAGGATATTGCTGCCTTGGGATTCAGTATTCCAGTTCCGGCGGCTGAAAAACAATAAAAAACTAACAACTATAACCTGCTAATTATTGAATTAGCAGGTTTTTGCGTAAATCTGGGAAGAAGTCTTGACGGAAAACGCTTACTTTGAGAAAATTCAAACAAACGCTAAAAAATTAACAAACAAAGGCGACATCGAAATTCAAAAGTGATAGAATGATTTTGGAATCAAATTTGTGCCGGACTTTTGTGTTGCGGTTTTTAGCCAAATGACAGACTGGTCCGTGCCAATTTTAAAGGAGAGATTTTTCTTATGAAGAAAACCAAGATCGTAAGTACCCTTGGTCCTGCAAGTACTGACGTTGATACGATTGTTAAGTTAATCGAATCTGGCGCCAACATCTTCCGGTTCAACTTTTCACATGGTGACCACGAAGAACACTTAGGCCGGTTGGAAAATGTCCACAAGGCTGAAAAGATTACCGGTAAGACCGTTGGTATCATGTTAGATACGAAGGGTGCCGAAATTCGGACCACGGTTGAAAAGGGCGGCAAGCTCCAATTCAAGACGGGTGACCAATTCCGGATCTCTATGGACGATTCACTCGAAGGGACCAAGGAAAAGATCGCTGTGACTTACCCTGGTTTGTACGATGATGTCCACGAAGGCGGCCACGTCTTATTTGATGATGGTTTGTTGGACACGGTCGTTGATAAGAAAGACGACGCAACTAAGGAATTAATCGTAACGGCTCAAAACGATGGTGTCTTAGGTTCTCGTAAGGGTGTTAACGCACCTGGTGTTTCCATTAACTTACCTGGGATCACTGAAAAGGATTCTGACGATATTCGTTTTGGTTTGGACCACGAAATTAACTTCATTGCTGCTTCATTCGTTCGGAAGCCACAAGATGTCATGGACATCCGTGAACTCCTCGAAGAAAAGCACATGGAACACGTTCAAATCTTCCCTAAGATTGAATCTCAAGAAGGTATCAACAACTTTGATGATATCATCAAGGTTTCCGATGGTTTAATGGTTGCTCGTGGTGACATGGGTGTTGAAATTCCAACGGAAAACGTACCTTTGGTTCAAAAAGCTTTGATCAAGAAGTGTAACATTTTGGGCAAGCCAGTTATCACGGCTACGCAAATGTTAGACTCAATGCAAGAAAACCCACGTCCTACACGTGCCGAAGCTTCTGACGTTGCTAACGCCGTCTTTGATGGTACTGACGCAACAATGCTTTCTGGTGAAAGTGCTAACGGTGAATACCCAGTAGAATCCGTTGCAACGATGAACCGGATCGATATCAAGGCTGAAAATGCTTTGAAGGACTTTGGTCGTGATAACTTAGACTTCGACAACGGTGACGTTACGGAATCTATTGGTGCTTCTGTTGCGCGAGTTGCTAACGAATTGGGCGTTAAGACCATCGTTGCTGCTACGGAAACAGGCTACACGGCAAAGATGATCTCCAAGTACCGGCCAAATGCTGATATCTTGGCAGTTACCTTTGACGACCGGACTCGTCGCGGCTTGATGGTTAACTGGGGTGTCTACCCAATCGTTACCGAAAAGCCATCAAACACGGATGAAATGTTTGATTTAGCTGCTGCTAAGGCCGTTGAAACGGGCTTAGCTAAGGAAGGCGACTTGATCTTAATCACCGCTGGTGTACCAGTTGGCGAACGCGGCACGACTAACTTGATGAAGATCCAATTGATCGGTTCAAAGTTGGTACAAGGCCAAGGCGTTGGTGACGACACGGTGATTGGTAAGGCCATCATTGCGAACACGGCTGCTGAAGCAAATGCTAAAGTTGTTGAAGGTGGTATCTTAATTGCTAAGAACACCGACAAGGACTACTTGCCAGCTATTGAAAAGTCAAGTGCTGTCATCGTTGAAAACGGTGGATTGACTTCTCATGCTGCAGTTGTTGGAATCTCCATGGGAATTCCAGTTATCGTTGGTGCCGTTGGCGCTAGTGATAAGATTTCTGATGGTGAATTGATTACAGTTGACTCACGTCGCGGTATCGTTTACCACGGTGCTTCTAACGCACTTTAATAAGAGATAAACCTGTTATGGAAACGGCCCCTCTGTCGGGGGACCGTTTTTTTGTACGCAAAATTCAGGAAAAGGGTCGCTAGTTGAGGGGATTCCGTGTAAAATAAGGAATAGACACTTTTGAACGGTAAACCAGTCAGACTGGTAGAATTGAGGAGAAATTATGGCAGATTTATTAGGCCGCATCATCGCGGGGAAGGTTACTGACGAAAATGAAACAGCGTATTTCGTGCAGGTTGCAGGAACCACTTTTTATTTAGATAAGGCGGAGATCAAGAAGCCGCTAAAGCTCGGCTCGAATTTCAAAGGCTTTGCTTATGAAAATGAAGATCATGATCTTCAAATTACCCGGGACGCGCCTCAGGTGCAAGTCGATCATTATGGCATGGGAACGGTTGTACGGAATCAGCGGACTTTGGGGGTCTTTGTGGATATCGGATTACCCAACAAGGATATTGTCGTTTCCTTGGATGACCTACCAGCTATGATGGAACTATGGCCACAACAAGGGGATCAGCTAATGATTGCTTTGCGTGAAGATAACAAGCACCGGTTGTGGGGCGTCCTGGCAGATGGGGATATCTATCAAGCCATTGCCCAGCCTGCTAACAAACGAATGCAAAATGCCAACGTTATCGCGCGGGCTTATCAGCTTAAATTAGTAGGAACGCGGGTTATGACGGACCATTATGAACTGGGATTTATTCACCCAAATGAACGGGAAACGGAACCACGTTTAGGTGAAGAATTACATGCGCGGGTCATTGGGGTGCATGATGACGGGACGTTGAATTTATCGCTTCGTCCCCGGACTTTTGAAGCGATTGATGATGATGCGTCGATGTTACTAGCCGCTTTAGAGCACAGTGATGACGGTCATTTAGACTTTAGTGACAAGAGTGACCCGGCTGCGATTAAGGCTTACTTTGGCATTAGTAAAGGCCAGTTTAAGCGGGCAATTGGGCATTTGTTAAAAGCACGAAAGATTACGCAACATGATGGTCAATTGTGGCTAGTGACTGATCCGGATACACCGCAGGATTAAGGAGTGATTGAATGGCTGAATTGGCAACCCAAGTGGCAGATTTTGGCCATTACTTGACAGTTGAACAGGGCTTAGCCGCCAATTCGGTAACGAGTTACACGCAAGAATTGCGTAATCTGGGCACTTATTTAGCACAACAGCACCTGACTAGTTTTAAGGATGCTGATCGGTTGACGATAATGGCTTATTTAAGTAACTTGACGGCAACGGGGAAATCGCGTAATTCAGTGATTCATGCCGTGTCCGCTTTACGAAAGTTTTACCGTTATCTGGTACAAACCCATCAGATGACCACTAATCCGATGGCCAATGTGGCTGCACCTAAACATGCTGAGCATTTACCGGCCGTTTTGACGGTGGCAGAAGTAGATCGATTACTAGCCGCGCCGGATACAACGACTAAGTACGGATTGCGTGACCGGGCTATTCTTGAGGTGATGTACGCCACGGGACTCCGGGTCAGCGAACTCGTTCATTTGAAACTGGCCGATCTTCATTTGGAAATGGGTCTTATTCAGACTTTGGGTAAGGGGGATAAAGAACGCATCATCCCCATTGGTGACGTGGCGACAGACTGGATTAACCGGTATTTACAAACCAGCCGGCCGGTGCTGTTGAAGCAACGAACGAGTCCCTATTTATTTTTAAATGCGCACGGCGGCGGCCTGAGTCGTCAGGCCATTTGGCAAAAAATTAAGCAATACGTTGCGGTTGCGCAGATTAATAAGGACGTGACGCCGCATACGTTACGACATTCATTTGCGACCCATATCCTGGAAAATGGTGCCGATTTGCGGGTTGTGCAAGAGTTGCTGGGGCATGCGGATATTACGACAACTCAAATTTATACGCATATTTCTAAGAAACGATTGGTAAAGGTCTACGATCAATACCACCCGCGAGCTTAGTGTGATAAAGTAAGAGGTCGTTGGAATGGAGGAGGACCATGTTATTAAAATATCGGAGTGATTATCAA
This sequence comes from Levilactobacillus brevis ATCC 14869 = DSM 20054, assembly GCF_001433855.1. Taxonomy (GTDB): domain Bacteria; phylum Bacillota; class Bacilli; order Lactobacillales; family Lactobacillaceae; genus Levilactobacillus; species Levilactobacillus brevis. Next base: position 329,444 of record NZ_AZCP01000001.1, read on the forward strand.
AAGATTGCGATGGGCCTACTCAGCCTGTTGCCCACGTTTAAAGATTGGGATCGGCTTCAGCGCGAGCTTAGTTGGTACCAAGGTGGCGATGACCGGACGCTTTATTTGTGGAAAGATGAAAACGATGATTTTGCCGGGGCTTTAGGAACAGAGGTTCATGATCAATTTCTGATTGTGCGCTTGGTTACGCTGATGCCAGACAAACCGGTTACAGCTAGTACCTGGCAAATGTTGGATCAATTGACGACTGCTGTGCCGAACAGACGATTAATGGGAACCCTAACAACAGCGAAGATTATTGCAAAGTGGGAGTATCATCATGGACAAAACCACAGTGAACGGACAACCGCTGATTCAGGTCAGTGATTTTGAAGGTCCGTTGGATTTACTATTACACCTCATTAAAACCAATGAAATGGATATCTATGATATTCGAATTAGTACGATTACGAGCCAATACTTGACGTATTTACATCAAATGCAGCTCGTCCGGTTAGATGTTGCCGGGGAATACTTTGTCATGGCGGCAAATCTGATGGCGATTAAAGCCAAACTCTTATTACCCAAGCCACAGTCAGTGGCCCCCGTCGATGAGGATGAACCTGCTGATCCCCGTGAAGAGTTGGTCAATCAACTCTTAGAATATCAGCGATATAAACAGGCTGCCCAAGCATTGAAACAACGGGCGCTAGAACGCCAGCAGCACTTTACCCGTCCGGCCATGGCGGTTCCGGAGTCGGTCGAATTGACAGTGGCACCAGGGATCAAACCAGTTGATTTACAGACCGCTTTGGTCCGGCTGATGCAGCGAGCAACGTTAGCCAAGCCGGTGACGCAAAGTGTGCACCAAGAACACTTTACGATCAAACGGCAAATGACGACGATTTTACAACGGCTAAAGGGAACGACGGCACCGGTAGCGTTTGAACAATTGCTGGTGACCCATCCCGTGATGGAAGAAGTGGTGACCACGTTTCTAGCGGTGTTAGAGCTGGCGCGCCAACGGCAGGTTCAGCTCCAACAGGCGGGACGCTTGGCGCCTCTGCAAGTTAACTTTTTACAAATGGAAGGTAGGTTTAGCACGGATGTCACCTCTAGCACAGATTGAAAGTTTGCTGTTTGTCAGCGGTGACGAAGGGATTTCGGTTGCGGATTTGTCGGCAGCAACCGGCCTCATGCGCCCCGCAGTGTTAGCGACCTTGGAACGGTTGGCTCAAAAATATGCGGCTGATGAAGCCTCTGCCTTGGAGTTAATGGTCAACGATACCACATATCGGTTAGTGACCAAGGAAGCTGCGAGTGATCTGGTTAAACGCTATTTTGAGAATCCCTTAAGTACAAGTTTGTCGCCAGCCTCGTTAGAAGTCTTGGCGATCATCGCTTATCGACAACCCATCACGCGAATTGAAATTGATGAAATTCGGGGAGTTCAGAGTGCCTCAACGGTTCAGAAATTGGTGTTGCGCCGGTTAGTTGAAGATGCGGGGCGTTTAGATGAACCCGGTCGCCCCAAGTTATATCAAACCAGTGATTACTTTCTCGATTACTTTGGACTTGAACAATTGGCAGAGTTGCCGCCGTTACCTGCAGCGGCCCAACCAAGTGAGACAACAGCTGATGAGGCGACCGGTGATTTATTCCTGCAGGCCTTTAATCAGCAACTCAATCAATCAGGAGATGAAGCTTAATGGAACGATTACAAAAAGTCTTGGCTCACGCGGGCGTTGCTTCGCGTCGTCAATCAGAAAAGTTAATTATGAGTGGCCGAGTTAAAGTTAATGGTGCGGCAGTGACCGAGCTGGGGACTAAGGTGGGCGTGCATGACCAAATTTTAGTGGATGGTGTACCAATCTCTAGTGAAGCACCAATTTATATCATGTTATATAAGCCGCGTGGTGTCGTGTCTACAGCGAATGATGACAAAGGGCGTAAGACAGTCGTAGATTTGGTGGAAAATGTGAGCCAGCGGGTTTACCCAGTCGGTCGACTAGATTATGATACGTCGGGGTTGTTATTATTAACTAATGATGGTGAGTTGGCCAATCGATTGACCCATCCCCGTTATGAAGTTGAGAAGACGTATATTGCCCGCGTGACGGGCGTGCCCACGAATGATGCGATGAAACAATTACGGCAAGGCATCACCGTTGATGGGGAAACTTACGCACCGGCCAAGTCGAAGGTCTTAAGCGCTGCTGATGATCGTAAAACGGCGATTATTTCATTGACGATCCACGAAGGCAAAAATCATCAAGTTAAGAAAATGCTGGCAGCGGTGGGCTGCCCAGTTGAAAAATTAAAACGAGAACAATATGGCTTCTTGACGTTAAAGGGATTGAATGCTGGGGAAGCACGTCAGCTGAAACCAGAAGAAGTCAAAGAACTTCGGCGGTTGACCCATTTGGCTTAGAACCAAATGGTTGACAGGTCAAGGATCTCTTAGTATATTAAGTGTGTAATTAAATCTGGTTCATCTTCAGGGCAGGGTGGAATTCCCGACCGGCGGTAAAGTCCGCGACCCGCGTGAGCGGTTGATTCGGTGTAACTCCGAAACCGACAGTAAAGTCTGGTATGCAGAAGATGAGACGTTGCTTTTTGCGTGAGCATATTGGTGCGCGTAAAACCCAAGGTCTTGCCCTTCTGTGGTGAGACCTTTTTTAGTGGGGATCGCCACGAGATGGCCGCAAGGAGGAACACGTATTATGGAAAACAGTCGTCATGGCTTAGCCGTTCGTTCAATGGTGGAGATGGCCTTATTTTCAGGGGTGGCCTTCGTCCTCATGTTCATTTCCGTCCCCATTATCCCACTAGTTCCCTACATGAAATTAGATTTAAGTGATCTGGTGGTTTTGTTAGGCATGAGCTTGTTTGGACCCGGGGGAGCTATTTTAATTGCGGCAGTTAAGGAATTATTGTATTTGGTCGCCACGGGATTAGATATTGTGAACTTTATCGGTGTGTTAACGGCATTTATTGCTGATTTGGCCCTGATCTTGCCCATTGGAGCCTTGCTAAAGCGGCCCATGCCGTCTTTAAAACGTCAGGTCTTAGCGGTGATCACGGGAACTTTGAGTTTGACCATCATCTTGTCACTGGCTAATTGGTGGGTCATCACGCCATTGTATTTAAAAGTCTGGCATATGTCCCTCGGCTTGCCGGTTAATCAACTAATCTTGTTGGGGGTTATTCCGTTTAACTTAATTAAGGGCATCGTGCTGGGGAGTTTATTTATTATTTTAAGCCGACGAATGGCACCGTGGATTGCGAAGCATTCGGTGCGGTGAAGCGTCCGTCACTGAAAAGTGGGTTACCGATAGTGGTGACCCACTTTTTGTATGGTAAACTGGAAACTAATCAGTCAGGAGGTCAACACGTGGAACCAGTCGATTTATTACCTTTATTAAGTGAAAGTCAACCGCGGCGGTTACGGGTTGTCGAGAACCTATTGCGGGGACGGCGAACGGTTTCGACGTTGTACTGGGGGCAGCGATACCACCTCTTATCCTTGCTGAATCTGAATAAGACCTTGACACGTGGCGGTCTCGATGACACTGCGGCCGCTTTGGTGGCTCACGGTTGGGCGCAAATTGATGCCGAAAAAGAAACGGTCCAGCTAACTGCTGCCGGAGCAGCCCAGCGTGACGCCAAAGTCTACTATCAACCGGTAACGACCGAGCAGTGGCCCTACTTGGATCACCAGGTACTACGAGCGCGGTTGTTTTTAGCAATTCAGGTTGTCTCGCAGTATGCGCATAGTCAAGCACAATACTATCCGTTACAGGTGGACTTAGCTGCCCGTCAAGCTGTACGGCGGTGGTTTCACACGATGAAGGGCCCCACCTTGGCTGCAACCATTTCCGCCGCTTTAACCGCGAGTTTGACGAAAATTCCAACTATGGCAGCAGACGTGTTAACTGCTCAGTTTACCGGGTTTAATCAGCCCGGTGTAACGAGTGAACAGCAGGCTCAGTTAACGGGTAAAACGACCTGGGAGTTATATCTGATGCAGCTGGATGGTCTTACGCAAGTGGCGCTGGACGCGCGCCAACCAACCCACCCGTTACATTCGTTAGTGGCAGCTTTGTGGCAACCACCAGTGGCCCATAGTGCCCAGGTGACTTTAGCAGCCGTTCAAACGGGGCAAACGCTGACACAAATTGCGGCGACCCGGCATGTCAAGTTAAGCACGGTGCGAGAACATTTGTTAGAAGCGGCGATAATGCTATCATTGACGGATTTTCCGTACGCACAATTATTACCGGCAACCACTCGTCAGGATTTTCAGACGGTCGTTTCGGGGCCGATTGATGAGTGGCAGTATGGTGACTTACCGGAGACTGTACAGAATCAATACGATTTTTTCGATTTTAGATTATTTGCCATTTGGTGTGGTAAACAGGAGGCATAGGGATGTGCGGGAAACATTAGTAGAGAGTCTACAAGCAGTTTTTGGTTTTGATCAGTTTCGCCAAGGCCAATTGGCGGCACTAACGGCCCTCGAAACAGGGCATGATACGTTAGCCGTCCTGCCGACCGGTGCGGGTAAAACACTGATTTACCAGCTCTATGGATACCGCCATCCAGGATGTGTGTTGGTGGTGTCACCCTTATTATCATTGATGAATGATCAGGTTGATCGAATGCGGATGAGCGGGTTTAAACGGGTGGCGGCGATTACTTCACAGACCAGCTTCACGGAACGACAACAGATTTTACGACAACTCGATCAGATTCAGTTCTTATTTTTATCACCAGAGATGTTAGCTCAGCCGACGATGCTTGCGCGAGTGCAGCAGTTAACGCTTAGCTTGCTAGTGATTGATGAGGCCCATTGTATTGTGCAGTGGGGGCCGGATTTTCGGCCGGAGTACCTGCTATTAGGAGCCATTCGGGATCGACTAGGACAACCGTTGACACTAGCCTTAACCGCAACCGCTGGGCAGCAGACGCGACAAGAAATTGCTAAGCAGCTGCGGTGTACGCCACAGGTGGTGACGGAATCGGTCGATCGGCCCAATATATTCTTGGATGTGGAATACGTGGCCGACGAAGCTGAAAAGCAAGAACGACTGCAACAGTTGGTAACCACGTTAAAACGTCCTGGAGTGGTGTATTTTTCCAGTAAACAACAGGCTAGTGACACTGCCCTATGGCTGCAACAAACGGCAAACGTTCAAGCGGCGGCGTACCATGCGGGTCTGGCTGCCGAAGATCGATTTAAGATTCAACAACAGTTCATGGCGGGGCAACTAGACGTGATCTGTGCGACGAGCGCGTTTGGGATGGGAATTGATAAAAACGATGTCCGGTACGTGATTCATTACCACTTGCCCGCGGACCTCGAAAGTTATGCCCAAGAAATTGGGCGCGCGGGCCGGGATGGTCAGCAAAGTGTGGCAATTTTGCTGTATGCCGGTGGAGATGAGCGTCTGCCTTTGGCGCTGGGTGAAACTAACCGGCCAGATGCCGAATTAATTCAGCGATATTATCAACACCCCACCAACTTTGCAACTGATGAACCGGTCATTCAGCTCCTACAGTTTTATTATCAACACGGCATTAGTGAGGCCGCCGTGGTGCGGTTGTTTCAACAACGGCAGCGCGAACGCACTCGCGCTTTGGCACAGATGTTAGCTTATGTTCGTGAGGAGACCTGTTTACGGCACCAATGGTTGCAGGCATTTGACGAAGTCGCGCCGGCGCACGGGGCTAACTGCTGTTCACCAGCGACTTCATCATTAGATGCTGCGGCTTTGCACTTAACTAGGACTACCACGGAATTAACTAGGACTACCACGGAAGTGCCTACCGTGACGACGGTTAGTTGGCAGGAACGGTTACACCGGCTATTTTAAGAAGATTTTAGAGAATTTGTGGGGGCAGTATGGTACAATAACGGGTGAAAGTTTTTCAGGGAGGTTAGATGATGAGTCAAAAGCAGGACGATCCAACGTCAAAGGAACAAGAGTCCCATCCGTGGGATTCGTCATTTGCCGACGATCGCGATGATCAGGGTAACCTGTCACGAACTAAAATGCGGCGGCAAAATCATAGCAACACGATGGTTACCGTCATTTTAATTGCAATCATCGTTGTGATTGCAGCGGCTTCACTGGTTTACGGGTTAGCACGGCAAAGTGCCGTGAATCGGCCTCAAAATACAGAAAAGGTGGCGGCTAGTTCTTCCAGCTCATCCAGTCATTCAGCTAAAGCATCCAGTAGTCACAAAAAGAAGACAGCTAAGAAGACGTCTTCGACTGCGTCTAGCAGCCATCAATCAGCAACGTCCACAACAACTGCTAGTTCGGCAACTACGACTAGCAGTTCTTCGACTGCGACCAGCACGACGAGTTCTAGTCATGTCGCCAGCAGTTCTAGCTCGTCAGCAGCGACAGGGTCTAAATACGCAACGGTAGAGTCCGGACAGGGTGTCTATCGGGTAGCGACTAACGCTGGGATCTCGGTGCAAAAATTATTAGAGCTAAATGGGCTGTCTTCTGGCGCCTCGTTACACCCCGGACAAAAGTTGCGGGTTCGATAGAATTTAAATATAGGGAGTTTGGTTTTCATGGAGAAGCAGGGATTACAAGTAGCCATTGATGGACCAGCATCTGCCGGTAAAAGTACGGTTGCTAAGATAGTTGCCCAACGTTTTCACTACATATATTGTGATACGGGTGCGATGTACCGCGCGATTACTTGGAAGGTCTTGCAGGCAGGCGTTGCCTTGACTGATGAAACGGCAGTTAAGGCATTGCTGGACCAAATAACGATTCGGTTTGAACCAGGCACCCCCGTCCAAAAGGTGTTTGTTGATGATACGGAAGTGACGTTAGCCATTCGTCAACCTGACGTGACCAATTCGGTGTCGGCTGTTTCAGCGTTACCAGCGGTCCGGTCAGAATTAACGGAACGGCAACGACAAATTGCCGAAGCCGGGGGGATCGTGATGGATGGTCGTGATATCGGTTCAACGGTGTTGCCCCATGCTGAAGTTAAGATTTTCTTGGTGGCTAGCGTTGACGAACGGGCGCAACGTCGTTTGAAGGATAATGCGGCTAAGGGAATTACAACGCCATTGGCCACATTGAAGCATGAAATTGAGGAACGTGATCGTAAGGATTCCACGCGAAAAGTGTCACCATTGACGCAAGCAGCCGATGCCATTCGGTTAGATACAACGTCAATGAGCATTGAACAAGTGGCCGATAAGATTGCTGAAATCATAAAAGAAAAAGAATCCCACTAGAAATGGGCATTTTACTAGCTTTTACTGGCATAATCAGCTAAAATAGTATGTAGAGTTGTCGCAAGGAGGAAAAATTCGCATGAGTGAAAATGGCACGAGTCAAAACAATGAAAATAACGATCTATTAGATGCTTTAAACAGCATCGACACCGTTAAAGTTGGTGACGTTGTTAAGGGTGAAATCTTAGCAATCGATGATGACCAACAAGCAATCGTTGGGATTGCTGATACTGGGGTTGAAGGGGTTGTTCCCAAGAAGGAATTATCCACTAAACCAGTTGATGATATTAAATCTGTAATTAAAGTCGGGGATGTCTTAGACCTCGTCGTAATTTCTCGGATCGGTTCCGATAAGGAAGGTGGCAGTTACTTGCTGTCACAACGTCGTTTGGAAGCCCGTAAGGTTTGGGACGACATCCAAAAGGAATTCGAAGCTGGCAACACGTTAACAGCACCCGTTACCCAAGTGGTTAAGGGTGGTTTAGTCGTTGATGCTGGTGTACGGGGCTTTGTTCCTGCATCCATGGTTTCTGATCACTTCGTTGAAGATTTGGCACAATTCAAGGGCCAAACTTTGGAATTCAAGATTGTTGAAATCGAACCAAGTGAAAACCGCTTGATCTTGTCCCACCGTGCGATTGTTGAAAAGCAACGCGCTGCTCAAAAGGAAGAAATCATGGCGAAGTTAACGGCTGGCGACGTTGTCGACGGTAAAGTTGCTCGTTTGACGAACTTCGGGGCCTTTGTTGACCTTGGCGGCGTTGATGGGTTGGTCCACGTTTCTGAAATCGCCTTTGAACGGGTTGAAAAGCCTAGCGATGTTTTGAAGGTCGGCCAAGATGTTAAGGTTAAGGTCTTATCAGTTGATGCTGATCGCGATCGGATTTCCCTTTCCATCAAGCAAACCTTACCAGAACCATGGGATGGGATTGAAGACAAGGCACCTCAAGGTAGCACGTTAGACGGAACTGTTAAGCGTTTGACGAGCTTCGGGGCCTTTGTTGAAGTCTTCCCTGGTGTTGAAGGCTTGGTTCACATTTCCCAAATTTCTCACCAACACATCGCAACGCCTGCTGACGTTTTGAAGGTTGGTCAAGAAATCAAGGTTAAGGTCTTGGATGTTCGTCCAGAAGACCACCGTTTGGCATTGTCCATCAAGGCTTTGGAAGAAAAGCCACAATCTGGTGACGATGACAACGAAAACCGTAACACTAACCGTAGCCGGAGCAACAACAATGGCGGTAACAACAACCGTCGTCGTAGCAACCGGAACAATGCTGAAACTTCAACGGCTAACGCCCCAGAAGAAAGCACTGGTTTCTCTTTAGGTGACCTGATTGGGGACAGCCTGAAGAAGGACATGGAAGATAACGAAAACAACTAATACGTTTGGTTGAAGGGGTCTGGAACGGAACTTTTGTTGGTTTCGTTGCGGACCCTTTTCGTGTCAAACGGAAAAAGGAGGGATTAACTATGGCTTATCCAGTAGTTGCCATTGTTGGCCGACCCAACGTTGGAAAATCAACGCTGTTTAACCGAATTGCCGGTGAACGAATCTCAATTGTGGAAGATACGCCAGGAGTTACACGTGATCGAATTTATTCACGTGCGGAATGGTTAGGAACCGAATTCCGGATGATTGATACTGGTGGGATTGATATGGGTGATGAACCCTTTTTGACCCAAATCACACAGCAGGCGGAAATCGCGATTGATGAGGCCGACGTGATTGTCTTTATCGTTAGTGCACCGGAAGGAATTACCGATGCGGACGAAAAGGTTGCTAAAATCTTGTATCGGGCTGATAAACCCGTTATTTTGGCTGTCAATAAGGCGGATAATCCAGAGGTTCGTGAATCAATTTACGATTTCTACTCACTTGGCTTTGGCGATCCATACCCCGTTTCTGGGGTTCATGGCTTAGGCCTGGGGGATTTGCTTGATGCAGTGGTTAAAGAATTTCCTGAAAAGGATGGCGCGCCTAAGGATGATTCCATTCGATTTAGTTTAATCGGTCGGCCCAACGTTGGGAAATCATCGTTGGTCAATGCGATGTTAGGCGAAGAACGGGTGATTGTCTCGAATATTGCGGGGACTACCCGTGATGCCATTGACACTAAGTTTGTGGCTGATGACACGAAATTTACGATGGTTGATACGGCCGGAATTCGTAAGCGTGGTAAGGTTTATGAGAATACGGAACGTTACAGTGTTATGCGAGCCATGCGGGCCATCGATGATTCGGACGTGGTATTGGTGGTTCTGAATGCCGAAGAAGGCATTCGGGAACAAGATAAGCGTGTGGCGGGGTATGCCCATGAGGCTGGTCGCGGTATTATTATCTTGGTCAACAAGTGGGATACCTTGAAGAAGGATAACCACACTTTAACCGACTTCCAAAACTTGATTCGCATCGAGTTCCAATACCTCAGCTATGCACCGATTATCTTCGTTTCAGCGAAGACGGGGCAACGATTGGAACAGTTACCGGAGATGATTAAGCGAGTGGCTGACAACCATAACAAACGGGTTCAGTCAGCAACCCTTAATGATGTGGTGATGGATGCTATCGCCTTGAACCCCACGCCATCGGATAATGGAAAACGGCTGCGGGTGTATTACGCAACCCAGGTTGCAATCGCACCACCGACATTTGTTGTCTTCGTGAACGATCCGAAGATGATGCATTTCTCTTATGAACGGTTCCTAGAGAATCAGATTCGAGAGCACTTTGATTTTGAAGGGACACCGATCCATTTAATCGAGCGGGCTCGTAAGTAGATTAAGACTGATGATAGCAGTATTTTAGCGTGATTTTAACGTTTTTTTAGGAAAATGGGGTCTTCTCACCACTTTATTGCTAAAAAATCGCGTTATCCCTTGTCATATAAGGATTCCTGTGCTATCTTTGATAAAGAAATGATGCGGTTGACCGTATTTGTTTCATCATTTTTGGACCACTCAAAAATGACATAGATGTCATTCATCTAATCTTCTTTCAGGAGGTGAATTCACAATGGCAAACAAAGCACAATTGGTTAGCGATGTTGCAACTGCAACTGGCTTAACTAAAAAGGACGCAACGGCTGCAGTTGATGCAGTCTTCGATTCTGTCCAAGCAACGTTAGCAAAAGGCGAAAAGGTTCAATTGATCGGCTTTGGTAACTTTGAAGTTCGTGAACGTGCAGCTCGTAAGGGCCGTAACCCACAAACTGGACAAGAAATCCAAATTCCTGCAAGCAAAGTACCTGCATTCAAGCCAGGTAAAGCCTTAAAGGATGCTGTTAAGTAATTGGTATCAATTATTTAGCGGGTAGTAAAGGCCAGTACGGTGAATGCCGGGCTGGCTTTTTGCTACCCGTGAAAAGTGACACAGATAAGCAACTGGAGGCGGGTTATGAGTTACGCACAAACAGCACTTGATCAATTAGAAAAGGGCCAGTTAGACGCATTTAAGAAGCAATATGCGTTAGCTCTGCGCCATGATGATGACGATACGCTCTTTAGCCTAGCAGAAGAATTGTATTCACTGGGATTTTTGAATCAGTCACGCCGAATTTATGAAAAATTACTCAAGAAGTATCCAGATGAAGATGAATTACGCACAAATCTAGCAGATATTGCGATTGATGAAGACAAAAATGATGAAGCACTGGACTATTTAAATCAAGTTCGGCCTGATTCGCCGGCTTATATTGAATCATTGATGGTTGCCGCCGATCTGTATCAGACCCAAGAACTCTTTGAGGTCAGCGAACAAAAGTTGTTAACCGCTCGCCGGTTAGCACCTGAGGAGCCCGTGATTACGTTTGCCCTCGCGGAATTGTATTTTACAATGCGTGAATTTCGTAAGGCAATTCCCCTCTATCTGGAACTAATCACGGCCGGGACGACTGATATGTCACGGGTCAACCTTGTTGAACGGTTAGGGGTTGCTTACGCCAACGCTGGGCGGTTCGAACAAGCCATTGGTTACTTGAAACAAATTCATTCGGGGGACATGACGCCGGATGTTAAGTTTGAAACGGCGTTCACTTACTTGCAGCTAAAGGAGCGCACTGAGGCCATTCGGTTGTTTAACGAATTGAAGGATAGTGACGATCACTACACGTCTCTGTATCCTTATTTGGGACAAGCGCTGGAAGAGGAGAACCGTTTACCGGAAGCCTTAACAGCCTTGCAGGAAGGTCTAGGCGTTGACCAATATAACGAGAAGCTATGGTTACAGGCCGCCCATGTGGCGACGCGACTGGACGATGAGGCCTTAGCCGAGCAGTACCTAAAGCGGGGACATGAGCTAGACAGTGACGATCTGAGCGCGGTCATTCAGTTAAGTAACCTGTACGTTAAGCAGGAGCGCTGGGCTGAAACGCAAGAACTGGCGACACCTTATGTTCAAAACGATGATGCTGACCCGCAACTGTACTGGAACTTAGCGGTGGCAGCAGAACATGAAGAAGACTATGCAACTGCCCGAAAGTATTATGATGCGGCAACGCCATTCTTTATGGATCAGGCTGATTTCTTACGGTCGGCCATTTACTTTTATCGTGAAGAGGGCGCCCGTGAAGAAGTTGTTCGGCTGTTACAAGCTTACTTAAAGCAAGTACCAGATGACAGCGAAATGGCGTTAATGTTAGAGGGTTATACTGATTAATGGGGAAAGGCACGCTTCAATTTTGAAGGGTGTTTTTTTATTAACCAAATAGCACAAAAATTACTTTAACTTATAACATTCAAAAAAAGCGACCGCCAAACCCGCGGTCGCAAAAAACTAGTGCCTAAACCGATTTAACCAACCCTTATCCGGCAGTCCAAATGAAAAGCCTTCACCCAATGCTTCGTTCACATTGATAACTGAGATGAATGCCCGTGAATCATTACGCTGAATAATCTGCCGCAACCGATACAACTCGCTGGGAGCCACTACTACGTAAATCATCTTGCGTTCTTGATGGGAGAAACCACCTTCACCATTGACGAGACTAACGCCACGTTCCAATTCCGTCATAATTTCATCCGTAATTTGTTGATAATTCTCGGAAACAACGATCACACCACGCGCGGCATAAGCGCCTTCTTGAGTGAAATTCACAATTCTTGCGAAGACGTAAGAATAGATTAAGGTGTAAGCCATATGTTGAATATCAATGTAAACCAGCGAGATTAATAAAACGACAACGTCTAAGTAAAGGAGGGTCCGTCCCATGGGCACTCCCCGAAACCGTTCAAAAATTCGGGCGATAATGTCAGTACCACCAGTAGTGCCACCATAGCGGTATAACAGACCGGAACCGAAACCACCAATAATACCAGCGCCCAGGGCAGATAGTAGTAAGTCACCGTGCAAAGCAATGGTCAATGGGACCCGCTGCCATACCCACAGACACAAAGACAGCATACCCGTTCCATAGATGGTATAGATTAATGATTGGCGGCCCAAAAATCGCCAGCCAATAATAATTAAGGGAACATTAATCAGAATGGTTGAATAGGCCGGATCGATATGGAAAAGGGCCCGAAAAATCAGTGTAATTCCTGAGATACCACCGTCTGCTAAATGATTGGCAATATTGAAAAAGACTAGTCCAAAGGCAAACATGGCACACCCAATTCCAATCATAAGTAAGTCAATAAAGCGAATTGATTCATCTGGCTGCTGTGTCACCATTATCACTCCCATCTGAAAAAATAACTTGATAAACTCAATCATAGCACAGTCCTCTAGAAAACTGGCGATTATCTATGGCGGAATTGCAGGAGTTTGAATTCAATTCTAGCGGGTAATCTGTTAGACTGACATAGTGAGACAATAACAGAAAGTAACTGGCAGAAGGGTGACAATTATGCAGCTAGAACACTTACCAGAAGAATTTGAAATGGCCCGGCCAGTCCTCCAAACGATCGAACAGGCCGGTTATGAGGCTTACTTTGTCGGTGGCAGTGTCCGGGATACCATTTTGGGTAAAGAGATTCATGACGTGGATATTGCGACAAGTGCCTATCCAGATGAGATTAAACACCTCTTCAAGCGAACGGTGGATACGGGGATTGAGCATGGTACCGTCATGATCCTCGATCATGGAACGGGATATGAAACAACGACATTTCGGTCTGAATCAACCTATACCGATTTTCGCCGGCCGGACCAAGTAACCTTTGTGCGCTCACTGGCTGAGGATTTAAAGCGACGGGATTTTACCATCAATGCCTTGGCAATGAAGGAAGATGGTACCGTCATTGATCTATTTGACGGTCTAGCTGATTTAAAGCATCGGCAGATCTGCGCCGTGGGTGATCCACAAGAACGGTTCCATGAGGATGCGCTACGGATGATGCGGGCGGTTCGATTTGCTAGTCAATTGAACTTTACAATTGTGCCAGAAACCTTGGCGGCCATGACCAGTCATGCTGAGTTACTGCGTAAAATTGCCGTTGAGCGAACGCAAGTCGAGCTACTCAAGCTATTAACGGGACAGGCGCCCCAACAAGGACTCACGGATCTGTTGACGACCGGACTGTGGCAGTACTGTCCTGACTTTGCCGACCACAAGGCTGACTTAGAGAGGCTAACAGCGCAACTACATCAAGGTGCTAGCACCGACTTGACCGCGTGGACATTGTTAACCACCAGTTTTGGCTTAGAAACTAACGCTATTACCACATTTCTAAAACACTGGAAAACGGCTAATCAGACGATTTCCGCCGTACAGATGACGACTAAGACGGCACAACACTTACTGCAAGGGCCCTTGTCTACTTGGCAGGTCTACCAATGTGGTGAAGATCAACTAATGATCGCTAATGAAGCGGCAGTCGTACTAGGTGCTACGGATCGATCACGTGAACTGATAGCGCAATGGCAAAATTTACCAATTCAAACGAAGAAAGCTTTGGCTGTCACTGGACGAGATCTTATGCAAGCCGGTGTGCAACCCGGTCCACAGTTAGGGGCTATTTTGGGCGACTTGGAGTATCAAGTTGTCACGGGTAAACTGCCCAATGAGAAATCGGCATTAGTGGCTGCTGTCACCGATTGAATTTGAAAAATAAGAGAGTGAAGATATTATGCAAACGTTACGAGCAGAAAATTTACATCGGACTTACGGTGAAAAAACACTGTTTGATAATCTGAATTTTATTATTAATGAGCATGACCGAATTGGCCTGATTGGGGTCAACGGTAGTGGTAAAACGTCGCTGTTGAATACTTTAGCGGGCATCAGTAACGAACAGACGGGGGAATTAGCAACGCCCAAGGACTACACCATTGGGTATTTGACTCAGAAGCCAGATCTGGATGAAAACTTAACCGTGATGGATGCGGTTTTCTCCGGTGATCAGAAGGTATTTGTCACGATCCGTCGGTATGAGGCCGCACTGGCAGCTTATGGTGCGCATCCTGACGACGAGCAGGCCCAAAAGCGGTATCTAGATGCGGAAGCACAAATGAACGAAGAGGATGCTTGGACAGCCGAAAGTGATGTTAAAACGATCCTGACACAGTTAAAAATTACGGATCTATCCCAAGAAATTAAAACCATGTCTGGGGGACAAGTCAAACGGGTCGGACTGGCCCAAGTGTTAATTCAGTCACCTGACTTACTTCTCTTAGACGAACCGACCAACCACTTGGACTTCGATTCAATTGCGTGGTTACAACAGTATTTGACGAGTTATAAAGGGGCTCTCCTAGTGGTAACCCATGATCGGTACTTCTTGGATCAAGTGGCTAATCAAATCTGGGAATTGGATTTCGGTAAACTTTATCAATACCCCGGTAACTATCAGGCTTACGTTCAAGAAAAAGCTGAACGGGTAAATTTGGAAGCCGAAGCCGAACAAAAGCAACAACGGCTCTATCAACAAGAATTGGCTTGGATGAAGGCCGGGGCTAAAGCACGCTCCACTAAGCAACAAGCCCGAATCAATCGGTTCAACGATATTGCCAGCAATGTCGGCACCCGACAAGTCGAGCATCACGTGGCGATTTCCTTAGGTCAACAACGGCTGGGGAAAAAGGTTATCGAATTAAAGGATGCTAACCTCAGCTTGGGTGGTCATACCATTCTCAATGACTTTAGTGATTTGATTCAGGCCGGCGAACGGATTGGGATCAGTGGTGAAAATGGGGCCGGTAAATCCAGTTTGTTGAACGTCATCGCCCAACGACTGCCATTGGATTCAGGGATTGTAACGGTTGGTGAAACGGTCAAAATGGCCTACTATACTCAGCAAATTGAACCGATTCCAGAAGATAAGCGTATGATTAACTATCTATCGGAAGTTGGTCAGACGGTTACGGATAAGCAAGGGAATTCGGTGAGTGTGACTGAGTTGTTGGAACAGTTCCTCTTCCCACGGTTCATGCATGGTACATTGATTCGTAAACTGTCCGGTGGTGAAAAACGGCGCTTGTATCTGTTAAAGCTATTGATGGAACAACCTAATGTGTTACTTCTGGACGAACCAACTAACGATTTGGATATTAGTACGCTGACCGTATTGGAAGACTATATTTCCCAATTTTCTGGTACCGTCATTACAGTCTCCCATGATCGGTATTTCTTGGATAAAGTTGCCGATCGTCTGTTAATCTTTACGGGAAATGGTCAGATTGAACGTTACTCGGGCCAATTTAGTAGTTACTTGGCAGCACAACAGGCACAGACGAAGCAGGCAACTAAGGCGAAGTCAAAACCAGCAGCGCCAAAGGAATCGGCACCTGCTAAGCCCAAACAAAAGGTGAAGCTGACGTATGCTGAACAAAAGGAATGGGAAGGGATCGAGAGCGTCATTGACGATCTTGAATCGCAAAAATCAGCGGTTCAAGAGGCCATGAATGCCAATGGCGCCAATTATGATAAACTAGCCGACCTACAGGCCCAACTCGATGACTTAGACCACCAGTTGGATGACAAGATGGCGCGTTGGGAATATCTCAGTGAGTACGCAGAATAGGGGGAAAAACGGTGTTAGAAGAGGCATATTTAGATTTAGCTAAGACTGTCTTGACGACGGGTCACGAAAAAACGGACCGTACGGGAACCGGAACGATTAGCTTATTTGGCTACCAAATGCGGTTTAATTTGCAAGAGGGCTTCCCACTATTGACTACTAAAAAGGTGCCCTTTGGTCTCATTAAATCCGAACTCTTGTGGTTCCTTCGTGGGGATACTAATATTCGGTTTTTATTGCAACATCACAACCATATTTGGGACGAGTGGGCCTTTCAACGCTACGTTGATAGTCCCGAATATCACGGGCCAGATATGACCGACTTTGGTCGCCGTTCCTTGGTGGATGCAGACTTTAATCAGCAATATCAAGCAGAAAAAAAGGCATTTTGTGATCGAATCGTGACGGATCAAGCTTTTGGTGACCACTTTGGTGATCTGGGTCTAGTTTATGGTAGTCAGTGGCGGGCTTGGCAAGGTCATCAAGGTGAAACCATTGATCAACTGGCCAATGTGATTGAGACGTTGCGGACGCACCCAGACTCTCGGCGGATGATCGTTTCAGCGTGGAATCCGGCTGATGTGCCATCAATGGCTTTGCCACCTTGCCACACGCTCTTTCAATTTTACGTCAATGATGGCAAATTAAGCTGTCAGCTTTACCAGAGAAGTGCTGATATCTTCCTAGGTGTGCCCTTCAACATTGCCAGCTACGCATTGTTGACATCGTTGATTGCTAAGGAAGTGGGCTTAGAGGTGGGCGATTTCGTCCATACGCTGGGTGACGCGCACATCTACAGCAATCATATCGAGCAAATCAAAACCCAGTTAGCACGGACACCACATGCTGCGCCACAGTTGTGGTTAAATCCTGATAAGTCGAGTATCTTCGATTATGAGATGAGTGACATTAAGGTGACAGGATATGACCCTGAACCAGCAATTAAGGCCCCTGTGGCCGTTTAGAGAGGGCTAAGACGGATGCTAATCTTTTTATGGGCAGAGAGCCAGGGACGAGTTATCGGGCTGCACGGCGGCTTACCATGGCATTTACCGGCTGACATGCATTACTTCAAAACGGTGACGACGGGTCATACAATTGTGGCCGGAAGCAAAACCTTTGCTTCGTTTCTACGACCGCTACCTAACCGTAAAAATATCGTGGTTTCTCATCAACCAGCAACGGCCTTCCCAGAAAATGTCAGCGTGCTGCACTCATTGCCAGCGGTGCGGGCCTACGCAGCAGCTCGCCCACAAGAAAAAATATTTGTGGTCGGTGGGGCGCAATTATTTGCCGGCCTGCTGGATGACGTTGATTTCCTGTATCGAACCCGGATTGATGCTGGATTTGACGGCGATACATGGATGCCAGTGATCGATTACAGTCAATTTACGCTAATTGACCAACAACCAGGGATTCGTAATGAAAAAAATCCGTATGATTTTGTTTTTGAACAATATCAGCGGCATTAAAAACGAACGTGATTGGTGAGCTTTGACGACGCCAATCGCGTTTTTTAAGACGTATTAACTTATTGAGTCGTTGGTGGCTGACAACGTTAAAGATTAACCACTAGTGACCGGAAGTCGACGACAAAAAATGGTCCACCTTAGTCGCAATTGCAACTGAGGTGGACCATTTGACCCTAAGATTAAGCGTATAACAGGATTGAGAAGTACATCAATCCGGTCCCTAACATAACAAATAGGTGCCAGATAACGTGACCGAATGGGACACCCTTAAAGCTATATAGTACCGCACCCACGGTGAAAGACACGCCACCGAAAAATAACAGAGTAAACCCAATCGGTCCTAATCCATGATAGAGGGGTTTAATTCCTAGCAAACACATCCAACCCATGACGACGTAAATGACGGTCGACAGGGTTTGGTATTTGCCTAACCAGATGGCTTTATAAATAATGCCACAAATAGCCATCCCCCAGATAATGCCAAACATGGTCCAACCCAGTGCGCCACCAACGACTAGTAAACTGTAGGGCGTATAAGTCCCAGCAATCAATAAATAAATGGCACAATGATCAAATATTTGAAAGACGTGGCTCGCCCGGGTAAAGTACAAACTATGGAATAGTGTTGAGGCGAGGTAAAAAAGGACTAAGATAGCACCATAGATGGCAAAGGTTGTCATTCGCAATGTGCCACCCTTGGCGTGAGCTTGAAGTAGTAGAATGACGAGGCCTGCGATGCTTAATCCCGCACCGATTCCATGGGTCGCGGCGTTAAGCACCTCGTTAATGATTTGATATGCGCGGCTGTGTCCGTTTGTCAAATGAAACCCTCCCTTAATTTGTCGGTAATAGTCTTTGACTAACCGTTACCGGTGAGTTAGTAACAACTACTGAAAATTATCCATAACTCTGCTATACTATTACCGTATGTTCCATTACGCATATTGTAGCATAAACCAAAATTTCTGGTCAGAAAGTGTGGGATCCCCATGGCTAAAATCAAAATCGTCACAGACTCTTCTGCTGGCTTAACCGATCAACAGATTGCAGACTATGACATCACAATTATCCCGTTAACGGTAATGATTGATGACACAATTTACGTTGAACGAGAATCAATTACGAATAAAGAATTTATTGAAAAAATGAAAACGGCGAAAACGTTGCCGAAGACGAGTCAGCCACCATTAGGATCGTTTGTCGAAACTTTTGATAAGTTGGGCGAAGATGGCAGTAGTGTGATTTGCTTTAATATGCTGGCAGCCATTAGTGGTACGGTTCATACGGCAGAGCAGGCCGCGCAATTATCTAAGACCGATGTCACCGTAGTCGATAGTCAAACGACCGATCAGGCGTTGGCTTTCCAAGTCGTGGAAGCAGCTAAATTGGCAGCCGAAGGTGCTGACAAGGCGGCGATCTTGGCTCGAGCGGCAGCCGTACGGGATCATACCAAACTCTTCATGGGTGTGGTAACGTTAGAGAACATCTTGAAGGGCGGGCGTTTAAGCCGGGCTGCTGGGATGCTGACCTCACTGTTGAATATCAAGATTGTTTTGGAAGTCACTGGTGGCGAACTGAAGATTCGGGCTAAAGGTCGGGGAATGAAGACTATTGACCGGTATTTTGACAAAGTCTACGAACAGTTGAAACAGACACCGGACGTTGTTGCTATTGGGATTTCTCACGTTGAAGCTTTTGAATCCGTGGATAAGATCAAACAACACCTCAGTGAAGTCGTTCCAGGTAAGGATGTCTTAGTCAGAGAAACGGTGCCAATTATTGCCACGCATGGTGGCCCAGGTGCTTTTGCGTTAATGTACTACACCGATCCGACAAAATAGGAACGCATTGACGAAAAGGGGTGGCTGGTCCACCGCTTTTTCTTTATCCTGAGGGGGATTTTAAATGAAATTTAAAAACTTGAGTAAGGTGGTGGGTGTCACCCTGCTCTTGGCGTTGGTGGTGCTTGCCGCATTAACCTACTGGCATCCTGGTATACGGACCACGCAATCGCCTAAACAAACGCAGAACCGCCGTTCTATCGTTCGGGTGGTGGCTTTAGGTGATTCCTTAACCGAGGGTGTGGGTGATACGCAGAAACAAGGCGGCTATACTGGTCGATTAAAAACGATGATTCATCAACAAGATCATGTTAAAGTGGTGATGCATAACTTTGGCAAGTCGGGTGACCGTAGCGACCAGATTGAAACCCGGTTGGTCAATAGTCGAGCCCAACAGCGTCAAGTAAAAAAGGCCCAGGCAATTGTGATGACGGTCGGCGGTAATGATCTGCTACAAACCCTGACTAAAAATGTCACGATTAATCAGCGGGCAAAGTTAACCCATCAGCTGGGATCCGCCCAAACGGTTTATCAAAAGAAATTGAAACGTTTGTTAACCACCGTTCGCCACTATAATCCAAGTGCGCCGATATACTTGTACACCATTTATAATCCAATCTACGTGTACTTTGCCAATCTGTCACAGATTACCAACGCCGTTAATAATTGGAATGTGGCTACCAAGCAAACGGCTGGGCAATTTAGCCAGTTGTATATGGTCGATATTAACCGGGCTTTGTCAGTCGGTCAATTTAAAACAGCGGCTCAACAAACTAAACTGAAACAAACGGCTAAAAAGAATAATGATGGTCAGCTATCCACGCAAAATTTCCAAACTATGATCTTAGCTAGCAGTAGTACGGATGAGCTAAACGATTATCTTTCATCGGCTGACCATTTCCATCCGAATGCCAAAGGCTATCGACTCATGACGCGTTATGTCTTTAAGCAAATGCAGGCTCATCAACAATGGCTAATGAAATAAGGAGGCATTTATATGGAACGACAAACCACGCCCGTTAAGCAGACTAATTGGTGGAAATGGGGGTTCATTGCGCTAGTAGCTGTGTTATTGGTCACCACGGTCACGGTGAGTGTTAAAGCATTTACACCCACTAAGGTGACCTCAACGGCAAAGGTCGCCACAGGAACCACGAATATTGACGTAGCACTTAATAAGAAACAGGTCAACGCTTTGGCCGACTACTATGTAAATAAGTCGCTTAAAAATTCGACCATGAAATATCGCTTCCAGGTCTCAGATCAAGCAATGTTGACGGGGTCCACTCAAGTTCTAGGTGCAAGTGTGAACTTCGTCTTGCTCTTTAAGCCCACGGTCCTACCGTCTGGCGATGTGCAATTGAAAGCGCAGAAGTTATCGATTGGTTCACTTCCCGTGCCAATTAGTTTTGTAATG
Organism: Levilactobacillus brevis ATCC 14869 = DSM 20054; assembly: GCF_001433855.1. Classification (GTDB taxonomy): domain Bacteria; phylum Bacillota; class Bacilli; order Lactobacillales; family Lactobacillaceae; genus Levilactobacillus; species Levilactobacillus brevis. The sequence goes on from NZ_AZCP01000001.1 coordinate 350,381, forward strand.
AATTATATTGCTAAGAATTATCCATTGCCCAACTGGGTAGCCATGAACACGGCAGATAAAACCATGACCTTACATCTAACGGCGATTGGTAATGGTAAAAAGTTATCCTTTGCTGCTAAAAAGATTGACTTGTCAGGGGACGGGAACTTCGTCTTCCAAGCACGGATTCCTAAGAATTAAGGAGGGACATATGCCCAAAACATTTTATGAGTTTCTAATGACGCAACGTAACCCGGAGAGCTATGAACCTGTGGCCAGTTTTGCCAATAACGCCTTTCTGGACAGCGCATTTCCCAAACAAGAAACACAGTTCGAACCACTCTCCAAATATTTAGAAGAAAACGCGCCTTATTTGCCATCAATGACTATCTTCGATGATGCTTGGCAATTGTATTTGGCAGCGTTGGCTTAGTGTGAAAGTCCTCGGTTGAGGGCTTTTTTATTTGTCCTGAATTTATCAGATAATATATGGTTTGACAAATCAGTATAGAGTTAGTAATCGCTTGGATCCTGGGAATTAAGTGCTCTTTACTCGCTCAGTAACTCTCATTAACATGATCAAAGTATTGTCAATAAAAGAGTTGTGATTTTTATTTAATTCAAAAAATAAAATTAATTTCATTAAAACCATGGAATTTATTTCATAGCAATGCTAGAATGATAACGGTTACAGAATCTTTAACTTATTTGCATCAATATTTTATAACACGAGGGGTGTTAGTTATGGAAACAAAGAAAAGCCACGATTTTGGATTGATCAAATTTCGTGGAAAAGAATTAGATAATGGATACACTAGCAAAATGCCAATTGTCCAATTTGTCTTGGTATCACTATTATTCCCAATGTGGGGAGCAGCAGCTAGTTTAAACGATATTCTAATTACTCAGTTTAAATCTATTTTCCAGTTGAGTAATTTGGCATCAGCCTATGTTCAAAGTGCATTTTCCCTAGGTTACTTTTTAATGGCAATCCCAGCATCGTGGTTGATTAAAAAAACGTCGTATAAATTGACAATTATTATTGGGTTATTGTTGTACTTAATAGGGTGTGCACTCTTCTTTCCCGCATCTGCTGCTGCAACTTATGGCTTTTTTCTAGCAGCATTATTTGTGCTAGCAACAGGTCTGACGGTTATCGAAACTGCTGCTGATACTGACTCAGCACTTTTAGGACCGGAGAAGCAGCGGACATTACGTTTGAATATTTCACAAACCTTCTTACCATTCGGTTCAATTGCTGGTATCTTACTTGGTAAATACCTTATCTTCTCTGGTGGCGAGAACCTCGATGAGCAATTAAGGAAGTTATCAGGTAGTGCTCGTGTTCGTTTTGGTGAAGAAGCCCTGCAAAAGACTCTCCAACCATACAAATACATTATTATGGTAATTGCAGTCATGATTATTTTGTTTTTAATCACTCAATTTCCCAGTGGCAAGCCAAAAGCTAAAGTAGACGAAACTAAACCTAAAGAAAATTTAGGCCAAACAGTAATGGCTCTGCTAAAAAATCACAATTTTACTTACGGAATGTTTACATTATTTATGTATGTTGGTTTACAAGTTTCTGTTTGGTCTTTTACGATTCGTTTGGCATTGAATTTGGATCACTCGATTAATGAAAGAACATCATCAAATTTCGTTATCGGTAGTTACGTTGCTTTCTTTGTGGGTCGGATCATTGCTGACTATTTAATGAAAAAAATTCCACATTTGAAGGTTCTACTTTGGTATTCAGTTCTTGGATTCATTGCAATCGGTTACATGATGATTGATCGGAGCTTCAATGGCGTTTACGTTGCCATCTTAGTATCTGGTTTAATGGGACCAGGATATGCAACAATTTACACTGAAACGCTGGGGTTCATTGAAGACGCTCATCAGACTGAAACTGCTGGTGCTATGCTAGTCATGATGGTTGTTGGTGGTGGTGTCTGGCCAGCTATCCAAGGCTGGTTTGCCGACATTACTGGTTCAATGACAATTTCGTTTGCCGTACACTTCTTAACATTTGGTGCAATAATCATCTATGCCTACCATTACATCAAACATCCATTTGATGGTCTTGCAAAGGAGAAAGAGGTAAAACAATGACAAAGTTCAGACTATACAAAGATAGTTTTAAAGAACAGACTCGCGTTTTGATTGAAAACGATGAATTCACCATTTCTAGTTTTAAATATTCGTCTGGCGTTAAAGCATTGAAGATTAGTAATTCGCGTGGTTATTTGACCTTTCTACCATTTGAAGGGTTAATGATCTGGGAAGCTGTATTTGATGGATTTGATTTGAAGATGAAAAATACTTTCAAACAACCATATCCGGGTAAGCAGATCACTGATTCATACGGCCCATTTCAATTTCACTCAGGTTTATTAGCAAGTGGAAACCCTGGTCCTGAAGATGATCACTATGCGCACGGTGAATTTCCACTTACACAAATGGATTCATCTTTTATAGATATAGATGAAGATAAGGTTACAATCAGTAGTCAAGTTGAATATGTACGAGGTTTTGGTGATCATTATTTTGCCAACCCCTCAGTAACTCTAAAAAAAGGGAGTGCATTGTTTGACATTAGAATGTTCGTTAAGAATCTTTCTGAATATCAGGAAATGCCATTACAGTATCTGACACATATCAACTATAAATTTGTAGAAGGTGCTAAAATTACTCAGAACATTTCTGACAAGGCATTTGAACTACGAACTTCGATACCAGATCACATTCACCCGACTAAGGAATGGATGGCATTTACAGACAACATTGCTAAATCAGGTAAGATGATCAACGATCTCGATAATATCAATCATTTTGATCCTGAAATCGTCTTTTTTGGAGATAAATTGAACAAATTCGTTGATGATGCCGTATTTGAGATGCAAATGGATAAAAAACACACTGTTAAGGTGGCGTTCAATACAACTCAATTTCCTGACGTAACGCGCTGGTTAATGTATAATCCCGATCTCCAAGTCGCCGCATTTGCACTTCCGGCAACTAGTCGAACAGAAGGACGTACGGCGGCCAAAGAGAATGGTACTTTGATTATGCTTAAACCGCAAGAGAGTCGAAGTTTTAAGGTAACCACAGGATTAGAAGACTAATTAATTCAAAAGAAGGTAAATTATCATGTCTAAATATATATTAGGAATTGATATTGGTACTTCAGGTACCAAAGCTATTTTGATGACCACCACTGGTGAAATTGTTGCTCAAAAGAAAGATAACTATTCATTTATGACGCCACACCCAGGGTGGGCAGAATCTAACGCCGAAGACTGGCTCAATGCTGTTACGGCTGTGATTCGAAAGCTATCATCACACGTTGATGATGACGACATTGTCGCTATCGGAATTGATGGATTATATGGCGGTTCCGGAATCCCGGTTGATAAAGACGGTTCTGTATTAGGCCCCGCTTTGATTTGGATGGATCGTCGGGCAACTGCTGAAACAGAGCAAGTTAAGCAACTTGTCAGCGACAAGGAATTAATGGATGTAACCGCTAATCTGGCTGATCCATATTATGGTTATACAAAACTTATGTGGTTAAAGAAGCATAAACCCGCTCTTTATCAACAAACAGATCAATTCTTACCACCCGAATCATTTATTATTAGAGAACTAACTGGTCAGACAAGTATCAATTATTCGGCTGCTGGGAATTTAGCTGGTATATTTGATATCAACAAAGACGAGTGGTCAACAGAGCTTGCCGATAAACTAGGCCTAGATGTTTCCAAGTTACCGCAGAAATTTGTGACAAGTACCGAAATAGCTGGCCAAGTCACTGAAGAATGGGGACAACGACTTGGTATTAAGTCTGGTACGCCAGTATTCAATACTGGTGTCGATGTTGGACCGGCAACCGTCGGAACCGGTGTTATTAAACCTGGTAAAGTAACGGTGGCCTTGGGAACTTCAATGAATGCTGCGCTGGTCACTAAGAAGCCGTTGTGTAATAATGGTCTCATTATTTGGCCATACGCTTATAACCCCAAAGGCCTATATTATAACTTTGCTGGTGCTAATACTGCTGGCGCTATTGTAGCTTGGTTCGTTAAAGAGTTTGAACGTGACTTTGATGAGAATGAAGGGCCAAAAGAATTAGATTTTCAAAGCGCTGATACTCCAGCTGGCAGTAATGGCTTACTCGTTTTACCGTTCTTCATGGGTGAACGCAGTCCATTATGGAATTCAACGGTTCGTGGTACTGTTTTAGGGTTATCTCTTAAGACAACCAAGTATGAGTTATACAACGCTTTTCAAGAAGCAATTGCTTATTCAGTACGTCAGAGCATCGAGACTTTTGGTGCTGATATTGGTAATGAAATTACCTTAGTCGGCGGGGTCAGCAACTCGAAGAAGATGGTCCAGATGATCGCAGATGTCACTGGTAAAACAGTTCTAACAACCAAGTCAGGTGGCGAGGCCAATTTGGGTAGTGCAATCTTAGCGGGTATTGGTATTAACGCGGTTGACCCTGATGATGTTTCAGATTGGATAAAAATCGACCAACGGATTGTTCCAAATTCTAATCGAAATTCATTGTATAATAAGTATTTCCAGATGTACCAATTGGCGTATAATAATGTTAAGGATTTCTACAAAGACTTTTCAACTATCAATAATGAGTAGCATTATTCTTAGGAGGTTTTTACAATAAGTACCCTTAACAAACGTAAACAAATGTTGCGACTCGCCAGATTGTATTATGTTGAAGGCGTTAGTCAAAATCAATTAGCAGAACGAGAGGGAATTTCTAAGGCAACTGTGTCTAGAATGCTTTCATTAGCGCGTGAAAATGGGTTCGTCACAGTTACTGTGAATGATGGTCTACGAGATGCCAATGTGTTGGCCAATCAGCTACGTGATATTTATCCAGACGTTCAGTTTACTGTTGTCCCGACTTCCCATAATGACCGAACAGAGATCCTTGATAAAGTAGCACTTGCAACAGCTCATTATTTAGATAGTTTAGTCAAAAATGGTGACATTATTGGGTTTGGTGGAAGTGAGATACTAAATATGATTGCAAAATATCTTACACCAAAGGATGTACGGGATGTTGTAGCTTTGTCCTTAACAGGAATCATTGTTAACCCTAACTGTGAGTCAATTGCTTATCAAACAGGCGTCAAATTAGCTAATGCATATCAGACTGATGCCAATTTTTTACCCCTACCGATTATTTTCGATGATATTGCTGCAAAGGAACTTGTTGAAAAAGAAGGACTCATCCGTCACCTCGAAAAACTTGGGCGCCTAGCAAATATCGCGTTAATTTCACTAGACTCGATAGAAGACAGTTCATTTTTAAATCAAATGAATTACTTTAAGGATGAGCAGAAGCGAAAAATAACTGAGAAGGCAGTTGGTGACATATTGGGACATTTTATCAATAATAATGGCGAGATCATTGATCCTACCTTAGATGAACGTGTAGTAACCACGCCCCTTAACAATCTTAAACATAAAGAGTATTCTATTGCTACAGTGCATAAGGTTGAAACTGTTCCAACACTTAAAGCTGCCTTGAAGGCTGGCTACTGTAACAAGGTTTTTATCGATCAGTATAGTACACAAGTTTTACTAGATTCATATGTTTAATTAATCCAAAAATCAACCCGATTTTTCCCAATAGTTTAGAATCATCTAGTTTAAGATTGTTTTCTAGGTAACTTGTCATGGCTCTTTGTCAACTAGTGTTGATGGAGGGATTTACGTGGAACTTCGTTCGCTTGCGAACGGGGTTCTTTTTCTTTATGTCATAGAATTATTTTTTGTTTTGTGTGAGAGTTGGTAAGTCGTATACTTAAGTAAGCATATTAATAAATCACTGGAGGTAATCAAGATGGATGAGCATGAGCAGCAACGACTCGAAGAGCTGGCTGAGCGAAGACGACCCGCTTTGGAAATTCGTGCGGAGATGGCGGGGCTTCAAGATAAAAAATACCGAGAAGGCCGAAAATCTCTGGCGACGTCTAAAGAGCAGGTACAATTTCTTCTTAATCTATGGTCGGAAGCTGCCAATCAGCATTTAGCGGGAGAACCCATTCCAGTGGACCTGCATAAATACTCGGGATTGGATCAAAGTGGCTACGGAGAAAATTCAATGAATAGGTTTATCGACGGTGTTCACCAGCAAATTATCCAAGCCGTTGGTGACCGAGACACGTACAAATATTTATGGGTTACCCAGCGTCAAGATGGCATGGTCGTCACGGTGGGGCAGACTTCTTTTAAAAAGGTGTTACATAAGGGTAAAGAATCCACGTCTAACAGTGATGACTTATTCAAGCAATTAAAGCGGCCAAGTGGGACGGCATCTATGGTTTTATGGCATTATCCTAGCGACCAGACAGACGCTGAAATCAACGAGTATCTACGAACTTATTTAAAATGGGCGTGGATTATTCCCGTTAACCTTGATAGGGCAACTGACGGTGAGACAGACCGTAAAAAAATTTCTCGTTTGGAGACCAAGTTGGGTGACTATTTAATTCGTAAGGATGTCCCTATTTTGAATTTCTATTCGCATCGCGCTTGAAGAAGCCCAAATTAATAACGACACGAAAAAGCGATCACCACATCAAATTCAGTGGTAATCGCTTTTTTCGGTGTCAATATTAACAGGCTATAGCTACTGATTAGTGATCTCGTTGGCCCGCTCAATTAGCGAAACAAACTGTAGAATAGTCTCAACTTGTTCGTCAGACAAACCACCTATTTTAAGTTGTTTTTACTATAAATGAGAACGATAAATCTAAAGTTAGTCTAACTAAAGAAATGCTTTAATTCCGACAGAGCCAATTATTGTAAAGCCAAGTATACTGAAATCAAGTACGCCAGCTCCAAGTGCAGCAGGAAAAAGGCATTCAGTCGTTGAAAAAATTATTGGAAAGTCACCACAAACTGGAGAAAAAAGAAGTGTATTACTTTTTGCTGGAGTGGGTATTGCTATATTAGGTGTTTACTTAATGAAAAAAATGGTAAAGGGGTGGTCTATAAAGTTAATATGGACGTGCATTGCCATGTCGTTCTTGCGGGCATAAAATTTATCCTGAAATTTCTCCAGTCATTGTTGTGGCCATTACGAATGGAGATAAGATTTTGCTTACAAAGTTTTTAACGGGTTATAAAAAACACGCTTTACTTTCCGGGTATGTTGAAATTGGGGAAACGCTTGAGGATACAATTAACAGAGAGGTTTCGGAAGAAGTGGGACTTTCTGTCCACAATATTAGGTATTATTCTAGCCAGCCCTGGGCTTTCACCCATTCTTTATTGATGGGTCTTACAGCTGAGTTGGATAAAGACTTGGCAATTAATCTCGAAACTGATGAGATTTCTAAAGCCCAGTGGTTTGACCTGGAATATGATTAAAGCTTTCCGAAACCATGAATTTTAGATTTTTAAAATAATACAGTCTGGATAACTTTTGTGGCCTTAGCTATCAAGTCGTTATCCAGACTGTATTTATATAGAATCGATATGAAATTAAGAAACTTTCATCTTGGTAACCTCAGATTCAGTATGTTTAAAGTATTTTAATTAGCATTTGTCCTTTTTTATCAGAAATGAAAGCGTCAAAATCCCCCCTGAATTGGATTTACTCCAGCTCAAAGGGGGATCAACTTGACCTTTGCCAAATATTAGCCGCTATTTTGAATAAGGTACGAGTTCGGTATCGGCATAATATAATTGTTGTGTACCGTTAAAACGCACTAAATATTTATTGTCCTTTTCATTGAAATAAATAACAGTTCCAATGACCTTGGTTGCCAAGATGGTTACAACGTCGCCCACTTTAAAGCTTTGCATGGAATCAATCCTTTCAGAAATGTCCTCAGCTTTTAAGGACTTCCGCATCTGGTCCAAAGATTGTATCAATTACCAATTCCTGTGTATAATCAATTTCAGTATACTCCTAAAAGAATATGCGGGTGTTAGCTGGACAAATATAATTTTTTATTTGCATAGACTGACTGGTAGGTAAAGCTTAAAGTATGCCCACCAGGTTATTGCCAGTGAATTTCTACTGTGGAGATAACATACGTATCTAAAGTAACCCCAAAAATGATAGAATAGAGTACGTCAGACTTCTATTCTTTCTCCCTCTATTCCTAGAAGTGATAAGATGAGTGGGCAGGGCATGTGAAGAAAGAAACTACGGACGGTTACACACATTCTCAAAAGAAGTCTGTTTCAGTAAGTGATAGCTTTGCTGTAATTCGGAAAGACATATGGCAAATTCTAGGAAATAAATTGATGTGCTATAAACGTTGATATAACAAAGGAGTACAAATTATGAGTACCATTCAATGGTTCCCCGGGCATATGGCCAAGGCCATCCGCCAAATGGAGGAAAATATTCACCTTGTCGACATCGTGTTTGAACTAGTCGACGCACGGATTCCCGCTGCTTCCCGTAATCCGGAAGTGACGCGGATTGCCAAAAACAAGCCACATCTCATTATCTTAACCAAGAAGGATTTGGCCGATCCGCAACAGACCGCAGCTTGGTTGACGTATTACCGTGAGCAGCACCAGCCCGCTATTGCGATCGATTCGCGGGCTAACGTGACACCCAAGCAAATTACCAAAATTGCGGCTAGTATTCTCGCCGACAAGCTCGCAGCCGAAAAGGCCAAAGGGCTGAAAGAACGACCAATGCGGGCCATGACCGTTGGGGTTCCCAACGTGGGAAAGTCCACACTGCTGAACCATTTAGTTCAGCGTAAAGCCGCTCAGGTGGGCGACACACCAGGAGTGACTAAGGGCCAACAGTGGCTACGTTCCAGCAAGCACTTGGAGCTTTTGGACACCCCCGGTATCTTATGGCCCAAGTTCAAGGACCAAGAAACGGCGCAAAAACTAGCATTGACTGGGGCCATCAAAGAAAAGCTATATGCCAAAGATGATGTAGCGTTATTTGCCTTGAACTTCTTTCGCCAATATCACGCCGATGCATTGATTGACCGCTACCATTTGGCAACGAGTGACCTAGAACTTAGTGATGTTGACTTGTTACTGAAAATTACCGAAAAAGTTGGGATGCGCGACGACTATGAACGGGCTAGTGAACGATTAATTTTAGACGCTCGGCGTAAAAAGCTGGGTGGTTTTACCCTTGACCGTGCTCCACGAGCAGCTGACGATCATGAGTAAACAACCCAGCCTGGCCCAACTTAAACAAGACTTAGCCGATATTGCCGACCTCAATGATAGCCGTCTTACGTCGTTAGCGACCGATTCACGCAAAGGGGCCCAACTACTCCTAAAACAGATTCAACACCGACTGGCGAAAGCTGAGGCCGCTGAGCAGGCCTTTCAGGAACGTTTGCACTACGAACGGCCGTTTTGGGCCCGTGGTGAACGGGTTGCTGGTATTGATGAAGTCGGCCGTGGCCCATTAGCTGGACCAGTCGTGACGAGTGCAGTTATTTTACCACCGGATTTTGATATTCCGCTAGTTAATGACTCCAAGCAACTAACTGCCAAAGAACGGGAACGCTTGTATCCCTTAATTCTAGCTCAAGCCCAGTCGGTTAGCATTGGTATCGGTAGTCCAGCACTCATTGACCAAATCAATATTTACCAAGCCACTCGGGTCGCTATGCAACGCGCTGTCTTGGGATTAGGCCTCGCACCTCAGCAGCTCATTGTGGATGCGATGCAGATTCCCGTTGACGTCCCTCAGATTCGGTTGATTAAGGGGGACGCTAAGAGCGCCAGTGTAGCAGCCGCTAGTATCGTCGCGAAGGTTTATCGAGACCATTTAATGGCCACTTATGACGAACTTTACCCGGGCTACGGCTTTGCCCAAAATGCGGGGTATGGTACGGCTGAGCATTTACAAGGCTTAGCCGATCGCGGCGTTACCCCGATCCATCGTCGAACCTTTTCACCCGTTCAAAAAATTTTACAGGCTTAATCACGGAGTTAACCCGAAAAGGGATAAGGAGGTTGCGATATGCAACTGCCACTTCGTGATTTTTTTCTGCGCTTACCATTACTAACTGGGGTTGGTCAACAGACCCGGCGTGCTTGCTGGCACTGGCTAACGGAACACCCAACGATCACGGCATTAACGCCGGCTAATCTGAATCGTCTCTGTCAAGAGGCGGCTATTTCCGCTGATCGCACCCAATTACTGCAACAGGTCTTCACGCCCCAATTAGCTAAACACGTAACTGAAAATCAGCGGCACACGGGCTGTTTGACCATTGTCGATGCTGCTTATCCAGAACAGTTACGCGAAACTTATGCACCACCCGTCGTCCTCTACTATTTAGGCGATCTCCGATGGCTAACGGGGCCGCAACTGGCTGTCGTGGGCTCACGGCAACCCAGTCCTTATGCCTTACGTGCCATGCGCCGGTTATTACCGCAAGTCGTCCGTCAGCAGGTCTGTCTAGTATCCGGTTTGGCTCAAGGCGTGGATACACTGGCACATCAAGCGGCATTAGCCCATCGTGGTAAGACAATCGCCGTGATTGGAACCGGGCTTGATCATTGTTATCCGGCCGGTAATCGCGATCTCATGACGGAATTGGCCCACCATCATTTAATCATATCTGAATATCCCTGGGGGACGGCTGGCGCCCGCCATCACTTTCCAGAACGTAATCGAATTATCGCCGGGCTCTCACAAAGCACTTTGGTGGTCGAAGCCGCTCGCCACTCGGGCAGTCTAATTACGGCTAATATTGCCTTACAGGAGAACCGAAATGTTTTGGCCGTTCCGGGGAGTTTGGACAACCCCAATTCGGTCGGAACCAATGAATTAATCTTGGCCGGGGCGAAACCAATCCTGAATTCTGAACATATAATAGAAGAAGTTTTAGTTGACAAGCGACTATGACTTGAAATATTATGTGTGAGATTATAGTGAAAGATTTAGCGAGCGAGAAGTTCGCCAGGAAAAATAATGCGATAGGGACCACGATCCGCGTCAGAATGGGATCCGCTGTCTATCATACGAGGGAGTAATGTGAGTTGCCGACAAAAGCAAAACCAAAAGCTAAAACCAAAACGCGGCGCAAACCGCAAAAAAAGTTAGTGATTGTTGAGTCACCGGCCAAAGCAAAAACAATTGAAAAATATTTAGGCCGAACTTATAAGGTGGTTCCGAGTCTGGGACACGTCCGGGATCTTCCAAAAAGTTCGATGGGGGTTGACACGGAAAATGACTACGATCCCCATTACATTTCCATTCGGGGTAAGGGTGATGTGATCAAGGGACTACGCTCAGAAGCCAAAAAGGCCAAAGCCGTCTACCTCGCATCTGACCCGGACCGTGAAGGAGAATCGATTGCTTGGCATCTAGCTCACGTGTTAAATCTGGACGTGACGGATAAAAACCGGGTGACATTTAATGAAATTACCAAGGATGCCGTTAAAGAGGCCTTTAAAACACCACGCTCCATCGACATGAATTTGGTTAACGCCCAACAGGCCCGCCGAATTTTGGATCGCCTAGTGGGATATTCCATTTCACCCCTACTGTGGAAAAAGGTCAAAAAGGGGTTAAGTGCTGGTCGGGTACAGTCAATTGCCCTATCTTTAATTATTCAACGGGAAAAGGAAATTAAAGCCTTCATCCCCGAAGAATATTGGACGATTGACGGTGAATTCAAGAAAGCACGGCACACATTTGCTGCCAGCTTTTACGGCTTAAACGGTAAAAAGACGGGCTTGAAGGATAATGATGCGGTACAAGCCGTATTGAGCAAGCTCGACAAAAAGGGGAACTTCGACATTACCAATGTTGTCCGTAAGGAACGCAAACGGACCCCTCAACCACCATTCACCACCAGTTCTATGCAACAAGACGCTAACCGGAAACTAAACTTCCGGACGCGAAAGACCATGATGGCCGCTCAACAGCTTTACGAAGGGATTAACCTCGGTAAGGAAGGCACGCAAGGGCTTATTACCTATATGCGGACTGACTCCACACGGATCTCTAATATCGCCAAGCATGAGGCATCCACGTTCATTCATGAAAAGTACGGTGCTGAATACGCGGCGACTAAGCCAATCAAAGGAAAATTGCCAGAAGGGGCGCAAGATGCCCATGAAGCGATTCGTCCAACATCTGTTTTCCGGACACCAGCTAGCCTAAAGGAACGGTTGACCAAGGACCAATTCCGGCTTTATCAACTCATCTGGAATCGATTTGTGGCCAGTCAAATGACGAATGCCATTATGGATACCATGGCTGTAACGTTGGAACAAAACGGCGTCACTTTCCGGGCTAACGGGTCTAAAATGAAGTTCGAAGGGTTCTTAAAAATCTATAAGGACGGCAAAGAAAAGGATAACCTGTTGCCCGACCTAGAAATCGGCGATCAGGTCAAATTAGCGAAAACCGATCCGGCCCAACACTTTACGCAGCCGCCTGCACGGTATTCCGAAGCCAACTTAATCAAGGCCTTGGAAGAAAATGGTGTCGGTCGGCCATCGACCTATGCCCCGACATTGGATACCATCCAACGTCGTTACTACGTCAAACTTGTCGGTCGGCGGTTCGAACCAACCGAATTAGGAGAGATCGTCGATGGCATTATCAACGATTACTTCCCTGATGTGGTTAACGTTGACTTTACCGCTGATTTGGAACACGAATTAGATGGGATTGAAGACGGCAAACAAGATTGGGTGAAAGTCATTGATAGTTTCTACAAGCCATTCTCAACCGAAGTGGCCCATGCCGAAGATGCGATTGAAAAGATCCAAATTCGGGATGAACCAGCCGGGTTTGATTGTGACATTTGTGGTGCGCCAATGGTCATCAAGATGGGCCGCTATGGTAAGTTCTACGCTTGCTCACGGTTCCCTGATTGTCGCAACACGAAGCCAATCGTTAAGGAAATCGGGGTGACTTGTCCCGTTTGCCACAAGGGTGAAGTGATCGAACGAAAGTCAAAGAAGAACCGGATTTTCTATGGTTGTTCCCGTTATCCGGACTGTGACTTTGTCTCTTGGGACAAGCCAGTCGGTCGTGACTGTCCTAAAGATGGTCATTACCTCGTTGCCAAGAAGATTCGGGGCGGTAGTCAAATTGTCTGCCCAAATGGCGACTACGAAGAAGCACCCCAAAAGTAAAGATTAAGCAAAACACGGCAACCTGCCAGACTATATCTGGTCAAGGTCGTCGTGTTTTTACGTTGTTGATTGCTCTAATTTATTAAAGTGTACTGGGTTTTTGATGAGTTAGTTGAGTTTTTTAAGTCCGTTTGCTAGCATTAACACAGACAGGAGGGGGTAGCTTGGATCGGGCGATTACAGCTTTTATGACGTATCTCAGTGGTGAACGCCAGTACTCTGCGGAAACGGTTAAAGCTTACCATGAAGATTTAAGTGAGTTTGTCCAGTTCTTAGCCGATAATGGTGGCGAGAAACCCTGGACAGCCATCGATCAATTGGATGTTGAGGTTTATCTGAGCGACCTGTATGATCGGCACTATGCGCGAACCACGATTGCGCGGAAGCTATCGACATTACGGTCACTGTATAGTTTTCTCATGAGTAATGGGCAGGCACAAGATGATCCCTTTGCCTATGTACAGCTCAAACGTCATCAGAATCATTTACCCCGTTTCTTCTACGAACGGGAAATGACGGCCCTGTTTACCGCAGCCGCGGCTAATCCGAATGAACAGCTTGCCACGCGAGATACCGCGTTGTTAGAAGTTCTTTATGGCACCGGTATCCGGGTGAGTGAGTGCGTTAACTTGGCCCTGTCGGAGATTGACTTTGACGGCCGGATCATGTTGATTCATGGGAAGGGCAATAAGGAACGCTACGTCCCGTTTGGCCACTACGCCAGCGATGCGTTGCAAACTTATTTTGACACTGCACGAACCCCATTGATGGCGCAGTACCAGCAAGATCACCCCTACGTGTTCATCAATCACCGAGGACAACAACTCACGTCCGCCGGTGTGACGTACCTGTTAAATCAAATAATCAAGCGTAGTACGCTAACAACGGATATTCATCCCCATATGTTGCGGCATACGTTTGCGACTCATTTACTAAATCGCGGGGCTGATTTACGCTCGGTGCAGGAACTATTAGGCCACAGTAGTCTATCAACCACCCAGATTTATACCCACGTGACGCGCGAACACTTACAACGAGATTATCGTCAATTCTTTCCGCGAGCAACGTCAGAACACACATCATCAAAGGAGACGGATTAAATCATGCCAGTAAAATTTGAAGCAACGACCATCTGTGCTGTCCGGCACAACGGTCACAATGCTATGGCCGGCGACGGTCAAGTAACCATGGGTGAAAAAGTTATTATGAAGGGGACGGCCCACAAGATTCGCCGGATCTACAACAATCAAGTTGTCGTTGGCTTTGCCGGCAGCGTGGCCGACGCCTTTAACCTAGAAGAAAAGTTTGAAGCCCAACTTAATGAATACAGTGGTAATTTACAACGAGCAGCGGTTGAACTCGCTAAGCAATGGCGTTCCGACCAGGCTTTGCAAAAGCTGGAAGCCTTACTCATTGTGATGGATAAGGATGAAATGCTATTGGTTTCCGGTTCAGGTGAAGTCATTGCACCAGACGACGACATCTTAGCCATTGGATCTGGTGGTAACTTTGCCTTAGCTGCAGCAACGGCACTTCATCACCACGTCACGGATATGAGCGCTAAGGAAATTGCCGAAAGTGCCATCCATATTGCCGGTGGCATTGATATCTTTACCAACGAAAATGTTATTTCAGAAGAACTTTAATGAACGGGGGATTTACCGTGGACGCAATTGATAAAACACCAAAAGAAATTGTCGGCTTATTAGACCAATATGTGATTGGCCAAGATGAAGCCAAAAAGGCGATTGCCATTGCCTTACGTAACCGTTACCGGCGGATGCAACTTGATCCCGCCATGCAAGAAGAGATTTCACCTAAGAACATGTTAATGATTGGACCGACCGGGGTCGGGAAAACTGAAATTGCTCGGCGATTGGCCAAGATCGTCCACGCACCTTTCACAAAGGTTGAAGCTAGTAAGTTCACGGAGGTCGGCTATGTCGGTCGTGACGTCGAATCAATGGTCCGTGACCTAGTCGAAGTCTCCGTTAGCATGCAAAAGCAAGATCAATTTAAAAATGTTCGGGCTGATGCGACCCAAGCGGCCAATAAGCGTTTGGTCAAGCTACTCGCACCAGCCAAGAAAAAAGAAAATAAGAACAACAATGATTTTGCCAATATGATGAATATGTTTACCCAGATGCAAAACGGGCAAACACCGACGGCACCAAATGATCAAGAGGAAGTCACCGATGAGATTCGTAATGAACGCTTATCGCTGACGGAACAGCTGAATCAGGGATTACTCGAAAACCACATGGTGGAAATCGAGATGGATGATCCCCAACAAGCTAATGCGACAGATAACAACATGCTGGGCCAAATGGGCATCGACCTAAATGACACGTTAGGGTCCATCATGCCGAAGAAGCGGATCAAACGAACGGTAACGGTTGCCGAAGCTCGTGAGATTCTGGTGGCTGAGGAATCCGAAAAGTTGGTCAACAACGCTGATATCAATCATGATGCGATTAAGCGGGCCGAGAATACGGGGATTATCTTCCTGGATGAAATTGATAAGATTGCCAAGGGCAGTAGCCAAAATAGTGGTGACGTCTCCCGCGAAGGGGTTCAACGCGATATTTTACCAATCGTAGAAGGTACCCAGGTTAAGACCAAGTATGGGACCATCGATACGGATCACATTCTCTTCATCGCAGCTGGTGCTTTTGCCGAGTCTAAGCCAAGTGATCTGATTGCGGAATTGCAAGGTCGTTTCCCAATTCGTGTAGAACTCAACGATCTTAGCAAGGCCGACTTCGTTCGCATCTTAACGGAACCCAACAACGCTTTGATCAAGCAATACATTGCGCTGATTGGGACCGATAATGTGAAGGTAACCTTTACCATGGAAGCCATCGAAGGAATTGCGGAATTAGCCTTTGAGCTAAACCATGAAAACCAAAACATTGGTGCTCGTCGATTACAAACGGTCTTAGAAAAATTGTTGGAAGACCTCTTATACGAGGGACCAGACATGGGGACCGGGGATGTCACGATCACCGAAAGCTATGTTAATGATAAAATCGGTGATATCGTCCAAAACAAGGACCTATCACGATATATTCTGTAATTTTTTAAGGACCAAGACACGTTTGTCTTGGTCCTTTTGTGTAGATGGCGTATGATAGTAGATGAATGCTCTATACCAATTGTGCAGGAGGAATTAGATGCTCACCCTTAAGAATGACTATCTGACCGTTAAAATCAATCCACTTGGCGCCGAGTTAACCAGTGTGGTCGATAATGAAACACAACTCGAATATATGTGGCAAGCTGACAAAGCCTACTGGGGACGGCATGCGCCGATCCTGTTTCCAATTGTGGGCCGTCTACAAGACAATCAATACCGATTAGGCGAAACGACCTATCACATGACCCAACACGGGTTCGCTCGTGACCGTGAATTTACGGTCATCGATCAGACCCCAACGCAAGTGACACTGGAATTAACGGCTGATGACCAAAGTTGGGCCTTGTTTCCAGCAGACTTCACGTTAACGGTGACGTTTGAACTCATTGACCATCAATTACGCTTCTCAGCGGATGTCTTTAATCCAGCAACCACCACGCTGCCATTTTCTATCGGCGCACATCCGGGATTCAATGTGCCGTTAGGGGATGCCTTAGCGGACTTCACGGATTATCAAGTGACCGTTTCACCGAAAAAGACGTATCAGCGCGTGCCACTGGTTGGTCCTTATAGTGACAGCCAGCATACTGAGCCACTCGATCTGACCCAACCATTAGGACTAGATCACGGGTTATTTGCCCATGACGCGCAAGTCCTGACCCTTGATAGCGAGACGACCGTCATGTTAAGTACGCCAACTAATGACCACGGGGTAGCACTAACAACCACGGCGCCTTACTTGGGAATTTGGTCACCTTATCCCAAACAAGCTCCCTTTGTTTGTTTAGAACCTTGGTGGGGATTAGCTGATGATGTCCAGGCCACCGGTGAGTTGACGACCAAGGTCGCCATTCATCATCTGGCAGCGCAACAACATTTCCAAGCTGCCTATCAAGTGACTTATTTTTAAACAAAAAGGACCCATCCGACTCAGTAAACCAGTCGAATGGGTCCTTTTTCAGGTTATTTAGCTTGCCGGCGATGATAACCCCGGCCGAAAGGAACCATTGATTCAGTTCCTTGACGAATCCGTTGAATGTTACTGCGATGACGATAGAAGACAAAAACAGTCAAGACCAGCGCAATGCCGGTTAAGTACCAATCCTGAAACACTAACGAGATCAGGGTAATCAAGGTAAAGGCAATCATGCTAGCAAGGCTGACTATGCTAGTCCAGTAGATTAAGCTGACCCACAAACCAGCGGCAATCACAAACATAATGGGGTTATAGGCCAAGAGCATCCCCGCTGAGGTCGCGACGGCTTTGCCCCCCTTGAAGTGATCGAAGATGGAAACGGTGTGCCCTAAGACCGCAAATAGTCCAAATAACAGGGGTGTCGCCGTTCCCAAGACCGTCTGAACGTGAAACACTATTGGCAATAACGTCGCCACTGATCCTTTAGCGATGTCCAGCACCATCACAATGGTTCCCGCATAGGGGCCTAAGACCCGATAAGTATTCGTTGTGCCAATATTTCCAGACCCCGCCTGACGGATATCCGTTTGAAAAAAGGCTTTACCAACCCAGACGCCATTAGGAATCGCTCCGAGAAGGTAGGCCACGATGAGTAAACCAATCAATTTCACAAGTTTTCCTCCGCTCTGAACTGCGATGACGACCGCCAATCAGGTAATCGTTACCGCTAAGCTGATTTATATTCTAGCATGTTTTCACGAGAACGCCAATATTCTATGGAATCTCTAGCCAGTTTTTAGTTTCCTGTGGTATGATTATGAAGTTATTGAATACCTCTGCCTAGCCGTTTAGTCCGTTTATTTGAACATACGTTCGGTTAGGGGTAAACTACCAGTATCATCTAAAAAAGTAAAGTAAAGGGGATTTACGCATGGCGAAAGCAAAACCAAAATATGACGATTCCTCCATTCAGGTTTTGGAGGGATTGGAAGCTGTCCGTAAACGTCCAGGTATGTACATCGGCTCAACTGACGGCCGGGGCCTGCACCACTTGGTCTATGAAATTGTTGATAACGCCGTTGATGAAGCATTGGCGGGTTATGGCAAGGAAATTAATGTCACGATCCATCAGGACAATAGCATCACAGTTGTTGATCACGGTCGGGGGATGCCAGTGGGGATGCATGCCTCAGGGATTCCAACACCCGAAGTTATTTTAACAGTGCTACACGCCGGAGGAAAGTTCGGCCAAGGTGGCTACAAAACATCCGGTGGACTCCACGGGGTGGGGGCTTCTGTCGTGAACGCCTTGTCTAGTTCATTAACGGTGACCATTGTCCGTGACGGCGTTCGTTATCAGGAAAAGTTTGCTAAGGGCGGTCATCCACAGGGCACTTTAAAGAAATTGGGTAATACGCGTGCTCACAACGGAACGACCATTGACTTTAAGCCCGATAGCCAAATCTTTACCACAACTGTTTATAACTTCGGCACCCTAGCGGAACGGTTACGTGAATCTGCC
This sequence comes from Levilactobacillus brevis ATCC 14869 = DSM 20054, assembly GCF_001433855.1. Classification (GTDB taxonomy): domain Bacteria; phylum Bacillota; class Bacilli; order Lactobacillales; family Lactobacillaceae; genus Levilactobacillus; species Levilactobacillus brevis. The sequence goes on from NZ_AZCP01000001.1 coordinate 369,068, forward strand.
TTCTTATTGAAAGGCGTCAAGATTACCCTAACGGATGAACGCGAGGGGCAAGAACGCACCGAAGAATACCATTTCGAATCCGGAATCAAAGAATTCGTCAGTTACCTGAACGAAGATAAAGACACGTTAGGTGACATCATGTACTTTGATGGCAGTAAAGATGGCATTGAAGTAGAAGTGGCCGCGCAATACAACGATGGCTACACTGAAAACCTATTATCATTCGTGAACAACGTGCGGACCAAGGATGGCGGGTCACATGAGGCCGGCATGCGTAGCGGCTGGACCAAAGCCTTTAATGAATATGCCCGTAAAGTTGGCCTGCTCAAAGAACGCGACAAGAACCTCGAAGGGACCGATGTCCGTGAAGGGTTATCTGCCGTCATTTCGTTGCGGGTACCCGAAGACCTATTACAGTTTGAAGGGCAAACCAAAGAAAAGCTGGGCACGCCTGAAGCACGAACGATTGTTGATAGCATCATTAGTGAGCAATTAGGCTACTATTTGATGGAAAATGGCGACTTTGGCAAGATGTTAATCAAAAAGTCGACCCAGGCTCGCCAAGCACGTGAGGCGGCTCGTAAGGCCCGTGATGAAAGTCGTAATGGCAAACGGCATAAGAAACATGAACGGTTGTTATCGGGAAAACTAACCCCTGCCCAATCAAAGAACGCTGCTAAGAATGAACTCTTCTTAGTCGAGGGGGATTCCGCCGGTGGTTCAGCCAAGCAGGGGCGTAACCGAAAGTTCCAAGCTATCCTGCCATTACGGGGGAAAGTCCTAAATACCGAAAAGGCCAAGTTGCCCGATATCATGAAAAATGAAGAAATTAGTACCATGATTTATACCATCGGTGCCGGTGTGGGAACTGAGTTTAATATCGAAGACGCCAATTACGATAAGATTATCATCATGACCGATGCGGATGATGATGGTGCTCATATCCAAATTCTTTTGTTGACGTTCTTCTACAAGTACATGCGGCCCATGATCGATGCTGGGCGAATCTACATTGCACTACCGCCACTGTATCGGATTCAAAAGACTGGGAAGAAACCGACGATTGAATATGCTTGGACGAATGATGAACTAAACGAAAAGACCAAGAAGATTGCGAATCACGGGTATCACTTACAGCGATTCAAGGGTCTGGGTGAAATGGACGCTGAACAACTCTGGGAAACGACCATGGATCCAGACAACCGCACACTTATCCGGGTCCAAATTGACGACGCAGCGCTAGCTGAACGCCGAGTGACAACTCTGATGGGCGATAAGGTTGAACCGCGCCGTAAGTGGATTGAAAGTAATGTACAATTTACCCTGGAAGATGACGATACCAGTTTGCTAGAAAACGATAAGACGTCAGACCAATAACCGGTGAAAGGAGTTAAATCTCGTGAGTGAAGGACAAAAGATTCAAGAACTTACTTTGGAAGAAGTCATGGGCGATCGCTTCGGTCGTTATTCCAAATCAATCATTCAAGAGCGGGCGTTACCGGATATTCGGGATGGATTGAAACCCGTTCAACGGCGAATCTTATTTGCCATGAACAAGGACGGTAATACCTACGATAAGGGCTTCCGTAAATCAGCTAAGTCGGTCGGAAATGTCATGGGTAATTTTCACCCCCATGGTGACAGTTCCATTTATGAAGCGCTAACCCGGATGAGTCAGGACTGGAAGGTCCGCGAACCACTCGTTGAAATGCATGGTAATAATGGGTCAATGGATGGTGACCCCGCAGCAGCTATGCGGTATACAGAAGCTCGGCTGAGTAAGCTAGCAGGAGAAATGCTACGCGACATCGACAAAGATACTGTCGAAATGGTCTTAAACTTCGATGATACGGAGTACGAGCCAACTGTCTTACCAGCGCGTTTTCCTAACTTATTAGTCAACGGTGCCACGGGAATTTCCGCCGGATATGCCACGGAAATTCCGCCGCATAATTTAGGTGAAGTCGTGGATGCCTTAATCTACTTGCTGAGTCACCCTAAGGCAACGCTAGAAGAATTGATGTCCTTTGTTCAAGGACCCGATTTTCCAACCGGCGGGATCATTCAAGGGAAAGATGGCATTGTTAAGGCTTATGAGACTGGCCGGGGGCGGATTGTTGTTCGCTCGAAAACGGCCATCGAACCGTTACGGGGAAATAAGAGTCAAATTACCGTGACCGAAATTCCTTATGAAGTTAACAAGGCGCAACTGGTCAAAAAGATTGATGAAATTCGCTTGAATAAAAAAGTTGAAGGGTTAGCTGAAGTTCGGGATGAAACCGATCGGGATGGTCTACGGATTGCGATTGAGCTAAAGCGGGATGCTGATGCGCAAGGGGTCTTAAACTACCTATTCAAAAATACCGAGCTACAGATCACCTATAACTTTAATATGGTGGCGATTAATCATCAACGGCCTGAACACGTAGGCTTAAAGACCATTCTAAGTGCCTACTTGGAACACCAACGTAACGTGATTACCAAGCGGACCGAATATAACTTACAAAAAGCCTTGGATCGGCAGCATATTGTTGTTGGTTTGATTAAAGCCTTGTCAATTTTGGATCAAGTTATTAAAACCATCCGGGCTAGCAAGGACCGTCGGGATGCGCGTGATAACTTGGTTGAGGCCTATGACTTTTCTGAGAAACAGGCTGACGCCATTGTCGCCTTACAACTGTATCGGTTGACTAACACCGATGTTACGCAGTTAGAGGCAGAATCCGCCAAGCTTTCCGCGGAAATTGAGCAGGATCATAAAATTTTGGCTGAACCCAAAACTTTAAACAGTGTCTTGCGCCAGGAACTCAAGGCAGTGGCCAAAGACTATCGCAATCCCCGTCGGACAGAAATTCAAGATGAGATTGAAGACTTGAAGATTAAGACCACGGTGACGGTTGCTGACGAAGATGTCGTGGTCTTGGTCAGTCACGACGGCTATCTTAAACGGTCTGGTGTGCGGTCATATACTGCTTCGGACCCAACTGATAATGGCTTGAAAGATGGCGATTATCCTATCTTCATGCAAAAGCTTAGTACCTTGAATCACTTGATGATGTTTACCAGCAAGGGAAACTTGATCTACCGGCCGGTTCATGAGATTAGTGATGTGAAGTGGAAAGAAACGGGTGAACATATTTCCCAAACGATTGGTTTAGCCGCGGATGAAGAAATTGTTGCCACCTTTGCTTTTAAGACACTCAAAGAACCCGGTCGTTTCCTGATCGCAACCAGTGATGGGTACATTAAGCAAACGGCCTTTGCTGATTTAACACCCGGTCGTACTTATAAGAGTCGTGCCGCCGTTTATGAAAAGCTTAAAACAGCGGAAGCTCGAGTCGTTGCGGTGAAGTATCTGACCGAACCTGTGGAACAGGGAATCCTGCTTATTTCTAAGAACGGGTATGCGCTACGCTACCCAGTCGATGAAGTATCGGTCAATGGTGCCCGAACCACGGGGGTTCGCTCAATGGATCTGCGTGACGATGACGAGGTCGTTAATTTGGCCCTCGTTACCGACAATGAAACCATCGCGTTAATTACGCAACGTGGGGCCTTCAAACGCTTAGCGATGAAGGAACTCTCTGTCACCAGTCGTGCGCGACGCGGAGTGATTGTGCTACGTGAACTGAAACGAGATCCGCATCGTATTGTTGACTTCATGACGATTCCAGCTGGCAATCCGCCATTGGAAATTATGACTAGTCGTGAACGGACACATGATGTTATGCCAACGGATCATCCCTTAAGCGGGCGGTATTCCAATGGCTCATTTGTCATTGATACGGATGTTGAAGGACAGCCGCTACAGCTACGCGTTAAGCCAGCTGAATTAGTTCTAGATTAGGGGTTAACCAATCACCAATTTGTGAGGATAAATCGTTGCGCTTTTACTGTAAACAGCCTATTATAGAGTAATAGTAACCATTAGACCAGCCTCATTAACCCCATGTCTGACTAGTCATAAGGAGAACGAAGCGGATGAAAACGAAACAGGAAAGTATCTTTTCTTCTAAAACTCTAACGTACTTTTTACAGTTGGCAGAAACGATGAATTATACGCAGGCTGCTCAGATTCTAGGAATTACGCAGCCCGCATTAACGCAACAAATTAAAAAGTTGGAACGGACCGTTGGCGCACCACTATTTTATTCGGTAGGTAAAAAGCTCCGCTTGTCAGATGCTGGTTATACCATGTTAGAAGCAACGCACCAAATCTATGGTATTCTCAATCAGGCGACTGATGAGATTCAGCAGTCGACAAGTGCGACCCAAGGTGAGATTAACATTGGGCTATTAGCTTCGGTTGAAGACGCGGTGTTTGAAGACTTCGCCATTGGCTTGTATCAAAGCAATCCTGATCTGAAGATTTCCTTTCACATGTTGACGCGTAAGGAGATTTGGGAACGGTTGGAGAATAACAAAATTGATTTGGCCATCATGTATTTGCCAGATGATTCTATCAAGAATTGGAAACCCTACGAATCCAAAAAGATCATTTCCGATGATTTATTGTTCATTCACCATGATGAGCAATTGTCTAAGAAACGGCGAATTAAGTTTAAGGACACCACGAGCCAGCCATGGGCGATGTATCCAGAGGGCTACTACCTGGATCAAACGCTTCACGAAGCTTACAAGAACCAATTGGCTGACTTCCCACAAGGGGTTGCTAACTTTACCACGCCTAACCAGTTGCTTCATTTTTCAATGGAAACGCAGGTCTCAACGGCTCTGCCCAATTCATTTATGATTGGACAAGATAACTTGCCGAATACCTGGACGGCACATTTTGAACCCAATATTCGGTTTGATTTAGCCTTCGTCTTTCGTAAGGGCAAGGCAGAAATTCCGCGAATTAGCCTTTTCTTGGCACAGTTTGACCGGTATTTGCATACCGATGACTACATTTCGCGGCTCAAACAACTTCGGAACCAATTAAATTAAAACTATTTGATAAAGGAGTTTCTATCACATGAGTAAAGCATTAATCTTTGGTCACCAAAATCCTGATACGGACGCTATCGTTGCTGCTAAGGCGTTTGCCTACTACCAAACCCAAATGGGCTTTGATGTTGAGGCTGTCGCTTTAGGCAATCCTAACATGGAAACAAACTTTGTTTTGAACCACTTCGACGAACCAGCTCCTCGAGTTATCAAGACAGTGGCTAACGAAGTTGATACGGTTATGTTAGTTGATCACAATGAAGCACAACAAAGTGTCAGTGATTTGGATAAGGTAATGGTTAGCCACGTTGTTGACCACCACCGGATCGCAAACTTCCAGACGGATCAACCTCTATACTACCGGGCAGAACCCGTTGGTTGCACGAGCACGATCTTAACGGAAATGTTTGACGAATCTAAAATTGAAATTCCCGCTAAGCTAGCTGGATTGATGTTATCAGCGATTATTTCGGATACGTTATTGCTGCAATCACCAACTACCACTGATGCTGACCGTGAAGCTGTCCGGGCTTTAGCTGAAATTTCAGGTGAAGACGTTCAAAGTTATGGGATTGCCATGCTAAAAGCTGGTACTAACCTGGCTGCCAAGAGCGACAAGGAACTCATTGATGGTGATGCTAAGTCCTTTGATATGGCTGGTCGTTCAGTACGGATTGGTCAAATCAATACGGTTGATTTAGCTGACGTTTTGGATCGGCAGGCTGGCTTAGAAAAAGAAATGCAAGCCGAAATGGCGGCTGATGGTTATGATTTGTTCATCACGTTAGCCACCAACGTGCTCAACAGTGACTCAGAAATGATCGTTGCCGGTGAACCTAAGTCAGTGATTGAAAAGGCCTTTAATACGACTTTGACGGATAACCGGGCTAGTCTTCCTGGCGTCGTTTCCCGAAAGAAGCAAGTGGTGCCACCACTGACAGCTGCTTTCAATGCTTAATTGAAAAGTCAATAACAATTCTTATAAGCGCTTCAGACCAATTTTTGATTGGTTTGGAGCGCTTTTGTTCGCTTTAATTGGTGCTTTCTTTATAATACGGATTGATGGTAGATGTTGTCAGTTTCCTTCGAGAGAGGGAATGGTCATATGATCAAAAACTGGTATCGTGGTAGTCTAATCGCTGTCGTTACAATCCTGTTGATGGTCACACAACTTGGTGGGAGCTCGGCATCCGCTAGCAGCACACCTTTTGGTCCAGAACGATTTAGCACCGATCATGCCACTTACACGATCAGTGCTCAGTCACCGTATTACCGGAGAATTTGGCAAGAAGCTATTAAAGCCTGGAACGAGACAGGGGCTTTTCATTTTCAAAAAGCAGACTCGGCAAGTGCGGCACAAGTAACGTTGAAGGTCGCTTCTAAACATGAAGCGGCCGCGCTAGGAGAAGATGTCGGTTTGACCGAATACACAGCCAAACAAAGTTATTTGCAACGGGCTACAGCCACGCTTAATGCTGCATTGCTACGTGAATATAACTACTCTCGAGCCAATCAGCTGGCCGTGGCGGAGCATGAACTGGGACACGTTATGGGATTAGCACATAATCCCGATAAGCACAGCGTTATGTACTATCGGAACCGTAGTGAGGGCATTCAACCAGTTGATATTCAGGGCGTCAAGCTACGCTATCAAACCCCTGCAGGTCAAGCATCTAATTAAAATTAGATTCATTAGTCGGGATTAAAAATCTCGACTTTTTAGGTTGTATAATTTAATTTATAAATGATAAGGCAAAATAGTTGTGTTTCTGCTGAATTTATTTAGACTTAAAGAAGTACCTTGAATTGTGCACAATTGATTGGAGGAATTTGAATGAACAAGCGTGAGAGTCAAGAAGATCTGAAGCAACGCTTAACTGCTGAGGAATATGCGGTCACCCAAAAGGCAGCGACGGAGCCAGCCTTTACTGGGAAGTACGATCAATTTGATCAGCCAGGGATCTATGTCGATGTTGTCAGCGGACAGCCACTATTTAGCTCGACTGATAAATATGACGCCGGGTGTGGCTGGCCATCTTTCACCAAACCAATCGATGCTGAAAACGTGCAGGAGAATACCGATCATTCATTTGGCATGATTCGCCAAGAGGTGTTGAGTACGGATGCGCACTCACACTTAGGTCATGTCTTCAACGATGGTCCAACAGAAGCTGGCGGTTTACGTTACTGCATTAACTCTGCTGCACTAAAGTTCATTCCGGCATCAGAGCTGGAAACACAGGGTTACCATGGTTTTGAAGCTTTGTTTAAGGACTAATAGATAATCGGCTAAGGGGGAATTTAAATGAGTGAATTTGAAACGGCTATTTTTGCTGGCGGCTGCTTCTGGTGTATGGTGCAACCGTTTGATACACAGCCAGGGATTCAATCCGTCGTGTCTGGGTATACCGGGGGACATACGGTTAATCCCACCTATGCTGAAGTTGCCAGTCATACGACTGGTCATACAGAAGCCGTTAAGATTACCTTTGATCCAAAAGTGATTAGTTACGCCCAACTAGTGGAGATTTATTGGCATCAAACTGATCCCACGGATGCTAGTGGTCAATTCCAAGATCGTGGTGATAGCTACCGTCCAGTAATCTTCGTTAATAGTCCTGAGCAACGTCGGGTGGCTGAAGCCTCTAAGGCCGCTTTAGCTGCTAGCGGCCAATTTGATGCACCCATTGTCACAACCATTGAAGAGGCTCAACCTTTCTATCCAGCGGAAGAAGAACATCAAGATTTTTATCGTAAGAATCCCTTCCGTTATCAGATTGAAGAAATGGGCGGCCGTCAAGATTTTATCAATCAACACTGGCGTGATAAAATAGACTAAAAGGATGTGACGCTGATGGGATATGTCTTAGATTTACGCCAGAAACTTGGCCAACAGCCACTCATCGTTGCCGGTGCAGCCGCCATTGTCCAGCAAGATCAGCAACTGCTGCTAGTCGAACGAACTGATAATCACTTATGGGGGTTACCGGCTGGATCCAAAGAATTAAATGAGGATCTAGCAACCACGGCTCGACGTGAGCTTCGCGAAGAAACTGGCTTAGATGGTGTTCAGCCACAATTACTAACGGTCGTAAGTGGTGCCAATATGCAATATACGTATCCCAATGGTGATCAAATTGATTCCGTCACAGCAGTTTATGCCTTGCAAGTAACGGGACAAGCGTTGCCAGATCATGACGAAACTAGCGCAACTGACTGGTTTGAACTTGATGACTTGCCAACAAAACTAACGCCGTTAACGCGTGAGATTTTAACACGATTAAAGCTAAACTAAATAAATGAAACCGCCATATGATTTACAGTAATTGTGTAAAGTCATATGGCGGTTTTTTAGGGAGCTATCGAGCGGCTAACCGGCAAAAAGTCATTAACACTCTACTTTCGATAATATATATTATGTAAAGTAGAGAAAATAATCCTTATTTGGCTAGGTCATATAAGCTACCCTCGTTTTGATTAGACGGTTTAATTTTGGTTAAACGACATTAGATTATTTGCTAGCATGTTTGGTCACCAGCAACCAGACGCTGATAACCGCTAATCTGCTACAGTGTCCAGCAAAAATTGCTTGGCGTGCTTATTGCTTTTCCTGAGTGGTTGCCTGGACGCAATCACATTAAACTATCTCCTAAGTCAATTGCACGCTGTTGCCTCATGATAAATTAGCCATCAGGCTTGCGTGTTGTGCGGACGCGTTGTGATGACCAGTCCATTTGAATGCTGAACGTGTGCTTAGAATCAACGTCAATAGCCATTGGCCAATACTGCTAAATTTAGATGTATCGGTTATATTCAAGCTAATACTGATATGACAGCGTTTATAAGGACTTTTTAAGTCAATATTGATGAAGTGTGACCGTTTTAAGTCGCATTATCCGCTATGAGATCGACGTTTCTAAGCGTAAAATTGCCAAGACATTGCCGTTTAACGGTAAATCCTAGCAAACTGTGGGACTATCCATTAATAGAGATGGCCAATCTCCTAAAAAGTAATCGGTTAATAAAGCCAACACTACTTTCATTAAAACAAATATTTTAAAGAGAGTACTTGATTAAAAATGACTGGGGACTTGCATAACTGTCAGTAAGTCAGTAAAATATGAGTACAGAACATATGTTTGGAGGCCACTTCTATGGAGAAACAGCATTATTTGAAATTAATTGATGAGGAATTGGCTACTGCTCCCTGGTTTGTCCAAGAATATTACCAAGCTAAAGCCACTATTCCATTATCCCCAGCCACGCTTTATCAATATCTAACAGAGTTTCGCCGGTTCTTCAATTGGTTAATCAGTGAAGGACTAACTTCAGCGCCCCACCCCAGCGAGATTGATATTCAGGTTTTAGCGACACTAAAAAAAGAAACGGTTGAATTATACAAGTCCGCCCTGCTAAACCAATCCAAGTTAACAGGGGCCCGTGGTAGTCGAACACACCCAACGATTAACCGTTCTTTGAATGCCCTTTCCTCCTTGTTTAAGTATTTAACGGAAGACACAGAAGATGAGCACGGTGAGGCTTACTTTAATCGTAACGTGATGCATAAGATTGCCCTAGTCCGAACTAACGAAACCTATGCAACCCGCGCGGCTAATTTAAAGACCAAACTAATGCTGGGCCACACTGACCATGATTATTTGGATTTTATTGATCAACAGTACGAGACCAAACTATCGCCAGCCCAGAAACGCTACTTTCACCGCGATAAGCAGCGTGACCTCGCCATTAATGCACTCTTATTAGGTAGCGGTTTACGGGTATCAGAGGCCGCCAATGCTGACCTGCGCCATTTGAACCTTAAGACGGGGACCATTGGGGTCATTCGTAAGGGCGGTCAACGGGATACGGTCCCTATTGCGCCCTGGACTCTGCCCTACATTCAAGCCTACGTTGACCAGCGGCAGGCAACCTACCACGCAACGAATCAGGACCGCGCACTCTTCTTAAGTAGCTATCGTGGGCACGCATCGCGCATGCAGGCCAATTCCATGGAAAAAATGGTGGCCAAATACTCCAGCGCCTTTAAGGTGCGAATCACGCCGCATAAGCTCCGGCATACACTTGCCTCTAAGCTCTATTTAGCTACCAAAAATGAGCAATTAGTTGCCACCCAGTTGGGACAAAATTCCACTAGTGCAACCGGGCTGTATACGCACATCATTGATGAAGAACAGCGACATGGGCTGGAGAAGATGTAAAGCTTTTCAGTGCGTTAGTAGGCCTAACTTTTTCCCTAGTCAGCAGACTCTGCGCAAAAATCAAGTGGATGGCTTTACGACTCCCCAAAAATCAAAACAAGACTATTTGACAATTGCTTGAGTTCCTCCTGCGAGGGTAAACTATTTGTCTGCAAATAGTACTTAATCATACCTAACATGATGCCACCAATCGCGTTGACCTCTAACTCCGACCCCGGATGGGTAAGAACTGCCTGTAACTGCATTTCCAAAATTTTCTTAAGTCCATCTATCAACTGTATTCTAGCTTCTGGAATTGTCATTATCGCTTTGATGGGCCGATTCCAACGTACTAGTAGTTGTCTAAGCTCCTGTTCTATTTTGCTGATAGCATTGCTTAGGGTCACACCCTGGTTAAGTAGACTGGCTCTTTTTTGCAAAGTCTTAGTAAACCAGTTAAGAATATCTTGGCCAATCTTATCTGTAAGCGCAAATTTGTCTTCATAATGTACGTAGAATGTTTTACGGTTAATCATGGATCTGCTGGCAATGTCCTTAACCGTAACGTTGTCAAAGCCCTTTTCTAGGACTAAATCAACAAAAGACGTTGAGATGATAGCATCCGTTTTCTTAATTCTAAGGTCAGTCATGTTGGTGCCCTCCATTACCAGTTTTAGTGGTTTTGTTGTCTTAAGCGTCATATCGCGGTCTTCTGTGGTGTTAAACTACAAATTAGAATAATCTGCCCATTTCTTTCTATCCAGAGTTTAGATAAACTACCCATAGAATCAAAGGGGGGTAGTGAAGATGCTCAATGTATTTAAGAGAAAAAATATTTGGATCAGCATGTTAGTCGTTGCTATATTAATTGGATTGTTCGCCTTTGCGCAGGTTGGCGCTAGAAGCACCGTTAAGGTTCGTCATTTACCATTAGCTTTAGTAGTAAACGATAATGGTAAAGATGCTAAGAATGTAGTAAATAAATTACGGAAAGAGAGCCATGAGAAAAACTCTGAAATCAAATGGGTCAATGTCAACCACACGAATGAACTCACTAAGGGTTTTGCATCCGGAAAATACTACGGGGCGGTTGTCATTCACTCAGGATTCACTAAAGCTATCAATCAGCAAGCAGACTATTTGAAAGGTAAAATCATAACTCAGAAACTAGACACACTGGTTGTTAAAACGCCACTGGCGGCTGAGACGGCACTATTCCAACAACAAAAAGCCTTAGCCAATTCATTAACCCAGAAAACTCCCGCACAAGCAAAAGTCTCTTTATATGTCAGTCAAGGAAGTAATGTGACGGTTGCCAATATTTTGACGACTGCCCTGCCAAAGCTGACGGACCGGCTAAATCAGAAGATTTCTAACGAATATATAACTGTTGCAAATAAGTCAAGGCTAACACTCTCTCCACAGGACTGGTCTAAATTGCAGACACCAATTCACACCACACTTATAAAACGTAATCAAGTCTCAACCAAAGAAGTAAGTGGTATGGCACCATTCTTGGTAACCATCTTCTGTTGGCTCGGCAGTCTTATTGCTAGTTTACTGAATTGGCGAGACCATAGTAAAAATGAGAAAAAACGTCGTGATGGTCGCCTCTCATTAACTGGTGTCACAAGTCAATTAATTTCCGGTGTCGCAATTGTCACTGCGATTGCTGTATCAGTTTACTTCTTCACAAAAGTTTGCTACGACGTTCCAATTCATGATCCACAACAATTCCTGTTGCTGATTGGTGGTATATCATTTGTTTTCTATCTACTACAGTCAGCCGTACTCGATTTGCTTGGACTAAAAGGATGGCCACTATTGCTGATTATCTGGATAGGTTCAATGGCAGTCATTACTTTTATTCCACAAATGCTGAGTCCCTTCTACCATAATTACGTTTATGATCTGACGCCGATTCGATTTGCCTATGATCTTATTCTTAACCAGATGTATATTACAGATGCATCACTCACTGGATCTTCAATGCTAAACTTGCTGTACATTGGAATAGCTTCAATCGCGGTCATGTACGGATCTACCCTTATTAAAAGGCATAAAGAAAGCCAAATCGCGTAGAGCGAGTGTCTTTACCAGCACGAAGATATTTTAGATAGTCGTAAATCGGGGCAGTACCGTTTAAGATACCCCGATTTACGACTATTCTAATTCAATAAGCAAGAACACTTTCAAAGTGAGCTTCACTGATAATAAGGGATTATCCATTCTTGAGTGATACCGGCCCCTCTCATATATAACTAACTCTTATTATAAAATGCCGAAATAAGTTAGTGTCCCATGGTCTATCATAAATTACCTGGAAATGTTAATTGACCAACGTAAGTTAGTTTTCTAGCCTTTTTAGAATGCTTATACTGCAAAAAAACGCCACAATATGATGGCGTTTTTTACTTCGACTGCTAAAGTCCTCTTTTTCAAATCTCATTTCTACATTTCCTAATGATTGGAACTGGGCTAAATGACTGGTATTAATATGGCCAATCTGCTGTAAATCGCTGATAACCTCACCGGTTTGTTTGTAAAAGATGACAAAACTATGGCGGGGCTTCCAGTAGGCAATATCACCAACGGTATAACCGGATGTGTGTGCCTCATTGGCTGGTAAGGCTTGCTTAAAGCGATAGGTTAATTCACGTGAATATAGGTTTAACATCGGTAAGGTCATGGGCATCTGGCTCAGCAGCTCACTAGCGGTCGCATTCTCCTCAAAGTTTGCTGTGAACGTTTGACCGTTCACAATTATTTTTACAGTTTTCATTGGCTATCTCCCATTCAAGGATATTGTATTGGTGCATATTTCTAGGACTTAAAATTACTTAGCTAACAACCGCAGTGAAGACTGGTCGATGATCCGATCACTAAGTTGGTCCAGAAACTCGTTATAGTAGAATTGGTTCTTTAACGTTGTCTTACGACTTAGGGCATAGATGGTCAGTGTGTAATGATGCGGTTGGTCAGGCGGATTCGGCCCGGCATAATGGTCGGTAAAGTAAGCATCATCTAAAGCATAGAACCGTGACATCCAAGAGTTTTGCCCTTGTGGTCCCGTGAAATGACGACTAAAGTCGGCCGGAATTTCAGTCATTGTTGGTATATTGGCCGCTAACCAGTGAATAAAAGGGAAACCAGTTCGCGGTACTGCATCATAATCAATTAAAGAAAGGGCTAACGACGTCGCGTTCTTAGGAATCTCCTGAATTGTAATTGGGAACGAAATAATTGGCTGATTTCCCTTCGTTATTTCAGCTTTACTGGTATATCTGTCGGATAGGAAGCCCTGGTTTAAAGGAATTATCACTTTCATTACAGGACGCCTCCTTAATAAAAAGCAGGTTTGTTCCAAGCCGTATTGGGTTCCGCAACACCGATACTCGTCCGCTGATAGATGTCAGGATTGCGCACAATATTAGCCACTAATTTAGCCACTGCCTCACGAGTAACTTGGGTATCTTTAAACGGTTCGCCCTGGGGGATGACTTCGTAAGCGTCGTGTTGGTCGTTATTATACAGCCAAGCCATCCGTAAAAAGGTATAGTTTAGTCCACTATCATCAATCACTTTGGCAGCCCGTTTAATTTCGGTATAGTCCCCCATCATGCGCGCGTTCCAACGGCCAAATTCACCAGTCACTTCGTCATAAATCCCTAAACCACCGGCTACAATCAGTCGTGCTACGCCATTTTGCTTCATTGCTGTAACCACCTGTTGATTGGCCTTGGTAAAGTGGCCGGTTGCCAAATAGACAATCTCTTGCCCCGCGATGGCTGCCGTCAAGTCTGCTGGATTGTTCCAGTTACCATCAATCAGTGAAACGCGTTGATTATCCGCGTATTGGCCGAGGCGATGCGTCGCTTGTCTGGCAAATAACGTGAGCGCAACATCACTTTGCTCCAATAAACGCGGAATAAGATAGGTTGAAATGTTACTTGTCGCTCCCAATAAAATAACTTTTTTCATTTTTTAAATTGCTCCTTTTACCCTTGCTTAGTTGGGTAGATAGTAAATTCATTGACGTTAACGTCGGCCGGTTGCGCAACCGCAAAGTCAACAACACGGGCAACGGCGTCTGGCGTAATGCCAACAGATTCATATAACTTATTCATGCCTTGCTTGGAACCAGCGTCCGTGATGGTGTGTAATAGCTCCGTATTAATTGCGGCAGGATACAGACTAGTTGTCCGAATATTGGTCTGTTCCTGCGCGCTTTCCATGCGAATAACTTCCATCAAATTACGAACCGCAAACTTCGTGGCACCATAGACACCGGAGCCCGCAAAGGATTTCAATCCGGCGACTGAGGATGTCGTAATGATTTGACCATGTTTTTGCTTGGTAAATTCGGGCATCACGGCGGCAACCCCATTTAGAACCCCCTTCAAATTAATCTCGATCATGGCGTTCCATTCATCAGTCTTTAATGCACTAATCGGGGATGTTGGCATGATACCAGCATTATTGAAGATCACATCAATACCACCAAACTTGGTTTTCGCTAAGTCGACTAGCGCCGTGAGATCAGCTGGATTAGTGACATCGGTTACCCGGTAGGCCGCTTGACCACCTTGTGCTGCAATAGCTCTCACCAATTCCTGTAACCGACTTTCACGCCGGGCACCTAAAACGACTTTGGCTCCATGACTAGCAAGTAACTTAGCACTGGCTTCACCGATACCTGAAGAAGCCCCTGTGATGACAATAACTTTATTTTCTACTGACATAATTTATTTCCTCCTAATTATCTTTAAAGTAGCTGATCTAAACGCAAATTAAAGCTAACTTCTACAACCCTTTGGTTGATCCAATATTTTCTTACGTTTGTCATGCCTTAACTACAAATACTAGTATAGATGGATATTAAGATATTTGAAGAATCCGTTAGTTGGTCTAGTATCAACTTCTGGTTTATACTAGGCTTATTGGAGGTGTTATTGTGGATATCAATCAATTGCAGACCTTTTTACGCGTAAGCGAGTATGGCAGCTTCACCAAGGCCGCTGAGCAAAGCTTCATCTCCGGAACAGCCGTGATGAAGCAGATTAATCGGCTTGAAGCTGAGCTTAACCTAAAACTTTTTAATCGCACGGCAACCGGCGTGCAACTAACACCACAAGGAAAGACGTTCCAACCTTACGTCCACCAACTGCTAAATTTACTCAATACAGCAGTTGAAGAGACTCGGCGCGTACGAACTGATGATAAGCAAATTATTCTGCTAGGAACGTCATTGCTCCACCCGGCCGATCCGTTTATGTCAATTTGGAAAAAAGTTGCGCCCGACATGCCTAAGTTTCAAATCCGCTTAGTTCAATTGCAAGAGGACCTCAACTCTAGCAACCGTGAATATGCAATGCTTGGACGTAGTAGTGACCTCATGGTCGGGACCTTTGACAGTACGACGTTGAAACACGCCTTTAGTGCCACTAAGCTCGGGTCTTATCATTTTGGCATTGCCGTCAGAAGTGATCACCCGTTGGCCCAATTAGAAGAAATTCAATTTTCAGATTTGGCCCACCAAAAGGTTTTAATGGTACCAACCGGAATTAGTGAAAAGAACGATTTATTACGCCAACAATTGCTAGAGAAAGTGCCGAGCGTACAGCCGATTGATACGACAGGCAGATACGACATTAACACGTTCAATAAGGCTGTCGAAGAAAATATTGCCATGATCTCGTTAACACCCTGGAAAAGAATTCATCCTAATCTAGTTACCGTTCCGTTAAAAACCGATATCACTGTTGACTACGGGTTACTGAGCGCGAAGCTCCCCGGTAAGAAAACGGCCGATTTTTTACATGAATTCATACAAATTAACCATCCTAAAATTTCTCAATAATTCAAAAAAAGGCATAGAGGCGTATTTTCACGCATCTCTATGCCTCTTCTATCTTGTTTTAACGCTAATGCCTTCCGTTATTAATTGCATTGTTCATCTTAGTCAGAAAAATTTCTGCTAGCCGTGACGATGGTCGGCCATGCTTCCAAATTAGTTTTGATGAGAACCGTTTCATCTGTGCTAAAGGCCTAAAGACCAATTGACTGTCTGGTTGATGATAGTCCGGTTTGTCAAAGGAAAAAGCCAATCCTACCCGATTACGCACCAGGACGTGCATGCTGTAATACATGTCATAGGTCCCAACAATCTGGACCTGTGATTGATAGGCACCTACCCACTGGCGTAAGGTACGTTCAACGTCTGCCTGACGTGCTAATAAAATTCGGTGACCGGCCAGATCAACCGGTTCTAGAGCCTTCTTTTGCGTTAGTTCATGTTTTGCCGGCATTACCAGTCCCCAAGCATCCTTTTGCGGAAACTGTAATTGCGCATACTCAGGAAAGTCCGCTTCAGTTGTAATAA
Organism: Levilactobacillus brevis ATCC 14869 = DSM 20054; assembly: GCF_001433855.1. Taxonomy (GTDB): domain Bacteria; phylum Bacillota; class Bacilli; order Lactobacillales; family Lactobacillaceae; genus Levilactobacillus; species Levilactobacillus brevis. Next base: position 385,595 of record NZ_AZCP01000001.1, read on the forward strand.
TCCCAAAGTCTAGGGTTCCCTTATCAATACCAGCTCGTACGTCATCACCGGTTGTACTAACTAAATGCACCTTGGCCTTAGGATAAGCTGTTACAATTTGGCGAAAAATTTGCGCAATTAACGCACTCGTAAAGTTCTCGCCCGCACCGATAATAAGATCACCAGATACGATGTCCTGCGCGTTGATCGCGTGTCTGGTGCTATCGGCTAATTGAAGCATTTCTTCTGCCCGCGAGTATAAAAATTGCCCATCTGCCGTCAATTTGATCCGGCGACTACCACGCGTAAACAGTGTGGTCGCTAACTCCGACTCAAGGTCTTGAATCTGGCGGGACAACGTTGATTGCGAAACGTGCAGGACATTTGCCGCTCCTGAGATATTACCTTCCTGTACGATCGTCACGAAATAACGTAATACACGTAATTCCATATTAACCACCTCAAAATAATCATTTTCACTACCCAATTTTAGCATTAAAAAGCTTTCCACATGCATAGTTATCATACATGTGGAAAGCTTTTTACTTACACTTATAACATCTTATAATGACTGCCGGGTTGGCCGCACAATGACCTCACTCACCGACATATTGGCTTCCGTACCAATTGCAAATTCAACGGCTTGGGCAATCTGCTTAGGTTCCAAGCCATGAATATTTTTAAAGAAGTCTTCCGCAAACTGTTTCTGGTCTGCGTCGGTAATAGAGTTAAATAATTCTGTTCCCGTACTCCCAGGTGAAACGATAGTTGTTTTAATATTATTTTCTGCCTGTTCTTGTCGTAAGCCATCCATAATCGCCCGAACGGCATACTTAGTACCACTATACACGGCACTGTCTGGCGTTACCACATGCCCGGCAACCGAATCGGTTGTGATGATGTGACCGCTCTTTCGGGCCGCCATGCTGGGTAAGACAGCAGCAATTCCGTTCAGAACACCCATGATATTAATTTGCAGCATATTTTGCCATTCATCACGCTTACCAGCAATCAAAGGATTGGTGGGCATAATGCCAGCGTTGTTGTAGAGAACGTCTACGCGACCGTATTGCTTGATCGTCGTATCGATAACTGCCTTAACCTCATCGAACTTGGTAACGTCAGCCCGCATTGTTAAAATGGCCTCATTGGGATTAGCCGTCTTTATTTCATCTAACCGGTCTAACCGACGCGCAGCTAAAACCAGTTTCGCATGGTCCGCTGCCAATAACTGAGCCGTTGCCGCCCCGATTCCAGATGAAGCACCCATAATAACAACAACTTTATTTTCCAAATTCATTTGTAATGACCTCCGTTTTTGTTTATCTGTATCAACTTGATGAATATAGAATAAGGCCATTATGGTTAAATGTAAAACAGTTATGTTGCATTTCTTACTATGCGTTATAGTCATTGATTATTAAAAATCATTAAGCTACTAGACAAATGGAAAAAAGCTAATTTCCAGAACTTAATCAGTCCTAAAAGATTAGCTTTCTTATAATGCAATATAGTAATTATTTTTTATATTACCTGTTTATCAATACGAATAATTATCTCATTAATGGCTGTGTCTTCTGGTGAACTGATGACAAATGTAATTGAACTCGCAGTACACTCCGGTGTGATTGCAAACGCATTAAAAAACCGTGTATATTGGATGCTTGCTACTTTAAGTCTAGGACCAAGTGTATTTAAGCATTTTAGGGCACTTAAAAATGGTTTCAGTTGGGCTATAGCCACAATTGAAACCATCCTATAATTTTATAAATTTCATCGATTCTTTTACGCCATTATCATCTGCTTACGATAAGCTAATGGACTTTGATCAAACCATTTTTTAAAGGCACGTGAGAAAGATTCCGGGTCTGCATATCCCAACAAATAACTAATTTCAATCAGGCTTAATGTTCGATCCTTAATTAAGGGCATCACTAGTACCTTTCTTGCGGCCTGAACCTCTTCGTTAAATGTCGTCCCTACTGCGCTCAATTGACGTTGTAAGGTCCGCTTACTGAGGTTTAAGGTATCAGCAACATCGTTAATTGAAAAATCTCCACTTGGAACTTTCTTCAGAAGTAATGCTTGAACGGTAGCAAGTAGTGATTTATCTTGTTGAATTAATAACTTTTGTCGGTCGAGTTCTGGCTGCAGAAAGGCCCACATTGTATTATTTGCTGAGACAAACGGTTGTTTTAAGTCAGTCATACTAAATTGTATACTGTTTGAATTCATCTCTTGTGGGCGACTGCCAATTACGTTTGATAACTGCGAACCATAATGATACTTGCTACCAATCAAAACTGGCTTGATTGGTAGCCCAGTCCCTACACGTAACAAACTAATCAGTAATAATTGTTCAGTCATAACCGTAAACCGGGGCAACTCAATACCTAGGTTATCACCTTCAACGCGGACGTCAATGCGCTCTTGATCAGTAGTGACTACTAGTCGGACTGGGCCAACTAGTGATTTATAAGTTGCGAGTCTTTTAACTGCCTGCAGACCAGTTTGAGCGGAAAGTGCCGCAAAAAATGATGGCATAAAGGTCTGCATGCAAGTAATATCACCAAAATTAATCATCATTTCATCCGATAACTCATTATCAAGCTCACTCATCAATCGCCAATAATCACTATCGGATAGCTCTAGTTGTTCTTGCCAAACAATCTTATGAACACCGGCAGCTTCTAATGTACTGTTCAAATCGATACCCAGTGTCGCCATAAACTTTTGAAATTGCTCAGATATCATTATCTTCAAACCTAAGTCACTCCCATTAGCTTGCGTGCATCATCAAAAAGTCAAAAAAACGAGTTGGTAAGAGTTTTTTTGCCAATACCAACGGCTTGGCGCCAAAACCAACTAAGTAACGTGTGCGTGGATGACGACGATTAACGGCTTTACTAATCGCGTTAGAAATAACTTGAGGGGCTGATAGCATATTTGAGTGATACTGTCGACGCATACCGGTAGCAGCCTTGGTCGCCTGTTGTTCATATGCACCACCCTGAGCTGACGCTACTAAATGATCGGCAGCAATGAATCCCCAATTTGTCTTAATGCCACCAGGTTCAATGATTGAGACCTTAATGCCAAAATTCTTCGTTTCCATCCGTAATGCATCACTAAAGGCTTCAACTGCATACTTGGTTGCATGATACCACGCCCCCATATAACTAACTAATCGACCACCCATTGATGATGTATTAATGATGCGTCCCGCGCGTTGAGCTCTCATGTGGGGCAAAACTAATTGTGTTAGTCGTGCCATACCAAACAAATTAACATCGAATTGTTTCTTTGCCTCTGCGAGTGAAACATCCTCAATCGCTCCATACGAGCCATAGCCAGCATTATTAATTAAAACATCAATTCGCTTTTCATTTTTAATAAGTGTGGCTACCGCCGTTGTCATTGACTCTTCGCTGGTAATGTCTAAACGCAGTGGTCGAACACCATCAGCTGCTAGTGCTTCAAGCTTATCGACTCGCCGAGCTGCTCCATAAACAACGTGTCCTTGACGCGCCAGAGTCATTGCTGTTTGTAAACCAATACCGCTACTGGCACCCGTGATTAAAATAACTGACATAGTCATTCCTCCTAAGACTTCTTAATGTATCCATCTTACCTTGAGGACCGACATAGCTTAATGATTTTTGGTGCCATAAACATAGCCTTATATGCCAATCTATCTATCACCGATGCCATTTTCTCTTATCTTATCGCCCGTAACACCAATGTTGGCATCCACGGACCGCCCCACCAGCCGTTGATACCGGTACCTGTGACTTGAATGTCATGGAATCCCAGACGCACTAACTCCTGGCGGTAAGCGTTACAAGAAAAGCCTAAGTCCGCAATCACCAACTGACCACCTGGTTGTAAGACCCGCGCAATCTCTCGCAGACTCTGCTGCCGACCAGCTTTAGGCTTGACGTTATGGATTGCCAGACTAGAAACAACCACATTAAAGTGGTTATCCGCAAATGGTAACTCACGCATGTCTGCCGTCTGAACGGCGGCAACCTGATCCAGTCCATCTGTATGAATCTTCTGCATAACCGTAGCCATTGAGTTGTTAGTTTGATCTTGTTGACGCCAGATATCAATCCCCGTGATATGTCCTCCGGCAGGTAGCCGGTGGGCAATTTTGAATAGGACCATACCGTGCCCACATCCGATATCTAACGCTCGAGTATCAGTGGATAAGGTAATCTGTGGCAATTGTTGGTCCCAAATCTTTTGTTTACCAATCAGTGTCGTGTATAAGAAGCAACTGGCCATGGCTACGTAAAGTAGCGTGGCGATTAACCAGCTTGTGGCTAGACCCGTAGCTAGCCAAATGATAAAACACGCAACGGCCAAACCAATAAAGATCACGAGGCCCCAAAATCCATCAATTCCATTTTCTCGTACTTTTTTCATAATTTGTATGCCCCCTGATCATTTCTACCAGTATATCAAAAATGATCTCTAGAGGATATCGTTCTTTAACCAATAGCCGCCCAGTTAGTTAGCCTGACTGTGTGTCAAAGGATGTCAAAGCCAAAGCTAGCATCTGGTTGAAACTACTCTCCGCGGACATCGCTGGATTTTGAAAACGCCCAGTCCCCTCATGAACGATCTCACCAATGATTAGATTACGAATCATTCTAGAAACAACGAGTTGGTGTGCCTCGTCTTGATTGAATGGCGCCAGTAGACGTTCCAGGACGTGGTATACCTGATCAATACTTTCCTTTAAGGTACCGACCCGTTTAGTAGCCACCGGCATATTTAGAATCAACTGAACAATTGGGAACTCGGCCGCCGCCAATTGACGACATGTCTTGGCAAATTGGCTAATGGCTGGTTCACCAGCTAGCCCAACTAAATCTTGCTGCAATTGACTGACCAATCTTTGAAAGAAGTCGTTGGCGATGGCAATATGAACTGCGGCCACATCTGAATAGTACGGATAGATTGCCTGTGACTTAGTGCCAAGATGTCTTCCTAGATTCGCAAAGGTTAGTGCCGTGTCCGCACAAACTAATTCTTTAGCAGCCGTAATAATTTTTTGACTTGTTAACGTTCTTGCTGTCAATTTCTTCCTCCTGCTTGCCTTTTACATGTTGTAAATATATATTACAATATGTAAATAAAATAATAAAGGCGATGCGCATGCAAATTCAAACTAATTTTTCCTCTAAAACAATTCCTGATAAATATGGTTGTAATGTAACTCCTGAACACCTTAATCATGGCATCAATCAACAATCATTTCCGTTTCAGATAATTGCCTTACCCACAGGGACCAGCTATGTTTGTTGGACCCTAATTGATTATGATACGATACCACTCATTGGTTTCCCTTGGATTCACTGGGTAGTTGCTAATTACCCTGTTCATACAAAGACCATCAGCATTGCACCTAATTTTAGCGAATCAGCCTTACTTCCACAAGGTCGAAACAGCATTGATTCACTAGTCCAACGTATACGGCATCCATTATGGCGCCATACGTCCTTTGGTCAAAATTTAGCAATTCACTATTCAGGTCCCCGTCCTCGTCAGGGAAGCCATCAATACCGATTGACAGTATACGCTTTGAAGACCCTGATACCAGTGGAAAATGGTTTCTACCTGAATACCTTATTTGACCACCTTGAGTCCGTTATTTTGGATCAAACTAGTCTTAACTTATCCTATGAAAGAAGGCAACCCTAATGTTGTCATTTATCTGGTTAATTTTTATTGGTATTATCGTTGGCACGTTTGTTATTGCGCTGGGCGGTGGCGGTGCTGCCATTTACCTGGGCATTCTCTCTTCCGCTTTTCATTTGGCACCAGCCACTGCGGCAGCCACTTCGCTTGTTACAGCTTTACCTTCAGTTATTATTGGAACTGTTGGCTATATTCGGCAAGGAAAAGTTAACTTTCACATTGGTAATCAAATGTTGCTGACAGCTATTCCGGCTGTCATTGTTGGGGCGTTCATTGCGCCTTTCATTCCAACACCTGTGTATCGTTGGGTAATTGCCATAATTTTAATGGTATTAGGAATTCAAATTTTCTTTAAGCGACAATCCTCACAGACAAATCAAACCAATCACTTTGCTGCTGCCATGTACGGCATTGTCAGTGGATTAATGGTGGGAATTGCTGGCCTTAGCGGCGGTGGTCCTGTACTTGCTGGACTACTATTACTGGGATTAGACACCTTTCATGCAACCGCAACTTCAACCTATGTTTTAGTTAGTATGAGTTTAGTTGGAGCTGCCCTACACTTATCTAACGGCCAAATAGATTGGGCCGCAGGACTTCCCTTGATTGTGGGAACTATTATCGGTGCACTACTCGCACCGTTGGTTGTTAAATTCTTATCACGAAAAGGTCATGGACGCTATCTGAATCGTATTGTCGCCTTGCTCTTAATTTTTATGGGCATCAAATCGTTATTTTAACGCAAAGAAAAAGCACGGTTATTGGTCGGTGGACTTAATAGCCGTGCTCTTTAGATCTTCTTCAAACTTCTGGTTCGGCATGCGTAACGGTCATACCCCCATCAATAATAATATCTTGCCCATTAACGTACGAGGCCTTATCAGATAGTAAAAACGCAACAACATTGGCAATTTCAGTTGCATTAGCAAACCGGCCTAAAGGCACGCGGTCTAGCATGTGTTTTAGCCGTTCTGGGGCAATGTTTTGCTCGTTAAATTGTGTCGAGTTCGTATAGCCGGGACTCACCGCATTAACCCGAATCCCTTGTTCGCCCAACTCTAAAGCTAGATTCTTCGTTAAGTAAGCAATTGCCGATTTTGTAGAAGAATACAAACTGGATGTTTTTAGTCCGCGATGATAGGTCCATGACGTATTAATGACAAGACTACTACCAGCACTCATCAGCCGGGCTGCCGCCTGAAGCGCGAAGAAGGTGCCCTTATAATTTAAATCAACTTCACGATCAAAGTCCGCTTCGCTGATGTCATTAAACGGCTTAAAGGTCCCTAACCCCGCATTAGCAAAGAACGCATCCAAGTGTCCCAAGTCCGCAGCAATTAGCGCCATAACCCGGTTAATTTCAGCGACTTTACTCATATCACCAACATAGGTCTTTATTTGTGGGTAGGCACTGGCAAATGCCTGTGTCTTTTCTGGATAGCGACCAATAACGGCTACCTGCCACCCAGCCTGTACCAACGTCTCAGCCGTAGCTAATCCAATGCCCGAGGTACCACCAGTAATCAAAACTGTTTTCATGAGAAAATGGTCCTTCCTTCGGTAAATAAATTATTAATACCATCAAAGAATACCACTTTCTCCACTGACAACAAGCAACTAGTCTTATTCATGAGTGGTATCTATACCCAGTTCTTCACTACAGCACCCATTCAAAACACATGATTCCTAACTGTCGACTGCCACAGATGCCTTTCCCGTTTGAAAAATACGATCTAGCGTCGGATAATCCGTAAAGATATTAAACGCCTGGGGAGTTCGCTGAATCCACATCATAATTGCGCGGACACGACCGATAAAAAAGCAGCGTTCCAGCTCCGTCATTTTTCGATTCCGCTCTATCTGTTTTTCGATAAAAAACTTAAAAAACTCTGTAACAAAAGATTCATCGGTAGTTTGGCGCTTAATTATTGCTTCAATACTTGAGGATTTAACCCGGGCAAATAATTCAAACGGGTGTTGGTCGATATGACTCGTATCAATTTGTTCTTGAATTAAAATATCCTCGAAGATATGTTGTAGCAAATCATATTTATCCAAAAAGTGAACATAGAATGTGGATCGATTAATCAAGGCGCTTTCAGCAATATCGTTGATTGTTACTTTATCAAAGGGAGTTGTCGTTAGTAGTTGTCTGAATGCTGTGACAATGGCCCTATGTGTTCGTTTTGTTCTTAAATCTGGCATAATATCCCCCACATTTTTAGATAGTGTCTATTAACCCAACACCGTACTCCATTATAGCTTAATTCACTAAGATTAGGTGGTATGATACGTTCATTGAGCAATGAATAACTGAGCTCAACGAACTTTCTGGAGGCATTAAAAATGACAGAAAAACAAATGAAAACCTTACGCTATCACGCTTATGGAGAACCTTTAGCCGTTTTAAACCTTGAAACCACTACTATTCCCGTCCCTCAAGCCAACCACATTCGAATTCAAGTTAAGGCATGCGCTTTGAATCCGGCCGACTGGGCTTGCTGTCACGGTTTCGTCCCTCATATTTTACCACGAGGGATTGGGACCGACGTTGCCGGAATTGTTACCGGTGTTGGTCGCCAAGTGACCGATGTTCAGCCGGGGGATGCCGTCTTAGGTAACGTTAATTTTAATGATTATACCAGTGCTGGAGCGGCCGAAGAAGCTGTGCTGGATCATTGGGCCAAAATTCCGCAACCGCTCGACTTCACAGAAGCCGCCGCATTGCCAATGGCGGTAACGACCGCCTACGCGCACTTAAAAGCACTCGACCTCCATGCAGGTCAAACACTGGTCGTTCATGGCGCCGGGTCAATGATTGGTTATGCGGCCGTCCAAATTGCTCGGTTAAACCACGTTAATGTCATTGCAACGGCAGGTCAAACCTTTGCTAAGCAACTTGAAGCTTTTGGTGCCACGGTGACCTCTTACGGCCCCGGACGAGTTGAACGGGTGTTAGCCTTGGCTAATAACCAGGTGGACGCCGTTTTGGAGACTGCCTCAGCAAGTGGCGCATTGCCCGACCTAATTAAAATGGCGGGTAATCACCCAGACCACGTCATGACAATCAGTGACCATGAAAATGCCAAAAAATATGGTGTTCGGTCAACATTTAGCGAAAACATCGCGTTCCCCTATGACGAGGTTTTGGCAAAGTACGCCCAGCTAGCGGCCGAAGGTAAATTTGAGATTCCCATTGCCCAAACATTTACGATCGACGATTGGCAAGCCGCCGTTACAGCTAGTTTGACCGGCCACGCGCACGGTAAGCTCGTTATATTATTTGCAGACTAATTAAAAAATGTCCACGGATTTTATCTCGTGGACATTTTTTAATTAGTCATTAGTAACAATGACTTCTCCCATCTGAGAGTTTCCCATCACATAATCGTGAGCAGCGGCAATTTCCGTTAGTGGAAAAACCTTTGAAATGGGAATTTCAATATGATTGTGATTGATTAAATGAAAGAGCTCATCAATCATCGTTTGATCGACAAACCCCGAGTCGTAGTCGGTAATATAACGATTCTGTAATTCAAACGGCGAGAAGTCCTTCATCACCCAATCACCTGCCAGTAGCCCAACGACACAAGCCGTCCCACCAACCTTTACGTGTGCGAGTGAATCATGAATCGTTGCCGTTCCCACCAGATCAACAATACCATCGTACATCGCATCCGTTTGCAATTGACCATCCTTGTCCAGTACAACATCGTCGGCACCTTGCGCCGTTAAGATTGCCGCACGTTCTGATTTTCGAGTAGTTGCAACAATCCTTAAACCACTAGCCTTAGCAAGCTTAATCATAGCCAAGCCCACAGCACTCGTTCCACCTCGAACTAGCATGGTTTGCCCTGGTTGCAAGCGTAGCGCTTTAATCGACCCCCAGGCTGTAACAAAGGTCTCTGGGTACTGTGCCAACGTCACCCAATCACCTGCAAAGTCAACGGTGTATAGCGTCTTATTAGGGACCAGAGCGTATTCCTGCTCGCTACCGTCAAATTCGCGGCCAAATCCGCCATTTAATGTAATCACGCGTTGTCCCTGCTTGAACCCCGAGCCAGCCGTTGTCTCATGAATCTCACCGACAGCCTCAACGCCGATGACTCGTGGGAACTTAACGGTTGGAGACCCACCTTCGCGTGTCAAGACTTCATACCGATGAACGCCAAACGCATGAATCTTCATCACCGAGTGGGTTGCATCGGCGTGGGGAATTGGACGCTCAACTAGCTTTAAGACATCTGTATTACCGGGATGGTCAATCACAACTGCTTTCATAAATCGTTCCTCCTCGTTATCAATAACTGACTTCATTACTAAGAAAGTATAAACTGTAACGTAAGGGACACCTCAAGGGGGAATTTGAAAAAATGTTAACCATTCGTAAATTTGCCGAATTAGCAGGCACAACTCGCCGGACACTACTCTTCTATGATCAAGAAGATGTGTTTAAACCGGCTCACATTGCTGATAATGGTTACCGGTATTACAGTTATGATCAATTGTATCAGTTAAAATTCATTCTACAATTACGGCACTTAGACTTACCGCTTGCAACGATTAAAGAACTGTTAGCGACAAACGATGCAACCCAACTAAATGAACAATTAAGGACTGTCCTCAGTCACATTCAAACTGAAATTGATAATCTAACGTTATTAAAAGATACCTTGGCGGAACGATTTCAACAACCCGAGTTCAACGAAAATAGCCACTTACTAGTACCCACAATTGTTGAACGTCCCGCAATGGCCTTTTGGTGTTCACCGAAGTCTGCCGGCTGTACGGATAGCGATATTAGCGCATTATACCAAGCCTTCTATCAAATTATTGGTCCACTGAAACTATTGGATAAGCATGAATCAGGCTTTCTCACCTCAGTCGCCAATAGTGATGCGCAGGCTTACCCCACAGCTAGCTTCCAAATTATTAAAGCCGTAAGCTTAGCTGACGTCACCACTATTCCTATCGTTCAGCGGCTGGCTGGGCAGTACATTGTTGCTACTGCCATGAACGATATGGGAAGCATTCTACATACCTTAGATAACATTCAGCACTACGTCAATCAGCACCGGCTGACAATCGCTACACAGATGTGGCAATTGAACTTGAATGAACAGTTAACGAGTAAGGCCGGCTCTCAGTATATCTCGATTGAATACCAATTGATTTAACGGTACTACTGGTAGTCTTTAAACCGTTGCCTCGTTTTCCTCATTTAACTGGTCACAATTAATAATTAACTGGCAGACTTCCTTGTCTGGTGTGAGCTTCATCGAATACTTGCGGCCATATTCAATCATGGTGTGATGCGCTTGATGCAACTCTTCTGGTGGCAAAACGCCGACAATTTTTTGCTCAACCTGCAGTGGTGAAGCATTCTGCGCCACAAAGTGTAAACGCTTGGAAATCGCCGAGACATGTGTATCCACCGCAAAAGTTGGTTGGTCAAAGACATCACTCAACACGACATTGGCCGTTTTTCGGCCGGCACCCGGTAGCGCCATAATTCCCTTACGATCAGTGGGCACAACATCGGCCAACTCTTCATGAACAATGCGCGCCGTTTTAATGATATTACGGGCCTTGTTATGAAATAGACCGACGCTCTTAATGATGGCTTCCACATCCGTGACGTTTGCCACCATTAAATCTTGGGGGTCTGGATATTTCTCAAACAAAATGGGTGTCACTTTGTTGACGGAAACATCTGTGGCCTGTGCGCTGAGAATTACCGAAATGAGATACTGAAAGGGTGTCCGTGAATCCAGTGAGGGACCAACTGGTCCAATCTCGTCTTCCATCTGGTGAATCGCCCATACAATTTGATCATCTTTTAACATTGACGGCTTCGCTTCTTTCCTACTGATTTCTCTAAGTCAATTCTACCCGAAATTGGCGGAAAACCAACTGATTTAACCCCACCAGATACTTACGAAATGACTAAAGTGGCAAAGAAAGACTAAAACACGAGTCAAATTCACCCACTAAAACCAAATGTGCGTTAGGATGGGACTAATCTAAAATAGACTTCAGTTGGAGGCGATGAAATGCGTTGGGAACCTTTACTCATTATCTTACTATTGGCTGGGTTAACCGGCCTATTCATCCTAGCGACTCATTACCGCAAGCACTGGCTGACATGGTTAGTTTGGGGCTACTTAACGAGTCTGGGCGCCATTCTCTTTACCCCACTCGCTTTTACGGGCACAGCCGTTTACATTATCGGTCCTGGGTCTGGTCAAGTTAATCTCACCCATTTGGACATGCTTAATCTTGGCTTCTTTGAGAACATTATAATGACAATTCCGTTGGGAATTCTGCTGAAATGGATCTGGCCTAAATTGTCACTTTGGCGCCTGCTTGAACTCGGCGGACTGGCGGGAACGTTCTTCGAAACAACGCAGTATATCCTGTCACAACATTGGCTGATTAACCGCAGTAGTGACATTAATGATGTTATTTCCAATACCCTGGGCGTTATCGTGGGTGGTATGGTCGTGGCCCTGTATTACCGTTTAACGGCACTTCACCACCGTAAGCCCCTTACAAATTAGAAGCGAGACGTACGCAGACACTTACAGCGCGCGCCTCTTTTTTTCGTCAATACGTTAAATCCGCCCAAAAATGTGATGATTCTTTGACCAGAGTCTTACATTTTCTCTAAAGGAACCAAGAAACCTTAAAACCATCGCGAGAAATCCCCGTTCGCCACCTTTCCGCGGTACGATGGTCACATGTTAACAAACGACGCCCATATGATTGCATCATTTTCGGAGGTGATTCGATGCGCTGGGAACCTTTACTATTAATCGCTTTAACGGCCTGCTTAAGTGGCCTGCTCATTATCATGACGGGTAAAAAAATCCACTGGTTTGCACTCGTTATCTTGGGCTACTTCACCGGCCTTGCCACTATCTTATTTACGCCTATCTCCGTGTACGGAACCGCTCTATACGTGATGCCCCTAGGTGCCGGTCGCATTAACCTGACGCAACTGGATGTTTTCAACTTAGGTTTTCTAGAAAATATCATGCTAACCGTTCCAATTGGCCTCCTATTAAAATGGTTCTGGCCTAAGTTATCACTGCTGACGGTTGGTGGCCTAGGTCTCCTAGTCGGTAGTAGCATTGAAACGTTCCAATATGTCTTATCACAACATTGGCTGATTAACCGTAGCAGCGACATCAATGATGTTCTCGCCAATGCCGCCGGAATCATGATTGGCGGACTCATCGTGGCTCTCTATTATCGATTATCTACTAGCCGGCGTTCACGCGCTCGGGTGGTCGCTTAAATCATATCGACCTCAGGCGATTGTTCTCAAACCAGCGGAACAATCGCTTTTTATTTTGCCAGTCAGACCACCTCGGTCTATACTCACTGTAAATTTACACAAAGAAGATGGGGCGAATGAATTGGCTATATGTAACTATCGGGATACTGCTTTTTATTGTGGCAATTTACTTCATTGACGGTGGCTGGGCCCAAAATCTTGGCAGTGTCTATAAAAATTACAAGGATTCCAAACTCCCCTTATCAGTATTCATCAGACTACTTCTAAAAAGGCACGAGTAATCCGAAAACGAACTTTGATATCGCACCAACTAAAAAAGCTGGACATATTGTCCAGCTTTTAGTCGTCAACCGATGAGGCTGCCTTACTTTTGTGAAAGACAAACCACTTGCTAAAGAAATAGTTAGCTAATACCACGACGATTTGGTCAACCAACTTGGTTAGCATTTCATTCTGTTGTAAGAGTGAGACCCCGATCCACATGATACCCATATCCATAATTAAGGTAACGCCACGCGCTGCAAAAAAGGCAACGGCTTCCTTAGCCAGCATCTTGATGGTGGTGAAATGGGAATGAAAAACCCAGACCCGATTGGTTAAATACGCAAAGAGTACGGACAAGAACCACGCCCATACGTTCCCAACTTGATAGTTCCACCCCCATAACGTGACGGTGACGTAGAAGACAACGAGATTGACCACCGTTGTCAGCCCCCCGAAAATAAGATACGCCAAAATATCTTTGTATTTTGCGTATAATTGGATTATCTGGTGCATGTTTATCCTCTCCCTGAGACTAGACTTATAGTTACGTTATAGCGAAATTAAGCAGGCAATGCAAGCAGCACCGCGTGTTTGATAGAAAAAGTTAAAGGTTATGCGCCTTCCCTAATTAACTAGACGTGGGACTTAGTTGCCAGTTTTGGTTGTGTTATGGCGAGGTGATTATTTTGTTTGTATAAGTTAAAGTAATTAATTTAATCTCCTCAATCTGTCGATACCCATTTAAAAACACCGTTCCGGTAAAAACCAAAACGGTGTCACTAAGTTATTTATTCAAACGGGCTTGAATCATCTGGATCACTTGACTCTTTAACAACAGATAAACCAGCACAATCTGTACCGGTGTGACGATCAGTTCTTTCAATGCTCGAACTGGCAATAAGCTCCAAAATGGGGTCTGGTACATGATGGTCACCCATAGCGTATTCAACAACGTATTCACCAGCAAGGCAATCAAGACAGACGCCCCAATCACCCGCCACCAACTAACTGGTTGTCGATACAAGAACACGGCGTAAATAAGAGATCCGAGCACTGCGGACACCGTGAACCCGATAAAGAATGGTCCCCCGGTCATCAACGTGCCAATCACATCGACCACCGCAGCAGTCAGCATCCCCCACCAGGGACCGAACCATTTCGCAATCAAAGCAACGATCAAAAAGGTAAAACTAACCTTGATGAAATTGTTACCAACTGAGAAGCGACTGATGACCAGTTGCAAAGCCATCAATACACCCATCGTCACCATACTCAACGTGTCCAGCTTGGGTAGCTGGGTTTTTGCCATTGTCTTCAATTTAGACATCTCCTAAGGGAGTTGCCACATTCCTGCGGCCAATGCGGAAATAAAATCGCGGGCCAATTGCCCTTCGTCCGGTGTTCACATTGTGTTCACATTGCGTTCCACCGGCACTTGACGCTTTATTTCCTACTCCGTAAATTTAATTACAGCTAATAGCATACCACACTGAGCAACTTCATGCACAACCTATGCCCGTTCAAAGTCCTTCATCCACGCCAGAGCCAACGCTTTTTCACCTAAATGAGCCCCGATGACCGGTCCAAAATAGGACTGTTCTACAGGAATCTCGGGATACTGCGTAGCAATCTTGTCAGCCCACGTTTGACCGGCCTCAGGGTCATTGGCATTAATCACCAACGCACGCAATGGATAGTCAACTTGTGATTGGGCTTGAACGAATAGATCTTCCACCCGGGCTAATGCTTTCTTCCGTGACCGCACCTTCTCAAACGCAACGATTTCATGCGTATCATCGTCAAACGTCAATAAGGGCTTAATCCGTAAAACACTACCGATAAAGGCCGAGGCATTGGATAATCGGCCGCCACGCACCAAGTTTTGCAGATCATCCACCACAAAATACTCCCCGATGGTTGAACGTAAATCATCCATCCGAGCAATAATGGCTTCGGGTTCCGCACCATCAGCGGCCATCTTAGCGGCTTCAATCGCCAAATACCCCATTAACTTCACCGTAATTTGAGAGTCATACGGAATCACGCGAATATTATCAATCGTGGGGGCTAACGTCTTGAGTTGGTTCACAAAACCAGAAATCGTACTAGCTAAGTGAATACTAATCACGGCATCGTAGCCCTCATCAGCCAGTTGGTCATAGAGATTAATCATTTCACCCAACGGGGGTTGGGACGTACTTGGAAATGACTTTGAGTTTCGTAATCGATCGTAGAATTCACTGGTCGTAATATCAACATCTTCATCGTAAGAGCGACCATCAATGATCACCGGGATGGGTACCACGTGAATGTGATACCGTTCGACCTCTTCTGCGGACAAATAGCAAGTACTATCGGTGACCACAGCAATCTTCATTCTTACACCTACTTTGTCTTTCATTCGTTTACCTAGAATAACATAAAACGCGTCGAACCACTAGGCATTGTCTATGGCTTGCCGGGGAATCGACCAAAAGATCACTAATCCCAGGATGAACAGAATTGCCAGCGAAGCCGCCCCAATTCGTGATTGACCGGTCAATTGGGTGACGACACCGACTAATACGGGGCCTAAGACCGCCGAAAACTTCCCTAAAATATTGTAAAAACCAAAGAATTCACTGGCCCGATTCTTGGGAACAATCCGGCCGAAATACGACCGTGATAATGCCTGAATGCCGCCCTGACTCGTACCAACTAGAATCGCTAACACCCAAAAGTCAGTTGTGGTTTGTAAACGTAACGCATCCACACAGATAATCAAATAGACCATAATTGCCATTAAAATTCCGGTCCGGGTGCTAGTTTTGCCAGCTAACCAGCCGTAAAAGATGGAACAAGGAAAGGCCACTAGTTGAACAACCAGTAAAACCATAATTAACGTCGTGCTATCAATGCCGATGTCTAGCCCGATTGAGGTTGCCATCGTAAAGATGGTATCAACCCCATCAATGTAGCAGAAATAGGCAATCAGAAACCATGCCAGATGTCGATACTGCCGTAAGTGCCGAATAGTTTGCCAGACCCGATGCCAGCTTTGTTTCAAGGGGGCCTGCGTCACACTGAGCGAATGCCGCTGGTGGACGTTTAACGGCAGTGGTAAGAAGAAAATTACCCACCACAGCGCCGCTAAGACAAATCCCCAACGGGCAACGGCGGTACTAGATAATTGACCGAATCCATGAGTTAACTGTAAAACCATGAACAACATGAAGGCAATCACGCCCCCTAGATAGCCAAAACCATATCCGATACTAGAAATTCGATCCATTGACCGGTTATCACTGACATCCGTCAAAAAACTATCGTAAAAAAGATTCCCGCCAGAATAACCCAGTACAGAGATAATATAGACCACCAGTAGCCACTGCCATTGGGTTGTCGGTAAGACAGCTAGCCCCAGCGTCATCACCATCCCCAAGATGGAGAAACTGGTTAACAACCGCTTCTTATAGCCTTGGTAGTCGGCGAGCGCCCCTAAAAATGGTGCCAGCAAGGCGACAAGTAACGTTCCCAGACTATTGGCATACCCCCAGTAGGCAGTGGCGTTCGCCGCACTGACCCCGTTAGCCGCCGCAATGCCCTTAAAGTAAATGGGCAACACCGCGGTCGTCACGATAATCCCGTAGCCAGAGTTGGCCCAATCATAAAAGACCCAGCTCCACTGTTCCTTAGTCAGCTTCATGTGACGCCCCCTTAAGGGCATCCAGTAAGGTATGACCCGGTAATGCATTGGGGAACTTAACGCCCAGCAACGCAGCAAACGTTGGCGCTTCATCAATTAAGTCAGCTCGTTCAATCGTTTGATTTTCCTTAACACTAGGCCCATTTAAGACTAGTGTCGTAAAATAATCGGGTTTTAAAGGATCATAACCGTGAACACCATGATATCGATCGGGTTGTCCCAGACTATCGGGATCAACTGCTTCAACCACCTCAGCACGATTGGTCTCATCCGTGAAGTAATACCCAGCCTGAGCCTCAACCATAAATCGGCAAGTTGGGTCAGCCCCGCGCGCTTGGGCCGTCTGCTGATCACTCACCCGTTCAACACCAGGAGTTTGTTCCAACAGAGTCCGGAGTGTCTTCAGATCAGCAAAATTGCGGGTGTAAACATAAGTACTCCCATCACAGGACTTAGCCCAAACGTGCCAATCATTTTTCACTGTCCCGGCGGTAGTTGGGGTTAACCATCCCCGTTTGGCAAAGGCCTGATTCAAGTGAATCATATGATCCACGTTGATTTGATAGTGGTCCCCCAAGATAGCAAAGTTGGTTTGGGCAAAGGTGCCTGCCTCAATCGTTGCATCGATTAATTGGCCCACACGCTGATCCAATCGGTGTAATGCGGCTAATGCTTCGTCAGAACGTACCCCATACCGATGACGCATACTATCCATGTCAACCAGGTGAATCAACGTTAACCAGGGCTTCTTATGCTTTAACGTATCCACCGCACAAGCCGTGATAAAGTCATCTAACTCGGGTTGTTGAATTCCCCGCCGTAAGTGACCATATTTTTGATTCATTCGTAACAAAAAAGCGGGACTACTAGCCTTTAAAGAAACCAAGACTTGGTTCGTCCAAATTCGATTGGGGAAAATTTCCGCTAGATTATACGTAATCTTACTACCCGCCGTCACCGGCCATAAAAAGGCTGCCGTTTTTCGGTGCTGCTGCCGCACTAAGTCATACAGGGTTGGGACTTGAACATCCCGTTGATACCAATACCAATCTGGAGACTGGCGTTGCGGCTGGCGTTTGGTATTATTAACGATCCCATGATCCTTGGGATATTGCCCGGTGATAATCGTCGTGTGCGATGGGTAAGTTAACGTGGGATAAATTCCCTGAACCTGCTTAACCCGTGTGCCCGTGACGACTAATCGCCGTAAATTAGGTAATTCTGCTAGATGGTCGTCTAAGTCACGACTCCCCAGCGCGTCTAATGAAATAATGACTAATCGCTGTTGAATAATATGTCACTCCTATTCGTTAATTCTGCAACCCCCGTCGCCGGTCCAAGCTCTTATCTAACCGGTTTAAAAGAATCTGTAATAAGTTACGTTCGTCAGTTGACCAGTGCTCAAAAATCTGGTCTGACAAGTCC
Organism: Levilactobacillus brevis ATCC 14869 = DSM 20054; assembly: GCF_001433855.1. Lineage (GTDB taxonomy): Bacteria > Bacillota > Bacilli > Lactobacillales > Lactobacillaceae > Levilactobacillus > Levilactobacillus brevis. The sequence goes on from NZ_AZCP01000001.1 coordinate 403,954, forward strand.
TCGAATGCCGTATTAATGGCCGCGGCTGTCTGAGTTCCCTGTTCTGTAATGGTGTAAATCAATTGCCGTTTATCACGACCAATGGCTTCCTTAGTGACCATCTCCTTAGCCACTAAGCCTTTCAGTTGTCGACTCAGCGTTGACGTATCAAGCCGCGTTTGTTGGGCTAGAATTTCCTGTGTATTTTCGCCGCCCCCAATGTGGTCGAGTAGTTGCCACTCGGACACTGTCAGCTGATAACGTTTCGTCATTCGCTGGAGTAAGGTTTGTTGTACCTTATTAATCGCAATTAACGCTTCAAGACTGGATTTCATTAGACCCTCACTCCTTTAATTGTATTTTACAACGATTCGCCTGCTAACCACAAGGGCCAATCTGGCTAACTATCGTGGCTTAATTTTGCCAAATAAGTATTCTTCTTTGCACTTCGCTTGCTAGGCCGGTATACTTTACTTTGTGTTGTTTTTTTAATCGATTAAACATAAATTTCTGCTTAGAAAGGTGTTGTTCACGTATGTCCTTTGATGGTTCTTTTACCCATGCGATGGTCCACGAACTCAATCAGACCATTGCCACCGGGCGGGTTAGCAAAATCAATCAGCCCTATGCTAACGAAGTGGTCCTAACTGTTCGTGCGAATGGCCACAATTACCCGATCTTGTTATCAGCTAATCCGACGTATGCCCGCATTCAGAGTACCCAAATTCCTTACATTAACCCACCGACCCCGACGAACTTCACCATGATTTTACGTAAGTATCTTCAAGGGGCCATCCTAAAAGAAATTACCCAAGTGGCTAATGACCGCGTGGTCCATTTACACTTTACTTCACGTAACGAGTTAGGTGACCAACAAGAACTGTTATTGATCATTGAAATTATGGCGCGACACAGTAATGTTATTTTGGTAGACAGTGCCTCGATGAAAATTCTGGACACCATCAAGCACGTAGGCTCCGATCAAAACCGTTATCGCCTACTGTTACCCGGGGCCCAGTATATCATGCCACCTAAGCAAGATTTGGATGATCCGTTCCAAGGTCCGCGCACTGATTTGGCCGCAACTATTCGCGAGTTTCCTAACCAGGAAGTTCTGGCCCAAACGCTACAACATCAATACCAGGGGCTGGGCAAGGACACGGCCGCAGCACTGGCAACCGCTCTGCATGCAAGTGGCGATGCCCAAAAGCATTTCCAAGCCTTCTTTGAACGGTTTAACGCCCCGCAGCCAACGCTGACCGTGACCGTTAACAACAAGACCAACTTTACTGCCTTCCCATACCCAACGTCTGGGACTACCGAATCACATCCGACCCTCAGTGCGCTACTCGATCACTACTACGAAGACAAGGCTGAGCGAGATCGTGTTCAACAGCAAGGTAGCGTCTTAATTCGGGTGGTTCGTAACGAGCTCAAGAAGAATCGCACAAAGCTCAAAAAGCTTCAACGAACTTTAGCGGAAACTGAGAACGCCGACGATTATCGGATCAAGGGTGAAATCCTCACCACCTACCTGAATCAAGTTGTTCGCGGAGAAACTGCCGTGACGTTACCCAACTTTTACGATGACAATCGGCCATTAAAAATTACGTTATCTAACCAGTTATCACCTAACCAAAATGCGCAGAAATACTTTAAACGCTATCAGAAAGCCAAGAACGCGGTGATCTACGTTAACGAGCAGCTCGAAAAGACCCAAGCTGACGTTGACTACTTCAGTAACATTATGGCCCAAATTGAACTGGCTGCACCCAAGGATCTCGTGGACATTCGGCTGGAACTACAAGAAGGCGGCTACCTACGCGACCACGATCACCAGAAGAAAAACAAAAAACAACGGCGGCAAAAAGTTAGCAAGCCCGATCGTTACACGGCCAGTGATGGTACCAAGATTTCGATTGGTAAAAACAATTTGCAAAATGATCAATTGACGTTGCATTCTGCCAAGCGCACCGATATTTGGCTACACGTTAAGGATATGCCAGGCTCGCACGTCATTATTCACGATGCAGATCCTAGCGAAGCGACCATTTTAGAAGCGGCTCAATTAGCGGCCTACTTCTCCAAGGGTCGTGACTCCAGTAACGTTCCCGTCGACTACGTACCCGTTAAACGGATTCACAAACCTAACGGGGCTAAACCCGGATATGTCATTTTCACCGGTCAGAAGACCGTTTACGTCACACCTGAAAGTGATTTAGTTGCTCGGCTAGCCGATTAATTGCAACTAACAACTAAAATTAACTAGCAAAAAGACGGCCTATCAGATAACTGACAGGTCGTCTTTTTGCTAACTACAACTAAATGGTTCGATTAATAATTCGGTCTAACTCATCCGTATCACTAAGGTTGGTCAACGTTAACGCCTCACTTGAGCCAAAAGCGATGGTTGCCCCCACTTCTTGATCCGTGGTTCCGGGCCGATTCAAAACATGTAACTGGCGGAACGGAAAGGCCGCATTCATTAACGCAACTCGATTACTGTGAATGTCCACTTTGATTGCCGATAATTCCGCATCATCTAGCGTTCCAATATGTTGTCGCGTCAACATCCGCACCCAATTGACACCCGTTACTTTGCTAAGAAACGCCATTTCAGTTAGCCGGCTCGGTCGCACACCCACCACGGTTAGCTGGTGGCTATCTGAATCCGGTTTAGGGGCAAAGAGAACCTGAATCATCCCGGTCACCTGCCGCTCACTAACCGCTTGTTTAGCCTGTTCAACTAAGTTTGTCCGTCGTGAACGGGGTAACTCAGCTGGCATCCGAAATGCTGTCACCTGGGATAACGACTTATTCATCCCGGGAGCAATCATGTCCATCACCCCAACCGCTAACTTATGCTGATTATGAACAAACAGGCTCACCCCAATCGTTGCCATCTCCGGCGCAGGTTGGTCTGTTTCTTGATCTGGAGGTAACACGTGCAGATTGATGTCTAACTTACTCAACTCACGGGTTAAGTAATGCCGGTTACCGGGAACAATCACAATATCCGGGTGCTCAACGTGAATCACGTTGAGCACATCCCCTAACTGAATAGGGTCCACATACTGCTTGTCCGAGAACTCTGGCGCAATTGCGACCGCATTAGGATTCGTATTCATCAGAATTGTGTGATAACCCGCCCGTTTCAACTGCTTTAACATTTCAGTCGTAAAATACTCCGCCGCTGAGTTAGGGCCTAGTTGATTACCGCCCCGTCCTAAGACTAAGGCCGTTCGCTCTCCCAGTGACTGACTCTCATTTTCATACTCAAAGGTACTATAAAAACCACTAGTCTTTTCCGGAAATTCACCAGCTGTCGGTTCAATCATCTTGTACGTTGGGGCAATGCGAGCATCCGCCAGCAACTGCCGGATCTTAGCGGTATCCGTTTGCCAGATACGCGCAATCATCCCATCGCCAAACCCGAAGTACCGGGCCCGCAGTAAGACATCAACGTCAAGGGGATGATCCTTAATTGCCTGTTCAATTAACAACAGGTGCTGGAGCTTTACAAAGTAAAAATTATCAATTTTGGTCAGCTCACTCAGCTCGGCGGGTGAATACCCCCGGCGTAGAGCTTCAATCAAAACCAAAATCCGGTTGGCCAATGGATGAATCAGCTGCCGAATCATCTCACCATCCGTTAGGTTACTAACACTAGGCAAAACATCACGGGGAGAAAATTGTGAACTCCGTACTGATTTTAACAACGCTTCTTCAACTAAGCGGCCCAGGCCAATGGTCGACCCGACTGCCTTCATCACAGTGTCTAAATGCTGGTCGGCATCGGGTACCTCTTGAAACGGCCATAACGGAATCCGCACTCCAACATGGTCCACCATCGGTTCCATGATCGCGGTCTGTTTAACATAGCCACTGGGCAACTTAACATCTACTAGGCGTTGGCCCAACAACAATGCCCCCACAACTAATGCAATGGGATACCCCGTTGTTCGTGCTGCCAGTGCCACCCCGCGTGTAAAGTAAGGGGCAATCTTGGTCACATAGAAGTGCTGATTGGCCGGATTTAGGGCAAAGTGAAGGTGTAACACCCCAACAATCCCCAACTCGGTGGCAATCCGAAATGTCGCATCCCGCAAGTCTTGATACTCGCGATCGTTTAACGTCTGCGGCGGGGTCACCACAATTGAATCCCCGGAGTGAATCCCAATGGGATCAATATTTTCCAAACCACAAATCAGAATCTTTGTATCCGCTACATCTCGCACCGCAACCATTTCGACTTCCTTGTAGCCCACGACACTTCGCTCCAACGAGCATTGATCAAACCGGGATTGCTGGAAGCCTTGATTCAACGCCGTCAGCATGTCATCGACATTTTCACAAATGGTGCGGTTCGTATCCACCCGCGGTGACACGGGTTTCACAATTAGGGGGAAGCCAATGGCCTCAACCATCCCCATAGCCTCATCAGTTGTACTGACCACTTGGGCCTCGATAATGGGCTCCTGAATTTCCTTAAGCGTTGCGTTCAACGCCGCCGGATTGTTAATCTGCCGCAAGGTCGCCGGTGCCATACCTAACACGGTTACCCCAAAACGACCAATGTCACCATCTTCAATGAGTTCCTGGGCGATCTGGATACCTAATAAACCACCTAAAGATGGCAAAATAGCGTCCGGCTGATCCTTTTCAATAATGTGCCGAACATTTTCAGTCGTCACCGCCTGGACATACATGTTGGTTGGCTGAATCTCTTCCAGCGCGACAGAAAATGGATTATTATCGATCACTAAGGTACGTACACCGTGTTTTTTAAACTCCGTCATGATTTGTACGGTCGCGCTATCTAGTTCAGTTTCATGGCCGATCTCTGTTGGTCCGCCGCCAATAATCAATACTTTTTGTATGTCATTTAAACTTGGCAAGCTTATCCCTCCCGTGCCGTCATGGCTTCCATAAATTCATCAAACAAGTCGCGGCTTTCATGCGGACCGGGGGCCCCATCCGCAAAGAATTGCACGGAAAAAGCGGGGAAATCCCGGTGCCGCAATCCCTGCACGGTGCCATTAATCAAATCCACATAAGTGGTAATTAGCCGGTCACGATCAATCGACTTGGCCACTACCGCGTAGCCTTGCCCTTGCGTCGCATAAATAATATCGTTCGTCACAATCCGCCGAATGGGATGACCGCTGCCATGGTACTCAACTGGTAACATCTTCAACTCTGCGCCATTAGCTAGTGCAAACAATTCATGGCCTAATCCAATAGCGAACAGTGGAATTTCTGCTTGGACAGTTCGAATCATCTCTAGTACCGCATCGCCTAAATCTAGTGGTGAACCCGGTCCAGTCGACAATAAGACCCCATCTGGGTCCAAATTCAAAACATCTTGAGCACTGGCTGTCCACGGTAAAACCGTCACATTACACCGGCGCTCAGACAACTGCCGTAAAATTCCATGTTTGAGGCCAAAATCAATCACCACGACGTTTTTCCCAGTATCCGGGTTCGGATAAGGCTTCGGCGTGGCAACTTGGTCGACTTGCCGGTTAGTCAGCACAGTCGCATTGAGTTGGTCAAAAGCGTGGGCATCGGCGACATCCACAATACTACCCTTCATCGGTCCATCCAATTGCCGCAATTTCCGAATTAAATGTCGCGTATCAATTCCGCTAATGCCAGGAATATTGTGTTGCTGTAAAAACTCATCGAGCGATAGACGTGATAACCGATTGGTCGAAATATTGGTCACATCGCGAACCACCATCCCCTTAGCCGTCGGTAAAATTGATTCATAGCTGTCATGGTTAATTCCCACATTACCAATCGCCGGCTGGGCAAAAACAATAATCTGATTATGGTAGATTTGGTCCGTAATGGTTTCTTGATAGCCTAATAAATTTAAATTGGAGATGACTTCTCCACTCGTTGTCGCGCCAGCGCCAAAACCTTCACCAGCGTAGGCCGAGCCGTCTTCTAAAATTAAATAACGTTTTGCCATGCAAAATCGGCCCCTTTACCAGTCTTATGCTTGTTGAATTTCCACAGCATCGCGGTCATCGATCTCACTCACCGAAACCTTAATTCGTTCGCGCTGGGAACTGGGAATATTTTTACCAACAAAGTCAGCCCGAATTGGCAATTCGCGATGACCACGATCGACCAACACCGCTAGATTAATACTCTTAGGCCGGCCGAGATCCATAATGGCACTCATGGCCGCGCGGATCGTTCGTCCCGTATATAAGACATCATCTACTAAAATGACTTTTTTACCTTCAACCGAAAAGTCAATATTGGCAGCCGTTACTTCTGGTTCCGTCTGCGCATCATGATCAATGTCATCACGATAAGGCGTAATATCTAAATCACCAACCGGAACGGTAACATTTTCCAGTTGTTGCAAGCGGCTAGCAATTCGCCGCGCTAAGTAGACGCCTCGGGTCTTAATGCCTAAAATTACCAGATCATCGACGCCCTTATTGCGTTCAATAATTTCGTACGTGATCCGTGTCAGGGCCCGTTGCATGGCCATGGCGTCAACAACTACCTTTACCATTTTATTTCCTCCTTGAGCTTTCACGGTGTGAGCATCTGTGCAGAAACGGGCGCGTTTCTTCGGCAACATTGGTGAAGAAACCCGCCCGCCTGATTACCCGGCAAACCCGTTGATCTATCTTAGTATGTTTAGCATAAAAAACCTAGATTGCTTTGTCAACCGGTAATCCGGCTTGTTGCCGCAAGTGACGAACGGCTTTCGCAAAATTCTCGGGTACTGGTGCCGTGAAAACCAACTCTTCTCCAGTGGTTGGTTGCTTGAATCCTAGTTCACGGGCATGTAGAAATTGACCCGCCCCCTTGAGGGTCTTTTTCGGTCCGTAAAGCGGGTCCCCAGCAACTGGGTGATTAATATACGCCATATGCACCCGAATCTGATGGGTTCGCCCAGTTTCCAACCGACACGCAATTAACGTGTACGTACCATAACGTTCTAGAACTCGGAAATGGGTCACAGCCGGTCGACCATCTGTCACAATTGCTTGTTTTTTACGGTCCTTGGGAGAGCGCCCAAGTGGTGCCCGAATCACGCCGTCTTCTTCCTTAATGTTACCGTGGACGATTGCCACATACTCACGCAGATTCGTTTTAGCCTGTAATTGCGCGGACAGGCTCTGATGCGCGTGATCGTTTTTGGCAACCATCAGTAGTCCCGAAGTATCCTTGTCGATGCGATGCACAATCCCCGGCCGCAAGGTACCATTAATCTGTGATAAAGGACTGTGATACAGTAAGGCATTCACCAGCGTATGGTTTGGATGACCCGGTGCAGGATGTACCACCATCCCCTGCGGCTTATTAACCACCAACACATCAGCATCCTCATAAACAATCTCTAATGGGATGTCTTCTGGTGTTAAGTCTAGCGGTTCAGGATCTGGTAGACTGACCCGAATCGTTGCCCCCACCTTGGGTTTGTCCTTTGGCTTGACCGTTGCACCATCGACCGTGATCTGACCGGCCTCAATAGCAAGCTTGGCCTGCGACCGCGATACCGTTGCGACCGCATCCGCCACTAACTTATCTAAACGTTCAGTCGTTGTCACTTGAAATTCCGTTGTTTCCATCATTTAGCCTCCCGTCGATCAGCTAGATAAACGCCAATCGCAATTAAAATGACCCCGACTGTTAAACAACTGTCGGCAAAATTAAAGATAGGGAAATTGATAAAGTCCAGTTGGAACATATCAACGACGTATCCCTGCGTCAATCGGTCAATGAAGTTGCCAATAGTTCCGGCCATCATCAAAGCCAAACCGAGTTCTTCTAATCGGTGGTTTTGATCTCGCCGATACTGCCAAAAGAAGTAACCCATAATGCCCAAAGCCACCACGGCGATAACCGCAAAAAACCACATTTGTCCTTGTAAAATACTCCAAGCAGCACCGTTATTACGCAAATGCGTCAGTGATAGTACGCCCGGAATAAGTGGGTGTTCACCACCTAAAGCAATATTGGCCACCACAGCGTGTTTAATGAACTGGTCCACGCCCACCAATAAAATAATTAAGATTGTATCCACAATCAGCATAGAGTCCGGAGCACCTTTCCTATTAGTCGTTATCGAAAAGTATACCAGAAAAGTTGGCATTTAGGCACTTTAGCCCCCACAAATTCCAGAAAAGGCCAAAAAACAGTCATCGCTGTGAATTCGTCACACACGACAACTGTTTCAATTTAACTAATTGTTTTAAAACAATCCACTAATGGTCCCATCTGGGGCAATATCCATATCCAAAGCTGCTGGATGTTTGGGAAGCCCGGGCATAGTCAAAACATTTCCGGTCAGGGCGACCACAAACCCAGCACCTAGCCGCGGTGCAAATTCACGCACATGGATAGTAAAGTCCTGTGGGGCCCCCAACTGATGCGCGTCATCAGTCAAAGAATACTGAGTTTTGGCCATGCAGACGGGTAAATGATCCCAGCCATATTGGGCAAACGTCTTAAGTTGTCGTTTGGCTTTAGCTGATAGTTCAACCTGCGCACCACCATAGATTTTTTGCGTAATGGCCGTCATCTGCGTCATGAGATCGGCATGCTCTGGTGTCAACCGCGTAAAATGGCTTGGTTGTTGGGTCGCTGTGACCACCTTATCAGCTAGGTCCATCGCTCCGGCACCCCCATCGGCCCACACCGTCGTTGTCGCTACGGGAACGTCAATGGCTGCCACTTCAGCTTCTAAGGCTGCCACTTCAGCGTCCGTATCACTCGTGAAACGATTAATTGCCACCACCACGGGAACACCATACTGCTGCATACTGTGGATGTGCCGCTTTAAGTTGGCACTGCCTTGTTGTAAAGCCGCCACATTCTCAGTTTCTAGATCGGCCCGCTTGACACCACCGTTATACTTAAGCGCCCGAATTGTCGCCACAATGACGACAGCGTCAGGTGTCTTCCCTAAGACTGGTGTCTTGATGTCCATAAACTTTTCACCGCCCAAATCGGCCCCAAATCCGGCCTCCGTCACCGTATAATCACCTAGTTGCAGCGCTGTTTGCGTGGCAAGCACTGAGTTACACCCGTGCGCGATATTGGCAAAGGGGCCACCGTGAATGATCGCCGGATTATGTTCCAACGTCTGAACCAAATTAGGCTTAATGGCATCCTTTAATAACAGGGTAATGGCACCGCCAACTTGTAAATCACCGACAGTGACGGGTTCCTTATCCATATTGTAACCAATCAAGATGCGATTAACGCGGCGTTTCAAATCACTTAGGTCCTCACTCAAACATAAAACGGCCATTAATTCACTGGCAACTGTAATGTCGAACCCATCTTGCCGGGGAACCCCCGATGTCCGACCACCCAACCCAATCACCGTTTGCCGTAACGCCCGATCATTGATATCTAAGACCCGTTTCCAAACAATTTGGCGTGGATCTAGGCGTAAGGCATTGCCCTGCTGAATGTGATTATCAATTAATGCCGCCAAAGTATCGTGGGCTTCCGTCAAAGCATGCATGTCCCCAGTAAAATGGAGGTTAATGTCTTCCATAGGCACCACTTGAGCGTACCCGCCACCAGTCGCACCACCCTTAAGTCCCATTACCGGGCCTAAAGAGGGTTCTCTTAACGCCAAGACTGTTTGATGACCTGCCCGGTTCAGTGCATCCCCTAAGCCGACCACAACAGTGGACTTGCCTTCACCAGCTGGGGTCGGATTGATAGAGGTCACGAGTACCAATTTGCCTTGCGGTCGCGGACTAGCCAATGGCAGATTAATCTTCGCCTTGGTGTGCCCATAAGGTTCAATCTGATCGGCGGTCAATCCAACCTTAGCCGCAATCTTTTCGATGGGCTCTAGGGCTGTTGCTTGCGAAATTTCAATATCTTTCAAACTGTTTCCTCCTGACGTTCATTCGCTGCCATGGCTGTTTGAATTAATCCAGCCAATTCAATAACGGAATTTCGTGGCAGTAAAAACTGATAAATCTTTCCTTGCGCCACAATCCCCAATCGATACCGGGACACCTGAACGCTGCTAACTTGGTGTAACGGAATGACCAAGTGACGGTGGTTCAACACGGTACTAACCATCAAGACACCGTTTGCCATGGTAATATTTCTAAAGTGAATCTCGGCCCAACACAGGACCGCAAAAGCAATAAAGAATCCTAGGGTATACCAATTAAAATGGGTCACCTCTAGCCAGAAAATAGCGCCCATGAGGAGCACCATGAAGGTCCAGCTCCAATTAATGACACTGCTGATCGGATTCGGTTGATATAAAAAACGTCGTTCTTGGGTTATCATTGGGTTATACACCTCGTTCAATTATAGGAGTGATTTTTCTTGTATACCTTATATACAGACGCCGCCACCCAACCCCAAACGGGACTGAGTGCTGGTGGCATTCTCATTATCCATGATCATCAGCAAACGCAGGTCAAAACGACCTTGCAAGCCACCACTAATCACCAAGCGGAATTTGAAACCGCTCGTATCGGCTTCGAACGCCTATTAGCCGTAGTTACTGATCCAGCGCAAGCCACCGTCTTATTCTACACAGACAGCCAACTGGTCAGTGACAGTCTGGCAAAACACTATGCCAAACACTACCAATCCCTAGTTGATGCCTTATTACAAGCCCAAGCACCCTTTCAGTTGGTGCTGACCCAATGGGTGCCTGAAAAACAAAATCAAGGTGCCCATACACTGGCTAATCAGGCGCTTCATTCTGCGGAGGGCTTCAAATAAGTGGCTAACGGCTTCTCGTATTCGCTCCAATCCGGAGTTCCACCATATAACGCCGATCCTGCCAACAACCGCCCCACTTGTGGTCCGGTCGTCAAGCCAGATGAGCCGAGGCCTGAAGCCACCAAAATAGCTTCATGATCGGGGACTGGTCCGAAGAAGGGGGCAAAATCACTGGTGTAAGCCCGTGTACCAACCCGGGTCCCCGTGATATTAGCCGTCGTCAATGACGGCATTAGTCGTTGGGCACTCGCAAATAGATCCGCGGTGACCATTGGGTCCACTTGTAAATTAAACTTGCCGTCATCTTCATGCGTCGCGCCAACAATTAATTTACCATGACCAAACGGAACAAAATCCCGTTCACCTTCCGGCATCAATACTGGCATGTTTTCTTGGATAGGATAATCCTTAACGGCCAATTCAATTAACTGGCCTTTTTGTGGTCGCACATCAGCCGTAATACCTAACGGCGCCAACAGTTCCTTGGCCCAAGCGCCTGCCGCAACGATTACCCGATCAAATTGCCGAGCACCCAATGATGTGACCACTTGGCCCTGGGCCGTTAGGTGAACCCGTTCTCGCCGAATAGTCAAATTCTTAGCGGTTGCCTGTGCCAATAGACCGGCAACTAAGGCCGCACCATCTACCCGGGCACCACCACTAATAAAGACTCCCGGTTGGGCATTGGCCAGCAAGGGAATCTTGGTCTGGACTTCAGCAGCCGTCAACGTTGTGACTGACCCCATCGTGACCGCCGTTTGCCGTCGCTCTTGGGCCAAGTCAAATAGCAGCTCTAAATCCGTGGGAATTTCTCTCGTAACAATGGTCCCAGTTTGTTGATAAACATCCGTCCCTAATTGGGCATCATGGATCAGTTGGGGATATAAATCTGCCCCCGCCTTTGCTAGCTGATACCACTGTTGATTACGCCTTTTAGATAGCCAAGGTGAAATAATACCGGCCGCAGCCGTCGTGGCCTGTCCTAGACCATCATCAAACAAGGTCACTTTAACCTGTTGACCACCCGGTAAGGTGCTTAAATAATAAGCAGCGGTCGCACCGACGATCCCGCCACCAATAATAGCAATTTGTTTTTCCATGTTCGCATGAACCTCCTCATTTAAGAAAGAGCTTTACCGTTTTCATTTTAGCATAACTTACCTGGTAAAGTTGCTTACTGGACATTGTCCCAAACAAAAAGGACCCCGCACCCGCCAATCGGCGTGATTCGGAGTCCTTTTGCTTTTTGCTTAAAGTTATTTGAAAACTAAGAAACGATCATCGTCAGCCATGTATTCCTTATCACCGGCTGGTGCTTCAATCGAACCAAAGTCCATTTCAGCCCGTAACCGCCAGCTAGCAGGAATGTTAAAGGCAGCCCGAACTTCATCATCAATTAGCGGATTGTAATGTTGAAGGTTAGCCCCTAAGCCATTTTCGGCTAAAGAAGTCCAAACAGAGTACTGGGCGTTGCCTTGAGCTTGTTCAGACCAATCTTGGAAGTTATCCGCATATAGTGGGAAGTTATCCTCGAATTCTTTAACCGTCTTCGTCTCCGTGTAAAACAGGATTGTCCCAAAGGCTGCCTTGAAGTTATTAATCTTCGCTGCTGTTCTCGCAAAAGCTGCTTCATCGGGAACTTCTTGTTTCAAACGATTAATCACGATGTCCCACAACTTTTCGTGTGAGTCGCCGAATAAAATTACCGCCCGTGTCGTTTGATTATTAAACGGCGTTGGTGCTTGCTTCATATTGGTTTTGATTAAATCCGTCAATTCATCAGTTGATAGCTTCACATTGCGACCCAGTGCGTAAATGCTCCGCCGTTTCTTGGCTAAATCGATAAAGTTTGTTTCCATGGTAAAAAACCTCGCTTTTTAGGATACCCGGTAATGGGCAAATTATGTTTAAGTTTAATGCACTATTTCAGTTTATCACTTACTTTTTGAAAGTAAAGTATTTCATCTGCCCTCCGTCAATCTTTCAACCGCCTACCCACCCAATAGGCTGATTAATTGGCTAGTTACCTGTTTTTCATCAACGGGGATGGTTGGTAATAGGACCAAAACACCCACGAGATAGGTCCACACGGCTAATGAAGCCGACTGTGGCTCAAGCGTTAGTTGTTGCTGCGCCGCATACAAAGTCACAACGGTGGTTAAACTCTGCGGTACCGATAAATCTCCGGTCAAAACAAATTGGATTCCATATGGATGATCGTGTTGATAGGTTAATAAGTTCGTCACCATTTGCCGAAGCATCGTTGGTGCATCGGCCGAGTCCAAGACCCCCATCCGCAGAGTCGCAGTGACTTCTGCTTGAATAGTCGTTTTCAAGTTAGCTAATAGACTGGCTTTATCTGGAAAATGCCGATAAACAGCCGCTGGGGTAACCGCTAAAACTCGAGCAATTTGGCGCAATGAGAGTTGATTGGCCCCAGCTTCCTCTAGTTGTTGACGAGCAACCTGCTGGATAGCGGCTGCTAAATTTTGCCGATGATAAGGCTGTGTAACCATCTTGATCCCCCCTCAAACGTGTCCGTACCGCGGATTATATCTCAATGTTAACACTGATTACGTCGAATGTAAACACCAGTAACATTGATTTAAAAATAGCAATCCTTACGGAAACTTTACAGTCATAACCGTTGCTTTGTTTTACAATATGTTTAAAGATCTTTTTAGAAAAGAGTGGCTTATTTATGACCGCAACGCACACCGTTTCCTCAAGACGCTTAGTCGCGCAGTTCATTAGTTTTTGGTTATTATGGTTTATTGTTCAGATTGGTCTCAACCAGCCTATCCAACGGCATTTTACTGGCTGGTCCCAAGAGATCCTGCTAGACCTCATCAAACTCACCGTTTGGCTGGGGGCCGCTTGGTGGTTCTTACATCAAACGTCCGCTCAGCAATTGACCGTCCCTAATTCCCAGCAGTGGCGAGTGGCTTGGCGCTTCACCGCTGGCTACCTGGTCTTTGGCGCAGTCGTAGTCTACTTATTATTCCAGTTTTGGCTAGCACATCACGGCTTGCGGATTGCTCACGGTTTTATCCCTGAATACTGGGGACGCTATTTCCTCGTGGTTGGGATCACTGAGGAATTTGTTTTCCGTGGTTACTTTTTAAACGTCCTACTAAAGAAAACCAGTTTGACGACAGCCAACATTTTGCAGGCTATTGCATTCGCCAGCCTACACATCCCCCGTTATCTGACAACTGTACCGGCAATGAGCCTGACGAGTTGGATAGGCAACCTGATCTCTGTTTTTGCGCTGGGTCTCCTGTTCGGCTGGTTATACGCTCGCAGTCACTCACTGTGGCCAGGTATCGTTACCCATATGACTTGGGACATTTTAGTTACCCTCTTTGCTTAAGCTCTAAAAAATGCGTTCAGGACTGTTAAGTCCCAAACGCATTTTTTAATATCGCTTTTACGTCGTCTGAATCCGTCGTTTCAAGAATCCTAGCAGGACGCTTAAAAACGCAAATGGTAAGCAGAAACTCAGAAACGCTGTCAGTAAGACTGGTGCTACCGTAATGGTTAATCCCAGATCAATCACACCTACACCCACGCTTACCCACAGCAAGAGTCGCCACCAACCACGCCGTATCCGCGGTTGATAAGTCAAACCATAGACCAGAAGTGTTAAGGCTGTCGTCAGCAACAGTGCCCGATCAATCAGCGGCATGGTCACTAAGCCCGTTAGTATTAAGGCGACGACACTTAACCCGATAAAGAAGTAACCGTACCAGCGTTGCGTCTGAACAGTTGATTTCATCATGATCGCTCCCTTTATCTATCTACTTGACACTTCTATTTTACTTGAAAATGTAATCGCTTACCATAAAAATATCTTTATGGAGTCCACCGATTGTCAGCACTTTTTAATCGTCAACTCGTAAATTACCATTCCACGAATCACTAACTAGCGTTGATGCCGTGCCAGTAAACACCTGTAAGAATTCCGGTAGACTAGCGGCACTGTTTTCTCGTGTTAAGGCCGTGATTGGTAACCAACTTAACTGACCCTCCGCACTGGCCTTTAGGGTTCCTGTAAAATCTGAGGCCCGATACAGCAATCCCAGCTTGCGGTGCTTGCGGTCATCGTCAAACCATTCGCAGGTACCGCAAAAAGTCACGCCAGATAATTGGAGACCCGTTTCTTCAAAAACCTCGCGAATCGCGGCCGTTGCACAGGGTTCGCCAACTTCCACATGACCGCCCGGAAAGCTATGTCCGGCTTTCCAAGGCACATTAACCTTGTCTTCCACCAAAACACGTTGTGTCTCAGGATCTGTCACCATCACCATTGTTACCAATTCAACTGGCTGCGTTCGTGTTGCCATTCTACCGTCCCCTTTGTCATTTCGAGCTGGCTTAATTCTAGCAAGTTCGACTATAGATTGTAAAGTCACGCTACAAAACACGCCAGCTCCAAAGAATACCCAGTAACATTAACAAACCCATGAGTAAAAAACCAATACTGGCACCAAACACATCATTAATCATTCCCATTCCAGTTGCAACAAAGATTTCAATAAATTGTGCCAAGCCATTCCAAAGGGCCGTTGTCCGACCCATATAATCTGGCGCAACCTGATGCATCAACACCGTTCCTAAAATCACCCGCAGCGCTGAGTTACTTAAGCCGAGCACAAACGTCCCCACAAATAGGATCGACACCCATCGGCCCACAAACAAGCCCAATAGCGTTAAAGCAGCAACACTAAAAAACAATAGAATGAGTGACTTAGTCGATCGTTTCGTCAACAACCAGCCCGTTATTAAACCTGCAGTCAACCCACCAATGCCATAAAACATGTCAGCCGTACCATAAGTCACGCTATTAGCCCGCAAAATGGTCAACACATAGTCGGGGGCCGACACGTTAAATAGCTGGGTCACAATGAGCGGTAACACTGATAGTAGCCCTACGGACAAGATCAGTGGCCGCTGTCGGACATAGTGCCAAGCCCCAGTCGCTGTGGGAACAATGCTCGTTGGCAACTCGGTCGCCGTTGGGACATCATGAAGTAACCCAATAGCAACGAGAAAAACAGCCACGTTAATGGCTAAAATCATCGTAAATCCCATGGTATGAAGAATAACGCCAGAGACTGCCCCAGCGGAAAACATGCCGACTTGCAAAGACACCTCAATAAACGCATTAGCTGCCCCTAAGGCTTCCGGCGGCAGCAATGTTTGCACATAGCTTCGTGAGGCCGCCATATACGTTATCCAACCAGCCCCCGTCACGATAGCCAAGATTGCCATCACTCCCAAGTTAAAGCCAATCAGTTTGAAGTATCCCCAAACGCCAACCAACGGTAGGAGCCTTCCCCAAAAGCTGATCAAAATAACCGACTTGCGTGAAAAAACGATCCGTCAATCGACCAGCGATCGGTGACATTAAGAATCCAGCAAGTACATTTAACGTTAGGTAAAGGCCGACTAACTTGTTGGCATGAGTCTGTTGGAGCATAAACCAATTGGCACCAACCGTGGTTAACCCTACACCAAAACCTGAAATAACATCGGCTAAAAAGAAGTGCCGAAATCCGCGTTGTTTCACTAAATCCCAACCCATCATTGGCCCACCGCCTTCAAGTCTTGATTAAGGCTTGCCGCCTGACGTACTGCCACCGGATCATTACTCAAGCTTCCCGGTCGATTGGCTTGTCCAATCACGGTTGCCTGCAACGTCATTCCCAAAAAGGCACAGATTTCAGCAACCTGCTGCACAATTGGTTGGGCCTTAACCCGTGGATCATCACCACCCACCATTAACAAGATGAGTCGTTTACAAGCGATTCGTTGGCGAAAAGTAGGATCTAATGCTAGCGTTTCAGACCACCGCTCAATAAAGGCTTTTAATCGCGCTGCCAGTCCATACCAATAAATTGGGCTGGCAAGAACCACAGTTGGCGCTGCTAGAAATGCCTGCAAAATTTTCTGATAGTCATCAACGGGAGGCAACCAGAGCGGCGCCCAACGCTGGTCTTGAATAAAGTTAAGTTGCCGGTCAGCCAAATTAATCGTTGTATAGTCCAAGCCTTCGAGTACCCAATGTGCTAATGTTTGTGTATTGGACTTCGGGTGACCAAAGACCCCCAACAACAGTATTTGCTTCTGCATAAAAATCATCCTCCTGTAGGTGTAACTGATTTTAGTTTACAGGTAATCCGTAAAAGGGTATCGTTATGACAAGCAAATCGTCAAAACGAGGTGAATATGATGACTCACGGGGAATTGATTAAAAAATTGCGTCACGAACGAGGACTTATCCAGCAGCAACTGGCAACCGGCATTTCGAGTCGGACAACCCTGTCATCACTTGAAAATAACCAGACCGATATTACTTCGAGCATTCTTTTTGCCTATCTCAAACGCATGAATATTTCCGTTCAAGAGTATCTCTTTTATTTCAACGGGGACTCGGCTAGTGAAAAGGAGCGGGCTTCTCAATATTTTTATGATACTGTTATCCAGCAGCGAGATCTGGAAATCAAAAAAAGAATCCTGAATTATCAGTCACGGTATCGGGATTCTAACGATTTTTATTTTTGTTGTTTGTCGATTGAACTCAAGCTCTTCTTAAATCACAAACACCAACAGGCTGTGTTTGACGTCGACGAAGATATGAGCTTGATTAAGGCTTACCTCGAAAACATTACCCAGTGGGGACATTTTGAAATGTCCGTCTTCTCTAACTGCCTGTATATTTTCTCTAGTGATTATATTCGAGGAACATTCAAAATACTGTTGAAGCGTACCAAAATTTTAAGTCGGATTGATACTTACCAAAACGATCTTTCAATTTTTCTCAATAATTGCATCGTCTTATCATTAGAGCGCCACCATTTTGACGCCACTGATTTTTATGTGCAACAGCTCTTCTCACTTTCCGCTAAAACACCACGGCAAGCCTATGATCGAATGATGTGTGCCTACTACCTTGAGCTCTTAAAAGCTGTCCGTGGGCAATCTAGTGCTGTTTCAGCAACCATCGACAGTTTCCGTAACCTAGGCTTCCAAGAACACGCTGATGAATTGGTTGCTTTAAAACAACGATTACTTTCTCGTACCGTCATGCAAGCTTAACCCCATCAAATGTACGAAAAAAGGAGGCTCACTGGCCTCCTTTATTTTAGTCTGTTTTCAAATCGTGATTGTCTGAGCGGTTGCGTTCCAGGTGATGTTCAATCCCGTAGCAAAGTAATCCCAAGCCAGCAAAAGCAATTGGAAAACCAACCGCCCACAGCGCCGACTTCATGAACATGAGTACGAGACTTAGCAACCCGACTGCTAATACTGCGAAAATAATGACCGCAATTTTTTCTCCTGTCATCTTCGTTCCCCCCAAACTAGATATGCAAAATTTGTGGCCCCTAACCACATCTCTAGCTTAGCAGGTCCTTGCGATTTCGGCAATCATCTCGACTAAGCTTAATAAAGTCACTAACTTTAATGATTCTTTTCATGATGCCGGTTGCTACTATGCCCCTGCAACCGTTGAAGTTGTCCTTTGAATTCACCCGCAAACCGTTCTTGGTCCGGTTGAAATTCTGTGGTTAAGCGTTCACTGAGGCCAACCGTGTAATCGGCCCGTTCTCCATGTTCCCCTTGGTCAAGTCCGAGTTGTTCTTCTTGTGCATCTACCCGCATTGGCATTAACCACCGCAATAGGCCTATCAGAAGACTGCCCATCACTGCGACAATGACAATTGTCACGATCGTCGCCAACGTTTGGATACCCAGTAAATGCCAATCACCGCCATAAGCCAAGCCATTCGCGGCAATCGTTTGATTAACTGCTTTTGTCGCAAAGACTCCCGTTAACAGGCTACCCACAATACCACTAATGCCATGACAACCAAAGGCATCGAGCGCATCATCCACCCCCAGTCGGGGCTTCAGATAAGTTACAAACCCAAAGCTGGCTAACGTTGCCAGGGCCCCAATTGCCACCGAACCTAAAATCGTCACGTATCCAGCAGCCGGGGTAATGCCGACCAAGCCACATAACGTCCCCGTACAGACACCCACTAAGGTTGGCTTTCCGGTCGTCCACATGTCTAGCAGCATCCACACGATCATGGCCGTAGCCGTGGCGACCGTACTTGTCAAAGCCGCTTGCAGTGCCACACCGTTAACCGCTAACGCACTACCGGCATTGAATCCGTACCACCCAATCCATAAAATGGCTGTTCCTAATAACACCCACGGTAAATTATAATGACGTGCCGTAGTAGGCTTCGTTAGCCGCGGTCCCAGCCATGCTGACAAGACCAATGCCGTCACCCCAGCATTAATGTGCACGACGGTTCCACCAGCAAAGTCCAAGACACCTAATTTGGCTAACCAGCCATCTGGACTCCACACTAAGTGGACCATTGGATAGTACACACAAAGAGACCAGGCGATTAAAAACCACAATAAGAATTTAAACCGAATACGGCCAACTACCGCTCCCACAAACAACGCTGGCGTAATAACCGCAAACATCATTTGAAATAAGGCATAGGCGCCCAATGGTATATGATTGACCGTCAAGCTCGTTAAATTAACGCCCGTCATCAACGCCTGATGCAAATTACCAACTACGCCACCAATATCACCAGAAAAGGCCAGTGAATATCCTACGGCTACCCACAATAAAATGGCCAGGCCCGTCATGATAAAAACGGACAACATCGTATTCACGACATTCTTTTCAGAAACTAAGCCACCATAGAAAAATGCTAGTCCAGGTGTCATAAATAAGACTAGAATACTTGCGATTAAAACAAATGCCGTGTTTGCTAAATTCATCATCAACGCCCTCTCTGCCCTTGATGTTAGAAATTCTAACATCATTTTTGAAGAAAGTCATCATTAAATTTTCACTTTCGCGTTGTTTGGACCATTAAGCAACCACAAAAAAGGGACAAAATAGCGATATAATCGCCATATTATCCCTTTTAAATCGAATGTTAATTTTTATGACATACGTTTTTGAATGGCGTGCGGTAGCATCTTGCGAATGCCGCCACGCGGATCGCGCACGTCGCCAATATACCGTGGAATGACATGAATATGGGCATGCATGACGGTCTGGCCGGCTGCCGCACCACTATTAATCCCGATATTGTACCCCGCCGGAGCATAACGCGTATCTAGTAGATCCTTAGCCGCAAAAACCAAAGCATCCATCGCCTGCCGTGTGACCGGTGGTACATCAAAGTACGTTGCATAGTGCTGTTTGGGAACTACTAATAAATGGCCTTTGCGAACCGGGTGAATGTCCCAAAAGGCCTTAGCCAAGTCATTTTCCAACACGACCGCTGTTTTTTGGCAAAAAATACAGTTCGCTTCGATCATTGGCCTTACCGATTGTGTCGCGGTTGCCGTTGTGCCCAGAATTGGAAGTAGTCCGTCCGCAAAGCCCCGTTATAGAGTTTCCGAGTCTTGGTCGCTTTCTGCCCATAGAAATGTTCAAATTCCAAATCAGCCGTCAAGATGTATTTAGACCAATCGGTTAGTGGCTTAAAGACTTGCCCCATTTGTTTGTACAGTTCACGAACACTGGCTTGATCACTCAACCGTTCCCCATATGGTGGGTTAGCGACAATCACCCCGTGTTTCAGTTCAGTCTTAAAGTCTTGGACCGCCAACTGACTGAAAGTAACATCTTGTGACAAGCCAGCCTCTTGCGCGTTTCGCTTCGCAATCGCCACCATCTTCTCATCGATATCACTACCGAAAATTTGTAAGGGCGTGTCATAGTCTGCCAGTGCATCCGCTTCATCCCGGACCTCATCACTGAGTTCTTGCGGTACCCAGTCCCACTTTTCACATGTGAAATCTCGATTGAATCCTGGGGCTAAATTACGGCCAATTAGCGCTGCCTCAATCGGGATCGTCCCAGAGCCACAAACGGGGTCCCAAAACGGCATATCTTTATGCCAACTGGTTAAAGCGATCAACGCTGCGGCCATGTTTTCCTTCAACGGCGCGCCCCCTTTACCCACACGGTAGCCCCGTTTGAATAAACTAGATCCCGTCGTGTCTAACGTCAACATGACATGATCCTTGTCAATCATCACTTCTAGTGGATACAGTGCGCCCGTTTCTGGCATTCGGGTACGGCGATGGTAGACGGCTGCTAATTTCGTCGCAACGGCTTTCTTAACGATTGCTTGAGCGTCAGGGACACTGTGTAGCTGTGACTTCTTGGAGCGACCTTCTACCGGAAAAGCGGCATCCATGGGAAGCAATTCATCCCAGGCAACTGCCTTAGTGGCTTCAAACAATTCGTCAAAAGTGGCCGCATCAAACTCAGCCACAATGATCCGTACCCGATCAGCTGTCCGGAGCCACAAGTTGGCCCGCAAAATGTCCTTAATCGTCCCATCAAACCGGACACGGCCATTTTCAACCTGAGTTTCGTAGCCTAAATCACGCAGTTCACGCCCAGCGATTGCCTCAATCCCACTAGCTGTCGCTGCATATAAATGAAAAGTCTTCATGACGTCCTCCTTATATTTTCTAATCAAATGGGTGTTTATCCCAATTATCGCTATAAAAAAAGGTGGGAGCAAGCTCCCACCCACCTGACATGGTGTAAATCCCTGTAAGCCATGTTTTGTACCACCCAACCGTTTCAGGCAAACGATCAGCTGGCAGTAATCATCTATCTCGAGAGTTTCCTCTCCCCCCACATTTCGTTCAATTCCATATGTGAAGCGCCCCTACCAAAAGTTTGGGTTGCCCGCTCGAGGGGTTTACCGCGTTCCACCGCCTAGGTTTCCCTAGGCGTATCGTCACTGTGGCACTTTTCAGGGATACTCAAGCATAGCCGAAGCCTTAGCCGTTTTTTCCCGCCGTAACGCTATTGCTAACGTCCCCCGGCTTATTTTTTCACCGAGCACGAACACTACAGGCATCGCAGCCTGTGCGAGCATGGACTTTCCTCAGCCGACATAAGCCGACCGCGATTACTCAGGATCTACACCAGTCTATAATTCTACAAACGATGTGACTCGTTTGGATCATTATCTAATTGTGAACCGAAAACGTGCCGTTCCAAATTGGAAAGCCGCTTCAAAATATCCATGTTGGTTACATTTGAAGAAGCTGGGCTAGTTGCAGCAGCGCGGGGTTGACTTGCACCCACTTGAACCTGACGAGTCAACTCGTCAACTTTTGCCAACAACCGTTCGTTTTCATCTTGAAGCCGTTGATTCTCCTTCACAAAGGCATCATAGTCCTTGATGACATTGTCTAAGAAACTATCGACATCATCAGGGTCATAGCCGCGCATTTTTTGGCGGAATTGCTTTTGTAAAATTTCCTTCGGAGTAAAATTAACGTTTTCCATCGATCATTACACCTCGTTATCGTAATCAAACCGGCGATATCTATAATACCAGTTTTTATTCAAATTGGGAACCATTATTTAAATTTTCTTGATATTCATTGGCACTTTCTTGTAACCAATCCATATCAATCAACGTCAGGGGGTAAGCATGCTGCTCAGCAAATCGCGTGATTGCCTCGTAATCATACTTCGGTTTCCCTTCAACCTCTAAATCATAAACCATGACTGCCTCATCCGTATGGGTCAGCATAAATTCTTGATAGTTTCTTAACTGTTGGGGTCCATGATAGGGCTGCTCACTAACCGATTGGTGGAAATCCACCCGGCTAGCTAGTTGGGCATACGTCCCCCGGTTATTCTCATTCCAGTTGCTCCCGAATTCAGCAAATGGGGTCATCATCGCAATTTTAAGCTCTGGATAATCCGGCTTTAACGTCAGACCCACCTCAGCAGCCCATTGCTCAACCCCTAACTGGCCGCCCGTAATCAGCCAATCCATGCCATTTTCAAGCTTACCAATTAGAAGTTTTTTAAGTGTATCCTTAATCACCAACAACTTGGGGTCCTGACTACCAAAGACGCCCAGTTCATAGCTCCGATAGCCCGTTAACCATAAGCGACTCATTTAGCCACCCCTTTCTGACGGCTCCTTATCAGTGTAGCGAAAAAAAACGTTGAGGGCAATTAAAATCCGTTTAAAATCCGCTTTTTTCATCAGTAAAGCCGCGTTTAGGAGTTTTTATTTCCGAGTGAGCTTGGTATAATGTCAATAACTGGCCCACAATCTGGTGAGCAAATGCCCGCTAAAACAAGGAGTGTGAAGCGTTTATGACTATTCGGTATCCCAATGGGCATGCCTACCGTGCACCAGCCAAAAAAATCGGGTCCCAGTTTTCTAGTACCAACACCAACTACGGTAAACGCGGTATGACACTAGAAGAGGAGCTCAATGAAAGTAACACGTATTACGAAGTCAATGGCGTGGCTGTGGTTCATAAAAAGCCTACTCCCATTCGCATTGTAAAGGTGGATTACCCTAAACGCAGTGCCGCCGTGATTAAAGAAGCCTACTTTAGTACCGCTTCTACCACCGATTATAATGGTGTCTATCGGGGTCATTATTTAGATTTTGATGCTAAGGAAACCCGTAATACAACGTCGTTTCCACTTCAAAACTTTCATCAACATCAGATTGACCACATGCGTGCTTGTACAACCCAGGGGGGAATTTGTTTTGCTATTATCAAGTTCGTCACCCGCCAGGAGATTTACTTGTACCGTGCGCAAGATCTGTTTACTTTTTGGGACGCGCAACAGCAAGGCGGTCGGAAGTCCATTCCTTACGCCACCATCGCGCAAGATGGGATTCAAATTCCCGCTGAGCTACAATTGCCCGTTCCCTATCTTAAGGCCGTAGATCAATTACTCTCATAAACTACCGAGTCTAGTGACTACGCTGAAACGTAAAGGAGATTACCATGTCTAGTAACAATTCACCACGGGAAACCCGGATGAGTCGTAACGCTGATCGTACCCCTGGCCCCAAACGGCCACATACCGGTTGGCGGACCTTTCGCCGGATTTTGTACGTCATCGTCGCTATTGGCGTCTTCGCCATTCTTGCCGGAGCCGGCCTGTTCTTCTTTTACGCCCAAAGTGCACCTAAGGTCACCCAGAGTGCCCTGTCCAGTGACGCTTCTACAAGAATATACGATGCCAATGGCAACGTTATTTCACGAATGGGCGCCCAAAACCGGACTTACGTTAAGGCAAAGCACATTCCTGCAACCCTAGCCGCAGCGGTCGTATCCACTGAGGATCGCCGTTTCTATAAAAATAATGGGGTTGACCCCATTCGGATTGTCGGGGCTGCGTTTGCAAACTTCACCGGATCCTCATTAGGAATGCAAGGCGGCAGTACATTAACCCAGCAATTGGTTAAGCTGTCCGTCTTCTCAACCGCCGCTTCGGACCGAACGTTAAAACGTAAAGCTCAAGAAGCCTGGTTGGCCTTAAAGGTTGATCATAAATACTCCAAGGCAAAAATCTTGGAATATTACATCAACAAAGTTTACATGGGCAATGGGGTCTATGGGATGCAAACGGCCGCGCAATACTATTACGGGACCACGCTCACACATCTAAGCTTGGCTCAGTTGGCCTTGTTAGCCGGGATGCCACAGGCACCAACCCGCTACGATCCCACGACTTATCCTGCTTTGGCTCAAAAGCGTCGTGATTTAGTCTTAGACTCAATGGTTGAGACTAAAGTCATTACCTCAGCTCAAGCAAGCCAAGCTAAAGCAACCAGTATCACTTCGGGATTGGTCAAAACGCACAAGTCAACCAGTACTGGTGTGAAAAATACTAAGGTTATCGATGCCTACCTCAAGCAAGTTTATGCCGAACTGAAGTCCAAGGGCTACAACACCACAACTGGTGGCCTAAAGGTTTATACGAACCTCGACATGAGTGCCCAAAAGAAGCTCTACAACATTGTCAACTCTGAAAATTATGTCAGCTTCCCTTCTAAGAAGTTCCAAGTTGGGTCAACTATCGTTAATCCGAATAACGGCCAAGTTGTTGCGATGATTGGGGGCCGGAAAACAGGGAATGTTACGTTTGGGCTAAACCGAGCCGTTCAGACAGACCGGTCGAGTGCCTCAACGGCTAAACCACTAATGGATTATGGTCCAGCCATTGAATACCTGAACTATCCTACTTATGAGCCGGTCAAGGATACGGCCTTCACTTATCCGGGAACGACTAAGAACCTATACGATTGGGATAGACAGTATCAAGGAACCATTACCATGCGTAAGGCCTTGTATGAATCCCGTAACATTCCGGCTGTCCGTACCTTGCAGAATGTCGGTATCAGCAAGGCAACTACCTTCCTCAAGGGCTTAGGTATGACATTCGATAAGACCTTGACGCTGCAAAACGGGATTGGGTTGTACATTTCAACCGAGCAAGAAGCCGCAGCCTATGCCGCCTTTGCCAATGGTGGAACTTACTACAAACCATATTTGGTTTCAAAAGTCGTCACGCAAGATGGCAAGGCCCATAACTACTCTTCTCAAGGCAAACGTGCTATGTCTGCAGCGACTGCCTTTATGCTGACTGACATGATGAAAGACGTTATGACCAACGAAAATGGTTCTGGCCGTTCAGCGGCAATTTCTGGCCTCTATCAGGCCGGAAAAACTGGGACCGACTCTTATCCAGATGATTACGCTGATAAGGTCCCAGATGGCGCTACAATGGACTCCTGGTTCACAGGTTACACCAAGAACTATGCCGTTTCTGTTTGGACCGGTTACGATAAGCAGTTCCAAACGGGCCATTACGTCAGTGAAACCGAAACTAAGATTGCCCAAGAGATCTATAAGTACGAAATGACCTACTTGGCTTCCAAAAAGGTTAATTCCGATTGGACCCAGCCAAGTACCGTAACGAAGACTACGGTTAACAACAACACCGAATATTACGTGACTGGTCATCCTGGAACCGTTTCTGATGCAACCACAACAGACTCCACGTCAACGAGTCAGTATGGTTCGACCAACACGACTAGTTCTTCGGCCTACAGCAGTAACAACCAAGTAACGACTAGCTCCAGTTCAGCTCGGGCCAGCTCATCCACAACTGAATCTAGTACCAGTAAGGAATCATCCAGTACTGAACAGACCCCTAGTGGTAATGGGAATGATGACAATACCACGACGGATTCATCGTCAGCCAAAAATACAACGCAAAATGACAACGCTAGTTCCGGTAATTAATCCGATAGTGTTAGGTACCTATTAAAAGAATCGTTATTCTCAGTCGATTGAGAATAACGATTCTTTTTTTAGCTTCAATCTCGCTTCTCTTTTCTTACCGCTAACGTAAGATAAAATCTGCTGGTATACCTATCTGTTCAACTTGATCACTAGTTGCTAATTCAAACGCCGTCTGACCAATTGCTGATAAATGATGATCAATTGTCGGTAATTTTAATAACTGACCGGCTAACTGATTTTCTTGCCCCATCATCGATGGTACTTCTAGCTGATGATCGAGATAGAATTGGCGAACACCAGCAGCGATATCGTCACTATTTGCAAAAATAAAATCTACTTGCTGATAATGCTGTACCAATTGTTTAGCAGCCGCATAGCCATCATCAAAAGTGGTTATACCCATAACGAGACCATTTGGATTTGGTTTACGGTCGAATACATGCTGAAAAACTTCCAGAGTAAGTCGGCTAGTCGCACTCACAGTTGTCGAACGGCTTAACAGCACCGCAATTTGTTGATAATGATGCTGCTTAATCCAATTAAAAGCAGCTAAATAGGCCGGTTCACGTACAGAAAAAGCCGCCGATAACGATATTGCTTGCGGATCCTCACAACACACAACAGCACCATAGGATTGATACTGAGCCAATTGGGCTAAGGGTAAAGCGTGTGAAATAAAAATTAAGGCATCAAAACTCTTACGATGTAACTGCTCCAAATATTGCTTCTCCAGCTGCGGATCATACTTCGATGACAACATCACCACCCGGTCCTCTGCCGCAAATGCAGCTCGCAAAATACCATTAGTAATTTCCGTAAAGTATGGATGTCCCATATTGGGCATCACCACACCAATGTTCTTTGTCCGACCATGACTTAGATCTCGCGCAATATCATTAGGAACATAGTCTAATTATTGAATAATGGCCCGGATTTTTGCTTGAGCTGCCGAAGAGACATAGCCACTTTGATTTAAGACTCGCGACACGGTTGCTGGTGAGTACCCCGCCAAACGGGCAACATCTCTGATCGTTGCCATTTCATCATCACCCCTGTTAGTCTAAATAGTGTTTTATTCCATAAGCAACGCCGTCATCTTCATTACTTAATGTCACAAATTGGCTTGCTGCCTTCATTTCAGGTGCCGCATTCCCCATCGCGATTGACCGGCCAACTACCTTTAACATCGGCTAATCGTTGTGCCCATCACCAAATGCAGCTGCCTCGGCTAATGTTAGTTCACTTGATTCCAATAGTGTCATAATTCCTTGAGCTTTTTGTGCTCGAAGACTGGTAATCTCTAGATAATGATTACCTGCCTGCTGACAATTAATAACACCTGTAAATTGATCCAATTGGCATTTCAGGGCCTGCATAGTTTGCGTATCGTCAACAATCAACATGAGTTTGAATAACGAATGCGTTTGAGCAAACTGAGCTAATGTTTGCTGTATAACAATTGGCTTTTGCCGTGTTAAAGCTTGTTCGTGTAAAATTCCGCCATCAACCCGCTCAACATACCAGTCTGCTTGATCATAACAGCTCACACTGACTTGCGGAAATTTCTGTGCCAAGATAGTCAAAATGTTGGAACTCAATTTAGGATCAAGCGCGTGATGAACCAACGTTTTTCTTGTCTGTGGATCAAAGATAAGCCCCCCATTGAATGCAATTTGGGGAGCCGTCAACGCTAATTGTTGAATAGTCGCCTACATCTCCATGGGCGCACGGGCAGATACTAGCGTCACAGAACATACGCTATCAGCAACTGTTCGTCGATTATCATCACTTACCGTCCCTTGCTCATTCAGCAAGGTCCCATCCATATCTAAAAATATCTGTTTAATCGTCATTGACTCGACCTCCACTTCTACTCATAGCCTAACGTATGAAACGCGTTTCATAGCAAGACTCATAGCGTAAAAAAGACGATTATTTTAATTTTAGCAATAAAAAAAGCCTGAAGCCAAGCTCCAGACTGATAGGTTGTACTAACGATTAGAAAAACACAGCCTAATCATCCGTTAACTTAAAGATTGGGACATCGGGAATGGCCGTGGTTGGCGTCGTTGCCGACTGTGTCCGGCGTGGCGCTTGTCGTTCTTTTTCACGTTGAACTTGCGCCGCTGTTTTCAGGTTTTTACGCTCCCAACTCAACAAGATTCGATCCATATATTTCAAACTATAGGCTTGACTCAACACCGCTTCTTTCAGGGCTAATTGAATCAACTCGGGGCGATAGTGGTCTTCATCTAACCACTGAGTGATGCTCTCCATCTCCAAAGGTGATAACGGCCGACCGAATTCGGTTTCGATCTGATTGAAGATTGCCGAGCGATCATTACTAGCAGTTTGTTTAACGACCTGTTGCGTCGTTTTCACTGCTAGCTGGCTAAGCTTTTCCGTCAACAACCGAAAATCATAGGCGTCTTGTTTTTGCCCCTGACTATCCGTAACGGTCGTAATCACCATTAGTTTTTGGGTAATCATTTCGTGCAAGAGCTGATAGACCCGTTGTTTATCCCAACCTAAATGGCTGGCGATAACCGTCGCGTCTGGTAGCGGCTCCCCTCGATCCATGTATCGCCGTAATTGTAGGTAGACTAAAAGCTGATCCGTCGTCATCCCCACCTCACGAAAATGGTCGAGTAAATAATTAGCCAGGCTAGTTTGACCTGCCTGAACGTAATGCTGGATAAATTCAGTCATTCGATTAACTCCTTTACCAATTGAAAACGGCCGTACTCGCCAACTGCGAATCGACCGTTTCGTCAAATATCGTAATGAACCATTACGGGGTTGTCATAAATTTAGTTAGCCGCTCAATCGCCGACAATAAAGTTGCTAAATCAGCCGCATAGCTCAATCTGACGTGTCCGGGCAAGCCGAAAGCACTGCCAGTTACTAACGCCACATGCGCCTCATTAAGAACTGCAGCCACGAAGTCAGACGTGGTGGTTATTCCCTTCATTGCCATCGCAGCCGATACATCTGGAAACAAATAGAAGGCCCCTTGCGGTTTATGATTCAGTTTAACCCCGGGAACCGCTGCTAACAAAGGATAAATTCGATCTAGTCGTTGTTGAAAAGCCGCCTTCATCTCTGCTACAGGGGTTTGATCGCCAGTTAACGCTGCTAAGGCCGCTGCTTGACTCACTGCTGCGGCATTGCCCGTCATGTGTGATAAAACCGTCGTCATTGCACTGATGATGTCTGGTTGGCCCACCGCATATCCAATTCGCCATCCCGTCATGGCATAGGTTTTTGACACCCCATTAATCATGACTGTATGCGCCGCAATCTTATCACCAAGTGACAACATCGATGGTACCGGTGTTGGCCGATCATAGACCAGTTCCCCATAAATTTCATCGGCCACAATGATTAGCTGATGGGCCACCGCCCAATCACCTAACGCCGTCAATTCGGCTGGTGTATACACGAGACCACTGGGATTTTGAGGAGAATTTAGCACAATTGCCTTAGTTTTTGGCGTAACAGCCGCTTCTAATTGTGCCGGTGTCACTTTCAAATCAGCAGTTGGGGCCACTTCAATCGGCTGCCCCCCCGCCAGCTTAACCTGCTCGCTATAGCTGACCCAGTAAGGCGCCGGGAGTAATACCGCATCACCTGGATCAAGTAACACCTGAAACAGCGCATACAACGCCATTTTGGCTCCCGTTGTAACGACGACCTGTTGGGGAGTTACCGTCACCTGTTGCGTTTGCGATAGCCGATCGACAATTGCCTGCCGTAATGGCAAAATGCCTGCCGTTGCGGTATACCCATCAACTTCATTGGCTTGAATAGCGGCAATCGTCGCTGATTTAATTGCTGTTGGCGTTGTAAAATCCGGTTGGCCAACACTCAAGTTTAATACATCAATACCGGCGGCCTGCAATTCTTGCGCGCGTTGCGCCGTTTGGAACGTTGCGGAAGGAGCCACCTGCTGGGCTCGCTGTGAAAGTCGCATGGTCAACCTCCTACGATGATTTAAATGTTCGCAATTTGTTGTAAAACTTTGCCATTACTATATTGGTAAGTCAGATAACAAAGCTTGCCACTCTGATTCAAATAGCTTACCTGCCAAGCTGGCTTA
This sequence comes from Levilactobacillus brevis ATCC 14869 = DSM 20054, assembly GCF_001433855.1. GTDB lineage: Bacteria > Bacillota > Bacilli > Lactobacillales > Lactobacillaceae > Levilactobacillus > Levilactobacillus brevis. The sequence continues at coordinate 433,916 of NZ_AZCP01000001.1, forward strand.
CCATTAAAGATGCTTAACGCTGCTGATAAAACCTTCTTGGGATTACGTTTCCAAACCTGTTGTAAGACCGTATTTCGTGAAATTCCGTCCGTTTGTTTCAAGACAGTGACTTTCTTTCCCGTTTTAGGCACGATCACGTACACCTTTTGTTTAGCTTTATTTTGACCCGAAACGGTGTAATACGTGGTATTCAGGTTGGTCCAATAAAAGTCTTGTGTACTAGTCAGATGCCCGGAATCTTTAGCAACGGTTTCTGCATGAACGCGCGCTTGGCTTAACGGCTTGGTTGCTTTATTAATCATGACACCCGCACTGATCAAGACTACTAAAATCACAAGCAGGATGGTTAAGAGCACCCAGTGTCGTGGTCGGCGTTGGCGCTTATACTGTTGTCTCATCAATTTTCCATCGTACTCCCTTATCAAACTTCTCAAATTTCAATCCCAGTCATTATATCAGACTTCTGGGGGTGTCGCCGAATCGGCTGGCTTTTTTTCAAAAAAATTAATTAAACCCTGTGTTAGGGTCCCAATATCTCCAGTTGTTTTCGGTAACTCCGCTGGTAGTGCGCGTAAGATACTTTGACCATACTGGCGTTCGACTAACCGTTGATCTAAGATGACCACCGCACCATAGTCATGGGGCGTTCGAATCAAGCGCCCAATTCCTTGACGCAACTTCAACGTCGCCGCTGGTAAAGCCGCATTATAAAACGGATTTTTCCCTGCCGCTTCCAGCCGGGCATAATTTGCTTTGACGAATACGCGATCTGGTGAATCGAAAGGCAATCGCGTCACAATCAATAACTCCAATTGCTCGGCGGGCAAATCAATTCCTTCCCAAAAACTCGCCGCACCTAATAAAATCGCTCCGTGACTGGTGGCAAATCGTTTCGTAATCCGCTCACGACTACCACTGACACCTTGAGCGAAAATGTCTCGGCGAGCAAACTCTGGTTGGGTCACCAACTGCTGATAGACCTGTTCAATCACACTGAGTGAATTAAACAAAATCAAAGTCTGCTTATTCACCGCGCCAGCAATTTGGGTAATCGCTGCCGACAAGTAAGTGACGTAATCTGCTGGCGCCACTCGACTCAGGTTAGGGCCTGAATCCGCCATCAGCAATTGTGCTTGCTTGCCATAGTCAAAACTGGAACGCATCCGATGGGTCACGGTTTGCTCACGTTGTAAATCGAATTGATCTAACACATATTGTGAGCGACCTGATGAAAAGAGCGTGGCCCCAGTCAAGAGCACCGGCTGAAATCCCGCATACAAGTGCTGACTTAAGAATCCCTCTGTAGCTAATAGGCCACTAGCCAATTGTAAGCTCGTTCGGTCCCCAACGTGGTTCATGGTTAACCAAAAGAGACTAGCTGGTGCCTGATCAACAACCTGCCGCAAAATTTCTAATAACTGGCCCATCTGATCGTCAAAAAGGTGCACCCGCGTATCAACCTGCTCGAACAAATAGCGTTCTGCCGACGTGAATTGGGCTTGTTGCTGATCATAGCGTTGCCGTAAAGCATTCAGTCCGGCTAACAGATCATCTGTAGCCATTGTTGCGCGGTCAATTGTGCGACTGCGATCAATTTCTTCGGTCAACGCTTGCGCACTAACTAATTCTTCAATGACTTGATTATGATTATTCAGTCGTTTATTGGCTAAAAACCGTAAAAACAGATGATCCACCAATGTGGTTAATTGTGTCTCTAACGTTTGACTAGCCGACAACAGCCGGTGCAACGTTAATGTTGCTTGAGTGTCCGCCGCGAACAAACGCAGTAAGCTGGGTCCAATTTCTCGATTAATGTCTCGCTGAATATGATGCAATTCATTGAGTAACTGGGCAAACTTAACTTGAGTTCGCCGTTGTTTCAACGTGCTTTCTGTTAAATGCTGTGCCTCATCAATGACTAAATAAGGTTGTTGGAGCTGCTCACCTAACGCCAAAGCGTGTTCACTCAAATAAGCGTGATTCACAATAATTACTTGGGCCTGCGCCATTCGGTGGTCTCGCCGCCGGATGAAGTCATCATCATAGAAAGGATTATCCACCGTAACGGCACCTTCATGAACAATCTCTTGGAAATAAGGTGCCCGATACGTCGCCAAATGTAATTCATCGAGATCACCAGTCGTCGTCATCGTCAGCCACACTAGTAAACGCAGCTTTAACAACTGCGTCTGCTTAGAGGTCTCTGCAACGTTTAAGGTAGTTGCAAATCGCTGCAAATCAAGATAATGCCGACTGCCCTTAACCAAAACAGCATTGACAGTAAAGGGGACAATTTGATTTAGCAGCGGGATCGTTTGGTCCAATAACTGCTCTTGTAGTAAGGTCGTTGCGGTACTAACCACAACGGGTCGACCAGTCTGTCCTAAATAAGCCATTGGCAATAGGTAGCCTAGACTCTTCCCAATCCCGGTTGGCGCTTCTACAATCATGTGTTTTACCGGATGCCGATCCGCCTCAGCATAATTATTATAGATGTAATTCATCATCTTAGCCTGTTCCGGCCGCCATTCCAAATTCTCCGGCATCAGCTTTTGTTTTTGCTTTTTGGTTTTCGGATATTTACTAGGTTCAGCTAAAGTTGTCGCCGGTAATGGTGCCGGTTGCCGTAGGGCCAACCCATTTTTAATGTAAAGATAATCCGGTAGCTTTCGTGGTGACTGCTCATTTAACTGCTGAGCCACTCGGAACAGTGTCGTCGTCTGCAATGGCAAATCCGCTTGCAAGTCGATCATTCGTTGTAGTGTCACCATTGGTAAAGCCCGTAATCGCCGAAATAAAAAGATAAATAATTCGGCCGTCGCACTAGCATCGCTATCAGCCGAATGCGGATTGTCGTGTTCAATATTAAATAATCGACTCAGGTCGCGTAGCCGAAAGCTCGTTGCAGTCGGCAATAAGATCTGACTCAAAGAAACCGTATCCACTGCGGCAATTGGTAAGGCCGGATACCCTACCCGTTCAAGCTCAGCATTGATAAACGGCAAATCAAAGTTAACGTTGTGCGCAACAAATACCGTGTTTGTTAACAAGCTATACAGCGTTCCTGCTACGTCATCAAAGAGGGGCGCATGCCGCACCCGTTTATTGGTAATCCCCGTTAGTCGCGAAATCGCGGCGGG
>NZ_AZCP01000001.1:437186-629071 GCF_001433855.1 Levilactobacillus brevis ATCC 14869 = DSM 20054
TCAAAATGATTAATTACTTGATTATGCTGGACGAAGACGCACCCAATTTGGATAATGCGGTCGCCATCTGTCACACTGGTTCCGGTGGTCTCAATATCCACCACCGCATAAACCGTGTCTTTATCCATAATATGCTCACCAATTTCTGCACAATTGCGATAATAACTGGAACTTATGATACACCACTTAGCGGGCCAACGCTACGGTAAAAGCCGACCGGGCGACCGATCCATCCTCAGTCGCTTAACTGCGGCTAACAAGCCCTAAACTTTATAGAAAACGTTAATTTTTACGAGATTTTAAGATTTTAACGGGCAAAACTAGCGCAACGCTACCCAGTAGAGTATGATATTCTGGTAGATAAATTCGACAAAGAAAGTGAGCGATCGACCTTGGGGAAAACGGCAAGTGGCAGTAGTAATGCCAAAATCATTCTTATCGGGGATCATAGTGTGGTGTATGGTCAACCAGCCATCGCCCTCCCGCTCCCTTCAGTCACCACCCACGTCACTATGACGGCAACGGATCAAGAACAACTTCTCACGAGTCGTTATTATGACGGCCCTATCGCTCAAATGCATCAGAATTTAGCCGGCGTAGCCACCCTGATTAAAACTCTGCTACGTCGTTTTGACGCGGTTAACACGCCATTTCACATGACGATTACCAGTGATCTGCCGGCAGAGCGCGGCATGGGCTCTTCGGCAGCAGCGGCCGTAGCCATTACCCGAGCCATGTACGCTTTTTTTGACCGCTTTTTAAATCGTGAACAATTGTTAGCCAGTGCCGCCATTGAAGAAGCCATCACGCATGGTAAACCCAGTGGTATTGACGCGGCTACTGCCAGCTCAAATGCACCAATCTGGTTCATCCCCCATCAAGAAAGCTTGCAAATTCCATTTGCTTTAACCGGCTACTTGGTGATTGCTGACAGCGGCATCAAAGGACAAACTGGCAAGGCCGTAGCAGCGGTGGCCCGGCGAAAAACCGCTTTCCCTCAAGAAACTCAAACACAGATTAACCGATTGGGTGACTTGACATATCAGGCACGCCAGGCATTAGCAACGCCTAACATTCATCAACTCGGGCAAATCTTAACCGAAGCACAGCAGCAATTACGAGCGTTAGGTGTTAGTTCACGCGAACTTGATCACCTAACGCAGGTTGCTACCGATAATGGCGCCTTAGGGGCCAAATTAACCGGCGGCGGCATGGGCGGTTGCTTAATTGCTCTATGCTCGGACTTACCAACCACGCAACGCGTTCAACAGGCCCTCTTAGACGCTGGTGCTACGCAAACGTGGATTGAAACTTTCAACCTTGAGGAGGCACATTCATGACAGCGGTCACCGCACGGGCACACACCAACATTGCGCTGGTCAAATATTGGGGTAAAGCCGATCCAAACTTGATGCTGCCCCAAACCAGTAGCTTATCACTAACCCTTGACCAATTTTACACGGATACCACCGTTGAATTTGATTCACGTTTAACCCGCGATATGGTCCAGATCAATGACCAATTACTGGCAACTCCTGCCAGCCAAAAGGTCGTTGACTTCTTAAACATCGTGCGCGAACAAAGTGGCCAATCGGCTTTCGCACATGTAACCACCGTTAATCACGTGCCGACTGCAGCAGGTTTGGCCTCTTCGGCCTCGGCTTTTGCGGCTCTGGCTGGAGCAGCTAGTCGTGCTGCCGGGTTAGAGCTCACGCCAAGGGCGTTATCACGATTGGCTCGACGCGGCTCTGGTTCTGCCACGCGCTCCATTTACGGTGGTTTTGTTGAATGGCAAGCCGGTAGCGATGATCGCACCTCTCTGGCCATTCCCTTGCAGGAAACGGTTGACTGGCCAATCGCTGTTGTGGCCCTCGTATTGGATCCCCATCACAAGCGAATTAGCTCACGTCAAGGAATGCAATCCAGTGTCACCACATCTCCCTACTACCCAGCGTGGAAGACCGTTGTTGCTCAGGATTTAGCCACCATCAAACCAGCTATATTACATCAAGACTTCTCAACAATGGGCGAAGTTTTGGAAAGTAACGCCATGCGAATGCATGCGTTAACATTAAGTGCGCAGCCCCCTTACAGTTACTTCAATGGAGACACGTTAAGGGCCATGGACACGGTCCGAGTCTTACGGCAAGCGGGACAAGAATGTTACTATACCTTAGACGCTGGCCCTAACCTGAAAGTCTTTTGCCAGACGCCGGACCTGCCCGCCATCACGCAGAAATTTGCCGAACAATTCGGTACTGAACACGTGATCGTTGCTCATCCCGGACAAGGGTTACGCTTTCTTTCATAAATAAAGGCATTATTTAATAGTCATAATAGTTGTTACAAGAAGGGACCTGATTATTTGATTTCCGCGCAAGCACCCGGAAAATTATACATTGCTGGTGAGTACGCTGTGGTTGAACCGGGATATCCGGCCATCATTGTCGCACTTAATCAATTTGTGACCGTTACAATCGAGGCTAGTCGAGACTACGGTCGCATTGCATCGAAACAATACCAAGAAAATTCGCTCTATTGGCAACGGCAAGGAACGGAACTGGTTTTTGATAATCGCGATAACCCGTTCCACTACATTCTGTCGGCCATTCATCTGACTGAGCAGTACGCCCAAACACTGGGCAAGCCTCTCAGCATTTATCACTTGAATGTTAATAGCGAGTTAGATAGTGCTGACGGTAAGAAATACGGCTTAGGTTCCTCAGCCGCCGTCACCGTGGCAACCGTCAAGGCCCTGTGCCAATTCTACGACATCCCTATGAGTCAGGATCGTTTATTCAAGCTAGCGGCTATCGCTCACTTAGACGTCCAAGGTAACGGCTCGCTTGGAGATATTGCTGCTTCCGTATATGGCGGTTGGATTGCCTACCAAGCATTTGATCGCGATTGGTTGGCTTCGGCGCGGCGGGAACTTTCTTTAGAACAATTGCTAGACACTCAATGGCCCGGGTTACAAATCGAATTGCTCACGCCACCTGAACCCCTACGACTAATGATTGGTTGGACCGGAACACCGGCGTCCACCTCCCATCTCGTTGATAAAATCGCGCTGTTCAAGGCAACGCGTCGCAAAGACTATCACACATTTCTTCGGGAGAGTCGTGAGTGCCTACAACGCATGATCGATGGTTTCCATCATCAAGACCTCAACGCAATTCAAACCGAAATTGCGGTCAATCGGCAATTACTGAATCATTTAGCTCACCTGAGCCATGTAACCATTGAAACAACTTTGTTAAAGACCATGTGTGACATTGCTGAGCATGTCGGTGGTGCGGCCAAGTCTTCTGGTGCCGGTGGTGGTGACTGCGGGATTGTCATTATTAACGCCGCTAAGGATTTGGCTCACCTGTTAACTGAATGGGAAGCTCGCGGAATTGAACCACTAAAACTTAACGTCCATCACGTTATCGAATAAGGAGATTATCCCTATGGACCTATCACGTCATGCCCATCGCAAAGATGAACATCTATCCTTAGCAGAAAAGTTTTACACGCCAACGGCCGCTAGTCAATTTGACCAATTACGGTTTATTCACCAGAGCTTGCCTGAAATCAGCCTCACTGACGTTGATTTTTCCACTCAGCTTGGCCCGTTATCTCTAAAGGTACCACTCATGATTGAGGCCATGACGGGCGGTAGCCCACGAACGGGCGTTGTTAACGCCCAATTGGGACGAATTGCTGCAGCGACTGGCATGGCGGTCGCTAGTGGTTCACAGAGCATCGCCCTTAAAGATGAACAGGCCATTCCAACCTTTACTTCCCTGCGTGAAAACAACCCCGACGGCCTGGTTTTTGCGAACATTGGCGCTGGTCACGATGTACGGGCAGCCAAACGCGCTGTCCAGATGCTGGCGGCTAATGCTCTGGAAATCCACGTCAATACGGCGCAAGAGTTGGTCATGCCTGAGGGCGATCGCGACTTTCACTGGCTGGATAATATTGGAAACATCGTTGCGGCACTAGACGTTCCCGTTATTGTAAAGGAAGTTGGGTTCGGCATGGCGCAAGAGACTCTCCAAAAACTCCAACACATTGGCGTCAAACTAGTCGACCTGGGTGGCCGGGGCGGGACTAACTTCGTTGATATCGAAAATTTCCGCCGTCATCAAAAAGAACTCAACTACCTTGATACCTGGGGACAGTCGACGGTCGAATCTTTACTTGAAGCTCGCCAACAACCTGACTTACAGGTCATTGCTACCGGCGGCGTTCGTCAACCCCTGGATGCTGCCAAGGCGTTGGCTTTGGGGGCACGGGTTGTCGGCAGTGCTGGCCAGATTCTACACAGTCTAATCAAGACCGATGAGGCCACCACCACGGCTATGCTGTTAGACTGGCAAGTCGGTTTGCAAACGATCATGACCTTACTGGGCACTACCGACTTAACGCAGCTTCGGCAACAACGACTCCTGTTGTCACCAGAACTAATCAACTACTGCCAACAGCGTCAATTAACTTATTAAACAAAAGGCGTGTTCCCCAAGACCTGGGAGCACGCTTTTATTGATTTCATTTAATGATCGTAGACGGTGAATCGTAGCCCTTTAGGGAAAAAGTTTTTAACGGTATTACCGACAACTTTGCCAAAGCCAACTGGTTGACCCGCACAAACTAGCAAATACCAACCTTTCTCCGGTGCCGTGGTTAAAGTAAAGGTGTCACCATGGACCCATGCTCGCCACTGATCCGCCGTAATGGTTAGTGAACGACTAACGACTTGCGGATCACTCGCTAAGGCCAAAGCGTAAGCCGGCTCAAATCGATTCTTCTTGAAGACACCCAGATGCAAGCCCGGACGGAAAACATGAGCGTGTTTCAAATCCGGCAGTGTTACTGGTAAAGCAAAGAGTTGATCTTTGACTGTCACTAAGTTGGTAAACGTCGCTTGACCGAGAACCTGACCAGCGAAGTCTTGCCATAACTTTTGTTGGTCCCGCGTCAATGTTTGACCCAAGGTAGCCGACCCGCGAAGCTCATGGGCGTCACCGGTGTCACGCTCTAGTTTTGCCACAAAATGCCCCTCACCTTGCATGAGATGGGGGAACAACCGGGCGGCCTTAGCGAGTTCGGGATTGCCATCAGCCCATTCTGGTCGCGCATCAACCACGCAACCGACCTTTTGGATCGGTACCAAGTGAAATTCAGGGAAGTTTTGGAGTACCCACGCCATCATTTGCTCATCTTCTTCGGGCGCAAAAGTACAGGTGGAATAGATCAATTGTCCACCGGGCTTAACCATCTTCAACGCTTCTGTCAAAATATCACGTTGACGTGCGGCACAGTCATTCACATAATCTAATGACCAATACGTCATGGCCGCTGGATCTTTTCGAAACATGCCCTCACCAGAACAAGGTGCATCAACTAGTACCTTATCAAAATAATCCGGGAATACCGGACTCAGTTGTTCCGGCGCATCATTAAAGATGACTGCATTGGGCACACCAAACCGTTCAACATTTTCGGCCAATACCTTAACCCGTTTGCGATTAATTTCATTCGTGACGAGCAATCCGGTTCCTTGCAGATAGCTGGCTAAATGCGTCGTTTTTCCGCCAGGCGCCGCGCATAAGTCTAGCACCCGTTCACCAACTTTAGGTGCCGCCGTTGCGCCTACAAACATGGCACTTGGTTCCTGACTGTAGACTGCCCCGCTTTGATGCATCAGACTACGGCCACTTACTGAACCAAAATGACCTAAGGGCTCATAAGCAACCGTTGGTGTCTCTGTCAATGTCGTTGGTAAGTCATGGTGAGTTGGATTGACGCGATAGCCACTTAGACTGGGAGTGTCAAAGCTTGCTAAAAATGCGGCAGCCTCCGTTCCCAGTAGGCGTTGATATTTCGTAACAAAGTCATCAGGTAAATTCACCATTATTCCTCCATCTTGTTAGATACAATTATATACTTGCAATATGCATAATCCCATAAAACGTGTTTTTCTCTTTGCCTATTATACCCGTTTCTTAAAGCCGACACTAGCCCAAAATGGTAGTAACTTTTCAATACTTGTGGTACATTTAAAAGGCTAGTTTACATTTGATTCGACTTAAATACACTAAGAACTGTGAGGTGTTCTCTTTGGAACGAAAACTAATTGCGATTGATTTGGATGGCACCACATTAAACGCTGCTGCTGAGATTGCTCCCCGCACCAAAGCTGTTTTGAAAGAAGCCCGGGCGGCCGGACATATCGTCAGTATCGTCACGGGACGGCCAAATCGGATTTCCGCCAACATCTATGATGAACTGGGGCTAGACAGTCCCATGATCAATTTTAATGGCAGTTTGGGATACCTACCCCATCAGGATTGGGCCGATGAATACCAGTATACTTTCAACAAAGAAGTGGCCTTTGATCTCTTAACCCACCGTGAAGAACTGGGCATTAACATGATTGCTGCTGAAGGTAAAAACCTCTTTTTAGCTGTCCGCGATCAGCCGGTCGAAGTTGGCTTTTTCCCTTCCGTCTTGCAAGCTAACCAAATTCTTAACCAAAAGACCCTTCAGGAAAACCCAACTAGTTTGACGGTTGCCGTTGACCGTAGCCATCAAGAACACCTATTGAGTTATTTGCAGCACAACTTTGCCGACGAAATCGATGCAGCGCCGTGGGGTGGCCCTAACTCCGTGGTTGAACTCGGGGTAAAGGGGGTTCAAAAAGCAACCGGCGTTGAGTTTCTGGCAAACCATTACCACATTGCGCGTAAGGACATCATTGCTTTCGGGGATGAACATAACGATACTGCGATGATTGATTATGCCGGTTGGGGAGTTGCGATGCAAAATGCGACCCCTGCCATCAAGGCACTGGCTAATGACATTACGCCTTTGGACAATGATCATGACGGTTTGGCAACTTACCTACAGGATTATCTAAAATTAGCCGAATAAAAGGACGTCGACAGTTTCCCACTATCTGGAAAACAGTCAGCGTCCTTTTAATCCATCTAGGAGCGTGTTGCTTGTTGCAAGTAATCAATAAACAATTGCTGATACAGTTGCGTGAAATCTAAAAACATTTGCTTATTAACATATTCATCAACCTGATGAGCGGTATCGCTCCCGGGACCAAAAATAATAAATGGAAATTCGTGGCCCTTTTGTTTCAACAAGTTAGAGGCATCTGTAACAGCTGGTAAGGCTAATTTGGGAATAGCCGTCCCGGCATAGTCAGCCCCAATTTTAACAGCTAACTGGCTCAATAACGTCTCCTTGGGTTCTTCCACTGGCCACTGAGACATATACACATCCGTGGATACTTGAGCCCCTTGCTGATTTTGCTGATCGACCAATTCTTTAAGTGTGGCGACAACCTGATCATTATTAAATTCGGGAATTGTCCGCACATTCATTTCTGCCGTGGCCATCTCTGGAATTGAATTAACTTGATTTCCGCCTTGGAAAACCGTTGTATTAAAGGCTAAATCACCAAGCAGCTCATTATGGCGATCGCTATTCCGAAAGACCTGGTTCGCTTGATTCAAAATCACTAGCAAGGGGTCAATAGCGTTAACGCCCATTTCCGGCATTGAACTATGTGCCGCCTTGCCTTGAGAGGTTAATCGAATGTCCATTGACCCCTTGTGTGCGTAAAAGACGCGATAGCCGGATGGTTCACCAATCAGCAAAGCATCTACATCATCCATGGCACCTTGTTCTAGAAATGCCTGTGATCCCGTTTCGCCAACTTCTTCTGCAATAGTCGCCATCAGTCTAATTCGACCCGTCTTGGGCTGCCCCGCTGCTTGCAACTCAATCATCGCGATAACTAAGGCCGCTAATCCAGACTTCATATCACTGGCACCGCGACCATACAAGTTGCCGGATCGTTCTCTGAGCTTAAAAGGATCACTCTGCCATTGTGTGACATCGCCAGGAGATACCACATCCATGTGCCCAGAAATACCTAAAACGGGTGTGCCATGGCCAATCTCTGCGATCAGATTAGCTCGTCCAGAACTGACCGGCACAATTCTCGCATCAATATCATGATCCGTCAGTACCCGCTTAAGGTACTGCGCCACCAATTCCTCATGGTCATTCACTGATTGAATGGCGATCAAATCTGCCAACAGTTGAACTTTCTGTTCATCTGTAAAAACTGTCATCACACTGATTCCTCCTTTTTACAAAAAAAGTATACCGCAACTATCATGCAAAATCAGCTATTTTGTTATGATAAATCATTACTAACGGAGTGATTACGTGATAACCGTACAAGACTACTATGAACCAACTCAACCAACGTTACTCTTTTCCCTACATCCGGAACCCGCACAAGCGATCGAAGCCGGCACTAAACGTATCGAGTATCGGCGTCGTTTTTACCATCAAGAGCCATTTCAGGCGTTCGTTCATGTAACCGGTACTCACGGCGGTATTGGCCTATTTCTTCAAATTAGCCAGCCGCTAGTGGCAGCTCCCAACCGTTTACTAGCCAATCTGACCGCTACTGATGCTACCGCCATTCGCAACTATCTCGGCAATGTTTCCCAGGCTGTTGCACTGCCGATCCGGACTGTGATTGCCATTCCACGACTTACACTCGCTGACTTGCGTCAAGTGGATCCCCAGTTTACAGCCCCACGTGCATACCGGTTTCTCGATAAACCGGCGCAACACCCCTTGCGCCAATTTCTCTTACAACAACCAGGTATCAAAAAACCATGATCTCAAACGATCATGGTTTTTGCACTAATCATTAGCGTGCACGTCAAAGGCCCGTAATAACATATCCGCAACACCTGGTGCATCAGGATCATGTTGCCCATGCCCTTGATCTAACGCAGCTAATTGCGCCATTTCAGTTGGTGTTAAGTCAAAATCAAAAATATCTAAATTACTCTTAATTCGCGCTTCATGCACTGACTTAGGAAAGACAATAATCCCTAATTGATTTTCATACCGCAGAATCACTTGCCCAGCGTCTTTGCCGTACTTGACTGCTAGTTGTTGGATGACGGGTTCATTTAGGAGAGACTGATTTCCTTGTCCTAATGGCGCCCATGCCTCAAGCTTCACATCATGCGGTGCCAACAACTGACGCAATTCGGTCTGTTGAAAGTACGGGTTGAATTCAACCTGATTAACAGCGGGAATCGTGGTGAACTCTGGAACAAACTGTTGCCACAACTTAGGTGTCATATTTGACACCCCAATTGAGCGAATCTTTCCCGCCTTTTGAGCCGTTTCCATGGCCCGCCAAGCACCAGGAACATCACCATATGGTTGGTGAATTAAATATAAATCAAGGTAATCTAACCCCAATTTTTGGAGCGATACGTCAATTGCACGTTGGGCTGGTTCGAACCCAAAATCCTGTAACCACAGTTTACTAGTTACCCAAATCTCATCACGTGGAATGCCACTGTCCCGTACCGCCTGTCCAACCTCAGCTTCATTGAAATAAGCAACGGCTGTGTCTAAATGGCGATAGCCCGCTGCCAAAGCCGCTTTAACGGCTTGATACGTTGAGCCGTCGTTGGGAATTTGAAAAGTACCGAAACCAACTGCTGGAATTTGGTTCCCATCGTTTAATTGAATCGTTGGTGTTGTCATTGTTAATCAACATCCTTTCGTAATTGCTTAAGACTTGACCCAAAAATTTGCTCAATCGTGGCAGGATCGCGGTGGTCAAAAAATTGGCTCTCACCACGATCTAATCCCGCTAACGTTGCCATTTCTGCCGCAGTTAATTCAAAATCAAAGACTGCTAAATTTTCGGCCATCCGTTCTTGGTGAACAGACTTAGGAATGACCGTAATTCCTCGCTGTAATAACCATCGCAAAATAACTTGACCAGTTGTCTTCCCATGTGCTTGGGCAATCGTGCTAATCGTCGGATCTGTAAAAATTCCGTGCTGTCCTTCTGCAAATGGTGCCCAAGCTTCAACTCGCACATGATCGGCTTGGTTAGCGGCCACTTCTTGTGGCTGTTGATACCATGGATTAACCTCAATTTGATTAACCGCTGGTTGGACGGTCATCGTCAGCTCCAAATTTTTAAGTTGATCCGCATAGAAGTTCGACACCCCAATCGCCCGAATCTTCCCCGCATGGTAAGCTTCCTCCATTGCTCGCCAAGCGCCCATGACATCGCCATACGGCTGATGTAACAAGTAGAGGTCCAAATAGTCTAATCCTAAACGTTGCAGGGAAGCATCAATTCCCTTCTTAGCTCGTTCATAGGTGAATTCTGAAATCCACAATTTAGAGGTCACAAACAAGTCACTACGCGCCACACCACTCTGCTGAATCGCTCGGCCAACTGCCGTTTCATTTTGATAAGCCGTAGCAGTGTCAATCAACCGATACCCGGTTTGAATTGCCTGGGTAACAGCCCTTTCACACTCAGCTAAATCCGGCACTTGAAAAACGCCAAACCCCAATTGGGGCATCGTCACGCCATTATTTAACACAATTGTTGGTACGGACACATGATCAAATCCTTTCTTGTTACCTGATTGGCCCCTATGATAGAACAAACTGAGACGGTTGAAAATTACTTCTTAAACATGCTAGTATACCATTAACGCATACTACGGAGGAGTGGAACTCGGATGTTAGATAATCACTTGCTGGAGGAATTGGCAACCTTTGCTCAAACTAAGACATTGGCAGAAACCGCAACTAAACTCAATATCACGCAACCAACCGTGACTCGGGGCATGCAAAAATTAGAAGAGCAACTCGGCGTTAAGCTTTTTGAGCGCCATCCCAATCGACTCACTCTAAACGCCACGGGGAAACTCGCTGCAGCCGAAGCTACCCGATTACTGGCAGCCCAGCGTGAGGCTGTCACTCGGATTCGCAATTTTGACTCATCACACCAAACCTTTCCCATTGCTACCACCTTACCCGGTCCGTTACTTTACTTGCAACACACCCAAGGGCACTTACCAACTACAACGCACTTGCCAACCACATTGCTGGCACCGGAGCGAGTCACAACGGCTCTCACGTCACAACAAGCCATTGTGGTATTAACCAATCAGCCGCTCGACACGCCATTAATCACGAGCCAATCAATCGGTATTGAGCGTTTAGCCGTCAATCTGAATCAATTCATGTATCAGGCTAATCAGGCAACCGTTAGTTTTGCTGAGCTTCAAGGATTAAATTTTATTGTGTTACGTGATATTGGCCCGTGGCGAGACATCATTCAGCAGGCCATCCCTAACGCCCAATTCTTCTACCAGGAACAGCGAGCCGCATTACTCGCCTTGACTAAATCTGCTAATTTGCCGTTCTTCACCACAAATTTATCTATATTTGACCCCACTTTTACCACAAATCAGGTCACAGAACAACGCGTTTGCTTACCGATCAATGATGTTGCGGCCCAAATGACCGTCTATGCCACCTACTTGCGCACTGAAAAAACACGAGTCCAGCCACTGATTACCCAACTTTCAACCCATTGGCCCAACTAAGCTGTCACGGGTATGCCTGCAAAAAAATAATTATTTTTCAATTTTCACTTGCTTTCGAGTGGACTCGAAGGCGTACACTAAGGTTAAGCTGGTTGAATGTGGGCTATCACCACTTCTCAACCCAACAAGGAGGAAATACATGATGAAATCCACTATGTTTATGGAACCCGGCAAAGTTGCCATCGAAGACATCGAAAAACCGCAAGTTCAGGCACCTGATGATGTGATTATTCACGTCGTTCGCACCTGTGTTTGTGGGTCAGATCTGTGGGCTTATCGCGGCTTAGAAGATAAGCCACATCATTCTGAGAACACTGGTCACGAAGCCATCGGGATCGTCGAAGCGGTTGGGTCTGACATCACAACTGTCGTTCCTGGTGACTTTGTGATTGCGCCATTTACTCATGGTTGTGGTCACTGTGCCGCTTGTCGTGCCGGTTTTGACGGCGATTGCCAAAACCACACGGACAACTTCAGTAATGGTGTTCAAGCCGAATACATTCGTTTCCAACACGGCGAATGGGCCTTAGTCAAGATTCCTGGCCAACCATCTGACTACAGTGAAGATATGTTGGCCTCCCTGTTAACTCTCGCCGATGTTATGGCGACCGGTTATCACGCCGCTCGTGTCGCTAACGTGAAAACGGGTGATACCGTTGTCGTCGTTGGTGATGGTGCCGTGGGTCTTTGTGGGGTTATTGCCGCACAAATGCGCGGTGCTAAGCGTATTATTATTATGAGTCGGCATGAAGATCGGCAAAAGCTAGCCCGTGAATTCGGCGCAACTGATGTCATCGCCGAACGGGGCGATGACGCGATCGCCAAAGTTAAGGCCTTAACCAATGGTGCTGGCGCTGACGCCGTCTTAGAATGTGTCGGCACGGAACTATCCAATGTTACCGCCATGCAGGCTGGTCGTCCTGGCGCCATCGTTGGCCGGGTAGGCTTACCCCATGAACCCAAGATGGATATGACCGCATCATTCTACAACAACACTATCATCGCTGGGGGCCCTGCTTCTGTCACGACCTACGATAAGCAAGTCTTATTGAAGGCTGTCTTAGACGGTGATATTCACCCAGGCAAGGTCTTCACCAAGCAATTTAGCTTAGACGATATTGACGCTGGCTACCAAGCCATGACCAATCGTGAAGCAATCAAATCATTGATTGTCGTTGACTAATTAGACAGTCATTCAGATAAAAACACCAACTAAGCCTATTACCTAGTTGGTGTTTTTTGTGTTCAGATTTAGCTGTTAAATCAGCGGCATTAATCCGCTAAGCTTCCCCGCCGAATGCGGCCTTGATTTAAAAACCAATGCCGTAATGGCGATCCGTTTAAGCGGCTGTAAGGAATAGGCTGCTGTTGTTGCGCCTGTATGGCGGCGTTGAGATAATTTCGTAAGATCCACGGGTCTTCAATCCGACTAACCTGCAACTCCAATACCGCGTCCACGTAATCTGGTGTGGTTTGGAGGTCTGCCGCAACCTGGTCAACCGTTAAGCCACTTAATTTAAAGTTAGCCTGTAGTTCTTTTCGCGTTGCTTGTTCTTCTGAAATCGTTAATGACATTGTTAGGACTCCCTTGATAATCGCTGTAAGATCAGCTTCAACGTCTCAGAAAGTTGCGTCTGCTGGTCGACAGGAACTGCCTGCATCATTTGGCGATTGACCGTGGTGAATGCAGCCGCAATCTGTTGCGCCACCTGCTCACCGGCAGTCGTAACGTGCAACTGTTTTTCTCGATCATTGTCAGCTGCCACCTGGCGTACCACCAATTGCTGCGTTAACAACCGCTTAATCAGATTTGATGTACTCGCCGCTTGGCGCCCCAGGTAACTGCCAACTGCTCGCTGATTAGTCCCCGGGTGCTGATCAATATAATTCAGTGCTCGGGCCTGCTCATTGTTCAAATTTAACTGCTTTAGTTGCTGATTCAACGCCTGTGTTTCTGCTTGGGCCAGTTGGTAAATCAGCCCCATCAAGTTTTGCTGCGTTTGCACTACCACCACCTACTTCCTTAGACGTAGGTCCAGTTTATCACAAACAGTTTTAAATACAACTGTTTTGTTTAAAACTTAATTTAAAGGTGCCAAATACGGATTGGGTAAGCCATTGGCAATTTTTTCCGCTTGGGCCACCGCCTGTTCTTGGGCAACTAAAGCCGCCGCATCCGGATCATCATAAATATTGAGTTTAAAATCAATTTCCTTCAAATTATCCTGGATGAGAGCTAATCGGGCTAAAATAGCTTCACGGTGAGCGTGCAATAGACGCTGTCGTTGTGGCACACTGGTGGGGCCTTGCATCACGTAACCAATGTATTGGCGAATATCAGCAATGGTCATCCCGGTATTCTTTAAACAGGTAATCGTGTGGAGCAAATGCAAGTCGCCCTCAGTAAATGCCCGATAACCCGACTGATTACGGGCAACGAATGGCAGTAAGCCTTGCTTATCATAGAATCGAAGCGTATAGATGGATAATCCCGTCTTGTCCGCTACTTGTTTGATCGTATACGTCAAAAAAATTGACCTCCTAGCTTGCCCTAGAGTGTGGTCTAGGGTTTATGCTGTCTACATTAACTAATTTCATCGCGCCATGCAAGCGCTAAAGGAGATCACTATGTCAAATGAAAAGGTCCTAGTTACTGGGGGCAATGGCTTTCTGGCCCTCCATATTATTCAACATTTACTTATCCAAAACTATCCCGTTCGGGCGACCTTACGTCGCTTAGACAAGGCTAAAACCGTTCGCCAAGCACTCACTAATGTTCAAACGCCCCATTTGGACCGATTAGAATTCGTTCAGGCCGACTTAACTACCGACGCCGACTGGCCAGCCGCTATGACTGGTATCACGTATGTGATGAGTGTGGCTGCCCCGGTCTTCGTTAACGGCGCGACTGTCACAGATGCCGTTGCCAACACCGCCGAAGCCGGTACGCTACGAATTCTCAAGGCCGCCGCGGCCGCTGGCGTCAAGCGGCTTGTCATGACTGCTAACTTTGGTGCAGTCGGGTTTAGTAGTCTTGATCCGACCCATGTGATTACGGAGGACGACTGGACGGATCCCCAACAATCAGGACTTTCGGCTTATGAGCAATCAAAACTACTCGCGGAAAAGGCGGCTTGGAACTACGTCACCGACCACAATCACCCCTTTGAGTTGGTCACGGTCAATGCCGGCGCGATATTGGGACCCGCATTAGACGATCATGTGAGTGGGAGCTTTGGTCTCGTAAAACGCCTGCTGACGGGCCAGGCTACGCCTAATTTAACCGTTAGTGTCGTTGACGTTCGCGATGTTGCCGATATCCATATCCGGGCAATGACCACCCCAGCCGCTGCCAATCAACGTTTCTTGGCAGTAGAAGATCATCCTATTTCTATGAAAGAAATTCGGACGTTGGTTAGAACCCGTTTTCCTGAATTAGCGGACCGACTACCTAAGCACTTTTTACCCAATATTGTCATTAATGTCTTAGCCCCCTTTAGCTCTGCCATTAAAGAAGGTCATCTCATGTTGCATTTGAGCCATCACGTTAGCAATCAGAAGGCCCGAACGGTATTGGGATGGACCCCATTAAGTAGTGCAAAAACGGCTGTAACCGAAGCCGTTAAACAACTCAAACCAACGTTATAACGGCACCAGTGTTGGAAATTAAAAATCAGTCCTTTCCAAAATGTGGAAGGACTGATTTTTGTTATTTAACCGATCGTCATTATTTCTATGCTTCAATCACCACAACATACTTTCCCCAGCCCTGGCGGCTCTCAATTTCCGCGTGGGCCTGAGCCCCACCTCACGGAGAGTAAACACCTTCGTCGGGTGAATGTCGACGTGTTTTTCCGTCACGAGGTCCACTAACTCCTGCAACAATTGTGGTTCCACCTCACCAGAAGAAAACGACGTCAAATACCGATTATTGGGAATATCGCCAATCGGTTCAAATGCATCGAAAGCCCACTGACCACCCAATTCACCAGTTGAGCTGACAATGCCACCGGGCGTTAAATGTTGTAGAGAGTCCTTGGCCGTCTTAGGACCGATTAAGTCTAAAATCTTATCAAAGGTTGCTGCGGCTGGCAGATGCGTTAATTCACCCGTCAAAACTTGATCAGCCCCTTGTTCTTGTAACGTCGCCGCCTTATCAGCATGACGGGTCGTACTAGTGACGCGAATGCCGGGTTGCAACGCATGGGCCAACTTGGCAGCCATCATGCCCACGCCACTTGATCCCCCACGAATCAATACGTGATCTTGTGGCTGCAATCGTAAGCCGCGTAGTGCCCCATACGCCGTATATCCCGTTTCGGGTAATGCCGCCAATTCAGCCCAGCTGAGATCCGTCGTAATCGGATATAGCTGCTCATTAGGCAGAAGCACATACTCCGCATAACTACCGTCAAACGCCCGGCCCATCTCGCCCATAATTGAGATGACCGTTTGACCAGTGGTGAACTGATCGGGCGCTGTGGTAGCAGCTACCTCGCCAACGACTTCAATTCCCAAAATCCGAGGAAACTCGACACTCGGCGACAGGCCCTGACGCGTAAAGACTTCTGAATGATTAATCCCAAAACCGTGAACCCGAACTAAGCTCCAACCAGGCTTTAACGCTGGGCGGGGCACTTCGCGATACGATAAAACGTCCGGTGCCCCGGGATGATCAACAACCACTGCGTGCATCATCTGCATAAATATTGCCTCCCTTTTAAGTTAAGCATAGTTCATGATGTCACTATTTGGAAAGGACTAAACTTAAGCAAAATCGTCGCAATTCTTTCAAAACCAAAGTTTTTGATCATTTACACTTGATGACGAGTTGTCTGTCGTTTCGCTAAATGAACCAGCGCTGGGTCGGTCATTGGCTTGGTAAATAACGGAATCGTTTCTTCAAGCACATCGCTAAATTCCAAGCCATACCAAATCGCTGGCGACGGCGTAATGTTTTGTAAGAAGATCCGTCCACCAATTAAGAATCGATCGAATTGGTGCATTGTGGGATTTCCCGCCAAATCCATAATCTGCTGATTCTGAACAACAAATTTAAAGTCACCGACCTGTCGCGGTTGCGTAATCCCATAACTCGAATACTGAGGGTCAATACTATGATCGGCAATCAGGCTGGTTACAATTGCCCGTAAATAACGATTAATATGTTGTGACTTACGGAATCCTAGATTCAGCCGCACTTCAACCACATTGCGCGTTCCCAACATGTCAACGCTGTAGCTACAGTCGTAAGGACGATTGGTTTCATTAATCGTAATAAACCAATAGACCTTCGCGCGCTTGGGTCGTTTATCTAAAATAGAATATAGAATTGACCGCTTGACTCGATGCAACTGATCCACCTTAGCCAGGTAAACCAAGTTAGTTGCAAATAGCGGCTGGTTATCGTCTTGACTTAGTTGAATCAACTGCGACCGATAATCCAACAAACTGATCTGTTCATCGGCTTGGTTATAGCGTAGGCGCCGCCGGTTACCAAAAAACCAAACGACCATAATTAAGAAGATCATCAACGTGAGTCCTAATGTCAGATATCCACCATGAATAAACTTTGTTAAACTGGCCACCAAAAAGAGGGTTTCCAATAAACCAAATCCCACCAATAAGGCCAATGACCAGAACCGGTGGCCTTTCATTTGAACCCACTGGCTCAACAATATCGTTGTCATCAACATCGTCAAGGTGATGGCCAATCCATACGCCGCTTCCATATGCGCCGAGGTTTGAAATAGCCAAACAATGCTCAGGGTTACCAAGCACAGCAGCCAATTGATAGCACCAATATAGATTTGACTACGCACGTTGCTAGGATGTTTGATAATCATACGCGGGAGAAACTTCAGTCCCACTGCTTCATCAACCAACGTGTAGGACCCCGTAATCAAGGCTTGTGAGGCAATAATCGCCGCAATTGTGGCCAGCACAATCATGGCAACCCGACCACCACTGGGAATCATCTCATAAAACGGATTGATATTGGTCACATTTCGCCAGGCGGGTACTTGACTATGAGTTAACATCCAAGCGCCCTGCCCTAGATAGTTTAAAATCAACATCGCATAAACGAAGGGCCAAGTTGCATCTATATTGGCCTTACCCACGTGCCCCATATCGGAATACAATGCCTCTGCGCCGGTGGTTGCCAGGAAGACGCTCCCCAGAATAAAAATACCCATTTTATTCGTTGGACTAAACAGCACCTGAATCGCATAAACGGGTGAAAATGCTCGGAGAATCGCCGGTGCCTGACTAATGTTGAGCATCCCAACGCCCCCGATGATGGTAAACCAGAGTAACATCATCGGTCCGAATGAACGCCCAACGACTGCCGTTCCTAAGACTTGAATCGTAAAGAGAATGACCAATATCAGCGTAACACTAAGCGGAACCAACCATGAATACTGAGAAAAGGCCCTTAGATCCGGTAAGCCTTTAAGGCCCTCAACCGCTGAGGTCACGGTGACGGCGGGGGTCAACGTCCCATCTGCCAGTAAGGCGGCGCCACCAATCAAAGCCACGAAAATCAGCCACTTAGCACGATGGCGAACCAGCGCATAGAGGGCAAAGATACCACCTTCGTGGTGATTATCAGCCCGCAAAGCAACGAGCACGTACTTCACTGTCGTAATCAGCATAAGTGTCCAAAAGATTAAGGAAACACTGCCAATCACGTAATCCGGTGTCGCATTTTTCAATGGACCAGCATCGTTAATCAATGCATTCATAACATACAAGGGCGATGTCCCAATATCACCGTAAACCACCCCCAACGTAATCAGCATACCGAGCCATGAGCCCTTTTCTAGCCGCTCTTTACGCATAATGGTCCCCCCATTTCAGCCTAATCTGCGACTCATACTATACTAGCTTTTTTCACGATTGGGTAATTAAACGACCTTAAACTGTATTATCCACATAAGTCTTGGCTGTCGCTTTGTTATATGAAGTTACTTACCATAAGTTCCCTCTGCAAGCGTTAAACACTTCTACCGGTTTCGTTGAGACGTAAATTTCCACTGGTTATTTCTCGTTGTTTCAGCTATACTGGTTGCAACAAATCAATTCCGATAGCGAGACCATCTCGTCATGTTACTAGTTAGGACACCCTACTAGGCTGGAAGAAGCCTAAGGAGTGTCCTTTTATGTCCAAGAAATTAACGCCATTGATCCTATTACTTGCTATGAATCTGCGCTTAGCGGTCACCGCAATTCCCCCCTTATTCGGCATTATTCAACAGCACCTTCACATAACCAATACGACTACTGCTCTATTAGTTACACTACCATTAATCTGTTTTGCAATTGGTGCCCTAGCAGCGCCCAGATTAATTCACCAACTAGGCATCGGACCATTATTATTGCTCACCACTGGCATTCTCGTAATCGCCAACATTGGTCGACCAATCAACAGGTTGACTCTAATTGGTGGAACCATCCTGATTGGCGGGGCCATTGCCCTATTGAATATCCTAATCCCCACACTGATTGCAGCCACCACGCCATCCCGCGTCACCCAAATGACCAGTTATTATTCCCTGACTATGAATCTTATTGCCGCTATCGGTACCGCTATTATCTTACCGTTAGCCACTGTTTGGGGCTGGACAACTGCCATGCAATTGCTTGGACTACCGGCTGGCTTTGCATTATTGGCCAGTGTTTTTTATCGTCACGCACTGCCCACCCAATCGCGTGTTACCTCCACAACTAACGTGCACTGGAAACTCGATCGCTCAACCACCTTGCTAGCCTTATTTATGGGTTGCCAATCTCTTATTTTTTATACACTAACAACTTGGTTACCGACCATTTATCAAGCCTTTGGGGCCAGTGTCGCTGAGGCAGGTACCTTATTATCAGTCTTTCAGCTTGTCGGTATCCCTGCCGCGCTCGTTCTCACCTACCGCTGGCACTTCCAACGATTACTTCCGCTTATTTTACTGGGGTACCTGGTTGGCTTGACCTGTCTACTTTGGCGCGGTTGGGGACACTGGCTCTCAGCAATTATTCTGGGATTCACATGCTCATTGGTTTTCACGCTCGCCCTTAATCTCATCGCCACCAGCAGTCGCCGGGTCACAGTAGTCGCCCAGCGATCCGCTATTGCCCAATCCTGTGGATACTTATTAGCGGCTGTTGGGCCACTTCTACTAGGTCAACTTAATCACATTTTTGCTAGTTGGCAACCCGGACTTTTCCTCATTGGTGGGTTAATGATCTTAACCGTTAGTATTGGTTACGCCTTAGTCACGACTACGCATCAACAATAACTGATAAAAAAGCCAACGCCATGAATCACGTTGGCCAATCGATTATTAACTTAAAAACGCCTGTTGGTTTTGAATGTAGCCTGTTTCATCAAACACAATTTCTTGTTGGAGCTGTTGCGCCAGCGTCGCCGGTATCTGGCCCTTTTTAAAAGCAGCTTGTACTAATTCATACTGGACGTGAAAAGCTTGTAAAAATAGCTCGTACACGATATCCGAATCAGCAGGAGCTAAATTCATCTGGCGATGACGTTCGTGATAATAACGACGCACCACATCCACGGCTGCACGATTATCCACCGTACGCTCTGCCGTCAATTGCTGCATGGCTGCGTGATAGCCGCTCTTTTCCAGTGGTCGAATTGACCGCCCCTTAGCCGTAAACTGATCAGCCCAATACTGTTGCTCCATCACTAATGGCGACGTCATAAAGGTCTCCTGCGCTGTCTGAATATCGTGGGAAACATGCCCCATATGCAGACCAAACCACAGCCGTAATCCTAGATTGCGCCACCAAATCTGATCAACCGTAAAGCGACTATAGGTCAAGAATTTTAGGTAGTCTCGCTGTTCATCCGCTGTTATTTTACCTTGAACCCGTAACGTCGTAATCTCTTGCTGCTCTGCCAAATCCGCCTGGCGGAATAAGGCTCGTTGTTGTTGCTTTTTAAAACCATGCTGTTGTTGTAATTGCTGCCGTAATGCATCAATAACAATCTGGGCTTCACTAGATGTTGTAACTTGCTGTTCTAGCTGCGTAATTGCCGCTAATTTTAGGCGCTTGCTCCAACTTGCTAGATCATCAACTTTGTCTTCTTCTGAACCAACAATCCGGGGCAAGACAACGGTCGGAACCAATAAACTTAATAAGATGACAACCGCCGCCATAAAGATCAACGATCCCCGTAAATTAATGGTGAGTGGTAGTGAAAAGGCTAATGCTAACGTTATGGTTCCATTGGCACCGCTCAATGCCATTAACCAACTATCAAGCCACCGATGTTGGCTCGGCTTATGCATCCAAACCAAATAACGGGACCAGATTAACCGTAATCCCAATTTGATCACGTAGATAAGTCCCCCAGCCAGAACTAATTGCCACCAAGGAACCAACGTATTCTGTAAAGCTGACTGCCAAACCAAAGGCAGTGAAATGCCGAGCAACACAAAGACCAAACTCGATAACATTCCGTCAATCATTTCCCAAACATTAGCACTCACCAACTGCATCCGACTTGCAGTCAATCGCAGTTTTTCTCGTTCAACCCCTTGAATAATCCCGGCCGCCACCACGGCTAAAATTCCAGAAACACCCATGATGGTCGCTAAGTAATACAGTAAAAACGGCATTGCCACTTCGATGGTAACCAAGATCAGTGGCGTGTCATCCCTCTGACGGATTAACCATAAGCGTACCTGTGCAATGACCAAGCCCAGGATTGCCCCAACCAATAATCCCCCTAAGAACTCTCGCCCAAAGTCAACCACTGCAGTGCCTAATGAGAATTGACCTGACAAATACGTGGCCAAGGCTAAGTCAAACGCCACAATCCCAGAAGCATCATTAAACAGCGATTCATTTTGTAAGATAATCTGTGGAATCGTGAACTCGTCTGATGCCGGAACAATCGCACTCACTGCTGCCGCGTCGGTTGGCGTCACAATAGCGCAGAGGGCCAAGGCCAAGCTCAGTGGTAGGAACGCAAATAATTGATGTAAGATGATCCCCACGAATAACACTGTTACGATGACCAAGACAATTGCCAGCGAAAAAATATTCACAATTCCCCGTCCAACCCAATAACGTGAGACATTTTCGGCCTCGTTATACATGAGTGGCGCAATGATGGCAAAAGTAAACACATCCGGGCTGAATTGAAAACCGTGATAGAGTGGCAGAAAAGAAAATATCAGTCCGAGGCCTATCAAGAAGAAGGGCAACGGCAACCGCTGATAATGCCGCCCCAAAACATTTCCCACAACAACGGCCACTAATAATAGCAGCACCAAAAACACAATTTTCATCCAATTCCTCCATTAATCAAAGAAAAGCAAGGCCCGTTAGTCTTCGCCACGGAGACAACGGTCCTTGCTTTTAGATTACACGTTATGCGACGCATCTACAATCTCAACGTTATCATCAATCATTTCATTACCCGATAATTGAATCGTTCCGTAAGTTGTATTCAACGTTAGCCGCATACGCTCATCCAATAAACTGGTTGAATACCCTTTAACGTACCACGTTCCTAAGTTCGTTGTCAGTGACGCTTCATAATCGGTCATCGGCATGTCAGCCGCAATAATGACAATTTGAAAGTCCACCTGTAAGGCAATTAAACCGTGATGCGAGTATGGCCCTACCCCATCGTTGTAACTGAGTAAAACCCGTTTATCCGGCCCAAGCTTTGGCAGCAATTTAGCTTGAACCGCAGCATCGATCTCTAATTCCACACCAATCGCCTGCTTTCTATTTCAGATTAGGCCTAATGGCGCAGTAACTTCGCCTGCTTAACGTCTTCAATGGTTTTCGTTCCCGCCAACTGCATATCAATTAGGAGTTCGTCGTTTAAGTGATTAATCACTGAAGTCACGCCTTGAGCACCACCCAAAGCTAAACCATAAATTACTGGTCGGGCCAAGGCCACCAAATCAGCACCATTGGCTAGTGCCTTAAAGACATGTGAACCCCGGCGAACGCCACTATCAAAAATGATGGGTACCCGGTGATTAACTGCTAAGGCAATATCGTGTAACACATCAAATGATGCTGGACCACCGTTTAACTGTCGACCACCATGATTGGATACATAAATTCCGGCTGCACCAGCGCCAATCGCGGTCATGGCATCTTCCACGGATTGGATACCCTTAACAATCACCGGCAAATGTGTATATTCTGCAATCCGCCGAACGTCATCCGCATTAATCTTCTGCGCAGCGGCCGCGTAAATTTCTTGAATTCCCTTGCCCTTACCATCGCCTTCACTGAACTTTGTCAGATTAGCCATTGGAATTGGGAATTGGAACTTATTAACGATATCGGATTCACGATAGCCATCCACAGTCGCATCAACTGTCAGGATAATCGCCTTCACATTTGCCTTAATGGCCTCATCTAACAGACTTTCGTTGAAGTGCCAATCCTTGCTCATATATAGCTGGAAGAATTGCGGTGCTCCCTGACCTGCCGCCGCCGTATCAGCAATTGAGGTAGAAGAATACGTACTCTGCGCCATCAAAGCACCGGCTGCGGCAATTCCTTGTGCCGTTGCCATTTCACCCCGTGAATGCGCCAAACCTTGGGCAGCTGCCGGTGCCATCATAATCGGCGTTTGTAGATCTACCCCAAAAATCTGGGTCTGCGTGCTGGGATGTTCAATATTGGTCAAGGCACGGGGGATAATCTGAACATGATTAAAGGCCTCTGTGTTTTCCTTTAACGTCCATTCATCTTCGGAACCACCACTGATATAACCAAATCCTCCAGCTGGAATAATTTGCTTGGCTCGTGCTTCCAGGGACGGTAAATTCAAAATATCTAAAGATTCTTCGCGATCACTTTGTTCATAACCATTAATCATTGTCATCAGATCATCACTCCTCAATCATTGATGTGTTTTTTATAAGCACAGGTAGATAATAACACCTGGAATTATTTTGTCAACACTTACTAAAAATAAGTGTCAACTTTTGACCTTTTTACCAGCTCAATTTTATCGTGCACAGCAAAAAGGCCACAATTACTCGTGGCCTTTGACTTATTTATGAATAAGTCGAATCAGTTGTTCCGTAATTCGTTGTAAATCAGCGGTCTCGTTGGTATCACTCACTGGCATGTAGGTTGTTTGAATGCCATAGCCGACAATTTGACCGATAAACGACCGAATTAAATCGGCCGCTTGAATATCGTCACGCAATTCTCCGGTCTGGCGGAAAGTCGTAATAATTTTATTGAAGGTCGCAAAATTACCAACCCCAACAATTTTAATGAATGACTGGCGAATTTCAGCATTAGTCATCATCTCAACGGCAAATATTTTCACAGCCTCACGATTAGCTTTAAAGAAGGCGTACCGATCTAATACGACGAAATGGACCTTTTCCGCCAATGTTTGTGGTCGTTGAATTCCCGCCACAAACTCATCCCGGTAAACCGGAAAGAAGTTGTCCATTACTGGCTGAAGAATCGCCAATAACAAATCCTGTTTCGTTTTAAAATACTTAAAAATCGTTGCTTGACTGATACCAGCACGATCAGCAACGGCTTGCGTCGAGGTGCCATCAAATCCTTGATCGGCAAAGAGTTCCAGCGCGGCTAATAGTGCAACTCGTTTGCCCCGTGGCATTTTTTGCTGGTCCAACCAGTCACGATAATTTCGAAACATATCCGTTGCCAAGCTTGTCACTCCTTTTTAACAATCCATTCACCTATTCTACCTGACTTTTAAACTTTCCGGTAGCGCCGTAGTCCCACGATGTTTAAAACCGTTAGGACAATCAGAAATCCCAGTAAAACAGCAATATCACCACCGAGCTTAAAGATTGAGGTACCCCGCATAATAATCTCGTTAACGGCGTCCCCCGAGTATTTAAGCGGAATAATGTAGGAAATGTCTTTGACCCAATCAGCCATTGAATCTAAGGGAATGATTCCGGAGAAAAAGACCTGGGGAACCACCACCAACGGGATGAACTGCATCATTTGAAATTCGGAGTTGGCAAATGTTGATAATAAAATCCCAAAAGCTAAAGCGACTAATGCCAACAAGAGGTTGATTAACACCACGCTCACCAAGCTGCCGACGACTTCAATCCCCAGCAACCAAACCGTTACCAGCACAATCAGTACCGTTTGCAGAATAGCTAGAATACCGTAACTCAGCATATACCCAAAGACAATCGATGATCGTTTCACGGGAGTTGCCAGCAGTCGATCGAGCGTCCCTGTCGTTCGTTCTTTTAACAGCGCCATTCCCGAAATTAGGAAAACAAAGAAGAAAACGAAGAAGCCCATCAAAATTGGCAGCATTTTAGCAAAATACCCGGTATCCTGATCACCATAAACGTAGTGGTTCGTTACCTTTGGTGCATTATTGGACTGACTGGTTTTCGGCGTCACCGCGTTCACGTGGTTGGTGGCTGACGTTGTCGGACCATTAGCTGCTTTTTGAGCTAGTGCCAGTTGTGCTTGCAGTTTTGCCACCGCCGTTGTGCTTTGCTTAAGCGCCGATTTCAATTGTGAAATACTGGTTGCCGTTAAGGCATTTTTGAATGCCAGCTTAACAGCAGTCGTCTTACTTGAATCGGTATTGGCATAGGTCAGATCATAGTTCTTTCCAGACTTTTGAACGATAGCATCCACCGTTTCTTGGTTCAACGCGTGCTTCGCGTCTGCTTTAGTATCATAGCTCTTAACGGTAACGTGCTTCAGGCTTCCCAGTTCTTCATTGAGCTTCGATGAGACAGAAACGGTAGCTACATTAACATCAGTGGTCGAATTGGTATTAAAGATCACGCTCATCAACAACATAATTAGGATGGGTGCCACAAACATTAACGCCAGCGTTCGTTTATCCCGAAATAATTCTTTTAGCACCCGGTTCATAATCGCAATGGTTCTCATGCTTCCACCCCCTCTGCCTTTAAGAAGACATCCTCAATCGTGGCAACACCGTACTGTTCTTTTAAGGCAGCCGGTCGATCAAAGGCCATCACTTTGCCATCAAGCAACAGAGCTACGCGATCAGCTAACTCGGCTTCATCCATCACGTGGGTCGTAATCAAGATACTACGTCCCACATCCCGTAGCCGTCCAAGTTCGGCCCAGATTTGTCGCCGGAGTGCTGGATCAATCCCCACGGTTGGCTCATCTAAAATTAAGAGTTCCGGATCACCTAATAAGGCAATGGCTAATGATAAACGGCGTTTCATCCCACCGGAGTACCCGGCCACGCGTTTGTTCAGGTCTGGTGTTAAATCAACCACCTGGGCCACGTGACTGATGGCCTGGTTCATATCTGCTGTTTTAATGCCCTTCATCAGTCCAAAAAACTTTAAATTCTCTTGTGCCGTTAACGTCTCATATAAGGCATCTGTCTGGGCCATGTAACCAATTTGACCTAACAATTCTCGATTAGGCATCGTGGTCCCTAACACCGCGGCATTGCCACCACTAGCGACTTCCATCCCCAATGCGACCTTAATAACGGTTGATTTACCAGCACCGGATGGGCCAATTAGACCAACAATTTCACCGCCGTTAACTGTCAAATTAATATCCTTTAGCACTGTTTGCTCACCAAACTGCTTAGCTAAATGACTTAATGCAATCATAGTCGTTGACATATGAACACTCCCTTAATTAAAGTGAGTAATTACTCACCTAAATGATCTAAATAATAGCTATTTTTAGCCTCAAGTAGGTAAAAATAGCTAGGTGAGTATTTACTCACCTTTGGTGCTTCTAATATACCACGTCTCTGGCGTAAGTCAATATAAGTCCACAAAAAAATACTGCGGATTCAGATTTGATCTAATGATCCAATCTTGAATCAGCAGTATTTTACGCTAGCTAGTTCGTGATTATATAACTTGATTACAGCCAGCTTGAAACCCTCAGCCTGTGATGGGGTAAAACTCTTGCTAACTCAAAATTTTACATAAATTGTTCACTACACTTAAAACAGCACTCTTAGTTGAGTATCGTTTCCGGCAGGAAAACAATTATCCGTATTGTTTTGAATTACCAACAGTCTCTACTATCACTATACACAACCTACTTGGTCACATAAAACTTTTCCGACCCGCAAAACTGGTTGTTCTTTCACAGGTTACTTTCTAACCTGTTTGTCGGTTGTGTTGCAAATAATTCCGCACGGTCCGTTCAGCCAAATCATACTTTTGACTCAGCTGATGGATCGAGCAACCTTGCTGGTAATCAAACTGAACGTGTTGAACCGTAACATCATGCCGTACCAAATTCAACGGAAAGTTGGCCGTGCTCCCCCGAAAATTCATAAAAACTTTCAAAGTTGCTTCTTCACCAATAACATCCGCTAACTCCTGATAAATAACTTGCCAATCGCTATGAGCCATTCACTCCACCTCATCGTTCTAAATATTTACGCAAAAAGGGTGTCGAGAAATCCCCCTGATTTCTCGACACCCCCAATTATAATTAACCTCACCGAATATTTTCATGTGTAATCGCTTCAATATCTGCCTTCGCAATTTTACCAATATTTTTACGAATATGAGCCATATCCGTCCGATTCGTAATGAACCCCGTCTCAATTAAACTATAGTCAATCCCACGTTTTCGCAAAACATTACAGTTTTTCAGGTCTGTTCGATAACTATAGCCATGATAGGCCCGATTCAAGCCAACATACTTTTTAATCACCTGCGCCAGTCGTTTATCACGTGCCGTTGGCCGCCGCTTGTGAATAGTCACATGACCACCATGACCACCGGCTGCATCCAAATGAAACATAACGACGGTGGCATGGCGGTTTAGCTTGTAGGACCCTTTATGGTAGGTCAATGTATCCTTCACAATATCCTGTTTAGGATTATAAAACGTCACCTGACTATGTTTGACTTTTCTGGCATACTTTCTCAGCTGAGGCAATAAATGTTGCCGCAAAAACATTGCCTCCGTGGTGCCATTGCCTCGCGCACCACTATCACCAGCTCCGTGACCCATCACTAAGATATATTGGTGCTTAGTTGGTGCCTTGACCGTCCGATTGACCCTGGGTTTTACTGCCTTAGTGGCAGCCGTCGCCGTTAAGGCCTGTCCGGTTACTACCACCATCGTCAACACAATCATGCTACACCAAGTGGCCTTCCACCACCGTTTCACACCCGTCACTCCTCATTTACTCGACTGATTAATTTTATCCATAACTATTTTAACACCTATTGATTCACAATTACGGAACCAGTTACTTTAGCTACTGATCCGTTTTTGCCTGTTTTAACTCTTGTTTCACCCAACGTTGCGTATAACCATACGTATCGGCAAGTTCTTTAACCGTCATTTCCGGATAATGTCGACGAACCGCCTTGGCCGCGCCTTCTCGATCATAAAGCTTCATCGGCAAGCTCAACTGAGTCCCCCGGAATTCTTGGTAAAACTTCATCATCAGATCATCGCCCAACAAGTCAGCCAGTTTTTTATAAGTTGCTTGTAATGCATCATTATCTACTTCCACAAAATTCCACCACCTAAATGTTTTCTTGATATCATCATAGTAGCAAATCTTTATGGCAGATAAAAATTCGTTCGACATTACACTTTGCAAGTCAAATTGATTGTATGATTACTTCACTTTTTCCCGTAAATAATTACGGACTGTCCGATCGGCTAGTTGATACTTATGTGCCAACTCGTGAATCGTCATCCCCACCGTGTAGTCTTGCTGAACACGCGTTACCAGCGCTTGGTGCGTCAGCAAACGTAACGGAAAGCTCACACTGCTCCCTCGAAAATGCTGATAAACTTTACGCGTAGCCGTCTCCCCAATAATATCCGCCAATTCCTGATAAACTGTTTGCCAGTCGTCTCGTTTCACATCCCCAACCTACCTTTTCCACAACTCTCACAATCCTGATCGCCAATTTCTAACAATCGTATCTACTATATTCTTGTCGATACCATTAAAATTTGCAACTGACAACCCGCCATAACTTTTTTGACAGTTAAACGTTTATCAGATAACCGTTATAGAAAAAAATCCCCGTCTTTGTGCAAGGCAACTGTCAGGGATTCTTATTAACGGCATACTAAATTTCTTTAATATGCCTAGCAATTTCATCACGAACCTGCCGAAAAATTAATAAACGTTCGGCCACACTTCCTGTAGCCTGAGCTGGATCAGCTAGTGGCCAGTGAATTCGCTTAACCGTGGCCGGGGTCACGGGACATCTATCTCGCGCATCGCCACACAACGTCACGACCAAATCACACTGTCTTAAATAACCCAGATCAATGACCGTTGACGTCTGCTGCGAAATATCAATGCCAATCTCGGCCATCACCTGAACGGCTAGTGGATTTAGTCCATGCGCTTCTATTCCGGCGCTCGCTACGTGCCAACTGGGATCTAGTATGTTACGGGCTAACCCCTCTGCCATCTGACTGCGACAGGAATTTCCCGTACACAAAAAATAAAGCCGTTTCATTGCGCCCCATGCTCCCTTCCCGCCAAACCGTACAGGCACAAATCCTCTAGCTGAACCATCATCGTCTCAGACAAAGGCCCCTCCGCGATAGCTTGGGCCTCCATCATTTGAATAAAGAGTCGCGCCGCCTGATCACTAATTTCGGCGCGCACTAGTCCACTTCGTCGCCCATCGGCAATGACCAACTGCCAGAATTCATCTTGCCATTGGTTGACTTGCGTTCTTAGCTCCGGGTGGCGATGGGCAAATTCAAAAAATTCGTGTCCCACGTGTGAAGAAAACTCATCACGTAAATTGGCTGCATATCGCAAAAACGCGTGTAATCGTTCTTGAAAACTCAAGCTCTGATCCTTGGCGAGGGCCATCATGGCCGTCATATGTTTTTCAAACAAGCGTTGTACCACAGCCATTACGAGGTCATCCTTCGTGGGAAAATACTTATACATCGTCACAAAAGAAATCCCAGCAGCCTCACTCACCGCTTTAACACTGGTCTCTTGAATACCTTGTGTACTCATTAACTCAAAGGCCGCATCCACTAACTTTTGTCGATTTATTTTTTTCTTCGTTTCTCGTTTCATGACTGACCACCTCCCACAGCAACTTAAAGTCGTCTTAGTGTACCACATTTCACCAAAACATTAAATATTTCAATTTTATGTTAAAGTAATTTGACTTTCAAATCCGTCAAGCGTAACCTAGGCTTCACAAAAGTTAAACAGAAAAATATGATGTTAAACCTTAATACATTCAGAGGAGCGAGCGAATGGCGATTTTACAGTTAAAGGATATCCACAAGTCCTATTATTTAGGTAAAGAAGAATTTCCCGTCTTAAAGGGAATTGACTTAGATTTCAATCTAGGTGAATTTGTTTCTATCTTAGGTGAATCTGGTGGTGGTAAATCCACATTAATGAATATTATTGGCGGCTTGGACCGGGAATTCCAAGGTGAAGTCAAGCTAAATGGTAAGCCTATCGATCACCGCAATGAAAAATCATTGGATCGGTTCCGGCGGGAAACGATTGGCTACATCTACCAAGCTTACAATTTAGTCAACCACTTAACAGTCCTCGACAACGTCTTAATTTCATTAGACATGACAACTTTGACTAAGGAACAGCGGGTTGACCGGGCAAACCATCTGTTGGAACGCGTCGGATTGGCCGAGCAGGCTAAGAAATATCCTAACCAATTATCTGGTGGACAAAAGCAACGGGTCGCCATTGCGCGGGCCTTGGCAAGCGATCCCCAGATCATCATTGCCGATGAACCGACTGGTGCGTTGGATTCACAAAATACGGCTGAAGTTCTCGACATTTTAAATGATATTGCCAAAGAAGGTCGACTGGTCATTACCGTGACCCACTCACAAGCCGTGGCGGATGCTGGGACCCGGATTGTACAGCTGGTCGACGGCAAGATCGACAGTGATACCTCAATCCGCCAGCCTTATCCAGTTACTGGAGATGCTGAGCGCTTAACGGCCCGTAAGCTTCCGGCTCGGGTCAGTTACCAAACCGCCTTCAAACATTTTAAGTTCACTTTTGGTCAAAATTTCTTAATCATGCTGGGAACTGCTATTGGTCTGTTTGCGGTCATTCTCTTCTCGGGATTAGGCAACGGCTTGAGTGGCTATATCAACGAACAGATCACTAATGTGGCGAACCCCCAAGTCGTTTCCGTTTCTCGCCATACAAAGTCAACCAGTAATGCCAACAAGCAGCAGGCACAGGCTGAAAGTCAACGGGCAGCAATGGGGATGGGAACCACCACAACCAAGCCCAAAACCTTTAGTCAGACACAAATCAGTCAAATCAAACAGCTCAAACATGTGACTAAAGTCGAAAAAAGCTACTCACTGACTGACGTTAAGATCAAGCATGGTAAGAAGTCAGTCACCACTAGTACCGCATCCAACTGGACCAGTTCTGCAACGACGTCTTCCATCAAAGTCGGTCACAAACCTCAGGCTGGCGAGATTGTCCTTGATAAAACTGCGGTTGCTAAACAGCTCAATAAAAAGGATTGGAAATCACTAATTGGTAAAACCGTCACGGTTAGCTATTCCACCGCTAACGCGAATAATCGACCTACCAAAGTGACCTTTAAAGCCAAAGTAGCGGGTATCGCTGAAAGTTCCACTGGGGCGATGTCAATTACAGCGGTTAACACCAACACCTTGGTCAAGGCTCTCAACAAGGCCAACGTTAGTACTAAGCCGGCCGCTCTAGCCGTTTCTATTGATAAGCTGGGGAGTGTCAACGGTGTGGTTAAGCAAATTAATAAACTCAAAAATGACGGCACCAGATTATATGCCGCCACATCAATTACTAGTTTGATTAGCACCGTTCAGACGTATGTTCACTTAGCTTCTTCCATTCTAGCAGCCATTGCAGCCATTTCCCTGATTGTCTCTGCACTGATGATCATTGTCACCATGTACATGTCCGTTAGTGCGCGGACCAAGGAGATTGGGATTTTACGTGCTTTAGGTGAAAGCAAGGCTGATATTCGACGCCTGTTCATCAGTGAATCCCTCATTATTGGTGTTCTGAGTGCCGTACTGGCAACGGTGATTGCATTAGGCTTAGGTGCATTAGCTAATACGATGTTATCTAAGATTGCGTCATATGCCTTCATTCAGATTACCCTTGGCAATATCATCACAACTTTTGTGATTGCCATCGTGATTGCCCTCATCGCGGCTTACTTACCAGCCCGCCATGCAGCAAGTCTGAATCCGATTGACGCGCTAAGCGCCGATTAGGCTATGCCGGATAAAACCCAAAAAAGGAGTCTGAGACAAAAGTCTCAAACTCCTTTTTTGGGTTGCCAAATATCTGGTGCCAGCTTACCTTCACATACTCTCTTCGTCAGCAGCTATTGCCGCGGCTAACTTTTCAGTATACCAACCCCACAGTTGTCGCACATTAGCCACCGCTCGGTCGAACGAAAAGGCTGCTAGTAGTAACAGACACGGTAAATATTGAATTAAGTATCGACTACGACCACCTTCGAACAACAGTAAAAATAAGAAGCCGCCAACCATCGATAATCGTAGAATTTGAATGACGTGTCGCTGTGGCCCAAATCCCAATGCAATGATGCTTAACAGAATAATCCACCAGAATTGCGCGATAAACCGAAAATCAGCGATATGCCGCCCATATAGATAGAGAAAATTCTTTAACTTGTTACTGATCCCCCGGTTATTTGGCCGCTGGTTATCATGAAAGAAGTGTCCTTCTTTCAGCCAACCAAAGGTACCATCGGCCGTATTATTTCGTTGTTTCTTAACCAAAAAGGTCAAGTAGCCGATCGGTCCCAGCTTCTTTAATCGCTTCGTCAACATGGTAACAGAGTAGTCCGTTTTTTGCTTAGATGTTGGTAATACTGCCATCTGAACAGCTTGTTTGGCACTATAGCCGCCCGAGCCATAGACCCCCATCGCCATAAAATGAATGGCTGGAATTGCCCGAGCTTTGTTCAACTGAATATAAGTCTGACTCTGGACTTTCTGGTTAGCATACTGATACGTATGCCAAGCGCTTCCACCGACCATGACTAGCAGTGCTACCGCCATAAACCATACCTGATCTGATACTGGTTTACGCCGAATGAACCACTCCAGCAACTCAATAATGACAATCGCAATGACCGGGATAATGGCAGAAGGCTTGATAAAGTATGTCAACGTCACGCTAATACCAAAGCCGTTCGCTGCCAGCACGCGCACTAACGCGGGTAACGTGGACTTACGCATCGCAAAATAGCAAAGCAGATAAATTGAGACCAGTGGTAATCCCCAAGCATCGGTGTACGGCATAATAATGCTGGGAAAAACCGCTAACCAGCCAACATGCAGATAGATGGCTGCCCCCAATGCTCGCGGTCGCACTAACCACACACTAATCAAGTTGCAGATTGCCGACAGATCCACAAAGAATAGCGTTACAAAATCAAAAAACAGCCACGAGGTTTGACCCGTTAGTTCGGTTAGCCAATGCATAAACAACATGATTGGCAGGTTGTTTTGGTTCAAACTGTAATAAGCCATAACATTGACTTCTTGGACATGTTTGGCACTGGTTGCCGCATAATGAAGCATCCCGGCATCAAAACCACTGGCCGGATGAACAAAGATGATTAAGAAAATTTGCCCAGCAAGCACCACCCCGAGCATGATGCTGCCAGTTAATAGCCGTTTTTTAATGAACACAGCAACCAACCACGCGTGAATCTCTGGATAAGCATAATTCATGACTAACACGGCCACTAATCCCAACACCAGTCCGGTCGTCACCATGGTCGTACTGGTCCCAAACGTTGGATTATCCCCTAAAATAATATTGGGTGATGTAATGGCAAAGAATAACATCAGAAAAAACAAAATTCGCCACGCCCAATTAATAACGGCTTGGCTGAATTGATAAAATCTATGCATCTATATCATCCTGTGACGCCGACTGATCTGGCAAAACTTCCGCCTCGGTTGGGAACTGGCGCTCAGTTATGTCGATACAATAAGATCGGGTTGGCGAGTCACTGACTTCAATTCGTAACAGAACAGCATTGTTTTGCCGCAAGATCGAATCAATCTCATTAAATAAATACTCAGTGACATTTTCCACCGTAGGATTAATCACCTGAAACTCGGGCAGATCATTGAGATATTGTCCCGACAAAGCATTAATAGCCTTATTTAAGGATTTTTCAATTTCAAAGAATGAAACCATCCCTTCAAACACATGAAGTTCACAGACGATTTCCCAAGTATGGTTATGCTTTTTACCCGTCCCCGATTCCCATCGAACCGCATGACTGGCATTAACATAGGATTTGATTTTATAAGAGCGTTGTTTCATTGCTAATCTCGCTTTCCTTTCCGTGCTTGCCGCCATCGTTGCCGGATTGTCTGGACATCATCACGAATAACGGCGGTTAATCGGTTCTTTTCCTCCGATAAGCCCCGCATCTTCCATGAAGCCTTCGTCGTCATCGCGTTAATAATCCCAATTAAACGAATCCAAGAACAAATGAACATATATACAGGTAACGTCAACGTTACCCACCACAACCGTAAATAAAAACGTTGCTCCGTCGGGTACGGTTGTAACAGGATGCTCACACTCACAAAGTTGACCACCGCAACGACAACGTATAGGGCATAAATCAACAGGTATGACAACAGCAGAATCAGTGATGAATAACCAAAGGCAATTAAAACGACTGTGGCAAATGTCCAGATCATTCTGGGAAATGTAAACGTATGGTCAATCATCATTCGTCGAACTAAGAAGTTTTTAAAAAATCGTTTTAAACTAGCCGTTTGCTTCATATAGTTTTCGGTAACTTCCAACTCACCGCGCTGCCAGCGCTGGCGTTGTGTATACAGTTCAGAAAAACCAGAGATCGGCTCAACATAAAAGATGGCATCGGCACAAATAACCACTTTTTTACCTAACCGGGTACGAATCTGAAACGTCATATCCGTGTCCTCACCGATGGTATCAATATCATACAAGAACGTCTCCATTAAGACTTCCCGTCGGAATGCTGAAAACGCACCGGACATGGTAAATAACTGATCGCGTGACGCTTCAATCGTTCGTCCCGATAAGAAGGCCTGCGCGTACTCATAGTATTCGTTCTTGGCCAATAGCCGGTGACCGAACCCCTTGACCTTTTGAACCAGTTCCTCTTTTGGTAGGATCGCGCCAGTCATAGCCGCAATACTTAAATCATTTTCAAAACGCAATACCATATTCTTAACAGCATTCTTTTCTAACAACCCATCGCTGTCAATATTAATCACGTAAATACCAATACTTTCGTAAATCGCCGTATTTAACGCCCGGGCTTTCCCCTTATCAGTATTCACATAACGTAAAATCAATTCAGGAAAGGTGTTTTGTGCCCGGGCATACGCTCCAAAGCTGCCATCGGTACTCTGATTGTCAGCTAGAATAATTTGCATGGCCTCTTTAGGATAGGTTTGCTCATTAATTGATTGAATACACTCAAACAGCGTGTCCTCCGAGTTATAAACGGGAACAATGATCGTCACCCACGGCCACTTACCAGGCGGCGTTAATTTCGGCTCATGACGATGCAAGTGCATCAGCTTAGCCGTTGAGATCAAAGCCGGGATAATTTCAACCACAATGGGGATCAGCGCCCAAGTAATCCAGAAGCCCATCCGCGTCAAGGCTAAATTGATCCAGTACATCACGACTTTTCTTGCCTCCAATCAATGAATTCCCGATAGATACCTCGTGCCAATTGCGAATACGTGAAGACATTGTAATACAGCGCAATCACCAAAACATAAAATAGTAACCGACCAATCACGGAGTGGGCTAGGAAAAAGGTCTCACCGCCGCCAAAGTGCACGATGATAATCACAACCACCAGCCGTAAAACATTGATTGCGTAGATATACAGCACACCGAAGACCGCGTAGAAGACTTTTTCCTTTCGCTGATACATCGGGAAAAAGACCACCAAGGCTACGAAGGCACACGTCTCAATAATGCCTGAGCACTCGTAATCAATTGACATCACTACGGGATTGCCCGTATTAGTAATATAAACCAATCCCATTTTGAACATAATCGTACACCAATGTGACAAGGTGCCAAAGAAAGCCACACCGTGAATCACGGCATGCGTAAAGAACCATACCCAATATGGCCGGCTAATCGCGGTTAAAATGAAAAAAAGCCCGGCACTCCCCACAATAAAATAGAAGGCAGATAACCGCGCTCGCTTGAGCACTGAAAGTCCATATAGCCATATCACAATGCCCAATAGGATTTTGATATTCATACGTATCCGTCCTAATTAATCAACTTATCAAACGTTCTCGTTAGCCAATTACCGTCAGCTCACCACTTTGATCGTGGCAATCACTAACTATCAATCACAAACCATTATCATACCACACTATTTACCGGAAGTGGATGTTTTTGATCGACCAAGCCTACCGGATTTACGTAACCGCCAGTAACCTAGTCCCGCAATAACCACACCGATTCCAGCAATGACATACGGCCCAGTTGAACCACCGGCCACCGTCACTTTTTCATTACCAATATTTGGATTATACATCGTAATCGTTTGTCCAGTCATTGTCGATAGATTGAACTTTCTTAGATCCACTTTAAATTCAGCAATATTATGACCATCTTCGGAAGAGACATAACCATCACCAACGGTGCCGTATTGGCCGCCTTCGTTCCATTTACCACCAGTAAAGCTGACAGCCTTAGCATCGCCCGCACTCACCGGACTAGTTGGCATTTCCTTAGACCAAACGTAGTACTTCTGACCACCAATATCAAAGTTATAGTCACCATAGCCCGGAACTAAGCCATACTTCATTTTGACATAAACGTAGACGTAATTGCCATCACTAACCATGGCGGTATAGCCATTGTACCCTTCAGTTAAGGTAACATGCTTCCAGTCAGCAAACTTACCGTCAATCACAATATTTAAGTTATCATTATCGTTATTGGCATTACCGTCCGTGGTAGTCGTTGCCTTAGACGATTGGTCTTCTTTACCCGCAACCACACCAGTTGCACTTGATGAGCTCGCACTATCGCTAGTCGCCGCGTTCGTCAGATCGTCAACCGTTGTTGAAGCCGAGTCACTACCAATGTTGGGGTTGGCCATCGTGACGGATTTGCCATTAGCCGCTTTCGTCAAGCCCAAAGCCGTCAAATCCACTCGAAATTCCGCAAGGTTGTGCGTGCCATCATTTGATACATAGCCAGTTCCCACAGCACCATACTGCGTGCCTTCATTGGTCTTACCACCAGTAAACGTCACCTTTTTAGTTTCCCCTTTACTGACGTTACTTGGAATATTATCTGACCAAATGTAGTATTTTTGCCCGTCAATCGTGAAATTATAATCCCCATAACCAGGTACGGGACCATTTTTCATCTTCACGTAAACCTCAACGTATTTCCCGGAACTCACAAGTGCCGTGTCCCCATTATAGCCTTCGGTTAAATTAGCATCTTGCCAATCAGAAAAATTGCCATCAATGGCCACTGATGAACTAGCCGCTGCCGCCAACGTTGGTTCCGTGACGATTGCCGTTCCTGCAAGTCCTAACGCTACTGCTCCAGCTAAAATAATCTTTTGTAATTTCATAAAGTCCCTGCTCCCAAAAAAAGTTCACGACCCAGCTTTCCCGCCAGTCGTTTTATCTTCATTTACGTTATATAATGATTGAAATATATTGCTCACAATCATATTATATCATCAGCATTAATTAAGCAACATAACTAACGCTACCAGATACGCGAATCTGGGCGATTTTTACGCGTTGGCGAGCCCCCATCGAAAGAGAGTGGGACCTGGCTGACGAGATTAAGCCGGAACTAGTTGCCTTTTAGCGCACGTT
This sequence comes from Levilactobacillus brevis ATCC 14869 = DSM 20054, assembly GCF_001433855.1. Taxonomy (GTDB): domain Bacteria; phylum Bacillota; class Bacilli; order Lactobacillales; family Lactobacillaceae; genus Levilactobacillus; species Levilactobacillus brevis. Next base: position 474,548 of record NZ_AZCP01000001.1, read on the forward strand.
TTGGTACCCAATACTCGGCAACGCAAAAGAGGTCGAGACTTTTGTCCCTGACCCCTCACTTACTCTTCAACGTATTGTAGAATATCACCTGGCTGACAATCCAGTGCCTGACAAATCTTCTCTAATGTACTGAACCGGATTGCCTTAGCCTTGCCCGTTTTCAAAATTGATAAATTGGCAGGTGTAATGCCGACCAACTGGGCCAATTCTTGGCTACTGATGTTATGTTCTGCCATCACAACGTTTAGCGTTAATTTAATCACACCGTCACCTTCCCATCATTCAAACGGTCAAGTCATTCTCAGCCTTGATGGCCATCGCATGCTGGTACGTCACATAGATGGCTCCCAAGGCAATCGCGACAAATAAATCATCGAAACAAGTCGGCCACGTTGCCGAAGCAACACCGTTGTTAATGCGGAAGAACCAACTACTAGACAGCTGGTTCCCACTAGCCATAAATACATCGGCTACCACCATCACCAATTGGGCCATCACCATTGTTTTTAACGAGCCAACATTCTCTGTAGAAAAATAGTGTTGTTGATCAATATTTTCCAAAATTTCCAATAACGCTCGCAAGAACTTAATACCAGCCCATACATTGATGGCAATCCCAATGGCCATCAAAATAGCATATGGCCAACTGGGAAAACTCTGCATCACGGCCGCAGAAATGACATGCCTTCCTGGCGTCAATAAAAAATCATCCCCGGTTAAAATACTATTAACGATACGGCCGGAAATTGCTTCGTATAGGTAATAAAACGGTACGATAAAGCAAAGATACATGAAGAACACTGCAATATTACCAAAAATCATAATCGCGTTTAGTCCCGCACTCAACCACTTTGACATGATTAGCATCTCCCTTTTACTCATTTTCGATAATAGCATATCGATAAACGATAATCAATAATTGTTTCTCAATAATTTTAACGTTTAACTAACCATAGCATTTATATCCCATGCCTATTTTCTGAGGGCACAAAAAAAGCCGGCCAACGCCGACTTTTTGCTATCTGCTCCATTATTCTTGATGGAAAGCTTGCGTTGCCTTAATGGCTGCCTGCCAACCGCTATAACATTTTTGCCGTTTATCTTCCGCCATCAGTGGCGTAAATTCTTCACCCGTTTGATGCATATCACGAATAGCTGCTAAGTTAGGCCAGAAACCAACCGCTAAGCCAGCCAAGTAGGCAGCACCAAGCGCAGTTGTTTCATTAATTGCTGCCCGTTTGATTGGGGTATTTAAAATATCCGCTTGAAACTGCATTAAGAAATCGTTATTCGACGCGCCACCATCTACACTTAACGATTGTAGATTCAAACCGGCCTCTTGGACCATCGTGTCCACAACGTCTCGAGTTTGATAAGCGATAGCTTCGACCGTCGCCCGCACGAATTGTTCGCGCGTGGTTCCCCGCGTCAAACCAAATACAGCCCCGCGAGTTTCTTGATTCCAGTAAGGGGCACCCAGACCTGTAAAGGCCGGCACAACATAAACATCACCCGCCGTTTGCGCATCCACCGCCATTTTTTCGGACTCGCTAGCGTGATCGAAGAACCGCATCCCATCACGCAGCCACTGAACCGCAGATCCCGCTACGAAGATGGACCCTTCTAGCGCATACGTGACCTTGCCATTGATCCCGTAGGCAATCGTGGTTAGCAAGCCATTGTGTGAAAGCGTAGGTTCTTCCCCCGTATTCATCACGATGAAGGCCCCAGTTCCGTAAGTGTTTTTGATCATTCCTTTGTCAAAGGCCGTTTGCCCAAATAAGGCGGCCTGTTGGTCCCCAGCAATCCCCGCAATGGGTACTTGGACACCGCTAAAGGTATAGCCAGCGGTATAGCCATAAATTTCAGAGGACGACCGAACTTCTGGTAACATTGCTGCTGGGATATTTAACCAATCTAGGATTTCGTGATCCCACGTCAAATCATGAATATTATACAACATGGTCCGACTCGCATTAGTGTAATCCGTCGCATGCACGCGACCGCCCGTTAATTTCCACAAAATCCACGTATCAATCGTTCCAAATAACAGTTCACCCCGTTCAGCCCGCTCCTGCGCGCCATCGACGTGATCCAAAATCCAGCGAATCTTCGTCGCCGAGAAATAGGAATCAATAACTAATCCCGTTTTTTCATGGATGGCTTCTTGATAGCCATCTGCTTTTAGTTGATCGGCAATTTCGTTAGTTTGCTTAGACTGCCACACAACTGCATGGTAGATTGGCTCGCCTGTCCGTTTATCCCAAATAATCGTTGTTTCCCGCTGATTCGTAATCCCAATTCCCCGGACCTTATACGGTTGAACATCAGAATCAATTAGGGCATCAGAAATGACTGATTGGACTGCGTTCCAAATTTCATTGGCGTCATGTTCGACCCAACCGGGCTTGGGGAAGTATTGATGAAACTCCCGCTGTGCCTGTCCCGCGATTTGGCCGTGCCGGTCGAATAAAATAGCCCGGGTACTCGTCGTCCCTTCGTCAATTGCCATCATGTATTGTTGATCATTCATTGTTCGACTCTCCATTCATTCGTTGTTAGCAACGGCCTTATTTTGCCGTGATGTCGCACATGCTTCTAGTATACCGAAAAGTCACGGCTACGCCAATTACTTTTCCAAATGAAACCGCCACCAAGCTGAATTTGTCGGCGTTGGTGGCGGTTTATAAGTTTTCACAAATGTTTTTTTACTTTTCGTCGCTCTTTAAAACGCCGGCCACGCCGTAACGGTTAGGTTGCATTTCACGTAAAATAACGTGGACGTGTTCAGCAGGAGCCCCCGTGTTTTTAGTCACAGCGGTCGTCACGTCTTGAACTAAAGCCTTGAGTTGGTCTTGTGAACGACCAGCAATTAAGTCGATGTTTACGATTGGCATTGAGTTTCGTTCCCTTCTCTTCTTAGATACCCATCATTATACCGGTTCTGGTAGCTCGGAGCAATTTTATTATAACCACTCGTTATTTTTGATGCTGCCGTAATTTTAATTGGGCCGTTTCATCATAAAAATTCCCTTCGATGTCGACCGTGTTCACTAAGTTAACAAACGCATGGGGATCAACGTCTTTAACCGCATGTTCCAATTCGTACAGCTCATAACGAGAAATCACGGTCATCAACACGGCACTTTCTTTACGGGTGTAGGCCCCAAACGATGGCATCACAGTGATGCCTCGAATTAAACGTTGATTCAACTCGGCAATAACGGCATCTTGCTGAGTTGTCACAATAAACGCTGTCAGTTTTTGATGCCGCGTGTGAATGCTATCAACTACCCGTGACATGGCATAAATCGAAATAATCGTATACAGTGCACTTTCCCAGCCAAAGAGAAATCCTGCCACAATCACAATACCAAAATTAATGATCATCATCAGCGTCCCAATTGTCCGCCCGGTCGTCTTCTCCAAAACCACGGCAACAATATCCATACCACCAGTGGAAAACCCATTCTTCAACGGATAAGCCACGCCGACACCCGTTAAGATACCACCAAACAGTGCCGCTAATAACGAGTTGTTGGAAATATTTGAGACGGGCACCACAATGGCTAACACCGAAGTCAAAACCGCGACCATAATTGAATAGACTGTGAAGCCACGGCCAACCTTGAACCATCCCAATAATCCAATTGGAATGTTAAACAGCAAAATAAACCACCCAGTACTCACATGAATACCGCCCATTTGTAGCAAAGTTGCGATAATTTGTGAGACCCCGTTAATCCCGGCACTGAAAATCTTACCCGGTACCAGAAATTCATTTAGCGCAATGGCCGTAATCAATGCCGAGCCAATCATAATTAAAAGGTGTTTGCCCACCTCACGGCGACTCTTTTCTAACATAATTCTCATTATTCGCCCCTTCCACAGGATAGTCGTTTTCATTATTTAACCACATCCCCTAGCACTTGACCAGTGAAACTATGCGTCTGGTTGGGCCACTTGGAAAACCTAGACGGCGATTTACCCGGTACTTCGGTTTTCACACCGACTGTATAAATATTTGCTTTTATGAGAATAATAAACAAAATAATTAAAATGCCCCCGAAATTAAGCGACAATAATCTAATCATGCTAAAATAGGAATGTAATTTTATTCAAAATTTTGAAAGGAGCGCTCCCATGAATTATTCCGCTTGTACCAGTATCTTAGTTGGCCCGCAGGCAACAATGGACGGGTCCGTTTTGATCGGTCGTAATGAAGATGCTAAAGCCGCTTGGCCCAAGCATTTCATCGTACATCCCGCCACAACCGTTGCTACCCCACCACAGTTTGTCAGCACAGACAATGGCTTCACTATGCCACTGCCAACACAGGCCGCCAAATACACAGCCACACCTGAATGGACTGACAAGTACGGTCTATTCGAAGAGGACGGTATTAATGAATACGGTGTCGCCATGAGTGCCACTGAAAGCACCTATTCTAATGAACGCGTCTTGGGCGCTGATCCGCTAGTTAAGGACGGCCTGGGTGAAGAGGCTATGGTTACTGTCGTCTTACCCTACGTGAAGACGGCCCGAGAAGGTGTTGCACGACTCGGTCAACTGATCGAACAATACGGAACAAATGAATCTAATGGGATTTTGTTTGCTGACCAACAAGAAGCCTGGTACCTAGAGACCGGTGCTGGTCATTACTGGGTAGCTCAACGTATCCCAGCTAACGCCTATGCAGTCGTAGCTAACCAGATGGCTATCCAGGCCGTCGATTTTGCCGATGCGGATAACTTCATGTTTGCTAAAAATCTGCAAGCATTTGTGACCGATAATCACTTGAATCCCCATCCAGACCGTTTTATTTGGCGTGAAATCTTTGGGACCCAAGATCAATCCGATTTGTACTACAATACCCCACGGGTTTGGTACGGTCAGAAACGCTTCACACCCCAAGTCTCACAGGAACCGCAATCATTTGATTTGCCTTTTATTCAATACGCCGATCGACTCTTGTCGGTTGATGACGCCCAGCAATACCTGAGTAGCCACTTTGAGGAGACACCTTACGATCCTGTGGGATCAGGGACCGCTGAACAAAAACATCGCTTCCGACCCGTTAGTCTCGCCAAAACGCAAGAATCGCACGTCTTACAGCTGCGACCAAATATGACTCCCGGCTTGGCCGGCATTCAGTGGTTGGCCATGGGCGTCGGTGCCCAAAGTGTTTACGTGCCCTTCTACGCTGGCATCGATAGTACTCCGTCAGCCTATCACTTGGGCACCGAAACTTACGATTCAAAGTCTGCCTACTGGACTTACAAGTTAGTGAGTGTGTTGCTAGATGCCCACTACCACACCGCTTTGCCTACAGTCAGTGAGACGCAAAAGGCCTTGCGAATTGCCTTCAAACAGGCAGTCCAAGAAACGGACCGTGGGGCACAGACTCTCAGTGGCACTGAACTTAGTCGCTACCTGACCCAACGCTCTAACGAAGTCGCTGAACTGGGATTGAAGCGTTATCGCGAGCTAGCTGCAACGTTAATTACACAAGCGACCGATCTTGGGCCGTTGAACTATCACCAAGATTTAAACTTATAATCGAAGCTGAGACAATCCTCACTTCAAATGGGAGATAATTTAAACATGGAAAAGCAAAAAAAGATTGGCGTCTTTAGTCTGATCTTAATGATCTTTTCGTCAATTTATGGTTTTGCCAACACAACTGTGGCCTTTGATCAAATGGGCTACGCTAGTATCATTTGGTACATCTTAGCTGCATTACTGTTCTTCTTACCGAGTGCACTAATGCTAGCCGAATACGGTTCCGCCTTCAAGGAAGCCAAGGGGGGAATCTACTCGTGGCTGGCTGGATCAATTGGAGAAAAATGGGCCTTTATCGGCACATTTATCTGGTTATCCTCTTGGATTATTTGGATGTTATCCACGGCGACTAAAGTCTGGATCCCCTTATCAACGTTAATTTCCGGGAGTGATCAAACGCAAACGTGGTCATTTCTAGGATTGTCCTCCACGCAAACAGTGGGGCTCCTCGGGATTATCTGGATTCTAGCGGTTACCTTCTTCGCCTCTCGGGGGGTTAAGTCAATCGCCCGTATCTCCTCTATCGGCGGCATGTTCGTGATGTTTCTCACCGCTCTCTTCTTTGTTGCTAGCATCGTCATTCTTTTCTTAAATGGTGGTCAGCTAGCTGAGCCGATCGATGGCTTTCACAGTTTTGCCGCCTCACCAAATCCCCAATTCTCATCACCAATGGCCCTCGTTTCTTTCATTACTTATGCGGTCTTTGCCTACGCCGGTATGGAATCAATGGGTGGGATTACGGATAGTATGGATAAGCCTGAAAAGACGTTCCCCCGTGGCTTAATTATCTCCACCATCGCCATTACCATTATGTACTCGCTATCTATCTTCCTCTGGGGGATCAGTACTAACTGGACGGCTGTGCTTGGTAAGAATCAAGTCAACTTGGGAAACATTACTTACGTCTTGATGAACAACCTAGGCCTTGAATTGGGTAAAGCGATGGGCTTATCTGGGGCAACAGCCATCACATTAGGCCATCTATTAGCTCGTTTGACTGGATTAAGTATGTTTATGGCTTACTTAGGGTCCTTCTTTGTCCTTATCTACTCACCACTGAAATCATTTATCTTAGGATCATCGCCTAAGCTATGGCCTAAGAAGATGACTAAGCTCAATAAAGCCGGCATGCCGGCTTTCTCCATGTGGATTCAAGCAATTGTAGTGGCTGTCTTCATCTTCCTAGTCGCCTTTGGGGGCTCCGCAGCTAATCAATTTTACTTGATTCTAACGGACATGGGGAATGTCTCCACCTCCTTCCCTTACCTCTTCTTGATTGGTGCCTTTCCTTTCTTTAAACGCCGTCAAGATTTGGAACGACCATTTGTTATTTTTAAGAGTCGTTTCTGGACAGATGCCATCGTCACGGTCGTGATGATTGTCTTAATCGGAGGGATTGGCTTTACTTGTCTCCAACCCATTATGGAGCATGATTATATGACGGCTTTCTGGACCATCATCGGTCCAATCTTCTTCGGGGCTGTCGCTTGGATCTTCTATCGTGGCGCACAAAAGCGTTCTACTTCAGTCGACTCAGCTAACGAAAACTAAATCAATTTATCTTTCAAGAGTCCGGGACAGCAGTTCCGGACTCTTTGTATTTTTAAATATCGGGAACTGAAACGGCGGCGTTGTTTACCAGGGGGAAGTCATTCTATGGTCATATCGTGCTAACCTTTGCTATTATTGAGACTAAACGAGAGGAGCTGAGGAGAATGCCTTCACAATTAGGGATTACCCTAAAACAAGTCCGATTGCAGCAACACCTATCACAAGCTACCGTGGCAACCGGCATTTGCGCCCAGTCCATGCTATCGGCCATTGAAAACGGCAAATACACCCCTAACGCGACTCTGTTAATGCGCCTGTGTCAGCGGCTGAAAATTAGCCTTGACCAATTAAGTCTCGCTGAGAATTTTACCATCAGTGATCTTGAGCAGATAAACGACCGACTCGCCAAATTATGTGATCACCATCGTTATACCGATCTACGAGAATTCTTACTGACCGACGCCGTTCAAGCACGCTTGACAACAAATGTCCAACTTGCAGCCTATTACTATTATCTAGGCATCACCGATTTTCAACTCGGTCACCTAACCGATGCACAGCAGCAATTTCAGCTCGCCCTCGCCAGTGCCCCAGCACAACACCGGACCACCCTTAGTCGGTTATGTTGGATGTCCTTGGCGCTGATTCATGCGAGTCGCCAACAGGCTAACGCCAGTGAGGAAGCCATGACACAGGCAGTCACGCAACTCAAAACGGCCCCCTATGAAGCTAACTTAAACAGTCTCTTCTACTTAGCGGCGGTTAGCCACTTAAAGTTAAACCAACTAACGATCGCAGCTCAGTGGCTCGAACGGGGAATTGACTTTGCGACTGACCATGACTCACATTACATGCTAGCCAATGATTATCATTTACTGGCGGTTATTGCCAGTCGAAGCGAACAAATAGACCAGCAACGGACCGCCCAAGCAACTGAACACGTCCTAACCACTTTGTTTCACGAGTCCATTTACGATCGACTAGACTAAGACGTTCAACTTAAAAAGCGACTGCAGAATTCTGACAATTCCGCAGTCGCTTTTTAAGTAATGAACCGTAACATCTTATACCATTTATCGACCTAATTGCTGCATGGCCGGTAAGATGAGATCATCTACCAATCGTGTGATTTCAATTTCTCCAGGGATTGCCCCACCGATCATTGTCACATACCGAATCTGATTAAACATGGCCAATAACGTAGCCTGGGGTGGCGTGCGTAAAAGCTCATGACGGCGTCTGGCGTTTTCTACGACTTGCTGCATTAAGGCCAGATTAGCCGTTGTTGATAACGATAAGATTTTAGCTAATTGCCGTTGATCCTGCTCATCAACAGCTAAGCTAAAGAGTTGCCGAAAGTATTGGGAAACACCCGCCGTTGCCGCTTGTGCAAATGACGTTCCCACATAAATTAAATCTGCTCGTAGGCTGCCCTGATCGATATGTTCCAGTTGCATCGACTGTGGATCTTGCTGCCGATAATGAGTCAGAGTCGCCAATACCAAGTCAAACGGCGACTCCCAATAACGGTACAAGACCGTTCGACTTGTGTGGGCGGCCTTCGCCACTTGACTAAAGGTCAACGCTGTCCCATTATTCGTGGCCAATAATTGATACGTCACTTGATAAATGGCCGTTTCTAATTCATCACCCCGTCGTCGTGTTCCCATAAGCATCCCTCCAAGATACAGTATAAGCGAAGTTGTGCTTTAAATAAATAAGAAACACCATGAACCCTATTGATTCACTAAGATACGAGGCGTATCTTGTACTCATCACTTAATTAAAGGAAGTCCTCTTCATGAAACTTTTAGTTGTCGGATCATCACACGGCGGCCGGGCTGCAATAACCGCTGCCCTTGCCCAAGACGCAACCATTGAAATCGATCTTATCGAAGCCGGACCCGTAACAACGGTCTATCCAACACAGGTCAAGGTTCACGCCAATACGCGTGCCATTCAGTTATTAGCCACTCAACATCAGTTACTGATTTCCCATGCTGGCCAGAAACAACGTCTCTCTTACGATAAATTGATTCTGGCTCCTGGCGCTCAGGCAACAATCCCGGCCGTTCTCAGTACGACCAGCCAAAATGTCTTGCCTATGCGAACTCGAGCACAAATCAATCACTTAAAGGCCGCAGCAACGGACGCGACCATCCATCACGTCATCGTCATTGGTGGTGGCTATATTGGCGTAGGTGCTGCCGATCTATTCAGTCAGCATGGTAAACAGGTGACTTTAATCGAACACGGTCCCCAATTGCTCGGGTCTTACCTAGACAATGACTTCTCGATGCCAATTCAACAGGCCTTACAACAGCAAGGCGTAACCGTGCACGTTAACGAGCTGGTTACTGGGCTAACTGGTGCACCGGACGTGACAGGCGTGACCACTAATCAGACAACCTTATCGGCCGATTTGGTAGTCGTGGCTACCGGAACTACCCCTAACACGGACTGGCTAAAAGGCACCCTCGATTGTCTACCCAATGGTCTCATTAAAACTGATGCTTATTTGCAGACCAGCGCGACTGACGTATTCGCTGTTGGGGATGCAATTGCCGTCACTTATTTGCCTCAGCATCAGTCACGAAGTATTGCTTTAGCCAGCAACGCCCAACGGCAAGGTGAACTGGCTGCTTTGAATTTACAGACGCCGGTTTTACCTTATACCGGTGTCGTTGGAACATCACAGTGGCAAGCCGGCCATCTGCAATTCGGTGTAACGGGACTGACGGACACAGCAGCACAACGAGCAAACATTTCCCATACAAGCGTCACCCTTACGCAGGACCAACGGCAATCACCCAACCCTGCTATCCCTACAAAACACGTTCAGCTCAGACTCACCTACGATCCACAAACTAAACAGCTCCTGGGCGCCCAAGTTCTAGCAGATGGCAATATTGACGAACTAATCAACCTATTGGCACTAGCATTGCAAGCCCAGCAAACACTCGCGGATTTAGCCGTCGCCGATTTTTATATGTCACCAGGTAAAAATGATCTCCCCCATCTGATAAATGCCGCCGCTATGACCGCCTACCGTCAGGAAAAATAACACTTATCAGGATACTGATTTTCTTCGTGCGTTTCAGTCAGCTAGAATGACCTCATCATCTAAAGGAGGTAACCGCTTATGACTGACCAAAAACTTTTTACCAATACCGTTCTCATCCCTGCTGATGCTACTCGGGTTCATGCCACACTGACTAACCCACAAAATCTACTGAAATGGGTACCAGAAATCACGGCCGTTGACCCCGAAACCAATGTATTTGTCATCACCCGAACCCGGGCGGCCATTAATCAACATGAAGTCCTGACCGTCACTAGTAACGCGACCACTGTCACTTATACGAGCCGTGAGGGCCGCTTGCCTTATCAACTTGTCTTCACAATCGTTGGTCAAGCCAGTCAAACCCTGCTGCAGGAAACCTTGTTCGTGCCCCGTAATACTGGCCTACCCTTGACATTACTGTCACCAATCGCTAAACACGCGTTGAAACAAAACCTAGAAATGCTCGCCATACTGTTGCGCCGACCAGCCATGCCAGACTAACTAATAGCGGATTGACAGACAATTAAAATGACCCGAGATTATCAATTTGGCAATCTCGGGTCATTTTTGTGCGACTGCGCGCGTCAACTGATAGTTAACTTGTCAAAACCTCCCGATATGCTATATTAGATATACACGCTTAATCATAAATTCATTTTCTCATTAAATGTTCATTTTATAACCACTTGAATCGAGCTGAATTCTATGGAAAATCTACATCTAACTGACCATCTGGCGCTAGTTGCTCCTATTTCACCGCTAGCAGCGGACCTGTATGCGCTAATTGCCGCCGACAGAGTCAATTTAAGTCGCTGGTTACCTTGGGCCAACACCATGCATGAGGTCGCCGATGAAGCGGCATTTCTTACCTACGCGCAAGGGCAAATAGCAGCTCATCAGCTGTGGCTAGCTATCATCACCGTCAACGGGAAGCCGGCCGGCATGATTGACTTGCACGACAAAAAGGATGGTCATGCTGATGTCGGTTACTGGTTGGGACGCCCGTATCAGGGACATGGTTACATCAGTCAAAGTCTCCAAGCACTGGAAAAGTTAGCTTTCAACGATTGGCAACTAAACAAGCTTCAGATTCTCACGGTTCCTGACAATATCGCCAGCCAAGCTGTGGCTAAAAGTAATCATTACCACCGCGACGCTCGACTGCCCAAACATATCCCCACGTTAGCTGGTAACTATCAAGACGCTATTATCTTTTCCAAATTACGTCAAGACTGGTTAACACAAATTTAGTCCGCAGCCACTAAAATAAACCGGTATTTCAGCACTTAACTGAAAATACCGGTTTATTTTTAATGACTGACCTAATCAGCCCAGTTATCTGATCTAGTGCGTTGTATCAAATGGGTAGTCCTTAATTTCATCTAATTTTAGGCCCAGCCCTTTGGCAACTGCCAACCCATAATCATGATCTGCTTCATAGAACTGAGCCGTCTCTAATCGCTTAACGTCATGGCTCTTAACTTGTCCCAGGTTCATGACAATGGTTTCAATTAACCGTTGTCGTTCATCGGCTGGTAACAAACGGTAAAGTTTTCCAGCGGCCCGACCATAATCTGTTTGATAGGCATAGTTACCGGCCTTTCCAGAAACAGTGTATGGTGTCAGCCGACCAGCAGGGTCTTCTTGCGGGCCACCCTGACCATTCGGTTCATAGTTAACTTGATCCCCGTGATTATCCGTTTGCATGAACCCATCGCGCTCATAATTATTCGGATGGTTAAGTGGTCGATTAGCTGGCAACTGCTCGTAGTTAACCCCTAACCGATAGCGTGCTGCATCCTTATAAGCAAACAGCCGACCCTGCAATAACTTATCGGGGGAAGGTTCAATTCCGGGTACCAAATTAGCCGGTGAAAAGGCAGCTTCCTCAACACCTTCAAAGTAATTATCAGGATTTTTATTTAGTGTGAACTCACCAATCTCAATCAACGGATAATCTTTTTGAGAAACGACTTGCGTCACATCAAAAATGTCAGCTGGATAATCGAGACCTGCCTGTTCAGGAATCACCTGTACACAAACTTTCCAGGTTGGAAAATCGCCGGCTTCAATCGCGTGATATAAATCAGCTTGCAGGTAATCGGGGTTCTCTCCGGCTAGACGCTGAGCGACGTCGTTGGATAAGTTCTGAATGCCTTGGGCCGTCCGGAAATGATACTTCACCCAAAAGACTTCACCCGCTTCATTCACCCATTTGAATGTGTGAGACCCATAACCATGCATCTTACGGTAGGAAGCCGGAATCCCCCGATCACTCATCAGAATCGTGACTTGGTGAACCGATTCGGGTGAGTGGGCCCAGAAGTCCCATTGCATATCTTGTGAACGCTCGTGTGTTCGTGGATCACGCTTTTGTGAATGAATAAAATCTGGAAACTTCAATGGGTCATTGACAAAGAATACCGGTGTATTGTTTCCCACGATGTCGTAATTCCCATCATCTGTGTAAAACCGGAGTGCAAACCCCCGGACATCTCTAACTGTATCTGCTGAACCCATTTCTCCGGCCACTTGAGAAAAGCGAATCCGCATGGGAACTGATTTCCCCATCTCAGTAAAAATATTGGCTTTGGTATATTGATGCATATCTTTAGTTAGTCGAAAAGTACCTTCCGCACCGGCACCTTTGGCATGAACCACCCGTTCTGGAATCCGTTCGCGGTTAAAGTGCGCCAACTTTTCCAATAAATTATAATCTTGTATGAGAACAGGCCCGCGTTGTCCGGCCGTTAGAGAGTGTTCATTATCTCCCCACGGTTGGCCCGCTGAGTTTTTTAAATCTTCACGCATTAGAAATTCCCCCTAAAGTGATTTTGGTACAAACCTAGTTTATTCATTTGGTAAATCCATGTAAACAAAAGACACCTTGTGAACTTATACCAGGGTGCTATTAATCACTCTATCGCTTATTTGCTAGGGGTTAACTGATACTTACTTCAATAAACAAACTAACTAGCATTAATCTTTTCTCCCCACTAACTAGTAATAGCCGTCAACTTGCTTTAATCAAGTTAACGGCCATTACTAGTTTTCACGTACAATGCTGAACACTCTATGCGGTAAGCTATCAGCTAATCAAGCACCCACTTACGGCCACTTGACATTTTCATTTTAACACTTCATACAAATGACGGGCTATTAAATTAAGCCCTAAATCAATATAGCGGTTTAACCAAATTAAACCAAACTTCACCAGCATGAGTTGAGTTAGCAACACCATGATTTTCAAATCCATTTTTAAGGTAAAAAAGCACGTTTCGTTCTAAGCTAGTTAAAGACAACGTTTCACGGTGAGCATTTTGTGCCCGTTCCTGCAATGCCACTAATAACCTACTTCCAAGGCCATGTCCTCGATACGCAGGATCAATGGCAATGGTATAGATTAGCTGGTGTCCACCCGTCGGTAAGTTTGTCGGCGTATGCTCGAACATCCAATCGGCCACGTACGGTTCTTGTGTAGCTGCTCCGACGACAAATCCCACTAACTTATGCTTTTCCTTTGCAACTAAGAAGGTACCAGCTAACCGAGCCAATCGATCTTGATATTGTTCAGCAGTTCCCGCTTCTTCAGCCGTAAAACCTAACTGTTCGATTCGTAGGATTTCAGGTAAATCTGCCAATGTTGCATCCGTAATTTTCATCTTGCTCACACTCTCAATCGTCTTAAAATTCTTACACGATTTTAGCATAGCCAATCGCATTATCTGGTTACCATTCTAACATTCAGAGTTAGTGCTGGATATGCAAAATTTGTTGTGTGGCAACGCGATCCGTTCGAAACTGATTGAGCACTTTATCAGGCTTTTCATAGCCCAAGGCAATTCCCATAGCAATCGTTCGATCCGTTGGGACGGCTAATTCCTGACGCAAAATATCAGGATATTTAACCAATTCGTACGACGAAAGTGATTGCACACCCCGTGCGGTTGCCGCCAGAGATAGTGTTTGGGAGAAGGCCCCTAGATCATAAATCGACCAACTATTTGGATTCTGTCCCAAAACCAAGTAGGCAATTGCCGGTGCCCGGTACAAGTTTTCTCGACTATCCCAGTAGGTTGTCTGGTCAGCTTCGATGATTGGCCGAAACGTCCCGACCCAATGCCCCATATTTTGATTAGCCATAGTAGAAAAGTCGCCACGATGGGCCTTGGCTAAATCGGCCGCCTCGGTAACCCCAGCTTGAGCGGCAGCTGCATACCGAGACTTAATCTGTTCTAAGGATTTCCCTGTCGCAATGTAAACCTCCCACGGTTGAGAGTTCCCCCACGATGGCGTGCGTTGGGCATCCGTCACAATAGCTGTCAAGTTTTGATCGTCAATTGCTTTATCATCAAAGGCACGAGTTGCATGCCGGTCTTTAATCGCTTCTAATACATCCATTTGTTATCAGCTCCTTAAACGCTGATATCTACACTTAGCTTTCATCAGCATAGAATCATTATAAAAGATAGCTCTATCTTTTTCAAGGGCTAATTTTAAAAACGACTAGTCTTTCGATTAAACCATCTCGGAACTACTTTTTCTGGTCAATCAAAATCGTCCCGGCCGCTGGGTTATGGTCAAGAGCCCCGACAATTGGGTGTGGCCTGTATAAGTCTTCCAAGTAATCAATGTCGGCTGTGGTTAGTTTCACCGATAATGCGGCAACTGCTTCGTCTAAATGGCTAGTCTTGGTTGAACCGACAATCGGTGCGGCGACGCCCTTAGCCCACTGCCAGGCCAAGGCAATCTGCGTCATCGACACCTGATACTTGTGGGCTAATTCAGCGACTCGCGCCACGATCCGCTGGTCTTCCGTTTCAGTACGATCGTATTTTCCCATAGCTACCCGATCCGTTTGACTGCGCAAGGTATCCACTTGCCAAGCAGAATGGCTAAGATGACCAGCCGCTAGTGGGCTGTAAGGCATCAACGAGACCCCCTGCTGTTGACAAATCGGAATCAATTCTCGCTCATCTTCTCGGTACAATAAATTATAATGATTCTCCATCGTCTGAAATTGCGCCCAACCGCGATCCTTAGCAACCTGTTGCATATTGTTGAACTGATACCCGTACATAGCTGACGCGCCAATAGCCCGAACTTTTCCGGCCGTCACCAGTTCATTCAAAGCCGCCATGGTTTCCTCAATTGGGGTGTCATAATCAAAGCGATGGATGATATACAAGTCCAAATAATCAGTTCCCAAACGCTTCAGCGTGCCATCAATTTCATGGTGAATAGCTTTAGCCGACAATCGTCCGGGATTGAAATAAACTTTAGAGGCCAAGACTACTTGATCCCGAGCAACTCGTTGCGCCTTGAGTGCCCGACCCAAATACGTTTCACTAGTTCCAGCCGAATAGCCATTGGCCGTGTCAAAAAAATTAATGCCTAAGGACAACGCATGGCCAATGACCCGTTCACTAGCCGGATAATCTAACGTCCAATCATGCATCGTGCCCGGCTGACCGAAACTCATCGCGCCAACGCAAATCTTAGACGCCATAATCTCTGTGTGCCCTAACTTCGTGTATTGCATAGATGTCTGTGTCATTTTATCCTCCTAGAATCATTATCAGTTCTCAACTATCTAGCTGATTTACCCGTTGTTGAAAACCTTACCACTTAAAGTATACTTTAAGTCAAGAAGGTGATCATTTTTAAAAATCGAAACTGTGGCTCAGCGTTACCACATCTCAACATCGGCCATTCGTTACTACGAACAACAGGGACTTATCGGCCCCATTAACCGCATCAACGGTATCCGGGACTTCAACACTACTGATTTGGAAAGAATGGACTTCATTCTCTGCGTCAAACAATGTGGAATGACGATCAAGCAAATGAAGCAGTTCATCGCTACCTACGAACAAGGTGATAGTACGCTGCGTGAACGCTTGGCTATTCTCCAGGCCCAGTTAAGCACATCGGAAGAACAACGCACAACACTAACCCGATCCATTAACCATCTAAAACAAAAGATTGGCGATATTCGCATTCGTCTTGCTGAGTAAACTAAAAATAACAGCGTACCCATGATTGAGGTACGCTGTTATTTATTATATTCAGCAATCTATGATTGTTGTTCCAGCCTGCTTAAAATTGATGATTGTCGAAATACCGTTGAATCTGTTTAATCAATGGCTGGTGATTATTGTGGTGATAAATGAGTTTAAATTCAGAATGGGCAGTCGTCACACCATCCAACGATAGATAAGTAATGTGGTCATACGGTGTTGCCATATATTTAATAAGTTCAGTCGGATAAAAAGAGATCGCTTTTCCCATGCCCACCAGCAGCTGCATTTGTTCATAAGAATTCACTCGACGAGCGCTAAATGTGTCGGCGAACTGACCAATACTACTCTTGAAAACCTCTTCTAAGTAGGTCGACTCCTCACTGCTGTAGTAAATCACCGGGAATTTAGCTAAATAATCTGCCGGCGAATCGGTTTGATCGGTTATTAAATCAGGGCTGATCCCCAGTGTCATATGATCCGTTACCAACGTGACACTATCCAAATTGGTTTGATCGATCTTCGCATTAAACAACGGATTGTCAATAATGACTGCACAATCTATTTTCTTTAAGAGCACATCTGAAATTAGATGTTCAATACCCGCCTCTTCAATTAAAAAGTTCGTTGTTGTTGGCAAGTCCAATAAGGCCATTCGTAACAACGCCCCTTCGAATGGTGAGAAATAACCCACACTAAATTGCTCTTTAGCTTGTTGCGTGATTTGCTGAACTTCATAAGTTGTCATGCGCATCGTATTCAGTAATTCCGTAGCCCGCGTTAAAAAATGCTTTCCAGCAGCTGTTAAGTTAATCTTATTTTTTTGCCGATCAAATAAGGTTGCCCCTATTTCAGTTTCTAACGCGCTTATTCGTTTTGACACTGCACGCTGCGACATTAAATTTAACTCGGCTGTTTTTTGAAAACTACCAAGTTGTACGGTTTCTACGAATAAGATTAATTGTCGTTCCTCCATATTTACCTCCAGACGAACTTTTGGTTCGGGTCCCGATTGATTTTAACAGAATACAGATCAGATTGCCATGACTATACTGTAATTGTGAATATTATATCAAGACAGGGTGGTTATGTTTATGCAAATCAAAACAGCTTTTTCTGACGGTACTAGTGGACAACTTAAAATTATTGATGCAACGTTAGACGAGCCAAAAGCTAATGAGGTACTCATCAAAATGGTGGCTACTGGTGTCTGCCACACAGATACTGCTGGACGTGATGGTCTTACAACCCCACTACCAGTCTCCTTGGGTCACGAAGGTGCCGGTATTGTTGAACAGGTCGGTTCTAGCGTCATGGATTTACAACCGGGTGACCATGTTGTTTTATCTTTTGCATACTGTGGTCGCTGTCAGCATTGTTTAACGGGTCACCCAGGTATGTGTGAGCATTTTAACGAACTTAACTTTGCTGGACACAACTTTGACGGTAGCCACCGAATCCACACTTTAGACGGTCAACCTATTTCTACATTTTTTGGTCAATCCTCATTCTCAACTCATGCGGTGGTTGACCAACACAACGTGATCAAGGTTGACCCAACGGTTGACTTACGTCTTCTAGGACCACTTGGTTGTGGTATTCAAACTGGAGCCGGAACCGTTTTAAATTATCTTCAACCGAAATTTGGTGAGTCACTGGTTATTTTTGGTACGGGTGCTGTCGGACTCTCCGCTATCATGGCGGCTAAAATTACGGGGGCTAATCACATTATTGCCATTGATATTTTTGATAATCGACTAGCCCTAGCCAAAGAACTAGGGGCTACCGAAGTCATCAATAGTCATCAGGCCGATGTCGAAGCGACACTTAAAGAAATTTTACCAACGGGGGCCGACTATACCATTGATACAACGGGTGTATCGCCAGTTGTCATGAATGCTCTGCATGCGTTAAAACCAGGTGGCGAATGCGCTGTCGTTGGAATGGGTCGTGACTTAACATTTAATCTCATGAATGACCTGATGGCTGAAGGTAAGAAAATCTCGGGCGTTATCGAAGGCGATGCCATTCCCCAACTGTTTATCCCTAAGTTGGTCGATTATTATAAAAAAGGCCGCTTCCCGTTTGATAAGCTAATTAAATTTTATGACTTTGACCAGATCAATGATGGCTTTGCAGCTTCAAAAGATGGTTCTGTTTTAAAGCCCGTAGTCACGTTCTAGTCTAAAATGAATCGGCTCAAAAAGTCGAGTCTCCGCAACGTTTTCCATCGTGGAGACCCGACTTTTATTTGTCATCATTAGGTACCGCCACAGTACCTATTACCCACTGACCAACGTGTAACTGTGTTCTAGCAATCGGTAACTTTCTTCTGTACTAATCTGGTCCAACCGTGCGCTAACCCAATGGCTCTTATTCATGTGGTACGCTGGCAAAAAAGCTGGATCAGCTTGTAACGACTCAACCGCTTCTGGCTCTAACTTGATAACCATAATCGGTACGGATTGCTCTGTCAGTAACCCTAACTTGTCAGCTGAAACATCCATTAAGATTGCAAACCATTTATGGTTTTGGGGCTGTCTTAAGATCGCATAGCTCGGATACTTGGACCATAAGTACTCCGGCTGGATGCCGTATTGATCTTCAACATGTTGAAAAATTACTGTTCGCTCCATAATCTGTCTCCTTTACGGTTTGAACGGATCACCGTATTGCCGCGTATACTCGTAATAGCCCAGTTGCTGCAAGTCTAAAGCCTGTTTTGCCGCTGTAGTTAGTTGTCCACTGGCCTTCAGGACGGCCGAGGTAAAGGCTAATGCCGCCGTGCCATTAGCAGTCACTAGTTGACGATCAACGACCACTTGCTGCGGTTCAAAATCAGTTGGATTTTGATATCTTGGAAATGATTGCCATAAAAACTGTGCATTTCCAGTATGATTATATCCCGTTAGTAAACCGTTACGGGCCAAGTAATCAACTGCACCACAGATGGCTCCGACAATAACTTTTCGTTGAAGGCACTGCTGAACTAAAGCAGTTAACCTAGGATCGTCATGTTGCCAAGCGTTACCGCCAATGAGTACCAACAGCGTCATCTCAGGTTTAAGCTCACTAATCTGGTAGTCCACTAGTGTTGTCCAACCACCAATTGAAGTAACCTCTGACTGATTAGATGCTGTCTTAACTACCCAGTCGGCCATTTGGTTCAGTTGACTGGATAGGTAAGCCCCTTCCCAGTCGGCGTAATGATCCATCATGATAAATATTGCCTGTTTCATTAGCGATAACCCTCTCTCCAATTAACTTAAGTTCAGTATATAGAATGATGTAAGTAATGTAAAGAACGTCCGTTCGATTTGACTATGTCATTAGTAAGTACTGTCAATTTTGGCTTGGGTATTGCTGCAATACACTTACGAATTTTTGGACAATCGTCAAAAGTGGGATCGTCCGGCAACTCGTAACCAGTCTTACATCGAGTACACCGTCAATAAGGCATTGAGCTACGCTCTCGAAAATATAAAAGATTAGTCCCTGCGGGTGTCATTGGCACCCGTTTTGTTTTGCGAATACGGTCAGAAAGGAGTCGTAATATGTTTAACTTTTTAAAGTCTTTTGGAAACGCTATTATTGTTCTTAGTGCAATTGGTGCCTTTGAGGTCATTCGCTTCGTAATTACCGTAGTGACTACCATCGCCGGGCTATTTTAATAAGATTCTATGAAAGGAAGTGATTCAAATGGAATGTCCCTACTGCGGTCAACCCGTCAGTGCCTCAGACACGCAATGTCCCTATTGCCATCGCGATCTTTAGCATTCAGTAGCATGCACGTAAAATAGGTTTTGTAATCGCTGATACAAGATGATGGCCTACAAATTCTGTCGCGCCGTTATCCAAATTAATCTAAAATTGGAGGAATATTATTATGAATATTGAAGCAGCACATAACTCTGTCGTTCTTTGGGAAAACAAAACGGCTGATCTACAAGAACACATTGATGGATTTTGCACTATTCTTGAGTCTCACGATGATCCTGAGATCAAAGAAATGGTTCAACAAGCAATAAATGAAAAGGCACGCTACAACAAGGAACTACAGAAAGCCCAAAGCGACCTAGATGCTGCGATTGGTTCTATTTTGTCCAGTGTCCATTAGTCACGGCTACCTGCTTCAATTCCTCCCCTATCAGCGCTTACACAAACTATTTTATCTAAAGAGCATCAGCTTTCGGAACACCGTGTCTTCCGGAGCTGATGCTTTTATGTGTAAAATCATTTTATTTGCGAACGCCCTACGTGCCGTATTTTGCCCGTATTAGGCGTTTTAGGTGATTCATGGTTGATTATGCGTGTGTTTGCCTTTGCACCGTACCACACCCGTTATTTGTACACTGTGAGGGGAATAACTTCCGGTAACCTTCTCAACACTTAAAATAGTAACTATTTTAAGGATTTTTTAAAATTCAATTGTATTACTCGTATATATGTTGAATAATATAAGTGTATAAAACAATACGAAAAGGGGAATTCAAATTGTCTACAAAAGCGCAAAAGTTACTTTGCATAGCATTTAGTGCCTTAGTCGGCCTCAGCATCACAGCGGCTGTTCCAACTACATCACAGGCCGCAAAACGAAAACCTGGTAAGGTAGTCCGTACCATGAAGTACAAGACTATGAAGGTTAAAGCCAAGAAAGGTTATGTTTACACCAGTACCAAATTAACCAAACGTGGCGTTCATCTTACGAAGTACAAAAATAAAACAATGACCACTAAGAAGGCATACTTGATTAAGGTTCCCGGCAAACCAGCGGTTTGGTACGATCGTGTAAGCTCAAAGAATAAGAAACTTAACGGCTATGTCTACAACAATTACCTAAAGGTCATCAAGAAAACATCAACTAAAGGAAAAACGTCGACTAAGTCAACGAACAAGGTTCCGGTTGACCCAGATGCAAATGTGCCACTGAAAGACCTTTACAGTTATGGGACTAACAGTAAAAATAACACTACTCAGAAGCTCGGTCTCGACGGTGACCAGTCGTACTTTGATACCGATGTATTCTCAAAGTATCCTGCCAACCTAGACGAGTTTAAATCCATCTTTGTCGAACTGTTAAATCAAGAACGGCTGTCACGCGGGTTATCACCAGTATCTGTTGATTCTGACCTATCCAAGATTGCAGATAAACGAGCGCTAGATTCCCAGAAAATTAATGATCTCGTACATCTTGACAGTGCTGGAAACTCTATCGCTGCTGTTTATGCCAAAAAAGCTGGACTAAATGTACCACCATTTAGTGAGTGTTTAGGCTTTGTAGAAAACGCTCCGGCACGAATGGTAGCACGGGAGAGCCTGAGAGACTATATTTATCAAGATGCCGCATCAGATTGGGGTCACCGTAATATACTATTAAACCCTTCGTATACTCGTATTGGAGTTGGAATCACAACTGCAAAAAATAAAATGACGGTTAATGCTATTGAAATGTATTAGAAAATAGCTTTAAAAAAAGAACCCACATCGCTGTTGATGTAAAACAGCAATGTGGGTTCTTTTTTACTCACTAACGCAAGAGAGTATTTACTTAGAGGAGATTATTTCACGAAGCGGTAGATAAAGTTGTAGAACCAATTGTTACTTAACTTATCAGTCCCACCAGTTTGACCAAATGTTGGACGCGTAACACTTGGACGGACGTAAGTTGTTCCTTGAAGTGGTTGCCCTTGTGAGAACACTGAACGTGCTTGTGAAGGCAATTGACTAGGAACTTGTGTGGTCGTCGTTCCATTTTGACCAGGTTGAGTAGTTGTGTACTGTGATCCTGGCGTTGTGCTACTTCCAGTTGTTGGGTTACTGCCATTCGATAAACTACCACCGTTTGATGGGTTGCTACCATTCGTTGGATTACTCCCATTTGAAATGCTACCACCGTTGGATGGGTTATTAGCGTTATGGCTATCTAGGCTGCCGTCGTTTCCTTGTTTCTGACCATTTTGGTTATTAACCGTCAATCCACCTTGCGCATTATTATCTGTGGTTCCAGCGTTATGCGTAATTGAGATAGTTTGGCCCGTGTCAGAAGCATCCTTATGTTCGGCAACAACATTCCCATCGGCACTTTGTGCCGTTTCATAGGCTACCCATTTAGCTTGGTCGCCATCTGACAATGCCGCTAATGAGTTAAGAGACTGCAAATTGATATTGTACGCCGTTGTGTCGGTTTCGGCATCTGTATCATCAGTCCCTAGACCTAGACCAGCAACTCCTTGATAAGCACCAGTAACGCTTCCATCAGCTTGCTCATCATTAGTTTCGTCACGGTTAACAGCATCTGAGTTGTTATCACTGTCTTGTGCAGATGAAATTCCATCGTTCACAACACTATTGGTAACAAGACCAGCGCTATTCAGTACCGGGGTCATATAACGAGCATTCGGAGCACCATCAAATTCATTGAATTGAACGGTGGCCACACCATCAGAAGTCGTTGGCGTAAGCGACTTACGCCCAATCAAATACTGATTGTCAAGGATTACTGGTTGTTGGGTTCCAGCATCCATTTCAACGGCCGTTAATACCATCTTTTCACCCGGTGCAAAGTCAGTAAACGAAACTTTATCGACGATTGGTTCTTGAACATTTGAGCCATCGCCCTTCAAAACAAAGTTCTTTTTGTTGTTGACGGTTTGCATGGTATGAATTGCTGGATTGGTAACACGAACAGTCTGTTTCGTGTTATTCACATCAACCTCAGAAGTGATCTGGTCTTCCTTGGTTCCTTGCCCAGTAGACATATCTTCAAGCATAACCATCTTCTGACCACGAAGACCAGTTGTATCAATCAGATACTTCTTATCATGTGGGTTAATTGGCGTAGTGTCATAATCTGGCTTGACTGGGACTAACTTATTCTCAGAAAGACGCTTATTGGCGGCCGCCGTTCCGCTTAAATTAGTTGTGTAGCCAGTGTTAGCATGATTAGGATCTGAAGCATTGTCCCCAGTGTTCTGATCGACAGTGTTTTGATCGGAGTTCTGAATATCTTTAATCTTTGAGACCACGTTACTGAATGCAGCAACAATTTCAGCCTTATCAGTTGCTGACATTGGGTCTGACGCCTTAGCAACCACGTTATCTAAAGCTGTAGTGCTAAGGCTGTAACGAGCCGCAATCTTTTCAAGACTTGCAACAGCCTGCTTGATCTGTTCATCAGAATCGTTTGAACTGATTGATACTGAGATACTTGAACTATTATCATCACCAGTGGCGCTTGAACCGTTACCGGTATCAGTGTTGCCCCCGGTACTAGAGCCATCCCCAGTATTGAGACCACCTCTACATATATGCAGAATATGAGCTGATGGATCTTCTTGTTGCAAGCAAGATGAGGTCACCCCCACACCCGTGGGGAATACAACAGGTTCAGCATGACCTTTTGCTCATTACGAGGATCACCCCCACACCCGTGGGGAATACACTAAAGAAACGCCGCCACACCGGCATTTTAAAATTTCAAAACCGGCGTTTTTTATGAGTTTCGTCATGAGACTCATCTATATTTTATAGCATACCGCAGAATCCTAGCGACAGCAATCCGGTTCGTTATCCGACAACTCACTCTCATACATAATAAAAAGCCGATCCCTTTAACCGGGACCGGCTTTTTATGCTTTATTTCATCAATGACTAAGTCAATTGTAGGTCTGCTTGATCAGTTGGTACTGCGTGTTCGATGACTTGGTCTAAATCTACCGCGACAAACTGAATGAATGCCATGGGGTATTGATGCATCAACTCAGTGATGGTCGTCGCTGTTGGCAGTACCATCGGATGATGATGGAGCGTCTGACCGAGAACGGTTGTCGCGTTGACCAGACTCTCGCCTAGGGTTTGGCCGCTGGTCATAGCTTCTTCAATATCGGGGAAAGTTACGATATACCCACCAGCTTCATTATCATGGAACACGGCCGGGTACGTAACGATATTTGCTTTCGTCATTATATTTTGCACCTCTTATTCACATTCGATAGCCGCAATTGTACGCTATTTGGTCTAGACATGGCAATCGCTGGTTAGCCCAATTAATTAAGTTGGCGTGAATCAAACGATAAGCTAGATAATTGGAAATTATGCCTTTTTAGTAGAACGTTTTACCAAAAAGGCCATTAAAAATCCCAAGAAGCTCATGGCGGCAGTCACAATGAAGGCCGCTGTGTACCCATCTAAGTTCGCATTCATGATTAAATGGTGCAATAAAGTTGGTTGTTTAATATACAATCGTACGTTTGGCATATTTCCTTTGGTGACATTCGCCATGATTGAAACGACCAATGCCGTTCCAATTGAAGAAAAAATCTGTTTCACCGTATTATTAACGGCTGTTCCGTGCGCAATCAGCGACCGGTCTAGCGCGTTCATTCCCACAGTTGTGATCGGCATCAAGACCATCGAAACCCCTAACATCCGAACTGCATAAACCAAAATGATCCACCACAAGGCTGTATCACTTTGCAAAAAGCACAATGGCAACGTTCCTAAGGTTAAGCAGGCTAAGCCAATAATCGATAATTCGCGGCCACCAATCCGATCGACGATTCTCCCGGTAATGGGATTCATCAAAGCAATCACAATAGCCCCCGGTAACAATGTCAATCCTGATATTAATGCCGATTGTCCTCGTACAATTTGTAAATACATGGGTAGAACTAATTCAGCACCCGTCATTGCCGTATTAGCAATGGCTCCCAAAATTGTTGCCACTGTAAACTGCCCCTTGGCAAACACACGTAATTCCAAGAACGGTTCACTAATCGTCAGCTGGCGAACTGCAAATAAGGCCACAAAGATAACGCCAACGGCCAAGGCCGTAATCACAGTTGAATCAGTCCATCCATTTTGTCCAACTGTTGAAAAACCATAGAGCACCGAACCAAATCCAATACTCGATAAAATTAATGATAAAACATCCAAATGAGTCCGCCGATTTTCAATCACTGGCCGCATGAAGAAGAAACTCAGTAGAATAATCACGAACGCAATGGGAATCATAATCCCAAAAATATTACGCCATGACCCGTTATCAACTACAAATCCCGCTAAGGTCGGGCCAATTGCTGGGCCAACACCAACCGCAATGCCCACCAAGCCCATTGCTGAACCGCGCTGTTCTGGGGGGAAAATAGAAAACATAATTGTTTGTAGCAGTGGCATAGCCACTCCCACCCCGACCGCTTGAATCAACCGGCCACTAAGCAACATCGCAAATGAAGGAGCTGCCCAACAAAGTATCGTCCCACCGGCAAAAATTGTCATGGCGCTAATCCATAACCACTTACTGTTAAATTGAGTCGACAACCAAGCTGACAATGGAATCATAATCCCATTGACCAATAAGAAACCGGTTGTTAACCACTGCACTGTCGTGGCATTAATACTGAACGCCTTCATTAAATCTGGGAATGCTGTTGCCAAAACAGTTTGATTCAAAACGTTTAAGAAAGTACCAATTAATAGAATCGTCACCATCATGGCGCGATTATAAGGTTTATCTGTAATATCAGTTGTCATTATTTTCCTCCTTGTTCAAGATGCTATTATCACAGTCTGAGAGGATAAAGTCAATAACTAAGATGAAAAATTTGAAATTTGTGGTAAACTTAGGCTACTAATATGTAAAGGAGACCTTACTGTGACAGTAACCGATAACTTTTCTAATTGGCTCAATTTAATTCAACAGGTTTCACAACCAGAAGGCATCACCTTAGGCACCTCGGACCTGGTTAAAGCAACAGGTGTACCAGCTAGTCAGCTTCGTTATTGGGTTGAACAAGGGTATATTAAACCAATCGATGTCCCCAATGAACGGAGCCGAAAGTTTAGCTACCGGGTTGTTTTTCGCGTACGTGCTATTAAATATTTTCTTGATCACGGATATACGCTTTCAGCAGCAATGGATAATGTAAATCAATTTCGTAATCTGGATATTCAATTGCAACGTATTCTGACCGACCATTTAACAGATTTACAGCTCCACGAGGATGGTCAGATTGATATTTCATTAGGCACCGTTCAGGATGGTCAAGAGTTATTAGGCCTCACTATTAAGGATGGTTCCTCACAATTTTGGACGAAAAAAGTCTGAGTGAAATTGTAAATCTTAACGCTAAAAGCCGTGAACCTATTGAACCAGGTCACGGCTTTTGTTAACCAAATATCCGGTACTAACGACCACATGCTCCGCAGAACTTGCTGCCCCCTGTAAAACTGCGTATGCTGAACTTATTAGAAAGGCAGGCGGTAACCATGCACGTAACCTTTAATCTCAAAGCCAGTTTTATTCCCCCCTTCATTACCATTAACGCTCCCGCCGAAACACCGGAGCTTCAGCACTTGGCGGCTAATATCTCACAGTTGACTAATAGCCAACTAATCGCCGGTATCTCTCCCCGGGGGACTCGCGAGCTAGTTCCAGTGAACCAAATCATCCGTATTCATACCGACGCTAAACACGTGGTCATGGAAACCAAAATCACCACCTATACACTTCCCCAGCGGATCTACCAGCTCAAACAACTCTTACCCAGTGACCTATTTCTACAACTTTCGAGTGGCGAACTGGTCAATCGACAGCACATTCGCCATTTTTCCTTGACCCCTTCTGGTCTATATCAGGTCTTACTCTCAACTGGCGCCACCACGTTCGTCTCACGGCGCTGCATGCAACAAATTCGAAAGGAGTTTTTAAAATGAAACGACTAGGTATTCTTACTTCTGGTGCCTTTCTAGGCCTCTCGATTGGATTTCTTTGTGCGCTATTCTTCTCGTTAACCAACCACGCCACGACTTTTATGCCTTCGTCACCAGATTTCGTCGCCCATTTTAGTTCAAACACGATGGCAACCCTAGCCGCGGCCGGCTTGTGGGCGACGATCGGTTTACTCTTTGGCCTAACCAGCCTTATTTTCTTCAATGAGCATTGGAGTATCGCTCGTCAGACCATTTGGCATTTTGGGTTGTCCTATCTCGGGTTTACACCATTGGCCATTTTGGCCGGCTGGTTCCCACTGAATGTGACTTGGTTGCTGCTATACACCCTAATCTTTATTGGGATTTACCTCGTCATTTGGACCTACAGCATGCTGCGCGCCCGCAAAACGGTCCAACACTTAAATGACACACTATCCCATCATTAAACCGCCAAAAAATTACCAGTTAGACTAACTACTTCTAACTGGTAATTTTTTGGCGGTTATTTATGACTGCGGAGTAAATGGATTATCGGCAAATAGTCGGCTGTAAAAGGCAATCTTTTCAACTGTCTGCTGGAGCTTTTGGTGATAAAAATCTTTGGACGGCGCATTTACGAGGAATTCTCCCGCCTCGTTGAAATTCTTTTGTACATTTCCAATGCCTACCAGTGGAGGTAACACTGTCATCCCCAATCGTGTCAAATCAACCCCACCAAATTGACCAGCCCGGGCATTATCCGAATATGACATAATCAATGCCGGCTTCTTAGCTGTCTGAAAGGCCAAATAATCCAACCCATTCTTTAATACTGCTGGAAACGAATGATTGTATTCAGGCGTAATAAAGATATACCCTGAAGCTTGTTCCATATCGTCTAACCAGGCCTGTTGTTGCGCAGGTAAGTGTCGATCCTGATTATTCATCGGTGCTACATCCTCATAGAAGAATGGTAACTGGTAGTCACCAACCGCTATAAAATTCAAGTGCACGGCATTTTGCTGTTCAAAGTCGTTCTGCTGATTTTTAAGGTAATTAAATACCCGCCGACCCAATGACTTTTCTCGTGAACTCCCTAAAACTAAATTAATTTGCATCATCTGATAATGCCTCCATTTTTTTATTTTTCCACGTGTTAAAACTAACTAACCCAATTGCCAGGAGTACCAGTAGGCTACCCAATAAATACACCCAGCTTTGCCCCGTGATAAAGGCCCGCTTGAAGTGACCATCAAAATTAGTCACCTTGCTTCGCGTCAACGCGCTCATAATCACAAATAATAGTGAGGTGGCCAAGGCATTACCAAGAACCATGCCAATGTTACGCGATAAAGCATTAACACTACCGGCAACTCCCAACTGGGTCTGCTCGACCGCCCCCATAATCAAGGCATTATTAGGCGACTGGAATAGCGCATTCCCTAATCCCAATAACCCAATTAAGCCCCCCACAAGTGTCAACGGCGTCTGCTGGTTAATCAAAACGAAACCAATTTGTGCGCTTAAGATAATGAGTAAACCCGTCAAACACAATTTGAAAGGGCCCTGATTATCTGCAATCCGACCAGCAATTGGTGCCATCAATACCTGGACTACTGGTAAAATCATCATGATTAGACCAGCCACGCTAGCGCCAATGACTTTCGCATTTTCAAGATAAAATGGTGTCAAAACCATGTAGAAATTATTTGCCACAAACACTAATAAGGCTGTGCCAACACCTACTGTGAAATCTGTCTTTCGAAAAATTTTCAAATCTAAGAGTGGCTGTTGACACTTGATTTCGTACAGGATAAAGACCAACGTCGCAATCATTGCCACCGCCAAGAGTCCCATCAACAGTGGTTGTCCGTACCCCAGTTGCTGACCTGCATAGAGGTAACCAAAGAAGCCACTGATACCAATCCCGATTAAGCCACTGCCCAACCAATCAAATACTGGCCGGTCATCACTACCAGTCTCTGTCGTCAAAACAGCGTGACCCAATCCCATCAACAACAGGCCGATCGGAACATTGATCCAAAAAATAGATTCCCAAGGTAAAAAACTCAAAAGTAATCCACCAATACCAGGACCAGCGATCATTCCCAAGGCCACAAATGAACCGATCCAGCCCAGCGCACGTCCCCGCTCATTAATCGGGAAACTTTCCGTGATAATCCCGTTATTCGTGCTCATCGTCATTGCCGCACCCAGTCCTTGAATCAATCTACACAGTAATAAACTAATTATATTGGGACTTAAACCACAACCTAGCGACCCCAATACAAATAACCACATTCCCCACTTGAACACACGAACCTTACTAAAGGTGTCACCTAATCTTCCAAATGGCAATAAAAAGACACAGATTGTAATTAAATAAACCGAAACAATTAGCTCCGCTACCCCCATATTAATCGCTAGTGCTCGGTTAATGACGGGTAACGCCACATTAACTATGCTGGCATCTAAATCATCCATAAAGGTCATGATTCCAATACAAGCCAGTACCCACCATCGGATTGCTTGTGTTTTCATTTTGTCGCTTCTTTCATTTTAATTCTAATGAATACATATGCTATAATAGCACTATTAATATAAATGTCTAATTTTAATTCACTTGAATTAAAAAGAAAGGATTAAAAAATGATTTCTTCAGCAAACGCTAAAAATCTAATGGCTTGTATTAGTCAGTTACTCACGCAAGATACAACGGTTGACCAAGAAAAAAAGTGGATGCTCTCACAAGTCGCCACGGATACGACCCTTACCGCCACAATTAAGGCCCTTAGAACGGCCGATTTTCACACGATCGCAACGATTAGTACCCTCACACCAGCGTATTTAAAATCCCTTCCCGAAAAAACGGGCCTATCGCAGCCGACCATATCTCGTATGATGACCCGTCTAAGCCACCATGACTTGGTGGAAAAATATCGCACCGTTACTAATAGTAAAGACATCTTGGTACGGCTCACCCCTAAGGGTACCCAAATTGCTGAGATTCACGCACAACTTGACCAGCGTATTTTAAACAACGTGGCCCAAGTTCTAGAGCCCTATTCACAAACAGAAGTAACCACCACCATTCAAATCTTACAAGAAATTGCTAAGATTGATGTCAATCGCTAACTTAGAGAGTCATCCACAAAGATTCTCCTCAATAAACGCGTATACTAGTCGAGAATACGAGCGACTAATTAAATAAAGGAGTCCTGAATATGGAATATACTATGAGTGATGTTTGTCAAAAATTCAATCTCTCCGAATATACCTTACGTTACTACGACAAAATCAACCTCATTCCTGGCGTTTACCGCAACGAACAAAATCGACGCGTTTTTACTGAGGACGCAGTTGGTTGGTTGCAGTTTGTTATCGCTCTCAGAAGTACGGGGATGCCGATTGCGGATGTCAAAAAATATATTGCCCTCACCACAACCACTGATGATTCGACCATTCAAGCTCGGCTAACTATGTTGCAAAAGCAAGCGGCTAAGGTCGACTCGCAAATTGCCGACATGCACAAGCAACGGCAAATTATTGCCGACAAAATTAATCATTACCAACAAGCTATGAAAACGGCCCCAGATCCAACAAAAAAGTCATACCAACGATGGGTATGACTTTTTTTCTACCGATTTCCGGTTGATTCTGTTAATGACCGATTGGCCATATCATTTTTAGCCAATGTCTCGGCATTTTGTTGGGCTGCTTGCTCAGCATCCTTCCCAATCAATAGATGAACTGGTGCTTGTGGCATTTCGCTTAATGTATGAATAGCTGCTGCGACCTTGTCAGGTTCGCTCACGTAGCGATCACCCGCATGATGCCATTGATCATGAATCATGCTGATGGCTTGACCAACACTATCTTTGTACAGATCACTTGAAGCGGCTTTCATTGAATCGCCTCCCCATTCAGTTCGCATACCACCAGGCTCAACAGTTGTCACTTGAATACCAAATGATTGAACTTCATGAGCCAATACTTCACTTAGGCCATTAACCGCAAACTTGGCACTTTGATAAGCGCTCAAGCCAGCGCCACCGATCCGACCGCCAATTGAACTAATGTTAATGATCCGTCCGGACTTGGCTTCCCGCATCGTTGGTAGAACCGCTCTAATCGTATATAGCGTCCCATAGAAATCCGTATCCATTTGCGCTTTAAAGGTGGCTAAAGGCATCTCCTCAACTGAATCCATATCTGCGAAACCCGCATTATTAACCAAGACGTCAATCGTGCCAAAGTGCTGAATAGCCATTTGAATTGCGGCGTCAACTGCGTCAACATCCGTAACATCTAATGAAAGTGGATAGATGTGCTCACCATACTCAGTAGCCAGATCCGCAAGACTAGCCGTATTTCTGGCGGTTGCTACCACGTTATCACCATTACTTAAACTGTTTTCTACGATTGCTCGACCTAACCCGCGAGAACTTCCCGTGACGAACCAAGTTTTTGTCATTAAAAAAACCTCCTAATTTTTAACTCAAAAAGCAGTATAGTTTCCTAGAGTTACTCTAGGTCAAGCGAAAACTCTTTTATTTTTGATAACTATTAAAAAGTCAGCGTTCCAGAATAACGTGTTCTGAGACGCTGACTTTTTAAATCGACCTAAACTACCATTTAAACCGTAGCCCAAGACCAATATGATTAGGCCAAAGATAATGGTTGCTCCTATGGTGCCCAACAATGTACTGATTGCGAAACTTTAGCTAAAGTTTTGGGACGATATTAATTAGCAATGGTTTTTGTTCATTTAGACCCAAATTTCATGTAACAGACTTTCTATTTTTGATACTCCCCATCTAAATCCGTGTCCGCCGTTACAAACTCTGCAAATCGATGTTCCCAGATATGAGCATGATGCTGTTTAATTTGCGTCGCCGTCAAGAGATCGCTATCAAGCGTCGAAATTCCGGCCATCAATAACTCAATCTGAAACCCTAGATGATAGGCAACCCGGATTGTCGTATCCACGCAATACTCAACTTGGGCCCCACAAATTTCAATCGTCCTTAGCTGATTCATCTTTAAAAAGGCCTCTAGTCCGGTTTGATAAAATGAATCCGGTCGAGTCTTGTTATAGTAGACATCCGATCCTGCAGCATGTAAATCCGGAAATAACTGCCAACCAGCACTAGCAACTTCCATCCCCGGTTCCGTATGTTGGATAAAAATAATCGGTCGCTGGGCCTCCCGATAGCGATCAATTCGCTGGTTGATTGTTGCCACCACCTGATTACGGCGATCAATCTTCGCCAATGCCTGTTGCATGTCAATGACAATTAATGCCTGAGCCATAAAATCACATCATTTCTATTAGGTTAGGGAATCTGTGTCACAAACTAAGCTTAGTACTACAGTAGTCGTTCAATTAGTCATTAACAATAAGAATATCCATGCTCAACCAACAGCCCTTTAGTACGTCTGTATATTACAATAAAGCAAGCATGCTTCACCAAGTAATCAAGCCAAATCTCCTGATATAATAGTCTTTGTACAATACATTATCCAACTATCTTTATAACAGCATAGTTTTTACATATTAACTGATTTAGCCAGAACTAGTCATTTACCACAAAAGGTATGCCAGAATCCACATCGCCTTTTCATTATCTTTGCTTAAATCGCTGGGTCAGCTTTTGTTCACTCGCCGTTAGTAAGTCAGCCGCATCAATATCATACAAACTACTAATCACCAGCACCTGATCCAAGGCGTCTGCCAACTCTTCTTTGAGATTTGCGCGTTTTTCAGCCGTCGTTGCTGGGCGTTCCCCTGGGTGGTCACGGCCAATTTCTTCGGCGCGAATTGCACGCGATACTTCACCGACTTCTTCAGTTAAAAAGTTCAGGTGAACAAAGGGCGAATATTGGTACCAGTTGCGTTGTCGATAAAAATCTACTAACCACTGCTGATGATCACTGATTGACATGTGTCTGCCTCCTTCATCTCTACTCTCAACTGTACCAGATACTGGTCCATTTACAACGACTAATGGCTCACAATCTTCTTAATAGCTGAAAAAAAACGCTCGCCATTCCTACGAATGGGCGAGCGTTTTTCAAATCTAAGAAACTCCGGCTTGCTAATCAATCTCTCTGAATCACTTTATTAGCATCTCTTAAACTCTAATTAGTAACTATACAGGAGTTTGCTTAAAAAGTCAAGGATTTTTTAATTATATCATTTTTGGTGCCCATTTTCGTAACCGCTGAGCCAGCCACCACGCGCCAACCGCTTTGAGCGAATCACCGGGGATAAAGGCCAATGTGGCGACTAGCGCTTGTGGCAGGGACATCGTTGTAACTGTACTCAGCCACACCGCACCCAAAATATCAACACCCATCGCACTAAGCAGAATGGCAACTAACCGTGGTACTCGACCATAAGTTAATCCTTGCAGCATAAGCGGCATGATTAGCCACCCCACTAAATATCCCCCGTTAGGCCCCAGAAATACGGCTGGACCGGCTTGACGGCTAGCCAATACTGGTAGGCCAACCAGTACCAGAAGTAAAAACAGACCAATTGCAGCCAGACTTTGACGCGTTGGCAATAATAATGTGACAACCATCACACCCATATTTTGTAAAACCAAGGGAACCGGACTAATTGCCAGTGGGATTGCTGGAAAAAAACCAAATATAACAATAATAGCAATAAATAATCCCACTAAGGGAATTGACTGACGCTCTTGCATAGCGTTCCTCCTATCCACGATAATCACCGACCGGGGTCATCACCTTAATCGCTTCGCTACTCGCAACGATTCGCCGCTCACCCGACGCGAGTTGAATCACTAACGCTCCTTGATCAGTCAGGGTAACCGCAACTCCTTGTACCCAGTCCGGTCCAACTTGAACACGCACTGCTTGTCCCAACGTGGTGCATAGCTGTTGGTAATCCGCCAAGAACTGTGCATCTTGATAATGTGGTAATCCCATAACCAGCTCATCCAGCAGTCCGGCAACCAACACATTTCGATCAACCCAATTGCCCCCAACGATTGAGGTGGCCTTATTCGCCAATTCTGTTGAAAACCGCGTGGTCACGTTTAAACCAATTCCGATAAGAACCTCTTGCCGATCCAGCAAATTTTCAATTAGAATGCCGCCACACTTTCGTTGATGCAACAAAATATCATTGACCCATTTTAACTGAAAGGTCTGTTTGGGGTAGGTAGCCGCTAGACATCTAACCACCATGATCCCCACTGCCGTTGTCAATCGCCCTGGATTCACTGGTGCAGTGACCGCAGTACGAACGGTCAAATAAACACCTTGAAAGGCTGGCGAAAAAAAGGCACGCTGACGTTTCCCATAACCAGCTGTTTGCTGCTCCGCCAAAAAGGCTTGCATTGGCGAGTCACTTGCCGCCGGTACTCGTTTCGCCCAGGCATTGGTCGAATCAACCGTTGAACGAAGCTGAATCGCGATGGGGCACGTCGTTTGGCGCAGTTCCCTAATCCGATCCACCGCTAATTGATTGCCCTTTGGCTGCATAGAAGTTCCCCCTTACATTAAATGCACACCTTTATCGACGTACAGGATGTCCCCCGTCATCCCCGTAGATAAATCACTCAATAGGAAAGCAGCAACGTTACCAATTTCCGAAGTGGTCACGCTCTGTTGATCGACTGTCAGGCTGGTTGACATCTTCAGTAAGTCGCCATGACCCTTAATCCCCGCGACCGCTAATGTTTTAACCGCACCGGCAGAGATCGCGTTCACTCGAATCTGATCCGTGCCCAGATCCGTTGCCAAATACCGCACACTAGATTCTAGGGCCGCTTTAGCAACGCCCATCATGTTGTAATTAGGAATTGCTCGAGTTGCCCCAAAATAAGTCAACGTGATTAGACTGGCTGGCTTCGTCAACCATGGTCGCGCATATCTGGCAACCGCAATGAATGAGTAGGCACTGATTTCCTGTGCCAAGTTATACCCTGTCCGCCGTGTTTCAACCAGTCCTTGTTTCAACGTTTCGGGATCAGCATAGGCAATCGCATGGATTACACCATCTATTTTTCCATAGCGCTCGCCAATTTGTTGAAAGGCTTGCTGGATAGCTGAATCTTCAGCAACGTCACACGCTACTAACTGAATATCTTCCGGAACGAACCGTTGAATACTCTTTTTTAGTCGTTCATTTTGGTAGGTCAAAACGGGGGTGCCACCTTGTGCTAGGATGGCTTGGACACACCCCCACGCAATACTTCGCTGATTGGCGACGCCCATCACGACAATCACTTTGTCCGTCAAGATTCCGTTCATTCTGTCATCCTCCATTTTTTCATCATGTTCTTAATACTGGTCAAATCGGGTTTGTCGTTGATCGATTAAGGTCGATATTGGTAACTTACCCAGTATTTTAAATTGCTCATGTAAGAAATCGGCCAATTGCGATAACTCAGCGGCCGTGTGCACCTCCGGCAAGATATCATCAATGACTTTTTCACGTTTCAAATCCTGCGGAGTTAATGCCAAGGCCGCTGCCGCTTCTCGCACTCGGCTCGCATCTTTCCACATGATACTGGCATACCCTTCTGGTGACAACACACTGTAAATACTATCTACCGTCATATACACCCGATCACCACAAGCCAAAGCCAGTGCGCCACCACTGCCCCCTTCGCCAAAGATCAGACTGATGTAAGGAACCTTTAATTGCATCCCCTGATAAAGGCATTGGGCGATTGCTTCTCCTTGACCATGAAACTCAGAGGCCACATCGGGGTACGCTCCAGGGGTGTTAATGAGCGTCAAAACAGGTCGGCCAAACTTTTCGGCTTGCTGCAATAACCGCTGAACTTTTCGATAGCCTTGGGGCATCGGGCTTCCAAAATGGCGCGCTACATTCTCCGTTAGATTTCGTCCTTTACGGGTACCAATCACTGTAATTGGTTGACCATTCAGCCGACCGATACCACCAATGATTGTCGGATCATCACCATCTACCCGGTCACCATGGCATTCAAAAAAGTCCGTCACGAGCCCGTCAATCAGGGCTTCAGTCGTGATTTTATCTTGACTACGGGCTGCCTGCACCGTCTGATAGGCTGATTTAACCATTAAGATTCCCCCTTATGAAGTCGTAGCAGATCTGCTAATCGCTGTTTTAATTGTGGACGGGCCACAATAGCATCGATAAACCCGTGCTGTAGAACAGTCTCAGCTCGTTGGAAGTCTGCCGGCGGTGTTTGATGAATAGTTTGTTCAATCACCCGGCGACCAGCAAATCCCACTAAGGCATGGGGTTCGGCCAAGATGAGATCGCCTTGCATCGCAAAGCTTGCCGTCACACCACCAGTAGTTGGATCGCATAAAACAACGATATACAATAAACCAGCTTGACTGTGGCGCGCCACTGCCGCAGAAACTTTAGCCATTTGCATCAGTGAGTGGATGCCCTCTTGCATTCGCGCACCGCCGGAGGACGTGAATAAAATAACCGGCAACTGTTTAGCCGTCGCTTCATCAAATAAGCGGGTTATTTTTTCTCCCGTCGCCGTTCCCAAACTGCCCATCACAAAAAACGCATCCATGACGCCAATCGCTGTCGATTGGTGATCGATTGTGCCAAAACCAGTCAACACACTCTCGTTTAAGCCGGTTAGCTGACGGCCTCTAGCAATCTTGGCCTGATAAGCAGCATCCGTATAACGGTCTGGTACCGTCAATTGCGCATTTGTTTCTTGGAAGGTATCCATCGTTAATTTGATCCGCTGCATTGCCGTTAACCGAAACCCATAGCCACAGGCAGGACATAACCGCGCAGGCTCCCAATGGTCGGTCAAAAAGGTCGTATGACAAACAGGACACCGCCTAACCAATCCATCGGGAATACTTGCCATCCGTCGGTTAAGGCTCTTCTGACTGGGCGTTTTGAACTTCGCTGGTAACATCCGCTTCATCTCCTTTTTGCCGCATCTCGGCAATAAACGTCGTGGTAAACGTTCCGGCCTGTACGGCCCTTTGCGTTAACAACTGCCGCAAAAATTGGCGATTCGTTTTAATCCCCTCAATCTGCATTTCACCTAAAATTCGGTCCATCTTGGCTAATGCCGTTGTCCGCTGTTGGGAACTAACGATTAGCTTGGCAATCATGGCGTCATAATAAGGTGAGATCACACTACCGGCAATGACGCCCGAATCAATTCGAACGCCCAGTGAACCAGCTGGCAAATAAAGCGCCGTAATTTTACCTGGACAGGGCGCAAACTGGTGCTGTGGATCTTCTGCATTCAACCGACATTCGATGGCATAGCCGTTCAATTTGACATCTGCTTGGGTAAACCCCAGTGGCTGATTAGCAGCCACTCTAATCTGGGCCTTAACCAATTCAATGCCTGTAACTGCTTCCGTAATCGTATGTTCCACCTGCAACCGCGTATTCATTTCGATGAAATAAAAGTGGTGATCCTTATCCATTAAGAATTCAAAGGTTCCCGTGTTGGTATACCCCAATTTCCGGGTAGCTCGGGCAACCGTTTGGCCCAACCACTGCCGTTGCTTAGCATCAATCATGCCACAAGGACTTTCTTCGATAACTTTCTGATGATGTCGTTGTAGCGAACAATCTCGCTCTGGCAAATACACCACTTCGCCAAAGTTATCGGCAATCACCTGCATTTCAATATGTTTGGCTTGGCCAATACATTTTTCCAAATATACGGCCGCGTCCCCATAAGAAAGTTTGGCTTCCTGCTGAACTTGCTCAAATGCTGCTGGTAGCTCTGCTGCCGTCTGTACCTCACGAATTCCTTTGCCACCACCGCCTGCTGCTGACTTTAAGAGTACCGGATACCCAATTTCTTGAGCAATCTGAACCGCTTGGTCGGCAGAATCCAGTACCCCATCGCTTCCTGGAATGACCGGTACTTGATTAGCCTGCATAGCCGCACGGGCGTGAGCTTTATCTCCCATTAAATCAATTAAATCAGCATTGGGACCAATAAAAGTTATCTGACACTGTTGGCATAACCGCGCAAAGGTGGCATTCTCCGAGAGAAAACCATACCCCGGATGAATGGCCTGACAGCCGAGTAGCTTAGCCGTACTGATAATTTGTGTCATATTGAGATAAGAATCAGCGGGTTGCGGGCCACCAATGCACACGGCTTCATCAGCCAGCTTGACAAATAAACTCTCTCGATCAGCTTGCGAATAAACCGCAACGGCTGAGATCTGCATATCATGCAATGCGCGGATAATCTGCACCGCAATCTCACCACGATTAGCGACTAATACTTTCGTAAACATCTCATCACTCACTTTCATCATGAAATCGCAAAGATTAATTCTGCTTGGCAAATCGTCTCATGGTTACGTACAATTTGGCCCGTTCCCACTCCCATATTGCGCTTCATTTTTGTCAACGCGACATGGAGCGTTAGATCATCTCCCGGGTAAAAATCTGACATAAATTCAGCTGAGCGAATTCCGCCAAAGAAGACATTACGATCCTGATAGGCTGGTAGCGACAGAATTGCCGCCACGCCCGTTTGTGCAAGTGACTCAATCAAGATTGGTCGGGGAACGACTGGATTGGCGGTTGCCTGACCCGCGAAGTACCACTCATGAATCGTAATTAGTTTCTGAGCAATCGCCTGCTTGCCTGGCTCAACCTCAAGTAATCGATCGATCAACTGAAACGGATATCGTTGCGGAATAATCTCTTGCACATCCATACGTTTAACGCCTCTTAATCTGGTTTAATTTGTAATAATGGTTCATCGTATTCCACCATGCTCCCATCAGTCACCAATACTTTCGTTAAGGTGCCGGTCAGGTCACTCTTCACTTCATTAATCATTTTCATTGCTTCAACCACACACACGACGTCCCCTTTTTCCACGTGATCCCCAATTTGTTTGAACACGGGTTTTTCCGGTGCCGGTGCTAAATACACGACGCCAACTAATGGCGCCGTGATGGTCGGTTCTACAGATTCCTTCGCTGTTTCACCCGCTGGCTCAGGCGTAGGTTGGTCAATCGTTGCCGGTGTTGGAACGTTGGTGTCTTCTCGCTTACTCAACGACA
Source organism: Levilactobacillus brevis ATCC 14869 = DSM 20054 (assembly GCF_001433855.1). Classification (GTDB taxonomy): domain Bacteria; phylum Bacillota; class Bacilli; order Lactobacillales; family Lactobacillaceae; genus Levilactobacillus; species Levilactobacillus brevis. The sequence continues at coordinate 513,488 of NZ_AZCP01000001.1, forward strand.
ACTGAAAATCATCTTGAACCAAGTGGAAGTCCTTTAACGACGAGTGATCAAATTTTTCTAATAGGTGCTCAATATCTTCGTTTTTCATTCACGTTACACCCCTTTAATGGCCAGTACAGCATTGTGCCCACCAAAGCCAAATGAATTACTAATCGCATAGTGAACGGGCATCTCACGATTCTGGGACGTTACTAGGGTCACTGGGCAAGCGTCATCTTGATGACGAACACCAACGTTGACGGGTAACTGTTGTCGTTGCAAAGCGCCAATCGTTGCGACGGCTTCAATGGCACCAGCCGCCCCTAACAAATGTCCTGTCATCCCTTTGGTGCTGCTAACCTTAATGTGCGTGTTATGGGCAAACACGTTGGCAATGGCCTGGGCCTCTGCACTATCGTTGGCCATTGTACTGGTCCCGTGTGCGTTCACATAATCCACCTGGCTAGGATCTAGTTCGGCTTCGTCTATGGCTTGCTGCATCGCTCGTTGCGCCCCTCTTCCAGTTGGATCAGGTGCTGTCATATGATACGCGTCACTAGTGGTCCCATACCCCACAATTTCTGCCAAAATATTGGCGCCGCGTTCTTGTGCATGCGTCAGCGTCTCTAGCACAAGAGTGGCACCACCTTCACCTAAAACAAAGCCATGTCGATCCCGGTCAAATGGCATTGACGCCATCTGAGCGTCGCTAGCTGTACTTAACGCGGTTAAGGCCGCAAATCCAGCAATCCCGATCTCGTTAACACTCGCTTCAGAACCACCGGTAATCATGACCTGGGCTTTGCCCTGCTTTAAATACTCGAAAGCATTTCCGATTGCATTCGTTCCGGATGAACAGGCTGTCACAATCCCTTGACTCGTGTTCTGTGCATTGAATTCAATGGCTATATCTCCGGCGGCCATATTAACAATGGAATTAGGCACAAATAATGGTGATACTCGTTTAGGCCCTTTATCATGCATCTTAATAACCTGTTCTTCAATCGTGGTCAAGCCACCGATCCCAGAACCATAAATGACTCCCAAATCTTCTGGTTTAACGGTTGTCTCATCTAACCCCGCCATCGTCATTGCTTCATGAGCCGAATATAAGGCGTAATTAGTAAAGAGATCATTTCGCTTAGCCGCTTTTTTAGTCAGTCGCTGTTGCGCATCGAAATCTTTGACTTCACCCGCCACATAGATACCGGTATCGGCTGAAAATTTCGTAATCGGCCCAATACCAACAGCGCCGGTAAATAGGTTATCCAAATAACTTTTTACATCATTTCCGATAGGCGTAACAGCCCCCATACCGGTTACCACAACTCGATTATTCATTTAAGATTTTCCTCCTCTAAATGGTTAATCCGCCATCAACCGTGATCACTTGACCGGTAATATAAGCATTGTTCACTAAAAAGAGTGCTGTCGTCGCAATTTCAGCGACTGTTCCAAACCGTTTTAATGGAATGACCTCGCGAGCTGCTGCTTGTCTTTTCTCGCTCATTGCACCGGTCATTGCCGTTGCAATCATCCCGGGCGCAATCGCATTAACGCGAATTTGCCGCAACGCGCCTTCCTTGGCACTGGCCTTCGTCAAACCAACGATTGCCGCTTTACTGGCTGCATAATTCGCCTGACCAATATTACCGTGTAAGCCAGAGATACTGGATAGATTAACGATGGCACCTTGTCGCGCTTTTTGCATCACTTTCATGGCCGCCTTGGTTAAATTAAATGCCCCAAAAACATTGGTTGTCATCACCGCTGTGAAGTCAGCAGCTGCCATTCTCGTTAATAACTTATCGCGAGTAATTCCCGCGTTATTAATCAGAATGTCTAACCGGCCAAAGTGATTCATGGCTTGCGTGACCAATTCATCAGCTGTCGTTTCCTGAGTCACATCGCCCGTCACAACAATTGCCGTCGAGTATTGGTCAATGATGGTCTGCTCAGCAGGCGCCAATTCATGATGGCTATTCAAAATGACGCGGATACCAACCTTTAGGAATTGCTCAGCAATAGCGAAGCCAATCCCCGTTCCGGCACCCGTGACAATTGCCACACGTTGTTCTGTCATTACTTTCCCACCTTTTGTCGAACTTCATTTAGTGTCTCTAGACTGTCAATATGCCAAGCCGTAACATCCGGCAATGTCTTCTTCGCAAATCCGGTCAAGGCATGCCCCGGTCCCAATTCAATCGTTGTCGTCACCCCCAACGCCGCTAGCTGCTGTAAACAGTCGCGAAAATACGTCGGCTGAACGAGTTGCTGGCAGAGTGTCTGTGGCAATGTTTCAGGGGTGAAGGGCATCTTAGTTGTATTGCTAATCACCGGAAAGGCTGCCGAATGGCTGACAACTGACGCTAATCGCTTCTTCAACAGCTCACTGGCTGGTGCCATTAATGGCGTGTGTGACGCAGCATTAACATCTAACGGGATTATACGTTTGGTCCCGTTATCCTTCAAAAAAGCGCTAGCCGCATCAACACCGGCAATGGTTCCCCCAATAACAACCTGCTTACGCGTATTATAGTTTGCCACCGTGACAATGCCCTGTTGTTGACCTACTTTTAACGCCTGGTCTAGTAAAGCCATATCCGTCATCTTGGGCAAGGCCACTAGCTTTCCTGGTTGTTGAGTACCCGCTAACGTCATATAACGTGACCGATCATCAACCAGTCTAATGCCCGCTTCAAGAGAGAGCATCTGGCTCGCAATTAAGCCGCTGTATTCACCTAAACTCAGTCCACTGACTGCTAGTGGCAGTGGCAACTCGGCAGTCAAAATGTTAAAAATTCCGGTACTCATGGCAACAATACTAGCTTGCAAGTAACGGGGATCATTACTGATTTGCGGATCTGCTAAGTCAACTGATAACGCCGAACTGGCCGCTGAAATGGCCTGACGATAACGCGGCTCCTGGCGATATAAGTCTTGGCCCATATCGGGGAATTGACCACCCTGACCACTAAATAGATACCCTAATTGCACAGTCTCACCCTACTTTGCTGTTGCTTTCAAAATATAGTCAACCAGTCCGCCAACCGTTTCTAAGCCACTATCCGTATCCGCATCAATTTCGATATCATAAGTATCTTCGATATGGTCAATGACTTCAAACACATCCAAACTATCTAATTCCAAATCATTCTTAAAATTGGTTGCCAGCGTAATCTTATCTACGTCCACATCCAGTTGATCGACCAAAATTTCCTTTAATTGATTAAAAACTTCTGCTTGTGTTGTCATTGTATTGCCTCCAAATTTTAAATTAATAGCGTAAAATCATTGTCCCAATCGTCAAGCCACCACCGAATCCAGAAAGCGCCAGTACATCGCCACGTTTAATCACGTGTGAGGTGACGAGTTGGTTCAATAGCAACGGTTCGCTGGCCGCTGCTGTATTCCCATACTGGCCGATATTAACGGGGAATTGCGCCATTGATCCCGTTAAGTCCTCAGCAATCCGCTCAATGATTCGTTGGTTGGCTTGATGTAAGATAAAATAATCAACATCAGTAACTGCTAAATGGCCTTGGTCCAGCGCTCGTCGCAGCGATGCTGGAACCTGTTTGATCGCAAAATTATAAACCCGACGACCATTCATTTTAAAGAACGGGAGCACCGGTTGCGGATCACTGGCAAATGGCGAATCAATGCCATTAGCACCAGCGGTCAAATAACGGCCTTGTTCACCCATGGTTCGATAGTCAGCGGCAATAAATGCCCCATCTTGGGCTAACGCACTGGTCAACACGACACCACCGGCACCGTCCCCAAACAAAACAGCGGTTGAACGATCTTGCCAATCGACTAATCGGCTCAATGTTTCACCACCGATCAATAACGCCGTCTTAGGTGAATCGCCCATTAACAACCGGTGAACGACTTGTAAGCCGTAAACAAAGCCGGAGCACGCCGCATTGACATCTAGGGCAACCGCCTTAGTCGCCCCAATATTGCCTTGCACTTGAGCGCTAACCGCCGGCGTTTGATAATCAGGTGACATGGTTGCCACCACAATATAATCAATGTCCGTAGCCTGTAAACCACTTCGCTGCAAAAGTTGCTGGGCGACGCGTGTGCAGAGATCACTGGTCCGTTCCGCCGTAACGACATGCCGTTGATGGATACCGGTTCGTTGAACAATCCACTCATCAGAAGTTGTCATCATCGTTGTTAACTCTGAATTCGGCACAACCCGTTCAGGTGTATAACCAGCCGTTGCCAAAATGTTAAAATTCTCAAATTTCATTTCAATGAAACCTCATCAATAAATGTTTGTAGGTTAACCATCGCTTGCTTAATCAATTGCACCTCATCTTGGTCAAAACCCTTTAAAAAGCCTTCGACTAGTTGACGATGAAAGGCATCATGGGCACGATATAGCAAACGTCCTTTACTTGTCAGTCCCAGATTAATGATGCGTCGGTCCTGTTGATTTGTCGTTCGGACAATATAACCCTTGCGTTCCAAAACATTCAAGTTAGCTGTCAATGTTCCTTTACTCAGATTCAGTGTCTTCGCAACTTCTGAAGTTGTTTTGTGAGAATGTAGTCCAATCGCGTGAACCAAATGTAACTCCTTAGCAGTAATATCTTTAAACCGACTTTGCTTAATCGACCCCTCTTCAATACGCATGATATTATCATAAATATCGACTAGGGCGTCGTTAATAAAGCGGTAATCTGCTCGTTTGTTTTCTGGTTTAGCTTGCATTGGACTATTTCCTCTTCTTCTGAATTAAATTTTATCGTCAGCAGCTGCTACGATAAAGGTTAAGTCAGCCGAACACGCGACCTTCTCGCCGACGCTTGCGGTACACTTAACCGTTCCCATATTACTCCGTTGCTTGACCATTTCAACATATAATGACAAAACATCCCCTGGACGGACAACTTTTCTGAACTTAGCCTGTTTAATGGCGCCCAGATAAGCTGTCTTTCCTTGAAATTGTTCCGACTTTAAAATCAAAATAGATGCGGCTTGGGCCAGCGACTCAATGATCAAGACGCCTGGCATAACCGGATTACCGGGAAAATGGCCTTGAAAAAATTCTTCGTTGATCGTGACATTTTTCGTACACGTAATGGATTCTCCCGGATTCAATTCGTCCACCCGATCCATGAATAAAATAGGGTAACGATTGGGAATCAACGTCATAATTTCGGCAGCCGTCAAAACACTCATAACCATCCTTCTTTCTTTAGCGAAAGTTCCACCCATTTAATTTGATGTTCAAACTATTAGTCTAAAAAAAGCTAATGACTACGTACCCCGCTATACCAAGGTATATCGATTCATAATATTAGTCGTAATATCAAACTATTAATTCAAAACTAACCAAATTTTTTGAGCAAAGTCATCATATCGCATATTAATTTGAATATCAAACCATTACGCAAAAAATAAATCTTAGGCGTTACGGAAAATAACCAAATACCGTGATTTAAACCGAAATTTACGGTAAATATTAAGATTTTCTTACGCCGGTTCAATTCCCCTCACTTTAATCGTAATGCCGACAAAAAAACTGTGTCTGCGCCAAACGCGCCAGACACAGTTTATCATTTTTCTTGTTCCAAGTTATCCGCTGCTATCGCAGCTACCACTCGCCGGTGATACCCGGCATACAATTGGCGGACATTGGCCACTGCCCGTTCAAACGAGAGAGTGGCTAGTAATAACAAGCATGGTAAATATTGGATCAAATACCGACTTCGGCCGCCTTCAAACAACAGCAAAAACATGAACCCACCAATCAACGATAGCCGTAAAATTTGAATCAGGTTATCCTGAGGTCCAAACCCAATCGCAATTATAACCAACAGGCTAATCCACCACAATTGTGCCGCAAAGCGGAAATCGGCAATGTGTCGGCCGTATAGGTAAATAAAATTCTTTAGCTTATTCGTGATGCCCCGATTATTAGGCTTTTGATTTTCCAAAAAGAAGTGCCCCTCTTTTAGCCAACCAAACGTACCATCTGCCGTATTATTCCGTTGCTTCATCACTAGAAACTTCAAATAACCAACCGGTCCCAACTGTTTGAGTCGTTGCTTGAGTAATTTGATCGAATAGGCCGCTTTGTCCTGCTTACGTGGAATAAAGGTCATTGCTTGGGCCTGTTGCCAACTATAACCTCCCTGACCATAAACACCCATGGCCATGAAGTGAATAGCCGGAATCGCGCGGGTTTTATCCACCTGAATATAGGTCTGATGATCAACCTGCGTGTTCACATAGCGGTAAGTGTAAAAAGCACTTTCACCAGCAAATAGGATAAATGCAAATGCCAAAAATAAATTTTCTGGTCGTAAGTGCTTATGCTGCACCAAAGCCACCAAACTTTCAATCATGACGATTGCAATAACGGGAATGATCGCTGAGGGTTTTGTAAAGTAAGTTATGGCAACACAAAGCCCAAAACCATTGGCCGCGGTCGCCCGAACTAACGGATGTAGTGTCTGATGTCGCATAGCAAAGTAACACAAAAAGTAGCCCGAAACCAGTGGTAACGCCCATGCATCCGTATATGGCATAATAATGCTGGGAAAAACCGCTAACCAAGCGGCTTGAATGTACATCGCGATCCCCAACGCTTGTCTTTTAACCAGTCGCACACTAATCAAATTAAAAATAGCCGATAAATCAACAAAAATCAGTGTCACAAAGTCAAAAAACTCCCAAGTGGTCTGGTGAAAAGTCGTGGATAACCAGTGCATAAACAGCATGATAGGTAAGTTATTAACGTTTAGGCTAAAGTAAGCCGTACTGTCCGGATCGTGCACACTACTTGGATCGGTTGCCGTATGCAGTAACATACCGGAATCAAACCCACTGTTGGGATGAACGAAGGTGATGAAAAAAATCTGACCGACTAACACGATGACAAGTAAAATCGTTCCCGTCCGCAACTGCTCTGTTACCAATACCCGATACAACCACGCATGAATGGTTGGATACGCATAATTCATCACCAATACAGCGACGATTCCGATGACCAAACCTGTCGTCAACATCGTCGTACTTGTTCCGAAAGTTGCATTATCTCCTAGAATAATATTGGGTGACGTTACCGCAAAATATAGGGTCAAAAGGAAGAAACATCGCCAAAATAAATTAATAATGGTTTGACTAAAATTAAAAAAATGACGCATCTCGCTTCTCCTTCTCTCACCTTAGTTCCGATTGTTTCCACATGTCTCTATGATACTGACTCAATCATCGCCATTCAACACCTATTTAGCCCTTTTCGTGCAACCCAACCGACCGATTGTCTAATTCACACTTACAAAAAAAGTATCCGCAAAACCAAAGCAAAATTGCTTTGGACTTGCGGATACTTCTAGTAGTGAAACTAGTTGCGACGGCGTTCTGGAATCCGCGCTGCCTTACCGTTAAGTTCACGGAGGTAGTACAGCTTAGCACGACGTACACGACCTTGACGAATAACGTCAATCTTAGCAACACGTGGGGAGTGTAATGGGAAAATCCGTTCCACACCGACACCGTTACTGATCTTACGTACCGTGTAAGTTGCTTGGATGCCAGCACCCTTACGCTTGATTACGACACCTTCGAACAACTGAATCCGTTCGCGGGAACCTTCAACGATCCGGGCGTGAACCCGAACAGTATCCCCGGCACGGAATTCTGGAACATCGTCCCGTAATTGTTCTTGGTTGATCTTAGCAATTAAATTGTTTTGGCGCATAATATATTCCTATCCTTTCGCCAACATTCATCCTCAGGTTCGACAGCGGAATGTTGTTGCTGTGGCTAAATAGCCAAAAACAAGTGTACCATATTCGCAAATACCTGTAAAGGTTAGTTTCTTGACGCGCGTTCTTCCTCTTCAATTCGAACATCCGCCAATAACCGCTTCTGTTCCGCTGTCAGTTGGTCATGGTCAATCAAGTCAGGCCGTCGTTGATACGTCCGGCGCAAGGCCTCTTTTTGCCGCCATTCCTCAATCTTACCGTGATTGCCGCTGATAAGAACATCTGGCACAGTCATCCCCCGAAAGTCCGCTGGTCGCGTATATTGGGGGTACTCTAACAAGCCAGAGGAAAATGAATCACCAGGTGCCGATTCAGCATTCCCCAGTACACCGGGTAATAAGCGCACCGTAGCATCAATCATCACCATCGACGCTAATTCGCCACCGGTGAGAACAAAATCTCCCAACGAGACTTCATCAGTCACTAAGGTGCGAATCCGTTCGTCATAGCCCTCATAGTGGCCACATAAGAAGGTTAAATGGTCTTCATGGGCAAACTCCTCAGCAACGTGTTGATTAAACGTCACGCCAGCGGGATCAAGCAAAATGACTCGTCCCTTGGGGAGCCCCTCTGCCGCAGCTTGTTCTTCGGTCGCTTTGAGCGCATCAAAGATTGGCTGTGGCTGAAGCAGCATACCAGCGCCGCCCCCGAAAGGATAATCATCAACATTGCCATGTTTATTGGTTGAATAATCTCGGAAATTCGTTACCGGCATAGTCAAATGACCGTTTTCAATCGCCTTACCCACAATTGAATCGTGCATGGGACCAGAAAACATATCCGGAAATAGACTTAAAACATCAATCCGCATTAATCTAATCCCTCCATTAATTCAACGATTACCTCACCTTGATCGAGGTCAACGCGCTTGATAACCTGATCAATCTTCGGCAATAGCAGATCACTCTTGCCAGGCCGAGCCACTACCCAGACATCATTGGCTCCTGGGGACAAAATCTCTTTGATTTTACCCAAATTTTCACCATCAACCGTCACGGCATCCAACCCAACAATCTGGTGGTAGTAATACTCGCCTGGTCGCAAGTCATTGCTCTCTAATTCGTTATCAGTTACCTTCAACGTACTTTGCTTGAAGATTTCAACGTCATTAATGGATGGTTTACCTTCAAAACTCAACAAATAAAAATTTTTATGTTGGCGAACCGATGCTACCGTTAAGGTAACCGGCGTCGCTTGATCCTTTTGAAATGCGTACAACGTGGACCCCACCGCAAACCGGCTTTCTGGAAAGTCAGTGGTGGCGATTACTCGAACCTCGCCCTTAATACCGTGTGTATTCACGATGGTTCCTACCGTATAATAAGCCATCCTAACGGCCTCCTCATTTCACTTAATTTTTTTGATTAGTCATTATCTACGTCAATTTTTTTAGACAAAAAAACTCGAGGAAACGTTACCGCCTCACTCGAGAGTCTTTGCTGGGCGATCATCAATGATGAGTCGTACCCGTTTATTGCCTTGGACCCGCACGCTATAGACGATCGTACGAATCGCCTGTGCGACGCGGCCCTGTTTACCGATCACCCGTCCGATATCATCAGGGTTTACGGCCAACCGATATTCGTAGAACCGTTCCGTCTCAACTGGTGTAATCACCAGATCTTCCGGATGTTCAACAAGTGGGCTAACAATTGCGAGAATTAATCCCTTAAAATCGGTCATGGCTAATCACTACTTTTTAGTGTACTTAGCTTCATGGTATTGCTTCATGATCCCGGCGTTTGAAAGCAAGGTCTTAACCGTATCTGAAGGCTGAGCACCATTGTTCAACCAGTTCAAGATACTTTCTTCCTTCAACGTCACTTGGGCTGGTTCCGTAACTGGGTTGTAAGTCCCAACTTGTTCGATGAAGCGGCCGTCACGAGGGCTTCGTGAATCGGCAACTACGACCCGGTAAAATGGGCGCTTCTTTGAACCCATCCGCTTAAGACGAATCTTTACTGACATGTAGACACCTCCTGTATTTCTTTCAACGTGTAATAATATACCAGTTTCTTGATATGATGTAAAGAGGTTTTTCTTTACACCTTGAAATTATTCGCAATTTTGTTGCAACCAGGCAATATCATCTGCTGTTAATGAGGGCCGATTAATCGCAATCCATTGCTGAACAGCCGCATAATTCGTAAAATCGGGACCCATTTGACTAACCCCTGCTAATTGCAAATCGCGAGCAAACTTTAAATCTGCCACCGTCATTGGGGCTTGAAAGAGTGGATTCTCTGCGGCTTGAGCCGCCCACTCATCATTCAAAATTGCTTGGGCATTGCGATATGCCGGCGTTTGCTGAATCAACGCCCGTAATTCTGTTGCGGTTAAGTAACTCATGACGACCTCCTAAGTGCTTGCCATTGCGGATCATTTGCCAAACTAATGCAGCTTCCCGGCGCTTCTTTAACCGAAAACGCGGTAATCGGGCTGGTTAGTAACCAGACTATCGTCGCCGGTAGGGTTGGTTGCACCTGATTTTCGCCATAACCATCCGTTAAAATAATAACTAAGCTACCGGCCTGACCAGCTAGGACCCGGGGTAAGGCGTCAAAAACCGCTTGGAATCGGGTACCACCACCCCCAGTCCGTCTTAAATCCTGGGGATGTCGTTCCAGTTGAAACCGTTGATCTTCATGAACTTGCGTATCAAACGGATACACGGTAACTTGGGTTGGATACACGGTCAATAAGGCCGCGAGTTGCCCCAATAGATAACGCACTTCGTTATTCCCCATAGAACCAGATTCATCAACAAAAACCGCAATTTTTTGCCACGTTTGGACAATGCTCCCGGGCAGTTCCATTCGTGCGGGTTGCCGCCGATTAAAGCGCCCATATGCTGCTTGTCGTCCCGCTGGAACCTGTCCCAGCCCCCGCTGAATTAACGCACGCCAATCTAGCGGCCGCGTTGCCACAAGTGGCGTGAGTGCCGCCTGAATTGCTCCTGGTAACGTTCCCCGTTGTTTATCGCTCATGGCTGCTGCCACCGTCGTAAAGAGCTGAGAGCGCCACTGCTCACGGTTAGCAGCCGTCTCTGGGTCAGCCAATTGCCAGGTGGCATGACCATCCACTGGCAACTGGCCAGTATTTGTCATCGGTCCAGCCTGTGACAATGGTCGCGCCTGCTGTTCAGGGGTGGCCTGCCATTTTTGCAAGAGCCGCCAATAAACGGCTGAGTCCTGCCAAGGTGATACCCGCTGCTTCAATACCGTCGCAATCTGACGACTTGTCAGGGCTTCTTCGGGTAAATCCGTTAAATAATCGTTAATCGCTGCATCTGTCGCCCAGCAAACCAGTGCCGCTTGCTTAGGCGTTTGCAAAGCCGTGGCATAACGTTGCGGATGATCCCATAGCAGATGTAAAACCGTATGCCGTAACATCGCCAACCAGTTAGCCCCTGTCCAGGTGGTCGCTTGTAGGGCAGCTGGATTAACCGCTAACTGCCATTCATCAGCAACTGGCCGTAACTGTAGCGGGGCCCGATCGTCAGTGATAGTTAAAGTCAGTTGGCTCAAAACGCGCCCATAAAACGCATCATGTTGTAATAGCCACATCACGGCATCCTGATATAAAATGCGTGTCTGCTTAACCCGAGCAGTGTCGCTCGCCGTTTTGACCCGGTGAAGATCTTGCGTCAAACTTACCATGGCTACACCTCGATTTGGCTACCACGTTGTCCGATGGTCGTCAGTAACTGATACAGTGTGGCAACTCCCGGCTGGTCCGTAGCAGCTGACAAGTGTTCAAAAACATCTGGTTGCGCGGCCAACTCACGGGCAATCGCAAACTGACCATCAGCTGGACAAACAGCTAATAACTCACTGAATCGCTGGGCATTGGCATCAGTTGTCAGGGGCCAATCTGAATCCGTCGCGCATTGCCGGAGCACCTGCTGTTGTTGGGCCGCCGGTAACCCGGTTAGCGTTGTGACCGCATCTGCTTGCGTGAACGCCTGAGTGACTGTCAGACCCGGGCGACGCTGCGCCAAATAACTCGCGAACGTCGTCCCAACGGCCATGCCTAGATTTCCCTGCATAATAGCGGCCGTAATCGCGGCATTTTGCAATAATTCCTGACGTTGCAACTCAGTAATTGCTCGGGAGACCCGTTCCCACGCTCGCGGCGTTGGCTGCAAATCATCGTCACTCAGACCATCAGTGCCCACAACGTGCAAATCTTGGGGATGCTCACTTAAATAATCCGTCACTAGCTCATTAATCCGGGGATGACCATCAACAGTGGCTGTCGCCCACGACAGCCACGAACGAATGCCCGCTTCTAAAACCAGTCGTGTTGTCCGATCAGCAATTGCGGCGTCCCCCGGGGTTACCCCGTAATGACTACGGGAAAACCCCGCCATCGTCGCGTCTGGATTCTCTGCCAACACCAAGTGAACTTGCGCTGGTAACTTCAGCGTATTAATTTGACGTTGTAATACCAAGTTCATTAATTCGCTTTGGACCGCTTGACTGCCCCGATTAAACTCATCTAAGAACCAAATAATTTCCTGATCTGGATGCGCTTCAGCATACCGGATCATGGCAACTAGCGTATGCGAGTAGCCAAACTGCACATCCGCCAGCGAACCGTAGGCCTCAGTTTGAATAAAGGAATCCGTCGTTAATGGCGGCACGGGAATAACTAAATCCCCCTTTTCAACTAAACTGACAACGGTGGTGAATAATTTAGCGTGACGCTGCGCAGCTAATTCCGCCACTAACGCCGATTTACCAATTCCTGCTTCACCAACAATAGTGGGCACAGCGCCACTTGCCAATACCACCTGGGTGGCTTCTAAACAAGCCTGATACGTTAACGCCATCTAATCCCTCCAATTTTACATTACTTTAAACAAAACAACGCCCAACTCAGTCGCTGCTACTCACTAAATTGTGAGATGGCAATGATCGAGCAAGGCGCTGCAACTTTCAGTTAATCTTTTATACCAACACGCCTCATGATAAACTTGACGCTATTTTACCACGCGACGCTGGAAAAACTTAACGATTTCCACAATGACAATCATCATGAAGGAAGCCAACAAGACAATTCCCCATTGATAAGCATCTAAGTGAGCAACGTGGAACAGGTCATTTAGGCCCGGTACCAAGATCGTCATCGCTAACAGTGCAAAGGCGATCAGAATTGCCCAATTAAAGAATCGGTTTTTGAACAAGCCGACCGTAAAGATTGATCCATGAATCGACTTTGAGTTAAAGGCGTGGAACAGTTGAATTAGCCCCAATGTGGCAAAGGCCATGGTTAACGCATCAGCGTGCGCCAAATCAGTAGCTGCGTGAACCGGATAAGTTAGCGCTAACCAGTAAACAAACAGCGTGATGCCACCCTCTAAGAGTCCCTGGTAGATAATGCCACCAAAGACGCCACCAGAGAAGAAATTCGACTGACGCCCACGCGGTGGCTGTTTCATAATATTACGTTCCATAGGTTCAATTCCTAACGCAATGGCGGGCAACGTATCCGTCACCAAGTTAATCCAAAGAATGTGCACTGGGGCCAAAATCTGCCAACCAAGCATCGTCATCATGAACAGGGTTAGGACTTCCCCCAAGTTGGCTGATAACAAGTACTGAATGGCTTTTTGAATGTTAGCAAAAACCTTCCGCCCTTCTTCAACCGCAACCACGATGGTTGAAAAGTTATCGTCAGCTAACACCATGTCACTGGCCCCCTTGGAGACTTCGGTCCCAGTAATCCCCATTCCAATCCCAATATCAGCAGCCTTCAAGGCTGGCGCATCATTGACACCATCACCCGTCATAGCAACTACCTTGCCTTGCTTCTGCCAAGCATTGACGATGCGGACTTTATGCTCTGGTGCCACCCGCGCATAAACGGCATAATTCTTTACCTGTTTGGCAAAGGTATCATCGTCGAGTTCATCTAACTCAGCTCCGGTGATAACCGCCTGTTGATCACCCGCGTCAATAATTCCCAGCCGCGCCGCAATTGCTGCGGCCGTGTCTTTGTGATCTCCCGTAATCATCAGCGGCCGAATCCCAGCCGACTTCGCATCAGCAACCGCTTGGGCGACCTCTGGCCGTTCAGGATCAATCATCCCGACCATTCCGGCTAGAGTCAACCCTTGCTCCACTGTTTCACTGGTCAAAGTTGTTGGGACAGCATCTACAAGTCGATACGCAAATGCCAATACCCGCAACGCCTGCGTTGCCAGTTCATGATTGGTGGTCAAAATGCGCTCTTTAATTTCAGCCGTAAAGGGCACAACGTCCGTTTCTGTTGCCACCTGTGTCACCCGTTTAAGCAATTCATCTGGCGCCCCTTTAACCGCAATGAGGAACTGACCATTAGCCAACGGATGAATCGTTGACATTAATTTTCGTTCCGAATCAAAGGGAATTTCTGCCACTCGGGGATGATCCGCCAGAACCTGTTCAACTGGATACTTTTGATCTAACTGATACTGAACCAGTGCTGTTTCAGTGGGATCACCGACTAGTCCATCGGCTGTCATTTTGGTATCATTACTCAAAATCATCGTTTGAGCCAATCGATCGTCCGTGCTAAAGGTTAACTGATGGGCATCTTGCAACTGCCCGAATTGATAGACCCGCTCCACCGTCATTTTATTTTGCGTCAATGTTCCAGTCTTATCAGACGCAATAATGTCGGTACTTCCTAAAGTCTCAACGGCTGGTAACTTACGAACAATGGCATGGCGCTTGGCCATCCGCTGGGTACCCAAGGCTAACGTAATCGTCACAATTGCCGGGAGGCCTTCTGGGATAGCGGCTACTGCCAAGGAAATTGCCGTAAGCAACATGTCAATCCAGGTTTCTGTTTGGCGCCACATACCCATCACGAAAACAATCGCGGCAATTACCAAAATCAGAATCGTTAGTGACTTCCCTAATTGTGTCAGATTTTCCTGTAACGGTGTGGTCGTTTCGTCTGCAGCTTCGATCATCCCGGCAATCCGGCCAACTTCCGTCTGCATACCGGTCGCCACAACGACCCCCGTTGCCCGCCCGTATGTGACATTGCTGTTCATGAAGGCCATATTGGCCCGGTCACCAATCGCCAAGTCATCAGCAGTGAGAACGGCACTCGCCTTTTCCACCGGTACTGATTCACCGGTTAGCGCGGCCTCTTCCACCTTCAAGGTGGCCACATCCGTTAACCGCAAATCAGCTGGGACAATATCGCCGGCTTCTAGCAACACAATATCCCCGACAACCAATTCATCACTCTTAACCGTCATAACGGCACCATCTCGCCGGACCGTCGCATTTGGTGCCGACATCTCCTTTAGGGCATTAATGGCCTCTTCGGCTTTGGCCTCTTGAAAGACACCAAAAATTGCATTTAACACGACCACAATCAAGATGATCACGGCGTCCACGACTTCACCCGTCAAGCCCGCAATCAGAGCGGCGACCAATAGTACAATAATCATAAAATCCTTGAATTGGGCAATAAACTTTTGAACGAGCGTTGTCCGTCGTTGTTGATTCAACGCATTATGCCCATCGCGGGCTAAGCGTTCTTGTGCCTGAGCGGTACTTAGGCCAGCATCGGTCGTTTGTAAATCTTGAAAAAGCGTTGCGACAGTTTGTTGATAAAACGGTGGTTTAGCCATCGTCATTCCTCCTCAGTGTGTGCATCGATCCTTTTCTGTAAAAGAAAATGAGACCCATGCATGCACACAAATAATTGTGAACACACATAAGTCTCACTATTTAAGGCAATCCCGGATTGGCTTCTTGCTGACGGAATTGCCGCAGAAACGTTCTGCTAGTTACTCCCTTATGTTGCTGTAGGGACAGTATAGCGAAAAACAACTCACCTGTCCACTAAAACTCATTAGACGTTACTTGCGCTTCTTACGCTTCAATCGTTTCTTTTTGTTTTTCTTCATTTGCCGGCTCATCCGGTTCAAGGCCATCTTTTGCATCCGGCCACCGATACCGCCACCACCCATGCCCGTGTTGCCCATGAGTTGTTCCATCCCGGACATATTGCCCTTGGACATCTGGTTCATCATTTTCTTCATTTGGTTAAACTGTTTAATCATCCGGTTAACCTCATGAATCGGTCGTCCAGCACCAGCTGCAATCCGCCGCCGCCGTGATGGATTCAGCAAATCAGGATTCGTCCGTTCAGCAGGCGTCATCGAATACACGACCGCCTTCAAATGATTCATGTCTTTGGGATCAACCTGAACATTCTTCATTGCTGGATTGTTAGCCATTCCTGGAATCATCTTCATCAGTTCATCCATTGGCCCCATCTTTTGAATCTGCTCCAGTTGGTCCAAAAAGTCATTGAAATCAAATGAATTTTCTTGAATCTTTTCCGTTAAGGCTTGGGCTTGCTTCTCATCGTATTCCTTTTGCGTCTTTTCAATCAGAGACAGCATATCGCCCATCCCTAAGATCCGTGACGCCATCCGGTCTGGATGGAAGACATCTAAGTCGGTCAGCTTTTCACCTTGCCCAATAAACTTAATGGGTTTACCCGTTACGGCTCGAATTGAAAGTGCCGCCCCACCACGGGTGTCACCGTCTAACTTGGTCAAAACAACCCCGGTCACATCAAGCTTATCATTAAAGCCTTCAGCCGTAGCTACCGCATTTTGCCCAGTCATGGCATCGACGGTCAGCAAAATTTCATCTGGATGCGCAAGATCTTTGATCTCAGCCAATTCGTTCATCAACTGTTCATCAATTTGCAACCGCCCAGCCGTATCAATAATGATGTAGTCATTATGATTATCCGCTGCTTGGGCGAGTCCCTGACGTACAATTTCAACTGGATTGACGTCCGTTCCCAATTCAAAAACCGGTACGTCAATACTACCAGCAACTTGAACCAATTGCTCAATGGCGGCTGGTCGATAAACGTCGGCCGCAATCATCAGTGGTCGCGCATTTTCGTCTTCTTTTAGCTTGCGTGCCAGCTTACCCGCTGTAGTCGTTTTACCGGCCCCTTGTAGCCCGACCATCATGATGATTGTCGGGATCTTAGCGGATTTATTCAGGGGAACGGCTTCTTCCCCCATCGTCTTGGTTAATTCCTCATCAACAATCTTCACAATTTGTTGTGCAGGATTCAGCCCTTCGAGCACATCAGCGCCCATGGCCCGGTCCCGAACTTGCTTGACGAAGTCCTTAACCACCGTAAAGTTAACATCGGCTTCCAGTAATGCCAGCCGAATCTCACGCATCGTTTCTCGCAGGTCACTTTCGGAGACTTTACCTTTCCCACGTAACTTGCGCATTGCGTTTTGTAATCGTTCAGTTAGTCCTTCAAACGCCATTCGTTTTGCCACCTAACTTTCATTGTTCTTCTAGATTTTCAAGTCCCGCAACTAGCCGATTCAACCGACTATCATGCGGATAAGTCGTCGCAACGTAAGCCTGAATCTCATCAGCTTGCCGGTTACGAGCAGTAAATTCTTGGTAGAGGTGCAATTTTTCTTCGTAGTCTTCCAGAATTTTTTCCGTGCGCCGGAGGTTATCATAGACTGCCTGGCGGCTCACGTTGAATTCCTCCGCAATTTCGCCTAATGAATAATCATCACCATAATATAATTGCATATAATTATTCTGCTTAGCGGTCAATAGCGGCTGGTAGAACGCAAATAGGGAATTAATTCGATAATTTTTTTCGATTTCCATGCTGGGTCCTCCCACTTTAGTCACACTCTATTAGAGTACCGATTTTTAGCGGGTACGTCAATTTTTTTCACTGATTATTGGCTAACTCCTGTCAAATATTTGACCAAC
Source organism: Levilactobacillus brevis ATCC 14869 = DSM 20054 (assembly GCF_001433855.1). GTDB lineage: Bacteria > Bacillota > Bacilli > Lactobacillales > Lactobacillaceae > Levilactobacillus > Levilactobacillus brevis. The sequence goes on from NZ_AZCP01000001.1 coordinate 531,039, forward strand.
TATCGCTCACAGTTTAACAAAAAAAACGTACCAATCGCCAGCTAGGCAATTAGCACGTCTGCGCTTTATTTATTATCTAAAGCCTTCACATCAATCAACCCTTTAAATAACCCATAAACAAACTCGTTCGGGTCAAATGGCCGCAAGTCAGAAATCTGCTCACCTAAACCAATGAACTTGACTGGCACGTGTAACTCGTTACGAATGGCCAGAACAATTCCCCCCCGAGCCGTCCCATCAAGCTTGGTCAAGACAATCCCTGTTACTGCCGTGGACTCCTTAAACAGCTTAGCTTGTGTTAACGCGTTTTGACCCGTTGTGGCATCTAACACCAACAAGACCTCATGTGGGGCACTTGGAATTTCTCGCGTAATGATCCGCTTCATCTTTTCCAATTCATTCATCAAGTTGACCTTGTTTTGTAGCCGACCAGCCGTATCAACAAACAAAATGTCATAATCATCTTGCTTAGCCTTTTGAACAGCATCAAAAACAACCGCTGCGGGATCTGACTGTGGCTTTCCCGTCACAATATCAACATCCGCGCGTTTAGCCCACACATCAAGTTGTTCAGTTGCACCAGCTCTAAACGTATCCGCCGCCGCCAGTAAGACTTTCTTGCCCGCCTGATGATAACGATTGGCCATTTTGCCGATGGTGGTCGTCTTCCCCACGCCATTGACCCCAACGAATAGGATCACCGTTGGCCCGGTTTCTGCCATATTGATAGCCGTAGTTTCATGATTACCGGCTGCCTCATAAATCTCCACCAGCTTTTCAACCACTACGTTTTGAACATCCTGTGACTTTTTCGCGTTTTGTAACTTAACCTCGTCACGCAACTCATCGCTGAGTTTAACCGCCATATCAAACCCGACATCGGCTCCGATTAACGTCTCTTCCAAGTCATCAAAGAAACTCTCGTCAACGTGCCGGAAATTAGCCAATAAGGCATTCAGTCGTTGGCCAAAAGTCGTCCGGGTTTTTTCCAACCCTTTGTCATAAAGTTGCTCATCACTTGCTTCTGGTGCCGAGGCGTCAGTTGTCGAAGACTCTTCGACGGTTGTTGTAGGCGTCTCTACCTCAGCAGATGTTGATGAGACCGGCGGTGTTGACTGTGGCGCTTCGGTTGGCGTATCAACCGTCGCTGCTGCGCTAGTTGCCGATGCCACACTATCTAAGACATCAGCTGTTACTGATGCCGAATCTGCACGAGACGTTTCGCTCGTTTCAGTTTCACCCGCTTCAACCGCTGCATCGCTAGTAGCGGTCGCTGCCAGTGATGCATTAGTATCTGCTGAATCGCTGTTAGCAACCGGTACTGAACCAGCTACTGTTGATTCAGCAACCCCGCTGGTTTCTGCTGCGGCAGATGCTTCACTAGCAACTGACGTAGCGTTATCAGCTGCCGATTCGCTCGCTTCACTGGCGGCAGTAGACGTTGTTGCGGTCGACTCAACTGGTGTTTCTTCCGCTTGGCTAGCTGGTGTTTCTTTCGCTCGCCGCCGGAAAATATCAAATAATCCCATACGATTTACTTCCCTTCTGTACGCGTTTCTTCGTGATCAAGATCCACAGCGACCATTTTAGAGACGCCGGATTCTTGCATCGTTACCCCATAAAGAATATCCGCTTGAACCATCGTTTCTTTTCGATGCGTGATGACAATAAATTGCGTTTGATCTTGGAACTGATGAATGTACCGGGCAAAACGCGTCACATTAGCCGGATCCAGCGCTGCCTCAACCTCATCTAAAATGCAAAACGGTACTGGTTGAACTTGCAAGATTGCAAACAACAAGGTGATAGCCGTCAACGCCCGTTCACCCCCAGAGAGAAGTCCCATATTCTGGAACTTCTTTCCAGGCGGCTGCGCCATAATATCAATGCCCGTCGTCAATAGATCATCCGGATTGGTCAATACCAATTCAGCCGTCCCGCCGCCAAACATATGCCGAAAGGTAGCCGTAAATTTCGCGGCAATTTGATCAAAGCTAGCCTTAAAGCGAGTTTTGACTTGACCATCCAGTTCGGTCATGGTCGTCATTAATTGCGCCTTGGCGGTCAATAAATCATCCCGTTGCTGTGTCAAAAAGTCATAGCGTTCCTTAACTTCTCGATACTCGTCAATCGCATTAAGATTAACTGTCCCGATTTCATCCAATCCGCGCTTTAATAATTTTAACTGTACCGCTAAGTCATCAGCTGGAAGATCACTGACATCTTTTTCAGCAGCGGCTAAACTCAATTGATATTTTTCTGACAACTGATTTTGCTGCTGATCAATCAGTGCCGCTAACTGAGTTTGACTGACTTGAGCCTGTTGCAGCTCATCATTAGCTAATTGTAGCAAGCCGCTCGTACGCTGATTAGCTGTTTCTGCGGCTGCTAGATCGTCATTGACCGTTGTTAGCTGCTCATTGGTTGTGGCAAGTTTCTGTTCGATTGTTTGCCGATCAGCTTGGGCCTGAGCCAACTGCGCCTGGGCATCAGCGGGCGTTAACGCCTGCTGACGCTCAAGCTCTGCCAGCTTAGTTGTGGCAGTTGCTTGATCCGTTTGCGCCGCAGCTATATCTGCTTGCAATTGCTTAACCGTTGCCCGCTGTTGTTGCTGACGCTCTTTAGCTCCTGCCAACCAAGTCTGTTTGGACGTCAGCTCACTTTGCTGTTGGGCCTGAGCGGTCGTTACTTGCTTAATCTTAGCTTGAAGTGTCTTAACCGCTGCCTCAGTTTCAGTGATTTGCGCTTCACCTTGAACAATTTGTTCTGCCAATTGATCCGCTTGTTCATCGGTTTCACCCGCATGGGCCTGTTGGATTTCCAACTCAGCCGCCTTAACGCGCCGGTTAGCTTGCTCCAACGTTGTCTGGGCGTTAGCCAACTGATCGTCTAACTGCCGACACTGCGGTTGAAGCTCATTGATCGTTGCTTGAAGCGCTTGGCTGCGCTGTTCACTGGCCTGTAAGGCTACACGTTGGGCCTTAATCTTAGTCTCTTGGTCCGTCAACTGTTGCTGCATCGTGGCAATAGACGCCTGTAATTGCTGTAACTCTTGTTGTTGCCGTAACACACTGCTATGGCTTTGTGTAGACTGACCACCCGTGATCGCACCGCTTGCACTAACCACGTCCCCGGCCAAGCTCACCACTCGATACCGATGATGAATCCGCTGGCTAATGGCGACAGCTGTATCTAAATTAGCCGCAAAAATCGTTGTTCCTAACAGATACTGGAGAATCACTTGGGCTTGGTCATTGATGGTCAAAAGCTCACTACCAACCCCCAAATAGCCCGTCATACTGTGCAACAGCTGCAGCGTTTGTCGGTCAATCTGGCGGCCCCGAACGGTACTTAAAGGTAAAAAGGTGGCCCGACCGGCTCGGTGATCCCGCAGATACCCGACCGCCGCCTTCGCGGTCGTTTCATCGTCAACGACAACTTGTTGGAGCTGACCACCCAAAGCATACTCAACGGCTGTGGTATAACGTTGGGGGACGTCAAGTAATTCAGATACCGCTCCCAGTAACCCACGAAAATGTTGCCGTTGCTTCAAAATAGCCCGAACACCTTGATAAAAACCGCCATATTCAGCCGATGAAGCTTGTTGATTAGCCACTTTCGTTTGCGCTCGCTGATAGACTTCTAATGCGGCCTGCCAGTTGTGCTGCAATGCTTGGTATTGTTTTTGATGTTGCTGATACTGACCCGCTTCTGCATCTAATGCCTGTTCCGCTTCGTTCAACTGAGCTTTATGAGCCGTCGCTTTAGCCTGAATCTCAGTGACCGCTGTCTGCGCGGATTGGGCCGTTGCTTGTAATTGCGTCAACTGTTGGGCGACCCGCTGCCCTTGTTGCTGTAATCGCTGCTGATCCTGTTGACGATATTGCCGTTGATTGCGCCAATTGGCCACTTGCTGTTTCTGGTCAAAATAAGCGGTCCGCTGGTCTTCCAACTGTTGACGCAAATCAGTTACCACTTGAGGATCCGTTGCCGCTGTTAGCTGGCGAATCGCATCTTGGGCATCCTTCATTGTAGTCGCAAGCTGGTCAGATTCAGCCTGGACTGCTGCCAAATCGGTCTGGTTAGTTGTTAACTGCTGGGATAGCATCGTGAGCTGCGCTTGTAACTGCTGTCGCTGTTCATCTTGGTGCCGTTGTTGCTCACCCGATAAGTTAACTTGTCCCTGACTGTGCTCCACTTGCTGTGTCGCCGTAACCAATTTTTCTTGTAAAGCATCCTTTTGGGCCAATAGCTCAGTTTGTTGCTGCTTTAACGCTTGCACCGTTGCTGCTTGCTCTTGTGCTGCCGCCTGATGCGCTGCTACCTGCGCCTGTTTGGCAACAACTTGTGTGTCGGCCGTTTGCTTCTGCGCCATTTCCGTATGCAATTGCCGCACTAACTGTGTTCGATCAAGCAACGCAAATTTTTGCTGTTGATCCAGGTAATCTTGGGCCAGGTTACTCTGTTCTTCTAGGGGCTCAACGCGCCCTTCCAGTTCAGCAATAATGTCTTCGACCCGGTGTAGATAGGCCATGGTGTCGTCTAACTCGCGTTGCGCTTTTTCCTTATGTTTGCGGTACTTGTAGACTCCCGCAACCTCTTCAATAATATTTCGCCGATCTTCAGGCTTGCTGTTGAAGATGGCCTCAACGCGCCCTTGTGAAATAATTGAAAACGAGTCTTGTCCCATACCAGAATCCATCAATAGCTCGGTAATATCCTTTAACCGGCAACTCTGACCGTTTAATTGATACTCTGAGTCACCCGATCGATATAATAGTCGGCTGATGGTTAACTCTGTATAGTCGCTTTTTAAATAATGATCGCTATTGTCCAAGGTAATTGACACCGCCGCACGATTTAACGGGTGGCGATCTGCCGATCCAGCAAAAATCACGTCTGGCATTTTACTTCCCCGCAAGCTTTTGGCGGACTGCTCCCCCAACACCCAGCGAACGGCCTCGGAAATGTTACTCTTCCCACTACCGTTAGGGCCGACGATGCCAGTCATTCCGGGCAAGAAGTCAATTCGAGTTTTATCCGCAAAGGATTTAAACCCACTAATTTCTAATGTCTTTAACCGCATCGTTTGTTCATCCTTACTTCAAGTTCTCTAACGCATGTCGCGCCGCATTTTGTTCCGCATGTTTCTTAGAATGACCATGCCCCTCGCCTAACAGTTTGTCATCCACGTAAACCGCTACCTTAAAGGCCCGATCATTATCAGGGCCTTCCTCATCCAATAACCGGTAGTCAATATCAACTGGTCCATTTTTTTGAACCAATTCTTGGAGCTCCGTTTTATGATCAAAGAACTCATCAAATCGGCCCTCATCCAACTTAGGAAAAACCACCGTTGTCACAAATTCAACAACTTTATCCAGGCCCTGATCCATGTATAGGGCCCCGATAAATGATTCAAAAATATCGCATAACAGCGAGTCACGTTGCCGGGCTTGCGCCTTTTCCTCACCACGACCTAACCGAATATACTGATCGAAGTGACACTCACGAGCAAAACTGGCAAAACTTTGTTCGTTAACCATCGCTGCCCGTAGTCGGGTCAACCGACCTTGAGGCATAGCCGGGTAACGGCGAAAAATATAATTAGAAACAACTAACTGCATCACTGCATCCCCTAAGAACTCAATCCGTTCATAGAACTTTAAGCCCTGGTGGGGATGTTCATTCACATAAGACGCTTGGGTAAACGCCTCGTCAAGTAATGATTGATCCTTAAAATGAATATCGAACCGATCCTTTAATTCCTGATTTAATCCAGCAATCACGTCTGATCCCTCATTTCTGTATACTTAGATTGAAAAAGCCCGGGACGACAGGTTGCGGCCCGGACTCGCTCAATGTTTACTTGTCACCTGGCTGATGCGCATTGATATAATCAACCACTTCACCAATTGTGTTTAACTTTTCAGCGTCTTCATCCGAAATTTCTGCGCTGAATGTATCTTCCAATTCCAAAACAAACTCAACAAAATCAATTGAATCAGCATCCAGATCTTGTTTGAAGTTCAATTGATCATTGATAGCGTCTCTGTCGACTTCAAATCGGTCGGCAATAATATCCGCAATTTTATCAAAAATTTCTGCTTTAGTCATTCTTATCCCTCACTCACAGTATTCAATAAGTAGTCTAACCGTTTTAGTCCACCATGTCTAGCGTTTCAACGAAAACATCCCCGTCAATTAGGCCTTTAGGTTCTCCTTCAAAGCCGCCATTTCATCACTATGTTCGGCAAAATAAGTCCCTAACTGATCGGCACTGTGACTCGCCAGCAATTCCTGAATCTGGCCAATCGTATTCTTAACGGTTTCCGCTTTGGTGGAACCGTGAGTTTTGACAACTGGTGCTTTTAATCCTAATAAAACAGCGCCGCCATACTGTGAATAGTCCATCGCACTTCGCACCTGACGGAAGACGGGCTTCAACATGCTGGCTCCAATTTTACCGCCTAGGCCGCCGCTCATAATCTCGCCTTTAATTAGCTTTAACATGGATAAGGCTGTGCCTTCAACTGCTTTTAGCGTCGCATTTCCGGTAAAGCCATCCGTTACCACCACATCAGCAGCCCCATTTAACAATTCACGTGACTCGACGTTACCCACGAAATTAATTTCCGCCATATTAGCCAAGGCGTCATGAATCGCACGGTGCGCCATATCACCCTTATCGGCTTCCGTCCCATTATTTAATAGACCGATCCGCGGGTTGTCAACGTGCATGACTGACTGCGCGTAATACTGGCCCATGATCGCGTATTGCACGACATTAAATGGCTTCGTGTCCGCATTAGCACCGACATCGAGCATGACAAAACTAGATTGATCTGGCTGTTGCAAAACAGGTAGCGTCGTCGTCAACCCTGGTCGTTCAATTCCCTTGATCCGCCCAATGATTAACAACCCGGCTGCTAACACTGCCCCCGTATTGCCGGCAGAGAAAAACGCATCTGCTTGGCCCTCACGAACCGCCGTTGCAGCTAACACAATACTTGATTGCTTTTTTCGTCGAACCGCACGTACCGGTTCATCCTCCATAGCAATCACTTCAGGAGCATCAACGAGTTCAATCCGCGTTGTATTCTGTAACAGCGGTTGCACCTTTGCCGTTTGCCCATACAATAAAAATTCCAAATCTGGATAAGCATCGCGTGCTAATTCAATCCCTTTGACAATTTCATCAGGGGCGTAGTCGCCACCCATTGCGTCTACTGCAATCTTCATTTTCCGTCTCCTTTAATCCATCGTTGTTGTCTGGTGCGCTGTCGTGCTCAAGAAGGCTGCTAAAGCCAAATTCGCATCCTTTTCCGCCCAATTTGGGGCAGCCACGGTCTCTTTAGCTGCCTGTTGAGCCGCACTCAAGATATTAAGATCAGCCACTGGGTCACCGACCTTAAAATCCGGTACACCAGATTGCTTTCTTCCCAGAATATCACCTGGGCCTCGTAACTCCAAATCTTTTTGCGATAAAACAAACCCATCATTGGTACTGGTCATCGTGGTCATCCGTTCAATCGCCAACTGATTCTTCGGATCAGCAATCAAAATACAGGCAGAGGCCCGAGTGCCTCGACCAACCCGTCCTCGTAATTGGTGAAGCTGAGCGAGTCCAAAATGATCGGCATCATAAATCATCATCAATGTGGCATTAGGAACATCCACGCCAACTTCAATGACAGTTGTCGCTACCAGCACTTGGAATTCATTAGCCTTAAAGGCGGCCATAATCGCATTTTTCTCGTCATCTTTCATCCGACCATGTAAAAGACCCACTTTATAAGTCGGTTCAAATTCGGTTTTAAAGCGCTCATAAATTGCTTCGGCATTTTTCATATCGACCGCTTCGGACTCCTCAATCAGCGGTGTGACAACGTACGCCTGTGAACCCGTGCTCAATTCTGCCTTAACCTGACGCAACGTGGCGTCAACTTGGTTACTTCGAATCCAGGTCGTCTTGATCGGCTGACGACCAGCCGGCAACTCATTAATGACTGACACATCCATCTCACCATAAGCTGTAATGGCCAAGGTTCGTGGAATAGGTGTCGCGGTCATTGCCAGCACATCGGGCTGCTGACCTTTCTCACGCAGTGCTTGACGCTGATTAACCCCAAAACGATGTTGCTCATCAATCACGGCCAGTCCCAGCTGATGATACGTTACCTCCGGCTGGATTAACGCATGGGTCCCAATTAACAGGTCAACGCCGCCCTGAGCAATCTGTGGGAGTAGCGTTTTTCTAGCGGCCGCCTTTGTCGCCCCCGTTAACAGCGCCACATTAACGGGAAAGTCTGCAAACAATTTCGCTAAGTTATTCGCATGTTGTTCCGCTAAAATTTCCGTTGGGGCCATCAGTGCAGCTTGAGCTCCCGCCGTAATGGCCGCATACATCGCAATTGCCGCAACGACCGTCTTACCACTCCCGACATCCCCTTGCAGCAAACGGTTCATATGAATCGGCCGCTTTAGATCAAAACAGATTTCGTTAACCACGCGTTTTTGCGCGGTTGTTAATTCATATGGCAATGACGCGATAAACGCTTTGAGCTTCGACAAATCATACGCCAAAGGTTGCCCGTGCAACGTGTGATCTTGCAACTTAACGATCTGTAACCGCAGTTCGAACAGATAGAACTCCTCAAACTTAGCCGTCCGTCGTGCTGCTTGCGCCGCCGTCTCGTCAGCTGGGAAATGCATGTCATGAATCATTTCGCGCCGATGTAACAGCCGGTAGTGTTCTCGTAAGGTTTCCGGTATTAAATCAACAATCACTGGCGCATACTGCTCATACGCCTCGGCCACTAATTTTTTAACGGTTCCTTGTCGAATCTCCTTGTTGGCTGGGTAAATGGACCCCATCCCACTATCTGCGCTAGCCAAAATCTTCATCCCCGCCAGGCTTTGTCGTTTCGCATCAAACCGCCCATAAACGACAATTTCATTCCCCACTTCTAATTGATCTTTCAACCAAGGCTGGTTAAAAAACGTGACGGGCATCGCAGTATGTTCATCGACGAGTAGCCGAAAGTTCAATCGATTTTTCTTGCGCCCGAAACGGGTGAGTACTGGTGCTCCGGCAACTGTCCCCTTTAACGTCACTTTCGCTTGGTCAGTCAACTCTGCTGGATCTTTTGCCTGTAGGTCTTCATAACGGAAGGGAAAATAAGTCAACAGATCATTCATATTCTCAATTCCTAGACTTTGTAGTGCTTGAACCCGCTTGGGGCCAACGCCTGCTAGCTGACTGACTGCATCACTTAAACTTGCCATCTTATCGTCTCCCTCCCGTCATAAAAAGCGAAAAAAGACTGGACAAGTGCCCAATCTTTCTTCGTTAAGTGACCGTTATTCTACCGAAATCAAGAATGGGTAAACCGGTTGGTCCCCTTCATGAACTTCCGTTTCTAGGTCATCATCTAATGATTCAACCGCTTGTTGAAGTTGTTCTGCAACATCAGCCGTCGTATCAGCGCCATAAATAATTGTAATAATTTCACTATCATCATCCAACATGGCCTTAACCGTTGCAACAGCTGTCTGCAAGAGGTCTGCATCAGTTACTTTGATGGTGCCATCCACGATTCCCATGAAGTTGCCTTCCTTGATGTCAAAACCATCTAGTTGGGTATCACGAATCGCGTGCGTCACTTGACCACTCTTAACAGCACTCAAGTTTTCTTCCATTGACGCTTGATTATCTTCTAATTCAGCATCCGGATTGTAGCCCAACATGGCCGTCATCCCTTGAGAAACGGTCTTAGAATGAACAATGACACTTGGAATATCCGCAACCTTAGCAGCCTGTTCAGCAGCTAAGAAAATATTCTTGTTGTTAGGTAGCACAATCGCCCGTTTAGCTTGGCTTTGATTAATAGCATCCACAATATCTTGTGTGCTTGGATTCATCGTTTGTCCACCGTTAACCACATGTGTCACACCTAGGCTCTTAAAGAGCGTCGCTAAACCATCACCGGCAGCAATCGCAATGATCGCCGTATCCGCTGGTGCCTCGTCAGCAGTCGCCGTGGCCACACCAGCATCCGCAGCTGCTTCTTCATCATGTTCCATGATGGTTTCTTGTTGCATCCGCATGTTGTCCACTTTAACTTTTGCGAGATCACCAAATTCCTGGCCCCAAGCAATCACTTTTCCAGGGTGTTCCGTATGCACGTGGACTTTAACAATTTCATCATCGTTGACCACTAACAGAGAATCCCCTAAATCAGCAAGGTATTTGTAAAATTCATCATAATCAAAGTCATGATCGACTTGCTTACCGCGACCAATACGCACCATGATTTCTGTACAATATCCATACTTGATACTGTTAGGATCAAGCTTTCCTTGCACACTTTGGTGGTGGGCTGCGTCGATCATTTCGTCCATTTCAGCATCATCTGGCTTGTATTCGCCATCTTCGGCAACCCGACCATTCAATGAGTCATTAAAGGCCTCTAAGACAAAGGTCAATCCTTGACCACCAGAATCGACAACGCCAACTTGTTTCAAAACCGGTAACAGGTCGGGCGTGGTGGCTAGTGCTGCCTTGGCAGCCTCATAAATAGCGTCCATGACAGCTAAGACATCATCAGATGATTTAGCTGTGTTTAATCCCGCCTGAGCCCCCTCACGAACTACCGTTAAGATAGTTCCTTCAGTGGGCTTCATAACGGCTTTATACGCCGTTTCTGCCCCGGCTGCAAAGCCATCGGCCAAATCCTGGGCCGTCAACGTTTGCTTATCCGCCAGCTTTTTGGAAAATCCCCGAAAAATCTGCGACAAAATCACTCCAGAATTTCCCCGGGCCCCCATCAATAGACCTTTGGCTAAAGCAGTCGCTAGAACACCAACGGCGGTACCATCGGCATCACGTTCATACTTAGCACCACTAGCTAAGGACAAGCTCATATTCGTCCCCGTATCCCCATCAGGCACTGGGAACACATTCAATGAGTTGATAAAATCAGCGTTTTGGTTTAGTTTTTGCGAGGCGGCCTGAACCATCTTACCAAACTCAAGATTAGTAATTTCTGTTACTTTCAACTAAGTATCCTCCTTGATTTCAGTACGTCTGGCTAATCAGCCAACACCCGCACCCCTTGAACAATGACATTAACTGAGTTTGCAGTAACTCCCAGCATCGTTTCTAGGTTGTATTTAACTTTAGATTGCACGTTACGTGACACTTCAGAAATCTTCGTGCCATAGCTAACAATGACATAAACATCGATTGCCACACCATTTTCTTCTTGGCGAACAACTACGCCACGGGCATAATTCTCCCGTCGCAAAATATCATTGACGTTATCTCGGATTTGATTCTTACTTGCCATGCCCACGACACCATAATTATCAGTCGCGGCACCCCCAACTACGGTCGCAATCACATCATTGGTGATATCAATTGTTCCGTACTGAGTCTTAATCTTTACGGCCATGGAAATAGCCTCCTTATCTGGATATAGAATCTTAACAGAGATTAATCTTACCACAACCCACGCAAAAATAGAAATAGGAACTCCGAAATGCACGCCCTAGCGGTAAATAAGTGTCAAGTAAATTTCCTTGAAAGAAACCATTGCGTTCAGCAAAAGAGTATGGTAAATTAGTCAGGTGAGTAAAAAGCACTGCTTTTTTAAAAAGTAACGAAACCACAAAGGAGGGTTTACGCCATGGCAAAGGATTTTCTCAACGGCAAGCGGACGCACTTCGGTAACAAGCGTTCTCACGCTTTGAATTCAAGTCGTCGCGCTTGGAAGCCGAACTTACAAAAGGTTCGCATCTTAGTGGACGGTAAGCCAAAGAAGGTTTGGATTTCCGCTCGGACTTTGAAATCAGGTAAAGTAACCCGCGTCTAGTTAACGGACCCGGTTATATAAAAAACACGAACCCAGCATGCTGGTTCGTGTTTTTTTGTGTCCTGCTGTAATCATTTGAAATTTTTGATGCAAAAAAGCCCGGGAACTTTATCCCAGGCTCTTAATTTATTCATGACGCGCCTCATACGTGTCACGACTCTGGATCACACCGAGTAGTCCTGTATCGAATTGAAAGGTTCCCGTCTCCCCAACAAATTCATTGCTGGCAAAGGAAATCGGATACGGAATTGGCTCATTGTGCAATTGATACTTTTCATCTAGCAAACTTAAATGGTCAATTGGCGTTAACGGAACAAATGCCAAATACTTTTTGTCTGCCTCTTTTTGAATCGTATGGCGCCCAGGCAAATAAAAACTGACTGTATTTTGACGGTCAATCAACCGAATCTGCCCCGCATAACGCTTAAACCGCGGTTCCAGCACCAAAAAAAGATTGGCTAAAAAGTGGTCTAACCGGCCGCCTGTTGCTCCGTAAATGTCTACCCGTTCGGCCCCGTAGTCATTAAACGCCACAGACACCGCCATTTGCGTATCCGTAAAGTCCTTTTCAACTTGCGCCTGACGAATATCCTTTACATTGCGACGAACGCGCTGCAACTCGGGCGCTGCCAACGAGTCAAAATCACCAATTGCTGCGACGGGCTGAATGTTAAGATCGATCAAACGTAACGTTCCCCGATCAACCCCAATCCAAGATCCATCAGTTTCTGCGGCAAAGTCTTCCGGCCAGTTGGCCTTCGGACCACCAACTAATAAATTAAACGTCCCGCCGCGTGGCATTATTTCGTCGCGTCCTTTAAGGCGTTGATTCGTGACACTGGATCATCAGCATTGAAGACGTATGAGCCAGCAACGGCTACTGTTGCCCCAGCATTGGCACAATCAACAACCGTTTGGTCATTCACACCACCATCAACTTCGATATCAAAGTCGTAGCCCTTTGCCTTTTTAATGGCATCTAACTCAGCAATCTTTGCAACCGTGCTGTGTAGGAACTTTTGACCACCAAAGCCAGGGTTAACCGTCATTACTAAGACTTGGCCGACCATGTCAAGAACTGGTTCGATTGCGGAAACAGGTGTCCCAGGGTTAATCACAACTTCTGGTGTCACACCAGCATTTTGAATCATCTGTAAGGCCCGGTGAATATGTGGTGTCGCTTCAACATGCACCCCAATAATATCAGCGCCAGCCTTGGCGAAGTCTTCAACGTACCGTTCTGGGTTTTGAACCATCATGTGGACATCTAAGACCATCTTGGTAATGGGCCGAATAGCTTTAACCCAGCCTGGACCATAAGATAAGGCGGGCACAAAATTACCGTCCATAATATCAATGTGTAAAACTTCAGCTCCGGCCTTATCAACCATTTCGATGTCTGGCTGAAGGTTCACATAATCTGCACTTAAAATTGAAGGCGCTACTTTAATCATAAATTCTCTTCCTCATTTCTTCTTGTTATAAATTGGTTTTTGGTTCTTTAACAATGTCAGCAACTGGAGGTAGTTGTCATATCGACTTTGCATAAACTCACCCGCAGCTAGCCGATCTTTAACGGCACATCCCGGCTCGTTCACGTGCACACAGCCACGAAAACGGCATTCACTCGCAACATTTAGGAATTCTGGGAAATATTGTCCCAATTCCCGATAGTCAATGGTGAGCGTATCATACGAAGAAAATCCCGGTGTATCAGCTACTAGACCATTTGCTACCGGCATCAAACTGACTTTTCTCGTCGTATGACGACCCCGGTTCAAGGCCGTCGAGATTTCACCAGTTGCTAACGTTAATTCTGGTGACAAATGATTCAATAACGTTGATTTTCCGGCACCCGTTTGACCCATAATAACGGTTTCTTTACCCGCTAATGTGTCGCGTAACTGATCCAAGCCAGTTGATGCAAAAGGTTCTCGCGTCAAACACACGGGATAACCAATTTTGCGGTAACCGGCAGCCAATGTTTCAAACGTCTGATAACGATCATCATCGATAAGATCAGTTTTCGTGAAGTAAATGACCGGGGCAATGTGACTCACCTCTAACGCAATCAATTGTCGATCCAGTAGATTAGTTGAAAATTCTGGCGCCGCGACCGCTGTCACGACCACTCCTTGATCAATGTTAGCTACTGGTGGTCGGGTTAACGCATTATCCCGCGGTAAGATCTCTAAAATGTAGCCCTCTTTGGGTGATGAACTATCAAATTTGACGCGGTCACCTACTAACGGCGTAATCTTCCGTTTACGAAAGTTCCCCCGGGCGCGGGTTCGATACATTTTACCTTCACTATAAATGTCATAAAACCCACTGAGTGATTGTCGAATCTGTCCTTCCGCCATGCAGCACCTCCCTTACAAGATTAGTTGAGCCAATCTAGCCCATTTGCTCGTCACCATTAAAAAACTCAGTTCCCCTTTATTATAAAAGAACTGAGTCAGAATTGCAGGTGTTTTCCTTAATTTTTCGTCACATGACTATCAGATGCAATCACGTGGCCGTCACGAACCACTTTATAAGCTCCTGCTTTCCCTGATACGACCGTAAACGGTAACGTCACTGTTGTATCAGCGGTAATCGTCATTTGCTTATAAACGGTGTTTAGCGAATGATCCTGATCCTTTAAATAAATCTGAACCAGGTTGGACGTCGATGAGCTTGACGTGCTGTCATCAGTGCTATCACTACTACTGTCCGAGTCCCCCTCATCAAAAGGAATTTTTAGGGTGACGTTGAACTGATCCGTACTAGAACTGCTATCGGTCTGTTCACCACGTGACATAGTTAAGGTGACCTCATCACCCTCTTGAACGACGGCACCTTCACCCGGTGACTGGCGAATGACATGGCCCTTGGTCACATCACTGGAATACGTGTATTGAAAGGCCAAATTCAAGTTGTGCGCCGTTGCATAGTTTTGCGCTTGAACCTTAGTTTTATCCGTTAAGTCAGCCAATGTGACCGTTGCCGATCCCGTTGAAACCGTTAGCGTTATCGAGGTCCGTGAGGGTACCACCTGTTTACCAGCAGTCACGCTCTGCTGCATGATCTTTCCTGCTGGCACACTTGTTGAGTGCACAGACTCGCGATGAACGGTGAAGCCCAACGCTTCTAGTTTAGCTGCGGTACTGGCATACGAATCGCCTTGATAATTTGCTAGCTTATAGCGCTTAGGTCCCGTACTGATCCACAGATCCACGATGGTCTGCCGTTTCAACTGCGTCCCAAATCGCGGTTCGGTTTTCACGGCCCGGTTTACTTTGACCTTGGCACTTGCAGTCTTATGAACCGTTCCGACAGTCAAGTAAGCATCCCGCAAACGGCTCTTGGCTACCGCTTCCGTTTTTCCAGTGATGTTTGGCACATTGGTCATTTGCGGACGAAAAAGTCCCACACCAATCAAGACACCTAACAAAACCAATAACACCACTAGCCCAGCTAGTAAAAATTTTCGCCGGCGCGGGTGCCGCGTCTTCTTTCGCCCCTTGGGGGTTACCTTATGCTCAGTTGCCGGCGTGGCCGGAGCCGATTGGGTTGTCGTTGCTTGCTCAGTATCTGGCGCAACCGAGCTTAATGCATTGGCTGGCAAAACCTTGGTCTCCCCATCCTCTTCAACCGCTGGTGTAAATCGTACTTCACCCGCACGTTTAGGCGATAGTGCTGTCCGCAAGTCATCCGCCATGCTTAAGCTATCCGTATATCGATCGCTAGGACGCTTGGCAGTCGCTTTGAGCACCACATTCTCCAATGCTTGAGGAATCCGCGGATCAAGATCACGAACTGACGGGATTTCTGACTGGAAATGTTTCAAGGCAATGGACACGGCGGTCTCGCCTTCAAATGGCACCGTTCCGGTCAAAAGTTCATATAGAATAATTCCCAGCGAATAGATGTCAGATTGCTTCGTCACCATTCCGCCACGAGCTTGTTCTGGAGATAAATAGTGCACTGAGCCTAAAACCGTATTGGTCTGTGTCAGGTTATGCTCCGACAAGGCCACCGCGATCCCAAAATCGGTAATTTTAGCGACTTGATTCCGGTCAATCAAAATATTTTGCGGTTTCAGATCCCGATGAATAATATTATGCTCGTGAGCCGTTTTCACCGCACTTAGAATCTGCTCCATAATTTGAATGACTTCTTGATACGGAATTGGAAAGTGTTGCTTGATATATGCCTTGAGGTCAGTTCCTTCAACATATTCCATCACCAAATACTGCATCCCATTTTCTTCGCCCACATCGTAGACTTGTACAATATTGGGACTAACCAATTCGGTTGCCGCGAGTGCTTCACGCTGGAAACGCCGGATTGTGCCCGGATCATCCCGTAAGTCTAACCGCAACAATTTGACAGAAACATCCCGATTCAAAATAAGGTCGCGTGCTAAATAGACATTTGCCATGCCCCCCTCGCCCAGTGCTCGGACAATTCGGTAACGGCCATTTAATGTGTACCCCGTCCGCATTAGTCCACCACCTCCTGAGAGATGTTGGCAATGATTAAGACGGTGATGTTATCTAACCCGCCGGCTGCATTGGCTAATTCAATTAAGCGATCGCATTTTTCTGCCACCGACAGTGAACTCGTCAAGACTGCTTTAATCTGTTGGTCTTCTACCATGTTCGTCAGACCATCTGTACATAAAACCAATTGATCATCTAAGACCAAGGGGTAGGTTTTAAGATCAAACCGCGCATCATCAGAGATCCCCAAAGACCGAATAATCACATTTTTTTGTGGATGGTGGCGTGCCGCCTGTCGGCTAATTTCGCCGCGTTTTACCAGCTCATTGACCAACGAGTGGTCTTCTGTTAATTGACGCAGTTGGTCATCGCGGAGAAGATAGGCCCGTGAATCACCGATACTGGCAATCACCACTTCCTCAGCAAAATAAAGTGCCGCAACCAGTGTCGTTCCCATCCCATTGAGGTCAGCAAATTGATTAGATTTATCAATAATCGACTGATTTTCTGCCGTAATCTCTTTTGAAATCCACGTTCGAGCCGCTTCAGGAGTCGTTAAATCAGTCTGGACAAACTCATGGCCCAAGTGAGAAACCGCCATCGCACTAGCGACGTCGCCCCCTTGGTGCCCACCAATGCCATCGGCAACAATTGCCAGATGTTGTCCCGCCTGATTGGTAAAAACATCCACATAATCCTCGTTATCTGCCCGTTGCTGACCAATAGACGTTCGATACGCCACTTCCATTGTTGTCACTCCTATTTTTGCCGCCGAAAGGCACTGACAAAGAACCCGTCCGAATCAAAGTCATCTGGGTAAATCTTTAGCGTGTCAGTCGACCGATCGCTCTTAATATTCTGGGCAGTCGTCACCCGCATAGGCGAAAACTCTGGGTGGGTGGCTAGAAATTGGGCCACAACCTCATCGTTTTCAGTGTTCAGGATCGTACACGTGCTATAAACCAAAATACCATTGGGTTTTAACTTCTTGCTGACCGCGTTCAAAATATCCAATTGAACCCGTTGTAACTGCTGAATATCTTGGGGCGTTTTTTCATACCGGATTTCTGGTTTACGCCGGATCAATCCCAATCCAGAACAGGGCGCATCAACCAGAATACGATCAAATTGCTTCTTTGGAAATTGGTCATCAATCTTACGGGCATCCAAAGCTACGGCATCCACGCGATCAGTCACATGTAACCGTTCGGCGTTGGTCTCAATCAGCTTAACTTTCTTTTCATGCAGATCCAGGGCTGTCACCTTACCCCCGGAATGCGCATCCAGTTGTGCCGCAATTTGGGTGGTCTTACCACCTGGTGCCGCACACGCATCTAGGACCTGATCACCCGGGCGTAACTGTAAAGCCTCCACAGGCAACATAGCACTTTCATCTTGAATCGTAATGGCCCCATCAGCGAACAATGCACTCTGGTTAGCCGCTTTGTCGTCCAAACGAAAGGCATTGGCCGCTACCTGACTAGGCGTGACCTGATACCCTTCCGCTGCTAATGCAGCTTGTACCGCTTCAGCCGTGGTCACAGCCACGTTGGCGCGAATGGATTGGGCGGCAGGTTGATTGATCGTTGCTAAAATTTGCATCGTTTTGTCTTCGCCAACCTGTTCTTGAAGGGCTGTGATTAGCCAGGTTGGTACTGAATACTGCAAGCTCAGCCGTTCAATTGGGTCTTTAATTTGTGCCAAGTCTGGTAATCCCTGTCGATCAATGGCATGCAATACCCCGGTGACAAACCGACGGATACCTTCGTGTCCGCGATCCTTAGCTAATTGAATTGCTTCGTTAAAGATGGCGCGCTTGGGCACACGATCTAAATACAGTTCCTGATAGAGGGCCACCATTAGCGTCATCTTGACCCATGGCAAAACCTTTTGCTGAGGCTTAATAAATTTTGATAAATAGTATTCTAACGTTAATTGATGCTGGATCGTACCATACACCAAATTCGTCACGAACCGCCGATCAACATCACTTAATCGGTGGCTTTCCAAGGTTTGTTCGAGTTGCAAGTTAGAGTAAGCCCCACCGGCAACTCGCGTTAAAGCTTCTACTGCTAACGCTCTGGGCGTTTGATTTTTAGTCATTATTCTGCCACCTGTTCGCCGACGGTCAATGCGTCGGTCGTCCCATTCAAATAATCCGTAATACTGAGCTTAGGCTTTCCCGCTGGTTGGAGTTCATCTAAGCTTAAAACACCCTGTTCGCCAGTTGCAATTGCCAAATGATGCTTATCACGACTAACGACTGCGCCGGGCTGTAAGTCCGTTTTTTGGTCCAAAACGGTCACGTGCCAAAGTTTGGTCCGCACACCATTTAGATAAATATGTGCCGTTGGAAATGGACGTAAAGCCCGTACTTTACAGTCAATCATCCAGGCACTCAGGTTAATATCAACTCGCTCTTCTTCTGGTTTGATAGTCGGTGAAAAGCTCACTTGTGACTCGTCTTGTGGGACGGGGGTCAATTCACCAGCCAGTAGCTTAGGTAACGTTTCTAACAGTAAGTCACGGCCTAAATCACTAAGCTTGGCAAACATCGTCCCCACATCATCTTGATCCGTAATTGGGATGGCCCGTTGTGCCAGCACCGCCCCGGCATCCATTTTCTTTTCCATAAACATAATGGAAACCCCGGTCTCAGAATCGCCATTCATAATAGCATAATGCACCGGCGCACCACCGCGATACTTGGGTAACAAAGAGGCATGCACATTCACTGCCGCCACCTTAGCTGCTTTTAGCAATTTAGTCGGTAAGAATTGTCCAAAAGCGGCCGTCACGATTAAATCGGGAGCCAGCTCAATTGCCCGCGCCATTTCGGGACTACCGGAAATTTTTTCCGGTTGTAACACCTCAATGTCATGAGCGACGGCCACCTGTTTAACCGGAGAAGCCGTTAAAACGTGTTTTCTCCCAACACGACGATCGGGTTGGGTTACAACCGCTAACACATCATAACCGTTATCAATTAAGCTACTTAAAATGGGCGCCGAAAACTGAGGCGTTCCCATAAAAATTACTGAAGTCATCGTTCCACCATACTTTCTATCTTTACATAAAATTCATTGGTTCTGGATCAATTGTGACCGATAAGCCGTGACGGGCCGGAATCTGGGCCGCCTGACGAATCTGTTCCAAAACCGATTTTAATTGTGGTTCGTGTTTATACTTGATTACCACTTGATAATAATACTTCCGTTTAACCCGCGCAATTGCCTTAGGTGTTGGCCCTAGAACAATCGCGTTGGCACTGAGCCCCTTTTTAACCGCCGCCACAATTTGATACATCGCTTTAGCCGCCGTCGCTTCATCTTCATGACTAGCCGTGACCTGTACCGCAAAGTAATACGGCGGATAATTGCCCTGATGGCGCATATGCATTTCCGTGACAAAAAAGCGCTCGTAATCCTGGTCCTTGGCTAATTCAATGGCATAATGATCCGGATTAAATGTCTGAATGTAGACCTCTCCGGGTTTATCTGCACGACCGGCGCGGCCACTAACTTGCGTCAATAGCTGAAAGGTACGTTCACTCGCCCGGAAGTCCGGTAACCCCAATGCCGTATCGGCATTCAAAACACCAACGAGCGTAACATCCGGGAAGTCAAGTCCCTTGGCAATCATCTGCGTGCCCAACAAAATATCGGCCTCATGCTGGCCAAACTGCCGGAGAATCTTCTCATGAGCCCCTTTGCGACGCGTAGAATCAACATCCATTCGTAAAATCCGTGCAGTTGGTACCAACTGCTGTAAGGCCTGTTCCACTTTCTGTGTCCCGGTCCCATAATAACGAATTTTTCGGCTGTGACAGTTGGGACAGACGTGAGGAATCGCCTCTTCATGCCCACAGTAATGACACTTCATCGTGTGTGTATCCATGTGTAGCGTGAGTGAAATATCACAGTTAGGACATTTCAACACAAAGCCACAATCTCGACACATTACAAACGACGAGTAACCACGGCGATTTAGCATCAAGACCACTTGCTCATGCCGGTCTAATCGGGCTTGAATTGCGGTGAGTAGCGGTTCTGAAAAATCACTTTCTCCTTGTTGCTTTAGCGCCTCTCGCATGTCCACAACGTGCACCGTCGATAAGGGATGGTCATTGACCCGCTTAGCTAGCAATAGGCGCGTATACAACCCCTTAGAAGCCCGCGCTCGCGTTTCTAAAGAAGGGGTCGCACTTCCCAATACAACCGGGCAATGATGATAACGTCCCCGCCATAAAGCCACGTCGCGGGCATGGTAACGTGGATTTTCATCTTGCTTATAACTACTCTCATGTTCCTCGTCCATAATGATAATACCCAAATTCTTAACGGGCGCAAATACCGCCGATCGGGCACCAACAACAACTGTGGCTTCGCCGCGGTCAATCCGGCGCCATTCATCATACTGTTCGCCCTTTGATAGACCACTGTGTAAGACCGCCACTCGATGACCAAATCGGGCTTTAACCCGATTAACCATCTGCGGGGTTAACGCAATCTCAGGCACCAGCATGAGTGCCGTTCGGCCTTGATCTAAGGCTACCGCAATGCTTTGCAAATAAACTTCAGTTTTACCGCTGCCAGTGACACCTTCCACTAAAAAGTTTTGCGACTGTTGTTCATCAATTGCCTGCGTAATCGCCGTCACTGCAGTCTGTTGTGCCGTATTTAACGTTAATGGTGCCGTTGGGGTTACTGGCCGTTGGAATGGATCGCGGTACACCTCGATCGGTTGTTTGACCAACCAGCCCTTTGCTTCTGCTGCCGTAATCACGGCAGCACTCACGCCCGTATCATGACTCACACGACTTTGCGCGACTGGCGTCGTTGGCGACAGGGTTTGCAGGTAGGCCAACAGTTTAGCTTGCTTAGGGGCGCGTTTAACTACCGCGTCCTGATGGGCTTTCAGTTCATCAATTGACTGGGCCGGTAAAATGCCAGTCACCGTCTTAGCGGTTGCCTTGCTAGTCACTTGATACGTAACCTCAACCTTTCCAGCACGCTGCAACCGCAATAATCCAGCCATCGTCTTATCATCTAATTTACTCGTATCAAATTCGCGAGGAGCACCATCCGGAAAATACTGCGCCATCTCGGCCGGACTGAGTTCAGTTGTCGGCTTAATCTCGCGCGCCGTTTGGGCCTTGAGTAGATTCGGAAGCATCGTTTGAATACACGTGATTCGAAAGGCATACGTCTGGTCCGCCAACCAGTCCGCTAGTTGACGCAATTCCTCATTTAAAACCGGAGCTAGGTCTAAGACCGATGCAATCGGTTTTAACTGCCCATCAAAGTTCGTCCCATCACTAAGGCCAACCACAACCCCCGAAACAACCCGGTGTCCGCGACCAAATGGCACGGTTACGCGCATCCCTAATTGGACTTGTTGTTCCAATTCTGCCGGAATGGCATATGAATAAGGGTCGTTGGTCTGCATGGTGGGCACATCAACTAATACTTGACCAATTTGAGCCACGCGTTGTCACCTCACTTTGCTGCTAAAATAGTTGCGACCCGTGACACTAAGGCTTGGGCAATCACTCGTTTGCTGGTCTTAGGTGTTTGGTCCGTTACGCCGTCTGGCATGATGAAGGTCACCTGATTATCGTCACTGTTAAATCCAATATCTTGGCGAGAGACATCATTGGCAGCCAAAAGATCTAATTGCTTATCAGCCAGTTTCTTTTGACCATTAGCTAAAACCGCTTGGGTCTCAGCGGCAAAGCCCACGGTCACTTGATGTGGTTGTTTAATCGCCGCCACTTGCTTTAAAATATCAGGCGTCTTTTTTAACGTTAAAACCATCTCATCATTATCGGCCGTCTTCTTAATCTTCTGATCGGCTACCGTGACTGGCTGAAAATCAGCCACGGCAGCTGCCATGACTAATACATCCGCATTAGGAAACCGATCCAGTACAGCCGTCGCTAGTTCCGTTGTGCTTTGAATGTTTACGATGTCAACACCACTGGGAGCCGACAGTCCCGTTGGCGCTGTAATTAATGTGACTTTTGCGCCCGCCTGCTGGGCGGCAGCAGCCACAGCATAGCCCATCTTACCAGAAGAGTCATTCGTTAAGAACCGAACTGGATCTAATCGCTCGCGCGTCCCACCAGCAGTCACGATCACCCGCTTGCCAGCCAAGGTCTGGGGAGTAAATAGCGGTAGATCCGCTAGTTGCCGCACAATCTCAGCCGGGGCTAAAAATCGCCCTTGCCCAGAATAGCCTTCCGCTAACACACCAGTTGCTGGCGTTAATACGTGAACCCCATCTGTCATTAATTGCTGCCGATTCCGTTGTGTCGCTGGCGCTTGCCACATATGGGTGTTCATTGCCGGAACCACCACTTTCGGTGCCGCTGTAGCCAGCCACGTTGCACTCGCAGCATCATTCGCCAATCCATTCGCCAATTGAGCCATCAAATTGGCCGAAGCAGGTGCCGCAATCAGTAAATCTGTCCAATCGGCCCACTCAATATGCCGAATCTGACCATCCGCTTGCCACCAATTATCATCCGTCAACACGGTAGTTTTCGTCAGTGCCGCAAATGTTGCTGCCGTGACAAACTGGGCCGCCCCAGTCGTCAAAATCACACGCACCTGGGCACCAGCTCGTTGCAACTCTCGGGCCAGCGTTGCCGCCTTATAACTTGCCACACTCCCACTTACAATTAGTGTTATATGCTTACCTTCAAACATCGCGTTCCCTCCTACTACTCTGCTGACTATCTAGTGTCTTGATAAAAAAAGCCAGATTACCCAATGGCAACCTGGTCTTTACCGAACGCTTAAATTAAGCGTCTAAATCCTTTTCATCCGGATCAATCATCAATGCACCGGCCGCAATTTCTTCAAGCGCCCGACCAATTGTCTTGGGCGACTTGTAGTCGGTCAATAATGGCTTCGAACCAGCATCTAATTCATGTGCCCGTTTGCTAGCCAACATAATCAATGAATACCGTGAATCCACTTGTGCTAATAAATCATCAACTGAGGGATATAGTAACATTTTTTATTCGTCTCCAATCATTTGTTCATAATCTGGCATCACCCGTGTCACCCGCAGTCGTTCACTCCGGATGATCATTTGAATCCGTTCAACGGCCTGACTAACCTCATCATTGACAACGGCATAGTCATAGTTGCGCATCATTTGAATTTCACCAACCGCTTTTTTAATGCGCTTGTTGATGACATCCATTGCGTCCGTTCCCCGACCAATTAGACGATGTTTTAATTCCATCAAATCCGGTGGCGTCAAGAACACAAAAACAGCATCGGGACAATTAGCCCGCACCTGCATCGCACCGTTAACTTCGATCTCCAAAAAAACATCTTTGCCTTGGTCGAGAGTCTCATTAACATATTTTAACGGGGTACCATAGTAGTTGTCAACATACTTGGCATCCTCCAACATCTGTCCAGTCCGAATATTTTCTTCAAACTCTTCTTTCGAGACAAAGTAGTAGTCAACCCCGTTGACCTCGCCCTCGCGCGGTTGCCGCGTCGTCATCGAAATCGAATAGGAAAAATCCGTTGCTCCCGTATCGAACAAAGCCTTTCGCACCGTTCCTTTACCTACACCGGAAGGACCAGAAAGCACAATGAGCATTCCACGTTTAGCCATCGTTTAAAAATCCCTTCATCATAAAAATTAATTAAGTGTGTGATTGGAAATGACTCATCAGTCAAACCTACCACACCTATGTAACCGAAATAATCACGCAAACTTTAATCTATAGGATACTATATTACCACTATTTGTTAATAATTACTGCATCTCCTTCCCCATTTTCGTAAAAAACTGTTAAAAAGTTTTTACGGAAAAAGGCTTGCATTTACAAACGTGTGTTCGTATAATAAAAATACAAACAAATGTTCGAGGTGATCAACATGCAAAATCCAATCGTTAATCGGCCCACCCTCTCTGATCGGGTCGCCACTGTTTATCAAGAAATGTTTAGTGCTTTGCCCGTCATTAATGGGCAGCTCGTTTATCCACAAATGCCAATGACTCAGCTTAGTTACTTTTCTCAACAGGCGATTACTCGCCACTATTTGGTGCAGTTGCAATTTAAAGCGGCTACCAACGTGGCACCCACAACCGTTGTTGGTCACTTACAACAGGATGCTTTCGGTCATCTCATTTTAAGACAAACCAATCAGGTCACTACAATTGTCACCCTTGAGCTATTGCGCTCGATTCAACGGTGTTAACCCAAATTGGCAGCTAAGCCCCGTGAGACTTAGCTGCCAATTTTTGGTTCTAATGAACATCCCCCGACAACACCTGAGCAGCGTGAGGAATCTGGTCAAACGTTAAATCATAGCCGTTGATGTCATGGCCTTGACGAATTTGTTTAACAAACAGGGTCCCTCGATTCTCCTTCACATAGAAGATACCACCCCGCACTTTGACGCTGTGATATCCTTGTGCGTTTCGTTTTCCCCAGGTAAAAGTTCCTGCTGTTACGTGGGAACTTAGTCGATAAGTCACCTGGTTGTGTGGCTGCCAATGTTCGTGTTCGTAGTATCCACCACCAAAAGTGAACGTGGTTGCTGTCATTTTAACGCGGTACTGTAAGGCCTCCGGTTGAAACCAGCTTCCACGATAGACATTCGGTATGACGGTCGTCTGCGATTGTGCAGTTACCCCAATTGACAACGCCGATATCCAAATCAGGCCCACCATCAAGAGTAATCCCAAGCTTAGTTTACGCCACTTCATTATTAACATCCCCCAATGCTTTATCATTCATATAATGAAGTGTACTCGTCATTGTGGGGTACCATAGACTAAAGGCTGCTGGTTCGATAAATAACCGAACCAGCAGCCTTTTTTGTTAGTTATCCGTTATGTGTCCGCCGCCATTGCCAAATGCTTAAGCTGATTCCAAAAAGGCCTAATCCAATTAACATCACAAATAGGCTCTGTTCTTCATTAGTCTGTGGTAAAGACCGATTGGTGGAACGTCTCTTTTGAGGCGCAGTCCTGGTTAACCTAGTTGCTGAAGAACTAGATGTGCTAGTGCTCGACAACGCATCTGCCGCTAAACCTGACTGAAGTAATGCCGCCCGCTCACTAGGTGTCGTTGAGCTAATTTTCGCAACCGATTTAGAACTAGTAGATGAGTTGGCTACTGATCCCGACTCGAACGAGCTAGAAGATACTGAGCTCAGTTCTGAGCTAGAAGTTGAGCTGATATTTGAATTGGAAGTCGAACTCGGTTCAGAACTAGATATCGAACTGACACTTGAGCTCGAAGTCGAGCTTGGTTCCGAGCTAGATGATGAGCTAACGCTCGAACTCGGCTCCGAGCTAGACGATGAGCCAGCGTTTGAACTTGAAGTTAATTCCGAGCTGTTTGAAGAACTACTGGAAGTCACCGCTCCGTTGGTTACATCTGTCTGACCCACCGTAATCGGTTCAGTCTCATTTCCAGTCACTGTGAACGAGACGGGATCAGTGTTAACCGCATATCCGTTAGGCGCGGTATCTTCCAAGAATTTATAGGTACCTGGTGCCAAGTTGCTAACCGTGATCTGGCCATTACTATCCGTGCTCAACGGCCCCTGATATAAGGAACCATCATTATTTAGTAGGTTATAGCTAGCCCCCGCCAATACTTCTCCAGAAGTTGCATCCGTCTTGGTTAAAATCACCGAATTTTTCTGGTCACTTTGTGTCACAGCATGGTTAGTCTCAAGATCCGAAGTCGCAATCGAAAATTGAACGGGGTTTTGATTTATCAAATAACCGCTAGGTGCTTTCGTTTCCACAAACTGATAATCGCCGGTCTCCAACCCAATCGCCTTGATTTGCCCGTTACTATCCGTGGTTAACCCAGTCTGATAATCTTCAAACACCCCAACACTATTCTTCTTTTGTAATGTATAAACAGCACCACTCAACATCTTGGCTGTGTCCGTAGCATCTGTCTTGGTTAACGTCGCACTGCCAATATAACTCCCGTCTACTGTGGCACTGCCGCCCCATTGAACATTCTTTTGGGCATCTCCGGTCGTTCCAGTCGTCGTTCCAGAACCACCGCTACTTGCATTACCACTATCTCCACTCGTTGCATTTAAGCCAACGTAATTGCTAAAGTTACCCTGCGTTAATCCCGCTAAGTTAGCCGTATTCACTGAAACTGGATACGTGAGTGAAATCTCACTGGTCACATTTTTAAAGACCATTGTAACCTCTGAACCATTAACTGTCACCGTTGGCGTAACCGTCTTCCCCGCTGCATCAGTAGCACTCACTGGTCCAACGTATGTCTGATTGCCACCAATATCATCAGTCAACGTAACCGTACCTAGATCCTTGTTCTCAGAATTAAACGCGATATTCCATATGACTTCTTCTGGTATTCCGTCACTATTGTAGTTAGTAACCCACCCATTCTTCGTTATGATCGGTGTACTGCCACTATTATCGTTGGTGCTGTCGCCAGTTCCTGTAACCTGAAAGGTCATTTCACCAGAACGACCAACGTTCGTACTTGCCAGTTTATTGTTAAAGGTGATAGTCCCCGCTGAACTTTTATCCTTTTGGAGTTCGAAATTACCAACGGTCGTCGGTAATGTCTTGGTTTTCACCGGAAAACCCACATAACCATGTGCCGCAGTGGTTGGCAACGTCACACTAGCCGTATCCCCATCCGTAACCATCACATTATCATCGATCGACCACGTATAAGTTAACCGATAATTTTGTCCCTCTTCAAGCTTGCTATCAAGCGCAATTTTGGTCCACACATTGTCGCCCGTTTGTTCTTCAATTTTACTTGGCGCATTTAGCCCCGTTGTTTGATCAGTAATATTAGTTGCTGCTTTAGCGGCTGGCAATTGCCCACTAAAGAGTATCAAAAAGGCTAAGACAAGTCCCAGTCCGCCTAGTCCCAATTTTTTCCACATATTTTACACCTCTCACTCAATCTGTCACACACATTAATTCTAGTATAACTCAAATAACGAATAAATCGACGTAAATTATAAGATTACTTTTACATGCTGTGAACTAACAAAAAACGAATCCACGAAAAGGGTCTGAGACTAGTATCTCAGGCCCTCAACTAGCATATCTAATTTCTAGGCAACATCTGTTGCTCCCACAACGACAGGTCTTTGATAAGCGAGTCAATTGTTTATAACCCTTTAACCATCTGCTTGCTGTTTCGTTTCTGCGGCCAATGCCAACAATTCATTAGCATGCTCCAAAGCGAGCTTAGTGACTTGGGTCCCCGCTGACATCCGTGCTAGCTCGTGAACGCGATCGGCTTCATTTAGCCGCGCTAATTTCGTTTCAGTCCGATCACCCACGATTTCCTTAGCAATAAAGTAATGATGGTCCGCCATTGCGGCCACTTGTGGCAGGTGCGTAATACATAGAACTTGTGACGCCCGCGCAATACCGCTAATTTTTTCGGCAATCGCCTGCGCAACACGGCCACTTACCCCAGTATCTACTTCGTCAAAGATAATGCTGGTGATTCCTTGTGACTCGGAAAAGATGGTCTTAAGGGCCAACATAATCCGTGACAATTCCCCACCGGATGCAATCTTGGCCAGTGGCCGCATAGCTTCTCCCGGATTGGTTTGCAGATAAAATTCCACATGATCCAACCCCGTACTCAAAATGGACTTTGATCGCGTAAAGTGAACAGTAAACACCGTCTTATCCATATAAAGATCCGCTAATTCACCATGAATGGCGGTTTCCAATTGTTCCGCAGCTCGCTGGCGTCCTTGACTCAACTGTTCGCCCAGCTTTAATAGCGACGATTGTTGAGCAGCCACTTGACTCTCCAAACCATCAGCCGTTTCATCAGTCGCCTGCATTTGCTTCAATTCAGCAGCAATTTTATCATAATATCGCAAAACTTGGTCCTCAGAATCGCCATACTTACGTTTTAGCTGATTGATAACATCTAATCGCCGTTCAATTTCATCAAGGCGTCCCTCATCCCACTCCAATAAGTCTAACTGAGAAGAAACGTCGCCCACGGCATCGCTTAGCGCATAATACGCGGTTTCTAAGCTACTAGCAATCTGATTAAAGGCCGGATCAAAATCCGCAATGCCTTGCATCGCCTGCATGGCTTCACCAATCTGATCATTGGCACCCGGTGCCGCGTCCTCACCGGTCAAGATGACCTGAGAACGCTGCAAGGCATCATTGATTTTTTGAAAGTTATCTAATCGGTCTCGTTCAGCAACTAACTCATCTTCTTCACCAGAACGTAACTGCGCAGCCGCAATTTCTTTAACCTGAAATTGGAGCATGTCTAAATGCTGGGCCCACTCTTTTTCGTTGGCTCGCTTGTGTTCAAGCGTCGCCTGCAGTTGTGTGTAGTGTTGATAGATTTTCTGATATTGGGTTCGTAATTTGGCAACGTTGGCCCCCGCAAACTCATCCAACATCCCCAAATGCTTTTCTGGTTGCATCAGTTCCTGATGTTCATTTTGACCATGAATATCCACCACGGTCTCGCCAATTCGTTTCAACGTATTCGTATTGACTAACATGCCATTCACTCGACACGTATTGCGCCCGTTTTGATGAATCTCGCGTTGTAAGATGACATTACCATCATCATGGTCAATTCCCAGTTCATCTAAGACCTGGTAAGTTGTCCCATCAGCCGGAAAAACAAAGCTCCCTTGAATCACTGCCTTATCAGTGCCCGTCCGTACAAAATTCGCCGAACCGCGACCACCGGCTAATAAACCAACTGCATCAATAATAATGGACTTACCAGCCCCCGTTTCACCGGTCAGTACCGTCATGCCATTCTTAAAAGTCACATCTAAATGGTCAATAATGGCAAAATTCTTAATGGACAATTCTTGTAACACGTTTCGCCCTCCTAGAATAAAAGACCACAACTGCTTCGTCAGCATGTGCTGGTCAGTCAGTCGTGGTCTCAAATCATCAATCCGCAAGCATACGGTCGATTGTCTTTTCCAATTGTAAAGCACCTTGATGAGAAACACAAATCGTCAGAACCGAGCTATCGTCACCCACCGTTCCAAATACAAACTCGTACCGCATCTGATCAAGTAAAGACGCAATGACCGGACCGTTACCTGGTAACACCTTCAAAATCGTAAACTGATCTTGCACAGCAAAGGATATGTAGGCATTTTGGAGTGTTCGCTGTAATTTCTTTTGTGTATCAATCTTTTTCTGGACGGGTAAGCTGTAACGGTACCCACCTGATTCGGCTGGCAGTTTAACCAGCTGCATCTCTTTGATATCCCGTGAAATTGTGGCCTGCGTGACGTGAATACCATCTTCACTTAATAAGCGCACAAAATCCTCTTGGCGTTCAATTTCCCGTGATGTTAATAATCGTTTGAGTAGCTGCTGGCGTTCTTGCTTCTTCATACCTAGCCCCCCTTATGTGATAAAAATGCATAATCTTATCATATACCAGAGCTTAGGTTTTGGAAAGTAAATTCTCATAAATTTCTCATAATCTAGTGTTTTAGGTCTTTATATGCTGCATCAATGGTCGCAGCCACCGAGACTGTATTTGCACAAACTGCATGTTTATCAACTGATTGTAAGTGAACCAAGAATTCAATATTACCTTCGCCACCACGAATCGGCGAAAAGTCTAAGCCCAATACGCTATATCCCGTTGCTACTGCAAAATCAATGATCGTTTGGACCACCTGCTCATGCACCGCGCGGTCACGTACAATTCCATGGTTCCCGACATCCTCACGACTAGCCTCAAATTGTGGCTTAATCAAGGCCACGACATCGCCGCCCACCGCTAAAATTTGTTTTAATGGTGGCAGAATAAGCTTGAGTGAGATAAAGGAAACGTCAATTGAGGCAAAGGTCGGTTGACCTTTCGTAAAATCAGCTAACTGACTATACCGAAAATTAGTATGTTCCATCACAATGACCCGTGGGTCCTGCCGTAACTTCCAAACTAACTGATTACTGCCCACATCGAGCGCGTAACTCAATTGCGCACCGTTCTGTAACATGACATCGGTAAACCCACCCGTTGAAGAACCGATATCCAAAACAGTTCGGTCAGTGACGTCAATTTTAAAGACTTCTAAGGCCTTAGCTAACTTAAAGCCACCGCGAGACACATAGGGCAATGGGTGACCCTTTAAATGTAGTTCCGTATCAATTGGGATTAATGAGCCTGGTTTATCCAACCGTTCTTCATTTTTTCCTAGAATCTCACCGGCCATAACCGCCCGTTTAGCTTCATCTAATGACGTGAATAGGCCCTGTTCTAATAAGAGATCCGCAACCCGCTTTTTTTTCATTTAGTTCACCCGTTCCGTATCAAAATAACTGAAGAAAGCCGATAAATCATCCCGCTGAGTTGACGTGGGTAAGCCTTGTAACGCGGCTTGACCACTGTGGATCGTATCAATTAGTGCCTGATTGGCGCCAATCAATCCCAGCTTACCAGGATACGTATTCTTAGCTTCATCCGCATCCTTTTGCGTTGCCTTACCCATTTCAGCAGGTGAACTGACCACATCTAAAATGTCGTCATAGATTTGAAAAGCTAGGCCGAATGCATCCGCAAATTGTAAATAGGCGGGCCACTGCGCTTCAGGTGCTTGACCTAGAATCAAGCCGGCTTGCACCGCATAGTGTAAAAGCGCACCCGTCTTTTCCTTGTGCAAAACACGCAATTGGGATAAAGGCAAATTAACGTGCTCAGATTGAATATCTTTGGCTTGTCCAGCAACCATCCCACTAGGACCAGCAGCTGTCGCTAAGGCTTGTACCAAAGCCGCCTGCATTGTCGCCGGTAGGTCAGTAGCCGTCAACCACTGAAACGCTAGCGTCAACAAACCATCACCCGCTAAAGTCGCCATACCAGCTCCAAATTTAACGTGATTAGTTGGCTCTCCTCTGCGTAATGCATCATTGTCCATCGCAGGTAAATCATCGTGGATCAACGAATACGTATGCAACAACTCTAGTGCCATCACTGGTCGCCAATGGCGTTCTGGCACAAAGGTCACGCCCAACGACCGCATCGTTGCCACGGTTAGTAACGGTCGCAGCCGTTTGCCCCCAGCTAAAACTGAATAGGTCATTGCCGCCGCTAATTGGGCATCCTGGCTATCGGCCAAGATGGCCTGCTTTAACGGTGCATTTAATGCTGGCACCCATTGATCTTCAAATGCGGTTAACCGTGCATTAATCGGCATCACCCGTGCCTCCTTGTGGCGTTTCAAAAGCCACCTCTTGATCGGAATCATTCATCATCGTCGTTAACGTCTTCTCGGCATCCTGCAAGGTTGTTTGTAACTCCTTACTCAGAGCCACGCCCTTTTGAAATTGGGTTAAGGCCTGTTCCAACGGGATATCACCTTGTTCCAACTGAGCGACAATCGTTTCTAACGTAGCTAAATTTTCTTCAAAGGTTGGTTGTTCTTCACTCATGTGTCTTTTCCTCCGATGCTGGTGTAATCGTCTTAATCTCTGCGCTGGCCGTTCCATCGCTTAGATGGACCATTGCCGGCCCCGGCTGTAATTGCTGAACGGATCGGACCACGTGGTCATCTTGTGTCACATAACTATAACCCCGGCCCATGATTTTTAACGGACTCAAATAATCCAAGCCATTGATCAGCTGACCCACGTGTTCTTGTTTAGCGGTCACATACCGTCGAGCCTCCGTTGCTAACCGCGTTGCCGTTTGTTGCACCACTAGTTGATTGCGTTGAACCCGAGCCAACGGTGATCGGCTAGCTAAGGCCTGCTGAGCTAACTGGAACTGCTGTTGCCGTTGGGTAACTAGGTCTTGCATATTCCGCCCCAGCGCCTGTTGTGCCCGATCAAGCCGCTGTACGTACGTTTCATATAACCGTTGTGGTTGCCGGAAAACATAAGCCGTCATTAACTTATTGAGTCGTTCTTGCTGAAAATTAATGCGATTAGCCATGGCATTTAAAAGCCGGGTTCGCTGCTGCTGTAACTTGAGCAACTCATCGCTAAGAACGGGCACTGCCAGCTCAGCTGCCGCCGTCGGAGTCGCCGCCCGGACATCTGCCACCAAATCTGCAATGGTCGTATCTGTCTCATGACCCACCGACGAAATGACCGGGAGTTGGCTCGCTGCAATCGCTCGGGCCACCCGTTCTTCATTAAATGGCCACAAATCTTCAATTGAGCCACCACCACGACCAATAATCAACGTGTCAAATGACTGAGCCGCATTCGCCCGTTGAATCTGCCGAACAATATCATCGGCCGCCGCATCTCCCTGCACAACCGCCGGATACAAGACAATCTGTACGATGGGAAACCGTCGCCGGGTCGTGGTGATAATATCACGAATGACTGCCCCACTAGGACTGGTCACCACCGCAATTCGTTTAGGAAAACGGGGTAATGGCCGTTTAGGTGCGGTGAACAAGCCTTCTGCGGCTAATTTGCGCTTTAACTGTTCATAGGCTTGATACAACTGACCAACACCATCTGGCTCCATTCGTTCCACATAGATTTGGTAACTACCACTGGGTTCATACAGTGAAATTCGCCCCGTAACTAAGACTTTCATGCCCGTTTCCGGCGTGAATTTTAATTTTTCAAATGCTGATTTAAACATAATCGCACTAATTTTAGCGTGGTCATCCTTCAAACTAAAATACTGATGCGCATGTGGTCGTAACCGAAAATTTGAAATTTCACCGGTTAGATAAACTTTACCCAAATACGGGTCCACATCAAATTTGCGCTTTAAATATTGGGTCAGTGCTGTGACCGTTAAATAATCAGTTGTTGCCACGTTGCTCACTCCACTCACATAAGTCGACCGTTTGTTGCATCAAAGTCGCAATTGTCATTGGGCCAACGCCGCCGGGGACTGGTGTAATCGCGGCCACTCGTGGTGCGACATTGTCAAAATCAACATCCCCAGTCAATTTGCCATTCTCATCGCGATCCATCCCGACATCAATAACGACTGCACTCGGCTTCACATCAGTCGCCTTAATCAGATGAGTCACGCCCGTTGCCACAACGAGTACGTCAGCTGTGCGTGTTAAATCACTCAAGTGTTGGGTATGCACGTGAGCCACGCTAACCGTCATATCAGCATTCAGGAGCATCGCAGCCATTGGCCGACCCACAATTAAACTACGCCCCACCACAACTGCTCGTTTTCCGCGCAAGTGCATGGGCAAAGTCGCTAACATGGTCATAATTCCACGAGGCGTGCACGATACGGGATACTTTCCGGGTAAGTTAGCAAATAGCCGGCCAACATTTAAGGGATGAAACCCATCGACATCCTTTTGGGGATCAATCGCCGCTACAATTGCTTGTTCATCCAGTCCTGCCGGTAATGGCGACTGAACCAGAATACCGTGAATCGTGGGATCAGCGTTATACGCCATAACGATTTGTGTCAATTCCGCCTGGGTTGTCGTGGCTGGTAGCTCCCGAACAACTGACTTGATCCCTAATTTCAAAGCTTTCTTATGCTTATTACGAACATAGATGGCACTGGCAGGATCATCCCCCACCACAATAACGGCCAATCCTGGTACGATGTCACGTTTCTTAAGTGCCGAAACTCGTGTAGCTGTTTGCGCATTTAGGTCTTTTGCTATCTGCTTTCCGTCAATGATGGTCGTCATAAAGCGCGTCCTCCCACTGTGTTTTAAAATTATCTTCCATTTTAGCATAGTTACTCTGAAAACGGGAATGCCGCTAATGGTTAAATCACACATTCTCCCTGACAACTAAAAAAAACCGCTTGCTCATTACCAGCAAACGGTTTGATCAATTAAGCTTGTGTGTCGGTTTCGTCATCCAACGTGTGCGCTAACACTCCGTTGATAAAACGACGAGAACGATCGTCGCTAAAGTTCTTGGCAAGTTCCAAGGCTTCGTTAACAGCTACACGATTAGGGACATCGTCCACATGCTCAATTTCATAAAATGCCATGCGTAAAATGACTAAATCAGTCTTCGCAATTCGCTTCAACTGCCATCCGGTACTCAAGTACTGGTCGATTTGCGCATCTAGTTCACTCTGATGGGCCAAAACGCCATTCACTAAAGTTGCCAAATAGTCTGGCACGGGAACAAGTTGGTTCGGGTCATCCGTCAAAACACGTTGGTATAACGCATCATGATCGGCTTCAGGATTGGCATTTAATGCAAACAACATTTGAAATGCCCGTTCCCGAATTTGATGTCGTGTAAGTGTCACTATTGGTCACTGTCTCCTTCATCGGTCTGGTTGAACAGGTTATCAGGGTCAACCTGTTGCGCCGTCTTTTCGGGAATGACGCCTTCCACGTGAACGTTAACTTCACGCAAATCGAGGTCCGTCATGAACAGCAATTGTTGCTTAACGCTATCCTGAATGGCCAAGGCAACCTTAGGAACTGCAACCCCGTAGTCCAAATAAACGTACACATCAACTGCCAATTCGTCGCCGTCAAAGACCAGTTTCACGCCCTTGCCATGTTGTTCCTTGCGACCAAATAATTCCGTGACGCTATTGGCCAAAGAGCCACGCATCCGGGCAACACCCTCGGTTTGGCTAGCAGCAATCCCTACAATAATTTCTAGGACTTGCGGTGCCACCTCAATCTTGCCCAAAGCTGGTTCTTTAGATTCTAAAATAATGTTAGTATCTTCCGCCATTCATTGACCCTCCCTTACTTAAACGTGTGATAACCTAGGCGCGAGAAATATACGTCCCGTCAGTTGTGTTGATGGAGAGCTTGTCGCCTTCATTAACGAAGAATGGGACTTGAACGACTAAGCCGGTGTTCATCGTTGCTGGCTTAGAACCACCAGAAGCGGTGTTCCCCTTAATACCAGGTTCAGTTGCCGTAACTTCTAGGACAACCGTGTTAGGTACTTCAATGCCGAGAACTTCTGAGCCAAATTGAACCAAATCAACATTCATATTTTCTTGTAAGTATGAAAGTTGATCCTTGATTTGTTCTTCGGGTACTTCGATTTGTTCAAAGTTGTCGGTATCCATGAAGACCCGGTTATCACCATCTTCATATAGATATTGCATGCTACGCGTTTGAATATCCGCCCGTTCCATCTTAGCACCGGCACGGAAAGTCTTTTCTTGAACAGCACCAGTCCGTAAGTTCTTAAGCTTTGAACGAACGAAAGCGCCACCCTTACCAGGCTTGACGTGTTGGAACTCAATGATCCGCCAAATTGCGTTATCAACTTCGATGGTTAAACCGTTTTTAAAATCAGCAGTAGAAATTGCCATAATGTTATAGCCTCCTAAAATATGTCCTCTTTATAATATCAATTCTTACCCCTAAAAAGCAAGACAGGGGTGCCATTTACAGAATAATTAAATTCCGTGGCACGGTAGTTAAGACTTCGTGACCATCTGATGTGACCAAGATATCGTCTTCAATCCGGATACCACCCCGGCCGGCCAAATAAACACCAGGTTCAATCGTAATGACTTCATTAGCCTTCATGACATCTGGCCAACCACGACCAATATTAGGGCCTTCGTGAATATCTAGCCCAATTCCGTGACCCGTTCCGTGAATAAACGCCTCACCGTAGCCTCGTTCTGTCAAAAAGTCGCGACCAATCCGATCTAATTCATCGCCCGTTACACTGGGGGCAACGGCAGCCACAATGGCGGATTGTGCTGCTTGAACTGCTTGGTAAGCCGCTTTCAATTCTGATCCCGGATCGCCCAACGCCACCGTACGGGTAACGTCGGATGTGTAATCGTCCACGTAAAAACCACAGTCAATCGTGACCAGCTCACCGGTAGCGAGCTGTTTATCACTTGCCTGCCCGTGAGGCCAAGCCGAACGGACACCACTGGCCACAATAGTCGGGAAACTGGTCCCAGTAGCCCCATGTTCTTGCATCCACTGTTCAAGCCATTGAGCAACTTGACGCTCCGTCATCCCCGGCTTTAGTACCGTAAATAACGCCTCTAATCCAGCACTAGTTAATTGCGTAGCGCGCCGAATAGCCGCTAGCTCATCCGCTTCTTTTACCTGTCGTAACTCATCAGCCACATCGGCCAGTGGGACGATATCGGTCATTAAGTGCTCATCTAACCACTCGAACTCACGAATAGTTAGCTGATCCTCAATCCCCAATACGGTTGCACCATCGGCCTCTAAGACATCATTAACGGCTTGCAAGTAGCTCCGCGTAATCACTAACGGTATTTGGGGTATCACCTGGGTCAATTCCGTTTGGTAACGTGCATCCGTGATAAAAACCGCTCGTTTAGCCGTCACCAATAAGTAGCCATCACCAGACATCACACTAGCGCCAACCAAATATTGCTGATTACTAGGTGAAGACACCAAAAAACTATCAATGCTCAGTGGCGCAAATAGCGCCTGTAGCCGTTCAACTCGTGTCGCCATTGACCCAACCCCCCGATCTAATTTTCCGAAAAAAAGAAGAACCCAAAGCGAATTGGTCTCGCCTCAAGCTCTTCAGTCGTACGAGGAAAACCTCGTGTTATTTAGCTGCTTCTTCGGCAACTGGGTAAACAGATACTTGACGCTTGTCACGGCCAAGACGTTCGAATTTAACGACGCCAGCAACCTTGGCAAACAACGTATCATCACCACCACGGCCAACATTGACCCCAGGGTAAATGTGCGTACCGCGTTGACGGTAAAGGATTGAACCACCAGTTACAGTTGAACCATCAGCAGCCTTCGTCCCAAGACGACGACCAGCAGAGTCCCGACCGTTAGCAGTGGACCCACCACCTTTATGGTGAGAGAAGAATTGTAAGTTCATGTTCATCAGCATAAGTTTCACCTCCGCAAATTTAATTGTTGGTTTCAGCGAATTCAACAAAATCCGCGTAATTGTTGGCAACATCTCGTAACCCATCCGCAAAACTCTGGAGGAGTGTCTGTCCCTTTAATTCGGCCGTTGCTTCCAGCTTTGGTGGGAGGTGGACTTCCAGAAAGCCACCTTCCTGATCATGATTGTCGACTTGCACCGGAATCTGAGCGATTCGTTGTAAGCCATTAACAGTCGTGATCGCAAGCACCGAAACCGCAGCACAAACAATATCTTGGCCATATTCGCCAGAATCGGCATGACCGGTGATTTGGAATGAATCGATTCGGTTAGTTCCATGATGGAACGTCGCATGAATCATCGAGATCGCCCCTTCTAATCTTTAGGCTTTAGGCGTTGATAGCATCAACGACAACCTTGGTATATGGTTGACGGTGACCCTTCTTCGTGTGTTGGCCCTTCTTGGCCTTGTACTTGAAAGTAACGACCTTCTTTTCCAAGCCCTGCTTTTCAACAGTCCCAGTAACAGTCGCACCCGCAACAGTTGGTGTCCCGATCTTAGGCGTATCGCCACCGACAAAGACAACTTGGTCAAAAGTAACCTTTTCACCAGCTTCAACATTTAACTTTTCAACGTAAACAGCTTGGCCTGCTTCGACCTTGTACTGCTTGCCGCCAGTTACAATAATTGCGTACATGAATGTGCACCTCCTTATAATTTTAGACTTAGACTCGCCGAAGACAAGTGCTCCGCAAGCGGAAAACTTAAACTCGTTCCGAGCGGTTGCAGCTGTGGAAGTCCACAAATACAACATGAAAATTATACTTGATAGGCAGCAAACCGTCAAGTCTTTTTTATTGTCAGCGTTTTTCCGGATTAATTGGCGCAAACCAGGCCGCTACCGGGAGACTTTCCAGTGGTAGCAATTGCTGAAACGCCTGAGCCAAATAATCCGGGCGATAACGCCGATCATCTGCTAACCAGTGATCAATCACCCCAATGAATCCCGTTGCCAAAAAGCTCACTTGTACGTCTAATGGTGACGTTGGCACATTTGACTGCGGTAGCTGTTGACTAAATACTAGTAGTTCTTGTTCCAAACGTTGCTGTAACTGCGTACGAAAATGGGCGAACTGTGGTTGGAGTAACACCATCAAAATCTGATGATGGTCATCCACATATCGAAGTGCTGGGCCTAACGCAAAACCATTCACTGGATGACCGTATGGTGCCAGTAAGGTTTTGCCGGCCGCTAACCATTCATCAATAACCTGCTGCTCAGTCTGAGCTAAAAAATCAGCTTTATCCTGATAATGCAGATAAAAAGTTCCCCGTGTAATTGCTGCCGCCTGAGTGAGCTTTTGGACCGACACCTGTTTGAACGACATTTCTTGTAATAGCGTGCTTAATGCCTGACGTAAGCGTTCGTTGGTGCGGACAACCCGTGGATCTGTTGGCTGACTGATGATTCTTCACGCCTTTCCTAACAAAAGGCTAGTCCGAAAACTCGAACTAGCCCCCATTTGCTAATAATTATTTGCTTGTCGATCCAAATTAATTTGCCGTTTAGCCTCGTAAGCTGCTTGGATTTGATCCTGCGTAAAACCAAAATCAACCAGCCCCCACTTCAAAAACAAGCGCCACGCGTGACGAAAGTCTTCTTGACGATGGGCAAAATGACTATTGAATAGCATCCGCTTTAAGATCAAATACTGTTGATCTAAATCCTTGGCCGGTCGGCTCTTTTCTAACGTTACGAG
This sequence comes from Levilactobacillus brevis ATCC 14869 = DSM 20054, assembly GCF_001433855.1. Classification (GTDB taxonomy): domain Bacteria; phylum Bacillota; class Bacilli; order Lactobacillales; family Lactobacillaceae; genus Levilactobacillus; species Levilactobacillus brevis. The sequence goes on from NZ_AZCP01000001.1 coordinate 569,962, forward strand.
GTCTTCTTCTTTCAGCATAATGAGATGGGTCCACGTTTTCTTAGCTGAGACTAAAAAGAAGAAATCCATTGCATCCGTATATTCTGTTAGCAACGTTTCCATTGGCGTTTGTCCCGCATCGGCTTTACCACGATGGGTTTTCCAAACTTTAAACCATTCAGACGTGTTGGCAACTTCTGCCAATTCAACATCTAAGGCAACGTAGGCATTTTCAATTTGCTGCTGCCGCGACATTTCAATGTCACGGTCTCGTGTAATCTGTTCATCTAGCGCAATCGATTGCCGCACTAATTTAGCCAATTCTAGCACGATTAGACTCCCTTCTAACCGAAAATCAATGGATCTGAGGTAATTTCTAACTCTGTTAAGTTTTCCAAATACCAATCTCGCATAAAGTCGAAACGTAGCAAAACATCAAACCATGAAATCTTCTGGTCATCATCGTGAACTGTCAACACCCATTCAGGCTGGCCTTCCAACTGATTGTTAAAAATATCAACCACAATGCCACGGCCTAACGCAATTTCTGCACCATTACCGTTGACGCCATTGGTTAACATATAATCATTTTGCGCAGCCATCACAAATAGGCGATCAACAACACCGGCTGGTAGGTCGGTCGACCGAACCGCATAGTTTTGACGGTTAGCCGCATCCAAAATATTGAAGTCCACGGAGTAACCATAGTCTTCTTTTAGGTAGCGCGCAAAATCAACCAAAATACCAACCGAGGCCTTAATCGTATCGGCCGGTACGGAATCATGTAAATCAATGATAAATAACTGAGTCAAAGCATGACTGTTAAACCGGAACATTTTCCGTTCCAAATTCAAATAGAACAAGGACTGTCCTGTCGCCCGTTCCCGGTAGTAAACACCGCCATTTTCTGATGTCTCTACCCGAAAGTTGAACGTTCCCCGATCGCCTAATGGGGTTAGTTGCTGAGTCAATTCTTCATGGTGATCACGCGACTGTAAAATCACATGTTTACCTTGGTCATGGAGTTCCAACATCCGCGACATAAAGAGAAGATAATAGTCAGCATGACTATATTGATGGGGGAACGTGACGAAGTCAGAATCTAACGTAAAATCAGCCAATTCTGTTGCAGCTGTGACTAACTCATCAGGATCCGTGGTCTTGATCAGTTGATCCATTAATTCCGTAAAGCGTAGCCCCGTTTGCAAGCCATCCTTAATTGCATTGTTATAGTTTAATAAACGACCACTGGTAGTCAACGTCGATGGATCATTCTCGTTAATCATCGATCGTCACCTCACTTTTGCCAATTAAGCTATTGATGTAGTCGGCATACAGGCTGGCATTGTGTGCTTCGAAATGTTCAAAATCATCGAAAGCATCCCGAATACTTTGCTTTTCATAATTTAAAATCGTGTCTTCCTTAGACAAAACCAAAATTCGATCATCATTTTCTTTAATCGTCTTGTGGGCATTTAAGGCCCGTTCATCTTCATCAGCCAGCTTGGTTAGTTGGTCAATAATAGCTTGGCGTTCTTCCTTGAGTTTGCCAGAATCCCAAGGCATACTACTCTTGGAACTATTTTCCTTTAACTGTTCCCGTAACTCCGCCTTTTGGTTGTCACGTTGCGTCTGGGCATTGACCAATTGTTGTAGTTCCTCACTTTGCGCGGAGATTGACTCAATCTTGGCCGTATTCAGGCGTTGATTTTGGGCTTCCAACGCAAAAGAGTCACGTAGCTTTTGATATTCCGTCTCATCAAACTGGAATTGCACATTTATAACATCTAAATCGCCAAATAATCGCCGGTCCCACCAGTTACCAAAGTAAATATGGAACAAGCCGGTTGTATATTCTTCGTAGTAGAAAAATGGGTAAATATGTCCCAAGTAATCAATTAAATTGTCACTCAAATAATGGCTGATTTGGGGGTGAATATTGTCGACTAATTCAGCGAGGTGATTAACGGCTCGCGGTGACCGAGTCTTCTTGACCTCTTGGTAATACCGCCCTTCATCAAGCAATTCATAAACCTTTCGATCATCATTGTGCTGTACTGCCGCTTGTAACGTGCTTAAATAATCTAATTTACTGGCGATCGCCTGTGTTAACACGTCGGCTGCACTAGCTTGTTGTTCTTGATTTTCCATGAATTTATCCCTCATTCTGATGTTCCCTAGCGCTTGCCGTGAACATTTGGTTATACGTTCATGTTACCAAAAATCCGTTCAGAATAAAGCAGTTTGCGTGAAGTTTTGTTGGAAAATCCTTAATTTTTTATTATTGCGGGGTTCATTCGTCATTTACACGATCCGGCAAATTAACGATAAGTAATCCGCCGCTGTATACTAAAAACTGGTCATCAACTATTTAAGTGACGACCAGTCTTGACGTGCTAATTTTTAATAAAGTTCTAGATATTGATCGCGTTCCCATTCGGAAACCTGAGTTCGATAAGAGTTATACTCTAAGTTTTTGGCTTCAATGAAGCTTTGGTATAAGTGATCCCCCATCGCATTACGCATCACATCATCAGCCGCCAAGTCCTTCAACGCATTGTGTAACGTATCTGGCAAATTGGTAATGTGATTTTCCTGCCGTTCTTCTGCATCCATCCGGTAGATGTTACGGTCAATCGCTTCACGTGGTTCTAACTTATTCCGTAAGCCATCCAAGCCCGCTTCAAGTACGGCGGCAATCGCCAAATATGGATTAGCAGCTGGGTCAACGCTTCGAACTTCTAGTCGGGTCGACAGTCCCCGTGAATTAGGAACTCGGATTAATGGCGACCGGTTAGAGCCAGACCAAGCAACATAGACCGGCGCTTCATAGCCAGGAACTAACCGCTTATACGAGTTCACGATTGGGTTACAGATTGCTGTAAAACTCCGCGCGTGTTTCAGCAGTCCGCCTAAGAAATGATAGGCGTCTTCAGACAATTCCATTTCACCATTTTTATCATAAAAGGCATTGCCTTGATCATGGAATAAGGACATATTCAAATGCATACCAGATCCATTAATTCCGGCCAATGGCTTCGGCATAAAGGTCGCATACAACCCATATTTCCGTGCAATGGTCTTTACCACCAGTTTAAACGTTTGAATGTTATCTGCCGCGGTTAACGCATCGGCATATTTGAAATCAATTTCATGTTGACCAGGAGCAACCTCATGGTGCGCTGCTTCAACGTCAAAGCCCATTTCTTCCAAGGTCAGAACAATTTCACGCCGGCAATTTTCACCTAAATCCATTGGAGCCATATCAAAGTAGCTCCCCTTATCGTTAAGTTCCGTCGTCGGTTTACCGTTTTCGTCCATCTTAAACAAGAAAAATTCAGGTTCTGGTCCAATGTTAAAGTCCGTAAAACCGGCTTTACGCATATCATCTAACACCCGGATCAAATTATTCCGCGGATCACCCGTAAATGGTTTGCCTTCAGTTGTGTAAACCTCACAGATGACACGAGCAATCTTTCCCCGTTCCGTACTCCATGGGAAGATCATCCACGTCGACAAGTCAGGATAAAGATACATATCACTTTCCTCAATCCGAACGAACCCGTCAATTGAAGACCCATCAAACATCAACTTATTATCCAATAACTTGCCTAGTTGACTAATTGGGACTTCAACGTTCTTAATCGTTCCAAATAGGTCTGTAAACATTAACCGTAAAAATTTGACGTTTTCGTCTTTTGCCATCTGTCGAATGTCATCTTTAGAATATTCCGGTTTTGCCATCAAAATCGCTCCCTGCGTATTTGTCTCGTCTCATCAATATCTTAAAGCGGCCGCTGTTGCTGTATTCCTGGTGTTGGATGGCCCAGCCCGCCTTGACGAATGAACTCGTCTTGCAAGATTCGCCGCACGTCTTCATCTGTCAATGGCTGTCGCTGAGCCGCTGCTTTTTGCTGAGCGGCTTGGTGTTGCTGGTCATAAATTGCCTTAATTCCAGCAATATTAATGCCATCAGCCAAGTAGTCCTTAATTTCCAGTAATCGGTCAACATCATTCAATGAATACATTCGCCGATTACCATCATTACGCTCAGGAAAAACCAACGCCTGGGCTTCGTAGTAGCGAATCTGTCGCGCCGTCAAATTAGTCAGCTTCATCACCGTTCCGATCGGCAAAACTGCTAATGATCGCCGTAATTCTTTTTCTTTCACCACTACCGCCCCCTTCAAACTATGCTGTTATCATACCACGTTGACAGCTGACGTCAAGAATTCATGTTAGGTTTTCTGACATAAGCAACGGATTGTTAGAAATTCTTTAGTTCTTTTCGGTTAACCACGCCGACACATCCTGTAAAATCTGAGCATCAACTTCTGGATGCTGCACTAAATCATACCAGTTCGCAGTTGTTTGGTGTCGGAACCAAGTCAGCTGGCGTTTGGCATAATGACGTGAGTCCTGCTTAATCTGGTCAATTGCCGCTGCAAGTTTTTCCGGTTGGTCAAGAACCGGTAATAACTCCCGATAACCAATTCCGCTTGCCGCCGGCAGTGTTGCCCCACCGCGCTTAGCTAACCAACGAACTTCATCTAGCAACCCCGCTTGCACCATGTTATCAACGCGCTGATTAATCCGTTCATACAAGAGCGGTCGCGCTGTATTCAGCCCAATATAATATTCATCGTATTGGGGACCCGCATTTTGCTGATGAGAAAATAACTGTCCCGTAACTTGAATGACTTCCAGCGCCCGGACCGTCCGCCGAATATTTGTTGGTGGAATCTTACTAGCCGCAACGGGATCTTGAGCCGCCAATTGTTGCCACAAGATTTGTGGTCCTTGTTCGACTGCTATTTGCCGGAGGTGCTCACGAATCTGCGGGTCACCTGGTGCGTCGGCTCCTAATTTCAAGCCATCAAATAGGGCCTGTAAATAAAAACCGGTCCCCCCAGCTACAATTGGCAAATGCCCCCGCTCATGAATCGCTTGGATTAATGGCTGAGCCGCCGCAACGAACTGAGCGACCGTAAATTGTTGATCGACATCCTGAATATCAATCAGATGATGGGGCGCTTGCGCTTGTTCCGCGGCCGTTGCTTTGGCAGTACCGATATCCAGATGCCGGTAAACCTGCATAGAATCTCCTGAGATAATCTCACCATTAAGGACTTGGGCTAATTTAATGGCCAGTGCTGTTTTACCGACTGCCGTGGGACCCACAACTGCCACAACTTTAATCATACCCGTTCACTTCCCTGTATTTTTTCTCTTAATGCAACCGCCCGTGCCGGATAATCCGTAATGATGCCCGCAAAGTGGCGACGGAAACAATACGCCATGTCTGCCGGGCTATTTACCGTCCACGGCCGTAGTTGCATATGCGGTAACCAAAAGCGGTGCGCCTTAACCCATCGAATATCCGGATGGAGCCCCGCGACTTGTTGGTGGCGCTCCATTTGTTTCGCCTGACGGCCTGCCGTTTTAAATAATTTCGCATACTCCGCCTGTGGGTACAGTTTTCGTAGCGTAATTAATGACTGCGCGCGAAAACTTGAAAAGACTAACCGAAACGGCACAGGTTGTTGAGTAAAGTACGTCGCTAATTGCTGTTCAATCCCTGGATACGGGATCTTATTTGTTTTCAGTTCCAAGTTAAACACGCCCGAAAAATGGTCGGCAATTAAGAGTTGAATCACTTCATCCAGCGTTGGAATCTTGGTGCCCGCGAATTCCCGTCCAAAATGACTACCAGCGTCTAACTGTTTCAATTGCGCCAACGTCAGATCTTTAATTAATCCGCTACCGTTAGTCGTCCGATCAACCTTTTCATCATGCATGATAACCATCTGACCATCACGCGACAACTGCACGTCAGTTTCAATACCATCGGCACCCGCATCCAATGCCGCTTGAAATGCCAACAACGTATTTTCCGGTCGTGTGCCTTTACTTCCTCGGTGTGCAATCACCTGTGTCGTTTGTCGTTTAAACACCCACGTCAGTCCTTTCTCCCAAATCCTACTAGTAAGATTACCACAGAATCCCCGCATTTCGCTGTAAATCGCTAGCAATTTCATCAAAAAACAAGCATAATGGAAGCGGATAATCAAAATCCCACGATAGAAGGAGTCGAATGTTATGAAGAACTTCACCAAAGGCGTTTTGTTTGGCGTTGTCGCTACGGCTAGTGCGGTTGCCGGCGCAGTTTTTTCTTTTAAGAAAAAAGTCGTTCAACCTATCGAAGACCAAGAAGCTCGGTTTGAAGAAAACCGCAAGTTAGCTAACCGAAAAAGTCACGCTGCCCACCATGGGTAATTTAGCCACCAAAAAAGGTCCGGAAATTTTTCCGGACCTTTTTGTTTAGTCTTTAGTTTTTTTGGTTTTACCATCCCAGCGAGCATAGCCGGTTTTTAAGATCGAAATATCCGTGTAGCCTTCTTTACCTAAGAGAATCGCTGCGCGTGTGCTCAGTGACTTCCCTTGATCATATAGGTAAACGGGTAAGTCAGCTCGCAATTGCGTGTGGTAGGCCTTAAACGTCGAATAAGGAATGTTACGGGCGCCTAAGATGTGACCCGCATCAAAATCCTTTTTCTCACGTAAATCAACCACCTGGGCCTTACGTTGTCCTTCTTGGAATGTTGCTTCGTCAATTAGCTTGGCAACGCGATTTCGACGCATCACCGTTGTTAACGACCAGCCACCCCACACGATAAGTAAAACAATCAGTACGATCATGTAGACCGTCCATCCCGAGATTTCTGCAGCAATTACCAAACTAAATCGTCCTTCCTAAACCTGTTTCTCTTAATTCGTTTTTTGGAATCGTAAAGCGAGCGATGCCGCGCCAATGACCCCTGCATCATTTCCAAGTTGAGCCAATCGCAGTTTGGTTGAATCCCGAACTGCTGGAAAGGCATTTTCTTGGAAATACCGCGTCGTTGGTTGTAATAACGTGTTCCCAGCATTAGAAACCCCACCACCAATAATAATGTTAGCTGGATTTAAAATGTTGGCAACGTTGGCCAAAGCCAACCCTAAATAAAATGTGACCCGGTCAACCACTTGGTTTGCCAAGATGTCCCCATTATCGGCTAGATAAAAGACCATCTTTGACGTCACACTTTCCTGGTTGTCTTCCATTTCTTTCAATCGGGAAGTTCCCATAAAGTCCTTAGCCATATCGGCGGCAACGTGGACAACCCCGGTTGCGGAAGCGTATTGTTCCAAACACCCACGTTTGCCACAAGTACATAGATAGCCATTCGGTTGAACGGTTACGTGACCCAATTCACCGGCCCCGCCGTTAATCCCGTGCAAGAGGTGGCCGCCAGCGATAACACCACCGCCGACACCCGTTCCCAGGGTTACAAAGACCACATCGCTATCCTTTTCGCCAGCACCTTTCCAGTACTCGCCTAATGACGCCACGTTAGCATCATTATCCAAAATAAACTGAAGCCCCAAGCCCGCTTGAATTTGGTCACGAACCTGTTGCCGCTTTTTCCAGTTCAGGTTAAAGGCACCAATAACGGTCCCATTCTCAATATCTACTGAACCCGGCGTCCCCATCCCGATACCCAAGAAATCGTCTTTACTGAATTCTGAGTTCGTAATGTGTTGACTGATCGAGTCGATAATGTTTGGAACAATGTGGCTCCCCTCGTCGGCGATATCAGTTGGAATACTCCACTTGGTCAAGATTTCTCCAGCCAGTGATAGAAAGGCCATTTTAGTGGTAGTCCCACCTAAATCGATTCCAATTAAATTCCGTGCCATAACGCTAAATCCCTCCAATGGATTGATGCTTGAATTTTGCTCGTTGTTCTTCTAAGCGGTGTTCATGCGTGAGCACAAGTTTGGCCGAAACAAAAACCTTATCATCGACTACCCGCGCTTGATGCAGGTGATCAAGTTCCAAAGCCATCACTTCAATGTCCCAAAGACGCTTGCCAACGTACACATAAATACCAAAGTTTTTAAGTAGCTGCTGAACATCATATAACGTTTTCATTGTGCCACAACCTCCATGAAATTGCACGAGACTTTTCGCCGCTTACTGCGCCATTCCGTGTAAATATAACCAGACCAATCCCAAAATCAAGACAACCGTTGCAACAACACGTTTGGTCGCGCTTACTCGACCAATTTGGGGAACACCAACTGTATACGCTACCAGAAATCCAGCGATTAACCCACCTAGGTGACCAGCTAAATCAATTCCTGGTGTAAACAAATCAAAGGCGATATTCATCACCACAAAGGCCAAAAAGGTCCGAGCTAACTGGCGAATAACTGGATTTTGCCAAAAAGATTCCCCAAGCATCATAAACGCCCCAAATAGACCAAAAATAGCGGTACTGGCGCCAGCCGACAAACTATTTGAAAAACAAAAACTGGCAACATTTCCACCAATTCCAGCCACTAAAAAGATCATTAGAAACCGTGCATGACCAAAAGCCGCCTCCAACTGGGTCCCCACAAAGTATAACGTCACCATGTTTAAGAAGATGTGGGTAAACCCAATATGCAGAAACATCGGCGTAATCAGCCGCCACCACTGACCCTGCTGAATCAGCGGATTGACCTTCGCACCAAAAGCGACCAAAACATTTAGACTAGTGCTACCACCAGCTAACGTCATCGCAATAAAGACTAACACCATAATGACAACTAATCCAGTCGTCATATAGGGTGTCTGGTTCAAATTTCGTAATCGGTATTTAAAGTTTGCCACCGTTAGGCTCCTTCCTTATGGTGTGACCTGAAAGATCTCATCTAATAATACATCATATTCGGCCACTGGCCACGTCGGCGTTGCTACCCATTGTGCTGGCAACGCTAAAGCGACCTTAGTCCCTGTCGTTTTCACCAAATAACGGTCATAATAACCACCGCCGAATCCCAACCGTTCACCAGACGCTGCAAAGATTAGCCCGGGAACAATTAGTAAATCGAATGTAGCTGGGGCAATAATCTCCCCATTCGTAGGCTCCTGCAAGCCAAAAGAACTGGTGGCAAAATTTGTTTGATTATCAACAACATGGAACGCCATCTGTCGATTAGGAAGCGTCGTGGGAACGGCTATCGTTTTTCCCTCGGCTTGTGCACGGGCAATAATAGGCGCCGTTGCTAATTCAAAATCACCACTAATGGTGGTGGCCACCGTTTTGGCCCGTTGCCAAGCTGACGATGACCATAATTGTTGGTGCAGGTCACGTGTAGCTTGTTGCCGCTGATCGGCAGGCATTGCCATCAACGCCCGAATCGTTTGTTGACGTAAGTGTTTTTTAGTGATCATGGGCCTACCCCCTCAATCCATAGAAAAATTCAACAAAAAAAGGTGCGGACTCTCGCCCGTACCTTACTTAGTTTCACGATGCAAAGTTACTTTCCGATCACGCGGGCAGTATTTCTTAAATTCAACCCGGTCCGGGTTATTACGCCGGTTCTTGCTGGATAAGTAATTGCGTTCGTGGCATTCTGTACATTCTAAAGTGATGTGTACACGCATAGTGGGTAACCTCCCAACTTGTTCATAATTACAGGCTAGAGCCCTTAACTCGTAATATATTACCATTAATCCTGGGCAATTACCAGTCATTATCCCAAATATGTTAAGGAAAAATACTTAACACGTGTTTTTAGCCACGAAAAAATCACGCTCTGCCCAATGGCTTCACGTGATTTTTAAGCTGCTTTTAGTTCGCAGCACTCGTATTAACTGCTGAGCCAGATGATGTCGCCTTGGTTGGGTTAGTCAACGTTGACGTTGATTGAACCGTCTTCCAGTAAGCTGCATAAATCTGTTTGGCCAACTTCATGTTGTTATCTTCATCGTTGGTACTCAAGTTTGGCATTGCTAAAGCGACCACGACCTGAGGGTCATTAGATGGCGCGTAAGAGGCTAAGCTCAACGTAACGGTTGAATGCCCTTTATAATACGTTTCGGCCGTCCCCGTCTTAGCAGAAATTCCTGGTGAGATGGAAGCTAATTCCGCCCCAGTCTTATACGTGTTGGTTCCGTGAACCACATCATACAGACCTTCAGTCACCAGTTTCTTCTGCGCAGCCGTCATATCAATCCGGTTCAAGACCTTAGGGGTGACCGTTGACTTAACGGCGCCCAGCGTTCCATCGGATTTGGTCCCGCGGATTGACTGAACCACGTGTGGCGCAATCCGTGTGCCACCATTGGCAACGGTTGACATGTATTGGGCGATCTGCAATGTCGTATAAGCATCGTAGTTCCCAAAGGATAGATCCAATGCGTTCCCAATATGCGAGAAGGCACTTGATCCTTTCAGCCCAGTACTTTCGCCTGGCAAATCAATCCCGGTATTGACACCTAAGCCAAATTGGTTAAAGTAGCCCCGTTCCTTATCAAAAATGCTGGTATTCATGGTCAAGGCTGCACCAGGAACATAATTAAACTTGGCTTCCTTCATGGCTAATTGCATCATATAGGAGTTAGAAGAAACTTCCAACGCCGTGGACGCATTTAACCCAATGCTGGCACTACCAGATTTGTTAAACCACGAAGCTTTCTTCACACCACCAACATTGATAACTTTATCAGTCAACGTATTATTGCTTGGCGTGATCACACCGTCCATTAGGGCACCCGAAACCATCGCGCCCTTCACAACAGACCCCATTACAATATCACTATTGATGGTTCCTAGAGCATTCGTTGTGATCTTACCAGTCGATGGATTACGGTCAACTCCGGCCATCCCAACAATCCCACCAGTGTTAGGATTCATTACAATGGCATAGGTCCCCGTTGAGTAACCACCGGCACCGGACTCTGCTGAATGAACCAATGACTGTAGCTTCTTTTGGAAGGTCGAGTTGATAGTCAACTGGAGATTGTCGCCCTTTTGCCCACCATACTTCTTCGCTTCTTTGGTAATCGTGGAACCAGAAACCTCGACTTGCTTTTCAGCCTTGGTTCCCCGTAAGACAGATTCATACTCTTGTTCCAAGTAGGATTGTCCCACACTGTCATTTCGCGAATACCCTTGAGCCAGCAGTTCATTAACCCGATCACTCGGTAAACCAGTCTTCTCGGATGAAACCGTCCCAATAATGGACTTAATTGAAGACCCGTTCGGATAATCCCGTGACCAACTAGTCCCAACTTTAACACCCGGCATTTCTGAAAGATGTTCACCGATTTCGGCAATTTCTTTGTTGGAAACCCCGGAATCTTTAATGTAGGTCGTCGATAACGAGTATGCGCCACTCATCTTAGCAAAAATCTCTGCCGCATTCTTTTGCGTTTTAGTTAATTTGAAAGATGAGTCATTTTCCAAATAGCTTAACGCCTTGTTGTACTTTTGGGTCGTCGACATCCCGCTGGTCCCACTCAACTTGTTCTCAACGGCTTTCAACCGTTTAGGGTCCGTTAAGTAGTAATCAATTGCCTGACGCGGCGTCAATGAGCTCGTCGAGACCGTCAAATACTTTCCTAACCGATTGGCAATTTTATACATATCCGTAGATAGCACACTAACGCCCTTCGTGTAGGAAATGGCTTGGTGTGATTTATTACCAACCAGCACCTTACCATTTGAATCATAAACCATCCCCCGTTGAACGTTGGTGGTTTCAATCGTGGTATCAGTCGAATTGACCTCTGCCTTCAATTGTGACCCATAAATTATTTGCAAATACGCCAATTGACCAATTAACGCCGCAAACAACAGGGCAACAATAATGAAAAGAAAGTTCAACCGAAAGGGAATCAGTGACTTACTCGGGCCACTAGATCGCTGGTTTCGGTTACTAACGCGATTATAAAAATTCTTCACAACAGCTCTGCTCCTTATTATACAGCTACTATTTTACCAAACTTCGCCGTCGGTCACTATCCCGCTACCGAAATTTAATCATTCTATGCTATTCTAGAGACCTAATTCGTGAACGTCAACTGGTATTTTAACCTTTTAATGATTGCTTAAAGTCCCGTTAAATCAACATTTACCAAATTATATATTTTAAGTACCGTCAAGCACACTAAAACACGGATCAGAGATTTCCCTCTCATCCGTGAGATACCTCGGCAACAAGCGATCAACTAAGCCGTTTTCCGGTGGGTAATCAGCCCCAAAAACCGTAAACAGTATACTGCGCTGATTCCCACTAAGATATACACAATTCTTGAAATCAGTGCCGCTTGACCGCCAAACAAGGCCGCAACTAAATCAAAATTAAATGCGCCAACCAACAACCAATTCAATCCACCAATGACTAATACAATGAGAGCTACGATGTCCAAAGTTTTCATGTCGTTCACTCCTTAATTAGCTTAATTTATGGTGCATCTGAATAGTAACAAAGTTCGGACAGTTATCCCAATTAACTGCCTATAGTAAAATCGTCATCGTCAGATTATCTCGAAATTTTTACCAGTTTTAACCGCATCTTCAGAATAAATCTGATAAGATTATAGCTGAACGGTCGTCCGCAACTGTTCCTATCGATTCTTGCGGGGAAAAGATACACTTGGCTGATCGGTAATCCGTGCCGTCCCCCCAATGAACAATTCGATGATCTATGCTTAAAATTAAAAAAATTGAGGTGGCTTTCTTTGCAAGTACGAAAACGACGCTGGGCGCTTTCCCGACGTCAACTCACCCTCTGGGGGGCCTTTTTAGTACCCTTCATTTTGATGACCGGTTATTTTATCTATCGTCAAATGGCGCCATTTGGCACCAGTAGCTTGTTAACTGTCGACTTAGGGCAACAATATATCGACTTTTTTGCCTATCTACGCCGGGCAATCCTCCATGATCCTAGTAGCATTTTTTACTCTTTCTCTAATGGCATTGGCGGCGAAATGTTAGGTACTTGGTCTTACTATCTTTTAAGTCCCTTAAATTGGTTGTTATTGCTATGCCCCGGAACCAGCTTAACCACGGGCGTCTTCCTTCTGACTGTCTTCAAATATGGCTTGGCCGGTTTGAGCTTTGCTTGGTTACTGGAGAAAACAACCCAACAACGCGGGTTTAAAGCCATTATGTTTGCAACAGCTTACGCCTTAATGGGGTGGTCAGTTGCCAACCAGCTTAACGTTATGTGGCTGGATGCCGCCTATCTATTACCCTTGATCTTCTATGGCTTATATCAGCTCATGCACACCGGAAAATGGCGCACTTACGTCATCTGGCTAACGCTCATGTTAGTCGTTAATTACTACATGGCTTACATGATCTGTTTGTTCATGGTTCTAGCCTTTTGTTGGTTAGCCGTTGACCGCTTCTCCACTTGGCGTCATTTCGGGAGGCAAGCTGGTAAGTTTGTCCTTGCATCAGCAATTAGTGGCTTGTTATCTGCCTTTATTTTACTGCCAACCTGGTGGTCACTGTCACAGAGTAAGGCCCAATATACCGTCACCACCTTCAAATGGCATTTTGATTTCTTTCCACCTAAGATGCTCGCCAAATTTTTCTTGGGCGCCTTTAACTTTGATCAAATGCCCGATGGCACAGCTAACTTATTTATTGGTGCCATCGCCCTATTAGGCAGCCTCTTTTACTTCAGTGATCGGCGAATCAAACTTCGTAGTCGGATTGCTTCCGGCGTTTTAACAGCCTTCTTAGCACTATCACTTTGCTTTCAACCACTAGATTTACTCTGGCATGCCGGCCAATTTCCGGTTTGGTATCCTTATCGTTTCTCCTTTATTGTTAGTTTCTGGTTAATTTGGCTCGCGGCACAAACCTTGACCGCCGATTTTCAACCAGGATGGTTAGCCATCGGCTTAGTGACCCTCATCGTTATTGCCGGTAGTGCTTACGTGGGGATTAACTTAGCCAAGTTCAAGTTCTTGACGTTAAATCAATTACTGCTAGGGTTACTGTTCGTCATCCTCGCCCTTGCCCTAATTACCCTGCCAATCAAACATCATTGGATCTATCCCCTAACCTTCTTAGTTATCGGGGTGACTGAGGTGGCAGCTAACGCATTCATCTCTTTGAACAATATTAGTTACGTGTCTCAAAGTGAATACGGTAACTACACGAATGAACTTCAACGACTCGTTAATCGCGTACAGAAGCGCGATCATGGTTTCTATCGCATCGGTAAAACCTTCTTGCGCACCAAAGGAGATGCTTTCCAAACTGGTTACAATGGTGGTGGCGTCTTTTCATCCGTATTGCCCAAAGCAGTTCCCACTTTCTTTGGCAATATTGGTAATCCTGACGGTGACGGCTTTGTTGAGTACAGTAACGGCACACTAGTTACTGATTCCTTGCTCAACATGAAATATTATTTCCAGCAGAACCAATTAGCAGGCGCACTCAGCGGTACCAGTATCTTACCGGCTTCATCTAATAAGGCAGATCTCGCCGATTACCAAAAAATTAGCAGTGACCACTGGGCAACAACCTACAAAAACCAGTATGCCCTTCCTATGGGCTATGCAGCCAATCAGCAAATTCTGACTCTAAAAAATAAAACCGCTGATCCAACACAGTATCAGGCTAACTGGCTAGCCGCTTTAACCGGCAATTCCCAAGACAAGCAGTTATATACCGCTGAGAATTTTGATCAAGTCACCTTCCAAAATATTAATCAGCAGACTAAAATAACGGGCGCCGTCTTGCAGAAGAAAAACTTACTAAAGCCCGGCAAGATTACCTTGACCTTCACGCCGACCACCAATGATGCCTACTACTTCACTTTCGGATCAACTGTAAATCCAGACAACGCGACCTTTATCTTGAATGGCAAGACACTCAACCAATACAAGACTTACCGAAATACCATTTTGGTTAGTGCCGCAGACCACGCCAAGGGACACCAACAAAAGTTAACCATTCAACTTAGTAAAGGCTCCCTATGGTTGGATAACTTCACGCTGTATCGTTTAAACACCCCCCGTTTCCAGGCTGCAATCAATCAACTGAAGACGCAGCCTTGGCATTTGACGACGCATACTAGTCGTTACTTCAAGGGCACGATTACCAGTAAACACGCTGGGCAGGTCCTGAACACGTCTATTCCATATTCCCAGGGGTGGCATGCCACAGTCAACGGTCATGCCGTCAAGACTTATAAAACGATTGGCATGTTTACCGCGGTCAAATTACCCAAGGGTAACAGTACCGTCACGCTCGCCTATTGGCCGCCTCTGCTTAATGTAGGACTGCTAATTAGCGGTGGAACGTTCATTATTCTTCTCGGCGGTTGGTGGTTCTCTCGCCGCCACCAATAATTTAGTCCATTATAAAAACGCATGACCGCAAAAACGGGTCATGCGTTTTTTACTAGTGATCTAATTCCCCATTTTCCGCATACCGATAAACGGGGCCATCCGTTTGTGCATCGTAATCGACCGTCAGATCATAACCAACAAAGAACCATTGGTCACCTTCCGTAATGTAGTAGGTTACGTCGTCCTTTTTTTCTGCAACGATTGGATGGCGGGGGTGATCATCCGGGGTCATTCCCAGAGAAAACCCTTGATGGACCGGCGTTTTTCCGTAAACTTTACCGAAAAAACGAATGCCGCGGCCGGTCATTCCCATATCCTCACGAAACCACTTACTTGCTGCATCAGTCACCGTAATTTTCATATTGATAGGACTCCTCTTTAGCAAACTATGAATCCGGTTTCAACCTTATTTATACCACTTTTCCCGGGTATCTGGCAAGCAGCTTTTCACAAACTCTTGTCGTACTTTTATTATGCCTGATTTCATTCTAGTTAGCGACCTATTTGCTCAGCTGACCGCAACACCATTGATAAGTTACCGCCAACTAACCAGCAAGAAGGCCCTTAATTCAACCAATTGTATCTAGCAAATAACGATTCTTTCGCGGTTGCATACATCAAAGGTATAAAAAAAGATTCAGCCCCTTTAACTAGGGCTGAATCTCTTAAATGCTTTTAGTCGACCGCAATCACTTTCACGGTCATGTCACCACCAGGTGTTGGGAAAGTCACTGTCTCACCCACACGGTGCCCTAATAACCCCTTAGCAATTGGCGAATCGTTTGAAATCTTACCAGACATAGGATCTGCTTCAGCAGCCCCTACAATGGTATATTCTTCTGGTTCATCATCGTCTTCTTGGAATGTTACCTTTTTACCAACGGTGATTTCGTCTTTGTCCGTATCATCATTGTCAATAATCTGCGCGTATTGAAGCATTCGTTCTACCGTACTAATCCGCGTTTCTAACATACTCTGTTCATCTTTGGCTGATTCATATTCAGAGTTTTCTGATAAATCACCATATGATCGGGCAATCTTAATCCGATCGATCACCTTTGGGCGTTGCACCATTTTTAAATCTTCGAGTTCGGCTTCGAGCTTTTCCTTACCCTCTTCAGTCATTGGATACATTTTTTCTTGTGCCACACTGGCCACCCCTTTTACTTATCTTTTTTATTTTTGAACGAAACGTTCCGTCCAACTTAACTTATCACTTGTAGAAAAGGTTAGCCACGCTGGGCTAACCTGTCTTATTCTATATGCTTGTATCAGGATTGTCAAAAACTTCTTTATTACCGCTAGCTTCTAGAATTGCACGAATTTTTGTAACCAATAAGTCAATGGCAACTTGGTTCTCGCCACCCTCAGGAACGATTAAATCAGCGTAACGTTTGGTTGGCTCAACGAATTGGTGATAAGTTGGTTTAACTGTCGCCAAATATTGCTGAATAACTGAGTCCAGCGAGCGGCCCCGTTCATTCATATCCCGTTCGATTCGGCGAATAATCCGAATATCATCATCCGTATCAACAAATACCTTAATATCCATCAGGTCACGTAGTCGCTCATCATCTAAGATTAAGATACCTTCCAAAATAATCACGTCACGGGGTTCCTGATGAATCGTCTTATCGCTTCGCGTTGACAACGTGTAATCATAGACCGGCTTTTCAATTGGCTCATAGCGCAACAATTGCTTGAGCTGCTTAATCAACAGATCCGTATCAAAGGCCAATGGGTGGTCATAATTAACTGCGGCCCGTTCCGCCATTGTCATGTCTGATTGATCATTGTAGTAAGAATCCTGCTGTAAAATCATAATAGAGTGGCCAATTAATTGATTAAAAATGGCCCGACTAACAGTCGTCTTACCACTACCAGACCCCCCAGTAACCCCAATAATGATCGGTCGTTTCTTCTCTGCCAACACTGTCGCCGTCCTTTACTTATTATCACTCGCAAGTGAACTTGTCTTTTCTTGATGCTGTGCGTAAGTCTTAGAGAAGTAAACCTTCCCCGTTTTGGTGTTCGCAATGAAGTAATAGTACCCTTTGCTCCGATCCGTTGGATGCAAGACCGCTTTAATTGACGAAACACTTGGGTTGTCAAATGGACCTGGCCCGTATCCTGTATGAATATACAAATTATATGGAGACTTCACTTTTAAATCTTTATACGTTAACGTCTTTTTCGTTGTCTTTAACGCATACTGGACAGAAATATCAGATTGAATGGCCATCCCCGCTTTAATCCGGTTCAAGAACACACCCGCAATCTTATTCCGATCTGCTTGGGTAACCCCTTCGCGTTCCACTAATGAAGCCAACGTTAAGACTTCTTGAACTGAGCGCTTCTGTTTCTTAATTGTGGCATAGTTCCCTTGCAGGTTTTCATCCGTTTTAGCAACCATTTCTGTAATCAATTGCTTCAAGGTCATCTTTTTACCAGCCTGATACGTCGCTGGTGCCAGGTAACCTTCCAACCGATACCGAACATTTTTCGCCTTTTTAGCGGAACCTAATAGTTGCGGATAGCGAGTTGCTAACTGATTGAAGAAAGCTTTATCCTTCATTAGGCTCAAGAATTCTGCCTTGGTGAAGTCCGTTTGAACTGGAATTGCTGTCGCAATCTGATCAATCGTTTCACCCTCACGCACCAACACGTTGCCGGATGTACTTTGGATAGGTTCTGAAGAACCTCCCTTTTGTAATTGCATGGCAATTTGTTTTAGTGTCATTGATGGCTTTAACTGATAATACCCGGCACGAAAATTAGTGTATTTATTGGACTTCACGTAATAGTTAAACACCATTCCGCTTTTAACTACTTTTTTATCCTGTAAGATTTGCCCAATTTTATTTGATGTTGCACCCATGGGAACGTGAACTTGCACCACTTGGTTATTGCTGCTGTCCATCGGCTTTAACGACGATTGGAAGTAGTGATAACCAATAACGCCAATCGCCACCGCCAAAATAACCAGTAGACTAGCTACCCCAATAATGATCCGACGACCAAACGAGCGCTTTTTTCCCGAATCTTGTCGTGATGGAATAGGATCCTTACCATTATCCAACATATTTCCTCCGTTCTATGCCATAATCTTCTCTATTATACAGAAATTTACAGTCCGCGGGAATACGTAAACGTGACTTTGATGAAATTGTAATCTTTCACTTGCATGCCTCGTAAAAACGCGGTTAGCCCTCAGGCCAATCGCGTTTTATTACCAGAATTAACGAATTTCAGCACCTAATTCATCTTGAAGTCGCTGGGTAACCTTGTCAAAAGCTTGGTTCACCGCATCGTCCACTAACGTCGCATTCTTATCCTGATACGTTAAGGTGTAAGCCAAAGACTTTTTGCCTTTAGGAACCTTCACACCACCGTAAACATCAAACAATTTGACGGATCTCAGGTAAGCACCGCCACGTTTTTCAATCAACGCCATAATTTGTTCGTTGGTAACCTGATTGTCTACCAGCATGGCAATATCCCGTGTGATTGCTGGATAACGGGAAATGACGTCGTACTGATTTTCCTGCTTAGGCATGTCAATAATTGCCTGTAGATTCAGTTCAAAGACATACGTAGCCCCAATCTTAAACTGTTTGGCCACAGTCGGATGAATTTGCCCCATAAAGCCAATTCGATGGCCATGCACCAAAATGTCTGCCGTTCTTCCGGGATGCATATCAGGCATATCTGAATTAGCAACGTAGGTAACGTCGCCGTTAACCGCCATATCTTTCAGATAAGCCGCAACGATACCCTTGACTTGATAGAAGTCAACTTCTTTTGCTGGCTGGTCCCAAGCTGCTGGTAGCAGTGTCCCCGTAATTGCACCCGCAATGTGTTCCTCTTCGCTAGGACGCTCTGTATCCGCTTCACGGTAAAAGACTCGGCCCTGTTCATACAACGCCACATCTTTAACTTTGCGGGCCGTGTTATAAGCAATGTCATCTAATAAGCCCGTAATAATATTCATCCGCAATACCGCATGATCCACACTCATTGGCCAAGCCAAATGGGTGGGTTCGCTGGCCCGCATCATGAACATATTCGCTTTATCTTCCGTTGTTAACGCGTACGAAATCGCCTGATTTAATCCCAGGCCCTCTAGCGAGTGACGAGTGGCCCGCATCAGTTTTTGTGCTGGCGTCAGGGCCCCCATGGTCATCCGTCCCGTTGGCAAAGTTGCTGGCAACTGGTCATAACCATAGATCCGGGCAATTTCTTCCAAAAGATCAGCCGGAATATGAATATCATTGCGCCGAACCGGTACCGTCACGGTCAATGTCTCTCCGTCAATCGCCACCGTACAACCTAGACTTTCGAGAATATGACTAACTTGTTCCATAGCCAAAGTCGTACCCAAAACAGCATTGATTCGACTGAGCGTCAATGTAATCACAGCTGGTGCTGGAATGTTAGCAGCCGCAACCACGGTTCCACTTTGAACCTCACCATCGGCCAACTCGGTCATCATCTGTGCAGCTGCATCTAAGGCTTCTTGTACACCCGCTTGATTCACACCACGTTCAAAGCGTTGTGACGCATCCGTGTGTAAATGGTGCCGTTGCGCAGCCTTACGAATGTGGTCATGCTCAAAAACAGCCGATTCAATGGCAACCGTGACCGTTCCTTCACTAATTGCGGTGTTCAGACCACCCATGACTCCAGCCAATGCGATTGGCGCGTGTTCATCAGCAATGACAATATCTTGTGGATCTAACTCATGTTCGCCTTCGTCTAGTGTTATTAAGCTTTCACCGGCTTGCGCCGTCCGCACATAAACATCTTGCCCGGCAAATTTATCATAGTCGAAAGCATGCAAAGGTTGACCATACTTCAACATAATGTAGTTCGTAATATCTACAACGTTATTGATTGGCCGATAGCCTGCATTCCACAGCCGGATCTGCAACCACATTGGACTAGGCGCTAATTTAACTTGCTTAACCAAACGCATTCGATATTGCGGTGCCAACTGGTCATCAACATGAACCGTCAATTGATCGGCAACTGCCTGACCAGCTTCTTTAACCGCTGGTTGTTCTAACTTAACGGGTTGATCGTAGATAGCTGCCAAGTCATGTAGCGTGCCATAAAGACTTAACATGTCCCCACGGTTAGGCGTCACATCCAAGTCAATCAAGCTGTCGTTCATGCCTAAGTAATCGTAAACGTCATCCCCAGGCGTCGCGTCAGCTGGTAAAACATAAATACCATCAGCGTAAGCCTTAGGCACAACATCTTCGGAAAACCCAATTTCCTGTAACGCACAGATCATTCCCGCAGATGGAACTCCCCGCATCTTGGACTTTTTGATCTTAACGTTGTTGGCAATTCGTGAACCTGGTAAGGCCACGATGACGTTCTGACCCGCGGCAACGTTCGGTGCCCCACAAACAATTTGTAAGGGATCGTCTTCACCAACATCCACTTGGCAAATGTGCAGGTGATCGGAATCGGGATGGGCTTCTAAGGACAAGACGTGTCCTACCACGATCTTCTTCAAACCATCACTAGGGGTGGTCACGCCATCGACTTCCACGGAAGTGCGTTCGATTTTTTCCGCCAAATCAACGGGTGAAACATTTAAATCTAGGTATTCTTTAATCCAATTATATGAAATCTTCATAGTTGGCGGTTATCCTTTCTTCGTGAATTGGGTCAGGAAACGAACATCATTTAAATAAAAGTTACGGATATCATCAACACCGTACTTCAACATGGCAAACCGATCGGGACCAACCCCAAAGGCAAAACCACCATATACTTCTGGATCAACGCCGGCCATCTTTAAGACATTAGGGTGCACCATACCGGCACCTAACACTTCAATCCAACCAGTGTTTTTGCAGACGTTACAACCCTTTCCACCACAATTAAAACAGGTAATATCGGCTTCCACAGAAGGCTCCGTAAATGGGAAATAGCTTGGCCGTAACCGCACGTCAAACTTATCACCAAATAATTCGTGGGCCAAAACCTGGAGCGTTCCCTTTAAATCAGCCATCGTAATGTGCTTATCAATCACTAAGCCTTCGACCTGATGGAATTGATGTGAATGGGTCGGATCATCCGTATCTCGCCGATAGACAACGCCTGGAGAGATCATCTTTAATGGTCCCTGACTAAAGTCATGCTTTTCCAACGTCCGGGCCTGCATTGGTGAGGTCTGCGTCCGCATCAAAATTTCCTTGGTAATGTAGAACGTATCTTGCATATCCCGTGCTGGATGATTTTTCGGCAAGTTCATCATTTCAAAATTATACTTGTCCTCTTCAACTTCTGGACCGCTCAGCACTTGATAACCCATTCCCAAGAAGAGGTCCTCAATTTGATCAATGATTTGCTGAATAACGTGCGGCTCACCTTTAGCAACCGGCGTGCCTGGCAAGGTAACATCGATAGCTTCCTTAGCCAGACGGGCATTTAGTACAGCATTTTCCAATTCTTCTCGCCGTTTAGTCAATGCTGCCGTTAAGTCATCCCGAATTTCGTTGGCAAAAGCACCAACCTTAGGTCGTTCTTCAGCGTCTAAATCCCGCATACCACGCAACACCTCGGTAATTGGACCCTTTTTACCTAATAACGATACCCGCACTTGATTGACGTCTTTTAGGTCAGTTGATTTTTGAATCTCGGCTAACCCACGTTCATGCAGTTCGTTTAATTTATCTCTCAACGACATAACGTCATCCTCCATTTCTAACTTACTTTTTAGACAAATAAAAAAGCTCCGTCCTAAAACTAGGGACGAAGCATCGCGGTACCACCCTGATTCAGTTAAGGATTTCATCCCCAACCACACTCAGTCGTGATAACGGTCACGTACCGGAACACCTTTCCACAACAACTAAGTTGCGTCCTGGCGACAACTCAAGAACTGAATTCACCTATCGCTTTGAAGTCTGCTCACAGTCTAGGCAGACTCTTCCTGACAAACCGTTCCGGTTACTACTTTTCTATCATCGTTTTTAACTATTACTTCAATTAGCCTAGCGGATTTGGCCGCAGAAGTCAACTACTTCTGGTTCTCCTCAAGCGGACAAGACCACTTGTCAGACCAAGCATGAACCGCCGCCATCACGGGAGCAAATTCTTGGCCCTTCTCAGTTAACTCATATTCAATCAAGGAACTATCAGGAAAAGTTCGGCGTAAAATGACGCCGTTGTCCTCTAATTCCTTTAGTCGCTCAACCAGCACGCGATCACTGCATCGCGGCACGTTTCGCGCTAAATCCCGAAACCGTTGTGGTCCTTCATGCAAGAGGACATCGATAATCAAGCCATTCCACTTCTTTCCCAAAAAGGAAAAGGTTTGTTCAAAGCGGGGGCACAATTCAAAATCGATAGCCGTGTCTGGTGCTTCTGTCGTCTTCTTTGACATCATTTGCATATTTGTCTTGCCTCCCATCCAGATTCCTTGGAAACTAGGCGTTAGGCGTTACCTTGTCCATCAAGGCTTCCATTCGCTTACGGGCTGGTCCACAGAATTCGTAAACAGCTTCATAATCATCCACCAACGATACAATCGCGCTTTCTCGATACTTCGGCATCGCCAGCGTCGCTCCCCACATGTGTTTAAGGATAATATCCTTTTCCATAGGGCTTAGATCCGTTAACTTTTCGGCATTGCGCAAGGCAACCCGAGGATGAATAAACGCATGCGAGCCTAAATTAAACTTCGTCGTTCGCCAATCATAATAAAACAAATCGTGTAATAACCCACCCCGTGCAGTGGCCCGGGTATTCAAACCAAGTTTCTTCGCAACTAAATAACTATTATACGACACCGAAATGGAGTGATCCAATCGGTTAGAGTGATGATGCTGGGTGTAATTCGCCAGGCGTTGGACCGGCTCCTTTGCCAACAAGTCAGAAACTAAAGCAAGGTACTCGGGGTCATCACGCCAAGTAAGTTTGGTCATAGAATGCTTCCTTTTCATTAAAATTATGATTTTCAGTCTCTCAATTACCCTATATCATACTGTCTTTTAGACAAAATGCAACCAAAATGGCCTATTTCTCATCGGGTTTACCTTTTCTTTATGATTAACCCACTAATCGAAACATCACAACACCGGCAGCCACGGCAACATTTAAGGACTCTGCCTGTCCTTTAATAGGGATATAGAGATTTTGTGTCGTTAAACGTTGCAAGTCCGGTGCCATACCATTTCCCTCGTTGCCCATAACAATCGCGCCATTCGTTAGGGCTGGCACATCACGATAGTCTTGTGCCTGTGGATCTAAATTAGTTCCGTACACTGGCAATTGTCGGGCCGTAAAAGCGCCAATCCAATCATGTAAATCGGCTTCTACCAATTGAATGTGAAACTGACTTCCCTGCATGGCCCGTAAAACCTTGGGTAAGAAACGACTGGCTGTTCCCTTCCCAAACACAACGCCGGTTAGGCCCGCAGCGTCGGCCGTCCGCACCATCGTCCCAATATTACCAGGATCTTGTACGTAGTCTAAGAACAGCCAAGCCCCCGTCGCAGTTTTAGGATCAATCGCAGTCTCATCTGGCATCGGGGCCGTCGCAAAAATGCCCTGAGGCGTACCAGTATCCCCAATTGTCTTAGCCAGACTATCCGTTAGTTCGTAAATGGGAACGTCAGTAGGCAAGCCATCTGCATGGGCACTTAACTGCTCAGCAGTCCCCATAATTGCCGTTAAAGGTTGTTGCGCCTTAATAGCCTCTTGAACAAGATGCCAACTTTCCAATAAATAAGTCCGCGTGGCCTTACGCCCTTTTTTGCTGGCTAAGGATCGCCATTCCTTGACGCGCCTATTTTGACTAGACGTAATTTTTTCTTTCACGATAGTCCCTCGCTTTAAGTTATTTCATCTAGTTTACCATATCCGATCAATAACCGGCAGTTGTATAATGGGATAAACGCATTTTTAATCGGGAGGGCATCGTCTTATGGAAACACAAAAAATTCTGGTCAGTGGTCAAGTACAAGGCGTTGGGTTCCGCTGGTCGGCCACACGACTAGCCAAACAGCTGACGCTAACAGGTACTGTCCGCAATCTCACTAACGGACAAGTTGAAATCATTGCCACTGGTGAATCTGCGACCCTACAACAATTCTGCCAGCAACTCAAACATGGCTTATCCCCCTGGATTAACGTGATGACGCTGACAACCCACTCAATCCCAACCCACCAATTTGCCGACTTCCGGATTATTATTTGAAAATGACCGGTAAATCAAGTAAGATGTTTGATGTTAACGGCGTTCGCGCCGCTGGGAGCAATTAGGCTCTACATCGTTATTTAAAGGGGTTCAAAACAACATATGAAAATCTCCAAAAAAGTTACGGTTACGACCGCCTTGGCGGCCATGGCCCTCTTCTTGAGTGGCTGTGTGCAAACCAAGAATGGTAAACCTTATGGCTTCGTTTACGATTATCTGGCCGTACCTGGACAACACGTGATGGATTGGCTCGCCCACATCTTTGGCGGTAGCTATGGTTGGGCCATTATTATCTTAACCGTGATTGTACGAATGGTCTTATTGCCAATCATGGTTCGTCAAATGCGAAGTGCTACCGTTCAGCAGGAAAAGATCTCAATGATCCGGCCACAGATGACCGCCTTACAGAAGCAACAAAAAGCTGCTAAGACACCGGAAGAACAGCAGGCTGCCAGTCAGGCTATGATGGCTTTGTATCGTAACAATGGCATTAGCATGACCGGTGGAATTGGCTGCTTACCGCTCCTGATTCAAATGCCGATCTTCGCCGCACTATATGCAGCTATCCGGTACTCACCAGAACTGTCCAACACCGTTTTCTTAGGAATTCCATTAGGAAAATCTAGCTGGATTCTTGCATTATTGTCTTTCCTCTCTTATCTACTACAAGGATACTTGTCCATGTTGGGGATGCCAGAAGATCAAAAGAAACAAATGCGCATGACATTATTGCTATCACCAGTCATGATTCTCTTCTTCACAATGAGTTCTCCAGCTGGTCTTGGTCTATACTTCTTCGTTGGTGGGTTGTTTGCCTGCCTACAAACATTGATCATCAATTTCTATCGACCACGAATTCGTCGCGAGATTAAGGAAAAGATGAAAGACCAACCTGCTCCGGTTGTTGCACCTGTCGTCAAACCAACACCGACAGCTACAACCCCCAAACCCGTTAGTCAAAAAAATCGTAATCGTAACGCCGGAAAACAACAGCGTCATCGATAATCAAAAAAAGATCGCCGACTTTTTGTCGACGATCTTTTTTATGCTTTCTGATATGATTGTTAATAACAATAAGCCATTTCAAAGGTATTAAATCTGATCCCCAGCCATTCACCAATACAACGATTGTTAGTAACAACAAGCTTAAACACTAGCTCATCAACAGATTTTGTCGAACACCACTCGGTACTTCTTGTCGCGCCGTTGCTGTCCAAGACTCAACATTTTGGCCTTTCGTCTTAATTTTCAAAAAACGTTGTGGTTTTAACCGCCATTGGGCATCGAACATTACAATACGGGTCTGTCCTCGATCATTATAGGTTGTTAATCGATAAGTGTATTCCTTTTCACCAGCACCCCCAGTAAACTGGCGAACTGGCTTTGTCGTGGTGAGTGCATAAACCGTTTCTGGTTTAACCACTGGATTAATATTATCCAAAGCCATTACCAATTCTGAATGCTTATTCTTCGTAAATTGTGGTAACCAAAACAAACTTCCCCCAACAACGACCACGGCACCGACCAGTAACCACAAAAAGCCTTTGACTAATTTCATAGTAGCTCCCCCTATTTAGTTAGTTACTATAGCAACTAACCTGTTGTTAACAGCATACTTGAATCGTCATTACCTGTCAATCTCTTTACGCTTTTGTCGCATAAAAAAACCGGTTTAAGTCAACTAAACTCAAACCGGATTTTTTATTTTATTCAGATTTCGTTGAATCTTCACTATCGTCCACTAACAATTCTGATTGGATTCCTGGAATGTCATTGGCCGCTTGCGTCTGTTCTTTTTTAGCATTAAGTGCCTGTGCCGCTTCCGGTGACAAGATTGGTAATGAAATTCGGAAAACAGACCCATGCCCCAAGGCACTCTCAATTGTGATTCGGCCATGGTAAGCTTCGATTAACCGTTTAGCAATCGCTAAGCCGAGGCCATTGCCCCCTTTGGTACGGGAACGCGCCTTATCCACACGATAGAAACGATTAAAAACCCGCTTACGATTCTCTTGCGAAATGCCCTCACCGAAGTCCTGAACGGCCACTTCAAGGTTTCGCAAATCACTTTCATACGTCAGATGAACTTCCTTACGTGTTTGTGAGTACTTAACCGCATTATCCATCAAAATAATAAGAATCTGTTCCAAATGGTTTCGATAAATTTGCGCTTGTAGTGGTTGGTGAACGTCATCATCCAAGATAAACACATAATCAGGGTGAATCATCTTGAAATTATCGAAGACCTGCTCAACCACTTCGCTGACATCCGTCACTTCATTGGGGTAATTAACCTCAATTTGTTCCGCTCGTTGGAGATCCAGCATCTCTTGAACCAAACTCTTCATACGCTTGGTTTCTTGTAACGAGGCCTTGATCGACTCATCCAAAACTTCTGGATCTTCTTTACCCCAACGATCCAACATCTCCATGTGTCCCTGAATGATCGCCACTGGGGTTCGTAACTCGTGCGAGACATCTTCCACAAATTGTTGCTGCTGATCCATATAGCGCTGTGTCGTATCCAGCATGTCATTAAACAAGCTGCCTAGATCACTTAGCTCATCTTGATGATGCATCTCGGGCACTCGCTTATCTGTTTGTGGATCTTCACGTACCGCGTGAATTGTCTCACGAATTTCTTCAACTGGCCGTAGTAAAAAGGTTGCTAGACTATAACTCAGCACTGCAGCGGCTAAGCCCGCCATCAGCCCTAAGACCACCTCAACCTGTAACAATTTGACTTGCGTGGCACGATAGTCTCGCAAATTATCGGTCACTTGAACATAGCCCAAGATGCGATTACCTTGCTTAGATCGAATTGGTGACCGTCCCACTAAATTCTTGCGCCCGGACACCGTCTGAGTAGAAATTGACTGTTTACTAGCCCGTCGGAATGAGACATCCCCTTGCCGTGTTGCAAAGAGTGACTGTCCATCGGCATCATAAACCGTTACGGCCTGACTATCACGGGCTAAACTAGCAATCACGGCATTGTTATAGGGCGTCGGCTGCTTGGTCGCTGACACAACTGCTTGGGGACGCAACAGCTGGTTAACATTAGTACTTGTCAGTTGTTTTTGACTGTTCAACTTTTCTACAACAACGTTCAGTGTGTCCGATACGTGAGTTTTTTCCTGGCGCATCAGCACCGTCATAAAGCTGTTAAAAATCAAAAAAACAATCGCAGCAAAAATAACCAAAACACCAAATGCTGTTGATAGCGCCCACTCCCACTTCAAAGAAAACCGAAACCCGGCCTTCTTAGGCGCAACACTATCACCAGTTAACTCAGGGGTTTTATCGGTTTGGGTCACGACCGCATCACGTACCCTGTTCCACGGACCGTTTGAATGTAGCTCTTCTGGCCAGGAACATCAATTTTATTGCGAAGATACCGCACGTAGACATCAACCACGTTGGTTTCTACCTCTGATTCATAACCCCACACCTTGGTTAACAGGACATCTCGAGCCAAAACAACATTGATATTCTCCATCAAGGCTAATAACAATTCATATTCACGTTTAGTCAGGTTAATGACTTCATCGCCCCGACGTACGATGCGGTTTTCCTTTTCAATTGTAAGATCCTTGAACTTAACCGTCGTCTGCTTGGTACTCTTCTGCTCACCCTCCAGGTGAATTCGCCGCAATAGCGCCCGAACACGCGCTAACAGTTCTTCAATTGCAAACGGCTTAACGATATAGTCGTCTGCGCCATGATCTAATCCAGAAACCCGATCAATCACAGAATCACGCGCCGTCATCATAATGATTGGCGTACTCTTAACCTCACGCACGCGGCGAGCAACTTCGATCCCATTCAATTCAGGCAACATTAGGTCTAGCAAAATCACATCAAAATCCTGTGACAAGGCTGCTTCCAGGCCGGTTCGACCATTAAACTGCACGTTGGTTTCGTACCCTTCATGCTTTAACTCCAATTCAACGAACCGGGCTAGGTTTTTTTCATCTTCAATAATTAAAATTCGGCTCATTACACGTTAACTCCTCTGGCTAATTCGCGGCACCCACTGTCAGCAAAAACACTAACAACGGACGTCCGATTCTCATTTCAACATTTAATTTTATCATATTTTCTCATAATTGTATGCCAAAACTCCCTCCCCACTCACATTTAACTGAAACATTACCTATTCATCACTGTTAGTCACTGTCTTTTGAAAAATTAACAACCGGTTGCATTCGAATGACAATATTGCTTCTGAAAAAGTGATTAGTCATTTGCTTCACATTTATATACTTTTCAGATCAACCAATAATTGCTGTTATATAAGCTTTTTTCATTCATCTTAGGAAAAACGTAATACTTTTTGTGCAAAATTTCACTTGAATATTACTTCCTTTGCAGTATACTGATTCTTGTAGACGAAAAGAAAAGGAGTTTTTTTCATGAAAGCAGCAGTTATTCGCGATTCAGTTGACGGTTACGTTGATATTAAAGATGTTACGCTCCGCCCAATTACTCACGGTGAAGCTTTAGTTAAAATGGAATATTGTGGGTTATGTCACACCGACTTACATGTGGCTGCCGGAGACTTCGGTAAGCAACCTGGTCGGATTATCGGCCATGAAGGTGTTGGTAAAGTCATTCAAGTCGCTGACGACGTCGATAACTTGAAGATTGGCGACCGGGTTTCTGTTGCCTGGTTCTTTAAGGGTTGTGGCCATTGTGAATATTGCCTAACCGGTCGCGAAACGCTTTGCCGGAATGTTCAAAACTCTGGTTTCACAGTTGATGGTGCGATGGCTGAAGAATGTATCGTTGATGCCAACTACGCCGTTAAGGTTCCAGAAGGTTTGGACCCAATTGAAGCCACTTCATTAACCTGTGCTGGTGTAACCATGTACAAAGCCTTGAAAGTCGGCGAAACTAAGCCTGGTCAATGGGTGGAAGTTGTTGGTGCCGGTGGCTTAGGTAACCTGGCTATTCAATACGCTCACAATGTCTTTGGTGCCCACGTCGTTGCCGTTGATGGTAACCCTGATAAGTTAGCTGCTGCTAAGGCTAACGGTGCTGAAGTATTAATCAACCGGCATGACGGTAATGTCGCCGAACAGATTCAAGAAAAGGTCGGTGGCGTGGACAACGCGCAAGTAACTGCTGTTAACAAGGATGCCTTTACACAATCCGTTAACGCCTTGAAGCCAGATGGTAAATTAGTTGCCGTTGCCCTTCCTCAAGGTGACATGGAATTAAACATTGCCAAGACCGTCTTGGATGGTATTTCCGTTCGCGGTTCACTGGTTGGAACTCGTCAAGATCTTGCCGAAACTTTCCAATTTGGTGCTGAAGGCAAGGTTCACCCGATCGTTAAGACCCGTCGTTTGGACGAAGTTAACGATATCATTGATGAAATGAAGAATAACCAAATCGTTGGCCGAATGGTCGTTGATTTTACGAAGTAATTTCGACTTAAATTAATATTTGAATTAAAAAAGCAATTCTGAAAAAGTCATTTTCAGAATTGCTTTTTTAGTTGTTGGTCCTTAAAAGATAATGACGTGTCGTGGCCTTCTTTACGCGGCATCCTAATACAAATACTTCAGTGCCTTTAAATCACCAGCAGACAGCTGGGTTAGCCCCTGATCAATTGGATACATCACTGATTGCCGACTCGAACTGTGATCGAGTCCTAACGCATGGCCCAATTCGTGGATCGCCACAGATTCCTTAATGCTTTGACCGTACTTCACGTTTAGTCCGGCACGTGCATGATTAGCCGTGTAACCTTGAAATCCCGTTAGTTGTTGAATCTCCGGACCACCCTTACCTAATTCTAAATAATTAACTTGTTTAGCCGTCATCGTTTTCTGATAAACAAAAATCGTAATTTCATTTTGTTCGGCAGTGGCCTGACCTGCCACTAAGTCAACAATACCGGTCTCATTATAAACAGCGATGGCCCGTTCAAATACTTGTTGAACTTTTACTGGAACATCCGCCGAAAAATGATAATAGTACGTTTTCTTTAACGTTTGCGGACGAACAATCGACTCGACTGGCGTGGCACCAGCCGCCTCTTGTCGGCCGACCAGCGGCAACTGAACCCCGATGTTTTTAGCCGCTTGGGCAACGGTCAATTGCGATTGCTTTAGAATCTTTGGAGGCTCAGTTTGTACTTGGGGTAAGAAAAAGCAGGCCCCTAGCGCCAGCAAGAACAGAAAACCCAAAAATTTGCGCATTATTTTTGCTCCTATTTTGAATGATTAGGGTTAGTTTACTGGTCCCATTCATTAGAAGCCACTAAAACGCCTGAAATTCTTGAAATGCTACGTTTTTTTAATAACTAACTGCTCAAACAGCGCTAGCCTTCTTTCACTTTCGATAATTGTCAGTCATGTCATGATAGGATTTACCACGCCAATAAAAAACGGTCGCGACTAAGTTAGTCCGACCGTCTGTTTAATCGTGATGCGGTTCTCCTTTGATCTCATGAGAGACATGTCCCAGCATTGCATCAACCATCTCAAGAATGTGGGGATCATCCAAACAATAATAGACATGCTTACCGCGCTTGTGACGTGTCACCAATTGATATCGATAGAGAATCGCCAACTGGTGAGACACAATTGGCTGTGACAACTGAACGTGATCAACAATACTCGACACGTCAGCCTCGTGATTCTCCAAGAAATAAAGAATCTTGATTCGGTTCATGTTACTCAATACTTTATAAATCTTAACGGCTTCCGCTAAGATTGCATCATTAACGGGCATTGTGGTGCTCCTCTCTAGTCTGCAACTAACAAGGCAGCAATTGTACGGAGTACCCCATCACGATCGTTGTCCCAAACGGTAACGTGCCTAGCCTGCGCCTGAATATCGACGGGTGCATTCTTCATGGCGTAGCTTTGCCCTGCATAGTTCAATAGCGGCACGTCATTGGCACCATCACCAAATGCAACAATTTCAGTAGCCGGAATCTGCCAATGCTGAGCCAACCACTGAACGGCTGGTAACTTACCGACGTGTAAACTGACGACATCAACGACACCATAACCACTGTCATGGGCCCTTAATTGACCCGCGAACCGCTGGTTTAAGTGCTGAACTAGCGCGGCGGCCTGTTCAGGCGCTGTGGAGACACTAATTTTTTTAATACGATCGGTGACGGTTTCGAGGGACATCACCTGTTGCAGATGGTCGTAGAACTTTTCCGCGGCTGCAATTAGTGGTGCTGGTGCCCCAACCCTTGTATAAGAACCTTGTGCGCCGACTAAAATCAAATAGGCATTCTGCAAAAACTCATCTTGTGCCGTGGCCGACAAGAACATCCGGATTTGCTGGGAGGTCAGACTCCCATCAAAGACTAGCTCATCACCCAGATAAATTGAAGCCCCGTTTTCAGCAATCACTGCCAGATCTGTGGACCAGATTTCTCTAAAGACCTCTTTCAAATGGGCGTATTGGTTACCAGAAGCCAACACGAGTCTTATCCCTCGCTGCTTTAATTGCGACAGCGTTTCTTTGAGCAAAGGTTGATTAAATCCCTGATCTTGATGCAACAACGTCCCGTTCAAATCAGTCGCGATTAATTTCATTGCCACAATTTCACTCCTTCGTTAATCCTTGTCGTTTCATTATACGCGATTTTATTGGAAACACAAAAAAGCCCCTAGAAGCCGCGGACTTCATAGGAGCTTTTTATCGATTTAGTTGTTTGCGTTCTTAACCGCAACGACCTGACGGCCATCGTAGAAACCACAACTTGGGCAAACTACGTGAGACTTCCGTAATTCACCACAGTTTGGACATGGTGCTAAGTTCAGGGTAGCCAACTTAATGTGACCCCGACGCATACGCTTTTTCGTCTTAGACGTTTTCCGTGCTGGTACAGCCAAAGAAAACACCTCCTTTAAATAAATTATATCCACTAGTGAAAAAATTTTTAAGGCTCACAAAGGCGATTATTGATCATCCTGATCAGGGAAGAAATCTTTTAACTTTGCAAGACGTGGATCAACTGGTTGATTTTCTTTCTCAACGGCTTCTAAGTCAGCTTCTGCAACAACTTGCCAGTCTTGACCGGCAGGCATCGCTTCACCTTGCTTTTCAGCGTCAGAAAGAATGTGCATCGGAATTTGTAGAATAATGTTATCCCCAACAGCTTTGTCTAAAACAACTTGGTCATCGGAAACGACCATCACAACGTCAGTTTTTTCAAACCGTTGCGTTGCGGCTGGGTCAGACACATAAAACTCCGTCATACTGAAGTTGACGGGTAAATCTACCGGTGCTAAAGATCGGCTAGATGGTACCGTCAAATCCGCAATTACCTGTGCTGTTACGACGACGTCGCCACCGTCAATGACGGACACTGTGCCCGTCACGTGAACGGGACTTAAGTCTAAGACCTCGTCGCCATAACGCGCCATTAAATCCGCCTTCAAATCGAGTGTTTCATCGAACAAAAGCGGCTCACTGCGATGGTTCTTCCGCAGCTCGGTCAACGACCATTTCATCGTAATCCCTCCAATGCAACGTGATAAATTATACCTGTCAAAAAATGTGATGTCAAGGTAATTTCCTTGATAGTCACTCAGAATCCGGTTTTTTTATGGGAATCCGGCCATAATCTTGTGGAATTCCCGTCACCAAGGTTCGGAGTGCCCCCAACCGATCGTCAAGGGCCCCAACGCCCTTCTGCCAATCCCGATTTGCCCGACTAACGAGCGGTAAGGCGACGTGTTTCTTAATCTGGTGTAAGTAGGCCTGCCCTTGCTTGGAATAGCCGAGAACCCGCAAATATTGCGGCTGTGGCCGCATCTCCTCGGGCAGCGCCTGTAACAGTAGATAAGCCGCTTGCCGTTGGAGTCGCGTATACGTATACCGTTTGGTTTTTACGATACGCATAAAATCTGCAAACGTTGTTGCTTCTAAAGCTGCTCGCTTCAAGCGATATTCAACGCCCTCCGTTATTTGATAACGTTGTCGCATATCCGTAACGGGGGCACTAATCAACTGATATCGGAGTAATGGCCAAAAATCGGCCCAGCTTATTAATGATTCTTGCTGCAATAATGCCAACGTCTTGGCCGGCACAACTGGCTGAACCGTCGCCCAATCACCAGCCAAGGAGGCCGCACGAATTGCGGTTGCACTGGCGTAGTTTGTACCTTGCATGACTGCAGTGTCATTATGTTGGCTCCCCCGTCGTGCTAATGGCACTAACTGTAAGGGTTGTCCTTGCTGCTGATTAGCCACGGCGTAGAAGAAGCCGAGGATATCATTTGCCGCACTCAACGTAATCCCCGTTTGCTCCCGCAAATAACCTTGAAATAGTGAGGCATACGTCTGATCAAATCGTTTAAAGATCACTGGATCACTCGGCAAATGGGCCATCAGGCAATCATAATCCATGTCCGGATGTTCGGTGCCAAAGACGAGCCACTGACACTTCAAAGTAGCTAAAACCGCTATAGCTCCTTGGGCAAATAGGTGGGCCGGCTGTAGCGCCGCAGCACCCGACAGTTCAACAACGAGGTCAACGCCACCGGCAAGTGCCGCTTCAGTCCGCTGCCACTTGTCCATAATCGCTGGCTCTCCGCGTTGAACCCAATTACCACTCATTGCGGCCACAATCACGTCAGCACCCGTTTTTTGTCGTGCTTGTGCAATCTGATAGGCATGACCATTGTGAAAGGGATTGTATTCTGCCACAATCCCGGCTGCTCTAAGTGTCATATTAAGCCTCCCGTGTTACCTCAAAGAACCACCGGGTCGTTTCGCTAGTAACTTCATTCGCACCGAAGTCGGCGCTTACCCGTTTCAACGTTAAGCCAGCCTGCTTGAGGGCTGTCTGGTAGTCAGCTA
This sequence comes from Levilactobacillus brevis ATCC 14869 = DSM 20054, assembly GCF_001433855.1. Classification (GTDB taxonomy): domain Bacteria; phylum Bacillota; class Bacilli; order Lactobacillales; family Lactobacillaceae; genus Levilactobacillus; species Levilactobacillus brevis. Next base: position 604,185 of record NZ_AZCP01000001.1, read on the forward strand.
ACGGGTAAGTCCGTTCATGATGCAGTTCTGTCACCTTTCGATATTCACCCGTCTTAGGGTTTTGCGTAAAGAATGTCAAATCGTGTTCAGCCGCATGGGTCTCGTCTTCAATTCCATAACTCGTCCAAACAAAGGCTCGGGTGTCATCGACATAGTTATACATGTACCCTGGATAGACGTCATCTGTTTGGTGGGGTGTGATCACATCAAACAGAAACTGTCCTCCAACTGCCAAATGGTCGTGTACTTGTGCAAAGGCTTGCGTCACCGCAGTTAAGTCTGGTAAATAACAGAATGAATCGGCAAAGCACGTCACCGTCTGATACTCACCCAGCACACTGAGGTCCATCATATCACCAGCCACTAATGGCAAAGCAACATCCGCTTCTTCAGCATGCTTAGCTGCCAATACCAACATATCTTCACTGAGGTCCAAGCCGCTAACTTGATACCCATGTTCGGCAAGTAGTACGCCCAACCGCCCACTACCACAGGCCAAATCTAATAATTCGCCACTAGTGGGATCAACACGGTCGGTCACAAAATCCAGCCACTGATCATACATGGCTGGATCAAAGAGTTCATCGTAAAGTTCAGCAAATGATTGATAAATCATGCTTCAACCCACTGACCTAAATCAACCGTTGGGGCATCAGACCACAATTTTTCCAAATTGTAATGGCTCCGTTGTTCTTTTTGGAACACGTGAACCACAACGTCGCCTAGATCAATTAAAATCCAGTTGGCTTCATTCTTACCTTCAACATCGCGAATCTTAACGCCGTTAGCGGCCATCTGATCCGTAATTTCATCGGCAATCGCTTGAATTTGACGGCTAGAATTAGCCTCCATGATTAAGAAGTAGTCGGCCATTAAACTCACCTTGGTCATATCTAAGGCAGTTAAGTCCTCTGCTCGCTTGTTTTCAGCTGCCTTTACGGCAATTTCTAAAATCTCTTTGCTTTCCATGCATTTTCTCCTCTCGCACTTACAACTAACGGGAAATCCACGCGTTATAAGTGTCAATTGACTTCGGATAAACCGGCTTGCCATTAGTCACCAAATACTGCAACGTCTGTTTTGCTTGAAACGCCACACCTTTAGCTAAATCAGCCGTTGTGACTTTCCGAGCTTCGTCAACGCCAGGAAAGTCACGTTTCGGTTCAATATAGTCTGCCATATAGATAACTTGTTCTAATGGCGACATGTAAACCGCACCGGTTGTATGATGGCGCACCGCATTCAAAATATCCTCGTCAAAAATTTGTAGTTCATGTTTAATTAATTCAGCACCAACAACGCCATGCCAAATGGCATTTCCATAGTCCAACAGCATGGGATCTAAATGATAACGTTGAATGGCGGCAATAAAATCTTCATCTGGCCGTTGTTTGGCATAATCATGGACTAAACCGGCAATACTGGCTTTTTCCACATCCACTTGATTAGCTGTAGCCAATTGAATAGCCGTTTGTTCGACCCGCAAAACATGCCGAAATCGATGTGGCTTCAACGCTTGCTCCAGCTTGGCCACTAGTTGCTCGCGGGTACCCGGAAAAATATGTTCTTGATAATTCAGTTCAGTCACGATATAACAGATGCTCCTTTATATAAAGATCAACCATGGTTGGAACCAGATAACGAATGGACTGCCCACGGCGAACTTGATCGCGAATCATCGTGGAACTAATTCCAATCTGTGGGACGTCCACCCACAAAACAGGATACGGCGACGCGTGGGTAAATCCTTGACGGCAAACCCCAACGAATTGAACCAGCTTTACCAGTTCATCAATTCGGTACCATTTTGGTAAATAGGCAACCATGTCCCCACCAATAATGAAATAATATTGATTTTCGGGGTGGGCTTGTGTCAATTGCAACATCGTATCGTAACTATAGCTCCGACCACCACGTTCAACCTCCGTTAACTCCAAGTCAAAACGTGGATTGTCTTTAATCGCTGCTTTAACCATGGCTACCCGGTCTGCGGCAGGAATGGTCAATTTTCGATCGACATGTGGGGGTTCCGCATCTGGCATAAATAAGACACGGTCCAACCCTAGCTGGGTGGCAACTTGATCTGCAATCACGAGGTGACCCAGATGTGGTGGATTAAAGGTGCCACCAAGAATACCAATCCGCCGTTTTTTGGCCGTCGCGGCCATCTCCGTTGCGACTTGCGTACTCGTTCGTTCCAGAATTTTTACCACGACTTAGACCTCCCTACATGTTTTCCACAATTGGTGAAATCTTTTGATTATCTTCGTCGGTTGCGACCCGGTACAAAACCAGCACACGACCAATCGTTTGAACCACTTGAATATCCGTATTATCTTCAATGAACGCCTTAGTCTCAGCAACTGTGACGTCAGCACTTTGTTGTAAATTAATTTTAATCAGTTCGCGCTTTTCTAGCGCGCCGGTTAATTGGTCCAACCAAACCGTGGTTAAACCATTCTTACCGACTGAAAATAATGGACGCATCACGTGCGCATGAGCGCGTAAATAGCGCTTTTGTTTCCCTCGTAACAAATTGTTATCCTCCAATTTAAATCATTGCGTGACGAATTAAAACACCAACACCAGCAGGTGCCCAACCGGTCACATTAATCCCAGCAGGAACCGTAATCCAACCCAAGCCTTCAAAGACCAAATCGCTCTTCGCGGTCGTCTTGAATTCATGAGCAACTAATGGTGGAAAATCATCTTTGTCCACTGCTTGTGGTGGCGTCAATAACTGTCCCAACTGACGCGCATAAAAATCATCAGCGTTTTCTAACTTCGTCCGATGAATGTACAGATTGTTTTCAAAGTATGCCGTAACCCCTGACTTAGGACCCTTATTAAAATCAAATCGGGCAACCCCGCCTAAAAACAACGTCTGCTGGTCATTTAGCTGGTAATTTTTCGGCTTAACCTGCTTTTGTGGCGTCACGATCTTTAAGTCTTTCCCAGTTAAGAAATGGGCCATCTGCTGATTTTGAATGATCCCTGGTGTATCCACCAAAACATGGTCATCGTCTAACGGCAATTCAATTTTATCTAGCGTGGTTCCAGGGAATTTAGAAGTGGTGATCAAATCTTTTACCCCAGTATTTTGCCGAATAATTTGATTAATCAGCGTGGATTTACCGACGTTCGTCACACCAACCACGTAGACATCTCGGTCTCCGCGATACTTATCAATCAATTGTAATAAGCCATCGACAGACTGGTTGGTCTTAGCACTTAATAATGTCACATCAATTGGCCGCAACCCAGCTTCATTTGCCCGTTGACGTAACCAGTCACGTAGCTTACTACGCTTCAGTGAGCGTGGTAGCAAATCTTCTTTGTTACCCACCAGTAAAATCGGATTGTCACCCACAAATCGGTGCAAACCGGGAATCACACTACCGTTAAAATCAAAGATATCAACGACATAAACAATCAAGGCGTTAGCATCTTGAATTTGGGTTAACAAATTCAAAAAATCGTCATCCGTTAAACCAACGGGCACAATTTCATTGTAGTGCCGCAATCGGAAACAGCGTTGACAATAGACCTCTTGCTTTTCAATTCCCTTATCCAACGCCGACTGTGGCGTATACCCTGGTGCTGTTGGATCAGTCGTCTGAATGGTGGCGCCACAGCCAATACAATGAAGTGGTTCACCATCAATCAAAACAGGTTCAATGTGCTTTTCGTTCATCAAGATCCTCCTGCCAAGTTAATTCTGGATAGTTGTGACGCAACCGCCACATGACTACCTTTTCCATTAAACGATTACCCTTGGTCACCCACGCATCCGACTTTAAAATCGGCTTGACTAAGACACTGCGTACGCCACTGTGGTGAGCCGCCCAAACATCCGTCAAAAGCTGATCACCAACCATGACGACTTCATCACGGTTCAAATGCCAACGCCGTAACGCCCGCAAAATCCCCCATGATAATGGCTTTAGTGCCCGGTGAATATAATCCAAGTTAAAAGGTGCCACCGCACGATCAACCCGCTTACGGTTGTTATTTGACACGACAATTACTCGAATCCCTGCCAACTCCAATAAGGTTAGCCAATGCCGTAGCTCCGGTGTCCCATCAGGATTGTTCCACGCAATTAACGTATTATCGAGATCCGTTAAAATCACTTTGATGCCGTTGGCACGCAGTTGTGCCGGTGTCAAATCATAAATATTTTTAACCATCCACGTTGGTTTGAATTGAGAAACCATGCGGGTGACAGCCCCCCTTCGTTTTTTTGCCATCCTTGGCATGTCTAGCATACTATTATACGCAATTCTGCGTAATTTTACCACTCGGAAGACCGATAAAGATTGGCCTTTACCTAAATATTTTCTCCACAATTGATCTGCCATTCAAAACATGTGCTTCTGAACTAAAATCGATTAATCTTTAGTGATGGAAATAACAAAAAAACAATACCCATCGGAAATTTGTTCTCACGGGCATTGTCTTTAGTTATTATTTTACGGTCATAACCAACTTTTTATTGGCGGTCACATAGGTACCATTGCTCAAAACGAATCGGGTTGTTAAATTGTGTGACACAATCTTTTTCACTTTCAACTGTTGACCATAACGGTAGTGAGCACGTTTGCCAGTCAGATTTTTCTTCTGATACGCGTTAACGCCTTTCGCATTGATTACTTTAATCTTTACGTGACGTTTCGCATAATACACCCGTACCGTGTAGTCTGTGTTGGTGGTCACGTACCCCGTCTTACCGGCAGTTTTACTGTGATGATTGACATCTTTTACGCGATAACGTTTAACACCATTGACTGACTTGGCATAGCCCGTCACCACAAACATCGGTCGGTTCGTACGCTTTTGCTTGGCATACCAGACCAAGCGCTGCTTAGTGGAAAAAGTTGGCGTCTGATACAAGCCAATTTTCTTTATGGCATAAATGACACTGCCCTTCGGCGCTATTGTGGCAGCTGCACCATTTTGAACGACCTGTGGTTCGTAAACGTATGTGACTGTCTGGGCTTCAGTGGTAAATGTCCCAATCGCATTTGCTGGCGTCTTAGTGACCTGGTAGCCATCAATCTTAGCAGCCTGCGCGTGATAGGCGCCTCCTAATTTACCAGTAAGCGTTGCAGTTGGTGCCAACGCCTTTCCTTGCTGATCAACATACTTAACCGTCACTGCCTGACTAGTACTAGGATTTGGGTCAGGTGTTGGCGTCGGATTAGGAACAATTGGATCTGGCATTATCGTACTGTAGGCCATTAACCCCGATAACAGGAGTCCATCAATCTGAAGTGTACCATCAGCCTGCGGATGTAAATACTTTGAAAGTGGTTGTTGCAATATTTGTGACATTTGAGCTGCCGAGGCATCCGGATCAATCTCAGCTAACTGTGCGTCACTATAACTCGATAAAAACATTCCCGTCTTAAACATAGAAATAAATCTTGAAGCATTAGTATCCAAGGTACTTTCTTCCGTATTAAACAGGAAATCCGATTGTTGTAACAAATTTTCCTTATTACCATCTTCATCATCCGGCAACGCTTCAATCAACGGCCGAAAGTTCTCCTGATAATCCTTTTGAATTTCCTTAAATGTCTTGGCATTCGTTTTGTACTGCGCCAATCGGCTGACGATCCAAGACTGCTGCGTAATACTCTGAACAATTCTCTTAGCATAATCGCTGGCACTAAGCCCATTATCATCAGACGTACTGACAACGAAATCTATCAAGCTATCCTGTCGATTAGCCCGATTCACCTTATCCATCAACTCGTTTAGTGTTTTCTGCAAGCCTGGATCTTGAAATAAATTGCCCAATGTTGGATAATCCGAAACAAATTTTGCAACAAAGTCGGTGTCATTAATCTGATCACTTGTTAACGACTGTGGTGCCTTTGATTCCCAATAAACACGTTGTGGACCATCCTTGGTAGTCACCAGCGTATAGGGCATTTCAACCGACCCAACCTTTTCTCCCTGTTTAACGTTTGCAGTGATTGTTGCCGCTTGTACTGGCAAAACAGCGATGGTGATCACCCCGCCCGAGACTAGCATCAAACTAGCCCCCATTAAAAATAATTTATGTCTGACTGTTGTCATTTAAGTCACCCCGTTTACAATTTTAAACCATATCCGGTATTAGTATAACATATATATGCTGTCTAACGCATCCTACATTCCAGCCATTTCCCGCTAAATCAAGGATAATAATATATGCCATTTTAAAATCACTGATAAATTTAAGCTGCACACCTAAAGTCAAGTGGCGCAATCGTATGATAAATAGCAACTTAATAACGGTCATTAAAATGATAGTCTCAAAAGCCAATGTAAACGAAAAAAGCAAGCAATCCAATTTGGATTACTTGCTTTATCCTGTAGAGAACAAGCTCCACAATTAATTTAAAATTAAGCAGCTAAAGCCGTCTTAGCTTGTTCAGCTAAAGCAGCAAATGCAGCAGCATCGTTAACTGCTAAATCAGCTAACATCTTCCGGTTAACGTCAATGTTAGCCAACTTCAAGCCGTGCATCAACTTGCTGTAGCTCAGACCGTTCATCCGGGCTGCGGCGTTGATCCGGGCAATCCATAACTTACGGAAGTTACGCTTAGTCGCTTTCCGGTCACGGAATGCGTATTGACGCCCCTTCATAACTTGATCCTTAGCAACCTTGAATAAACGGTGCTTAGAACCACGGTAACCCTTAGCTAACTTTAAAACCTTTTTACGACGTGCGCGTGTAACAGTACCGCCTTTAACTCGTGGCATAATCTTTTCCTCCTAAATCAATTCAAACATTATGTCGACATTTCGTCGACCCGAAAAATTAGTGACTAGCTTACTTTTGTAATAATTCGCGGTAAGTCTTAATAGTCGTTTCGTTCATCATCCGGGTACCACGAAGGTTCCGGCGTTGCTTCTTGGTCTTACCGTGGAAACGGTGAGACGTGTATGCGTTGGCACTCTTGATACCGCCCTTAGCAGTTACTTTGAAACGCTTAGCTGCAGCGCGGTTAGTCTTCATCTTTGGCATAATACGAAATATCCTCCTTAAATCGGTAGCTTAAGCTACCCAATCAATTCTACTTATTCTCAGCGATAGGCGAGAGCATCAGGAACATGCTGCGACCGTCCATCTTTGGTCGTTGTTCAACCGTGGCAACATCAGCTGTTTCAGCTGCCATCCGATTAAGCACCTCGCGACCAATGTCTTTATGGGTAATGGCCCGTCCCTTAAACCGGATTGAAACCCGAACCTTTTCACCCTTAGCCAAGAACTTCTTAGCGTTCTTCAGCTTGGTGTTAAAGTCATTGGTATCAATGGTTGGGCTCAAGCGCACTTCCTTAACACTGACCACTTTTTGCTTTTTCCGAGCTTCGCGTTGCTTCTTTTGCAACTCGAACCGGTACTTCCCGTAGTCCATAATCCGGGCTACGGGTGGCTTAGCTTTCGGTGCAACCAAAACTACATCGAGGTTAGCGTCTTCAGCAATCTGCAAAGCTTCTTGCTTACTCTTGATGCCCAATTGTTCACCATCACTGGCAATCAATCGAACTTCGCGTGCGCGAATCCCCTCGTTGACAATCGTGTCATTTGCTATGGTAATCCACCTCCAAAATAATCTCGAGAACTGCAGAAATCTCACTCACAAAAAATGCGGGAACCTTTGATCAGAATCAAACGGCTCCCGCAAGAAATGTCATCACGAAGACGACATTAACGTGCATATCCAGCCCAATAACGTTAGTCATAAGGCGAGAAGCGGAAGCCTCTGCTTAATTTCTCAACTTAACCATCATACCAGCCAAGCACTGCCTTGTCAATGCTATTTAGCAAATACTCGTATTAGTCGTTTTCGCGACTGTAGGACGCAATATCCGCTAAGATTTCCTTAACAAAGGCATCGCTACTCATTGACGTTGTTTGGTCTTCGCCGTACTTCCGAACGGAAACACTACCGTTACTCATTTCATCTTCACCAACAACTAAGGTGTATGGAATCTTGTGAGTTTGCGCATCGCGAATCAGATAACCCATCTTTTCGCCCCGCTTGTCAACATTAACCCGAATATCAGCAGCTTTTAACTCAGCAGCTAACTTATCAGCATAAGCGCCATGCTTTTCTTCAGAAACTGGGATAATCGTCACTTGCTTAGGTGCTAACCAAGTTGGGAAAGCGCCCTTGTAAATTTCTGTCAGGTAAGCCGTGAAACGTTCCATCGTGGAAACCAAGCCACGGTGAATCATCACTGGACGGTGTTCTTCACCATCAGCACCGACATAATGTAAGTCAAACCGTTCTGGTAACATGAAGTCCAATTGAATGGTTGATAACGTTTCTTCGTTACCCAGTGCCGTCTTAGTTTGCACATCCAGTTTAGGACCGTAGAAGGCAGCTTCCCCTTCAGCTTCAACATATGGTAAGCCTAGGTCATCCATAGCACCCTTCAACATAGCTTGGGCGTTGTTCCACATTTCGTCATCATCAAAGTACTTTTCCGTGTTCTTAGGATCACGGTAGCTCAAACGGAACGTGTAGTCCTTGATGTCAAAGTCAGCGTAAACCTTAACCATCAAGTCCAAGATACTCTTAAATTCATCTTGAATTTGTTCTGGTGCTACGAACGTGTGACCATCATTTAAGGTCATTTCCCGAACCCGTTGCAATCCACTCAAAGCACCTGATTTTTCGTAACGGTGCATCATCCCTAATTCAGCAATCCGTAGAGGTAATTCACGGTAAGACCGAATGTGGTGATTATAAACTTGAATATGACTTGGGCAGTTCATTGGCCGTAATTCAAGCATTTCACCATCACCCATGTCCATTGGTGGGAACATGTCTTCTCGGTAGTGTGCCCAGTGACCAGATTGCTTGTACAGATCCAAGTTAGCTAAGACTGGTGTGTAAACGTGTTGGTACCCATTGGAAACTTCCTTATCAATGATGTAACGTTCAATCGTCCGCCGAATCGTGGCCCCGTTTGGCATCCAGTATGGCAAACCAGCACCAACCTTGGGATCAACAAAGAACAAGTCTAATTGATTCCCGATTACTCGGTGATCACGTTCACGCGCTTCTTGGCGACGAGCAAGATCGGCATCCAAGTCAGCTTGCTTGTAGAAGGCTGTCCCATAGATCCGTTGTAGCATTGGATTTGAAGACTTACCTTGCCAGTAAGCACCGGCAACTGATAACAACTTAAACTTCTTAACATCACCGGTATTGGTCAATTGTGCCCCATCACTAAGGATTTGGTAGTCACCAATCTTTAAGAACGGTACACTATCGCCATCAACCGCATTAATCAACGCTGTTGTGAACTGATCGTCCTTCGCATCAGCTAAGGCATCGGCTTTGCTAACCGCGATACGTTCGATGTCTAATTTATCACTGACTAATTTTTCAACGATTACTGCTAAGGCATCTAACTCATCAACACTGACTTGTTGGTCATCTTTATCGGTATCCACAAAGAAGCCATCTTCATCAGCACTGACTTTGCCTAAGCGAATAGCCGGAAATTCCTTCTTTAAGGCAATCCGCAGTAAAGCAGCCGTTGTGTTCCGCAATACAGCCAGTCCATCATCACTATCTTTCGTAACAATTTCGATGCTGCCATCGCTTGCTAATGGCGTTAAGTAGTCGACCAATTGGCCATCTAACTTAGCGGCAACCGCCTTCTTGGCTAAACTAATCGAAATGGACTTTGCAACGTCTGCTGGTGTGGTTCCGGCTGGAAAGGCCTTAACAGCACCATCAGGGAACTTAATTGAAATATCTGCCATAATTCTCGATCTCCCTTATTTTTTTAGGCGAAAAACACAAAAAGTCCCCAGCACCTCTAAAAGGCACTGGGGACGTCAATAACGTGGTTCCACCCGATATTTTTCACGAGACTACTCCCGTGAACTCTAGTCGTCGTTAACGGAACGAACCGGTCGGAAATTTCCTTCCAACAGCTAAGAAAGTGGTAATGCTTCCGGGCGCTAAGTGGCTTCCAAGCTAGGCCAACTCTTCCTGTAAACGAACTCCGGTAACACCATGTCTTTCGTCATAGCTCTTTTGGTTTCAAAGACTATTAAACACTCGTAACGCGAGCTTGTCAAGCATGACCCTAAATTATTGTGGTCGACGATTGACCCCAACCATCGTAACTTCCCGGGCTAAAAACCGAATTCGTTGCATCAATCGTTGTGCTTTCAACGGCTCATCGTCGCCCCGAGTCGAGATTCGCAAATGTTCCTTTTCCAGTTGGGCCATTGAAAAGTTCGAACTGAAAAATGTGGGAAGTTCCTCTTGCATACGATATTCGAGAATCACACCCAACACATCATCACGTACCCAAGCAGACATGGCATCCGCACCAATATCGTCAATCATCAGAACTTTAGCCTTTTTCAGTGCATCCAGCTTTTCTGCCACCCCATTTTGGGCAATCGCATTTTTCATTTCAACGGCAAAACTAGGAAAATGAACCAGAGTCGTTGAAAACCCATCGGCGGCTAACTGATTGGCCACAGCCGCCAGCAAGTATGTTTTTCCAACACCAAAGCTCCCTGACAAATATAGAGCTTGATGACGGCGTTTGGGACTAGCCTCATAGGCATCAATGAAATCCAGAGCAGCCATCAGGGCCTCTGCCCGATCCGAGTCCTGATCGAACGCCTTCAATGTCGCCTCACGAATGCTTTTGGGCATAGCAATTGATTTGACCCGCTGTCGCAATCGTTGCTCAGCTTGTTTCTCCTGTGTTTCTGCAGTTGGCACATAAGCTACGTCAATCAAGTGATTGGACACAACCAATTGTGGCTCGTAACCAGTGGCAAACGTCGCACCGCCCTTAGCCAATTTTTCCCGTTCAGAAACAAACTCATAAAGCTTAGCTGCTGAACGGGTCAAAACATCATCCGCCAGTTCTGCCTGATGGGCCTCATAAAATTGTCGCACTAACGGATCATCATAGACTTTAGCCATCAGCTGGCGATAATTATCATTAAGGTGCTGCTGACTCATCAATTGCTGCATCGTCTTACCTAAATCTTCCATCGGTTAGTCCTCCTTTCCTGTTGACGGCCGATCTTGCAATTTAGCAATTCGGTCTTGTAATTGTTTTTGTTTTTCTGCTGACAGCTTCGTCCGTGAGGCCTGCTGATTGGTTGTCGATGTCTTTGCCCACTCTGGTAACGTCTCCTTGACCGTCGCTGATTGCCGGGCTCGTGACCGGCGAGGCTGCTTAGCTGCCTGCTGACGCTCCCGGATTTTTTGGATAGCCTGCTCCGGAGTCGTGATTTTAGCCTTGCTCCAGTCATTAGCAATAGTGTCTAACAGATTCTTATTCAGGGTTGGTCGATCCTCATCAACCAAGACGTGATAGACCATCAGATTTAAAACGGCTTCTGGAAATAATTGTCGACTCACTAAATCACGAACAATTCGCTGTTCACCGTCCGTTACAAAGCCGCCACTCTTTTGTTTAATGGCCTGTAAGAAAACAGCCGGTGCCGTATTAGCTGCCACTTTAATCAAGGCCTGTTCGGCCGAATTAACCGACTGATTAGTTGGCGTCGTTGCTGTCTTCTGCGGTTGCGCTACCGTTTTCGCTGATTGCGGTCGCCCAAAGTTTTGGGCAATGATCCGTTTAAACGTTTCGGCATTGAATTGATTAGTAGCCAGATCAGTTGCTTCGCCAATATAGCGGGCCATCGTCACTTCATCCAAACCATAGGTGGCATGCTCCGTTAATAATAACTGACGCTCACTTCGCAAGGCCCGCGTATCAATAAATGAATGCTCTAAAATTTCTCCTAGTAATTTAAAATCAAAGTCCGCTGGTGCCGCCTGCAATGCCGGTGCCGTCGCTTGTGTTTCAGCATCTAGGCGCTGACGACCTGCTGTTATCGCTGTTGGTAGTTCCGCGAGCTCCTGACCATCCACATGAAAGACTTCTAAAAAGTTCTTCGTAATGTTTTCTTCATCAGTTGACCGTTCAGTGGTCGACGTATTGACACTGACCAGTGATTGATAAAGATCCTCACCCACAACCCCCAACAGTTGAACGCTTAAGAGGTCGTCTTTAAAAAAGGCTGCGGGGAGTAACGGTGCGTGCAAATCATAATTAAAACTCGTCAAATCATCTTTGGTGGACACCGTCGTGGTTAATAGTCCGGTTGCTTCTAACCGTAAACGCGCGTCATATAGGTGTGCCAAATCCATCCCCAATATCGCCAACAATGTCGCGTGCCGGTGATACTGTCCCGTCTTGGGTAGCCAAAAAAGGGCCGAGTAGAGCCCCGCGGCACTCGGTCCGATGATCGGCTGATACAGCTGCGTTAGCGTTTGCCAACTCTGATCGGTCAGCCGGTCGGCCAATCGAACCAAAAAACTGGTCTTTGGCTGCAATTGGTGCCAGGAATCCTCCATGCCTTACTTCGCCTCGCTTTTCCCATTTGTTTCTTTTTTGGCTTTCAATTTATCTTTATCAAGCATATCTTTTAATTCATTGAAGAAAACACCGGTATCCTTAAACTGCCGGTAGACACTGGCAAAACGGATATAAGCGATCTCATCAACATCGACTAATCGATTCATCACATATTCACCAATCAGTTGGCTAGAGATTTCACTAACACCTAGCGCCCTAATCTTATTCTCAACTTCATCAACAATCTGCGTCATGACATCCATCCCCACCGGTCGTTTCTCGGCAGAGCGAATAATACCACGCAGAACTTTTTCACGATTGAATTCTTCACGCGTTCCGTTCTTCTTAATTACTAACAGCGGTGTGACTTCAACTCGCTCAAACGTCGTGAACCGAAAGCCGCAGCTCTCACACTCACGACGACGGCGAATAACACGACCGTCGTCTGTGGGCCGACTGTCCACGACCCGCGATCCATTATGATGACAGTGTGGACACTGCATTACTGGTCACCTCGTTTTAAATGGTTACTTGTTCCAAAGTTATTCATGTCAAGCCATTTTACCACTTGTTGCCGTGTTTCGGCAATTGTCCGTCCATTATCAATCACCACATCAGCCTGTGCGATCTTTTGGTCGATTGGCCATTGCCGATCAATCCGATTTTGCGCATCGCTAGCCGATAAGTTATCCCGCGCCATTAACCGGGCCTTTTGTGTCGGCGCATCTGTTGCAACAACCATAATCCGATCAACCAAGGTCGTCGCATAGCCAGCTTCAAATAGCGTTGGTGCATCAATAACCACGACTGGAACGGCTTGCTGACGGTAATTCGCGACTTGTCGGCTAATTTCAGCACGAATTAACGGTGTTGTAATCGCTTCTAAACGCTTAAGCTCGGCCGGTCGCGAAAAGACCCATTGGCCCAACTTCTTGCGATCTAGCTGACCATCCCGTAAATAATCTGCCCCAAAAGTCGTTACAACTTGTTTAAGCCCCGCGGTTCCCGGTGCAACAACTTGTCGCGCAATCTGGTCGGCGTCAATCACCGGTACCCCGGCTGCGCGTAACCACGCGCTAACCGTCGACTTCCCCGTGGCAATGCCGCCCGTTAATCCCCATACCTCAGTCATGAATCAACGCCGCCTTTGCTTCTGGTGGTAATGGCTGGCAGTGCGGGCAGAAATGCGTGCCACGCTGGGCCACCTTAATCTTAACCAATTCTGTTCCACACCGTTCGCACGGTTCACCTTCTCGGCCATAGACATGCAACTGATTTTGAAACTGACCAGCCTCACCAAACGCTGTCGAAAATGAATGGACTGTCGTGCCATGCCCTCCAATGGCTAAAGCCATCTCATCAATAATATTTTGGCGTAGCTCCGACAATTGAGACGGCGTTAACGTATCTACTGGCGTTAATGGATTAATCTTAGATAACCACAGGACCTCGTCTGCATAGATATTCCCCAATCCAGCAATTCGCGTCTGATCTAATAAGAAAGGCTTCACCACTTTATGTGACTTACCAAAGATTTTGACCATATACGCTAACGTTAAGGTCTCCGCCGTTGGTTCCGGTCCCAATTTGCCCAATGAGGGGGCCAGCGTTGTTTCTTCGCCCGTCGGCACTAATTGCATTCGGCCAAACTTCCGGGTATCGGTATAACGCAACTCCCGATTATCAGTTAAATGAAAGATCACATGCGTATGCTTGGAAACGGGGCTACCTTCTGGCTGGACGTCATACTTTCCTTCCATACGCAAGTGTGACACCATCGTTAAGTCACCACTAAATCGGAATAACAGGTATTTTCCTCGCCGATCAATCCGCTCAATTTTCCGGCTGATTAATTCCGCGGTAAAGACATCCGCATCAGGTGTGACCATTTTTGGATAACGAACCTCAACGTGAGCAATAGTGGCCCCTTGAACCAATCGCGTCAACCCGCGTCGAACCGTTTCAACTTCAGGTAATTCTGGCATCCCTGTTCTCTCCTCCTACCACTTACTTAGCATCATACCAAGTTGGTCCATAGTGACTCTCAACCTTCAACGGAATTTCTAGCTCAATGGCCGAATCCATCACACTCGGAACCAGATTTGCCAAGGTGTCAATCTCACTTGCGGGGGCTTCAAAGATCAGTTCATCATGAACCTGCAGTAGCATTGTGGCCTGCATGTCCTTTAGTGCCTGTTCCATTCGAATCATGGCAATTTTGATAATATCTGCCGCGCTCCCCTGGATTGGTGTATTCATCGCTGTCCGCTCAGCAAATGACCGCTGATTGAAGTTACGTGAGTTGATGTCTGGCAAATACCGCCGCCGATGAGCAATCGTTTCGACATATCCCAATTCATGAGCCTGTTGGACCATCCGCTCTGTGTAGGCCTTAACCCCCGGATACTCCTCAAAGTACGTATCGATAAAAGCCTTAGCCTGTTTGCGAGAAATGCCGATATTTTGTGACAAGCCAAAGTCACTGATTCCATAAACAATCCCAAAGTTAACCGCCTTGGCCTGTCGCCGGATATTCGGGGTAACTTCTTCGTCAGGCCCCATCTTGAAAATTCGTCGCGCCGTCGCCGCATGAATATCCTGTCCCTCACGAAAGGCTTCTTGCATTTGCTTATCATGACTCATATGAGCTAACACGCGCAGTTCAATTTGTGAGTAGTCAGATGAAAAGATTTCCCAGTCTGGATGACTTGGTACAAAGGCTTTACGAATCGCTCGTCCTTCTTCGTTACGGACCGGAATATTTTGCAAGTTTGGATCAACCGAAGATAATCGACCGGTTTGAGTTAACGTCTGCAAATAACGTGTATGCACTTTTTGGTCGTCCGGATGAATGACCTTTAATAAGCCTTCAACGTAGGTCGACTGAATCTTGGCAATCTTACGATACTTCAAGATATTCTCAGCAATCGGTGCTTCAGCAGCTAACTTCTCAAGCACTCCTACTGCCGTTGAGTACCCGGTCTTTGTCTTCTTGATTACGGGTAGACCCATCTTTTCAAATAAAATATGACTTAATTGCTTGGGTGAACCAATGTTAAACTCTTCGCCCGCCTCGTTATAAATAGTCTGTTCGATCTCCGCCAACTGTTCGGTGAACTTGCTGCCCATAGCCTCTAATTCACTGGCCTCAACCGTAATACCAGCTACTTCCATTCGTGCCAACACAAATGCCATTGGCAACTCAATATCACGGTAAAGATCTGTTTGCTCATTGTCAGCAAGATCTTTAAAAATCTGTGGTCGAAGTTGTTCAATGGCCCGGGCTTTACGGGCTAAATGACTAAAGAACACGTCATCATCATCTGGGATTGCCGCCTTGGCGCCTTTACCATAAACATCTTCGTCGGTTGCGACCTGATGGTACCCGTGTTCCATGGCAAGTCGACCTAAATCATTGCTGTTGTCATACGTATTTAACAAGTATGACCCCAGCAACAAATCACAATCCACACCCGTTAAAGTCACGGCTAAGCGTTGCAACGCAACAAACGTTCGTTTCGCATCAAAGACTTGTTTGGCAATGTCCGCATTTTCCAATAGGCCTTTTAAGGGGGCTTGCTGAAGGAGTGCCGTGTCGCGACTCACCCACCATTGATCGTTATGCCCAATCACAAAACCAGCTAACTCAGCTGTATGATAATTGTCATCAAGCATCTCTAGATAAAATTCACAGCCATCGGTAAAAGATGGCAATTCAGTCACATTGTCTGCCGTCAAAACAGTATAAGTGACTTCTTCTAACCCTGGTGTTGCCGTGGGAGCCTCACCATCAATGCTCATCTTACTTAGAAATTGATTAAAGTTCATCTTTTGATAAAACGGCACCAGTTGATCATAGTCGTCGCCCTTGTAAACCAATTCAGAAACTGTTTTTTTGACTGGTGCATCGCGCTTGATGGTCGCTAATTGTTTAGCTAGCAGCGCTTGGTCGTGATCTGCAATCAAATGCTCTTTTAATTTCTTAGCTGTGATGTCAGCCAAATGATCGTAGATACCATCGATACTGCCGTAGGTGCTAACCAATTCAACTGCTCGCTTAGGCCCAACCCCTGTCACTCCGGGATAATTATCGGAATTGTCGCCTTGAAGGCCCTTAATATCAATAATCTGAGCCGGCGTAACCCCCATTTTTTCTTTTACATAGGCGGGCGTGTAATGTTCAATTTCGCTAACCCCTTTTTTAGAAATTGAAACTGTCGTATGATCATCAGCCAACTGGGTCAAATCCCGGTCACCCGTCACAATAGTCGTGGTAAATCCCTGTTCCTCCGCCTGTTTAGCCAAGGTACCGATGATATCATCAGCTTCATAATTGGCTAACTCATAAGTTTGAATCCCACGTGCCGCCAAAAGCTCTTTCACGTACGGGAATTGTTCGGAAAGTTCCGGTGCCGTCTTTGCCCGGCCACCTTTATAATTGTCATACATTTTAGTCCGAAAAGTTGTTTTACCAGCATCAAAAGCCACTAAAGCATGGGTTGGTTGTACCACCTTTAACATCGTTTCCAACATGGTATTGAACCCGTAAATAGCGTTCGTATGCAGTCCTTCGCTATTGGTAAACTTTCCCAATGCGGTATATAACGCGAAAAAGGCCTTAAAAGTCACACTGTTTCCATCAATCAATAATAAACGTTTTTCCGCCATGTTTCGCTCCTTTCGAACACAGCTAGCTGTATTCGAGTATTCTGTTTCTATTTTACCAAAGAAACTGGAAAATCCGAAATAGTAAATCGCTAATTGCTCAATTATTCCGTTTTTCTACGATTGATTAGTCTACAAGAATATCAGAACCCCTTTCGGCCTTGTTCGCTATTTATCTATAAATAAACCGATTTACCGTTATTGTAATTTATATTAAAATAAAAAACGAACTATTTTTAACTTTAAAATCAATTTATTTCGTGTTATTCTATTTTTATCCAAAGAGAAAGCGAGTTGAGTTGTCATCACTATCCAGATGGTTTTTCAAGGCGCCAGCTTTTCACCTCAAGATGCCTACCACGTTCATTTCGAGTCTAATGCGCTACTAACCGTGGACCATACCGGTCTAATCGACCGCTTAATTCGTCCGAGTGACGCCGATTACACCTCTGTTCGACAAGCAGCCCAGGCGGCTGATATTTTACAAATTTTACCCGCCCATACGTATTTACTGCCCGGATTTATCGACCTACACGTGCATGCCCCACAATGGCCACAAGCAGGATTAGCGCTCGACCGTCCACTAAATGACTGGCTAAATACCTATACCTTTCCGCTTGAAGCCCGGTACGCCGATTCGCAATTTGCTCATCGTGTTTACCAACACCTCATCCCCGAGCTGTTAGCTAATGGCACCACAACTGCCCTGTACTTTGGAACCATTCACCACGATGCCAATCTCGAACTCGCTCGTGCCTGCGCAGACTATGGTCAACGCGGTTATATTGGCCAAGTTGTGATGGACAATCCCGATCAAACCCCTGCGACTTATCGGACCCCATCGGCGACGGATGCCATTAACGGAACCGAGAAGTTTGTCATGGCAGTTCAGGCCTTAGCCAAACAACGACATGCAGCGGTGACACCTGTGATTACCCCCCGGTTTGTCCCTAGTTGCACCCCAGCGGCCTTAACCGGCCTGGGTCAACTCGCACAACGCTATAATCTGCCCATTCAGTCACACTGTAGTGAAAGTACTTGGGAAGATCAATACGCTCAAGACCACTTCCACCGCCGTGACGCCGAAGTTCTCGATCACTTTGGGTTACTAACCTCACGATCCGTCATGGCTCACGGTACCCAGCTATCAACTCGTGACCTTGACTTGTTCCACCAACGACAAACTGCCGTAGCCCATTGCCCGATTTCCAATGCTTATTTTGGAAATGCCGTCTTTCCGGTAAATCAGGCGCTACATCGTGACGTTAAAGTTGGCCTAGGCAGCGACTTGTCCGGTGGGTTCACACCTAGTCTTTATCGCAACTTACAGCAAGCCGTTATGGCATCGCAGATGCGCCAAGATGGCGTCGATGCCTCCCAGATTGCTGACAAACGCGGTGTTAAAGACAGTCGTATTTCAGCCACAACCGCGTTTTATTTAGCCACCAAGGGTGGTGCTACCAGTTTACACCTGAAAGCTGGTCAGTTAATTCCCAGCTATACCGCCGATTTTCAAGTTGTTCACGACCGCTATGCTACCTTAATGCCAAATGATGCTGGCAGTATCTTTGAACGTCTGATGTATCATACAACCCCCGCTGACATCCAAGCCGTCTATGTTCGTGGTCAACGGGTTCATCATCTAAAAGGAGACCACAATTAATGAAAACTTCTAATCGTTTACTCGTTGGACCAGACGACGCCGTTAACCCCCGGACTGCCGGATTTTTAGGCCTGCAACATGTCCTCGCTATGGACGTTTACGTGCCACCCATCATTCTGGCTGGTTTACTAGCGATGTCAGCAGCCCAACAAATGAGCCTATTACAGGCCACCTTTCTCGCTGCTGGGATCGGAACCATCATTCAGACCTGTTGGTTCATGAAGATGCCCATCTCCCAAGGGCCGTCATTTGTCCCGCTGGGTGCTGCTGCCGGAATTGTTCTCGCTAGCGGTGGCGTCAATCATGGTGGTATGGGCACGTTGATTGGTGCCATGTTAGTCGGATCCCTCGTACTGATTGCACTCGGTTTAACCGGTGTCTTTCACCGAATCATCGCTAAACTGGTACCGGCGATTGTCGGTGGAACTATCATCACCTGTGTTGGTTTGTCACTAATTCCTTCCGCATTGAATAGTAATATTTTTGAAGCCAGCGGTAATATCAATCAGAATATTATCTTAGCCAGCATCACGGCCGTCACACTCCTAGTTGCCATTTCAATTAGCATTCGGTTTCCTCGCGTTCAACGTCTCTTCCGAACCGGTGCCATTATCTTATCGTTACTGACGGGGACTTTGGTCGCCACTGCCATGGGCCGGTTCGACTGGAAAACGGTCATTCAAGCACCCTGGTTCAGTTTTCCTCAAGGAACCGCGCTTAACTTTGGTATTACCTTCTCACCTTCGGCTATTATTACATTCATCGTCATCTATGCCGTTTTGACAACGGAAACAACCGGTACCTGGTTTGCCATGGGTGCCGTTATCAACCATCAACTAACCAAAACCCAATGGAATCGCGGCCTCATTGGCGAAGGCTTAAGCTGCTTTGTTTCCTCCATCTTGGGCGCCACGCCAGTAACCGGATATTCAACCAATGCCGGCGTGATCTCAATTACTGGCGTGGCTAGTAAACGGGTCTTCATTGCAGCCGGTATCTGGTTCATGATTCTTGGCTTTTTCAGTAAGCTATCTGCCTTTCTAGCTGCTATCCCAGCTCCGGTCATCGGCGGAGTTTTCGCCATTATCTGTGTCACCATTATGTTAAATGGACTAAATGTCATTCGTCGCCTAGATTTAGGTGAAAGCAGTCTCTACGTCATCGGGCTCCCCATCGTCCTCACTTTAGCGTTGGTTCTATTACCTGCAACGGTGACGAAAGAATCACCCCAATTGGTGCAATACTTATTGGGCTCGCCAATTGCAGTAGCGGCAATCGCCGCCATCCTGCTCAATCTATGTATGCCATCTGACCAACAGCATTCGGCAGCACTGTCGTCACTTGACTAGATGGGCAACGTGTTTTAACAATTATCAGTATTAATGAGGAGGTTCGGCAGCAAGTCAGTTGCCGAACCTCCTTTTAATAACACACTCTATTTTTCAAAAGAAAAAGCTCTGTCGAGCCATTACGGCTTAACAGAGCTTAGCTTAATCTATTTTATGAGTTTTAACGGTTGTCGCCGCCAAAAATTCCAAAGATTTGTAAGAGTTGTAAGAACAAGTTAACGAAGTCCAAGTACAATTGCAAGGCACCATTAACGGCTAACCCTGTCGTTGACACTTGATCGCCGTACTGTAAATACATTTTCTGCATCCGTTGCGTATCCCAAGCCGTTAATACGGCAAAGATAATCACGGCAACGAAGGAGAAGATTATGGCAATTAGCGCGCTACGCAAAAACATATTCACAATCATTGCGACAATCAAACCGATTAAAGCGGCTGTCGCTTGCGTCCCGATTTTACTTAAATCCCGCTTGGTAAAGACCCCAATTCCAGCCATGGTGATAAAGATCGCCGCACTTGAAACAAAGGCCGCCACCATTGACGTTTGTGTATAAACCAGTGAATACAAGGAAATAACGCCACCGGTAATCACTGCATACACGAAGAGTCCAACCAAGGCCACGGTTGGTCGTTTCATCGACTGTCCGCTAATCACAAACGGTAAGATAAACCAAACAATAATTGGGATCAACAGACCGCCACCCTTTAAGGTTTGTAAAAAGGCCATCTGAGTTGACATCCAATAGGCGACTACAGCTGAGACCAACACGGCCGCACCCATCCAGCCAAACATTTTGGTCAGAAAGCTGTTGAGGCCGACCTCAGTGTTAATCGTCGTACGGGGTTGCTGATCATAGTTGTTCATTGAAACGCTCCTTCTTTCAATCAATTCCCGACTTAGTCACCACCATTGGTCAAACCAGTCTCGGGGTTTATTAAAATAATTTTACCAAAAACGACACTAAACACAAGTAATCTGTCGTTTAAACGATTTGAAAGAAGGAATTTTTAACCTATTGACCCGCACCACCCTCGTGGTCTGCCGCGCCACTGGCCCATACCTTGGTCGCATAAACGGCATTAAACAACAAGGCTCCTTGCAGTGCGACCTGTGATAGATTAGCTCCCAGAGTCCCAACTGCCGTCATCCCCAACAAGGTCTGTCCTGTCAACGTGCCCCAGTAAACAACGTTAGCAATATTAACCACAATCCACAACGACCAATTCTCACGGAATTTAAGGATATACAGGACCTGGGCAATCAAACTGACTACAAAGTTAATCGCATCGAAATAGGGCAACTGCCCACCCAGCTGGGATAAAATACCCCAACCAACTAACCAGGCGATAAATGCACCAATGAATAGCCAACGACGCGTCTGGCGTGTAAAGGCCCGGGTTACCTCATCACGTCCCCATAAGTACCAGCCAATCGGCTGTGAAATCACGTAGATGAGGTCCATTGCAAATGATCCGTAGGCATGGCTAATCCAAGCAACGTAAGCCATGGCCACACACTGAATGAACCCGAAAATAAATGAAATTTTTCGCCCTTTCATGCCATAAACTAAGCATAATACGCCACCGATTCCTGAAACCATCCCAATAAGACTATCAGGTGCGATTAAATAAACCACTAACTGTAACAAAATCAACAACACCACATAAACCAGCTCAAACCGTTTCCAATTAGTGAAAAGTTGTTGATACCACCAATTTCGGTGTGTTAGCCCATTTTCCATTTTTCAAACGACTCCCCAAAATAATTTTCGACTTCCCCCAAAGTCATAATTCCAGAATACGCGTCCGGCCGAAAAAGACAATTGATATTCCCTTAAGACATCAACCGACTACATCGCCTACTGGATAAAATAAAAAACGGTCGTGGTAAAAATACCAACGCCCGTTTAGATTACTTATTTAGTTATTTTTCAAAGATAGGTGACTTAATAGTTCTTCATAAGCCCGTTCGTACTTTTGCACGTCCCCAGCACCCATAAAGACAACCACAGCATCATGGAAATCTAACAGTGGAGACATATTATCTACCGTTAGGATTTCGCCACCCTTGACAATCTTTTGTGCCAAATCCTTACTGGACACGGCCCCCTGCGTTTCGCGCGCAGAACTAAAGATATTGGTTAAGAAGACTTTATCTGCCAAATTCAAGCTCTTAGCAAAATCATCCATCAAAGCAATTGTTCGACTAAAGGTATGTGGCTGGAAGACCGCAATAATTTCCTTGTCTGGATACTTTTGCCGAGCAGCATCCAGCGTTGCCTTGATTTCAGATGGATGATGCGCATAGTCATCAATGATGGTCATGTCCGCTAGCTTTCGTTCTGTAAACCGTCGCTTAACACCCTTAAAGTCAGCCAATTCATGCTTAATTTCATCCATGTTGACCTTCTCAAAGTAAGCCACCGCAATAACTGCTAGACTGTTAAGCACATTGTGCTCACCAAACAAGTGAATTTCAAAGTTACCTAAGAATTCATCATCATGGTAAACATCGAAGGTTGAGCCAGTTGTTGAACGTTTAATGTTTCTAGCTTGGAAGTCGTCACGATCACTCGTACCGTAATAATAAACCGGAACATCCGTCTTTAATTTCCGTAGTTCTGGATCGTCACCCCAAGCAAAGATACCCTTCTTAACCTGCTTAGCCAGCGTTTCAAACGCACTGTAGACATCATCAATGCCCGTGTAGTAATCGGGATGATCAAAATCAATATTGGTCATAATCGCATAGTCTGGCTTGGTTGCTAAGAAGTGACGCCGGTATTCGTCGGCTTCGTAAACAAAGAACCGCGCATTGGGCGTCCCTTTACCACTGCCATCACCAATTAAGTAAGAGGTTGGTGCAACCCCACTTAAAACGTGGGCCAACAACCCCGTCGTACTCGTCTTACCGTGGGCACCAGCCACCCCAATACTGGTATAACCTTCGATCAAGTGACCGAGGAATTCGTGGTAACGATAAACCGGCAAGCCCATTTCCCGGGCTTTTTTGATTTCTGGATGATCATCCGTGAAAGAATTACCCGCAATAACCGTCAAGCCTTCGTGAATGTTGGCTTCATCAAACGCCATAACGTCGATACCGGCCTGTTCCAATCCCCGTTGTGTAAACGTGTATTGCGTAATATCTGAACCTTGAACCTTAAAGCCCTTGTCATGCAAAATCAAGGCGAGCGCACTCATCCCTGATCCTTTAATTCCAACAAAATGATAAACCGTTGCGTTATCCATTAAATGATCCTCTTTTCTACTCTGTGCGGTAAGGCCATATACTCCCCCGACCGAGTGACTCTAGCTTCATTTTAGCATATCCCCCACCCCCATAAAAGAAACCAACGCAGAAAGGCGGTGAGGTCTATTCAAGCTAAGATGAAAATGGTGCATCTTGGTCATGCGGTTCTGGTAGATCCTTACCTAAGTCGTCTGGTGTTAAATACACTTCTCGCGGTTTTGAACCGTGCTGCGGTGAAACATAATGGTGCTGTTCCAAATCATCAATCAAATTAGCTGCTCGATTATAGCCGATCGAAAAGACCCGTTGCAATTTCGACGTCGAGACCGTCTTTTCTTGGGCAATGTAGTCCAAGACCTTTGGCAACAATTCATCTTGATTTTCTTCTGCCGTCTCGCGTTGTAATAAGCCCTTGGGTTCAAAAGCATAGTGTGGCTGCCCTTGAGTTCGAACAAAGTCCGTAATGGCATCAACCTCAGACTCAACAAATGCGCCTTGCAACCGCATCGGCTGACTGGCCCCATTTCCAAGATACAACATGTCCCCACGTCCCAAGAGGTTCTCAGCCCCAGCGGTATCCAAAATGGTCCGTGAGTCAATCTGACTCGATACCATGAATGCAATCCGCGTTGGAATATTGTTCTTGATGGTTCCTGTCACAATATCCACACTTGGCCGCTGCGTAGCCACTAACAAATGAATACCGGCAGCCCGGGCCTTCTGAGTGATCCGGACAATGTAGTCTTGGACTTCACTAGCCGCCATCATCATCAGATCAGCTAACTCGTCGATAATAATCACAATATAAGGCATCTTCAACCCGGGTTCTTCGTTAGCATCGGCGCGGTCGTTAAACTGCTCGATGTTGCGAACGCCTGCTGCTGCCAGTTTTTCATAACGTTCATCCATTTCTGTGACGACCCACTTCAAGGCTGCTGCGGCCGCTTTAGGATCAGAGATCACTGGTGACAACAGGTGTGGTAAGGCATCATATGGGGCCATTTCCACAGCCTTCGGATCAATGAGCAGGAGCTTAACTTGCTGTGGTGTTGCTTTATACAAAATCGATAACAGCAAGGAGTTAATGAACACACTCTTCCCAGAACCAGTTGCCCCGGCAATCAGGCCATGGGGCATCTTTCGCAAGTCAGTCACTTGGGGCTGTCCAAATAAATCGACCCCTAAAGCAACCGTCAGCGGTGATTCACTCTTCTGGAACGCCGGTGAATTCAAGATTTCTGCTAACATGACTGGACGGGATTTTAAATTAGGAATTTCAATTCCCACCGTTGTCTTACCCGGGATTGGTGCTTCGATCCGAATGTCCTTAGCCGCCAAAGCTAATTTGAGATCATCATTTAGATTAGTAATTTTATTAACTTTTACCCCAAGCGCTAGACTAATTTGGAACTGCGTTACGGTTGGTCCCACTGTCCAGTCCGTCACATGGGCATCCACGTGAAACGCACTTAACGTGGCGTCCAGTACCTCAGCTTGGTGTTCAATCCATTCATCCAATGCTGCCTCATCCGGCACGACTGGCTTG
>NZ_AZCP01000010.1 GCF_001433855.1 Levilactobacillus brevis ATCC 14869 = DSM 20054
GAGAGGTAAGCCCCTCAAAACTGAACATTGTTTCAACAAGTATGTGTAGCCTCCGTATATTCCTTAGAAAGGAGGTGATCCAGCCGCAGGTTCTCCTACGGCTACCTTGTTACGACTTCACCCTAATCATCTGTCCCACCTTAGACGGCTGACTCCCGAAGGTTATCTCACCGGCTTTGGGTGTTACAAACTCTCATGGTGTGACGGGCGGTGTGTACAAGGCCCGGGAACGTATTCACCGCGGCATGCTGATCCGCGATTACTAGCGATTCCAACTTCATGTAGGCGAGTTGCAGCCTACAATCCGAACTGAGAACGGCTTTAAGAGATTAGCTTAGCCTCACGACTTCGCGACTCGTTGTACCGTCCATTGTAGCACGTGTGTAGCCCAGGTCATAAGGGGCATGATGATTTGACGTCATCCCCACCTTCCTCCGGTTTGTCACCGGCAGTCTCACCAGAGTGCCCAACTGAATGCTGGCAACTGATAATAAGGGTTGCGCTCGTTGCGGGACTTAACCCAACATCTCACGACACGAGCTGACGACAACCATGCACCACCTGTCATTCTGTCCCCGAAGGGAACGTCTTATCTCTAAGATTGGCAGAAGATGTCAAGACCTGGTAAGGTTCTTCGCGTAGCTTCGAATTAAACCACATGCTCCACCGCTTGTGCGGGCCCCCGTCAATTCCTTTGAGTTTCAACCTTGCGGTCGTACTCCCCAGGCGGAGTGCTTAATGCGTTAGCTGCAGCACTGAAGGGCGGAAACCCTCCAACACTTAGCACTCATCGTTTACGGCATGGACTACCAGGGTATCTAATCCTGTTCGCTACCCATGCTTTCGAGCCTCAGCGTCAGTTACAGACTAGACAGCCGCCTTCGCCACTGGTGTTCTTCCATATATCTACGCATTCCACCGCTACACATGGAGTTCCACTGTCCTCTTCTGCACTCAAGTCTCCCAGTTTCCGATGCACTTCTCCGGTTAAGCCGAAGGCTTTCACATCAGACTTAAAAAACCGCCTGCGCTCGCTTTACGCCCAATAAATCCGGACAACGCTTGCCACCTACGTATTACCGCGGCTGCTGGCACGTAGTTAGCCGTGGCTTTCTGGTTAAATACCGTCAACCCTTGAACAGTTACTCTCAAAGGTGTTCTTCTTTAACAACAGAGTTTTACGAGCCGAAACCCTTCTTCACTCACGCGGCATTGCTCCATCAGACTTTCGTCCATTGTGGAAGATTCCCTACTGCTGCCTCCCGTAGGAGTTTGGGCCGTGTCTCAGTCCCAATGTGGCCGATTACCCTCTCAGGTCGGCTACGTATCATCGTCTTGGTGGGCCTTTACCTCACCAACTAACTAATACGCCGCGGGATCATCCAGAAGTGATAGCCGAAGCCACCTTTCAAACAAAATCCATGCGGATTTTGTTGTTATACGGTATTAGCACCTGTTTCCAAGTGTTATCCCCTGCTTCTGGGCAGATTTCCCACGTGTTACTCACCAGTTCGCCACTCGCTTCATTGTTGAAATCAGTGCAAGCACGTCATTCAACGGAAGCTCGTTCGACTTGCATGTATTAGGCATGCCGCCAGCGTTCGTCCTGAGCCAGGATCAAACTCTCATCTTATGATGAGAACTTAAGTAAGCTCATCGATTGTTGTTACATTTTTAAAAGCGAATTGACTTCGCAAATATTGTTTGGGTTTGATTCTAAAATCAAACCGCCCTACACATATTTGGTTTGTCGAAACAATGTTCAGTTTTCAAAGGTCTACC
>NZ_AZCP01000011.1 GCF_001433855.1 Levilactobacillus brevis ATCC 14869 = DSM 20054
TTAAGTGATGGGAGGAAATAAACATGACAAGTCCGATTCACGTAATGTCCGAAATTGGTAAGTTAAAGACGGTAATGCTCAAGCGGCCGAACGTTGAAGTGGAAAACTTCACGCCTGATATGATGGAACGTCTGCTGTTTGATGACATTCCATATTTACCAATTGCGCAACAAGAACATGATAACTTTGCTGAAACTTTACGGCAAAACGGTACGGAAGTCTTGTATTTGGAACAACTCTCTGCCGAAGCCCTCGATGACGGTGGCGAAGAGGTTAAGTTAAACTTCCTGGAACAAATGCTTGCTGAAAGTGGCTACGTTGCTGGTGTAACGCATGACGCTTTGAAAGAATACTTATTATCATTGGATACCCAAGCCATGGTCAACAAGATTATGGGTGGTGTACGGAAGAATGAACTCGACTTTGTCCCAGCTGATTTAGTCAGTGCGGCTGAAGAAGACGATTATCCATTCTTTATGGATCCAATGCCTAACTTATACTTCACGCGGGATCCTGCCGCTTCAATCGGTGATGGGTTGAGTATCAACCATATGACATTCGCCGCTCGGCAACG
>NZ_AZCP01000002.1 GCF_001433855.1 Levilactobacillus brevis ATCC 14869 = DSM 20054
GGTTTGTCGAAACAATGTTCAGTTTTCAAAGGTCTACCAAGCTATCAGAAGCAAGTGCTCCGTGACAACTTTTAAAGTATATCATGCTGATAAAATCATGTCAACTTCTTTTTAAACATCTTTTTGAATAAATATAGATGTTTTGGTGAAGAAGTGAAT
The DNA here is from genome assembly GCF_001433855.1 of Levilactobacillus brevis ATCC 14869 = DSM 20054. Lineage (GTDB taxonomy): Bacteria > Bacillota > Bacilli > Lactobacillales > Lactobacillaceae > Levilactobacillus > Levilactobacillus brevis. Next base: position 160 of record NZ_AZCP01000002.1, read on the forward strand.
AAATATTCTCAACAACGTTTACTACTATATCAAGAATCTCACAGACCGTCAAGCCTTTTTTTCAATTACTTGATTTGCAATCAATTGCCGGGCAAACCATGTTTGTTTCCGTTAATTGACAACAGAAAATAGTTTACCAATTTCTATTGTCAGGGTCAAGGGAAAAATGAATATTTACTGAAATTATTTGCGTACGCATCACCTTAACTACAAAAAAGGTAATGCAACAGCAAAGTTACCGCCATTACATTACCTTTTTCCTACTTTAATTCTGGTGCATCCGTCTTATATGTGGTTTCTTTCCCCTTGTTCTTCACTAAAGCACTCGTCTTTTCCTTCTTTTCCGCCTCAGCTAGTTTCTCCATAGCCGGCTTGTACTTGTAGGTAAAGGATGACTTATCAACTTTGGTAAAGTCCTTGGGCGTATAGAATCGTAACAAGTCTCCATAAATCACTCGATCAGAAAGTGACAATTCCGTTGTGACATGGTTTTGCATTTTATCCACTGTCTTCTTCTGTGCTGTCGTTAACGACAGTGCCTTGCCAGTCCTGGTATCATAAACTGTCCCCCCAATTTTCGCATAGGTTGGTGAGATAAAGTTCCCATTCCGGAACGCAACGGTTTGATTGCGGTTCTTCGCTAGCAAGTCCTGTCCGAACTGAATTGTGTCCGTATTCTTCACGCCCAACAGATCCAATAACGTTGGTAAGACATCAATTTCACCACCATACGTATGATTGATGCCCCCCTTGAGACCTGCCGCATGAATCATGAACGGAACCTTCTGGAATTGAGCCAAATCAAAGTTCGTGACTTTGCTCTTCCCCAACAGTTGGGCAATTGCTGGTCGGTGATTATTTGAAATACCATAATGGTCCCCATATGCAACAATCATACTATTCTTGTAGAGACCCGCTTTTTTGAGATACGTCATAAACTCCCCAAAAGCCTGATCCAAATAGTGTGCCGTCTGTACATAAGGATCAACGGTCTTATCACCAGTCTTAGTTGCCGGAAAGTCAGTATTCTTCTTATCTAATTCATAAGGATAGTGATTGGTTAACGTAATCAACTTAGCATAGAACGGTTGAGGTAACTGCTCAATATACTTGGCTGATTGTTTGAAGAAAATCTTATCTTTAAGGCCATAGCCAACTGAATAACCGGATTTTTCGGTGTAGTAACTGGAGCTAAAGAAGTATTGATAGCCCCATGACTTATACGTGTTATCACGGTTCCAGAAACTAGGCACATCCCCATGAAACGCCGCTGTTGTATAACCTGCTTGCTGACTCAAAATAGCTGGTGCCGCTTGGAACGTGTTTTGTGTCCCGTAAGTCGTCATTGCTGACCCTTGGGGTAACCCAAAGAGTGAGTTCTCTAACATCATTTCGGCATCTGACGTCTTCCCTTGGGCTACTTGATTATAAAAGTTATCAAATGACAAGGTATTCTGATTATGATAAAACTTATTCAGATTAGGGGTTACCTCTTTGCCATTAACCTTATAGTCAATTAGAAACTGCTGGAAGCTCTCCAAATGAATGACAAAGACGTTTTTTCCTTTTTCTTTTCCATAATAAGAAACATTTGGGCTAACACGGTTCTGTTTGAGGTACTTCAACACACTCTTCATATCACTAGCATTAGCACTTGCCCGTGTGGCGCTTTCCTTTTGCGTCTGATAAGCATTAAACGCGGCATACTCATTCAAGCCTAAGTATTTAACGATATAGTTATTATCAAACGTCCGGGTCAACAAGCCAGACCGATCGGCATTAGCCATCCCAAATTCGGCAAACATCAAGCCAAACGATAGTACCGTGATTGAAAAGGCGTACCGTCGCTTAAACGGCCGGGCATCAATCCGGATAACGTGTGTCACCAACAGAATAATTAAAACAATAATATCTACATACACAAAGAAATCATAAGCATGCGTAATCTGCGCTAAACTCTTACCTAAGTTATTCCCCACATCGCTGGAACCTTTCATAATCCCAAACGACAAGAAATCTGAAAATTCACGATAATATAGGACGTTGGCAAAGATCCAGGTTGATTCCAACACATTGATGATCATCATCAACCAATAGGCCAATCGACCACGGAAGTATAACGCAATCCCAAATACCAGTAACGCAGCCGGTAACGGATTTATCAGCAGCAAGAATTGCTGCACACTGCCCTTCGCTCCTAATGTAAATTCGGTTTGATAGGCAATATACGTTTTTACCCAGAATAAACCAATCGTTAACAGGAAAAAGCCCATTCGGGTATTTACCCAACTCATCCTTCGCTTAAAAAAGTTCGCCATGCGACTGCCTCCACAAAATAATTAACATCCCTAAAGTATAGCTGATATCAGCTGGTAATCAATCTGATTACTGAACCTTTGAAAAAATTCAATCTTTCGTCGAAAAAAAAACAAAACTATGTCACCCATAGTTTTGTTAGTTATCCGTCAGTAAATCAAACAATTCGATTGCCACTAAGTCGATGTTATCAAACTCAAATGTCGTTTCCGGATTATGTTCAGTTAGCGTGTACGTATGTGTTGCTTGGTTGAAGACAACCAATGCTTGTTCCACGCCTTCTTTTTCAAAACGACGGGGTTGTGGCTCGTCAGTTGCATCTTCTTGCATCGCCTTTAAGCGATTGATGATGCCAATCAATTGAGATTCTTCCATGGTTGGTCCCCTTTCTAGCTTTCAACTATGATTTTACCAAACTTGTGCGCTGTTGGCACGCCTTAATCCAGAAAATCTTATTCATTTCCTGAATTAGGCTCTTCAACTACCTTATCTGGACGAATGACCATCGCCACTAGGCCAGCCAACATCCCCAGGTAATACGTTAAGAGTCGCCAGAGTATCATGGCCAACACTAACTTACTGTTTGAGGAAATGTAGCTCTTAAAGATCATCTCAAAACTGTATTCTGCACCACCAGAGCCCCCCGGAATTGGGAACAGTGAGATGACCATCACAATCAGAATGTGTAAACAGGTGACCATCACAATGTTCGCTGTGGTGTACCCCAGTGCCAGCATAATAAAATACGGAATTAAGTAATAAAACATCAGCTGAAAAAACGTGATGACAAAAACCCGTAGCATTAGCTTCCACTGACCACTAATCCGGACACTCTCTGCATAAAACGAGTCAATTTTTTCGTTAATGTTGGCTTCCATTCGATCAAAGCGCTCAGCCTTTATGAACCACCGTACTGGCTTCAAAATAACGGCCACAGCTTTTTTGGTAAAGGCGTGCCAAAACATTACCATCAACAGGCCGACAATCACGGCCAAATGGATGCTAAATCCAAACACAACTAACCAGACTAATGCGTGTAATTTATCTTGAATCTGATTGAAACCAATCACTAACGCAAACAAAAAATTGATAACAATCATTGATTGATACACAACAAATTTCATCAGTAAGACCGAACTGGCTTTACCAGCATCAACCCCCGTTTGCATCAAGGCAATTAACTGTGCCGGTTGACCGCCAGAAGAAAACGGCGTAATACCATTGAACAATTGTTCTACCATTGGAATTCGGATAGCATCTTTAAATGTAAACCCCTGAATTCGATCTGAGATAAACACTTTAACAATCCACGCTTCTAATCCCAAATACATCACCATACATAAGATGGCAACGCCAAACCACCAAAAGTTAATGTGTACAAAATCACTGACCAAGACGGAAAACTTGATGTCTCGCAGCGAGTAGGTAAAAATCGCAATGCCTAAAAGAAACATTAACGCCAATACCCATTTATTTCGTCGTGACATGCAGTTACCCCTCTTTTGCCTGTTGCGTATAAAATTCTCGCCAAATCTGCGTCAGATGTTCCTCCGAGTACCGATCCGCCGCTGCCAAGCTTTGCTGCCGCCAGTGAGCCAGTGCCTGTGGATCCACCGCTAAATGATGCAGCTGTTCATCCATCTCAGCATAATCCTTAGCGGGTTGATAATCTCCCGCAATAATGGCTTGGTACAAGTCGAGATCCCGCAACAAAACGGGGGTCCCTGTACTAAAGGCCTCAAGCACTGACATCGGGAACAATTCGTTGAACGACGGCAATAGAAATAGATCAGCCAAATTATAGTAATCAACTAGCTTATCCCGATCAACGATCCCGGGAAAGCTCAAGTTAGCTGGCGGATCATCAACGACCTTCTTAAGTTCAGCATAGCCGTCCGTCATCCGGCCAAATGAAAAGCCACCAGCCCAAATGAATTGATAGCTGGGATTATTTCGGGCTAATTTAATGAAATCAAACAATCCCTTGCGCTCTTGAATCTGTCCGATACCTAGAATCGTAAATCGATCAGTCGCATACCCATATTGTTGCCGTAAGGCCTGCTTTTGCTCAGCAGTTACTGGATAAAATTCGTCTCGACTCACAAAATTAGGAATATACGTCACCCGTTCGGCCGGGATTCCTGCAGCAACAAGCTTCGGAATAAACGTCGGGTTCACCACAACAATGTGGTCCATCCGCCGATAGAAAGCCAACACATAGCCGTAAAAAATTGACCGGAATGGCTGAGGAATTTTAAGACTTCCCTCAAGGGTCTCCGGTAGAAAGTGAACATACCCAATCTTACGACCGCGGTGCGGCAGAAAAGTAGATAAGTAATAAGAAAAGTTAATCGTATGGTAGTGCGTGATGTCTACTCGCCGGTATCGATTGACCGACACATCAAACTCTTGGTTCAAGTGAGTCTTCAGCAAATTCATCAGTTCATTGTACGCACTCCCCACGCCCTGACCCTTAACAGAATCAGCTGCAGAAAACATGTTGATTTTTAACATTCAATAACTCCCTTAATCCGTAAAGTCTGGGGTGTCTTCGTGCGACTCTTCATAGCTGACCTGCGCATCTTGATAGAATTCAATAATGTGCTGACCAAATGTATCCGCGGAAATTTCCGCCAATTTCTGTGCTAAAAGGTCTGGATCTTGCTCGTCATCCCCATGAAGCAAGTAATCCACCACGTTTTCAACCAATTCATCTTGTGTCGTGAAAGTCACACCTAACGTGCGGCTAGATAATAATTCATCTGTATATGGACTAGTCATGACCACAATTTTGGTCCCCGCAGCCATCGCTTCGATGTAGGTCAACCCTTGTGATTCAGAATCTGACGATGACAGAAAAACATTGGCCATGTGATAGTAGCGAAAGACCTCATCATTATCAATCTCACCCGTAAAAGTGATATGGTCCATTAACTGCGCATCTTTTGCCTGTTGCTCCAAATCTTCTCGCGCCGGGCCATCCCCCACAATTAACAATTGTGCGGTCGGTACCTGCGCTAGAATCCGGGGCAAAGCTGCAATACTTGCCTTAATATTCTTCTCATAGGCTAAACGACTTAACGACAAAATCACCGGCGTATCCGGTTGATAACCCAATTTTTTGCGTAAGTCTGCCGTATCTGGTTGCTCATACTGATGCAAATTAACCCCGGTTGGAATCACTCGAATCGGTGTCTTAACCCCATAATCCGTCAGGGTGGTTAAAACCCGATCACTAGGGGCAACCACCCCGCTCAGATGATAGCAAAAGGCTAATGTCCCCTGTTTAACGTGAACCGGCTTCAAAATTTTCCCATTAGCCACATAATGTAGATAGTCTTCATACATTGTATGGTACGTATGTAGACAGGGAATTTCCAGGTTACGCGCAACGAACTTACCAATCCACCCCATTGAAAACTCAGTTTGGGTATGAACCACGTCCAAATTTAATTCTTTGGCAATCTGATAAGCCTGAAATAATCCCCGAACGGCGATCCGCCGATCCGTAAAGGACACAAACGGAATGCTGGAGAATCGAAAGACATTCCGTTCATACACGTTGCGTTCCACGTGAGGATCCGTTGTGGTAAAAATATAAACTTGGTGTCCTTGCTTTTCCAGCTGATCCCGTAGCGTTTTAATCGATGTCGCTACCCCACTTACTTGAGGGAAATAGGTATCTGTAAATATGCCAATGTTCATTGCCAATCCCCCTTGCGTCTTGTGTTTGGCTAAAATAGTTTGGCGTTTCGCTTTGTACAATCATCACAATTATATGGGTTTGCCTAAGTGATTGCAAACCACAACCAAAAACCCTGATTATAAAAAAAGACGTTTGACATGCCCTTAGTCATCAGGTCATGCAAACGTCCCATCATCATTTCAACTACCGTACGTCCAGAATCCCTGGTACAGTAGCCTGAACCATTGTAATCACTTCTTGGCTTGTACTCGTTGAATTGAGCACTGTATCCGCCAATGACTGTAGTTCATGAACATTTAAAGTTCCCATAAGTTGCCGGGTTTTTAAAATCGATCCGGCTCCCATTGAAAACTCATCTAACCCTATTCCCAATAAGATTGGTACCGCAATTGGATCTCCAGCCATCTCGCCACACATTGCCACCGGAATTCCAGCAGCATGGCCCGCGCGAACGATGCGATCCACCAGCCTTAAGACAGCCGGATGGTACGGCTGATAGAGATAGGCAACATCTTGGTTGGTGCGGTCAGCAGCCATGGCATATCCGATTAAGTCATTGGTACCAATGCTCATGAAGTCTACCTCCTGAGCGAACCGATCGGCTAACATCGCCGCGGCTGGTACCTCAACCATCATCCCAACGTCAATCTTTCCCATCGGAACCTGAGCGGTTGTCAATTTCGATCGTTCATCATCATAGATGGCTTTGGCCTGACGAAATTCATCTAAGGTGGCAATCATCGGAAACATAATTCGCAAATGACCATACGCCGACGCTCGAATTAACGCGCGCAACTGACTCCGAAATAATGGTTGATGGGCTAAACTCTGACGAATAGCCCGTTCACCCATAAATGGATTTGCTTCTAGTGCCTGGTGCAAGTAAGGTAGCGGCTTATCACCGCCAATATCCAACGTCCGAATCACAACTGGCCGTGGTGCTAACGCCGACACAACCTGACGATAGATGGCGAATTGCTCATCTTCTGTAGGGACACGCTCCGCGTCCATATACAGAAATTCCGTACGCATCAGCCCGACTGCCTCTGCACCATTATCAAGTACACTAGGAATATCATTAGCGGTACCCATGTTGGCAGCCAACGTCACACCTATCCCATCCTTAGTGACCGTTTGATGGTGACGTAGCTTGGCCAGCCGCACACGATTAGCTTGCCGATCTGCCATGGCTTGCTTGGCCGTTGCGATTTCCGTAGCAGTGGGTTCACTAATGACACTCCCTGTTGTCCCATTAATAATAACCATCTCATCGGTCGCTAAATCAGCCGTGGCCGTCTGGGTGCCAACAACCGCTGGAATATTCAGTGAGCGGGCCAGAATTGATGAATGTGACGTCCGCCCACCAAGATCCGTGACAAAACCGAGGATGTACTTGGCATCAACCGAAACTGTATCACTCGGAATTAAATCATGGGTTACCACAATCACTGGCCGATCTAGCAATGCCAGATCGGGTAACTTGATGCCCAATAAGTGGGCCGTTACTCGTTTACTAATGTCATGCAAGTCAGTGATCCGCTCTTGCATATATGGATTATCCGTTAATTTCGCCAATGAGGCACCATAATCGGTGACCACCGTTGCTAGCGCTGCCTCGGCGTTACACCGCTGCCGAGCTATCTCATCTTCAACTGATTTAATGAATTCCGGGTCCTGGAGCATGGCAATATGGGCACTAAAAACCTGGGCACTATCAGCGCCCAGGTTTTTAGTTGCACGAGTTTTAATCGTCTCAACTTCGGAGACGGCTGCTTCAAGGGCCTGATGGAATCGATTTAATTCGTGATCAAGATTAGTGACTGACCGTTTGGTGATAGATAGATCCGGTTCGCTGTAGCGAAATACATGACCGCAAACAACCCCATCACTAGCGGCAATTCCCTTGAGCATCGCTCTCATTAGTCAGATAAACCCTCTTTTTTCAATGTTTCAGCTACAGCATTCATAGCGTCGGCTTCGTCATCACCATCAGTTGTGATCGTGATTTCAGCATTTTGGCCAACACCTAATGACATAACGCCCATGATAGACTTCAAGTTCACGGACTTGTCTTGGTATTGCAAGCTAACTTCTGAGTTAAACTTGCTAGCAGCCTGTACTAATAACGTAGCGGGACGTGCATGGATACCTGTTTCTGCAGTAACATGAAATTCGCGTTTTTCCATAATTGATCGATCTCCTTTAAGCTTAGGTTGACTTCTTTTTGAGCATCACTCGCGTTGACCTTGCGCATTGGTCAAACAACCATTCCACGAGCAACGCCTACTCTCTAAGAATATCAATCTCGCCACTAAATTACAAGCATTCATGAACCGCTTACATCAAAAAAACACTATTCACCATCATTTCCCGTATCTTGATCGTAGTGGTAAATCAATGTTCCCCCTTTTTCAGCCTGACCAATCACGCGTTTACGCGTGTCGAAAGCCATGAATGCTTTTTGAAAGGCTGGAAACTCTTCCGGTGTGACTTCAAACTGCTCAATTTTCTGATCTTTAAGCTGGTTCATCAATGCCGTAAAATCTTTTGTCACAATGTCATCTCCTTTTTTCAGTTCTTCCATATTTTACGGGGAAACACACCAAGCGTCAAAATATTTGAAAATTTAATGAAATCTAACAATGATTTTAGCATTCTATTGACGAGAGTGCTAGAATGAAGGCGTTCGCTGGAAATGCCCCAGTTGACGGCGTTTTTCGTGCAAGCTAAATACTTGCACCCAGAAATCAACGCGGTATAATGTGGTCAATGGTCAAGAAAGGTCAAGCCTTTCATCGACAGACCTGCGTGGGGTAACCCACGATAATTCCAGGCATGAAAGGAGACGACAAAATGCTATGTCAAAATTGCCACCGCAATGAAGCAACCATTCACCTTTACATGAGCGTGAACGGACAGCGGCAACAAGTTGACCTATGCCAAAATTGTTATCAATTGCTAAAACAGCAGCAAAACAACTCTGGAAATGGAGGTGGCCGTATGGCACAAGATCCATTTGGTTTCGGTAACTTAGATGATATCTTCCGCGCAATGCAAAACGGAAGCCACGATCAAGCTGACTACCGACAACCTAATGCACAACCAGGCCAGCCAACCCAACCAACGGGTAACCAAGGTGGTAATGGCAACGGCCTGCTTAGTCAATACGGGTTGAACCTAACCCAGTTGGCTAAAGACGGTAAAATTGATCCGGTTATCGGCCGGGACAAGGAAACAGCACAAGTCATTGAAATTTTGAACCGACGCACCAAGAACAATCCGGTTTTGATCGGTGAAGCCGGGGTTGGTAAAACGGCGGTCGTCGAAGGCTTAGCAGAACGGATCGTTGAAGGTAACGTTCCCGAAAAGCTAACCAACAAGCAAATTATTCGGCTAGATGTCGTATCCTTGGTTCAAGGAACCGGGATTCGGGGTCAGTTCGAGCAACGCATGCAACAATTAATGAAAGAAGTCCAGTCCAATCCGGATATCATCCTCTTTATTGATGAAATTCATGAGATTATGGGTGCTGGTAACGCTGAAGGCGGCATGGACGCCGGTAACGTTTTGAAGCCAGCGCTGGCTCGTGGCGACTTCCAATTAATTGGGGCAACGACTTTAAATGAATACAGAGATATTGAAAAGGATCAAGCCCTTGCTCGGCGATTCCAACCGGTAACGGTGGATGAACCTAGTGCCGATGAAGCCATCAAGATTTTACAAGGCATTCAAAAGAAGTACGAAGATTACCATCACGTTCATTACACTGATGACGCCATTGAGGCTGCCGTTCGGTTATCTGATCGGTATATCCAGGATCGTTATCTTCCTGATAAGGCCATTGATCTCTTGGATGAAGCCGGTTCTCGTAAGAACTTAACCATTAACGTGGCCGATCCCAAAGCGATTGATGAAAAGATTCAAGCCGCTGAACAGCAAAAGCAAGCCGCTTTGAAGCAGGAAGACTACGAGAAGGCCGCTTACTACCGCGACCAAGTCTCCAAGTTGGAAAAGTCCAAAGAATCCGCTGCTAATGCTGACCAGAACCAATCAGCTGAAGTCACTGTCAAAGACATGCAAGACATTGTTGAAGAAAAGACAGCGATCCCAGTTGGTGAGTTGCAGGCCAAGGAACAACATCAGCTGAAGAGTTTAGCAAGTGACCTCGAAAAACACGTCATTGGCCAAAACGAAGCTGTTGATAAGGTTGCTCGGGCAATCCGGCGAAATCGAATTGGTTTAAATGGTACTGGACGTCCGATCGGGTCTTTCCTATTTGTCGGCCCAACCGGTGTTGGTAAGACCGAGTTAGCTAAGCAGTTAGCCAATGAGCTCTTTGGCTCTCAAGAAGCCATGATTCGGTTTGACATGTCCGAATATATGGAACCACATTCAATTTCTAAATTGATTGGTTCACCGCCTGGCTACGTTGGGTATGAAGAAGCCGGTCAATTGACTGAACAAGTTCGTCGGCATCCGTATACGTTAGTCCTTCTCGATGAAATCGAAAAGGCGCATCCAGACGTGATGAACATGTTCTTGCAAATCCTAGATGATGGTCGTCTAACCGACTCACAAGGTCGAACCGTATCCTTCAAAGATACACTAATCATTATGACCAGTAATGCCGGTACCGGTGACGCTGAAGCTAATGTTGGCTTCGGGGCTGCCGCTGAGGGAACCACCCACTCCGTCTTGGGTAACTTGACCAATTACTTTAAGCCAGAATTCTTAAACCGTTTCGACGATATCATCGAATTCAACGCTTTGAGTAAGGAAAACCTCATGCATATTGTTGATTTAATGATTGACGATGTGAATACCATGTTGGCAGGACAAGGTCTGCATATCCACGTCACAGAACCTGTTGAAGATCAATTGGTTACTAAGGGCTATAATCCAGCAATGGGTGCTCGACCACTTCGACGTGTCATTCAAGAGGAAATCGAAGATCGTATTGCCGACTTCTACTTGGATCATGCCGATGTCAAGAACCTCGTCGCTAAGATTGAAGATGGCAAGATTGTTTTAGCTGCTGATACGGCAACTAATAAATCAACTTCTGAAAAATCAGATTCTTCTCAAGCGTAATTAAATTGATAAAAACACGATGATCGTCACTGATCATCGTGTTTTTGTGTCTTGTCGCTATCGCCTGACTTAAAAAGAGTCTGCCGCTGATTCTTAGAATGCGGTATACTAGGTTTTAAAGGAAACTTCAGGAGGTGACACGGAATGGCTTTTTTTGACTGGTTACGACGCATGATTGAACCCACACGGCAGACTCGCCCGCAACACAATCGTCGGCGAGCAACGCCCCCTACAAAACCAGCATCACCAGCCCCCATTCCTGCCCCATCGGATCCATCCCCTGAGCCATCGGTCCGTCTGATAGCTCAACCAACACCCACTAAACAGATCGATACTAGTCAGCTACCAACCGCGACTTTAGTTGTCCGGCTAGTGGACGAACGTGATCGGCCCTTGCAACCGGCACTGGTTCTGACGGGACCACTACACGGTCCCGTCCACTTACGCTTTCCTGAAATTCCAGGATATGCACTTCAAGACATTCACGGATTTACTCAGGAATATTTAAGTCGCTACAGTCTGACTTCTTTAGTCTACGTTCGTCAATGGGGCCAACCCATTATTGCTTATTTGGTTGACTACGATACTAACCGCTTATTGACGTTGCCACAAATTCACCGTGGCCGATTGGGTCAGGCCTTCAACCTCACACCACCAGCCATGGCCAATTACCACATTTTTCAAGCGCAGGGCAGCCAACGAGGGGCTTTTTCTGACCAAACTGGTCAGATTGTTTATTATTATCGCCGAAATTCCTGGCAGACCGTTCAACGCGTCAACCAATATGTCCTTTTAGATACCGACCATGCCGTTTTTGATGAACCCAACGGCCGCAAATACGGGTACCAATTTCCAGCCCACTCGCTTTGGCGCCTCTTCATCGTTATTACCCTCACTAATGGTGATGTTTGGTACAATTTGGGTGGAGAACAGTGGTTAATCGCGCAAGAGACCACACGTCGTGAACATCCACTGGCCAATCTTGCTTTACCACAACCGCCGACTTGGCACCCACAGTCATTTGACCGCTTAGGTAGCGTCGATTATGTTCCAGGAAAAGCCGTCACTTGCTACCAAGCACCTTATGGTGAAGTAGCTGGGACGCTTGAGCATGGTGCCCCACTAGACATTCGTGGTCGTATCGTGGACGATCAACACCTGGTTTGGTATCAAATCGGGCCGAAAATGTATATTAACGCTCGCTATGTCCGCTTGGTTAAAACTGATACACTTTAAACAGGCAAAAGCTCCCACTAGACAGTCTAGTAGGAGCTTTTTTAATGGATTAATCGATTTCAGTCGTTAAAGGTTGGGCACTTCGTCGTTGCCAACGCTTAGCAATTTCTAAAATAATCGTTGGGATAAACATCGCAGGGATGACAATGAGCCAAGCAATGGCGGGCATTGTCACCAGCCCAAACATTCCTTGAAGACCCGGAATCGTGGCGATTGCGATTACCACCGCAATCGCAATGAGCATCGCCCCATTTAGTACCGGGTTACGCTTGAGACTCGCTAAGGTGAGCGGTTGTCGGTCTTTAATCGCATAGATATCGATCATCGAGCCGACTGCCAATACTAGGAAGACCATGGTCATACCCAACGTGGTCTGTCCAGCTGTCAGTCCGAAACGGCCAATGGCATAGATTCCCAGCGTTAAGATCGTAAAGGTCACTGCTCGTATTGCCAATCGGCCGCCCAGGCCCCGGGCAAACAAACTTTCATCATTGGATACTGGTGGTTGGGCCATCGCTTCTTTTTCTCCTGGTTCCCGGCTAATGTAGAAGCCTGGAATACCATCAGCAAGAACGTTAATTAGTAGTAGTTGTTCTGCAAGCAATGGTGCCCCCCATCCCATCAGGACAGCTCCAACCATTAAGAAAATTTGGGCAAAGTTAACGCCGACCAAGAATTCAACGGCTTTCAAGATATTTTGATAAACGGTCCGGCCTTCACGTACCGCCGCGATGATTGTGGCAAAATTATCATCTGTCAACACCATGTCGGCCGCACCTTTGGACACTTCCGTTCCCGTAATCCCCATGGCAATCCCGACATCTGCGGCTTTCAGAGCGGGAGCATCATTCACCCCATCTCCGGTCATGGCGACCGTTTTCCCTGCTTGTTGCCAAGCCTGTACAATTCGAATCTTATCAGTCGGTGACACACGGGCATAAACGGCAATATCTTCAATTTGGGCTGCCAATTCAGCATCGGACAACGTTCGAAGTTCATCACCAGACATCACTAGTTGCCCCGGTGTTAATAGCCCAATTTCCTTCGCAATCGCTGAAGCCGTGACCATGTGATCACCCGTAATCATGACCGGCTTAATCCCAGCACGTTTAGCCTCTCTAATTGCCGGAATCACTTCTGGCCGCGGTGGATCAATGATTCCCACCAAACCAGCAAATGTGAGATCCTTCGTCAAATCAGTCCAGTCCTGTGTAGCCGCCGTCGGTAGTACCTTATAGCCCACCGACAATACCCGCAGTGCTTGGCGACCAAATTCATCATGAACGCGTTTAGCCGCAGCTGCCTGATCACTCGTCCAGCTAATTGGTAATCGATCAAAGGCCCCTTTCACAATCACCAGTTGTTGGCCATCTGCTAATTGATGAATTGTTGCCATCGTCTTTTTGGTCGAGTCAAACGGATCTTCCGCAACTCGGGGAGCCGTTTTTTCAAACTGTTGTCGACTAAAACCATGGGCATCTAGCCAGCGCACAATAGCCAACTCTGTCGGATCACCATGCGTTTCCTCTTGACCATTCACCAGCTGAATCTCAGCGTTTGTCGCCAAACCTAAATACCGCATCAAGTCTTTACCAGCCGAATCTAGTTGATCGGCCGGCATTGCTTGCTTGGCAGTTGGCGTCCAATAGTGGGTGATCGTCATTTGATTTTGTGTTAATGTTCCCGTCTTATCGGAGGCAATCACATCAACGCCACCAATGGTTTCCACGGCATTTACCCGGCGCATAATTGCGTTGCGTTTTGCCATTCGCTTAACACCGTGTGCTAGACTAATGGTCACAATAATGGGAAGCGTTTCTGGTACGGCCGCCACGGCTAATGAGATTCCAATCATCAGGCTATCTGCTAAGCCTTGATTTTGCATCCAAATACTGAGGCCAAAGATCACGAGCCCTCCCAATACGGCAAAGGTGGTTAACCAACCCGACAGGCGATTGAGCCGGCCTTGTAATGGGGTGGCCCGCTTCTTTGTCTTGTTCAGCAATCCGGCAATTTGCCCCAATTCCGTTGCCATTCCGGTGGTGGTCACTTGGACGACCGCGGTCCCAGCTGTCACTGCCGTTCCAGAAAAAACCTGTTGTTCGGTTGCCACGGCCGACTGATCACTCAACTTAGTCTTGGCGACTGGTACACTTTCACCAGTCAAAACGGCTTCATCAATAGCTAAGTTGGTGCTCTCAAGGACGACACCATCGGCCGGAACCTGGTCACCAGCCTTTAGTAAGACCAAATCACCAGGAACCACTTCTTTAGCCGCCAGTGTTTGGGCCACTCCATCTTGGCGGACAGTGGTTGTTGGCAAGCTCATCGATTGTAAGGCAGCTAAAGCTTTCTCTGCTGAGGCTTCCTGATACAACCCAATGATTACGTTGATCACCAGAATCGCCCCAATAACTACTGGCTTCGTCCAGCCACCCCCCTGAGCAAGCGCCATATAGCTGGCCAAGCCCACGGCAAATAACAAGACCATCGATGAAACATCACTCAAATGGCGGATAACTTGCCGCCATAAAGCTGGCTTTTTAGCGGCGACTAATTCATTAGCGCCTACCTGTTCTAATTGCTGCTTCGCTTGTTGTGCTGTTAAACCTGCTTGGTCTGTCAGCACAATCTTCGTCATCTCTTTTCTCTTCATGATAGCGTCCTCCGTTATCGCGTAAATAAATAATTCCGTCTATTACTATATTCTTATTATTACGAAAAGTTTTGTATAGACTACGGCCAAAGTGTGAAGATTTTTTGAAAATTAAATATCCCATTTATCATAAACAGTCCTAACCACTAGTCCCTCAAAACGAGAGTGGGATAAAAGGCGGTTAGCTGGCGCCCGTTTTGGCACCCAATATTTGGTAACGCAAAACGAGCCCGAGACTTCTGTCCCCGGCTCGTTGTAAGACGATAAAGCTGCCAGCTAATCCTTATAAATTTTTATCCATGTTGAACGTTAGCTTAGAGAGGGTTAGCCCTTTTTCAATCAACTCATTCGTAAATTGCGTTGTCGACTGCCGCATTGCAGCAACAATTTGGTGATTTTGGGTCGTCAAATAGGCGGTCAGCTCATCTCCCGTCAACGCCGCAGCATCGGCTAAGGTTTTAGCCACGTGCGTCCGCAGTTGTTGTTTGGTGGCGGTTAAGTAATCAGTGTCTTGTTCGATAAAATGACTGTAATGTGATTCAACAATCATTGACAACTTCCGGTACATCCAGTAAGCGCTCTGATCATCCAAGCGAACGGGTGTATCACTGTAAGTTGGGTCAGTATCCGTTACATTTGCAAAGAATGGGACGTATGGACTGAATGCTGGTACCCCAAAACACAACCAAAAGATTGCCGAACGGTCAGCCGGAACATCATTGCGCAACTGTAAGACATGGGAGTTTTGTGTCCGGTTCATTGAGATTGGTCGGAACTTCAATCGATCTGCTTCAGCACCCTGACCAAAGGGATCATACTTCGTTTCATTGTAGTGTGAGCTTAAAATATACTCAACGTCTTCGACACTAATCTTATGACTAGTCCGACAGATAAACGGTAAATCACTAGATTGCGGATCTTGTTCGATCTCTGGATTCAAATAACGTTGCCCAAACCAAACTCGTGGCGTGTTATAGTGTCGATCCTTTTCGGTATCCGTTCCAAAAATATGCCGGAAGTTCCAGCCAGCTTGGTCCGGATTCAAGTGATTCTCAGTAACGAAGTCTTGAATCCCATCAGAAAACATAAAGTTATCGGGATCATCAAAACTCACCTGTTGAATAGCAACTTGATTAGCTGTAATGGCATAGGCATCATCGGGAATTCGTTGGGCAACCCAATGGTGTCCGGTGACAATCTCCATATACCACACTTCATCATGATCGGAGAATAACACACCATTGCCTTCTGGCGATCCGTATTGCTTAATCAACTGTCCCAGATAACGGACACCATCACGAGCAGAGTTGATGTATGGCAAGACCATCGTCTGCAATGAGTCTTCCGCCAGCCCATTTTGAACTAGTGGATCAATCGCTAAAGCAGCTGGATTGCCATAGACACTCTCGGTCGCGCTCATCGCCACGTTCTTTTCATTAAAGCCACTTTCCGCGTAGACCCCTTCTTTATCAACTTCAACGTTAGGAGTTGCTAAATACCGATACCCGTCGCTCGGAATTGGCGCTGTAAATCCATTTTGATTAGACACCCACGTCCGCTTAGGCTGATTTTTTTCGGCTGGATGCACGTAAAATCGCTGTGGCGTTAAGGGTAAAAACGTGTCATCATTACGGGCAATCATCGTTGACCCATCAACTGACGCCTGCTTACCTACTAATACCGACGTACAAGCCGACAGATGCTTGGCTACTTTCATACATTGACCACTCCTTATTATAAGTACATCCCACAGTGTACCGCTTTTCTTCGGGTAAAACTAGCCGATCCAATTTTAACGGTTCTAGCAAAAATGTGACACTTTTTCAAAAGTGTTGACTTTTTCGCTGAATTGTTTAAAATAAAGTTGTAATCAATTGAAATGTTTTTTATTTGCAGTGCTTTGTGAAAATCATCTCAATAAAATTTGTTTTGGGAGGCAACATTATGAAAGTCACAGTTGTTGGTTGTACACATGCCGGAACCTTTGCGATTAAACAAATCTTGGCCGAACACCCTGATGCCGAAGTGACCGTCTACGAACGTAACGATGTCATTTCATTTCTCTCTTGTGGAATCGCCCTTTACCTGGGGGGAAAAGTCGCTGATCCGCAAGGCCTCTTTTATTCAAGTCCTGAAGAACTCCAAAAATTAGGCGCTAATGTCCAAATGAATCACAATGTTTTAGCGATCGATCCTGATCAAAAGACAGTGACCGTTGAGGACTTAACCAGTCATGCACAAACGACTGAGTCATACGATAAACTAGTCATGACGTCTGGTTCTTGGCCAATTGTCCCCAAGATTCCGGGCATCGATAGCGATCGCGTTAAGCTCTGCAAAAACTGGGCACATGCGCAAGCTCTAATCGAAGATGCTAAGGAAGCCAAGCGGATTACCGTTATTGGTGCCGGCTATATTGGTGCTGAACTAGCAGAAGCCTACTCCACTACTGGTCATGACGTAACCTTAATTGATGCGATGGACCGGGTTATGCCCAAGTACTTTGATGCTGATTTTACGGATGTCATTGAACAAGATTATCGGGATCACGGTGTCCAACTTGCCTTAAGTGAAACGGTTGAAAGCTTTACTGATAGTGCAACTGGGTTGACCATTAAGACTGATAAGAACAGCTATGAAACGGATCTCGCTATTTTATGCATTGGCTTTAGACCAAATACCGACCTGCTGAAAGGCAAAGTCGATATGGCACCAAACGGCGCGATTATTACGGATGACTACATGCGTTCTTCTAACCCTGATATTTTCGCCGCTGGTGACAGTGCTGCTGTGCACTACAACCCAACCCATCAGAATGCTTACATTCCCTTAGCAACTAACGCGGTGCGTCAAGGTATCCTAGTCGGTAAAAACCTAGTTAAGCCGACCGTCAAGTATATGGGAACACAATCATCTTCTGGTTTGGCACTCTATGATCGGACGATCGTCTCAACTGGTTTAACGCTAGCAGCTGCAAAACAACAAGGGGTGAACGCTGAACAAGTGATTGTTGAAGATAATTATCGCCCAGAGTTTATGCCGTCAACTGAACCCGTTTTGATGTCATTAGTCTTTGACCCCGACACACACCGGATCTTAGGTGGTGCGTTAATGAGTAAATACGATGTTTCACAATCGGCCAACACCCTTTCTGTTTGCATCCAAAACGAAAATACAATTGATGACTTAGCGATGGTTGATATGCTCTTCCAGCCTAACTTTGATCGACCATTCAACTACCTAAACATCTTAGCGCAAGCTGCTCAGGCAAAGGTTGCCCAATCAGTTAACGCTTAACTTGAGTTACAACTACTTCTATAATTAAGCAATTTGAATCGCAATTAAAGAGGTCTTCCCACGAAATTCAACGTTCGTGAGAAGGCCTCTTATTTTTTTCTATACGCGGTCGTCTAGTAGGATTTGCCGCTATGGCGTATCGTTTAGTGTCCAAGTCAACTGACTTTGATATTGACCGCTCACACTGGCACTGCCGACGTCCAACAATAAACCAGTCTCGTCTTGCCAATCACTCACAATATCTTTTTCATCATCGTTACTCGTTGATTGTCCACTGGCAATATTCATCGGGGTTGTCGTCACCGCCGTTTTTCCTGTGTCATCGTGGAAGTACAGGCCACCGGCCAATTGTCGCCCATCTTTGGTTGTAAACGCGGTCGCACTGACTTGTAAGGTCCAAGTTGCCCCAGCCGTTCGCGTGTCCAAGACGTTAACTTGCCAATCATTCCCCCGCTTCACCTGTTGTTGGCTTCCCGTTAAGGTTGTGCTTTGAAATGAACTGGCTTCAGCCACACCATTGAAGAGCACTTGCCCCGTTAACGTAATCGTCACCTTCAATGGGTTAGACTCATTACCGTACGGATCAGCCACCGTAATGATCAACGTATTGTCTCCTGCCGTTAATTGATTCGGCTTAACGGTGTAATCAAACCGACCGCTTTCGTTGTCATCACTCTCTGGTATCTTAAAGTCTGCTTGGGCCCGTCCATTTAGCGTTGATTTAACCGTGATATCTGTATTCTTCAAGTTGGTACTGTCTGGCACAACGACACTTCCCTTAACTGTCACATCTCCATCATCGGCAGAAAATGTGGTCCCATTCAAAGAAGCTAATAAAACTTCTTGGGTTGGATTAAGGGTAAAATCGACTGTCGAGGCGGTTTCAACCCCATTAACCGCGGTAAATGTACTCGTTAAACCCGTTACAGAAGCTGGTTCCGTGACTTCATCCGCTGTCCCCGTAAAAGAAATTGTTGCTGTCTGATTACTACTAGAAAGGGCCTTAGCTAGCTTTACGGTTAATTGTCGCTCGCTATCAAGACCACTCAGATCCACCGCCGTGCTCGTCCCGTCAGCATACGTAATGGTACCCTTAGTAAAGCTCAACTTGCTGGGAAGCTTTAATTGCGCAACAACATCCTTCCATTCCTGTTTACCGCCCTCATAAGATAATCGATAGTCTAGTCGGACCTTGTCTCCGCCCTTAACGGTGCCATCATTATCCACCACTTTATTCTGCGTAATGTCAGTCAAAGTCGCATTAGCATCCACATCAACCAGTCCGGGAACCTCCTCAAAGATCACCAGATTGTTTTCGTAGCTATCGCCCGTGGCGCCAGTGAACCCCCATCGAACTTGTCCCGTATTATTTGGATCAATCTTGGTTGTATCTAACGTCACATGCGCACTCTTCCCAGTTTGCTTTTTACCCGTGATTGGGTCTTTGTCATCAAACGTATACGTCATCTGTTTGGTACTAGCCTGCCAGTCGATTGTCAGGTGATGCCAAGCACCGTTTGACAACATGGTGTAATCACCCGCGATGGTTCCGGCATGGATCTGTGTCGCATAGTACCCGGTGTTTAACAATGTCGATGTTCGTACCATCTCATAGGTACTCACCTCACCCGGATAGTTACTGGCAATGTGGGGCCCATTAATGCCTACATCAAACGAATCGGCATTTCCTGTATTGCTGTAACTAGTCGACGTATTTAAATGCGTGTCGAATTCTAACGCCCAGCTATTTTGAATCGCCGTACTGGCTAGCTTATCCGGTGTTGTTTGCTTCTTATCAGTATCCACACCCCAAACGCCTAACGTTTCCCCCGCAACCGTCTTACCATAGGTCGGCGTTGCCGCTAGTCCCCGTGTATCATTTTGGAAAACCAGTGCCATGCCATCGGCTGCTTTCTTTCCCGTATTGCCAAAGTACATCCACATAGAACTCTTCATATTCTTGGTCAGATCAAAATGATTGTCGGTTGTTGACCACAATGCACCAAATTGTTTTTTGCCATTATTAACCTTAGCTGCTTGCGTGCCTGTAATATTAGGATTAGTCGTATTCACAATCGATGCTTGGTTATTACTAGTTGTGCCTGGAACAAAGATATTATCCAGCGAAATACCTTGAGGAGCGTTTTTTAATGCCTGATCATAATCCGCATCCGCACTAGCAACCATCCCCGTCGCTAAAACAGTTCCCAGTCCGAGAACCGTTAGCACCCACTTCAAATATGTCATATTTTTCCGCTCCTCTCGCTCTATTTAACGGATTAATCAATTAGTTACAAATCCATTAAACTGGTTAGTCCCCAACTGTCGACACCATTTTAACATGCGGCCGTCCAGCAAGTCGTGAATAATCATTTTCGGAAGCAATCGCTTCGTAATTTGAAACTTTTCTCCTATAAACAACATGAAAAAAAATACCCCGGATCTGCTTGCAATCCGGGGTAGTACTTATTTAAACTTTTAAAGTTTAGCGGTCAGTTCAACGTCAGGATATTTATCCTGGAACCAACGTTCGGCAAAGCGATTTTCGAAAAGGAATAGGGGTGCTCCTTGGCTATCCTTCACCAACAAGTTTCGTGATGAGGACATTCGTTCGTCTAATTGATCCGGGTTAATCCACCGGGCTGTCTTTTTGCCCATTGGTTCCATAATAACCTCTGAGTTGTATTCATTTTGCATCCGGAACTGGAAGACTTCAAATTGAAGTTGTCCAACTGCGCCTAAGATATAATCACCAGTCGAGTACGAGGTATACAGTTGCACAGCCCCCTCTTGAACCAGTTGATTAATCCCCTTGTGGAAGGATTTTTGCTTCATCACATTTTTAGCCGCTACCCGCACAAAGAGTTCTGGCGTAAATTGTGGTAATTTTTCAAACTTGATCTTCGTTTTGCCCGTGTAAATGGCATCGCCAATCTGGAAATTCCCAGTATCATATAATCCAATAATGTCACCTGCAACAGCTGTTTCAACGTTTTCGCGCGTATCCGCCATAAATTCTGTCACATTAGACAATCGCATCTTTTTACCAGTCCGTTCCTGAATCACGTCCATACCACGTTCAAACTCGCCTGAACAAATTCGGACGAAAGCGATCCGGTCCCGGTGATTGGGGTTCATATTTGCCTGAATCTTAAAGACAAAACCAGAGAACTCAGGGTCGGTAGGTGCTACCGTTGCCCCATCGGGCGTTTGGTGACTAGCCGGTTGTGGCGCGTACTCCAAGTAAGTTTCCAGGAAGGTCTTCACGCCAAAGTTAGCCAAAGCCGATCCAAAGAAGACGGGGGTTTGGTCCCCACTGGCAATCTTAGCTGCATCAAATTGGTTACCCGCTTCTTCGATTAATAACATATTGTCGCGAGCTTCTTGGTACAGGCCATCTTCTTCCAACTCATTAGCAGTCGCTAGGTCGCCATCTGCGTTCAATGGTAAATACTGATGGGCGTCATCTTCTGGGCGGAATAAGGCAACCCGCTGATGATACCGGTCATACAAACCTTTAAGCTCCTTACCCATCCCAATTGGCCAATTCATGGGGTAACCTTCAATTCCCAAAACATCTTCCAATTCAGCGATCAAGTCTAAGGGCTCACGACCATCCCGATCTAATTTGTTCATAAAGGTAAAGATCGGAATGCCCCGCATCTTACAGATCTGAAACAATTTTTTAGTTTGGGGCTCAATCCCCTTGGCCGAGTCGATAACCATGACGGCCGAATCGACAGCCATTAACGTCCGATACGTATCTTCAGAGAAATCTTCGTGTCCCGGTGTATCCAAGATATTAATTCGTTTGCCCTGATAATCAAACTGCATCACAGAACTCGTAACTGAGATTCCCCGCTTTTGTTCAATTTCCATCCAATCGGACTTGGCAAAGTTCCCACTCTTACGGGCCTTTACCGTTCCTGCTTCACGAACCACACCCCCAAATAACAAGAGCTGTTCGGTAATCGTCGTTTTCCCGGCATCGGGGTGGGAGATAATGGCAAACGTTCGCCGCTTATCGACCGCTGTCGCTAAAGTCTTTTCGCTCATATTTTTTCCTCACAAATTCTATTTTCGTCTGACACCTGATCGTGACATTCTTAAATGACACAGCGCTTTAATTCTAACACGTTTAGGCGGACAATTCACGGTTGTTGCGGTTATTCTCTTGACTTCCCTCATTTCGTGGTATGATAGAAGAATGAAACTTAATTAGAAACGGGTGACAACATGTCGGCATCTACGGAGACCATCTTAATCGATCTCATTTTTGGACTAGGCGCTCTAATTGTGATTGCTGGTCTAATCGGCTTACTTTCTTCTCGTCGCCATAAACGCTCACTGCGGCCAATGATGTCCGTGATTCTTTGTGGCGTTGGCATTGCCGTGATCGCACTACTACTCAACAATCTCTTATTTAAAACCTACGCCCAACTACGGGTCAAGAAAACCCAGTATTATGAAATCACGAGTTTAACCACGAATATGCATCAATCGCTAGCTAGTAGTCGAACGCCCCATCAACCGATTAGCCCGCAGGCTAAGAAAGCGAGTCGTAACGTAACTTATTTGGTCAAACACACCAATCAGACGACTAAAACCATCCAATTGGCACAGCAGGCTCAGCATTCACTCGCTAGTCAGCATCCACAAGTAACCCTCGTTCGCCACAATTACCGGTTAATCTTAAACCGTCAATTCGCCACCCTGACCACCGATAAATCTGCGGCTAAACGAGCTAGCCACCACGCTTATCAACAAGTCATTCATTACAATTAAGGTCAAAGCCGCATCGCCTCGGGAAGACTCCCGTAGCAATGCGGCTTTTGTGTTAATTACCCTTTTCAATTTGTTGCATCACGTAGTTCACAATTTTAAGTGAACTTAACCCGTCGTCAATCGCACAGAAGCGACGATAGAAGTCCATGAATTTCTGATTACCGCTCATATCAGGCGTTTGTAATTTTTCACCCACTAATTGCAGCAATTGCTTTTCATCATGCGCAATTTCGCCAGGCAGATCTGCCTCATAATCCAAGTAAAAGCCCCGTAGTTCATCCTTATACATGTGATAATCGTATGGATAGAATAGAATTGGCCGCTTGAGATAGGCAAAGTCAAAGAAGACGGATGAATAATCCGTGATCAGCATGTCACTAATCAAGTATAGATCAGAAATATTCGGATGATTAGAGAAGTCAAAAACAACGCCCTCATAACCACTAATGTCCAAGGCATTAGAGATCAAGTAATGCATCCGTAAAACCAATACGGCATCTTGACCGTATTTCGCCCGGAAATCATCCAGCGAGAACGGTAACTCAAACGTATACTTTCCCTTTTCCGCAAACTGATTGTCCCGGTAAGTTGGCGCGTAGAGAACCACTTTTTTATCCAATGGAATTCCCATAGATTCTTTTAAAGCCACAACGTCTTCCGGCGTGCTATTGATGAGTTCATCATTCCGGGGATAGCCCACCTTTAAGATCTGATTGTTAAAACCAAAGGCTGACCGGAAAATCCGAGTAGAATAATCGTTAGGCGATACCAATGCATCCCAACGATTCGCTTCTTTCACAAAATTAGCATGATACTTAGTGGTCGTCGTTCCAGGCATTGACACGTTCTCAATATCTAGTCCCAGCTTTTTCAGCGGTGTTCCGTGCCACGTCTGAATATAGGTCACGTAATTGGGCTTACGGACCCAGGATGGGAACCGCGCATTACTAATCCAAAATGTGGCTTTCTCTAACGTCCGTACCCACTTAGCGGTCCGGCGCACGACAAACGGAATGCCATTTTCCTTACAGAAGGCTTTTTGGGACCGATCAATCGACCAGATACACGTAAAGCCCGGATACAATTGACGGAACAACTGATAAATCGCGTAGGGCGAGTCGCTTACTTGCCGACCACCAAAGCTCTCAAAGATTAGCGTTGGTTGATCATAGGGACGATGCCCACGCTTGAACAGCCGCCGCATATAGAACAGGTTGGCCTTATCCATTAGCATTGACAATAACCGGGTTACACCACCAACTTTACCAGGAACGCTAGCTAGTCGTTCCCCCATTGTCGGTGCCGCCATTTCCTGCACGCGAATGCCATTATCAAAGCGCTTCTCAATCATCACTAACCGGTGATTAGCCGTAATCGTTTGTGTAACCTGCCCTGCTAATGATTTGGCTAAGACGACTCGCTGTTCTAAGTCTTGACCGGCGACAGTCGAGCGGATGAACAGTTGCTGCGTACTATCAGCTGCCAAATCAGATAAAGGAATCGCCGCCGTAAAGAGGCCATGTAAACTCATCTGCGTAATTGGCCATTCAGCCGAACTCGCCTCATTAACATTTTTCAGCACCAACCGTTGATTTTGAATGGGTTGATGATTGATTTGACTCTGACCAATTACCTGTAATTGGTCATCTTGCAAGTTGATTGCACTAATCGTGAACTCGGATTCAGCCTGTTGTGTATGCATATTAAACAGTGCCATCCCGTTCGCATCACTATTTACTTGATAGTAACTAGTTAACGACAATTGATGCCGATCACTTAAGTACTCACTTTCAACCTGAATTAGGCCTCGTGTATTTTGCTGACGTAAGTTCAGGTAAAGTTCCCAACTGAACTCGCTTTGTCCGGCATCCGTAAACTGTAAAGCATTAGGATCCAGCCGCAAACGAACTACCTCGGCACTGACGACCTCACTGACTGGCAACGTTAACGATGCCTTGGTCTGTTTTTCCAAGAAGGTCACGGCCAGATCGTCAAATGGTTCGGGGACATCGATTAGTTCCAGTTCGAGTTCCTGTAAATTCTTTTTATGATGTAATCCAGATAAAATCGCACGCACGATGGAAAAACTCCTTAGTAGTTAAAAATCAATTGATCAGGCATCTGAGGGGCCAACGCCGCATTATTAGCCAGATCCACATACAATCGGGTTGTTGGGGTCATTAACCGCGATAACAGTGATTCGTAGAACGCATACACTTGACCAAAACGCTGATAGTTAGAATATGCGAGAACCCCGTAGTAAGTTTCCGTTGTTTTAATAATCGAGGTCTGATCGGCCACCTCGGCCGCTGCTCGATCTCGTTCACGCTTACTCATATTCGTCATCGCCGCTGCCTGCTTTGCTTCGGCAAATTGTGTTGCCAGCATTGCGGACGTTGCACTGAGGTTATAGACCTTTTCTATCGGTCGTTCGTGCCGTACAAACCGTAATACTGCCTCACCCTTTTGATTCAAGACATAGCTGGTCTGAGCAACCTCATCTACTATCTTTTCAATGCCGACAACCCGTCCGGACAGATCATAAGTGTCAATTTGTACCAACTGATCAGTCTGATACTGGCGTAAAACCATCGGGGTTTCATCATCCAACTGCCGCCGTTCAGCAACCAAATGTCCCGCGTTTAAGTACCGTTTAACTTGCTCTTGATCATCAACAAACAACCGTTCATCAAAAGCCACTAAGTCAGGCATATTTCGTTCGTCACTAGTCAATGTCAATCCCGATTCATCTTTAAATAAATCAGCTAATGTCAGCAACTCGATTTGCCTAACTTGCGGCTCAGCCTGTGCTAACCGATTTAAAAACGCACGCACTGTCCAGGTTGCTTCAAAGTCAATCAACGCTGCCAAGATAACAACCCGTTGTCCTTGTTGCAGTGCCTGTAATAATTGTTTCGTGAAGTTGGGTTTATGCATCCCATTTAAGGACGTCACTAAAAAGATTACTCGCTGCATTCGTTTGCCTCCATAGTTAACTCACTAAGAAAAAATCCCTAGTCATCGACTAAGGATTTTTACGGTTACTCTTTTTCCTTCCAGTCGTCTTCGTCTGTCAGGCCTAAGTCATGCTTAATTTTTGTCGTTGAGATGCCTTCCGTTCGTGGTAAATAAACCACTTCACAGTAATCTTTCAGGAAGTCAAACTTACCTTTCCAATCATCACCCATAACAAAGATGTCAATATCGTTCTCCTGAACATCACGAATCTTTTGATCCCACGTGGTTTCTGGAATAACGTGATCCACATACTTAATTGCTTCTAAGATATACTTCCGGTCTTCGTACGACGTATAAGCCCGCTTGCCCTTCTCCGCGTTAAACTCATCGGAAGAGACACAAACCGTTAAATCATCGCCTAAGGCCTTTGCGCGTTTTAATAAACGGATATGGCCTTTGTGAATCAGGTCAAACGTTCCGTACGTAATTACTTTTTTCATGTAGACTCTCCTACTTTATCTGGTTAATCTCCCTGGTCTTGACCACGGGGCACAAAATTCAATAACACTCTAAATAGTAGCATATTCAGCGGTCACGTCAACTTCAAACCACAAACGTTAGTCTTTTCTTGATAACTTTGGTGTCTTTTCGGCCGGTTCCGGCTCTGAATGATCTAATTGCCAGATATTGTAAAGATACTGTACCACCGTTTTAACAACCGCATATAGTGGAATGGCTAAAATCATTCCCATCAACCCAGCAATATTTCCAGCAGCCAATAAGATGATAATAATCGTCAATGGATGAATCTGTAATGACCGACCAATAATATTGGGGTAGACTAAATTACCATCTACCTGTTGAACCACAACAACCACAATCACGACGTATAAAACCATGTTGGTACTAATCGTAAAGGCCACAATTAGTGCTGGTAAAATACCAATATAGGGACCTACATAAGGTATTAAATTACACAACCCGCTGAAAACACCTAACAGCAACGCATATTTCAGGCCAAAAAGCATATATCCAATTGCCGTAAACGTCCCGACAAACAGGCACTCGACAATCTGACCACCCACATAACGGGCAATCGTTTGATTCATCCGACTAAGCAATTCCACGGTCTGATCGGCATGCTTAGCGGGCAACCAGCGCTGAACCGCTGGCATGAATCGTTCGCCATCCTTCAGCATGTAAAACAACATCACCGGAACTGTAATTGCCGTCACCGTAACGGTTGTTACTGTCCCAATAACCGCGCCAATTCCCGTTGTTAGCCCACTCATGAAGCCTTCCGCATACTTGGCAAACGCGCTTTGAATCTGATTCAAATATTTTGAAAAATCAACATTCTGTAATAAGGGATGTTTCATCAGCTTGGCCAAAACCGCTTCGCTAGATTTGGCAAAATCCGGAATGCTCCCCACCAGGGTTGAAACTTGGTTGACCAACCGAGGAATCAACCAGACACCACCGGCCACTAGGATACCAATTAACAGTAAAAAGACAATGGCAACTGCTCCCGTCCGATTAACGTGAAACTTTTTCCACCGAATCTTTTCCAGCAGCTTAACCACCGGATTCAATAGATAGAACAACACACCGGATAATAACAGTGGAATGAAGATGGTCGATAAAAAGACGCCAATTGGTGAGAATAAAAAGCTAATCTGGGTACACACCCAAATCAATGCTGCGACAATAAGTAATTCAACGGACCAAAACATTAGTCGGGAATTCGCCGCTTTTTTCATGAACAGTCCCCTTTCTTTAAAAAAAGGAGCTAGCCACGAATGGACTTGCTCCTGGTGGTACGGAAGACAACTCTTACTGATCGGTTGATCGTCGCAATAATTCCTGGTAACGCTGATACCAAAGGTCAACGTAGGCTTGGGAAAAAGGTCCCTTATGATGATTAATCCAATCGACTAGCGTTAACACATTCGCCTTTAAAATCCGATCAGTCTCCTCACCATAATGCCATCGCTGGCTAAAGTCCTCGTACTCGTCGACATCTAATAACCGCTTCTCACCATCCGGAAAAACTTTTACGTCGAGATCATAATCAATGTACTTCAACGCTTCTTTATCCAAAACGTATGGGGACGCCAAATTACAATAATAAGACACCCCGTTGTCTCGAATCATTGCCACAATGTTAAACCAATAATGCTTGTGAAAATAAACGATAGCGGGTTCACGAGTCACCCACCGCCGCCCATCATCTTCGGTGACCAATGTATGGTCATTCACGCCAATGAGGGCATTTTCGCTTGTTTTGAGTACCATGGTATCGCGCCAAGTTCGATGCAAACTTCCGTCGTGCTTGTAGCTTTTGATCGTAATGAAGTCGCCTTCCTTAGGTCCTCTAGCTTCGCGCGTCATGTCTAAACCCTACTTTCTAAAGTAACGGGTAATTATAAAAATTCACTCAACATTATACCAGATTCAGGGCTTTTTGGATAGGTTCAGACCGATTCTGGTCAATAAAAGCTAGAGAACCTTCCCGATTTACGGTAAACTTAGAATGTTAAAGAGGTGAAGACCGATGCCCCAACCTGCACTAAGTACCTTTGAACCCATGATTCCACAAGTTGCTGAGTTGTTAGCTGATGATCCCCAACTACTCGCGTTTTTTAATCATCTAACACTTGGCTATCAACGTGAATGGGCGCGTTACATCTTCGGCGCCAAAGCTGAAGCAACCAAGCAACGGCACATTGCCGACATGCGCCAAATTTTGGCAGCCGGTTATAAGTCTAAACGAGCCTATGGCAGTCGTCCGAAACCGTAAATAACCACCAAAAAGCCCAGCACCCGCAGAAAGTATTATCTGTGGATGCTGGGTTTGCTATTATAACGACATATGACTTCCTAACCGGCTACAACTCAGACTTCTATGACTTGAGTTGTCCAGCCGATAGTAAATTCCAAATTTGCATTGCGGGCGTTTGCGATAGCTGATTAGCCCGGTAGTAGTTGCTGAGTAGTACGACGCCATCTTGTCCCGTCTTGCTAACCAATGCCGTTGCTTCATAGCCATAAGCCAAGCCGTGCACTCGGATGTAGTTAGGATAAACGTACGCACCGCCCCCATACATAGACGATGAACCCGGCGTTAATAAGGTATTAACGTCACTAGCTGGATACAACTTTCCTTGCAGCATATTGCGCTCCGCAACAAACAAATCATGGACCGACATGTATACCTGTCCCGTTCCAAACTGATAGAACATTGACGCCCGTGATTCCGGATAGCGTGAATTATAAGTAGCCGCTACGTCAGCCATATCACTGTTTTGATAGCCTTGTGAGTAGGCCCTACGATGGGCCATATTGAAGACAAATCCAGTGTGATTTAAATGCCATGGCCGGATAATATTATCCGTAAAGTACTGACGATAGCTCTCACCACTTACCTGTTGGATAATTCCCGCTAATAACATAAAATTAACCGGTGAATAATCCCATTTACCAATATTTCGGGGTTGGCTGATCACATTTCTCTGAACAAATCTGAGCATGCCATTTTCGGAGTTCAGCTTATCAGGAAAGGCAACTAAGCGTAACCCGCTCTTCATATCCAGCATATCTCGTAAAGTAATTCGGCGCGCCCCTTTAATTCGGGGATAGTATTTAGCCAGCGGGTCCGTCAATGCCAACTTGTTTTCAGCAGCTAACTTCATTACCAACCCTGCGGTTAACGATTTTTGGACGGACGCTAATTGATAAACACTATTGACGCCATTAGTTTTGTGACGGGTGGCATCGGCATATCCCATGCCTTGTTCATAGATGATTTTACCCGAGCGAACTACCAGTGCCGTACCCACAAACCGATTAGCCCGCAAAATAGCATCAACCTCTCGCGTTGCCGCTGTTGCCTTTATGGTCGATTTAGGTCGCAGCTTAGCTTTCTTTTTTGGCTGTGGCTTCACAGGCTTCACCACGGTTTGACGATTAGCCGTTGTATCTGGCTTCATTTGCGCTTGGCCATTAAACCACCAAGCTAGTCCACCACCAACCCCTAAAACTAGTCCAACAACTACCAAAATCCCCAGAGTTCTCCGTTGCATAGTTTTCACCCCTACTCTTTAATTGTGGCTTTACTGCGCTGATTCCCCTAAATCAGCTAACCAACGGCTAATATCATCTAAATTAAACCCCTTACGATATAACGCCTGTTTTGTCTTATACTGACGTTCTCGCATACTTAATGTGCGATACCGATGCCACAACTTTTCTCCTTGCTTGACTAGTAAGGCCCATTGCTCATCTTCATCAGGTGTTAAGTCTAATGTTGCTAGCATCTTGGTAGCTAAATCATTATCAAAGCCCCGTGTCAACAGTCCCTGACGAATCTTTTGCTGCTGCGTCCCAAATGGTTGACGCTGGTATCGCTTAGCCAACTTAGCCGCCACTGCTGTCCCCACAGTCAGTTGCTCCTCAGTTGTATATAGCGTTAACGCTTCATCAATCGGTTGTTCTAAAACCCCTTTGTGTCGTAAGTTTTGCCGAATAACGCGCGGACCCTTATCTCCCGTATGCATCATCGTCCGAACGTAACTCGCCGCGTAGTGGGCATCATCAACGAGGGCTAACGATCGTAATCTCTGTAGCGTCGCCGCAATGGTCTCCGCGGGAATTTCCAGATCAGCCAGCTTATCTCGTACTTCTTTTTCCGTCCGTAACTGCTGTGACAGGTAATCTAACGCGCGATTATACGCTTTCGCCACATTATCAGCATCGATTAGCTGTGCAGTCAACGCTTTGTCAACTTCCATTCCCTTAGCTAAGCGAAAGTCCACCAAAACACTTTCACTCACCGGAAATGCGTAAGCGCCGTCTAAGTAAACATTATAACGGCCGCTACGTTTTTGTGCCTCAATCATGGTAATGACGGCCACTAAAGTCACCCCTTCTTAGTCAAAACGTCTTGCTTAAACGTTCTTGGCCCCATTTTAACAGGTTGGCCCTATCGATGAAAAGGGGGGTGTCCGCTTAGTTAGTCAATCATCTTTTCAGGCGCACGATCATCTACCCGCACGACCGTTGCTGGTCAGCAATCTAACGACCTGCTATAATCAATACTAAAGAATACTTTAAAAAAGGAGTGACTTTATGCCAACTGCTCATGTCGTTTTTGCAACTATTACCGGAAACAACGAAGACGTGGCCGACATCGTGACTGAAAAGCTAAGCGCCTTGGGCTGTCAAGTGACTGAGACCGAAATTTCGCAAACCGACGCGGCCGAATTTGAACAGGCTGATATTTGCGTCGTTTGTGCTTATACATACGATGAAGGGTCTTTGCCAGATGAAGGCTTAGACTTTTACGAAGATCTTCAAACACTTAAGCTTCCGGGAAAAATCTACGGTGTTGCCGGTTCCGGTGATACGTTTTATGGTGAATATTACAATACGACCGTTGATCACTTTGAAGCGGCCTTTCAACAAACTGGGGCAACTCGTGGTGCCACTAGTGTCAAGATTAACTTAGCGCCCGATCAAGCAGCTATCGATGAATTAGATCACTTTGCCGAACAACTAGTAGCAGCTGTTCAAGCCTAACCCAAAACGAGCTCAAGACATTTTTGTCTCGAGCTCGTTTTAGGTTAATCTTTATTTTTCTTCAACCGATACTTTAATAGCTTGGGGATTCCCATTGCTTCTTGCTCCTCGATTCTCCCTAGGATCATATCTTGAATTGCCGCATTTAAAACCGCACCAAACATTAAGATCAACCCTGTGAAATCAAGCCAAAACATCAACACGATAAATGTCCCAATCGTGCGGTAGCTATCCATGTTATGCACAAAATACTTCACATACAGTGAAAACGCTTGAGATAGCAATAACCAGCCGACCGTAGCAGTTAAGGCCCCCGGCCACACAAAGCGCCACTTTAATTTAGCACTCGGAACAAAATACAACAGAATCATTAGAACCAACAGAACCACCAAAAATGTGACTGGCCACTTAGCGGCATTAATATAACCGATAATTTCATGAGGCACGTGTAGGTATGGGGCCAGTTGTTCCAAAATAATCTGGCCAAAACTAAAGAACAACATCAAAACAAACAGAAACGCAATCAACGCAACCATCCAAAAGAAAGCGACGATACGGTTCACTAAAGCATTTTGATTCTTAGCCACACCGTAGGCCCCATTAACCGTTCGCTGAAAAGCTGCTACTGCTCGGGACGACGACCATAAGGCCACAATCACCCCAATTGAAAGTACCCCGCCACTTCGAGTATTCAAGAATGAATGAATAATTGGTTTTAACATCGAGAAGATACTTTCGGGGACCATTGGTTCAATACTCTCTAAAACAGTTTCCGTTTGGATATTAAGGTAAGGTAGCAGACTAGCAATAACCAATAACGCCGGAAATAAGGATAATAACGTGTAGTAGGCCAATACGACAGCCGAATCTGACACGTTGGCCATTTGATAGTGTTTGCTAATGGTTTGAATCACGTGTTTAATCTGACTCGCGCGCTTGCGCCATTGAATGCTCACCGTGTCTAATCCCCCTTAAAATGTGCCGTACTCTTCGGCAAATTTGAGTGTGCCCACCATTTTATCTAAAGTCTTACGACTAAACCGAACCCGCTTGGCCTGACGGAACGTTTCAATAAAAGTTGCCAGATCCTGATAGTTAGCCACTGCCGTGCAGTTATAAGCATCGCGCGGATTGAGCTTGGTTTTATTACCAATTACCAACGAATTACTGTGTTCATACCGGTCATAGTAATTGTAATAAACCAGTGGTTTAACGAAATCAATGATCCGATCGTTCTTATTTTCCAATTGCTTATGCATGGTGATTTCACTATTAATATACCGCACCAACAATTTCGATGAGAGTTCTGCTTGCGTTGCCGGATTACTAATCCCGGTGTGTAACGTAATCGAACGTTGTCCACGTCCCTCCTGCTCCAAGCTCATGGTGTATCCTTGCGTTAAGGATTCATTTTCCTCTGACAAATTGGGCAAAAAGAACCGATCTAACCGATTAGTCAACGCGCTCGCGGGTGTTTTTTCGTGAATCGATAAATTAACCGCTGAAAAATCATCCAAGCTCGACGAAAACAATTCTTCAGCAAGATCATGGAAAATCATTCCCCGCCAATACTTACTTTCGACGTTAATGACCCCAAACGACGTGACCAGTAAATTATCAATCTGCATCACACGCCAAGAATCTCCATCGTTCATTTCTTGGGTCACAGGATTTTTAACCTTATTGGCAAAGTGCACATTACGCAAGATTTTATAATCAAACCGCTCATGATTCTTTTCCGCGGCCAAGTGGATGTCTCGCATGATTTCCGACAACTGTTCCGTTGTTTTAATCTCTGCCCGATCATAAGCTGTTTCAGCCATTCTTCTGACCTCCATCAAACGTCGCCTGAATCGCCGCTAAAATCCGTTCTGAGGCCCGGCCATCCCCATAAGGGTTCTTGGCTTGGGCCATCCGTTGATAGGCGTTCTCGTCAGTTAATAGGCTTTCCATGGCAGTCGTTACGCGTAACGGATCTGTGCCAACTAACTTTAACGTGCCATTTGTAACCCCTTCTGGCCGCTCCGTCGTATCGCGTAGCACTAAGACGGGTTTATTCAACGACGGCGCCTCCTCTTGGACACCACCGGAGTCTGTCATGATGAAGTAACTACGCGCCGCTAAGTTATGAAAATCAACCACGTCCAACGGATCAATCAGGTGAATCCGCGCCATACCATCCAATTCTTCATGGGCCACTGCTTGCACGGCCGGACTTAGATGTACCGGATAGATGACTTCAACATCATCATGGGCCTCAACAACTTGACGCACAGCTTTGAAGACCGCGTGCATGGGAGCACCCTGATTTTCTCGTCGGTGCATCGTTAATAAGATTAAGCGGTGACCCGCTTGAACTTGGTCCAACACGTGATGATGATACTGCTCACTCACGGTTTGTTTTAACGCATCAATTGCCGTATTTCCCGTCACATAGATTTGATTGGCTGGGTGCGCTTGCTTTAATAAATTGTCTCGTGACAACGTCGTTGGCGCAAAGTAAAGGTCACTTAAAATATCCGTCAATTGTCGATTCATTTCCTCTGGGTAAGGCGAGTACTTATTCCACGTGCGCAGTCCTGCTTCAACGTGTCCTAACTTCGTTTGGTGATAAAAGGCACTGACACTGGCTGCAAAGGTTGTAGTCGTATCACCATGAACGAGTACGATATCCGGCTGGGCATCATCTAAGACTTCATCAAGCTGGGTCAAGACCCGCGTTGTAATGCCACTCAACGTTTGCTTAGGCCGCATAATGTTTAGATCATAATCTGGTTGAATATGGAAAATATTTAAAACCTGATCCAACATTTCCCGATGTTGGGCCGTAACCACCGTAATGGGGGTGAATTCATTCGGCCGTTGTTGCATGGCTAAAATAATAGGTGCCATTTTAATCGCTTCTGGACGGGTCCCAAAGACCGTCATGACTTTTATGGGTTTCATTCAAATCTTCCTCCAACGTCACGTTAGTTAGGTCAATTATAGCAGAAGCCCGGCCGTCTTGTTATCAATTCCCATTTTTCTTCAATAACCCATTATCAGCCATTAAACTGATGTCAGACTTTAAGCGAATTGTAATGGTAAGCCTCCCAAATTTGAGGTAAGATGGTATCGTTGTGTGAAAGGAATGTCTTATGATGAAAAAAATCAGTTTGGTCGTTCCTTGCTATAACGAGGAGGAGTCCATACCTTTATTTTACCAAACCGTTAGCAAGGTGATCACGTCCATGAACACCCCCACTCCGACGGTTGAGCCGGAGTATATCTTCGTCGATGATGGGTCTTCCGACCACACCTTAGACGAGATGAAGCAATTACACCAACGTTATCCTGAAACGGTCCATTATCGGTCGTTTTCGCGAAACTTTGGTAAAGAATCGGCCCTCGCTGCGGGATTACAAGCCACGACTGGGGATCTGGTGGCAGTGATGGATGTCGATTTACAAGATCCACCCGAGTTACTACCAAAAATGTTCGCACTCGTCGAAAATGATGGCTACGATTGTGTTGGTACGGTTCAAAAAGAACGCCGCGGTCAAAGCAAATTACGTGCGTTTTTATCATCGAGCTTTTACCGGGTTATCAATTGGCTATCCGATGTGCATATTGAACCCAACGCCCGTGATTATCGCTTAATGACACGACAATATGTTGATACTGTTTTGTCACTACCAGAATTCAACCGATTTTCTAAGGGTATCTTTAGTTGGGTGGGCTTCAAGACCACTTACTTGGCTTATGAAAGTCAACCACGGGCGGCCGGGACGACCCATTGGAATTTACGACAACTGTTTGCCTATTCTATTGAGGGAATCATTGACTTTTCCGATGCGCCGCTGCGATTAGCCACTTGGGTTGGGAGCCTTTCATTTCTGCTATCAATTGTTGGCCTAATTTTCGTCATTGTCCGTGCATTGACCGTCGGTGGTGCCGTTGCTGGCTGGCCATCTCTAGTCGTCATTATGCTCCTGGTTGGTGGTATTCAGTTGTTTTGCTTGGGAATTCTTGGTCAATATATCAGTAAAATCTACTTAGAAACTAAGCATCGTCCTAAATACATTATTCGAGAAGAACAATAATCATTCGACACCGGCCAGAAGTGGTCGGTGTTTTTTTGCCATACAAAAAAGGCTCATGTCCGAAGACACAAGCCACAATTATTATTTAATTGATAATAACATTCATCAAGAGCACCATGAGTAACCCAACTACAGAAATCACGGTTTCCAAGGCTGTCCACACTTGGAAAGTTTGCTTAACGCTTAAATCAAAGTATTCTGAGAACATCCAGAAACCAGCATCGTTAACGTGAGACGCCGCTAAGGACCCGGCACCGATAGCCAGAGCGATCATAACTGGATCAGCTCCCATTGAATGCATGAGTGGTAAGACTAAACCAGAAGCCGTCATCCCAGAAACCGTTGCAGATCCCAAAGAAATCCGTAAGATAACCGTAATTAACCAGGCTAAGACGATTGGTGAGAACTTGGAGTGCATCATTAATTCCTGCACAGCCTTACCAACACCACCATCGATCAGGACTTGCTTGAAGGCTGAACCTCCAGCAATAACCATCAAAAGCATAGCCGTAGACTTAACAGATTCTTCCAGTGTGGCACTGATTTGCTTCATGCTCCGTTGACGATGATACCCCATAGACCAGATGGCAAAGAGTAACGCAATCACCATGGCCACCACAGGGTTGCCTAACATCGAAACAACCGCATTTAGCCCTTGCGGATTTGTCGGCGTTTTCCCACCTTCAACCGTCAGTTCATAGATGGTTGCTAGGATCATGAAGATCACGGGGAATAATGACGTTAAGATCGATAAGCCAAATCCAGGAGTTTCTTCAAGCTTGAACTGCTTGATTTCACCAAAGGCTGGCAAAGACTTCTTAACAACAAACAGGTCTGGATTGAATTTGCGAACCACTCGCGTCCAGATTGGACCAGCCACAATCACACAAGGAATCGCTACAATAATCCCAACAATCAGCATTTCACCAATGTTAGCACCTAAGGCCGTTGCCACAGCAGTTGGTGATGGTTGTGGCGGTAAAAATCCTTGCGTTGCAGATAGGGCTGCCGCCATAGAGATCCCGAGATACAGGAATGGCACGTCGGCTTCCAATGCAACCGCAAACACGATTGGCGTCACTAAGACCAGGCCCACTTCAAACAGTAGGGAAATCCCAATCAGAAATGAGGCAATCACAACAGCGACTTGTAATCGCTTTTTACCAAAGACGTTAATCAATGTCCGGGCAATTCGGTAAGCCCCACCAGCATCGGACACTAACCGCCCAATCATGGCTCCGAATCCAAAGACAATGACCAACTCGCCCATTGAACTGCCGATCCCATTCTTAATTGCATCCGCAATGTTAGCAGGGTTCATACCCAAGCCTAAGGCGACTAGGATTGACGTCACAATGAGGGAAACAAACGTATTTAACTTTACTCGAATGATTAAGAAGAGTAACAGTAAAATACCTAATAATAGAACTACGAACTGCATTTTTTTCTCTCTTTTCCTATGCTCGATTCTGATGGATTAACCTACCGCAGCTAATTCGACCACTTCGCATAAGAACTATTGTATGAAAAATATTTTCAAGTTTCAAGGGGCAAATTGAATGTTATTTTCAAATCAGTGTCGTTAATCGGCGTGAAACCGCTATCTCACAATCATTACAGAGATTGGAGAATATTTTGCCATATAGGCCGCCTGGCTCCCAAAATATTTCCGTACACCAGATTTGGACAACGAACCAACCACTAATAAATCCGGTTTGACCTCAGGAATAATCTTTTTTACGATTGTTTCCCCCGGATCGCCTTCGCCAATGATCACTTTCACGCGTTGAATGCCAAAACGTTCGGCCAGTTGCTGATAGCTCTGCAAGTGTTGTTGCAAATCACTCCGTTGACCATGGACGTAATCTTTACTTAAAGCTTGGTAGATATTCATGTTGTCGGACTCCAAAACGGAACAAATCACCAGTTCTGCCTGATCCGTTTTGGCCCGATTCATCGCATACCGGAAAGCTAATTGCGCATCAGGTGAATCATCAACCCCGACCAAAATTCGCTTAACCTGTTTCGGATTCATTGATTTCATATTATCCATCCAAAACGCCTCCTCACTCATTTGTTACTCTCATTATAAATGATATTTAGCCATTAGGGGTAACCATCCATCTTAACTAGTTGCGCCGATGGAATAAGCCGATCACAAATGTGACGTAATAAAACAGCGCGGCAACTATCCCGATTCCCACAAAAATATCTTGCATAACCCCAACTAAGCCACTGGTATGTAACGCATTGAAATACCAAAAGTAACCTGCCAGCACGGTCCAAAATACACCCCGTAATAATCGTTTTGTTTGCATCCTTCTTTGAAACCCCTTTCAAATGTCGTTTTTAAAAAAGTCATCACGTTCATCGTGATGACCACTTAACTGTCCCCACCCGGGCTCGAACCGGGATCATTCGCTTAGGAGGCGAGTGCCCTATCCAGTTGTGCTATGGGGACATGATGACCCGTCATCAATTCTGACACGGATCATTTTAATTGTAAAGCGTTACTTCTGCGTATCACGATCCCGCCACTTTTTACGCATCCCTTTATTTTTGGAATGTCGATTTTTATGCTTCTTCTTTTTCGTTGGCGTTGGTACAGGAGCGGCGTTGCCCCCCGTCCGTGACTGCCGCTGCTGTGGCTTGGCTACTGGCGTTTCTATTGGCGCTTGCGCCGTTGTCCGATTGGCCACCGGCGTTGCTACAGACGTTGTTTTTGCGGCCACCGGTCGTTCCGTACTCAAGGCGCGACCATTAAAATACAACGGCACTAGCTCATAATCGGTTTCTTTCAATAATTTTTTCAAATCCCGTAGATCGTGATCGTCACCTAAACTGATCACTTGCCCTGGTTCACCCATTCGTCCGGTTCGCCCGACACGATGAACATACTCGTTCACCTGCGTTGGTAAATCATAATTGATAACCGCTGGCAATTTAGGAATATCCAACCCCCGAGCTGCCACATCTGTTGTTAGCAACAAGCGAATCCGTCCTTGGCGAAAATCCTGGAGCGCCTTCTCACGTTGAACCTGCCGCAAATCACTCGTCAGACTAGCTGCTGAGACGTGTTCATGGTAGAACTTCGTCGCGGTATGCCGCAAAGTGCTAGCTTGTTTGAAGAAGACCAATGCCCGAAAGTTAGGTAATGCCAACAATCGTTTCAGCATTTGATCACGCTTACCCATGCCCACTTGCAGCAAGCCATGACGGACAACGCCCTGCGTTTGGTCCTGCTCCCGAACGTCAATTCGTTCGACGGTTTGCCCAAACCATTGGTCAAGTTCGTGCAAAATCGGCGTATCCGTTGCCGAGAAGAAGCCTAATTGGACATCTGCTGGCGCGGCCTGCGCAATCGAACGCACCGTATCCAACGTTTCACCGGTTAACAAGTCATCAGCCTCATCCACGATCAATAAGGATACCAAGTGTAGTTTAAGCTTGCGATCTGTCACCAAGTTCAAAACACGACCTGGCGTCCCCACGATGACTTCCGGCCGTTTTTTCAGGCGTTCCGTTTGTCGTTTGACATTGGCCCCACCAGTTAAGGCCAAGACTTGTAGATCCAATAATTTCGCCCAGTCTCGCATCACACGGCTCGTCTGAATCGCCAATTCCTGTGATGGTTCAAGCACAATCAATTGTGTCCCATCGCCTGGCAGTAAATTAGCCAAGGCTGGTAACGTAAAGGCCACCGTCTTACCAGAACCCGTGGGGGCTAAGCCCAAGACATTGTGGTCACTGACTA
This sequence comes from Levilactobacillus brevis ATCC 14869 = DSM 20054, assembly GCF_001433855.1. Taxonomy (GTDB): domain Bacteria; phylum Bacillota; class Bacilli; order Lactobacillales; family Lactobacillaceae; genus Levilactobacillus; species Levilactobacillus brevis. Next base: position 39,618 of record NZ_AZCP01000002.1, read on the forward strand.
ACGGCTCGTATACGGCCGTTTGAATGGCTGTAGGTTCCCGGTAGCCCAGTGTTTTAAAATGGGTCTCAAATTGTTTTAACATTAAAAATCCTTCCTAATCGTTATCATCAGCTGGAAAGCGTAAATTAGCACTTACACGCAATTGATAAAGCACCCGGTTGGCCGTTAAGCTCCATGCCATCCATCGGTGGTAATCGGCTTGATTTTGCGCATCATCAGGTGCAGTCAATACGCGCGCAAAGTCAACAACTTCTGGTAACATTGGATTAGCCAAATCCGGCTGACTTAAATTTTGTACGGTCCCCGTCTCGTCGTACTGTTCTACATGAGTTAATTCTCCGGCACTATCCAATGCGATCGTTTCCTTTAGGCCGTAAATTTCGGAAATCGCATAGGAGTTACTGGTTTTTCCAAAGGAAACGGAAACGTCAAAATCTCCATATCGTAAGACTGCTAAGCCCTTCCCATCGGCTCCAGTAGCAATTAATGTCGGATAATAAGCCACATCTACCGGCTCACCAAACAGTGCAATTGCCAGGTAAATCGGATAAACGCCTAAGTCCTGCAATGCACCGCCAGAAAACTCTGGTGTAAAGACATTCGGTGTCCCACCGGCTAAAACATCATCATACCGTGAAGAATACTTCATGTAAGTCAAAGCCGCACCTTGAACCGTTGTCAAACCAGCAAGTGCCTTTTCAATCGCATGAAAGTTCGGCGTGTGTACGTGACGCGCGGCCTCAAAAAATTTGACTTGCGGGTGTTGAGCTAAAGCCGCCTGTACCGCGATCATTTCTTGTCGGTTACTAAAAGCCGGCTTCTCAACAATTACCGAAATATCGTGGGCGATTGCTTGCATAGCTTGTTCAAAGTGAACACTGTTTGGCGATGCTAGATAGACGACATCCAAATCAGCTTGTTGCAACATGTCGCGATAGTCTGTGTAACTAGCTTGTGCGTGATTTTTAGCGGCGAATGCCGTTGCCGTATCTTCATGCCGAGAATAAACAGCGGCTAGTTCATAACGTTTACTCAACGCTAACGCCTCAACCAATTGCTGTGTAATCCAATTCGTCCCAACTGTTCCGATGCGAATCATACAAATCCCTCCAGTATTTATGACTATTCCTATTTTAACAGTCACCGCGGCTAGGCGATAGCATTAGAATTAAATTTCCCAAAATCAAGGGGAATTGTTGGAGCATTCTCCCCCAAAAATGTTATATTTAAGGAGTACTTAAATGCAAGGGAGGGATTACCGGTGAAAGGGCGCGAAATCGCATTATTTGGTGTTTCACTGGTGGCCGGACTAACAGGTGGCTTCTCATTACGTAAAAAGAAACAAGAGCAGCCTAGCGAATCGCCATTGTTTTACGTGGGATCATGGCAATTTGTTGACCCCCACAACCAACGACGACACCGGTTAGAAATTAGTCCTAATCTTGACGTGCAAATCGATGACCACCAGTTGCAAGTCCGTGTACAAGATCTCAACGAACAGCACCTGACTTTTCAGGATAAATTTGGCTATCATCTAACGGTTCACGCCAATGAACAGCAACCAATTTCGTTTTTTGATGAAGCCGATGACTGTACTTATCAAATCAAGCCCCTTAATGATTGAATCATCACGGTCAACTAAAGGGAACCTAATTAAAAGAGCTGACCGATGATCTAATCGTTGGTCAGCTCTCTTTTAGTGAATAAAATTTTGCCAAGTGCGTCGATCACCATTAAAGACCGCCCGTTCAACGACATGACTTTGCGCGTTTTGTGTCATTGTTCCATTCGCATCATACTCGATAAACTTCACTTGTGCCCCTTGGCCCGTTAACCGGCCGTCAGCCACCCAGTAGTGCAATGCTGGTAAAACGGGATGGACAAACTGATCCAGCACCTGATGCGTCGCCAAGATGATGACCCCTTGCGAATAGTGCTGAGTTAATTTTTGGACGAGCATTTTAAGCTTCTGCCCTTGCGTGGCCATCTGGTGATTATCGTTATTGTATTTGCCGTAATAAGCAACGGCGACCATAATGGGCAGAGTTCCTGAGTCTTCCTTCACAGTCGCTCGAAAATGGCGATACTGTTGTTCAGCCGAACTGGTAAAACTAAAGGTGTGCACGACCCCCACGGCAATGTCTGCTCCTTGAGACCGCGAAAAGTTATCGCCATAGGCATCATCCGTGTAAGTGGCACCTGACGTAGCCTGCAAGTAAACAAACTTTTCACGATTGGCTAACTGCTGAAAGTCCAAGTACCCACTGTCTTGGTTAATCATCACACCCTGAATAGGATAATTCGAGAGCTGCCGCCGTTGATAAGCTTGCCACTGCCACCAGCCTAGGCCACCGACAATTACACAGATCAGAAATAGACCCACGACCCACCAAAAGTGACGTCGTTGTCGCTGATAGGTATTGTCATAGATTGGTTGATAATCCCGTCGTTTCGCCATTCCGCCCCAGTTCTCCTTTTAGCCCAATAAAGTTGTTACTTATTATACCATGGCTTTAAGAATCATGACGGGTCTGTTCAATCACATCGTGGACCTTAGTCATCACGTTCCCGGTTCGTGAAGAAACGCGCAAAACAGTCATCATAAAAAGCGTGTCCAAGATCGCCAATTGTGAAATCAGGGAATACATCCCCTCTGAACGATAATTAACTTCGTCCGTCAACGATAAAAAGGTTACATCGGCAGCCTGTGCCAACGGTGAACCACTGTAGCTCGTTATTGCAATAATTGAAACGTCGTTGCGTTGCAGTTCCTCCACCACTTGTAGGGTCTCCGAGTTACGTCCCGAATGGGAAATCACCACCGCACAGTCCTGATCGCTTAACCGCGCTGCCTGCATTAATTGAATATCAAAATCGGGATAGTAAGTCACCGATAAAGCAGTGCGTAAAAACTTATGATAGCCATCAAGGGCTGCAATTGAAGAGCCCCCCAGCCCGAAGAAGGTCACCTTCTCCGCATTAATGAGCTTCAAAACTGCACGAGCTAAGTCCTTCTCGCTCAATGCCTCATTTGTTGCCTCTAACGAGCTAATGGTGTAATGGAAAGTTTTATTGGCAATGGTTGCCAATGAATCACCCTCAGCTAGCTCTGGGAAAGAACTTTGGTGCTCGCCACCATCTTCAATTGCTAAGTGCGCCAACGCCATAGTGAATTCCCGATAATTGGCATAATCCATTCGTTTCACAAAGCGTGAAATGGTCGCCGTTGATACCCCGGTTGCACTAGCTAGTTCCTTAATTGTCATCTCGCTGACGACTGCGGGCGTGTTTAAGGCCATCTGGGCAACCTTTTTTTCCGTTCGTGACAGTTGGTCATATGTTCCCCGAATCTTTCCAATTGTTGAGCGGGTCACATGCCCCACCTCTCTTTCCAATAAATGAAGCGTACAAACACATTTTTGTAAACATTTTACAACAAAAGCCTTGAAAAGTGAAACTTTTTTACATATAATAGCGATGTTGTCAAAATCGCGCGTTTTTAAAGCGCTTCATTCATTATGTTGAATTCACCCGTTCGATCACCAACGATCGAGCGGGTTTACAAACTCTAGCGACACGAAAGGAAGAGCACTATGGACTACATGATTGGGGTCGATATTGGAACCACCAGTGTCAAGACTGTCTTATATGACACCGATGGCAAGATGCAGGGGTATTCAAATAACCTATACCCCCTCTACCAAGATGAACCAGATATGGCCGAAGAAGATCCAGAAGAAATTTTCTCCGCGATCATTGATGGATTAACCACTGTTTTACGCAAGGCAGACTTGAAGAATGGCACCCTTCACGGTGTTTCATTCTCCGCAGCCATGCACAGCTTAATCTTGTTAGACGAAGATCACCAACCCCTAACGCGAGCAATTACTTGGGCCGATAATCGTGCCGTTAAGTATGCCGATGAACTCCGGGAAAATGGTGTGGGTAAGCAACTTTACGAAAAGACGGGAACGCCAATTCACCCAATGACACCACTCAGCAAGCTAATTTGGTTGCGCAATGACCAACCCGACCTGTTCAAACAAGCTCGTTGGTTCGTCGGCATCAAAGAATACGTTATTTATAAATTATTCGGCGTTTTACAGGAAGATTATTCCATTGCTAACGCCACCGGTTTATTTAACATCTTCAACATGGATTGGGACGACCAAGCCCTTGAAGTTGCCGGAATTACCCGTGACCAACTGCCTAAGCTGGTTGACACGACTGATCAAATTACCGGTATGAAGGCTGATTACGCTGGCGTGATTGGCATGGACCCACAAACACCATTTATCATGGGCGCATCTGATGGTCCATTGGCTAACCTGGGCGTCAACGCGATCAAGCCAGGTGTGGTTGCGGTTACCATTGGAACATCTGGTGCCGTTCGGGTTGTCACCGATAAGCCTAAGATTGATCCTAAGGGTCGGGTCTTCTGTTACTACCTGTCCAAAGATCATTGGGTTGTCGGCGGTCCCGTTAACAACGGGGGGATCGTCTTCCGTTGGGTTCGTGACCAACTCTTTGCCCCAGAAAAGATCACCGCTGAACAGATGCAAGTGGATTCTTACGACCTCTTGACTGAAATCGCTGCTAAGGTTCCAGCCGGTTCCGATGGTTTAATCTTCCACCCATTCTTAGGTGGTGAACGGGCCCCTATCTGGGATGCTAACGCTCGGGGGTCTTTCTTCGGCTTAACGCGGACCCATTCACGAGCTCACATGGTCCGCGCAGCTCTAGAAGGTATCGTCTACAACCTCTACACCGTTATGTTGGCGTTGGAAGAAGTTGTTGGCAAACCTTCCAGTATTCAAGCAACTGGTGGCTTTGCGCGTTCAGAACTTTGGCGTCAAATGCTCGCTGATATTTTCGAACAAGATGTCACCATTCCAGAAAGTCCTGAAGGAACTGCCTTGGGTGCCGCTACTTTAGGGATGTACGCTTTAGGGATGATTGATGACTTGTCTGCCGTCAAGAACTTTATCGGGGTTGCTAACGTGCACCATCCAAATCCAGAAACTTATGACGCTTACCGGGCACTTGTCCCAATTTATATTCGTCTAAGTCGTCAATTACAATCAGAATATAAGAACATCGCCGAATACCAACGGACGCACGTTCACCATATTAACAAGTAAAACGACTTCGTTTGGTTGTTTCAGAAAACTAAACGAATAAATTAAACTTTTTTGAAACAAATTGTGTACAAACCAAAAACTTTCAAGTACAATATGTGTACTTCTTATTGGAGAGCCAACGTTCTCACGTTGGCTTTTCAAAATTCATCATATGAAAGGGCTTACTTCTTATGGAACTTATTGCTTTATTAATTGGGGTCATCTTCCTCTTGGTCCTCATTATTCGATTCAAAATCAATACCTTTGTCTCCCTGATTTTAACATCTGTCTTAACGGCGATGCTATTGGGGATGAACCTCACTAAGATTGCGGCTACGATCGAAGCCGGAATTGGGAGTCAACTTGGCGAGCTGTCCCTAGTCTTTGGTTTCGGGGCTATGTTAGGTCGGTTAGTCGCCGACGCCGGCGGGGCCTATGTCATTGCCACAACGTTAATTGACAAGTTCGGGAAAAAGCGGCTCCAATTAGCTATTATGCTTGCTTCCTTTATTCTGGGGATCGCGCTATTCTTCGAAGTTGGGATGGTTCTGTTAATCCCCATCGTCTTCGCCATTGCAGTTGAAGCTGAAGTCCCAATTCTGTACCTTGGAATCTCTATGGCAGCAGCATTGTCCGTTACTCATGGGTTCTTACCCCCTCACCCGGCACCTGTTGCCATCGCCCAAGTTCTGGGCGCCAATGACGGTAAAGTTTTACTGTTCGGGTTAGTGGTTGCAATTCCATCAGCTATTGTGGCTGGACCGCTTTTTACCAAGATGGCCCAGAAGTTTGCGCCCAGCGCCTTTCAACAAAAAGGTAACTTATCTTCTCTAGGAACAATTAAGACGTTTAAGCCTTCTGAGGCCCCTAGCTTTGGCCTTTCCGTTTTAACGTCACTCTTCCCCGTTATCTTAATGGCCATTACGACCATTTACAAAATGACGGTCGATGGTGGCGCCACACCAACTAAGAATGCCACGATGTTAGATCAAATCGTAGCCTTGATCGGTGACCCGGCCATTGCTATGTTAATTTCCCTGTTAGTTGCCATGTTCACGATGGGTTGGGGCCGGAAACGTAAAACCTCTGCTATCATGGAAACGCTGGAAAATGCCGTCAAATCCATTGCCATGCTTCTCTTAGTTATTGGTGGTGGAGGTGCCTTCAAGCAAGTCTTAATTGACGGTGGTGTTGGTAAAGAAGTTGCTAAGCTCTTTATCAACTCCAACATGTCCCCCCTCATCTTGGGTTGGTTAGTTGCTGTTGTTCTACGGGTTGCCTTGGGTTCTGCCACGGTATCTGCATTAACCGCTGCCGGGATTGTCGCACCATTGATGGCTCAATCCGGTGTTGATCCAGCGTTAATGGTTCTGGCTATCGGTGCTGGTTCCCTAGCAGCCTCTCACGTCAACGATGCTGGATTCTGGATGTTCCGCGAATACTTCGATTTAACGGTTAAACAAACTCTAAGTATTTGGACCGTCTTGGAAACCATTATTTCGGTAGTCGGTCTGTTGATCGTCTTATTATTAAATGTTGCTTTCCACTAAGCTACAAAGATCAGGTTGTTCGCCATAACGCGGACAACCTTTTTTCTTGGAAAAAACTCTCTACGTCACCGTTCATTCGTAATTTTCCGTGCTATAATAATTAAATTAGTCTTTACATGTAGAGAGGAGCCAAGCTTTTGGCAAAAGAATTACGCCGCGAAATCGGCACGTTTACGGCCCTGGCTACCGTTATGGGAACGGTTATCGGTGGTGGGGTCTTCTTCAAAACGGCAAGCGTGGTCGCCGCTAATCACTCCGCAAACATGACATTAGCGGCTTGGATCTTAGGGGGGATTTTAACCATCTGCGCTGGACTGACCAGTGCCGAGTTGGCAGCAGCAATCCCCCGCACCGGTGGCGCCATGCGTTACTTAGAATACGCTTATGGCAAGCCGGTGGGTTTTTTAATGGGCTGGGCCCAAATTTTGGTCTACTACCCCGCTAACATCGCGGCATTATCTATTATCTTTGGGACACAATGGGTGGCCCTCTTTCATTTAAGTGCCGCGTGGCAATTGCCAATCGCCATTATGTGCGGTTTGAGCATTACCGGATTGAATTTTCTCGGCGCTAAGGTCGGTGGATCAGTTCAGTCGATTGCCTTAATTTTTAAGCTAATCCCAATCGCTGTAATCGTTATTTTTGGTCTCCTAGCGCCAACTCATACGGTCATTCATCTGTGGCCGATCACCACTGGGAACCATCTAAACTGGGGGAGCGCCTTTAGCTCCAGTTTACTGGCAACTATGTTTGCTTATGACGGCTGGATTAGCATTGGGAATATTGCCGGGGAAATGAAGCATCCTGAACGAGACCTGCCACGCGCAATCATCATTGGTTTAGCACTCATCACCGTTGTCTATACCTTAATTAATCTCGTTTTTCTAAAAACATTGCCAATTGATCTAATCGCGGGTAATCAAAATGCTGCAGCGGATGCTTCAATGAAGCTTTTTGGACAGTTCGGTGGCAAATTGGTCACTATTGGGATTCTTATTTCCGTTTACGGTGCGATCAATGGGTATACCTTAACGGGAATGCGCGTCCCCTTTGCCATGGCCGAGGAAGACAGTCTCCCCTTTTCACACCATTTCCGCCGGTTGTCCCCGCACACCTTTGTCCCGTACTTTGCTGGGAGCGTGCAGTTCGTGATTGCCTTTATTATGATGTTAATGGGTAGTTTCGATCTCTTAACCGACATGCTGGTCTTCGTTATGTGGGTCTTCAACTGTCTCATCTTCTTGGCAGTCTTTCGTCTGCGTAAAACTGAACCAAAGCTAGCACGGCCTTATCGTGTGCCTGGCTACCCCATCATTCCCCTGATTGCCTTAGTTGGTGGTCTCTTCATTATTGTGACGACACTACTAACTGAAACTGGTTTGGCGATTACCGGATTGGGTCTCACACTAATCGGGTTACCGATTTACTTCTGGCACCAACGACATCGTCAGGCTTAACTACCTAAAAAAGGCTCAGACCATAAATAAATGGTTTGAGCCTTTTTATTAATGTTCTTGAACTTCGTTAGGGTGAGCCTTCTCAAAACGATGTTCGAAGAAGAAGTACCCTGTAATTAAAGCGTAGCAGAGCATTGGTACAACGAATGAGAACTGCATTGAACCGGTCGCATCAGAAACCAGGCCTTGAATGGCTGGAATGACTGCACCACCGATCAGGGCCATCACGATAATTGCCCCAGCCGTTTCAGTGTATTTCTTCTCCGTAACGGCATCCAACGTGTGCGCATAAATTGTTGGCCATTCTGGACCAAAGAAGAAACTCGTTAAGATGGCTGCGTAGACCGCAATCATATTCGGAACCGTAAAGGTCACAACTAATGCTAATGTCCCCAATAAGGAGTACCACGTCAGCACCTTCGTAATTGAGAAGCGACTCATAAAGGTATTGGCAACCAGCTTACCAACGAACCACGCCACATAACTATAAATCATAAAGGTTGATGCACCGCTGTCGGTAATTTGATGGTTCAAGTTTAATACCAAACGAATCGTAAAGGACCAGACGGTTGTTTGCAGACCCGCATAAAAGAACTGGGTTACTACCCCTTTAATATAGTGCTTGTTGTGTGATAGATACTTCAGAGTTTCCCCAAGACTAGGACGTTCTTCTTGTTGTTCCCCACCAATTTCCTTCGTCGCCTTAGCCCGTGGCATAGGCGTTACGGCAAAGATAATCAGCATCACGAGTAACACGATTAAGATATATTTGTAAGGCCGTAACGTCAATTGTAACATCTGTTCGCCGTAAGCAATGCGTGCTGCGCCGTGCATATGGCTCATCTTTTCAGATAAATTACCTACAGAACCAAAAATTAAGTACTTCCCTAAAACAATTCCCATGATGTCGCCTAACGGAATTAATGTCTGGGAAAAGTTCAAGCGCATCGTGGCGTGTTGCTTCGGTCCCAGCATTGAACTATACGTATCACATGATGTTTCCAAGAAGCTCAGACCAATGGCAATGGCAAAGATGGCCACCAGGAACATACTGTAAGTTGCGAGATGTGAGGCCGGGAAAAACAGCCCACACCCGATGATATAAAAGATCAACCCGGTCATGATGGCAAATTTATAACTGTTCTTCTTAATAATCAAGGATGCCGGAATGGCAATTAAGAAATACCCACCATAGAAGGCACTTTGAACAAAGGCCGTCGCGGCATCGTTAAGTTGAAAGACTGTCTTGAACTGCGTAATCAAAATATCATTTAAACTTGCCGCAGTTCCCCACAGTGGAAAAATCAATGAAACTAAAATAAATTGAAATAATGGCGTTTTGCTGAGGTAGCCGTCCGCTAATTGGGTCCAGCCGTGCTTGGTTTCAGTTGCTTGCATATCAAACTCTCCTTTATTGTCTAATTCAAAGCGTAAAACGTTTTACATCGCCTAAAAAGTCACGCCAGATTCTAGGATAATATTCGAAAATGGGGTCATTTCGCCAGTCCGGACAAAGGCATGCGTTTTTGCCAAATCCTGCTTCAATTGGCTATGTGGGACAAAAGCAACTTCGACATCTGGAAGTAAAGCCTGAATGGCCGCCAATTGTTCTGGGTTCTGAGTCTTAATTTCTTCGGCTAAATAAATCTTTTGAACCGCCAATTCACTTAAAACATTCTTCAAAACATCCTGAAAACTAGGCAATTGCTTAGTTAGAGCCAAATCAATCTTTTGGGTACCCATTGGGACTGGCATACCAGCATCACCAATACTTAACCAATCCATGTGTCCCATACCAGCGATAACCGTGGATAATTCTGAATTGATAACCGTCGTTTTTTTCATCTCAATCTTCTCCTTTATCTTTCTTTGATCACTAACGAGCGTGTAATCCCTTTCAATAAACACCACTAAACAAGTAGATACTTTATCTTAAGCGTCACTCGAAAATGCGTAAATCGATTTACTTACTGTAATACAACCCTTAAATCAGGATCATTTCAACAACAGAAATTACTTTATCACAAAATTAAAGGGCTTACAATATTTTTTTGAGATTTGTGAAAATGATCATTTAAATGCCCCTCTGAATGACTGACACGACTTGTTTTCATCTTATTTTTCAATTTAAGCCAAAAAAAGTGAACCCGTTAAGGTTCACCTTTCATCTCTAACACGGTCACACGATAGCCCCCTGGTCACCACTTGGTAAATCAGGAAATAACTCATGAAGACGTTGATTGGGATCACCAACTTGCATATCCCGCTCTTGCAACACTTGGGTTACCCCAGCAAACGTAAACATCAGCAGGTCGGCGCCATCTTCATCCCTAACCTGGTAAAATCGTACACCGGCTTGTAATGCTGCCATGACAAACCGCTGAGTCGCCGCGGTAACTTGAGTTAACCGGGGCAGTAAGGTTGGCGCACTAATCCGCTCATGATACCATTGGCGTGCTACCGCCTGACCGAACTTCATAAGACTCCCCTCATGCATCTTGGCCACTAGCTTGGCTGCTGGCGTTAATTCCGGATGCATCAAAACTTCCTCTAAGTCATCAATATTTTCCCACTGTTCCGTATGAGCATTGAGTTGCTTTGCCATCTCACGCATCGCTGCAAAGATTTGCTCACCCTCTGCCTGATACTGTGTGGCCTGCAACGGACCTTCTAACGCGACCGTTTGGTTTTTAAGCCGGGCCGTTGCCAACGCCGATGCGATATTCTCTGGCAAAGACTGTGTTAACAGGTAGATCATGAAGAATTTCAAGAAATACAATGCATGACGACTCACACCATTCGGGGTAAACGGCGTGTTATCAAAATCACGCAGTTCCAAATAACGAATACCCCCCGTTAGAAAATTCTGCGCCGAGGTCTGGCCCTTTAGTCGAACTGGACCATAAAATTCGTGGGCGGAAAAGTACGTTCCCGCATCAATCATCGCTTGGAGTTGTGCCAAATGTCCCGGCAGTGACTCATACCCCACCTGTTCTTGTGGCAAATTAACGAAGCCAAATCGACTATTTCGAATACTACGGACGGGATGTTGTAACTCCGCTGGTACCGGATCGAAGAACCCCGCCTCAGCAATAGGACTTGCGCCAAACAAATAGGTCAATAACCACTGATAACGCACAAAGTTTTGGGCCAGTCGAAAATATAAAGCATTCTTAAATGCGACTAATGTTGGAAATTCTTGTGTGTAATGGCTGTAAAGCCGATGAATCACGGGATCTGGTAAACTATAATTTACGTGAACGCCAGTCATACACCCATGCTTGAGTCCATATTTATGAATCAAATGTTCCCGATAGGGCTTGATTGCCGGTCGTTCAAAATGATTCCGAACAAATTGCAAATCTGTCTCATCTAATTTAGGCGGCATGCTCAGTGGCCAGATTCGATCATCCCCAGCCAACGAGCGATAAGCCACTGTTTGTAATGTGTCTAATTGATCTAATGTCCCCCCGATATTGGGGTTGGGATCAGTAATCACCTCTAACTGGCTTTCTGTAAAGTCCGTTTGTAAGTACGGATGAATCGTCCGTGATCCCAATTGGCGCGGGTGCGGGCGTCGGCTCAATCGCCCATGCTGATCAATTCGGTGCTCCTCAATTTCTAAGCCAACAAGACTGTGATACAGTTGTTCCGCTAAATGTTCTTCGCGAATAACCGTTAATAAGTGATCTAACATGGCGGTAACCTCCCCCTGAGTCTCAATCAAACTAAGTTTACTTTAAAGTGTAAACAAGATTACTAGAATTGTCACTGATATTGTCCGCCTTTTTTTACGATGGGGAAATACCAAAAGGCATGCCGGACTTTTACAGTCTGGGCATGCCCTTATTGAAACATTACCGAATCGTTTCGTGAATTAACGTAAATGGTTCCGCCGTGTCACGCACTTCAATATTGTCATAGAGTCGTTGTTTAATATCAGCAACATCCTCACGATTACTGTAGATGGTCAACAGAGATTCGCCCGCCTTAACCGGGTCGCCAACCTTCTTGTTCATCATGATACCAACTGCGTAATCCAATTGGTCATCAGCTTTTTGCCGACCACCACCGAGCAACATGCTAGCAATTCCCATTTCATCAGCTTCAACCTTGCTAACGACACCACTCGTCTTCGCTGGCAGTTCAATCTTGAATTTCGCTTGTGGCATGATTTCAGGATGATCGATCACGTTCCGGTCACCGCCCTGTGCTGCGACCATATCACCAAACTTCTGTAAGGCAGAACCGTCAGTGATGGTCTTTTCACACATCGCACGGGCCGTCTCCAAGTCATCAGCCTTGCCGGACATGACAACCATGTGGGCACCTAAGGTCATCACTAATTCAGTGATATCAGCAGGGGCTTGGCCCTTTAGTAAGTCAATGGATTCTTTAATTTCCAGAGCATTGCCAATCGCGTTACCTAGTGGTTGGTTCATATCGGAGATGATGGCCATGCAATCCATTCCAACGCCCTTACCAATCCCCACTAACGCTTTAGCTAACTTCCGTGAATCGTCCAGTGTCTTCATGAACGCACCGGCACCAGTCTTCACATCAATCACTAACGCATCGGTGCCTGAGGCAATCTTCTTACTCATAATTGAGCTGGCAATCAATGGAATTGAATCAACGGTGTCCGTCACATCCCGTAAGGCATAAATCTTCTTATCAGCGGGGGCAATATTTCCGGTTGCCCCAACGATTGCCAAACCTTGATCGCGAACTTGTTTTAAGAAGTCACTCTCACTGATTTCAACTTGATAGCCTGGAATCGCTTCCAATTTGTCCAACGTTCCACCAGTATGCCCCAATCCCCGACCAGAGATCATCGGCACTGGAATTCCTAAGGCCGCAACGATTGGTGCTAATGGAATACTGGTTTTGTCTCCAACACCACCGGTTGAATGCTTATCAACTTTCAATCCGGGAATGCTCGATAAATCTAAATGATCGCCCGACTTCATCATTGCCATGGTCAACTCGGAGCGTTCAGCATCCGTCATGTCTTTAAAATAGGTGGCCATTAAGAACGCACTCGTTTGGTAATCTGGAATTTCTCCTGAAACGACGCCATCCACAAACGTCTGAATTTCTTCTTGGGTTAGCTCGCCACCATTACGTTTCTTATCAATAATATCAACCATTCTCATCGTTAGATCGCTCCATTTCTTAAACCGCTCTATTGCCTATTGGTCTGGCGTTGTGAGCTTTAGTAGTTGTGCCGCTGCATGTTGATCGATAATGAGACAATTAGGGTAACCGCCAAGCAACGCTGCTCTAACAGCCGGCACCTTGGCATCACCAGCCGCCACTAAAATCGAATGCTCTTTTTGCTTTAGACTATCCAGGTCAATGCCAATCGTCCGTTCGTTCAATTCTGGATTAACAATTTGGCCCTGCTCGTCAATATAGCGAGAAAAGATATCTCCGACAGCCTGCTGTTGCAACGCTTCTTTTTCTGCTTCCTGTAAATACCCCAACTGAAAAACCAGTGCATTACTGCGGACCGTTCCCACAGAGTAAATCGCAATGTTGGCTTTCTCGCCAAGTGCTAGCAAATACTGAATATGTCGTTCCGCTTCCACCAATTCCTTAGTTTGTTGGTGGTCAAAGATCACGGGTAACGGCAAATACTGTGGCACCGCATGAAAGGCATTGGCAAAGGCGTCAATGCTTTCATACGCATAGGTCTGTTCCGTCGAGTAGCTCACACTCCCCTTCAGTTGGATGACTTCTACCCCGGTTAACGTATCTGGTTGTAGGCTCGAACCAATCGCATAGATTGTTTTCCCCCAACCGATACCAATCACATCATGCTCATGAACAATCTGTTCCAAGTAGTGTGCGGCGTATTCACCCACCATCGTTAGTACATCATTGACGGGCGTCAATTGCGTCGCCACAACATGAACCTCAACATCATAGGCCCGCGTCAATGCCCGCTCCAAGGTTTGAACGTCTTGTACGGGATCAACAATTTGGATACGAACCAACCCTTGTTCTCGGGCAAACTGTAGCAACCGAGATACCGTTGGCCGTGAAATTCCCATTCGTTGAGCAATCTGGCTTTGACTTTGGTCAGCCTGATAGTACATCTTTGCCACGGTCAGGGCTTGTCCCAACCGTTCAGCCGTGGTCTCCGCCATTATCATCTCTCCTTAAACATCTCATTAAAAAACGCGGTCGCGGGGTCCCCGTTCCCGCGTTTTCATTACGCTTTAGCAGCCGTATCTAAGGCAACCTTAATCATATCGTTAAATGACTTTTCCCGTTCTTCTGGCGTTGTTGATTCGCCTGTCATCAGGTGGTTACTAATCGTCAACACCGATAATGCCCGAACATGGTACTTCGCTGCTAACATAAAGAGGGCTGTTGATTCCATTTCTGTCGCAATAACCCCGTAATCGACCAGCTTTTGACGATCCATTTCATCGTTATAGAACCGGTCTTCGGCCAGCACATTCCCAACTCGAACTGGAATCTTCAGATCCTGTGCAACATGATAGGCTGTATCTAACAAACCAAAATCACTAATAGCTGCGTAGTAGATACCACCACCGAACGTGTTATGAATAATTGAGGAGTCGGTTGAGGCTGCTTGCGCTAGGACAACGTCACGAACATGAACATCGGGACTCATCCCACCGGAGGTTCCCACCCGGAATAAGGTCTTAACACCATATTCACTAATCAACTCATTGGTATAAATTGAAATCGATGGAATCCCCATCCCGGTTCCTTGAACCGAGATTCGTTTGCCCTTGTACGTTCCGGTATACCCAAAGGCATTTCGAACCGTGTTGTAGCAAACTGGATTTTCTAAGAAGGTTTCTGCAATATACTTAGCCCGCAGTGGATCACCTGGCAATAAGACCGTGTCTGCAATATCGCCCATTTTGGCTTCCAAATGATTACTCATAATTTGTTCCTCCTAAAGTGGTTGTCTCGACTACTTCAATTCTGCTAAGAAACTGTGTCCTTCATGGTTACCGGCAACACCGAAATTATCCAAAACGGTCGCACCAAAGTCAGCAAATGGTGAACGAACACCTAAGCTACCACCTTGCTTGAAGCTTGGTGAGTACACTAATAATGGCACTTGTTCTCTGGTGTGATCCGTCCCCGTATAAGTTGGATCGTTCCCGTGATCGGCAGTAATCATTAACAAGTCATCATCATGCATGTTCGCCAATACCGTTCCCAAGCGTTGGTCAAAGTCCATCAATGCTTGACCAAACCCATCGGGATTCCGCCGATGACCATACATCGCATCAAAGTCAACTAAGTTAATGAAACAAAAACCGGTAAAGTCTTCAGTCATGACGTGATCAACGTGATCCATACCATCCATGTTACTTTCATTGTGGTAAGCTTCATCAATCCCATGACCAGAGAAGATGTCGTTGGTCTTACCAACAGCAACTACCCGAACACCGGCTGCTTGTAACCGATCCAAATCAGTCTCACCAGTTGGTTCCAACGTGAAATCACGCCGGTTTGCTGTTCGCGTAAAGTGGTCTGCATCTGGCCCAACGTATGGCCGAGCAATGATCCGGCCAACCAAGTATTCCGGTCCATTGACTAATGAACGCGCATATTCACAGATCTTATAGAGTTCCGCCAATGGAATCACGTCTTCGTGTGCCGCAATCTGTAACACAGAATCTCCGGACGTGTAGACAATCAAGTCGCCGGTCTTCATCTGTTGTTCGCCTAGCTCAGCAATGATTTTGGTCCCTGATTCTGGTCGGTTACCGATCACTTTACGTCCAGAAAACGTTTCCAATTTTGTGATGATGTCAGCGGGGAAGCCGTTAGGGAATGTACTCAATGCCTTACGAACAGGTAACCCCATCATTTCCCAGTGACCATCCATTGAATCCTTACCAGCCGAAATCTCCCGCATCTTGCCATAATAGGCATGAGGATCATCAGCCACCGGTACACCCTCGATTGGTGTTTCCCGCAAGTTAGATAAACCGATTTTGGCTAGATTAGGTAATGCCAGTTTTCCAGCAAAATGGTGACCAACGTGCCCTAAAGTATCAGCACCCTCATCGCCAAACTTATCTGCATCCGGTGCTGCTCCTGCACCAACTGAATCCATAACTAAACCAAAAACACGCTTGAACTTCATATCCGTATTCCCCGCTTTCACAAATTAGATTCTAGTAACCAGCTTTAGCATGACTGTCGTCACCCGTTAAGATGGCTACGGTTGCACTGACACCCATCCGACTGGCACCAGCATCGATCATAGCTAAGGCTTCTTCACGACTGTGGATACCACCGGAAGCCTTGACGCCTAAGCGATCGCCAACTGTTTCACGCATCAACTTAACGTCTTCAACCTTAGCACCTGATGTTGAGAACCCAGTGGACGTCTTAACAAAGTCAGCACCTGCTTTTTCACTCAACTGACAAGCCCGGACAATTTCATCCTTCGTTAACAACGCATTTTCCAAGATAACTTTTAGAATTTTACCCTTAGCGTGGACTGCATCAGCTAGACCTTGAATGTCTGCCAAGACCTTCTCATCATTACCGCCTTTTAATTCACCTACGTTCAAGACCATATCGATTTCTTCGGCCCCTTGATCGATGGCTGTCGTGGCTTCAAAGATTTCACTTTCCGTTGCCATGGCCCCTAGTGGAAAACCAACGACAGCGATTGGGTTAACGTCAGTTCCCTTTAATTGCTCAGTAACAAACGGAATCCAATAGGAGTTTACGCAGACCGAAGCCGTATTAAATTTCTTAGCTTCGTCACAAGTTTGCTTGATATCTGCTTCAGTTGCATCTGCCTTTAAATTAGTGTGATCAATGTACTTCGCTAATTGTTCTGTGGTTAATGTCATAATATGAAACCCCTTTCATTTATCAACATCAGCATACCGAATCTTCGCACAAATGTAAAGCGTTATTATGAATTTTTGTTCAACTGATTGTTTTTTCACAAGCAAATATCCGTAAGTCCCCGGTCATCTTTCCCTAAAACTATTCATTCTTTTCCCGTCAATAATAGGTTAGTTCAATATCAGCTTAATGTCTATCACCAATGATTAACCCGCTAATTTTTATTTTATTCACAAAAAAAGATATGAGTCGATCCCCATATCTTCCGTAGTTTACCGAAGTCCCGCCGCTTTCTTGCGGTAAATCGTTGCCACTAATCAATTAGCCTGTTGCCGCAAAGAACGAATAAATTCGTTTTTATTACCAAAAAAAAGGTAATCTTTCGGGATTTGATAAAGCTGCGATAGTCGCTCGATGGTTTTAATGCCCACATTCGAACTGTCTCGCTCCCAAGCAGCCAGCGTCTGGTAGTGGATTCCCAGATGTGCAGCAGCCTGTTTCTGTGAGTAGCCCGCATTATGGCGTGCGGCCTCCAGTGTAATTTGCACCTTATCCATCACAAACGCCTCCTTACAAACACTTTTATATCATAAACGAGTTTATTCGTTTTGTCAATGATTTACTGTACATCTAATTTGCTTGTCTGACTGTGATTCGTTATAATGACGATATTGAGCTTTTACACTATTTCAATAAAAAGGAGTGAACCATTGTGCCCCGCCATGAATTATCAGCATTTGAAAAACATATCCGCCGCATCATCGCTCAGAATTTAAAGTCCGCAAGTTGGGGCATGACACAAGCTGAGTTAGGGGCCAAATCAGGAATTCCAACCTCCACCATTTCGGGGTATTTTGCGCAACGTTCAACACCAAGCCCGGGAAACGTCCAACGCCTAGCCGACGCCTTGAACATGCCCAAGTCCGCGATTGATCCCCGATTTGATGATCATCTGTTTGAAAAACAGCCTGGCATTGAGGATTTATACAAACAGTTATCCCCTAACCGACAACAGATTGTCTTACACGTGGCGCAAGAACAATTAACCGAACAACGACGACAGTCTTAACGTCTCTCATTTTAAACGTAACCGGTTCTGCCCGTTAAGGTGTTGGGTTTGAACATCAAGTTGCAAATTGATAAATATCGATCCTGCTTAAACCATTTATAAGGAATATCGTTTCGGTCTATCGAAAAAGAAGCGACACACAGTCAATCATGACAATGTGTCGCTTCTTTTTCATTTAAGCTAAGTACCAGTGCCGTAATTTTTGTTCATCTGTCGCAGTTAACTTAAGCGTATCACGTAAATAGGCGGTCATACCGCCGTATTCATAATCGATTAAGCCCATAGCTTGCTGGTAATAATCCAGTTGGACACTCGCCAAATCACGAACCGATTGCTGAAAATTCTGTTGTCGTGGACCCGGTGCTACCGCCGCAACTCGTTGGGCGATATGCGCCGTTGACGCTGAATTTGTCAATAAATAATCAGCCATAACTCGTTGCGGTGGCACACCCAGTGCTCGTAGAATTAGCATCGCTGCCATCCCGGTACGATCTTTGCCTGCCGAACAATGAAAGATAACCCCCGTCTTTCCCTGAGTCGCCAGTAACAAGGCAAATAGCTCGTGATAGGCCTGCTGGGCTTGTGGTGACGTCACTAAGCGACGATAGACGCGCAACATGCGATGATACCCCCCCAACGGATCACGCGCAAATAAGCGCTGAATTTGCGCCGTTGAAGCAGCACTCTCCGTCTCATCATTATCAAATACAGGCAGATGGATTCGTCGCATTTGGGGTCCCAATTGGTCGGGAAATTGTTGGGCCTCGGCGGTCGATCGTAAATCAACCACTAGCTTAAAACCAAGATCTTCCAGTTGCTGGCAATCAGCGGCCGTTAAGTTTGCCAAGTGAGCTGCCCGCATTAAGCGATGCCATTTTACCGTTGTCTGCTGGGCACTTGGATACCCACCTAAGTCCCGAAAATTAAAACCACCATCTAATTGTAAAACTTTTCTAGGCACGTGGGTTCCTCCTTCCGTCAAAGGTAGTGAAACAATTGCTGGGTGATCCCCACCTCAGCCGCCGTAACTTCGCGCGTAGTCTTCAACCGTTCGGGCTGCCGAAAGAAGAGTGGCCAGTGTGGATCAACCATTAATGGTCGCCCAATCGCGACTAATCTTGCTACCGCCGCAACTGTTTGGACGTCTGAAGCCGTCCGAATATGGCCGGCCACCATTAATGGTAACGTTGTTTCAGCCGCAATGAGATCAACCACCGTTTTCGTTGACTTAATCGTAACTGGTTGCTGATTGTAACGCCGCAACGACAGACTTAAATAGCTCAGTGGTAAGTGACTCAATAGATGGGTTAATACCAGACTGTCCACTAAACTGAGCCCCCCAGATTCCACCTCTTCCGGTGAGAAACGGTAGCCCACGACAAAGGGCTGCGATGCTTGCTTAGCCACCTGTAAAACGCGTTTAACCACCATCAAAGGCACTCGCAACCGGTTTTCTAGAGTACCACCAAACGCATCCGTTCGCCGGTTGGATAAGGGCGATAAAAACTGTTGTAGCAGAAATCCATTAGCCCCATGCAACTCAACACCATCAAATCCGGCCAAGATCGCCCGTTGCGTTGCTGCGCCAAATTGATCCACAATGGTGTCAATCGCTTGAGCAGTGAGCGTTTCAGGAAGCCCACCGGCCCCATGTGTGGCTTGGATAGTGCTGGGCGCAACAACGGCGGTGCCTTGAGTTATGACCGGATTAGTCATTCGTCCAGCATGCACTAACTGTAGAATAGCTTTGGCCCCTGTTCGCTGGATCGTCGTTGCGAGTTGCCGCAGTCCTGGAATCTTTTGATCATCGGCCACACTAATTGAGCCCATTGCAGTGGATCCATTAACGGCAACGTAGGCTGACCCCACAATATCAAGCCCCACGTACTTGGCGTGTTGCTGATGGAAATAACAATCGTTTCGGCTAACTTCACCATTAAACAGCGCTGTTTGCGTCGACAATGGTGCTAAGCAATAGCCATTTCGCAGAGTTAATTGCTGTCCCAATTGGACCGGATGGTCATAATCTTGTTGTCTATGCATCGTTTCACTTCCTAAATTTACGTCCGCGTTATTTCAGGAACATCAAAGTTTAATAGACTATGCAAAGTCTCAACCACGTCGCGCAAGGCCGCTTCTACCTCTGACACTTCACCAACAACGACGACGGATCCACTAAACCGATCAATAAATCCCAGCTTAACGTTACTTGATTTAGTTGCCACATCACCAGCAATAATCGCCGCCTCACTAGGCGTAATGGTTAAAATTCCCAACGCGTTTTTAGGCGTCTGAATTCCCAATTTCTCGTAAATATCCGCCGTGGGGTTGGCAACGATATGAGCTAACGTCACCTGCTTCCCCGGCACGTATTCTTGAATCGTTCGATCAATTTGTCTCGTCATCTGGCGCGCCTCCTTCTTTCATGCTTCTTTAAGTAAGGCCATAACATCGCGAGCAATCACAATTTCCTCATCAGTTGGAATAACGGCCACTTTGACCCGACTGTCTGCCGCCTCAATGCTTAATGCGTTAGCCGCATTCTTTTCTGGATCCAATTTGATTCCCAAATAACCCAGTCGCTCACAGACCATCTGACGAACCAATGCAGAATGTTCACCGATACCCGCTGTAAAGACCAGTGTGTCCAGTCCCTCTAGATCAGTCGTGTAGGCACCAATATACTGTTGAATCTGATGAGCATATACATCAAGGGCCAGTTGCGCGCGTTGATTACCCTGTTTGGCCGCCTCATCTAGGTCCCGAATGTCGTTTGAGATACCGGAAAGTCCTTGTAAGCCAGAGTCATGGTTTAACATTTCCCGAACGGCATGGGAATCCATCTGGAATTCTTCTTCAATAAATGGAATGATTTCCGGATCAATATCCCCAGAGCGGGTTCCCATCACAATACCAGCCAGTGGCGTAAAGCCCATAGAACTGTTCACTGACTGACCATCGAGAATCGCCGTTAAACTACCACCATTGCCTAAATGACACGAAATCAATCGATGGGTTTGCTGCTTACCAAACAATTCAGCAGCCTTTTCGGCAATATACTCATGAGATGGCCCATGAAATCCATAACGCCGAATACCATGATCTTTATAATAGCTGTACGGCAAGGCATACATATACGCTTTCGCAGGAATGGTATGGTGAAATGAGGTATCAAATACCGCCACTTCTGTAGCGTCCGGCAACAGCTTTTCAAAGGCTTTAATCCCCAATAAATTTACCGGATTATGCAATGGTGATAAAACTGCTAGTTCATCAATTTTGGCTTTAACATCCTCATCAACGATAACTGGCTTGGTGTAATACCGTCCACCATGCGAGATTCGGTGACCAACGCCAATAATCTCATGCTTACTCTCAATTACATGACTCGCTAATAACGTCTCAATGACCGTCTGAATAGCTGTCTCATAATCTTTCATCGGTTGTGCAAGCTTACTTTTCTTACCCGCAATCGTGTAGGAAAATTCACTTGAAGGCTGACCAATCCGTTCGATTTGACCACTAACCAGTACCGTCTCAGCTGGCATAATATATAGCTTAAACTTCAGGGATGAACTTCCGGAATTGATGGCTAGAATTTTCTCTGACATAAGGTCCTATTCCTCTCTAAACTGACGTATTTGACGACGAATCAGTCGTCTATCACCCACCGTTACACCAAGCGGGCAGCCACAATACCCAAAGTACCTGGCATTGTAACTCCCCGATTGATGACGGTTCTTATTTAAACGTTTAAGTTAGGTTGTCCTACTTAATCACATGTTGGTAAATTTCAGCTAAATCATCATCAGATGGCACAACTGGATTACCAGGGAAGGTGGCATCCTTTTTGGCATTAGCCACAATCACATCGACCTTAGCTGCAGCGTCTTTGACATCAATGCCAAAGGCTTGCAGGGTCCGAGGACAATCCATCTGTAACATCATTTGCCGAATGCAACTGATTAAGCGTCGAACCGCAACTCGGTCACCCATACCTTGAGAGGCCAATCCAGCTTTACGGGCGGCCTGTGCGTACTTAGCACAAGCGACCTTAGACTTGCTAGCATTGTAGCTCACCACATATGGCAAGAGCATCGCATTAGCTAATCCATGAGGCACATGGAAGTTTGCCCCAAGTTGGTGAGCAATCGAATGACAGATACCTAGGCCGGCATTACTGAAAGAAATTCCGGCGGCACAAGAAATCTCGTGCACGCGCTTACGAGCCGCCTCATCATCACCATGCCGGTAACAAGTTACCAAATCATGCGTTATAACATCGACACCCTTTTCGGCCAAGCCATCCGTAATCGTGTTGGCATCAACCGCAACTAGTGATTCCAGCGAATGTGTCAACACATCCAAGCCAGAGTATGCCGTCACACTCTTAGGCGCCGTCATCACCAATTGTGGATCTAACAATGCTTCGTCTGGCCGCAAGAAGTCTTCCATAATGGGGTACTTTTGTTGGTGTTCCGGATCCGACAGCACACAGTGTTGCGTAATTTCTGATCCAGTTCCACTCGTCGTTGGAATGGCAATAAACTTGTGGATGTCTTGTTTCAACAACTTTTCACCAAAGAAGCGAATTCCCTTGGCGGTATCAATAGCTGAGCCGCCACCAATCCCAATCACAATAGTTGGCTTGAGTGGGACAAATTGTTTGACCCCTTCAATGATGTTAGCCAATGGTGGATCAGGCTTCACATCAGAGAAGATGGTCACTTGATTAGTATCACCGATTTCTGACAAGATCCGTTTCAACGTGGGCGTATCCGGCAAAAATGCATCGCATACCATAAAAATAGTTTCTTTTTTTAGCAACCGTAACCGTTCTAGGCTATCATTACCCGAATAGATGGTTGTTGCGAGTGAAAATTTTTCCATACTCTAAGCCTCCCAAGTCCGTAATGAGAACCCTTCTGGCGAGTTAAGCCGGCGCCGGCGCGTGTAAGTCTTCGACGTTGCCGTTCCTTCACCCGTTGGTGTGGCAATCGTTAAGGCTGAAGCCCCACTATGCGCACCATTCGTCGCAACACCAGTCCCACAATAAGTTGGGCCATTAACCACGAAGATTGACGTATTCAACCGGTGCGCTGCCTTATTGATGTGTGGTAAATTCTCGGAATGAATGGAAGCCGTGTGGTGTAACCCACCTTCAACTTCTGTAGCCGTTGCTAAAACGCTATCAAAGTCAGGGCAACAAACGACTGGCAAAATTGGCATCAACATTTCTGTCGTTACTAACGGATGATCCTTAGCTGCTTCAAGAATAATCAGTGTTGGTGTCCCGGTGTAAGAGATTCCTGCTTGATCCAAAATGTAGGTGGCATCTTTACCAACAAACTTCCGATCTGGTGCGCCCTTAGGCCCAATGGTCATTTGCGCTAATTTTTCAATATCGGCAGAATCGGTAACCAAGAAGGCCCCTTCTTGTTGCATCCGCATGATGAGTTCATCCTTGACAGCGACTTCAACGACAACTTCCTTTTCGGCCGTGCAGAGAATGTTATTATCAAAGGCTGCTGAATCAACAATGTTGTGGGCTGCTAAAGCAATATTGGCAGTTGCATCCACCATTGCAGGCGGGTTACCAGCACCGGCACCGACCGCCTTCTTACCACTGATAAGCGCTTGGTGGACAACAGCAGGCCCTCCAGTGATTGACAGCATGGCAACGTCAGGATGTTGCATAACTTCTTGCACGGATTCAATTGAAGGCGTTTCCAGTGAAACGACTAAGTTATGTAACCCAGTTGCATCAGCTACCAATTCGTTTAATTTTTCGATCGTCCAACGGGTAATGTTCTTAGCACCTGGATGGGCACCAAAGAACAACGTATTCCCACCAGCCAACATCATGATGGCATTGGCAATCACCGTTTCAGAGGGGTTGGTACTAGGACCAACGGCACCAATGACACCAAATGGCGCGTATTCATACATAACCAGTCCACCGTCACCGGTTTCGGCTTCTGGCTGCAGAATTTCTGGACCGGGTGTGTTATAAAGGGCGTTATTGAGTTTGGCAATTTTCGCGCTAACCGTTCCCATGCCAGTTTCATCATGAATCCGCTTAGCCATATCCTCAATGTATGGCCGGAAACCCTCACGGATCGCATCAATCACTTTGTTCCGAACTGAGATTGGTTGGTCGGCGTAGTTTTCTTGCGCCGCTTTTGTGGCCGCAATGGCTTCATTGACCGTCTTAAAGATCCCATTTTTGCCGGGAACGGTCGCATTGGTGGCCGTTGATGACTGAGGATTGCTAAGTTCTTCACTCAAAATTTTACGGATGGCTTGTTCAATGTTTTCTGTGTTCATGCCTATTTACTCTCCTTTAAAAAGGCGGCGACGGCTGCCTCACAAATTGATTGATCCTCTTCGATCAGACCACCGCTGACCCCAATAGCACCAATGGCCGTACCATTGATGACTAATGGAATACCACCAGGGAATGAGACCAACTTACCATCTAACATGGTTTCCATTTGGTACAATGGCGCACCTGGTTGGATGTCTTTGCTAATTTCTTTAGTTGGTTCCTTCATAGCGATTGCCGACCAAGCCTTCTTAGGAGCTAGTGTGGAGCTGACCAAGTTTGCATTTGGCATGTGATATAACATCTGTGGTACCGTTGCCTGGTCCATGATGCAAATCGTGACCCCAACCTTTAATTCATCAGCACGGGCTACCGCAGCATCAATTACCTTTTCCATCATATGACGATCAAATAAGTTCATCGTTGTGCCTCCTTGTTTGGCAATTACATCGCGAATAATCTGACTCAATTGTTCTTCATTCATTTTTTATCGCCCCACTGCTTGAGCATACCGTTTCATCACCTGATCAGTTAGCTCATTGACTTGATATTCATAGTCCTCTGAACGGGCCATGATGTAAAAGAAATCGGATAAACGGTTCACGTAGCGCTCAAGGACGGGACGAACCTCAACATCCGTCGAAAATCGGACAAACATCCGCTCCGCTCGTCGACAAACCGTTCGGCAAATATGCAACTGTGCTCCAGCCAAACTGGCACCCGGTAAAATAAAACTGGTGACTTTAGGTAATTCAGCCGTGTAGCGGTCAATCACCTGTTCTAACATAGTCACATCATCATCGGTAATCACCCGACTGTTGGCATTAAATTTACCAGCAGTCTGTGTGGCAATTTCACCTTGAAGAAAGAACATCTTGTACTCAATCTTCTGTAGAATGGCTTTATTCTCGGCTTTCACACAGAACTTATCTGCCAGGCTAACATTGGCATTGAGCTCATCAAACGTCCCGTAAGTGTCAACTCGTAAGGAGTCTTTTCTCACCCGTGTACCGTCATATAAACTCGTTGAACCTTTGTCTCCGCCTTTTGTGTAAATTGGCATCTTGCTATCCCCCCTCTACTTATCAAAGCGATCAATGATCCCAACGATCGAACAATCATTGACATCACGCGCCGCCTCTTCGTTGCGATTAGCACGACGGGCACCAGCACCACGAACGAGTAACACGTACTCGCCAACCCCAGCACCAACAGAATCAGCTGCAACTTCCTGATGACGAACGGCTTGCCCATCGGAATTAACGGGTTGGACAATCATCAGCTTCCGGCCTACTAAGGACGGATCCTTTTGCGTCGACACGACGCTACCAATTACTTTTGCCATATACATTCTTCATCAGTCCTCATTTGTAGTTTCATCTGCTTCACCGCACGTACAGTACTGGCCTCATCCGTTAATCGCTGTTGCGGCGTAACCACCACAATCGTTTTATCCGGTAAAGCTGCCAACACTGAACGGGAAATCAAGCGCGGATACACCGCCTTAATCGGTTGTGACTGGGGAGTTACAAAAAGTAACGGCCAGTCTAACAACATGCTTCGGGGAATAAAGTTAATGGCTAACTCGTTGATAGTGAATTGAAAATCCACCTGATAATCAATCCCTTGTAACACCCAGGCAACCCATTGATTATCAACGTTCATGCCATACAGCGCATGAATCAGTTCAATCGAGACATTGGCCACCGTAACGGTTGCATTGTCCAAAAAGACTTGTGTTGAGGGCGCTGCCGCCGTGCGATCATAGGTACAGTGGTACGTCTGCTGCTCGCGTCGCTTAAGTTTATTTAGGACTTGCGCCACTAACGGTTCCACTTCGATCACCAACTTCATCTAAAATTTCGCTTAACGCCTTACGCTTTCACAATTTTACCGAACGTGTTGCCATCAACATTAGCGGCATTCGCTTCGTCCGTATCAATGTGCATTTCCAACACAAAATCTTCTCGTGGCCGACAAATAACGTCATTGTAGATAGTCCGCCGATCTTGTGACTGAACTTCAACGGAAACCGTATCGCCCAACTTAACACCGAAACGTTTAGCGTCTTCATTACTCATGTGGATATGCCGCTTGGCAATGATAACGCCTTGAACCGTGACCTCACCATCTGGTGTCACCAGCTTAACCGATGGCGCCCCATCCAAATGACCAGATAGACGGATTGGGGCTGGTACACCAATGTTCAGAGCTTCTGAACGGGCAATTTCAACTTGTGAGTGTGCCCGACAAGGTCCTAAGACCCGCACATGTTTAATCGTTCCCTTAGGTCCGACAATATCCACCGTTTGCTTTGACGCAAATTCCTTAGGCTGTTTCAACGGCTTCAAAACCGTCATTTCTTGATTGGGAAACAGCGTATTAAAATCCGCCTCTGTCAAGTGAATGTGGTGGTTGGAAACACCGATCGGAATACGATCGGGATCCAATTCTTCTTTGATAATACGTTGAACTAACGCTCGTAAAGCTGTTTCATCCATAGTTAGTGCCACCCTTATTCATTAAAAATTATTTTGCAGCTGGTTTGCTCGTCTTAGGTAAGATGTTTTCAACTTCTGCGTGTGGACGAGGAATAACGAATGAGCTTTGGACTTCACCAATGTTTTCAGCGGCGGCAACCCCAGCATCAACGGCGGCTTTAACGGCACCAACGTCACCACGAACCATGACCGTTACCAAACCACTACCGATCTTTTCTTGACCCATCATTTCAACGTTTGCTGCTTTAACCATGGCATCTGCCGCTTCGATTGAGGCAACTAAACCCTTGGTTTCGATCATACCTAATGCGTTATTCATAATAATTTCCTCCTAATAGTTAGCTCTGTTTGTTTTTGCCAAATAGTTCTTGATAATGCAGGCATTTCTTCCGTGGCTCGCCTAACTTCCGTGGACACTTAGGATCTCCACATAAGTTACAAGTGGCCTCA
Source organism: Levilactobacillus brevis ATCC 14869 = DSM 20054 (assembly GCF_001433855.1). GTDB lineage: Bacteria > Bacillota > Bacilli > Lactobacillales > Lactobacillaceae > Levilactobacillus > Levilactobacillus brevis. The sequence goes on from NZ_AZCP01000002.1 coordinate 66,952, forward strand.
GCTTCATCCTTGGTTACCGTGGGCTCTGCTGGCGCCTCAGGGGCGACGTCAGTGACCTGCGGTTGTTGCGGTGTTTCTTCATTTGTGGACGTTTCTGGTACTGGCGCGAAGATCGGATTTTGGCTTAAATCGCTAATTCCCGGTGCTGGGTTAGCTAAGACAGTTGAACTGACATAATCCGTTCCAACCGTTTGCTTCCCAGTTTCTATCGCCACCGAAACGGCCGCTACATCACCACTGATGATGACTGTTACCCAGCCACCACCCTTGGTGTTTTCTAACCCTACTAGGTTAACCGCTGCCGTCTTGAGCATCTTATCCGCCACAACAATGGCACCTGGCAACCCGGTAGTTTCTAGATATCCAATTGCGTCCATCTTTTCTAACCACCTAATCTAATGTCTTAAAGGGCACGCCCTTCACCAAGCGAGCTGCATTAGCACCTAACCGGCGCAGGCGGTCCGCCGAATCACGGGTCACCGTGAATAACGGCTGCTCGGCATGCAGGTTCTTGTAGTGAACAACCACATGCTGATCGTCAAAACCAATGCCCACGGACAACCGTGAAGCCAAAGCCGCCTGATAAGCGCGCATGGTGACATCGTCTTCTGCAATCACCTTGGTCTGTACCGGAATGGCTTCTTCTTCAATCCCGTTAAGTAACGGTTTCAAAGTCACCGGTAAATCGGACGCCGCTGTCGGCACGGCAATAAAAATTGCCGGCTTATCCATTGTGTTGGTCATAGGCGTCCCTTCTCTCCCGGGCATAAGACAGGATCAATCCCGTAGCAACCGCATTTCGCGGTCCTTCAACGGCCCGAATATTTCCCCGTCCGGCAACAAGGTTATAGTGAGACAACTCATCCGTGACCAATTGTGGGATTTCAAAGTCCAGCGCCGATCCCCCAACGATCACGACAAACGGAATGTCACGGATATTACCAGTGGGACTCACGTGTTGTAAGGCCCGCCGTGCATTTTCCACAAACACCCGCTTCTTAGCGGTCTGGCGAATCTGCTTAACCTTTTCAATGTTCATATTCCCTGGCAATGGGACGTAACCGTCCGGCTTAATGACCACTGTGCGCGCAAAAATGTCTGCTGGCAGTGGGTCTTCAAAAAACTGAACCGTGCCATCTTCATGCCGAATTTGGAATAGATTTTCAACTCGGGCCAGCGGATATTTCTTAATATCCTCGGCCAAGTACACATCGTCTAGGCCTAACTCAGAATTGATAATCATGGTGACCATGTCCCCGGCACCAGCCAAGTGAATCGCCACAATATCATCTTGCTGATTGATAATCGAGGCATCTGTTGAACCGGCACCCAAGTCAAGAATCGCAATGGGCTTGGTTGTTCCTGGTGTCGTCAAAGCTCCCAAGATTGCGGCCTCAGCTTCAGCTCCGCCAATCTCAACGGAAATGTGAAGCTCGTCTTGAATCAAATCAGCAATCTGTTGCATCTGGAGGTGGTCAGATTTTACCATTGCGGCAATCCCAACGGCTTGTTCGGTTGAGAACTCGCCAGCCAGTCCACCTTGTACCTTGACTGGAACCGCCGTGTTGACGGCTAGCAGATCTTGAATAGCGATATCCCGGTTCTGTTTATTGGTGAGGTCCGCCATCGTCTGCCGAACCTTTTCCAACATCCCACCAACATTGGTTCCCGCTTCACCTGTAATATCTTGAATCCGGTCAAACTGATTGACCTTCTTCATAATTGCTTCAGCACCAGCGGCCACGTTAACCTTGTCAGAATCTCGATCACCTTCGATTTGGATGCTCCCGGCTGGAATAACCCGGGCCTTCACATCCCCCTTAGGCGTCTTGATGACCACCGCAGACCGGTTGCCAATTAACGCCCGAGAAACCGGCACGATGTTTTTGGTTTCGTCGGCTGTCAAATCAAAGAGTGTGGCGATTCCATACGGATTAGATAACTGCGAAATAACTTGCCCTTTACCAGCAACCTCAACGCCAGCCATCATCCCCATGGGAACCTTATCAATCCGCGCCACTTCATCTACAATCGGAATTTTGTGTTCCAGCCGGTTATCAATTAACACCCCATCATCATTTTGCAAGATGGCCGCATTTATTTGATAACCACTTTGCTGGTACAGATTGATCAGCTTAGCCGCATCTTCGAAATCAACTTCAGCCGGTACCAGAACAATATACGGACGTGTCTTATCGGTTTCTTGAAGCAGTTGTAGCAAACTCACCGTATAGCCAGAACCAATACCGACGCCACCTGGTGTGTTCGGGTTGTGCCCAATCATCGTGGATTCAGTAATCACCGTTTCCGTGATGGTTTCCATCGCCACATCCCCAATAACCGGTGTTGCTTCGTTAATCCGGATCAGGTCAATATCACTCAAGGCTAACTGACTTTTATTTAACACTTGCATAATGGCTTTTTTGATCCCAATGAGGTTTTGCTTGGTTCCTTTGATCCCCGTGGTTTCTGCAATGTCAGAATTGATAAAATCAACCGCACCTTGATCTGAAATATCAGCCAAAGCAACTTCCGTTGAGGAATTACCAATATCAACACCTATCACCTTTTGCATACGAAGACTCCTAACTAGTTATCGCCCTTCAGTTTCTTACGGGATTCATAGTAGTCGGCCGCTTCCGCAAACCATCCGGCGTTCACTGGGGCATGATATTTATCTTTTAATTCGGCTGAAATCGCTAATAATTCCGCTTTAGTGGACCGGTATGGTCGTAAGGCGTTGTACATTTCCAGTAATCGATCATCTGGAATAGAGGTCAATTCTGACGCCCGTTGGAAGTTACGTTGAACCGCATCCCGACCAGCATCGTTGGCCACTTCACCTTGCATCCGTAAGGTATCCGGCGTAATTCGTAAATCATTGGCCTTAATATCATCGTTGAGAACATTATCCAAGGTGATATCGTTCAAAGCTTTCCCAGACGGTGAATGTACGAGCTCTGGGTGCTTAGAGTACAGTGGATAATCTTGTTTCGATAATGCTGCATGCTGCGTCTGCGTCGCCGTTGACGTAGGCGTGGCAGTCGTCTGATCAGCGGCCTCAGTGCCACCAATTTGTTGGACGATTTTTGCTACTAAGTCATCAATTTCACTCATGACCCATTCCTCCTAGTTAAAGTTGACTTCGATTTGTTCAGCGGGTTTCCCCATAACGACCTGTTTCGTTTCCTTGATATGCATCAAGGCAGACAAGGCCTGGTATTGAACCCGTGCCATTTGGTCATTAACCGTTGGAACAGGGCTTGGTGACATTCCTTTAGCGTATTCGGCTGCATTCTTGCCGATAGCCCGGTAGGTATCACCATCCAAGACAGGTGCTTGTGGGAACAATTCCAAGTTGGACAATGGTTCTTGGTCCTTTTGGTGAATGATCGTCGTCCCTTTGGATTGAATGGCAATGGCGATACCAGAACCTGATAAATGATCTCCTTCGGCACCACAGAAGGAAACGTCAGAAGTCCGGTAGACTTTTACGACCCGTGCCTTCAGTCCTTCTTCTTCAATGCCCGCAACCATCTGTCGTAAAATTTCTTTATGGCTGATTCCAGTCAAATTATGGTCCATCACTTCTGCAAAGGCTGGTGCCACAGCAATCACGACTTCATCACGTGAATAGCCGGGTTTGGCAACCCCAACGTGTTTGAACCAGTCAACTGGTTTTTCCGGTTCTGGGCCGTCACCATTAACTGGTGCAGCCGTTGCCGTCGTAGCTGATGACGCTGCTGGTGCATCATCTTTAAATGAGATTGGCGTGTCCCCCGTTTGGGTTTCAGCAATCACATCACGGATAATATTCCGCAATAAGTTTTCATCGATTTCTTGAGCCACAGTGTTAACCCCCTTTTCGACTAAAGCTGCATGTTTTGTGGATCAATGGCAAACGGTAAGTTCTTGATGCGTTCCCATTCTTCCGTATCTTCTTCCAACCGGTAACCCGTACCAGGACCTTGATAGTCGTTGGCATCGTTGACGGCGGAAATGACATGCCACTTGCTGTCGAAAATAGCGGATGTCTGTAAGAAGTCCCCACAAACCTTTTGCTTTTGCAAGTCTAAGACGGCTTGGGCAACATCCTTAAATCCGTGGTTGAACAAGGCTTTAACAATATCGACCCCGGTAATGCCGCGATCCATTAGATCTTGAGCAGCCTTCATATCTTCAACCATGTTCCGTTCTGGCATATCCTTAGAGGTGTTGGCGTAAGTTGCAGCTTCCACTTCTTCATCGGTGATCTTAGGTAAACCTAGATCTTCAAAGACGGCTTGAAGGGCCCGTGCAGCCTTGTTCCGGGCTTTGATGATTGTTTGTTCATCAACTGGGTGAATCCCACCGTTGATGGCTAAGTCACGTTCCATGACGTAGTAATCATCGTAGTCCAAACCATCGGTGTTCGAACCAGCAAACGTGTTGTCGTAATTAGGTGTTGAGGAATAACCAGAAGAAATGTAATCTGTTCCGGCAATGAATTGACCCAATAACCGTTCCGTCCGCCGCATATCAGAATGGGAGAACGCTTGGTCATTGGCAGATGCACATTCAAGGTCAAGCATCATGCACAACAGGTTTTCACCCAAGACGGAGCGAATACCCGAAGGAACAGACCCTGGAATCCCAATACAACTAACCCCACCGTTTTGGAGGCCTTGAACACCGGACGCCTTGGTGATGAAAATACAACGTGATTCGAGGTATAACATGGACTTGCCTTCGGTATAGCCCATCATAACTTCGGAACCAGAACCAGACGTAAACCGCATCTTCAAGCCCCGTGAAGCATAACAGGAAGCTAAGAAGCCTTTAGACCATGGTGTATCATCACCATCAGTGAAGACCTTATCGGTACCGTAAACAGAAATTGTTTCGGCATAGCCGGTAAAGCCACGCATTCCTAGGCTTAATTCTTCTGCTTCTTCAACCGAACATTGGGTAATAACACCAGGACGACCAGTTTGTGCCCCAACCATAATCGAAATGGCATTCAGGGGGGCGTACCGGGCAACGGCAGTCGTCGTTTCTTGTTCTGGGAAACCCCGTAAAGCAGCATCGGCAGCATCAGCAGCAATTTGAACCGGATTGTCACGAATGTTAGTAACGTGGCATTGCGTTGCTGGCGTCCGCCGTGGCCGCATCTTTTGAGTTGCCATAATCATTTCAGCAAAGTTTAACTTGCTGATAACTTCTTCAGCTTTGGCTGGTGTCATCGCTGTGGTAATGTCGATGATATCTTTACGCGACACGTTAGGATCACAGAGCATATTGGCGATCTTAGTGGAATCCATCGCCATCACTTTTTCAGCATTTTCAAGCTTAATGCCATATTTTGCGATGTAGAGATCAATCAGATCGAAGTCAGCAGCTGGTTTACTATCCATTTCGGTAACCTTGCCGTTTTCAATCTTGATGCTTGGCTTTGGGTCATTAGGACCCATCATGGCAACGAATCCTTCTTCAGGCCATTCCTTAACGAAACCGTCTAAATGGATCGGGCGTTTCTCTAATTCTTCAAATCGTTTTTGACGTTTCAATTAAAAATCCCCCTTTAACGAATGTAGGATGGAAAATCATTAACTGGATTTTCACCTAATTGCGCTAACAGTTTCAGGCCAACTTCACGGCCAGCAATCACGGCTTGACGAACGGCACCAGAATCACCACTAATGTGAACAATGCCTTCGTTAGAGAAACTCGTTCCGTGACCAGGTGACGCAAAGGTCAAGACATTGACACCAGCCGTCTTAATGGCAGTATCGGCCATCACAACCCCAATTCCAGAAGGCGCACCACAGATCAAACCGTAAGCTTTACCCTCTGGGGCACCAAAGGCCATGTGGCAAGCGCCAGCGGCCCGGGCCGTGAATTGTAATTCCAAATGCCCGGCGGCGGAGTTATACACGTCACCAAATGTCCGGCTTAAGTTATCTAGCGCCACTTGAATGGCAGACCGAACATCAGATGGATCATAACCACCGACTAAGATTAAGACACCGTGACCGGCACCGCCCTTAGTATCCCGTGGCATTTCAATATCAATGACTTCGGTATTGGTGGCCTTAACGGCTTCATCCATCGCCATGATTTGTGGACCAGCACCTGTACGGGAACTAAGGATGCCAATCACCGTAAAGCGTTTTTGCACATGCAAATGATCGAGCAATAAGGTATCAACACTAGGAATACACATGCCAATTGTGTCGCCAATTTCACTCGCTCCAACAAATTCTGGAACGGTGCTCGTTGAATTTAAGAAGTTATCCATTATTTTTCCTCCCGATGACTGCGAGGCCGGTTTAACCGTGACCCCGTGACGCAGAAGTTCTTCCATGATTTGATTCATTAACTGCTGATTGGTCATCATTTATTTACACATCTAAGATGCTATTTCTTTTGAGGTAAAATCTTTTCAACATCAGTGTGAGGACGTGGAATAACGTAGCTAGATAGAACTTCACCAATGTTTTCAGCGCCAGCAACACCAGCATCAACAGCGGCCTTCACAGCACCAACGTCACCACGAACCATTGTCGTTACCAAACCATGACCGATCTTTTCTTGTCCCACTAAATCAACGTTAGCGGCCTTGACCATTGCATCGGCGGCTTCAATTGCAGCAACTAAACCCTTTGTTTCGATTAATCCGAGTGCTTCTTGTTCCATGATAAAACCTCCATTTATTGGCTGGGCAACCCACGCTGCCCTTCTTCTAAAACGCTTTCATTATATTTGAATGGTTTAGCACTATTTCAACCGAAATAGCACATTTAATTACAAAATAATCAAAATTACCGAATTCAGCTACTAAAAGCTCAATATTTTACAAGCAGTTAGACAAATTGCGCTTGATATAGTAATCTGTTTAACTTACAATTAATTCGTGATACCGGATTCATTACTATTTTGTCAGCGAATCCCATAAAAAGTCATTTAATTATCTAATTCAAATTCCACTCAATCTGGGGGCTGTTACTATGACCACTTATTCACCAAGTCAAGAAAATTACCGTGAGTTGGCACATCTTTTAGCACGATTTACCAGTCTGACACAGATCAAGACCATCTTTTACGATTTTACGGGAATCCTCTTAAAGGATGACTTTGTTTACATTAATCACTCAGCTATTGAAGATAACCTTGCCCAATTAACTTTCTCGGATTATGCTATTTTTCCGGTTAGTCGCAACATCCAGATGTGGGGCGCCGTTCTTTGCGAAAGCGTGAATGTTTCTAAGAAGCGGCTATTTTTGTCCCGCTCTTATCTAGAGAATTTGATGACGCAAATTTTTGATGAAGATACGTTGGGTAAGGTGAGTGTCTGGGAACCCCTCACCTCTGATCAGGTAGGGCAAATCAATAATCTCCATGCGCTTTTCCATCCGACTGGTGATACTGATCCACTACAAGCTGTCTTGGCGCCCAATGCCGTCATTGCTGGTCACACGATTGATAACGATGAGGCGTTCCGCAGTATCTCACTGGCGATTGACTATATCCAAAAGAACATCCAACGACCGATTTCGCTTAACGAAGTGGCTCAGCGCGCTTACTTATCACCGTCTTACCTCAGTCGTTTATTCAAAAAATACCTTCACGTCAACTTCATCGAGTACGTGAATAACCAAAAGATTGCCTTGGCCCAAGAAAAACTATCCTTAACCCTGACCCCCATCAATCAAATCTCGAATCAAATTGGCTTTACACAAACCAGTTACTTCACGAAAATTTTTAAAAAGAAAACGGGGATCACCCCATCCGAATTTCGCCAACGCAATCATACAATTCAAAAAATCTATACCATTCCACGTGAACTCAATTGGGACACGAATGACTCGGTCATTGACGTCACCAAGAATTACTTCAAGTCTCATCACATTACCTATCACACCGATTCGGAAGAAGGTGCGACGTACGTTAATAGTATCGGCGAATTAAACGATGCTAAGGGAAACCGCGGTTGGATTTACACCGTTGATGGCCAACAGCCAACGCAATCTGCTGATGAAATCGCCACACATGATAAATCAGTCATTCAGTGGGTCTATACCGACTACTCCAATTAAAAAAGAGCGATAGCCAGAACTTATCCGGTTATCGCTCTTTAATTTTGATCAATTATTTCACTAAAACCTGTAAGCCAGCAGCCAAAATGCCACCGACAATCGGGCCACACATTGGCACCCAAGCATAGCTCCATTCACTAGAACCCTTGTGGGGAATTGGCATTAATGAATGCGCCAACCGTGGCCCCCAATCACGGGCTGGATTCAAAGCAAAACCAGTCGTGGTTCCAAGTCCCATCCCAATAATTGCGATTAACATTCCGACAATAAAGGGTTTCAGACCTTGCGTAAAGTCACCTAAGTTCAGCAAAATAAAGATGAATGCCCAGGTTGCAATCACTTCTGATAGGAAGTTGAACAATGGGTTGGCAATTGCTGGTCGTGTGGCAAAGATTCCTACCGTGTTGCCTTCTTCAACGGACGGAGTCGCCTTGAAGTGGGGATAAAATTGAATAATAACTATTACGGCACCCACAAAGGCTCCCAAAAACTGCCCCAATAAGTATGGCACCACACTGGACCATGGGAAGAAACCAAAGACCGCAAACCCAATTGTCACCGCCGGATTCAAATGACCATCAGAACCCAGGGCTCCAGCTACGTAGACTCCCATTGTTACCGCTAATCCCCAGGCAATACTAATAAAGGTCCAATTACTACCGTGACCATAGGTTTTCTTCAAATTAGCACTTGCGCCAGTTCCGGCACCTAGAACAATCAGAATCATCGTACCAAAAAACTCACCGATAAAACCACTCATCGTAAAACACCTGCCCTTATCATATTGATGAAACAATCGTAGTTTAGCATAAACGACCCCCGTATTTTTTTCAGCTAAATGGAAATTTTTGTTTTATTTGTAAGCGGTATCATTATTAATCCATTTTAGCCCCGGTTAGTCAGTTATTTTATGATTATTCTGCCACCGCTTCACCACGACTACAAAATAATCTTAATACCACGGATCAGTCGTCTAAATAAGCTCGTAACTGATCGACATTAGTTCCCGTCAGTCCAGATACCTGAAAAACTTGTGTGGCCCCAGCCTGACGGAGCTGCCGCTGCGCCCATGCAATGTCCTTATCGGTGGTCACTAAGTCTAATTTGGTGACCACCCCCACTACCGGGCAACCAAACATCGTAGCAAAAGCTTCTGGAAAAATTAACCGTTGATCTGTTGCACTCTGAATGAGAACCACGACGTTAGCATCCATCGCCGTAGTAGCCAAAAAAGTATACATCTGCCGATGCTCAATGTATTCTCCCGGTGTATCGATAATGTTTTGGAAAAATTCAACCGATTGCGTCTTATCATAAGCAATCGTCTGGTGCTTTAATTGCTGCAATAGCGTGGTCTTCCCACAGCCGATTGCGCCAACAAACATGGCCCGTTTCATCAAACCACGCCCCTTTCAATTAGAAACGCTTACATGTTTATTCTAAGGCAAAATAAATTAAAAGAAAGGCTGGTTAATTTTACGCGCTTGTGGTATTAGATACCCGTTATTATAAAAAAAGTAATATCCATTTTTCTACAAATACTATTCCATGTACGACCATAGCAAAAAAGCACCAACCATTTTTTCAAGAAAATGGTTGGTGCTAAGCATCTTAGACGTGTATTTAGTCTTTCACTAATACCGTGACACTTTCCACATGTGGCGTTTGAGGGAACTGATCGACTGGTTGAACGGGACCATCAACGTGGTAGCCCAACTCAGTAAACCGGGCCACATCACGAACCAACGTAGCCGGGTTACAGCTCACGTAAACAACCTTCTTAGGCGCCATCTTAGCGGCACTGTCAATCAAGCTTTCAGCCAAGCCTTTACGCGGTGGATCTACCACAATGACATCGGGCTTAATACCGGCTGCTTGCCACTCAGCCATCTGGTCTTCGGCTTTATTCACAGCAAAAGTCACGTTACTCAAATGATTCTTTTGCGCATTCACCTTGGCATCTTCAATGGCTTCTGGGACAATTTCGACCCCATACACTTGCTTAGCGTGCTTAGCTAGCGTCAAAGAAATCGTACCAATCCCACAGTAAGCATCAATCACGGTTTCTGCACCAGTCAGTCCAGCCTTATCAATCGCCATCTGGTAAAGCTTTTCCGTCTGTTGGGGATTAACCTGATAGAAGGACCGTGCTGAAATAGCAAAGGTCAAGCCCATCAACGTATCCTCGATAGTTGGCTTACCGTAGAGCACCCGCGTCACATTACCCATGATCACATTAGTTTTCTTGGCATTGACGTTTAACACAATGCTCGTCACTTCTGGCAAAGCCTGATGAATTTGATCGACTAATTGCGCCTGACTAGGAATTTTTTGGGTTCGGCTAATCAAAACAATCATCATTTCGTGACTGTAGTAGCCCCGACGTACCATGATGTTTCGAATGACTCCTTTATCACTCACCTCGTTATAGGCTGGAATTTCAAACTGACGCAGTAAATCCCGGACCTTGATGATAGCTGCATCAATCGCTGGGTCTTGGATATAGAAATCCGTCAGTGGGATCAGTTCATGACTGTGCTGCCGATAAAAACCGGTCTCCAATTGTCCCTTAATCATCCGTACCGGGACTTGAGCCTTATTTCGGTATTGGGTAGGATTGTCCATCCCCATCGTTGGTGCAACCTCAACGTCTTGATGGGACTTACTGAAAAGTTCCGCAATCTGGTGTTGCTTGAACTTTAATTGAGCGGGATAAGCCAAGTGTTGAAGTGGCGCAATCCCCGTTTGCCGGTAAGTCTTATCCACATCCTTCACCCGATCAGGTGATTCCTGCGTCCAAGCAACCGCCCGGGCAAAGCCATAATGGCTCTGTACCTTGGTTACTTGAATCGTTACTTCTTCACCTGGTAAGGTGTTTTCAATAAACAAAGGAAAATCTTCAACCTTTGCCACGCCTAACCCTTGATAAGTTAGGTCGGTAATGGTTACATCAAGCCGTTCATTTTTACTAACTGGTGCTTTACTTTTCATAATTACCTCAATTTCTTAGATGAGAAGAGGGATTTTGCTACTGTCGTGTCGTGCAAAATCCCTCATCAGTTTCATTTATCTTTCGTAGTCGCGTCCGCTGTTGCCGGTAACTCTTCCACCTGCTTAACGAACTTCTCTTCAGCTTCTAACAGCTCTGCCGACTCACTTGTTACCGCCGAATCCGGAATAGCATCCAAATTAGCATACATTTCAATGTGTTGCCGTAGATTATGGAATTTCATCGGGGCATCGCCACCATATTCACCGTCCAGATTAATCATCATCCGGTCCTTAACTGGCCGCGCGATCACCTTACTGGTTTTCTCGTAAATAATGTGTGGGTCATTGATATGTTTGCCACCGTTGAGCACTAACCCCATCAACCGCAGAATTTCCGGCATACTGGCCGTTTTGACAATAATCATGGTAAATTTACCATCATCCAGAGCCGCATCCGGTACAATTTGTTCAAATCCACCAATTGAATTCGTCAGTGCCAGTAAAAACATGGACGCTTGACCACGGAAATGCCCACCATCGTAGGTTAAGTCCATTTCAATCGGCTTGATTCGGGGCAACAGTTCGGCCCCTTTTACCAAGTACGCTAGATAGCCAAAGATCGACTTCAAATTCGATGGAACATCATAGGTTAATTCTGTTAGTAACCCACCACCGGCAATATTAATGAAATAACTATCACCAGCCTGACCAATGTCCATCTTAATCATTTGGTTCTTTAAAACCACTTTAGCGGCTGCCAGCGGATCTTCCCGTGGAATGTGCAGTGCCCGGGCATAATCGTTCGTGGTCCCAGCTGGAATAATGGCCATCTTCGGTCGATGTGCCAAGCCAGCTAGTCCGTTCACAACTTGATTGATGGTCCCGTCACCACCCGCTGCAACAATGAGTTCAAACCCGGCCTTAGCGGCGCGAGTTGCTTCGTCGCGTGCCGAATTAGGGGCTGGCGTTGTGGCATAGGCACTTGTTTCGTACCCGGCCTGTTCAAACACCGCTAAAATATCGATCAAGTCTTTCTTCAACGCCTCGCGCCCTGAAGTCGGGTTGTAAATCACCCGTGCCCGTTTACGCATGCTGCGCCTCCATTTGTTCTTATTGCTGTAATGCTGCCATCAACAGCTTGTTGACGACTTGTGGGTTGGCCTGTCCGTGAGTCTGTTTCATAATCTGACCCACTAGGAAACCAACCGCCCGTTTTTTCCCGTTATTGAAGTCTTCAATCGACTGCGGGTTAGCACTCAAGACGTCATCGATAATCGGTTGTAATTTAGCTGGATCGGATAGTTGAACCAGCCCATTGGCCTCAACAAAGGCCTTGGGATCTTCACCCTCGGTAATCGCCTTGAAGACCTTCTTGGCCATCTTGCTAGAGATGGTCCCGTCAGTAATCAAATTGATCATACCAGCCAAATGTTCTGGTGTTAGCTTGGTTGCTTGCAGGTCGACTTGCTTATCATTCAGGTAAGCGTTAACGTCCCCTTGCAAGTAATTGGCTGCCATCTTCGGATCAGCTTTCAGCGCAACTGTTGCGTTGAAGAAGTCAGACATTTCCTTAGTTTGGGTAATGACCATAGCGTCATAATCCGTCAAACCTAACTCGTTAACGTATCGTTCGCGCCGCTTCCCTGGCATTTCTGGCATGGCGGCATCTAGTTCCTTGATCCAGTCATCACTGATGTTCAGTGCTGGCAGGTCAGGTTCTGGGAAGTACCGGTAATCATCGGCACCAGCCTTCACCCGCATCAGAATCGTTTCACCGGTCTTTTCGTCAAACCGACGCGTCTCTTGTTGAACCGCGCCACCTGACATTAAGACTTGTTGCTGCCGTTTTTCTTCGTATTCCAACCCGCGTTGAACGTAATTGAAGGAGTTCAGGTTCTTTAACTCGGTCTTAGTCCCAAATTTCTGTTGACCAACTGGTCGAACAGAAATGTTGACATCAACCCGCATAGACCCTTCTTCCATCTTCACATCAGAAATCCCGGTAAATTGAATCCGTTGCCGCAATGCTTCCAAATAAGCATAGGCTTCAGCCGGTGACGCAATATCTGGCTTCGACACAATTTCAATCAACGGTGTGCCTTGTCGGTTCAAATCGACATAAGAGTAGTCCCGTTCATGGGTGTTCTTACCAGCATCTTCTTCGATATGCATTTCAGCAATTCCGATTTTTTTCTTGACGCCATCGACGTCAATTTCAACCCAACCATCGTGACCAATGGGCTTGTCAGATTGCGTAATCTGGTAGGCCTTCGGGTTATCGGGATAAAAGTAGTTCTTCCGGTCAAAATGGGTGTGTTGTTCAACCGTCGCATGCAACGCTAAGGCTGCAATGATCCCGTCAGCAACGACCCCTTTGTTGGTAGTTGGCAATACCCCTGGGTACCCCCAGTCAATCACGTTCGTATTGGCGTTAGGGTCAGCCCCGTAGGCAACTGGTGATGGGCTAAAGATCTTTGAATGGGTCTTCAACTCAATGTGGACTTCCAGCCCAATCGTGGTTTCAAAGTTCATTAGTGTTGACCTCCTAACGTGGGAACTTGTAAATGAAAGTCCGTATTTTGCTCAAAGGCGTAACCCGCCTTATACAACGTGCTTTCATCAAATGGCCGGCCGATAAGTTGCATACCAACCGGTAAGCCTTGACTGAAGCCAGCTGGCAAGGACAAGCCTGGTAGCCCAGCTAAGTTAACTGGAATCGTCAAGACATCATTCATATACATCGTAATTGGGTCTTTGATTTCGTCGCCAATGCCAAAGGCTGGTGTTGGCGCAACGGGTCCCATGATAAAGTCATGATCCTTCAAGACAGCCTTGAAATCATTCATGATAACCGTCCGCACCTTGGCTGCTTTCAAGAAGTAAGCATCATAAAAACCAGCTGATAAGGAGAATGTCCCTAACATAATCCGGCGCTTAACTTCGTCACCAAAACCTTCAGAACGTGACTTCACGTAAACATCTTCCAAATTCTTCACATCGTCGGCCCGGTGACCATACCGAATCCCGTCAAACCGTTGCAAGTTAGATGATGCTTCAGACGAGCCAATAATGTAGTAAGCTGCGACACCATACTTGTTATGTGGTAAGGAAACTTCATCCACCGTAGCACCCAATTGCCGGTACGTATCAGCAGCAGCTAAGATCGCCTGTTTAACATCATCAGCGACACCATCTGCCAAAAATTCCTTGGGTAAGCCAATGCGCATCCCCTTTACACTAGTTGCGTCGGTTAAGTCTGCCGCAAAGTCAGGGACTGGTTGTGTCGAACTCGTCAAATCATGCTCATCATGCCCAGCAATGGCGCTTAGCATAGTGGCATTATCCTTCACGCTGCGCGTCATTGGGCCAATTTGGTCCAGACTAGAACCAAAGGCAATTAAGCCCCACCGAGAAACGCGGCCATAGGTTGGCTTTAAGCCAACAATGCCGTTAAATGCGGCTGGTTGTCGGATAGAACCACCGGTATCTGAGCCCAAAGCAGCCAGAACTTGACCGGAAGCAACGGCCGCCGCCGAACCACCTGAGGACCCACCAGGAACCTTGGTGTAATCCCAAGCATTCTTGGTTGTCTTAAAAGCAGAGTTTTCGGTTGAACCACCCATGGCAAATTCATCCAAGTTCGTTTTCCCAACCGTAATCATCTGAGCCTGGGCTAATTTTTCAGTAACCGTGGCATCATAGACGGGGTTGAAGTTCGCTAGCATTTTAGAAGCAGCGGTCGTCTTTAGGCCCTTCGTCACAATGTTATCTTTTAATGCCACTGGAATTCCTGCCAGTGGTTGATCGGTTGCCACACCTTGTTCGTCAATCTTAGTGGCTTGTTTTAAAGCGGCATCTTCGTTCAGCGTTAAAAACGCATCGACCTGAGCATCGGTCGTCTTGATATTGTCAAAAGTTGCTTGCGTCAATTCTCGGGCGCTGATCTTTTTAGCAACCAAATCAGCGTGGAGACTAGCGAGATCTGTTTTAAAGTAATCCATTTAGTCGTTATCCTCGCTTTCGTCAATGATGGCCGGCACTTTAATAAAGCCCCGGGCAGCTTCTGGCGCGTTTTTCAGTAATGACTGGCTTTGACCCCAGCTATCGGCAACGTCTTCGCGCATCACATTGAGTTGGTCCGTGACACTGCTCGTGGCTTCAACGCCGTCAGTATCGACTTCACTCAGCGTTTCAAACAGACCGATAATGTCGTCAAGTTGGGGTGTAAAAGCATCCAACTGGGCATCCGTAAATTCAAGTTTTGCCAAACTGGCAACGTGTTGAACTTGTTCTCGATTGATTCGATTAGCCATCAATTATCCCTCTTTCTGATTTATCCACAATTCAGCGTTTACCCGCAGTTTCTGAGAATAAACATACACTGCCATTCTACCATATATCCGCTGTACGCCAAAGATTATGACAAAAAGAATCTTGTCTCACGGTAAAATGGCTACTTATTGGTGATAACACTGGGTTAAGCGGCCATTAACACGGAGATATGGGACTGCACCTTGCTGACCGCCTTCCAGGATAAGACCGGGCTTTAAGACAAGTGTCCTTCTTGGCTTAACGTCGTGTCCGGTACGTTCCAGCCCATTTGCTGCGACCAGAGGGCGGACAACCACCACCTGGTTTAAAACACAGGAATTTTCTACCGTTATTATCTTTTACGCGTGTTTTTAGCATATTGGGGATAACAATCTATAAACCAAAAAGGCGTGCACGCCGTAGCCCACACACCTTCGAAATTAGATTTAATAACTGTTAAAGACGTGACTCGTGAATTTCTTTGCCCCACTAGAACGGGAAAGGAAACTTTGCACACTATCCGTCGATGAGACGGTAATGTCAATGGGCACACTTGATGGTAAGTACTTCTGTGCCGCCGTTTGCAGATATTGCGTGAAGCTAATGATTTCTGTTTGGCTGTAGAATTGGGTCGTAATATTGACGTGCATCCCAGTCAATGTATTTCCACTGTAATGGGCTTGCGCCGTCACACCACTCAAGTTCGGGAAGAAGTTTTCCACTTGCGACTTGAAGTTAGTAAAGGAGGTTTCATCGTTACTGTTCGGGCTACTAGACCCACTTTCAATTGGGAACACGTAGTTCTTTTCACTCAAAGCGTTCCACTTAGAAACGGTCGTTGCACTTCCCTTATTCTCAGAATAAGCGATGAAGTTACCACCGACCAGACTATCATTGGAGGCCTGTCGATAGATTGCAATCACGATTGGCACATTCTTTAACGCCGACTTCTTACGGAGCCGTTTTAAGACCGTATTAGCCGCCTTCTTCGCGTAAGCTTCACCCTCAGCTTTGGTAATCTTGGTCTCATAAGTGGCACCGTACTGGGTCTTCTTATAATAATCCACCGAATTGACGGCAATCCCAATCGTTACACCACCTAAAGAAAGCTTATTATTCTTTTGGGTCATATAGTCTTGTTCTTCCAACGCTTGAATGTAAACTGGATTTCGCTTCGTTGGTGATGTTGAGCCGTTACTCTTCGGATTCAATCCAGTTGGATTTGATTTGGTCTTTCGATCCAACCAATTTTGAACAGTTGATGAGCTTAAATACTGGCCTTCTTGGAAAACGTAGCTCTTCGTAGAGAAGACTTTCTTAGAAACGCCTAACATACCATTTTCAAAACTCTTCACGTTGTAGGTATTGCCAGAATCTTGACTATTGGTTACCCCACGCGACTTGCTCGTCTGGTAATGACCACTCTTAATAACCCCTTCATAGTCACCATCCGAGCTTTGCCCCGTCAATTGGGTCTTACTTGATTTGCTGGTCCCAGACGTTCCAGAAATGCTGGAACTGCTTAAATTGCCACACGCGGCCAAAAATAATGGCACCGCGGCTAACGCAATAAAGGTTCGTAACCGTTTCACGACTTGTTTCCTCCTAAAGTCATCATTTCGTTTCATCCATGGCTGCTTGCAATTGCGCTTCATTCCACACGGGAACGTCGAGTGACTGAGCTTTGGCTAGCTTACTACCGGCCGCTTCACCAGCAATCAGCAGATCAGTCTTCTTAGACACACTGCCGGTCACTGTCGCACCGTGTTGTTCTAACCATTCAGTTGCTTGTGGACGCGTCAACTCTTGTAACTTTCCCGTTAGAACCACCCGCTTACCCGTAAATTCACTCGTCGAATTGGTGGCGGGTGTCCCACTGGTATAAGTCATATTGACCCCAACGGCTTGTAGTTTAGCAACCAGTTCATGGACCTGCGTATTAGCAAAGTAGGTGACCACACTATCAGCAATGATGCCCCCCACTGTATCAATCGCGGAGATCTGCTCACTGTCAGCGGCCATTAAACTCGCCATATCACCAAACGCTGCTGCCAATGATCGGGCAGCCTTAGCTCCCACATGGCGAATGCCTAAACCAAATAGCAAACGTTCTAATGAATTATTGCGACTATTATCAATGGCTGTCAAGAGGTTTTGGGCCGACTTCTCCCCAAATTTATCTAAAGTTAATAATTGATCGGTCGTTAGCCGATACAAATCAGCCACATCCTGAACCAAATTTCGATCGAAGAGCTGGGCCACAATTTGTGGACCCAGTCCCGCAATGTTCATCGCATTTCGGGAAGCAAAGTGGTTCATCCCTTCGGCCAACTGGGCTGGACAGCGGGGATTAATACAGCGTAAGGCCACTTCGTCATCTAAATGAACCAATTCAGCCCCACAGGATGGGCAAGTCGTTGGAATAACATAGGCTTTCGCTTCAGCCGGACGCTTTGCCGCCACATATTGCGAAATTTCCGGGATAATGTCGCCTGCTTTATGCAATAACACCGTATCCCCGATGCGAATATCCTTAGCAATCAAATAATCTGGATTATGCAACGATGCGCGAGCCACCGTACTCCCAGCTAATGCCACTGGTTCCATAATGGCCGTGGGCGTAACCACACCCGTTCGGCCAATGGTCCATTCAATGTCTAACACCCGGGTCTGCACTTCTTCCGGCGGGAATTTATACGCAATTGCCCACCGCGGAACTTTCACGGTCGCCCCCAAGGAACGCTGTAAGGGCAACTCATTTGCTTTAATCACAATACCATCAATTCCGTAGGCCAACTCCGTTCGCCGTGCTTGATACGTTTCGATATAAGCAGCCACGTCCGCCATATCATGGGCTACTCGATAAGTGGCATTAGTCGTAAACCCGAGTTCGGCTAATTCATCCAACAAACCACTTTGCGTCCGCGTGGTCAGTGGCTCATAGTCGGCCACGTTATACATAAACGTGGCTAATTGCCGATCAGCTGTCACACGCGTATCGAGTTGGCGTAGGCTCCCGGCCGCCGCATTTCGCGGATTAGCAAATGGGGCCTGCCCGGCCGCCTCTCGTCGCTCATTTAACGCCAGAAAGGCTGCCTTAGGCATATAACATTCACCGCGCACTTCGATTGTCAGTGGCCGACTAAGCGTTTGGGGAATAGACTTAATCGTCTTCAGATTAGCCGTAATATCTTCTCCAATTTGCCCGTTACCTCGGGTTGAGCCTTGGACAAACTTACCATTCTCATACCTCAACGAAATCGCTAAGCCATCGATTTTTAATTCACAATTATAATCAAATGGTGTATCCACGTTGCCTCGTAGTCGTTCATCAAATTCTGTTAGTTCATCGAGTGAGAAAACATCGCCTAATGATAGCATTGGAATATCGTGAGTGACCTTAGGCAAATCACTTCGCGAACTACCGCCAACTCGCTGCGTTGGTGAGTCTGGCGTAACAATTTCTGGAAAGGCCGTTTCTAGGGCCACCAATCGGGCATACACGCGATCATACACGTCGTCTTCGACAGATGGGGCATCCGCTTCGTAGTACTGCTTCCCCCACTCTAACAATTGTGGGCGTAAGTCAGCGGCCTCCTCGGCAGCCTGATCCACGGTTAGCGTCTTAATGGACTTATCAGTCATCTAATTCCTCCCACACTTTAAATGCTTAGTCTACGCGTTTGATTGGGGCAAAAGCTGCCAATAAACGCTTAATCCCTTGTTCTGGGAATGCAATATCGAGTTCTGCATCTTCGCCAGTACCATTAACTTTGACCACGGTACCCACACCCCATTTTTTATGACTGGCTTTATCACCAATCGTCCAGCTAACCTTACCAGCACCTGTTCCGGTCGGTTCACTCACCCGACCAGTCTTACCAGCGTATGGCTTCGCAACCGCACTGGCCGTTCGCCGAGCAAATGGCACATCACGGCGGCTCGGTGTCAAACCGGATTTAGTTTCACTGTAGTCCAAATGTAGCAATTCCGGTGCAATTTCTGTCACAAATCGAGATTGTGGATTCGTTTGTCGCCGGCCATACAACATCCGTGAATAGGCGTTGGTCAAGTAGAGCTTTTCTTGCGCCCGCGTAATCCCGACGTAGGCTAACCGCCGTTCTTCTTCCAATTCGTCATCTTCAAGCATTGCCCGTGACAGAGGGAAGATACCTTCTTCCAGCCCCATTAAGAAGATCACCGGAAATTCAAGGCCTTTCGCCGCATGCAAGGTCATTAAGGTCACCTCGGCGGGTTCTTCTTCAACGTCATCTTGGGCTGAAACTAACGCCAAATCTGCTAAGAACTCAACCAACCGGTCTTCCGTTTCATCATGATCGGCGTTGTCCCAGTCATCATCGAACTTTTGCGTGACTGATAGAAATTCCTCAATGTTTTCGATTCGCGTTTCGGCCTCTAGATTCTTTGAGGCCTTCAACGCTGCCATGTACCCCGTTTGATCCAGTAACTCACTCGTCATATCGGAAACACTCATGGTTGCCGCGCGGTCTTGAACATGTTTAAGGGTTAGCCCAAACTTCTCCATCGCCGTGCGCACACGAGCACCCAGCGTCGTGGCTAGTGAAATGTTTTGAGTGGCTTCCAGTTCCGTCCAATCGTTCATTTCAGCAAAGTCCCGCAACTTTTCAACACTCGTGGCCCCAATACCTCGTTTGGGCTCATTAATAATCCGTTCCAAACTCATTGAGTCAGCCGGATTGGCCACCAGAGTCAAGTAAGCTAAAACATCCCGAATTTCCTTTCGGTCATAGAACTTATGCCCACCAACCATGGTGTAGGGAATGTTGGCCTTAACTAGTGTTTCTTCAATCACCCGAGACTGGGCATTTGTTCGATAAAGAATGGCAAAGTCACCATAATCATGATGATTTTGTTCCCGTTCTTCTTGAATCTTGGCCACCACATAATGGGCCTCATCATTTTCGTTTTGCCCCCGGTAATAGGAGATGGGTTCACCTTCGGCATTATCGGTCCACAAATCTTTTTTCTTACGATTAACGTTTCGCTGGATCACATCGTTAGCGGCTCGTAAAATCGTCTTCGTTGAGCGATAGTTCTGCTCCAATAAGGTGACGTGCGCATCCGGATAGTCGTGCTCAAAGTTCAAAATATTTTCCATGTTCGCGCCACGCCAACCATAAATACTCTGGTCACCATCACCAACCACACATAGATTGCCATGCTTTTTCGCTAGTAAGTTCACCAAGGTGTATTGCGCATCATTGGTATCTTGATACTCATCCACATGAATATATTGGAATTTATCTTGATAGTAACCCAGCACATCGGCATCCTGATTGAATAGCTTAATGGTCAGCATAATCAAATCATCAAAATCCATAGCCTGGTTCGCCTGTAATTCTCGTTGATAACTTTCATATACCGTCGCAACCGTCGTTTCAAATGGATTACCGGCTGCCTCGCGCATCATGGCTGGCGTCTGCAGGGCGTTCTTGGCATTAGAAATTGCTCCCAATACTGAGCGGGGATCAAACTTCTTGATGTCTAAATTTTGTTGCTGTAAAACACGTTTAATTAAGGTGCGTTGTTCCCCGGGGTCGGCAATAGTAAACGCCCGGTTATACCCTAATTTATCTGCATCCCGGCGCAAGATTCGAACACACAGGGCATGGAATGTTGAGACCCAGACATCATTACCATCTGGTCCTAGTAACTTAATCACCCGTTCGCGCATTTCCTTGGCCGCCTTATTGGTAAAGGTAATGGCTAAAATCCGCCACGGCATCACATTGTTATGTTCAATTAGGTAGGCGACCCGGTGCGTTAACACCCGGGTCTTCCCACTACCGGCACCTGCCAATACTAGTAATGGCCCCTCCGTTTGGAGTACGGCCTCCGTTTGCTTATCGTTCATGCCAGTTAATAATTCTTCTCCTGCCACCCTGAA
Organism: Levilactobacillus brevis ATCC 14869 = DSM 20054; assembly: GCF_001433855.1. Taxonomy (GTDB): domain Bacteria; phylum Bacillota; class Bacilli; order Lactobacillales; family Lactobacillaceae; genus Levilactobacillus; species Levilactobacillus brevis. The sequence goes on from NZ_AZCP01000002.1 coordinate 88,258, forward strand.
CACAGTCCTCTCTGTCGATTAGTCTTGAATAGTATACCAAAAAAACGTATGTTCTGCTGGAAGTCTTGCGGTTATTTTGATTAAATCCTGATTAAACTTGCTCGCTTAATCGGCGGAGTACGTCACCTGTCAACAGCCCGCGTCACATCGCTTGGCTGTAAAAGAAAAAGAAGTTTAGGCTGGTCCCTAAACTTCTTAATGGTTACTGATTGTCGGTCGTTTGATTGGTCCAAATCGCCGTATCGTCTAACTGATCCAAGATTGGCTTGATGGCACTACCCTGAACTGAAATGTGCCCCATGACTTCATCATCGGCTTGTTGCCGCAAGTGATAGAAAGTAAAGTGCCAATTATCCTTAATTTGCCACTGCGTCCGTATCGCATCCAATTGATTGGCGGTGAATGACGCCGTAACAGCTGGCGTTAATAATTGAGGTTCAGCTAGTGGCATGCCCGCAATCGCGCGGAAATGCTCCGCAAATTCATCTACCGTAGCAGCGACGTCAAAGACATACCCCGCTTCACTAGGCGCTGGCACAATCTTCTTCACATAAATGGCCCCACTACTCGTCAAGTAAAAGGCCACTTCAAAGACCCCAACGTAATCCACGTGTTTGGCCACTTCACCGGCAATTCGGTGAATTTCACCGGCAACAGCATCATCTAACTGGGCTGGCACCCAAGTCCGTTGTACCTGATCACCGTCAGCCTGAACTTCCGTGATTGGGAAGACTTGTTGATTTCCTTCTTGGTCACGAGCCACTAGGATAGAGTATTCCCGATCGTAAGCAATCTGGGATTCTAAAATGTAAGTTCCCCAATCTAGCAAACCAGCTGCTTTGGCAATATCGGTTTGTGTCTTAATCACCAGTTCACGGCCGCTGGACCATTCTTTTTGGATTGGCTTCAGTACGCACGGATACCCGATAGAGTTCACTGATTGATAAACATCATCCAAATTGATGATCGTCGCATAGGGGGCAATATTGACATTTAGTTGTTCAAAGAAAGCACGCTCTAGCAACCGGTCTTGCATCATTTCTAGCATTTCGGTTCCTTGAGGAATTTGCGTATACTGCGCTAAAAACTTCACCGTGCTCGTGTTAACTTGTTCGGAATCGTAGACGATCGCCGCACAGCTTTCCGCAAAGTGCTGCAGCTTATCGCGGTCCTTATTTGACCCAACCGCTTTAAAATCTGCCAACTGTAACGCTTCACTCGTCTCATCGGCACCGTAAGCACCCACACGTAAGCCCATTTTTCGCGCCGTCGTCACCAACATCGCTGCGTTAGCACTATTGCCAATGACGCCAATCGTGTCGCCTGGATATAAGACCGTGTTCGCCAAATTTATTCCCTACTTTCTCACATAAAATTTTCTTAGATTAAATGATGTCACTCCACTAACTATTTTAAAGTTTCACCAGTCGTTAAACAAGTTAGAATCGCCTAATCTTGAGCAAAAATTACCTGACCAGCTTCAAACGATGCAATGCTAGCCAGCGCTTCGAGTTGAATTCCGGCGTCGGTCACCATCTGATGACCCTTTTGGAACCGTTTCTCAATCACGACGCCAACGCCGGCAACCGTAATTTGGGCCGTTTTGGCAATGTCGAGTAACCCTTGCACAGCTTGTCCATTCGCTAAGAAGTCATCAATAATTAACACGCGGTCGTCAGCCGCTAAGAAGCGGCGATCAATCGAAATTTCATTGGTGACCTGCTTCGTGTAGGAATAAACCTTAGCGGTGTACAAATTATCCGTTAAGGTCAGACTCTTATGCTTGCGAGCAAAGATAACCGGCACATTCAAGTGCAAGCCAGCCATAACTGCTGGTGCAATCCCAGAAGATTCCACCGTCAGGATCTTCGTAATATGGGCATCTTGGAATCGCCGCGCAAACTCCTGACCAAGCTCATTCATCAATTGGGGATCAACTTGGTGGTTCAAAAAGTTATCGACCTTTAAGACGTTGCCCGTCAGAACCGTCCCGTCTTGGCGAATGCGATCTTCTAAAATTTTCATCATGTGTGACCTCCAAAAAGTATTTTCTCTATTCTACCCGATTGAACCTTAAAAAAACAACGCGTCCGCCCGACATTTATGAATGTTTAACCTAACCAAAGCCCTAACAACTCCGCTAAAACGGTCGTTAGTGCTAAAATACCAAGACTACGAACAGCTAAAATAAAGGTTTCCTTTTTGACTTGCTTTTGGAATAAGCCACGCACATTACGGTAAATGAGGGGCACACTGATCAACGCTAGTAAAGACCACCGTGGTAAATCGCCTAACCATACACTGGCAACGAGTGAGCTGTAGCCAATGACATAGAAACTAGCAAACAACCACAACGCCCCGTTAACGCCCAAATAATAAACAATGGTGGTGCGATTCAAATCGAGATCTTCTTGGGCATCACAGATGTTATTAGCTAATAACAACGCCGCAATGGCCATGACGGCAATCCCTGAGGCTAACAACACGCGTAACATCAAACTGCCAGTAAAGTTTCCCGTTTGATACAAGTTTAGGTACACTGTGATCAGCATAATCATATACCCCATGGTGAACCCGGCAAAAAATTCACCAGTCGGTGTTCCCGATAAGGGGCGTGGCCCACCTGCATACAAGTAACCCACTAAAAAACAGAAAATACCCATGACTAACAATGGCCATCCCGTCTGCCAAACAAGATACAAGCCAATCACTCCGGCGACCCCAGCCATGGTTGCCATCAACCCAAAAATCCGTTTAACTGACAAGCCATTCACGCCAATAATATTAGTATTTTTCTTCCATTCCGCCGCTTGGCTACCAGCTTTGGTATAATCTTGGTAGTTATCATTGATGTCTACAGCCATATTAAATAACAACATAGCGATAAAGAATAGTCCGGTAATTCCCCAGTTAAGTTGACCATAGTTGGCCTGAACGAAAATAACCCCTAATAGAAACGGCCAGACTGAGGCAATTTTGGCTTTAATTTCAACAAGTTCCAGAAAAATTGGTAACGTCATGGTAATCCCCCTAAAATTATGAATTCTGATTTGATGATAACCTTTATTTGACAACGTTTCCACTTGTCGGTAAGATAAATTTTAATGTAACCATTAGTGAGGTGCAAAATGGATCGACAACTTTGGCGGCAATTTCCTCAAGTGGAGCCGCAACTAACCGCATTGCAAGATTACTTATTGCGTACGGTTCAGCTGGACAACCAACCCATTCATCATAAAATATTAGCGCTATTAAAATCCGGCGGCAAGTTGTTGCGTCCCGGTTATTTTTACTTATTTTCAACGTTTGGTAATGCGGCAACTCCAGCCCAACTCCAAGCTGGCGCAGCAGCCATTGAGATTCTCCACGTTGGCACGTTGATTCATGACGACGTGATTGATGATTCACCAACTAGACGTGGCGTCCGAACGATTCAGATGACATATGGGCAACGCAATGCCATCTACGCTGGGGACTTTATGTTTACGGTCTACTTTGACCAAGTATTGAAGTCAACGACGGACCGGTCACTAATTCAAAACCACATCGATGCTATGCACCGCATCTTACAAGGCGAATTGCATCAAATGGATCTAAACTATCGTGAAGACATCACCTTAGATGCCTACCTCAACGAAATTGCGGGTAAGACGGCGGAATTGTTTGCCTTAAGCTGCTATCAAGGCGCGCAATTGGCCGGTGCGCCGCAAAGCGTTATCGACCGTACCCGTGATATTGGCATCGCGATTGGGTGTGCTTATCAAATGCTCGACGATATTTTAGATTACGCCGGTGATCCTAAAAAAACCCAGAAGCCCGTTCTAGAAGACTTACGCTCTGGCGTCTACTCCCTGCCCCTGCTATTGAGCTTATCGCACGCACCACGTGACTTTCATAAGTTGTTAAAGAAAAAACAAGCGATGACTTTAGAGGACATCAAGCACGTCCAAGCATTAGTGGCGCAATATGACGGGGTCGGCGCGGCTAAACAATTGGCCCAAGACTATACTGACCGGGCTTTGACCTTAATTCAGCAGTTACCAGTTGGTTCAGCACAACAGTCATTAGAACAACTGACCCGCCTATTGTTACGCCGCGACCATTAATTGACCTTGGAGATAACAGCGTGCGATTACTAAATTGAGTTATAAGACGTCGTCAATCTTCTTGAATCTCGAATCCGTGATATGAGTAATCAGACTTGTGGTTGGCTTTCACTATGGTTAAAAGATATTTAACGGTCTTGTTCATGCAAACGACCACTGCGACCTTATCCTTTTGGGGATGAGGTCTTTTTGCGTTTCCGAATATCTGGTGTCGAAATGTGCGCTAAAAAGCAGATATTCGCCTTTTGATGCGCTCATTTTTATAAAAAAAGACGCCAGCCTAATCGACTGACGTCCCAAATTTCCTAAGACTTTAATGGCCGCGATCCAAATCATACAAAGCCCGAAAACGAGCATTATTTTGATACAGATCTTGCGGACTCCCTTGCATGTCGAACTGACCATGCTCAATGAAGCGGACCTGATCGACATGGTTAATCCCCGCCAAATGGTGCGTTACCCAGATGATCGTCTTATCATGTAGAACCTTAAAGACGGTATCCAACAAGTGTTGTTCCGTAATCGGGTCCAAGCTAACGGTAGGTTCATCTAAAATGATAATCGGTGCATCTTGGAGTAAGATCCGTGCCAAGGATAATCGCTGACGTTCACCGCCAGAAAAGCGGCTACCGGCCTCTTGAACCTGTGTATTATACCCATCAGGCAATCGGCTAATCAGCTCATCGAGTTCAACCGCCTTGACCGCCGCTCGAACGTCATCATCCGTCGCCTGCAAGTTTCCTAGCCGAACATTGTTCATCACGGTCGTGTTAAATAAATAGGGTTGTTGGTCAAGCACACCAAAGAGTTGTGCCCGTTGCGCCTGTAGTTGATCAATGGACACCCCATTTAAAGTAACCCGACCGCTGTTGGGCTGTTCATCCCCTAAAATCAGTTTCAGCAGCGTACTTTTGCCGGTACCGCTGGGACCCAGTAGTGCCAGTTTTTCTCCGGGATGTAACGTAAGCGATAAATCACTTAGGACTTCTCGTTTGGCCCCCGAATAAGTGAATCGCACATGATCCAGCGTCAAATCGGTAAGCGGCCCAATGGTGGTCTGTGCGACTGGTTGCTCCGGTGTGGCCTCATCCAGACTGTTAACTCGCCGAATTGAATCCTGGTAGACTGGCCATTCACTAACGCCTTGACTCATATCAGCAAAGGGTTCCACGGCCGGAAATAGAGCCAAACCAAACGCCGCTACCCAGTTAGCTTCTGCCTGATTATGCGTGAACGTCACGCCAGCCCACCACACAATTAGAACCACTGCGGCACCAAAAACAAACTGAATGGCAAAGTTCCGCCACCACTGGAAATGGTGGTCAGCCCGCCGCAGGGTGGCAATGCGGTCGATGGGTTGCTCTTGTTGCTGCAAAAAAGCTTGTCGGCGGCCAGAAATCAACCAGTCCCCGAGCCCCAATACGGCATCTGTCAATTGGGTATAGAATTGCCGCTGGACTTGTCGCGCCTGAAATTCACGGCGACCATTTGCGGCGACCGATACTAACGGCATGACAATCACAATGACGCCCAGTAAGATGAGCATGAGTAACCCAAAGGCCCAATTGAAGTAACCAATCCCAACAGCGACAAATAAATACAATAGCCAACCAATCACTAACGGAAAGACCGTGCGCAAATAGAGGTTTTCAATGTGATCAATGTCATCAGCTAGAATACTGAGGACATCCCCCGTTTGATGCGTTTGCCGAATCGCAACGGCTTGCTTTTCCACTGCCTGATACAGGCGCTTACGAAAGTCCGAGACAATCCGCAATACCCAGTTATGACTGGTTAACCGTTCCACGTAACGAAAGGCTGGCCGGCCGATCCCAAAGGCCCGGGCTAGGACAATCGGGACATAAATCATCAAAATATTATAAGGGTGTGTCGCTGCTCGACTAATCAGATAGCCGGAGTTAAACATCAACGCACCACCACAAAAGAACGTCATAAAACCTAAGAACAGCACGAGTACCAATAATTTGCGGTAACGTCGCAGATAGGGCATTACCCAGTGGTCGTGCTTAAAGGTTGTCAAGAAACCCTTCATTTGGTCGTCGCCCCTTCCATCTCTGATCGTAGCCGGACGTAAGCCCCATTGCGGCGTTGTAAGTCGTCAGGTGTTCCCTGTTCCACAATTTTGCCGTGATCCAGAACTAAAATATAATCCATTTCGTTCATCCAGTGAAGCCGGTGCGTGGCAAAGAAAACCACGTGATTCTCAAAGACCGGTAGCATCGTTTGCTTCAATTCAACTTCGGTTTCAATATCTAAGTGGGCAGTCGGCTCATCAAACAATAGAATCCGCCGGGAATCATCCAGAAAGGCCCGGGCTAACGCAATCCGTTGCGCTTGCCCCCCACTGACGCCACGAGCACCTTCGCCAATCGGCGTCGCTAAACCATCAGGTAGACTGGCAATCCAGTCTTGCAATCCGGCTTTATCCGCAGCAGCTGCAACTGCGTCATCACTGGCATCAGGTGCGTAGAAAGCCAGATTATCCCGTAAGCTGGCATGGAATAAATAGGGTGACTGCGGAATATAGACAAAACTGTGCTGCCAAGCCGTTTGATCCAAATGTGGCACGGTCACATCATTCACTGTGATTTGACCGTCACGCGGGCTGAGAAAGCCGCCTAAGGTATTAATCAGCGTCGACTTCCCTGAACCAGAAGCACCAATAATACCAATCTTTTGAAACCCTTGAACGCGAAAGTTCAAATCATGAAGTGTCGGTGCCCCATCACCGTAGCTCACATTGACGTGTTCAAACTGAATCGTGTCGTCTGCCTGCCAAACCGGATTGCGTTCAGGCAATAACGCCCGATCAGTCGGCACTGGCCGCTGTAAGACATCCAAGACCGCTGTTAGGGCATTCTTCCCATTCAACGTCGCATGATAATCATTGGCAAAATTACGAATAGGGGCAAAATAATCGGGTGCCAACGTTAAAATAACCAGCGCTGGCAACAGCTGAATCGTACTATCCATTAACCCAAAACCTAAAAAGACCGCCACAATAGCAATCGATAACGTGGTAAAGAAATCGAGCGCAAAGGTCGATGTCATAGCGATGGTCAGTGTGGCCATCGTTTTCTTGCGATAATCTTCACTGACTTGATAGACGTTATCGGCATACTGTTCATTTAGCCCCAACTGTTTAAGCGTGGGCAGGCCCCGCAGGGTATCCACAAAATGGTTGGAGAGCCGTTGATATCCGGCATATTGCCGGTCGGCTCTGGCTTGTGCTGCTAGTCCCAGAATGATCATAAAGAGAATAATTAAGGGATAGATAGCCAGTAAGAACAGCGCCTCTTTCCACTGAATGGTTGCAATGTAGATCAGGACTAGCCACGGCGTAATCGACAGATCCACCACCTTACCGATAATCATCATCAGATAGGTCTGAATCTTGTCAATGCCCTCTAGCCCCATGGTAACGACATTCCCGGTCCCCTTTTCGGCGACAACGCTGGGGCCAAGGTCAAATAACTTCGCCATAAACTGTTGCCGTAAGGTCTTGGTGCTTTTCTCCACAAAAGGATAGAGGCACCAGTTCTTGAAAACGGTTAATAAATGTCGCGCCAAAAACGCTACCGCAAATAACGCCAAGGGTGTGACAATGGTGCCAACGGGCTGTTGACGCCATAACCGAACGATGGCCACAGATAAGTATTGGGCCTGCAGAATAATCATAATGGCTTGAATGACGGTTAGAATCGTCTCAATCACCATCGCCGGCTTAATACCCGGAAATTTGAAAACACGTTGATCAATCAAAAAAACGCCCCCTCGTAACAAGTGATAACACTAATGCTATGATAGCATTTTTCGCGTGTCAGAACTTGCCGAAGCGGCGTTTTCACTGAATTTTATTTAAGCATTTTGTTTCGGTGACGCTAAACGCTTGTAGAAGACCCAGTAACTCCAGATGAAGTAGATCAAGACGATTGGCAAGATGCTAAAGGTCAAGATGGTCATCAGGTGTAACGTGTACGGGGAGTTCGAAGAGTTCTTGATTAGTAAGGAGTAAGCTGGATTGTTGGCCACCATGACCCGTGGGAATAACCCATTAAAGATCAAGACCACAACGCTAATCAAGCCTAGACCACTACCAATAAAGGACAACCATTCATGATTCTTCAAGACACCCCAGTAAGCTAAGCAGGTAAAGACAACTAACGCGACTACAATGGCCGTCGTGGTCATCGGCTTCTTACTGAAGAAATCCGTAAAGAAGAATAAGAGAATGGCAAAGACGACTTCACCGGCAAAGAGTACCGGATAGAGAACCTTATTCCAAGACAAAGCACGTTCACGCAGTTCACCGGTGGTCTTCAACCGAATGAAGTTCAGCCCATGAACCAGACAGAGGACCACAATGGCCACCCCACCAACGATGGAGAACAGGTTCACGTAATCAAAGAAGTGCGCTGTCATATCGCCGTTCTTATCAATGGGCATCCCCTTAATCATGGATGTAAATAGCATCCCGAAGAGAAAGGCGGCACAGAAACTACCAATCGTACCGGCCCATTCCCAGAAGGTCCGCCAACGCTGAGTTTCCATGTTAGCCCGGAATTCAAAGGAGACTCCCCGGAAAATCAAGGCGGCTAGAATGCAGAATAAAACGAGGTAATACCCAGAAAACAGGGTGGCATACCACATTGGGAATGAGGCAAACATTGCCCCACCAGCTGTAATCAGCCATACTTCGTTACCGTCCCAGTGAGGTCCAATGGAACGGATAACCACGTCACGTTCAGCATCATTTTTGGCAAAACTCTTAATCAACATGCCGACGCCGAAGTCAAAGCCTTCAAGGAAGAAGAACCCACTGAACAAGACGCCAATCAGAATAAACCAGAGTAATTGTAGACTAGTCATGGTTGAACGCCCCCTTTGAATATGGATCAAGCTCGGTATCACTCGTGGCATAGCCATCTGTGTTGTCGACGTCTGGACCAGCCTTCAAAGCTCGATGACTGAGGACGACCATGACTACCCCCATCCCAGCAAACATTAAGAAGTAGACGATGTTACTGGTCAGTAACGAGGCTACGGAAACGTTTGGCGAAACGGCATCAGCGATCGTCAACAGGCCATAAACAATCCATGGATAGCGACCAAACTCAGTGACAAACCACCCAGCCGTATTAACGACGAATGGTAACCAGAGGCATAGTCCCATGATGTATAAGAACCACCGCTGCTTCATGATAGCCTGTGACTTCTTACGGTTCATAATCAATCCAACAATGGCCAATAAGGCAAACAAAGCGCCAGCACCGGCCATAATCCGGAAGCTCCAGAACAAGGTATTGGTTGGGACGTAGTAATTCATATCGCTACCAAACTTCTTGTCATACTTGGCATGTAACTCCTTATTGATGGTGTTCATGCCTTTAACCGTCCCGGTCGTCTTGTGATAACTTAATAAGTTCAAAACATATGGCACGTCGATCGACCACGTCGACTTGTGTTGCTTAGTGTTGAAGGTGGAAACCGCCGACCATTCACCCTTGTTGGTGGAGTCCTTATAGAGCCCTTCCATGGCAGCGAACTTCATTGGTTGATTGTTAATCAGATAACGGGTTTGGAAGTCCCCACTGGCGATAGAACCTAGTGAGAAAATCAACCCAATGACCAAGGCAACGTTCATGGACTTACGGTAGAAGGACACGTGGTCTTTCTTGAGTAAGCGCCAAGCACAGCAGCCGGCAATCACAAACGAAGCGGTTACAAATGCCCCAAAAATTACGTGCGGAAATTCATTCCACAGTTGCGGGTTCCCCACAACTTGACCGAAACTCGTCATTTGGACGTGTCCAGTCTTTTGGTTGATGATGTAACCCAATGGATTTTGCATGAAACTATTGGCAGCCAAGATCCATAAGGCAGACAGTGATGACCCGAACATGACCAACCAAATAAATAACGTGTGAACCCATTTGTTAAACCGATCCCAAGTAAACATCCACATCCCAATAAACGTGGATTCCAGGAAAAATGCGGCGAGGGCTTCAATGGCTAATGGCGCACCGAAGATGTCCCCCATAAAACGTGAGTATTCCGACCAGTTCATCCCAAATTGGAACTCTTGAATGATCCCGGTCACAACCCCAACGGCAAAGCTATACAGGAAAATTTTGCCCCAGAACTGCGCCATTTTCTTGTAATCCTCATCACCCTTGATTGCGTACATCGTTTCCATCACGGCCACGACAAACGCCAGACCGATTGACAACGGTACGAAGAAAAAGTGAAACACCGTCGTCATGGCGAACTGGAAACGGGCAAGCCCAAGGATATCCAGACCCAGATTGAACATTGTTCTAACCTCCCCAATCGTTGTTAGTGTAAATAAATAATTGCTGTCTTGACTTCATTATATCGAGTGATAAGTCAAGTTTCAATGATTGGTTACGAATATCTGCAAAGTTTGTGGTATTTGTGCGATTTTTCACCGCATTTTGTTCGGTCAACTCCGTAACAGATTTGAAAAGGTGTCGCATATCATGTAACCGGTTACTTTAGCGTCCGAAGATTTTTATGCGAGAAATTAACAAACACGTGCTAAAATAAGAGTAACCGAACGAAGTTAAGGAGGCCTTTTGTGATGACAGAAAAAATTCTTGCATTTCAAGCATTAACGCCCGCTCAGACCCGTGAATTGGCGGATCAAGACGTGACGGTCGTCCCCGCTAGTGAGTGGCAAAGTGCCACAGAGATTAGTATCATCTTTGGGTGGAGCCGCCAACATGGTTTGGCAGTCCTCCAAAACCCAGCTAACCAGGTGAAGTGGATTCAAACAGTCAGTGCAGGGATTGATTATCTCCCACTTGATTGGATTCGCGAACACCATATTCAGGTTACTAATGCCAGTGGTGCCTACTCGGGCGCAATTGCCGAATCAACATTGGGCTACCTGCTATACTTCTTACGTGGCTTCAATGAAGCCGTAAAGAATCAGGCTGGTCACTTCTGGCAACAACCGGCTCGGAGTGACTTGGATGTGTTAGCTAACCAGAAGGTCGTTATTTATGGGACCGGGAGTATTGGTCAAGCCATTGCCAACCTGCTAAACGGCTTTGGCAACTACCCATTTGGCGTTAACCGATCTGGGCATGGCGTGACGGGTTTCCAAGGTGCAGTTGCCATGCAAGATGATGCTGACTTGGTCAAGGATGCAGATATTATTATCAATGCGATGCCCGCAACAGCAGAGACCACTCATTACTTTAATGAAGCTTACTTTAACCAACTGAACGGACTCCGAATTTTCGTGAATGTTGGTCGAGGAAAGTCAGTTGATGAGCAGGCACTGATGCACGCCCTACTCTATCAAAACGTCTTACATGCAGCCCTAGATGTTTTCGAAAATGAACCACTACCTAAGGACTCTAAACTGTGGAATTACCCGAACGTCTTAATCACTCCCCACCAAACTGGTTTTGCGCCAGACAACGCCTTACCAATCTTCGATTATCTTCGCGATAACGTTGAAAGTTTTGTGCAGGATGGTTCACTACACGTTAATGTGGCGGATGTGTCACGGGGATATTAATTAATAGGAACGCAAAAGAGATACGATGATTTTATTGATTGAAATCGTCGCATCTCTTTTTTTGTCGCCTTGAAACAACGGACCTTTGTTTACAGTTCACTGCCCATGTACCCGATACCCGGCCTCAACCTGAGCTTTTACCGGCCGCCACCAACTCTCATGTGCACGGTACCAGTCAATGGTTTGCTGTAAGCCGGCTTCAAAGTCGGTGACCTCTGGCTGCCACCCTAGCTCATTGCGAAGCCTTGTTGCATCAATCGCATAACGTCGATCATGCCCCGCTCGGTCAGCTACCCAATCGAAAGCATCGGCAGGCTGACCCATTAGCTTCAAAATAAGGGCTAAAACATCACGATTACTCCGTTCACCATTAGCACCAATCAAGTACGTCTGACCAATCTCACCATGCATCAGAATCTCCCAAACTGCCCGCGAATGATCACTCACATGAATCCAATCGCGTACGTTCATCCCCCGTCCATATAGCTTAGGCCGTCGACCACTTAAAATATTGGTAATTTGACGTGGGATAAACTTTTCAACATATTGGTAAGGACCGTAATTGTTAGAACAGTTCGAAATCGTTGCCCGCAGTCCAAACGACCGGACCCACGCACGAACCAATATGTCGGCACTGGCCTTGGTTGCAGCATAAGGACTGCTAGGATTATACCGGCTATTGGATGTGAACATTGCGGTACTCCCGGTAGAACGTAATGGAAGATCACCATACACTTCATCCGTAGAAATTTGGTGAAACCGCACATTATATTTGTGGCAGGCTTGAAGTAACATATACGTACCCACGATATTTGTCTGAACAAACGGATCCGGATTATGTAGCGAGTGGTCGTTATGACTCTCAGCGGCGTAATGTACCACCGCATCGGTCTGAGAAACCAGTCGATCAACTAACCCGGCGTCAGTGACGTCCCCAACGACTAATCGAACTCGTTCAACTGGCAAATCGGCTAAATTAGCACGATTACCAGCATAAGTTAGCTTGTCGAGCACTGTTACATCAGTCGTTGGATGCTCTCGGACAATGTCATGCACAAAGTTGGCACCTATGAAACCCGCCCCACCAGTAACTAATAAATGCATCGTTCACCCGCTCCTTCTTTCAAAGCTTATCTGACTTCAGTTTAGCCTATCTGATGGTAAAAGAAAACAGCGGAAGCACTTAGCTTACCACTGTTTTCTAAATACCCTCTATTCTGCTTAATAACCGTATCCATAATCACTATTGTTTGTTCCGCTATTGGCGGTTGTTGCATTTGTCCCCGTACTAGAGCTGGAGCGACTCTTACTCTTCGAATTCGTACTACTAAAAACCGCAATTGATCCGGTCTTCTTGTAAGATAAGCTCAAGCCATTACGAATAAAGTTTGTCACGCGTTGGAGTTCGGACTTTTTCATAACTTCCATGCTCTGATCGTTAAGTTCCTTACCAGCCCCTTGTAAATGGGTTTGCTTAACATTCTTAGTGGCTGTGCGATAATCTTTGGCAATCATCGTTAAATCATCAAACGTCAAGTCAGTTTGTGTTTCCGATGAAATTGAGTCAATAAATTCCTGATTTAATAAGGCAGAAACCGAACCCGTTTTATGAACAATAGCCATCAACACAGACCGTTGCCGAGTCTGACGACCATAGTCTCCTTGCGGATCTTTGTATCTCATATCGACATAGGCAAGTGCTTTTTTTCCATTCATATGAGTCTTAATGCCCTTTTTAAAAGTATATCCTAGGTTGCTAAAGCTTAACGTTGGTGTAACGTCAACGCCGCCAACCTTATTGACAACTTTCTTCAAACCACCTAAGTTAACCAATGCATAAAAGTCTATTGGAATATTTAGCATCTTTTGTACTGTCTTAATGGTAGTTTTCGTTCCACCCCATGCATAAGCTGCATTAATTTTCGAAGGAGAATCACTAGTATAACCCGGAATGCTAACAGCTGTATCCCGAGGTACACTTGTCACCGTCGTCTTATTAGTCTTAGGATTGATAGTAACAACCATCATGCTATCAGTACGACCTCTATCACTCCGTCCAAAGCTTCCAGTATCCGTCCCTAACAATAAAATAGAAATCGGCTTTTTTGAAGATAATTGACTCGTCACATTACGCTCCTTGGTTAATCCAGAGGCTTTGAACGAACTATTTACTGAATTTTTCAGGCTTCGATACCTGCTCATACCATATGCTAATCCACCAATAATTAACAACAGAATAAGTACTAATACCGTATTACGAACTGGATGCGTCTTTTTTCTATGTTGCACGTTATCAACCACCCTTTCAGTCTTATCAAAACACCTATAATTACTTCAAATCCGTTTTGAAGTCCTGCAAAGCCTTCTGCCAAGTTGGAATCTCAAACCCTGTTGCCTTAACCTTATTCAAACTCATTACAGAATGCTTCGGTCGATAAGCTTTTTGTGGAAAAGCTGTAGAATCAACTGGCTCAACTTGAACTTGAGTATCCTTTAAAATTTCACAAGCAAAATCATACCAAGAACAACTGTCATCATTGGACAATTGATATAACCCATACGCCAATTTCTCTTCAACCGCGTAACCCATAAATTCAGCCAAAGTTTTTGTCCAAGTCGGCCGACCAACCTGGTCATTAACCACGGTCAATTTATCATGTGTTTGGGCTAGCTTCATCATGGTAAATACAAAATTATTCCCATACTTGCCAAATACCCATGAAGTTCGAACAATGTAGTAGTGACTCATAATTTCTCGAACTGCTTGTTCTCCTTGGTACTTAGCTAAGCCATATTCATTCTTAGGATTAACAGCATCTGTCTCCAAATACATATCTGACTTAGTCCCGTCAAATACATAATCTGTACTGATATATACCAACGTCGCCCCGATTTTTTCAGCCGCTTGGGCCAGATTCCGTGTTCCAGAAACATTAACTGCGTAATTCGCTGTCTTTCCTGGCTCCTCTTCTGCGGCCTCAACCGCCGTATAAGCCGCGCAATCATAGACTACATCTGGTTGATTGCTTTCAAAGTAAGTATCAACTGCCATCTTTTTTGTAATATCCAGTTGCTTGGAGTCCGTAGCCATGTAGTCAACGCCACGTTTGTCTAATAATTGACGGAGTTCTGTTCCTAACTGCCCGTTTGCGCCTGTGATTAAGATTTTCATACTATCAGTTAACTCCTATTGTCCATTTCGCGCATATTTAGCTTCAACTTCCGCCTTTTCTGCTCGCCACCAGTCTTCATGCGCCTGGTACCAGTCAATCGTATGCTGTAATCCCGTCTCAAAGTCAGTATATTCAGGTTGCCAACCCAAATCTTCACGTAACTTAGTCGAATCAATCGCATACCGTAAATCGTGGCCCGGACGGTCTTTCACCTGGTCATAAGCATCGCTAGGCTGCCCCATTAACTTCAAGATAAGCTCCAAAACATCTTGATTATTCTTCTCACCATTAGCACCGATCAAATAGGTCTCACCAATTTCACCTTGGGTTAAAATCGTCCAGACAGCTCGTGAATGATCATTAGTATGAATCCAATCTCGCACATTCTTACCCGTACCGTATAGTTTCGGACGAATTCCACTTAGAATATTGGTAATTTGCCGAGGAATAAATTTCTCAATGTGCTGATATGGGCCATAATTATTTGAACAGTTAGAAATAGTAGCTTTCAGACCAAACGATCGAACCCAAGCACGAACTAATAGATCGGAGCTAGCCTTTGAAGACGAGTATGGACTGCTAGGTCGATATGGGCTATCCGGTGTAAACTTCTCACCAATACCCTCACCGTGGCCCGGCAAGTCTTCACGTAACGGTAAATCTCCATAGACTTCATCCGTTGATACATGATGGAACCGAACATCATGATTACGACAGGCCTGAATCAATGTATATGTGCCAACAATATTAGTTTGGATAAATGGCGATGGATCTAGTAATGAATTATCATTGTGACTTTCGGCCGCATAATGAACAACCGCATCAGCCTTCTGAACCAACCGATCTACCAACTGAGCATCACAAATATCTCCAACAACCAATTCAACTCGGTCGGCCGGTAGCCCGGCTAGGTTAGCCCGGTTACCTGCATATGTCAATTTGTCTAATACGGTAACATGCACTTCCGGATGATTGGCAATAACATAATGAACAAAGTTAGATCCGATAAAGCCGGCACCACCGGTCACAATCAAATTTTTCATGACTTCCTCCTAAATTTCGCCATAAACAAATGGATTATCCTTTTCGAACTCAGCAAAAGTCGGCTGTTGTGCATCCTTTTCAGATGTAATTGCTTGATCGAAGTCGATCGGCCAGTCAATATTTAACTCAGCGTCCTTAAACGTGATACCGCCATCAGCATCAGCATCGTAATAATTGTCACACTTATATAAGAAATTTACGTTATCTGTTAACGTTACAAAACCATGAGCATAGCCTTTGGGTACTAATAACTGACGATGATTACTTGCGGAAATGATGTACCCTTCCCATTGCTTATATGTAGGTGAGCCCTTTCGAACATCCACAATCACATCAAGAACTGCCCCGCTAACAACGCGAATCAATTTCGTTTGAGCTGCTTGCCCCCGTTGAAAATGCAAGCCTCGCAAAACCCCTGCCTGTGCTGATAACGAGTGGTTATCTTGAATGAAGTTGAAGTTAATACCCGCAGCTTTAAAATCACGATCTGAATAAGTCTCTGTAAAAAAGCCACGATTATCACCAAAAATAGCTGGTTCAATAATCTTAACATCCTGTAGTTTTGTTTCCGTTATTTTTAGTCTGCCCACAATTAATCCCTCCCGATTAGTCTTAATAAATACTGTCCATAATCATTTTTCTTTAGTGGCTGTGCCAATTCATAAACTTTATCGGCATCAATATACCCCATCCGATAAGCAACTTCTTCCAAACACGCCACCTTTAAGTTTTGCCGCTTTTGAACGGTCGCAATGAAACTACCAGCAGCCTGAAGTGAGTCGTGTGTTCCTGTATCTAACCACGCAAAACCCCGTCCCATCAGTTCAACATCAAGTTGATCTTTAGCCAGATAAACTTGATTAATATCTGTGATCTCCAATTCACCACGAGCTGATGGCCGAATATTCTGAGCGATGTCAACCACTTGGTTATCATAAAAATACATGCCAGTAACCGCATAGTTACTTGCAGGATGTTTGGGCTTTTCTACGATCGACTTGGCATGCATATTCTCATCAAAACTCACCACCCCAAAACGTTCAGGATCATTGACATGATAACCAAATACTGTAGCCCCTTGCCTTTTTTGTGCAGCACGTTGCAACATTTCTGACAAGCCACCACCATAGTAAATATTATCGCCCAAAATTAAACAAACTGAATCATCACCGATAAATTCTTTACCGATAATAAAAGCTTCGGCTAATCCATTGGGATTCTTTTGGACAGCATAAGAGATATTCAAGCCAAGATCATGACCGTCACCGAACAAATCCTCAAATCGTGGTGTATCTACTGATGTGGAAATGATTAATATATCTTGAATTCCAGCTAACATAAGTGTTGATAAGGGATAATAAATCATTGGCTTATCATAAACTGGTATCAGCTGTTTAGAAACAGCCTGTGTGATTGGGTATAGTCTGGTACCTGACCCCCCCGCAAGAATAATCCCTTTCAAGAGATAAACATCCCCTTTCATAAATGCCAGTGCATTATCGTTTTACCAAAAGCATGAGCTTGATCATGTTCAAACGCCTGACCAATATCATCAATTGATTTTATGTCTCTTACTGTGTCAACCAATATGCCCATTTTATCAACAAGTAATGGGTTCTTGGTCAACATATTCATCACTTCAATGAAATCACTTCTTGAGGATCTACTACTTCCAACAAAAGTTAATCCTTTTTGTAATACCATACGTGTATTTACTGGAACATTTTCCTCACTAACACCCATCAATACGCTTGCACCTTCTGGCTCTAAACTATTAATAATTTGGTCGATTGCCATCTGACTTCCTAAACCACCTGTAGCTTCTATTGCTTGATCGATCCTTACATTTTCAGGAATATTATCCGTTAAAAAGGTTCTATCTACAAAAGAAAAATAATTTAACTTAGCTTGATGGTGTCCAAAAACATAAACCTTAGACTCCGGATAAATGCACTTTATCAATGCTGAAACCATATATCCCAGATTTCCATCTCCCCAAATTCCAATTACACTATCACTTATATCAGAAACCCTGCTTAATCGAGTTATTCCTTGATGCGCTACTGTTAACATTTCTGCGAAAGCAACTATCGTATTCTCTAATCCATCAGGAATTTTTACAATTCTCGAAATATCAGAAATTATATACTCCTGCATAAGTCCGTCATAATTAGATGATCTGAACTTTGTGCTCTCAAGATAATTCTCCTCAATTAATTCATCCTTCTCAACCGGCAAACTGGGAATAAATATTACTCTATCTCCAATAGAAAATTTATCATCTGAAGTAGCAACTACTTTTCCAATTCCTTCATGAATTAAGGCCATAGGAAGCTTTTCATTAATTACTTCTGTTCTCCGTTTGAAGGAATAATACCGCTGATCTGCATGACAAATTGAAAGATAAGTTGGCTTAACAACGACAGATTTTTCATGAATTTTTTCTGAAACAACAAATGATTCAAACTTTCGTTCCGATACCAACCTATAGACCTGATTAAGCATAATTATTACCTTTCCCCGACCAATAGCTCAGCCATCTTTAAATCAAATATCTTTGTGATTTTAAAGTTAATCGATTCGCCCTCAACCATCTTCACTGAAGACGTATCAGTTAGCAAAAAGATCTTTGCAGCATCAGTTAGTATGCTCTTCTGGTCTTCCGACAGCTTAGCATAACCACTTTTTAGTTTCTTTATATTAAAAGTTTGAGGTGTCTGTCCTTGATACATTTTCTTCCTATCAGGGATACTTTTAATCAAATCATTTGCTAGATTTCCTTCCACTATTGTATCTGTCGCAGTTATTACTGTATCCGCAGCACCGTATTTTTTTGCAGCCTTAACATTTTCTTCAATTATTTTACTGCTTACAAAAGGACGGACTGCATCATGCGTTACGATTATATCTTCATCATTCAACCCAAAATTATTTTCTATAAAGTCTACCCCATTCATCAATGTCTGATTACGATTATTTCCCCCCTTTACAATACTAATTTTCCGTAGCTCGTCCTCCGAAAAAAATTTTTTAAATAAATCGCTTGTATATCTCATCCATTGATTAGGCACAACAATTAAAATTCCTGAGAAAAAAGGCTGCAAAAGGAACTTACTAGTCGTTTGAATAATGATCGGCATACCGCCTAAATTCAAAAATTGCTTTGGTAGAGCGGTATTCCCCATTCTAGTTCCCTTTCCTCCGGCAAGTATTTCTGCATAAATCATATAACACACCAACTTTCTACTAATATTTTGATAACTCCCTCATCACAAGAATCCCAGAAAATATTGACCTCCTACTTAAAGATGCATAAATAATAATAGCTATACTATATACAACAAAAGCTAATTCAATGGAAAAATTCCAATTTAAGAACATAAATCCAAGCACAAAAGTATTTTCAATTATTATGTCTTTAACACAATGAACAGAAATTCTCTTAGAAAGAACAACCTCAGAAATACTACTTCTAATCCCTAAAACTATAGCTATCGAGAAAACAGCAAAATCTATATTATGCAACATATAGATACTAATTACTGTTAGTGCAAAACTGATCACCAAAGAAACTATATTAATGACCATTAAGGTTCCTTCCATTCTGAAATTTTTCATAAAGGTGTTAGATAACACCTCAAACTTTCCTTGATAAACCATCATCGGCATCAATACTGCCGCGTAATGCAAAGTATCTACATACTGTGGCAACCAAATTGGAATAATCAATCGGATTGGAAAATAAAGAGCCATTGCCATATATAAAAATGGTAATAATACCGATTTTATCCCGGTGTAAACATCTCTGGCTATCTGTTTTGTTCTTCTTAATGCTGGGAATAGCACCAAGCTCACAGCATTAATAAAAACCATCAATAAATTGGCAATAGAAAGAATCAACGATATTTTTCCAAATATAGTTACCGACCATCTCTGCTGAATACCAAATCTAATGATCCCAATTATTAGCATGGCTGTGGAATTAGCAACCATAAGCTTAAACCCCGCGCTAACATTGTATTTAATTTCTACTGCAGCTTTTTTAAAATTAAGAGTAGACTTTGTCTCTTTGAAAACTTTCCGTAATTGAATAAAGCCTGAAATCACTGTTGCAATCTGGGAAATAATATATGCAGCAATCATGTACTGATAGTTAAAAAGATGGAAAAGTAATATAACAAATATTAAAGAGAGATACATTAGCGACTGTGCACTTAGATTTATAGCGTATTCTCGAAAATTTCCAGTAGATTGCAATATCATCGTGATCCAAGTCCTTACATTCGCAAAAAAGACTGTTAATCCCAAAGACATAAAAATAAATCTATAATAGTCCACATGAGAAATTCCAATACAGATTACGAACAACCCAATAACCGCATTGAAGGTCATAAAAAGTACTGTTTCTGCTTTAAGAGAAGGTGCATCAATTTTTTCAGCCTGTTGTCCACCACGCCTAAGAAAAAGGCCATCTGCCCAACCAAAATGTAATACTCCTACATAACTTGCATAAAAAACATATAGTTGCCAAAAACCATATTCTCTTACTCCAATGAATCTAGGTATAATCAAAACGATCAATGCGGACACTAGTATACTTAAAAGGTTTGAAAAAAGCGTATACGACATATTTTTTATAAGTCTCACTCGCTCTCACCTTCAATTAAATTATTCTTGCTTCTCTTGAATAATAATCTGTAGAAAAAGTACATTTCAATCACCTGAAGGAGCATACCTACCGAGAACGCTACTGAGTAGAAAGTATCATCGAAAAACTCAAAAAGAAGAGAGTATGAAAAAAATCCATAGCATACCAATGAAAATACTGAAAGGGTTCCCTTATTAATTGAATTCATATTCTCAAAATACATAAATCCAAAGAAAATTCCCAATCCTGCGGACAACATCAAAAGGCCGACGGTGCCAAAATCGGCATAGTATCTCCTAAAACCGGTAAATACATTTCCTATCCAGACCCCGGTCGGAGAAGCAACCCATTTAAATGTTGTGATCTTATTTGGTGTGAATAAACTGTATAAACTAGTGAATGTTTCTTGTCCTAACTTATGTTCCCCCAGTACTCCAGACTTTAGATACAAGTCAAAACTTTCAATCGGCCCCCCTAGGTATCTAGAAATATACTGAGCAAAATTATCTGTACTCGTACGACCCAAAAAACCTTTGAGCAAATAGAAAAAAGGGATTACTATAACTACCCATTTCGTTCCTTTTAAAATGACTCGATTAGCAGTAATACTATTACGTGTGGTATACATTTCCATAAAGTAACTACAAATAAATACAAATACAAATACACGAAGTAGCTGCAGTCTTCCCCCCATAAGTAGCGATTGAATCATATAAATGATAATTGGAAATAAATGAAAGTATCCTCCCTTATCTTTTTGTATAACCTTCCTATATAAAAAAATAAATAAAACAATAAAACTTGCCGACATAGTTCCTTTCAACAATTGGCTTAACCATACCGATAGGGTTACCTGACTAGCATTCACAGACATTGCGGTATTTCTATAATACGAAATGATTGCACTTAATGAACCTCCAGAGAAACTTCTTAACTGTCTATAAAGTAATAGAGTTGCCACTGCTTGGAGTAACACGGTTACAATAGAAAAATACTTAAGCCCCGTACGAATTTCATATCTCGTATTTTTAACTACGTTTTTTTTAATTGAAGGAGACATAGTAATTTTTATGTTAGAAATCACCACTCCTAAAATAAATGATAGCGTTCCACCAATAATTAAAAAAATTGTTTTCCAGCTTAAGGAAACTAGCCATAAAGATTTTGAATACCACAAAGCAAATAGTCCAATTAAAAATCCAAATGAAAAAATATTTACCGGATTCAGTATTGTGGCTTTAAACGCAGAGAATGATAGTAAACTAATCAAAATAAAAAAGAGAATTAGGAAAAACATTAATCAAACTTCACCCACTTTTTATACGTTCCAATCATAAAAACTATATACATGCTAAACATTCTCAGGAACTGTTTTCGTTTGATTCTATTTTTCAGTAAGTACTCTACCCCTTGTACCCCTCCTTCAACAATCACATTCAATAACTCATTATTACTATCGTATTGTTTAAGAATCTGGTAACTTTGATCAAGAGTTACCCCCAAGGTTTCAGCCCTTTTTGCCGGCGCTAATTTCTTTAGTAGCTCCTTAGCAGAAAGCTTATACCACATTGAAGCACTGACATTACCGGAAAATCTACGATACTTAACCAGTTTATCTTCTAAATATTCGATATTTCCAAGTAAAACCGCTGCCTTTGCTAAATAAGCATCATGTGGGTGTCCTGATGTAATAACGTTTTTAGTTATATTTATTTTTAAGAGTAGGTTTTTATTGAACATTATTGTATTTCCCCAAACATACGCATTAGCAAAAAAAATAGCTTCACTTGGGTGTGGCACTAATCCAATTTGTGCATTTGCATCATTTAAAATTACATTAGCCTTTTCATCGATAATGGAATAATTACTATAAACTAAGCAAGGACAATTATTTCCATCTAATCTTTTTTTCTCTGTAGCAAGGCGCGCATCATCCCAAATATCATCTTGATCAGAAAGCGCAACGTAATCATAATCCACCCCAAAATCTCCATTCTTTGTACGATTCAGCAAAACATAAAAATTTTCATACGCACCGTGAAATTCTGTTGTATTGTGAGTAACTGATATTCGGGGTTCTGTCTTTTTCATTTTTTCAATAATCTTCATCGTTCCATCAGTTGAACCGTCATCTTGGATAATTAGCTGCCAGTTATGATAGCTTTGATTCAGAATGGATTCTATCTGGGATTCAATATACTTTTCACCATTGTAAACTGCCATTAAAATTAAGATTTTAGATTTCACAATATTATGCTCTCTTTCATACGTTACCTAGTTGATAATATTTTTTTTAAAGACACTAGCATCACTGCCACGTTAATAAAGCAATAAATATAATTAAAAACATAAACCTTATTCAAAAGTACTGATATCAACAACAACGGTTGAACCATTCCAGTAATGCTAGTTAAGTTCAATCCTATAACTCTCAAAAGACCATAATTTTCTTTATCTGCCAAAGCGATTATATTATCAGACATTCCTAATTCGCCCTTTGCCTTATGCATTACTAACCTAGGGAAAAGCTCCGCCATTCCAGAAATGGAACCAAGTATGATTTGCATGTATGCAAATTCCGACTCTAAATTATTAAATGCATAAACTCCCGAAGAAAAGAATAATAAAAACATTGCCGCATATCCACTCATTGCATCAAAAACCGATCCTAGTGGAGTGGAAATCCCTCTAAATCTTGCTATATTTCCATCAACACCATCTAAAAGATTCCAAAGGAAAAATAATGTCCATCCTATAATCCCGCCTAATAACCCAGTTGAACCAGACAAAACAACTGCGGCAATTATAACCTCAATAGTAGAAATTACTGATACCGTATTGGGTTTTACATGAAATACTAAAAATGGAATGGTCAAACAGTAAGATAGTGGGCGACCAACGTAAAATGCAAAAAAATCTTTCTCGGCCTTTCTCTTTTTTTCTTCGGTCATAGTTTTCTGTAGCTCGTGATAGTATGACATTCTACTGCTCCTATTGTTCTATTTTCTAACTGATCTTGTAATGGAAAAATTATTCTTCCTTTTAAAGAATAATTAAGTATTGAGCACCAAGTTATATAACTTCATGATTTGATCTAACATTTTATTATAGCTAAAACAATATTCAAATCTTCTATAAGCCTTATCCTCCATTATTTCTTTTTGTAATGGAGACAATGACTTCACCTGTTTAAGTTCATATTCCAATGAATCTAGTGAACCAGAATGAAAAACAAATCCGGTGTCTTCATTCAACACAATTTCGGGCAAAGCTCCTGCATCGCTAGCTAATACTAAGCAATGTGCTCTCATTGCCTCTAACGCAACTAATCCAAAGCCTTCCCATCTTGATGGAATCACCAACACATCCGCTTCACTCATTGCCTGATAAACCTTAGTTTTATCTAGCCACCCCAGAAACTTAATATTATCGGTGTTCTTTTTTTCTATGATTGGATTGACTACAGCGTCACCAACAATCGTTAGTTCACAGGAATTGCTTTCATCCATACTGTTAACTGACCTTACTAATAAGTCAATTCCTTTTTGTTTATCCAATCTTCCTACAAATAAAATTTTAAGCACTTCACTGTTTTTATTGAATTTATGAGTAATATGTGGAAGAGCATCGTCACATAATGGTAAGGAATTATAAATCGTGATCATTTTATTATTTTCAATAAAGCTTGAGTTAATTTCTTCATAATTAGAAATATTAATTATCTTTTCACAACCAAACGATAGAAAAAATTCCATTATTTTATAAATATTCTTTCTAACTAAGCTAATGTCTTGGTTAAATGACCACCCATGTGCGCAGTAAATGATTCTTTTTTTAAAACTCGAAAATAAAAATTTCATTCTAATCATGCCCGCAAAGCTACTATGAATATGGATTATATCGGGATTGAGTTTACGAATCAGTTTTGATAGTGACCATATTTTAAAGATACCTTTAACTGATCTCCTATACTTATACTTTATTACCACAAGTTTATTACTTGATAATTTAAGAAGATCATTGTCTGAATTAAAATTACTAACCAGTAGGTAAATCTTCTCAACATCTGTAAGTCGCGATTGTGCAGAGATCAAGTCTTTTAAATAAGTTGCTATGCCACCTGAAGCATATTCTGTAAAATGTAAAATTATCATGACAAAACCTCTAATAAGCGCCGCTAGGCTTAATAAATACATGTAAAGTCTTTAGCAAAATAAATGAATCAAAGAGTACCCCTCTTTTACTAATGTACATCAAATCCAAATACACCATTTCATCGAAGCCAACGCTATTACGCGCAGTAGCTTGCCATAGTCCTGTACATCCTGGCTTAACAGCAAGTCTTTGCATATCATATTGCGTATAGTTGGCAACTTCCCGTGGTAATGGCGGCCGCGGTCCAACTAAACTCATCTGTCCCAATAAAACATTCATCAGTTGCGGTAATTCATCCAAACTGTACTTACGAATGAATCTCCCAACGTTAGTCACCCGCGGATCCCTTTTGATCTTAAACATGGCCCCATCGACTTCGTTTTGATCTGCTAACTTTTTTAATAGCTTATCAGCGTTAACAATCATTGATCTAAACTTATACATTTTAAACGGCAGTTGCTGTCGTCCTAATCTCGTTTGTGAATAGAATACCGGTCCCTTCGGATCCTCTAACTTGATTGCAATTGCCACAATCAGAAATACCGGTGATAACAAAATCAGGCCCAGCAAACTTGCTACAAAATCAAACACCCGTTTTACGACACGATACATATAACGATGCCGTTCATGATCCAAGTCAATCGCAATCAACTTAGCATGATCTTCTCCATAATCCATTAGAATAACCAAAACCTCTTTTTCTTCTTGAGCACCGAAATCCTAGTAAATTCCGGTTTCACAATCTCCTCCCCATTGAGGATTGCTCTAGCGTCATCATTAAACCTAGTCGCAACATCTTTACCAGCTTGTTGCTCTAGTTTATTAAAGGCGTCCCCCATTAAGAATCGCCGTCCCTTAAAATTATGCGCATCCGAGGAAAAGGCAAAGCCCATACCACTGCGAATAATCTTAGTGGTTAATTTCTCGACATTATCGCCGAACACTCCAAGATAACTACTACTGGTCAGCTGCGTTAAACAACCCATTTCTACAAAATCATATAACCGGTCCGGTTCCTTCTGAAACCCATGGTTCCGTTCCGGATGGGCAATCACTGGTGTAATCCCACGCGCCTGCAACTCAAAGATCATATCTTCCGTATATTCTGGAATCCCACTGTGCGGTAATTCCAATAGTAGATACTTGCCGCCCTCATCCATAAACAGGATATCGTCATCATCTAGTGCGGTTAGGAGCTCCCCCGTCAAGTGCACCTCTTGTCCGGGAAAGACCGTTAACGGGATCTTAGCAGCGTTTAGTGCTTCTTGAAAGGCCGTTGTTTTTCTCAATACATCTATCTTATGGTTGGTATATTCGCCATCCATATGGTGCGGTGTCAGCAGAATATGACTAATCCCTTGCGCCACCGCGTCGCGTGCCATACCAAGTGCCATCGGCAAGTCTTTCGCGCCGTCATCCACACCCGGTAAAATATGACAATGTAAATCAACTAACGTCACTTTTTATCATCCGTTCCGTAATAGCCGCCGTAATAACTGCCACCATAATAATTACCACCGTAATAACCCACTGACTTTTGGGCTGTCACACGATTCATCACTGTTCCTAAAATGTTAGCGTGAACAGTCTCCAACAGTTGCTTAGCCCGACGCACCCCATTCTTGTCAGCAATACCTTGTGGCACAACTAAAACCGTCCCATCAATTCGGCTTGCCAATAACTGTGCATCCGTCACCGTATTAACCGGTGGTGCATCAACAATCACCAAATCAAATTCAGCGGTTAGTTCACTTAACAAATTTTCAATTCGTTTACTACCCAATAACTCCGCCGGGTTAGGTGGAACTGGTCCACTTGTGATTACGCTAAGGTCCTTGACCATGGTCTCGCGAACCACTGCCGATAAGTCAGCGTTTCCTGATAGATAGTTCGTCAATCCCATCCGATTACTAACATCGAACGAGCGATGAACGGTTGGTCGCCGTAAGTCAGCATCAACGAGTACAACCCTAGTGCCCTGATCCGCCCAGGTAACTGCCATATTATTACTGATCGTTGATTTTCCTTCAGAAGGTTCCGACGATGTGAATAGAATTGATTGGAGTTGCTTATCAACCGAAGAGAATTGAATATTCGTCCGAATGGTTTTGAACTGTTCCGCAATCATCCCATTGGGCTCTGTATAGCTAACTAAACCGACACCATACTTTAAACTTGTATCATCAAGTTTTTTCTTATTTCGCTTAAACCACGCCATTGTCGTCACCTACACCCTTCTTCGGCTACGCGCTTCTACTCTGCCATCTGCACCGGTAATTAAGACGTCTGAACTGTGACGTTCACGCGTAATCCGCTTTTTAACTTCCTTATCGTCAATTTCACTAACGATACCTAAGCTGGTCAATCCCAATTCATCCGTCAAGTAACTCTCAGAAGTAACCGTTCGATCCGTAACTTCACGCAATAATGCCAATCCAATACCGAGAATCAGCCCCACAATTAATCCGATTGCCAAATTGATGGTCTTTCTCGGACTGACCGCCGAATAGTTCGGTGTCGCTTTTGAGACAATCGTTACATTGTGAACACTCATCATCTTAACAACTTTTTGTTTGAATATTGCAGCCGTTTTATTCGCAATCATAGCAGCTGTCTTAGCATCTGTTGCTTTAACGGTAATCGAAAAAACCTGTGAATTGGTTTGACTACTAATCGCGATTGCATTCTTTAAGCCATTTATTGAACCTGGATATCCGGGATATTCATTAGTCGTATTGCTAACACTCTTCAGAACAGTGGGGCTCATAATAATGTCCTTATATGTACTGATCATCTGCACATCGGCTTGTGCCTGCTGATACTGTGCCGCCTGCATACTGGCCGATAGTTTTCGATTAACCAATATTTCGGTTGTCGCCTCATATTTTGGCGTCATCACAAAAAAGGTAACAAAAATCGACGCCAAAAAAACTACTAAAGTTGTGATCCAAATTGCTTTGATGTGTTTACGCAAGATACCAAAAATTTGCATCACACTAATTGTTTGCTCAGAATCCATATTTTCCTCCAGTACGGCCTACTACCATCGTATGTAAGCTTAATTTTCGATGATAACTTTTATAAACATTAATTTTTTTATACTTATGATAGTATAGCGGGCTTTTTATCAAAAATAAAGGCTTTTTGGGTAAAAATCTTAACATTATAGCAAATTGGTCACTTTTAGTTCGTGTTTTAACAAGTTGAACAGCATGCAAAAAAGGCTCACTTGTCACATGTTACATGACAAGTGAACCTTCATTTCGTTTAGCTTTAGTATCCGCCACCTGGACCGCCAGTATCACCAGTCCCACTGGTTGTGTCCGTAGTTGCTGTTGAACTCGTACTATCCATTTGGGCGATCGTGCCCGTCGTTTTGTGGCTCAATCCCAGAGCTTTACGAATATAGTTGGTAACGCGTTGTAGTTCGGATTTTGAGGCGACCTCCATACTTTGACTCTCGATTGTCTCGCTAGTTCCTTGCAAATGCGTCGTCTTAATATGTTGCGTGGCCTTACGGTAGTTGGTTGCCAGTGCCGTCAGGTCATTAAAGGTCAAATCCGTCTGAGTCTGCTTCGACAGTGAACTAATAAAGTCCTCATTTAGCAGTGATGAGATTGAATTCGACTTATTCAATAAGGCCATAATGACCTTACGTTGTCGTGTCTGTCGTCCATAATCCCCTAACGGATCATCGTCACGCATCCGTGAGTAAGCCAACGCCTTTTTCCCATTCATATGGGTCTTTACACCCTTTTTGAACGTGTAGCCCCCATAGCTGAAACTCAGCGTTGGCTTCAACGTCACGCCGCCAACCTCATCAATAATCTTTTCCATCCCGCCCATGTTGATAATGGCATAAAAATCGATCGGGATGTTCAGCATCTTCTGCACGGTGGTGATCGCCGTCTTGGATTTACCATAAGCGTACGCGGCGTTAATCTTCGAGACACCATAGCTGGTGTAACCCGGAATATTTACTGCGGTATCTCGTGGAATACTGGTAATCGTGGTCTTATTAGTTTTGGGATTAATCGTGACCACCATCATACTATCCGTTCGACCGGCAAATGTTCGGCCCAACGCCCCTGTATCGGTCCCCATTAAGAGAATCGACACCGGTTTCTTGGCCGATAGTACTTCATTAACATTTCGCAACTTCTTGGCTCCCGAAGCCTGATACGTGGTATCCACTGCATTTTTAATACTCTGATATTTTTTCATGCCATACGCTGTGCCCCCGGCAATTAGCACCAGGACCAACAGCAAGAAAAAATTGCGCACATGATGTTTCTTTCGGCGCGGTCGTTGCCGCTTTTCCATTTCCATGGTTTGGTTAGCCACCCTTTCAGCTCGCCTGTCACACTACCAGACGCTCATTCTTGTTCCCTGTGTTTCTGTGATCGACTTAACCATTATAGAGGCCCAGCCTTAACACTTCCTAATTCCCGACCAACCTTAAGAAAAAACCAAGAGTGCTCACCAATCAGCGTCATTAATCGCAGTTGATCCCACCACGTCTAAGCTTGCGGCTGTTGGGTTAGCAGTTGTACAAGCTCCGGTGCCGAAATCCGGCCAAAATACGCTGACACATCTATCTGGTCAAAAACCTTCTGAACTGCCGCTGGCGTATACGGGATTCCCGTTAATTGCGTCGTCACCGCGGCAATTGGTAATTGACCAAAGAAATCGCCATGGATTTGGATGGCTTGAATCTGCCCTTGGGCAACATCCAAGTCAAACTCAACCGTTCCACCAGCAAAATGTTGGCGCCGCGTTAATGAATACGCCGGGTCCTTACCATAAATCCAGTCCCAGTTATTAAAATACTGGTCCACTAACGCTTGAATTCCTGCCCGATCCGTTGAACTCAATTCATAACGTTTAGCCGCGGATAAATCGTCCACTTCCAGAATTTCCTTAGCCAAGGTATCCCGAAAGTCTTCAATCGTCAGATTTTGATAGGCCGCGTCAAAGTACGGCTTCAAGTTGGTCACTCGGCTACGCACCGACTTGATTCCCTTAGAGGCCAATTTATCCGCCGGCACCCGCAACGCCCGTTCAATCTGCGTCTGATCCACGTCATACATCAAGGTACCATGGGAAAACAGCCGTCCCTGTTCAGCGTGCATCGCGTTACCCGAGAACTTCTTGCCATCAATCGTTAAATCATTACGTCCCGTCATGGCTGCCCCAGTTGCCCCCATACGATGAAGGGCCTTAATCACCGGGTCCGTGAAGCGTTTAAAATTCCCCACAGCATCCCCGTCATCACGAGTAATGAAACTAAAACTCACATTGCCTAGGTCATCATAAACTGCCCCACCACCGGATGTCCGCCGGGTCAAAATAATCTGATGATCCTGAACGTACTGCTGATTAATCTCCGCTAAAACATTTTGGTAACGACCCACAATAATACACGGCGAATTAATATAGAAGTATAAGATGGGCTCCGTTAAATCGGCATGTTCCATCAAATACGTTTCAATCGCTAAGTTTTGCCGAATATCTAAACTTGAACTGGCTAAATAACGCATTACGTCATCCCTCTCACAAGAATTAAACTTAGTGTACCACGAAATGGAAACGCTACCGTGATGTTTTAGCCCGTACCTGACTATGCCGGTAACCGTAGCTAACGTAGACGATTAAACCCAATACCACCCACACGCCAAAAGCCGCCCAAGTAAAAGCTTGAAGTTGCGTCATCAGGTAAACACAGGCGAGAAATGAGGCAATCGGTAAATATGGGTACCATGGCACCTTGAAAGCTGTATCCAAATTTTTAAATCGTTCATCATGCCGCAAGAAGACAATCCCCAACGAAACCATCGCAAATGCTGATAACGTGCCGATATTTACCAATTCGGCAATCTTATCAATCGGAATCAACGCCGCAAAGACACTGGCTACCACGCCAAAAATCCAGGTGTTGGCCACTGGAACGTGTGTCTTGGGGTTCAAGCGTTTCAATGTTGCCGGTAAGAGACCGTCTCGACTAATAGCAAATAATAACCGCGTTCCGCCATATGACATCACGATTAACACCGTTGTCATCCCCACAATGGCCCCAAATGAAATAATTCCCGAAGCCCAGTTCTGGTGCACCAACGTTAAGGCTAAAGCCACCGGATCAGCCACGTTTAATTTTGTGTAGTGTACCACCCCGACCAACACAGCAGAAAGACTAATATACAGCACCGCCGCTACCAGCAGTGAGCTGATAATCCCAATTGGCATATTACGTTTGGGATTCTTGACCTCTTCACTCGCCGTCGACACCGCATCGAAACCAATATAGGCATAAAAGGCTACCGCAGCTCCTTTAAAGATCCCACTGGTTCCAAACGGCAGAAATGGCTTATAGTTCGCCGGTTTCACATAAAAGATGGCGATTCCGATAAATAACAAAATGACTAAGATCTTCACAACCACCATAATGTTATTAATCCGCGCCGATTCCCGAATTCCCTTGGACAATAGCCACGCTACCAGCATCGTGATGATTAAAGCAACCACATCAATTCCCCCACCTTTGACGCCAGCCGTACCGGCCGCCGCTTGGAAGAAGGCTGGTAGCTTTAGACCAAACCCGGCTAAGAGATTCTGAAAGTACGACGACCAGCTCACCGCCACCGAGGAAACTGCAAACAGATACTCGGATATTAAGGCCCAACCTAAAATCCACGCCACAAATTCACCAAAAACAGCGTACACATAGGTATATGCACTGCCCGCTAACGGAATCGTTGAAGAAAACTCCGAATAACACAACGCCGCCATCGCACAAACGACCACGGCAATCAGATAGGATAACATCACCCCAGGACCTGTATAATTAGCCGCAATTAATCCAGGCGTGATGAAGATCCCTGACCCGACAATTGCGCCAATCCCCATCGTGGTCAGACTAAATGCTGTTAGGGTCTTTTCCAATCCAGTTTTTCGATATAGATCCGTTTGGACTTGTTTCTTAATAAAGAGTCGTTGTGGCCATTTCAAGACGCCACCGCCTTTCACATTAAATGAGATTTTGATTAGATTAATTACAATAGTTTAATTTGGTTTCTGCTAAAAGTCAATAGATTCTCCCACAAAACCCGGCCTCAACAATAGTTGCGTTACCCAATTCATCTCCCAATTTCCCCAAGATGATGCCACCAATCCCCTAAAAGACTAAACAATTTTTTGATCCGTTTTTACTATATAAGGTGCTTAAAACTCCCAGTCAATTTTCGATAATTCGCCATGATTTTTTAATCTTAGGGTTTACAAATCTCAAAAAGGTGCTAATATTAGCACCACAAGATAAAAAACGGAGGAAAGACAAGTACGTTTGGTCAACCTGCCAGTGAGTTGGGACTTAGTGTAAACCCAATCAGTGTGGATCTTACGGAATAACCCTTTCTTAGTTGCTACCTGAAATGACCCGGGTCATAGTAGGGCGAGCCGTCACCGATACGTTACCATCGGGGAGTATGTTTGTACTCTGATTGAGTTGGTTTATCGTTGCATAAACAACTTGGGTGGTACCGCGAAAAGTCTTTCGTCCCTAGATATCTAGGGACGGGAGACTTTTCTTTTTGTCTTAAATTTAAATTGAAAAGGAGTAAGGACGATGCATTTAATCATTCCAGATTCATACGATCCAAAATTATCAGTCAAAGACACGCAACGTGCCATTCGCTACATTCGAGAAACCTTCCAAGATGAATTCGGTGCCCAACTGAATTTGTCCCGTCTATCCGCACCTATGTTTGTCGAAAAATCAACGGGTCTCAATGATAATCTGAACGGGATTGAACAACCCGTGTCCTTTACCATGCAAGACATGGGCGATTCACAGATTGAAATCGTCCACTCCTTGGCTAAATGGAAGCGAGTCGCTTTAAAACGCTATGGCTTTAACCTCCACGAAGGCCTCTACACCAACATGAACGCCATCCGTAAAGACGAAGATCTCGATAACTTCCATTCGGCGTATGTCGATCAATGGGACTGGGAAAAGGTGATCACCAAGGAAGAACGGACGCTCGATACCCTGAAACAAACCGTTCGGCAAATCTTTAAAGTTATCAAGCACATGGAACACGAGGTTTGGTACAAGTTCCCCGAAGCCGTGCATCACTTACCTGACGAAATTCATTTCATCACGACTCAGGAACTCGAAGATCGCTTCCCTGATCTGACCCCTCGGGAACGCGAAAACGCCATCACCAAGGAATTGGGCTGTGTTTTCTTAATGCAAATTGGGGGGGCCCTCAAGAGTGGTAAGCGCCATGATGGTCGGGCTCCTGACTACGACGACTGGCAATTAAACGGCGATATTCTCTTCTGGTATGAACCATTGAAGCAGGCCATCGAAATCTCTAGTATGGGTATTCGCGTGGATGCCGAGTCCATGCAGCGTCAATTAAAGATTGCTGACGCGGAAGATCGACTGAGCCTACCTTACCACCAGATGGTCCTACATGAAGAAGTGCCTTTTACCATCGGTGGCGGCATTGGTCAGTCGCGGCTATGTATGCTGCTATTAGGGAAGGCGCACGTGGGCGAAGTCCAAGCCGCCTTATGGCCCCAAGCCATGATCGACCAGTGTGAAGCTGCTAATATTCATTTGCTGTAAAAACCACCAACTAATCCTTTAATAATCTGGGATTAGTCTGACAATTAAACAGAAAGCCATCTAGCTTCTCTTAGTGAGAAATTAGATGGCTTTTTAATGTGTTCCTATTATTTACTAGATCAACGTAGCTCCGATAACTGTTGCTCCACGCTTAATACTTGAAGTAGTGCCTGTGCACATTCTCGACCTTTATTTCCCCCTTTTCCACCCGCACGATTCAATGCTTGATCCATATTAGCCGTCATCAGTACACCAAACATCACCGGAATAGGTCCTGTCAACGAAGCCTGAGCCAGCCCAGCGGCGCTTTGCTGACAAACATAGGTGTAGTGATCCGTTTCCCCTTGAACCACCGCACCTAGGGCAATAACACCGTCAATAACCCCCGTTTCACTCAGCCGCCGCGTCACCCGCGGTAATTCCATCGCACCCGGTACTTGGACAACTAGAATATTTTCTTCCGGTATCCCCGCCTGTCGCAACGCCTGCTGCGCACCGGCCAGTAATCTGGTGGTTACCAAGTCGTTAAAATCTGCGACAACAATTCCCACCTTAACGGGTCGCGTTATCGGTAAGCCTAAAATCTCAGTCATTATCTGTCACCTCATTTAAGATATGATGGAACTTATGCTTCTTTGTTAGTAGATAATCCCGATTTGTCCGGGTAACCCCCACTTCTAGAGGCTCACGCTGAGTAATCGTGATGCCTGCTTGAGATAGTTGTTTCACCTTATCAGGATTATTGGTCAGTAGGCGAACCCGTGTCAGTCCCTGAGCGTGTAAAATAGCCGCGGCCCGTTCGTAACGTCGCGCATCGGCAGGTAAGCCAAGTTGTTCATTCGCTTCTACCGTATCGGCTCCCTGGTCTTGTAAGGTATAAGCACGTAACTTATTGATTAAGCCAATGCCACGTCCTTCCTGACGTAAATACAAAATAGCACCACGACCGGCAGCCGCAATTCGCCGCATTGACTCTTGCAGCTGGGCACCACAATCACAACGTTGCGAACCAAACACATCCCCCGTCAAGCATTCACTATGAACGCGTAATAATAAGGATTTCTGCCCCGTCACATCACCATAGGTCAGTAAGAGATCTGGTTGCTCATCGCCATTCTCAAAATCCTGTAGGGTGAATTCACCATATACTGTCGGGAGTTTCACCCGTGAGATTGGTGAAACAGTCTGAGCTACGCGATAAGCCTTAATCTCTGAAATCGTAATAAATGGAATTTTCAGTCCTTCCGCCAATGCTTTTAGATCCTTACGGCGAGCCATCTGACCATTTTTCTTGAGAATCTCGCAAATATAAGCAACTGGCGTCACCCCACATAAACGAGCCAAATCAACGGCTGCTTCCGTATGTCCCTCACGTTCTAAGACACCATTGGCTCGTGCAATCAAGGGAAAGAGATGTCCGGGGTGATAAAAATCATCCCATGTGCTGGTTGTCGCCGCTAACTGATGAATCGTTGCGGCGCGGTCAATGGCAGAAATCCCCGTGCTGGTACTCCGCGCATCTAGGCTACTCGTAAATGCCGTCTGAAAAGCATCGCTACTGTGCGGCAGCATTGGTAGCAACGACAACCGTTGTGCAATTTCTGGTGCCATGGGCGCACACAATAATCCCCGAGCATGTGTCACCATTTGATTGACTGTCTCCGGTGTAACCAATTCTGCCAATCCCACTAAGTCCCCCTCAGCTTCTCGATCTTCAGCATCTGCTATGATAACTAACTGACCACGCTTTAACGCTGTCAAGGCATCCTCAACTCGACTAGTCATCAGTCATCCCCCCTAACTGGTACTGACGAACCACGTACTTCCCCAAAATATCTGTCTCTACATTCACCTGATCACCGCACTGTAGATGACCAAGACTCGTATGTGCCAACGTATAGGGAATCAGCGCTACCTGAACCGTCTGACGAGTAACTGCCGTAACCGTTAAACTAACACCATCCAAGGCCACAGCACCCTTTTCAACCGAGTAAGGAGCTTGATCAGCTGATACATCAAAGGTCAACCGGACTGCGGCCCCTTCGGTATGACTTGCTCGTAAGGTCGCTGTGGTGTCAACGTGCCCCTGAACGATATGTCCATCCAATCCTTGATCTGCTCGTAAAGCAGCTTCCAGATTGACCTGCATACCAGTCTGCCAAGTTCCCAGTGTCGTACGCTGCAAGGTTTCAGCCATTGCAACAACGGTAAATGCTTCGTTAGTCACTGCGGTTAAAGTGAGGCAGATCCCGTTCACGGCGATGCTGTCCCCGACGTGTCGTGTCTGATGAGCCCGTGTCGTTTGAATAACGAGCTGTGCTCCCGTGGCTGTTTTATTTATTTGTCGAATGTAACCTTGATCTGTAATTATTCCTGTGAACATTTACGTTGCCTCCTAGTTGTCAGCTTGACATCATTTCCTAAAAGCGTCGTTACCGGCGGTGTGTAAGCCCGTTTGGGACTGGGCCAATCAGGGGCGTACACAGCCGGTTGTCCCGCACCACCAATTAACAACGGACTGAGATAAATGACTAATTGATCCGCCAAGTCATCTCGCACGAAAGCTGCCTGTAAATGACTGCCGCCTTCAACTAAAAGTGCTTGAATTCCTTGCTGATAGCATAATGCTGTAATCGCTGCTGGTGACCACGTTGTTCGGGTAAAAACGCGAACCTGCTCTGGTAATTGACGCGTTGCTGGGTGGGTGGTCAACAACCAAATGGGCCCCGGCGCCTTAAACAAGGGTTGACTGGTATCGATATGTTCAATGTCATGAAGCACCACCATCCGAATTGGCACTGGTTCATCTGTTATCGCATCGCGAATGGTTAATCGCGGATGATCGATAGTTAGCGTCCGCTCACCAATCAAAATAGCTTGTTGCTGTCGTCGTAGCTGTTGACTATCAGCCATCGCAGCTGCTCCTGTCAAATAGGTTCGTTGGGCTTCCGCCTGATTAACCTTACCGTCTAGTGACATAGCATACTTTACAGTCACTTGGGGTCGATGATGCTGATAATAAAAATTGTAAGCCGTGTTCAGCGCCGTGGTTGAATCCAAAACACTCACAGAAATCCCCGCTGCACGTAGCTTAGAAATGCCGCGGCCAGCAACTAATGGATTAGGATCGCGTTGTCCAATCACTACCCGACCAACTCCCACTTCAATCAAGCGATCAGCACACGGCGGTGTTTTACCAAAATGGCTACATGGCTCCAAGGTGACATATAAGGTCGCGCCTTGCGCCTGTTGCGGTCGCTGGAGCTGGGCCAACGCATCAATCTCTGCATGCTGTTGACCATACCGATGATGATAGCCCACCGATAAGATTTGCCCATGCTTAACGAACACGGCCCCCACCAATGGATTGGTCCAAGTATGCCCAGAACCCCGGCGGGCCGCTATGACGGCTTGTTGCATAAATGATTGTTCCAACAATTCTCATTCACCTCACGAAAAAAAGGCCCCGCAGTTAAACATGCGGGGCCCCATTTAATAGTAAGCTAAATAAGATCTCATACGAGTTCACACTTAAAAAAGTGTGCACAGAAGTACGACATTAGCGTTCGTTTCTTCTCCCATCCAGACTATACTGTCGGTCCCAGACTCACACTGGGTCAACCACGTTAAACGTGGGTCACGGACTTCAACTTTAAGTTGTCACCGTCGGTCGGGAATTTCACCCTGCCCCGAAGAAATCATATTCAGTTTTCAACAACTACTGTACACCATTTTTTAATTTGCAACAACCTTGAATCACTGGCTAAGCCAT
Organism: Levilactobacillus brevis ATCC 14869 = DSM 20054; assembly: GCF_001433855.1. Lineage (GTDB taxonomy): Bacteria > Bacillota > Bacilli > Lactobacillales > Lactobacillaceae > Levilactobacillus > Levilactobacillus brevis. Next base: position 125,355 of record NZ_AZCP01000002.1, read on the forward strand.
TTATTTCTTCAGTGATTCATCCAATGCCTCTACATTTTCAATCGGTCCGACCACCGTTAATACGTCATGCAACCGGACAACATCGGTGGGTTGTGGGGAGATGTTGATCTTCCCTTCATGCTGAATCGCAATTACCGTCAAGTCGAACCGCTGCCGCAGGTTCAGGGCAACTAGATCCTGATCGACAAAGTGCGGGTCCGTAATCACGACTTCAGCCAACGTGTACTTGTCACTGAGGTCAATAAAATTCAAAATGTGATTGGACAGTAGCTTGCGAACAATCCCATGCCCCATATCCCGTTCTGGATAAGTCACCTGATCGGCCCCCACGCGTTGGAGCACCCGGCCGTGGTCACTGGTTTCTGCCTTAGCAATCACCTTTTTAGCCCCCAACTCCTTGACTAACATGGTAGTCAAAATGCTGGCCTCCATATTGTTACCAATTCCCACAATCACGTAATCAAAGGTATCGATATTTAGCCCGCGTAAAACATCTTCATCCCGCGTATCTGCGATTAATGTTTGGGTAGCGATATCCATCATTTCATTGACGGGTTCTTCTTTTACGTCCACGGCTAGCACATCTTGGTGTTCTTCTGCCAGCGTCTGGACGACGCTCTGTCCAAATCGACCGAGACCTAAGACTGCAAAACTTTTCTTCATGAATGATACCTCCTAACCAATCAAAACATTTTCTTCAGGATAACGAATCTTGTTAACTGTGGTTTGCCGCTTAGACAGTGAATATAGCGACGTGAAAATACCTACCCGACCGATGAACATCAGTAACATAATGACCAACTTACCAATCACGGTTAGATGCGGCGTCAATCCCAGACTTAAGCCCACCGTTCCAAAGGCAGATAACACTTCAAACAGGATGTACTCCAGACCAAAGCCCTTAGGAATTTTCTCAGTTTGCGTCAGAATCAACGTGGCCACGACCATGACGATGCTGGCTAAAAAGATCAACAGTAAGGCGCGGTTAATATTACTAGCACTAAAGCGCCGTCGACTAAATTCAACGTCTTTTTTCCCGCGCAATTGGGCAATGCTTTGGAGCATCAACACACCGAACGTCGTGGTCTTAATCCCACCAGCAGTAGACCCAGGCGTCCCACCAACAAACATTAAGATCATAATCAGAAAAATACTCCCTGATTGCAGACTATTCGTTGGCACGGTAATCAACCCAGCCGTCCGGGGGGTCACACTCAAAAATAACGTATTGATCGTTCGGTTAAGCCATGAAGTATGCGCAGGTAGGATCGATAGATTGCGCTCCGTAACCAGTAACAACAAAAAGCCAATAACAAACAAAGCGCCGGTGGTTGTCAATGTCAGCTTAGAATTGAGCGTTAGCCGTTTGCGTTCGTGAAATAACAGCAGATCGCGCCAGACCAAGAACCCTAATCCGCCACCAATAATCAAAATAATGGTAACTAGTAGCAGATAGGAATCATTTCGAAAGCGCATTAGACTGTCCCCAAAGACATCAAAGCCGGCGTTACAAAAGGACATGACCGCATGGTAGACCGAGATGTACAGCCCCCGCACCCAGCCATAGCGGGGCACAAAGTCAACTGCTAGTAGTAGACTCCCACCAATCTGAAATAATGCCGACAAGCCGACGACATAGGTCATTACGCTTTTAGTATCACTTAAATTTTCTAAGTTTAGCGACTCTTTAACCATCAATTGCGTTGACAGGTCCAGGTTGCGCCGCATGAGATTAAATAACAATACCGCAAAGGTCATGTACCCTAAGGCACCAATTTCAGCCAATCCTAAAATGATTACCTGACCAAAAATTGACCAGTGTTCCGCCGTATTAACGACCGTTAACCCGGTAATACAGGTCGCTGAGGTCGCCGTAAAGACCGTATCAATAAAGGAAGTCCCCCGCATGCCGTTGGTCGCAACTGGTAGGCTCAAAAGCACTGTACCAATCGTAATCAAGAAGACAAAGCCCCAGACCATTTTTTTAGAAAGCGTATCGAATAATTGTGACTGCTTAATTTTTTCCATGAGTCTCCGTTCCTCTTCTATTCATCTCAATTCAGCTTAAGCCAAAGATGAACGGAACACAACACTTATCCAACTGAAAATCAGATTTTAGCCCCGGTAGAAAACGCTTGCAATATTAGTGTGAGTTTTCTACACTCAAGTTGTCAGAAGCGATTAACCAAAAAAGTTAGAGGAGATGCTTTTATGCCAGCACCCTTATTACTTCAACCCGTTTTCCACGAAAAAATCTGGGGCGGATCTCAGCTGAGATCCCGGTTTAACTATCCCATTTTCTCCGACCACACCGGTGAGTGCTGGGGAATTAGTGGTCATCCCCACGGATTATCAACGATTAAGAACGGCCGCTATCAGGGGCAAAGCCTCGCAGCCGTTTGGCACGCTCACCCCGAACTGTTCGGCCATCGCGACACGCAACAGCCTTTTCCGTTGTTGACCAAAATCCTAGATGCCCAACAGGATCTCTCAGTTCAAGTTCACCCCGATGACTCCTATGCGCGAGTGCATGAACACGAACTAGGAAAAACTGAGTGTTGGTACGTCATTCACGCTGAGCCAGACGCCCAACTCTATTACGGCCACCATGCTCAGACGCGATCACAATTGGCAGCGTGGATTCACACGGGGAACTGGCAGGCCCTATTTCGCCGGATACCAATTAAAACCGGAGATTTCTTTTATGTTCCAGCCGGAACCGTCCATGCGTTAGGCGCTGGCACCATGGTCTTGGAAACGCAGCAAAGTTCAGACACGACGTATCGGCTTTACGATTTCGATCGAGTGGACACACACACTCACCATAAACGTCGGCTCCACCTGAAACAGGCTATTGACACGATTCAAGTTCCCCACCGCGATCCCGTACTGACAGTAACCACAACAAGCGACCACCATTTTATGCAGACGAATTTCGTTCAAGCTCCCGCTTTTACTGTCGTTAAATGGGACTTGAACGGAACCCATACTTTTCACCAAGCCGCAACTGACTTTACGTTAGTTTCCGTTCTAAACGGTACGGGAGCCCTCACCATTGCTGAACAGCCTTACCCATTACGAGCGGGAGATCATCTCATTTTACCGTCAACCGTCACTGACTGGCAGATACACGGCAATCACCTAAGTTGTATTGCGACGTTACCCGGACCGGATATTTAAATCAATTCACAAAAAAATCCCCACCATCGCTGGTGAGGATTTTGCCAATCGTAATATCGAAATATTAACGCTTGGAGAATTGTGAAGCTTTACGGGCCTTCTTGAGACCTGGCTTCTTCCGTTCTTTCATACGAGCGTCACGGGTCAACAGACCAGCGCGCTTCAATGGGCCACGGAAATCTGGGTCAACTTCGAGCAATGCCCGAGCAATCCCATGACGAGTTGCGCCGGCTTGACCGGAGAAACCGCCACCACGCACAGTAACTAATGCATCGTAGTTACCAAGCGTTTCCGTAACGTTGAATGGTTGTAAGACAACTTCACGAATACTTGCAAATGGAATGTAGTCTTCGATTGCCTTGTTGTTCATAACAATTTTACCTGAGCCGGGTACTAAACGTACACGAGCAGAGGAGTTTTTACGACGGCCAGTGCCGCGATATTGAACTTGTGCCAATTTGGTTTCCTCCTTAGATTAGGTTAGTGATGTCTAATACTTCTGGCTTTTGAGCTTCGTGCTTGTGGTCTGCACCAGCATACACGTGAAGCTTCAATGCCATTTGGTGACCTAAGGAGTTCTTAGGAAGCATACCTTGGACAGAAGTTTCGATCAATTTTTCTGGGTTTTCATCCCGGAAGTTACCAGCAGTCCGTGACTTCAAACCACCGGCGAAGCCAGTATGGTGGTAATAAATCTTGTTAGACGCCTTACGGCCAGTTAAAGCAACTTTTTCAGCGTTGATCACGATAACGTTATCGCCAGTGTCCACGTTAGGGGTGAACGTTGGCTTGTTCTTACCACGTAAGATTGAAGCAACGACTGAAGCAAGCCGACCTAAACTAACATCGGTTGCGTCGACGATGTACCATTTGCGGTCAACGTCGTTAGGTTTTGCCATATAAGTTGTACGCACGTTAAATTCCTCCATAAATCTGTGTTTGTCTGACACCAAGTAAACTTTCCGGGGCTTATCGTGGGGCAAACAATACCAACGACTATGATACAAAGTTTTTCCCATAAAGTCAATGATTGTTTGTCCCTTGAACTTAAATTATCGCTGATGTTGCGGTAATTTTGTCGGATGTTGCGGATCTTCCCCCTGATAATAGACGTGTTTCAAGTACAGTCCGGCCGCCGGCACCGTCCGCCGCGCCTGCTTACGATCCTTGACCTCATACAAGCGTAAAACATCATGAACCGGTCGGGTGCCCGACCCAATTTCGACTAACACGCCCACCATAATCCGGACCTGGTTGTACATAAAGCCATTTCCGTAGAATTCAAAAACTAACTCATGATTGGCCTCATCAATGTGGCAAGTGGCTTCATAGATAGTCCGCACGAACGTCCGCGTTTGGGCGCCCGAGGCAACAAAACTCGTATAGTCATGTTCACCTACCAGATCAGCCAAGGCAACGTTGATCTTTGCCAAATCGACTGGAAACTTCCAATGACCCGTATAGTTTCGCTTAAAAGGATTACGGAATTCGCCCATGTCCATGCGGTACTGATACCGTTTACCAGAGACATCATAACGCGCGTGGAAGGTCAAGGCGACCTCCTCAACCTTTAAGACCTCCATATCCATCGGTAACATGCTGTTTAAGCCCTTGCGCATGTTATCCGCAGGGATGAGAAAGGGAAAGTCGAAATGAACCACCTGCGCCAAAGCATGGACGCCTGCGTCAGTTCGTCCAGAACCATAAATCACAATTGCCGGATCAGGTTGTTTGGCCATTTTATTGACCACACCGGTCAGTGTACTCTCCACAGTACGCTTATTGGGTTGCCGCTGGAACCCAGCGAAATTGGTACCGTCATACATTAAAGTGACTTTATAACGTTGCATCTGTTCCTCCTACCAATGACGAAAAATTAAAATCGCCACAAATCCAAGTAAAAATAATAGCCAAGTGACGGTATCACGCCGTTGCCAAGTTAAGATTCGGTACTGACTCCGGTGTTCACTATCTTGATACCCCCGCGCTTCCATCGCTGTCGACAAATCCTCAGCACGATTAAACGCACTCATAAATAGGGGCACCATTAGCGGAATTAAGGACTTGGCTTGCTTGAACAAGCCCCCTTCCCCAAAATCAACGCCTCGAGCACGCTGGGCATTCATAATCTTAGTGGCCTCGTCCATTAGCGTGGGTACAAATCGCAAGGCAATCGATAACATCATCGCCAAGGTATCAACGGGCACTTTCACCCACCGTAATGGTTTCATCAATGATGCCAGCCCGGTGGCAATGTCTAGTGGCTGAGTCGATAGTGTCAATAACGTCGACATCATGATAATTAAGAGAAAGCGAACAAAAATATAGCCAGCGTTAATCAATCCATCTTGCGTGACATTAATAAAGGCCCAGTGGAAATACGTGTGTCCCCCAGCTGGACTGAATAAGAGCTGCAACACGACCGTAAAGACGATTAACCAAAGCAAGGGGCGAATTCCCTTCAAGAAGAATCCAAGGCTGATTTTAGACGCTAGAATAGCGCCTACTGTAAAAGCAATGAGAATCGCATAACTCCAGATATTGTTGGCCAAGAAAACAACAATAATATAGCAAAAGCTCAGCATCAATTTCGCTCGGGGATCTAATCGATGAACCACTGAATCCAACGGTAAATACCGCCCAAAGATAAAATTAGACATGATCTGCCCCCCGCTGGGCCCACTGCTGGGCTAGATAGTCGGCTAATTGATCGGCCGTTAAGGGCTGTTTAGGAAAGGTTAATCCCCGATCACGTAATCGGCGGGCAAATTGTGCCGCTTGTGGCACATCCAACTGATGGTCTTGGAGCCACTCACGATTACTAAACACATCAGCTGGGGTTCCAAATTTCATGAGGCGACCTTCATGCATCACCGCAACTTGCTCGGCATACTGGGCAACATCCTCCATTTGATGCGTCACTAATACAATGGTTAAGCCTTGTTCTTGATGCAATCGGGCAAATAATCGCATCATTTCCTGGCGACCTTGGGGGTCCAACCCAGCGGTCGGTTCATCCAAAACCAACACTTTTGGCTGCATGGCTAAGACGCCGGCAATGGCCACCCGCCGCATCTGACCACCGGATAACTCAAACGGTGACCGCTCTGCATAACTCTGATCCAACCCGACAGTCGTTAACATCTCATCAGCTAACGCCAGCGCATCGGCCTCGGCCATACCGAAGTTCTTAGGACCAAAGGCAATGTCTTGTCGGACAGTCTCTTCAAACAACTGATTTTCGGGAAATTGAAAAACCATACCAACATGCTGACGCAGTGGTTTCAAGGCCGCATTGGTTGTCTCCGGGGTAATCGTAAATTCATCAATTTTGATGGTGCCACTCGTCGGCTTTAACAAGGCATTAAGCTGCTGAATTAGGGTTGATTTACCACTACCCGTATGCCCGATAATTGCGAGATAGCCGCGATCGGGAACCGTCAATGAAACGTCCGTCAACGCAGTATGGGCCATTGGCGTACCCGCTTGATAAGTATAAGTTACGTGTTCGAAAGCGATTGCCACAGCCATTCCTCCATTTCCGCCGCGGTTTGATACGTCGTCGGTGGTGTAATTCCCCGCTGACGTAAAGCCGCTTTTAATTTCTCAGTAAAGGGTAGATCTAATCCCATCTCAACGAGTTGGGTACCGCGCTCAAAGATTTGTGATGGAACTGCCTCGTCTACTAGCCGACCATCATCAATCACCAAAACCCGATCGGCACTAGCCGCCTCATCAATATCGTGAGTAATCGAAATGACCGTTAAATTCTGTTGCTGACGTAGCTGGCGCACAATTGCTAGCATTTCAATACGACCCTGAGGATCTAACATGCTCGTTGCTTCGTCTAAAATTAGAATTTTGGGCGCAATTGCCACAATCCCAGCTAATGCTACCCGCTGTTTCTGGCCCCCGGATAAAGAACTGGGTTCTCGCTGGGCAAAACTGGTCATACCTACCTGGGCTAAAGCAGCTTGTACTCGCGGAACCATTTCATCACGCGAAATTTGACGATTCTCAAGTCCAAAAGCCACATCGTCCTCAACCGTGGCCCCAACAAACTGATTGTCTGGATTCTGAAAAATCATGCCAATTTGTTCCCGCACCTGCCAGACAGTTTCCGGCGTTAGCGTGATCCCGCCAACGGTCACACTGCCTTGGGTAAACGGCAATAATCCATCTAATGATTTAGCCAGCGTTGACTTACCACTCCCATTATGGCCGACAATTGCCAACCACTCGCCAGCGTGAACGGTAAAACTCACATCAGTCAATGCGGGTGCCTGATTCTCATCGTATTGATAGGTTAAGTGATCCACACTAATGATATTTTCTGTCATCTTACACCGTCTCCCTCAGCAAAGTCACCAGTAATTATACCAAAGTTTTATAAAACCGCGAACCCCCCGCAATCCCCACCAGGTAAAAAAGGGTATAAAAAAATCACTAACAAACTAGCGGCGCTGAGGCTTTCGCCCCCATTCAAGCTAGACTCGGGGAATTCCCATCATCATAACGCTCTATACCACATAGTCCTAGTGATTAATTTGAAACTTATTGACCGCGTTTAGGGACGCGATTACTCCCTGTAACCAATGACTGATTAGTCAACGAATTCCAAGATAGCCATAGCAGCACCATCGCCGCGACGAGGCATTGTCTTCATAATCCGCGTGTAACCACCCTTACGATCAGCATACTTAGGTGCTAATTCGCTGAAGACCTTTTGCAATGCGCTGGTAACAACCACATCATCGCCGTCTTCTTTAACATCAGCAACTACGTTACGAATGAACGCAGCAGCTTGACGCCGGGCGTGCAAGTCGCCTTGCTTACCCAAGGTAATCATTTGGTCAGCCGTCTTGCGAACTTCCTTAGCGCGTGCTTCAGTCGTTTCGATGCGGCCGTTCAAGATTAAACTAGTGGTCAAATCGCGTAACAAGGCACGACGTTGAGAACTAGTCCGTTGTAATTTACGGTAACTCATAACCAGAAACCCTCCTTTGAGTGTCTAAAATTAGTCTTCCTTCCGAAGTGACAAACCTAAGTCAGCTAACTTAGCCTTAACTTCTTCAAGGGACTTGCGACCCAAGTTACGAACCTTCATCATGTCTGCTTCGGTCTTGTTGTTCAATTCTTGAACCGTGTTGATACCAGCACGCTTCAAACAGTTGTAAGAACGAACGGATAAGTCGAGCTCTTCGATGGTCATCTCAAGCATCTTTTCCTTATGCGTTTCTTCTTTTTCAACCATGATTTCTGCATTCTTAGCTTCGTCCGTCAAATCAACAAACATTGCCAGATGTTCAGTCAAGATCTTAGCAGCCAGAGCAATGGCTTCGCTTGGATTAATTGAACCGTTTGTCCAAACATCCAGGGTCAATTTATCGTAGTCAGCTCGTTGGCCAACCCGTGCATTCTCTACTTGGTAGTTAACCCGTTCGATTGGGGTGTAAATAGAATCCACAGCTAAAACGCCAATTGGCATGTCGGTGTTGCGAGTTTTGTTCTCGTCAGCAGAAACATAGCCCCGGCCCTTATCAGCTGTCATCCGCATATGGAACGTTGCACCATCCGCAACTGTTGCAATGTACAGATCTGGGTTCAAGATATCAACGTCGGCTCCGGCAACAATATCACCAGCGGTGATTTGAGCAGGACCCTTAACGTTGATCTCCATCGTTTCTTCCTGATCATCAGAGCCATTAAGCTTCAACGCAATCTTCTTAACATTTAAGATGATTTGCGTGACATCTTCAACGACACCTTCGACAGTCGAAAATTCATGCAGAACCCCGTCGATTTGAATGCTGGTAACAGCTGCACCAGGTAATGAAGAAAGTAAGATCCGCCGTAAGGAATTTCCTAGCGTTGTCCCGTAACCACGTTCCAACGGTTCGACAATAAACTTACCGTAGTTGTTACTTTCGTCAATTTTATGAATGTTAGGCTTTTCAAATTCAATCATTCTTATCGTTTACCCCTTTCAAACCGCGTTGAGCTCCTATAAGTCAATCCCATCATGAAGGTTGCCCTCATTAATGAAACGCTCACGTTAAACCCGACGGCGCTTTGGAGGACGAGTCCCATTATGAGGCACTGGGGTAACGTCACGAATAGCCGTGATTTCGATCCCAGCAGCTTGGATGGCCCGAATTGCAGATTCACGTCCTGAACCAGGACCCTTAACAGCAACTTCAACGGACTTAATTCCGTGTTCTTGTGATGCTTTAGCAGCGGCTTCAGCAGCCATTTGAGCAGCAAATGGTGTTGACTTCCGACTACCCTTGAAACCTAAGGCACCGGCTGATGACCAAGCGATCGCGTTCCCTTGAACGTCAGTAATCATGACCAAAGTGTTGTTAAACGTAGCATGGATATGTGCAACCCCGGCTTCAATGTTCTTTTTCACCCGACGTTTGCGACTAGTTTTTCTAGTAGCCATAAAGTGTTAACCCTCCTTTACTTCTTCTTCCCGGCAATCGAAACGGCTTTACCCTTCCGAGTGCGGGCGTTATTCTTGGTGTGTTGACCGCGAACAGGTAAACCGCGACGATGACGCATTCCACGGTAAGAACCAATTTCTTGCAAGTTCTTGATGTTCAGGCTAACTTCACGACGTAAGTCACCTTCGACCTTGTACTTGTCGACTTCGGCACGAACCTTGTCTTCTTGATCGGGTGTTAAATCACGAACCCGAACGTCTTCAGGAACACCGGCATCAGCAACAATCTTGTGAGCCGTGTTAATTCCAATTCCAAAAATGTAAGTCAAACCGTAAGCGATTCGCTTATCACGTGGTAAATCCACTCCAGCAATACGTGGCATTTAGGTGCACCTCCTATAATATTGAATTACTTACCCTGGCGTTGTTTATGCTTAGGGTTAGCTGAGCAAATAACCATTACTCGGCCCTTACGCTTGATAACCTTGCAGTGTTCGCACATTGGCTTAACTGATGGTCTTACTTTCATGAATATCCCTCCTACATCTGTCCCGGCCGCTACTTAAAGCGATAAGTGATCCGGCCCTTAGACAAGTCATACGGTGACATTTCAACAGTTACTCGGTCACCAGGCAGAATCCGGATGTAGTGCATCCGAATCTTACCGGAAACGTGAGCGAGAATCTCATGACCGTTTTCTAATTCGACCCGAAACATCGCGTTAGGCAATGTTTCGGTAACTTTACCTTCGACTTCGATGACATCGCTTTTCGCCACGAAAGTACCTCCCTTTTATTTGTGTGTTAACCACACGTAAAAGCGGTAGAATCCACAATTGGACCCCACCTAGCACCTGTGAATCGCGACAGCGCGCCATTTACAGGCTAAACCTGAATAAGCTTACCATAATTCATGCTTAGACGCAAGAATTAAGCGACTTCCTACAGGTTCTTCAGGATCTTTTCGATGTCGACATAGACGTCATCAATGTCACGGTCACCATCAACCGTAAATAATAAACCCTTTTTCGTGTAGTAATCAACCAGCGGCGTATTCATTTTCAGATTAACTGCTAACCGATTCTTAACTGTTTCAGGCTTATCATCTTCACGTTGATAGAAGTCATGACTACCACAGACATCACACGTACCCGCAACTTTAGGTTGCTTGTATAACTTGTGGTAAGTTGCGCCACAATTACGGCAAATGTAACGACCAGAAAGGCGTTCTACCAAGACTTCTGGTTCGACGTGAATATTAATCACGGCGTTGATGGTCCGGTCAAGTTCAGGTCCAAACGTATCTAACGCTTCAGCCTGAACAATTGACCGGGGGAATCCATCTAACATGAACCCATCTTTGGTATCATCTTGAGCTAACCGATCACGAACGATACCGTTCGTCACTTCGTCCGGCACCAATTCACCTTTGTCGATAAATTTCTTGGCAGCCAAGCCCATTTCAGTTTCGTTCTTCATTGCCTCACGGAAGATATCTCCCGTGGAAATATGTGGCAAATGGAACTCATTGATAATCTTTTCGGCTTGGGTACCCTTACCGGCGCCCGGTAAGCCCATGAGGATTAAATTCATTGCTGTCATGTTCATGCTCCTTCTTCGAAATTTTCCCGAAAAACACAAGCAGGTGTGCCAATTAGATCAACACACCCGCTGGAAACTCATTAAGCTGGTTCTGGATCTTGGATAAAGCCAACGTATTCGCGCTTCATCATCAATCCGTCAACTTGTCGCATCGTTTCAATGGCAACCCCAACCACGATTAAGAGGCTGGTACCACCTAAACCAATTGACTCATCTAAGTTCCAAAGGTTCTGGGCTAATAACGGAATTAAAGATACGAATCCTAAGAAGAGAGCCCCAACAGTGCTGAGACGCATCAACAAACTGGAAACGTACGATTGCGTTTCGTGACCAGGCCAAACACCAGGAATATAGCTCCCCTGCTTTTGCAGGTTCTCCGCTAACTTTTCTGGGTTAACTTGCACGAACGCATAGAAGAACGTGAACACAACGATCAGAACAGTGTACAAAATAGCACCATCGAGCGTCTGCATGTTAAAGACGTCCGTCAACGTTTGGTACCATGCATCTTGAGAGTGGGTGTTTTGGAACGCCATCAGAATAGTCTGTGGCGTGGCAATAAACGAACTCGCGAAGATGACGGGGATAACCCCCGCAACATTAACCTTCAACGGTAAGTAGCTACTATCTGGCGAACCAGACACGCGGCGTGTATATTGAATAGGCACCCGGCGTTCCGCTTGTTGAACCCACGTAACGAAGGTCACAATAATTAGAACTAACACGATTAACCCAAGAATAAACAGACCACTCTTCCACCAACCGCTTGACGAAACATCGACGAAATAAGTTTGATAGAGTTGATAAACAGATTTTGGTGTCCGGGCAATGATCCCCGCAAAGATGATCATTGAAATCCCGTTACCCAAGCCCCGATCGGTGATCATATCACCCATCCAAGTGGTCAACATCGTTCCACCGGTTAAGATTAACCCAATGGAAAGATATGTCTCGACACTCGGATTTTGAACTAATTTCAGTGAACTTAAAGCACTGAAACCAGCCGTGATCCCGATGGACTGAACAAATGCTAACGCAATTGCTAAGTACCGTGTTGCTTGATTCAATTTCCGTCGACCAACGTCCCCTTGCTTACTCCACTCAACGAAGCGCGGAACGATGTCCATTTGTAGCAATTGAATAACGATTTGTGCAGTGATGTAAGGTGAAACCCCCATCGCGAAGATGGAATAGTTTGATAACCCACCACCACTGAAGGTATCTAAAATACTAACCAATCCAGAAGACGCAACGCTTTGAAGTGCCTTTGCGTTAATGCCGGGGACGGTAATATAAGTACCCAACCGAAAGACAATCAAAACCAATAGAGTAAAGAGAATCTTATTACGAATGTCTTTAATCTTAAAGGCGTTTTTCAAGCTTGATAGCATTAAATCACCTCAGTTTTACCACCAGCAGCTTCGATAGCTTCAGCAGCTGATTTAGAGAACTTAGCGGCCTTGACCGTCAACTTCTTTGATAACTCACCGTTACCCAAGATCTTAATACCGGCTTTTTCGTTTTTAACGATGCCAGCTTCAACCAAGGCAGCTGGAGTTACTTCTGTGCCATCATCGAAGACGTTCAATGCGGACAAGTTTACGACAGCAAATTCCTTACGGTTAATGTTGGTAAACCCACGCTTTGGAATCCGACGGTACAATGGCATTTGGCCACCTTCAAAGCCCAAACGAGTCTTGCTACGAGCCTTTTGACCTTTTTGGCCACGACCAGCAGTCTTACCGTTACCAGAAGAATCACCACGGCCAACTCGGTTACGAACCTTCCGTGAGCCTTCAGCAGGTTTTAGTTCATTCAACTTCATGCTATTGCGCACCTCCTTATTTAATGATATGAGACTTACTTAACTTCTTCAACCTTAATCAAATGTGCGATTTGGAAAAGCGCACCGCGGGTTGCTTCGTTATCCGGTTGTAAAACAGAGCTGTTAACTCGCTTCAAACCTAAAGCTTCCACGATCTTCCGCTGTTTAGGGAGGCGGTGAGCCGCACTATGAATTAAAGTAACTTTTAATTGAGCCATTTTAATACCCCTCCTTATTCAGCTAAGTGTTGAAGAGAGACACCACGGAGAGCGGCAACTTCTTCAGCACGCTTCAACTGAGTCAAGCCATCAAAAGTGGCCCGAACTGCGTTGACTGGCGTGTTAGAACCCAAACGCTTTGAAGTAACGTCGGCAACACCGGCTAATTCCATGACGGAACGGACGGCACCACCAGCGGTTACCCCAGAACCTTCAGCAGCTGGCTTGAGCATGATCTTGCCCCCACCAAACGTACCGAGTACTTCATGAGGAATGGTCGTTCCCACGATTGGTACTTCGATCAGGTTCTTACGAGCGGCTTCAACGGCCTTACGAATAGCTTCTGGAACTTCTTGTGCTTTACCAGTACCAAAGCCAACGTGACCGTTCTTATCGCCGACGATAACAAGTGCAGCGAACCGAAGACGACGGCCACCTTTAACAACCTTAGTAATCCGGTTGATAGCAACAACATTGTCTTCAAGTTCTAACTTGTCAGGATCAATAAATTTTGCCATGTGTGGTTATTCCTCCTTACTGTTAAAATTTAAGCCCGGCTTCGCGAGCAGCTTCTGCAAGTGCTTGAACACGGCCGTGGTATAAGTAACCGCCACGATCGAACACTACATTGGTAATTTTCTTTTCAATAGCGCGCTTAGCAATCAACTCACCAACACCTTTGGCTTGGTCAGTCTTGTTATCGCCAGCTACTTCGCTATCTAACGTCGAGGCACTAACAAGCGTGACACCCGCTACGTCATCAATGACTTGAGCGTAGATGTTTTTGTTAGAGCGGAAAACGTTTAAGCGTGGGCGTTCAGCAGTCCCAGAAATTTTGTTGCGAACACGAATATGACGCTTTTGACGTGTCTTGTTCTTATCTGGTTTCGTAATCAAAATAGTCACCTCTTTGTAAAATTATCAGCATTAAGCTGCGATGTTACTTACCAGTTTTACCTTCACGAATCCGAACATATTCGTTTTCGTAACGGATACCCTTACCTTTGTAAGGTTCTGGTGAACGAACGGCACGAACTTCAGCAGCAAAGTCACCGACTTCTTGCTTGCTAATACCGGAAATGTTGATGGTCGTGTTATCAGGAACCTTAACCTCTAAGGTTTCTGGAATCGCCATTTCAACAGGGTTGGAGTAACCAACACTCAAGATCAAGGTCTTACCCTTGGCTTGAACACGGTAACCAACACCGACCAACTTCAAGGTCTTCGCAAAGCCACTGACAACACCTTCAACCATGTTGTTCAAGTTAGCCCGTTGCGTCCCATGAAGGGCCCGCGTCTTGTTGTTGTTATCTGGGCGATCAAAATCAACGGCACCGTCACTAATCTTCATTGAGATGACGGATGAGAACGTCCGGGTTAATTCACCCTTAGGACCCTTAACCGTAACTTGATCACCATCACGTTTAACTTCAACGCCGGCTGGGACGTTGACAGTTTTATAACCAATACGACTCACTTAAGGCACCTCCTATCTTCTTAAAAGTTTTACCAAACGTAGGCGAGAACTTCGCCACCGATTTTCTTGGCGCGCGCTTCTTTATCAGTAACTACCCCTTCAGAGGTGGAGATAATAGCGATACCCAAACCGTTTAATACCTTTGGTACAGCATCGGCCTTAACGTATGAACGTAAGCCGGGCTTTGAAATACGCTTCAAACCACTGATAACACGTTGGTTATCCTTACCGTACTTGAGGAATACGCGGATGATACCTTGCTTGTCATCATCGATGTATTCAACGTTGCGGATGAAACCTTCGCGCTTCAGGATTTCAGCGATGTCGCGTTTAATTTTAGATGCAGGTACTTCGAGTGATTCGTGACGCACCATGTTGGCGTTACGGATCCGCGTCAAGAAGTCTGCAATAGGATCAGTCATGGACATTAACGTTTACCCTCCCTTTGTTTAAAATTCGTTTTACCAGCTAGCCTTCTTCATACCAGGAATTTGACCCTTGTGGGCAAGTTCGCGTAGGCAGATACGGCAAAGGTGGAACTTTTGATAAACAGAGTGTGGACGTCCACAACGTTCGCAACGAGTATATGCTTGTGTAGAAAACTTCGCAGGACGCTTGTTCTTAGCAATTTGTGATTTCTTAGCCAATTGTGTGAACCTCCTTTATTAGTGTGCGAACGGCATACCGAATTGAGTCAACAATTCACGTGACTCTTCATCAGTGTTAGCCGTTGTAACGATAACAATGTCCAAACCACGAACACGGTTAACGTTATCAAAGTTAATTTCTGGGAAAATCAATTGTTCACGAACACCCAGAGTGTAGTTACCGCGACCATCAAAGGCCCGAGAACTAACACCATGGAAGTCACGAACACGTGGTAATGATACGTTGATTAATTTGTCCAGGAATTCGTACATCCGGTCACCACGGAGGGTAACCTTAGCACCGATTGACATGCCTTCACGAAGACGGAAGGTTGCGATTGACTTCTTGGCCTTAGTAACCAATGGCTTTTGACCAGAAATCAACCCAAGTTCTTCAACGGCTTCGTCAAGGTTCTTAGCGTTGGAAACAGCATCACCAACACCCATGTTCAAGACGATCTTTTCGATCTTCGGCGTTTGCATAACAGAACTGTAGCTGAACTTTTCCACCAAAGCTGGTGTAATTTCACTAACGTACTTTTCTTTTAAACGAGCTGACATGAAATGATGTTCCTCCTTTCAACGATTATTTGTCGATGGTTTCGCCGGACTTCTTAGCGAAACGCACTTTGTGACCATCTTCTACTCGAACGCCAAGCCGGGTTGGTTCGTTGTTCGAAGGATCGATGAGCATAACGTTGGATGCATGAATTGGTGCTTCAATATCGATAATGCCGCCTTGAGGATTCGTTTGCGAAGCCTTTTGGTGCTTCTTAATCATATTGACACCTTGGACGATCACACGGTTCTTGGCATTCAAGACTTTGGAAACAGTTCCTTCTTTTCCTTTGTCTTTGCCGGCGATCACGCGGACCTTGTCACCAGTTTTAATAAGCATTCCTGTGGGCACCTCCTTGTTAAACGTTTCTTGATTACAGTACTTCGGGTGCTAATGAGATGATCTTCATGTAGTCGTTGTCACGTAGTTCACGAGCAACTGGGCCAAAGATCCGAGTCCCCTGTGGGCTCTTGTCGTCTTTAATCAGCACTGCAGCATTCTCATCAAAGCTGATGTATGAACCGTCGTTACGACGTACACGAGACTTCGTCCGTACGACAACGGCCTTTACAACATCACCCTTTTTGACAACGCCACCTGGTGTTGCTTGTTTGACAGTAGCAACGATAATATCACCAATTCCGGCGTAGCGACGCTTGGAGCCACCCAGAACCTTGATCGTCAGGATTTCCCGGGCGCCGGAGTTATCGGCAACCTTTAAGCGACTTTCTTGTTGGATCACAGCTAGTGTCCTCCCTTCAGTTCTAGTTCAGAATACGATAAAAACGACACCTAAATGATTACTGCTTTTTCAACAATGTCGACTAAGCGGAACCGCTTGGTTGCAGACAATGGCCGAGTTTCCATAATTTCAACAATGTCGCCAGTGTGGGCTTCACCATTTTCATCATGTGCCTTGTACTTCTTGGAGTACTTGACACGCTTGCCATAGCGAGCATCAGTTTTTGTCGTTTCTACGACAACCGTAATCGTCTTGTCCATCTTATCTGAAACAACGCGACCGCGGTAGACCTTACGGTTATTACGTGCATCACTCATGTATTCGTGACCTCCTTTTTATCGTATTCTACTTGTTCAGTTCTTGTTGGCGAAGAGCGGTCTTCAACCGCGCAATGTTCTTACGAACCTGCTTCAACCGTGCAGTGTTTTCCAATTGACCAGTAGCTAATTGGAAACGCAGGTTAAATAATTCGTCCTTGTAGCTCTTTTCTTTATCGAGCATTTCAGCAGTGGTTAATTCGTTGATTTCTTTAGTCTTCATTAGATTCGCCACCTACTTCCTCTCGGGATAAAACCTTCGTGCGAACGGGAAGTTTCATGGCTGCAAGGCGTAAGGCTTCGCGAGCGACTTCTTCAGAAACGCCGCCAACTTCAAACATAACCTTGCCACGCTTAACTGGGGCTACCCAGCCATCTGGCGTACCTTTACCATTACCCATCCGGACCCCAACACCTTTGGCAGTGTAGGATTTGTGAGGGAAAATCTTGATCCAAACTTTCCCACCACGCTTCATGTAACGAGTGATTGCAACACGAGCAGCTTCGATTTGACGGTTAGAGATCCAATGTGAATCTAAAGCCTGCAAACCGTAGTCGCCGAAAGCAACACTCTTGCCACCCTTGGCTTCGCCACGTAGCTTACCACGGTGGACACGACGGAACTTTACTCGCTTAGGTACCAGCATGCTATTTCCCTCCTTGTCCGTTAGATTGTTTCTTTTCAGGCAGAATTTCGCCACGGTAGATCCAAGTCTTAACACCCAGAGAACCGTAAGTTGTGTGAGCTTCTACCCATGCATAATCGATGTCAGCACGTAACGTATGCAATGGAACCGTACCTTCAGCATAGCTTTCGACACGGGACATATCAGCACCGTTCAACCGACCAGCGACCTGCGTCTTGATACCCTTGGCACCAGAACGCATTGTCCGTTGCATCGTCCCACGCATAGCGCGACGGAAAGCAACACGGCCTTCCAATTGACGAGCAATGTTTTCGCCGACCAATTTGGCATCTAAATCTGGCTTCTTGATTTCCACAATGTTAATGTGGACACGCTTGCCAGTTAAGTCGTTTAATTCCTTACGGAGATTTTCGACTTCGGAACCACCCTTACCAATAACCATCCCTGGCTTGGCAGTGTGGATTGAGATGTTGACGCGGTTTGCAGCCCGTTCAATCTCAACAGTAGATACAGAAGCGTCAACCAGACGCTTTTCGATGAATTTACGGATTTGAAGGTCTTCCTTCAGGTAAGCAGCGAAATCCTTTTCAGCATACCACTTAGCTTCCCAGTCGCGAATAATACCGACCCGTAATCCGGTTGGATTTACTTTTTGACCCACGCGTTATCCCTCCTCTTTTTCAGATACAACAACCGTAATGTGACTCGTACGCTTGTTGATTGGTGAAGCAGAACCTTTGGCACGAGGACGGAACCGCTTGAGGGTTGGTCCTTCGTTCACATAGGCTTCGCTAACAACTAGATCTTGACGATCTAAGTCAAAATTATTTTCTGCGTTTGCAACTGCAGAGTTCAATACCTTTGCCACAACCGGTGAAGCACCACGCGGTGTGAACTGCAAAATAGCTAGTGCTTCAGCGACGCTCTTGCCGCGGATAAGATCGATGACAAGGCGGACTTTGCGAGCAGCAATCCGAACTGTTTTAGCAGTCGCTTGTGCTGATGTAACTTGTTCAGCCATTAGTTAATCCTCCTTATCAACGAGTTTTTTTATCGTCGCCACCATGACCACGGAAAGTCCGGGTTGGTACGAATTCGCCAAGCTTGTGGCCTACCATGTCTTCTTGAACGTAAACTGGTACGTGCTTCCGTCCATCATAAACAGCAATGGTGTAACCAATAAAGCTAGGGAAAATAGTCGACCGACGGGACCAAGTCTTAATGACGGTCTTCTTTTCGGAATCCTTTTGCGCATCAATCTTCTTCAGCAAGTGCGCATCGGCGAAAGGTCCTTTTTTCAAACTACGACCCATTATGAAACCTCCTCTACTTGTGGCGCATCGCTAAACACGATGATCACCTGGTCTCTTGACTTCCGGATAACCGGAAGCTTACATCTTAGAACCTTTACGATGACGAACAATGAACTTCTCAGTCTTGTTCTTCTTCGAACGGGTCTTCTTACCAACTGTCTTCTTACCCCATGGAGAAAGAGGAGATGGTAACCCAACAGGTGCTTTACCTTCACCACCACCATGTGGGTGATCGTTAGGGTTCATAACTGAACCACGAACGTGAGGACGTTGACCAGCCCAACGAGTACGGCCGGCTTTACCAACGTTAACCAATTCATGTTCTTCGTTACCAACGGCACCGATTGTCGCACGGTTAACGCTCAAGATCATCCGAACTTCACCGGAAGATAAACGAACTAACACGTACTTTTCATCGTTAGCTTTACCTAACAATTGAGCTGAAGTACCAGCAGAACGGACCAATTGGCCACCCTTACCAGGCTTCAATTCGATGTTGTGAATAACTGTCCCAAATGGGATGTTCTTCAATGGTAACGCATTACCAGTCTTGATATCAGCTTCGGGACCAGATTGAACCTTGTCGCCAACCTTTAAGCCCTTAGGAGCAATGATGTAAGACTTAACACCGTCAGCATAAACTAACAATGCGATGTTTGCTGTCCGGTTAGGATCGTATTCGATTGCCTTAACCGTTGCAGGAACGTCATCCTTGATCCGCTTGAAATCGATGATCCGGTATTGACGCTTGTTACCACCGCCACGGTGACGGACAGTCATCTTACCAGCGTTGTTACGGCCAGCGGAATGGCTTTGTGAATCAAGCAATGACTTTTCAGGAGTCGTCTTAGTGATGACGTCTTTGTAAACCAAGCTCGTCATATTACGACGACCATTGCTTGTTGGTTTGTATTTCTTAATCGCCACGTTATTTCCCTCCTATATCTGAGATTTTATTCTTCGTTGAATAACTTGATTTCTTTTGAGTCGGCAGATAAGCTGACAATGGCCTTACGACGCTTCTTAGTGTAGCCTTCGTAACGTCCTTGACGCTTCTTCTTACCTTTCAAATTCATAACATTGACCTTAACGACCTTAACATCAAAGATGTCTTCAATGGCATGCTTGACTTGTGTCTTGGTTGCTCGTACGTCAACGTCAAAGGTGTAACGCTTGTCGTCCATAGTTGCCATCGTTGCTTCGGTAACAACTGGGCGTAAAATAATGTCACGTGATTCCATTATGCGAGCACCTCCTCTACTTGAGAAAGAGCTGGTTGGGTAATCACTAACTTGTCCGCATCAGCGATGTCAAGAACATTTAAGCCCTTGGCAGGGATAACCTTAACGTTTGTTAAGTTACGGGCTGCTAAAGCAGCAGTAACGTTGTCGTCTTCAAGGACAACCAACGTCTTCGTTGTGACGTTCAAACCAGCCAACACTGCAGCAAATTCTTTGGTCTTAGGTGCGTCGAATGCTAAACCGTCAACGACGACAAAGCTTTCGTCCAGAACCTTTTGAGAAAGAACTGACTTAAGTGCTAAACGGCTAACCTTCTTAGGAAGGCGGTAACTGTATGAGCGAGGGGTAGGGCCAAAGACGACACCACCACCAACCCATTGTGGTGAACGGATGGAACCTTGACGGGCACGACCAGTACCCTTTTGACGCCATGGCTTCTTACCACCACCACGAACAGCACTCCGGTTCTTAACGGCGTGTGTTCCTTGGCGTAAGGAAGCTCGTTGCATCAAAATCGTGTCGAATACGACATTTTCGTTAGGTTCAACGCCGAAGATATCAGCGTTCAATTCAACGTTGCCGTTTTGGCTACCATCTTGTTTGTATAATGCTACGCTTGTCATTTAATTATCCTCCCTTCCGTTTTATTTTTCAGATTGCTTAGGACGTGGTGGGCGAACAGCACTCTTAACAGTAACGAGTGACTTGTTAGCACCTGGCACGTTACCCTTGATCAACAGCACGTTGTTTTCAACGTCAGCCTTAACGATCACGAGGTTTTGGATAGTCACTTGCTTGTTACCCATCCGGCCTGGAAGCTTCATACCAGGGAATACCCGGTTAATGATGGCACCCAGAGAACCTGGACGACGGTGGTAACGAGAACCATGGGCCATAGGGCCACGGCTTTGACCATCTTTATGAATGTTACCTTGGTATCCATGACCTTTAGTGACACCAGTGACATCCACGATGTCGCCTGCTTGGAAGGTATCAACCTTAACTTCGTCTGCTACCTTGTAATCTCCCAGCTCAACATCTGTGAATTCACGAATGAAGCGCTTAGGAGTCGTGTTTGCTTTTGCTACATGACCTTGTTCGGGCTTGTTGCTGAGTACTTCACGCTTGTCTTGGTAACCAAGTTGAATGGCATTGTAACCGTCGTTTTCCATTGTCTTAACTTGCAACACAACGTTTGGCGTTGCTTCGACAACAGTCACGGGGATCAATTCGCCAGCATCAGTGAAGACTTGCGTCATCCCGACCTTTTTCCCTAAGATTCCTTTTGTGGTCATGAGTACACCTCCGATTTTAATGTATTATTTTGTTGCTAGAAATTATAACTTGATTTCGATGTCAACACCACTAGGCAAGTCAAGCTTCATTAATGAGTCGACTGTCTTTGGCGTTGGGTTAACGATATCAATTAAACGCTTGTGCGTCCGCATTTCGAATTGTTCACGTGAGTCCTTGAACTTATGTGGTGAACGCAGAACCGTGTAGATCGTCCGTTCAGTTGGTAATGGGATTGGGCCTGAGATGCCGGCACCAGTTCTCTTTGCCGTTTCAACGATCTTGTCCGCTGATTGATCGAGGATACGATGTTCGTATGCCTTCAACCGGATCCGAATTTTTTGTTTTGCCATTGTGTTCCCTCCTTCGTCTATTTTAAAAATAAGACTAACTCCGTGGAAATTTACCGCCATACCCTCGTGGCAAAGCAGCCGGGTGTGTCGCAACCTTCCACATCATCGCTTAAACTTTCGGCGCGACCCCCCTGGGCACAAAAAAACACAGGGAAATACAGCACTTGACTATCATACTAAATAAAGTGGCGCCTGACAAGGGATTTCACGGAATTCCTTGAATTTTTTTGGAAGTAGTGGACGAGATTTGACCTAAATCAATTTGAATTCTGGTAAATAAGGTTAATTAGCGGATGATTTCCTATTTAATAGTAGCTTTGTCAGTAACCACCCTAGACCACAAGTTAGAACATCCGCCACTGGTTGGGCCCAGATAACGCCATGGTAGCCAAACAACTGGGCTCCTAGAACCACCATTACGTAAAAAACAACACCTTGCCGGGCGATGGCGATAGACATGATAAAGGCCCCACTAGCCTTCCCCGTACTCTGAAAGACCGTTGTGTATACGAGGACGGCTCCAACAAAAGGCGTTGTTACTAGAAAAGCACGTAACATGTAAGTCCCAGTCTGAATGACTGCTGGATTATGGAGGAATAATGCCATTAGTTGCGGCGCAAAGATCATCAGAATGACGGCAAATACTAAGGCATAGACGACCTCGACCAGCAAATCAAAGTGCAGAATTTGTTTAAACCGCGCCCTATTCTTCGCACCAAATGTGTATCCAATCAAGGGTTGTGCTCCGAATGCAAAGCCCACCATCACTAACATAATAATCATGTAGACCTTCAAAACAATCCCCATAGCAGCGACCCGGGTTGGACCGTAATCTACAAGGTAGCGATTTAAAACAGCTGTGCCAAAAGCTTGCATGAGGTTGGTAATGGCGCCTGGAATCCCGATGAATAGAACCTGACGAAGTAAGTGCCCATCAATGCGGCTTAACCGCACATCTACTGAAACAACCTGACAATAGCGCCAAGTTAAGTAGACCAAGACACCAGCGGAAATCGTATAACCGATTACTGTGGCTAAGGCTGCCCCGGCAGCTCCCATGCCAAGTGAGAAGATGAGAATTGGGTCTAGGATAATCGTTATTACAGTTCCGACCATCGTTCCGATCATCGATTGTGTGGCAAATCCTTCCGTGCGAATCAAATTACCCGGAACAATCGACACAATAATCGGCATAGCTCCCAACGCCATAATCCGATAAAACTGTGCGGCATATACGTAAGTCACCGCCGTTGCACCTAATAAATGAAGAATTGGTCGTTCAAAAGCCAATAATAAGATAGTTGTCACTAGACCAAGGACCACCGCTCCATAAAGGCAAAAACTACTAACTCGTCTTCCAGTCTGAAAGGCCTTTTCACCTAGCAACCGGGATATCAACGAGCTGCCGCCCAAGCCAAAGATATCGCCAATAGCGATCAATAATGAGAACAACGGCGTACATAGCGCAACCCCTGCCACTAGATTCGTATTCTGGGTTTGCGAAACAAAAAACGTATCAGCAAGATTATAGATCATGCTGGCAACCATGCTCAGCACGACCGGCAATGCCAACTTAAAGTAGGCTCTTGAAATCGGCGCACGTTCAAATAAGTCTTCCATAGCTCACTCTCCAATCTAAATCGTGCACACCACATTTATTATACGACATTACACCACGCTCTGTTAACTCGTCATTTTTATATTACTTTTTCCTTTTTGATGCCGACAAAAAAACGCCCTACCAAATTGGTAGGACGCTTTTACGAATGCACAAGACTCTAGTCTTCGACTGGAGTACCGCCATTCTTCTTGATAATATCAGCTTGAACACTCTTAGGCGTTGGTTCGTAGTGATCAAACGTCATGGTAAATGTCCCACGACCTTGTGATGCAGAACGTAACGTCGTTGCGTAACCAAACATTTCTGAAAGTGGTACGTAAGAGTGGATCATTTGTGCGTTACCACGTGCTTCCATACCATCGACCTTACCACGACGTGCGGTAACTTGGCCCATGATATCGCCCATGTATTCTTCAGGAACCAAGATATCAACTTTCATGATTGGTTCCAAGATAACAGGACCGGCAGACTTAACAGCATTCCGTAAAGCCAATGAAGCGGCAACCTTGAAGGCTGCTTCACTAGAATCGACATCATGGTAACTACCATCATACAGCTTAGCCTTAACGTCAACTAATGGGTAGCCAGCTAAGACACCATTTGCCATGGCTTCTTGCAAACCTTGGTCAACTGAAGGGATAAATTCACGAGGAACAACCCCACCAACGATGGCGTCTTCGAATTCGTAACCCTTACCACGTTCGTTAGGAGTGAATTCAATCCAAACATCACCATATTGACCTTTACCACCAGACTGGCGAACAAACTTACCTTGAACGCTCGTTGACTTCGTGAAGGCTTCACGGTAAGCAACTTGTGGGGCACCAATGTTGGCTTCAACCTTGAATTCACGCTTCATCCGGTCAATGATGATGTCCAAATGCAACTCACCCATCCCGGCAATCAGCGTTTCACCAGTTTCAGGGTTAGTTTCAGCCTTGAAAGTAGGATCTTCTTCAGAGAGTTTTTGTAAAGCCGTGTTCATCTTATCTTGGTCAGCGTTCGTCTTTGGTTCTACGGCAACCTGGATAACTGGATCTGGGAAGTCCATAGATTCCAAATGCATTGGGTGATCTGGGTCGGTTAATGAATCACCAGTTGTGGTGTTCTTCAAACCAATGGCCCCAGCGATATCACCGGAGAAGACTTCTGGAATTTCTTGACGGTGATTAGAATGCATTTGCAGCAAACGACCAACCCGTTCACGCTTATCCTTCGTCGAGTTCAAGACGTAAGAACCAGCTTCCAGCGTACCGGAGTAAACCCGGATGTAAGTCAAACGACCAACGAATGGGTCAGTTGCCACTTTAAATGCCAAGGCAGCAAATGGCGCATCATCATCAGCACGTAATTGGATAGCTTCATCAGTATCAGGATCAGTAGCGTTGTATGGCTTAACATCCAATGGGGATGGTAAGTAGTCCACAACGGCATCCATCAACATCTGAACACCTTTATCCTTGAAGGCAGAACCAGCGAAGACTGGGAACAAGTCCAGCTTCAAAGTTGCCCGCCGGATAGCAGCCTTCAATTCGTCCTTGGTGATTTCTTCACCTTCAAGGTACTTTTCCATGATTTCATCGTCAACGTCAGCAACGCTTTCGATCATGGCTTCATGCCGCTTTTCGGCTTCTTCCTTCATATCAGCAGGAATTTCAACCGTATCCCATGAAGAACCTAAGTCATCTTTATCATAAACGTAGGCTTTCATTTCAACTAAGTCGACAACACCTTCGAATTCGTCTTCAGCACCAATAGCCATTTGTAAAGCCAAGGCGTTAGCTTGTAGACGTTCGTGGATAGAGTTAACTGAGAAGTCGAAGTCGGCACCCAGCTTATCCATCTTGTTAACGAACACGATACGAGGAACATCAAAATCAGAAGCTTGACGCCAAACCGTTTCAGTTTGAGGTTCAACCCCTGCTTGACCATCCAAGACGGCTACGGCACCATCAAGCACCCGTAAGGAACGTTCAACTTCAACAGTGAAGTCCACGTGTCCTGGGGTATCGATGATGTTGATCCGGTGACCCTTCCATTCAGCCGTAGTGGCAGCGGAAGTGATCGTGATCCCCCGTTCTTGTTCTTGTTCCATCCAATCCATTTGTGAAGCCCCATCATGGGTTTCACCAATCTTGTGGATTTTACCAGTATAATACAGGATACGCTCAGTCGTCGTCGTCTTCCCGGCATCGATGTGGGCCATGATACCGATGTTACGCGTCTTCTCAAGCGGAAATTCACGAGTATTAGCCATGATTAATGTGTAACTCCTCTCAATTTGATCGTAGATTGTGGCAAAAGGTGGCTACTATCATCACACTGATTTAGTAGCCACCTCTCGATTAAAGGATTATCTCCCTTAAGCTAGAGACGAGCTGTTTGCACAGATCGCTCTAACATTTTATCACACTGCTAGTAACGCAGGGCGATGGTTGCTCCTACCAGCGGTAGTGTGCGAAGGCACGGTTAGCATCAGCCATCCGGTGCGTATCTTCACGCTTCTTAACAGCAGCACCCGTGTTGTTAGCGGCATCCATGATTTCACGTGCAAGACGTTCAACCATCGTGTGTTCACCACGTAAACGGGAGTATTGGACTAACCAACGAAGACCTAAAGTCGTCCGACGATCTGGACGAACTTCGATTGGGACTTGGTAGTTTGATCCACCAACCCGGCGAGCCTTGACTTCCAAGACTGGCATGATGTTCTTCATTGCTTCTTCGAAAGTTTCAACTGGATCGTTACCAGTTTCATTCTTAATGATGTCGAAGGCACCATAAATGATTTTAGTTGAAGTTCCACGTTTCCCATCCATCATCGTGTGGTTGATCAGACGAGTGACCAACTTTGAATTGTAAATTGGATCAGGAAGGACTTCACGCTTTTGTACGTTTCCTTTTCTAGGCATTGTTCATATCCTCCTTGAAATGCTGTTACCAGCTAGCTGACGGCAACCGTGCAACTAGCTGAAAATAATCTTGGTCTAGCCCTTAGGCTTCTTAGTCCCATACTTGGAACGACCTTGACGACGGTCAGTAACCCCGGCAGTATCGAGCGCACCACGGATGATGTGGTAACGAACCCCAGGTAAATCCTTAACCCGGCCGCCCCGGATAAGCACAACACTATGTTCTTGTAAGTTGTGACCAATACCAGGAATGTAAGCAGTCACTTCAATTAAGTTTGACAACCGCACACGTGCATATTTCCGTAAAGCTGAGTTAGGCTTCTTTGGTGTCATGGTACCGACACGAGTAGCAACCCCACGCTTTTGAGGAGCTGGATTCTTAACTTGAGCTTTTTTGAAACTGTTATACCCGTAGTTTAAAG
This sequence comes from Levilactobacillus brevis ATCC 14869 = DSM 20054, assembly GCF_001433855.1. Lineage (GTDB taxonomy): Bacteria > Bacillota > Bacilli > Lactobacillales > Lactobacillaceae > Levilactobacillus > Levilactobacillus brevis. Next base: position 152,168 of record NZ_AZCP01000002.1, read on the forward strand.
CTGGGGCATCTGATTTAGAACTTTTAGATTTACGACCTTTACGCACCAATTGGTTGATAGTAGGCATCTAAATAGTCCTCCTTTCCTTATACTTTCTAGAGTTTTAAGTCCACACATCCAGGTGGTTCATTTTCAAATAAAAGAAAAAGCCACCTAGACGGGCAGGTTAATTGAAGTGTCCCTCCCGCCGTCAGTCAGCATGTCCGGTAGTGTGTACCCGAGACCTGTCTGCGAAAAGCACCTTGAATAGAATACCATGCCAGAAATGCTGTGTCAATCATCCCACCGTCAATTTCTCGCAAACTTTCCGACGCTTTTCACGGAATTACCCCTGAGGTGATCACCCATGCAAGTTATCTTATTCTGCTATGGCAGTTGTCTAGGTTCTTTTGGTACCGCTTGGGCCTACCGGCGAATGCGGCAAGAGTCCCTTTTATATCCCGACTCCCACTGCGAAACGTGTCAAACACCACTGAAGCCTTGGCAATTGATCCCAATTTGGAGTTATTTAATATTACGCGGGCGCTGCACCACTTGTCAAACACCAATCACTCCGGTAACGTTCGTGGCTGAGGTATTAGGCGGCACCCTCTTCACCACACTGAATGCGGCCACGTGGCTACCGATCAGTTGGTTAGCCTGCTGGGGATTAGCCGCCCTTCACGACTGGCACACGCAAACATTTCCGGCTTGGTTAAGTTGGATCGGCCTGAGTCTCGCACTCTGGGGACACTCCCCAGTCGTTTGGTTGATTGTAGTCTTCATTAATAGCTTGATAAATTGGCTATGGTCTCGTTGGTCTGTACCAACGATTGGTAACGGCGATCTCGAGTTTTTCCTTAGTTATGGTTTCATGTGGGGACTCACCGCCATGGCCCACTGGTTATTATTAGCCGCTAGTTTAGCTTTAATTATCAACCGGCGAACAACTCAACTGGCATTCATTCCCTACTTATTAATCAGTGCTTTGTTCTGGTGGCTGATGGCGTCATAACAATGCTATGTAAAAAAAGGACCCTCGCCACTGACGAGAGTCCTTTTTCTTAGGCTTAGTTGTCACTAAGCTTGTGAGTCTTCTTGCATTTGCTTTTCTAAGTCGCTGATGGAATAAACGCCTTCGGTTGACGTGCCGCCAACTTCTTTGGGCTTGATCTGACGGTAATCTGGCATCCCAGTCCCGGCAGGAATGATCTTCCCAATGATGACATTTTCCTTCAAACCAACTAATGGATCGTTCTTGCCCCGAATAGCAGCATCGGTCAAGACCCGAGTCGTTTCTTGGAAGGAAGCAGCTGATAAGAAACTGTTGGTTTCCAAAGCCGCCTTCGTAATCCCCAAGATAACTGGACGGGCGGTAGCCGCAATGCCACCATCGATCAACGTCTGGTAGTTAGCCCGACGGAAGTCTTGGATATCCATCAAAGTCCCAGGTAAGACATCGGTATCGCCCGGATCCATGATCCGAACTTTACGTAACATCTGACGAACCATGATTTCCACGTGCTTATCACTGATGGCCACACCTTGCATCCGGTAAACCCGTTGCACTTCACCCAAGATGTACGTCTCAGTTGACAAGACATCACGAACCCGCAACAATTCCTTAGGATCAACAGACCCATAGTTCAAAGCGCCACCACGGTGAATGAAGTCTCCTTCACTGACCCGCATCCGTGCCGTAATTGGCAACGTGTAGCTTCGCGTATCAGCTTCACCCTTAATGGTGATTTCCTTAGTCCGTTCAGCTGGGTTTTCTTCGATTGATTCAACCGTCCCAGTAACTTCAGTAATCTCAGCTTTACCTTTAGGGTTCCGAGATTCAAATAATTCTTGAACCCGGGGAAGCCCTTGGGTAATATCTTCGTTCCCGGCAACACCACCGGTATGGAAGTTCCGCATAGTCAATTGGGTCCCTGGTTCACCGATAGATTGGGCAGCAACCGTTCCGACTGCTTCACCAACTTCGACTTCATCACCAGTCGCCATGTTCCGACCGTAACAGTGTTCACAAACACCATGTTCCGTGTTACAAGTGAAGGCTGAACGAATCGTCACTTCTTCAACACCAGCATCAACAATCTGTTGTGCCGTATCTTCAACGATCATTTGGTTCTTCGGTACGATGACATCGCCAGTTTGTGGATCGTAAACCGTCTTTTGAGTATAACGCCCTAAAATCCGGTCATATAATGGTTCGATCATTTCGTTACCATCAGTGATGGCCCGAATCTTCAAACCACGATCAGTTCCACAATCCTTTTCCCGAATAATAACATCTTGCGCCACATCAACCAACCGCCGAGTCAGGTAACCTGAGTTGGCAGTCTTCAAGGCCGTATCGGTCATCCCTTTACGAGCCCCATGGGTTGAAATGAACATTTCCATCACAGTCAGCCCTTCACGGAAGTTAGACGTGATTGGCAATTCCATGATATCCCCACTAGGAGCAGCCATCAGGCCACGCATCCCAGCCAATTGGGTAAAGTTAGAAATGTTCCCCCGGGCACCAGAATCACTCATCATAAAGATTGGGTTCTGTTGGTCGAAACTGTGAATCAAGGCGTTTTGAATTTCATCCTTAGCATCGTTCCAGATACCAATGACCCGTTCGTAACGTTCATGATCCGTAATCAACCCACGCCGGAATTGCTTTGTCACTGTGCTGACTTGTTTATGAGCAGCCGCAATGATTTCTGGCTTTTCTTTCAAGTCGGTCACATCGACCATCCCAACCGTTAACCCAGACTTCGTCGACTCGTTGTAACCCAAGTCCTTAATCCGGTCCAACAATTCGGACGTTGCCGTCACCTTGTATTGTTGGTAAACGGCCGCAATGATGTCACTCAAGAAGCCTTTCTTAAATGGTGGAATGATTTCTGCATTTTGCAAATAATCATGAATATCCTCGCCCGGTTCCAAGAAGTACTTGTCAGGGACGTAACCATTCAAGTTCGTGCTCGTTGGTTCGTTCAAGTATGGGAAAGACTTTGGCAGGATGTTGTTGAAGATTAACTTCCCAACGGTCGTTACCATAATCTTACTACGTTGTTCATCGGTAAATGGCTTATCTGGCATTGAGGTCACTTGGACACCGACCCGAGTATGCCAATGCACAATCCCGTTACGGTAAGCTAACGTTGCTTCGTCAAGATCCGTAAAGATCATGCCTTCACCCTCACGGTTAGCTTCTTCCATTGTCAGGTAGTAGTTCCCAATAACCATATCTTGAGAAGGCGCAACAACTGGCTTACCACTAGCAGGGGCCAAGATATGGTGCGCAGCAAGCATCAGCAAACGAGCTTCTGCTTGTGCTTCATCAGATAATGGCACATGGATAGCCATTTGGTCCCCATCGAAATCGGCATTGTAAGCTTCACAAGCCAATGGATGCAACCGCATTGCTTTACCACTAACCAAGACCGGTTCAAACGCTTGAATCCCTAAACGGTGAAGCGTAGGGGCCCGGTTCAACAGAACTGGGTGTTCTTTGATGACATCTTCCAATACGTTAAAGACATCATCATCTTCACGGTCAATTTGTCGCTTAGCATTCTTAATGTTAGAAGCCAAGCCACGAGCAACCAATTCCTTCATAATGAATGGTCGGAATAATTCCAAAGCCATCGGAACTGGCAGACCCATTTGGTTAAACTTCAGGGAAGGACCAACGTCAATAACGGAACGACCAGAGTAGTCAACCCGCTTCCCTAACAAGTTTTGCCGGAAACGACCTTGCTTCCCTTTCAACATGTGTGAAAGAGACTTCAATGGCCGGTTACCTGGGCCAGCAACTGGACGGCCACGACGACCGTTATCGATCAACGCATCAACGGCTTCTTGTAGCATCCGCTTTTCGTTTTGAACGATAATACCAGGTGCATTCAAATCCAACAACCGCTTCAACCGGCTGTTCCGGTTGATAACCCGCCGGTACAAGTCATTCAGGTCAGACGTTGCGAACCGCCCACCTTCAAGTTGTACCATTGGCCGTAAGTCAGGTGGAATAACCGGAATGGCATCCATAACCATCCATTCAGGACGGTTACCCGACATCACAAAGGCTTCCAAAATGTCTAAACGACGAACGGCTCGCGTCCGCTTTTGACCAGTGGCTTCCTTCAATTCTTCTTTTAACTCTGTAACTTCTTTATCTAGGTCTACGCTCATCAATAACTTCTTGATGGCTTCCGCACCCATTTCAGCCTTAAAGGCATCACTGCCGTATTCCAGCAGCTTGTCACGGTAATCACGTTCGGAAAGCAATTGCTTCTTTTCGAGTGGCGTGTTACCTGGATCTAAGACCACGTAAGATGCAAAGTAAATAATTTCTTCCAGTGCTCGAGGGCTCATGTCGAGAACCAAGCCCATTCGACTTGGAATTCCCTTAAAGTACCAGATGTGGGTCACTGGGGCTGCGAGTTCGATATGACCCATTCGTTCACGGCGAACTTTAGAACGGGTAACTTCGACCCCACAACGGTCACAAACGACACCCTTGTAACGGATTCGCTTGTATTTTCCACAGGCACATTCCCAGTCCTTGGTAGGACCAAAGATACGTTCGTCGAACAGCCCATCTTTTTCAGGCTTTAATGTCCGGTAGTTGATGGTTTCAGGCTTTTTAACTTCCCCGTAAGACCAGCTACGGATCTTATCAGGTGAAGCCAGCCCGATCTGCATGCTTTCGAACTTATTGACATCGACCAAAGAAGCGACCTCCCTTATAAATTAGTCTTGTGTGTTCGGTTGACTTTCATTTTTTGTTGCTGGCGCGGTCTTGGATTCATCAGTCTGAGCAGCGGCTTTCCGTTGTTCTTCCTGTTGTTGAGCGTACTTGCTCAACGCATCCACATTAACAACATCGTCGTCTTCGTCGTCCATATCACGGAGTTCGATTTCTTCTTTGTCGCCATTTAAGACCTTCATGTCCAGCCCTAAGGATTGGAGTTCCTTCACTAACACGCGGAAGGATTCAGGAACACCTGGCTTTGGAATTGGATCGCCCTTAACAATGGCTTCGTAGGTCTTAACCCGACCAACCACGTCATCAGACTTGTACGTCAAGATTTCTTGCAACGTATAAGCGGCACCATAAGCTTCCAAAGCCCAAACTTCCATTTCACCGAAACGCTGACCACCAAATTGCGCTTTCCCACCAAGGGGTTGTTGCGTAACCAGTGAGTAAGGTCCGATAGAACGGGCGTGCATCTTGTCATCAACCATGTGGGCCAACTTCAGGTAGTGCATGACCCCAACGGCAACCCGCTTATCAAACGGTTCACCAGTTCGACCATCATATAAGACAGTCTTGGCGTCAGCAGCCATCCCGGCTTCCTTAACAGCGTCCGCAATATCTGTATCTTGGGCACCATCAAAGACTGGGGTTGCCATGTGCACACCGAGCTTGCGAGCAGCCATCCCCAAATGTAATTCGAGCACTTGCCCGATGTTCATCCGAGAAGGCACACCCATGGGACTCAACATAATGTCGATTGGGGTACCATCTGGCATGTACGGCATATCTTCTTCAGGGATAACAACCGAAACCGTCCCCTTGTTACCGTGACGTCCAGACATCTTGTCCCCAACTTGGATCTTCCGCTTTTGCGCGATGTAGACCCGAACCATCATGTTGACACCTGGTGACAATTCGTCCCCATTTTCACGGGTAAAGATCTTCACATCTTGGATGATCCCGCCACCACCATGCGGTACCTTCAGAGAAGTATCCCGAACTTCACGGGCCTTTTCACCAAAGATGGCATGGAGAAGTCGTTCTTCAGCGGATAATTCAGTGACACCCTTAGGCGTTACCTTACCAACTAAGATATCCCCATCTTGAACTTCGGCACCAACACGGATAATCCCGTCTTCGTCCAAGTTCTTCAAGGCATCTTCCCCAACGTTAGGAATTTCACGCGTCATTTCTTCAGGTCCAAGCTTCGTATCACGCGCTTCTGATTCGTATTCTTCAATATGAATCGACGTGTAAACGTCATCGCGAACCAACCGCTCGTTGATCCCAATGGCATCTTCGAAGTTGTACCCTTGCCAAGTCATGAAGGCAACTAATGGGTTTTGACCCAAAGCCAATTCCCCATTTTCCATGGAAGGACCATCAGCCAAGACTTCATCGTTATCGACATGGTCGCCGACCTTAACGATTGGGCGTTGGTTGTAGTTCTTCCCACCGTTTGACCGGCGGAACTTCATGAGCTTGTAAGTGTCTAAGGCACCATCTTCACGCCGAACACGAATTTCACGTGCATCAACGTATTCAACAGTCCCATCATGTTGACTGATCAAAGCAACCCCTGAGTCATGGGCCGCTTTGTATTCAATCCCAGTACCAATTAATGGTGCATGTGGGTTCAACAATGGCACAGCTTGCCGTTGCATGTTGGCACCCATCAGGGCCCGGTTGGAGTCATCGTTTTCCAAGAAAGGAATACATGCCGTGGCAACCGCAACAACTTGCTTAGGCGAAACATCCATGTAGTCAATCCGGTCAGCACTGGTTTCAATGTTTTCAGATTGGGCACGGGCCATGATCGTATCCGTATTGAAGGAGCCATCGTCATTTAATGGCGTGTTGGCCTGAGCAACAACATAGTTATCTTCTTCATCAGCTGTCAGGTAATCGATCTTATCGGTAACCTTATGCGTATCCCAAGAAACACGACGGTATGGCGTCTCGATGAACCCATACTTGTTAACCCGGGCATAGCTGGACAAACTGTTGATCAACCCAATGTTAGGCCCTTCAGGCGTTTCAATTGGGCACATCCGGCCATAATGGGTATAGTGCACGTCCCGGACTTCATAACCGGCCCGGTCACGCGTTAATCCACCAGGTCCCAAAGCAGACAGACGCCGTTTATGCGTTAATTCACCTAACGGGTTAGTCTGATCCATGAATTGAGACAACTGTGAAGACCCAAAGAATTCTTTAATTGAGGCCACGACAGGACGAATGTTAATCAATTGTTGTGGCGTTACCGTCGCAGCATCTTGAATGGACATCCGTTCACGAACAACCCGTTCCATCCGGGATAACCCGATCCGGAATTGGTTTTGGAGTAATTCACCAACGGAACGAATCCGTCGGTTCCCCAAGTGGTCAATATCATCAGTGTTACCAATCCCCAGTTGTAAGTCAAAGAAGTAGTTCATGGATGCAATAATATCGGCTGGACGAATGTGCTTCAGCTTGATATCGATGTTCCCATTCCCAATCACAGGAACTTCTTGTTCTGGATCATCTGGTGATTGTACTTTGATAATTTGTAATTTTAGTGGTTCCGTGACAACGGCTTCGTCAGAAGGTTGGAAAGTCACCATCTTGAAATCATCTTGATCCAAGAATGGTGCTAAGCTCTTCATCACGTCCTTGTCAACGACCGTTCCCTTAGCGGCAATAATTTCACCGGTATCAGGATCAGCCAACGTTTCAGCTAAAGTCAAGCCCAACAAACGGGTCTTTAAACTCAGCTTCTTGTTAGTCTTGTAACGACCAACTGGCGCCATGTCATAACGTTTAGGATCGAAGAACCGAGCAGTCAGCAAACTCCGTGAAGAGTCCGCCGTCTTAGGTTCACCTGGACGCAAGCGTTCGTAGATATCCTTCAAGGACTCTTCGACACGTGAGTCATCGGTGTTCTTATGGATATCCTTTTCCAACGTCTGCATCAAGCTTTCGTTGTCACCTAAGATATCTAAGATTTCATCGTCAGAACCAAACCCTAAGGCCCGAACTAATTCGGTCATTGGGATCTTCCGCGTCCGGTCAATCCGAACGTAAGAAACATTCTTCGCATCAGTTTCAAATTCTAGCCATGCACCCCGGTTAGGGATCACAGTGGCACCGTAAACTGTCCGACCGTTCTTATCCGTATCTTCATTGAAGTAAACCCCTGGTGAACGGACTAATTGAGAAACAATAACCCGTTCCGCCCCGTTAATAATGAAGGTCCCTTGGGCCGTCATTAATGGGAAGTCACCAAAGAAGACGTCTTGTGATTTGATTTCACCCGTTTCGTGGTTGGTTAACCGCAGGGTGACGTGTAAAGGTGCCGAGTAGTTGGCATCATGTTCCCGTGCTTCATCCACGCTGTATTTGGGTTCTAGTAACTGATAATCAACAAACTCTAACGAAAGGTTTCCTTGAAAATCTTCGATTGGCATGATGTCGTCGAACATATCGCGTAAACCTTCGTCAAGGAACCAATTATAGGAATTGGTTTGAATCTCAATCAAGTTAGGTAAATCAAGAACTTCCTTGATTCGCGAATAGCTCCGGCGCGTACGGTGTTTCCCGTATTTCACTAAGTGTCCTGCCAAGTTGTTCACCTCTCCTATTTATTCTGTGACTGGCCTCACCGAAATATTACATTTTGATTACAAATGCACTTTTCTTCGGATTTTTGGCAAAAAAAATCCAAAAACAAATCAATCAATTTGCTTTTGGCTTCTTATAACAAACGTCACCGGACAATATATCGGCACGTTCAATTTCAGTTCACAGTTGCATACAAATGATATAGTACTAAATCCATTACTAAATGTCAATAATTGACGCTCACTTTTTAGTAGCAACACCAAATAATATTAATTTGATCAGGGCGATCGTCTGATCATGCTGTGTGGCATCCGCCGGCCCCACGTGATGAAAGGTATTGAATAAGGGGCTCAAACTCGTCAGGTAAAATGACGCCGCATCCTTAGCCGCCAACCCAGGTTGCAAGGTTACAACACCCAGTTCAAAGAAATGCTGCAACGGTTGCAGGTAGTCTTGCATAAAGATCATCCCTAGTTGACGCTGATTAGCCGGTTTAAGAAACCGGAAGCTACTGTGAATCACCGTGAAGACATCACGCGGATGTACAGCAGTCAAAACCTCCGTCACCGCCGTCAATGCTGCCACTGGGTCTTTCGTTAACTCCGTTTGCAATTGTTCATTAACTGCCGTTAATCCTTGTTGCACCTCAGAACCAACCAGCTTAATAACCTCTAAAAAAATGACCTCTTTATCACTAAAGTGATGATATAACGCCGGTTGCGTAATTCCAACAATACGGGCAATTTCTCGCGTTGACGTTGCCTGATATCCTTGCGTTAAAAATTGTTCTCTAGCAGCTTTTAAGATGGCCGCCCGTGTGTGGTTTAACTGTTCTTCTCTTCTCATATCTTTACCCTTTCATCCCGCTTATTAAAGTAAGTGTACCACAGTCACCTATCACCAGCTAGGCGGGAGTTCCACCGATAAGCTCCTTTTTATTTATCCCAACTTATTTGATTTCTTCTATTATATTGATCCTGCTCGATTAACTTAATCGGCCGACTGTAGAACTTGGCATAGATTGCTCCTAGTTAACGGCACAAAAACGGGCTACCAAGAATCTGAATCATTCTTAGTAACCCGCTGTGCTTTTTATTAACTAATTGCTCGATTTTAGCAGTTAAGCATTAATAACGGCTTTAGGACCATCGGTTGTTTTAACGTTAACCGTCACTTCACCTTTGGTTGCCCCAATTGTGACTTGATCACCCGTTTTAACCTCACCATTAAGTAAGGCTTCACTCAGCTTATCTTCAACCTGCGTCTGTAATGCCCGCCGAATTGGCCGCGCACCATATTCAGGATCAAAGCCAGCTTTGGCTACCACATCAATGGCTGCTGGTGTAATCTTCAGCTTGATGTTTTGTTCTGCAACCCGAGCCACAATCTGTTGCGCCATCAGCTTCACAATAGCGTGAAGTTCATCTTTTTGTAAGGAGTGGAAGATAACCGTTTCATCAATCCGGTTTAGGAATTCCGGCCGGAATGATTGCTTCAACGTTTCCCGGATAGTTCCAGCCATCGCCCGGTAATCATTCGCCATGTCTTCGGCACCAAAACCAACCGTCTTTTCATCCCGCAACTTAGTAGCTCCTAAGTTAGAGGTCATGATCAGAATGGTATTTCGGAAATCAACCTTACGACCCTTAGAATCGGTTAAATAACCATCGTCCAAGACTTGCAATAAAATATTAAAGACATCTGGATGGGCCTTTTCAACTTCATCAAAGAGGACCACAGAATATGGCTTTTGCCGAACCTTTTCGGTTAACTGACCGCCTTCGTCATACCCTACGTAACCGGGAGCTGAACCAATCAGCCGACTAGTTGAGTACTTTTCCATATACTCACTCATGTCTACCCGAATCATATTATCTTCGGACCCAAACATTGCTTCAGCTAACGCCTTGGCAAGCTCGGTCTTCCCAACACCGGTTGGTCCTAAGAACATGAACGACCCAATTGGCCGATTTGGATCCTTTAAGCCTGACCGTGCTCGACGAATTGCTCGAGACACAGCCGAAACGGCTTCGGATTGACCAATGACCCGCTGATGTAGGATCTTTTCCAAGTTAACCAATCGATCGGCATCCGTCTGCTTCAACTGTGTTACGGGAACTCCCGTCCACTCAGCAACCACATCAGCCACGTCTTCACCCGTCACGTCTAAGGCATAATGCCGAGTTTCTTCATCACTCGCTGCTTTAGCCTTAGCCTCACGCGCAGCCACTTTTTCTCGAAGCTTCATTTCTTCCGCTCGGAGCTTAGCTGCTCGTTCAAAGTCCTGCGCCTCAATAGCGGTTTCCTTTTCCGCCGCCAGGTCTTTTAACTCTTGAACCTGCTTAGAGGCTGCAGTTGGTCGATCCATCTGATCAATCCGAACCTTGGCAGAGGCTTCGTCCATCAAATCAATCGCCTTATCTGGCAAGAAACGATCGCTGATGTAGCGACCTGAAAGCTTCACCGCTTGTTCCAGAGCCGTGTCCGTAATATTCACATGGTGGTGATCTTCGTAACGCGAACGTAACCCTTTCAAGATCTGTAGGGCTTCACTAGGCGTTGGTTCATTGACTTGCACCGTTGCAAATCGACGTTCCAAAGCTGCATCGGATTCAATATACTTTTGATATTCATCCAGTGTCGTTGCTCCAATGGTTTGTAGTTCACCACGGGCCAAGGCTGGCTTTAAAATGTTCGACGCATCAATGGCACCTTCAGCACCACCAGCACCAATCAAGGTGTGTAATTCATCAATAAAGAGAATAACTTGACCATCGTTATAAATTTCTTCGATGACCTTCTTTAATCGATCTTCAAATTCACCACGATATTTCGTCCCGGCCACCAATGATCCCATGTCTAGCATCATTAATCGCTTCTGTTGCATATCTTCTGGCACATCGCCAGCTACGATACGTTGTGCTAAGCCTTCCGCAATCGCCGTTTTCCCAACACCGGGTTCGCCAATTAAGACAGGGTTGTTCTTCGTCCGCCGACTCAGAATTTGAATCACCCGTTTAACTTCTTTATCGCGACCGACAGTTGGATCCATCCGCCCCTCTTTAGCAGCGTCCGTTAGGTTCCGGGCTAATGAGTCCAGCGTTGGGGTGCCACCTTGAGGTGCTCGCCGCGTCCGGCTGTCATTACGCCGCTTGGGCGTATCCGCAATACCGAGCTTCCGCAACACGACCTTACGCGCATCCGGTAATTCAACGTTTAAATTCTTCAAAATACGAGAAGATAAAATTGTTTCATCGCTTAATAACGCCAATAATAGGTGTTCCGTACCAATCTTAGCAGCACCTAAACGTTTAGCTTCATCACCAGCTAAAGCCAACAACGTCTTAGCCTTAGGTGAGTAGGGTAGATAACTATCCTTATCTGTGTTTGCTAATGTGCCGTAGCCCGTGAAACGTTCAATCTCTTCACGCACGTCGTCCTCACTAACCGAGAACTGTTGCAACACCTTATTAGCAATTCCATTCTTTTCAATTGTCAGTGCGAGTAGCAAATGTTCTGTGCCAACTGCTTGGTGCTTAAAATACTTCGCTTGTTCCTGTGCCAAAACGAGCACGCTCTTAGCACTTGGGGTAAATAAATTATCCATTGCGACTCCTCACTTTCTTAGCTCTCATAGCGCAAGTGATTCAAAATTGAAATTAAAATTTGCGCCCGTATTCGTTCATTTAAGGTGCGGTCACCAGTATCAACAGCGGCCTTATCAATCGCCGCCAAGATAATGTTGGCTTCCCGCCGATTGATCGTACCAGCCTCAAAGAGACTGCGGACCACTGCTAGGCTGTCATGACGGGTAATCTGATCACCCACCGCTGTAACTAAGGAATCGATGAAGTCAAGATTATCTAGTAGCTTGACCTTTTCAATTCGGATGTAGCCACCGCCACCACGTTTACTTTGAACCACATAACCGTCCTGAATCGTAAAACGGGTCTTAATCACATAATTAATCTGGGATGGGACTACGTTGAATTGATCGGCAATCTCGGCCCGGCGAATCTCAACTTGCTGTGACTCAGCCAAGATTTGCTTCAAGTAAGACTCGATAATATCCGAAATATTTTGATTCTCCATTACCGTCCCCCCTTCAGCGAAACTTATTTGACTAATGCTGACTAATATTATACGAAGTTTCCATCAAAATGCAACGGATTAGACTGCACCCGGACCAAATAAGTTCTGGTAAACTATCATAACAAAAAAACGACCGACATCCAAACAATTACGTAAGGAGTCGATCGTTTCAGCACTTCTGTTGGGGACGGTCGCAATAAAAAATCGGGAAGACAAGATTTGAACTTGCGACCCCCACGTCCCGAACGTGGTGCTCTACCAAGCTGAGCTACTTCCCGAGATAGCTCGCTGACAGTTAGTCAGTTATCGGGAAGACAGGATTCGAACCTGCGACCCCCTGGTCCCAAACCAGGTGCTCTACCAAGCTGAGCTACTTCCCGATGATGTCATGAACCTAATCATGAGCAACAAAAATGCACCCAGTAGGAGTCGAACCTACAACCTTCTGATTCGTAGTCAGACACTCTATCCAGTTGCGCTATGGGTGCATAATAAATATTTAATTAAATGCCGAGGACCGGGATCGAACCGGTACGGTCATCACTGACCGCAGGATTTTAAGTCCTGTGCGTCTGCCAATTCCGCCACCCCGGCAAAAGGGCAAAGCGGAAGACGGGATTCGAACCCGCGACCCCCACCATGGCAAGGTGATGTTCTACCACTGAACTACTTCCGCATATTGGCAATTAAATTGTGTTACCATGCCGACTAGAGGATTCGAACCTCCGACCTCCTCATTACTAGTGAGATGCTCTGCCAACTGAGCTAAGTCGGCAAAATACTTTTTCAAATATTTTGCAATATTGAGTTAATGCAGGTGAAGGGACTCGAACCCCCACGTCATAAGACACTAGAACCTAAATCTAGCGCGTCTGCCAGTTCCGCCACACCTGCAACGTTGGCGAACTAACGCCAAGGACCTAAGTCCTGATGGAGGATACAGGGCTCGAACCTGTGACCCTCTGCTTGTAAGGCAGACGCTCTCCCAACTGAGCTAATCCTCCATAGTCCTTCAGAAAACGTTAACCGCTCTCGTTCGAAACAACTATTATAATTTACCATGCCGTTGAAAACTTGTCAACCAGAAATTTGAAATATTTTGAATAAATATTCGCGGACTGAATAACTACTCTCTCAACAACATTTAATATTGTAGCGTACCAGCGAAAAAAAAGCTAGTCCTTTTTTGCATTTTTTTGCAAAAAAATTTGTATATCGTGAAATTATCGGTCACCCACCTTTCTTAGCAAACAAAAATTGCCATGACGCAGCCTAGTTAACGACGTCATGACAATTATTTTGATCCATTTAACTATCTTTACTTGGTGATCTTAGTTAAACCACCCATATAAGGCACTAAAACATCTGGAATTGTGACGGAACCATCAGCATTTTGATAATTTTCCAAAATCGCAGCAACTGCCCGGCCAACCGCCAAACCGGAACCGTTCAACGCATGCACGTATTGTAATTTACCATTCTCATCACGATATTGAATGTGAGCGCGCCGTGCTTGGAAGTCCGTGGTGTTCGAACAACTTGAAATTTCACGATAAGTCTGTTGTTCGGGGAACCAGACTTCCAGATCGTGCGTCATCGCCGCGGTAAAGCTCATATCACTAGTCGTCAAGGTAATGACATGGTAAGCCAAGCCTAACTTCTGTAAGAGGCTCTCAGCATGCTTGGTTAAGGCCTCCAACTCATCCCACGAATTTTCAGGTTTACAGAACTTCACCATCTCAACCTTATTGAATTGGTGCAACCGAATTAGTCCGCGCGTATCTCGACCGGCACTACCGGCTTCAGACCGGAAAGCTGGGGTCAAGGCCGTAAACCAAACTGGCAGTTCTTCTTCAGGAATAACTTCGTCACGATAGTAGTTCACTAAGGGGACTTCGGCCGTTGGAATCAAGGTCATGGCTTCATCCTTTAATTGGTAAACATCTTCCTTGAACTTAGGAAATTGTCCCGTACCGTACATCGAATCGTCATTCACGATATAAGGCGGCAAGACTTCCTTAAATCCAGCCTTGGTATTCTCATCCAAGAAAAAGTTGTACACGGCCCGTTCCAACCGCGCACCGGCACCCAGATAATACAGATACCGACTACCAGAAACTTTAGCGCCAGCTTCAAAGTCTAAGATGCCAAGATCTTCCCCAATTTCGTAGTGTGCTTTAGGCGTGAAGTCCATATTTGGCTTTTCACCCCATTGGCGGAGTTCAACACTCCCATCCTCAGTTAATCCAACTGGAACATTATCGTTAGGAATATTAGGCAAATGCGCGGCAGCATCTTGGACTTGATCCTTTAACGTATCCAATTGCGCATCAATATCCTTGATATCAGCACTCACCTGACGCATTTCCTTAATCTTGTCGTCAGCATCTTCTTTATTCCGCTTCAATTGTGAAATTTCATCAGACACCGTGTTTCGTTGTGCTTTCATCGTTTCACTCTTAACAATTAGTTCCCGCCGTTTGGCATCAAGTTCCAATAGTGCATCAATATCGGCTGGGTCAACGCCTCGGGTTGCCAACTTTTCTTTGATGAAGTCTGGTTCTTGGCGAATCAACTTTAAATCTAACATCTGAAATAACTCCTCTCTAATTTGCGGATGATACAAAAAAGGCCTCCGTCACATGGGACGAAGACCTTCGCGGTACCACCCAAGTTCGTCATTGCACGCAATGACACCCTTGAACATGATAACGGTCTGCACCGTGCGGCATTACCCGCCCACTTTTTTTAGTGCTGGAATTTTCGACGTTGCGGCTTGCAGCTTTCCCCGCTTCTCTGGCCGTCTACTGGATAGGCACCTCGTGTTTATTAATTGACGCTATCATACCGCATTTTGGTAACAAAAACAACGACTAAAGTGAAGCAATCTTCTCGTCAATTAGGTGTAAGACCTGTTGCCGGGCTGCTGGATCTTCTACGAAGTCTAATTGATCACCATCAATTTGCATCTTAGGTGACTTATCATAGGCGTTATACCAGTCAATATACCGTTGATCCAATTGTTGGTAATATTCATATAGACTTGGATCATGATCGATTTGCTCGAAGGAACGGCCCCGCTTCTTAATCCGTTCTAACATCGTTTCAAACGAAATATTGATGTGGATCAACAAGTCCGGGTTCTTTTTATGCGTCGCTTCTGGCAATTCCTGCATCATATTGGCCAGCAAGGAGTCATAGATATCAACTTCCGTAGACGTTGCTCGACCCAGGTCAGCGTTCAAGTGAAACAGCAAGGAGTCTTCGAAGATCGACCGATCCAAAACTGTTTCATCATCCGCATTGGCTGCCTTAATGTTATCCAACCGCTTGTTAAGAAAGTAAATTTGTAATAGAAAGGCATACTTCTGAGGGTTCTGGTAGAACAGTGGCAAGATTTTGTTGTCATCCACTGATTCATAAAAGGCTGGTTTGTGTAAATGTTCGGCTAACAACGTAGTTAGACTCGTTTTGCCGGCTCCGATAGTTCCCGATAATACAAGCATGCAATCTCTCTCCTTTAAATAACGACGCGCCGATTTCTCGGCCAAAATTTCAACACCACATATTGTACCAACCTGCTTCGTAAAAGACAATATATCGTGGCCATTTTTTCATTACCCAATTCATTAAAAACGGCACCTCGTAGCCCATAAGCCTAACGAGACGCCGCTAATATTATTTCAGTTTATCTGCCCACACATTATTTTTCTTAATCTTCAGTTGACGATTCCTTTAAAGTTCCATCCTTATGAACGGGTGACACATCAACCTGATCCAATGGAATCAACTTAGTATGCTTCTTAAGCTTGTAGCCCAAGTACAGCACCAAAACCAGCGGTACGCTGATGTAAGTTACCAGTACTTGTTCCCAATGGCCCGAGAAGAATGATTGCGGATCCTGACCGACAATCACGGCCACACACAGGATTAACGCCAGAATTGGCCCAATTGGGAACCACTTTGCATGATAGCTCAGTTCAGACAACTTATGGCCTTGCTTCGTGAATGCGCGGCGGAAACGGAAGTGCGATAAGGCAATCCCAAACCATGCAATAAACCCAGTCAACCCACTTGCAGCCACCAACCACAGATAAATCTGTGGACCGGCAATACTACTGATAAAAGTCAAAGCCGCAACAATGGTTGTGGCAAATAGTGCCGGGTAAGGAATTCCATTCTTTCCTGTCCGTTCAAACAACTTCGGTGCATAACCTTCCTTAGACAAGGAATACAGCATCCGAGTTGAAGCATACATCCCCGAATTAGCGGCTGAAAGCACTGAGGTCAAAATGACCGCGTTCATAACACCCGCAGCGGCTGCTAAACCAGCCCGCTGGAAAACTAATGTAAAGGGACTAATGGCAACATCACTCGCAGAAGAACCGAGTAAGTCAGGGCTGGTGTAAGGCAAAACGGCGGCAATAACAAAGATAGCTAAAATGTAGAATAGAATAATCCGCCAGAACACCTGATTAATCGCCTTAGGCACACTGTGAGCTGGGTCTTTTGACTCGCCAGCTGTGATTCCTACCAGTTCAGTTCCTTGAAAGGAGAACCCAGCAACTACGAAAACACTCAAGATAGCCGGAAAACCACCAACAAATGGGGCCTTTTTGTACGTAAAGTTCTCAAGGCCAGTTGCATGACCACCCATGATACCGACAATCGTCATCAAGCCAACTGCCAAGAAGACAAAAATGGTGACAACTTTAATCAATGACATCCAGAATTCAGTTTCCCCAAACGCCTGAACCGATAGGGCATTAATCACGAAAATAATTACCAACGCAATCAAGCTCCAAATCCAGCCGGGAATTCCTGGTAACCAGAACTTCATCACCAGAGCTGCCGTAGAAATATCGACTGCAACCGTAATAGCCCAGTTGAACCAATAGTTCCAGCCCATGGCAAACCCTAACGCAGGATCAACATACTTGGCGGAATAAGCTGCAAATGACCCGGAGATCGGCATATTGGTTGCCATTTCCCCTAGACTGGTCATTAAGAAATACACCATTAATCCCATCGCCACATATGCGACGAGTGCACCGCCAGGTCCGGCGGTTGAGATTGCTGACCCACTGGCGACGAAAAGGCCAGTTCCAATACACCCACCTAAAGCAATCATCGAAACATGACGGGTCTTTAACCCCCGCTTTACCTGATCAGATGCTTCACTGGTCGTGGCATTTGTCGTACTTTGTTCCATATTGTTTCCTCCTTCTTGATTAGAAGGACCTTCTCGAAACGACTTGCAATAAAAAACTCTCTTCCACAAAAGTTGCTTTGCGAAAGAGAGTTGGACAGATTACTATTCCAAGTCAATATCGTTGAAAGCGCCCCGCAGCCGATTATTTGACTGCGACAGTCCCTGACTTGTTCAACCAGGACCCAACCCACGCATCCGGTCAAAATGCGTAAATTTCGGCGACCGCCCCTTTAACCTTCCATCAGCAATGTGACCCATCTCCGGAAAGCGACTCTTGTTGGTCGCGCCTCTTCTATTCGATAGTTTGTAGTATACCATCCCTGTGTGACATTGCAAGATGAAATAACGATTAGAATTCACTTTTTTCATTTCCTGGCAAATCCAAGCGCCACAATAGTTCCGGTTGTGCCGCCTCACCTGGTAGTCCCACTGGAACAAAGGGAGCCGTCACCGTTTGGAAGCCCAATTTGGTCAACACCCCTTGTGAACGCCGATTAGTTACCAAACACGTGGCCCACACCGTCTGTGTCACCACCGTTGCCCGTTGTACAAGATATAAGCTAGCTTTTAGGGCTTCCGGCATGATACCTTGCCCCCAATCAACTGGATCAAGGAAATAACCGACGTCGTACTGCGGATTGCCACTTTTCTCCTCAGGATCGTCATGCCGATAGAATAAAATGACTCCCATAAACCGGGCTGTGGTTAAGTCAGTTACTGCAAACGCAAAGGGACTCTGCCGATCTGCCGCAAACCAGCGCGCCATCACAGCACGATCTACATCGCTGGACGACCCATTAGCCGCAGCAACCGCTGGCAAGGCTAATAGCCGTCGATAATCTTCAAAATCACTTTCCGTTAATGGCCGCACACGTAAACGCGACGTTGTTGCTATTCTTTCCATACGTTACCTGCTTTCCGATCGACCAAACGATGCGTTATAATTGATTGTATCCTTATCATGACTTATTTTAGGAGGTTTCGCAATTGAAAATATTGACCCAGTCACTACCTAACAGTTCCGCAGCTTATCTACAAGGCTACTTGCGGGAAAATACCGATTCCTCGGTAACTTACCCGACCGTAATTATCGTCCCTGGCGGTTCCTATACCCACATTCCCGAGCAACAGGCTGAGGATTTGGCCTTGGCATGGGTCGCTCGCGGCTATCAAGCATTCTTCCTCCGTTACAGCTTCATCAGTGAAAAAACGCCCCTCTTGCCCAATCCCGTGATTGAATTGGCACAAAGTGTTGCCGCTATTCACGCCCACGCTACTACCTGGCATGTGAACCTTCACCGACTAGTGATTGCCGGTTTTTCCGTTGGTGGCCACATCACCGCTCTCTTTAATGACTGGTGGTCTGAAGCTGACTTTAACCAACAGGCTCACACTACTCCAGAACAATTAAAGGTTCAGGCTGTTATTCTCGGCTACCCGGTCATTTCACCTGACTTAGGTTTTCCAACTGATGCAGCCACGTTAGCGACATGGTCCACTACTCCGAAAAAAATTGCTGCAGACCAGCACGTTACCGCCGCAAATGCGCCAACATTTATTTGGGTAACGGCCGATGACCCACTAGTGCCCGTTCAAAACGCATTAGCTTATGCCCAAGCTTTACTTACCCACGGGGTAGATACTGAACTACACGTTTTCCACAATGGCCCCCACGGCCTAGCATTAGCCAATTCGGTGACAGCTTGGAAGCCTGGTACTGATTTGCCCCACGTAGCACATTGGTTAGATCTAGCAACAGAATGGCTACAAGACCTTAAATAAGCCTCAAAATCATCTTACCTTTTCGATGATTTAACCGCAAAAAATAGAGCTGTCCAGAATCATTCAGATTCCTGACAGCTCTATTGGTGTTTAATTCTATACTTTAAATTTCAGACTTCTTTAGCAATGGCCATTTCTTCATAACGGGTGCTAACCGAATGTACAATCCTTCCGCAACCTGTAACCACAAATAGGCTAACAGTGCCGCACCAATCGTATCTGTTGGGAAATGGGCATTCAAGTAAACCCGGGAAATCATGACCAATAACAGCCAAATAATCAGGACAATGCGTACTAACCACGCTTTCCAGCTTGACGAAATCATTGGAATTAAAATCACCCAAATCATTGCTACCAGTAGAAAGGTCCCAAATACATGCCCACTAGGGAAACTATAGCCGTCGTCAATTGCTAAGTGCGCTGTGGGCCGACTACGCTGGATGACATTTTTAACGAGGCTAGCGATGACATCGCCACCTGCCAACGTTGCTAAACACCACAGTGCTGGCACCTTGAACTTAAAGCCCCACAGTAAAAACGCCAAGATGAACACCCAAACAATATCCAGCTTTGGTTCTGCCAAGCTCGTCACACCGCGATAAAGCAGTGTCTTCCACCCCGGTTGGTTCTTTTGAATGACATCAACGATCGATGAATCTAAAAATTCAACGTAAGCATTCTGTGCCTTTATGTAAACAGCCACGATCAGAAACAATACGGTTGCCAGCGTGAATTTCCACGGCCGGTCCCGATCCCGATTAAATAACATCATGTGCAACTATTCCTTTCATCCTACCTGATTCTGGGAAACCCCTAGCAATGAGTATACCACCCCACCACTAGATTTCTAGGCTAGACCGTTTTATTAAGAATTTCCTAATCGCTAACGGTGATGCCGAAGCAGTCGTTGCTGAACCCGATTAACCAACTCCGACAGTAAAAAGCCAAACGCAATAGCGCCCGAAATCATCACAACCTGCAGTAGAAAGCTTACCGCCGTATCGTTATGTCCCAAAGCAAAATTCTTAATCATTTGGTAGGCTTGACCGCCGGGAACCAGCGGCACCAACGCTGGAATGTTAAAGAGAATCATCGGCATCTTCTTTAATCGGGCAGCTTGTAGCGAGGCCACCCCGATCGCCACAGCCCCTAATAAGTTACCAATGACATAACCGCCACCAGCCAGCACCGTGAACCGGTATAGGAGATAGCCCAATACGCCAATCCAACCGCCAAAATTCAATGCGCGCCGGGGAATATTAATCAAAATACCAAAAGCAATCGTGGCGACATACGTTCCCACTACTTCAATAACGAATTGAACAACCGTCATGGGGCACCCTCCTGACTTACAATAATTGTAAAACCATTGCAATACCAAATCCAATTGCTGCGGCACTCACCAAAGCCTCTACGCCCCGCGCCGGTCCACTCACTAAATTGCCTGCTAAAATATCCCGTACCGAATTGGTAATAGGAACACCGGGAACTAACGGCATCACGCTACCAATAATAATGTCGTCAACGCTGTTACCCAATCCCAAATGCACCACCAAAACAGCTAACAGACCAATTGCTGCTGATGCCGTAAACTCGGATAAAAATCGAATTTGAATAAATTTATTTAGTACATAATAAACCCACCAGCCCAGCAACCCGACCACACAGGTAATCCAGAAATCCGGCAGATTGTGCCGAAAGACCACCTCTAAAGGCCCGCTGACCAACGCAGCTGCCAGTAACTGTAACCAAAACGGAAAGTAGCGACTAATGCTATCGAGATGATCTAGTTGATCGGCAAACTGTTGAAGGGTAATACGGTGATCGGCAAACCGTCGTGACAGATCATTCACAACCGCGATTTTTTCCAGGTCAAACGTCCGCCGTTTAACTGGTTCAATTTGGGCCCCCACTTCTCCATTAATTGCCATCAAAATTCCGGTAATCATGACAAAGAGTTGACTGGTTTGTGCGCCTGCATTCTTGGCAATGCGCGTCATCGTGTCTTCAACCCGTTCGATTTCAGATCCATTTTCAATCATGATGCGCCCAGCCGTCAAAGCCGTATGCAAGATTAACTGATCTCGTTTCTTTTGACTAGCCACTGCCATCCCAACCTTCCTCATACGATTTATATTATACGGCACACCGAGTGGTTGCGAAATAAAAAGTTCACCATCGATGACCGGCTCAATTGACAGCAAAAAAGCCTGAACACCGTCAGGCTTTTAAAAGTTATTTAACAAAAATGTAGTGCGCCGCTTTATAGCTAACGATCAGTTCGGCATTATCCGTTAAATTTTGCACGGTCACGGGTCCCTCAAAAGGATCATGCTTTAACACCTGAAGCTGATCACCAATGTCCAGCTTCAGGTCTCCCAAATACGTTAACAGATCATGATTGTCAATGAAACGATCAACGGTCACAATCTCACCATCGGCAGCATCGTTTAAAACGGTATGACTGTCTTCATGATAATGCCCCTGTCGATCTGGAATAACCCCACCATGCGGACAATGCGTGGGATTCCCCAGCATGTCATCTAAGGCATCGATCAACTTAGGACTCGTGACGTGTTCCAAGACCTCAGCTTCATCATGAACGTCTGGCAAGGCATAGCCCAGCTTCTCCACCAAAAAGTCTTCCCAAATCCGATGCTTGCGGACCAAGTCTTCAGCTAACCGAATGCCTCGGTTCGTCAAGGAAATACCAGCGTAAGGCGTATGTTCTGCTAAGCCCTCAGCCGCCATCTTATTAACCATTTCCGTTACAGAACCTGCCGCAATATTCAAACTAATCGCAATTTGCTTATTGGACACCTTTTTCTGGCGACCGCCTAGCTCAAAAATAATTTTTAAATAATCCTCCTTCATCGGAGTCATCATTGTTCACCTCATCTAGATAGTGTTTCCTTTATACCGCGAAACAGCTTGGCATGCAAGTCTATTCGTGCCGCCAATCATTTTGATCATAAAATAACGACTCGTCTTTTCCCCGTCGACACTCCGCTTGGATCGTCACGTGGTTTACCCCATATTTACGACAGAGCAAGGCCTCGATTTGCCGATAAATCGGCTCAATCTTTGATAGCGGCAAGTTTTCCATATTGACGTGAACGGAAAAAACCACGTTGTTTTCATCAATTAACCAAGCGTGCAAATGATGGACACCGTCCACCTCTGGTAACTGACAAATATCTTGGGCAATCGCTTCATAGTCCAAATCTGGTGACCCTTCCATTAAGATATCAAATGTTTGCTTAATGATCGGCCAAGACTCATAAATAATGTAGAGGGCCACTAAAACCGTAATTAAGGGGTCCACCCAACTGATCTGCCAAATGGTAATCAAAATAGCCCCAATGATCACCCCAACTGACGCCAGCGCGTCACTCAGTAAATGTAGATAAGTGGCCCGAATATTTAAGTTATGCTGAGCCCCGTGATTCAGTAAGATCGTTGAAAACAGGTTGGCCAGGAAACTGACGACCGCGACCAACAACATAATGTCGCCCTTCACGGGTTCTGGGTGAAGTAGTCGGCGAACCGCTTCGACCGCCAATAACAAAGAGACTAAGATGAGTACGGCTGCATTCAGTAACGCCGCCAAAATTTCTGCTCGCCGATACCCAAATGTATTTTGCCGTGTCTGTTGCCGGCCGCCGACTCGATGAGCCACGTAACTCATCACAACGGACAGGGCATCCCCCAAATTATGAAAGGCATCTGATAGCAGTGATAGACTTCCAGACAACAGGCCACCTAACAATTCAAAAATCGTAATAACGACGTTCAAGATGGTGACGAGTAAAAATCGGCCACCAGTCAAACTCTTTTCCAACTAAACCGCCCCCATGACTTACTACCTTCTATTATCGCAGAATTTAGGTCAAAAGAACAGGCTCGTTTCGGCTCCCCTCACAAAAGGTTTATGAGTTGATTCCACAAAAAAGGGCTTAGTCAGCACGCCAACTAAGCCCTAGTTACATCTAATAATATAGGAAGCCTTTATTTATTTGACTGTAGCGGTTGCCACCACGTGCGCTGGGTTAGCATTGACCGTCAACCGTTCGTACGCAAAGTCTTTCGTTCCTGGCAAGCCAGCCGCTGTTAAATCAATTGTCCCTGTTTCACTAAAACCATTCTTTTTAATAACGTGTTGCATGGCCATGTTCTGGGGATGTGTATCAATCCGAACACTTTCAATGTTTGCGGCATGATCAATTTGGTCGAATAACCGTTGGAACAATTCACCGGCTAAGCCACGACCATGATGGTGACTAGATACTGCTACGCGATGAATTGCCAAGTATGGCGCTTGTTTGGTCAGCCACTGACCTTCAATTTCCTTATAGGTGGGATCTTCTCCCGGAATAATGGCTGCGGTCCCCAAAATTTCGTTGTTTTCTTCCAAGACAACCGTCCACCCTTGGTGGATGTCGTCAACTAAGATTGACGTGTTGGGATATGAGCCCTGCCATTGATCAATCGCTTGGGCCGCCAATAACTCACGGCCATCACGGATAATCGATTCAATTTGTGGTAAGTCAGCCATCGTCGCTTGTCGTAACAGCATGTATAACACCATCCTTCTGGTTTTTGTTTTTTGCGATTTTGTTATCTTAACACGTTGGCTTCAAAATACAATGAAATAGATAACTTTTTTGCCCCTAAATTTTCATTGGTGGCCTAAAAGCTGAATTACCAGTCTTTTTAGTCGATCAATCTTCTAATTTTTTCTTCATTTTCTTAAATATTTTTCATAAAATAGTGCACAAAAAAACCGTTCAAGAACTTTCAAAACTTGAACGGTTCACGGAAGCAGTGACTGGCGAGAGAAAAATCAAAGAACTTAATTTTCCAAAAACACGTCGTTTTAGGTTTACGATCGCTTACGCTGACATTTGGTCAACGTAGTCCATGCGCAAGATAACGCGCTACTACTCATGGTTATTCGCCTGGTTTCACAACACGTCAACAACATGATTAAACCACCAATCCAGCCAGAAGATCGATTGGTCTCGAAAGTTTTTGTCTGCCAACCACAACTTGCTCTTCCGTAACTTCAGATTACCATTGTTACCCCTGAGAAACAAATAAACCGTCCTATTCTAAAGGAACCAACCGAAACTGCCAGTGATCACCGACTTGGTCCGCGACCAACCGTTGATTAGGCTGCGGATCAAACACGCCTAAGTCAATCTCGCCGGCACCATCGGCCAATTCCAAATGTTCAAAGCGACTGGTAAAAAAGTCCTGTAGTTTGTCAAAATAATCGCGCCGCCGTTTGGCCTGTTTAACGGCCCCAACCAGTGTATAGCCATCATCTAAAAAGAATTTTATTTGTTGGACCTGAATCAGTGTCTTATAGGTAAACTTCCGATTACGGCCATCACTAACTGCCTGGCTTTGAATGTAACCCTTTCGTTCCCAATAACGTAATTGGCTTTGAGAGACACCTGTTGCTGCTGCTACATCCCCGATTCCGAGAACTAAACTATCTGTCGGCAGCTTCTTAAACATTTTCTTTTGTTCATCATCCACTTACTAGCACCTGCCTTAGATTCTATCGGTCATCCCGATAGTAATCGCGATGGCCATAACAATGAAAGCGTTTGTGAAAAATATAAAATTATTTTAGAAACATGTTCGCTTTTCTCTAAACAGTATATATATTCTAAAAAGTATGTCAAGCTAGTTGACAAAGAGGTTCAATGTGCGTATATTTATTCCAGAAATAATTTTTGAGTAAAAGAGGGAATTAACTTTGGGAAATGCTATTGATACCAACGGTAAGTCCTATAATCGTGGATTGCTTGTTGCACTTCTGCTGATTGGGACTTTTTGTACCGTTTTGAACCAAACTATTTTAAGTACTGCCTTTCCAACATTGATGAAGGCTTTCGACGTTTCCACGTCAACTGTCCAGTGGTTAACCACTGGTTTCTTACTGGTTAACGGGATCATGATTCCTATCAGTGCTTGGTTGATCACAACTATTAGTTCCAAGGTACTTTATATGTCCGCTATGAGTATCTTCTTAATTGGAACCGTTATTTGCTGGTCGGCGGTAAACTTCCCGATGCTATTAATCGGGCGGCTAATCCAAGCCGTTGGGGTTGGGGTCTCCATGCCATTACTTCAGACCATGATGCTCACCATCTTCCCTGCTAACAAACGGGGAACGGCCATGGGGCTAGCCGGTATCGTCATCGGTTTAGCACCAGCTATTGGCCCAACTCTGTCAGGGTGGGTCATTGATAACCTAACTTGGCGGGATTTGTTCGGCATGATTATTCCGATCGTTGCCGTTGTCATCATCGCTAGTTTCTGGCTCATGCGTAGTGTGCTTGAGACTAAGAAAGAACCATTGGACATTTGGTCTGTACTACTCTCAACAATCGGTTTCGGGAGCATGCTTTACGGCTTCTCTTCTGTTGGTGATGATGGTTGGGGCAGTGCCAAAGTGCTATCAACCTTAATCATTGGCTTTGTCTTTGTGGCGCTCTTTGTTTGGCGTCAATTAACGATGGACGATCCATTCCTGAACTTCCGGGTTTACAAGTCTAAAGAGTTTACGGTTTCCGCTATCTTAAGTTCCGTCGTTATGATGGCCATGGTGGGCGTTGAAATGGTCATTCCTTTATACCTGCAAATCGTCAAGGGCATGTCCGCGTTTCACTCTGGCTTAACCCTACTGGCCGGTGCTCTGATGATGGGGGTTATGAGCCCGATCACTGGACGGGCATTTGACCGTTTTGGTGCTAAGCGCTTAGCAATCATGGGGATGTTCCTCTTAACTATTGGGACCTTACCATTTGCCTGGATCACTAAAGACACCGCTACCTTATACATTGTCATCTTGTATGCGGTTCGGATGTTTGGGATTGCCATGGTCATGATGCCAGCCACAACTGCCGGGATGAACGCCTTACCAATGAACTTAATCAGTCACGGGACCGCTGTTAACAACACCCAACGGCAAGTCGCTAGTTCTGTTGGGACCGCCATTCTAGTGAGTGTCTTGACCAACGTCACTAAGAATAATATCCCTGCTAAACACGTCTTAACCACTAACCCATTAAGTTACGCAGATAAGGCCATTAATGCCACGTTAACCGGTTATCACGCTGCCTTCTGGGTTGCTATCGGCTTTAGCTTCATTGCCTTGGTCGTAGCCTTCTTCTTAAAAGGTAGCAACCGCTCAACACATGTAACCGATCAAAGTACCGATGAAGCTGCAACTAAGGGAGGTGCCGCCTAATGATTATCGTTACACTTGTCATTTGTGCGATTCTCGCATTTTACTTTTACGTTTATTTAAGCAACCGAGTTGTTTCTAATAGTTTAACTATTCTGGCGGTTGCTGGTGTTATGGTTAGCATCTTCTTCATTGTTAAGAATGACCATGACTACTATGGCATGCACAACGTCACTGAAACTAAAACGCAACGGATTTACTCAGCCTCACCATCCAAGAATCTACCGATGATGCTGTATCAATCGATTGGGACAGCCGATAAGCACCGCGTTTACGTCTACAAGACTAGCGCTTCGGCTAAGAAAACGAATCATACTCGAGCTAAAGTTACGACCAGTAACACGGTCAAACGGACAACTGGTCATAACCGGATTGTCACGACTAAGACCTATCGCGAATACAAAAATAGTACAGCGAAATTCTGGTTTGGTTTAGCCGATAATGGTCATCAATACGTGAAGGAACACAATACCATTTACATCAACAAGAACTGGACCGTATTGAGTGCCCCACAAGCTAAGAAATTGCAGAAACTAGCTAGTTCTAAGAGCTATCAAGCAAAACAAAAGGCCGCTGCAACGGCTTATGTTAAAAAAGCGGTTATGGCAGCGATGATGAAGAACCCATCAATGACTGCTGCGCAACAGAAACAAGTTACCCAGCAAGCCGCCGCTGCTTATCAAGCACAAGCCATGCAACAACTGATTAAACAAGTTAAAGCAGAATAGACTAAAAGGCCGATCGAGGATTTCTTCTCGACCGGCCTTTTTAGTTATCCCACAGTACGCATACAAAAAACGACCGGGACTCATCATCACCGGCCGTTCTATTCACCCATTTTACTCATTCATTACCTTAATTACTGTACCTGGGTTAACTGCGATTGGCCCTTGCGGCACCGTGGCATTAATCCGGATAAGTCGTCTAAAGACGTCCCATTATCCTGAAAACATTGAATCATGTCGATCCAGTACAAATCTGAATCATCGAACTCCGTCGTCGAATGTTCCTTACCTAATAGCCCACTCTTTACGTAGTCCTCAATGCGGCTAGCATCAACGTGTGCTGAAGCTGCTAGTTCAGTTAAGTTCATCTTCATCGCCCATACCCTCACTTTCGTTCGTTATCAATGAGAGTATCATACAACCCTCTTTACCGAAATGCAACCTTTTCCCTCAACTTTTTTCAGCCAGCATATTTACAAATAAATTACAGGTTTACAGGCCCCGGAGACACGGCTAAACTAAAGGTTAGACTTTAATTAGAAAACGGAAAGAAGGCTTATTTATGGGTCCAGACCTAACCTTTCGAGCGGGCATTCGTGACGTTCTTCCCACTGTCTTTGGCTACATTGGTGTGGGCTTAGCGTTCGGAATTGTTGCCCACACGAGTCACTTGAGCTTACTGATGGTTGCTGGCCTGTCATTTATTGTGTACGCTGGCTCCGCCCAATTCATCATCACCAGTATGCTCTTAATTCATGACCCCCTGTCAGCAATCTTCATTTCTACCTTCCTTGTGAATTCACGGATGATCCTGATGAGTACCAGCTTGGCCCAGTATTTTCGCCATGAATCCTTAATTCGTAATGTACTGATTGGTACGCTGGTAACTGATGAAACCTTTGCTTTAGCCATGAATAAACAAAATAAAACCCATGGACCATTAAGCTTTGCTTGGCAATCGGCAGCTAATCTTGTTGCCTATTTAGTCTGGGGACTAGCAACCCTGGTTGGGGCTATTCTAGGCGGACTCATTGCCAATCCAAGCCGCTTTGGGTTTGACTTCGCCTTGACAGCTATGTTTATTGGTCTCGTCTATCTCCAGTTGATTAGTGACAAACACCTCGGAATGCGCCTGCAATTATTCGTCATGGGGTTTGTTGCTCTCATTTATTACTTGATGATTGGACTCATGAGCGCCAACTTTGCCCTATTAGTCGCCACAGTTGCCGGATGTCTATTTGGAATGGAGATGAAAAAATGTCAATCAGCCTAACCGAATTATGGGTGATCCTGGGATGCGGACTCGTCACGATTCTTTCGCGAACGCTCCCCTTTATTTTTGTCAAACAACTGACGATGCCGGGCTGGCTGGTGAGCTTTTTGTCATTTGTTCCCATCACGATCATGACGGCCCTATGCTGTCAAAGCCTGTTCATCGCCCACACTGGTCAGTTAGCCACGCTAAATGTTGCCAACTGCTTAGCTGCCATTCCGGCGACCATCGCTGGGGTCCTCACCAAGAGCTTACTCATGGTCGTCGTCATTGGCATCATGGCAATGGCCCTTCTCCGCTATTGGCAAATCGGCTAATTCCAACATCAGAAAAGTCCCCGCAAAATGGCGAGGACTTTTTTTATTGGTGAGCTGCTTGGGGCAATACTAGATTTAAGATAATGCCTAAGACAGCCGCCACGGCTAGGCCTGAAAATTGATATTGACCGATTTTGAGGTAAGCGTCCCCAATCCCAATGACCAAAATTGCCGAGGCAATCATCAGATTACGTTTTTGATTAAAATCGACATGTTTCTCAATCAGAATTCGCAGACCACTTGACGCAATAACACCAAATAGAAGAAAGCTAATTCCCCCAATTACCGGATTAGGAATACTTTCGATCAAGGCACTCAACTTGCCAACAAAACTGAAGATGACGGCAAACGTCGCCGCGCCAATCAGGACATACACACTGTGTACGCGGGTGATAGCAAGGACACCCACATTTTCGCCATATGACGTGACAGGCGGCCCACCAACAAAACTCGCGATAATTGAAGCCACACCGTCGCCAGCTAACGTGTGTGTCAACCCAGGATCACGGAAGAAGTTACGATGGGTCAACTCGTTAAGCACGGTAATGTGGCCAATATGTTCCGTCATGGTGACAAAGGCAATGGGCGCCAAACTTAGCACCGCACCCCAATAAAAATGTAAGGAATAGCTGACCCCCGGAATTTCAAATTTAGGTAACTGAAACCACTCTGCCTGCAACACTGGTGTAAAGTTTACTAGACCAAATGCCACTGCCACCAGGTAGCCGCACACAATCCCTAACAGAATGGGGACTAAAGCTAAAAATCCCCGCAAGAATAAGTTAAACCCAATCGTCAGGAGTAAGGTGATGATGGCAACCGCAAAGAACTGCCAGTGATACGTACCTTGACTATCAACTGTAGCCTTTTGCGCTGCACTCCCGGCTAGTGATAGTCCGATGACCATCACCATCGGGCCAACGACAATCGGTGGCAAAACGCGATCAATCCAGTCCGGACCGACAGCCGCCACGACTAAAGCAACGATCAGATAAACTAGTCCCACCGCCAACGTTCCCTGAGCAATCCCCGGATAACCCGTGGTTTTCATCAGGGCAATCATGGGCATGATAAACGAAAAACTAGAGCCCATGTACGCTGGAATCTTTCCTCGCGTAATTAAGATATACATGAGGGTACCCACCCCTGAGCTAAACAGCGCAATGCCTGGATTTAACCCCACCAAGATGGGTACCAACACGGTGGAACCAAACATTGAAAATAAATGTTGCAGTGATAGTCCCAACCATTGGCCCCATCCGGGCCGCTCGTCGATATCAATCAACGCATCGGGATTACGATAATGTGACGGCTGCTGCATAATCAATTCCTCCTTGTCCATGAAAAAAGCGCACCCGTCCCGTAAGGAAACGTGTACGCCAATTAAGCCCAGCTTGCGCCAGAAACGTCGTACCTTCATTGCCTCACGGGACAATGTTAAAGGACTATATTAATAGAAATTATAGCGAGACTCACGCCTGCTTGTCAAGACCATTTAATAATCATCGTGACCGCCGGGCAAGCCGTTGATAGCCTTGATAAATGCCCACTAAACCGATTAGGAAACAACTACCGACTAACAGTAAGGTCGCATTCCCCAACTCATCCGTCACAAACCCAAAAATAAAACTGCCCAAGGGTTGAAACGCATCCATTGCTAAAAATAAAAGACCAAACATTCGACCCAAGTAAGCCGGATCAGTTAGCTCCTGTGTAATCGTCAACGCTCGGATATCAAAACACGTATAGCAAAAGCCAATGACCACACTGCTCCCCAGTAACATCCAATAATTAGGAAAAGCACCAGCCAGTAAGAGCATGCCAGCTAACAGGCCCAGATCCCCATAATTCTGCTGGTGTTGCGGTAATCGTTTAGCTAAAGTCAACCGCAAGCCACCTAAAATTCCGCCCACCGCCATGGCAATCAGTAAATAACTGTAACGGGCTGACTGTCCCCCATAGATGTGTTGAACATCATACGGGAGCACGAGTTTAGAGGCCGCGTACATCACATTTAACAACCCACCCAGAGCAATCGTTTCAACTAGAATTGGCCGTTGCCAGACATACCGCCAACCGGTCAGCAGGCTCGCTTTAATTCCCAGTGTCGCCTGCGTTGAGTGGCGCGGAGGATAACGAATACTGAGATATAACCCCAATGATAGGAGAAAAGATAGGCCATTAATAAGTAAAAACCCCCGCAAATTTAACCAGTGGAGGGTCAGTAAAAAGCCACCTAATAACGGGGCCAAAATATTGGCAAGGTCAAGTAAGGTATTACTAATGGCATTAAACCGCTGGCGAGCGGCTAGAACGATCAATTCGGGAATCATCGACTTAGCTGCTGGCAGGCTAAAGGCTAATCCAATATCTAAAATAACCGTTAGCGTTAGTAATGGGCCGGCAGTTAGATGAAGAGGGTCTAACCAGAGGGCCACCCCAATACAGCCCAACACACTCACGAGTTCGGCCAATACCACGACCCATTTACGATTAAAGTTATCTACGACGACGCCACAGAAGAGATCGCCTAAAAATAAGACAACCCCGCCAACCGCTTGAATAATGCCCAGCAAAGCCGCATTACCAGTGGCCTGTACGACAAACCAATTTAACCCAAATAAGTAGAGGGCATCGCCCATTCGTGAAATAAACGGTGCCAGTAACAGGGGGACGTTTATTTTTTTCGTACTCACTACCGTATCGCCCCCTCATGTTGAAAGTATGTTAGTCTTCAACCATCCGCCAGTTACCTTCGTCAGCTCGCGAAATATCATTTAGAAACTTCAACACGCGTTTTGCCCGATCTGGTTGGTGTTCAAACAAGGTATTGACCCCAGCACCCGTGACCATGGGTTCACTCAAGCGAAAGTCACCATCCGCTTGTTCACCCGTGGCAAAGGTAACGACCGTTTCACCTGACGCTAATTTTGTTGTCAAGAAGAACATCGTAAACTCGTCGTCGACCGTCATGTAAGCTGGCATTGCCCAAATATCGGGAGCAATCTCTTGCATCTCACCATCTAAGAATTTGAACTCTTTATGGTTAGCCTGAGTAACGGGCTCTTTCAATACCAATAGCATTTGATTGAATTCTGCGTCACCTAATTGTAAATTATCTTTCACGTTGGTTAGCCTCCTAAAATTGTCATAGCTCACATTATACCAGCGTCTTACGCAAAATTAAATCACGCTGAGTGGAATGGCCTAACTGGAAAACATGTTCACCAACAACGACAAATCCCATCTGCTGATAAAAAGCACGGGCCGAATCATTATGTTCCCAGACGCCCAGCCAAATCGCCGTTTTTCCCAATTGCTCGGCCGTTTTCCGCGCTAATTGGAACAATTGACGGCCCAATCCTTGTCGCTTAAACGCAGGGAGTACATAAATCCGTTGAATTTCGAGACAGTCATCCCCCTGCGCTTCTGACTGTGTCGCTCCCCAATTTAATTTTAAATACCCCGCCAGCTGTTCATCTTGATAAATAAAGGTAAACGTACTGGTCGGCTCAGCCAGTTCGCGGGCTAATTGCGGTAAGCTGTATGCCCGCTCTAAATAAACTGCTAAATCGGCGGCCGTATTCACCGCCCCAAACGTGTCACTAAAAGTTGTTCGACTAAGTTGCTGTAAGGCTGGCAAATCAGCTTCAGTAACGGCTCTTAATTTTGTCGCCATCAGGTCACACTCCTCGCTCATAACCGATTAAGTTCTAGCATAAGCTCATTTAAGTGTATTTGCAACAATAAACAAAAAAAGCGCCACCGCGCTTTTTTTCAGATCAGTGAGACTGTGCGAGATCGGCCGCTTCTTTTCCGGTCATGTGCGCCACTGTCATTTCCAATAAACTAAAATGATCCAGTCCCTGATCTAAATGTTGATGAATTTTTTGGGCGTAATCAGGTGCCAGATGCAAAGCAAATTGCCGCATCAATTCCCGCTTCCGCTTAGGATCCGTCACAATGGTGACTCGGCCAAAAGCAATCACACTGCGAAACTCATTGGTTAATGCTGCTGGTGCTACCACATCCCGATCGACTACACAAAAGGAAACCCGGTTGTCCCGTTGAATGGCCGCCATTTTATGACCAACTGGCGCACCATGAAAGTAAAAATGCGTTCCATCAAAGTAATAACTGAGAGGTACGGCATATGGGTAACCCGCATCCCCGTGGACCGCTAAGACCCCCGCTGTTCGCCGCTGTAAGACCGTATTTATTTGTTCAGGCGTTAACGCCTCATTTGCCAATCGCATCGCACGAAACATTACTGATCCACTCCTTCTCATAGATTTATTACTCTTAGTATACAACGGTTTGTTCATTAAATCACAAAAAAGACTACTATAAAAGGCTAGGAACAGTGCTCCTAGCCCGCATTTACGTGTTTAGTTAGTCACACGAACTGGATCACCAATCTCCAGTTGCATGTGGTAGTACTCATGGTCCCCAATCATTTGGGTCCCCGTCACCTCGTAGCCCATGCGTTCATATAAACGCATGGCACCCGGGTTCTCTAAGTCGACGTTTAGCCCAATCACCGCTTGCTGATCGCGACGCGCATAAACCGGTAAGGCCCGCAACAACTGGCGACCGATTCCCTGCCCTTGATGATCCGGCGAGACCGCCAGTGAATCCAAATACCATTCGCCAGCCGCTGTCTCGGATTCTAAATCAAATGGTTCATCAAACGCATCGCTTTTCGCTGCTAATCGTGTCATCACATCATCGACAATGTCTTCCCTTTCGCCGGGATAACCAAACGCTACCCCAACCACTTGGCCATTGGCCTCGGCCACCACCGTAGTTGCCGCACCGGATAAATACGTTCGGGTGCGGTAAGCTGCCGTGATGACCTTCAGTAAGTCAGGGCCTGGAACGTCTTCCAGGTCAGTTAAAGCCATTTCATCGTAGATCAAGTTCATCAACGGGGCTATCTGAGGCGCATCCGTTGGTCGAGCTTCACGAATTATCACAAAAAATCCTCCATTTCTAGTTCTTTAACCAGATTAACGGAGGATTACAGGTTTGTCAAAGGATTTGCCGGGCACTCTATGAATGAACCCGTCCAGCTACCCGCTGACCAAAGATGAGGCCAACGAGGAACAAGACACTAGCGGTGATCCATGTCCTCATGGTGAGACTCCCTTCGTGTCGCTGTGGTTGCGGCCGATTTTTCTGTCCGCAACTCAGCGAGTTCTTGGCGAATTTCGCCTAAAATTTCCAGTTGAAATCGTTCGACTTCCATGGTGTGCGGCACCTGATTCTGTGCTAGATGATCAACCTTAGCATGTAGTAACCGCAACTCATGTTCAGATTTCAGGTTCACGTGATAGTCATTCTCAGCCATCATGCGATCCCGGTCAGCAGACCGGTTCTGACTCATCATGATGATGGGTGCTTGAATCGCCGCGACACAACTCAGAACTAAATTTAACAGAATAAAGGGGTAATTGTCAAAGTCGACACCAAATAAATGCAGCCCATTGACGATCATCCATCCCAGTAAAACAAACATAAAAATGAAAATGAAGCCCCAAGACCCGCCAAAGCGCGCAACTTCATCCGACACCTTCTGACCAAACGTTAAGCTATTAGTGAGACTTTCGTTAACATCGATGATGTCATAGTCGTCACTTTGAAGGGCTTTAGTCAATTTATGATTGATCTTCTTCGTTTGCTTTAAATCGGCATTGATCATGGCATCAACGTGATCCAACCGATATTTTAGAAGATGGTGACCACAGATATAATCTGTCACCTTACTTTGGGGATAGTCACGCTTAATGCGATTCCGCAACCCTGCTTCCAACTCTGCTAACTGTAGACTCGTTTCCAGTGAGATTGGCTCACCATCCACTAAACACGTCAACTGTTCTTTTTCTGTCATTCCTGTGTCACTCCTCCGATAACTGGTGTATTAGGGCATGCCAATCTGCCGGTAATTCACTGGTAAAATGCCGCTGTTCATCTGTAAAAGGATCTTCGAACGTCAGTGAAAGAGCCTGCAATGCTTGACGGTTGATACCAGTCACAGACCCATCGTATAAGGCATCGCCAAGTAAGGGATGACCTAATGACGCAAAATGAGCCCGAATCTGATGGGTTCTACCTGTATGTAATTTAACAGCCACCACGGTTGCCGTTGCAAAACGCTGTTGCACCCAATACTCGGTTTGCGCCGGTTTACCAGTCGGTGACACCATCTGATTATAACCAGTCGGATCACTCGCTAGTGGCGCATCAATCACCGCATGATCTGCCTCGAGTCGTCCACTGACAACCGCCAAGTAGCGTTTATCAATTTGATGGGCCGCCTGTAATTGACTAGCTAGACTGTTGGCCAACCGGTGCCGAGCAACCCACACAACGCCACTGGTAAACCGATCTAAGCGCGTTAAAATATGAGGCACTAAATTCTCGGCGTGTTCCGCTTCCCAGTATCCTTTTATCCGATTAACCAAGGTATCTGTTCGATTGGCTGGTCCTGGTACCACATTTAACCCAGCTGGTTTATCCACCACGAGCCAATCCCGATTTTCAAACAAAACGGTAATTGGCTCGCGACTGACAGCAACCGCCTCATCGGCAGTCTCCGGTGGAAACGTAACCGCAACGTGATCGCCCACTGCCAAAGTGACTGCCGGTGTGGTCACCTGCCCATTAACGCGAATTGTTCCCTGTTGTTTCAAATCGCTAAAGACCCGATGACTAATGCCCTGATTAGTCAAAAATCGCTTCAAACTGGTTACGGGTTCTTTCACCTGCCAGTCGAGTTCCATAGGCTGTTATCTCCTTTTCTATTCATCAATTAATTCGAGTAACCAGGCAATTGAATCATCCCGATGATTCAATTGCTCAGGTTGCTGATTCAGCTGAGTATTCAGTTTTGTCACGCGTCCACTAAAGGGTAAGCGTAACGTCAAAGATTCCTGTTCACCGCGAATAATCATAAATGGCGTTCCCAATTTAACTGGACCTAGCGCAATCAGCCACTCAATTGCCGTCACTGGTCCCACCAATTGACGCCCGTTATCGGCAAACCCAATTTTCATGGCACCAGTCTCATCCGGTGTGACCCATAGGGCATCTGCACTAGCTTCAATTCGATCAATCATTTCGGTCACCTCTCACATTATCTTAACGGTCTAATTAGATTATATTTTACCATAGCACCAGAATCCACGGGAATTATTTCCCCTTTCACCACAAAACTGGTTATAATAAAGTTGTAAAGGGGGAGATATAAATGTTCACTGGTACAGAATTAACGGGGATCTTAATTCTCGCAACCGGAATCGCCTTGATTCTATTGATGTTGGTCAAATTTTGGCCACGAATTAAGCAACTGGATACGGATACCTCAACACTCGTCGGTATTTTCACGCTGCTGGCCATTGGCCTGTTGGGACTAGGCGGCTGGCTGAGCTTTAGTGGCCTGCTCCACTAATCATTCGGCAATCAACCTGTACACGAAAAAGTTGTGACCCTTTAAGGGTGGTCACAACTTTTTAATTTCCGCCATTATTAAACTGCCAATTCGAGTGTTTGAGGTGCTCAACTTGCTAAAGTCTAGTGCTAAGCCTGCCCCATGGCCGTACATAGCTTATACTGTTGTCATTCTCATAGCCAGATCACACTGATTCAATGAGGAGGACAACAACGATGACCGTCTATAAACCTATCTTGCCCACCAAACATCCCACACCGTCGGCTCCCAAGCCCAAGCTAAACGTCGTCATCCATCCGCACCATCAAGCGGCATTTTTACGAAAGCACGCACAACAACCTGCGCCACATGCACGTCGATGGCACTCTTTTAGAAACACTTATTGATTATTCGAAATACCTAGCCACTTCAGTACCTCATACACTGAAGTGGCTAGGTCTTTCTTAATGTCCGTATTCGTTTATCCTTACTTTAATGGCTTAATGACCCGCGCGGGATTGCCACCTAACACAACGTTGCTCCCAAATGACTTCGTCACAACCGCACCAGCGGCCACAATGACGTTATCTCCCAAAGTTACGCCGGGACAAATAATGGCACCACCACCGACCCACACATCGTCACCTAAAGTCACCGGTTTGCCGATTCCCATCGCGCCATTTCGGCGCAGTTCCGGTTCAGCGGGATGGTTAACTGAATAGATTTGCACCTTGGGACCCAATAAGCAATGCTTGCCAATCCGAATGGGAGCAACATCTAATATCGTACAATCGTAGTTGGCAAAAAAATCTTCTCCTACATAAATGTTATAACCATAGTCACAGCGAAACGTTGCATGAACCTCAACCTGATCTCCGGTTGCCCCAAATAGGCGTTTAATCAGTTGCTGACTTTTTTCGGGGTCCTGTTCACCCAATTCATTTAAGGCTTCAACCTGTTGTCGAGCCGCTCCCCGCTCTGCAACTAGCTCAGGGTCGTAGACGTTAAACAGCTCGCCAGTAATCATCTTTTCTTTTTCACTCTTGTCCATTTTAGTTAAACCACCTTTCGTTAAAAAAATGGCTGTGATTGCTCGCCGGCAACCACAACCATTTTAAATGTTTAGCTTACTTGATGAACGCCTTTGTCATACCAACCATGGTAGCAAAGTCTTCCATTTGTTCTTCCGTTAAGGAGAAGGAAAGCATGGTGTGGTGACCACCGCCGGCCTTCATCCATTCCAAGGCACCAGTCTTCAAACCAACCTTAGGTGTCCAAAGTTGCTTAGCAACTGGCAAATTAGGTGTTTCGCCTTCAGGCTTGTTCGCATCAACAGCATAGCCAATCATCTTGAAGCCATCACGGAAGTCCGCAACGGTGACGTCAATGGCGTCGCCTTCAGAACCAGTGAAGACCAAACGAGCTGGGTCAGCTTTACCACCAATATCCAATGGGTGAACTTCAACCCGTGGCTTGTCGGAAGCAATCGTTGGGTCGACTTCCAACATGTGAGAACCAAGAATAGCTTCGTGGCCCTTACGTAGATCCAAGGTGTAGTCTTCCATGAAGGCTGTCCGATCATTGTGAGACATGATCTTCATCACACGACCCAAGGCAGCGGTCTTCCAATCACCTTCAGCACCGAAGCCGTAACCGTCACGAATTAATAATTGAGCGGCCAAGCCAGGTAATTGTTCCATCCCCCAGAGATCTTCGAAGTTCGTGGTGAAGGCAGTGTAACCGCCCTTTTCCAAGAAACGCTTGATCCCAAGGTATTGTTGTAATTGAACGCGAACGGAATGCTTATAAGTTTCAGCATCATTGTCCCCTTGAACCATAGTGTACTTGGATTCAAGATCGGCATATTCTTTATCAACGTCGGCATCAGAAACCTTATTGATTTCTTCAACTAAGTCGCCGATACCATAGTAATCAACTGTCCAGCCCATCTTGATTTGTGCTTCAACCTTGTCACCTTCAGTAACGGCAACATTACGCATGGTATCACCAAAACGAGCAACTTTAACTTTAAAGCTTTCGTTGTAAGCAACCGCAACGTCTTCCCAACGTGCGATTTGGTCTTGAACGTCTTCATCACCCCAGTAGCCGTAAACAATCTTGTTGTTGACGTTTAGACGGGCATTGATGTAAGCATATTCACGGTCACCATGAGCACTTTGGTTCAAGTTCATGTAGTCAAAGTCAATGTCAGCATAAGGAATGTTGTTCAAGTATTGCGTTGCCAAGTGCAGCAATGGCTTTTGCAATAATTCTGTCCCACGAATCCAGTTCTTGGCTGGGGAGAACGTGTGCATCCACGTAATCACACCGGCAACCTTGTCGTTGTAGTTAACTTCTTTCATGAAGTTAGTGATGCTTTCGGCCGTTGTCATAACATCCTTGAAGACAACTTTGTAAGGCAACTTGCCGCTGGCGTTTAACTTGTCAGCAATATCTTGGGCGTCCTTAGCAACGGACTTTAATTGTTCTTCACCATAAAGGTGTTGTGAACCGGTAACAAACCAAAATTCATAATCTGGAACTGATAACATAATTGAGCACTCCTTTAGTATAATTTGGTTTTAAAATGGATAACAAATTTATTGACGCGCCGCGTGATCTTGGGAATGGGCATTGTTTTGACCATAATAAGCGTTGGCCCCATGCTTACGCAGGTAATGCTTGTCCAACAGATACTGTGGCAATTCCCGATTAGCACGCGTCATTTGAGCAGTGTGATAGTCTTCTTCGGCAACCACTTCCAAAACCTTGGCATTGTAAACTGCTTTGGCTGGAGTTGGCCCCCAAGCGAAGGGACCGTGTTGACTAACCAAAGAAGCGGGAACGGCTTCGTAATCAATGCCGCGTTCCTTGAAGGTCTTCACGATGGTCTTACCCGTGTTGCCTTCGTAATCTTCTTCAATTTCTTCCTTAGTTAAGGCATCAGCAGCTGGTACATCACCATAGAACGTGTCCGCATGCGTCGTGTTCATTGCTGGAATATCCATCTTAGCAGCGGCAAATGACACTGCCCAAGGTGAATGCGTATGAACAATTCCCCCAATATTAGGGAATTCATTGTAAAGAACTGTATGCGTTGGGGTGTCACTGGAAGGATTCATATCTCCTTCAACAACTTCACCCTTTAAGTTAACAACAACCATGTCACTGGGCTTCAAGTCATTGTAATCAACCCCAGAAGGTTTGATAACAAACAGGCCTTTGTCCCGATCAATACCGGAAACGTTACCCCAAGTAAAGGTAACCAATCCTAATTCAGGCAACTGCATGTTGGCGTCGTAGACTTCTTGCTTTAAATCTTCTAACATTCAATTAACCTCTCTTCTCTTAATCGCTAATAGCTTCGCCAGCGGCAGCTTCCACTGGCAAGCCAGCTTGATAATTCTTGATAAACTCTTGATAACCAGCAACCCCAGCAGGTTCAGGACTCAACGTCATACTTTCAGGATTCTTGAAGACCTCTTGATCCAAGAAGTCTTCAAGGTTCTCACTCGTTTGACGTTGGGCATAAGCCGCCAAGACAGCCATCCCCCAAGGGCCACCCTCACCAGCCGTACTCATAACCGTGATGGGGATATTTAAAGCGTTAGCCAGTACTTGTTGACCAATTACTGGTGTCCGGAATAAACCACCCTGCGCAATCATCACGTCAGTTTGTACGTGTTCTTCGTTGACCAAAATATCCATCCCGATTTGCAGTGGTGCAAACGCAGCATAGAGCTGAGTCAGCATAAAGTTTGGCAGAGAAAACTTGCTGTTAGGTGTTCGAACAAATAATGGCCGGCCGGCTTGAATCTTAGTAATGTTTTCACCAGATTGATAACTATAATTGACCAATCCACCCGCATTGGCATCTGCTTTAGTTGATTCCAAGAAAAGCGTTTCATACAGTCGATCTGGTTTCAGATCAACACCTAGCCGAGCAGCAAATTCACTGAAAATACTTGCCCAAGCGTTAATATCAGATGAGCAGTTGTTAACGTGGACCATGGCAACTGGTGAACCATCTGGGGTCATCACGATATCAATATCGCGATAAACCTTCGACAATGGTTTATCTAAGACATTCATGGAGAAGGCTGATGTCCCAACGGAAATATTACCAGTCCGCTTACGAACACTGTTCGTTCCAACCATCCCTGTACCAGCATCCCCTTCAGGTGGTGCCATAACACTACCTGCTTCAAGGTTGCCACTGGCATCCAATAAGCTAGCCCCTCCAGCGGTTAGCTTACCAGCAATTTTACCGGCTGGTAAGATGTTGGGTAGGATATTCTCAATCTGCCATGGATACCGCTTAACATTATCTAAACTGCTAAACTTATCTAACATTGCTTGGTCATAACTACCAGTTTTTTCATCAATTGGGAAGACACCTGAAGCGTCTCCAACACCCAAGACTTTCTCGCCAGACAATTTCCAAGTAACATAACCGGCTAACGTCGTAATGAAATCAACCTTAGCAACATGGTCCTCATCATTCAAGACTGCTTGGTATAAGTGAGCAATGCTCCACCGTTGTGGAATATTGAAATCAAAGAGCTTGGTTAATTCATCAGCCGATTGGCCCGTAATATTGTTCCGCCAAGTTCGGAAAGGCACTAACAACTCATTGTTCTTATCGAACGCCAAGTAGCCGTGCATCATTGCACTAACACCAATCGCATTAATATGCTTCAAGCTAGCATGATATTTGCTTTGAACATCCGCCGCCATTTGTGT
Organism: Levilactobacillus brevis ATCC 14869 = DSM 20054; assembly: GCF_001433855.1. Lineage (GTDB taxonomy): Bacteria > Bacillota > Bacilli > Lactobacillales > Lactobacillaceae > Levilactobacillus > Levilactobacillus brevis. The sequence continues at coordinate 193,340 of NZ_AZCP01000002.1, forward strand.
ATAGCTCTGCTGGATACCGGACCAAACCTCTTCAAGTGGATAGGTCCAAACGCCATCCTCAAACCGATTTTCCCAAACGTAACTACCGGAAGCAATCGTATTGAAGTCATCGGTGACTAATACCGCTTTAATTCGAGTTGAGCCTAATTCAATCCCTAAGGAAACCTGCCCCGCCTCAATGGCTTGCGCCGTTTCGACTAAGTTCATTTCGTTATGCCTCCTAAATCATTCAAAAATACTAGTTATTTTGCGCCGTTTCAGCTTTCTTACCACGGTTAGTACCAGCAGCTTCGATTTCTTCAAGTGAGTGACCACGGGTTTCTGGAACACAGAAACGAACGAAGAGCACACCCAAGACACAGATAACACCGAAGACAGCAAACACCGCTTCTTGTGACATTGAAGCCGTCATGATTGGGAAGAGTAACCCAACGGCCCATGAACCAATCCAGTTAAAGGATGATGCTAAACCAGATGCCCGGCCCCGAACAGCCAACGGGAAGACTTCACCAACCAGCACCCAAGTTAATGGCGCCCAAGTGAAGGAGTAAAAGGCCACGTAAATTGATAAGAAGACCACAATCATCATTGGACTTGCATTTGGTACCAAACTGTTAATTACAGCTGGTAGCAGGAAGGATAAAGCCATCACTGTACCACCTAAAGTCAACAAGGTCCGCCGATTGAATTTTTCAGCAATCCAGATATATAAGAGTGAACCAAGAACTAACAGAACACCTTGAACAATTGGCCACATCAATGCAGAACTAGCAGCACTACCAGTTGCCTTTTCAACAATTAATGGAATATAGTAGAAGATTGCGTTGGCGCCTTGGAATTGCTGGAAAGCTGCCACACCAACCCCAGCAATAACTAAGTAACGATATTTGCTATTGAATAAGGTTGCCCAGGATGTTTTAGCCATGTTACTTGATTCATTTTGTGCCGTTGCTTGAATTGACTTAACTTCAGGTTCAACTTCTTCTGGTTTACGAACAAATGATAAAACCTGCCGTGCTTCATCTAAACGGTTAGCCTTGATTAAGAAGCGAGGTGATTCAGGCAGCTTAAGAACCCCAGCAAATAAGATAATTGCAGGAACAGCAGCTAGCCCTAACATTAAACGCCAAGAAATATTTTCTGGTAAATCCTTTAAAACAAAGTCAATAATGTATGAGATCAACATCCCAGAGACAATCATCGTTTGATTAATCCCAGACAAACTCCCACGTAATCGTGCCGGTGCCATTTCTGACATATAGGCTGGTACCAAAGCAGAGGCCGCACCAACAGCCAGTCCTAAAAATATTCTCATGCCAATCAGGTAAAACGTCCCGTTGTTAGGTGAAAATCCACATAGAATTGAACCAATAGCGAAAACCAAAGACGACATTAGAATCATTCGTCGCCGACCAAGTCGATCAGCTAGCTGCCCAGCAATTGCAGCACCAAAGATGGCACCGAACATCACAGCAGAAGTAACCCAACCAACTAATGACGCATTTGTTAAATTCCAGTCAGTCTTCAGAAAAGGTAGTGCTCCGGTCATAACACCAATGTCATAACCGAACAAGATACCACCAAATGAACCGAAGAAGAAAATAAACTTACTGGAAACATTCTTTTTCTTATCCAATTTTATTCCTCCTAAATCAAGGGGTTTATCAAAAATAATTGCTTACCCAAGTATTCATCATCTATCGAAAGCCCTTTCAATAATTCGTGACTCCCTGCGCCGGCATGCTTTAGGAATCACAATCTTATGAACCGCTTTCATTTATTGAACAAATACAGTTTATAATATTTGTACGCATAAATCAACTTGTTTTTTTGTTGTTCGGACTAATTGATTCGTTAGATGCTGTTATCTCGGCGTTTATTTGGTATATTTTTTTGTAAGCGATACCGTTATTCCTATCACTTATGTTTGAATCCTTAGTATGCGCACACAAAAAGGAGCCTGTACACTGCGTTTCTACAGTGTATAGGCTCCTTTAATTAATTATCCTAATAATTTTGGAGATGCAACAGATTCCCGTACAATTAGCTGAGGATCGTACATAATTGATGTGACAGGCTTCTTTTGTAAAAGATTGAGCATCATTTTCCCAGTATCTTCACCCATAACTTCCTTTTCGTGATTTAAGGTTGTGATTCCTGGACTCATATATTGTGCCATCTGATAGTTATCAAAACCCACAACGGAAATATCCTGTGGTACTAAAAATCCATTACTCTTCAAATAATCTAAGACTTGGATCGCTAATTGATCATTATAGCAGGCAATTGCCGTTGGCCGATCCGGTGTTTCTAACGCCGACGCTACCCGCTGAGTAATCTTATCAAAACTATCTCCTGATTGATACATCACCAGATTACCTTTATAGGAAATCTCTGGATGCTGTTGATATGCCTTAACGAATCCATCCATCCGATGAACCCCCTGCATGTCATCAACCTGAAAAATTCCCAGAATACTCTCATGGCCCATGTCTAGTAAATAATCAATTATTTTGCGCTCTGCGCCAGCATCATCAGTCGTCACTGTTGGAAACTCCAACTCCGGGTAACTAGCATTGATAAACAATACTGGAATTTCATCATCTTTAATCTCTTGATAAAGATCCATATTAGGATTTGGCAGCGCACTTTGTGTCGGTTCAATAATCAGCCCGGCCACCTTACTATTCAGCATGTTGATAAGGTTTTTCCGTTCTTTTTGATGATTATTGTGCGTATTGCCCAGCAGTAGCGAATATCCCCCTTCAGAGATCATCTGATCAATGCCATAAATGATTTGAGGAAAAATATAGTCCGCAATATGAGTCGTGATGACACCAATCATTTTACTATCGCTATCGATTGACCAGTCTTTATGCCAATCCTGAACAAACATACCACCACCCTGAATTCGGTAAATATAATGTTCTGATTCTAAGTCCCCGACGGCCCGACGAATCGTGTACCGTGAAACGTTAAACTGATTCATTAATTCCGTTTCGGTTGGCAATTTTTCATCAATCGGATTCTTACCTGAAAGAATAGCTTCTTTCAAGGTATCTTTGACTCTTTGATATTTATTTTCCATAACTTTCTCCAATTATATTTCGTAACCTGAATTACCCCACGGTTGCTTATATTTATAACGTCTACCCTATAGGATAGCAAATTTAAGTGTTCCTTACCAATCATAACAGGTACTTGGTAAAACGTTATTTTTAACTGGAGTAAGTTAAAAATTTAATATCCCACTTTTTGCCGATGGTATGTTTCTCCTTATCCTTTTAAGTGCTTGATCACTCGGGCCGGATTTCCCGCAATTACGACATTATCGCCAAAGGACTTCGTGACGACGGCACCGCCGCCAACAATAACATTATTTCCCAAATGCACACCTGGTAAAACAGCAGCATTGCCCCCTAGCCAACAATTATTGCCAATTGAAACTGCCTTGCCACAACCCAGCCATGATGTGCGTTTCTGTATGTCCAAAGGATGTGCGGCTGTATAAATTTGCACACGCGGTGCTAACAAAACATTATCACCAATTGTAATTGGGCAAGTATCTAATAAAATACAATCAAAATTGGCAAAAAAATTATTACCAACGTGGATATTATAACCATAATCGCAAATAAACCGCGGCCGTACTTCACTTCCCGTCCCAACTGTTCCAAACAACTGTTTAATCAATTGCTGTAACTTTTCTTTATCATGAAAGGAAGTTTGATTAAGTGTTTCATATAAATCCCGCGCATTTGAACGATCATCAACCAGTTGACGGTCATTCACATCATATAAGTTTTCTGCCATCATTTTATCGTATTCCGTTTGTGCCATCTACTCTCAGTCCATTCTTCTAGTTTAGAACTCATATTAGCATGTTAAGTAAGCGATTTCAAAAAAATATCCGAATAACTCTTTTAGTATAAAAGTTATTCGGATATTTCTATCAACTATAGTATGCTAGTAATTCGATATTTTGGTCATGATTACCGAAACCTTGCCCAAAGATTGTGCACCCCCCGGCCTTTTCAGCGTTCTCCTTAACTTCAAAGCGCACAGTCCAAGTCTCTTGATCAATTGGTAAATCCTTTAGACAAATATCTGTAAATGGCTGTCCATCTAAGTAAGTTCCATGATCGGTCACTCGTAACGTTTTTAAGACGCCATATTGATTAACATTATCCGGAACCCATTTGGGTGTATATTTTCCGCGAATATCAGAAAAATCGCCCGGACTACGCCAAGTCCCAATTTCTTTACCGTTGATAAAAAAAGTAATATCCGATGGCCATGTGTTGTTTGAAAAAGGAAACTCCGATCCAAGTTCTGCTGTCAAATCTAACATCTCTAAATGTTCATGCCCTTGAATGAAATTAGGCGTCTGATATTCAACATAACCGTTATTAAACCAGATCATCCCAGCATTCATCCGTTCTGGTGCCATAAAATATCGGGGATTGTCCACTTTACCAATATAGCCATTCTTTCCTGCCAAGCCACACGACGGCATTACACGGTACTCTGTGTAATGCCCAACTGGAATACTTGTTTGATGAACCTGAAATGTCGGATAGATTTCGCGCGGAAATTTCACCTCAATCGTATCAACCCGAAGCTCCGTCATTTTTGATCGTCCCACTCGTTTACTCGTTACCAACTCGGCAGCAGCCAATTTGTCTAAATGTTTCGTCACAATTGCACTACTTAAGCCTAATTCTTGTGCTAACTCCTTAACACTCATCGGCTTCTCCGAAATCAATCGAATAATGTGCAGACGAACTTCACTACTTAATGCTTCATAAACTGGCAACGAAGCACTGCTCATATCTAATTGCATTTTGTCGCCTTCTTTTCATTAACTTTTATATTAATTAAGATTAACTATACTTTTATATTACCATTTAACGATTAACTTTAGTGTTAATCCAGACGCTTTTTTGCAAATAAATTAGCAAAAATATTAATTTTAATATTGACAGCGTTTTCATCCGGCTGTATATTTCAAGTGTGCTAATTTATTAGGACTTATTTTCTTAAAGCAATTTAAGTCCTTACAAATTTCAAAAGGAGAGATTGACTAATGGTCCAAGCTCAAGACTATATCAACCCACTGATTGTCCAGCGGGCTGACCCCTATATTTATAAACATACTGACGGCTATTATTATTTCACAGCCTCCGTACCGGCGTACAACTTAATTGAAATTCGTCGGGCCAAGACCTTAAATGGATTGGCTAATGCTGCTCCTCGAACCATCTGGCGTAAGCATCCAGATGGTAGCGGTGCCATGAGTCAACTCATCTGGGCACCAGAGCTTCATTACATTGATGGCAAGTGGTTCATCTACTTTGCCGCTTCACATACCAAAGAGTTCGACCATAACGGGATGTTCCAACACCGGATGTACTGCATTGAGTGTGACAACCCCGATCCCATGCGCGATGAAGCCGATTGGATTGAACACGGCCAAATTGAAACGCCATTAGACACATTTGCCTTAGATGCGACAGTTTTCGAAGCACAAAACAAATTGTACTATGTTTGGGCCCAAAAGGATCCCGCTATCAAGGGTAATTCCAACATCTACATCGCGGAAATGGCTAACCCATGGACGTTAAAGACCAAGCCGGTCATGCTAACAAAACCAGAATACGATTGGGAAACCAAAATTTTCTGGGTAAATGAAGGGCCGGCCGTCTTACACCGAAATGGTCGCTTCTTCTTGACCTATTCTGCAAGCGCTACCGACGAGAACTATGCCATGGGGATGCTAACCGTTGCCGAAGATGCCGACCTCTTAGATCCCGCTAGTTGGTCCAAATCTGAAACACCCGTTTTCCAAAGCAACATGCCAATCAAACAATTCGGTCCTGGTCATAACTCATTTACAGTTGCCGAAGACGGTGAAACTGACATGCTGGTTTACCACTGCCGGAATTACACCGATATCAAAGGTGATCCATTATATGATCCTAACCGTCACACAATGGTGCAACCGTTTACTTGGAATGACGATGGTACGCCTAACTTTGGCAAGCCGGTTCCTTACAATTATAAATAGAGGCGAATAAATCATGGATAGTGCAAAAACTGAATCGAAACATTTCTGGGGATTTCCCCTATCTCACTTTAGCTACTTCTTCATTTGGGCCGTTGTTAACGGTTATTTAACCCTCTGGATGGAACAAGTTGCCCACTTAAACGGGACCGAATCTGGTGCCGTCTTCTCAATGATGGCGGGTATTTCCTTGATCTTCCAACCTATCTTTGGGGTTGTTTCTGATAAATTACTCTTCAAGAAAAACTTAATCTTAACGATTGCGATCGTTGGAATCTTCATCGGTCCTTACTTCCAATGGGTCTTCATGCCCATCTTACACATTAACGCCTTCTTAGTGGCCATCGTTACTGGGACTTTTCTGAGTTTCATCCTAAACGGTGGGGTGTCCGTCATTGAACAATACGTACAGCGGGCTAGTTTGGCTAACGGCTTCGAATATGCCCACTCCCGGGTCGGTGGTTCCGTCGCCGGTGTCGTTGCTTCATTAGTTGCTGGGCGAATCTTCCTCTGGAAGCCTAACTCCATCTTCTGGGCATGTACCATTGCCGCTATTATCTTAACTTTCTTATTGCTCTTCTCTGACAAGGTTAACTTAGATAACGCTGCCGCTGCTGGTGACACGTCCGATTCACTTGATATGAAGACGGTTCTGTCTGTCTTCAAACTTAAGAACCTCTGGGTTTTAGCTATTTTCTACATGGGCGCTTCTGCCTTATTCGATGTCTTTGATCAACAGTTTATCATCTTCTTTAAGACTTTCTTTGATACCGCTGCTCAGGGGACCCTGGTTTACTCTTACATGAGTTCTGCTCAAACAGCTATCGAATTTTGTTTAATGTTCCCAATGCCATGGATTATCAACAAAATTGGTTCTCGTAATGGTTTGTTAATTTACGGTTTCATTACCTGCATCCGGATCTTAGGCTCTGCTTTATCTCCTAACTGGATCTGGGTTGTTGGTTTCCGTTTGTTAGCTGGTTTGGAAATGCCATTGCTATTAACTTCCATCATGAAGTACATTGCTGGTGCCTTTGATATTCGGTTATACGCAACGGTTTACGCATTGGCGTCAAACTTTGCTAAACAGGTATCCGTCTTCATCTTCTCCACAGTTGCTGGTCGGATGTATGACGTTATCGGTTATCAACACACGTACATCATCATGGGGATCGTGGTCTTCTTCATTACCTTGTTTGCCGTCTTCTTCCTGAAGAAAGAAGATCCGATTCAAGCCGGTGAAGTCGAGGATCCTAATGTTAAAGCTAAAGTGGAAGCGGCTTCTTCAACTGATAGTCGTGAATGAGTGAGTTGCGACACTCATTAAGGGGTCCTCTCAGTAGGGCTCCTTTTTCTAAAGGAGGAAAAATCATGCAAGGAAAACTAACCGTTGACCCAGCCAACCAAATCGCCAAAATTGATGACCGTGTTTACAGTGCTCTCATCGAGCATCTCGGTCGATCCGTCTACGATGGTCTCTATCAACCCAATCATCCCCAGTCAGACAAGGATGGTTTCCGTCAGGACGTTATCGACGCCGTTAAATCGCTAAATATCGACCTCATCCGATATCCTGGTGGTAACTTTGTCTCTGGCTTTAATTGGGAAGACAGTATTGGACCTAAAAGCACCCGCCCCACTCGTTTGGATCTGGCATGGCGGAGCATTGAAACTAATCAATTTGGTCTTCATGAATTTATGAAATGGACGCAAAAAACTGGCACACGGCCTGACATGGCTGTTAACCTTGGTAGTCGAGGAATCGATGCTGCTCGTAATTTAGTCGAATACTGTAACTTTCCCGGTGGCACTTACTGGAGTGACCTGCGAAAGCAAAATGGTGCTGAGGAACCCTTTAATATCAAGACTTGGTGTCTGGGCAATGAAATGGATGGCGATTGGCAAATTGGTCATAAAACAGCCGATGAATACGGCCGTTTAGCCCACGAGACAGCAAAAGTCATGCGACTCGTTGATCCCAGCATTGATCTAGTTGTCAGTGGCAGTTCCACTCGTGAAATGGCTACCTTTGGCAGTTGGGAAGAAACGGTGCTGGACCATACCTACGACGATGTCGACTACCTTTCCCTTCACCGTTACTATGACAATGAAGAAAATGATCTCGCTAACTTTTTAGCCAAATCCATTGATTTTGACGAATTCATCAGTGGAATTGTCGCAGTCTGTGATGCTGTCAAAGCACGCAAACACAGCCACAAAACCCTCAATTTAGCCCTAGATGAATGGAATGTCTGGTACCATTCTCACAAACAAGATGATGAGACGGCTCCCTGGCAACAGGCCCCACACTTGCTAGAAGACCACTATAACTTTGAAGATGCCTTGATGGTCGGCACCATGCTAATCACACTGCTCAAACATGCTGATCGCGTCAAGATTGCTTGCCTTGCCCAGCTAGTCAACGTGATTGCGCCAATTATGACGGACGAGCATGGTATCTGGCTGCAATCCATTTTCTTCCCCTTCCTGCAAGTTTCCAAATACGGCCGGGGAATTGCGCTTACGCCACAGCAAACCGCTACAACCTACGATAGCAAAGATTTTAAAGATGTCCCTTACTTGGATAGCCTAGCCGTTTACAATTCCGAAAACCACGAAATCGTAATTTTTGCCGAAAATAAAGGTAACACGACGATGGACTTTCAAACTGATCTGCACGATCTCAACGCCCAAACGGTGATTGAGTCCACGCAATTCTGTGGTTATGACATCAAGCAAACCAATGAGAACCAACAAATGGCGTTGCATCCCAATTCAAACGTTCATTTGTCCGACAACACCCTAACGGCGTCACTACAACCACTATCCTGGAACATGTTTCGTTTACACGTTACTCATTAATTCAAAACACGCGACCGACTATCGATCGCGTGTTTTTTAGTCCATATCTTGATTCTCTCGAATCACCGCCATAAATGCTTCCCCATACCGGTCCAGCTTACTCTGTCCGACACCTTTCACTGCAAGAAAGCTATCATCGTCTGTTGGCAAGGCTTCACACATCGCGTGTAAGGCCTTATCCGAAAAAATCACAAATGGTGGCACATGCTGCTCCTCTGCCAATTCACGCCGCAAGTCGCGTAGCTTGCCAAACAACGCCGTATCTTCCGGTACCAATCGCTTCACCCGTTGCGCCATCTTGCGGTGGACCTGTTTTTGCCCCTTTAACACAGCGACACCATTAGCCGTTACCTGCAACGTCGGGTATTGACCACCCACGCTCTGCAAATAACCAGCTGCCGTTAAAAAGTCAATGAGTTCGCCCACGGCCTTTTGTTTTTGGTTGGCCATCAAACCATAAGTTGGCAGCATCGTCAGATTGTTGTCACGGATCCGTTGATTTCGTGCCCCCGTCAACACCTGCGCGACCACGCCCTTACCAAATCGTGACCGCAACCGCACGACACACGACAACACCTGTTGGGCCGCTGTCGTAACATCTTGGGATTCCCGTTCATCCAAGCAATTACTACACCGACCACACGCCGGTGATACTTCCCCAAAATATTGGAGAATAAACTGCTGCAAACACCCCTCCGTATTCGCATAATGATTCATCACCTGTAGCTTTTGATAGGCACGTTGCCGATGCTCTTCGTCCATTTCCGATTGATCAATAAAAAACCGTTGAATCTGTAAGTCCTGAGCGTGGTAGACCAAAATTGCTTCACTCGGCAATCCATCTCGACCGGCTCGACCGGCTTCTTGATAGTAGGCCTCTAATGTTCCCGGTACCTGCGCATGAATCACAAACCGAACATTACTCTTATCAATACCCATTCCAAATGCATTCGTCGCCACCATGACCTGAATCCGATCATATAAGAAATCTTCTTGATTTTGCTGTCGCTGTTCGTCACTCAAACCCGCGTGATAGGCCGCTGCAGTGACGTGCTGTTTCGTAAGTAATTTTGTCAGTCGTTCGACTTCCTTACGGGTACTAGCGTAAATAATGCCCGCTTCTCCTTGATTGACTTGCAAATAATCCAAAATATAGCGATCCGTATCTTGATCCTTGACGACCGTTAGATTCAAATTATCCCGAGCAAATCCAGTATTCACTTCATTTTGCGGATCAATTCGTAACTGCTGACAGATATCACGAGCAACTTGGGTGGTTGCCGTCGCCGTCAGTGCCAACACCTGTGGCTGACTTGGCAGCTGTTCAATGGCATGACTCAGCGTCAAATAGCTCGGTCGAAAATCGTGGCCCCATTGGGAAATACAGTGGGCTTCATCAACCGCCAACAGATCAATTGGCAACCGGGCCAATGCTTGAACAAAGGCTTCTGAATCTAACCGTTCTGGCGCAATATACACCAATTTGTAGTCCCCATTGTGCAATGCCGCTAACCGTTGTTGAATTTCCGGCCAGTCCACCGAACTGTTAATGAAGGTCGCTGGAATCCCACTATCATTTAGCGCATCAACCTGATCTTTCATTAATGAGATGAGTGGGGATACCACCACCGTGATACCAGAAAATAACATTGCCGGTATTTGATAGCAAAGCGATTTTCCCCCGCCCGTTGGCATAATCGCCAAGCTACTATCGCCCGCCAGCACGTGTTCAATGACGGCCTTTTGACCTGGTCGAAACTCGTCGTATCCGAAGACTGTTTTTAACACCTGTTGTGCTGCCGCCAAATCCATTCTATTTACCCCTCACTTATTCAATGCTTCCATTCTACTGGCATTTTGTCCCGGACACAACCAAACATCCTTTTTCAGCGATCATTACCGGATATTATCTGACTTACGAGGTACTGCCTTTGGGCGCGCGTTTCAACACCGCATATTTGAAGACACGAAAAGGAGTCTGGAAGTTTTATCCCCGACTCCTTTCTTCACATATTTGGTAGCGAAATCCGCTGACTGCCCGCCATTTGCACCACTTACCTAACGATCATTTTGTAACGCAATATCAGCTAGGATATCTTGCAGGGTAATGCGCGCCATTCGGTCCTCAGCCGCAGCTTGGATTTCCGCATAGTAGCGGTTTAATGCCACCGGCACCGCCGCCCCCACTGGACAGTCTTCGTTTGTTTTGGTATCAACATTTAACAATGGCCCCCGATCTGGTAATGTTCGATAGATATCTCGCATCGTGATCTCTGCGGCTGGTTTTGCTAAGCTGACGTGGGTGGTTGCCTGTCCCGGACAAACTAGTCCCCCTCGTTTCAAATTCGCTAGAATCTTCCGCACTAGACTAGGTGATGTCTGTAAGCTGCTCGCCATCGCCTGACTCGTAATCTTCTGATCCTTAAAGTAGGCAATGTACGTCAATACGTGAATTGTATCACTGAGCTGCGTGTTGGCCATCTTACTCGCTCCCTTTTTGTATTTGATTATAAGACAAAATATTATAATAAACAATCAAATGATTTAATTTGACAGAATCGTAGAAACAGGTTAAATTATATCTGTACTTAAAAAAAGAACAAGTTTTGGAGGGGTTTATTATGGCAGCAATTACAATTTTTGGAAATGGTAATATGGGACAGGCTTTGGACAGTGTCTTTACAGCTGGTGGCAACACCGTAACACACATCGACCGTGACGATGCAGTGGAAAACCTGGGTGATATCGTGGTTTTGGCTGTGCCTTATCCAGTGGCCGTATCGATTGCTAAAGCGCAAGCTACTCAGTTGGCCGGCAAAGTCGTTATCGACATCAGTAACCCATTGAACTTTGATACTTGGGATGAATTGGTTGTCCCCGCCGCCAGTTCCGCAACCGCTGAACTGGCTAAGTTGTTGCCTGACAGTCAAGTCGTCAAGGCCTTCAATACGACGTTTGCCGCTACTTTGGCTAGCAAGCAAGTTAGTGGCAAGGAACCCACCACGGTTCTAGCTGCCGGTGATGATGCCGCAGCCAAACAAACGTTAGCAGATGCTCTCAAAACCAGTGGCGTGAAAGTCATTGATGCTGGCGCACTTAAGCGAGCCCGCGAATTAGAGGCCATGGGCTTCTTACAAATGACGTTAGCGGCCAGCGAAAAGATTGGCTGGACCGGTGGCTTTGCGATTCTCAACTAACATCACATTAAAAATTCTAAAAATGGTTCCTTTAACAGGTATATCTGTTAAGAGAACCATTTTTTATTTAACCACCAGACAGTAGGGTCTGCCAATAGTCAGAGTCAGCTACGTCTCATTCCCCCAGCTTCACTTAGGATAATCCCTTCAACTTCTCTAGTCATCAATGCTATAATACGGGATAAAAGGAGTGCTGCATTTATGACAAAACGTATTAAAGGTTCTTGTACCACTATTCTTGTAGGTAAGAAGGCCTCGTTGGACGGCTCCACCATTATTTCTCGAAACGATGATGGTCACGAAGCGCTCGACCCCGAAAAATTCGTCGTCGTTAATCCTGCCGACCAGCCCACTGATTACCAAGCCGTTATCAGTGGCGTCAACATTAAATTACCTGATAACCCGCTCCGGTATACGTCGATTCCCAACTCTATCTTGACAAACGGAATCTGGCCCGCTGCCGGTATTAACAGTGACAATGTAGCCATGTCCGCCACAGAGACCATCACGACGAATGCTCGTGTCTTGGGTATCGATCCATACGTTGCCGGTGGCATTGGTGAAGAAGACTTGGTCACTCTCGTTCTCCCTTATATTCACAGTGCTCGTGAAGGGGTTGAACGCCTCGGTCAGTTACTGGCAGAATTTGGGACGTACGAACCCAACGGTATTGCCTTTTCTGATAACAATGAAATCTGGTGGTTGGAAACCATTGGCGGTCATCATTGGGCTGCCAAGCGGATTCCGGACGACGCTTACGTCGTTGCCCCCAACCGAATGAACATTGACGACTTTGATTTCGCTGCCGATGATACCATGGCCTCCGCTGATTTGGCTGACCTCATTGAAACGTATCATTTGAATCCTGATTTCGATCGAATCAACCTCCGCCACATCTTCGGTAGCGCAACGGACAAGGATACCGTCTATAACAATCCTCGTGCTTGGTTTGGTCAAAAGTACTTTACACCAGACGTTGACCAAGACCCTCAAGGCCAAGACCTGCCCTTCATCTGCCATGCTAACCGCAAGATTTCCATTGAAGATGTTAAGTACGTCTTGAGCTCACACTACCAAAACACCCAATACGATGTTTATGGTGATGGGACTGAAAGTGACAAGACCAAGTTCCGGCCAATCGGTATCAACCGGAATCACGACGTGCACATCCTCCAAATTCGTAACGATGTCCCCGCCAGCATTGCCGGGATTCACTGGCTAGCCTTTGGCGCGAATACGTTCAATACGGTCGTTCCGTTCTACGCGAATGTCGACGACACCCCCGCCGCTTATAAAGATGCTGATGGTACCTTTAATCTGAATCATATGTACTGGTTAAGCTGCACCACGGCATTACTCGGTGACACGGACTTCGACTTATATGAAGACTTCCGTAATACCTTCGCTTTAGAAGCCATGGGAGCCTACCGGAAGATTCAAAACGATACTGACGCAGCCATCAAGAACGGCGCCGATGTGTCAATTTTGAAATCTGCTAACGAACAGCTTTCCAATGAATCCTTCACGCGTCAAACCAAATTATTGGGTGACATGGTGACCTTTGGTTCTGAACACATGAAGTTACGCTACAATTTAAACGACTAATGCTCTAGTCAACTCTATTTTAAATACAAAGCGTCCAGGACTTATGCCCTGGGCGCTTTGTATTTTCGTGTATTTGGTACGTACCTTTTCCTAAATCACTAATTTTCCCGCAATGACTAACCCAATCGCCACAAGTGCACAGATAACGACACTCGCCACGTACAGCCGTTCTAATGGTGACTGGAACCACCGCCGCTCACTTTCTTTGCGCGCCATCAGATATAAAATACTTCCCGGAATATAGGCAATCGTGCAGAGAATAATATACTTAAAACCGGAAAAATAAATAGCGGTTCCTTCAAATAACAGCGCCCCAATCCCAATGGCTAACTGCCAACGACTACCGGACTCACGCAAATGTTGCCATGAGTACTTAATCTGGTAGGCCGCCACTAAAATATAACAAATCGTCACGGCCGCCGTACACATCGAATAGGCAATTTGATAAGCCTGATCCGTAAAGATCAGCGTGACCAAAAAGAACTGGACCAAGACACTACTGGTAACCAACGAGACCGTGGGCGCTCCCTGCTTATTTTTTCGACTAAAGACCCGTGGTAATAGTTTCTGGTCAGCCATCAACCGAATCGTTTCCGCCGGTAACATGGTCCATGATAGCCAAGACCCCAACGTTGAAATGATTAAACCCAGGCTAATCAAGGCCCCACCCCATGGCCCGACCATCTCTTTAAATAGGTAAACCATCGCCGGTTGATGAATAGTTGCTAATGCCTGGCGACTGAAGTAACCATAGGGCAAGACTGACGCCAAAACATAAATCGTTAATAAACCAACTAAACCAATCAGTGTCGCTTTCCCCGCATCGGCGGTCTTTTTGGCCCGTGACGACAGCATGGTGGCCCCTTCAATTCCGACAAACACCCACATCATAATAATGAAGCACCGTTTGATTTGGCTCGCAATTGTTTCAGTCCCTTGTAAATTACTACCAACATTGGTCCAAAAATGAGCCGTAAAAACTTGGCCCTTAAATAGGAAAATGGCAAAAACAATAAAGACAAAGAGTGGAATTAACTTGCAAACCGTAATCATCGCGTTTAGGAGCGCTGCACTTTCAATCCCATGATTCACTAATAAGGTTAGTAACCACAGGATCACACTGGCAACAATAACCGAGGGAATTTGACTGCGGCCATTAAATACCGGGAGAAAATAGCCCACAGCACTCATCATCACCGTCGCAAATGCCACATTTCCCATCCACGCCGAGATCCAGTATCCCCACCCACTGATAAAGCCGGTATACTTGCCAAAGCCCTCTTCTGCATAGGAAAAGATTCCCTCCAAGTCTGGCCGCTTGAGGACTAAATTGTTCAACGATAAGGCTAACATCAAGGTTCCCAACCCCACGATGCCCCAAGCAATCAGCGCGGGACCAGGTGACGCTGCAATCGCCAAATCTGAGGTGAGAGCAAAAATCCCCCCACCAATCGATGACGTAATAACTGTTGAAATCAGTGCCAACAACCCGAGGCCGTGACTTTTATCAGGTGATGAAGTGGCCTTTTTCATGAGTAAAAGATCCTTTCGAGCAACGTCAATTTTAAAGCGTTTTGGACGATAGACAAGGTGGCAAACAATATAAGCGCTTACATATTCAAATAAAATAACCATTGGCACACTACTGCCAGCCAACACATCCGTCAATATGTCAGAATTATACACCCTTACACGATAAATATACATGAACTTTTTCGCATTTTATTGGCCAACAAACCATAGCAATCACAACTTATACGCTGATTTTGCACTGAACGAATGTGTATAAAAGAACGACTGGGAATTCAGACTATTTATGCATTTTAACTTTTTGTTCAGTTTTTCGCAAATGAAACGCAAAAAAAGAACCTAGACCAGCATCTAGGTTCTTCGTCACTTACGTAAATTATTGGACGACTTGTGCCACCGCAGCATTCACTGCGGCTTTTTCATCTTCAACTAAGGCCACGCGACTTGCGATAACCTTGGTATCCATCTTGATTTCACGTCCTAAACCAGGCGTCGGAATCTTTGGTTCAAAGAATTCCTTGAACTCAGCTAACCGTTCAGGTGTGTGGAAGATCGCCGCAGTTACCGTAATAAATGTGGTGAATTCCATATCACCACCCACAGTTGCTTCCAACCAATCCCAATCTTGACGGATCCAGTCCCAAGCCGCCTGCTGCCCCTTGGCATTGGCCAAGACACCACGGTACCAAGCCCGTAAGTCCTGTGGTTTAACCGTGGCCGCGTCTTCAAAGACTGCGATTAACTTCGCAATCAACTTGGCATCTGGTGTGGTCGTCAATGCGGCACACAGATCGGCCTTGTAGCTGGCATCCGTTGCTTGCCGGTAATCTGTCAGCAACTGATCAAAGACCGTTGCGTCACTGAAGTTCGTGACTTCATTTGCCAAAACATAGTAACGCGTTGCAGCTGGCAAGCCTGCTAAATTGTCGCGATTGGCTGTGAACAGTTCATGCGCAGCGGCGACTGATTGGGCATTTTTAGCATAGAGGGCCGCGCTTAATACATATGGCCGGGTTAACTGGTCATCATTAGATTCGCCAGCTTTAGGGGTCCACCCCAACCGGTCAACTTGTGCCACACTTAACCGATCAAAGAATTGTTGCAGTTGCTTTTCGGCATCAGAATCTGGCGTGACGAACTTCTTCAAGTTACCAGCGACCTGATACAACGCATCGTTAACCACCGTAGCTTCACTAGCCGCAAATCGTGGCAACAAGGCGACGACATCCGCATAAGAAATCTGCCGCCCTTCAGCCAATAGTCGTTGATCTTGTAGCAATTGGAGTTGATCAATCGCTGTTAACTCAGTGATATGATCTAAAATATCTGCTAGTAAGGTATCATCGTACTTCACAATCGCATGTGAATTATTGCCGACATTTAGCCGGAACGGCTGTCCATTAGCCTGCCGTAAATCCGCATAAGTTCCTAACGTCACTTGTGACGCCGTCAACAATTCTGGGACTTCAGCATAGTTACTGCTCAATGGCACTTGCCATTGACGTTTGGCGTCTGTGCCATCGCCAATAAAGAATTGTTGCTGGGTCACTGTCAACTGACCATCGACCACCGCAGCCGTTAAGACTGGGTAACCAGGTTGTTCCAGCCACGAATTCATTACGCTCTTCAAATCCATATTGGCAGCAGTCCCTAAAGCAGACCACAAGTCAGCCCCAGTTGCATTGCCAAACTTATGGGCGTCGAAGTAAGCCTTCAGGCCCGTTCGCAGAGCATCATCGCCAATTAAAGCCCGTACCATGACTAACATCCGGGCACCCTTGGCGTAAACAATGGCACTATCAAAGAGCGCATCAATTTCAGCTGGATCTTCTACTTGCACGTGGACAGATTGTACACCGTCCGTTGCGTCCCGTTGTAAGGCCATCGGGGCTTCAGTTGTTTGGAAGACTTCCCAAATGTGCCAATCAGGTTCGATGGCATCAATGGCAACGTATTCCATCATGTTGGCAAAACTTTCGTTCAACCAAAGATCATCCCACCACTTCATCGTAACCAAATCACCAAACCATTGGTGAGCCAGTTCATGAGCAATGACGGTGGCAACCCGTTGCTTCGTTTCAAACGACGTATTGTCGGGGTCTAAAACGAGGTAAGCTTCCCGGTAAGTAACCAATCCCCAGTTTTCCATGGCACCAGCGGAAAAGTCAGGTAAGGCTAACTGCCAGGAATGTGGTAGTGGATAAGGTGTCTGATAGAAGTCTTCGTAAAATTCAATTGAGCGCTTGGCAATGTCTAACGCAAAGTCCAATTCATTGGCTTGATGCGCCTTGGTAGCAAACACCCCAACCTGAACCCCACTCTTAGTAGTCGTCATCTTACTTTGCAAATCACCAAAGGCAAAGGCAATCAGGTACGTGGACATCTTAACCGTGGTGTCAAAGTAGTGCACGCCGGCTTCGACCTTGGTCTCAGGCATGTTACTGATAACCGTTTCACCAGGCTGTTCATCGAACTTAATCGCTAGGTCAAAGGTTGCTTTGGCCTCCGGTTCATCGATACTTGGGAAAGCTTGGCGCGCAGCGGTCGTTTCAAACTGGGTTCCAATGATTTGCTTTTGTTCGCCGTTAACGTCGTAGTAGGATGGGTAAATCCCCATCATGCTATCAGTTAATGGCGCCGTGTAATCAATGGCTAACGTCACGTTACCCGTCTGTGGGACCGGAATCCGAATGGCTTCGGCCGCAGGATCATCCGTAACCGTCACGGCTTTGCCGTCAACCGTTACCTGTTGGATCTTTAAGAACTTCTGGTGAATGCCAATCGTCGTAGCTAAGGCGTCACCAGTAATCGTCGTCTTCCCGCTAATTTGCTTCGTTTCGCGGTTAATGTCGAGATAAATATCGTAGTGTGCCGGGTGGAACAGGTCATACAAGTGCGTTGATTCTGTCATGAGTTCCCCTCCAGATTAAATAGAATATCTACATTATACGACAAACTAGGGTAAATATGAGAATGGTTTGCCATTTTCTCATATTTACCCTAGTTTGGCAGCTTATTTTAAAAACTGTATCATTATTCTCACTCTATGGAGAGTATCAACAAGACTTTTAACACCCACCATTACTTAGCTTAACCCCAGCCTGAAAAGCGGCCAGAACATCGGCCCCCTTAACCAGCTGAACAGTGCCATCCAGCATCATGTGGGCATCATCAGTAATGGCAATGCTTCTGTGACGATAGTCTAATTTTAACCCCGTTCCACAGAAAACCAGATCATAGTTAGAGGTCCAGAGCCGGACACCTTGCGCATTCGTCAGCAAAATGGGGTAGTCAGCGTCTGGCTCATCAACGTCAATGATGCTAAAGTTCGTGCCAATACTACAAGCACCGCCCTGTAGCGAGTACTTGCCGCCACCATCATCCACTAATAAAATCAGGTTGTGGTCCGTCAGGTGTTTTTGCTGAAGATAGTGGTAGAAATCGGGTGTTAGGGTAATTTCGGGCATAGTGGGAACCTCCTCGGGGTTAGCTGTGATATTCTTACTAATTGTAAGGATATCACATTTTCAATAAATTCTCGCCTAAATTGCCGTCACCACAAACAACTGGGCATAAAAGTCTTTAGACTCTTGGCCGTCCGCCAAAATGGTTGGGACAAAATAACCAGCATTCATTAATTCATCCCCATAATAGGTTGATGGGTCATCATTAATTTGATAGCGCTGATTAGGACGTAATCCCTTGAAATAGAAGCGGGTATAAGGCGCATTGGGATGATTCAACAGTTGGTACCGGGCGGCAATCGCTTGTTTCTGGTCGTCACTCACAACCTGCCAACTAGTGACATTGCCGTCCCCCACAAAGGGACTGTCGATTCGGTAAAACTTTCCAAATTGGAAAAGCTGGCGATAACGTTTATAAAAGGCCACTTGTTTTTTGACTTGGTCCAATTCCGTTGGCGCCATCTTGGTAATATCGAGTTCATACCCCAAATCACCGAAGAACGCTACGGCCCCTCTGGTCTTTAGCGACGTGATCCGCCCCATCTGGTCATTTGGAACCGCAGAGACGTGGGCTCCCATCATGGCTTGTGGATACCCATAGGACGTCCCGAATTGAATCAGCAGGCGTTCTGCCGCATCAGTATCATCACTCGTCCACGCTTGCGGCGCATAATACATCATCCCCAGATCGAACCGGCCCCCACCGGACGCACAGGATTCAAACAAAACATTCGGATAGGCCTGCGTTAGTCGAGCATACAACTGATAAACGCCTAGAATATATCGATGCGGCAGTTCTAATTGCTGGTCATTAGTTAACCTTGAACTAAACATTTCCGTCGCATAGCGGTTCATATCCCACTTGATGTAGTCCAAGTTCGCCGATTCAATCATCTGACTCATCAGCTTAAATAGGTAATCGACCACTTCTGGCCGCGCCATATCCAAAACGAACTGGTGGCGACCAGGCGTTGGCGTCGATTTGGGTGCATGAATCAACCAGTCGGGATGCTGTTGGTAAAGGTCACTATCAACAGAAACCATTTCCGGTTCAAACCACAAACCAAACTTCATCCCTTGCTGATGAACTGCTTGACTGAAGTGTTCGATGCCATCCGGAAACTTCCTCTGATCGACAAACCAGTCCCCTAAGGAGGTGGTGTCGTCATCCCGGTGGCCAAACCAGCCATCATCCAGCACAAACATCTCAATTCCCAGTCGCTTAGCTTGGTTAACAATCGTCATCAACTTCGCTTCGTTAAAGTCAAAGTAGGTGGCCTCCCAATTATTAATCAGCACCGGCCGTTCCTCATGAGCAAATCGCGGATTAACCAAATGCTGCTGATAAAAACTAGCCATCTGCTGTGACAGTTGGTTCATTCCGGCTGAGGTATAACTCAAAATTGCCTCGGGAGTCTGAAATGTCGCTTGCGGGGCCAGATTCCAACCAAATTCGTCTGGATTGATTCCGGTCAGAATCCGGCTGGTACTGTATTGGTCAACTTCAATGGCATCCAAAAAATTACCGGAATAAACTAAATTGAAGCCAAAGACCGCCCCTTGCTCGTCGGTCGTCTGTGGTCGGGCCAACATCATGAAGGGGTTTTGTTGGTGACTTGAGGCCATCCGTAGGCTACTAATACTCTGCATTCCCGGTCGTAATGGCTGACGATACAGATGCCGTTCACGCGCCCACGTACCAGAGAATTGGATCAGGTCATAATTGGCATCCGGTAAATCTAATTGAGAACTGAGCGCCCGATTCAGAACTAATTTTTCGGAACTTGGATTGGTAAACTTCGTACTTTTTACAATGACATCTTGGTGTGGAAAAATACTATAATTAAGGTCAAGTGCCAACCCGGTAATCCGATCGTTAAAGGACACGACTAATGTTTGGGCATCGTCATCGGTATCATCAAACGTTGATGGCAAGTTGGCTAATCGCTGTTTCCCTGTTAGTAGTTGGTAATGATCATAAGTCAACTCGGTAATCCGACTCCCATTTGCTTGGGTCACTTGAAAAGCCGGTTGCCGGAAATCGCCCTTGCCCAGGCTCGCATACTCGGCCTTGATCGTGGCTGGCTGAAAATTCGGGTTTTCTTCGTTCAATGACGGTGTCGCATCACGCCATTCCTGTGACATGAGATTTTGATAGGTCGGTTGCACGTGGATTCTTGGTCCATAATAAATCTGACCGGCCTCGCCATTTTTCATAATTTGAAAAATATAACTCGTGTGATCGGTTTGTAGATGAAACGTAAGATTAGCTTCATTGACATGGATTGACATAGCATCGATTCCTTTCAAAAAAATGATAGCGATTACATTGTTTATCATACAACAGTTGCGTTCAGGATTCATCGGGATAGCTCAACTGTTGGCATTTGCGCAATTGGTTAAAATCCCAAACCACAAAAAAGCTGACAACTTACAACTTCGCTGTCAGCTTTTTCAAATGATTTATTAGCCTAGTCCCAAGTGATGAGATTAATGCCGTCTTCTAGCATCCGCAAAGCCCAAAGTTGTCAGTAGAACGAGAACTCCGGCAACGAATGAACTCATCGTAGATTTTTCATTGGTCTGTGGTAACGTTTCGGTCGCCATTTTTTCGCTAGTTGTCATCTTTTTGTCGGCCTTCGTCACTGGGGATTTTGCGGCCGTCTGCGCGACCTTTTGACCCTCAGCCTTGGTATTTAAAGCGACTGTCGTATTCTTTTGCGCACTCTTTTGCCCCTTGGCCGCTTGACCATTTTGATGAACCGCCAACTGCTTGACTGACTTAGTTACTTTGTCGGCCTCGTTCTTATTAGGAACAATCGCGTCACCGTCACCGCCATTAACAATTGGGTTAGGGGTAGTAGGCGTTTCAGGAACTACGGGCGTATCTGGATTGCTTGGTGTTCCTGGATCAACGGGTGTGCCCGGGTCAACTGGCTCGGTAGGAGCAGTCTTGGTCATTTGATTATCAACGTTAATGTAAACGTAAGCGGAATAAGTTGCATTTTGCGCGAGGAGGTAAATTAAATAGGTCCCACTCTTGACATCTTTATTACCGGTAAATTGGTAAACACCATTAGCATCTTGCGTAATTTTAAACGTATTGGCCGCATCTTCTGCGACGTTTTTACCATTTACATTCGTTATCCGCATGACCGAACTGGTTAAATTATCAAACTTGAAATTTTCCATGTCAAATTTGGTCGGCTGATTTTCCCCAGTCGTTAAGTCCTGCAACCCATTAATAACGGCACTTGGTTCAAACGTCATATTGTCATCCGTTAAAATGACGTCATTGCCCTGAATACTTTGTTTCCAGCCATTATAGCCTTGATAGGTATCACTATTATTGGATAAGATTCCCGAAGTAAAATTATTGTAAAAATACAAAAGATTTTTCAATTTTTGGGTATTAGGCAAATCACCACTGAACTGATTATTCTGCAGCCATAACCACTCAATGTTTTTTAAGTCAGGCAGTTGACCGGTAAACTGATTGTTATTTAAATTAGCTTCGACCAGTGAATCACCAAATTCAGCAATCGGCCCACTCAGTTGGTTATACTGTACAGAAACATATCTCAGTCCGGGTTGATTCAAATTCTCAATATTCCCGGTTAACTGATTTTGTGAAACGTTAATACTTTCCAAATTTGTTAGGTAACGCAAACTTGGAATCGTCCCGGTTAACTGATTTTCAATCATATAAATATTCTCTATTTCCGGATTATTACTAAAATCAGGAATTCCTCCGGTAAGATTTTGTTGATCAGCCCGGAAAAACTCTAACTTAGAGTTAGCATGGAGATACTTCTGAACCAAATCGTTAGCCGTCATTCCCCAGTTTACTGGAACGCCGGTAAGATTGCTAAGTTCAAAACTAGTTAGATTAGGCGCAAAACTGAGGTCAATCATGGCAGATGGGTCAAAATAGCGCATGTCCATTTGAAAATGGATAAGGTTGGTAACCCGTTCCAACCCTTTCAAACTGGTAATCATTCCCACATCATTTGTTGAAACAGGCTGTATCATTTGTATCTTGTAATTGTCATTCAAATACTGATACAGGTTCGCATCATTAACCGTAGTCCAGGAATACGTTTTCTGAATACAATCCTCAATATATGCCCGCAAGTTAGCATCTGGCATCCAGACCTGCGCATTGTTAGGATCAAGCACACTAGCGGATTCGGCAACAGCTATCTTGTCTCCATCAGTTGTAATTGGGACCGAGTGATTTACCGCATTGCTGACATCGTTAGTCGTATCGTTCGCATCTGCATCATCGACAACCGCACTTTGCTTGTTAGCTAAGCGATTATTGTTCTGAGTAGTCGTTTCTGGCTGACCAACCGATTGATCGCTATGTACTGGATTATCAGTTGCGTCTTGCCCATCATTAGCTGGCGTCTCAGTGGTCGTCGAAGTCACTTGCGCCTTAGAAGTAGCGGTTACAGGTGCTTGTTTATCCGATGTTTGGGGTGTTTGTGAAGTGTTGGCTGAGCTAGTAGATCCAGTAGCTGAGCTTTGAACAGAAGAGGATGTGTCAGCACTGGACTGCTTTTGTACTAACGATGACGAATCAGCGGCAGGCGTTACGTCGGCATGAACCGTCGTCTCAACAGTAGCGGTCCCAAGTCCTAAAGCTAGAAGCGTAATACTAGCATAAAGCCAGTGTTTTCCTGCTTTATAGCTCTTATAATGTTCCTTGTTTTCACCAATAGTTGCACGTTTCATGATAATATCCTCCTTATAAAGTATACTCGTATAAACTACATTTGATGTTTATATATTATGTGCCGCAGGTTATTTGCATACCTAGTTTTAGCGGTTTATGTAATTTTATTGTTTTATATTTATTATCCACAATTAGTAATATGGATAACATTTACTTTATCGTACCATGTCGCACATAAATGTCAAGATGTCCTTAACCCCTATAAACACTGCACTAGATTGTTTGAAAAAACTTAGCATCACAAATAACTTGTTGAAAAGCATGTGAAAGCGGTTAGTGTTAGCCATACCAATAACTTTATTCAAGAATAATAAATCGGCTATCTGAATCAATCCATTAAATTATTTCATCGAATTTTATTGATGAAATCTAAAGTAACAAAAAACTTAGAACCAAAATCACAAAATCTATGAGTCTGATTCTAAGCTCTTTTCCTATTTTGTGTTCATAATATTTTCCAGACCATAAAACCACACTTCCCCCCTCCGCCGCGCCAACCAAGTTTTGCATGAACGTTTGATATTTATTTCTAAATAAAAACGACAAGCCTACTGTCACGATAACAGTAGACTTGTCGTTTATATCTATAAAACTGGTGGGAATTTGTCTGAGAAGCACACTAACTATTGGGCATTTTTCAATACCTAAATCAGTAATGTTGTTAACTCGACACACCGATTTGAGGGGCTATTCCCACTCAATAGTCGAAGGCGGCTTACTCGTCACATCATATAAGATGCGGTTAACATGTTCCACTTCATTAACAATCCGCACGGAAATATCTTGCAAGACATCCCATGGAATATGCGCGAAGTCAGCCGTCATACCATCAATCGAAGTGACAGCACGAATACCCACGGCGTAATCATACGTCCGGCCATCGCCCATTACCCCGACACTCTTGATGTTAGGCAGCACCGTAAAGTATTGCCAAATGTCTCGGTCGAGCCCGGCCTTCTTGATCTCCTCACGGAGAATCAAATCGCTATCGCGGACAATTTGGAGCTTTTCTGGTGTGATTTCACCCAACACCCGAATCCCTAAACCAGGACCAGGGAATGGTTGCCGCCACACTAACTCGCTTGGCATTCCCAGCTTTTCACCCAATTCACGGGCTTCATCCTTGAACAGCGAACGTAAGGGTTCAATCAATTGGAAATGCATATCTTCCGGCAAGCCACCAACGTTATGGTGTGACTTGATTGTTTGGGCCGTATCCGTCCCACTTTCAATCACGTCAGTGTACAGCGTTCCTTGGGCTAAGAAGTCGATACCATCCAGCTTTTGGGCCTCATCATTGAAGACTTGAATAAACTCATTTCCAATAATCTTACGTTTCTTTTCGGGTTCCGTAACGCCTGCCAACTTACTCAAGAAGCGATCTTGCGCGTTGACCTGCACGATGTTCAACCCAAATTTACCTTCTAGACTGTCCATCACTTGCTTGGCTTCACCCTTACGTAATAGGCCGTGATCGACGAAGATACTGGTCAATTGTGAGCCGATTGCTTTATGCAACAACACGCCCACAACGGATGAATCAACCCCACCAGACAGACCCAACAGGACCTTCTTGTCGCCAACGGTTTCCCGAATTTGAGCAATTTGTAAATCAATGAAATCATCCATTGACCAGTTGGCCTGTGCTTGGCAGACATCAAAAGCAAAGTGCTTTAAGATATCGTTACCGTATTCCGTGTTCCGGACTTCAGCATGGAATTGGATCCCATAAAAATTACGGGTCGTATCCTGCATCGCTGAAATTGGACAGTTTTCACTGGTTGCTACCCGTTCAAAACCATCAGGCACTTGAGTGACTAAGTCCCCATGGCTCATCCACACCGTTTGTTCCTTAGGGGTGTCGTGGAATAGCTTTGCGTCGTCGCTCAGAACCGTAATATCGGCCCGACCGTATTCTCGGTTATCAGCGGATTCAACCTTACCACCCGTCAAACTGTGGGCCATCAGTTGCATCCCGTAACAAATTCCTAAAATTGGAATACCGAGGTTAAAAATCTCTGGGTCCACATTAAACGCACTACTGTCGTAGACACTATTTGGTCCACCAGAGAAGATAATTCCCTTGGGGCCCCAAGCCTTAATCTCAGCCGCAGTCATCGTATGGGCCTTTAATTCGGAGTAAACTCCGAGGTCGCGAATCCGGCGGGTGATCAATTGGTTGTATTGACTCCCAAAGTCTAAGACGATGATCTTGTCGAATTTAGACATATCAACGTTTGCCAAGCCATTCACCCTTTCTTCTTTTTCAACATTGCTTATATCATACCGATTTCTGAAACGCGGGTCAATCTAAAACAACGTTCAATCTATCACGAATTAGTTTATCCGGTAACGCAGATGAAGGTATGGTTGCCGATCCAAGCGCCGGCGTTCGGTGGTCACACACCCAAACATGGCCGCTAGCTGGGCCAAACGACTCCCAGGCCGCACATCTAATCCCAAGAAGGCCTGACCACTCAAACGGGCCTGATGAATGGCATCCCCAAATAACCACTCATCAAACCACTTTTGTTGATAAGTCTTGTGTTGCGAACGGTTACGTACCGTGAGCAAGTCCAAGTACCACTCATCAGACAACGCGCGCGGTGAGACCACTGACTGCTGCGGTGGTGCCACCTGCAAGCGTTCAAACAGGGTCGTCCACTCATTATCCAATGTCATTTCAACGGCTGCTGGGTACCCGTAAGCTACCCCGACGGCCACGCCCTGATTTTGATAAACGCGCGCTTGTGGAAAACCATATCGAAACGCTGACTGGTGATACCCGACAAACAATAGCTGCGATAATTGCTCTTTACTAAGGCGCCGCAATCGGCGTAACTGGCGGCGCTCCAGCTCGTGTAAGACCAACATGCTCACCGCATCCGCATCAACAATGGTCGCATCACGTAGCACTCCCATCGCCCCCCTAATATTTCCGTAACAGCAATCGATCAATCCGGTGGCCGAATGTTTTATGAATAATCATATCGGCCCGGTTGCGAGTTGGTAAAATATACTCTTCCAGGTTTTTTAAATCAATATCACGCCACACCCGTTTACTCTTAGCAATGGCCTCATCATGATCGCCAATCGCGTAAGGGTAATAGTAATTGGTCGGGTCCTGAAAAGCCGTCGCTAGTAGCAATTCAAACCGTTCCAAGAACCAACTTTCAATCAGCGTTGGGTCGGCATCTACGTAAATTGAAAAATCGGTGAAATCACTGACATAAATTTGCTCGTTAGTCGGCAACTGTAAGGTATTGATGCCTTCAACGATCAGCACATCTGGATGCATGATGTAGTCAAACTGATCGGGAACGATGTCATACACTTTGTGCGAATAGACTGGGGCCTTAATCAGTTCCTTTCCCGCCTTAACGTCATTGAGAAATTGAATCAGTGCCGTCATATCATAGCTTTCTGGAAACCCTTTACGTGCCATTAAATTACGTTTTTTAAGTTCCTCATTGCTATATAAAAAGCCATCGGTCGTAATAAGCTGAATCCGTTGATCCGTAAAATAGTGATTAAGCAACACTTCCAATAACCGTGCAGCCGTACTCTTGCCCACCGCCACGCTACCGGCAATTCCAATAATAAATGGAACTCGCTGTTGTGGTTGCTTTAAAAAGGTTGCTTTATCGCGTTGTAACTGCCGATAATGATCAAATTCCAAGTGTAACAAGTGCACTAGCGGAATATAAATATCCTGCACATCTTGCAGCGAAATGCGGTCGTTAAACGCCTTAATCTGCCGCAAGCTTTCTTGCGTTAGTGGCAAGGTAGCGTCCGCCGAGAATTGTTGCCACTGCTCACGGGTAAACGCGTTGTAATTAATGGGATCACGCAATCGAGACACCTCAACTTCTACAAAATAATTACTGCCTATTATACCGCAGAACTTGGTCAGGCTGACAATATTCTCGGTGAAAATCCAACAGCCATGTCCTGGCTTTATCCCGCTGCCAGACATGTATGCTACTACCCTGCCTTCCAGGCGCGTGTCCCATGTAAGTCGCTGTAAGTTCTTGCCCTGTCGCCTTCCAGACTCAGAATGGCTAAGAATAATAGCAGCCGCGAATAGTTGCCAGTACCACAATACTATCGTTCATAAATAATTAGATCAATGCCGCCAAACCGGCAAGTCAGACTTGTTCTAATCGGACTTAGGGTTTAACTAATGTTGCCGTATCACGCTACACTAGCCCGGCGGGAAGCGGCAAATGGGCTCAGTACCGTCGTTAGCCTTAGGGCGCGTCCTTGGTGCTCTTAGGATAAGACCGAGCTTTAAGACAAGTGCCTTGCTTGGCTTAAAGTCGTGTCCGGTACGTTCCAGTCCATTTGCTGCGACCAGAGGGCGGGCAGTAGCCGACCGTATGACCACGTCACAACACATTCGTTGCGACCCAAAGGCAGGCAGCCTCGAAAAATGTTGCTTTAATAAAAAACTAGGGTAGCCAGAACACAAACCGTTCTGATTACCCTAGTCTTAATCACTTAAATCACTGTATATTCTTCGGCTGGCACGTCACTTAATAAGGGTGAGACTTCCCCCACCGCCACTAAGCTTAGACGGTGCATCGCTCGTGAGCAAATCGTGTAAAGCAACTGCCGTTCATCTTCAGCCGCATAACGACTAGCTGAAGCCTGCCAAACAATTATGGCATCAAACTCTAGGCCCTTTGCCAAGAAAGACGGTACCACAATGGTCCCCGGCGCTAGCCGCTGATTTTCTGACTGAATCAAAGTCACACTAGCACCCGCTGCTTTGAGTTGATCGGTTAAAGCTCGGCAATCAGCTAAGTCTTTTCCAATGATCGCCGTCGTTTCTTGATCCGCTTCATTTTTCTGGACCTGCGCAATCACTTTCTTTAGCGCACCGGCTTCATCATTAGCTACCGTCACTGTTGGCAATTCCCCTTCACGGGCAAATGCTGTGACCGCCTCCCCATTTTTGAGGATATGCTTGGTAAAGTCCGTGACCTGCTGCGTCGACCGATACGACTGCGTCAATTGAACAACCCGGGTCTTATCGGGATCGAACATCGTACTCAGCTCTTGTAACAATGTCCGACTGTTTTCTTTGGTGAAAATCGCTTGGTTTAAGTCCCCCAGCATTGTGAACCGCGCTCGTGGAAAGCTAAACTTCAAAAAGGCTAACTGGAAGGCATTATAATCTTGAATTTCATCAATGAAGACGTACCGCATGTCTCTCTCACCGTCTTTACCCGTCATTTTGTCATACAAGTACAGGTACGGTGTGGTATCAACCAGCTGCATACGATGATCCTTCAACTTAGTAATAGACTCTTCCACGCTGGCCTGCCAATCAGCCATCGAGATACCATAATCACGTAGTTCCAAACGATTGGGTATATCCCGCAGCATGTGGACATACTGGTTATTGATACTCAAGAAACGCGCCCGCACAATCGCCTTACGAATTGGTTCAAAGGCCTTCATCACCACTTTACGTGATAAGAACTGCATTTCCTTTTCAGAGGATTCGAACTCTCGTGGCTCATCGCCATACAGCGAATCTAGCTCCTGTTTGCTCAAATCCTGAATGGTTTCTTCAACCCACTTTGTCTTCATTTCACTAGAAATCCGGCGATTCAAAATGCGAATCAAGGCTTCCTTAGTCGCTTGCAGTCGATTCCCTAAATGATAATTACGATTGAAACTGTAATAAATATCTTGGATTTTTTCTTTATCAATGAACACTTGACCCTTAAACTTGATGTTTCTAAAGACCATGTCGGCACTTTCCAGATGATCGGCATACCCCGTCACAGCATCGAAAAAGGCCAGGCTCCCCTTTAGCTGATTAATCTTCTTTTGGGCGGGCGTATTACTTTCATCAAATCGTTGGGCCAAAGTCTCCACATCAATCTTTGGCAGACGTCGACCAGCATATTGGTAATAGGTCATCTGCACCATGTTATGTTCCCCTAATTCTGGCAACACCTGATCAATGTAATCATTAAAGAGCTGGTTTGGCGAGAACAACATGACTTGTCCTGCATTCAAATGGCCTCGGTACCGATACAACAGGAACGCCACGCGTTGTAAAATGGCGGCCGTTTTCCCGGACCCAGCCGCCCCTTGGACGAACAACAGATCTGATTTGGTATCCCGGATAATTTGGTTTTGTTCCTTTTGAATGGTCGTCACAATGCTCTTCATCTTGGTATCTGAGTGTTCACTCAGCGCCGATAACAGCATCTGATCCGTCACCGTTTGATCAGTGTCGTAGAGTGTGACAATCGTTCCATCTTCAATCTGAAATTGTCGTTTTAACTGAACGTTGACGGTCTGTTCCCCATCCGGCGTTTGATAGCTGACATCGCCCAGTTCACCATCGTAATAGATACTGGAAATTGGAGCCCGCCAATCATAAATCAAAAAATGATCCGGCGTGTCCGAAAACGAGCCTAATCCAATATAAATTGACTCAGTCTTAGCGGTCGGCCCTTCTTGAAAATCGATTCGGGCAAAATAGGCCTTTTTCTCAAGCCGCTGTAACGTGCTCAACTCAGTTGTGGCATGTTGCCAACTGTTCTGACGTTCTGCCAACATTTGCTGCTGTTGCCGCACAGACAGTGCCGTTTCCAACAAGCCCTCATAACTATCCGTTTTAATCCGTAAGTCATTAACAAAATTTTTGCGGATACCGGCTTCATCATTTTCCGCAACATCAATTCGTTGCTTGGCGTCTTCTTCTGCCACCTTAACCTTGGCGACCACGTCATCCAAATGTTTTTGCTCGTAAGCTTTAATTGAATCTGGCAAGCCGATCCCTCCTCAGTGAACTGGATTGTTAAAATAAACTAATAATTCGCCTAACTATTCTACACGTCTTCCGGGTATAAATAAAGCAAACTGACCGCTACTGAATCCGTTAGTTTTTCACATTCCTACTCGTCTAACCATCAGTCTTGACCGATAGTTTTCTGCTAAACTGGGCACCTTCAAACTAACACTATCCAACTTTTCTGCAGTAGTGACCATAATTGGCTTAAAGTCGTGTCCGGTACGTTCCAGCCCATTTACCACGACCAGAGGGCGAACAACCCCTAATCAGACCAGTTTTGCTATAATGAAAGTTGTGTACCATAACTTCTGGGGGTGATTTTATGGATCAACTTTCCTTATTAATCATTTTAGCCGCTGCACTGATTACCCCGCTCACTATGGCTTGGTTTCGGTTAACTGCCTTACCAACTGCCGTCGTGGAAATTCTCGTGGGTATCTTGCTCGGCCCAAGTGTCTTCAATCTCGTACAATCTAATAGTACGTTGACACTGTTGTCCAATACTGGGGTCATTTTCCTGCTATTTCTTAGCGGGATGGAAATTGATTTCAGTCTGTTCAATCGACGCAAACAGCCACAGACGCCACTAGCCGCTAAAGTTGCCGGCAGCGCGCCCCGCTATTCACCCGTCTTCTTAGCCATTAGTGCCTACGTTGGTGTAGTTGTCAGCTCACTCTTCTTGGGATTTTTATGTCAGTGGACCGGTCTATTCAAGGACCCATGGCTAGCAGCCATTATCTTCATGACCATTTCCTTAGGGATTGTCATCGCAACACTAAAAGAAAAGGAATTGCTTAGCAAACCATTTGGTCAAACTATTCTATTGATTGCTGCGCTCGGCGAAATTGTCCCACTCTTTGCGCTCACACTATATGCCTCAGTCTTTGGCAACAACAGTCAGTCCTTATGGCTGTTACTACTAGTTTTCTTTGCCGCAGCTCTACTCTTCTTACGATTTAAGCCCTTCTTTAATTTCTACGAACGGATTAATAAGTCCACGACCCAGCTGGATATTCGCTTGGCCTTCTTCTTAATCTTTAGTCTCGTGATTGTGGCGGAATCGGTTGGAGCAGAAGGTATTCTGGGCGCCTTTGTGGCCGGTATCGTTATGAAACTTCTTCAACCACATGAAGACACTCGCGTTCGTCTTGATGCCATCGGGTATGGCTTCTTCATCCCCATTTTCTTTATGATGAGTGGCATCAATCTCAATTTGCGCACGCTATTAGCCGATCCAGCAACCCTATTGCTAATCCCCGCCTTTTTTGCCGCTTACTTATTCTCTAAAGCCATTATTTATGGTATCTTACGTCTCCGTTTCAAACGGGGTAACGCCTTTGCTGGTACTGCTATCTCCGCAGCCACCATTACGATGGTCTTAGCCGTCCTACAAGTTGCGAAAACCATGAAGGTGGTTACGTCCCAACAATCCGGCGCCTTCCTATTAGCGGCCATTCTAACGTGTGTCTTGGGGCCCTTGTTGTTTAACACGAGCTACTCGGCCGAAGCCGAGGACCTTAAGAAGACCACCGTGCATTTTATTGGGACTAATCTGCTGACCGTTCCCGTTGCCCAACAATTAGCTGGCTGGTATGACATTTCAATGTATACCGACAAGGCCGATAACTATAAAACATACAATTCAGAAGTTAATGTTCACTTACTGGACACTTTAGAAACGACTTACGTGCGGGAACAAGGCGTGTTCGATGCGGATACCGTGGTTCTCGGTCATTTTAACGCGACTAAAAACTATGAACTCGCTAAGGCTGCTAAAGCATACGGGGTTAGCCGGGTAATCGTCCGGTTCGAAGACCGCAACGTATTAGACGAACGAGAAGACGAGCTCACCAGTCTTGGTATTGAGGTCTACGACACGCCTAACGTCAATATTGCTATGCTCCGCAGCCTAATTGAGGCGCCCACGACGCTACGTCTACTCACCTCATCAACGACTGCCGTCTATGAAGTTGCCCTCAAAAACCGGCGATACACAGACCAAGAAATTCGTAGTCTCCCCTTCGTGGGCGATATTACCATCAGTCAGGTTTTCCGTGATGGTCAGTTCATTCGGCCCACAGGTACGACACTCTTAAAATTTAACGACCGGTTGATCTTTACCAGCAGTCCCGACACCGCTCGTGAAATTCGGCGCGAACTAGGCATTCTCAATTAGAACTGTTAAACTAATAGCAGTCAATGCTAAAGGAGAGAGTAAGAGATGGCAGTTGAACTTTATTTGGTGCGGCACGGCCAAACCTATTTAAACAAGTACCACCGGATTCAAGGATGGTCCGACTCACCACTGACGGACAAGGGAATCGCAGATGCCAAGCGCGCCGGTCAACGACTGGCACAAGTGACATTTGCGGCCGCCTATGCGAGTGACACCACCCGGGCACAGAATACGGCTAAGCGGATTCTAGCCGCTAATGCGCAGCCCGTCACACTGACGACGGAACCTGCCTTCCGTGAAGAAAACTTTGGTTACTTTGAAGGCCTAGATACAGGTCTCACGTGGCACACCTTGGGAACACCACTAGGGTTAGATTCCTTTGATGCCATGATTGCCAACCTCACCATCGAAAAAACTAAGGACATGTTCCACGCTCAAGATCCCTTCGGTGACGCTGAAGACAATGCGCGTTTCTGGGATCGGGTACAGCCTGGCTTAGATCACGCCATTGCAGCAGCGAACGATGGTGATCGTTTATTGATTGCCACTCACAGCACAACGATTCGTAGTATTGTTTCAAAATACTCGGACATTGATGTTTCCGTACCCGTCGATAATGGCAGTATCACCAAGCTATCAGTCAATGATGGTCATTACCACGTTGACTACTATAACAACACTGATGGTAAAATTTAATTCTAGCCGCCACTAACCGCCTAATTCT
This sequence comes from Levilactobacillus brevis ATCC 14869 = DSM 20054, assembly GCF_001433855.1. GTDB lineage: Bacteria > Bacillota > Bacilli > Lactobacillales > Lactobacillaceae > Levilactobacillus > Levilactobacillus brevis. The sequence goes on from NZ_AZCP01000002.1 coordinate 226,517, forward strand.
TGACGGTTGGTTGTGAGCAAATAAAAACAGTCATTGCCCAATCGGACGATGACTGTTTTTGGTTTACTTCTTAATCAATGACGCCTCATGAGCTCGCTGCGTGTACATATCAATTTCATCATCAGCTGCTCGTACCCAGTGACGCGGTGAAATTTCAACCAAATGACGTTCTTTACCATCATTTTCGCCGCTACCATCATAGGCAATCTCTTGCCGGGTACGTTCAAACTCAGGATCAGGAACCGGCACGGCCGATAATAAACTCTTCGTGTAATCATGTAACGGGTGGGCATAGATTTCATCAGAATCAGAGATCTCTAACATCCGCCCGTAATGCATGACCCCAATTCGATCGGAGATGTACTTCACCATCGACAAGTCATGGGCAATGAACAGGTACGTTAAGCCCTGTTCACGTTGGAGCTTCTTCATCAAGTTAACCACTTGGGCTTGAATTGACACATCCAACGCAGAAATTGGCTCATCAGCAATGACAAACTTAGGGTCCACGGCTAATGCTCGGGCAATCCCGATCCGTTGCCGCTGACCACCAGAGAATTCGTGCGGATAACGGCTAGAATGGTCCTTGTTCAACCCCACGGTCTCTAATAGGTCTTCGACTTTTTTCGTCCGCTCAGCATCGTCTTTCGCCAAATGATTGATGTCAATCCCTTCAGCCACGATGTCTTTAACCTTCATCCGTGGATTCAGTGACGCGTAAGGGTCTTGGAAAATCATCTGCATATCCTGACGAAATTCACGTTGATCAGCTTTACTGGTAAAACTATCCACGTTCTTACCGTCAAACAAGATTTCTCCAGAGGTGGGCTCATACAAGTGAATAATGGCCCGCCCGGTCGTTGTTTTCCCTGAACCGGATTCACCAACTAAGCCAAAGGTTTCACCTTTATAGATGTCAAAGGAAATATCATCCACGGCCCGAACTTCATCAGCCTTACCCACATTGAAGTATTGTTTGAGGTGTTTAACCTCGAGGATTTTTTCGGCATTTTCGTAATCCATTATTGCTGTTCCTCCTCTTCTTCAACTGGACCGGCAGTCCGTTGCTTGGCTAACAGTTCCTGATTCATTTCAGCATATTGCTGTTGCCGCGCCACGATTTGTGCTGGTGGCGTAACCTTAGGGGCATCCGGATGCAGCAGCCAGGTTGCTGCATAATGCGTATCAGAAACCTTAAAGAACGGTGGTTCCTGTTGCGTATCAATCTTTAGTGCATAGGCATTCCGGGCAGCAAAGGCGTCCCCAGTTGGTGGATCCAATAAATCTGGTGGCGTACCGGGAATCGATGGTAATTCATCACCACCGGTATCCAAGGTTGGCATTGAGCTAAGCAACCCCCACGTATAAGGGTGCTTTGGATTATAGAAGATTTCATCAACCGTGCCGTATTCAACGATTTTACCCGCGTACATCACGGCAACTCGATCAGCCATACCAGCCACCACACCCAAATCATGGGTGATAAAGATAATTGAGGTTGAAATCTTATCTTGCAATTCCTTCATCAAATTCAGAATTTGGGCTTGAATGGTCACGTCCAACGCCGTGGTTGGTTCATCAGCAATTAAAACGTCTGGATAGTTAATCAGCGCAATCGCAATCACAATCCGTTGCCGCATCCCACCAGAAAATTGGTGAGGGTAGTCGTTAATCCGATTTTCAGCGTCGGTAATCCCGACTAATTTCATCATTTCCAAAGCTTGCGCCCAAGCCTTGTCTTTCTTCATCCCCTTGTGCACCATGAGGGGTTCAGCAATTTGCCGACCAATCTTCATCGTTGGGTCAAGGGAGGTCATTGGGTCTTGGAAGATTTCAGCGATATCTTGGCCCCGAATGGCTTCCATATCTTTATCGCTCTTCTTTAGAAGATCCTCGCCCTTGTACATAATCGAACCACTGGCAATATCGGCGTTGCGGGCATTTAGGCCCATGATGGTCCGCGTCGTAACGGACTTACCGGAACCAGATTCCCCAACAATTGCCAAGGTTTCGCCTTTTCGCAAATCAAAGCTAACGTTTCTGATGGCCTTCACGTCACCAGCATAGGTTTTGAAGTTAACTTGGAGATTGCGTACTTCTAACACATTATTTTCATTTTCCATACTGTCCGGTCACCTACTCTTTCGTCCGCGGATCAAAGGCATCCCGCAAGCCATCACCCAAAAGGTTAAAGGCTAACATGATGATACATAGGACCAGTGCTGGCCACCACATCTGGTATGGCAGGAACTGGAAGTTCTTTTGCCCATCATTTAGCAATGTCCCCAAAGAAGCTTGTGGTGAAGAAATCCCGATCCCAATATAGGACAAGGTTGCTTCAAAGAAGATGGCGTTGGGAATTGTGAACATCGTATTGATGATAATGACACTGGATAAGTTAGGTAACAAATGCTTGAAGGCAATCTTCAACGGACTCTCACCCAGTGTTTTCGCAGCTAGAATAAATTCTTGCTCCTTTAATTCCAACGTCTGCGCTCGAACCAGCCGGGCCATATTGGTCCATGAGGTTAACGCAATCGCAATAATAATTGAGGTCATCCCGGGTTTCAGAATCAAAATCAACAGCACGATCACAACCAAGTTTGGAATTGACAGGATAATTTCGATGACCCGTTGCATGAAGGTATCAATACGGCCACCTTTCCACCCCGAGAACATCCCATAAGTTACCCCGATCGTTAAATCAAATAGCGTGGCAACCAAAGCAATAATCAAGGAGATCCGTGTTCCGTAAAGGACCCGTGAGAACAAGTCCCGACCTAAATAGTCAGTTCCCATGATGTAGGCCTTACCAGAAGCCCCGGCTTGTTGATAAGCATCAATTCGTTGGCCCGCTTGAACCAGCGTTCCATTGAATCCGTTAATCCCCACACCGGGAATCTTTGACGGTAAGTTCGCATACGATGGGTGCACCGCATTGGGATCATGAGGTGACACGAAGAGTGAACCAAAGGCCATGATGAAAATAATCGCCAAGATAATCAGGGACACCCAAGCCCCTTTATTTTTCTTTAACCGCCGCCAAGCATCTTGGGTAAACGTTAAGGATGGCGCGGCAATCTTTTCACTGTCAAGCGATGCCCGGTCATCGGCCGTCATCGGCTTAAAGCTATCTTCAGGGAGTTTTACTGTATCTGCCATTTATTTACCTCCTAGTTAGCCTTTCCTGTGAGCCGAATCCGTGGATCAACAACACCGTATAAGATGTCAGTGAACAACAGAACCACACACAACATGAATGAGTACACGATGGTCAAGCCCATAATCGTTGGGTAATCATTGGTCAAGACGGACTTAACAAATTGTTCCCCAATACCAGGAATGGAGAAGATGTTTTCCACCACCATCGACCCAGTCATAATGTTCACGGCTAATGGACCCACAATCGTAATCAACGGAATCAAACTGTTCCGCAGCGCATGGTGGTAAATAACCCCCGTACGACTTAATCCCTTGGCCTTAGCTAGCTCAATATAATCCGAACTCAGCACATCGACCATTTCGGTTCGCACAAACCGAGCGGACTCGGCTAATGGTGTTGCGGCCAGCGCTAAGGTTGGTAGCACCGTATAACTAAAACCACCCCATTCAGCAATTGGGAACCAGCCCAGCTTCAGTCCTAAGTAATACTGAAGTAACACCGCTAAAACGAAAGACGGGATTGAAATTCCCAGAATCGAAACGATCGTTGAGGTCGTATCAACCCAAGAGTTTTGTCGCATCGCACCAAAGGCACCGATGATAACACCTACGAGCACGCCAAGGATGATGGCTTGCAGCCCAATCTGCAAGGATTGTGCAATACGACTTGAAATCAAGTAGGAAACGGGTTGATCACTAAACTGGAACGAGGTCCCAAAGTTTCCTTTAACCGCCCCAGCAATGTACAACAGGTACTGTTGCCATACAGGCTTATCCAAACCATATTGCTGATAAATCAACGCAATTTGGCTCTTGGATAGCTTAGCTTGGTTGGTCAGTGGCGTCCCAGGTAATAACTTCATTAGGAAGAACGTCACGGTAATCACAATGAATAAAGTCAGGATCAGGTAGAAGATCCGCTTTGCTAGGTACTTTGCCATTTGTTTACCTCTCAATCAGTAGACTTATTCGTTACCGTTAAGTTACGAAACTTAACAAGAACTCCACGAAAACAACAAGATGATAAAAAGCCTGCAATAACATCGAAAAGTAAGGACCAGCTCCCGTTAATCCTTACTCCCCGGTAAGACTTATTTAGTCGGTCACCCGACGAAAACAATTACTTAAGTGATGAGCTTACTTGGAAATATATGCTGTACTGAAGTCCCAGTTAGCGCCAGTTGGGAAGTAAGTCAATCCCTTGACGTTTGACTTAACCAATTGTGCTTTCCCTTGTTGGTAAATTGGGATAATTCCTTGGTCATTCAGGATCGTCTTTTGTGCGTTAACCATGTCACTCCAACGAGCGGCCGTGTTGTTGGCATCCTTACCAGTTGCGGCTGCGATATACTTATCGTATGCCTTAGATGACTAACGACCATTGTTGTACGAATTACCAGAAGTGAACAGTGACAAGAAGGAAATTGGATCTGGGAAGTCAGCACCCCAAGCAGAGACCACAGCATCGAAGTCACCACTTTGAGAACGAGCTAACCGGGTCTTAAATGGTAAGTTACTGTTTGTCACCTTCAAGCCAGGCAACTTAGCCCATTGACTTTGAACGAATTCAGTAATGTTTTTACCAGCTGGTGTATCATCAGCCATTAAGGTTAATGAGTAGCTTGAACGGCCCGTTTCCTTTAAGGCTTCCTTCCATAGCTTCTTAGCCTTCGTTAAGTCTTGGCTTGTCGCTGATGGAACCGCAGCATCCGTGTTGAAGTCCTTACCCTTGTAAGAAGCTAAACCAGTTGAAACTAGACCTTTAGCAGTGGTTGAACCATCTTGTAAAACCTTGTTAACAAATTGGTTCCGGTTAACTGCCAATGATAAGGCTTGACGAGCCTTCTTGTTCTTCATCATTGAATCTTTCTTTTCGTTCAATTCAATGTAGAAGGTTGAAGCGCTCTTCCGTTCAACATATTGCTTACTGTTTTTGTAGTTCTTAGGTTGTTGCCCACTCAAGTAAGTCGCATCCAACTTACCGCTCTGGTATTGACTCAAAGCCGTTTGCGGATCTTTCATCGTCTTGAAGTTAATCTTCTTTAGTTTAACATTCTTGGCGTTCCAGTAGCTAGAGTTTTTGCTCATGCTCCAATTATCAGACGTCCCGGTCCAGTACGTTAACTTAAATGGTCCGTTATAGACGTTATCTTGAGCATTAGTGGCATACTTCTTGCCGTACTTTTGAACCACTGACTTGTTTTGTGGGAAGAACATTGGACTAGCAGCCAATGAAGGGAAGTAACTAGTGGCCTTGGTTAAGGTGACGACCACCTTATAGTTGCCCTCTGCCTTAATCCCTAATGTCGAAACAGCCTTCTTCTTATTGATGATGGCATTAGCGTTCTTCACTGGCGCATACATGTAAGCGTATTGTGAAGCAGTCTTGGGATTAACTGTCCGTTGCCAGGCATAAACGAAATCTTTAGCTGTAACTTGGTCCCCGTTACTCCACTTAGACTTCCGTAAATTGAAGGTGTAAGTTTTCCCATCCTTGGAAACCTTGTAGCTCTTGGCAACCCCAGGATACGTCTTACTGTTCTTGCCAATTCGTAAGAGACCTTCACCAGTGTTGTTAATGGTTTCCCCGGAAACGACATCGGTGGCGGTGGAAGCATCCATCGACGGTAATGCTGAACTTTCCATCCAGTTTAACGTCTGCTTGCTGGCGGTGCTAGAACTGCTGTTTGATCCACACGCTGCCAGTAGCACAGCGGCGAAAGTTGCAACTGTTCCCAGTTTAACTGCCGAATTGATTTTCATTATAATTCCAACCCCTCTTAGTTGTGTGTGAAATAAATTGACAACCTCAAATTTGATGTTTCCAATTGTATATTAGAAAACAATTAAAATCAATGGTAAAAGCTAATTTTATTTAAAAAAGTTTCAATAATCCTTATATATCAAGGAATTAAAATGAAAAATTAAAATTCGATGTCACATTTTTCTGAGGATAAACATGCTTTTTTTGTATACCATATACAGAAAAATGGCGAACATTCACCTTATCCACTCATTTTCTATTCAGACAGACATCGTCATTAATAAAAAGATCCGAGACGCCTTGTCTCGAATCTTTTTATCAGCGCTTCGTTGAACGTGCCCACACGTTTGTTACCCATCAACGAACACAATTTACTTAGCAATGTAAGCTTTACTGAAGTCCCAATTTGAACTAACCGGGAAGTAAACGACGCCCTTAACCTTAGATTTCATCAATTGAGGTTTGCCTGCTTGGTAGACTGGAATAATCCCTTGATCGTTTAATAGGATCTTCTGCGCATCGATTAGATTCTGCCACCGGGCCGCCGGTTTGTTCGCGTTAGTGGTGGTCGCGGCCTTAATTAACTGATCATACTGCTTGTTGGACCACTTACCATTGTTGTATGAGTTATCTGATGTAAATAGCGATAGATCCGTAATTGGATCTGGGAAGTCCGCACCCCAGAGTGTCACAACTGCATCAAATTGACCTGCTGCGGATCGCGCTAATCGCGTCTTGTAAGGTAGATTTGAATTAGTCACCTTGAAATTGGGTAACTTGGACCACTGGCTCTGAACATATTCAGTCGTACTCTTGCCTTCAGGAGTATCGTCAGCCATTAAGGTCAACGAGTAGCTGGAACGACCCGTTTCCTTTAGGGCTTCTTTCCATAGCTTCTTCGCCTTAGCAATATTGTGCTCCGTTGCGCTAGCCGTGCTAGCTTCACTCGCAAAGTCCTTACCATTACGGATTGCCAGTCCACTTGTAACAATCCCATTAGCAACCTTAGAACCATTATCTAAAACTTTATTGACAAATTGCTTACGGTCAATAATCAATGATAAGGCCTGACGCGCCTTTTTATTACGTAACATTGAATCCTTCTTTTGATTCAATTCAAGATAAGCCACTCGTGATCCGTTCCGAGCATGGTAATCCTTACTGTTCTTGTAGTTCTTGGGTTGTTGTCCACTCAAGTAAATGGCATCTAGCTTGCCACTCTGGTACTGGCTCAACGCCGTCTGCGGATCCTTTACCGCACTAAACTTAACGTGCTTTAATTTGACAGACTTGGCATTCCAATAACTTGGATTCTTAGTCAGCGTCCAATTATCAGATGTTCCTGTCCAATAAGTGAGCTTGAAAGCTCCGTTATAGACATTGTCCTTAGCATTTGTGGCATACTTCTTGCCGTACTTTTCAACAACAGATTTATTTTGTGGGAAGAAGGCTGTTTGGGCAACCAAAGTTGGGAAATAACTAACCGCGTGGGTTAACGTTACAACCACTTTGTACTTGCCAACTGCCTTGATGCCTAGCGTTGAAACCGGCTTTTTCCCTTTCATAATGGCATTGGCATTCTTGACATCAGCATACAGATAAGCGTACTGCGAGCCGGTCTTCGGATTCACTGTCCGTTGCCAACCATAGACAAAGTCTTTGGCCGTTACTTGATCCCCGTTACTCCACTTGGACTTCCGGAGATTAAATGTATAGGTCTTCCCATCCTTCGACTTACTGTAGCTTTTGGCTACCCCCGGATGGGTACTACTATTCTTCCCAAACTTCAACAAGCCCTCACCTGTGTTATTCAGGGTCTCGCCAGAAACGACATCCGTTGCCAACGAATTATCCATGGTTGGTAGCGACGATGTCTCCATCCACGTTAAGGTTTGATTCTGTGACTGCTTAGATGACGTGCCACACGCCGCTAACGAAATCGCCGTTAGCGCGGCCACCGTTCCCAACTTAATCATTGCTCTAACCTGCATACTCATTCCAACTCCTCTAGTTGTTCTTGTGTATGCAGTCTACTATAAATTAAAATTAGATTAGAATCAATACCAAATTTTAATTTATGTCAATTATTCTAGTCATTACCGTGCCTAATACTGATTAAGGCCACCTTTTAGGCTTCCACCGCTAATCCTTACTGGAATCCGACTTGGCATGGTATACTCGACACATAGACTTTTATAAGGAGGGTGATCTTTTGGAAGAAACCCCACGAACACCAGTCATCACAATTGGGTTAAATGCTGGTCAAGCAACATTTGATTACGCAATGGCTGAATTAAAGAACCTGGTGGAAGCAAATCACATGACCGTCGTTAAAGAGGTTCAACAGGCCCTGTCACGGCCACAACCCGGGACATACTTTGGAACCGGGAAAGTTGAAGAGTTGGCAACGATTGTTGCTGACGACGGCGTTGATACCGTTGTGGTCAACGATGAACTTACACCTAGTCAGATCCGTAATTTGGAAAAGGTAACCAAGGCTCGGATCATCGACCGCACTGGCCTCATTTTGGAAATCTTTGCCAATCGAGCCCAGTCTCGCGAAGCCAAGCTTCAAGTACAACTGGCAAAATTACAGTACCAACTGCCTCGGTTACACACCAGCGCTTCACAACGTCTGGATCAACAGACTGGGAGTGGCGGCGGTGGGGGCTTTACCAACCGTGGTTCTGGTGAATCACAGACCGAAATCAGTCGACGGACCTTGCAACGCGCCATCACCCACGTTAATCATGAGCTAAAAGAAATTAATCAAGCGGCGGCGACGCAACGACAACAACGCGAGCGTAACCAGCTGCCTTCCGTAGCTTTGGTTGGTTATACCAACGCCGGTAAATCAACGCTCATGAATGCGTTAGTTCGTGAATTTGGTAAAAGTGATGAGAAACAGGTCTTCGTTAAAAACATGCTGTTTGCGACGTTGGATACTAGCGTCCGACAACTAACTTTTCCGGATCAAAAGAAACTGCTTTTAAGTGATACGGTTGGGTTTGTCAGTCAATTACCCACACAATTGGTCAAGGCCTTCCGTTCAACGCTGGCCGAGGCCGCTAATGCGGATCTTTTAGTTCAAGTTGTTGACTACGCCGATCCCAACAAGGAAGCTATGATGGCAACAACCGAGCAAACCTTGCACGACATTGGCGTTACCGATGTGCCCATGGTAACGGTCTTCAACAAGGCTGATTTGACTGAAGCTACCTATCCCAGTCGAGCAGGTGACCAATTAATTCTTTCAGCACAAGACCCAGCCTCAATTGCATTACTGGTTCAGACGCTTAAAGAAAAGGTCTTTCACAACTATGTCACAGCGGATTTCTTAATTCCCTTCGCTGATGGTGATGTGGTCGCCTACTTGAACGATCACGCTAATGTCTTATCAACGGGTTATGAAGCGACAGGAACCGCCCTAAAAGTGGAACTCCAAGATACCGACTTCAATCGATTCAAGCAGTATGTTGTCACCCCTTAGCCCCAACGAAAAAGCACGTCAGAAATTAACTTCTGACGTGCTTTTTGTCTTAAACCAATTCAACTTAAGCTTGGCGCTTTTCTAAGTACCGAGCTAGTACTGATAACAAGTAACAAACGATAAAGTACATAACCGCAATGGCCACAAACATTGGAATAATGTAGTTGGTATTTTGCCCATAGATAATCTGGGAGCGGAAGAGCATTTCTGGCAGCAAGATAATCGTTGCCAATGACGTATCCTTAACCAGGGAAATAAATTGACTCACTAGCGCTGGAATCATCTTAACTAGCGCTTGTGGCAGAACAATGTACCACAGTGCTTGCCAATACGTTAACCCGTTAGCCCGGGCCCCTTCCATCTGGCCTGGATCAACCGCTTGAATCCCGGAACGCACAATCTCGGCTAACATCGTTGATTCAAAGATGGTCATGGCCAAAATCGCTGCCGGAATGACATCGGGCTTCACCCCTAAGTTAGGGAGTCCAAAGTACGTAAAGAACAGAATCAAAATCAATGGCAGGTTCCGAATCACATCAATGATAAACCCAACGATGGCTGATACATACTTGATTTTGACATAACGAATGACTCCTAGAATCGAGCCGATAATAAAACTACCGATAATTGAAATCACCGATACTAAAATGGTAATGCCTAGTCCACCGAACAGGTAGCGTAAGTTATCCGGAGAGTAAGCCGCGATAAAGTTTTGCAACATAATATGTCCCCTCCCCTTAAGCTAAGCGCTTTTCTAAGTAGCGCATGTAGTAACTGATCGGCATCGTGATCACCAGGTAAAGCACCCCAACGGCTGAATACGCCGCGATAGTCTCTAGAGAACTCGAGGCAATGACATTCCCTTGGTACATCAGATCAAACCCACCCACGAAGGCTAAGGTTGATGAGTTTTTAACCAAGTTCACGAATTGATTTCCCAGTGGTGGAATCACGTAACGGAAAGCCTGCGGTAAAACAATGTAGCGCATAGCTTGCCAGAAAGATAGCCCGTTAGCCCGGGCCCCTTCCATCTGTCCTGGATCAACTGATTGAATCCCAGCCCGCACCGTTTCAGCAATAAAGGCTGACGTGTACAGGGTCAAACCAATCGTCCCAGCTGTAAATCCGTTCATTTTGATCACATACAGCGGGAAAACCACGTAAAAGAACATGGTGATGACCAGTAGCGGAATATTCCGGAAAATTTCAATATAAACTCGTGCAACACCACGGCCAAATTTGCTAGGTGATTCTTCCAGCAAGGCAAAGAATGTCCCAATAATCAAGCTAAAGATGAGTGCTAACAGGCTACATAACAACGTCTGGCCTAAACCATAAAGGAGTGTGCCTCCATATGTTTGAAAGATATGAATCATTCTTTAGCCGCCTCCTCGTAGTCAAAGCCCTTCACGTTGTGGAACCACTTGTGAAGAAGTTTGTTGTATTCGCCGTTGGCCCGAACTTCCTTTAAAGCCTGATTGACGGCTGCTTCAAATTGTTGTTGGTTCTTATCCATAGCAATCCCATAAGGTTCAGAGACGAAGGTACCACCGGTTACTACATAACCTGGGTTCTGTACTGACATCCCGTAAAGGATCCCATTGTCAGTCGTCAACGCTTGCCCTTGTCCGGACTTCAACGCAGTCATTGCTTGCGCATAGTCGGTTAACTGCAAGACCGTTGCATTTGGCGCAACCTTTTGAACATTTTCAACGGAATCCGATCCAACAACCCCTAGAACCGTTCCCTTTTGCTTGTTCAGATCTTTGACATTCTTAATGCTGCTGCCTTGCTTTACCAATAATGACTGGCCGGCATAGAAATAAGTATTCGAGAAATCAACTTGTTTGCGTCGTTCTGCTGTATTGGTCATCGTGGCAATAATGGCATCGATATTGCCGTTTTTAAGCATCGGCATCCGCGTCGAACTGGTTACTTGGATAAACTTGGCCTTGGCATTTTTCCCCAGCATCTGCTTGGTTAATGCTTTAGCTAAATCTACTTCAAACCCCTTGATTTTACCGTCCTTGGTGTCTAGCAACCCGAATAATCGCGTATCCGCTTTAACACCCCAAGTAATGGTTTTCGACTTTTGATCCGTCTTCCAAACATTTCGTGAAGACAACGCCGTACTCCCACACCCACTAATAACGGCCGTTAAAGCAACCAATGACAGTAGGAGGCTCAAACTACGAATCCATTTTTTCATATGAGCTTTCCTCCCCTGATTAGTGTGTAATAATCTTGCTTAAGAATTGACGAGCCCGTTCATTACTTGGTTCACCGTCGAAGAACTTCTCTTTGGAATCATCTTCCAAGATCCGTCCATCCGCCATGAAGATTACTCGGTTAGCCACTTCTCGAGCGAAGCCCATTTCGTGAGTAACGACAAGCGATGTCATACTGGAGTCTTGCGCAATCGTCTTCATAACATTCAGCACATCATCAATCATTTCGGGATCAAGCGCACTGGTTGGCTCATCAAATAACAGACACTTAGGCTTCATTGCCAGTGAGCGGGCAATCGCAATCCGTTGTTGTTGGCCCCCAGAAAGTTGTGATGGCATCTTCGGTGCTTGGTCAGCTAAGCCAACCCGATCTAACATTTCCATCGCAACTTTTTTATTCTCTTCTTCACCACGGTGCAAAACAATTCGTGGTGACAACATGATGTTTTCCAGAATTGTCTTGTTAGCGTATAAATTAAAGTGTTGGAATACCATTCCCACGTTCTTACGAATCCGGTTCATATCCGTCTTGGGGTTGGCAAGATCCTGACCATTGACAATCAATTGCCCATGCCGAATTTCTTCCAAACCATTAACTGTTCGAATTAACGTTGACTTCCCAGAACCAGAAGGACCGATTAGAACAACCGTCTCCCCTGCCTCAATTGTTAAATTAATATTGTGTAGCGCGTGAAAATCACCGTAATACTTTTCCACGTTGTGAAATTCAATCATTGACATAAGTATTCCCTCCACTAGTTAAAGTTTACCGTTCGGTCGGTGGACTAGCGCCCCATGCCAATCCCGTAGGACTGGTTTTTAGTTGCTAAATTAAAGTTTAAACCAAAAAAATTACCCGGTCAAAGTAAACAACCTTGAGATACAACTCACTACTGATGTTTTGAGGGGGTAAAAGTTAGGTATACCACGGACTTACCACCTTTCAAAAAAAATTATGTTCAAGAAAACACCTGACAGTTTAATGTTATAAATTCTAACACTTATTATTTTTGACGCTGTTCCCAGCAAAAAAGGCCGAGAACTAAGTCTCAGCCTTTCTGTATTATTCAAGTATTAAAATTCTGGATCGGCAAATCACTGCTTGCCATTAATCGCAGAATGCCTTAATGATGATACCGAGACGTCCGTGTCATCGGTTCATCAGTCGCTGATGATTCAGTGCTATCGGTCGAATAACGGGCCCGACGCCTGCCTTCACCAGTTGTCGACTTCCGATCGCCTGTGGCGCGATCCCGCTGATGCTTATACGCCAACTGAACGGCCACTTCAAAATCGTTAGCCTGTTCAATCATTGATGTCCGGCCTAACACCTTAAAGGGACCACCTACTAACGTCGCGTTAGCAAGGTACAATTCAAATTGATCACGCACATCAGCCACGCTCTGCAATCCCACCGTGCTGACCGTACCAACCCGCTGCTTATCAGCTTGATTGATTCCGGCATAAACCACCAATTGGTTACCTTCCGGCTGCATCTCAAAGTAAGGAATCAGTGTTCCCGGTCCTGACGCGTAAACCGGCTTGCCCGTTTTAGTCGTTTGCTCCATAATCTCACGATCACCCAAGCCAGAATAATCCAGCTTTAAGAGCCGAGCTTGTTGCAATTGCGTAGCCAAATTTTGAATATTTTGCACATCACTTGGCGTTGACGCTAATTTTCCTGGCAAGATTTTCTTTTCATCAAAGTAGCCATTAGCCGGGATATTCCGGCCATGAATAGTCTGGTGCCCGGTTGTCTCCTCTTCTTTAGGCTTAATGTGCAGCCATTTTTCAATTTTTGGAGAAATATCGAAGGGCGCCTTTTTTTCTGTGAAGTAATACATACCATTCAAGTACACAAAGTACAAGAGCAGTAAGGCCACCAGCAAGATTAGTAACCCCCAAAATGGATGACCATTTTGCAGATAACGAATGGCGATATAAAACAAATAGAGGTCACCCAAGGCCCCTAGAATCACATAAACCCGATTCTTAATCTTGGCATTCACATTGATATAACCTAAGTAATGGTTGACCATATCAAGAAAGCTTAGCATTACCGATCCCCCTTTCGTTATTATTGATCAGTCGTATTGGTGCCATTAGTCGTTGCACTATACGTATTGTGGCTGTACGTACCCGATCCAGTATCATCAGTCGTATCATTCGTTGTATTATCAGTCGTATCGTCCGTTGTATCATTCGTCGTCCCATCTGATGAACTAGCCGCACTGGATGACGTCTTCTTTTTAGACGTGGTTCCCGTAGATCCAGTATTCCCAGTCGTCCCATTAGAAGACTCCTTCTCAGAAGTCGTATTAGCCGATGAGCTTTGTGTATCCGTCGTCGATGACTCACTACTACTGTCTTTTGAAGAGGAGTCACTACTATCTGAAGATTTCTTTGATGAATCTGAATCCTTTTTCTTGCTGTCATCACTGGCCTTTTTCTTCGAATCATTAGATGACATGCCGCTGACCAGAGACGAGCTAGTAGAAGAAACGCGTGCGGCCCCTTCATTCGTCTTGGTCACCGTATTGGTTACCACATTCGTTGCCCCGAGTGCTAGTGCCATCGAGACAATGGCAAATGGCGTGATAAAGGGTGGTGTTCGATACGCCATACACAATTCCTCCTTACGATTTACCTACTTCTATTATTGTGCCACAAGAAGCTCAAGTTTTTTTCAAAAATACCTTAATTTTTAACTAAAGTGGTCTCTTTTACGCCTGCCGCCTGACAGGTTCCACAAATCCCATAAAGTTCAAAGCTGTGTCCCGTTATCTTGCAGTCTGGTAATTGAGCCGTAAAAAAGTCCATGGGACACATCTGTAATTCAATCACCTTGCCACAATTTTGGCAGATGAAGTGATGGTGATGCTGATGATGAAAGTCACACTGATACTTCACGCGAGTCCGTTCCTGTTCGGTATTCTGTTCAACGATTCCCACTTCTTCGAACTCTTTCAAGTTACGATAAACCGTATTGTGACTCATCCCAGGAAATTCCGTTCGCATGTAAGCATCAACTGTAACCACATCCGTGTAATGTGCCTGATTCGTTAATAGGAACTCTAGTAAGGCGTGACGCTGCTTGGTTATTTTTAATTTATTCTGCCGTAGAATAGTCATTGCGGCGGTTAGCGATTCTGCCATTTTTGGGTGCCTCCTTGTTAGACCTAACCCTGTCGGTAACCCGTTCGGTTGAAACCCGAATTCCTTGTTAGTTTAGCATATTTATCGCGAAACTCAACTATCAACTGCTTGGTCTTGCTCAAGCGTCGTCATGAGCGCATCCAACTTGAGTTGTGTCTGTTGCCAATGATCATTGTTTAGTTGAACAGCCCGGCCCTTTAAGGCTAAGGGCATCTTTAAATCACGACGATACTCTGGGCTAGCCAGACGCTGAGCCATCATTGATTTGTCATCACCCCGTTGGCTTAATCGACCCGCTAACTGCTCTGAATCACTAACTGTTAGGAAAATAATCACGGCCTGATCGCCTAACTCTTGGGCATAAGTAATCGCCCCTTTTGTATCCAAAACAATTGCAGCAAACGGTGCCCGTTCAAATCCTGCCGCAATTCCTTCGCGCGACGACCCGTAATGATAACCGGCATATACGACCGATTCCAAGTAGTGCTTTTGTTGGAAGCTTACCTCATCTTCAAAGTAATAATCGACACCATCAACTTCTCCCTGACGTGGTGGCCGGGTTGTATGGGTCACAATTTTTGTCACAGGGTAGTTTTTAACCAAGTAATCTTGGACGGTGGTTTTTCCCGTTCCCGTTGCGCCGGTAATCACCAGTACCTTATGCATGATGATAATCCTCCAAATAGGTATTAGCTTGATCCAGCAAGCCCTTTAAGTTGTCGTAACTCAGTGTGTCACGTGCCGTCGCGTAATCAAACCAGCCAAATGCACTGATTTCAACTGTTTGTCGCTCAATGACACTGTCCGCTGGCACTAACGCTGTATACAAGACCACATGCTTATGGTGGCCATTAACCATGTCATAATCCAAATCTGCATGAAAATCTGGATTGATGGCTACATCTAATTGGGTTTCTTCCTTTATCTCACGTACGGCCGTTTGCAGATCACTTTCGTCCCCTTCGACATGGCCTTTAGGGAAACCCCAGAAATTACTGGTGGCACTTTTTAACAATAAATATTCAAGCCGCCCATCTACCAGCCGGTACACGACAGCCCCACTTGCTCTTTCGGTAATCATGCGTCATTGCCTCCTCAGAATTGACTAAACTCCTTTCATTTTAAATCGAAATGGTCTGTAATGGGAGTCCTTTACCTGACTTTTGTTAAAACAAGTCCCAACTCTCATTGACTTTTAATTTAACTCTAGGGTACACTATCCGAGATATCACCATTTATTAAGGAGGGTTTTTATGGGACTTGCGCGCATCTTTCGCCGCGAAAATTTAGATAATTACTTAAAAAGTGACCAGCATTTTGCCAAGACCATGTCAGCAAAAGATTTGATGTCACTCGGGATTGGTGCCGTGATTGGTACTGGGATTTTCATTCTTCCGGGGACAATTGCTGCCCAGTATAGTGGCCCCGGGATCGTTTTATCCTTTCTCCTAGCCGCTGTGGTCTGTTCAACGGCCGCCATGTGTTACGCCGAATTCGCTTCGGTTTTACCAGTGGCCGGATCGGCTTACTCTTACGGTAATCTCGTCTTCGGGGAAATCATCGGTTGGATCCTTGGTTGGGCACTGATTTTGGAATATGTGCTAGCTGTGGCAGCCGTGGCCAACGCTTTTGGCGCTTACTTTAAATCTTTTCTAGCTGGGTTTGGGGTCAACCTACCGACTGCCATCACGGGACCTTATGACCCTAGTCATGGCACCTACGGCAATATCATTGCCATTTTAGTCGTCTTCCTCATCAGCTGGCTACTGAATCGTGGTATGCGCGAATCCATGCGGATTAACAACGCGATTGTCATTGTTAAAATTGCTATTATTATTTTATTTGTGGTGGTTGGCATTTTTTATGTTAAACCCGCTAATTGGCAACCATTTGCGCCATTCGGTTCCAAGGGAATTCTTCGGGGGGCCTCGACCGTTTTCTTCGCATATCTCGGTTTTGACGTCGTCTCAGCTTCAGCTGCCGAAGTCAAGAACCCCAAGCGAAACATGCCCATCGGGATTATCGGAACATTGATTGTCGCTACCGTCCTCTACATGATGGTGGCCATCGTTTTAACCGGTATGGTGCATTACACCAAGCTTAACGTTGCCGATCCCGTAGCCCTTGCCCTAACGCTGGTTCATCAAAACTGGACTTCCGGCATTATCTCATTGGGTGCGCTGGCCGGCATGTTTACCATGATGGTCACCATGATCTATAGTTCTTCACGGCTCATCTATTCCGTTGGTCGCGATGGCTTATTGCCTAAGTTCTTGGGAAAAATCGATCACCAAACTGGAACCCCTAAGCACAGCTTAGCCGTCATTACCGTGGTCATCGCTGTGTTAGGTGGCTTCGTCCCCTTAGCTCAATTGACCAATCTGGTTAATATTGGGACGTTGGTTGCTTTCCTCTTTGTTTCCTTTGGGATTATCCGGCTCCGACATCTCGATAACTTGCCGCATAATACGGGATTCCAAGTTCCCTTTTATCCCGTTTTACCCATTGTCTCTGGACTCTTATGTTTCTACATGATGCTCCAGCTTCCCGCGGAAACGTGGATTGCCTCTAGTATTTGGTTTGCATTAGGACTCATTATTTACTTTAGTTATGGTCTGCGCCACAGTCGTTTAAACGACCAGGCCTAGTCACTCGTTTCTAACTTAAAAGGTAGGCGAAAATTTATGCGCAATCAACAATTTGCAATTCGACCAACCACGCTGGATCAAGCGCGCGTGGAACTTCAACAGATTCACTTCTTAGATGACACCAATCTGTCATTTACGACGCCAAGCGACCTTCTACGGGATTTCTACGACCGGAGTTGGCCCGAGTACACCACCAGCAGCGTGGTTGCTCAACAGCTCAGTAACCTCATGGCAACGCCTGAAACTGATGGCCTAACCTATTTGACCACCCATGAGCAGGTCCCGATTGATGTCTTCTATAATCTGGCCCTGCAACGACTCGGCTTTGCGGTAGATTTAGACTTTCAGCTCACCGATCCATTAGCAGCCATGACTAAGATTCAATTACCCGTGGCTGACCATGAAGGAACGACCTTTACTTTAAATGAATTAATGAATGCGTGGTACGTCTTACTCACCACGCACAACAAAACTGGTCAGACTTTCTTAGATCAATTGACCACACACGGTTATTTTGCACCACTCATTCATGATAACAGCGTGCCTAAGCCCCTCATCTTCAATGGTAAGGCCCAGGCCGTCTTTGATACGACCCAATTAATTCATGAAGTGGTTTACGTTGAAAGCCCGCAGGATACGGATCATGACGGCCACCGTGACTTGCTCAAAGCCGAAGTCATCCGACCTGCTGAAACGGCTAACGGACTCAAGGTTCCGGTCCTGTATACGGCTAGTCCTTACAATCAGGGGACTAACGACGAGGTAGGAGAAGCTCTGACGCACAACGTCAACGTTCCGCTCACTGCCAAGCAGCCAGCGGCCACAACCTTAGCCGATGTCACGGCTGAGCCAGTGACCACCCCGCTGCCAGATGCACGGCCAGTGACAGCGACAACCCACACTGCGGCAGAAACGTTTGCTCGTGAGCAATCATACACCCTCAACGACTATTTCTTAGCCCGGGGATTTGCCGTCGTCTACGCGGCTGGTATTGGAACCAAAGACTCTGACGGGTTACGGACCACTGGCGATCCGGAAGAGACCACCTCAACAATTGCCATCATTGAATGGCTAGCAGGCAACCGCACTGCCTTTACTACCCGCAATGCAACTCAGGCCATTCCGGCTTGGTGGAGTAACCATCAAGTTGCCATGACCGGCCGGTCGTACCTTGGCACCTTAGCAACAGCAGCCGCAACAACTGGGGTAGCTGGTCTTAAAACCGTTATCAGTGAAGCGGCCATTTCCAACTGGTACGATTATTACCGTGATGGCGGTTTGGTCGTTGCCCCAGGTGGCTTTCCCGGTGAAGACGCCGACGTGTTGGCCGAAGAAACCTTTAGTCGGCAACTTCTAGCCGGTGATTATCACCGGATTCAAGAAAAATGGCAACATCAGTTAGCCGCCATCACTCAGAAGCAAGACCGCGTGACCGGAAATTACAATCGCTTCTGGGATGCCCGCAACTATCTCAAAAATGCCAAAAATATTAAAGCTGATCTGTTGCTCGTCCACGGGTTAAACGACTGGAATGTAAAACCACGAAATGTCAACAATCTTTGGCGGGCTGTGCGCGACTTGCCCGTGACTAAGAAACTTATCTTGCATCAAGGCCAGCACATTTACATCAATGCCTTTCGGTCGATTGACTACACGGATATCGTAAACCTATGGCTGACGCATGAACTGTTAGGCGTTGACAATCACGCTGAAACTTTATTGCCTAATGTCATCATCCAAGATAATGTGACGCCAGAAACCTGGCAAGCGTACCCCGATTGGGATGCCCCTAGCAATCCGGTTCAGCACTTTAACCTCCAAGCTGACGAGTTAGTCGCCCCCAGTGATCACATCCCTGCGGCGGCCACCAGCTTTAACGATCAATTACCAGTCGATCAATTTAATCATTACACGCACCACATTGACGAGTGGCAAGCCGATTTACTCGGTGATAAACATAACGCGATGTTTAAGCACCGGCTACTATTCAAATCGGCCGTTTTGACCGACGACTTGGTCTTAGACGGTCGGCCCACCATTGACTTGCAAGTCGCGGTTAACCAGCCACTGGGACTGCTCAGTTTTCAATTAGTCGACTATGGTGATGCTAAACGATTAGGCGTCAGTCCAACACCTTTACGGATCCGATTGGATGAAGGTTATCGCTGGCGTGAAGACAATCTGCGCGAATTTACTGTGGCTGCAACCACGCCATGGAAAATGATTACCAAAGGTCACCGGAATCTGCAAAATCGAACCAACGCCTATCAAGTGGATGAACTCAAACCCAATACTTTCTATGACTTGAGTGTCACCTTACAGCCCACCCACTACCGGTTACTAGCCGGTCATCAATTGGGGCTCGTTATTTATGCGACCGACTTTGGGATGACCGTCCGTGGTAATCAGGATTTGCAGTACTCCATTCAGTTAGGCCAGTCGGCGCTTCACGTACCATTCATCACCGATTAAGCCACCACAGTTTGGAATTCACGCGAATAGTGATAGACTAATAATTAACTTCATTGACAGAAACGGAGGAATTTTTTATGAAACAAGGGACCACAATTATCACACTTGATAACGGCTACCATCTTTGGACCAATACCCAAGGTACTGGCGACATTCATTTACTCGCTTTACACGGTGGCCCTGGTGGCAACCATGAATACTGGGAAGACACGGCTAAGCAGTTGGCCGCCCAAGGATTGAACGTTCAAGTTCACATGTACGATCAATTAGGTTCTTGGTATTCTGATCAACCTGACTACAGTGACCCAGAAATTGCTAAGAAGTATCTCACGTATGATTACTACTTGGACGAAGTTGAAGAAGTTCGGCAAAAGCTGGGCATTGATGACTTCTATCTGATTGGTCAATCATGGGGTGGCGCACTGGTTCAAATGTACGCGGCTAAGTATGGTCAACACTTAAAGGGCGCCATTATTTCCTCCATGGTTGATAACATTGACGAATACGTGGAAAGTATTAACCACATTCGGGAAACGGCTTTAACGGCAGACCAAGTCGCTTACATGAAGCAAATTGAGGCTGAAGGTAACTACGACGATGCCAAGTACCAGAGCTATGTTGACATCTTAAATGATGGTTACGTTGATCGGAAAAAGCCAGCCGCTATTTCTCACCTCATCAGTACGATGGCAACTGACGTCTATGGTGCCTTCCAAGGTGACAATGAATTCGTCATCAAGGGAAAGCTGGCTGAATGGAACTTCCGTGATCATTTGAAGGACATTCAAGTGCCAACCCTCCTGACATTTGGGGAACATGAAACCATGCCATTGGCAACTGGTCAGAAAATGGCAGAGCTTATCCCTCACTCTCGCTTTGTGACTACCCCTGAAGGTGGCCACCACCACATGATCGATAATGCCCCTGTGTATTACGATCACTTGGCAACGTTTATTCGCGACGTGGAAGCCAATAATTTTAACGATTAATCTAAAAAACCAACCGACGCTGAAAGGCGATGGTTGGTTTTTTATTTTCGACACAATTTAAGGTTTAAACTTAACAATCCTTTTTTAGTTACTTATAGTAAAAAAATCGCTACAACTTTCGCTGTAGCGATCCATCTAAATTCTAATCGTGAATAACAACCTTCATCCCATAAGGGACATGATTATAAACCCATTTGGCATCGGCAACTGATAGGCGCACACATCCATGAGAAGCGGCGGTCTTCCCTAGTTCCTCAGCCTCTTTCTTGATGTAATTACCGTCGGCATCCGTTGGCACACTGTGGAACAAGTAAATCCCATGGTCTTTCCAAGAGACCCAATAACGGGCCCCTTCACCAGAACCTTGGTTATAGAAGAACTTGCCGCGTTCCGCTTGAATATGGTACGTTCCATGCGGCGTCTTGTTCTTACCAACCCCCGTTGAGCAATACATCGTGTATAGAATCTGTTGGCCATCCCGAATATAGACCCGTTGTTTGCTGGTATTAACATCCAGCCAAGCATCCGGATGTTGCTTCAAGTTCGGATAGGCTTTGTTTTCTGACGGCTGACGCCAGTTAATGGTCTTGGCCTTCGTGGTGGTTGTTTTTTTCTTGGTCGTGGGTTGTGCGGTCGACTGGGTCGCATCATCCGCCGAACTCTTTTGAATCACACGATTAATCCCCGCTGCCACAGCAACAATCAATACGACAATTACCAATAACCGTCTAAAACGTCTCATGCTCTTCCGTCCTTTATCGATTTTTTCATCTCTAGCGTTAACTCTAACGGATTTTTCTGAAAAAGGGAATGCTTTTTACCAAAACGTAATCTCAGTGACATCTAGTTGGTTGAGCCATTACGCAAACTCAACTTTTCCACGTTTAAAATCTTATCGACTAACCCGGTATAGAAGCTGGCCTCATGGCTAACAATGATGGCATTGCCAGGAAAGTCATTAATCGCCTGTTTTAAAGCTTGCTTCGTTTCGTCGTCCAAATGGTTAGTCGGTTCATCCATAATCAGGAAGTTGGCTGGCTCAAATTCCATTAAGGCCAATTTAACCTTGGTCTGTTCGCCCCCTGAGAGCTCACCAATGGGTTTCATCGCGTTAGCGGAATCCAAACCACATTTGGATAACTTCGTGCGAATCGCCTTTTGAGGTAACTTCTCGTATTTGGCTTGGATAATTTGTAGCGGTGTTTGCTGGTTATTATCCCACACTAAATCTTGGCTGAAGTAGCTAATCCGTGCGGATGGTGAGAAGTGCGCCTCGCCACCCTTAGCTTTGATAATCCCCAGAATTGACTTAATCAATGTCGACTTCCCGACACCATTAAATCCGGTCAACCCGACCTTTTGATCAGTCGTGACGGAGAAGGTTACCGGTTTAAGTAATGGTCGATCATATCCCACGGATAACTCGTCAACGACTAAAGCATTTTGCGAACCCGTTTCTTGATAAGGAAAATCAAAATGGGCTTGCACATTGGTCGAAGGTGGATCGACCCGATCCAATCGATTAAGCATCTTTTCCCGCGATTTGGCCATTGTTGATTTTGAACCGGCCTTGTTCTTTCGAATAAAGCGTTCCGCCTTTTCGATCACAACCTGTTGCTTATCAAACTCCCGTTGCTGAGCCTTTTCACGTTCACCCCGTTGGCGCATGGCTTGCTTAAAGCTGCCCCGATACTTGGTAATTTGGCCGAAAGCCACGTTGATGATACAATTCGTCACATTCTGTAAAAAATCATAATCATGAGAAATGATGAGTGCTGCTCCGTCAAAATTATTCAGATAATCTTCCAACCACGCAATGTGGGCCACATCTAAGTAGTTGGTCGGTTCATCAAGTAAAATAACGTCAGGATTTTCCAATAATAACTTAGCCAAAATAATCTTCGACCGCTGGCCCCCAGACATCTTAGCGACGGCGTGATCCCGACCAATATCGTCCAGGCCCAACCCTGAGATCACCCGTTCAATCTCAGTTTCAACGTCATAGAAGTTCCGGGCGTCTAGTTCTTCTTGAATCCGGCCCGCGCGTTCTAAGAGCTTGTCGTTCATCGTTTCAGCGTATTCCGTATACATGGCCGTCATGCGGTCATTCATGGCATACAAATCAGCATAGGCCGTATGAAGAAAATCAATTAATGTCATTCCATCAGGAATATCGGCATACTGGTCCAAATAACCAATGTGCGTCTTTTTTTGCCATTTAACTGTCCCAGTTAGGGGGAGTTCCTGTTCCGTAATAATCTTAATTAAGGTTGACTTTCCAACCCCGTTTTGCCCGACGACACCCATGTGTTCGCCCTTTTCGAGGGTAAAACTGGCATTCTCGTAGAGTTTCTTATCAGCGAAGCTCATACTGAGATCGTCAACTTCTAATAGTGGCACGTGTATCCTTCCCTTCTTCTCTTACGCAGAAAAAAGCCCGACAGCGTCAGGCTTTAATCCTAAAACTTATATAGGTAGTAACTTACCACGAAATACGGGGGTTCGTCAACTTCATGGCCTAGGAGGCTACCTATCATCTGTGATATAATAGGTGAAATTTACTGCTTAAGGACTGACTGACTATGAACATTCGTAATATTGACCATTTAACCCTGACCGTGAGTGATATTGAACGGTCTATTCGCTGGTACCATGAGGTCTTTGACCTCCCCATCATTGAATTTGACGATGGTCGTCAAGGCGTTAAGGTGGGTAAACAAAAGCTTAACTTTCAACAGAGCGATACTCCGCATCTCCCCGTGGCTAATCATCCCACGATTGGCGCAGCTGACTTTGCCATTATTGCCACCGACCCTCTGGCTAATATCTTATCGCATTTAACCAATTATGCCGTTGAAATCGTAGACGGTCCGGTTACGAAACAGGGGGCTCTGGGACCCATGACCTCAGTCTACGTCCGTGATCCTGATGAAAACCTCATCGAAATCGGCAAATACGAGAAATAGGAGGCTTCGCCGTGAATCGTTTCAACCAAATCTTTGATTGGATTGCCCGTTGCTTCAGATGGGTGGGCTTCCTGTTGATTTATCTCGTGGACACCGTCATCTTATCGTTTGCAACGATGCAAGTTAAACACCCCACCGTGGTGAACCGTTCGATTGGGATGATGCTGATTTATTCAGCCTTTGTCTTGGCTTTCATTACCTGGCGGTACCAAAAACAATTACAAAGTAACAATCCCCGCCATTTCGGTCGTACCAAATTAACGGGGACCCGGTTTGGCCAGCTGATGGCATTCTTCTTTCTCATGTATGGTATTCAAATGGTGTGGAGCCTTTTGATTAGCGCGCATATTTTGGGAACACCCGCTAACCAGACGGCCGTCAATAGCCAGATTATTCAATTACCATTCTGGAATCTGGCCTATTCGATTCTTTTTGCACCGGTGATTGAGGAACTGATCTTTCGCGGCATTTTTCTGAATTACTTCTTTCGGCAAAATTCTCGCGTCATGAATGTCTTAGGCGTTCTGTTCTCTGGCATGATCTTCGGCTACATGCATGTTACCAGTCTGTCTACCACGTGGATCATGTATTCATTACTCGGTTGCATCTTAGGTTGGGCTTACCTTCATTTCCGGGATATTCGATACAACACAACCTTACATTTTATGAATAACGCGTTGTCGTTATTAGCATATATCTGAAAAAAGTCGCTTAGAAAATCACATGCTGATTTTCTAAGCGACTTTTATATTTAATTAATCCTTTGATGTTAGGCGCCAGGTTCTCCCTAATCAGTTGCCGTAAATAACGTCAGCAAATCCTCCGCACGTAGATTGGCTTTCTCCGCGCCGCGGACGTCCAATTTAATCTGACCGTCTTGAACCATCACCAACCGGTTACCATAAGTTAATGCGTCACTCATCTTATGCGTAATCATCATGGTTGTTAGGTGATGACTCGTCACGATCTTTTGCGTCAAGTCCATCACTTTTTGACTGGTCTGCGGGTCTAAAGCGGCCGTGTGCTCATCCAACAATAATAATTCTGGCTGACTGAGGGTTGCCATCAGCAACGATAATGCTTGGCGTTGCCCCCCCGACAGATATTTAACTTGCGTCGTCAAGCGATCCTCTAAGCCCATTTCAAGTGGCCGCAAAAGTTCCTGATAAGCCGCCAGCTGGTCTGCCCGACGGTAACGTCGTAAGCTCATACTCCCCGTGTGCTCTTGTGCTAACGTGAGATTCTGAGCCACGCTGAGCTCACCAGCCGTCCCCATCTTGGGATCTTGGAACACACGCGATAACCATTTAGCCCGGTAAGCCACTGACTTCTTGGTGACCCGATGGCCGGCTAATGTCATCTCACCCGCATCGACTGGCAAGGTGCCAGCAATCGTATTCAACAGTGTCGACTTGCCCGCCCCATTGTTACCAATGACAGCAACAAAGTCTCCGGGCGTAATCTCTAAGCTAACGTTTTTTAACACATGACGCTCATTTGCTGTCCCGGGAAAGAAGACCTTCTGGAGATGCTTGACGCTTAAGACTGCTGGTTGTTGCATGTTCATCGACTCCAATCTGTTTGAGATAACGGTTCAACTGTTGCCGGGTCCGGTACTTATTACGAAGAATCGGCAGGCAAATGACCACGACCAAGATTCCTGCAGATAAAATTTTGAGATCATCGACTGGGAATCCAAGTCCCATCGCTACGGTCAATAAATAACGATAAATCACAGCGCCCAACGCCATCGCGGTTAATCGTAACCACATCTGGCGACCGTGTAGGAAGATTTCACCTACTAAGACAGAGGCTAATCCAATAACGATCGTGCCAATTCCCATACCAATATCCGCGTAACCATTGCTTTGAGCAATCAGCGCTCCGGACAAGGCGATACACCCGTTGGAGACCATGTAACCAATAATCACCATTCGGTCAGTATGAATCCCATTGGCCGCACTCATCGCCGGATTATCACCAGTTGCCATCAACGATAATCCCAGTCGCGTCTTGAATAACCAGATGAGTAGCACAATGACTAATCCTGTCACCACTGCTCCAATAACAATCGTTTGCAGGTCTAATGACCAACTCGCCGGTAAAACATTCATCAATACTTTTTGATTTAATAGTGGCACGTTGGATTTTCCCATGATGTGCATGTTCACCGAATATAATCCGGTCATCGTCAGAATACCGGCGAGTAAGGAAGGCATATGAAGCTTCGTATCCAAGACTCCCGTCACTCAGCCAGCGATACACCCTGCCAAGAAACCCAACAGACTGGCAACGATAGCCGACTGCCCACTTAACATCGCGCTAACCGTTACTGCCGCCCCCAAGGGGAAGCTTCCTTCAGTGGTTAAATCAGGAATATCTAAAATTCTAAATGTGATAAAGACCCCGATGACAAGCGGCGTCCAGAGGAGACCTTGACCGATACTGGTGATTAACATAGAACCGAACCCCTTTCTTAAGGTTGCTTGATTTGATTTGTGGCTAATCCAATGGATTTAGCATTAGCTTTATTGACGTACAGATGTAGCTTCTTAGAGGTTTCAACCGCCATAGATTGTGGCTTCTTGTGGTTAACTAAGACATCATAAGCCATCTTCCCGGTTTGCTTGCCCAAATCGTAGTAGTTAATCCCATAGGTTGCCGTCCCACCATCTTCGGCCATTTCAATTGACCCGGTAACAACGGGAAGCTTGGCGGTCTTAGCCTTTTGACCAATTGTCTTCATGGCACTAGCCATCAAATTATCCGTTGGCAGATAAAGCCCTGAAACTTTCCCGGTTAATCCGGCCAATACACTCGTCACATCGTTGGTGCTCGTCGCACTGACCACCTTTAGCTTTAAGTTATGTTTCTTCGCATAGGCCTTAGCCAAGTTTACTTGCAAGACAGAATTTTCTTCAGATGAGTTGTACATAATTCCCAATGGTTTGTTGCCTTTGGACATGCTAGCCAACAGTTTTAATTGCAAGCCAACCGGCGTTAAATCACTCGTCCCACTGACATTCGTATTGGGCTGTTGATTAGACTTTACCAGTCCGGCTGATTTCAAATCAGTCACAGCAGTCACCAGCGTTGGCGTCGTGGTCGTCTTCTTAGCCAATGCTTGCGCAGCTGGCGTGGCAATTCCAACCAACAGGTCATTCTTTTGTTGGACCAACTGTTGGCTCATGGTGTTCAAGTTAGCTTGATCGCCCTGCGCATTTAAGTAGTGATACGTGACCTTGGTTGATTTATCGTGGGCTTTCAATTGCTGATTCAGGCCAGCCTTGAATCCTTGCCGTGCCTCATCGAGTGAGCCATGTTGCACCACCTGTAAGATACCAACTGACAATGATTTACTGTTAGACGATGATGAATGACTGGAACAACCGGCTAAGACTAATCCTAAGAGTGCGATGCTACTGATTAATAGTTTTTTCATAATGAGACCCCTCAATTTTAATTTAATAAACAAAAACACCAGATAGATTCAAAGTAGAATCTACCTGGTGTTTTTATCGGGCCCGATATTATTTCTCCAGATAGATTATACCCGTATCTATCTGGCGCTAAGTCATGTTGAAAAACTTTAGCTAATCGATAGATACAAACGCAGTTGTGCGGTGCGTTCGTATCCAGCGAGCTGAACACAAACGCTATCTAAAGAAAAAGCTAAAGGCAAATTGGCTATTTAAATGTTGGAGGTATGATGATTGCATAATGGCAAGTTCCCTTTCATTTATCAATTTACAAGTATTAGTAAACCATTTAAAAATGAGGCTGTCAACCCCAACTTTTAATTTACTTCTCATTTTCAACGGATATTAGACTCTGATAATCTTGGCTCCAGGCCAACCCCATGGCACCATCACCAACATGTACCCCAAAGCTCGGCCCAATTTCAGCGACATCAAATTTAACCGACGGAAATCGTTTCTGAGCAGTTGCTAACCACTGTGCTGTCGTTTCTGGCTGATCGGCATTCAGAATAGTCGCTTTTACTGGGACTGCTTCGGCCAATGCCGCCGCTAAATCATCCAAGAAGTCACTCATTGCACCCTTTAATCGCAACGCACTACCGGCAACCCGCATTTTCCCAGAGGATTCAAAAACTAGGATTGGCTTTCCGGGCAATAGTGGTGCATTGCCCGGACCATGCCCATTCACTTCACCCGTTCGCAAAAGTGGTTTGATGGAATCCACGACAAAGGCACTATGGGTCGTGTCCCGTAATCGTTTCAGTTGTTCAAGAATCTCTCTTGGGGGGGTCCCTTGCACAGCTAGCATTGCCGCTAATCGCGCCTGGTCACCCATAGTTGTCAGAATGCCGCGAGAATCCCACGGCCATACGTGGAGACTGGTAATATTCTCAGCATAGGCCGCTAACGTATTCACAAATCCAGAAATACCTAGTGACGGTCCAATTACAATCACATCAGTAACCCCCGTAGCCGCTAGCTCATCACAGGTCTGGTGCACCATCTTCATTGAAATCTGTGGAGCGGTTGGTACCAACTTTTTAGACTTAGCCAGTCGCAATAACCGATAATAATCGGCCGTCGGCAAATCTTGATATTCATGATATTGCCGATTACCAAACATAATCGGTGCAGCCAATAGGGTTATTTGCTGTTGCTTAGCTTCGACAAATTCAATCCCAGCTGACGTATCCGTTAACACTGCAACTTTCATATCACAACCTCCTTCAAACTATTCTTCAATTAGATCCATTTTTAAAAGTAAATGGGACAAAGCCCCCCCTCCCGCCGTGGGTTCTTACTGACCTTGGTGCGCGTTTTTAGCGCGCTTAGGATAAGACCGAGCTTTAAGACAAGTGGGTTGCTTGGCTTAAAACGTTCCAGCCCATTTACCGCGACCAGAGGGCGGGCTTAGCCTCACGGACAGGCTTAGTTACGCTCAAGTATACCAAAAAACTACAAAAGATGGTTGACGGTTTTTCAGCAATGCCGTACACTATATCTATTCGAAACGGAAAGGAAGGAAAGTGAAATGCAAATGTCTGCCTTTGAACTTAATGGACGTTGGCAAAGCCGGTAATCAAGTCGTCATCATGTAGATGCGACTTGAGCTCCCAGAGCGATTTTCGCATCTGCGCCGGCTAACTTTCTGATGGGCCTGCACGGATGTTTTATCCGGTGTTGCGGGTCCTTTTTCTTTGGGGCACCCAGCCGGTCTGGGTGCCCTTTTTGTCGCGATAAGCAAAAAATCAAGTGAGGTTGATGCGCTATGAAACGCCTGTATGGATTAATTGGAATTATTGTTATTTTTCTCTGTTTTGCCTTTGTTCAAGAGAGCCGTCCCCAGTCAGCTACCCGGCAAAAAGTCCCCACAGTTGGCATCTTACAGCTGCTATCTCACCCTGCCCTTGACACAATTCATAAGGGGATTATTCATGGCTTGGCTGAAGAAGGCTACCATGTGGGTAAAAACATCAAAATTGATTATCAAAATGCCCAAAATGACCAAAGTAATCTAAAAACGATGAGTGCCCGGTTCGTCAATGAAGACGCCGATGCCATGATTGGTATTGCGACGCCAGCTGCGCAAGCGTTAGCGAACGCTAGCAGCAAAACCCCCATCGTCTTAGGAGCTATCACTGATCCCAAAGGAGCAGACTTGGTCAAGAGTAACCGTCACCCCGGAAATAATGTTACGGGGGTCTCTGATCAAGCACCACTCAAATCACAGTTACACCTGATCAAAAAAGTTATGCCGAAGATGAAGACGCTGGGAATTATCTACACGTCATCTGATTCTTCCGCCACCGCGCAATACCATCAATTCGTTGCTTTATGTAAGAAAGAACACGTTCGCTTAAAGTCCTATTCAATCGCTAATACCAACGACTTGAATCAGGTTGCCGAAGAAATGGTCACCCAAGTTGATGCTGTCTACGTGCCAACTGATAATACCATTGCCAGTGCGATGCAAACATTAGTTGCGGCTGCCAATGCCCAGAAGGTGCCTGTCTTTCCGGCCGTAGATACCATGGTTAAGTCTGGTGGCCTTGCAACTCTCAGCGTTAACCAGTACCAATTGGGAGTTGAAACGGGTAAAATGACGGCCGCCATTTTACGAGGTAAGAACCCGGCAACCATGCCAATCAAGTTTGAACGCCAAGGTGAAATGGCGATTAACTTATCAGCAGCTAAAAAGCTGGGTATCACCTTACCAACATCTGTCGTTAAAGAAGCGCAAACCCACGGGGAGGTTTTTAAATGAGTTTAATGGTATCTGCAATCGGACAAGGCCTCCTTTGGGCCGTCCTCGGGGTAGGATTATTCCTGACCTTTAGAATTTTAGACTTTGCCGATATGACGGTTGAGGGCACTTTCCCATTAGGTGCCGCCACCGCCGTCGCGGCTATTAGTAACGGCATGAATCCGATTCTGGCAACCTTGCTGGCGTTTATCGCCGGAGCCGCAGCCGGGTTAATTACCGGATTGCTCTATACGAAAGGGCACATTCCCATTCTATTAGCGGGAATCTTAGTGATGACTGCCTGCTACTCAGTCAATTTACGAATTATGAGCGGTCGTTCCAACGTCTCACTCTTAGGAAAAGAAACGTTGTTTAAATCCCACTTTCTAGCCTCTCTACCACACTACTTCGATAGTGTCGTCCTCGGCGCCGGTGTCATGATTATCGTCACCACTCTCGTCATTTATTTCTTACAAACCGAACTGGGGCAAGGCTTCATTGCCACTGGCGATAATCAAACCATGGCTCGCTCTTTGGGAATCAATACCGATAACATGAAGATCATGGGATTAATGGTCTCTAACGGTCTGATTGCTTTTGGCGGCGCCTTAGTCGCGCAGAACAACGGTTATGCCGATGTTAACATGGGAATTGGGATCATCGTTATTGCTCTAGCCTCCATCATTATTGGTGAAGTGGCCTTTGGTGATTTAACATTAAATCAACGGCTCGTGGCTGTAACTTTAGGTAGTATCCTCTACCGATTCGTCTTGTTAATCGTTCTAAAACTAGGCTTCAACGCCACCGATTTGAACTTGGTTTCTTCGGTCGTCTTAGCACTCTGCATGATGTTGCCCGTCTTCAAGAACGTTCTCAACTTCAAGCATATTTTGAAACGGGGGTTAGATACCAATGACTAAACCACTCCTTGAATTAAAAGACGTTGTCCTCAAGGTCAACCGGAACACACCCGAAGAAATCATGATTTTAGATCATCTCAACCTGACCATTAACGCCGGAGATTTCATCACCGTGCTGGGTTCTAATGGTGCTGGGAAATCAACCTTATTTAACGCCATCGGTGGTGATCTCAGTATTGATAGCGGTCAAATCCTCCTCAATGGCAAGGACATTGCCCACGAATCTGTCGAGAAACGTACGCGTTTTTTAGCCCGGGTTTTTCAGGATCCAAAATTAGGCACGGCTCCCCGAATGAACGTGGCCGAGAATCTACTATTAGCTGAGAGCCGCGGGCAGCACCGCGGATTACGGCCCCGGCACCTTAATAAACAACTCGACCGCTACCGTGAATTAACTGCTACCATGCATAATGGTCTTGACAGTCGCTTAACTACGGCTACGGGGAACTTGTCTGGTGGTCAACGTCAGGCCTTAAGCTTTCTGATGGCAACGCTCAAACGCCCGGAAATCCTACTGCTGGATGAGCATACAGCTGCCTTAGATCCACAGACCAGTCAAGATCTCATGCACTTGACGAATGAACGGGTTCAACAAGAGAAGCTAACTTGTTTAATGATCACCCATCACTTGGAGGATGCCCTAACCTATGGTAATCGCCTCATTGTCTTACATCACGGGCAGGTAACTTTCGACGTAGCCGGAGAAGCCAAAGCTGCTTTGACCACCGAAAAACTTTATAGTTTCTTTGCCGACATTGAATAGGTCTCTTAAAAGGCACGAATCCAGCAGATTCGTGCCTTTTTATTACACTCAATTCTCAACTTAATAGCGAAATTATTAGATTTTATTTATGAAAATTATTAGTTTTATTGACAAATATAGAATAATCTGATAATCTTATTTACATCACATAACGTTAACTATTTTAAAACAAAAAAAGTTGTTGTGTGACACTTTGATGTTGTTGGACAGATTCATCAATCGAAAGGAGAATACCGATGAAAAAACATTTACTCATCAGTGCCCTAGCCCTTGGTTTGATCGCTGCCCCCGCGACCCTCGTTCATGCCGACTCAGAGGGTTCCACACTTAGTCAATTAGAACTGATTGATAACAACGGCCCAACTGTCCCTGTCGATCCCACCGACCCAACAAAACCACAAGATCCCAATGATCCAGATAACCCTGGAACCGGGAACTTAGGTAAACTGACGTTGGATGTGGCACCAGCTACCTTCAACTTCGGTCAAGTTGCGGTTTATGCCAGTGCCAAAACTTATCAAGCTAAGACAACTGGGACTGGTCACCAATATATTCAGGTCACCGATAACCGGGATGTGGATGAACAAGGCTGGCAAGTGACCGTCGAACAAAACCACGATTTAACCGAGACAACTGGTGCTACACCTCACGTTCTAACTGGTAGCACGATTGCCATTCCAGCCGGAACACCTCGCAACAGTCTCGCCAATGATCCTACAGTAGCAGACACGAACTTGCTGACTCACGCCGCCGAAGTTAACGAAGAAAATGGCGCCGTAACTGTTTTCGAAACAACGGCTACCACCAACTCTGGTAAGGGCACCTCCGTTAAGAACTGGAACCCTGAAGAGGTTTCCCTGACAATTCCTAAGAACACTGCCAAAAAAGGGATTTACCAAAACACCCTGAAATGGACCTTAACCGCTGGCACTCAAAGTTAGTCCCCACTTAAAAGGAGGCCCTCGCATGATCCAGTTTAGCCAAAAACTACTCACATTGATGACAGTAGCCGTGCTTGGTGCGGCAACCGTTCCAGTAGTCGCCCACGCCTCAAGTGCCGAAACACAAGGTGCTATCAGCTTTATTGATGACGATGGTGCAACTGCGCCAGTTGACCCGGTTAACCCCGGTACCCCACTACCAGACACCGATCCGAATAATCCAGCAACGGGGAACACTGGAACCTTAACTTTAGACGTTGCACCTAAGACCTTTAACTTCGGGACCGTCGCTGCAAGTAACGCCGCCAAAGACTACGTCGCCACTGGTAGTCAAAATCAGTATCTCCAGATCTCCGATAAGCGAACCGACACGGATGGTTGGCAGGTTAACGTCAAGCAAGATCGGACGTTAACGGATACTAACACAAACTACGTGTTGACTGGCGCTACGATTCATCTCCCTCAAGGAACCGCACGTAACTCACTCAATGCGCCCACTTCAAGTCCTGATCCCAACTTAGTGGTTGCCCCATCAGTTGCTATCACCAATGTGGATCAACCGGTGGTTACCGCTCAAACGGTTAAAACCGGTAAGGCCGTATCGACCTTAACCTGGAATGCCGGTGCTGTTAAACTATCCGTTCCTAAATTGACCGCCAAGAAAGGAAGTTATACCAACAATGTTGTCTGGACCTTAGTGGCTCACGCGACCCAATAGCGTACAGGAGGATCTCATGAAAAAAATCACGACCCTTTTATTACTCATTAGTGGCATCTTCATCGGTAGCTCTGGCTTAAATGCTCAGGCGGCTGATCACTCAAACGCCAATATTCAGTATAGCGTCAACAAAATCAGTCCCGGTAACGAAGTCGATGCCAACAGTTCCTTTTACGATTTGAAGGTTAAACCCGGACAGACTCGCCAGATTCAAGCAAGAATCCGCAATGCAACCGCTAAACAAATCACAGTTAAATCAAAATTTTTTACGACTTTTACCAATAACTCCGGACAGGTTGCGTACACGCAGGCGGCTAAAAAAGATGACACTAGTTTGCAGAATAAAATCAGTGATTTTACCGAGATCAAAAAAGGTGATGAACAAGTCACCATTCCTGCTAAAGGTAGTCGCGTGGTTACAGCAACCATCAAGGTACCGCAATCGGCCACCGGTGTCATGCTAGGCTCCTGGTATTTTGAAAAAAACAATCAAAACGCCGGAAAACCAGCCAACGGCATCAATATCAACCACAAGTATGGCTATGCGCTAGCCGTGAAACTCACGACCAAAGAAATTAGCCATCCCAAGCTAACTTTGGGTACCGTGACACCCGGACTAAAAAACTATCGCAAAGCCGTTCTTGCCACAATCCACAATCCCCGTCCAGCTGTTATGAGTCAACTGAGTGTTAAAACTGAAGTGACCCAAAAGGGGGCAACCACTGTGTTATTCAAAAATACCAGTCAAAATTTGATCATGGCCCCCAATTCCCACTTCCAGTATCCCACCTTTTTAGATAAGCAACCTATGAAGGCCGGAGACTATACGCTCAACATGACCGTAACCACCAAAGATGCCAAGTGGCCGGATCAAACGTGGCAGTGGTCTAAGAATTTTACCATCACTAATGAACAAGCACGACAAAATAACCGACAAGCTAAAAATGACCCCGATGTACCGATTAGTATTTGGTGGTACGTCGCCGGCGTTGTTCTAATCGCCGCTATCTCTGCCGGTATTGTCTACCTGCTGATGAATCGTAAGCGACGACAGTAATCACCATTAGGAGGTGCTGACCATGTTCAACTGGCTTAGGCCATTACTCCTTGGAGTTCTCCTATTTGGCGGACTCCTCCTCAGCCCCCCGTTAACTACCTGGGCTGCCAAAACATCGACGACCACCTTAGAGCTCATCGATGACCAGCACCCACCCGAAATCAAGGGGTATAAACGGGGCCAACCACATGAATTTGTGACCGGCCCCCTTTTTACTGGCGAAGATGCCGATGATTCCTTGAAAGCGGGCCAAACATCCCCTCCCGGATCGCAGTTTTTGCCGCAAACTAACGAATCACGGCAGCTGCTATTAATGATGGGCGGTGTCTTAATTGGGTTAACGGGACTATTGCTTTTTCTCCTAGCTCGCCACAGAAAGGAGTGACTTCCTGTGACGTTAACATCCCGTTTTTGGTTTACACTACTCGCCACCCTATCCTTAATCTTAGGGTTAGTGACCACCAGTGGCTTTGCTTGGTTCAGCGTACACGCAGCCGAAAAGGCCCCACTAATATTACGCACGTCAGATAAGCAGCTCACCGTGGATCAGCCATTCACGGTTACCTTAGACCCACAAGAATCCACTGGTGACACGTTTACGCTACAACTTCCCCACAGCTTAAACATTGACGAGACCGCAACTAAATCACAAAACAAATCAATCAAGACCCTAGAAATGACCGCTTTACGTGAATTACGCGTGACGGTTGCAACCACAGCTCAACCGCAACCCATCAACCTGGTATTGACTGCACAAAAAGCACAAACGATCACCCTTCAAGCCAAGACTACTATTCAGGCCTTAACACCGACCGACGATGCCACTGAAACAGCTGATAATCAGACTATTGAGCTGGCATCTAATGTATTAGAACTAACCATACGGGCACACCCGACGCCGGAACCAGCTATCCCCGTTGTCCCTAAATTATCGCAGCCCACCGAAAAGGCTGGTTCATCCCTAACATCGTCTCAGGATGCTGTCACTGAATCGTCAGCCACTGAAAAAAGTGAGACTGATCAGGAGACCACATCAACGAAGCAAGCCGCAACAACATCTGAAAAAGCCCCCACGGCAACGCCAAAAGCTGCCGCAGAGGTCACACCCCTCACCACTTCGGTCATTACCAGCTATGCTGCCTTAAAAACCGCTTACGCTGATAATTCGGTCACCACGATTGAATTAGGGGCAAACATCACCCAATCCGGAACAGCCGCTACCGATTTGGGTACTCGAACGAGTAACCTAACCATCGACGGTAAAGGCTACGCTTTAGACATCGGCGTCACAAACTTTCGGTTGGGGAGTACAACCACTGCCCAAACCTTTACCTTAAAGAACTTTAGCACTATCCGCTCGGCCGCCACTAGTGGCACCGGCACCGCTGGTTCTTTAGCCATCGTACAAAGTGGTTCAGATGGTGGTACGACGGAAGGTGGTGCCAAATGGACCATCAACCTAGCTGATTTGACAACTGATTCTTCCGTTCTGCGGTTAGTCAACAGTCCCGGAAACCTGGTTAATATCAGTGGAACTGTTAATTCAACAACGGTTTGGGAAAGCATGGTGACCGGTGGCGTATCCGTTGCTGCCGATGCCCACTTCACCGCTCGCAAAAAGTTTACTAATGGCGAAAATCGCTCATTCTTTTGGTTTTCGGCCACCAGTACGGCTGGCACCGGTACTCGTCAATTCACGATTGGCACCAACGCTGTGGTTGACACTGTGGGCGCTCCAAGTGATACCAGCTACCCCGTCATCTATAATCAGTATGACAGTGTCACGGTCGGCACCGGGGCAACGTTGATTGCGAAAATGTATGGCAACGCCTATCGTGCCGAACGGGCCAATACGTTTACCGCCAATACCGGAAGTAAAGTCACCCTAGAAAATCTATCAACCAGTGGCGCTAACAACGCCCTCAACTACGGCGGCTTGTTAGGTAGCAGTACCTTTACCGTTAACCCTGGCGCCGAATTGTATATCACTAACAACGCTCCTGTCCCCGTTTTCGGCGGTAATTTGCTTAATGTCAGTATTCTCCTCGATAGTCTTAAAGCCTACGATATAAAAAACACGTCAACTGGCTTAACGGCGGCTACTGGATCAATCGTCAACGTTACCATTCAGAGTTTTGAAATCCGTAATACGAACCTCTCGATGTGGTCCGTTACCTTGCCCATCTCGGTCAGCGCTAAGGCCACCTTTAAAAACGTTGAGTGGATCAAACAGACACTGTTAGTCGTCACTTCTAGTGACCTGTTGTTAGTTTCCCTATTCTCCTTTTCCTTAGCTCGCCGAATCAACAATACGTTGGCTATCCCTACTGCCAAATTCAGTTCCCCATACACGGCTAGTTTGGGACAAGAGCTGGTCACCGACGCAGATAAACAAGTCCGGGTTCGGGTAATCGTGAGCTATTCGGAATCTGGTGGCCTCCAAACACCAGTCTATGCGACAAGTGGTCAAGCGAGTGTCCTTCTAACTGATGATCTGGCGGCTCAACAAACCGCCACGACCGACGCCAACGGTTACGCGACCTTCACTTTGAATCATTATCCACTCGCCGGTAAATCCCTTTCGGCACAAGTAACCACCACGATTCAAAGTGATCCGGTAAGCATTACGGTTCAAGACAAAACCCCACCAGCTCCCGTGACCGTCACTAACGGTAAAATTGTGGCTGACCAAACGAGTCTGACTGGAACGGGTGCTGAACCCGGAAGCGTATTACGTTATACGGTCAACGGTCAATCAGCAGTGAACGCTAGTGGCACTCCACTTACAACCACCGCTAGTAGTACGGGAAGTTGGACACTGGCTACACCAACACCTAAATTAAAAGCCAACGATGTCATTCAACTCTTTGCTAAAGATGCTGCCGGTAATGAGAATCCAATGACGGCAACCACTTACCATGACAACACATTCGCCGCAGCAACTAGCTACACGGTTGCACCAGCTAATGGTCCCACAAAACCGACCATTCCAGATGCACCGGGTACTGGCGATGCAACCGATGTGGAAAATCCGGGAACCGGCAATACTGGCGAATTACGATTGGATTATGCGCCAAGTCGCTTTAATTTTGGGACCGTAAAAACCAGTATGCAACGACAAACCTATACCGCCAGTCGCGTTAACAATGTCGCCAAACAGTGGTTACAAGTCTCAGATAACCGGCTAAACGCTACTGGTTGGCAAGTCACTGTTGCCCAGCCAACTGCATTTACTAGCAGCACCGGTAAAACGTTAACTGGCGCCGAACTCAAACTACCAGTTGGTCACACTTATAATGAACACACCACAACTGGCTTAACCAGCTATGGCTTAACCGTTAATAACGCAGCTCAGCCAATTTTCAGAGCCAGTTCTGGCAATGGTCGGGATTTATCCACCAATGTCTGGGCTCCAGAAGATGTTTCCTTAACACTCCCCGGTCAAACGGCAGTTCGTGGCGAAACTTATACCACAACCATCAATTGGACATTAACTGCCAGTGTAAGCTGATGCTACACAAAAAATGCGTGTCTCGCCACCAATTGGCAAGACACGCATTTTTAACTGTTTTGATTTCACTTATCGACTTTCGCACGAACCAGTGAGGTTAATAGGCTAACTGTCCCTAGAGACACTAGCAAAATACGCCAAGTGCCCTGCCATAATGGTTCATTTGGTTCTAACCACAACATTCTTGTGGCTGGTAATACTAACGCCCAGCCTAACCAAAACGTCGCCATTCGATAGAAATGTCGTTCAAATTTTGCTGGCATCATCATCCCCCCTTTAGGAGGAATTGTATTATACCCGCGATCCCTACGTTAAGCGACCGATTTGCCCTACATTCTATCAATCACCAACACCTTAATGTTGTTCATAAGTCTTGATTAACCCCTGAGTGCCATCATTACCTAAATCATAGTCATCCACCATGGCTTCATACAGTAGCTTTGCTTGTTTCGTTGCTGGCAAGTCTAAGCCCATCTGATCGGCTTCCTGTAAGGCAATCCGTAAATCCTTTAAGAAGTGCTTAGCAAAAAAGCCTGGCGTGTAATCGCCCTTTAAGATTCGTGGCACGTAGTTATCCATACTCCAGTTATCAGCACCACCACTGCTAAGCGTCGCTAACACATCTGACAAATTAAGGCCGGCTGCTTTCGCATAAACCAACATTTCGGTTAACCCAGTCATTGTCCCGGCAATCATAATTTGATTGGCCATCTTCGTATGTTGCCCTTTCCCAGCGTCACCAAAATAATGCACACGTTGCCCCAACTGCTGAAAGACTGGTAAGACACGCTCGTAGGCATTCTGGTCACCACCGACCATGACCGTCAGTGTCGCCTGCTTGGCCCCAACATCGCCACCTGACACGGGCGCATCTAAGGCCAGCAATTGATGATCGTGCGCCAATTGTGCCAATTTAACAGCCAACGCCGGTGTACTTGTTGTCATATCCACGACGATACTTCCTGGTCGAGCCCCCGCAAAGATACCGTCCTCTCGGGTATAGACGTCTTCAACATCTTGCGGATAGCCAACCATGGTCATGATGATATCCGCTTTAGCAGCGACCGCTTGTGGTGTTTCCGCCCAAGTAGCACCCGCATCCAAAACGGCTTGAGCATGCGCTTTGGTTCGGTTATACACAACAACCTTTTGTCCGGCATTCAACAAGTTCCCGACAATCCCTGTTCCCATAACACCCGTTCCAATAAATCCGATTTGCATAAGCACTGCCTCCCGTTTATGATTGCTTCCATCATAACATGAACGGGCCATCACCTCGTCGCAAAGGCTATCAAAAATGGACCACGAATAACTCGTAGTCCATCAATTTAATTCTCTTTAGTTGTTGTTCGACGGCGGATAACATGAATAATCAGGGTCACAATAATTGCCCCCACTACCAGCAACCCAAACAAGGTGGCTGGAATCTCAATATCAATCGCTGGAATTGAAATAAAGAGCTTCACAGCAATCAAGGCTATTAAGATGTAGGCCATTGGTTCCAACTCCGGAATTTTCTGCATGAGGCGCATAATAACTTCGGCGACTCCCCGCATGGCTAGAATACCAATCAATCCCCCGATTAGCACAATGACTGGATTAGACGAAATAGCTAACGATGCTAAGACTGAATCCACCGAGAAAATAATATCCATCATTTCAATTTGAAGCACGACGGCCCAAAACAAGGGCAACCATCGGTGCTTCTTCTCTGAAGCTAACTTACGGGTATGCTTGACTCGGGTCCGGGTAAAGAATTGAAAGACCAAGTACAATAGGTATAATGCACCAATGACTTTAATTTCCCAGAAATGAATCAAATACGTTCCCAATCCAATGATAACAAACCGGAAAAAGTAAGCCCCCCAAATACCATAGAACAACGACTTTTCCTGCTGTTCACGAGTAGGTAACGACTGTGTCTGTGCGGCTAAAACCACGGCATTATCAACTGACAAAAGGCACTCAATTAAGACCAATGAAAAAATAATCAGCCAATCGTCGCCTG
Organism: Levilactobacillus brevis ATCC 14869 = DSM 20054; assembly: GCF_001433855.1. Taxonomy (GTDB): domain Bacteria; phylum Bacillota; class Bacilli; order Lactobacillales; family Lactobacillaceae; genus Levilactobacillus; species Levilactobacillus brevis. The sequence goes on from NZ_AZCP01000002.1 coordinate 266,532, forward strand.
AGGTAATCACAGTTTCCCAATTATGGAGATCAAAGAACGGTCCGTACAATTGACCCAAAAAGTGTAACAATGCTTGCTTCAGCTCCTTCAGATATTAACTTTTGCTGGATTTAGTGTACCATATTCCCCATTAACTTGCGATTGATTCTACTAATTTTCCGTAAGTCAGGCGCGGGGCGGTCGGTGTTATTTCATACCATTTTTCCCAAGTTATTAAAAAAGTTACCAAAACGCTACGCTTCTGTTACCTGTTCGCAACTAAGCCGCGTTACCATGAGGACATTAAAAAGAGGGAAAGGGATTTTATGAAGAAGCTATGGTTTATTTTAGGCGGGCTCTGTGTTGCTGGTGGTCTATTATCCACCCAACCGGCCGAAGCCAAAAGTTATTTGACAATTACCAGTACACAAAACACCAGCTACAATGCGCGATTTAACAACCAAGGAACGCGTAATGATGGGATCTATTACTATGCGCCCTATTATACCCAACGTTCAGCCAAGACCCGCGACGCTAGTGGAAAGGATTGGCAACATCGTTTCGTTAAAGTCACTAAGGTGGCCAAGCTCTCCAATGGCGCAAGCTACGCGCAATTTTCTTGGTATGGCAAAGCAATTGGGTGGGTCGATCAAGCGGCACTGCAAAAATATAGTCGTTCCCAAAACGCCGCTGCCTTGCTGAAAAAGTCACATTTTCAAGGTAATGCCATGCTATTTAACAACTACGCCACCGGGGCAAGCCACGTTAGTGTGGGCAGTGCCGATGCAACGGCCAAGCTTGCTAATACTAACACGACACTCTTCCCATTGGCTTCTTTACAAAAAGTCATGACAGGGGCCGTCATTGAACAATTGGCTGCCAGCAAAAAATTGTCACTAAATGACAAGCTGAGTCGTTACTATCCGAGTGTCACCAATAGTAAAAACATTACACTACGCCAGTTATTGAATCATCGTTCTGGCATTGATATGGATGAAACCGCGCCGTCTGCCGTACTCAACACACAATCGGCTGAGCTCAACTACACCTTGGCCCAGTTGAAAGTTTCTGGCGATACCTCTTTCACGTATACCAATGCCAATTACACATTATTGGCCGCCGTGGCCTCGAAGGTCACCGGACAAAACTATGACACGCTGATTCAAAATCGGATCATTAAACCCTTAAAGTTAACCCATACGTACGCTTGGAATAAGCTTCCCAGTACCAGTACCGTTGCCAACGGCTATCGTTACAACAATGGTCAGGATAATGTCGCCCAAAACGTTTCCCAAAAATTGATGTCATCTCTATTAGGAGCCGGTAATTACTACGCCACGCCGAGTGACTATTACACCATCCAAAAAGGCTTACGCAATGGTAAGATTCTAACTAAGTCACAGTACTACGACTTGGCGAATGACTACAAACTCAGTTATGCCGGCGGGCTGTATCATTACAGTGGTGGTATCAAGCGGGTTCGCGGCGCCTTATCTGGTGCCGGTTATAACAACATTCTTTATGGTTCAGAAGGCAACAAAACCGGTGTCATCTTATTCGCTAACCAAAGTCCTACCCGCTCCATTGATTCTTTAGCCAAAACCCTCTATGATTTGGCACGCTACTACAACGAAAACTAACATTGGTTGTCTTCAAGTCGAGTGAGCGTTACTCTCAATTTCTCAGAATTACCTAGCGACAAATAACCCCCAGCTCGCTGATTAGTCTAGCGAGCTGGGGGTTTGTGTTTATGTGTCATACTGATTTAGGTTATAGGTTGCAATCACATTTTCCAGCTTTTTGGCATACTTGGGATCTGTCGCATAACCATTACTTTGTAAGAGTTTAGCTGCCGTTTTATAATCCGTAACGGTCTGCTTAAAATAACTCTTCTTCAACAACGCATCATGATCCAAGATGGCCGCCGTTAGATTTGGATAGTTACGGAAATTAGCCTGAACTGTAATTTTTTTACCATTTACGTATTCTGTTGTTGGGAAGGACTTCGAGCTTCCTTGATAGGCGCCCTTCACCCCAAACGGATTATTGGCTTGTAAGAATAGTCCCGACGTTCCCCAGCTAGATTCTAGGATTGCCTGAGCAATCACGATGCTGGGTAATACCTGGCCATTCTGCTGATAAACGCGGACTGCAGGGGCTGCCATTTTCTTAATAAACTTTTGTTGGGCCGCCGTTTCACCATCAGTAGTTTGGCTACTGGTCTGATTAATTCGTGTTGATTGAATCTCTGTTTTTATTTTTCCCCGAATCAATAAGCCACCGCCTAGCACCAACAGGACAATAACAAAAATCCACGTGGCCGTGACGGGGCTGTTGGTTTTTTTACGTGACTTTCTTCGATGTTTAGGCACCCAAGTCCCTCCGTTTTCCGTTATAATAGACTTATTATACCGAGTTTCTGACCGTATAGGTTCAATTGATGAAACTCTCAAAAAAACTTAACTTTTATGAAAGGAGGACCCGACATGCTGATTAGTGCGAGTCTATTCTTACTCTGCCTCTCAATTCTGCTGACCTTTTGGCAACCACGCGGACTAACTAGTGCCGTAGTCACGTGTCTCAGTGGTGGATTGCTAATCCTACTAGCCAGTTTCTCTCATCATGCAGCGTGGCAATGGGTGGCCCACATCGGCTGGGTCCTCATTGGTGTCGTTGCTTTCAGTGGGCTAGCCCTGTTGCTGTTGATTTTACTGGCTCCACAGAAAGTTCTTCGCAAACGCGAACGCCTCACGCCCATTTTACTAGGTGGCATCTGGTTATGGCTACTCCTAGACCTTGGCTGGATAATTGCCCTTCTTCGGGAATCAAACTTCGCCGACAGCTTTTGGCCCTGGCTAAGCTTCATCCCCATTTTCAGCATTTACCTGGGTATTCTTTTTGGCGCAAGTATTATTGGCTATTTACGAGCAAATGTTTGGCGTGCACGGCGGGCTGACACAATCGTCATTCTCGGTGCCGGCCTTCGCCACGGCAGTCAGATTGGCCGTACGTTAGCCAACCGACTAGATGCGGCACTAAAATTAGCGCATCGCCAGTCAACGCCCACTACGCTAATTGTCACCGGCGGTCAGGGGCCCGATGAACACCTTACCGAAGCTGAAGCAATAACCACCTACTTAGTTAACCACGGTTGGCCACAGGAGCGTATTATTCAGGAAAGTCGCGCAACCAGTACGTTAACTAACTTACTTTACAGTCAACGTTTATGGAGTCAACTCCCCCACCAAGGTGGCCGGGTCGTCATTGTCACCAATAATTACCATCTCTTCCGTGCGGAGCACCTAGCAAGTCAGTTGGGCTTACGCTTGGGTGGCTATCCGGCCCCAACGCGCCGGGGCTACCTGCCGGCTGCATGGGCACGCGAGTTTTTGGCAATTATCATGCTTCATCCACGCCTACATCGCGGGATACTAGTCGGCTTAATCACGGCCAACATTCTCTGGTACTTGCTTTAATTTAGGACTGTCGTCTGTAAGTCATTGGCAACTGGATAAAATTTAGGGGCCGTCCACGATAACATTTCCGGCGTTAAAGTCAACTGAACCAGATCTAAACGATTATAAGGTTGAAAATAATACGTCAGCGATTCACAAACGGTCGCTGCTCGGTACACAGAATACGTCGGTCGATACTGATGACTCTGTGGCACCGCCACACTATCTAACAAATGCCACGCGCTGATAATTCCGGTCGTTTCATCAACCGGAATGTCGGCGCGTTCTTTGTAGTAGGCTGCGCGAACAAACCGCCCGCCCGGGGTAAAGGAACCGGATGGTACTGGCTTACCAGAGAACTTTCCTGTAGTCACGCGTGGCGTATTAAGGGGGACCTTTCCCTGTTTAAACGCCTCGGTAAAGTTAACGTACTGTCCCAAACGCTCTAACTGTAAATCAAAATCTTTACTATTAGTAACAACCCCCAAGGGATTCTCCCGTACCCGTAGTGGAAAATGCGTGGGTTCAATCACAACTGTACGACCCGTTCGATCGACCACCGCAAAGTGTAACTCAGCGTGACCAATGTCGTTAACGGCGTACCGGTTGGTCATCAATTGAATCTCATCCAAATGCGCTTCAATATCTGCCACTGACGCGTAATGACCCAGTAAATAGAAAGAAAATTCATAGGGCGCCAACTGAACTCGCCCCGGTGTCGGCTCGTCCACCAACTGTGATCCATTGGCAAAGGTCAACTTCTGGACGCTTAGTCCCATCTCATTAACCCCATCGGATACGTCAATCTCATGATGGTGGGCCCCACCGCCACCAATCATGGCATAACGGTTTGTGTGCACCCGATTATCATACACACTCTCCCATTGGTAGCCACGCGGTACAAACAGTGGTTGCACCGCCAAGACGTGCCAATCCATCGTGCGCGCCAAAATATGACTCCCATCTTTGGCTATTTGTAAAATACTTGTACACACAGTTACCATCCTCCTAGGTTAACGTAAAAGTCAAAAGAGCGGGCACCGCATCGCGATGACCGCCCCGATCTTTATCCGGTTAATCTATTCTAAGCGAAATTAATCCCACCATCAACAATGATGGCTTGTCCGGTGATGTAATCAGACTTCTTGTCAGCCAAGAATGACACTAAATTGGCAACGTCAGCAGGTTCTTCACCTCGTCCTAACGCAATACTGTCAATATTCTTCTGCAAGGTTTCCCCTTCTGGCACATTGTAAATTTTCGCCATCTTTTGATCAATTTCGTCCCACATTGGAGTCAAGACAATCCCTGGACAATAAGCATTCACAGTGATGTGATCTTTGGCTAGTTCTTTAGCTGCCGCCTGCGTTAATCCTCGAACCGCAAACTTGGTTGCTGAATAAGCCCCCAACATTTCAAAGCCTTCGTGGCCGGCAATCGACGATGCACTGATAATCTTACCGCCCGTTCCTTGGGCTTTGAATTGCGCTGCCGCTGCTTGAATCCCAAAGAAAGCCCCCTTAACATTAACGTCCAGAATCTGACTAAGATCTTCTTCCGTGGTTTCAGTGACCGGTGCAATCTTGGCAATCCCAGCATTGTTGACCATCACATCCAAGTGGCCCATATCCGCCACAACGGCCTTAACTAAATCAAAGACCGTTTGCTTTTTAGAAACGTCGACAAAATACCCTTGGGCACCATTACCAACTTCCTCAGCCACTTGTTTCGCGTGTTCTTCATTCAAATCAGCGACAGCAACCTGTAACCCATCTGCTGCCAATTGCTTAACGATACCTGCGCCAATTCCTTGGCCACCACCTGTAACGATTGCAACTCTGGTCATCTTAACCACTCCTTTGATTAGATCGGAAACATCAAGAACAGCTCCATTAAACCATATAAATGTAAGCGTTTCAACATTTAGTGATTAGCGGCTTGGGCATCCGTTAAAAAAGCCTGAAAGCGACGGTCAATTTCTTTTTGTCGTGGTAACACCGGTAATGTCGTCGGAACAGCCGCGGTTATCTGTAAGTAACCAAACATAATTTGACTTGGATCTAGACCCGTTTGGTCGGCCAACTGATTCGCAAAGTCATAACGTTGTTCAGTTAACATTGCTGCGTAGGGACTATGATAACGCTGATGATGCTTTGCCATTTTGGTTCTCTCCCTTTTTGTGGAATACAAATAAGTTCTACTGTAGCAGTTTCAGCGTTTATGGCAACTAAAGAGTTTCTTAAACTTTCTTAAATCGGGCACAAAACGGCCCCAAGTCGCCTCAATATGGTAGAATTGAGAGTGGATTGTACCCTGCTTGCACGGCGGGAGATTTGATACATAGAGAGGACTCAGATTACTTATGCGAGAACGGATTAGTAAGCTTCACCATAATCGAATTTTTGCACTCGTATTCTGGTTGATCGTGATTTTTGCGGCGATTGTAACCTTACCAAACGTCAACACTATCATTCAATACGATGGTCAACCACAATTGGCGAATACGAGTCAACCCGTTAAAGCATCCCAAATTCGCAACACTTGGGGTCGCAATTTAAACGGAACGTACACGGTCAACGCGGTCTATAACAACCCTGACGGTGCCTTAACCAACAAACAGTTGGCGGCCATTAATAAGTCAGTGGCCCAATTGCAGAAACGCTCCAGCTATTATGGGATTCAAAAGATCACCACGATGACTAACACGCCCACCAGCAAACCGCAATTATTTTCTAAGGACAAATCAACCGAGATTGTCCAGTTAGCTGTTAGCCATAACCAAGGTACAGTGCGGCAAATTACGTCTCAATTGAAAGATCAGATTGCGACAATTGGACTAAACACTTACGTTACCAGTCCAGAAATTGTGAGTGATGCAGCTAACGAGCACATTTCGTCATTTACTTTAATCGTCATTCTAATGACGCTACTCGTTGCTTTAGTTGCCATGGGCATTTTATTTGCCTCAATCATCGCGCCAATTATTACCTTCTTAGCCATCTTAATTAGTTATATCTCTACATTGAGTTTGGCAACTAACTTAGCCTATCACTGGAATTTTGCGTACTCTGAGTACACCCCCATTTTCCTATTGTTAGGGATTAGCCTCTTTACCTTGCTGACCAGTTTCTGGTTCTATCGTGACTTACGTAATCACATCGATGATGGAATGGAAAGTCAGGCGGCAACGAGTCAGGTTATCCAAAATCTAGGCTATCGGGTGCTCATTAGTACGTTGAGCCTGACTCTCGCCTTTGGTAGTCTCATGCTCTTTGATTTCTCCACGATTCGGGCTTACGGGCTATTGGGAATTGGCTTTGCCATCACTGGGATTGCCAGTGTCACTTTAGTTCCCGTCTTTGCCGGTATGCTGGGTAATAGCCTCTTCTGGCCCAAGAAAACACGGCCACAGTTGCGTGATCACAAGATGTGGCATACACTGGCCCGCTTCGGGATGTGGCAACCATGGGTCGCTATCTTGGTAGTTGCTTACTTGATTGGCCCATTTGCCTATAGTTATCGTAGCCAACTCAGCTATGATAATGCGACCGATATTTCAAATAACCAAGCCGTGCAGAGTGCTCGGGTTCTCAGTGCTCATTTTGGTCAAGGTAAAGCGACACCTGTGACACTTTATCTTCAGACTAGTCAACGTTTAGATAATCAAAACCAACTGTTCCAGTTGGATAATTTAACCAAGAAACTGCGGGCACAACCGGGAGTTGCTTCGGTAACTTCTGTCACCCAGCCTGGTGGTCAACCCATCACGCAATACTATGTCTCCAGCCAACTCAGTTCGATTGATAATGAACTGACCGGTGTGTCTGGTCAGTTACAGACTGTCCGTAATGACTTGAAGTCTGATAGTGTTAATCTTCGTCAAAAAGCGCTTAAGGCCGAAATTAAACGACTCCAGAAATTGACGAGCAAGACTAGTAGTCTGGTAAGCGATAGCAGCACATTACAAAGCTCGATTCAAAGTGCTTCTAGTAAATCATCAGCTTCTGGTTCCAGTTCATCCAAGGCAGCCAAGAGTTACATTAAACAGTTAAATCAAGTGAACACCGAATTGTCCACCGCACTCAGTACGTTAACCAGCCTATCTAATGGTATTGATACAGCGAATACGAGTGCTACCGCGGCACATTCCAACTTGAGTAACTACGCGACTGGCTTGAAGGCAGTCAACGATAGCCTCAACAACTCACGTAAGCAAGTCATCAACATGCAAAAAACCACGAATAAGATCTACTTGTATTTAGATGGCTTACAAAGTTCTGAAGCAGCGAAGTCACTCTACCTCTCACCGACCCAAATTGCTAGCGGCGATTTCCAACAATCCCTGACTAACTTCACGGATGAGAAGGTTAAGTCCACTTACCTGACCATTACGCTCAAGCAAGCCCCTAATGCACAAACAACGGCTAAGACCTTGACGCAACTACGCCAAGTGGCCAAGGCTCAACTGCGGGGAACCGTCCTAAAGAATGCAACGCTAACCTTTGCCGGTCAACCCGTTGTCACTGCCACTATTCAAAACCAGTATCAACATGACTTACCACGCGTCTTATTGCTAGTCTTTGGCATCACGCTGCTACTGGTCATCCTCTTCAGCCGTTCGCTTCTCCAGGCTGGCTACTGGTTCTTGACCTTCCTAGCTTCGGTTGCCGCTAGTTACCAATTAACTCACCTCATCATGAAATGGTTAACTGGAAACGGCGACTTCAACTGGCAGGTGCCCCTGTTGGCCTTTGTTCCGGTTACCGTTCTCGGTGTCGTTGAACTCACGCAATTAGCCCTGAGTTTCCGTCTGAATGAAGCACCGTTAATGGACTGGTTATTGCCTGGCTTGAAGGATGTTGGTCAAACGATGCGCCACTCTCTCTTCATTATCATTGCTGGCGTATTGGGCCTGTTAGCTGCTGAATCCCAAACGTTAACCGCCGTCACGTTGATTACCATCTTCACGGCAATCATCTTTAATTTGACGTTACCAATCATGGCCGCGGCTTTCGGCAAGCTGTCCGTTGTTATTCCGGCGCAAAAGCCTTATCGCTTCCGCCGTCAACGTCGTGCTGATCGTTCATTGAAATCAACTGATGACACGACACATGATGAAAAATAATAGGTAAAAAGATCCCGATTCGACAATATCTCGAATCGGGATCTTTTTTGTGTCCATTAAGCTTGAGTTGCGTGTTTTAAGAGCCGCCACCCAGTGATTATCGTGGCTACTAAACAGATACTTAGCGAGACTAAAAAGGCCACGTGCATCCCGGTAATAAAAATGGCCGGATGAGCTGGTAAATAAGCTGTCACTTGGCGCTTAGCAGCCCGGCTCATCGCAGCAAACAAAACGGTGGTTGCCACCGAAATACCGATCACCATTCCGAGCTCGCGCGCTAATGCATTCACCCCACCAGCCACACCTAAATCCTTAACAGGAACCGAACTCATGACAATCGAATTGTTGGGGGCCATGAAGATACCATTGCCCAACCCCACGAGTCCAATAAAGAACATGAAAAGCCACAAAGGAGTCGCTAATGTCGTCAACATATAGCCCACCTGACTGATCGCAATCAAGATTAATCCCATAAAGGTAAGCAACTCCGGACCAATCTTATCGGAAATACTCCCAGCGATTGGTGCGACCACAACTTGGACAATGGGAAATGTCATTAATGCATAGCCCGCATAGTTAGCTGCCATCCCCCGCGCATTTTCTAAGTAAAATGGTGCGATAACATTAAAAAAGAAGTTAACCACAAAAATCAGAAAGGCACAAAGGACACTGACACTAAACCGGGTATTCTTGAACAAATGTAAGGCCAATATGGGGTCGCTCACCCGCAACTCTAAGCGAATAAAGCTAACCATTGTGACAATACCAACCACAAATAATCCCCAAATAATCGGTCGGTTGAATCCAATCTCTTGACCCATGAAAACCGCGGCAAAGAGGCTCACCATCATCACTGCAAACAGACTGGCACCAGCAATATCAACGGAAGCATGTGTCAGCGTAATATCCCGCGGTAAGATCCGTTGACCAACCATGAATGCCACAATACCGACGGGCACATTAATCCAGAAGATATATCCCCAGCTTAGATGGGCTAAAATTAATCCACCGATTCCGGGACCAGCAATGCTCCCCAAGGCCACGAAAGATCCGATCGTACCCAATGCTCGCCCTCGTTCATTGAATGGAAAGACCTCCGTAATGATACCGTTACTAGTCGCCATCGTCATCGCCGCACCAACAGCCTGAACTGAGCGGGCGACCAGAAGTAACGGCAAGCCTACACTAAAACCACATAACAATGATCCCAATATAAACAAGACTGAGCCTATTTTGAAGATTCGAATTTTGCCCCGGGTATCCCCTAATTTACCGAACAAAAGTAACAGGGAACAGATAACAATTAAATAAATGGAAACGATCCATTCGGCTTGATTCATAGGTATTCTCAAATCCGTACTCATAACGGGTAACGCAATATTAACAATACTGGCATCTAACGTTGACATGAACGTAAAGAGACAGACTGCCACCAGAATCCACCACCGTCGTTTTTGAATCCGCGGATCGTCTGCAAAGGTTTTAGGTGCCATGTTCATTCCTCCTCAGTTAGCTGTGCCAGTTGCTCAGCAATCCAATCATCCTGAACTTGAGCTCGCATCAACTGCAACGTATTAAGCCGGTCAGCATCAATCACGTCTTCCGCCACCATTCGGGGACTATCCGTTAAGTAGCGCTGTGTTTCTTCTAAATTTGCCAATTGAAATTGGCTAAACTGTTGAAAATCTTTCAATACGCGTTGCTGCTCATCACCCGTTAATAAATGTAAAAAACGGCATTTGATTTGAAAAGTGAGCTGTGTCTGCTTATTAATGGTCACGGGCTCTAAGACCAAATCGTGGAACTGTTGTCGCCCGGCCGCTGTGATTTCTGCTTGTTTCTGGGATCGAGTTGCATTAGCTGTTGCATTTTGCTTAATTAGCTGCTGCTGTTTTAACTTATCTAGTAGCGGATACAAAACACCGTAGCTAACCGTCTGCTCTTCCCCAACGATAAATTTTAAGGCCTTGCGTAGCTGATAGCCTGTCATTGGCTGATCCATTAGCTGGCCTAGTACAAAAAGTTCATACATCCTGACCCCTCCTTACGACATTAACCAGTCTAATGTATCTAACAGATATATGCAAGCAAAATTTATCACAGTTGCACGAAACGTCCTAACAAAAAAAACGCTGAAACCCGAAGATTTCACCGTTCATTTTGCCTAAAGATGCTTTGTATTTAAATGGCTCGTTATTCAAAGCTCTGACCAATAGAAAAGCGAGACAAGCCGTTTGCTTATCTCGCTTACTCATAGCATTCAGTTAGGTGCTGCCTGCGTTAATCGCTGCGCCTCATCATTGGGAAAGAGGCGATATTGCGTGGGTCCCGACTCTGGCAAGATAGCCATCAACGTCTGATCTGCGTCAAACGCTCCCAGGTTAATGGCCATTTGCCCGTCAACCGTTGCAAACCCTTGTAAGCCTGATGAAATAAATCGATGAATGTACTTCATCCGATCTTGGCGACTCCGTGCTTGGTGGCTGGCTGCTTCCAGCGTATACCCTTCATCTAGGAAATACTTAATCATCGACACCTGCACAAACGTTTTGAACGTGTATACGCGAGCTTGCTGGCCATCTTCGCGCGCTTGAGACGCAATCAGCCCCTTCTTCTCCCAGTAACGTAACTGTCGTGCGGATACATCCGTCATTGCTGACAGTTCCCCGATACGAAAAACTAGGCGTTGAATATCAAAGAATTTTCGCATTTCATTTGTAAATTCAGCCATGGTCGTCTCCCCCTCCAATCGTTTCTTTGTTAACTAAGTTACCAACTATGTTAGATAATAGCAATTATTCTACCCCAAATGCAAGTCATTGGGCAAAAGTAACGTTTTGTTTAAGACATTTAACGCCATTGAAACTGGCTTGTTACACTTTTGTCATATTACATTGGTACGCTAGTACTTGTAAAATTCATGAGGGGTGTTTATTAGGATGAAGAAAGTTAGTAAAGTAATCGCATCGATGATTTTAGTTTTTGTTGGGTTTATCGCATTTAACGCTAGCAACACAACCACTGCTTCAGCTGCCAGCACAACATCATTTAGCTCTGTATACAAGGTTGCTAAATCTCATTTAGGTGCTAGCTATGTGTATGGTGCAACTGGTCCTTACGCTTTTGATTGTTCTGGTTTTACCGGCTACATCTACAAGAAAGGTGCTAGCGTTAGCCTTCCTCGTACTGCCCAAGCACAATACAATGCTTTAGATCATGTTAGCTACAAGAACATCAAGAAGGGTGACTTAGTCTTCTTTGGTGGTAGCAAGGCGTCCATCTCTCACGTTGGTATGTACATTGGTAACGGTAAAATGATTGATGCCCAAAACCGCGGTGTTGTTCGCGAAGCCGTTCACGCACCTTGGTGGCATGCTGTTGGTTATGCACGGGTTGCTGACGCTAACTAATTATGACATCGTTCAGTTAACACCTCATGAATTCATCTGAACGTTAAAATTAATCCGTTGCGGATAAGCATAGTGGCTTATCGTAACGGATTTTCTTTTGTCTCCAAATATTCTAAAAAAGGTGATCCCGGAATTATAACAATTCTGAGGTCACCTTTTTTAGAATTGACTCTTTGATCATACTTACCCGCGATATTCAACGGTTCTATGCTGAATACCAGCTTCTTCAAAGGGTTCACCCACCGGGACAAAACCCAGTTCTTGATAAAACGGGAGCGCCGTCAACTGCGCATCCAACTCGATATGGGCCACTTCAGAACGCTGACCATCCGCAATGATACTTTTAATCAGCTCACCGGCATAGCCATGCTGACGAGCACTCGCGACGGTTGCCACCCGTTGAATTTTGACCCGGTTGCCTGCCAGCATATCAATCCGGGCGGTCGTTACTGGCTGGCCATCTACGTAGCCAACGTAATGCATCTTATCTTCATCCGTCCCATCAAGCTCTAGGCGCGGATCAATCCCTTGCTCGCCAATAAAGACTTCCTTACGAATTGCCAAAGCGTCCTCATAGCAAGCATCTTTCTTACCCCAAGTCCATTTAATATCCATCAACATTTCCTCGTCTCTAATCTTTTTGATTGTAGCGAACAACCTGAATATCATCCGGTGTCAGCAACAATTGGGTCAAGCTACCATTGGCTGGTCGTTCACTCAGATCATATTTCCCTTGGCCATAGCGTTCCATTAAGCTAAGTAAGGTATTGCCATGACTAACCATTAAGACATTATCCCCATCTTGCAACGCCGGATTTTGACGAATCAGATCAAACCCTTGGTCCACCCGTTGCCAATACTCAGCATTATTTTCAGCTTGGTGAAAGGGATCGGCTTCCTTTAAGAAATCCTTCGCCTTACCAATCGAATACCGGGCCTCAATGGCCTTAAACGTTGGCACCCCATGTGGCGCGCCAGCAACGTACCAAGCCTGAGCCATATCCGTTCCCTCATAGTACCCATAAAATTCTTCTCGAAAGAACGGGGCCGTAACCAACTGTGGTGCCGGTTGGGTCTGGGCCGCCAGAATTGTTTTAGCCGTTTGTTCGGCACGGGTGGTATCACTACAATAAGCCGCAGCAAACGGAATCGCTTTTAGTCGTTCCCCCGCCGCTTGGGCATCTGCAATTCCGGCTTCTGTCAGTGGTGAGTTACTCCATCCTTGTAATTTATTATAAATGTTAAAATACGTTTGACCATGACGCACCACATATAAGTTCAGTTGCTTTGCCATTGCTTGTCACACCTTTCTCATCTAAATTACCTCTAGTGTACCAAAGTTTCAGTGGATAGCGGTTACAATTCGCTATCGGGCCTTAAAGTTTTCCTAAACTTGTCAGTCTCTAACGCTGACGCGCCCTGAGTTTGTTAGGATAGATAGCATGTTATTATGATGGACTAGTCGGTTTCTAGTAAAACACTATGGTAAAATGAGACTACTTAACCGTATATGAAGGAGCGAAAACACGTGGAACGTTTCAAAAAATTATGGGCGCGGACCGGGACCCGAATGGGCTTTGTCATGCTTATGGTCTTTTTATTCTGGGCCAAAACGCTGGTCGCCTATTTCGTCGACTTCAATCTAAATCTCAGTGACCCGTTTCAATTCTTGATTATTCTCATCAATCCGATTGCGACGACGTTATTGTTATTTGGATTGGCGTTATATTTCAAACGGGCCCGGTTCTTTTACCCGTTCCTGTTTCTCATTGATATTCTTAATACCCTACTCCTCTACATAAATGTCATTTATTTCCGGGAGTTTACTGACTTTATGACCGTCAGCACGGTGCTCGGCTATTCCAAGGTTGATCAGGGCCTCTCTGGTAGTTCACTCGCCTTAACGTCGCCACACGATATCTTATACTGGTTGGACTTAGTGATCGTGTTAATTCTGATGGCGACTCGTCGTATCTACATTGATCCTCGTCCAGTTAATAAACGGGTTGGCTTTGCGGTCACCTCATCAGCCTTACTACTGTTCACCGTTAACTTGACTATGGGCGAGATGGATCGGCCCCAGTTGCTGACTCGGACCTTTGACCGGACCTATGTCGTCAAATACTTAGGCCTAGACGCCTTTACCGTTTACGATGGGATTAAGTCCCAGCACACCAGTGAATTGCGCTCTCACGCCAAAAAATCAGAGTTAAGCGGTATTCTCAAATATGTCCACAAGAACTATGCCGCCCCGAACAAACAACTTTTCGGCGTTGCTAAAAAGAAAAATGTCATTGTCATTCACCTGGAAAGTTTCCAACAGTTCCTGATTAACAAAAAGGTCAACGGTCAAGAAGTCACACCTTTCCTAAATAAACTTTATAAGAGTAAGGCCACCTACAGCTTCGATAACTTCTTCCATGAAGTTGGTCAGGGGAAGACCTCGGATGCTGAAACCATGCTTGAAACGGGCACCTATGGTCTCTCACAAGGTTCATTATTTACCCAACTGGGAAATGACAATACCTTCCAAGCGGCCCCCGCAATCTTCGATCAATCTGGTTACACGACCGCTGTCTTCCACGGAAATGTCGCGAGTTTCTGGAATCGGAGTAACACTTACAAAAACCTGGGTTATCAGTACTTCTTCGATGCCAGTTACTTCGATACATCAGGCGACAAAGCTCTGGGTTACGGGCTAAAAGACAAGCTACTATTTAGTGATTCCGTCAAATACCTGCAACATCTCCAGCAGCCATTCTACGTGAAGTATTTAACGGTCACCAACCATTTCCCGTTTACTTTAGATAAGGAAGATTCCAGCTTTAAAACACCGAATACTGGTGATAAGACGGTTGATAATTACTTTAAGACCGCTCATTACTTGGATCAATCCATCAAGGAATTCTACCACTATCTTGATAAATCCGGCCTCGCCAAGAATTCTTTAGTCATGATTTATGGGGACCATTATGGGATCTCTAACTCATCAAATAAGAGTTTAGCGAAGTTGCTGGGTGTCAATCCCGATGATTGGAATGATTATGATAACGCCCAACTTCAACGCGTGCCACTGATGTTCAATATGCCTGGCTATACGAAGGGTAAAGTTGAGCATACCTATGGTGGCGAGATCGACGTGTTACCAACACTGCTCCATCTGATGGGCATTAATTCCAAGAAGTACATTCAATTTGGAACTGATCTTTTCTCCAGCGAACATAATCCCGTAGTTGCCTTTCGAAATCGTGATTGGGTCAGCCCGGACTATACGTCCATTGATGACACCATTTACAGTAATCGCACCAAACAAGAGATTCACCCGACTGGAAAACTGGCAAAGAAGATCGCGGCTATTCAGAAACACGTTAACCAAGGTCTCAACGATTCCGATTCACTGAACCAAAAGAATCTGCTACGATTCTACCATCCTAGTGGCTTCAAAACCGTAGATGCCTCAGATTATAACTACTCTGACGGCCTACAAAAAGCCGAAAAATTGGAGAAGAAGTTGGGACTAAAGTCAACTAGTCTGTTCTCCCGTAATGGTGATAAATCAACACAGTCTCTTTACCAAACTGATGCGCCAGAATTGAATCATAAAGAAACGGATTCCAACCGGATCAAGATTACCAATCAAGACGATACCAGTGGCAAATAGACATGATCATTAATAAAGAAGCTGTTCGCTCGATCTCATGATCTGGCGAACAGCTTCTTTGAGTTTTTAACACTTTGTTTTATGATTGAGGTGTCAGCGACGTACTGTGCATGGGTCCCCGCCGATCTGGGAAGAACTGTGTCATAATTGACTGAACGGCCACTGGTGCTTCGCCATAGCCCGTCGCAATTAAGGGTTGCTTACCAGGATAGGTGACGCCATCCCCAATTGCATAAATACCGGGAACGCTGGTCTCCATGGTTTGTGACACATTAATCAGGTTGCGGGTTTCCGCTAAGTCAATATCCCAGCCAGCTAAGGCGTGATGATCTGACGTATAGCCATAGCTCACGACAAGTTTATCGACAATTTGTTCGGCGGTGGCTGTCTGTGAACCAACCTCCTTCAAGGTCACCTTGAGTTGCCCCGTCGCCGTTGGTGCGACCTCACGAATCAAGTATGGTGTTTTAACTGCTACCGTCGAGGCGTGCAATAAATCTACCATATGTGCCAATCCTCGAAATTGGGCACGACGATGGAGTAACGTCACCGACTTGGCGACCGGTTCCAGCATCAAGGCCTGATCAATTGCCGCATCACCACCACCGGCAACCATCACCGTCTGATCTTGAAAATCGGCCAATCGGGGAACGCTGTAGACCAATTGTTTTCCCGTTGCGGCTTCGGCACCGGGAACAGTTAAGGGACGTGGTGCAAATGCGCCATTACCGATGGCCACAATAATCGCTGTAGTCTGCGTGGTCCCGGCATCTGTGGTCACGGTAAATCCGGCCTCATTAGCGGTCACATTAGTTACTTCCTGCCCCGTCTTAATTGTCAGGGGGAACTGGGTCAGTTGTTCACGCTGAGCCTTGATCAAGTCGCGTCCATTGATAGCCGGTAGCCCCGCCACATCTAAAATCGTTTTCTCTGGATAGAGGGCATTAACCTGCCCGCCCAGTTCACTTAGACTTTCTAACAGTTGGGTCTTGGCGTTATGCATGCCCGCGTAAAAGGCCGCAAACATGCCCGCTGGGCCGCCACCAATAATGGTTATATCGTATGTTTCTGTCATTCTCATTTACTCCATTCTATTCTGTCCTTAAGGAGGTGTTTGCCATGGCTCATCGACGTCGCTTAACGGTTCTCTTGACCACCATCGTAGTTCTCTTAGGTCTCTGTACTTGGTGGAACCACCGTTGGTCGGTCTTAACTCACGTTCGCGTTCCCCAAACCACCACCGCAACAATTTTTTTACCCGGAAGTAGTGGCGGATGGCTGTCACTTCGGAGTATGGTCACCAGTCTTAACCGGCCTCATCTGGCCACCTTTGCGCTCACAGCCCACGTTTCTTTTGCCGGCCGCGTCTCTTGGCAACAACGGCACGCTATTCGGGCAAATAATCCATTGGTTCCGATCATCTTTAAAGATAACACACATCCCCAACGACAAGCGCGCCAGTTGCTCGTTGTCTTAAACCAACTCCACCGCCGTTATGGGATTAATCACATTAACGTTGTCGGTCACTCTTCGGGCGGCACCATTATCTATGATTATCTCAATAACCGGTCACAAGCCCCGGTAACCGTTCGCCGAATTGTAACAATTGGCGCTGACTTTCCGGAACGAACACCTTTACGCCGCGTTACCCCTAGCTGTGATTGGCTTAATCTGGCCGGTACAATTGGTGCTTTGGACAATGATAGCGAGGTTCCCGCAGCGACCGTGACCCCACTTGCACACTTGGTTGCCCAACGCGGTGTCCATTACCATTTTCGGCGTTATTCCGGTCCCGTTTGGAACACACAACATTCCCTGCTACATGAGAACCCCGCGTTAGACGCACTGATTATCCGGGCCCTTTACCCACCTAACTGAGTGCTTTTTAAAATTCGCTGGCCTTGTAAAGTGCGTGCTTCCCGTAACCCCGCATTGACCAACACGAAGATGGCCATCCAACCAATAGCAATTAATACCCATTGCTGGAGATAAAGAATATCTAACAAGGCAAAGGGGGCATTCCAATCCCAAATGGCATGCAGTGCGACCGCCAATAAATAGAAACGTAAGAATTTCGGCGCCACCATATTGCTCCCCGTGACGGGCTGATGCCGATCTTTGGCTAAAATAATTGCAGCACCCATAATGGCGGACCAAATCGTGTGAGTCCCTATTGCTTGCCAGCTGCGCATTAATAGTGTCACTAGTCCGTATTGACCCGTGTAGCCGGCCGTTTCAAATACGGCAAATCCAGCTCCAATTGCGGCGCCGACTAATAATCCATTAAAAATATAATTCAAATGAAATTGATTGATAAAATAAGCAATTACTAACATTTTGGCAGTTTCTTCAATAAAGCCCACAATTAGGGCCGATTCCCATGAAACGCCGTTACCAGAGGGAATTAATGAGTACAAAATCATCGTCGCAACCAGCGATAAGATCCCACCGACCAAAAATACGGTCATCAGTTGGTAAACCGAAATATTCTGGAAAACATTCATTTCGAAAAACATGACCAGTAACGAAAATGGCACGGTTAATGAGCCAATGAAAATCATCCCCGGAACCGCATTATTACTCCGAAAGACTAAGAAGAGCATCGCTAGTAAGAAGAAACTAGCACCCAACAATGCAAACACACGGGAAAATAGCCATGGTTTGACTGGTGCAGCCGATACTGCCTCTAAAGACGGCGTCGTTTCTCGAGTTCCAACAATGAAAAGCGCTTCAGCCTCGTCATGATCGTGGTGCTTAAAGACGGATGAGAACATCTGGAATAGGTGGATTTCAACCACCTTATTCTCCCCGGTCCACTCATTCATCTCTTTGGTGGCATCGTCTAATAAGTGGTTATGGTAGTGAAATCGTTTTTTTAGTGGTTTAATGGCTTCCTTATCGGTCATGGTGTCGTCCCTTTCCTGCTATCAACGGATTAATTCGGTTCCTATCTTACCCTGAACGGTCAAATGCTTCAACTTGGTGACGGGGTGAGCTTGCTAAATGTAACCCGTTACATTATAGTAGAGAGAGGCTTTTAACTAATTCTGGATTAAAGGGGAGACAAGATTATCATGGCAAAACGCAAAATGATTTTAGACTTAGATACTGGGATTGACGATTCTCTCGCAATCGCTTACGCACTGGGTGCACCTGATGTAGATTTGATTGGGATTATCGGTTCTTACGGTAACGTGGTTATCGAAGAAGGTGGCAAGAACGCACTAAAGATTTTGGAACTGTTAGGTCACACTGACATCCCCGTCTATCTAGGTGAAAGTCATTCTTCAACCTCCGATCATTTTGATCGGATGGAAGTCAGTGCCAACATTCACGGCCAAAATGGGATTGGTGAAGTTGACCTGCCTGAACCAACGCGTGCTATCGAAAGTGAATCCGGTGTTGACTTCTTAATCGATGCCGTTCACCAATATGGTAAAGACCTAACGTTGGTTCCAACCGGCCCAATGACTAACTTAGCTGCTGCTTTGAAGAAGGCCCCAGAAATTGCCACAGAAATGGGCAACATGACCTTCATGGGTGGCGCCTTAACCATGCCAGGTAACGTAACCCGTTTCGCCGAAGCAAACATTAACCAAGATGCCGAAGCCGCTAACGCCGTCCTCACTAGCCCACTCCACTCAACGATGGTTGGCCTAGATGTTACGCTACGGACTTTGTTGACTAAGAAAGAAACCCAACAATGGCGTGATTTAGGTACGACATCTGGTGAAAAGTTTGCTGACATCGTGGACTACTACATCGAAGCCTACAAGCAATTTAACGACAACTTGGGTGGCTGTGCACTGCACGATCCATTAGCCGTTGGGGTAGCGCTAGACCCTAGCTTTGTGACAACGATTGATCTCAATATGGTCGTCAACACCAATAAGGAAACTTATGGCCGAACTATCGGTGATGACAACCGTTTGAACGAACCAACTAACGTCAAGGTCGCTGTAATGGTCGACAAAGATCGTTACCTGAAAGTCTTCATGGACTACCTGACCAACTTATTCAAAGAAAACTAACTCATTATCAAAAACCATTGCTCTGCTATTTAAAGTCGAGCAATGGTTTTTAATATTCTATCAGTCTAATCGTTTTTCTTTACGCCCACGCTGAAATCCCGTAAACTTAACTTATTAACTTTACGCAAGGGGGGACCACTATGCAACCACAAGTTCAGTCTGAACATCGGGTCATCAATGGTTTAAGTTATTTGAGCGTTATCTTTATGCCAGTCGGCTTTCCATTATTGGTGTTAATCACGGCGGCTTTCACCCAATTGGCACCCGACGTGACCCGCTCAGCACGGCACGCATTGATCTTGCAATTACTGCCATTCATTTGTTTCATCGTCTTAGCCTTTAGCATCGGTGGCATATCACTCTTCACCTCTGTTAACGGTCGCTTCTTAGCCGGTAGCGGCTTAATCATTGGCGCGGCTTTGGTGCTACTATCTGTCGTGCTCTATCTATATAACATTTACCGAGCAATTCGTATTTTTGCCGCTTAGGCCCACTAAAAAACACGACCCGTTAAAGGTCGTGTTTTTATTATGCCTTGTAATTGAAATTACTAATCATCGTTTTTACAGCCGTGTTGGTATACTCAGTTGCATAGGCCTTCTTTTGTGCTGCCGTTAATGTTGAAGCACTGTCAAAAGCCTCCGTGTACTTCTTCAACATTACTGGCTTCACATACTTCTTAGCATAGGCAGAAGCTGGACTCGTCTTAGTCTTGGTATACGTATAGCTCTTACCCGATGTCGCTAATCGACGGTTAAGCTTCGTGCCATAAACCTTCGTACTAACCGTCGTACTGGTCTTCTTGGTCAACTTAAACGTATAGTTTTTCTTAGACAAGGACGTCGTTGTCTTATTATCTTTTGTTTTAAATTCAATCAGCTTGTACTTAGTCGTTAACGTCCGCTTATTTTTACTTAATTTAATAGAACTTGGCACGCCATACTTCACATTCGCGTTAGCACCATTAAAATCGCCGAAGATCAACAATGTTCCAGTCTTGCCAGATGACTTGTAGGTCTTAAAGTAAAAAGCGGTCTTCGATTTGGCGCTCTTGTAATAACGCTTTAAATCGGTATTGGTAAACGTTGGTTTGGCTTTTGTCTTAGCACTAGCAACACTTGGTGCGGCAATTCCTCCCAAAGTTCCTGCTGCCAGTACCAATAATCCCATCTTCACCATTAAACGTTTCATGACCATAATCCTCCTTAAGATTCATGCTGTACACTTTTTATACTAGCATTTTACAAGTCTAATTACCAGCTCTATCCCAGTAATTCTGGAAACACGTGTTGTAAATAAGCCGCCACACCAGCGTGATTATTATCCACTGGTGTCTGATGGTTAGCTGCCGCCTTCACTGCTGGTTGACCATTTTGCATCGCCACACCATCACCGGCTGCCTTAATCATGCCCAGATCATTTTCAGCATCGCCAAACGCCATTAAATCGCTGAAATCCCAGCCAAAATGCGTTAATAACTGGCCCAATCCAACGGCCTTATCCATATCCGCAGCCAAAAATTCCAAAATTTTGGGTTGTGACCGGACAACGTGGTAAAGCTTTGTAAGCTCTGGTGTCAACTTAGCCACGACCTGATCCAAGATGGCAGAATCGGTCGCCATCACGGCTTTACTAAATAATTGGTCTGGCAAATCAGCAAAGGCCGTTGGAATAAACTTCATTGGCGCTTTAAGCATTTGCTCATAAACCGATGGTGTTAGATCCGCAATCGGATAAACCTGATCAAAATCAAGCACATCCATCGGATAATGGTTAGCCGCGGCAAAAGCATGCAACGGTTCAAAATCATTCCGGCTCAGTCCACTTTGTGCCAACGCTTCTTTAGTTGAATTCTGAATCACTAACGCTCCGTTAAACGTGATTGTGTAGTCATCGTCTGTTGTCAATCCCAGCTGCTCCAAGTAATGCCAAATCGCATTGATGGGCCGGCCGGTGCACAAAACAATTTTAATACCGGCCTCATGCAGTTGGCGCAAGGCGGTTGCATTTTCTTCGCTGATCGTCTTATCCGTATTGAGTAGCGTCTCATCTAAATCGAGCGCAATCATTTTTATCATTCGTCAACGTCCTCCGTTTTATTCCCTAGTACCCTCAGTTTACACGTTATGCCGCTCGAAATAAACCTTCAGTTACGTCAGGAGGTCTTGGCGAATGAGGCCGACAATTTGTTTGTTCTCAGGCAGATCTGCATGATTGGCGTTAGCGCCCGTCACCGTGATCTGCGTAAAGTTTTTCACGCGCCCCTGAAAAATAAATTTTCCACGGTTCACGCTATCAAACGGCACAATGCCATCGCCAGCAAAGGTTTGACTACCCGCAATCGAGTAGACCAATAAGCGCTTGGGGAGCTGGTCACGCTTAGCCACCAATTGTTTAAATAACGGTGTATCAACTTCTGCATCGGACTCCTCTAAATTGAATGGCGAGGCAATCGTCATTAACCGGTCGGCCTTAGCCTTAGTCGCCGCTAGGTCTTGTTCCATAAATAGCGTCAAAATCAACCCACCATTAGAATGCCCCATCGCCGAAAAGTGATTAAATTGATACGTTTTCTGCAGTGCCTTAAAGGCGATCGTAAACCATTGCGCTTGCTTTAAAATATTGGCATACCCGTCATGATGATTTTCAAACCCCACCACAATAAAGGGACGATTATCACCGTGGCGCAAATGACCACTATAGTGTAAATGCCCATTCGTTAATACTTCCACGCGAATCAGGCTATGAGGCTTAGGCGTTTCGTGATTCAGTTCTTTCACTAAGGCGTTGAATCGATTCTGCGTGGCACTCGATCCCGGTACCAAGAACACAGGGGCTAAGGCACTTTGATAATGCGCACGGACACTCGCTGCTTGGTGAGGTTGCCACCAAAAGCCTGGTATGCACAATAGGACCAACAACCCAACGATTAGAAGAACGGGTGACCCCTGCAATCGTCGCTTCATTTCTCATCGCCTCCCTGTGCTTCAGCCAGCCATAACCATTTCAAGAAAGGCCAATAGATGGCGGTACTAATCGCCAAGTCGACTAGTGCTAACGCGAACGCTCGCCAATTACCACCGGTCCCTAAATAGGCTAACAGTGGTGCTAGTGTCCCAGCAGCCAATGGATAAGCAACTGCCGGAACCCAGTTTAAGTGTAAGCATATCCAGCTCACTGTAATCGTCGCTAATGGTGCTAATAAAAAGGGAATGCCTAATAATGGATCTAAAATTACCGGTAGCCCCGTCATCAATGGTGCATTTAAATTGCCTAAAGTCGGCAACACACTTAACCAGCCAATTCGCCGTTGTGCTCGCGGCGGCCGCGTCAGGAACAAAGCCAATAATAACCCTAGCACCATCCCTGAACCGCCAAAATTCGCATAAACACTGATTACCGTATGGACTGTCAGTGGATAAGGCAGCTGCCAACCATGATGTAATAACACCGCCGCCAAATTTTGGGCCGTCTCAACGGTTTGACCAGTGGTCGCTAATAGCCCCAACATGCCTAACCACGCAAACACTCCGGTAAGGGCACTGAACCCCCACAGCCCAACAATAAAATGTGACAGCCTAAAAGGCCAACGCAGTAATCCGATAAGGGTCGCATTAAAACTCACCGTCTGCGCACTAACCCACAACAATCCCACCGCGGCCGTTCCTAGGGTCCAAATACTGGTTAGCCACAACGACTGAGTTAACTGTTCTTCTTGCGTGGTCCGCCGTTGAACCACCCAACGAAAACTATTGCCAACTAAGACCCCCATTAAGATTCCCAATAAAATCCCCGATAAGCCTAAGTTGTTAGCCGACCACTTGATGGATTGTACCTGTAAGACGGTTCCGCGATCGACATTAAAAAATTTCATCCCAATAACCGCTGTCACACCGGCTAATAACCGGTCAGTAGGATGCGCCGTTTTGTCTGCAACTAAATAATAACTGACCGCAAACGCCACCATGATTCCCGAAAACCCTAAGGTACCCGCACTAACTAGCCGAACATAACGCTTCAATAACGTTAGTTGCAACAACCAATGGTTAACGTGAAGGGTTTGATAATAGTAGCCCGTTGTTTGTAGCCACGCTTGGTCAATAAACGTGGCGAGACTCCCCAAGAAAACGAGTGGAAAGGTTAATCGTAACGCGTGCCGAATTGCCCGAACTTGTTGGTGTCGTTGCCAAGCCAGCTCAAATTTTACAAGCCGCTGGCCCCAAACTGTTAAACTTGGCATGACTCTCGCCCCCTATTTCCCACCATTGTAAGCCCAACGGCCACCAGAACAGGTCTAAACTATTCGGTTGGAAAAACCATTGCTCAAACCAGCCAGGTCGCGATCTGTGTCAAAACAGCGGCTTGATTATTTGTTCTCGATAACGGCCATGTTACCTGACGTCTTACGATTGGATTGGCATTGGCAACTGCAAAATCTTGCCCGACAAAGGTCAGCATCGTTCGGTCATTACCGTCATTGCCAAACGCGGCCATTTGTTGTGGCGTAATCTGCCAGCGACGCCCCAAGCTCTGCAATGCCGTCGCTTTATTGACCTGCGGCAGGGTGATATTCATGCCACCCATTCCAGCATCCGTCGCTTGTAATTGGCCCGCAAATTGGTCATTAAAGTGCTGCACCAATCCTGCCACATTTGTATGCGAATCAGTCCACGTAACGTCAAGCTTTAGTATTGGCGTCTTGATCTGGTTGAATTGCTTAATTGTCCGTAAGCTCGGGTAAAACTGTTGCGATGCTTGAAAACGGTTGGTGGTTGCTAATAAGGTTGTATAAGCCCGCTGGCGACCGCAGGCAATGATGAAGCCATTCCTCAACTGCGGCGTTCGCTGAATCCACTGAATCGCTGCTTGCCACAACATAACTGGTATCGCCGAACTTTGCAGGACGTGACCACTTGCCGTACAAATTAAGGCGCCGTCCTCGACGATATACGTTAATCGCTGGCGCTGCTTAAGCGGTGCAAACAAGTGTTGCACATAATCTAACGGATCACCGGTGGCAATAACGACGCGAATCTGCCGTTCCCACAGCGCGGCCAGCTGCTGATCAAAGCGTTGCTCCTCGTATTTACCTGCATCATCTAGTAGCGTCCCATCTAAATCGGTCGCAATTAATCGCGGTATCACTTTTTCATCCCCCACTCTGCTTAACTGGTCTCATCATACTTGGCGTCATTTAGACAGACAACGAATTTGACTTACAAATTTTTAAATGAAAAATGTTTATTTTATAGAGACACTAAAAAAATAATGTTGACTGTTTCAGTAAACAAATGTACACTGTTGCTATTGGAGGTTATCCCATGACGCAAATTGATCTAACACTTACCGAATTAGAGCAAGGCTGGCATCAATCAGCCGGCTACTTTAGCTGTAATTACTGCGATGCGCACTTTGCTTGCGATCAAGTCTTTCCAGTAGACGACGCTTTTTATCCAGCTGAGCGGATGATTCAACACCACTTACAAACGGCCCATCCTGATGCTACTCATTTATTAATCCAAACTAAAAGTAAATATAACACCCTCACGGCCAAACAACAGGATTTACTTGCGGCATTCAGCCAAGGAACCAAAGATGCTGAAATTGCCAAACAAATGGGGGTCGCCGCTGCAACCATCCGCCATCAAAAATTTACATTTCGCGAAAAGGCTAAACAGGCCAAACTTTATCTGGCCATTTACAACCGTGTCTTCCAGACGACACCCGCTGCAGAGACGTTTATTTCTTTACCTGAACAGACCGGGGCAGTCGATGATCGTTTTGCCATCACGACTCGGGACTACCAACAACTAACTGCCAAATATTTCACCAGTACGACCCCCTTACGACTGGCCCGTTGGCCTAAGCAACAAAAAGCAATTTTAGTGGTTCTAAAACAAGTTGTCGCGGTCTTACCTGCCGATCAACACTTCGATGAAGCGACGTTAACCCAATATCTCAAGCCAATTTACACCGATGTTCCTCGCTTGCGGCGCTATCTCGTGGACTACAATTTCTTAAAACGTACGGCCGATGGTCGCGACTACTGGCGCAACCCCAACTATAAGGAGCTCTCATGAACAAAAAGGATCTCATCCAACAATACAAACTAACGCCAACATTCTATGGCGTGATTCAAATTAAAAATAACCAGACTGGTCAAACATTTATTGATGCCGTTCCCAACATTCACAATCGTTGGGGGTATTATCAGGCGAACTTGAACAATCATTTTTATCACGATACCGCCCTACAAGCTGATTGGGACCGTTTAGGCGCTGATGCTTTTAGTTACAGTGTCCTCTGGAAAAAGGACACTACTGACGTCATCAACCTGCGCCACAAGCTCAAGGATTTAAAACAAGAATGGCTGGAAAAATCCCAGCCTGCTTATAACCAGAATTAGGAGAATAAAATGACTGAATTAAATACCCAGGCCACCCCGATCGATCAAGCAACTTGGGCTCGACGTGAATACTTTTACTACTTTACAAAAATGATGCCCACCGGTTTCACCTTGAATGTCGATATCGATATTACAGCTACCAAAGCATGGCTCACAAAACACGACCGCAAATTTAACCCAGCCTACTTGTACCTGGTAACTAAATTGATAACCAAACACCCTGAATTTCGGGTGGGACAGGTAGACGGTCAACTGGTCGAATACGATGTATTACATCCATCGTATTCAATCTTTCACGGCGATGATCTATCCATCTCTAGCTTATGGACCGCTTATGATCCTAGCTTCGAGCAGTTTTATCAAAACTACCTCGCTGATCAGACAACCTATGGCGATCACCATACCCCCATGCCCAAAGCGCCACAAAGTGCCAACACCTATATGATTGGCAGTATTCCGTGGACACATTTCACCAGCTATACCCCACTGCCCTTTACGCCATTAAATACGTTCTTCCCCGTGATTCAAGCCGGACGTTTTACCTTTAAGGACGGTCAATGGCTCATGCCCCTATCCTTTACCATTCACCACGCGGTAGCAGACGGCTATCACGTCAGTCAGTTTTTTAACGAACTTCAGCGGGTCTTTGACCACCCTGAATTGTGGTTGACTGCTTAAGGCTAAGTAAAAAGGCTCGCCGCTTAATTGCGACGAGCCTTTTACTTAGTTGTTCATACTGCTGTAAGTGTACGCGTGATTCATTAATGAACGTGTTTCCGTGAATTCATTGATGTCATGTAAGACCACCGTGATGACCCGATGCTTACCTGACTTTTGCCCAGTCCCCACAAAACAGTACCCGGCTAGTGGCGTATAACCGGTCTTCAAACCATTGACCTTCAGGGATGACTGATAGTACTTCCGGCCCTTCAACAGGTTATTGTAGTTATAGCATAGTTGACCGTCCACGTTCTTAGAACCAACGGCACCATCAGTCAGAATTCGAGGATAATCCTTGATCAAATGGCGGGCAATCAAGGCAACATCTTTAGCCGATACCATGTTGGCATTTTTACTCCCGTAGGCGTAGCCGAACGCTTTTAGATCATCATTTTCGAGTCCGGACGCCGAAACAAAGCTGGCCTTACCCAGGTTCCAACTCTTAGCCTGCGCATTCATCTGCTTAATAAATTTCGCATTACTACCGGCTACCCACTTACCCAATGCAATGGCCGCGTTATTTGAGGAGTCTAGCAAGGCTGCATCATAAAGTTCCTTGACCGTGTACTTGTGTCCGGTCTTAAACAGGAAGCCACCACAAGCTGAACTCTTGCCCATCGCAATTAAGCCCTTACTACTGGTATCAACGACCTGATTCCATTTCGTAGCGCTCCCATCAACCTTCTTCAATACGAGGTATAGCGTCATCAGCTTTGAAACGGACGCAATTGGTCGCGCAGTATTCGCGCTCTTTGACCACACGGCTTTACCCGTTGTATAATCCAATGCAATCGCATTCTTCGCATACTTCAACCCAAATGGCGCTTTCCCCTTTTTCAGGTAGCCATGCCAAATCCAGCCCTTGACCGAGCCTGACTTATTCTTAACGTAATAGTAAATGCCCTTTGAGTTACTATGCTTTAATGTCGCTTGCTTGGTCGCATACCAGGTGGTGTTGGGGTAAGTTTTTAGTGCGGCCACCTTCTTGGTATGTGTCTGATTATAAAGCGCACCAGCCGTACTCTTTTTGTGATAAGCGGTCTTCGTCAACGTCTTCGTGGAAACCGTTTTGTACGCCGTTGCCGCCTGTGCCGTAGCTTGTGTGCCAACCAACACACCACTACCAATCGCCGCCGTCAATGCCACTGCCATGATTGCGCGTTTGGCTTTCTTCAATCCCATAATTACATTGTCCTCTTTTCTCAGATTAAATCTTCCAAGGATTACCCTAACACGGACAACAATGACCAAACAAGGATAGCCATCGTTTTGTAACTTGCTTGTTGGGGACGTAACGGTATCGTAATCCATCGTTTCTAGGCTTAACTAACTTGTTGACGAAGGACAATTTCCACAAAAAAAGACGCCACTAACCCGTATTCGTTAGTGACGACCTCGATTCATTAAGCATCCATACCGGCTAACTGATAGGCATAATTCATCAGAGAACGCGTCTCCGTAAATTCATCCTCATCATGCAAGACAACTGTGATGATCCGGTGTTTACCCGCCATCTGACCGGTTCCAACAAAACAGTAACCGGCTAATGGTGTATAACCGGTTTTCAAGCCATCAACATTTAGACTAGCCTGATAATACTTCCGGCCGGCCAAGAGGTTGTTGTAGTTGTAACACAACTGACCAGCAACCTTTTTCGATCCTACTTGTCCATCCGTTAAAACCCGGGGATAGTCCGTGATTAAGTGCCGGGCAATCAACGCGACATCCTTGGCAGAAACCATATTGGCATTCGCCGTACCATAGCGATAACCGTAATATTGCAAGTCGCTATTTTCAAGACCTGAGGCGGAAACAAAATGGGCTTTCCCCAATTTCCACGCTTTAGCTTGGGTGTTCATTTTCTTAATGAACTTCGCATTGCTGCCACTAACCCATTGACCTAAAGCAATCGCGGCATTATTCGATGAATCCAAGAAAGCTGCATCATACAACTGTTTAACCGTGTATTTATGACCCAGCTTAAACTTAAATCCGCCGCAGGCTGCACTTCGGCTCATTGAGACCAACCCGCGGCTAGTGATCTTAACCTTATGGTTCCAGTTACTTTGCTTCCCATTAACCTTAGCTAAAGTTAGATAAAGGGTCATAATCTTGCTCACAGAAGCAATCGGTCGGGCTGTATTTCCAGCCTTAGACCACACCACTTTCCCCGTATCTGCATTCATGGCAACCGCTGCTTTGGCCTTAGCCAGTTTAAACGTTGCTGCGTGTGCCTGTACTGGCGCAGTAACCGCTGTTGTCACACCGCTTAGTGAGATCGTCGCCATCACCAGCAGGCCCCACCGTTTTAACTTCATTTTTTTCATTCCGCCGCTTCTTTCTACATAATTAAAATAACCTATGAATTTTAGCATAGGTGATCCCCACTGGTCAAAACTATCTGGTTACTGATTAACCCGTCTTTTCCCTGAATGGTTGTGCCCCGTGACCGGTCATCCTTTGGTTACGATTATTCTCGGTAACGGTTGCAATTTCTGAACAAATTGGTTAGGCTAAAGTTAATCACATATGACTGGGGTGCCATTATGGCTGAGATTAAACCCATTGAACCTGCTCTGGTTAGAACCAGCGAAGGGAACGCGTCTAATTTAGACTTATCAATGAACCCCACTAGGCATGACTTAGTGGGGATTTTTTTGTCATTTGGTCGCCACAGTTAATGAATTTTTAGGAGGTTTCATCTCATGAAAAACTGGCATTTACGCGATATTATCTTGGTTACCATTCTGGCAATCTTTATGGGCGTTATTTTCTGGGCCCTGAACCCGGTCTATACCCTGTTAGCAGCAGCATTGGCCCCCCTTGGCTTACAACCGCTCGCCAATGAAATCCTACTGGGAGTTTGGGTGATGGCCGGTCCCTTAGCGGGGTTCATCATTCGAATTCCTGGTGCCGCAACCCTCGGGGAATTTCTCGGCGCCGTCGTCGAAATGTTTCTCGGCGGCATCTGGGGAGCTAGTACGTTAATTTCCGGAGCGATCCAGGGACTTGGGGCTGAAATTGGCTTTGCAGCGACTGGTTATAAGCGTTTTGGTTGGGGAACATTAGCCCTCAGTACTTTAACCACCACCATCGTTACTTTCGCTTGGGACTTACTACGTAGTGGTTATGCCACTTATCACCTTAACTTCTTATTGCTATTATTTGTCGTTCGCTTGCTATCTGTCTTCTTCTTTGGCGGTGTCTTAACCAAGCTGATTGCCAATTTATTAATCCGGGCCCACGTCTTACCTACAACTAACCGTTAACCTTAACTGTTTGGAGGAATTTGTTTGACCACCGCTATTCGCAATTTAACTTTTACCTATCCCAACCAAGAGCACCCGGTCTTAGCTGACTTGTCAGCGACTTTTCCCGATGGCAGTTTTAACTTACTAACCGGACCCTCCGGTGGTGGAAAATCAACGTTATTAAAACTCATTGCTGGACTGCTGCCTTTGCCAACCGGTTCCCAGATAATACTCGCCGGCCAAGCACTACAGGAGTTACCAGCTACCCAACGTGCCAGTCAAGTCGCTATGCTATTTCAGGAACCCAGTACGCAATTTACCATGGATACCGTCCTTGACGAACTGCGCTTTGCTTTAGAAAATCAGCAGATTTCGGCAGCCGAGATGCCAGCTAAAATAGCGGCTGCCTTGGACTTTGTGGGCATTACCAGCCTTAAGAATCGCCATCTCACACACCTCTCCGGTGGTGAACAACAAAAAGTTGCCTTGGCTGTGATTGTGGCAATGGATAGTAAGGTGATTCTATTGGATGAACCCTTTGCTAGCATTGATCCGGCTGCTCGTTTGGACCTATTGCAGAACTTGGTTCAGCTCAGTCAGGCTCATGGTAAAACGATCATTCTAGCAGACCATGACCTGAGCCTTTATGAGCGGTGGATTGATCATCTCTCCGTCCTTGAAGCCGGTCATCTGACCACGTTGTCTCCAGAAGCGACTCAACAACGCTTGGCGATCTTTAGCGCACCACAACGCCAACTGACTCACGTTACCTTACCCGACCGTCAGCTCCCCGTTATTCTCCAGGGACAAGACCTCGGCTTACGACAAGGCACGCGACAACTCATCAATCCGCAAGATTTAAGTCTCTTTGCCCATCAAATAACCTTGATTACGGGCCCTAATGGGAGTGGCAAATCCACTCTCTTACGCGCGCTCGTCCGGCTAACCGATTATCAAGGCACCCTGACTTATGACGGCATTAACATTCAAAAACGCCGGCGCAAAGCTTATGCGCGCCAAGTTGCCCTCATGTTTCAATCGGCCAGTGCACAATTTCTCAACGTTACCGTTGCTGAAGAGATTGCTTTATCCCATAAGTACGGTCGGCAGACGTACTTTACGCCTGAACGTGTGGATCAGTTACTCGCGCAACTTAACCTTACCCAACAGCGTGATCAAATTATTTACACGCTGAGTGGCGGTCAACAAAAAAAGGTCCAGCTCCTGTGTATGCTAATGATGGCTCCGCAAGTCTTACTGTTAGATGAGCCTCTAAAAGGCTTAGATTATGACTCAATCCAAGCTGTGCTGTCGATTCTCAAAACCGTTCAGCACGACTTGCAGTTAACGTTAATCATGATTAGTCACCAACTCAGTGGTCTCGATGGGTTCGTTACCCTACATTTGCAGTTAGCCGATTGCCAATTACGTTATCAGGAGGCCGATCAATGAATCCCACAATAAAGCTCAGTCTCGTTATTCTAATTGCTTTTGAAATTTCATTTACACAGGTGTGGATGGTCAATCTGGCCTTATTGATCGTGAGCTTGCTATTAATGATTTATGCCCATGTCTCTTTCAAGCGATTGCTTTGGCTGACGGCAGTACCACTCTTTTTCGCCAGTGCCTTAGTCTGGTCACTAAAACTCCAGGGAAGCACCACACCCCACTTCTTAGGCGTCATTTTCACTCGAATCTTTGTGTACGTTTACCTTGGTGGCTGGTTTAGCCAGACCACACAACCACTCGCTCTCGCACGTTCGTTAGAACAAAACGCTAAGTTACCGGCTAAATTTGCTTATGGTTTTCTAGCCGCCTTCAACCTCATGCCCAAAATTCAAGCGGAAGTTGCAACTATCAAAGCGGCGGCCTTAATGCGCGGCCAAGTACTCCATATTTGGTCACCCCAGCTTTATTTTAAAGTTATCCTTGCCGCTATGAACTGGTCAGACCAGTTGGCCGCGGCCATGACGTCTCACGGTTTTGTAGAAGGGGCCCCACGAACTTATGCCACCACTATCCCACTCCGCCACCGAGACTGGTGGTTACTTGGACTTAGCTTACTGCTAGTCCAATTGGGACTGTTCTGTGGGTTGCCTTAGCTCAATTTGAAGGGAGTTTCACTGATGTTCACCGATCAAGCACACGCAGCCACTCAAAAAAGTTGGGCGGCCTCTAAACACCATCCATTTATCCAACAGCTCCAAGCGGGAACTCTTCCGTTAGCAACATTCCGTTACTACCTGATTCAGGATCACTATTATTTGCAAGAATTCGCTAAAGTTCATGACCTCGCCGCCGATCAAAGTCAACAACCCCAAGTTATTGCGCAACTACGGGCTAACGCTGCACAACTACGAGCCGGTGAGATGGCTGTCCGGCAAGGGTTCTTTCAAGAATTAGCCATTACCGATGACGATCTTGCGGCAACCCCCATGGCGCCTAGTGCTTATGCTTATACGAGCCATCTATATCGTGCACTGATGACGGCAGGATCAGCCGGTGCCATTGCTGGTTTACTCCCCTGCTATTGGCTATATGCTGAAATTGGGGCGATGCTGGCACAGGTTGGTTCACCCGTTCCGATTTACCAGGCTTGGATTGATAGCTATAACGCCGATGATTATACCGACGAAATGACCGATCAACTGGCCCTCGCTAATCTGGTGGCCACGCCACAAAACACGCCTGAGCTGTTAACCATCTTCAAAAAAAGTAGCTGGTATGAACTTAACTTCTGGCAAATGGCATTAGACCACGAAGATTGGTCTGTTAACTAACGCGGCCAGTGATCACTTCTCCAATGCTAGTGTTGTGCGTTATAATAAGGCTAGCATTTGGGGAAAGTAGGTGGCAAGATGCAACGAATACAACGCTTGACGTTTGTCCAATTTTTTGGCTGGTTAGCCTTGGCGCTAGGCCTGCTTATTGAGGGGTATGCCCTATGGGGGAATTTTGGTAGTCGTGCTAGTGGCGATGACATGTTTGGTGGCGCCGTTGTTTTAGCGCTGGCCGCTATCTTCATTCACAGCCAACACTTATTGATTAGCCTTGCCGTCATTTTATTAAGCACTTTAGGTTTTGCCTATTTTACCTTTATCTATACCCAAAGTTGGTTCTGGACAGGAATCATCGCTATCGCCCTGATTGCCTTCCTAATTGCCATTTTGGGGATTCGGACTGATATTCATGACCGCAAGAGTGACTGGCACCATGTTCATTAATCTTTATTAGAGTCCGGGGCTTGTGCCTCGGACTCTTTGTGTTTTAGTTAACTGAAATAGACGCCAATGGATGCGGGCCCACACTTTTGGCAAAAAGAAACGGGCCAACCCGAAGGCCGACCCGTTTCCCTGCTTGATAAACTACAAGTGACTGTAGTCATGTAATCATTATGATTACCGTTGATTAAAGTGAAACAACTGGGCAAACCCAGCTTCGGGGCGAACATCCTCATCCTGTTCGCAGTTATTTAAGCGTCGTACGAAAAGCGCGCACACGCGAGGAATCAACCATTGCTGGTTGCGACCTTACTTGAGTGGTTGTCCGCTTTCCCATCATAAACCAGGAAAGCCCACTAACAAGTGCCAACACAACCACTGCCGTGATGAGCCAATAGATTGTTCGCCTTAAGTTCATCAGGTCACCTCACTAGTCGCCGTCTATGACTATCCACCGACTAGCTTAATCAAGAAGTGTTGCAAGACTGTGACGGCCATGCAAAAATCCGCTAACAAATCAGTAACACATCACATTAGCATGTTAAGAAACATCGTATTGGGTATAAGTTTACGCAATTTTGCGTCGTTCATCAAGTAGAATCCAAAAAAATTTCCAGATATTGAGACTTATCCTGCCGCTTTTGCCAAACTTTAGTATAATGAACCTAAGCAGTCATTACGATTATCATTTGGAGGGATTATGAATGAGTCAAGAATTAACCGATTTGGCCGAAGCAATCATCACCTACCAAAAGAAATACGATAAAACAGATGGTGAAATGGCTTTCGGCTCAAGAATTTCAGTCGAACGGTTCCATGCTATTAAGACTGGCGAACTAAAACCGACTAGCGATGAACAGCGTTCTTTGCAAAGTTTCATCACAACTAAGCCATAGTTAGCTTACTTTTTGAACTTAAAGCTAAAAGATCCGCGTCAGCTTAACTTAACTGACACGGATCTTTTTTTGCCATTAATTTATTTGGACCATGGCCAATGCCACTTTCTGGGCTTATCCGGTGTCGCT
Organism: Levilactobacillus brevis ATCC 14869 = DSM 20054; assembly: GCF_001433855.1. GTDB lineage: Bacteria > Bacillota > Bacilli > Lactobacillales > Lactobacillaceae > Levilactobacillus > Levilactobacillus brevis. The sequence goes on from NZ_AZCP01000002.1 coordinate 300,816, forward strand.
TCTCGCTTACGTAACCGTTTCATCCCCTCACGGTAAGGATTGGCATATAGCGCGCCCAGATTCAGCTTCTGCGACGACGACGCCGGATCATTCGTTCGATAGGGGCGCAGATCCGTCTGACACTTCGGGCAACTATCATCTGTAGCTGTCACCGGAGCGCCACAATGCGGACAAAACTTTAAATCAGCTGCCATTCAACTGCCTCCCCTCTACTCGTGACGGTGCTGCTGGTGAGCCTGATTACGCGCCAAATTGCGTTGACGAGCAACCGCCGCCTCTTTAGCCGCCAACGCTTGTTGTTCTTGTCGCTGTTGTTGACGCTTCTCGGCGGCCGCTTTCTTCTGCGCCTCCGCCAATTGACGTTTTTGCTGACTCCGGTAACTGAAAAAACTCCAGACGCCCACCGCTAGAAAGGCAACGACAATCTGTAAGGGCACTAACGCCCAATTAACGTGCTTAGCGAAAAAGGCATCGTAAATCACTAATAACACCGACATCGCTACAACAACTGAAATTGTATCGCGTAGCCAACGCGGAATTTGTTTCCATTTCATCCTAAAAACTCCTTATGTAGCGCAACGGGAGATAACCCTCCCGTTGCGTAATCGTTACAGATCGCCTTCTACTCGCAATTGGCGCTCTACCAGATACGCATCCAAGTAGCCAAAGGCCACCTCATCGACATCGGCTAACCGATAAACTTGACCAACTTGGTCGACCTGCTGGTCATCAATCTCATGGAAGATAAATCGTTGACCACCTACCTGGCTTGGGAAACCGAGCAAATCCGTGCCATCATGCAGTTTTAAACGAATAATCGTGCGAAAGGCGGCTGCCTGGCTAATTCGGGCACCAAACTGGTCAACCGTAGCATCGAAGAGTCGCTCATCATTAAGCACCGGCTGAATCGGTTGTTGCCGCGCACGATTGAGTAACGCAAACAACCGCATAGTTTGCAAATAATCAGACTTCAAAACAATCTCGTGTAGCTCGCTAAGTCGCATCAGTGTATAGCCGCCAAATTGGCCGGTCATATCTAGTAGATTCATGATCACCCCATCAGCGGTCACCGTATTAATTCGTCCTACGAAGAATAGCTCGCGATTATGCTTTGGTACCAAGGCCACCAACGGTTCTTTACCGACTAGCTGTTGCAAGGTTGGCGCAAACTGATCAGCATCAGTAACCGTCGTTGGCGCAACGTGACTTAACTTTTGCAGATGCGGTAACGCGATCCCTTGCAAGGTCAACTCTTGTCCCTGAAATTCAATGACCTCAATGTCTTTGGGCGTCAGCGTTAATAACGGTTGATCCGTATAGTCAAACTTGTTAAGCAACTGTAAGCTCACCTGTTCGGCGGCAACGCTGGTCACGATTCCCTCGTAAAAGTGTTCGTCATCTTTCAACACCAACATCAACACGAGATGGTCCACCCACGCATGACTGAGTACCTGCCGTTTCAAGTCCCGGTGCCCATCAAATTGTAGGGTCAACCCACCAGCTTGAACAAACTGCTCATCTTGAGCCGTTTGAATTCGAAAGGCCATATTATCTAAATCATCACTTGAAAACTCAACTTCATCAATGGCGGTTAAGTCCAGGAACACCGCACCATCTGGAATCCCATAATCATCATAGGTTGCCAGAATAATCCCAGTGTCACTGACTGTCGTCACGTAGCCGGTATAAACGACCTCTTGATTCGTTTGGTAAACGTTGACCAGCAGGTGCTGGGCCAAGGCCCGGTTTAAATCATTCACAATTGAATTCACATGACGACCCCCTTGTCTATTTATTTGAAAATCTTACCATATATTGCCTAAAATAGCCCGTCAAGTCGGTTGCCATTTTACTTAAGAAACGGCTGTGCTTAAAAACTGACGGAGTGCGTCGCCTTGCAAACCAGCGCTCAAACCAACTAATAGCTTAATGCGGGCCTTTTGTCCGTTTAGGCCTTGACACAGCGTTAAGCCCATCTTGCGTAGTTCAATACCGCCGCCTTGATAATCGTAAATATCCTCGGCGACCCCATTGTAACACCGTGAGACTAAGACAATTGGAATCTTGCGGTCGAGTAGTCGTTGAATTGCCGGTAACGTTTGGGGTGGTAAATTACCGGCGCCTAACCCTTCGATGACTAGACCAGCCGTCTCATCGTTACCAAGGAAGTCAAACAAACTACCGTCCATCCCCGCGTACGCTTTAATCAAGTAAACGTGATCGACTACATGGTCAATATCACACGTATCTTGGCGAATGAGCTTTTGGAAGTAAGCTGCATGATCCTTAGCAACAATCCCAATTGGACCAAAGGTTGGTGTCCGGAAAGTGGCCACATTGGTCGTGTGCGTCTTGGTCACATAACGGGCCGTATGAATCTCATCATTCATCACGACCATCGCCCCATTCCCTCGTGAGGCATCATCTGCGGCTACTTCAATCGCCGATTGGAAATTATACAAGCCATCAGATCCTACTTCGTTAGAGGACCGCATCGCGCCAGTAACGACGACTGGAATGGTGCTGGGTAATGTCAGATCTAGGAAGTAGGCAGTCTCTTCTAACGTATCCGTCCCATGAGTAATCACGACACCATCAATTCCGTCTCGTTCGGCCTGATCAATTCGTTGCTTAATTTGTAACATTTGAACCGGTGTCATGTGGGGTGAAGGCAGGTTAAACATTTCATCCGTAAACAACTCCACTCGTCCGGCCAAAATAGTTTCTTGTTGGGCAATTGGATTCTGCGCGTTAGGGACCACTTCCCCCTTGTCATTTTGCGACATGGAAATCGTGCCGCCAGTGTGGATGGCTAAAATCTTCTTCACTCGTGTCAACTTCTTTCGAAAAATATTGGTATCCACATTGTACCCTACTTGCAGTAAAATTAAGTTAGAATTCGGAGAGGATGATCATCAAATGGCGAAAAAAGATGAAACTGATCCATACTACCACCCAGGGCCACACGTCCATCCCAAAAAGTATAGTTCTTCGGGTGGTTTAGCTGATTGGGGGCCGTTGTTGAGCTGGTTCAGTGACGGTATCAAAAAACTCTGGCATCGTTTCAAAAAATGACTTGTCGTGTTGTTTTTTTCATTTTGCCGTGGTAAAGTAAGGAACATTCAACCAATTAAAATAAGTGATTGCCTATATAATGCCATAATAAGGTTGGCGAGTTTCTACCCAGGACCGTAAATTCTGGACTATAAGCAAATTGAGATGAACTCTTTTTGCCGATGAAAAGTGTTCATCGGTCTAAGTTTTCAGTGGCTCTCTTTTTGCAAGGGAGCTTTTTTATTTTCAAAAAAACCTATTAGGCGGCGTATGGACAATCGCGAGAAGGAGGAACTTTTCTTGCAGTCCACAAAATCCGCAACATCTTCGTCTTCAGAAAATGGTCAATCACTTTCCACTTGGAAAGCCGCCATTCTAGGTTTTCAACACTTACTAGCCATGTACTCTGGTGACGTCTTAGTCCCCTTACTGATCGGGGGCGCTTTACATTTCAATGCCATGCAAATGGCTTACTTAATCAGCGCGGATATCTTTATGTGTGGGATTGCAACGCTCCTACAATTGAAACGCACCCCACTGACTGGAATCGGCCTCCCCGTCGTCTTGGGATGTGCTGTTCAGGCGGTTACCCCGCTCGAAGCCATCGGTAGTAACTATGGTGTCGGGGCCATGTACGGGGCCATCATTAGTGCCGGAATCTTTGTTTTTCTCAGCGCCGGCTGGTTTTCTCGGATTAAGAACTTCTTTCCGCCAGTAGTCACGGGGTCGCTCATCACCATTATCGGGTTCACCTTAATCCCCGTGGGCTTTCAAGACCTTGGTGGCGGAAGTGCCACGGCTAAAAATTTTGGGGATCCCAAATTCTTGTTAATTGGGTTTTTGACCATGGCCATCATTCTCGGTTTAAATGCATTTGCCAAAGGGTTCATGAAATCCCTCGCCATTTTAGCGGGTATTCTGATCGGTACCTTGATTGCTGGTGGGATGGGAATGGTCTCACTGGCTCCCGTTGCTCAAGCTAGTTGGTTCCACTTACCACAGTTCTTCTACTTCGGCACACCCAAGTTTGAATGGTCATCAATTCTCACCATGATTCTGGTATCCCTCACCACAATGGTCGAATCAACTGGCGTATTCTTCGCCTTGGCCGATATCACGGGTAAAAAGTTAGAAGAAAAAGATCTGAAGCGCGGCTACCGGGCAGAAGGTATTGCCGTTATCTTAGGCGGGCTATTTAACACCTTCCCCTATTCGACATTTTCTGAAAACGTTGGGGTTGTCCAACTATCCGGTGTTAAAACTCGTAAACCACTGTACTTTTCCGCAGCATTTCTGATCTTATTGGGTATGTTACCTAAAATTGGCGCATTAGCAACTGTTATTCCCAACCCCGTATTAGGTGGCGCGATGATCGTAATGTTTGGAATGGTCGGCGTTCAAGGCATCCGGATGCTTCAACAAGTCGATTTTAAAGATAATAATAACTTATTGGTCTCCGCCATTTCGATTGGTTTGGGGCTAGGCGTTACCGTTTACCCTCAAATCTTCCAAGCATTTCCCCAATCGCTCCAAATTATTTTAAACAATGGCGTTGTTATTGGGAGCTTCTCCGCTGTGATCTTGAACATCATCTTCAATATGCGGCCACATCGGGCTATTTCACCAGCTCAGGCCCAAGTCAACAGTAACGCGCAATCGCAGAATAGAAATTAAATTCATCAACCAACCGCGAGTTATCAGGTTCCTTTGCCTTGATAACTCGCGATTTTTTTGGCTTCAACGCGTGCTTCGCGTATAATAAAGTCATCAATTTATAGGGGAGCGTACATGATGCTTAGCATTCAGCACATTAGCAAGGTTTTTGGCCCCGTCAAAGCGCTAAATGACATTTCATTTGACGTCCCACAAGGCCAAATTTTGGGCCTCATCGGGCAAAACGGTGCCGGTAAGTCCACAACCTTTCACAGCATTTTAAACTTCATTCACTACGAGGGACAGATTCAGTGGCAGGGTCACGCCATCACAGCGACCGACTTCGATCAAATTGGCTATCTACCCGAAGAACGCAGTCTGATGACCAAGCTCACCATCGAACAGCAGATACTTTACTTGGCCCGTCTCAAAGGTCAATCTGCCAAAATCATTCGGCCACAGATTGATGACTGGTTGGCCCGCTTCGCCGTTAAGGGTACCCGGCGTAGTAAAATTAAAGACCTATCTAAGGGGAATCAACAAAAGGTGCAGTTAATCTGTACCTTGATCCATCACCCCCAACTGCTAATCTTGGATGAGCCCTTCAGTGGATTAGATCCCGTCAACGCTGATTTATTAAAACAGGCAATTCTCACCGCCAAACAAGCTGGCGCAGCGATTATTTTCTCTAGCCACGATATGGAAAATGTCACGGCTCTATGTGATCAATTGGTGATGTTACGTAAGGGCAATATCGTCTTGCATGGAACGCTAGAAGACGTCCGTAACCAATTCGGCAAGACCGAACTGTATGTCACGACGGACTGGACCTCTGAACGTTTAGCAACACTCCCACACGTTACACAAGTCACTTCACGACACGCCAACCACTATCTTCTGCATCTAGATGACGCTAATGCTGGCCCCGCCATCTTTGACGCTTTGACACAAGGTCATTATATTGAAGAATTTAGCCAACAGCCGCCAACCCTTGATGAAATTTTCCGTTTGAAAGTGGGGGAAGATCAATGAAAAAGACATGGATTGTGACCCTCGAAACCTACTTACGCCAAATTAAATCCTGGAGCTTTTTCTTCATGGTAATTAGCCCCTTCTTGATGATCGCTCTAACGGTAGGCATTAGCTACGTCAGTGCCGATAGCGCTGCCAGCAGTAAGCAAATCGCTGTGATTAGTGATTCGGCTACCCTACGTCAGAGTTACCTGAAACAGCATGCCACTGGCGTCAACCGTAAAATCACCCAACCAACGCAGGCAAAAAAAGCCATGCGGGAAAATCATTTGGCGGGTTACTTGACCCTTTCCACTACTACTGATCGGGTTCGCGCCGACTACCACGGCAACAATTCTCTTTCCAGTGGGACACAAGCTCAAGTACAAAACTTTCTCAGTCAGTACCAACAGGCGCAAAACTATCAAGATGCCAAATTGACGGCCAAGCAACAACGTTTGTTAGCTCGAACACCTGTCTTTAAGCAACATATTGCCACTAAGGCTGGCACGACTAACTTAACTCGAACCATCTCTTTTTGGATTTTAATTACCATGATCTATATCATCCTTATCACCTATTCGTCGATCACGGCCCAGGAGATTGCTTCCGAAAAAGGCACGAAGATTATGGAAATCATCTTCTCCAGCACCACGGCAACGAGTTATTTTGTTGGTAAAATTGCTGGGATCATGTTGGTTATTTTGACCCAAATTGGCATCTACCTACTAGGTGGTTGGGCCGGCTATTCCATTGCCGTGAACAATGCCGCATTGAAGCCACTGTTGGCCGATAACCAGGCCCTCATTAATGGCGTTATCCATAACCTCTTTAATATCAACCTGCTCTTCTTGTTCTTAGGCGTTGTGATTTATACCATTCTCGCCGCTTACAGTGGCGCACTGGTCGCCAAAGCAGAAGATGCTTCCAAGGCTGCCCAACCGGTCGTTATGCTGAGTATGCTCGCTTTCTTTGCAGCCTTCCCTTTTCAAAATAACTTAGACGCCTTGGCGGTTAAGATTCTGTCGTACATTCCTTTCTTTTCGTCCTATTTCATGCCCATGCGGATTATTAACAACACGGCCAATTGGGGTGAACAACTCATTTCACTGACTATCTTATTGGCTACAATCGGTCTCTTTGCCTTGTACGTGGGCCGTCAATATCAACGGCTCATGCTGCAAACGGATAGTCAAAATTTATGGCAACACTTACTCAAGCGACTTCGGCATCAGTAAGCTGCCGATTTACCCATTAACATTTAGCAGTAAAGTGCTATACTTAATGGGTAAGTTTTGGGCCCTTAGCTCAGTTGGGAGAGCGCCTGCTTCGCATGCAGGAGGTCGTCGGTTCAAATCCGGTAGGGTCCATTGGTGATATATCATAGGCGTCCATAAGCTTATCAAATCAACGTTTTTATTTTTTTAGTTTTTCATACAGACTCATAAAATGGCATTCAGTTTCTAAAATGGCATTTACTTTGGGTTCAAAATAAATAGCGGTGGTAGGGATTGAACTGTTAGCTTTCTGGCTAGCAGTTTTTATTTTATCTTTTTCCTCATAAAAAGAGACGCCTATAATAGACGTCCCTTGATGATTGAACTATTTTTTTGCTATTAATATCCTAGTACAGAAAAATATCTTTGACTGAATGTCTAAAACATTCCCTTAAGTAGCATAAGCCCTTTTGCTATACCAATCTTAATCAAAGTGGCGCCACTCGCGATCCAGAATAGCACGTGCGACAAACAGGCCAATTGGCAAAAACATAATAATCAATACGGCCTTCGTTAGCCATAAGGCTCCCGTTCCAATTTCGTTGATACCGATGTTATAGATACCGCGATAGATGTATAATCCTGGCACCATAATCACAATTGAAGGTACCGTCAAGGTTATTCGGGGAAACCCATTATAGTGGTTGACCAGTGAGGCAATCAGACCAGCTAACAGCGCGCCAAAGAATGCTGCCGCGGCTGGTGGCATCGTCGTTAACTGTACCAGTTCAAGCCGCAAAGTGTTAGCAACCGCCCCAATACAGCCGGCAACGATCGCCATTTTCTGTGAACTATTAAACATCAACGAGAAGCCATACACCCCACAAAAGCTAGCGGGTAATCGTAATAATAACAGTAATAATGGCGATAATCCCAACGGAATGAAATTCTCAGGGTGATAATTGAAGAGTAACGCAACGAGCCAGCCGACTAAAGTCGCAACCGTGGTAATCGTTATCGCATAAGCTAGCCGCTCCAGCCCTGAGCGCATATCTAGCTTAGAAATATCCAACATGCTGGTGATAAAGGGAAAGCCTGGAATAACGAAGAGCATGGCACCAATATATCCAGCTTCATGTTGGGCCGAAACTTGGAATGCCACCTCTAAGATCCTAAAGCACGCCATGTACGTTAAACAAGCAATGGCGACCCCCACAGCAGTACTGGCCAGTGTCGTGATTTTTTGTTTGCCCATTTTGGCCCGAGTGAAGTTACCCAAGCCTGCGCCAACAAACGAGCATATCATCTCCGGCCAACCCCCGCCTAAGAGAAAAATAAAGGCGCCACAGGCCAATGCCGCAGCTGCTCCAGAAACAAAGGCCGAGTATTTTTTCGGTCGACTCTCAATCTTATCAATCAACTCATAGATCTCATCGACGGTTAGAAAGGAAAAGTCTTTTTGAAAATTCCCAACTAGTTCTTCTAAAATATTTAATTTATCTGTATTAACCCCCGTATTGGGCAGCGACAAGACCTGCGAATAGCTGCCTTGCCGGCTAAAACACGTAAAGGATAGTGAAATCAAACCAATATCGGCGGAACACGTTAAATTTAAACTCCGCGAAACCTTATCCATCGCATCACGAACTCGCCAAGCACCGGTTCCACATGAGAGCATGAGAATACCAATTCTTCCCACAATTGAGGCACGATCCTGCAAGGATGCCTCTCGCGCTGGGACCTGTTCATCTTTTACAAATGCCCCCCAAGGAATCTTCATATGATGTTGATTCGATAAATGAAAATCTAGGGCTTTTTCATCATTTTTCGTCATCTATGCCTTCTCCATTCGTTAAATATACCAAATATAGATTTATTATAGCCCAATTTTTATAGGCTAACCGAAGCTCATCTTGATTACTAGAATTATCTGAGCCTATTGCCGCGGTGTCTTTCCCATAGTGAAGACGCCTAAGCAACCATAACCGGTATGACTCGCAATTGTTGGCCCAATTGGCGTCACCATGAGTTTAAGTTTGGGAGAGGCCCCCTGAATTTGCTTTCGGACCATCTCGGCGGCTTCCCAGTCCCCACTGGTTGAGATTAGAACCGTCTGATCATCGGCCTGAATATCCGCTAGAATCATATCGGCTAACGTTTTAAACGCCCGAGAACTCGTTCTAACTTTCTTGATCACGCGTAGTTTGCCCTGGGCATCCACATCTAAAATAGGTTTTATATGCAACATATCACCCAAGACTGCATCCCGCTTAGATAGGCGCCCGCCTTGATACAAGAATTTAAGATTGGCCACCGTAAAGAAATGGTGCACCTGCAAGCGACAAGCATTGAGCTGCGTCATCGCCTTGTCTAGTGATATCCCAGCCTGACGCAATTGGACGGCTTTAATGACTAATAAACCTTCCCCAGCACAAGCTGCCAAAGTATCCACTATCATTAACTGGGCATCCGGATACTTTTCTAACAGAATATCTCGAGCCTGATTGGCACTATTAAATGACCCACTTAACCCCTTTGACATGCCGATAAAAACAATCGGTATGTGCTGTGCAATAATCCCTTCAAAAGCCGCGATGTACTCGCCGATGCTGATTTGTGAGGTCGTTGGATGCCCCCCATGCTTTAACGTGTCGTAAAAAGCTGCTGTGTTTTGTTGATTATAAAAATAGTCGCCAAACTGATGATCTTCAAGCTGCACAAAAGATCTGACGACCCCCACCTCATGCTGATTTAAAAAAGCCTCCGGTAATCCGCATTCAGAATCCGTCATAATTTTATACATATCTCTCGCCTTCCTATCTGCTAGTGACGCCCAGCGTCCCCATAGCCTTCCATGTTTTCCTTTATACGCGTGCTCCTATAACTAAAACTATACACCCTCCCCCTAACTATTCGCTACCTCTTCACAATGAAGCACCATCCATGAAACTCCCTGCACACTGGTGTATCATGAACTTATGTCATGGAATTCAAAATATTGAAAGAGCGAGGTAATTACATGGAAACGACACAATTAAGCAACGGCGTTACCATCCCGATGTTAGGCTTCGGTACTTACTTAATTGACAGCAAGGACGTTCCAGCAGCAATAAAGACGGCCTTAGATGCCGGCTACCGGCATCTCGATTGCGCACACATTTACGGCAATGAACCAGCTGTTGGTGAAGCAATCAAGGCCTCTGGGATTGACCGCTCTGATCTGTTCATCACCTCCAAAGTTTGGAATGCCGATCAGGGATACGATAAGACCCTAGTCGCTTTTGACCAAACACTTAGCGACTTACAATTGGACTACCTGGACTTATACCTGATTCACTGGCCAAATGAAGACGACTTCGAGTTAACTTTAGATACGTGGCGGGCGCTAGAAACTCTGTATCAACAAAAGAAAGTTCGCGCTATCGGTGTCTCTAACTTCTCTGAAGATCAACTAAAACAGGTCTTTGAGATGGCAACCGTCAAACCTATGGTCAATCAAATCGAACGTCACCCATACAAAGTTCAGGCTGATTTAGGTCAATTTGATACGGATAACGATATCGTTAACGAGGGTTACTCACCAATTGGTCACGGTCATTTAATCCTCGAAGATCCCGTGATTACTAAGCTCGCAGAAAAGTACGGTAAGTCACCGGCACAAATTGTTTTGCGGTGGCAAATTGATACCGGGTTTGTCGTTTTTCCTAAGTCCTCAAAACCAGCTCGTGTTAAGGAAAACTTCGAAATCTCCGGCTTTAACTTAACCGCTGATGAAATTGCTGAAATTAACGGTCTAGATCAAGATAAACATTTAAACTACGATTAAAGTTGATCGACATTAACCGCAACTAAAACTATTAAGGACTTCCGATTAATTGGTTCGGAAGTCCTTATTTTGATATCACCAGTTGGGGGCTTTTCTTCAGTTGCAGAGTCGCTAACTTCCCCCAACTATGATTTAATACAACTAGCCATTTAACTGAGGAGATGACGGCCATTGACAACCTGGCAAACCACTTGGGCTATCAATAAATATTGGCTGATGGCTCGATCACAGCATCTATATAATCAAGGCCGAGCCTTAGCTAAAAATAACGCTTGGAACGCCGATAAACAACGAGCGTTCTCGCAATTGCTTGCGACTGCTAACACATTAACGCCCACAAAACAGACGCTAACCACGGCCTACCAACATGTCTGGGGGTATTTCAAGAAACGCTGTACCCCAGCAGAACGGGCCACCTATCTCCAATTACTCGCAACTTTAACGCCTGATAACGACCAGTTAGGGCCCTTTCTGAAACAACTTGCGCACACCTACCAAGTTGACTACCTGTTAAACTCTCGACTCATTCAAGAACTCTAAGGAGGCTGGCTATGCGCCTATGGCATGAATACTTAATTCCCCAATTACCGCGCCAACAACTATTGGGACAACACCGTGAGCTCGCAGCATTGCGCGGCAACGGTTGGGGCCGGAAACACGCGACCGTTGATTACGTCTTCGACCACTCCCCCTACAAATTATATCAATTTCACTTACTCGTCTTGCATACTATGCAAGAACGCGGCTATACCCCCGATCATCACTGGTTTGATCCCACCTATCGCGGCAAACACTGTGCACCGTACACCAGCCTCATTCCGGTTCCCTTAACCACCCCCATTTATCCAGAACACGACGACGCCTACCTCCAAGTCTGCCGCTCTAATTTACAGGCTAAAGGCATCATCCTTTAATAGCTTAATGCCTGACTAATTAATCGCCAATCGATTTACCCCCATTGCCAATCATGCTATACTCGCTCTAAAGAAAGGGTGACTGACTATGGCTATGTTGTATGGAAAACACACGCATGAAACAGATGAGACGCTCACACCAATCTTCGGGGCCACCGCTGAACGCCACGACCTCCCCAAATATAAATTGGCGAAGCACGCGCTCGAGCCCCGTGAAGCCGATCGGTTGGTTCGCGATCAACTGCTAGATGAAGGAAACTCGCGGCTGAATCTCGCCACGTTCTGTCAGACTTACATGGAACCGGAAGCTGTTGAACTCATGAAGGATACACTGGAGAAAAATGCCATCGATAAATCCGAGTATCCTCGGACCGCTGAAATTGAAAATCGTTGCGTTAATATCATTGCCAACCTCTGGCATGCTCCGGAAGCTGAGTCGTTCACTGGCACCTCAACGATTGGTTCCTCCGAAGCCTGTATGCTGGCCGGTTTGGCGATGAAGTTTGCTTGGCGTAAGCGCGCCAAGGCGAACGGTCTTGACTTAAATGCCCATCACTCTAATATTGTCATCTCAGCCGGTTATCAGGTTTGTTGGGAAAAATTCTGTGTCTATTGGGACATCGACATGCATGTCGTTCCCATGGACGATGACCACATGTCCTTGAATGTCGATCACGTGTTAGATTACGTGGATGACTACACCATTGGTATCGTTGGCATTATGGGCATCACTTATACTGGACAATACGACGATTTAGCCCGATTAGATGCCGTTGTAGAGCGGTATAATCGGACGACTAAGTTCCCGGTATATATCCATGTCGATGCCGCTTCCGGCGGATTTTACACGCCGTTTATTGAACCCGAGCTCAAGTGGGACTTCCGTTTAAACAACGTGATTTCCATCAATGCCTCCGGCCACAAATATGGCTTGGTTTACCCCGGAGTCGGCTGGGTAATCTGGCGTGACCAACAGTATCTACCAAAAGAGCTGGTCTTTAAGGTCAGCTACTTGGGTGGTGAACTACCTACGATGGCCATCAACTTCTCCCACAGTGCCTCCCAATTAATCGGTCAGTATTACAACTTTATTCGTTTTGGTTTTGATGGCTATCGTGAAATTCAAGAAAAAACTCACGACGTTGCCCGCTATCTCGCGAAATCGCTCACTAAATTAGGGGGCTTTTCCCTCATTAATGACGGCCACGAGTTACCGCTGATCTGTTATGAACTCACTGCCGATTCTGATCGCGAATGGACCCTCTACGATTTATCCGATCGGCTATTAATGAAGGGCTGGCAGGTCCCCACCTATCCCTTACCAAAAAACATGGCGGACCGCGTGATTCAACGGATTGTGGTTCGGGCTGACTTTGGTATGAGTATGGCCCACGACTTTATTGATGATCTAACCCAAGCCATTCACGATCTCGACCAAGCACACATCGTTTTCCATAGTGATCCGCAACCTAAAAAATACGGGTTCACGCACTAATCATCAATCGTTCATTTCATCACAAAAAAGGCTACCGTAACCATCCATGTCAATCGACGTGAATGGTTGTGGTAGCTTTTTTTACCAAAATTAATAGGCAATGTAGTCGTCTAATTTTTTCATATTGGTAATGATAATTCGGCGTTTGCCATCATTGCTCATGCCAAAGTCAATGATATCTTCAAGCTTAAGTTTACGCATCATACGGCTAACACTGGTTTGATTAGCAATGCCACAGAACCCAGCAATATCTTCATTCGTCACGTTAAAGTCAATCAACACGCCGGCCTCATCGGGAAGATCCCGACCAAACTTCTCAGCAATGTCATGTAAGAAATTAGCCAGTGCCCCCATCTTACCGTTCATGGTGAGTCGTTGAATCCGGGCAAAGGTTTCTGATAATCGGTGTCGATAATACTGTTTAACGTAGTTCTGTAACTCTGAATTGGCATTCACGTACTGCCAAAATTCTACCCGATTAACCTGATAAAAGGTCGCCGTCTCCGATTCAATGCGGACGTTAAAAGGTTGCTCATCATATTGCAAAGCTTCGTCATGTAACAGTGAAATAACGTCAGGTTGGTTGATATAAGAAATGTTAAATTCACGTCCGTCTTGCAAGATAACGGACGTCTTAATGATGCCTTCTTTCAAAATAAAGACATTAGCGGCCTTCAGACCGTGGAAGGTTAAATAACTGTGATACTTCTTCGTAATCGTCGAAATCTGTTTGTCCTTTAAGAAGCGGACCAGATCATCAATATCTTTATTCGGCAAAAGCGGTACTCCTTCCAAAATTAATTATCGTTAGCAAAGTCCTATCTTAGCGAAAAAGGATACCCCTTCGCCTTAACATTTGGTAATGACACTGGCTATTGATATCCGATTATTCACTTTCATAGTGAGGATTGTCAATGAAAACGAAAATGAAACGTTTATGATTGCTAACTGTACCTTTGAAAGAAAGAAGATTGATTAGATTATGGCAGACATTAAGCTCCCTTATGACCACGGATCGGTCACGGCACACATCAACGATGCCAACCTAGCCGGCACCTTGGTATCCAAAGCAGCGACCTATCAAGCCAGCCTCTCTGAAAAAAACTTGGTTGAACAGTCGTTAGACAACCCTATCGGTAGTCCTTCCCTAGAAGAATTGGCTACGGGAAAGAAAAATATTGTGATTATCAGCTCTGATCACACCCGGCCCGTTCCTTCACACATCATCACGCCAATCTTACTTCGGCGCTTGCGCTCAGTAGCACCAGAGGCGCGGATTCGCATTCTCGTAGCAACTGGATTCCACCGACCTTCAACGCATGCCGAATTAGTCGCCAAATATGGCGAAGAGATTGTGGCCAATGAAGAAATTGTTATGCATAAATCTCAAGTTGATGAAGACATGGTGAAAATTGGTAAGCTTCCTTCTGGCGGTGACCTCATTATCAACAAGGTGGCCGAAGAAGCCGATCTATTGATCTCCGAAGGCTTCATTGAATCCCACTTTTTCGCTGGGTTCTCTGGTGGGCGCAAGTCCGTCTTGCCGGGTATTTCTTCTTACAAGACAATCATGGCTAACCACTCCGGTGAGTTTATCAACGACAAGCACTCTCGAACCGGGAATCTTCACCACAACATGGTGCACCATGATATGGTCTACGCCGCCAGAAAAGCTGGTTTACAGTTTATTTTGAACGTGGTTTTGGATGAAGACAAACACATCATTGGCTCCTTTGCCGGTGACCTTGAAGCGGCTCATAAACAAGGAACGGATTTTGTTGGTGAGTTAGCTGGTGTTAAGGCCATCAAGAGCGACATTGCCATCACCACTAATGGTGGTTATCCACTCGATCAAAATATCTATCAAGCAGTTAAAGGCATGACGGCCGCTGAAGCCACCAATAAGCAAAATGGGACGATTATCATCGTAGCTGGCTGTCGTGATGGTCATGGTGGTGACGGCTTTTATCACAACATTGCTGACGTCGCCGATCCCCAAGAATTCTTGGATAAGGCGATTAACACACCGCGCTTAGAAACGGTGCCTGACCAATGGACTTCACAAATTCTGGCCCGGATCTTGGTTAACCACCACGTGATTGTGGTTTCTGACTTGGTTGAACCCAGTCTCATCACAAACATGCATATGGAACTGGCAACCTCAATCGATGACGCACTCGCCAGCGCCTTCAACCGTGAAGGAACTGCGGCCCAAGTGACGGTCATTCCCGATGGTCTTGGCGTAATCGTAAAGGATGAATAATAATGGCATCAACTGATTTATTAACTTGTCTCCAACAAGTTGCTAACCACCAACTCACACCAGAACAAGCTGCCAAACTGGTCAGCGATACCGGGTTTGATGACCTAGCCTACGCCAAGATTGATACGGCGCGGACACAACGAACTGGTTATCCTGAAGTGATCTATGGCGCTGGTAAAACCGCGCAACAGATTGTGGGCATTGTTCAAGCTATGGAGAAACGCCAACAACCCATCCTCGTGACACGAGTCGATCTTGAAAAGTCAGCGGCGGTCCAAGAAATACTACCTGAATTGGCCTATGACCAAACCTCACAGACGTTAGTCCGAACTGCCCACGCCTTACCTGCGGTCGGAAATATTGCCATTGTCACGGCCGGCACTTCCGACATGCGAGTGGCTGAAGAAGCTGCTGTGACTGCAGAACTCTTTGGCAACCAGGTAACACGCGTCTATGATGTTGGCGTAGCCGGAATTCATCGGTTATTTGCCAAATTACCCCTCATTCGCCAAGCCAACGTTGTGATCGTCATCGCCGGCATGGAGGGCGCTTTAACTAGTGTCGTCGGTGGCCTAGTCGATCGGCCAGTGATTGCCGTGCCAACCAGTGTCGGTTATGGCACCCATCTGAACGGTCTCACACCACTTTTGTCAATGCTCAATAGCTGTTCGGCCGGTATCAGTGTCGTTAACATCGATAATGGCTTCGGCGCGGCTTACAATGCCAGTATGATTAATCATCTCGTGAAGGAGGAGCAGCCATGAAAACATTAGTGTTAGATGCTTTTTCGGGCATCAGTGGTGACATGTTCCTAGGGGCGCTATTTGATCTCGGATTATCTCAAACAGACTTTGAAACCGAATTGAAGAAACTACCAGTGACCGGTTACCATTTGACCATCACCCCTAGTAGTCGCTCAAGCATTCAAGGCACTGACTTCGATGTCATCTTAGACGACCACCAGGTTAAAGACAATGGCATTACAGAACATGGTCACCATCACGGCCGGAGCTTTGCAACAATCAAGCAACTCATTGCGCAAAGTACATTAGCCCCCACCGTTAAGCGGCGGGCCACTGCGCTGTTTGAACAGGTCGCAATTGCTGAAGGCCACGTTCACCATAAGTCTTTAGAAGACGTTCACTTTCATGAGGTGGGCGCTATTGATTCCATCGTCGATATGGTCGGCGCGGCGATTGCCTTGGAACTGATGGGCATTGACCGCGTCATTGTGAATAATCTGGCTGACGGGAGCGGCACCATCGAGATTGCTCACGGCACCGTTCCCGTCCCAGTACCGGCTGTCATGCAGATGCGGATTGGAACTGCCATTTCGATTCATCAACGTTTCGATGTGCATACGGAGCTGATTACCCCCACCGGCATGGCCATTGTCAAATGCTGTGCCACGGCCTTTGACACGACCAGTGACGGCGTTATTGAACGGACCGGCTACGGTTTTGGTAAACGTGAGACTGGCAGCCTAAATGCGTTACGGGCCACACTGGTAAATTCCCAGTTAAGCCAGCAAACGGTCAATCAAGAACAGGATCACGTCACGCTGTTAGCAACTAACCTTGACGATATCACCGGCCAACAACTAGCCGATACGATTGCGGGACTGTTAGATCGCGGCGCAAAGGATGCTTGGAGTGAACCCATTGTCATGAAAAAAGGACGCCCGGCTTACAAACTTTGTTGTTTGATTACTCCCCAACAACAAGCCGCCATTGTGACCTATCTGCTAACAACCACCCCAGCGATCGGAATTCGTTACCACCACGTTCACCGTGCCATCATGGATCGCCAGGTTAAGTTAGTCACGACTAGCTACGGACCGATTCATGTCAAATATCTGCGCTACCATAACACAACCAAGCGTACCTTAGAACATGATGATTTGCGACAATTGGCAACCACTCATCAGCTGACTATGGCTGACTTACAGGCCAAGATTTTAAATGAACTTACCACTATGGAACAGAAAGGATAATCAATTATGATGACTTTAGCTGATAAAGAAACAACTTTACAAAATACCTTAAAAACTTACAACCGGGTCGTAGTCGGTTTCTCTGGCGGAATTGACTCGACCGTTGTTTTGAAAGAGGCTTTAGATGTTTTAGGCCGCGATAATGTCCTCGCAGTCGTTGCCAACTCCGAACTCTTCTTAGATGCAGAATACGAAATGGCTGGTCAACTAGCCAAGGACATGGGCGCACAAGTTACCGGTATTCAATTAGACTACTTGGCTAATGATCAGATCAAGCACAATACCCCTGAATCTTGGTACGCCATGAAGCAGATGTTCTACCAAGCCATGACACAAGTAGCGACCCAATTCAATGCTGATGCCGTATTAGATGGCATGATTATGGATGATAACGCTGACTTCCGGCCCGGTCTGCGTGCACGTGACGAAGCCGGTGCCGTCTCTGTACTTCAAACAGCCAACCTCTATAAACGCGAGGTTCGCGAATTGGCTCAAAGCTTAGGGCTAACTAATTGGAACAAAGTGGCCTCTTGCTCTGTTTCGTCTCGCTTCCCGTACAACACAGACTTAACGAGTGAAAAGCTCCAACGCGTCATGGCCGCTGAAACTTATTTACGCAGCTTAGGCTTTGCTACCGTTCGGGTTCGGGTCCACGATCAAATTGCCCGTATTGAAGTCCCAGTTAACCAACTTTCACAATTAGTTGCTCAAAATGAAAAAGTTTCTGAAAACTTGCGCCAGTTGGGGTATGATTATATTACTGTTGATTTACAAGGGTTCTCCAGTGGTCGGATGAATCAAACGCTTTCGGCAGCACAAAAAGAGAAAGTTTTAGTGGGGTAGAATTTACATGCATTATTCTTTATTGGTTCGTTGTATCGCAGAATTTATTGGGACGGCTATCATGGTTGCCTTGGGTAACGGTTCCGTCGCTAACGTTGAATTAAAGGGTACCAAAGGTTATCACGGTGGTTGGGTCTTAATTGGCTTTGGCTACGGTATTGGGGTCATGATCCCCGCCTTAATGTTTGCCACCGTATCGGGTGCGCAAATTAATCCTGCCATGACGCTGGCTATGGCCGTTACGGGTAATTTCCCTTGGGGCGAAGTAGCGCCCTACATCGTGGCGCAAGTCTTGGGGGCCATCATTGGTCAACTCACTTTGGTATTGGCTTACAAGCCTTACTACGACAAAACAACCGACGCAGAAGCCATCCTGGGAACCTTTTCCACGATTGATGCCGCTGACAGCAAGTTAAATGGGTTCATTAACGAATTTATTGGAACCTTTTTACTTGTGTTGGGGGCCATCAGTATGACGGCCGATAAACTTGATCCACGGGCGGATTTTATCGGCTTAGGCTTCTTAGTCATGTGTTTAGTCATTTCCTTTGGGGGACCAACTGGTCCAGCGTTGAATCCCGCCAGAGATATTGGCCCACGGTTACTCCACGCCATTTGGCCATTTGAGCATAAAGGCAGCTCCCAATTTGGGTATAGCTGGGTGCCAATCGTCGCGCCAATTGCTGGTGCGATTGCGGCAGCCGTCCTCTATCAGGGCGTCTTCCAATAAGCTCTAACTCGTTATTTTTGAAAAAGTAGGTCGCCCGGCTTTATCAGGCAACCTGCTTTTTGTTTTTAGAAAGGACGTTTCTTTCAATGAAAAAGCTGATCTTTACCGCAGCGCTTCCCTACTATCTTCTCTCTTTTTTGCTACATGCCATCGCGCTTCTTTGTCTGTGGCTCGCCGCTAGCCAACAGCCAACTTTCTGGGGCCTCGGCTTACTGGCTTACACACTGGGCCTCCGCCACGCCTTTGACGCCGATCACATTGCCGCCATTGACAATACCGTTCGCAAGCTGGTGAATCAGCGCCAACCCGCAACGGGAGTGGGCTTTTACTTCTCGCTGGGCCATTCCACGGTAGTGTGTCTCTTAATCTTAGTCGTCAGCATCTCGATGCCTTTAGTTAAGCAACACCTACCGATTTTAGAAATTCTGGGTGGTCGAATCGGTGGCTTGGTATCTGGGAGCTTTTTGTTAATCTTAGCTTTTGCAAACTTGTTAATCTTTATCAACTTGTATCGAACAACTCGTCAATCGGCTACCACCACGGACGAGCTCTTACAACAACGGGGCTTCCTAACACGAATCTTAGCGCCACTCCTCCGCTTGATTAATCATAGCTGGCAAATGTATCCGATTGGCTTTCTTTTTGGCCTCGGCTTTGATACGGCTACGGAAATTGCCTTGATTGCCCTCTCGGCAGGCCATGCGCAAACGGCGGTTGGTTGGGGCGTGGCTGCCTTTCCGCTGCTCTTCGCTGCCGGAATGAACCTCATGGATACCACGGACTCTGTTATGATGACTGGTGCTTACCAGTGGGCATTTGCCACACCGGAACGCAAACGACATTATAACTTGACCGTTACCGCGATTTCGGTCATTGCCGCCTTTATGATTGGCAACATCGAATTGCTCCAAGTGGGCGTCAGCCTCATGAAGAAAGCCAGTGGGATGTGGCTATGGCTGGGAAACTTGGAATTCGGTCAGGTGGGTTATTATCTGGTCGCCCTACTGCTGATCGTGTGGGCCGCAGCCTACTTGAGTTGGCATCGTAAAACACATAAACTAGCAGAATAGAACTGGAAGACACTACTCGGTAAGTTAAGACTGGGTGGCGTTTTTTGGTATTTTCAACTATAAAATAAATGCTATTTAGACTAACTTCAGTTATGCTGATCCTGTTCATACAGCTCGTCTAATTAAGAAAGGATCTTGAATATGGAATTTAACGTCCAACGTGACGGTCTCACTTTGGCTGGCATTTACGAACCGGCTACTCAGCCCAATGGCACCATTGCTATCTTAATGCATGGGTTTACTGGGAATCGCGGCTATGCCCCAACATCCTTGTTAAATCAATTGGCTAACCGGCTACGAACGGTGGGGATTAGCACCGTACGGTTTGACTTTAACGGTCATGGTCAAAGCGATGGGGATTTTGTGCATATGACCGTTCTCAACGAAATCGCCGATGCCCAAGCCGTGCTCACCGCGGTTCACCACCGATTAGAACCTAAACACATTGACTTACTAGGCCACTCTCAGGGCGGCGTAGTGGCAAGCATGCTCGCTGGGTACTATCCTGACTGGATTCATCGGCTAGTACTGTTAGCACCAGCAGCTACGCTTAAAACCGACGCTTTAGCTGGTCAAACGCGTGGCCTCGTCTACGATCCCGATCATATCCCGGAAAAGCTGCCATTAGATACCACCCGCGTGCTCGGCGGATTCTATCTGCGTACGGCACAGGCCTTACCGATTTACGAAACGGCCCAACGATTCACCGGTCCCGTTTGTCTGATTCACGGGACTAATGATCAAGTTGTCAGTGATACTGCCACCAAACGTTATCATGCTAGTTATTCACAAAGCGACTTACATTTGATTCCTGGTGCTAGTCACGGATTAGACGGCGCTGCTCGTCAATCGGTGTTGGCATTAACGACGAAATTTCTATTGGAATAAAGCACAACGATCATCCTAACTCACCATAGCCGTCACGTTTTCTCATCTTCTTTTAATTTTTGTTGTTTCATCTGTAACCCGCGTGTATACTAGGGCATCAAAGAGATGATAGCTGATGACAAAAAAACGTTTTGATCCTTTCTGCTAAGTTAATGCCAAGGAAAGGTTAAAATAAAATGATAAAATACACGCAATCACGTCCCACTGAAGTAACGAATGATGACCTCCTAGCACTTTACCGAAGTGTCGGTTGGTCGGCTTATCTACAACACCCAGCCAATACCTTAGCGGCCTTTGACCATTCGACTGTTCTCTGGGCGACCGAACAAGGTCACTTAATCGGGCTGATTCGCGGAATCACTGATAATCACACCATTCTTTACATTCAAGATATTCTGGTGATGCCGGCTAAACAGCGCCAACAAGTTGGCACGACCCTAGTTCACTGTTTCTTAAACCAACATGCAGCGATCGGTCAAACCGTACTAATCACTGATCCCGAACCACGAACACAGGCTTTCTATGCGTCATTAGGCTTTCGAGAAGTCCTACCGCAAGATTACGGACGCGCATTTGTCTTGGATCGCCGTTATTAACTGACTAGTAAAAGGACGAGAAAAGCGAATTTTCTCGTCCTTTTACATGGCGTTATTCACCCCTACCTAGTCATGAACGCTACCGATTAATGTACTGAAGGTTTGGTCACCAACTGTATATCGACTATAGTATTCAATTGGCATATCATCATCCGTTTTCCCGGAAAAGATGAACGGTTTGTGCTGGTTGACGATGCTTTCCTGAATACCACAGTCGCTACCAAATTGGTGGCAAACAATTCTTTACCAAGATTAACCTTCTTGAATTGTAGCAGGCTACACTCAACCATCATTACCTATTAATTAAAAATGGACGCGGCCCTCATACCAGGACCGTGTCCATTTTTAGTTGGTACGTTCTTCTTACTCTTCCGATTTATAAATGTATCCGGCACATTGTCTATTCATTAGTTCTACTTGATTCCCTATAATTGAGCCGTTTGCCATATCCCTTAATTATCTCGATGGAGGACGTAAAATATCTTGTGTAAACGTTGAATCATTTATGTATTAGAAAGGGGCCGTGACATAGCTCTCCGAATACTACTCCCTAACAAAAATCCCCACTATCAAGTTTATAGTCCCGAAAATTGCATTGACAGTACTTATAATAAAGTCAAAACTGTCTTGTGCTCCTTGAAATCCTATTACTGCAACCAATAAGATAAATACACCAATCCAAAAGTGCCCCGCCTTAAAAAATCTTTTTTTAATCCCAATTTCATAATGCATTCCTCCCCTTTCAAACATCAATTCATAACTAAGCAATTCCATATCACCAGCTTAAGCACTTCCAAATAAAAACTATCTTTATTTGTATCAGTATGTTTACTAATTATCCAAATTAAAATTCTTTTCTCCTTTAATTTATTAAAGGGTCATTATGGAATAGTTTCCATCATCCGCGATTTCTAAACGTATCCGGCACATTGTCTATTTCATTAGCGCCACTTGATTTTCTATAATTAGGCCGTTTGCTATGCCCCTTAATTATCTCGATCCTTAGCATCTTTTTTCGTTCCTTTTTCCCGGTAAACCCGCTATAATCAGTAGGGTTATCATCGTTTCATCCCACACTATTTAATCATCTAAAGGAGGCGCCTGATGACTCAACCAATCATTGAACTTCATCAAGTTACAAAACGTTATGCTGACAACACCATTTTGAGTAACATTAATCTAACGCTCGAATCTGGTAAATTTTATACGTTGCTTGGGCCGTCGGGCTGTGGTAAAACCACCATTTTACGGACCATTGCCGGCTTCACTGATGCTACCACCGGTGACATTTTATTTGCCGGGAAACGAATCAATGATGTACCTGCGAACAAGCGCAATGTCAATACGGTCTTTCAAGACTACGCCCTCTTTCCACACATGACTGTCGCCGAAAATGTGGCCTTTGGACTCACCTTACAGAAACGGCCCAAATCAGAAATTGCCGAACGGGTTAATCAGGCGCTACGTCTCGTCCAACTGGCCGACTATGGAGATCGCGCTATTAGTGCACTGTCTGGCGGCCAGCAGCAGCGAATTGCCATTGCCCGAGCCATTGTCATGCAGCCACAGGTTCTGTTGCTTGACGAACCCTTGTCTGCTCTGGATGCTAAATTGCGGCGGCAAATGCAATATGAACTCCGCGACCTTCAGCAACGACTGGGTATTACCTTTCTCTTCGTCACCCACGACCAAGAGGAAGCGCTCGCGATGAGTGATGAAATCTTTGTCATGAATCAGGGCGAAATCCTCCAAAGTGGCTCGCCAGTGGACATTTATGACGAACCCATCAATCACTTTGTGGCAGACTTCATTGGCGAGAGTAACATCTTACCCGGTAAAATGATTGATGATTTTCAAGTCGCCTTTGGGGGCCATCAGTTTGAATGCGCAGATGCCGGAATTCCGGTCAATGAACCCGTCGAGATTGTCATTCGACCAGAGGACTTAACTCTGACGGACTTGGCCCACGCCAAGTTGACGGTAACCATCAATACCCAGCTTTTCCGTGGGGACTACTATGAAATTGCCGCTACTGATGGCTTAGGAAATGATTGGCTCATTCATTCAGTCAATCCCGCCGAAGACGGCGACCAAATCGGCCTAACTTTCCGACCACAAGACCTCCATGTCATGCGCTTTGGTGAAAAGGAAGCTGAGTTTGATGCCCGACTTGAGACTTATGAAGGAACGGAGGATGATCGCTTTGACGAAACGTAAAACCTGGCTGTATTTCATCCCCTACGGTCTGTGGCTGGCGCTCTTTGTGATTGCGCCAGTCGCGTTAATCATTTACCAGTCTTTCTTTGATCTGGGTCATCACTTCACTCTAGCTAATTACAGCACTTATTTTGCCTCAGCGACTTATCTTAAAATGACGGTGAATTCAGTCTGGTACGCCCTACTAATCACCCTATTTACCGGTCTCATTAGCTATCCAACTGCCTATTTTCTCCACCAATTAAAACACCGCCAATTCTGGTTATTATTGGTTATCTTGCCCACTTGGATTAACATCTTGCTCAAGGCCTATGCGTTTATCGGTATTTTTAGCCAAGCTGGGTTAGCCAATCAATTTCTAACCTTCATCGGCATTGGCCCGCAACAAATTCTGTTTACCAATGCCAGCTTTATCTTTGTGGCAACTTACATTCAGATTCCGTTCATGATTCTGCCCATTTTTAATGCCTTAGATGACCTCAACCCCGCGTTTATCAACGCCAGTCGGGACCTCGGCGCCAGCAACTGGCAAACTTTTCGACGTGTGATTTTTCCATTAACACTGCCAGGGGTCAAAGCTGGCGTTCAGGCTGTCTTTATTCCCTCTTTATCACTTTTCATGTTGACGCGGTTAATCGGTGGCAATAAAGTCATTACGCTCGGAACAGCGATTGAAGAACATTTTCTAACCACGATGAACTGGGGAATGGGCTCAACGATTGGGGTCGTCTTAATTATTGCCATGATTATCGTCATGACACTAACTGGTGACCAGAAGCCGAAAGGGGGCGCTCCCCGATGAAACAAAAATTCACCCAACTTTACCTCATCGTGGTTTTTATCATTTTGTACGCTCCCATCGTCTTCTTAATCGCCTACTCCTTTAGCCAAGGCGATACCATGACCAACTATCACGGCTTTACGTGGCGACACTATCAAACGTTATTTAGCGACTCCCGAATGCTAGCAATTGTTGCCAACACCTTACTAGTCGCTCTGCTCTCCTCGCTAATTGCGACGTTAATTGGAACGCTGGGCGCCCTAGGGATCAACCGCACCACCAAACGGGTTACTCGTGAATCTCTACTGACCCTCAACAACGTACTCATGGTCTCTCCCGATGTTATTATTGGGGCTAGTTTCTTAATCTTCTTCACGATGCTTAAGATTCCATTGGGGTTTGGGTCGGTACTGTTAAGCCATATCGCCTTTGAAATTCCCATTGTTGTCCTGATGGTCTTGCCTCGTCTCAGAGAAATGTCTGCCTCGATGCTTGATGCCGCTCAGGACCTCGGCGCAACAACCCGCCAATTACTTTCACAGGTCATCATTCCCTTTATTTCTCCCGGAATTTTTGCCGGATTCTTTATGGCATTAACTTATTCACTAGATGATTTTGCCGTGACCTTCTTTGTCACGGGTAATGGCTTTTCTACCCTATCAGTTGAAATCTATTCCCGTGCCCGTCAAGGCATTAACCTGGAAATCAATGCCTTATCGGGTGTTATGTTCCTCTTTTCTCTGCTACTTGTCGGTGGTTATTACTGGATTCAGCAGGTCAGTCAAAAGCGCAAACAACGTAAACGGGGGGCGATCTCATGAAACGACTACTCAGTTTAGCAATTGCCCTAATCGCCATTTGTGGTCTGCTCGCCTATTCGAGTCAGTCGTTGGAACGCTCTAGTGGGAGCACTGGAAGTAAGGTGCTTAATCTTTATAATTGGGGCGACTACATTGATCCCAGCCTACTGACAAAGTTCCAAAAGGAAACTGGCTACCACGTCAATGTCGAAACCTTTGATAGTAACGAAGCAATGTATACTAAGATTCAACAAGGCGGCACGCATTATGATCTGGCCGTCCCTAGTGAATACATGGTTGCTAAGATGAAACGCGCCCATCTTCTTCGACCATTGGATAAGTCGAAGCTCACCGGGTGGGCAAACTACGATCAACGCTTCTTAAATCAATCATTTGACCGCGATAACCGTTACTCCATCCCCTACTTCTGGGGCACATTAGGCATTGTTTACAATGATAAGTACGTCAAGGCCAGCGAAGTGCAACACTGGCAAGATTTGTGGTCACCCCGGTGGAAAAAGCAAATTATGTTAATCGATTCAGCACGCGATATCATGGGTATGGCTCTAATCACACTGGGAAAGTCCATGAACACGACCAATCCACAAACATTGCTAGCGGCTCAAAAAAAATTGGATCAATTATCACCTAACGTCAAAGCCATTGTCGCCGATGAAATTAAAATGTACATGATTCAAGATGAAGCACCACTGGCCGTCGACTGGTCCGGTGAAGCAGCCGAAATGCTGGCCGGTAATTCACATTTACACTACGTGGTCCCACGTGAAGGCAGCAATTTGTGGTTTGACAATCTAGTTATTCCCAAGACGGCCCAACACACTAAGGCCATCTACGCATTCTTAAACTTTATGAGCCAACCGGATAATGCCGCCCAAAACGCGACCTATATTGGTTACGCGACACCGAACCAGCGGGCTAAAGAACGCTTACCACAGGCCATTCGCAATGACCGCCAATTTTATCCCGACGAGCAAACACTCCGACACTTACAAGTCTATCGTGATCTGTCACCCACTAAGGTTGAGTTATATAACGATCGCTATCTTGAATTTAAAATGCATCATTAAGTACACGAAAAAGGCTGTGGGCACTGCCCACAGCCTTTTTGACTAACCAAAACTTCCGGCCACGTAATCCTGCGTTACTGGAATCTGTGGATTACTAAACATCGTTGTCGTCGGTGCGTATTCCATGACGTGTCCCAAGTGGAAGAACGCACACTGGCTACTAATTCGTGACGCTTGTTGCATGTTGTGCGTCACAATCACAATCGAGTATTTTTTCTGCAACTCTAATAGTGTCTCTTCGACTTTAACGGTTGAAATCGGATCTAACGCGCTACACGGTTCATCTAGGAGTAAAACATCCGGCGCCATCGCAATCGAGCGGGCAATACACAACCGCTGTTGCTGCCCACCAGATAGCGACAGGGCACTCTTGTCCAGATTATCCTTAACCTCATCCCACAAAGCGGCCCCACGCAAGCTTTGTTCAACCCGCTCATTCAATTCGGCCTTACGCTTAATCCCGTTGGCCCGTAGTGCATACACAATGTTCTCACGAATTGACTTAGCAAACGGGTTTGGCCGCTGGAAGACCATCCCAATATGTCGCCGTATCTCATAAATGTTCACATCTGGTTCGTTGATATCAACGCCATGGTACCAAATCTTTCCAGTGACCGTCGCAATTCCATCGTTCATCCGATTCAGTGACCGTAAATAAGTTGACTTCCCCGAACCAGAAGCCCCAATCAATGCCGTAATCTGATTTTTAGGAAAAGCCAGATCCGCGTCGTGCATGGCATGGTTGGCACCATAGAACACCTGTAAATCTTCGGTTCGTAACGCTAACGGTGTGTTGGCCGCAAAGGATTGAACCGCCGTTTTGTCAAATGAATACTGTTTTAACATTGCCGTCCCCTCCTACTTATTGCTAGCCGTCACACGCCGATATAGATACATTCCCAGCACCCGCGCCCCCAGATTAAAGATCAGTACCGCAATAATCAGTACTGCTGAGGCTGCTGCCGATAACTGTGCGGCATTGCTGGCTAAACCTTCTGTGTTCACCTTCCAGATATGGACGGCTAACGTTTCGGCTGGTCGTAATGGATTCAATGGACTAGCTGCATCCATTGGATTCCAATCCGCAAAATTCGTAACGGGTGCACTTTGCCCCGCTGTATAAATCAAAGCCGCGGCTTCACCAAAGACCCGGCCGGCACTCAATACCACACCAGTAACAATTCCCGGTAGTGCTACTGGTAAAATAATCCCAATCTCAGTCTTCCACTTAGATAATCCTAGTGAAAGCCCGGCCTCACGTTGGCTACGAGACACCGCACTCAACGACTCTTCAATGTTTCGGGTGAGCAATGGTAAATTGAAAAAGGTCAACGCAATCGCCCCTGAAATCACTGAGAAACCAATCTTGAATTGCACAACGAATAGCAGAAAGCCAAACAGCCCGACGACAACTGAAGGCAGTGAACTTAACACTTCAATGGCTGACCGGATCAGACTCGTTCGCCAATTATCTTTCGCATACTCGGCCAGATAGATTCCGGCGCCCAATGAAATGGGGATAGAGATAACCATGGTTAAGACCAATAGATAAAAGGAATTAAACAGTTGGACCCCAATTCCGCCAGCACCACTAAACGCATCTGTCGTTCCAGTTAAGAATGACCAACTAACGTGTGGCAAGCCAGAAATCAAGATATAGGCCAATAGGAAGACCAAAATCCCAACGACAACCGCTACAATCAAATTAATCATGATCGTAGCCAGAAAGTCTTTCCGTTTAGCGTTCATGCTTTAGCTGCCCCCTTTTAGCAATGATCCGAACTAATGCATTAAAGACCAATGACATCAGTAATAAAATAAGTGCTAACGACCATAAGGCGTTGTTAGGTAAGGTTCCATCAATCGTATCGCCAATTCCAGAAGTCAACTGACTGGTCAGTGTAGACGCCGGTGAAATTAAATTCTTAGGCATGATGGCTGCATTACCAATGACCATTTGAACGGCCAAGGCTTCCCCAAAAGCCCGCGCCATTCCAAAAATCACCGCCGTTAAGATTCCTGGTGTCGCTGACCGGAGAATTACCCGCGAAACAGTTTGCCAGCGGGTCGCTCCCAATGCCAGTGACGCTTCCTTGTAATAGCGCGGTACTGACCGTAAACTATCAACGGTCATCGACGTAATGGTTGGTAAGACCATGACGAATAAGACGAAAGTCGCTGAGATAATCCCAAATCCTGAACCGCCGACTAAATGGCGCATAAAGGGCACTACCACCGCTAAGCCAATGAAGCCATAAACGACGGAGGGAATCCCCACCAACAGCTCAATGACTGGTTGCAATAATTTTCGTCCTCGATTTGGTGAAATCTCAGTCATAAAAATGGCGGTTCCTACTGCAAACGGTGTCGCCACGAGTGCGGCGGCAAAGGTCACCGCAAACGAGCCGACAATCATGGGCAGCGCGCCGATTTGGCCTTGGTCGGGCGCCCAGTTCGTTCCCGTTAAAAACTTGCCTAAGCTGACATGATTTTGCGTGAACGTTGCAATCCCCTTAGATGTAATGAACCAGAGCATTGACGCCACCACCAAAATAATCACGCCAATACATAAGTAACTAATGGCTTTCCCCAACCAATCTTCCCGAGTTGCCCGGGTGGCATGGTGTAAGCGCACAGCCCATTCGTTAGGCTGGGCATCTGGTTTACGTAATTGTGAATGTGTTTGTTCCATCAGGTTGACCCCCCTTTAAAAAAATGAAGATGCGCTAATTGCACCTCCACCCGTTGCCTACTAGAAAATTAGTTTTGGGTAACAACACCCTTGGCGTTCTTAGTTACTTTCATGTCATGAATACTAATGTAACCCATGTCTTTAACTAAGCCATTTTGCACCGTCTTGGAATTCATGTAAGACAAGAATGCGGCGGTTGCTTTGTCCGGTGTTCCCTTGGTATACATGTGTTCGTATGACCAAACTTTCCATTTGTTCGTTTCAACATTGTTGTCCGTTGGCGTCACGTTATCAATCGAAACGGCTTGTAGCTTGTTGGTGAAGTATGAAAAAGCAAGGTAGCTAATGGCGCCTGGTGTCGTTGCCACAATCTTTTGAACGGCTCCGTTAGAATCTTGTTCTTGGGATTTAACGGCGGTAGCGCCCTTCAAGACAGCATTTTCAAAAGTTGCCCGGGTGCCACTACCTTGCGCGCGGTTGATGATGACAATCTTTTGGTTCTTACCACCGACTTCTTTCCAGTTAGTAATCTTCCCCATGAAGATCTGCTTTAACTGCGCCATCTTCAAGTTCTTAACACCCGTATCTTTGTTCACGACAGGTGCCATCCCCACAACAGCGACCTTATGATCCGTTAGCTTGTCGGCCTTGATACCGTCTTTTTCCTCAGCGAAGATATCAGAGTTACCGATTGATACCGCGCCAGATTGCACTTGGCTCAATCCCGTACCTGAGCCGCCCCCCTGGACTGTCAGATTAACTTTGCCGTTCTTAGTCATAAAGTTCGACCCCGCTTTAGCTGCTAGTGGTTGTAAAGCGGTCGACCCCACTGCGGTAACTTTCCCCGAGAGTGCTGCACTGCTACTCTTACTACTCGTGGAGCTCGTAGCTTTCCCACAACCTACTAATAACAAACTAATTGCTGCAATCCCCATTGCTAACTTTGATCCCTTATTCATCTCTGTCACTCCATGTCTTTTAAAATAGTTGAACCACCACAATGTAAGCTAAGTGCTAGGCTCGTGGTGCTTCCCCTTAACTTACAATCCCGATTCTAAGGGATGAATATGTATTCTTCGTCGCATTCGTGTAAATTTTCGGTAAATGTTACCAAAATGGCAAAATACGGATTGATCCCTAGTTAGTTAATCCCCAAACACGATTATTTTATAAACGGTCGGTCGATTAATTGCGTCATTTGCCGAAAGTGGCTAGAATGAAACTAAGGAGTGACTAATTATGGCAAAGAAGAATGAACGCGCGGCTCGCCACGCAATTATTGTTGATATGAATGACTTTCTGATGGATTATGCGGCAGCTAAATTGGGGGCTCAACCTGATCTCGCCCAACAAGTAGCCGCGGCTGCCCAACCCGATTTAACGGGATTAGACACCTTATTAAAAGACGATGGCGTTGGTCGTCGCACCAAATATCTCGATGTTGCCGCCGGCTTTTTACGTGATGAAGCGGATGCTGATGAGGCGGATACCCCCCATGACTTCACTGCTGCTAGTGAAGCATTGGCTCACGAAGCAATAACGTACCTCGCCCAACATGCCAAAGACTTCGATCGGTGGGAAGAAGCTTAACAGACAAACACAAAAAAGACGTGAGGGCAGCCCTCACGTCTTTTTCGTTTCACTATTTATTGCCACTGCCACAAATCGGCTTTCATTTGAGTTGCAATAATTTTGGCCAACAAATCAACAAACTGATCCGGCATATATTTGCTCGTATCAAAGGTTGTCGATTGTTGGTTAATCTTAGTAATAATCAGGCCTTCATGCGCTAACGTTAACCCATATTTCGGCGCGATAGCGCACAATCGGGCAACCTGCTCTTCATTCATCTACGTTGCGCCTCCCCACTAGTTTCTCATTAAGTCGAGCATATCGAACTAGTTGAAAAGCGTCAAGCAGCTAATAACAATACTTATCTTTCACAAGTTGTTGGTGAATGGCTGCTACCAATTGCGCCTCATCTGGGCCGTCAGCCACGATTCGGATAAAGTCGCCCCCGTGCTCACCTAATTGGGCAACCTCGGCCGCCAACTGCGGATTCAGTTCAGTATCACGCACAACAATCTTAGCCGTTCCCGTATAGCGTTGACAGATCTGCTGCAGTGCATTTGTCTCATCAATCTTCGGGGTTGTACCATATAAGGGAATACCAATCGTCTTCATCTAAATCACCTCTGGCTTCATTGTAAGCAATTACACAAGCTTTGCCAATCCCTAACAACCACTTTGCCAAAATTGGCTAACTTCGAACACGCGTTCAATCTCCTAATGAAATATGGTATGATATTGCCATAATATGGAGGCGTTAGTGGCTTATGACAATTAAACTTGGGGTCCGTGAGTTAGTCGAATTTACTCTACGTACCGGCGATCTCAGTGCCACATCTGGCAGTCAAAATACGGCTCAACTAGGGGCCCGGATTCATCGACGACTACAAAAGCAGCGAGACAGTAACTATCAAAAAGAATACTATCTTGAGCTGCCCTTGACCCTCAACAATCAAGACTATCTCCTTCATGGTCGCGCAGATGGCGTTACTTTAAGCGACACGCACGCCACCATCGAAGAAATTAAAACATCCGAAACGGTCTTTGACCAACTTAAGGACAATACGTTGACCTTGTACTGGGCCCAAGTAAAACTCTATGCCCACCTCTTAATGCAAAAGTTCCCAGCGTTAGAACAAGTGACCTTGACGTTAACTTATTTTCAAACCAACACGGAAACCACAACACAAACAGAACAGGTCATCACCAAAGAAGCTGCTAAGACCTTCTTTGACGAAGTCATTGCTGAATACGTCACTTGGTTAAAATTTCGCGCCGATCTACAAGAACGCCGCGACCCGACCATTCGACAACTCACCTTTCCCTTCGATCACTACCGCCCCGGGCAGCGCGAACTAGCCGTCGCTGTCTACAAAACCATCGTTACTAGTAAACGGCTCTTTGCCGAAGCCCCAACTGGTACGGGGAAAACCATCTCCACGCTTTTCCCCACCATTAAAGCAATCGGCGAAGGCCTGATCCAACGGATTTTTTATTTAACTGCCAAACAAAGTACGCGGCGGGTGGCCGAAGAAGCTATTACACTTATGGCTTCTCAGGGCCTCAAACTGAAAAGTATTACGCTCACCGCCAAGGATAAAATCAAGTTTCCCGAAGAAGCAGACCTAGCACCCGAAGATAACCCCTACATGCTGGGTTATTATGACCGTTTAAAGCCGGCATTGCTCGATTTATTGGAACATCATGACCAACTAACACGACCGGTTATTGAGCAAGTCGCCCGCAAACATACCTTAGACCCCTTTGAATTTCAGCTCGATGCAAGTCTGTTCTGTGATGTTATCATTGGGGACTACAACTACTTGTTCGATCCCCAAGTTCATTTGCAACGGTTCTTTGCCACTAGTGATCCCGATAATTTCTTCTTAATTGACGAAGCCCACAACTTGGTAAGCCGATCACGTGACATGTACTCCGCTGCGATGAGTAGTCATCCCTTAGATCATCTAATCGCTCTCAGTCGCGATACTGAGCAGGCTACGCCTAAGCTTCGTCGCCGGTTGCAGGACTTACGGGCAACATTTGACGATATTTGTGCGCCCTTAATTGACGCCGGCCAAACCGACAGTACTTTCATGACCCCACCCGAAAATTTTGAACACGATCTGGGACGGCTAGTTGAAGCCGTCCACGACTGGTTAGTGGACCAACCACAGACACCGTTCACGCAAGCCATCCTCGACTACTACTTCATGGCCATTAGCTATCAACGGATTGCCGATTATTATGATGACACCTACCGCATGCGCCTAACCATTGATGACGGTCAAATCACCTTAAAACAGCTCTGTCTAGACCCCAGTGCTTTTTTAGCTGATAGCCTGGCTCTAGGACACGGTGCCGTCTTGTTTTCGGCGACCTTATCGCCACTTGATTATTACCAAACTGTTCTGGGTGGTGACCAGGATAGTCTGGCCTATCAATTACGATCACCATTTAAACCGACCAATCAAGCAATTCTTGTCACGAACTATATTCAAACCACCTACAATAAACGCGATGCCAATTTGGCTAATATTTTATTAGCAATCAAAACATTGGTCGATGGTAAGACGGGCAACTACCTCATCTTTCTGCCATCTTACAGCTATCTCCTCACTGTCAGCCAAGCCTTTCAATTGGCCTACCCCCAAATTCAAACCGTTTGTCAGCAAGCTCAAATGGCCGAAGCAGATCGCAGTCGTTTTCTCGCTAGCTTTACGGCCAACCCGACAACCACACTGGTGGGCTTTGCCTTACTAGGGGGCATTTTTTCCGAAGGGATCGATCTAAAAGCCGACCGGCTAATCGGCGTCGGCATCGTCAGTGTTGGCCTTCCCGGCATCAATCCGGAAACCAACCTCTTGCGTGATTACTTTGATGAACGCTCACATCAGGGCTTTGCCTTTGCTTATCAACTTCCGGGACTCAATAACGTCTTTCAAGCTGCTGGACGACTGATTCGTGGATCACATGACGTCGGCGTTATCTTACTTATGGATCAACGCTTTGCGAGTCCCCGCTACACCCAACTTTATCCAAGTCACTGGCAGCACTTCCAGCGGCTCTATCGTCCTGAACAATTAAGCTCTGCTATCCATGATTTCTGGCACCAGGAGGCCCTATCTGAATGAAAACCAAACTAACACTGGCTTTAGAACGTACCCTTTACGATTACTGTCGTGAGACCGGTACGATGGCCGTCGAAGAGGTCACCATGCCTAACGATGCTGGTATTGTCGATACCCTCAGTTATCAAGAACTACCTAGCGGCGATATTGAGTGGCGCTGTTACGAACTGAAAGTGACCAAAAGCGACTTTCATTCTAAAGCCAAACTCTCCTTTGTTGGCCACTATAATTACTTCGTCTTGCCCTTAAAGCTGTATCAAGCTGTTGCCACTGAAATTCCCGCGGGGATCGGTGTGCTGATCTATCGGCCGTTTACCAAAGAATTGCTAGCGACTGCGACTGAAACACCCACGGCACCGGGCTATCTAACCGTTATGCGACCACCACGTCGTCGCGAACTGGCAGTACCAGCTAGTCAGCTCACCACCCGGTTCATTGCGGCACAAGCTCGAGAAGTCCATAAGGCCAAGCAGATGGCAACTGGGCTCAAAACTTTCAGTACTGAACGATTGTATCAGGAACTCAAAAAACGCCATCAACACTATGACGTCTATGATCCAGAAGCCAATTTTTATGACCAGTTTATTGAGGACACCCAAACAACGGCAGTAACCGCCCTGCAAGACGAATTAGACGCCCTTAATCTGGAACACCACCAGTTACTTGAACAGTTAAGGAGTCAGCGCCCATGATGTATTTTCCTTATTTTCGCGGTCGTCAGTACGATTTACTCGCCCTCAAAGACATTGCTGAACAACGCTGCCTACCACCTAATATTATTCCCATCATTGAGCCCGTCCGAGATATTCGGGCATTGCCACAAACCGTTGCGGCTTTCATGGCAGCTAACCATCCGCTCGTCGTCATCGCTAACCCGACCGTTAGCGACTATGCCTTAACCCAACAAAAGCTCCACGACTGGCATGAGTGGGCCAATGATCCCAACTTGATTGTCGGACATATTCTCACGCCCACAACCCTTCCCGACGATGTCACGCCTAGCACTGATCAACCAACCTTGCTTATCGCACATCACTATGACGAACTAGTCGCCGTGCAACATGCTGGGTGGCTGGAAACCCCCACCTATCTGCTGGTTCCGCCCGAGGCTCGCGTACGTCAGTTAGTATCCCGGTCGAGTATCAGCCTCTTCGATCATGCGTGGTTACCCGATCATGACCAAACCTACGCGAACCTCGTTGATGGCTTCTTCAGTGATGACTGGGTTCTCGCGGATCTTTTGGGCTATCAAGGGGTCAGTGACTACACCATTGGCGGTCACTATTATAGTGAACATGGCTATCCCGCTAAAGCCGTCACCTTACATCTCACTTACTTTGCCGGTGAACAACTACGTATTCATCGGTTTGTGTCTGACGACCGCACTGATTTTAGCCACCCCAAGGAAAAATTCTTTCAGGCTGTTGTGAAACTCGCCGCTTGGTTACCGCAACAGCCAACAGCCGTTCAAACACCGGCGGCCAAGCAACTAGCAGCTTATCACGAACAACAGCATTTTCCGGGTCTCGGCGTCGTTAAACGTCTAAGTCTCGTTCATCATTTACAAACGATGGCGGCCTACTTTACCCAACACTACCCAGCTTAAACAACGAAACAACATAACTCGCCAATCGGTAAGCGGATAACTTCCACATTCTCCCCTTGACTAAACGTAAAAAAGCCCGAGACGAATGTCTCGAGCTTTTGGCGTAACTATCTTGTACACGCTTTACTTAGCGGGTAAGACACTGACACCTTCTGGCACCATAAAGTCTTTTTGAACTAACGTTAACTTGCCGCTTTGCGCATCACGTTCAAATAACGAAGCATTATCCGAGTTTTGGTTTACCACTAACACTAGTCGCTGGTTGGCAGTCCAGTTAAAGTCACGCGGGAAGTCGCCTTCTGTTGAAATCCGCTGAACCAACGTCAACTGACCAGCCTCATCACTGGCAAACACCGCTAGCGAGTTATTGCCACGGTTAGATACATAAACAAACTTACCGTCAGCACTTAACCGAATCGCTGCTGCCCCATTATGGGCCGTCCAATCGTCTGGAATCGTTGAGACAATGGTCTTTACCGTAAACGTTCCCGTTGCCGCATCGTAGCTTAATGTTGCCACGTTGCTGCTCAACTCACCAACTAAGTAAGCCACACCCTTTTTAGCATCAAAAACAATGTGCCGCGGGCCATAGCCAGCTGGTAAGTCAAGGTGACTAACCGCTGACAACTTGCCAGTTGTGGAGACATCGTACACGTAAACCCGATCAGAGCCTAAGTCACACACGACTAATCGGTCATCTGGCGTTAAATCAGCAAAATGGGGATGGGGCCCATCAGCCTGTTCTGGTGCCGGGCCGACCGGGTCCTGATCGATTACTTGATCTGTCCGCTTCAGGGTGCCATCCGGATTGATTGCGTAGACGTCAACCGCAGCCGTGTGGTAATTGGCCGTATAGACTAATTGCCGGTCTTCATCAACGGCCACATAAGCTGGTGACGAACCCAAATCTAAGAGTTGTTGAATCGCTCGCGGCTTGTCTTCCGACATATCATAGATAATCAGACCACCATGTGTTTGACCATCAGTTTCTTTCTTATTGATAACGTATAACCGCTTGGCGTTAGACTTCGCGATGTAGGTTGGGCTTCCTGCAGAAGCTAACCATTCGCAATCCATCAGCTTGGGTGTGGTCGTATCCACACTTACCCGATAGATCCCGCGACTGATCCGTTTGGTATAAGTCCCAATATAAAACTCTTCCGTCATATTGTGCTACCCCTTTCAACTTACCAATGTTACTTTCAAGTATAGCACAGCTCCCAGTCAAACAGCGATTAAGTCACTGGCTCAACGAGCAAAAGACCGGTACAATATGATTAATGAACTGAAACGGAAAGGATGCACCAGACATGTCTAGCTTTGAAGGGTATCACCCGCTACTAACCCCCATTTTTCGCTTTGATTGGCTAACCCAGTTTAAGCTTAAAAATGTCGCCGAATTGACCAAACAAGATCTGGCCGAAACGGCTGACTGGGTAAACGCAACCATGCAACAAACGATGGGCCAAACTGCCCTGACTTGGGGGATTGAACGCCGCCAAACACACAAACTAATTGGCTGGGGTGGCTTTACACACTTAGATCTCAACACACGCACAAGTCAGCTGACCATTCAAGGACGACGACTAACAGCTGTGGAACAACAAGAGATCATTGACCGTCTCGTGCACTTTGGTCAAGACGAGTTACAACTCAAAACCATGACCCTCAGTCAAAGTGCCCACGTTGAACCAACGGTGTTAGCTGCGGCCGGTTTCACCACTCAGAATAACGACTGGATTTGGCAACAACATTAAAAATAGCCACCACCCTCGGTAGACCCACTACCGCAGATGGTGGCTATTTAATTGCATGGATTAATCTTCATTAACTCGCTTGTTCAGATCAACCGCAATCTCAAAAGACTCACTGCGGTAAGCGTCTCGTACCCCTAAGTAGTAGCACACCAGACTCCCGATGACCACCAAAACAAAATCTAGGGGATAAGTCACCCAACCGGTACCGCCAAATTCATGGCTTCCAATCAAGGACATGACGGTTAACCAGATCATCTCTAACAACAGCCAGCGACTGCCCCGCAGACTTGCTTGCAGCGCCTGCCAACCAGCTGGACGACGAATTTCATAGTAAATATAGAAGATCAGGCCTAACGCAATGACGCCAAACACCTCAATCGTCGTGGGCCACTTTGCCCAGTAAATTGCTAGACTCGCTAAAACGTAAGCGAGTGGTGCCCACCACCGTAAACCGGCTAAGCGAAAGGGACGACTAAAATTGGGCGCTTGTCGCCGTAAAGCTGTCACCGTCACCGGCCCCGTTAAATACGCAATCAGCGTCGATGTCGAGATAACATTCGACAGCGCACTCCAATTACGAAAACCAGCCACCAACACAACCCCCAGCAACATGTTCACAACCATGGCTCGTCGTGGCGTTTGGTATTTACGATTAACTTCACCTAACTTTGTCGGCATGTGCTTACTACCAGTCATCGCGGCGAGTGCTCGACTCGTGGTCGCCACAAATGAAACCCCAGTACCAAATGGTGAAACAAAGGCATCTAGGTACAACAACGTTGACAGCCACCCTAGATTCAGCAAAATCGCCAGGTCAGCAAACGGTGACTCAAAGTTCACCCCTTGCCACCCGTGCTGCAGTGCACTAGCTGGCACGGCACCAATAAAGGCGACCTGTAGCAACGTGTAGATCACCGCACTAATCCCAAAGGCAATCACAATTCCCCATAAGATGTTGCGTTCGGGATGCGCAATTTCATTGCCCATGTTGATCGTGGTTTGAAAGGCGTTATATGAAAAGATAATGCCGGCCGCCGTAGTTGCCGAAAAGATTGCTGCCGTGCCGCTGGGCATAAACCCGGCCGCATGACCAAAATTTTGCGGCTCAAATCCCGTCCCGATCAGTACCAGAATCGTTAACGTAGGAATCGCTAATTTAAAGATCGAAATAAAACTGGTAAACCGCGTGAGCAACTTGACGGACCAAAAATTCAGCAGGGTAAACGCCAGAATAAATAAGAAAACAATGACTAACCCTTCATTAGTGATGTCCCCGTGCCGCAAAAAGCCGCGGGTCCAATTGGCCCACGCCCACGGCCAAGAGCTCATGTACTGCACAGCAGCTACGGCTTCAATGGGGATAATGGTCAGTAGCGATAGCCAATTAGACCACCCCGCAACAAACCCCAACAGCGGACCGTGTGAAAATGCGGCGTATTGACTCATCCCGCCACTCGTGGGAAACATCGTTCCCAGTTCAATATAATTTAAAGCAATTAAGCCAATAATAACGGCACCCAAAATCCAAGAGATAATCGCCGCTGGTCCGGCGATCTGGGCTGCCATCCCCGCGCCAAATAACCATCCAGACCCGATGATAGCACTCAGCGTTAGCATGACTAACGAAAACAAACTCATCTTACGCTTCAAGCCAAATTCCTCATTTCCAAAAGATATTTGACTAATTTTACACTAGCTTTCTGACATTGCAATAAGAAAAGAACAATAGTTTTGTTAGAAGAACTGACCCACGTAATAGTGAATAAACATCGTGATAATTCCCACGATAACGTTTCTGATAATTGCGGTTTTCACGAGTCCATGACCCAATTTGGCACTCAAATACCCGGTTAATGTCACGGACAATAATACGGCTACAATCGTTGCCGGCCACTGGGTAGCTGCTGGAAAGAGTGACATGGCGACTAAAGGAAAAGTTCCGCCCAAGGCCGCGGCAAACAGCGAGGAGAAGGCCGCGTTCCACGGATTCATGTAGTGCCCTAATTGAATATCTTCTTTGACGTTAACGACCGTTGCCAGGGCATCCTTAGCCATTAAGTCATTAGCAATAGCTAACGAGGTTTCCGCGGTCACACCCCGATCTTCATAGAATTGCTGCACGGCGGCCAGTTGGTCGGCATAGTTGGTCTTTAACAGCCGTTCTTCCTTAGCAACGGCCGCCTTTTCAGTATCCTTTTGTGTACTGACTGAAGCATATTCCCCTGACGCCATGGAAAACGCACAGGCTAGTAAGTCGGCTAGCCCCGCAATAAAAATCGTAAACTGATCGGTCGTTGCGGCGGCCACACTGAATAGCACACCAACGACCGTTAAAATACCATCATTTGACCCTAATACCCCAGCACGCAGCGTGTTGAGCTTCTCATCCATCGTCTGGTGTTGCTTAACCTTCTTGATTTGTACCTGTTGATTTGCTGCCATTTAACTGCCCCCTAAGCAAATAAGTGCCCGATGCCGTAAGTCACTAGCATCGTCAAAATTCCCGCAATGACGTTCCGCATCGTCCCATTCCGTCGGTTGGCTTTTCCCAATACCGCCGCAATATAGCCGGTAATCGCTAAGGCCACGACCACCGCAATGAAGGTCCCCACGATCCGATAGTCTTTAGGCAATAATGTAATTGAGACCAATGGCAGAATAGACCCAGTTGGAAATGAGATCATGGATGCAATCGCCGCAGAAAATGGATTGGTATATTCACCAACATTAAACCCAAAACGCTCGCGTACCGTGGTTTTCAATGGATCGCGGGTCATCATTTCTTTAGTCGCCTGCTCTGCCAATTCCGGCTTAATCCCACTGGCAACATATTTATCGCGCACAAAGCCAAACTCCGCCTCATAGTCATCGTCTAAAGCGGTGGTTTGCGTCTCAATCGCCTTTCGCTGGGCATCCTTTTGCGTATTAACTGACACATACTCCCCCATGGCCATGGACACAGTCCCGGCAATCATGCCAGCGATGCCAGAAATAAAAATCGCAAAACTACTGGTTGCCGCACCCGCAACCCCAACAACAATTCCGGCAACCGACAAAATCCCGTCATTGGCCCCCATGACACTCGCCCGCAAGACGTTGATCCGTTGTGCCAACGTTGCAGTCTTCTTCACTTTTGTTTCCATTCTTACGCCACCCCATCTGCAACAATCCCCATCTAATCAGCTTTACTTTCAAAAAGTTAGGGATAGTCAATTTTTATCTCTCTTTAGAATAATTCTTATCTGCTACTGAATCCATTGTACTCTATCCGTCATAAAAGTAAACCTCTCTAGATTTTATTTTTCATTTTTGTGACGATTTATTCTAAACTAGAGCTTTCTGCTGGAAGTCCTGTTAAAATGTGTTTTAATAGACTTAAACTAGAGTGATTCTTAGAAAGGAGACTTTAGATTTGGCAACGCAACAACAAGAACTTAACGCGGCCATTCAATTACTGCGGGAACATCAAGTACGGGTCACCCCGCAACGCCAGATTATCTTAAAGTACCTGGTCGCACATCACAATCACCCTTCAGTGGAAACCTTATTTCACGCCTTAGAGGATGAACTGCCTAATCTCAGCATGGCGACCGTCTACAACACATTAAATCTCTTTGTTGACCTGGGCATCGTCATTGCCCTCCCCAACGATAAGGGCGGGCTGCGTTATGATTTTTACGGCCGACCACACTACCACATTATTTGTGAAAATTGTGGAAAAATTACCGATGTTTTTGCCCCTAATATCGCCGCAGTTGAGGCTAACTTAAACCACCAAACGCGAGAACAAACCCACTACTTGGTCACTAGCAATCACGTTGAACTTCACGGGATCTGCCCTGAATGTCAACGAAAGCTGCACATCGATCCTGAACAACAGGGATGGACCCAACCAACTAAGTAACCATTACGCACAGGTCGCCGACGCAACGGACGATCTGTTTTTTGCGTGCACTACGACTCGCGAACGGGAACAAACGGCGCCATGTCAATGTTACAGATAGGTTACGTCCTGTCGTGAAGTTTTAATCTATTTGCAAACACGCTAGGTAAATGCTGTTACCACCGCGCGTTCCCGCGTAATATTACGCAGAAAGCCTGATTTGACGCTTGTCGTTAGCGTCTAACATGTTATAGTGGATAACGAATCGTACAACCACCGACTGAGCAACCAATTTATTGGTTGTCGTAATTAATGACTAGAAAGATTTGAGGGATGATCAGGGTGAACATGCACAAAATCGTTTTAACCACACTGGCTACCCTTGGTGCCGCCGGAATTTTTGGATTATCAACGTCCACAACGACCGCTTCCGCAGCGACTTCCAAGGTTAATAGCTATATTTCAAGTAAAAACATCACGCCAGCTAAAATTACCAAATCAATTTGGAGTGGCTTCCCGAAGTACAAGTATCGCCACGGTAAGGGTAAGCCAGAAGGGGTTGTTGTTCATGAAACGGCTAACCCCTCATCAACGATCTATAATGAAATTGCCTATATGAAGAATAATTACCAAAACGCTTTCGTGCATAGCTTCGTTGATGGTTCCCGGATTATTAATATCGCTAATACGGATTACCTGGCTTGGGGTGTTGGTTCCCCTGGTAACTCTCGTTTCGTTCAATTTGAACAAGTTGAAGTCCACAGTAAGTCTGCCTTTGCACACGAAGTTGCTAACGCTGCTTGGTACACCGCCTACTTGCTGAAAGAATACAACCTTAAGCCTAACGATGCTGCTTATGATGGCAAAGGTACCGTATGGTCACATGGGTCCGTTGCCAGTCACTTAGGTGGCTCAACGCATACTGACCCCGTTGGTTATTACTCAGCAACTGGGAAGAAGTATTTTGGCCAAGGCTACACGATGGCAATGTTCTACCAGATGGTGAAAAAGTACTATAACGGTTTCAGTACCTCACACACCAAATTGGTAAACGCAACCTACACGTCAGTGAATAAACAAGCTAAGTTAAGTAGCAAGTACAAGAGCTACTACCTATACAACCACGTCAAGGGGTCCAACAAGAATGCCACTAAACAAAGTTGGTCCAAGATTTCACCTAAGGTTGGTAAGACTTACTACATCGACATGACGGCTAAGAAGAGTACTGGGTCCATGTGGTACCGTATTCGGCCATCTAAGAACAGTACGAAACGTTACTGGGTCTACTCTGGTAACTTAACCAGCATCAAGGATGTCGCTACCACAACGGCAACGGCAACATCTGCTAGCGTCGAATCATCCAATGCTAGCAGCTCAAGCACCAGTGCTGCTAGTTCAAGTATTGCAAGCTCAAGCAGCAGTAACTAATAATGACCGTCTAACGATTGCGTTAGGCGGTTTTTGTTTGGATTATTAGTTCACCAATTTTCTAATTCCACATAAAAAGCGTTAGGACGTGTATCTCCTAACGCTTTTCGTTTACGATAATCTTGTTATAGATCATTCGCATCTACAAACTCATCAAATTCGTCTCCCAACAACTCTCGAAATTCGAAGGTCATATCAGCGTGATAACTATTGTCTGGTAGTCGACCAGTCAAATGGCACTTATTGCCGTCCCTGCTTAAGCTTGTCAAAATATTACTAGCATCAACCCAACGTGGTTTTGCAAAATCCAGAGTTCCTTCATCTTCTGTTCCATCCTGAGCAAACATAATTGTATTAGCTGCTAATTCCCACAAAGGCCTAGTAATATTTTCAAACATTTCAAATCCTTCGGCCTTATTTCCTTCATCGTCAAACGTGTAAGTCTTGTCCTTATCAGTAATTACTGCATGCAGATTCTTCATATCAAAGGCGTAAAGACCTACTCTTTTTTTATCTAAAGTAAACCAGATTTGGTAAGTCGTAGCTAAAGATTTACTAGTACAACACAATAAGTATTTAGCAGCATTTCCATGATTTAATAATGCCAAGGTTGGCGGATAAAAATCACCATCTTCCCAAAATCTTCCTTGAATACGAGTTGCCGTTTTGTCTATCTCGTCATCATTATCTTCAATTTCAAAACCTTCTGGTATAATTTTCTCTTTAAAAAGTCGCCA
Source organism: Levilactobacillus brevis ATCC 14869 = DSM 20054 (assembly GCF_001433855.1). GTDB lineage: Bacteria > Bacillota > Bacilli > Lactobacillales > Lactobacillaceae > Levilactobacillus > Levilactobacillus brevis. Next base: position 344,058 of record NZ_AZCP01000002.1, read on the forward strand.
CATAAAATCAGCCAATCGATCATAAGCCGGAAATTCCCCAGCAAGCTCGTAATTCGAAAATATAACCTCTGAATCCATTGAACCTAAATTTCTTGTTCTCATAATTCTGATATTTTTAACCGTACATACAATGCGCACAACTTTTCACTTCCATTTTTAATGAGTCTTCACTTGGGAGTCTCTTCTTTCGCCGCTCGTTTTCGTTTACCAGCTACCGCGCGAGTCATGACCCAAGTCGTAATTGGCACCGTCAGAATCACGCTGACCATTGCGTACAAGATCATGAGAATCTCTGCCACAAAAATTTTATCATTCAGAATTTCCCCAAATGAGTAGTGCACGCCGGTAAACCAAATGAATAGTGCCAAGAAGCCACCAAAGAACCCAAAGAATAGCGTATTAAAAGTCGTTCCAATAATTTGTTTGCCGACATCGATACCATCTTTTAACAAGTCATTTAATGGGACCTGTGGGTGCTGCTCGAGGATTTCACTCAAGCCCGCAGCAATTGCCATGGCTGCCTCCGCAATCGCCCCTAGCGTGCTTAAAATGGCTGTGGCGGTGCTTACCTGAATGAAGTTAATCCCCACTAAGACCGACAGCCCTTCTAAGTCCTCACTATCTTCGGGACCGAACCCTTGGACCAGTGCCCAATGCTCAACTGGGACAATCAAAGCAATTAAGACCACTAACACCACCGCCGACGCAATAAAGGCAACCGTGCTCGACAGATCATCCCCACTACTCATGAAGATGGTCAGCGCTAACACTAACATTCCCACGACTAACGTCACAATCAAGGGTGAGAAGTGAAACGCCACCAGCACAATAGCGAGATACAAGAGCCCAAAGTTCAAAATGAGGGCTAGAAATGATTGGGCACCGGCTTTGCCCCCGACCAGAATCATCAGCACTAGCAGGACTAATCCTAACGCCGTAATTGTACTCATGCCATCACCTTCTTTTCCATGAACCGACTAGCCAAAAAGCTCGCCAGAGGAACGGCCAAGACAATGCCAATCCCACTAATCAAGCTTTGAACAACCCCCATCGACATGTTCATCGAAAAGGTGTAGCCCCAACTGTTCCCATTTTTGAGGTACAACATCGCCATAGGGAATGTATCCGCCACAAAAATGAAGAAGAGCACATTAATCAGTGGCCCCATAATCGTACTGCCAATTTGGCGACCAGACTTAAAGACTTGAGTAGCTGATAATTCGGGACGCTCTCGTTTTAAGGCAAATAATGACGAGATGATATCAGTCGACTCATCCATGACGGCTCCTAGCGACCCAAGTAAGGTTTCTGCCAAGAACAGTGGTCGTGGCAATTGCGTCACATACTGCATGGATTCATAATACATGCCCTTTTCGTGGGTGAAATGAAAGACGAGTAAGGCCACGATAATAGAGAACGCCGTTCCCCCTAACGTCGTCGCTAAGGTAATCACCATCTGGCGATTGGCCCCTAACACCAACCATAGTGTCAGTGCCGCAAAAACAACGGCCAAGCTGCCAAAAATCCATAAGACCTGTGCCCCTTGCGTCGATCCATTTAGTAAAATCGCCAATAAGAACAAGACCCCATTGGCAGCCACACTGAGAAAGGCCATAAATCCACTAAATTGCATGATGAGCAGTAATAGCCCCACAACTAACCACAGCATAAAGACGAGTGGTGTATCACGCTTTATATCCTTAGCCGTCGCACTAAGGTGACCATCCGCATGCGTATGTAGGACCACGAAGAGCTGACTCCCCACATGGTATCGCTGGTCCATAGCCCCCGATTGCGAATAGGTATTCGTAATTATCAGTTGCCGTCCCCGGTGAGAACCATTTAAAAGCTTGCCGGTTAAGGTCTGCTTAGTCTGGCGATCGACATTATGGAAATCATCGGTCTCCTTAGTTGGTGTCCCCGTCTTAACCTGGGTCACTTGTAAGATCGGATCATGATAAATGCGAGCATCGTGCTGCGTTCCCCAAACCAATAGGCCACCAATGAGTAGCGTGACTAGCCAGGCCCACAGGCGTCCGCGCTTCGTTGTCAAAAAATGCATGTTGCCCGTCCCTTCCTTACCTGTTGCTGAATTGTTCCCAATATACCACTTTCTGACGGGGGCGTTGACCCGTAACAAAAATTTTAAGCAAATTGCAGTAAACCGCGTGCCAGTAAGCTTGAACATTCATTGATTTACATAGAAACTCCGTAGGCCCTTGCTTTTTCCGTAAATATCCAGTAGAATGACAGTCGATTGTTATTTTAGTTAAGCGAGGGTTTTTACAATGAGAAAAGCACATCCAAATGGCGTTCAAGGCCGGCGGAAGGTTAACCGTAAAAAGGACCGGAAGCGGCGCGACGAAATTTCAGACTTACAACGTTGGTTAAAGAACAAAAAGTAAGTTTGACGCCATATACGTAAAAATGCACTGACAAGTTAATTGCCAGTGCATTTTTGTTTGCATTTAAAGTTTAATCAACGACTAGGACACTACTCTTAGAGTTGTTCACCACATAGGTCGTTGTTGATCCCATAATGGCCCGACCTAGTCCGTGAACCCCTGAACGACCGATTACGGTAAGATCCGTCTTTAATTCATTCGGGAGGGTTTCGGCAATCGTCGGTTTAGGCAAGCCAACCTTGAAGCTGGTTTCTACAGGTACCCCCTGCGCCTCAACTTCCTTGACCGCGCTTTGTAAAAACTCAGCCGCTGCATCTTTAAAATGCGTGACAATCTCACTGCCAAATTCCGCGCCGTAGTGGGCATAGGTCTGATCACTAGCGACGGAAACGATGAACAGTTTCGATCCCAATTCCTTAGCGAGTTTGGTGGCCTCCATTAATGCCGCATGGGCATTCTTGCTACCATCCATTGGTACTAAGATCCGTTCATACATAATATCCCGTCCTTCCCATAATAAACCATCGATGTGGTCTGCTTTCAACACTTTTATCATACCAATTCTTTTCCTCACGTAAAAGAGATTTGCACACGCTTTCACGAGATTTTTAGGTTCACCGCTAAAATGTTAGCCAATTCTCATACTCGCTTCCCTAGAAGAATGTGGTAAGATAAACCAAGTAAATTAATCATTGAGGGATGAATATAAAATCATGAAAAAGTTACTGTTGAGCGCCCTGGGATTATTAGCCCTAACCTTAGCCGGCTGTTCAAATAATGCTTTAACCACTAACAAAACCGATTACCATCCAACGGCCTTAACGGCAGTTATTAAGGGTGACGCCAAGACTAAGACGGTCCACTATCGGATCAATAATGGGGCTACTCAGACCGTCAACGTGAAAAGCGGCACTTATTTCTTCCAGGTTCCCGCTTCCACTAAGACCCAAACGGTCAAAGTTAGCGCTGGAACGACCCATAAGACCGTGACAGTTCATCGGGTCAAAGCACTTGGCAACTACCGCAAGTTAGCCGCTAAGTATAACCAAATGACCATTGCTAGCCATTTGCCAGCTAAGGTTCAAAAACAACTGCAAGCCGCACAGAAAAATCAAGCGACGACGCAAAAGAAGCTGGCCGCTTTAGCTAAGACCAACCCGACAGCCGCGGCCGCAGCAGCGCAAAAACAGCAAGCAGCAGCCAAACAACTGCAAGCCAAGATGGCAACAGCTAAAAAACAGGCTAAAGATGAGTTACTCCCGACTAGTACATCCGCTGGTGTTAAGAACCTAGTTGTCACTAAGGATGTGACTATTCGGGGCAACGTTCAAAACGGTCAACTGATGGGATTAGCATTAATCACCCCAACCAAGCAAATGAAGACAACGGCCGGCAAGAAACAATTTGGGACGACCTTCGCTCTGTTAGGTACCTCGCTAGACGCCAAACCTAAGTACGTGATCAAAAAGTTTGAAAAGGTACTGAAGGACGCTAAGAAGAAGAGTACCTCCACGACAACTAAGACCATTTACTCAAATGGTGTGCGCTTCAATACTGGTTTCTCTACCGATCATTTGTATATTTATATGACGAAATAAGATTATCTGAGGCACTAACCCATTACCCATTGGCTGGTGTCTTTTTTGTCGTTTTCCCACGTGAATAGCAATCCTGATAACACCATCACAGCTGGTATTGAACTGAAACACTGATATATCATTATTACCAATGAACAATTAGCGCTAAATTTGAAAGAAGATTATTTCAAAATGAAGAGATCATATACATATAAATTAGCCGTCCTGTATTTGGTAAATATTCTTATTATGTTCGCAATTTCAGCAATTTGTGCGTTATGCCACTTTTCCGATCAGCTTACTATGATGGTCGAAGTCTGTGGCGAGTTTTTATTTATCTATACACTGAATCACTTCTGGGTAAAATCTCAAATATTTTTAAAATCTAACATTCCGTTTCGCTCTCAAATCTCGGTCAACACTGTTTCTTTTATTTTGGTTCTATGCTATCTGATCGCCATCGTAGATCATGGGACTTTTAGTGAGAAGTTTTTGCTGTCCATTATTTCGGCACTATTATTTGCTATAACAGAAGAGTATTTATTTAGGGGAATCATTTTAGGTAGCTTTCTGCGACAGTTTAATTTTTCTGTGTTTACCTCGGTAATATTCTGTAGTTTATTATTTGGTATGACCCATTTAATGAATCTCACATATCAAAGTTTAACTCTTACAGTGGGCCAGATTCTTTCAGCAACCGCGTTAGGCATCATCTTCTGCTGCATCTACTTACGAACACGGTCTTTACTTTGGCCAATCGGACTTCATTTTGTGGTCGATGTGAGTGCTGGAGCTTCTTCCTTAGCTAAAGGAACTTATAATATCCCCGTCTCACCCTACTACTCAATCATTCCCCTCCTCTTGAGCGTATGTTTAATGCTATTCTTATTGCGAAAGAGCAAACAAAGTCAGGTTAAAGCATCATTTCGTCAGAACTAAATTTAATCCAGAATAAGTGGTTCTTGAGGTGAGTCAGCGCGACTAAGCAATTATCAAAAATTGTTTAGTCTTTTTTTAATGCATTTCAAAATCCACGCCACCTTCACTTAGAATACAAGGTGACCTATCTTAGTGACGATGGTCGAGTTCAATTATTTTCATCCCTACCCGTTAGGCCGCATAATAACGGTAGTCTGAGGTAGTGAAGGACCCGACGCGTTGGCGCCGCGTCATTTGCTAAATCGGCTGAATTCGTTTTCCAAGGGGGAGTTATTATGCAAAACGAGGATAGAGTATTTGAAACATTTCTGCGGCAGTACCGTGGTATCTTCCGAGTACTGATCAATGCAGCTGAACAGATCACCAGTCAGTATGCCGTCAGCTTTGAACAGTATCTGTTGCTTAAACAGATTCATGAGCAACGTAATATCACACTGAGCGAACTGGCGGATTCAACACGAACGACCCGTTCCGCTGCCGCTCGGAAGTTACGGGCCCTACTGCTAGATGGCTTTGTCGAACAAGAAGCCAAGCTTGATGACCGCCGTGTAAAATACCTGCGCTTAACCGATAAGGGGACTGACGTTGAGCACGATATTCGGCAAGCCTTTTTGCAAAGCGCTCAGACTTGGGAGCAAATCCCAACCAGTCTGACGCCCGCTGACATTACCAGTTTCTTCACCCAGTATCAACAAAGCATTGCCGTTTGGGATCGCAACCGTCCCAAGTTTCAACGCCCCGTGTTACGGGCTAAGAAGGACGAACTAAGTGGTCACTAAAGCTTGGAGGGCTGAGATTCAACTCAGCCCTCCTTTTCGTGTCAGTATTTTGATGAGATTTCGATGATAAAACAATTCCCTTTTGTCGCTGAAAGGGTTAATCTGTTGGTAATCACTAATTTGAGGAGGATTCAGTATGCGACTTAATCATTTTACATCTGATACACCAGCCGGTGGAGCAGCCACCTATCCGGTTGACGAAACCAAGCTCACGCAAGATTTCTACGATGCCGTGAACGGCCAATGGGCTGAACACGCTGAGATTCCCGGGGACCATTCCTCTACCGGGGGCTTCATGGATCTGGTCGATAATATCGAACACACGCTGATGGCTGACTTTGCCGACCTCTTAACTGGCAAACTCACACCAGCCAACCCTGAGATGGCTGAATTCAAAAAGCTCTACACGTTAGCGCGTAACTTTGCTAAGCGCGAACAAGACGGCACCGCGCCACTCAAGCCATTTTTGGATAAAGTAGCCGGGTTAAAGGATTTCGACGATTTGAACGCCCATTTAGCTGAATGGTACCGATTAGGTCTGAGTACGCCAGTAGAACTTAGTGTTGAACCGGATATGAAAGATACCAGTCAATACGCCTTATACGTCGATGCCCCTAGCCTAATTCTACCGGACAAGACGTACTACGAACCGGGTAACGAAGCAGCTAAACAGCTCCTCCCAATCTTTACCCAAACAATCACGAAGCTACTACAACTAGCTGGTTATGATGCAGCCACTGCTGCCAAGATCGTTGACCAGGCCAAGCAATTCGATGCCTTGATTGCGCCACACGTCAAATCAGCAGAAGAATCAGCCGATTACGTGAAGATGTACAATCCCTATCCGTTAGCTGATGTCGATAATAAGATTGACCATCTCGACTTGACGGGAACCATCACCGAACTACTTCACGACACTCCTAAGCAAGTGATCTTGCCACAACCGACCTACTTTGACGCCGTTAATGACTTACTCACTCCCGAGAACTTTAAGCTCTTGAAGAGTTGGATGTTAGTCGGGGTAGTTTATGATGCGACCGGCGCTTTAACCGAAGAGTATCGCCAAGTCGGTGGCACCTATGGTCGGGCATTATCTGGTCAAAAGCAGGCCCGCTCTCGCGAAAAAGCGGCTTACTACCTGGCAACCGGCACCTTTGGTCAAGTCGTGGGTGATTACTACGGCCGCAAATACTTTGGTGAGGCCGCTAAAGCTGACGTGCGCCAAATGGTTTTGAAGATGGCTGGCGTCTATCAACAACGTTTGAAAACCAACGATTGGTTGAGCGCTGCTACACGTGATAAGGCCATCGTTAAACTGCAAAAGCTCACGATTAAAGTAGGCTACCCAGATGAAATCGATCCACTCTACAGCCAGTTCAAGATTGACGAGAACAAATCGCTCTTTGATAATCTTCAGGCCATTAGTGAAATCATTATCGCTAACCACTTTGGTCACTGGGGTCAACCCGTTGATCGTAAACGGTGGGACATGAGTGCTCAAACGGTTAATGCGTACTACTCGCCGTCAAATAACGAAATTGTCTTCCCGGCTGCGATTCTTCAAGCACCCTTCTATAGCTTGGAACAATCAAGTAGTGCTAATTATGGTGGGATCGGCGCCGTCATTGCGCATGAGATTTCCCATGCCTTTGATAACAATGGTTCTCAATTCGACGAGTTCGGGAACATCAATAACTGGTGGACCGAAGCGGACTTGAAACACTTCCAAGAACTCGCGCAAGCGATGATTAAGGAATTTGATGGCATCGACTTTGCTGGACAAAAGGTCAATGGTAAACTCACCGTTTCCGAAAACATTGCCGATGGCGGTGGACTTAGCTGCGCCTTAGAAGCTGCTAAGTCTGAACCAGACGTTGATTTGCGGGCCTTCTTTATTAACTGGGCCAATGTTTGGCGGATGAAAGCTACAACCGAATATATGCAACTCCTATTGTCCATTGACGTTCACGCACCAGCCAAATTACGGGCCAACGTGCAGGTCAAAAACTTGGATGACTTCTACACAACCTTTAACGTTCAACCAGAAGATGCCATGTATCTGGCACCTGATGAACGGGTGAAAATCTGGTAATTAGGATACGCTCAATATAAATTAGGCTGTGACATAGTTAGTCACTGTATAGTGAAATAGGACGAGAAACCGAATTTTGGTTTCTCGTCCTATTCTTTTACCCTTTATATCAAAAGGCTGTCCCATGAGAATCCAAAGGTTCCCATTGGACAGCCTTAGTTATAGCGACTTATGCCACAGCCCCATTTATTTCCACAAAAAACAAGGATAAAATGTGCTACATTCAATCACGAAATTTTAAAGCACTTCATAATCTGGATTCGTATCGTTTTTCAACTTCTTTTGATAAAGAGTCACTTTATTTTACGGTATAATTTCCAAATAACATAAGCGACCCCCACTACCAAAAGAAAAAGAATTAATATGCTCACAATGACGTATATTGAATCAAATACGTAAAATGTGCTTAAAGCGTTCATAATTGTCAATTCCCCACTCGTTCTGTTTGATTCAGTGTAGCTGTAGCATTCCTATATCTATTTGTTCAAGGCTTAATCCGGTTCCTCATTGCCTTAAAAAGTACCTAATTAGTGCTCCCCATTCAATGCTCTCATACAAATATTATTTGATGGCGTAATCTTTGTAAGTCTCATATGCGAAAAAGAGACAGATGACCACAAGGGACAGAATTTGAATCCAAGAAAAATACTTGATGTAAAAATTAAAATATATAAAAAGTGCCGTCCCAAGTATTCCTAATGTTAACAGAATCCAATTTGGAATACGTTTAATAAGAATTAAAGTCCCCCACAATATGTTTATCCATGCTTGAACATTGACAATAGTCCACTTTATTCCCCAAGGGCTTGACCCCGCCCCCCCGTTGCTTCCTAAGATATCCAATCCATTCCCTAATGCAATGACTAGTACCAAAAAGCCAAGTATGACGTTAAACCATGTAGCAATAGTCCTCTTCTTATTCATATTATCCCCCTAATCCATAAGTCGACACTAGTGGGGGTTATTTACGTTTACTAGGCACTTCTTGATAGTGGTCTTGGTGATTGACGTAACGTGCTAGAGCAAATAAGTAATCGGATAAGCGATTGAGGTACGTCATGATGGCTGGTTCCAATGTCTGTTCCGTATTGAGCGCCACTGCCGAACGTTCTGCCCGCCGTGCCACTGTCCGGGCATACTGTAAGCGTGCACCAGCCGCCGAGCCACCAGGTAAGATGAACTCTTTTAGCTCTGGGGTTGCCGCCATGTATTCATCAATCTTACCCTCTAGCCATTCGGTGTCAGCGGGCACCATAGTCTGGTGTCGTTTCACACTAATATCAGCCTGCAATTCATAGAGCTTGCGTTGAATATCACTCAGTTCTTCTGCAATTGCCGTTTGCGTGGGTTGTAAGCTCGCTACAACCACACCAAGATAAGACTGCAATTCATCGATGTCGCCGAGCGTCACGATTTGAGCGTCCGTCTTCGCCACCATCTTGCCACTAATTTGTTTGGTCATCCCTTGATCACCGACCCGGGTATAAATCTTCATACTACCAGCCACCTTCTTTAGTTAAGTGTCTTTATCATACCTGATTCTGACGAAAACGTCATTTGTTTTTAAAATTATTTATAGGCAAAAACTATCTTACTCGACGCTTATTGACTGATCACACTGGCAAAACTTTCAACCAAAATACATCTTTAAAAATCCTTTTAAACTACCCGGAAAGATATCAAAGCTTGTGAATTATCACTTCTTTTATAGTCTCCAGCGTTATTTAGCCTGGTTTGTTCGGTTAACGCTACCAAAAGGCATCACAAACTATATTAGTTTTTTAATATAGTCATCACCAAGACTATTCAACAGGGTGAATTTATTTTCTTTATCTGTTACAGTGGCCCTATATACTTATTGCTTTTATCTGGGAGGTTGAGATGACCCAATTTTCACGCCACTTTACCCCAATTTTCCTATTGGGCTTAACGCTGAGTTTCGTTCCAATCTTGTTTCACATAATACTGTATATTCTACCAGTTGCTACTCATCTACCCGTCAGTGATGTCGACACAACAACCACTACCGAATGGCTCGGATTTACACAACAGCTCAAGTTCACTTATATCTTCTACCTAGCATTACCTTTCGTCTGCACACTGGGTTGGAACCTACTAGTCTTTGACGAGATTCGCAGTGGCTTTTTAATTACCACCGTTTTCTACCGATCCATCCGGTCATATTGGTTAAATCGTCTATCGATTAGCTTCCTTAGCGGCTTTTTAATTGTCACATTCCCCTTATTAACTGACTTACTGGCCAGCTTTACATTTCTACCACTACTTCAACCAGATTGGATGGTTAATCAACTTCTGGCCTTGCCCAAATTAACCTATTTCCATATGTTATTTTATACCCATCCCATTTATCTTATCCTTCTCTACATCCTCATGGGAGGCATTCTTGGCGGTCTATGCGCCATGCTTAGTGCTGGTGCCGCACTTTTCTTTACACGTCGACTAGTGATAATCAGTCTTCCCTTGGCGATTTGCTTATTCTTTGCCATTTTAGCGACCCTTTTCTCACAATTATTCTTCGATCCAGCCACTATCGTTATTGCCTTTAGCCCAAATTATCTGCCACCAATTCAGTATCCCTTAATTGTCACTCTCTTAACGGTTTGGGTAATCTATATCAGTGGTATTGCGAGGATTAAAAAAATTGTTAGTTAACCGTAACGTCCTACTTCGTGCACCCCTGTACTGTTTAGTACTGGCGGTTTGCCTATTCGCACTTATCTATTCCACAGGAATTAATCCTACTGGACAGATTGATGCTTGGCAGACGTTCTGGGGAACTTTACTCGCCGAAACCTACAATTTCTACAAAATAATTCCAATTTTAACACTGACCTTTTTGCTATGGCTCAAGACACCCCATCCTTATTACCTGTTTACTCGGCTAATAACGCCTAGCAGATCACTAACTTATTACTACCGACAGCTGCTAAGCTTTATGCTAGTCGTCTTAATCGCATGGAGTCTTATCTTCGGTCTACTCACACATTTACTAGCGGTTAATCCACAAAATACCCCCTTCGGTGTCATTCTTACCGGCACCTACCTATTGAACTTGACCGCTTTTCTCTCCGTCTTATTACTACTTTCGTTACGTTTTAATCGCGTAAGTGCAGCCATCATCATTACCGGATTACTATATCTTGATCAATGGCTGTACATGCATTTCAACCAATCGATTTTGTTCTACCATGGATTGATAACAAGCACCTTGCCGCGCGGTACCAACTTAGCAACCGTTCTTTATGATGTCGGATGGTGCACCGCACTTATTGGCGTATGCCTGTTCCTTAACTTCCTAACGCTTCGTCACTCACGTCTGATTAACTTCTAGGAGAAGACTTATGACAACGACGCTTTCCTTGACCCACATCTCAAAAAAATATCATCGCAAACCTGTACTGACAGATGTCTCACTGCAAGCAAATACTGGCGATATCATCGGAATTTCAGGCACTAACGGTTCTGGTAAAACGACTCTGCTGAAGACGATCTTAGGCTTCACCATCCCTGATTCCGGACAAATCATCGTGTTGAATCACCCCCTATCAGCCCGTCAACATTTTGCGACCAATACTGGCTTTGCCTTAAAGGATTGTGGTCCCTTGCCAAATTACAGTGGTCTTGCCAATCTTCAATTGATGGCTCAATTGTTGAAAATGACAGATATGACCCATTTACCTGAATTACTGGATTTAGTAGGCCTCACCGCAACTAATACTACCAAGGTCAAGCATTATTCCTTAGGCATGTACCAACGACTTTGTTTAGCAATGTCTCTGGTTAACGACCCTCAGTTAGTTATTTGGGATGAACCAGAAAATGCCCTCGATGAAGCGGGACTACGACAGTTACAAGCCTTACTGGCACGCCTTGCCGAGATGGGCACAACAACGATTCTAACCAGCCACAATCCCACTCTATTAGCACACCACGTTACCCGTCGCGTTCATCTTGAAGCAGGCCGACTCCTTGAACTACCACACTCACCGGGGGGGCACCCATGGCTAAGATTTGGCAAGTGCTCCTATTATTGAGTATCCCCTTACTGATCGTCATTGGTTATCACCACCATCAGCACGTCCAGCAGAGATACGCTGACTTCTCAATTACCAAGCAGAGAATCACGCAACCCACGACACTTCCCATAGCTGACCAACCCGTTAAGCTTCACCATTACCACCAAACACTCACCCACGGAAAACTATGGAGCTATCTTGAAGTTACCTCGCCCGTAAAACAGCAACTCAATCCACACCTGTTTAAGTTATACCAAAGTAAAACAACAACCCCCAATATTTATTTTAGCGAAAATATCCACGTAAATGCTAAAAACTCACGCCAGCTACAGCCTGGGCGCAATCGAATTTTGATGTATACTGAAACCGCGACTACTGCGGCAAAGCATCATCTAGTCATCGTCACACATCGTCAAAATCGCTATCAACAAATGTGGTTACGCCAATCGTTTTGAATTTAGCAAAAAAGCTAGCACTTCCCAGGAATCAAACTGGAAAAAGTGCTAGCTTTTGTAATTATGACTCAAACTCATCTTATTGGTTATCTACGAAAATAGCTTTACCGGATCGGGCAAGCACCACTCTCACAGTCAGATTGATCCACTAATTCAATGTCCTTTTGATCATGATTCCCAGTCATTGCCGCAAACTGTTCCGCCACGTCAGCAGTAATTTCTTGGCATTTAGCGTCATAAGTTGCTGCATCAATTGGTTCCTTAGGTGCTTGCTTGAAATCAGCACCACTATAAGGTAATAGTGACGTTGACTTAATCGTATGCCGATATTGTAACAACAAGTCGCTAATATCTTGGCCCTCTTCGGGTTGGAACGTTACCGTACAACTAACTGCATTATCAGACCAATATGTCTGTAAGAACGCCTGCGTTGCAAACTGTTCCGCCATGGACACCTCACCGGCCGAAGCAAAGGCCGGTTCATCTGCATGGGCCGCTTTAACTGGAAATTCAACACACATCGTATTTTGACTGTAAACATCGGGTTCAACTTTATACCCACTAGCCTTCAAAGCCGGTAGCAACGGATCACTATCTTGGAACCGAATTCGCTGAATCAGGTACCGGGCGTAGTGGAAGTGCATCCCTTCGGAAACACCTGCAAGCTTGGCCACCGTCCCAGATGGCTTCACCGTTGTGTGCTTAATCGATGGTTGACAGCCAAGGGTGTCAGAGTAATCCTGGTCCGCTTTAACAACCGCTTGGTAAAGCGCATTGAAGCGATTAACCGCCGCTTGATTATAGATAGGTTGCATAAAAGTCTTACCCGTTTCGGCGTCATGCTTAGCTTCAAAGCCCGTCACAACCCGTTGCTTAAAGGTCTTTAAAATCCAATCTTGAATACCAGACATAGAGACCCCAATCCGCCGATTCTTTTGAATAGCCTTACGAGAGACCTCCCAATCGTAATGGCTAAAAGTAACCCGTTTGGTATACCGGGCGCCCAAGCCAAAGGCATCTTCCAACTGCCAGCCCTGTTCTTCGGCCACACTCGGAAAAACTTCAAACAGGTTGCAAGGCTCACCATTACTTAACGAAATTTCACCACAAGGATTGGTACCTTCAACAGCCTCATCGATACCTTCTTGGCGACCATCAATTAAGCGCCCGTAGTTACGTGACAATCCCAGATTGACAATACCAGGCTCGCCATTGTGTTGAATAGAGTCCGCAATCGGCGCATAGTCCGTGAAGTCACTGTCAACGGCCACACTGTTATTAGACGCCCATCGGTGATGGTATAGCTGGTCCTTATCCTGCTTCATCGTAATGAACGCATCATCTTCAGCGCCGCCTAAGGCCAATTCTGCCGAACGGCGAACGTTACCAGCGACCACCGTTTTACCAATCATATTCCCCATATCGGTACAGTCCACAGCGGTTAATTGCCGACCAACGGCATTATTTAAAATCTGATTAATATCAAACAACATTTCAACTAAAGGCATTGGACCAGAAGCGGTGCCACCGAACCCATGAATGGGCGCGTTCTTCGGCCGAATATCGCTAATGTCTAAGACAACCTTTGTCTTTTTCTCAGGATTCGTTGAATTGAAGTGGGCATCCATCATGTTGGCATTGGCTAAGACCCAACCTTCACGGGTGTCTGGGAGCCGATAGAAGCGCACGTCAGCTAAGGAATTGTCATGCATCCATTCGGACCGGTTTACCGCCCCCAAGGCTACAGAGTCCGCGTAAGACGCACTCTCAGGGTCAATAACGATAGTTAAATCAACGGTCTGATCCACAACTGGCATTTGGTGCACGTTATTTGGCGTCACAGAAAAGCCAACGCCGCCGCCCTTCATCAATTGATCAAACATGAAGGAGAACGGCATGGAAACCGCCACCTGATCTTGTGTCAGGTAGCTCGGCAGGATATGGCTGTCACCATACGCTTGCGGCCGAACGGCGATGAACCAGCAGTTATTTAAGGCATCCCCATTGCGGTGTTGGTAATCCGTCCCTGAAATCCACAAGTTCCGGCCAGAAGGGGTGGCAGCTAAGCCATAAATCAACCGGAATAGGCTCTGGGCTTCAGTAGTTAATTCAGTCAACACTTCTGGAGCCACTGTATCGGCTTGTAACCGGGGGTCCAAATTAATATTTCCCTCAACGACCCGCTTCACTGTTTCCGGCCATTCTTCATTACGTTGTTGATCTGGTAACCACCGGGCATAGGTTCGTTTGTAAGTCACCCAACCCAATTCACCCCAATGTGGCGTAATTTCCTTTTCAGTTGCTGCGATAAATTCTGGCGTCAAGCTCACGGACGCTTGGGTTGCTGTGTTCATCATACGAATCTCTCCCGTTCTTCAAGACTATGCTATATATGGTAGCTGATTCCTGGTTAAAATACAATATATAGTTATTTCAAATTGTCCCTAGACTTTTTTATGAGACCCGCTAATAACAAATTCTCCTCAAAATGCAACTGATTTTGACTGGGCAGTTAATTGTAATTGGACAGATTCTCCCATTCGTTATGAGCCACGACCCACAGCATCCAGCAACATTGAACACCTTAGGTAGTAAATGAACTTGGACGGACGCAATTTAGCTATAAAAATATCGTGCTCGTTTTAAAAAAATAAATCATCTGCGGATTAACAGTTGTATAGTCAGTGACCACCCCCTATATCTTGGGGCAGTCGTCGTAAACCAAAAACCGCCACAAGCTGGTGATATTGCCGACCTGTGGCAGTTACTTTCGCGACGCTTGATCTTTTGAATATCCAACTAAAAAAGATGACCATTATAGTCATCTACCGGGTTTCATCTTGTCTATCTTTAATCAGTTGTGCCAGTGTCGCCAGATCCTCATCACTTGCTATCTTAATAAAACGCTTTGCCGTAGCTTTATAGCTAATATAACGCCGCTGTTCTCTATGATTCTCGGCCCACTTCCTACTGGCTTTCAGTTGTGCTTCACTGGTCTTCTTTTCTGTCATCTTAACCACCGCAGTAGTAACCCAATCACTGCAAACCCTAGTAAGGACTCCCAGAACTCCCATCTGGTTGTCCGACGTACACTTATCGTGATATGTTTCTTATCTACCAGCTTCATGCTAATACCTCCCAATATATTTAGTTGTATGTATGCTATAACTACCACTTTAAAACAAGCGTAAGACTCATTGCAATCAAGTGTATCTTAATCGTTACACTCACTTGTGTGGGCTTTTTATTTTAAAGTGCCTCAAGGTTGAGCTGGTCACATGAACCACCTTGCTAAACAAAAGATGGTGTCCAGTCGGACGATCACCGTATGTCCGTGAGTCTAGACACGATATATTGCATTCTATTGTCTCCCGTGCTACTATGTTCATATAAAAAGTGAGGACTGCCGTTACAGTCCCCACAAGTTCGCAAGTTCAGGTGCGGTAAAAGGTGGTTAAAAGCTACTTCTTAATTGAAGTGGCTTTTTTGTATATCAGATATGCCTTTGCTAGATCAATCGCTAATTTACCAATTGCCCTAAGCATAACTGATACCCCTAACAGCATCGCCGTTATGGTCCACCTTTCCGCGTGGCCGATACGTGCAATACTCCCACCCCCGCTAATTCAGGTTGAGAAAGTGTAGCGTCGCACTAACTTGCTAAGCCTCGCTTCGGGTAATTACTCCGTTGCTTAACTGTATGCCCATTGTATGCCAGATGACTTATAACATAAAGGCTTTTATTGAAGATCTTTTACCCAGTCAACGAATCAGAACACCTATACGTAATCACAAGTTTAAACGCCCAACAGTACAGAAATCGCAATATACAACAAACACAATGCGACAATTAACCCTAAGATCCCTATTATCATTCTCATCAGTCCCCTTTGCCTTAACTTAAGGACTATCGTGCCCCGCTTAATTATAGTGAACGTTATCACAACGATTATCAAGAAAATTATGATATCCATAGTCACTAACACAAAAACGACACCCTTCCCAACTAGGAAAGGGTGCCGTTTTCGCGTTAATTCTCATAAACTAATCGGTTCTAGTTACTTCCCCGTGCTCTCCCGGAGCATGAGTTCCGTTCCGACCGTCACCAATTGTGGGGTTTTCCGGCCACTTTGAATCCGATTCTCGACCAGATCCACTGCCGTTGCCCCCAACAGCTCCGTATGCACATGCACACTGCTGAGCTCTGTGAACACATACTTCGCAATGGTTGTGTCATTGAAGCTAAACAAGTTCACCCGACCCGGGACATCCAAGCCGTTCTCATGTAAGGCTTTCAACGCCCCCGCAGCCATCGGGTCATTGCTAACGAAGAACGCTGACGGGAGATCATCGCCGAGTTGAGCAATGGCCGTTTGCATCTCCTGATAACCGGAATGATTGGTATAGTCGCCCGCAAAGACCAACTTAGGATCAAAGGCCAGCCGAGCTTCCATTTCCTGCCGAAAGGCTTTGTACCGGGGGTCGATGACCTCCAATTGGCCATCCGTCGTCCATTCCGTACCATACAACAGGCCAATTTGTTTTTGCCCCCGTTGCATGAAGAACTCAATGACTTGGTTGACCGCAAAACGGAAATCGGTGACCACACTGTCAAATCCATGACAGAGTTGGTCCTGATCCACAAACACCAGGTTCGGCGTCAATTGCGCCATCGTCGTCACCTGTTGATTGCTGAACTTACCAATGGCAATAATGGCGTCCACATCGTCCTCAATCGCCTTGAGGTCATTTTGAAACGTCTGCGACACCTGAAACCGCTGTGCCTCACACCGTTTCTCCAAGCCCATCCGGATCGACATGTAGTACAAGTCATCCAGCTCTTTGGTCTTAGAATACCATTGGACGATGGCAATCTTTAACGGCTTCGTAGACGCGGGGGCGTGGCGTTTGAGCTTGGTATAGTTCAGTTCCTCGGCAACCTCAAAAATCTGTTTTCGCGTCGACTCGCTCACTGACAAGGTTCGATCATAGTTTAAGACCCGTGAGACTGTCGCCAGGGACACACCCACTGCACCCGCAATATCCTTTAACGTCGCTGCGATTACCATCACCTCCTAACATCTATGTTGCTTAAATCTGAGCAATGAATTTATCTAACGCTGCTTGACCAGCAGGTGTCCGCTTAAAGACCCCGGCGTCAGCCAAGACCCGTGCAAAGACATTACCAATCGCTTCATGCACAATTGCGGTGACATTCTCAGCTGTCACGTGATTGGCCTGTT
Organism: Levilactobacillus brevis ATCC 14869 = DSM 20054; assembly: GCF_001433855.1. Classification (GTDB taxonomy): domain Bacteria; phylum Bacillota; class Bacilli; order Lactobacillales; family Lactobacillaceae; genus Levilactobacillus; species Levilactobacillus brevis. The sequence continues at coordinate 361,585 of NZ_AZCP01000002.1, forward strand.
TCAAGCCATCAGCCCAAGCCTGATGCATCGCTGCCATCTGATTCGGTTGATCTAACAAATACTTTTCCACTTCGGCCATTTCCGTCTTTAAGCGGGCTGGTAAAATCGCTCGTCCCATGACTTCGATCAGTCCGATATTTTCCTTTTTGATATGCTGAACGTCTTGATGCGGATGGAAGATTCCATCTGGATAACTGGTGGACGTCTGGTTATCCCGCAGAACCAAGTCAAGCACGTAATCGTCGCCCCGACGGTATGCAATTGGGGTAATCGTATGGTGCCGCGTACCGTCCGTGTAAGCCCGCACATCCACCTGCTCATCAGAATAATCAATCCAACTGTTAAGCACTTTGGTTGCTGCCGTAATCAGTGGTTCTGGTTGGCTTCCAGTTAACCGAATATCTGTCATCGACCACTGAACAACCCCCGCCGTCACACCGGCAATCCCTAAATCAATCGACCGATCAATTGGCGCTTTCATCATCGGGAAGGTGTGTTTTCCCCCCTGATAATGATCGTGCGTCAACATGGACCCGCCAACAATTGGCAAGTCCGCGTTGCTACCAACAAAATAAGTTGGTAACTGACGAACAATTTCCAATAAGTTCGTAAAGGTATGTTGATTAATCACCATTGGTCGATGAATCTGCGATAAGAAAATCGCGTGCTCAGAGAAGTAAGCGTATGGCGAATATTGAAATCCCCACGTCTCACCGCCGAGCATCATCCGAACAATCCGGTGATTGCTACGGGCTGGGTAACCTAATCGCCCCAAATAGCCTTCGTTTGTCATACACAACTGATCTAACGGGTAACTAGTCTTCTTCTGGGTAAGTGCTGCCGCAATCGCCTTCGGGTCTTTTTCTGGTTTGGACAAGTTAATTGTAATTTCCAATTCACCAGCCGGTGTTTTAGCCGGAAAGACCACGTTCTTTGCAATATTACGGGTCTTAATATAGTTATTGACCTGGCTGAGTTGATAGAACCAATCGGTAGCCGCACTAGGACTTTGTTGATACCGATCCCAGAATCCACGATTCAACGCGGATGGTAGTGGCGTCATCAAATCCATCAATTGCGCCTCTAAGATGTCCTTAGGACTAGGTGCATCTTCAATTTGACCGTGGTCAATGGCCGCTTGGACTAAAGCATTAACCAAATCAATCGGTTCATTTGCCGCAGCAGTTGGTACGGAATCCTCGCCAATCAAGGCTAGAATCCGATTCGTCACGTATTGCCGATCCAGCTCCGTATAAGGCGCTGGCGAGGAAACAATGTGATCAATGAATGTTTGAATGGTATCTTGGGTCATGCGTTACTTCTCCTCGTTCCGATCGTTATAGCCAGCTGGATGCGTTTGCTTCCAGTTCCAAGCCGTCCGAATAATATCTTCTACATTATCAAACCGGGGTTGCCAGTTCAATGTCTTGCGGGCCTTATCACTAGCCGCAATCAACGTGCTGGGATCACCAGCCCGGCGTGGTGCCATCTTTGCTGGGATTTCCTTACCGGTAACTTTACGAGCGGCTTCCAGCATTTCCTTGTTAGAAAAGCCCGTGGAAGACCCCAAGTTAAAGGCATCACTGTCATGACCAGCCTTAAGATATTCCAGCGCTAAAATGTGGGCATCGGCCAAATCAACGACGTGGACGTAATCCCGGACGTTGGTACCATCCTTAGTTGGATAATCATCACCGAAGATGGCTAATTGATCTCGTTCGCCAGCAGCGACTTCCAAGATGATAGGTACCAAGTGGGTTTCGGGATGGTGATCTTCACCAATGCTCCCGTCTTCTTTGGCCCCAGCCACGTTGAAGTACCGCAGAGCAACGAATTTAATCCCGTAGGCTTCATCAGACCAACGCATGATCTTTTCCATCATCAGCTTGCTTTCACCATATGGATTGGTTGGCACTTGCGGATCCGTTTCTTTAATGGGGATCTGCTTGGGTTCACCATACGTTGCCGCCGTTGAAGAGAAGACAATCTTTTTAACGTTGTGCGTGTTCATAACTTCCAGCAAGGAAACCATCCCGGCCGTATTGTTGTCAAAGTACTTCAACGGTTTCTTCATAGATTCGGGAACCACGGAGAATGCGGCAAAGTGAATAACCCCTTCAATGTCTTCCTTATCAAAGACACCGTCTAGAAAGGCTTGATCCCGCACATCACCTTCGTAGAACCGAGCTTTCGCATTAACTGCGGCCCGGTGACCCGTTACCAAGTTATCGACAACGGCCACATCATAACCCTTTTCTACTAAACGATCGACGGCGTGAGAACCAATATAACCGGCACCACCTAAGACTAAAACTGTCATTGATCAATTCCTCCTCTTATGTTTAATTCTCTAAAATTCATTTTACACTAATCAATCGGCCTAACGGCAACCAATCCTTACTTTTGTAATTCAGCTGGACCGTCAGCAATCTCGGCCACGTAGAATTCAGCCGGGTGACCAATGGTTTCTTCGTAGGTCTTGCCAACCTGTGCTTCGAAATCAGCCACGTTGTCTTTCTTCACAATGGCAATGGCACAGCCACCGAAGCCAGCTCCCGTCATCCGAGCGCCTAAGACGCCAGGTTGTTGCCAAGCTGTTTCAACTAACGTGTCTAATTCCTTCCCAGTAACGGCAAAGTCGTAGTTAAGCGAAATGTGAGAGGCGTTAACCAAGTGACCGAAGCGTTGCAGATCATTCTTTTGCAGTGCGTCAAAGGCCTTCAAGGTCCGTTGATTTTCAAAAACAGCGTGGCGCGCCCGCTTGATCAGTACGTCATCATTAATCAGATAAGCATTCTCATCGAATTCGTCTTCGTTCAGGTCACCTAATGTCTTAATATCCAACTTCGTTTGGAGCCGACGTAAGGCTTCTTCACATTGAGCTCGCCGTTCATTGTACTTGGAGTCGGTAAGTTCTCGGCGCTTCTTGGTATTCATAATAACCACCACATAATCGCCAAGAGCTAGTGGTGCGTACTCGTAATCCATCGTGTTAGTATCTAGCAAGATGGCTTGGTCTTTCTTACCCATGCCGATTGCAAATTGATCCATGATTCCCGTATTCAACCCGAAGTAATCATTTTCAACCTGTTGGCCAACCTTAACCATTTCGACTTCATCAAGCTTCATGCCATAAGCGGCGTGAAGAATTTCGCCCATCAACATTTCCATTGAAGCGGACGAAGATAAGCCAGAAGCATCTGGTAAATTACCATGGACAAACAAATCAAACCCATGATCGATGGTCAAGTCTTGCTTCGCCAGCTCGAACAGCATCCCTTTCAGGTAGTTCGCCCAGTTATCGGCTTTATCAAAGGCCAAGTTATCCAGTGAGAAGGTTAAGACCCCGGCGTCTGGTACATTGGCCGAGTACACGCGGAATTGCTTATCATCACGTGCTGAGTAAGCGGCGTAGGTCCCCATGCTGATGGCAGCGGGGAACACATGCCCACCATTGAAATCGGTATATTCACCGATTAAATTAATCCGACCAGGTGAGAAGAACACCCGTTGTGGGGCGACATCAAATTTTTCTTGGTATTCTGTTGCTAAGCTGGCGAAATCCATGGCAATTAGCTCCTTAATAAAATTTTTAGTAAAGTTTTACTCTTAATCATCATAGTCGCTTTATGCGACCGTGTCAATTAAATATAAAACGTTTTCATTAGCGTCATTAACAACAATAGGGCTAAGGCGTTTTCCACCCTAGCCCCATTGAATTTGTTTCTAATTTTCTTTTTTAGCTTCTTGTGCTTCAAGTTTGGCTTCAATTTCTTTAACGATTTCAGCATGCCGTTTTTCTGACAAGCTAATCTTGAATTGATAGATCAAAGCAGCAACGGCAATCAAAACAAGTGGAATATAGAAAATAAATGAATGGAAGATGAACAGTCCATGCGCAGAGATTTCACTCGGCTTCGTGTTTCCAGTCATCCCGGCATTAACCGCAGCGAGCACCACAATCCCCATGGAGAAGGCACCGGCTAACTTATCGATTAATGGCCGCACAGCCAAGGTAACGGATTCATTCCGGACTCCGTTTTTCCATTGCCCGTATTCAACACTATCTGTGATCGTCATCAAAGCAGCCAAGAAGATCATTGGGTATGGGAAGAAGAAGATGGCATCAGCAATCAGAATCATGGCAACATTCGTTCCAGAAAGCATGAATAAAATATAGCCAATGATCATCATGGCAATTCCGCCAACATAGATTCCCTTACGGGTTACTAACCGAACCAGAACTGGGAATAACGGCACGGAGATGACCCCTAAAACAGCTGTGATAACCCCAACAATACTGTATTCATTTGGCTTACCGATTACATAACGGAAGTAATAAACTAACAATGAATTCGTAACCACATACCCTAAGGCAAACAGGAAGTAGGATAACGATAACCACATTAATTGATCATTTTCGCCTAACACCTTGAAGACATCCCGGAGGCGCGTCTTTTCAGTGTTTTCCCGAATAAGGCTAGACTTTTCTTTAGTTCCAAAGAAAGTTGCCAAAGCCCCTAACAAGGACACGGCCCCAATCACAACGGCAAAGCCTAACCAGCCGGCACGTGTTTGCGTATTACCATGTGTACCTGAGAAGGTCTGTGAGAAGAAGATTACCAATGGCATAATAACAATGGCAACCCCTTGTGCACCCAAGGTAGAACCAAAACGGGCAATTGTCCCAAAGCGGTTCCGGACACCTGAATCAACACTCAATGCAGGTAACATGGACCAAAAGGCGATATCTTTAAACGAATAGAAAATATCCAAAATTACGAAAACAATAGCAAAGATAATGAAGTACAAAGTGGTATTAGAATCAGCTAAACCGAAGAAACTCGTAAAGATAACAATCAGGCCGACGGAACTAATAATGGCCCCCCAAAGAATCCAAGGCTTAAATTTCCCCATCTTCGTCTGCGTGTTATCAACGACCCCACCAATCATGGGATCAAACGCAATTTCAATCAAACGAATAACCATAACCATCGTGATTACGATACTAGCTAACTTAGCATCTGTTGCCGCGCCTTGACCCACAAACAACACACTGGTAACAAACATCGCGAAGTAAGTATTCAATGCTGCATAGAACGCATCATGCCCGAAGGCCCCTAACGCGTATGATGTATACTGCTTAAACATCTGTGTCACACCTTTCAGCGGGAATCCCGTATTTTTAACTCAGAATAATTTCTAGTGATAACGCCGTTCAATAATCTTCGAGAGCACATCTTCTCGTTGCTGTGAACGGGCCATATCGAATTGCGTTTCTTCAAGATTATTGAAATCTTGTGCCAACAAGGTTGCTTCCAAGTACAAGGTCAATTGCCGCTTGATATACAGCTTATTTTCCTCATCTGGACGTTGCGCGTTACCACCCAACACCGCGGCCGCAAACTCTGCCGGATCCAACGTAATTTTGTCATTTTTCTTAGCCATCTGAAACACCCCTTATCTGTTTTCAACATTTATCTAAGGTTAGTAAAACGTTTAGTATTGTTTTACTATATGTAAGCGCTTTACAGTAGCCATCATAAGGTTATTTCGTTAAATAAGCAACCACTTAATTTGTGTAATATTACACTATACATAGTGATACAGACTGAAATACCGGTATTGCAACCGGTTGTATTTTACTAAGTAAAAATTTAGTAAATCAATAAATAAATTTGTAAAAAGGGAACGGCCATAAAAAATCTATGGCCGTTCCCTTTTGATATTTATCGCCTAAATCGACGCGACATATTGTTTTAACGCACTTTCATACGTTGCCAGCCGTTGTTGCGCGGCAGCATCAGTCTCATCACTAGTCCCAATATAGAATTTCACTTTAGGTTCCGTTCCTGAGGGCCGAATACAAATCCAAGTTCCATCACTTAACCAGTATTTCAAAACATTTGACTGCGGCAGATCAATCGAACTGGTCGTTCCGTCTGCCAATGTTTTGACACTCGTTGAGAAGTCTTCAACGGCTTCAATTTGATTGCCGGCAAAGGCAGTCGGGGCGTTTTCCCGGAATTCACTCATTAAGTGGGCCATTTGGTCCGCACCGTCAACACCAGGGAATTCCTCAAACGTGGTCTTTTCCGCAAAGTAACCATAAGTTGCGTAAAGTTCTTCGATCCCATCATACAGGGTCATTCCCCGTTGTTTGTAGTCTGCTGCTACTTCTGCCAACAGAACCGTTGATTGAATGGCATCCTTATCCCGAACAAAGGGCTTAATCAGATAGCCGTAGCTTTCTTCAAACCCAAAGAGGAAGGTATGGTCATGCGCCGTTTCATACTGATGAATCTGCTCGGCAATAAACTTAAAACCAGTCAAGACGTTCTTCATCTCAACACCATAAGCGGCGGCAATCTTAGTGGCCAATTCGGTCGATACGATCGACTTCACTACCCGACCATCGCTTGGCAACTGCCCCGCTTGCTTGCGGGCCTTCAAAATGTAGGCCAACAGAATGGAGGCAATCTGGTTCCCCGTTAGTAACTGGTAATCACCATTTGGCTGGCGAACTGCGGCACCTAATCGATCGGCATCTGGGTCGGTGGCGACTAATAGGTCAGCCCCCTCTTTTTTACCAAGCGCGATCGCCATGTCAAACGCTTGTGAGAACTCAGGATTTGGGAATGGCACCGTTGGAAATTCAGGATCGGCAATGGCTTGTTCGGGAACCATCGTAAAGTTCTCAAATCCGGCCCCCCGGAGTGCCCGTTCGCCGATAACCTTTCCTGTGCCGTGAAGTGGTGTGTAGATCAGCTTCATTGTCTTACCGACACTGCGGATTAATTCAGAATTAATCGTCACACTTTCAACGTTCTGCAGATAAGGTTGGTCGACATCTTCGCCAATAATGCGTAACAATTTGTTGGACCGTAGTTGCGTCTCATCAGCTACATCAATGGCAAAGACGTCTTTAGCCGAACGGACAAAATCGGTAATCATATCGGATGCTTTCGGTGGCATCTGACCGCCATCCGGGCCGTAAATTTTAAACCCATTATATTGCTTGGGGTTGTGGCTCGCGGTAATCATAATGCCCATGGCCGTCTGTAAATGGCGAACCGCAAAGGACAACTCTGGCGTTGGTCGCATATCGTCAAACACATAGCTTGGAATATGGTGCGCACCCAAGACGTGCGCGGCTTCGTGGGCAAATTCGCGGGAGTGGTAGCGAGAGTCAAAACTAATGGCAACCCCCTGTTGTTTCGTCGCATCATCGAGCGTGTCCAGATACCGGGCCACACCTTCAGTTGCTTGGCGCACCGTGTAGACATTCATTTGCCCAATGCCGGGGCCCATCACACCACGCATTCCGGCGGTTCCAAAGCTCATGGGTGCAGTAAATGCAGCCTGCTTAGCGGCATCGTCTGTAGCGATCGCATCTAGTTCTTGCTTGATGTAAGGAATCAGGTCAGGTTGTTGGGCCCACACCTGGTAATTTTCTTGCCAACTCATATCTAATCTCTCCTCTTAGACTTACTTACGCGTATATTGATAACTAATTGTATGTTCCACTGGTTGGTTAGCCGGCAGAACCACATCGCCGAAATCAGCATGGTGAATCGCGTCAGGTAACGTTTGTGCTTCCATTGCTAAGGCATTGTAATCCCGAGCATCGGCCCGTGCATCATCGGTTGGGTTGGCGGTAAAGACCACTAACCCATTGCGATCAGAATAAATGGAAACTTCCCGGTGTCCCGTGGTATCCCCGATTGTCGCAATTGGGGTGTCCTTGCTAGGTTCTACGACAAAGGCATCGTCATATTCAACTTGGCCCGTTTGGTGAAGTTGATCCAACCCATCCTTAACCGTTCGTGGCTGACTAAAGTCGTAACCCGTCCCGGCCGTTGGCACCATCTCACCAGTCGGAATCTTCGCCTGATCCAAGACCAACCGCTTGTCGCCACTTAGTTTAACCCACTGCTGGTCTAAATCGTGTTGATCATCAGTCACATTAAAGTAGGTGTGAATCGTTGGGTTGAAGAGTGTTGCCGCATCACTTTGAGCATCGAAGGTGATGTCTAAGCGATTTTCTTCCGTCAGCGTGTACGTAATCGTCGTCTCCAAGTTACCCGGATAACGGTCATCGACCGGCGTTGACGTGTGCGTTAACACCACGCTAGCGGTATCGGCAGTCTGATTGGTCGTCGCATTCCAGTTCACAAAGGTGAAACCATGAGAACCCCCATGACTCGCATTTGGTTCTTCATTGGCTTCCAAATGTATCGTCTGACCGTCTAACTCAAATTGAGCGCCGGCAATCCGACCCGCAACACGACCTAAGGCTTGGCATAAGTAATACGGATTATGGTCATAACCTGCTAAATCAGGCTTATTCACAATCAGTGAATGACGCTTGCCATCCTCCACCACACTAAATTCTTGCAGCGTAGCACCCCAGGTTAGAACCGCAACCTGCGTCCCTTGTTGATTCGTTAACACATATTTTGAGACATCCTGCTGGTTCAACGTACCAGCCGCACTCTTCGTAATTTCCATCAAAGTACACCTCCAAAAAATAAAGAATCCGGTTTCATTGTAACCTAACCGGGGGTTGAGTACCAAATTTTTTACTAAAATTCGCCTAATTATTTTACGTTGAACAATTAAAAGCCACTTTACGATTAACCTTATTTGAGTTTAGACGAAGGTGTTTACTCCGTAAAATTAAATCAATACCATTATAATATAATTTAGGAATTCAATATATTCTATATAGGAATAGCAAATATTCTCTATTTGCTATTTGCCCCTAGACTTATCATTTGATAATCCGCTATACTCACGTTATTCGCTCACATATGCACAAACAACTTCAAGGAGGCCCACTTATGTCAACAACGACTGCTGCTGAAAAATTACTATTGCAAATGGTGGATGATTATACGCAAAAAGAGATTGCGCCCCAAGATATGCCGATGGACGCGGCTGGTGACTTTCCCGCCGGTTTCATGGAAAAGTTGACAGCGACCGGCTTCTTAGGACTCATGTTACCGCAAGAATTTGGCGGCGCTGGCTTTGGTCCTGAAATTACGGCAACGGTGTTGAACCACATTGCCCGCGGAAACGCCAGCACAGCAGTGACCCTTGAAGGTCATTTCAAAACTATTGATCAACTCTTAAAGTATGGTACACCAGCTTTACAACAACAATTACTACCAACGGCTACCGACCGGATTTTTGCCTTTTCCATGACCGAAGCTAGTGGTGGTTCTAATCCAATGAGTATTAGTTCAACGGCCACTCGTGAAGGAAATCACTGGGTACTCAATGGCGATAAAATTATGATTACGAATGGTGGTCTGGCTGAGGTTTACTGTGTTTTGGTCAAAACCGCCCCGACAGAGCTTTCCGTCTTCGTAGTCGATCAAGACATGCCCGGCTTTTCTTTTGGTAAACGTGAAGACTTTATCGGTTTACGGGGAACGCCAGTCGGTGAAATCGTCATGGACCATATCGTTGTCGATGACGACCACCTCCTTGGAAATCTCGGTGACGGTGGCCTCATCGGTGACTCTGCTCATGACGACGCTCGGGTGTTAATGGGTGCCGTGCTCACCGGTATTATGGAACACGAATTAAAGATTGCAACCGATTATGCTAAAGAACGCAAGGCCGGCGATCAACCACTAACGGCCCTTCAAGTTACCCAACGCAAAGTTGCCGACATGGCAATCCGCAAGGAAACCACCAAATTGCTCTACCAACAGGCGGCCCATCTCAAGGCGCTTGGTCAACCCTACAGTGAACTCGCCGCTATGGCTAAAGCTCATGGTTCTCGTGCCGCAGTTAGTGCTGGCGATGATGCCCTTCAAATTCTAGCCGGCTATGGCTACAGCCGTGAATATCCAGTTGAACACCTGATCCGTGATGCCCGCGCACTAGAGATTGCGGAAGGCACCGTTGAGAAAATGCGTTCAGCTATTGCCCTCGCCGAATTTAACCACTAGGAGGTTCTCATGAAAATTATCGTTTGTCTAAAACAAGTTCCGGAAACCAATAACGTGACGATTGACCCCATCACACATAACCTTGATCGTCGTGGGCTGGCCGGTGTCATGAATCCATTTGATAAACATGCCATTGAGCTTGCCTTGTCATTAAAAGATACCGCCGACACTGACGTCACTATTACGTTACTCACGATGGGGCCCGATGATTACGCGGATTCACTCCACGAAGGCCTCGCCATGGGCGCTGACGAAGGGGTTTTACTTTCCGATCGCGCTTTTGCAGGTGCCGATACACTTGCTACCGGTTATGTTTTGGCTCAGGCCATTAAAAAAATTGGTAACGCCGACTTGATTCTATTCGGTCGCCAAGCCGTTGACGCTGATACTGGACAGGTCGGTCCGATTGTCGCCGAGTTCCTCCACCAGCCACAGATCACTTACGCGGCCAACTTACGTTTAAGTGGCCCCAATGAAGTTACGGCTGAGCGTCTACTGGAAGACACCAAACAGACGCTAGTCGCTCAATTACCCGCTGTGGTCAGTGTCCGCAGTGAGTTGAACACGCCACGTTACCCCACCCCGCGACAAATTCAGCTTAGCTTCGCCAAACCCCTGACTGTCTGGCATCACGATGATTTAGAGCTGGACGACCAACGCCTCGGCCAAGCTGGTTCACCCACAATCGTCACGAAAGTCTATGCGCCGGCACCCGTTAAGCGCGAACTAACGCCACTAACCGGAACACCACGCGAAGCCGCCAGTCAACTGATTACGGCCCTAAAAGACCGTCAGCTCATTTAAGGAGGAAATCGGTATGTCACAACCAGAACTATGGGTCATTTCAGAGCGTCGTTTAGCCCACATCGAACCAACTACACAACAACTGATTACTAAGGCCAAATCAATCGCCGGCACCACTTTTAAAGTGGTCACGATCCTGCTAGAAGCACCGACTGACCATTTGGAAGACGAACTGACTCCGTACGCCCCAGATGAAATTCGGATCGCGCGCGATGAGCGCTTCCCAACTGCTACCGATGCGGAGCAAGCCGATGCACTGGCCCAACTCGTTGCTGCTTATCACCCCAACACGATTTTATTTGGGGCCACGATTACCGGCCGCTCCATTGCCCCACGACTCCAAGCAAAATTGCAAACAGGATTGACTGCCGACTGTTTGGACCTACGCTTTGACGACGACACCCTCGTTGCCACCAAGCCCTCATACGGTGACAATATTATGTGTGAAATTATTTGTCCTGACCGTCGCCCACAGATGGCTAGCGTTCGGCCCAATACCTTTGTTGCCCACCCGGCAACGGGCACCCCAACGCTGACAGCCGTTACGGTCACTTTCCATCCAGTGGAACGACTACAAATCACGGCAACGACACCAGTCGTCAATACCGCTACTACGGTGAGCGATGCCAGTCGGGTAATTGCGCTGGGTCGTGGTGCTGCAAGTGAAACCACCATCACAACTGCCACTCAATTAGCTGAAAAACTGGGCGGGCGGATTGGGGTCTCGCGGCCACTAACCGACCAGGAACGGTTCACCCATGACGACCAGATTGGTCAAAGCGGCAACACCATTCATCCCGAACTCATCTTAAACTTCGGGATTAGCGGTGCAGTTCAGTACCTCGTGGGCATGCAAACGGCACAGACCATCGTCGCAGTCAATGCCGATGAACACGCCCCGATCTTTGACGTCGCCGACTACGGCTATGTTGGCGACGCACCAGCATTTATGACGGCCTTGTTAGAACAATTTAACTAGGAATCAATCGCAATTATCAAAAATCTCGACAGTAAAGAACGGATAGACAGTTAAGTTGTCTACCCGCTCTTTTTATTCTGTCATGGTCACAATAATCTTGCCATGTGCTTTACCCGAACGTGAGTAAGTCAGGGCGGCCGCAATTTCCGTTAACGGATAGATCCGATCAATAACGGGGACCAGCTTGTTCTGCTCAACTAGTGTGGTTAGTTCGGCTAGCTGTTGACCACTGGGCTGCATAAATAAGAACCGGTAGCTGACGCCCGAGACCTTTTCCAATTGGGCCAATCGTCGCGTTGCTAGCCGCAACACCCCTCGTTTCCACAATGGCAGACCATACGTCTGAGCAAATCGACCATTGGGACGACCACTGACGCTAACGATAATCCCACCCGGCTTGACGACTCGAAAAGCCCGTTCTAAAGTATTTCCACCTAACGTATCAAACACGGCATCATAGTCTTTGAGGACCGTTGCAAAATCTGTACGATGATAGTCAATGACTTCATCTGCTCCCAATGATTGGACAAACGCGGTATTGGCGGCACTTGTCGTGGTTGCTACATACGCGCCCAACTGCTTAGCTAACTGGATGGCCACAGTCCCAACACCACCAGACCCAGCCTGAATGAGAACCTTTTTCCCAGGACGAAGAGCCATCAAATCATGTAAGGCTTGGTAGCTCGTTAGACCCACTAGTGGCAGGGCTGCTGCTTGTTCATAACTTAGATTAGTCGGCATTAGTGCAATGTCACCAGTGTCTACCGCTAAATAGTCTGCGAACGTTCCAATTCGGTCCTTTTGCGGACGACCATACACCGCATCTCCCACTTGAAACGCAGTCACCTGACGCCCCACAGCAATCACATCGCCAGCAAAGTCACTACCCAAAATAAGTGGCATCCGGTAGCGGAGTAGTAATCGCAGGTCTCCTGCCATCGTTTTGGTATCAATTGGATTAACGCTGGCCGCCCTAATCTTAACGAGAACATCATGGGGGTGGATTACGGGTTGGGGAACCAACCGAATCTCCGGGTCAACTTGGTGGTAGTGGTCAATGACGGCAGCACGCATTTTATCTGTCATTTTTATGCTCCTAACGGTTTATTATTTTAAACGATAATGATGGCATCGTAAACTATTGGTTCAAAATTGTCAACGAATGAATTCTATAGTTTCAGAGTTGACAGTAACATTCCATCGTGGTTTAATGGTTTAAAATAATCAACGAAGAAGATGAATATCGATGTCCGACTTAACTAAATTAAAGCATGAATTTGAAAAATCCAGTGACTTTTTGGTGGCGCTAGGCGACCAGAAGCGTCAAGCCATCATCCTCGCCTTGCTCGACAAGCAAGTGGTTCACCGGGGATTACGGGTCAGTGAATTAACCGACGTTACGGGTTTATCCCGTCCAGCAGTGTCGCATCATCTTAAACTACTGCGGGACGTTGCCCTGATCGATTACCGGCGAGACGGCACCAAAAATTACTACTACCTCACCCATCGCACGAAGCGTATCCAACAACTACAAACGCTGCTCACCCACGTCACCACCGTTATGGAGGAAAACGATCAATTATGAAAAAGATCTTGATTGTCTTAACCAACGTTACCCGCTATGCGCACACCACCGATGCTACCGGCTTGTGGTTAGGCGAAGCCACCGAATTTGTAGAAATAGTTCAAGCTGCCGGATACCAGGTCGACTATGTCAGCCCTCATGGTGGCTTCGTTCCCTTAGACCCACGCAGCATGCGCTATACCGATGAAGCCAGTCTCACCCTCTATGAAAGTACTGATTTTCAGCAACGAGCCTTAACCCATTCTCTACGGCCACAAGACGTGCAGGCCAGTGATTACGCCGCCATTTACTACACCGGAGGCCACGGCGTGATGTGGGATTTTCCTGAAAATACTGACCTCCAGACGCTGTCACTCGCAATTCTTCAACAAGGTGGCTTTGTCACCAGCGTTTGTCACGGAATCGCCGGATTACTTAATATTCAAGATCGGCCCGGTCACTACCTCATTGCTAACCGCCGGATTACCGGGTTCACCACAGCCGAAGAAATCCTTGCGGGCAAGAAAAAAGTGGTGCCCTTTCTCAACCAAACTGTCGCCACGAACCACGGCGCGCACTTCGTTCACAAGCGCGCCTACAAATCATTTGCGATCCAAGACGGCCAGTTGATTACAGGCCAGAACCCCTTCTCAGCTAAAGCCGTTGCTCAGCGCTTACTGACTAATTTAAAATAATCTCATAGCAAAAACCACGACACACCAATTTCTAATGTGTCGTGGTTTTTCACTTGTCTTACAACGCCAACAGTTCTGTCAGTAAAGCCCGCGCTGACGCGTTGAGTTTTTCTTGTGATTTGTCGTTACCCAAGTGCGTATAGATTTCACCGATATACACATCGTCAGCAAATAACTGGTCAAAGACCGCATCGATAATTGGCCGCGTAGCCGCTTCTTCTTGCACTGGACCAAATGGATTGGCAAAGAAAGTGGTACTCATTCCCACCTCGTCCGTGGTGCCTAAAGCCCGACGTTTACCAGCGATAAACGTCTCTTTGGCAAGTACTTGGTCCGCGAACCGTTGCACGCCAACCGCATCATCATAGTTATTGGCGTAGACCCACATATCAATCTCATGGTGGGCCACCACACGTGACCACGTATTAGCCGGAATAATTACCCGCGCATTCTTCTGTTCAGGGTTCATATAAACACCCCGGTCCATGTTGTTGAACGCCACTTCACTACTGAGGTCATCCAAACGGACAAAGGCCCCCGTTTCAGTCCCCTGTGCATACAGATGTCCATCGGCCAAAGTAAAGCTCCCCATGTCATCGAAGATCGTTTCAATATTAGCAATCTGATCATCAGCGACCGCTTGAAGCGCCTCAATAGATTCTGACTTACCGGCCCCCGAGTCACCAAAGAAGACCACCGTCTTGGTTTGTCCATTCGTAAAGGTAATCTTGACCATTGAGCCATGAATTGGGAGGCGTTTTTCCGCAATCATGTGGAGATTGTGCAACGTCAAGCACATCTTCTTCATGTAGCCGAAGTAAGTCGTCTGGTCATTGTACGGCACTTGCCCCACATACACACCATTAGCTTCATCGTAGAAGTAATGCCCATTTTCTGGTTGCTCATCCCCAGCGGCACTGGGAGAACCAAATAGTAAAATCAAATCGGGCTTCTTGCCGGCAACCGCTTGGCTATCCGCTAATTGGAATAGATTAGCTAAGGCAATCCCTGACGCTAAATAATCCCGATGGAAATAAATATAAGCTAAGCTCTCACCGATCATAGCCGGATAGCAGTACCAATCCGTTGCACTCCCCGTGAAGTTAGCGATCGGATTGGTTGCTGACGCCGTGAAGTGTCCCTTTCGCTTATTACTCTTCGTGTGCACCATCATTGGTGGTCGCAGCATCAAGCGACTAATGAACGGAATATCCTGTAAGCTTGTATATTCGGTTGGTGCGGGCCACGCAATTTGCTGGAGTAGCATGCAAGCACTCGACCCCGCATTGACCTGGCGATATACCTGATTGGCATGCCCCTGTAATTTTTCTTCAATTGTTCGGTACAACCGAATGACCAAATCATTGAAACGCTGGTCAATGGTCATAAATTCACTCGCCATCACGTCATTTTGTTGGCTCGTCATCGTTGCCACTCGCAAGAAAGTTCGGTAATACGAGTAGAGGTCTTCAATGCTAGCCAAAATCTCGACTGGTTGGAACCGCTGGTAAGCATCTGGGCGATCAGTCAAGATAGCCTTAATCGTCGCCAAGTAAACCGCGGGCGTCGCCAGATTAAAGGTTGTGGTTGCATCGGCTTCTGCTGGCACCTTAGTCCGTTGATCGGCTAAGAACACCTGAACGAAACTCGCGAGCTCATCGCTGTTAACCAAATCAAAAATACTGGTAATAAACCGGGCATTGTAGTTCAGAACCGCAACGCTCCGATCTGGATTGGCATAAAACGCGGCTAAATCAACTGTTGCTGGTGTTGGCATGAAAAAACCCCTTTCACGTTATCTTAATATGCCATTTTAGCGTAATTCATCGTCAGTTGGAAGCGTCTTCTGTCGTTGTTCGCGAATTAAATAGCTGAAAGAGCTGTTGAAGTGCGGCATGTTGCGGATTAGCCGCCCGATACATCGCATAAATCACCCGTAAGTCTTCGGGAACCGTCACCGGAATTTTGACCAGGTCAAACGCGGCTAAATAAAGGGTATCTGCTACCAGCCCCACCGCCAGAGATGATTGCACCATCCCCGCAATTGAGAGTTCATCGGGATAAGCCGCCCGTAGTTTTAGCTGCGAAGCGACGCCCTGCCGTTGTAATGTCCGCTGAACCTTTTGCCCAATTAATAGCTCTGGTGAATAGGTTAATACGGGATAGTCGGTTAGGTCAGCTAAATCTAACTGACGACGATTCGCTAGCGGATGCGTTGGCGCCACAATAACAATAAAGGGTTGCTTAAGCAGTGGCTGGTAGTGCATACCTGCCTCGCGCGTATCTGCGGCCGCAATCCCCAAATCAAACGTCTTAGCCGCTAGTCCCGACTGGACTTGTTCAGTGGTCACACTATGTAGTTCAAAAGTCACTTGCTGCGGATGAGCTTGTTCAAATTCATGCAAAACTTGGGGCAAAAAAGTCCCAATAACTGTGGGAATACAACCAACTCGTAGCTTAATCGGTTGCTGACTATTGGTCGCTATCACCTGGGCTACGCCATCATCTAACGTCTGTAAGCTCTGTTGAACGACCAACAACAGTTGCTGTCCTGTGCTAGTCAACACAATATGCCGACCTTGCTTCACAAATAAGGTTAATTTGAGTTCGGCTTCTAGCTTATGAATGGCCGTTGTCAGACTGGGCTGACTCACGTGTAATTCCCGGGCTGCTCGCGTATAGCTCTCCAATCGACCCACACATTCAAAGTAACGTAATTGATTTAAGTTCATGACGACCTCCTCGTTCTATTATTCACAATCTATAGTCGGTCGCTATAGATCCACTAAAAATCGGTATTGGTATTCTCTCAACTTCCAGCCTATCATAAAAATCATAGAAAACGTTTTCTAAATTTTGCACTTATCCCTAGTTAGGCGGTGTTTCATATGGAAGCAACTCATGTCCCCACAGTCTCCGGTCATCGGCGGCTCATCTTTACCGCAGCTTTTATCATTATCTTTTGTTGTTCAGCCTCCGCTGCTTTCTCTGTTTTTGCCGATACATTGGTCAAGGCAACGCGTGCCACGGCCTCGCAAGTTGCCCTGACGTTAACCCTTTATCAATTCTTTATGGCGGCCTTTGGCATCATCTCCGGTCGGGTCATTGACCATGCATCGCCGAAACGGTTGATGTACGTTGGTGGCTTTATCTTCGGTCTCGGCTGGTTCTTGGGCGCATTCGCCCACAATATCTGGTTTTTATACTTTGCTATTGGGCTACTCGCTGGTAGCGGCAATGGTCTGCTCTATAACCCGGCATTACTGACGACTCTCAAATGGTTCCCAGAAAAACGGGGCACCATCTCCGGACTATTACTTGGTGCCGCTTCGCTAGGTCCGCTGGTCTTAGCGAAAGTGGGGGCTTGGCTCTGTGCTACGATGGGCGCCAACGGCCTGATGCCGATTGGTGCCGCCTACCTGATCTTAATCTGGCTAGTTGGCTGGCTGATGGCCTCACCAACAGCACCGACATCAACGACTGCAACTCCCGTCACAACTGGCAAATCACCCAAGGAAATGATGGGTTCACTTAATTTTTGGTTGCTACTACTTCTCTTCGCAATCGCCTGCACGGCCGGAATCATGCTAATTGGCTCGCTATCATCAATCGCCCAGATTCAACTGCAACTGACCCCCATCGTGGCCGCTAACTTTGTCGTCGTCAATACCCTAGCTAATTTCTTTGGCCGGATGATTACGGGTCGGGCTGTGGATAAGCTCGGCGAAACCCGTACCCTACTGGTGATTCTTACCTTAACGATCATCGGGCTGGCTGGGTTACGTTTTGCTACCAGCATTGCCATGTTTACCATTTTCCTGATTATTCTTGGTGCCTCATTTGGCGGCGTGCTGGTGGTTTTCCCCACTTTAACGGGGAAAACATTCGGTCAAAAATTTTCTGGTACGAACTACGGCATCATGTTCTTCGGCTATGCCATTGGTGCCTTGATTGGTCCACAGATTGCCACCTTATCTATGAATCAGGCGGCTGAAACCCAGGCCTATAATGGGTCTTACCTTGTCGCAATTGGCGTGGCAGTTATCGGGATCTTAATTGACTTATACTTAATTCACCAAGGCATCGGTCGCCATACAACGGCGACAGATTAATCGTTAGGAGGAATATTTTATGGAAATTGATGGTCATACCAAATTAGTCGGGCTAATCGCCCACCCCGCGGGACATTCACAATCCCCCGCCATGCACAACTTAGCTTTTGCTCAGGCCAAGATTAACGCCCGCTTTTTAGCCTTCGATGTTGCCAATTCCCAACTGCCCGCTGCTATTGCTGCCATTCGGGCCTTTAACATGTTGGGGGCCAGCGTATCCATGCCCTATAAACAGGCCGTGATCCCCCTGCTTGACCACCTCGACCACACGGCTGAATTGGTTGGCGCAGTCAATACTATTGTTAATCACGACGGCGAATTGACCGGCTATACCACTGACGGGCTTGGTTTCGTCGATGCTTTAGCGGACGATGGCGTCCAATTAACTGGCAAAACAATGACGCTGGCCGGGGTTGGTGGGGCCGGAACACCCATCGCCATTCAAGCCGCCCTTTCCGGCTTGAAGACCTTAAACGTCTTCAACATTAACGACCCTTCGGTTAAAAACGCCCAGCAAATTGTCCAAATCATTAATGACCAAACAGCCTGTCACGCAACCTTCTATCCGTTAGAGGATCGCGACCAGTTCCAAGCAGCTATCGCGACTAGTGATGTTTATACAGATGCCACTGGCCTCGGGATGGGCAAATTAGTCGATCAATCGTTAGTAACTGACCCCACTTGGTTTCATACCAACATGACTGTCTTTGATACGGTCTACGCACCCAGTGTGACTAAACTCATGACAATCGCCCAACAGGCCGGGGTCGCGCATGTTATTAACGGTCAAGGAATGTTACTCAATCAAGGAGCCGCCGCATTTAAGTTGTGGACGGGACAGTCAATGCCGTTGGCTCCCGTTAAAGCTGCTATCTTTTAAAGGAGCGTGTTATGATGTCAGATTGGTTAGGATTAAAGGATAAGGTCTGTGTTGTTACCGGAGCCGTTGGTGGTATGGGCGTCCAAATTTGTCAGGCTTTGGCCGCCCAGCAAGCGACCGTGGTAGCTCTTGATATGGATCAGGCTAAGGTTGCCGACCTGGTCACGCAATTGATTAACGAAGAACACATTGCTGGGTTGGCTGTCAGTTGCGATGTCACCAAAGAAACCAGCGTTCAACATGCCGTGGATCAGGTCAAGGATACATTTGGTCATGTGGATGTCGTCATCAACACCGCTGGCATTTTAAAATTCGATCCACTAGAAAACCTTGATTACGCAACATGGAAACAGGTACTCGACGTTAATTTGAACGGCTATTACTTAGTTACCCATGAATTCGGTAAGCTAATGATTACCCAAAAACACGGAACCTTCGTCCATATCTCGACCGTTGCCAGCGATATCCCCGAAACCTATAGCGGCGCTTACAGTACCAGCAAAGCGGGGGTCAATATGCTGTCCAAGCAAGTCGCAGCAGAATGGGGAATGTTTGGCATTCGGAGCAACGTCTTAGAACCTTGTCTGGTTAAGACGCCAATGTCGGCCGCCTTTTATGCCGACCCACAAGTTGAAAACGGTCGTAAGACCTTGACCGCTAGCAAACGCATCGGCACAACAACGGATATCGCCAACGCCGTTCTCTTCTTGGCTAGCGACCGCTCAAGTTACATCAACGCTACTGGTCTCGTGATCGATGGCGGCTTCAGCGTCATGATGCAAAATCAAATTCCTAAGCCCGGTGGTCGCCGCGGTTTCGCTGAAACGCATTAGTCATATAACGTTGAGCTGTTAAATCGTCTTGTCAGTTAAGCCACTCTGGTGTAAGCTAACGCTAAGTCATCAAGGAGGCGGCATCTATGGACGTAAAGACCTATTGGCAACACTTTAAAGCCCATCACCCAGAAATCACCACCGATCATTATGACGCCTATGCTTTTGGCAGTTCAGACGCAACCGCTGATTTGCTAGCGCACCTCGTCAAGATTGGACAAAAAACCGCAACCACTTCAGCAGTCGAGTTGTATGAAGCCGATGAACCCTTTCCGTTCGTTGGCGAATACAATATCATCTTAGATGCGCAAGGAAACCCGGTCTGTGTCACGCAAACTAAGGTCACCGAAACGGTGCCTTTCGACCAGGTCAGTCAGGAACACGCCTACCATGAAGGCGAAGACGATCGCACGTTAAACACTTGGCGCAAAGAGCATCGCGCCTTCTTCACCCGTGAATACCAGGTGGCTGGACAAACATTTAACGACCAAATTCCCTGCTTCTGTGAGGTCTTTGAAGTGGTACGATAACTCTCAGTTAGAAAAAATAAAAGCTAGGTTCAACCAAAAAGTGGTTGAACCTAGCTTTTTTTGACAACTTATGACTTGGTCGACTGACGACCATCACGCAACATGGCGGCAAAAATCCAACCAACTACGGCGACCGCCAAGAATGTCAGGAAAACCGCCTGATACCCAGCCAGACTCGCTGCCGTTCGCGACATTCTCGGCAAATGACTACTGGTGACCAGTGCCAAAACAAGCGTTGCCACCGCCACACCAGTTGACCCTAAAATTTGTCGCACAGTGGTAATCACTGCGGTTCCATGTGAGATTAACTGATCTGGTAGCGAGTTGGCGCCTAGCGTCACTGCTGGCATCATCACGAAGGCATTGCCCCCTTCAATTAATGCCGCAATCACCATCATGGCAACCAGTGATTGCCGCCCACCGACTAAGACTAACCATAACCACCCCAAGACAATCATGGTCATCCCGGTTAGCATGGTCGCCTTAAACCCAATGCGATCGGCTAACTTGCCAGTTAAGGGATTCAGCAAGCTCAAAACCACGGCCCCAGGAACTAAGGCCATCCCCGAAGCAAATGGCGAAATTCCCAAAACCTCTTGATAATACAATGGGAAAATGATTGTCACCACAATTAACGCAATATAAGACGTTCCCGTCAGTAATACGGCAAGATCAAAGTTAACGGTCTTGAGCACCCGTAAATCCAATAGCGGCGTTGCCACGTGAAATTGTCGCCAAACAAAGTACGCCACCGCCAATAAACTGACGATAAGTAGGCCGCTCATCCAGCCCCAATTGACAGCCGTTTTACCAATTTGGTTTACCACATACAACAACCCGATAAACCCGACGCTACTTAGAACCGACCAGTAGTCTAAATGGGCCTTGTGTTGGGGCATCACATTCTTAATCGTCTTGAGGGCCACTAGAAAGACCACCGTAACAACTAACATAAAGACCACGAATAACCCTTGCCAACTGGTGTACTTCAACACAATGCCGGAGATAATCGGCCCCACGGCTAATGCGGACCCCATGACTAGACCTGCCATGCCCATAACACTCCCCCGCTGGGTTTCTGGAGTGATGCGCAACATGACCGTTTGATAGGACGGAAACATGATTCCCACGGCCATGGCTTCCATCACCCGCCCGACCATCATCAAGGGAAAACTGGTGGCTAGGTAAATAATAAAGGTCCCCACATCGAATAAGGCCAAAACACTAACAAATAAAATGGGAAACTGAATGTTATTTAAGAGCCACGGACTAACGGGCATCATGACCACCATGACTAACATAAAGCCAGTCGTCAGCCACTGCACCGTAGATGCTGGAATATTAAAATACTGCATCAACGTTGGGTATGCCGTTGACAGTGATGATTGACTAATCGACATGGTAAAGGTTCCCGCCAGTAACGTCCAAATAAAGGCTAGGTGGCTATACGGCCGCCCTTGTAAATCAACTGCTTCTTCCATCACAACCCACTCCCTTATGCCACTTTAGAAATATTCTTAACTAGAGTTTAGTTTAGTCCATTTTTCTTGGCCTGTAAACCATCCCGCAAGCACAATGACATAATCCGGTTACTTCTGGTTTAATCTTTGGTACAATGAACCTAGTTAACGAATACACCGTTAGGAATCGAGGATAGATCATGGACTTAGTCAGCTACTTAACCGATGAAATTAGCTTTTTAACCGAACAAATGGATCGCGCGGAAAATGAGAAGGATAACGCCATGCATTTCTTATGCGATGCGCGCATCACCGAAGCCAAACGCGTCTTAGAGCAGGTTAATGCGGGAAAGATCACCAGTTTAAAAGCTTAAATCGTCAACGGGCCCAGGCAGCTTGCCGCGGTCCGTTTTTTACTTTTAAGATTTAACCACATCTATTCGCCGAAAGAGCAGAATTGGTGTACATTAGAACTAGTCAAAATTTTTGAGGAGGTAACACGTTGATAACCATTAAATCAGCACGTGAAATTGAAAAAATGGCAGCCTCAGGCGCTGTCTTAGCCGGTGTTCACAAGGGTTTACGAGACATTATTAAACCCGGTATCTCAAGTTGGGAAATCGAACGCTTCGCGAACAAATACATTGAAGAACACGGGGCAACCCCTTCAGAAAAGGGCTTTGAAGGCTACAAATATGCCACCTGCGTCAGCGTTAACGACGAAGTCGCCCACGCCATTCCTCGTAAGGAACTAATCTTAAAGAATGGCGATATCGTTAAAGTCGATATGACGGTCAACTTAGACGGGTTTGAAAGTGACTCATGTTGGACCTACGCGGTCGGCGATATCAGCCCCGAAGCAAAGCATTTAATGGACGTCACCAAAAAAGCCCTTTATCTGGGGATTGACCAAGCGGTGGTTGGTAACCGTATCGGTGATATTGGTCATGCCATTCAGGCCTACACAGAAGGTCAAGAACACATGGGTGACGTCCGGGAGCTGATTGGTCATGGTATTCAACCAACCATGCACGAACAGCCTAACGTCCCTAATTATGGAGAAGCTGGCCACGGCTTGCGTTTACGCGCCGGTATGACCATCACCATCGAACCCATGATTAACTTGGGAACTTGGGAAATCATCACCAAAGAAGTCGCTGATAAGTCTTGGAACTACTATGCCACGGCCGATGGCTCCTTATCTGCCCAGTATGAACACACGCTCGTCATCACGGACGATGGTCCTAAGATTTTGACTTCACAAGATCCTGAATTCGATAAAGACTACCTACTGTCGTAAAAAGGAGCGCCGACCATGCCATTGACCAACCACACGCCCGAAGATCGGGTACAGGATATTTTTGATCACATCGCACCACAATATGACCAAATGAATAGTGTCATTAGTCTCGGTACCCACCATTGGTGGCGTCAGCGGGTAATGCAGGCTATGACGTTACATGCTGGTGATTTTGCCTTAGACGTGTGTTGTGGTACCGGTGACTGGACCATTGCTTTGGCCCAAGCCGTTGGCCCGGCTGGACACGTTGTGGGGCTCGACTTTAGTGGTGTGATGCTACAACATGCTACCACTAAGGTTCGCCAAGCCCAGCTTGACGATCGGATTACCTTACGCCAGGGAGACGCCATGCAGTTACCCTACCCTGATAATTATTTCAATGTGGTCACGATTGGCTTCGGCTTGCGCAACGTTCCTGATGCCACTCAGGTGCTACGAGAAATGGCACGCGTGGTGAAGCCCGGTGGTCAGGTGGTTTGCCTTGAAACCTCCCAACCAACTAATCCACTGGTCCACGCCGGTTGGCAGGTTTACTTTGGCCATGTCGTTCCTTTAATGGGTCGGCTAGCCCACCACTACCAAGCCTATAATTACCTGCAATCATCCACGCACCACTTCGTTTCCGCAAAAGAACTCAGCCGGTTATTCACGGCTGCTGGTTTAACTCAAGTTCATTACGACTTATTTAATCTGGGAGCCGCGGCCGTCCACTGGGGACGAAAACCATATTAAACTTACTTCTAATGAAAACAGCGACATCAGAATTTTTCTGATATCGCTGTTTTCATTAGTTGCATCTGCTGTGGGTCATGTGGCTCCTCACTGACGCCTGTCAAACGTCGCTGTCGGCACGACTGGTTGAAATCAGCTATAGCCACGAGTAATGACCAACACGAAAATATCAATGTTCACAAACAGTGCGATTAAAGAAGCTAAAATAAAAAATGGAATTATTCTAATCGGGTTTAAAGGTTAACCAACGCGATCGACCACGCCACACACCACAGTAGCCCGGCGGGAAGCGACAAATGGGCTCAGTACCGTCGTTATCCTTGGCGCGCGTTTTTAGCGCGCTTAGGATAAGACCGAGCTTTAAGACAAGCGAGTTACTTGGCTTAAAGTCGTGTCCGGTACGTTCCAGCCCATTTTCCGCGACCAAAGGGCGGACAATTGAGACTAAAAAGTAATTGCTTTAGCCGCCCTAACCTAGTGGGACAGACGATTTCATTAGCCGTTACCTATGCCCCCGCATTGAAAGCCGCAATCTGGGCTAGTAGTTTTGTGTTGCGGTTCAAACGAGCGAACGCCGCCGCATCCTGAATGTCTTGCGTAATCTGGGCAGTTGCGCCATTGGTCTGCCGATAATTGCGCGCTCGTTGATACAAAATCCGTGCCAAATAATACGTCACATGGTAGTCCTTACAGATTTCGACGCCATAGCTAAGTAGATCGTTACTACGTGCCACCTCACCCGTTTCGCCAAGGAACTGGCCAGTGTAATAGATAATGTTCAGCGTTCGCCAGATATTGTGGCGGTTTTTAAAAGTGGTCTGGTGAATTTGGCTAGCGCCCTTATTAAAGTAAAAGGTCGCTGCATCCAGATCCCCTTCTTGACTGTAGGCCAGTCCCATTCCCGTATAAGCCAGCAGCGTGTACATTGAATGATGACCTTCGTCCAAGCGATTTAAAATTTGGGAAAAATCGTAGAGCGCATCCGCAATAGTGCCGCCACTCAATGCGGTCACATATCCTCGGATAAAGTAAAAACGGAGTTGAAATGTCGAGGTTCCCTTCGTGGGATCACCCAATTTGGCCAAGTTGGCTCTTACCTGATCGTACTCCTCAACCAGTAGCTGAAACTCGGCTTCCTCTAGCGTCCGCGACCGCACCGAATCTTCATCATGATTCAACGGAAATAGGTCATTGAGCGTCAATTCCAAACGATCACATAGTTGCAGTAAAATTTTGAGTGATGGCACCTTGCCGTTACGCTCAAACTTACTTAGCGTTGCCTGCGTACAGATTCCAGTAGCTAATTGGTTTTGTGATAGGTGAAGCCGTTTACGCGTTTCAATGAAAATATCAATATTCATGAAGTCAGCCATCCCTTAAACATTATCGGCCTATTATAACAAATTTCGTGAGACTAATGGGGCATTTGCCAGCCATGATTTTCTCGATCCCAATCCCGTTTCCGACTATCAGAAACAAACGGATTCCCCGCAACAGTATAACGGAGTGGCTTGTCCTGCCAACTCCCAGCACTGACCCCTACTCGTGAGGTAGCCATAACCTGACGTGGGTGCCGCGTAACCGTTGGCGTAATCGTTAGATTCTGTGCACCCAACGGTGTCCGATTCAACGCTTTAGATTGTAAACCTAAGGCCGCCGTTAATTTTCCCGGCCCATTGGTCAGATCAGGTAACGGTTTATCTCGGTGGGTCTGCATCAACTCAATCCCGCGGTTCGGTTCAATCCCCCGAATTAAGATTCCTTGGGGAATACCATTCGCTTGGGTTGCCACATCTAACATGTAATAGCCCCGTAAGACATAAATGTAGATGGTCCCAGGATCATCGTACAGTGCCGCATTTGCGGCCGTATACCGGCCATTAAACGCATGCGCCGCGGTATCCTGTTCTCCCAAATAAGCTTCTGCTTCTACAATCCAGCCGCTCATGATTCCAGCTGGTGTTTGATAAATTAATTCATGCCCCAACAACTCTTGTGTAATTTGTTCAGTGGGCCGCCCGGTAAAAAAATCGGCTAATAAAGACATTGTCGCAGTCGCTCGCTTTCTTTTAGACTATGGTACACTAACCGTATGGAGATGATTTTAAATGGCAATTAAGTGTGAACGAATCTACACGAAACCTGCTGACTTAACTGGATTTCGCGTGCTAGTTGATCGATTATGGCCACGGGGCATCTCAAAAGTTAATGCCCAACTTGATACTTGGGAGAAAGCGATTGGTCCGAGCACCGACCTACGGAAATGGTTTAATCACGACCCCGAAAGGTTTGCCGCATTTCAGACCAAGTATCGCGCTGAGTTACAAGCTAACCCAGCACTTCCGGATTTCTTGAAGGTCATCGCAACCCAAGTCGCCAAACAAGACGTCATCCTTCTCTTTGGGGCCAAGGACGAGACTCATAACCAAGCAATTGTGCTTAAAGACTTTTTGAAGACCCAATTGGCTGGGAAAGTACCCGCCGAACGGTTACAAGACTAAGCTCCTGAGTACTCGTCAGCTGTGCGGTGACGCCTGGAAGTGGCTGCGAATTGATTCCAATCGTTAAGCACCCCGCTGCCCGTGCGGCTTGAACTCCCGTCACGGTATCTTCAAAGGCCACACACCGTTCAGGCGGCAATCCTAAGAGACCGGCGGCCGCAAGGTAAACATCCGGCGCTGGCTTACTGGCTTTAAGACTCCCCGCCGGAACAATGTGCGTGAAATAATCCGTTAAGCCGAGGTGGGCAATCTCTGCTGGCGCATTCGTGGAGGCGGACGCTAACGCCATCGGATACCCAGCAGCCACAATTTCATCCAAAAAAGCGGTCACACCCGGCAAGCGGTTAGCTGGTGTCAGCTCAGCCACGTACTGTTTGTACAAAGCATTCTCATGATCGGTCAGTGACTGACGCTGTGCCACCGTAAATGCCGTCTGTTGCTTTCCCGCTGCCAAGATGGTCTCTAGCGAATCCGCCCGACTCATTCCGGGTAGGACCGCTGTCAAATGGTCGGTCCACGGGATATGCAACTCATCAGCAATTGCTCGCCATGAGGCTAAATGATATTGCCAAGAGTCAGCAATAACCCCATGTAAATCGAATAGAAAACCCTGAACGACTGGCTGTTTCATCGACGTCTCCTCCTTTTGAAAGCGTTTCATTTAGCTTACATTATACACCAAATGACCCACTGACCAAACGAGTTGGTCGCATCAAAAAGGCTCCGTGAAATCCATTTAGATTTCGCGGAGCCACTTTTTGCAACCCTAACGAATGACAATGACCGAAACGTCGGCCTTTTTAGTCAACCGCAAGCCAATGGCACCTGGATGACCATGACTCGCAAAGTCCACGTCAGCACCACACACAATCAAATCTGGTTGGAAATCTGGGACAATCTTTTGCAAGATCACATCATCCACATCGCCGCCCTCAGCAATGATTGGTCGAACATGCTCAACCCCAAATGCCTCGGCCTTCGCCGCATATTCTTGGACAATTGTTTTGAGATGCTCCCGCTTTTCATTTAACTTAGCCGGCATCAATGATTCATAAATACTAATATCATTACTTTCTAAAACTGACGCAATACCCAAGTGGGCCTGGTAATCATGCGCCAACGTCAAAGCAAACCGGAATGCCCGGCTGGTTGACGGTCGGTCGTCTTCATCAATCGTAATCAAAATCCGGCGAAAGACTAATGGACTATCACTTTCATCTGCCATAAATTAAATTCCCTCCATCTGGATGATTCGGCTTAATTGTATCATATCTCATTTGAAAATTGGGACACAAAAGGCCGGTTAAACCGGCCTTTTTTTACCGCGATTCATGATTAATTAGCATGGTCGGGTGATAAAATCATCGGTCCACGCACTGCCCGGGGTAATTCAACTGTAATCCGGCGAATAACCACCGGTTGAGGAACCACCACTGGTACTGGCTTGGGCTTTGCCGCTAACATGTGCCAGATGGAATGTAGTAACAGTAAGCAGACTACCATGAGTGGGAAGCCCGCAATCGTTGAAACCGTCTGGACTGTCTTGAAGCCACCGACCATCACAATACCGAAGGAGAAGAAGATGAACACAACCACCCAAATCATTCGATTCCAACGACTTGGTTCTTGCCCGTCATCCAAATGTAAGCTGGTGAAGGAAGAAACAATGAACGCTGAAGATGAAATGGTTGTAGCCAAGAAAATAAAGCAAGAGATACAATACAAGGCTAAGATAATCATCTTAAATGGCAAGGTCGCAATGACTGTTGCCACAACGGCAGCTTGGCCCTGTGTATTTAAGATATGTACCAGGTTGACGGCACCTGTCCGTTGTAACCACAGTGAGTAGCCACCAAAGATGGCATAAAAACTCATGCAGCCCAAAGCTCCGTAAGTTAACATTCCTACTAAAACCTGACGGATGGTCCGCCCTTTAGAAATTCGGGCGATGAACAATCCCATAACTGGCATGTATGACAACCACCAGCCCCAATAAAAGATGGTTTCTTGTTGGGCAGTACTCCCGCCGCCACCATTAGGCAAGGTGTTCGTTGACATTGAAACAAACTTTTGAGCCATCAAGCCCAAGCTATTCGTTTCTGAATTTAAAATATAAATAGTGGGTCCTAAGACCAAGATAATGGCTAATAAGCCCAGTGCAGTCCAAATATGGGCAGAGCTTAGCCGGTTAATTCCACCGTTTAAGCCATGGAATACTGTGACTGCAAATAAAATAAAGAGAATCACGAAGAGTTCAATCTTTAGCATTAAATTATCTTGAACACCGGTAAGTCGGCTTAGCACCTTAGAGATAATCGGAATTTCCATTCCGACAGATGAGCCAATCCCGCCCATGATCCCAAAGACCACGAGGAAGTCAATGACATGGCGTGCCACAACTTTTCCTTTGCTATCGCCTTGCAGACTAGTAATTGCCGCACTGACACGTTGAACCTTCCCATGCTTCACATATAACACATAGGCAATCGCAATGGTTGCTGGCGCAAACATCATCCACGCCATCGGCCCCCAATTAAATTGGCCCAACATGTGAGCAGAGCTATACGCCGCACTCGAAAATGGCTTGGCGCCAAAAGCGGGGTGCTGCACATATCGCAACGGATCAACAATCGACAGCATCAAGATACTGGCATCAATCGCCGTGGCGAACACCATGCTTCCCCACTGAAAGTTACTGTAGTGGGGCTTGTCATCGGGATCGCCCAATTTCACTTTACCAAACTTACCAAATGCCAAATACATAAAAAATAAAAAGTTGACGACGTACACCATCAGATAAGCCCACGACATGTTCGTATCGATCCAGTTCAGTAATGAACTCAAAGTGGTCTGTAATTGACTACCACCAAAAATAAAGATAGCTGACGCGAGAATAAATAACACGATGGTTGGCACGAATACTAACTTATCAATATTTTTACGCGCTAAAATAAATAATCCTCCTCATTTGTTTCCTGAAAGTCAAACTTTCAGCGGATGAATCGCGGCGCAGACGGTACAAAAAAAGCGCAGTTCCAGGGTCGTTAGCCGAGCCACCTGTACAGCGCATTACCGTTAAATACAAATTGCCTGCGAAATCTTTTAAAGCGATATCCATGTCTTATTATACGCAGGCTCATCAATTAGTAAAATCTTGCTCATGGATAAGTTTTTTCTATTGAAAATAAACCGGTTACATAGCCAGTTATCATAGGAATCTAAGAATTCAATGAGAATTTGTCATTTCCCGCAGAACGTCCAGTTTCAAGTCAAATTATTCATCACTAATCGCAACTTTTTAAATGACCATTGCCAAGTTAATGACCCAATTGATCCGGCCATTGCTGACGTGCTTGTGCGTTACCCATTTCACTGTTATCAATTTCTTTAATCACTCGAGCTGGATTACCCGCAATCACCACATTATCCCCAAAGGACTTCGTTACAACCGAACCAGCGCCTACAACCACGTTGTTCCCTAACGTCACGCCAGGTAAAATGGTCACGCGACCCCCTAGCCAAGCATTATCCCCAATTGTGATTGGGGCACCCATTTCGACATCCGCATTGCGGGCCATCGCGTTCAAAGGGTGAACTGGCGTATATAAGCCAATGTTGGGGCCAAAGTAACAGTGACTACCAATCGTAATCGGACAAGTATCCAAGAACGTCATATCGTAATTACCATAAAAATGATCACCGATGTGAATATTCCAGCCGTAATCAAACGTAAAACTGGCCTCCACAAAGAAATCTGGACCAACATCTGGTAATAATTGACGGTAAGCCGCCATACGAGCATCGTTATCTGCCAGTTGATTAGCCGTTTGCAACGTTTTTCGGGCCAAGACGCGCCGGTTGATCAGTTCTGGATCAAATTGATTATATGGTTGCCCAGCCGTCATTTTTTCCCGTTCTGTTGTCATTTATCAATCACTCCTCTGTAATCATCATACCACTTTGCTTTTGTGGACAAAAAAAGTGACGGAACAAGCCCGTCACAACATCCCTAATTAATCTGATTGGTAATAGTTGCCGTTTCCAGCGGTGGCGTCATGGGTTGTTCACGTAAAATCCACGTAATCCCGTAAGCGTCCACGATTTGCCCCATCTTGCCCCCAACTGTTTGCCCAGTAAAGGGGCTAATAACCTTCACATCTGATTTGACTAGCCTTTGATAGAGCGCGGCCAATGCCTTAACGCTGTCGCTGTCATTCTCATCCACCGCCAGCATCAGTGAGATTAGTGTCGAAGATGTGGGTTGCCCCATTAAGGCGTCGGCACATTGAATATCCAATCCCATGATCCGAAAACCGCCGCGCATTGTCATCTTTTCTAAATCTACCGTGGGTTCTAGGCCAAACCGTTCCGCTTCAGCCGCGGTTGGGCTAACACGGTAAACATCGGTTGCACCAAAGACGGACTGATAATACACGATCGCCTCTTTGGCATTTTCAAATTCCAAATATGGAATTAACTTTGCTTGCATCGTTGGTACCCCATTCGCATACTAAATTTTTGAAACTCGCCTGATTCTCTAAAAGTTGAATCAGTACCCCCACGAGACAACACCGCATTTAATCTCTAGTCGCTATTATACCCTTAATTATCGTCAAGTGGTAGATCTTGCAAGCTCCGGGCAATGTCTGCAACTGACTGATCCGAGTATTGATGACGGCCGGCCGCCGACTTTCCCGTTGGTTCGTCAACCGTCATTTGGTCCATCGTCTGGTTCAATAAATGATCGACAAAGACATTACCTTGATTCGTAGCGTGCCCCTTAGTCCATTGGTAACTTAACTGTGAAAACTGGGGGAGCAGTCGATCAACGTCTTGCCACAACTCTGCATTAGCTAATGGTCCCGCACTCCGCCGCCAGCCACGCCGTTTCCAACCAGCCAACCAGCCCTGTGTGACCGCATTGAGGACGTACCGTGAATCTAAAATAAATTGAATTGATTCCTGTGTCTTTTCTAATGCAACTAGCCGCTGTAAGGCATTGCGAAAGGCCATAATTTCCATTCGGTTATTGCTAGCCCCAAATTCACCAGCAGATCCCGTCACTACTTGGTCGGGTAGTTCAATGCGGTAAGCCCAAGCGGCCTTATCTCCGGTTTTCACGTGACCGCCAGCCACGTTTCCCGTATTCCGGGAACCACCATCGGTATAGACTGTAATCGTTGCCGCTGTCACAGTAGTCGTTGCACCGACTGACTGGGCTGGCTTGGAACGCTGAGTCGTACTCTGCCCGTTCATGAAGGCCTCTGCCTCGGCTTGGGTGGTAAAGCTCTTATATTGGGCGCCAGAAAAACCACTAACTTGACGTTGGGTTTCCGGCCAAGTCCGATAGATTCCTGGCTTCTTTCCTTTTCTGACTGCATAGTATTTTTGTGCCACTTATACCCCTGCTTTCAACTTAATCTAAATTAGTTTACCATATTTTAAAGTTAATACTGGCCCATTTTTCATTACACATTTTATGAACTCGATGC
Source organism: Levilactobacillus brevis ATCC 14869 = DSM 20054 (assembly GCF_001433855.1). Lineage (GTDB taxonomy): Bacteria > Bacillota > Bacilli > Lactobacillales > Lactobacillaceae > Levilactobacillus > Levilactobacillus brevis. The sequence goes on from NZ_AZCP01000002.1 coordinate 393,429, forward strand.
CAATCGCGTCACTGAGTCTCCCAGTTTTTTCAAAAAAATTAAATTATCTAGAAATTCTGCCATTTCAAGGGGTAAATTGTTTCCATAACTTTTCGATTATGCTAACCTAGAAGGTGTGGATTATTGACCGGAAAACATCATTATGACCATTTTTTTCAATTTTTAGAGGGGGTTTTTCATGAAGAATCCGATTCAAGCAACCATCATAACCGTCGATCAAGCCCGGGCCATGCTAAAGGACCAGCGCGACCAACGCGACGAACGTTTTCCGCAACTAGCCAGTTCCGGTCAGTACATCTTACCAGACTATCGGCTAACCCGTAAGCGTGAGGCCTTTAAGATTCGTCGCCATACGTTCTTGAAGAAGCATTTCCGCTCCTACGTTGCCTTTGATTCTGACAACGGCCAGACGCTGTGGATTCATAACTTTCCCAGTCTTTCTGAGGCCTGTTTTTGGTTGAACACTGGGTTAAAACCCAACGATACTGATTCAACCAGTACCTATCAGGAATGGAAAACCGAACATATGGCCGAGATTGATGTTTTAAAAGAACAACTACGAACCCAGCATCATGAACACAAAAAGCCAGTTGCTGCGGCTAAGCCGGTTAGTGTAACGGCCGTCAAGAAGGTCAAGCACGCTAAAAAGAAGAGTTAAAAATAATGAGCCAGAGATTATAATCTCTGACTCATTTTTATGATTAATTCAAATGTAAGTGCACTTGCTTGGGATCAGTATTGACGATTACTCGACCCTGATGAATGGAATAAAGCACTTCTGACCGTTGGTTTAAGGCATTGTAGAAGTTGTCATTGTTCATCACAACTAAGTTGGCGGGCTTGCCGACCGTTAAACCATAATGGTCCGTCACGTGCATGGCCTTGGCACCGTGAGTGGTCACGAATTGATAGGAATTTAAGATATCATCATAACCCATCATCTGTGTCACGTGAATCCCCATGTGTAAGGCATCCAGCATATTACCATCACCCATTGGGTACCAAGGGTCCTTAATATCGTCCTCACCAAAGGCCACATTGACGCCGGCCTCATTCAATTCCTTAACCCGCGTTAAGCCCCGACGCTTAGGATACGTATCAAACCGACCACCCAAATGCGTGTTAATCAACGGATTAGAAATCATATTGATGTGAGACATTTGCAACAACCGCATCAGCTTGTAAGCGTAGGCGTTGTTGTAAGACCCCATGGCAGTGGTATGACTGGCAGTCACTTGATCGCCTAGTCCCGTTTCCAAGGCCAAAGTCGCCAATGTTTCCAAGCCCCGTGAGGCTGGATCATCAATTTCATCACAGTGGGCATCGACTAATTTGCCATACTTTTGCGCCAATTCAACCGCAAAATGTAGGGACGCTACACTGTACTCTCGCGTAAACTCAAAATGCGGAATGGCGCCAATCACATCAACGCCGAGTTTCGCAGCCTGCTCCATCAATTCCCTACCATGTGGAAATGATAAAATTCCCTCTTGCGGGAAAGCCACTAACTGAAGTTCGATAAAATCTTTAACCTCATCACGAACCTCGATTAAAGCCTTCAAGGCTGTCAAGTTGGGGTCGGTCACATCAACATGTGACCGAACAAACTGAACCCCATGAGAAGCTTGTAGCTCCAATGCTTGGCGTGCGCGAGTCTTAACGTCTTCAATACTCAACGTCTTCTTACGTTCTGACCAAATCCGAATACCATCAAATAATGTCCCGGACTGGTTCCATTCTGGGTCCCCTGCCGTCATGGTACTATCTAAATGGACGTGCGGATCAACGAATGGTGGCAAAATCAATTTACCCGTTGCATCGATCACCTGTTCATGATCTTGCGGCGTTAAATGATCGGCAATCGCCGTAAATTTGCCATCTTCAATCCGAATATCCTGTGGCTGCGTTGCATTTTCAATGAGCCCTTGTTGAATTAACATGCGCGTTAACCTACCTCCTGTAAGCTTCACTAAGAATAAAATCCTGGTATCGTTAGTCCCAGTAACAACAGAGTGCTGTCGGTGATCACGCCAGCAATGACGGCTATTGCCGCCACCGTCGCCGGTACCAGACACCACCAGGGTCCCCGCCGCGCTGAATGAACGATCCCTACTAAGCTTATCACAGTTAAGCCCAATCCGAACGCTAAAGTCAACGGTTCAGACGGAATGACCCGATAAATTTGGTCAAGACACCCGACTAACGCCACCCAACTTGCCACACCACCGAAGATACTCCACCCAATTACCGCCCAGCCTGCTTTCACGTTGCTCCCCCCAGTCTCTTTACTAGCGACTATACCACGATTAGACAGGTTCTGGTAAATTGACCGGTTCAATTAACGTGGTTATGGTGGCCTGATAAAGTTCCCTAACTGCCATCATAAATATCTTTGTACTCGCTCCATCAACACTTTTTATGAGACCTATGCTATGCTGAGGCTATCTAAATTTTATCTGGGAGGCCCTTTACTCATGACAAACGAATATCCTCAAGCGCTCACCATCGCGGGTTCTGATAGCGATGGTAGTGCTGGCATGCAAGCCGATTTGCACACCTTCTTTGCACGGCAAGTCTACGGTACATCAGTCATTACCGCCTGTGTCGCTGGTAACTCTTACGGCATTCACGCCAGCGTCGCCATGCCCAGCGACTTCATCGACCAAGAATTTGCTGACCTAGCGACTGATTATCACATTCGGGCGGCCAAGACTGGCATGTTGGCCGACTCGACGCTAATTAAAACCGTTGTCAAAAACTATCGGGCGGCCGACTTTGGTCCCCTAGTCGTTGATCCCGTGATCATGACCAAGCATGGCAACCAACTGCTAGAAGAAAGTGCCTTTACCACACTTCGCCAAGAGCTGCTCCCCCTCGCAACGGTACTCACCCCCAACTTCTATGAAGTACAAAAGATTGCCGAAATGTCGATTCATTCCGATCAAGATATGATGGTGGCTGCTAAAAAAATGCAGAAAATGGGGGCCAAAAATATTGTTGCCAAAGGCCGTCACAACCAAACCAATCAGACCACAGTTCGTGATTACATTTTGCTAGAAACCGGCGAAGATTTTTGGCTGAGCGAACCTTATCACCCAACCGACCGAGTCAACGGGACGGGAGACTCCTTATCTGCCTGCATTACGGCCGAGCTTGCCAAGGGCACGCCCATGAAGCGCGCAATTGAAATTGCGAAACAATTTGTCAACACCGCCATTGGTCAGCCCATCGAAGTTGGTCATAAATTTGGTCCCATTAATCACTGGGCTGCCCAGAAACGCAATTTCTAGTAAGGCTTCGGTTAAACAACATTAAATTATCTGCTAAAAGTGGCGGTCGAAGATAACGGCCGCCACTTTTGATACTTTTATCAATAAGTTCAACTAAGTCTAATTCTACCAGCGATCGGGGCGCCACGTACGCCCATCAATTTCCCCTTCCAATTGTTCCTGACGCCGACCTTGCTCTTGAACGAGCCGGCTGAGTGCCAACCAAAAAGCGCGATCGGTGAATTGCGACTGGCGCACTGCTAAGTCTTCAATCTGTTCGCGTAACCATTGCGATTGTTCAGTCATCTTCTTGCTCCTTAATCAAACCTAAGGTGTCTGTAAGGGCTTCTAAGTCCGTTTGCTGCTGCTCAAATGCCGTTAGAATCAGTTGCCCAGCCTGTTGCTGTTCTAGCGGCAACCGTTCAATCATGGCTGGTAAATGTTGGGCAAACCACGCCTGCTTATTTTGCAAACTATCCGGTTGCGTTTGCGTCAGATAGCGCTGGTAATCGACAACCAGTTGTAGCTTTGCTGGTTCATCTAAGTAAGCAAACTGGTGAATGGCAAAAGTTGGTAACCACTTCATCCTTGCCCGGTTAGCTACAGCGGCTAACGGTGCCAAGGCCGCATCTAACGTAATCTGCTCAGCCCCGCCGCGTTGAAACGCCTTGGCCGGCATTCCAGTGGTTACGACTATTCCGAGTTCCTTACCAGCCAAGGGATAACGATGATCGCCGTACACAAAGGTCCGCGTTAGTACCGTATCTTCCCACTGCTTCAATCCGGCCGGTGCGGCATACCAGTATAACGGGAATTGTAAAATGATTCGGTCCGCTTGACGCAACTGCGCCTGTTCTTTTTCAATATCTATGGTCGCTTGACTCTCGATGTGTTCCCACAGTACCTCATCACTGTTGATACTAGCCTTTAAAAATTGTTGACTAGTCGAATCTGCTAAGTGTGGGTGCGATACTAAGACTAACGTGGTCACGTTAACACACTCCTTTTTTGGTTAAAATTGTCCTTTCTACTGTAGCATACTCAGCCCGCAGACGGCAGAAATTGGCATGCGTCTAATCATAAATTCAACAAAAAAGGCGTCAGCATCACTGCTAACGCCACCCTTATGTCGCAAGAGAGATTCGAACCCTCGACCTACGGTTTAGAAGACCGTTGCTCTATCCAGCTGAGCTATTGCGACCTCATCTGGTCTAAGACCAAGAACTCTTTAATTATAGAGAAGCAGTGAGAACGTGTCAATCACAGATATTGTTCAGTTGACACCCTTTAGTGCTTCCAGTACAGTTAAGCTACTATCATAAAGGAGGGTTTCCCTTGGGAATCGTTCATATTGCCGCAGAAATTGTCGTCTTTTTTGCTGCCATTAGTTTAATCTATTATTTTTTCCAAATCACTCAGGCATTGGGTGAACGTAAGCAAAATATTAAGTATCTAATTATTGCCGCTGTGGTTCTGCTTATCGCCTACCCCGTCTCCAACCTGTCTGGCAAGAAGACCGTTAGTCCGACTAACCAAGTCTCCAATCAAGTCCGCAAGGCACAGAAAAAGCACCAGCAAAAGAAAGAATCCGCCAAAAAAGCGTCCGAGTCTAAGGCATCTCAGTCTGTCACTCATCAAAGCAGCTCTAAATAACCCTCAAAAATTATCAAGAATTTCTAATAATTTGAGCATTCGTCTTGCAATCTGTTTGTAACATTAGGATAATATATCTGTAACCTAATGTTAACGGGGGGAATTGCTATGTATGCAGTCATTGCCATTTTAATGATTATTTTAATTGCGGGTGTGAGTCAACTTTACTTAGATAATCGCGATGCCTTTCGTAAAAAGAGCAAGCATCTGGCAACCGGTGATAAATTCCATGATGAATCTAATCGCCGATTAAGTTAACTTTTGGTGAACGCTTAGCCACGGCTAGGCGTTTTTCTTTTGCACAAAAATAGGCCAAGGCATCTACCCTGACCTCCGATAATCCAATTACGCTTCATATTTCCCGACAACCGGCAACTTAGCCAGCACTTTACGTCCATGGGGTGACTTCCCATCAATAACTGCCGTTAATTCTTGACCAGCTAAATTACCATGATGCTTGCCACCAGCCCAAGCTTCCACGCCCGTAACATCGTAGACAACACCGTCCACTGCTACATAAGCGGGTTGCCCCTGTTGCCCATCATACTTTGCTAACGTTGCTTGATTAAATACTCGTTCACTCACATCAGCCACCACCTTAAATATTTATCTTAATAATAAGCTGACTGGTGCCGGAACACAACTAATTCATCTTTCAAGTGATAAATAAGCTGCCATTATTTACCACTACGCTAATCTTGGTCGACACCAAAATTACCTAATACCTCGTTATAAGACACGATGTATTGCCGGTTGACCCATCCCTTTAAGTGGTGGTTATCTTCTGAAACAACCAAATAGTATTTGTCACTTTTTCCCTCTCCTCCAATGACTTTCCTGACAAACACTAAGGGTCAACCTTGTACTTTTAACGAACGACTAAGCATTAATTAAAATCTACGACATACAAAAAACCCACCATCCGAAGATGGTGGGTTTTTATAACGACTCAAGTTGGACTAAAAATTAGTCAACAACTGATACGTTAGCAGCTTGTGGGCCACGGTCGCCTTGTTCTACATCAAGGGATACGTGTTGGCCTTCTTCAAGAGTCTTGAAGCCTTCACTGTTGATAGCAGAGAAGTGAACGAAAACGTCTGAGCCGTTTTCCAAAGTGATGAAGCCGTAACCTTTATCAGCGTTGAACCATTTAACAGTACCTTGTTCCATAAGAATGAAACCTCCATGCGCATAGCGCAATAATATTTGCATTTGAAAGCTGGGGTAAAAAGGAGCCATTCTTAAAGAACGTCGAGCCTTTAAAACTTCCGAACCATAAATACATTAACCATAGGATAACAGGTATTTCGCAGAATAGCAAATACAAAGTTTTAAAAAAGTAGATGATTTTAGCGTACCCTATAAAGCGTTTACCATTAGCCAAGTCCGTGCAGCCAAGACTTCTTGCGGGGTTAGCTGATGTGTCCCACCCGTCATTTCTAGGGTCGTGGTTGCCCCAATTTTTTGACAGGCCGCTGCAACTCGTTGGACGGTGGCGACAGTCACCAGTGGATCATGTTTGCCTGCTGATAACCAAACTTGATAATCCGTTCGGTGCTGTGGTTGCGGCGCCGTCAGCCACAAAGGTCGAAATAACACAGCTGTTTTTCCCGGGAGGTGCCCCGATTGGAGACCGTAAGCCGCCATTGCTGCACCATTAGAGTAACCGACTGTAATTAATCGCGTGGCATCCCAATGTCGTGACTGGCACACTTGCTGCACCGTCTGTCCCAACCATAATGATTCCATTTGGACTTGTTGGTCATCCACGGGGCCCGCAGCCGTTTGCGAAAAATATTGTCGCTGTTGGCCTTCACCCTGTCGCCCGGCAATTGTGATTAACGGACTTTGCGGGGCTAATCGCCGGCCAAAAGCCAGCATTTCTTGATTAGTCCCCCCCGTTCCCTGTAGTAACAACACCGGGGGCTCTGTATTCGCACCAGGCATCGTTTCAATCAGCTCAGCCATCCTGCGCGCCTCCTAACGATGGACGATTAATTCAATTTTGCCCTTCTGTGGCGCAAAATTAAGCCCATAACACGGCTCTGATAAGATTTTTTGGTACTCAGCCAGCACATCGGCTGGGAGTGGTGTGTGCGTCTCTAAACGGGCAATCAGCTCATCGGCTGAGGCCAGGTCAGCCAGCGTCACAAATAATAAGGCATTGTTGATCAAGTCATGCAATAGATCCGTCAATAGGCCATTAGGCTTGCCAGCTTCATCCGTCACAACTACCTGTGGGCTCTCTACTTCTTGATGATTAATGGATACGTGCTTTAACACATCAAAAATCGTTTGCACGATAATCCCCCCTCGAATTCTCGTTTACCTTGATGATACTGCAAAACCACGGTCAGGCAAACTAGTTCTGCTTAAAAGCCGCCGGATGCCCCTGATTTTGGTACCGCGTCATCAGTTTCTCCTGAACTTTAGGCAAGGGCAACGTCTTAATGGTCGATGCCGCTACCCATTTTCCAGGATAAAACGTCAAATCCGCTGCTGATGACAATTCAGCGACCAGTAGTTTGACCTGCCACCGTTGATGCGTATAGGTATGACTCACCGGTTGACCGCTCAAGGGTGTCAGTGTGATGGGCAATTGATAGTCGGTCATAAACCGTTGTTCCAGGTGCGCTATATCAGTCTGGAGCGTCGCCGGTTGCTGGTCAGTTGCGTCTTGTAAATCCGCTTGCTGAATCAGCGGAAACGTCCAGTACCCCGTGAGCATTTGTGTTGCATCCCGTTGCACCATCAAATACCCAGCGGGTGACGTCACAATCAAACCATAATAAGGAACCGGTCGTGGCCGTGGTGCCTTAGTCTTTACTGGAAAATCAGCCACGCAATTTTCACGATACGACGCATCGAATGCCCGCACGGGTGAATGCGCTGGGTCAGAATTCTTAGCCGTCATATAACTTGATCCTAAATCCATAATCGCCTGATTAAAGGCGCCCGGACGTTGTGGGTCAACGATCGGCTGAATCACCTGTTCAAAGAGCTTTCGCGTTTGCGGTTTAGCAATATCAGCATCAATCAGTAATAATCGGGAAAAGACCCGAAAGGCATTGCCATCCACTGCCGGCACGACTTCACCAAACGCAATGCTGGCAATAGCGCCTGCTGTATACGGACCGATACCGGTTAAATCTAGCAATTCAGCCGCCGTTTGGGGCCATTCTCCCCGGTAATCATCGACTAACTGCCGCGCCGCCCGTTGAAGGTTACGGGCCCGTGAATAGTACCCCAACCCTTGCCAGGCCTTTAGCAGTTGTTCCTCTGGTGCTTTGGCCAGATCAGCTACCGTCGGAAACATCGCCATAAAGTTTAGATAATACGGAATCACCGTTTGAACCTGTGTCTGCTGAAGCATAATTTCGCTTACCCAGACGTGATACGGGTCTTGATCATGTCGCCACGGCAGATCCCGACCTTCACGATCGTACCAAGCCAGTAGCGTTTGTCGGAACTCGCGAATGGTCGCTGTCGACCACTTTTCCATGTTGTCGTCCTTCTTTTCTCAAAGTATTTTCCTTATTCTAGCGAATTCTATCATTGACCACAAGTAAAGCTTGACGCGGTCGCTGGCGTCCCCTATTATCAGGGAAGAAATAAGCTAAATAACGGAGTGGTAAAGTGAAACGTTGGGGATTCTTTTTTATATTAGCCGTGATCTGCAGTGGCCTAGCCGGCTGCACGATGGCGCAGGAAACCACCTCAAAAAGTGATAGTAAAGGCGTTATGACGAAACGACAAGTGCTGAATTTGTCGACATTCCGGCCATTAGCTACCTTAGATACGGATAAAATGGCTGAATTCGGTCGGTTAAACAATACAATTGAGGGACTCTATTCGACTACTGGTGAGGGCCAAGCTGAATTAGCACTCGCCAAAAAGGTAAAAATAAACGCCCGCAAGACAACCTATACCTTCACGTTATGGAAGGACTCTTATTGGAGTAACGGTGACGTCATTACCGCTAAAGATTTTGTCTTTTCCTGGCGTCGGGCCCTATCACCGCGGACTAAAGCTCCCAACGCGGATCTATTTGTCGGTATTCACAATGCTCGGCAAATTCTCGATGGTCAACTTCCAGCGCGAAAACTTGGCGTCAGTGCGCCGAATAAGTTCACTCTAGTCGTTCATCTCGACCATCCCATGGCCGAACTACCACAGCGACTGACCTATCCGTTATTTGGACCTCAAAACGAACGGGTCGCCCATAAATTCGGAAAAAAATACGCCACCAAGCCACAATATCAAGTCTACGCTGGTCCCTTCATGGTTTCAGCGAAAGGAAATACCGCCAAACACTGGCACATGGTTCCCAATCCCCACTATTGGGATCGAGAACACGTCTACCTCCAACGGATTAATGTGACCGTTTATCGTAACTGGCAAAAGACCTGGGATGATTACCGCAACGGCCGTTTAGATGAAGTTCGCCTTCAAAGTGCAGCGAATATTAAGCTCTACGAAAAGCAAGCTGCCTATACGGCACGGCCATACTCGCGAATGGTCCTCATCAGTTATCGTAAGCAAGGATCGCGGTCTCAAGTGAACCAACTGATTGCCCAGCGAAATGCGCGCTTGGCCATTTCTCACGCGATTAATCGCAAGCGACTAAGCCAAAAATCTTACGGCGCAACCTCATTGACAGCCCAAGGCGTGGTCCCGGCCGGTCTGAGTCGCGGACAACGCGGTACGGCAGACTTTGCGGCGGCACAACCGGAACAAGAAACACTCGCCTATAATCCTGCCCTCGCCAAACGCGAGTGGCAAGCGGCACTTAAACGGGCTCATCTCAAACGGATCACCTTGACCTTAGGCTATCTAGATGCCGAATACAGTGGCAAAATTGCCCGATCTCTACGACAACAATTGATGCGTCAACTTCCGGGCCTGACAATTAAGTTAAAGAAACGTGGCTGGTCATATGATCAAGCTACCCCACCAGCCAAAACGGATTTGTCATTGACCACCAAGTACGCCCAGTACGCTGACCCGTTATCGATGCTTGCCCTCTTTACCAGCACAAATACCGCCAACGCCGGTAGCTGGTCTGATCAGACCTATGACCGTCTGATTGCCCAGGCTAGCAATGCCCCTGCTTTCAACAACCGGCGCTGGAATACCCTGTTGAAGGCTGAGGGTGTGCTCATGAAGAATCAAAGCGTCACCCCACTACTTCAACCCGCCAGCACCTATTTGATTAATCCTAAGCTTAACGGCGTACAATACAATACCGTCGGCACGCAATCGAACTTCAAGGGCGCTTACTTTGTGAAGTGACACCAAAAGAATGCCACTCATCAGCTGGTGAGTGGCATTCTTTTTAATGCTTAATCTTCTTTTCGCCGGTTACGGCCTAACCCCAGCCCGGCTAACAATGTCGCTAGGCCTAATCCAATTAGTCCCGCCGTTTCTGTATGAGATTGTGCCTCACCAGTTTGTGGCAAACGCTTAGTCTCGGTAAGGTTAACTCGGTTTGCATCTGCTTGTGTCTTGACCGGCTTGACTGACTTGGCCGCCGACAGCTTAACTGTCTGTTTGCCAGCAGTTCGAACAGCAGCCCCCGCTTTAACTACCCTTTGCTTATTAACTGATTTAGCCGTATCGCCCGTTTTTACTTTTTTAGTTCCGTCAAACGGTCCATAGGGTTCTGGTTCGGCTATTGGGTCACCTGGATTTTGGGGATTAATCACATCATACCCAATACCAGACGCCTCAGCTGAATACGTCACGGTCTGAACATCATCGGCACTAGCTGGTGTGACTATTACAGCCTGCGTCGCCGCTGTATCTGGCTGATAGCCAGAAATGTTTGGCGCCGAGACAACATCAAAAGCATTACCGTTCTTGCTGGATGACCACTCACTATAAGTAACTTCACCGGTAACCCGATCCGCCACTTTAGTCCGGGTAAAGGTAATCGTGTTGACCGTATCCGCGTGTAGTGGTTTGCCCGTACTATCCTGATAATGCACTGTCTGCGTAACCGTCTTAGTCTCTGGTGTTACGTCAGTCGCATGAGCTAACCGAACAGTATAGTTAGTACCATCTTTGCTGAAAATAGTACCTGAAGTTGGATAGTCATCGCTCACTAGTACGTAGCCTTTCTTCACATAATTAGCAATCGTATCAGCCGTTTGGTAACTGGACTGCGTATCAAGCATGCCTGTCAGATTTTCAGTATAAAGGACGCTACCAGTCGTGGTATCAATATACGTCACCGTCGCCGTTGCATTCTTGGCTAAATAAAGATATGTCACGGTCCCACCCTGATCAGTTAACGTGCCATTATAGGCTAGTCCAGTATTGGGCGCTAACGTATAGCCCGTCTTGGGTTTGGCTGCCGTCGTGTAGGTCAAATAGTCCGTGGCCGTTGCGTCCGTAGCATGTGTCGCCGTACCAGTTTCCGTAGCATCTACTTGAGTCTCACCGTTAGCATCGACATGTTCGTAAACGTACTTAACCGCAATATCCCCAATGGTCAAGGTGCCGGGAATGACTGAGATTGTATAGTTTTTATTCACCGAATCGTTGGCGTCAGGAGTGGCCGTGATTGTCTTAGTTCCAACCGCACTCATGCCGTCAGTCACACGATACTTCAAAGTCTCGCCATTAACAGTCCCGGTAACCACCGCCATCAAATTCTTTTGCGTTCCGTCAGCCCAATAGACCTGGTTGGAAATCGTAATTGTTGCTTTGGCAGGATCAACTGTCAACGTCCCATTGACATACGAGATTTGATAATTACTGGTATCAGCCGCCGTGATCCCGGTCATGGCATACGTACCAACCTTTGTATAAGCCGTCGCACCACTGCCATCTGCCGCAACGGCAGTAAACGCTAAATCATCGTAGTTCGTCCCACTCGTAACAGTGGCAGTCGTTCCCTGTGCTCGGCCGTCATAAATCACATTATTATTGTTGACCGTGACTGTCAGATCTGCCGGCGTAATCACCAACGTCCCATCCGTCGTGGCAACGTTGTAATTCTTAGTTAAAATTGCTGCTTGCGTAGTATCCGTTAAGGCGTAAGTCAGGTCGTCATAGGTACCGACGTCTTTGCCGTTCGTCGTGGTAAAGTCAAAGTGATCATACGCGGTTCCGTTCGTTACAGCCACAGATGTTCCCTGAGCCTGACCATTATAGGTCACTGTATCACTGGCTATCGTTAATCCGAGATCAGCGGCTTGCACCGTACCGGTCGTGGTGAAAGTTGCTGTATCATCTAGAATATAATTTGACCCCAATGCAGCTTGAACTGCCTTCCGACCAGCGTTATTAAGGGTAATTGTATATTTGCCAGTGTCCGCCCCGGTCAAGTTAGTTTCGGTACCTTGATACGTATAAGTAAAGTCTGCCGGCGTTAAAATACTTTGACCGGCCTTGCCAACAACGTCTTCGGCGGCATAGTCAATTTCGCCGTTGCTAATTTGAAGGACATTTTTCTTTTCTGAATTTTTAACGGTGACTAACGGTATCATTGTTAATGATCCCGTATACGCTTGTGATGGCCGAAGCATAGTTAACCCGTTCACACCAGTGGTGGCTGTGATCTTTATGGGGACAATGTTAACTGTAAAGCTATAATCGGCGGCCCCAGTTGAAAAGGTGGGGACAAAGTTATTCAAATTACTGGTCGTGGTATCGTAAGCATTATAGCCTTGCATAACCTGGCTCATCGCAGCTTTTCCCGCATCATTAATCGTCACTGTATAGCTACCAACTTGAGTAAGCGTTGAAAGGTCCACATCTCCGGAATACTTCGTGACCTGCCCCTGTTCATCAGTATACACAACATCAACGTAATCATTGACCTCAGTAGAATCCAAAAAAAGCGCATATAGTAAATTGACCCTGTTTCCGTTCACATCTTCTAAGTAATTGCCCGCTGCATCTTGAATATAGTAAGCGACGTCATTAGCCGGCGTCTCAGCTGGAGAACTAATATGAGATTCTAGATCCGCCAGCGACGCATCGCCATAGTTCATCGCCACAGTCCCCGTAGTTACTAACGATACGGTGGGCTTTGCCTCAGCTTCACTAGCCAAAGCTGCGGTCTTCATGGTTCGGCTAGTGATACGATTCGTCATTGGCATAGCGTTCGTATTCGCCGCTGTGGTAACCGAAGAAGCAGCGTCACTATCGGCATTATCAGTAGTTCCAGCAACTTGCTGACTTTCCTGACTAGCAGCTGCCTGACTGGTAGTATCACTTACCGCCGACCCACGGGTGTTCTCTGCACTTTGACTATCCGCATTTGAGGCCGTTGGTTGTGTTGCTGCCGAGTCAGAGGCAGCGGCTTCCGTAGCAGCCCCTGACACTGCACGACTGGTTGAAGCTGCCGAAGTTGCTGTCGATTGACTATCTCCAGTAGTTATAGCGGATGTCGCCACAGCGGCATCATCTTTACTAGCTGCAGTGGCTGTTGCGGCCGCACTGCTGGCGTTCAACACGACTGTATTTTTAGTTTCTGTCGGTGAACTAGAACTGACAGTAGCACTATTTTCGACCTCATCAGCACTTGTATTAGTTGCTGCTTGTACCTGATCAGTTTGGCTAAAGGCCAAACCCATCCCAACTGAAAATACAGTGATACCAGCAGCTATCCAGTTTCGCCCCGATTTATAAAGTTTATAGTGCGTCTTACCTTCTAGTCCCATCTTATTTAAACGATTCCGCATGATTCTACCTCCAAAATTCAAACCTGTAATAGATATAAGTTAGATAGATTAGTTAGGCCAAAAATTTTTGTACATATGACTAACACTAAATCGATTGCTTTTTAGCCCGTGTTCAACATGATGAGAATAATAAAAATATAACTAGTCAACTTATTTTCTCAAAAATAAAAATCGAATGAAAATGTTCCCAATAAACATCCATCAATTATTGAACTATTCAATAAGTATTATATCACTTATATTTCGCTTTAACATGTTATTCAGCATGTTATTTAACATATCGTTATTTCACTACTCATTACCCGCCCAGAACCCCTTGCCTAAAGCAAAAGGATCGTGTGCCCAGTCGTAACTGAGTACACGATCCTTTTATAATGGCTGCTTTTGATTAGACCTGTTTTTAAAGCTTACCTAAATATCCTGCTACTAATTTCACTTTTTGTAACCACAGCCAACCCATCTTTACGGGCTTCACGAGCCCGATTAATTCAGATGCGTTTGGGCCATCTGAATTAATTCGTCACTGACCCGTTCGCTGGTCAAGCGCTGCATTGGCGTAAAGTTATGACGTTCCTTATAAGCGACGGGGGATGCCGCCACAACGGCGACTTTCAAATGATTTTCCGTTAAAAAAATTTGACCAACCCCCGTGAACTTACCCTTGCTGTGACGTCCCGTTCGCCAAGAATGGAGCTTAAAGTCCCCGTCCGGTTCACGTTTGATCTCATAAACACCTGAGGCATTCGCCTGGACTGGTACACCAATATATTGATTCACCTCGTACTTAGCCTTCATGTATATCCTCCGTTAACACTTGTATCAATGGTTCAACAGCTGGTCCTAAAATAGCCGTGATCGCTGGCGTCATCAGAACTGCTCGCACTGCTGCTGAAGTTGTCGCTGTCCCTACTAATTGTTCGGAAATTTCATGTAGGTCCGTTGGCGTCCCCACCGTTCCAAATAACGCAACTGCTTTTAAGTGCCCAGCTTGTCGCGTAAAGTTTACGTGCAGCTGTCCAGTTGGTAATGATAGGGCACGGTAATCACGAAAACCAGGATTAGCACCGTAATTCCACGCATCCGTGCGGTACTTTTCATCTAATCGCTGATCAATAATCGCCCAATCCTGCGCACTTAAGTGATAGGTCTCAATCTGATCGAGTCGATCAACCTCAAAGACGTGGCATAACAGGGCCTCACGGAAACTTTGAATATCCAAATCTTGATAGGCCGGCGCTAAATACTGACGCAGGTTTGTAATGGGGACCCGATTAGAGGCCACACCACGATGCGGCCGATCACTGGCTGGAATTAACGCCTGTTGCGCAGCCGCCACATTCAAGTCATACATGATCGTGCCACCAGCGGCGTAACCATCACCACTCTTAAACATCGTCATCCCTGAGAACTTCTTACCGTCAACCGTCAACGCACTCTTATTACTAATTCCCAGGTCTGCTACACCCATAGCCGTTAACGCGCGAAGAATCGGCTGGGCAAACACTGTGTAATCCCCAAATTTTGACCCATCTTGGGGATCGCCATTAACAATATGTTCAAAGATCAAGTTCCGTTCGTCATGATACACGGCCCCACCACCGGACGTTCGCCGGACTAACTGCACGTGATGCGCTGCTAAATAGTGAAAATCCACCTCAGCCGCCACCGTTTGGTTGATGCCGACAATGACAGCTGGCTGATTGACATACATCATCAGGCCATGCCCTGGTAGCTTTAAATCATTGACTAGATAGTTATCAATTGACTGATTAACCACAGCATCCGTAACCACCTGTCCTTGCCGACTTGTATCGATTAAAAACATGGCTGTTGCTCCCTTCTAATCACACTAATTTGCATTAAGTTTAGCATAAGGTCTAGCCCGCAACAACTTAAGCAAGTTGTTGTCAGTCACCAATAAGAAAGCGTATACTAAAGGGTATTAAGTTGATGTTTGGGAGGAATTCACCATGACGCAAGCAACCATTTGGCAACGTCTCAGCAACTGGCTTCACGGTCGCCACACACCGGCCCCCACGCTAACGGTTAAAGATGGGGTCTGGCTAGAACAACGAGATCAAGGCCATTATCGACTGGGCTTGGCTAGTGACGCTTTAGAACAAATTGGTGACATTAGCTTTGCTGACTTACCTATTATGGTCAACGATGTCTTGGCGGCTGGTGATGACATCTTGGAAGTCGAAAGTGACAAGGCCGTCGAGAACTTTAAAACACCTTACGCAGGAACCGTTGTGAAAGTTAATGATGATCTGATTAACGATCCCGCTAAACTCAATCAAAATGCCCAACCGGATAACTGGGTATTAGATTTACAGGTTGCCTAGGCGTAAGTTCCAGTAACCGACCAAAATTCATCATTTACACCAAATAGACCTTTCAATCGCCGTTAAGCGCTTGAAAGGTCTATTTTCATGTAGGATTTTCACCTACCACTTATATTGAACGGGATTCTTTAGGTACTTTTCATAGACATCACGGACAATTGCCATCTGGTCAGGTGTAAATGCTGGCAAGTCGGCTGCGGCAACATTCCGTGCGATTTGTTCGGGCTTTGACGCGCCCGGAATAACTGTGCTGACTGCATCGGCCATTAAAATGTAACGTAAAGCCAATGGCGCTAACGGTGTTGCCAAACCCAACCGCTCGTGGAGTTCGTTAGCTGCTTGAACACCAGTCGCGTAATCAACACCAGAGAATGTTTCACCCTGGTCAAAGGCTTCACCATGGCGGTTAAAGCTACGGTGATCGTCCTTACCAAAAGTGGTATCCAACGTATACTTACCACTCAACAACCCACTCGCCAGTGGTACCCGCGCAATGATCCCGACATTTTTGGCTTGGGCCATCTTGAAGAAATTCTCGGCCGGTCGTAGGCGGAACATGTTATAGATAATTTCCACTGCTGAGATGTCATAATCCAGGGCCTTCATCGCTTCTTCGACCCGTTCAACACTGACACCATAATTCTTAATCTTGCCAGCCTGCTTCAACTGATCCAGCGTGAAAAACACTTCGGGATCGTAATAAACAGCGGTTGGTGGACAGTGTAAGAGCACATTATCCAAGGCATCCACCTCTAAGTTCTGTAAGCTGGCTTCAACAAACTTGGTAATATTGGCTGCTGTATAACCACTAGCAACGTGTGGATCTAGCTTCCGCCCCACCTTCGTGGACACGAAGACCTTGTCCTTCTTATCTTTAATAAACTTGGCTAACGCCTGCTCACTGGCACCGCCTTGATAAATATCAGCGGTATCATAAAAATTAACGCCAGCATCGTAAGCCGCCGCCAACGTATTCTGCGCGTCGGTGGCATCAAAGGGGTCGCCCCACTTGGACCCCAATTGCCAAGTACCCAAAGAAACTTCACTAACTTTAAAATTGGTTTTACCTAATTGACGATATTTCACGTTTATCCCTGACTTTCTCGGCCAAAGGTGGCCGGTCATTGCTCCTTTATTCTGCCGGTTTTACCCCTAAACGTCAACGGACAATGCTGATGAACAAAATATTTACCATTTTTGCTGAAAAGGACTACTATGAGAAATGAAGCCGGTGGTCTCCATGCCAATCACAGACCCACTGACCCCAATATTTTTTTGGAGGTAATGGTTATGGCTGTTGTAGAAAAGACTGCTTTATTGGATGAAAAAATGAACGAAGTATTTGATTGGTCTGATTCAAAGGAACCCGTTCGGGATGCCCTTTGGAATCACTTCATGGAATCCAATGGTCACAACACCGATGAAACTGAAGCTTCGATGAAGGAAATCGACGCTAAGAGCGATGCTGATGTTCGTTCTTATGTTGAAGACAACCTTAAGAAGTAACCGGCTGTTTTAACCTAAAAAAATCTCCTTGCCAATGGGCAGGGAGATTTTTTATTTCTAAGAAACTTCATCAAATGGTGTTTCAATTTTCCGACGCCCACGTTGTAGCAGATAAATGGCTACCACGACAAGTACTGACCCAATGACTTCTGCGACCGTAATCTTCAAACTCAAGAAAATAATTGACAGAATAAAGGTCATGACTGGTTGGGTCGCATCCACAATACTAATCACATCTGATGGCGCAAAATGCGTGCTATAGAGCACCAGTGAGAATGGGAGAATGGTTCCGACCAAAATAACCGTACTCATTGACGCAACCAAGCCGCCAGTAATTGGGGGGGTATTCAGGAAAAATGGATGGTAAAGGTTGAACACAATGCCTGAAAGAAACATGCCCCAGCCCAAAACCACAATCGGCGCATGCCCTTCATCCTTAACCAACGGTCGTGGCAACACCACGTAACAGGCCGCCGTAATCCCGGAACCAATCCCCCACAGGAGCGAATTCAAGGGAATCGCTAGTTGGGAGATATGTCCCCGCGTAATCGCCAGAAAGACCCCGACCATCGCGACGACGAATGCAATCAAATCACTGCGTAAGGGCCGGTCATGTTTGAAGACCAGACTCCCCACCACAATAAATAGTGGACTCAGGTATTGGAGAATGGTTGCCGCGGCAGCATTCCCAGTTTGCACAGCGATATAGAAGGTCAGTAAGTTGGCCCCCAAACCAAAAATGGCATACGTTAATAACCACATAATTTCACGACCACTACGAAAAACGGCGAACGTTTTTTTGCCGTACATCACTAAACTAACCACTAGTAGCACAATTCCAGTACCCATGGTTCGCGTTGACAAGAACCAACTGGCTGGAATATCTTGACTCTGTGAAATAAACTGTAAGACTGTCCCAGAAATCCCCCACATGGCTGAGGCCATTGTGGCCCAAAAGATTCCCTTCATGACATTTTCAGTCGTTGCTTTTGAATTTTCCAAACCCTGATAATCCTTTCTCTCCCACACCACTGCGGTATGCATCATAATCCTCATATTCTACCGAAGGAAAATGAAAATTTAATGGTAAAATCGACAGAAATGCTGAAATGACAAAAAATATTTAGCCAAATTAGTAGCTGTTAGCGACCCGTTCAAGTCTAATTTAAAATTGACTTACCAACTTCCAAACACGCGTCTCATGTGAGTTACTGTGGGCACGAGTAGTAACCAACACACCAATGCTGACACTCACAAATAATTAAGTTAATGCTTCCAAAACAACAAAATAGTAATGCTTAACCAATGTTACCGTGCCACACCAGTAGCCTGTCGGGAAGCGGCAAATGGGTTCAGTACCGTCATTATCCTTAGGACGCGTCATTGGCGCGCTTAGGATAAGACCGAGCTTTAAGACAAGGGATTTTCTTGGCTTAAAGTCATGTCCGGTACGTTCCAGCCCAGTTGACGCGACCAGAGGGCGGACCATCACAACTAAAAGTAACTGGTTTAGGCGCACAAAACCCTAAAAGAAACGGTGTTCCCTAAATTCAAGGAACACCGTTCTTCATTTAACATTAGTTATGGTCCACTTTACGGGCCCACAAATCACCAATCAATTGAATGGCAAAGACAATGACTAGGATAATCAACATCGCTAGGAACGTTACGTCGCTTTCAAATCGACTGTACCCAACGTTAATCGCCAAGTTACCTAGGCCACCCCCACCGATGGCACCAGCCATGGCGGTTAAATCGATCAGACTAATCAGCGTTAGGACCGACGAGCGGATAATATCTGGTAAGCCTTCACGCAGGTAGACCCGAAAGATAATGGCAATCGGACCAGATCCCACCGATTCAGCGGCCTCAATCACGCCGCGATCCACCTCAGCCAACGCATTTTGAATCTGCCGCGCATAAAACGGCGCTGAACCAATGACTAATGGCACAATAGCTGCTGTCGTTCCAATTGCGGTTCCCACAATGATCCGCGTTAATGGGGCAATCACGGCCAGTAAGATCACAAATGGAATTGACCGACAGAGATTAACCAGCTTATCCAAGATGTTGTAAACGACACGGTTCTCTAGAATACCGCCCGGCTGCGTCACAATCAGTCCGATACCAATGGCCATCCCAATAATACCGGCGACAACCGCCGTAAAGAACGTCATATAAAGGGTTTCACCAGTTGCCTGAACAAAATCACTCTTCATCGTGACCGCATTCGGGAAATATTTTGCAAATAAATTCACTTAGGCCACCTCCGGATCTGCTGGCTGTAGATGCGTCACGGTAATTCCCGCTGATTGACAATACTGCCAAGCAGCTGCCAATTTATCGGGCGCACCAGTCATAACAACAATCAGATTGCCGAGCGGTGTGTCTTGCAAAATCTCAACGTTACCGTACAGAATATTTGAAACCACTTCAAACCGCTTATACAATTCCGTAATCAGTGGTGCATCCGTACTGGCCCCCACATATTGAAGCTGAACCAATTGTTGGTGATCATCCAAGCCTAACGTTTGCGCTTGCTTGTAAATCTTCGCCAACGCCTGATTAATCTGGGTTGCCGTATTAATAAAGTCCTGCGTTAATTTCTCATGTGGCTGACTAAAGATCGTAACTAGGTCACCCCGTTCGATAATCTCGCCGGCATCCATCACCGCCACTTTATTACAAATTTCTTTGACGGCTTCCATTTCATGCGTAATCAGAACAACTGTCAAGCCCAACTCTTGATTCAAGCGTTTCAGTAATTCGAGAATCGACGAGGTAGTCTTCGGGTCCAACGCACTGGTGGCTTCGTCACTAATCAAGATTTCTGGATCATTCGCCAATGCCCGGGCAATCGCTACCCGTTGCTTTTGACCACCGGACAGTTGTGCCGGGTAGTCTGTAGCTTTTTCCGTCAAGCCCACCAGTTCTAGTAAATGTGCGACTTTCTTTTGCCGCTCTTCTCGGGTTAAGGTGCTACCTTTGAGGGGGTAGCCCACGTTGTCGGCAATCGTTCGTGACGCCATCAAATTAAAGTGTTGAAAAATCATTCCAATCTTGGTGCGAGCCACCCGTAATTCTCTAGATGGCAAGCCCAAAATGTCTTGGCCGTTAACTTCAACGGTACCAGCAGTTGGCTGCTGAAGCCGGTTAATCACGCGTACCAGGGTACTTTTCCCAGCCCCCGAATAACCGACGACCCCATAGATGTCACCACGGTTGACCGTTAGTGAGACGTTTTTCACGGCCGTAACCGTCTGCCCTTTATTATGGAAGGTCACGTCGATATCTTTTAACTGAATAATCGCTTCATTAGTCACAGACTTCATTCTCCTTACTCGCCTATGCTGGCAAATTCATTTTCTCTACTTATGTTCTGACACTCTACCAAGCCGGAATGGACAAGCCATGGTAGTACTTCTTCAATAACTTCTTCGTTTCGGCCGTTTGGTAAGCCTTAACGATCTTCTTGTAAGTCTTGTTGTTCTTATCAGCCTTGTTGGTGGCAATGATGTTGATATAAGGAATTGAAGCCTTGTTCAACTTCTCTTTGTAGATACATTCGCTATCTGGTAACTTCGCTTCAGAGGCAAATTCATTGTTCACAATTGCAGCCGTGGCATCCGTCAAAGAACGTGGTGTTTGCGCAGCATCCACTGGCGTAATCTTCAACTTCAATTTGTTTTCGGTAATGTTCTTAGGTGTTGGTAAGGACACCTTGTTGTCGACCTTGATCAGGCCAGCAGATTGTAAGAGATGTAATGCCCGACCTTCATTCGTTGAGTCATTAGGGATCGTAATCTGATCACCCTTCTTAATGGCTGAAACATTCTTAACTTTCTTGGAATATAACCGTAGCGGTGCGCGGACCGTCTTCCCAATAGAAACGATATTCGTCTTGTGAGCCTTGTTCCAGGTATTCATGAAGTACGTGTGTTGGAACGAGTTCAGATCAATTTCATGGTTGGTCAACGCTGCGTTCGGTTGATTGTAGTCAGTGAAGGTCACTAACTTAATGTTGATACCTTCCTTTTTCAACTTCGTTTGGATTGGTTTCCAAATCTTTTCGTCGGACCCCATGATCCCGACCTTAACCGTCTTGCTGCTGGACTTACCACAGCCTGACACAATCAACAATGGGATCAATAACAATAATAGCCAACTAAAATGCTTAAATGATTTCTTCATCCTCAAAACCCCTTTGATTTAATATCCCTAATAGAAACGCCACGATTGAAAACAGTGACCAAAAGAAAAAGTCCGCTCCTAAATTAATAGAAACGAACTTTGTCGTGGTACCATTCTAATTCAAGTCAGGCAAAAATGTCTGGCCCCTCATTAACACTCGCCAGCTCGCGCCTTGAAGTGCGTGCACGGTAATGAGTGCCAAACATTATCACCTCATCAATCAGACTCAGTGACACCAATTCATTTCAGGCCATCTTCACCCCGCCGTGGGTTATTCGCTTGCAGCAAATCACGAACTCTCTACGAACCATTGACGGTGGTTACTCTCCTGATCACATTGTTTTCAATCGCTTAATTTATCAGTAAGTCTAATGCAACTTTAATCCGGTGTCAAGACAAACCGCTAATAAATTTATTCATACAAACGGGTGACTGGACTGGTATCGGCTTATTAATGTGAGCGTTAAACGGCTTAATCATCAAATTAATTTCTCACCTAAATTTCACTTACGCATCAATAACTTGCTCACGTAAGATGCCCGCTGCCAATAAAAACATATGGGTCACAACTGGGCCCACAAAGCTGAACCCCCGGCGCTTTAGATCCTTCGCTACTGCCGTTCCAATGGCCGATTGGTTGGTCAGCTCATCGCGAGTCACTGCTGGTAACATCAATGGCGTCCCATTAACAAACTGCCATAAATAATCTGCAAAACTCCCAAACTCGCGTTGAACTTTGGCAATGCCCCGAGCATTGCGAATCACCGCACGAATCTTGCGACCGTT
Organism: Levilactobacillus brevis ATCC 14869 = DSM 20054; assembly: GCF_001433855.1. Lineage (GTDB taxonomy): Bacteria > Bacillota > Bacilli > Lactobacillales > Lactobacillaceae > Levilactobacillus > Levilactobacillus brevis. The sequence continues at coordinate 415,872 of NZ_AZCP01000002.1, forward strand.
CCGAATCATATCCGGATCATTGGCAATCCGCTCACCGTCCACCTCTTCATCAAACCCGGCCACCACTTGCGGGACCATTTCTGCAAAGAGACGTCGATAAACCGGCAACTTACTCGCGGCCGCTTGCCAGCTCAACCCCACTTGGAAAACACCAACTGTCAGTAATTCAAACAACACATGGTCATCATGCGTCGGTGTCCCAAAATAGGCATCGTAATCTGCCGTCCCATTACTCGTCCAGTCACGGCCATCTTGTGGTCCAATTGCCATGTTGTCATCCCCTCTTGCTTTCAATATACCAAGGGGACTTTCCCAGTTCAACCGAAAATAACCGTTGTGATGACTTATCCCACTGATTTATTTAATATAAGCGTACTTATAACTCCACTGCGTCCCAGCTGTATTATGAATAATTCCTTTAACACCTGGTCGTTGCAAGTAAGCATAGTCGGCTTGGTAGAACGGTGTAAAACTTTGGGTCTTGTTGATTAATTGTGAGGCCTTCACCATATCTTGCCAACGCGCTTCTGCATTCCCAGCATCTGCGTTTTGCGCCCGGTCAATTAATTTGTCGTAAGTTTGATTAGACCATTTACCATAGTTCAATGAATTGGAACTAACTGGAATCTGCATGAAGGAAATCGGATCGTTAAAGTCCGCGCCCCAGTGTGAAAGGTAAATATCAAAATCACCATTTTGTGACCGCGATTGTGCTACGGACGCTGGAACGTTTTGAATATCTAACGTAAATCCAGCAAGATTCTTTTCTAGCGTACTCTTCAGATACTGCGTCACCGTGCTAGATGATGTATCATCATTGCCGGCTAAGATATTCAATTTGACCTGCTTAATCCCCAATTGTTTGAGTCCCGCGGCCCACTTTTTCTTAGCCAACGTTGGGTTGTAGGTCGTGGTATTCTTCACGGCTTGCTCCTTGGCAAAGTCCACCCCAGTTTTTGGATTCTTCGCTAAACCGCTGGCAACAAATCCCGTTGGGGTCACAGACCCATCACCTAGAACCTTCTCCGTTAATTGTGACCGATTCAATGACAATGAAATAGCTTGGCGAATATTTTGGTTCGCTAAGATCTTACGCTTCTGAGTATCATTGTCCTTAAAGTTATACTTCAAATGAATCACAATGGAGTAAGGATACTGCTTAAAGGCTTTATTATTTTTGTAATTTTTGACCTGTTCATTAGACAAATGTGCAAAGTCCAGCTTGTTATTCTGGTACAGGCTCAATCCAGTTTGTGGGTTCGTCACAACTTGATACTTGATCTGATGTAGCTTCACCACGTTCTTATCCCAATACTGATTATTCTTCACAAACGACCATGTATTGCTTGTCCCGTTCCATCCAGTAATCTTAAAGGGCCCACTGTAAACCATGTATTGTGATTTTGTCGCGTACTTCTTACCATACTGGTCGACAACCTTCTTATTCTGCGGGGCAAATAGCGGATAGGCCATTAGAATTTTAAAGTAAGCCATGGGTTTATCCAATTGAACCACCACGGTCTGCTGATTTTTGGCTCGAATCCCCACTTTATCAGGACTCATTTTCCCGGCAATAATCTTGTCTGCATTCTTAATTCCGGAGAAAAGATACGTGTAGGTTGACTTGGTTGCGGGCGTTAAAGTTCGTTGCCAGGAGTAGACAAAGTCCTGGGCGGTAATCTTATCACCGTTACTCCACTTCGCATTGTCGCGAATGTGAAATGTCCAAGTCTTTTTATCTTTGGACACTTTAGCTGAGTCAGCTAATCCCGGCGCAACTTTCCCATCATTTCCCAAACGATAAAAGCTTTCAAACACGTTTCCTGTCTGACCATAGCCGGTTGCCTTAGCCAAGTCGATCGTATCTAACGCCGCCGTTGCTGGCAGCCGCAAGACCTGCTGCGGTTTGCTAGCCGACGTTGATTGTCCACAAGCAGCCAAGCCCATCCCTAATGCAATAACTGCCGCAACTAGTCCAATTCCAGTCCATTTTTTCATGTGTTCTTGACTCCTTTTCTTTCTCAAATTTGTGGTGTGCAATCCGCAAAATTCAATTTAAAACACGAAAAAGCGGGTTATCCCTTCACTCGCATCGTGAAAGGATAACCCGCTACACTGACAACCTGCGTTGTCGTTATGTACTGCTACGGTTTAGCCGGAAAATCACGATTTTGAGCAACACAAAATGGCACGTTACATTCGCAACATGCAGCAGAGATCATCTTCATTTGGGTTGTCATGTTCATCATCGTGATTTTCCTCCTTACTTTTTGTTATTAATTGGATTGCACAAACCTAAAGTTACCTTAAGCCATTAAATTTGTCAAAGAAAAACTTTCAGCAGGGACACCCGGGCACCCCGAAACTCCCCATCTACCGCGCCTATCTCTCGACAAAATAATTAGCTCCGTAAAATTCACAACGCCACGCTAACATCTACTAAATGAAAACGGTATACTAGAGGTAAGTTGAACAAAAAGAAAGGATTTGAACGTATGGACATCGAACGAACGCTTGCTGAACTCACATTACCTGAGAAGGCTGCTCTGGTTTCCGGTAAAAATAACTGGTACACCGCAGCAGTTGATCGCCTAGATTTACCAGCGCTAATGATGACGGATGGTCCTTCTGGATTACGGAAACAAACTAATTCTGGAACCACCAATATCAATGACGCCATTCAGGCCATTACCTATCCGGCTGCTGCGTTAAGCGCCAGCACGTGGAATGAATCCCTTATGCACCAGCTTGGGGAACACTTGGGAATTGAAGCGCGCGCCGAACAGGTCAGTCTCTTACTCGGACCCGGTGTTAACATGAAGCGCTCACCCTTGGGTGGTCGTAACTTTGAGTACTTGGCTGAAGATCCGCTCGTTGCTGGGAAGCTTGGCAGCGCCTACGTTCAGGGGGTCCAATCCCAACACGTTGGGGTGGCCGTTAAGCACTTTGCGGCGAACAACCGGGAAAACCAACGTTTCACCGCCTCTAGTGATATGTCAGAGCGAACACTACGTGAACTCTACTTGCGTACCTTTGAAATCATCGTCAAATCAGCCTATCCGGCAACCATTATGACGTCTTACAATAAAATCAATGGTGTTCTCAACTCACAGAATGAACGCTTGTTACGGCGAATCTTACGGGATGAATGGGGCTTCCATGGCGCTGTTATGTCCGACTGGGGCGCTGTCGCCAATACGGTTCAAGCCTTGAAAGCTGGTCTAGATCTCGAAATGCCTGGGAAGGGCCAGGCTTCAGTTAATGATATCATTCGCGCAGTTCACACCGGCGAATTAGACGAAGGGACTTTAAATAAAGCGGTACGTCACCTCTTACACGTCGTTGATGATTGGTTACCGGCCGACCATGCGCAACCCTACGATCACGCTGCTCACCACCAATTTGCGCGAAAATTAGCGGATGACGGTATCATCTTACTAAAGAACCATGAAGATGAACTTCCTTTAGACCCACAAACAACTGGCAAGGTTGTGGTGATTGGTGAGCTGGCTGAAAATCCGCGTTTCCAAGGATCTGGCAGTTCCCATGTTAATCCAACTAAATTAGTTTCCCCATTAGACGCACTAGCTGATAGTGGGTTAAAAGCCGACTACTACCCTGGTTATCGTCTCGATCAAAGCGAAACCAACGGCGACCTCGCTGAAGCGGCCTTAACCGCTGCTAAGACCGCCGATCATGTCATTATTTTTGCAGGTTATCCAGAGACGGCCGAATCAGAAGGCTTTGACAAGGCCTCCCTCATGTTACCCGAAAATCAGTCAGACTTAATTGGCAGTTTGGCCAAAGCCAATGTCCATACCACTGTGGTGTTACAAAATGGCTCTGCGGTTGAAATGCCATGGATTCACAGCGTAGCAGCCGTTGTTGAAACTTATCTGGCCGGAGAAGCTGTTGGGGAAGCGACTTGGGATATTATTACTGGCGCCGTTAATCCTTCCGGTCATTTGACCGAAACTTTTCCTCGTCGGCTCACTGATACCCCAATGGCTCCCACATTTGGTCAAGACCCCCATCACGAATACTATACCGAGGGCATCTTCATGGGGTATCGCTACTACGATACACACGAAATGCACGTGCTATTTCCCTTCGGTCACGGTCTCAGCTACACCACGTTCGAATATACGAATCTCAAGTTAACTCAAAACGAACGCGGCGCCACCGTGACGTTTGACGTCACCAATACAGGTGCGCGCTCAGGACAAGCCGTACCGCAACTCTACATCGCTAATCACGCTTCCCACGTTCCCATGCCAACCAAAGAGCTACGTGCCTTCACCAAAGTTGCCATTGCTCCTGGCGAGACTGAAACGGTCACCCTAGCGCTTGATCGACGTGACTTCAGTTGGTGGTGCGAACCCAAAGCTCGTTGGCAAGCTGATTCCGGCGACTACGAAGTCATGATTGGCGAGTCTTCTCGCGACATTCGTCTGCAAGTTAAACTCACGATGGATTTCAAAAATTCACCGGCACCAATCACGACCGAAACCTATATGGCAGCCATTGTTAAAAATCCACAATTACGCGATCTCTTCAAGCAGGTTGTTTTAGCACCAGAATATGCTGGTCCAGAAAACTTCTTAGCCACCACAGATGACCAAGGAAGCCTACAAATCTTCCAGGATCGCATGTTCATGAACATGCCATTGCGAGCTGTCGTCGCTTTGGGTGGTCCCCAAGCGTTGATTACAGACTTTATCACACGGGCAAACACCTTATTACGTCAATAATCTCAAAAAAGCGTTACACGGAAATTTCCGTGTAACGCTTTTTTAGGTTAATTTAAATGCTTCACATGTGGTGTATGATCCAAGGGGTACTCTACGGGCATATCCCAATCGTTTAACATCTCATCGGTCAAGCGAATCCCTTGTAGTTCTTGATTATCGTAAGGCTCCATGTAATAGGCCCGATCGTCTAAACAAGCATAGCCCCGATATTGCGTATAATCACTGGTGCCATCTGCCATTAACTTAACCCCTTTAGGGATAGTAACGCCATCTAATAAATGTTGCAGAGTCGTCAGCGTGCTTGGTGTATCGGCTGCCGCTTCACTGTAGTGCTTATTAAATACCGTACGGACAAAACGTGATGGTGAGGTATAGTCACCGGGCAAGCCTAAAGCTCCGGTTCCTGGTCCTTGGGTTGGTAGCTGATAGCCCAAGCGATCTTGCAATGGCCGTTCGGCCGCTTGTAATGTGCCATAAGTACTCAAATTTTGCAGATGCCAACTTAATTCGGGCGAATTGGCCATTACCCCTACCGGATCATCAATCAGATGCAGATCCGCACTTGTTGCCTCCAACACCGCTGTATCACCCGTTGGATCACTAAAGATAAAGTGCATCGGTGTTGTCAGCCCCAAAAGTGACACCGGAACGTCTAAAATTTGAATGTGCTTGACCAATTCCCGTAAATCGGCCACACTCTGAGCGTTGCCTAAGGCCCAAGCAACAACGTCATGGGGAGCAATTGCCAGTTTGTCGGCTGGTGCCGACTGTTGATATTTGGCATAGCCGCGGAAATACAAGGCCGCAGCACCTAAGCCAAACTCATTAACACCATCTACAAAGATATAGTGACTTAAATTACGACCGGCACCAATGAATCCATACTTCGTCGTAAACGTACCAGCATCCCCATCAATCTCCTGTTGCCGGGGCATAAAGATCGGTTGGCCACCCAGTTCAAAGGCAAAATCCATTGTCCGTGCCAAGAAGTGATCGCCACGACTGTTTTCATAAGTCAAACTCGTGCACATTAAAAATCATCCCGCTTCTCATTTAATTACTCCCCATTCTAACGCTTCTACTGTGATTCTGCACGAAAAATCGTTGAAACTATGTGCGATTTTTTAAAACATTTATCAACAACATGATGAAAGCAAACGATGGTTTAAACATCCAGTCATCTTGCCGCCAAAAGATGGGCTAGCAAAATTAGGTCACTGTCGCAAGCTGACTAACTAAATTAAGATAAATCCCTTAAAATCAAAGCATCTGGCTAGTTATTCGTCACCAAACTGCGTATTCTCAGAGGTGAAAAGAAGCAACCATCCTCACCCGAATTTTGAGTGTCAGATTGTCTAGCCATCCCCCTAAAACCATCCTAAAATAAAACTGTTATCAGCAGTTAATATACAGCTGTCCACTGTTAAGCTCTCCCCTTTGGTCCCGGTTAGGATGCGTTCACTCCTTTTTAAAAGCGTTCACGGCTTTCGCCCTGAACGCTTTTTTCGGTTTCAAATCATTAAATTAATCCGCTGCATGATAACGAATCGTACTTTCCCCGTTGCCATTCGCAACCACTTGTAGTTGATTGGCAACTTGGTCACGAAGTTCGCTCACATGACTGATAATGCCGATCATCCGGTGGCGTCCCTCAATCGTTTCTAATGATTCCAACGCTGTCATTAAAGCATCCTCATCTAAAGAACCAAAGCCCTCATCAATGAACAAGGCATCCACATCTACACTCCCTGTCGTTTGCTGGATGACTTCACCTAACGCCAAGGCTAATGCTAGGGACGCGATAAAACTTTCGCCCCCCGATAACGTATGCACGCTTCGCTGTTCGCCAACATGGTCATCATACACATTGATTTCCAATCCAGAGCGTTTCTTAGACGCAGCAGGTGTTTCATCAATAACAAATTGATACCGGCCGTTAGTAAGTTGCTGGAATCGCTGATTACCAACGGTAAGAATTTGACGCAAATATGTCTGTAAAACATAGCGCTCTAATCCCAATTTGCTATTTGGTCCATCACCATTGACCACACCCGCTAATTCCGTCAGCTCTTGGGTTTGTTGAAGTGCCGCTGCTTGCTGGTCTAGTACCGCCCGTAATCGCTGCGTCGTTTGCTCATTTTGCTCTAATAAGTTTTTCAATTGGCGCTCTTGCTCCCGTAAGGTAGTGACCGCCTGGTTGGCTTCGATTAAAGCCGCCTGCGTTGCTTCACGATCTGGTTTGGCTTGCCCCTGAAGGCGTTTTGACAACGTTTCAATCAGAGTCGCCAGGCGGGCCTGTTGGGCCTGAAAGGTTTGTAATTGCTCTCGTTTAGCTGGCAAGGTCGCAACCTGAGGCAACCAATGGGCAACTTGTGCTTCCGTATCCGACGCTAACGGCGCGACCGGATGAGCAAGCTGTGCGGCCAAATCAGCTTGCGCCCTTGCCACCCGCTGATCACTTTGTATGACTTCCTTAGTTGCTGTCGCCAGTCGATCTTGGGCCACAAGAACAGTCTGTTGGGCAGTCTGGTGTTGCTGCTCTATGGCCGTCCACATTTGCTGATCCGCCGCCAATTGATCCTGTAATTTCTGGACCCGCGCTAAATATTCTGTTCGAGTCGGCGCATCAGCTGGCAATCGTTGCTGTTCCGTGGTCAAAGTGGTGGCGAGTTTATCAACCGTCGTGGTTTGTTGTTGCATGGTCTGTTGGGCTTGTGTCACCTTTTCCTGAAGTTCCACGGCCGCTTCAGTTAACTGCGTGATCTGTGTTTGTGCTTGTTTCAAAGCGGCTCGTTGCCCCTGATTGACTCGTTCAGCCTGTTGCTGCTCCTGGCAACGCTGCGTTAAAATCGCCGTCATTGCGGCCAGATCCATCGTATCTGCCACTGATAGTTGGGTCCGTAACGCTTGCAACGCCGTTTGATGTTCCTGCTGGTTAGCGTTCAATTGTTGTTGCAACGTCGTCAACTGTGCGGCCAGTTGATCAGCCTGCTGCGTCGCGTGTGTCGCTTGATCCTGTGCCCGTTTGACATCATCCTCGGTGGCTGTCTCAGTCACCGTTGCCTGTGCTGGTTGCGGGTGGGTTGTTGATCCACATACTGGACACGGGGTTCCGGGGGTTAATTGCGCACTCAAGGTAACAATTTGATGCCGAAGGAAAACCTGGTATCGGGCTGCTGCCCGGTCATGTGCCGTTTGGGCGGCTGATTGGGCTGTCTGTAAACGTCCCGTTATTTGCGAAATTTGCTGAGTTAAGTCGGCCTGTTGCGCAACTTGTTGCTGTAAGGTTGCTGCTTGACTTTGAGCATCTGCTAAGTCATTTGCTTGTTGCAGTAGTTTCGTCTGCCGCGCATAGATCTCCGCTTGTTGGTCTAAAATCGCCCGTTGCTGCGTTTGCGCTTGTTGATTCGTCGTCCAAGCCGTTTGCGCCTGCCGATAAGCGATCTGCCGTTTTTCGGCGATTTGTTGAGCCTGCTTGAGCTCCTGTTCTAAGGTGGCTACCCGCTGATAAATCGGCTCTAAGGCACGCCACTGGGCCAAGGTCTCCGTAGTTGCGGTTATCTTTGCTGATAAGGTTTGATGCTGCTCGACTGCCGCTTGAGCCTGCTTGAGTGCCGTCTGGGCAGCCATCAAGTCCTGCTGTGCTTGTTGCTGGTCAGCCTGTCGTTGCTGTTGGGCCCGTTGCGCCTGCTCGCGTTCTTGCCAAGCTGGTTGGCGGGTTTGAACCCACTCCAACGCGGTTATCGTCGTTTGCAAGTCATCCATGGCTGGTGCTTGCTGTGCGAGCTCGGTTACCTGCTGACGGTACTGCGTCAACTGTTGGCGATCTTTTAACAGGCTTTGCTCCTGTTCATCTTGGCGAACCAACCGATCTACGGTCGCCTGAGCCGTTGCCAACCGCCGTTCTAATTGTGCTTGTTGTTCTCGGGTTGTTGCCTGCTGGGCCGCCATTAAAGTCACTACCGGCTCTGGACGTTGCGCAGCGATTAGAGTCTGGGCAGCTTCTTCATTTTCAGAAGTCCACTGCAGGCTCGCCAATAATCGGGTAACTTCTGCTGCGGTGGTCTGACTGGTGGCTTGATCTTTCTTTAGTTGCTGCTTGAGTTGTTCCGTCCAGCGGGCAAAAATTTCAGTATTAAAGAGTTGTTCTAAAACCGCCGCTTTTTCTTCACTAGGTGCAATTAAGAATTGACGAAATTGGCCTTGAGGCAACAAAACTATCTGGGAGAATTGTTTGCCGTCCATCTGTAATAACTCTTGCAGATAGTCTCTGACTTGGTTGGTTTTTGTCAGTTGCGTGACTTCCCGATCATCAGCATAGACTGTCAGCGTCACTGCCGCCGCCACATCTGTTAACCCCTGACCACGTTTTTTGTTCAACGTCTGGGCGGGCTCACGAATAATCTCATATCGCCGATCACGATGGGTAAACGTAAAGGTGACACGGGTTCGATCCGCTGCGGTAGCAAAATCCGATCGCATAGCCGGAGCCTTGCGATCGGTACCTGAAGTCTGGTCAAACAAGGCATAACACATGCCATCGAAAATTGTGGTTTTTCCGCTCCCCGTTTTTCCGCTGATTAAGAACAGTGGCGTCGTCATAAATCGGGTGAAGTCGATTGTCGCATCCCGATACGGGCCAAAATATTCCAAATGTAAAGTTACTGGTGTCATTGGGCATCCTCCTTTTGTGCGGCCTGCAGGGCCTCACGCGCCCACTTTTCCTGAGCAGTAGTCAATGGATGTTGGGTCACTTGTTCGAAGAAGGTGGTCATCAGGGCCAGCGGATCACGTTGAACTTGCTGGATATTTAAGTCAACTGGAGTGACCGTGAGTTGTTTCGTACGATTCAATTCAATAATTTTTGGAAAACGCGTTTTTAAGCGCTGCATCACGTTGGTAATCGGTGTCGTATCCGTTAAGGCAATCGCAATAAAATCATCACAGGATACGGGATAATGACGCTCTGGATCCATTAGATGAGCAAAACTATCGGTCAAAACAATGAGGTCATGCAGCGGTTTCAGCGGCTTAAACGTCACGGTCACCGGAGTGGTATCCGTATCAATGAGCCAGACCCCCTTGGTGTCTTCGGCTTCACTCGTCGAAAATTTCAGCGGTGATCCACTATATTTCATCGTTGGTACTTGTTGCAACGCCTCTTTACGATGCAGATGCCCCAAAGCAACATAATCAAATGGGGCCAACAACTCAGTAGGAACCGCATTCAGGCCCCCAACCTGCACCAATGTTTCGGAATCACTGTGCTGACCACCAGCCGCGAAAAAATGCGCTACTAATACATGCTTTTTGTCCGGTGCAAATTTAGCTTGCATCGCTTTAACCAACCGTTCCATGGCCTGATTAACCGTTCGAATCTGGTCATCTTCAAATAGTTGTCGTGCCTGAATCGGCTCAAAATAAGGCAATAGGAAAAATTGTGTATCCGCCAAAGTCACTGGCTTCAAAGCTTCTGCCAACCGTGTACGCATGAAGAAGTTCGTACTGGCAAACCATTCCTGCCCATACCCCAATCGTGTCGCTGAATCATGATTGCCACTGATCGCCAGTACTGGAAAGTGCTGCTGGCGATTCAAATCAACCAGCATCGTGTTCAGCGTACCAACTGCCGCTTCACTCGGCAATGCCCGATCATAGAGATCTCCGGCAATCACTACCGCATCGACTTGTTCTTTTTCGGCAATTTTTTTAATCTGCTCATAGGCATCACGTTGTTCGTCTAATAACGAATATCCGTGCAGCTTCTTTCCAATATGCCAATCCGCTGTATGTAAAAATCGCATGCCATTTCCTCCTATTGGTTCTCTGGTGCCCAATCACAAGTCAACAGGTGATCGTTGACCAGTCCTGCTGCTTGTAGAAACGAGTAAACTGTTGTTGGCCCCACAAACTTAAAGCCCCGTTTCTTCATTTCCCGGGAAATATGCCGCGCTAGATCCGTGGTAGCGGGAACCTGATCCGCACTGGTTACTGCATGGCGAATGGGTTGATTCCCTACAAAGTCCCAAAGCCACGTACTAAATTGCCCCGGTGCCGGCCAATTGACAATTACCTGCGCATTATTAATCGTAGCCGCCAGTTTTAGCCGATTACGGATAATCTCTGGATCAGCTAACAAACGGGTTAGGTCGGCCGCTGACATGGCTGCCACTTGCGTCAAGTCAAAGTGGTAGAAATCCCGCTGAAACGCGGCCCGTTTATTCAAAACTGTCTGCCAACTCAGTCCCGCCTGATAGGTTTCCAAACACAATAATTCAAATAATTTTTGCTCATCATGCTCTGGTCGACACCACTCTGTATCATGATACAGTTGCATTGCCGGCGTCTGCGTTGCCCAATCACACCGTTTTACCATTGGGATTCCTCCTCTTTTTTAGCTAATTTCTACTATACCAGAATCTACCGTCTTGCCCAAACGAACGTTCTACTTACAATTATTCAGAAAGCGATACCATGACTGGTCTAAACCACTATCGCCAATAAATATTTACAAGTCTGGATGACTTGACCCTGCCGAACGAAAAGGCTATGCTATTGTAAATATTAAATGTTTTGGGGATTTGAGGGAGGTTAACATTATGCGGAAGCTACACCATTTAAAAGCGCAATCACTGATTGCTGCTGCAACAGTTACCTTATTGGCAACACCAGTGGTAACCAGCATCACAACTGCACAAGCTGCTAGCGTCACACCATCTTCGGCACTACTGAAGAAATCTAACGGTTACTACCGAACGCATGCCCGCGCACTGGGGAAAAAGTATAAGCTCGCCTTTGACGCGCAAAGTGCTTTGAAAAAGAATGGTAAGGCTGTCGTTTACGTTAACACGAAAGATAAGACTTTGAAGCAAAGCGTCAAGCTAGCCATGGCTTACTGGAATAAAAAACTCGGTAAGACTGAATTCACGCAAGGTTCTAAGAAAAATCACACGTTGACGTTTGGCGTGTCCAAGGCTGCCGCTTCTAAGAGTGATCAAAGTGATGCTTGGTGGACGCCCATGACCAAGAAGCTAGATGTTCGTTGGTCCTACTACACTGCTGAGAAGCAAAATATTGGGATTTCTATGACCAATCAACTCAATAATGCTTTTTATAAGCAATATGCCGACACGATCGAAACTAAGGCTAAGGCCAACTTGGCAGCTAAGGGGATCACGACATCTGACAAGGACTATCAAAGTCTTTTTAATCAAGAAGCCAGCAACGTTGAAACTAGTTTACCTGCTTACACCACGCTAAAGAAAGATGTCGGCTTAGTCAAATCAACTTTAGCCAACGAAGGACGTAAGTATGAATACGCTAGCACCATCGCCCATGAAATGGGTCATGTTATGGGGCTCAATCACTCGCCAAACAAGCAAGATCTCATGTATTTTGAAAGTGGCAATAACAACGTTTACAGTTATAAGAAGGTCAAAGCCGGATTATCTAAATACAATCCCATTACAACGACCGATAAAAATCGCGCTAAGCTAGCGCTTAAGATTTATGTCGCTGCTCATTAACTAAATCCGTTATGAATTGGCATCTGCTTGCGTAGGTGTCAATTTTTTATTTGCAATCGAACTGTAACTAAATGTAAATTGTCCGTAACCTCCCTGTCCCGCTTCCCGTGTACAATGAAACCAAAGACTGAGGAGGATATTTTCATGAAAATTACGTTACATAAAGTGGTTGCCGGATTAGCAGCTATGGCCGGTGTTATGGCAGTTGGTGTGGCATTGAACACAACCACAGCGAGCGCGGCTGGCACCAAAGTTGCCGATATCTCACAATATCAAGGCAATATTAATTGGTCCAAGGCATCTAAAGATTTGAAATACGCCATTATTCGCGTCCAACACGGGAGTAAAGGTGATGCCGGATATATGGTTGATTCCAAACGAAATGTCAATGCCAATGGCGCCTATAAATATGGCGTGCCGTTCGGTCAGTACATGTTTGCCGAGTTCACTAGCGTCAAGGATGCCCAACAAGAAGCTAAAGACTTCTACAAACGGAGCAACGCCCACACGAAGTTCTTCGTACTTGATGAAGAAAAGCGTATGAGCTCAGCTAAGAGTAGTGAACAAACCTACATCAATGCTTGGTTGAAGACGATGCGTAGTCTGACCGACAAACCACTCATCATGTATGCCGGTGAATATTATGCCAATGCCCACAATTTGGATTTCTCTAAATTTGATGGTTCATGGATCGCCAAGTATAGCTCTACCAAGCCATCCGTTTCAGGAACGTCGATTGATCTTTGGCAATACACCAGTTCAGGCTCTGTTTCCGGAATCAGCGGTAGTGTTGATTTGAACAAAACGTTAAATAGCAGCGCTGTTAAGAGTTGGTTTAACGGTACGGCAACTTCTTCAACAACCTCTACCAGTTACTACAAGAGTGTGAGTGGGGTAACTGGCGTCAAGGTTAAAAAGGCCATCTATGAATACAACTCAACACTGTTCACCAAGAACAAGCGGAGCACGAAACTCGCTGCTGGGAAGAAACTGGCAGTCACAGCAATCGCTAAGAACAGTAAAAATGCTTACCGGTTCCAATTAAGTAACGGTAAGTACATCACAGCTAATAAGGGTTACGTTTCAACTTACTAATCCATTGATTTAAAAAGGCAGCGCCACAGAGACTATCTGTGGCGTTGCTTTTTTCGTCTCACTATTGCAACGCCGTTAATACTTGGATCGTTGCCGAGTAGTAATTCTTCTTTTCAATCAACTTCGGTAATTGTTTAGCCGTCTTCGTTTTCAAGGTCGTTTTTTTCAACGTCCGGGCTCCAAAGTTAACTGGCGCCGTAAAGGCCGTATTAACATACTGATTAACTGCTTTGCCGCCCAAAGTGTAGACCGCCGTCACTTTCTTTTTCTTGTTAAAGAAGGTCAATTGCTTGGTCAATGCTCGCTTGGTCACAGCGTCTTTGCTCATCTTATACGTCTGAGCTAATCGCCAGGGCACGCGACAAGCATTATACCCGTATTGATTATCGGTCCCCGATTCGATCGCATAGGGTTTAACCGCCTTAAGCTTAATACCACTCCCCGTTGCGTAGATGAAGTCTGGAAAAAGCCCGGTCTTATGACGCGCACTTAATTTCTTAACCGCGATTTGACTACGTTTTGCGACCGTCGTCCAACGTTTATCCTTCGTATACTTCGCAAAGGTTTTGAAGTACCCCATAAGCAAATCAGACGTCCGTAACTTGCTACGATCATACGAACTGGTTGCCCAATTGCCCATTGTTGGTAGCGCCGTTGTTGGATTAATTTCTTTAGCTTTAATTGCTGCCAGTAACTTCTTAGCGGCTTGCTTGTAATTAACCTGCTTGCTCCCCCACTTTTTGTCAGCCAAAATTAAGGCATAAGCAATATCTAAGTCACCGTCCGTAGCACTATTCTTTTCAGAACCCACACTTGTCATCTTGCCGGCCCGCTTCGTTTGCTTCCATTGCATTAACGGCAGACCGCTTGAAATCCGGTGAGCACGATAGTACTTGTACAACTGATTAAACGTCGTCCGTGTATTGGCACCCTTTTTAGCTGCCAATACAGCTGCCAGCATCCCATAACCTTGACCTTCAGAAAATGCGGTGGTTGCTCCTTGCCCATTATTAGCCTTCACATATTTTTGTGATTTACCCGCAACATAGGCCTTTTTCCATTGATTATATGTGGTGACGGCCTGGCTAGCCTGTGCTTGACTAATATGTAAATTCGTTAGGCCCCATGCCAGCCCACTCACCAATACAATGAGGGTTAAACTCCCCCAGATGCCTTTTCTTTGCATCTTCATCGACTCCTTCTTTTTCAGCTTTACTTAATAGATAGTATGCACCTCTTAATAAATCTTGTCGTTCAAATTAACCCACTGTGAATAAATTGACGACAAAAAGGCTGCGATTTTCGCAGCCTACTCACAATCTAATCATTAAAAATATCCTTAGCTAAATTGAATGCTGACCAAGCTTTCGGCCAACCAACATAAAAGGACAAGTGGGTAATCACTTCAGCAATTTCGTCCTTGGTGATCTCATTTTCCTTTCCAATTTTTAGATGCGCCGGTAATTGTTCGAAATTTCCCGCCGAGATCAACGCAGAAATCGTAATCAAACTCCGTTGGTGGGCCGGCAACTCACTTTCACGCGACCAAACTTGACCGAATAAAACATCATCATTAAGTTCCGCAAATTTTGGGGCAAAGTCGCCGAGATTATCGCGACCGGCCGTTTGTTTTTTAACCATTACTTTTCCTCCTCATCCAAGGCAGCATATTCAGCATCGCTAACGGGTTCCAACCATTCAGGTGTCCCCGCAGTGATTGCAATATGGCTAAACCAGCTATCCTTGGTGGCACCGTGCCAATGCTTAACCCCATCCTTAGTGACAACAACATCACCGGGATGTAGCCGACGAGCTGGTTGACCAGCCTCTTGGTACCACCCTTCACCACCAGTGACCAATAGTAACTGAAAACCGTCATGATGAATGTGCCAGTTATTCCGACAACCAGGCTCAAAGGTTACGTTCCCCACGCCAACGCTAACATCTGGATCACTAACTAGGCCCTGTAAGTAACTCTGTCCAACAAAGAAATCTTGATAAGCAACATTTTTATCCCCTACTGGAAAAATCACACCATTTTTAACTTGTTCATTTTTAGCCATTAAACTCATCCTTTCTCATCATTAAATCGTTGTAAATAATCGTGGAAGCTCTCTGAATCAGCAATTGTGTGGTCCACTTTACCGTCATACCAATCAATTTTGTGCCCGAGAACCTGCAGATGCATTTGTAACTCGGCAATATCCGCCTCCGCATTATCCTTAACTTTCTGCAACATTTCTCGCCGTTCAGTAATCGTGGTATCACCCATGGCACGCAACTTAACGTAACGTTTTAACTCATTCAATCGCATACCGGTGCCCTTCAAATGTAAAATGAAACCAACCCGCCGAATATCTTCTTCTGTATAAAACCGTACGCCATTTTCATCACGCTGCGCAACGATTAGGCCTTGATCCTCGTAATAACGTAGTGTGTAGGTCGACAGTCCTACCAGCTTAGCAAAATCACCAATGCGGTATCGTTTCTCTGCCACTTAAGCCCACCTCCTTTACTTGCTTACATGTTCTAGTAAACACCTTCGAGTGTACTCGAAGGCAAGAACAAACTAAACTATTTTGAATAGTAATCTAAAAATGGTACTTCTAACGGTTAGACCCCGCTGGAAGTACCACTTTTATTTTCACCTATTGAGAAAAGCACCATGATAACTCATTAATCGATTGTCGTGAATTGGTCAATTGCTAATTGCATCGTCCGTTCAAAGCGTTCATCAATCTGCGCTTCTGGTAGTCGAATAAATCCACCAATTTCTTGAACGATAAATCCAAACAAAGCTGATCGATACAAAGTCGATTCAACCAGTCCTGTTGCACCCTTTTCATCTAAATGCAAGCTCGTAAACATCTGCTTATATAAATCAATCAGTGCGATGTGCGTGCGTTCTAGATGACGCAAATCATCCGGATTCATTAATAAGGGGGCCAAATAATCTTGTTGTTTACAACCCCGGCGAAACTCGCGCGCAAAGACAAATAATGCTTCTTTACCTGAAACACCTACCAGGCGCCGCATAAGGGCATCGTTCAATTCATTGACAAAACGAAGACCAACCTGATCCAACAAATCATTAAGACTATTCACATAATTGTAAATTGACTGTGGTCGCACCGATAATTTTGTTGCTAACGCTCGGATCGTTAACTGGTTAAGACCATGATCGGCAATCAATTCATTTGCTTGATCTAACACTTTTTCGCGTGTCAGCGTTCGTCGCTTTACCATATTTTTCGCTCCCCCATCACTACTATGTTACCTAATCTGAAGCCTAGTATAGCATACGAGCAGCCTCGCGCCCATACCATTTTGGCTGCAACAGGTGGCAAAAATACGGCAGTGTTTGTACAGTCGATCTGGTAACTTGAATACACGATAAAAAGTCTATCAGATTTCTCGTTATTGAAAGATTATGGATAGTGTTGCTAATCCTCAAACCAACTCAGCCTTCACTAAAATGATCATCAAATTTTCTGGGAAATTAGCTTCGCTCATTCGTCAAAAAGCATATCGTGGTCATTAAAAATAATCATTTGTTTAAGATTCATAGTGCGCAGTCTATACATTAACATTTCTATCTCTGATTGGCTAGCTAACCGCCTGATTGTATCAGTAAATGTCACTGTCTGGAATACAAACTACTTTGATAAACTGACTTATTTTATTTTGCAGAATCTTTGACGTGCTGAGAACTCATAATATCTTGAAGCCCATCATAGGCTACTTCAATACTGTTAACTACACTTTCCATAGCATCATCGTGAATTTCCTTGCCGGATTCGGTTAACTTTAATACGTGCCGGCGATGATCCTCCTCACTGATCGCAGTGGTTACCCAACCACGCTTCATCAAGTTCGTAATCCGCACTGAGATTGATGAACGAGACACCCCGGCCCGTTCAACAAAGTGTCCCGGATCAAACGTGTGCTGATCAATTTCATGCAGAAGCTGGAACTGTAGTAATGTCACCTTCTGTGAGGTCATCTCCACAACGTTTAGATTCCGATCGATGTTTCTTAATTGCGTTGTCCATTTCAATAATTGATTTATATTTTCACCCATTTTTCCTACCACCTTACTCTTTTGTTAGCCATCAACGCAAAATTAATGCCATTTACTGCAAAATTCATAATGAAAATAAAATTATAGTATCACATATTATTATCGAATCATTATTTGACATAGTGAACATTATTCGAAACTGATACGCGTTCAGCATGCTAGGAACGGTATCAGCTTTTTAGCCTTTCTAAGGTCGTCGCCAGTGTATGTTGCTGCGGCACTATGAATAAAAAGCTGTTGAAAGGACTATTTAAGACCCCTTTCAGCAGCTTTTTAACAATAACACACCATAGGTTTGGTGACTACAACCAAAGACTTTATAGAGTTACTTGTTTGGAAGAATTATGCAAGAAATTATCGGTTTATTGGTAAAGTAGTCCCCAAAGCGTATTCATTGCATTCAATTGTACAGGTAATGCAGCGTAACCGTCGGCGTTAGTGTTTGTCAAACCACCTAAGGAAATAACTGGCTTGTAGTACAAGTTAGTGTTGTCCAGCTTGTAAGCTAACTTCAATTGATCACCGTAGTGCGTCGTCGTTGGAATGTTATCCATATCCAAGTCAAACTTCATGTAAAGACCTGAGTAACTATCGATCTTATCAAGTAAGCCACCAGGAATCCGAGCTAACAATGTTGGCGTTACCTTCATGTAAACAGTTGATAAGCCGCTGTTCTTGAATGCTGTAGCCAAGGTATCAGCTGGTACGACATCCTTCTTGTCACCCTTAACCGTTGCATCACTGTTAAACTTCTTAACAGCTGTCGTCCAGTTAACATTAGAACCACCAGAAGTCCCAAGTAATGGCAAGTTTAAGTTGTCAAAGCTGTAAGCCTTAGTCCCAGTCGCTGGGTTGTAGAATTCACGTTGCCAGTTCTTAGTAACTGTCGTTTGGTCATTCCCAACAGAAACTGGTGCCTTAGGAGCGACGTAATCAGTTAATTGTGAAGCCAAAACCCAACCACTAGCATTTGTTGGTTCGGTAACATCAGATACATACAACCACTTTTGGCCATCCATATCATTCATAGCGGCTTTAGAAGCAACTAACTTATGTCCCTTGTAATCAGTCGTATCCTTAACGGCTGCCCCAACTTTATACTGAGAACCCTTTGGCGCTTTGTAAATTTGTGTGTCAGTACCTGGCTTAGCGAAAGACAGATCCTTTTTATCGTTGTTCGTTAAACTAGTTGAAGTCGTCGTTGATAAGTATGTTAAGCCGCCGCCAACTTTCTTGAAGTTGTTGACTGGATTCTTTTTACCAACGTAAATGTAACCACGGTAGCGGCCATCAAATGAGACCACTTTCATGTAGTAAGACTTGTTGCTCAGCTTAGCAACTTTGTAACCACGAAGCACTGATTGAGCCTTAGCAGTTGATGCAGAAGCGACAACTTTTGAACCACTCAGTTTGCCGGGTTTGTTGTAAATTGCGTTTGAACCCGTTGCCTTGTAATTCCGAATATAAGCTGTTGTTGGTTCGAGATTGGTTGACCCAACTTGCTTAATTTTCGAGGCAGATGCACTCATAGCAAGGCCTGAAGCTGACATGAACGATAGTGCGGCCGCAGAAATAGTTAACGTCCGCTTTAATGAACTACGCATGAAAAATCCCCCTAAATATTGTTTTATTTACGTAACATTTATGCTACAACGATATCTTATCACAATTAATTTAAATTGCAAACACCTACAACCAAAAAATGATTTATTTTTTTACAATGGAAAACAATTATCAATGATATATGTTTACGTGTTAATTACATGCAATCGTTACATATTTCTATAAATAACTTTTTGAAACCCTTTATTCACAAGGGTTTTATCGAATCATTAGTTAGGTGTTATGGTGGGCTCCATTTAAGCTTGGCTATCATGCGCACAAAAAAAGCGCAATAAAATCATAATAATTTTATTACGCCATTATTTTTTATTTAATTATTTTACTGCTAAATATCTCAGCAACCTATTCAAATTCCTCATATTCATTTGGATCTTGATTATCAATTCGACCATCAGTTTTACTTAACCCATTAATGGCCTTAATTTCCTCTGAGGTCAACGAGAAATCAAAAACAGCCAAATTGGCCCGTTGATGAGCTAGGTTACGTGACTTTGGGATCGGTACAATTCCGCGCTGGACATGCCACCGCAAAATGATTTGTCCCACATTCTTTTGATACTTTTGGGCCAATTGCTGAACGACTGATTCCGTTAGGGCCGAACTTCCACGCCCTAATGGACTCCACGCTTCAGTCACAATACCACGTTGAGTGTCTTCTTTTAGCATCCGTTCTTGCACCCAGTAAGGATGTACTTCAATTTGATTAACCGCCGGCGTCACGCCTGTTTCATTAATCAGCCGATCTAAATGCTCTGGTTCAAAGTTAGAGACCCCGATTGACCGGATAAGGCCCCGCTTTTGCGCATCAATCATTGCTTGCCACGCTTCAACGTAATGATCTCGCTTGGGCAATGGCCAATGAATCACGTATAAATCAAAATAGTCTAATCCTAATCGATACAGCGACTCCTGAATCGCCATCGTCGCATCGGCGTAACGGTGATACTTACCTGGCAACTTGGAGGTGACAAAGAACTCAGCACGCGGGATACCGGAACGACGAATAGCCTCACCAACTGCACCTTCGTTATCATAATTAGTGGCAGTATCTAGACTCCGATAACCATCTGTAATTGCGGCCAAGATTTGATTAACACCGGCACCACCACGAATCTGGAACGTGCCTAAACCAATGGCCGGCATTTGGTAACCATCATTTAACGTCACTACAGGAACTTGTGTCATCTGATAACCTCCTACTTTTAAATTAATTTCACCTTACTGCTTTCGACTAGCGATGTGAACTAATCTGCTTTGAGTGCCGCTTGGTGTTGCTTAATGACCCGATTCAACATAACGGCCAGCACCAGCGAAATGGCCGCATAACCTGCTGCTCCCCAACTGATATGCGTTAAACCAACTGTGCCCAACATACCTGAAGCAGTGGCTGAACCCAGCGAAATCCCAAAATTAAAGAAGATCGAATTGAGTGATGAGGCCAATACGGCTGATTGTGGATAATCCTGCTCCGCAATATTTAAGAAATGAATCTGAATGGGCGAATTTAAAATGGTGACAATCAAACTTAACGCTAGCAACACACCCAATCCGATAATCTTACTGTTCAAGGCAACCGGTAACAGGGCGAGCAGACACACATCCGCCACGTAGAATCGTGGCATCACGCGTAACCCATTGCGCTCTGCCAACACACCAGAAAGACGGTTGCTAATAATACTCATAATCCCAATTAGGAAGAGTAACCAATTTAGGCTGGTCGTACTAAACCCTAGCGCCGTAGTCAATAGTGGCCGAATATACGTATAATAAGCGTACATCGTGACCGCCGTGAACAAGACTAACGCAATCCCTACATAAATCCGCCGATCCTTTAGCAACACCAATTGATTTTTGATACTGCCCTGCACCTGTTCGACCTTTCGGGGAAGCAGCCAACCTAAGAGCACGCAAGTAATGGCACTGATAATCGAAATTAAATAAAAGGCATCATGCCAACTGTAGCTGGTACTAATCGCAGTACCGATGGGCACCCCGAAAACAGACGCAATACTAAAACCAGCAAAGATCCACGAAACCAATCCAGCCCGCTTCTCCCGTGGCGCAATCGCACTTGCAAAGGTCATGATTAACGAAATTATGGCTCCCGCGACCATCGCCGTGACCACTCGCGATAACAATAAAACGCCGTAGTTCATCGCAAAGCCACTCAACGTGTTCCCAATCAGGAAAATAACCATCAAGGTCATTAGCGTTTTATATCGGCTAAACCGATTTGTTAAAATCGTGATAAATGGCGTACTAATCGCATAAATCGTAGCAAAGATTGTCACTAAGTACCCGACTGTTGCCACGGGAATTTTGAACTCGCGCGCAATATCCGAAAGTACCCCGACAACAATAAATTCATTACATCCCAACATAAAGGCAACCAGTACAAAGACAATTGCCTGCCAACGATATTTCTTCACAGTTTTTTATCCTCCTATTAGCCAGTTATTTCGACTCATTAACCACTACGGCTGCTTTTTTAGCCGCAATTGCTCGATTCAATCCAATGACAATCACTAACGAAATTACGGCAAACACAGCCGCGCCCCAGCCTAAATAACCTAAGCCAACACGTGTTAACATGACCGATGCGGTCGCCGACCCTACGGAAATACCAATATTGAAGAAGATAGCATTTAGTGAGGAGGCCAACGCAACCGATTGCGGATAACTGGCTTCCGCTACATCCAGAAAATGGACCTGAATCGGGGAATTAACGGCCATAATGATCAACGTCAAGACCAAGAAAACGCCGAAGCCCGCCACCTGACTCTGCATCGCTACGGGTAAACACAACAGTAGGCCGATATCCATTATATAAAACCGGGGCATCGTGGTTAAACCATGACGTTCGGCAATCTTACCTGATAACCGATTGCCTAAAATACTCATAATCCCTAGGACAAAGAGCAACCAATTTAGCGCTGTGGTGCCAAACCCCAGACCAGTCGTTAGTAATGGACGAATATACGTGTAATAGGTATACATCGCCGCGGCTGTGAATAAGATTAGCGCGGCCCCCAGATAAATACGCCGATCCGTTAGCAACACCAACTGGTCTTTAATCGTGCCGCTCACATGCTTAATATGACGGGGTAAAATTCCAACCATCACCATACACGTCACTAAGCTAACCACTGAAATCAAATGAAAAGCAACATGCCAACTGTAGGCCGTGCTAATGGCCGTCCCAACTGGCACACCAACCACCGATGCAATGCTAAACCCCGCTGCTAGCCAAGAAATCAGCATCGCCCGTTTCTCCCGTGGCGCAATATCGTTAGCAAAGACGATAATCAGAGATTCAATGGTGCCGGCTACAGCGGCGGTTATCATTCGGGTTAATAAAAACCACCCGTAGCTACTAGTGAAGCCGCTCCAAGTATTCCCAATCAAAAAAATAATCATCAATGTCATCAGTAGCGGATAACGGCCAAACCGATTCGTTAAAACTGTAATGAGCGGCGTACTCACCGCATACACAACCGCAAAAATAGTCACCAAATACCCGGCTGTTGCGACCGTTACCCGCAGTGAACGCGCAATATCTGATAAGACGCCCACCACCATAAATTCATTACATCCTAGCATAAATGCGACTAGGACCAAGGCACTGGCTTGCCAGCGATATTTCGTCACCATTATCACTCCTTAACCGAATTTGCTTCTCTTCTACTAGAGTACCTTACCTAATGCTAAAATGGCAGGCTAGATTAAAAATTCTTGTTATTTATAATTGTTTTCATCATTGCACGTCCCATCATCCCCTCTAACCACAAAAAAAGCACCGCCAAGCGCCGAGCTTTAGCGATACCTTTTACTTTTCACGACTGTACCCGACGCGGCCATTGTGGATCTCGAAGTAACGCCCGACCAACACCAACCAACTCAATCTGCCAGTCAGCCAGCTGGTTTAGATCGCGGCGGCTGACGACTTTTCCGGCTACCATCAAAGGGACTTGCGGAATGAATCGCTTAGCTAAAACAGCTGTTGACCGCGGACTCTTTAATGTTAAGGGCAACTGCCAATAATGATGTAATGATAAACTAAGATAATCGACCGGTAATGTTGCCAAACAGCGCATCAAGAATAACTGATCACTTAATTCTAGGCCCCCAGTGAGCCGCTCTTCAGGAGATAAACGATAACCCACTACAAATGGTCGCTGACTACTCTGAGCTTCCTGTAAAACTCGCCGGACAATTTGAATCGGTAAACGTAAACGATTCACCAAGCTACCACCATAACTATCCGTTCGCCGGTTAGTCAATGGTGACATAAATTGCTGCAATAGAAAATGATTGGCACCGTGGATCTCAACACCATCAAAGCCCGCAGCCATGGCGCGACGGGTCGCTTGTCCAAACTGCTCGATTATCATTGCCAATTGTGCGACCGACAAAGCGTGAGTTGGTGGCGTTTTGCTCGAACTGGGCCCCCTCGCAACCCACTGATCATCAGGCATTACAGCGATCGCTCGCTGCCCAGCATGAACGAGCTGTAAAATTGCCCTTGCACCCTGCTGATGAATCGTTGTCGTCAGCCGCTGTAAGCCAGAAATCATATCGTCACCTGCCACGCTTAACGAGCCTCTAGCGGTACATCCCCGTGTAGACACATAAGCTGAACCCACAATGTCTAGACCAACGTAGCGGGCGTGTTGACGGTGAAAATCGCAATCCCACCGACTCACTGCACCATTGGCCAGTCCCCATTGCCTATCTATCGGGGCTGCACAAATAGAATTGCGAATCATTAGGCCATTAGCAAAATAATACGGTTGTCTAGCCACATCTACCCCTCCGAATTCACTCATCTAACGGTCAAACCGATCAATAATCCCTACAATTGCACAATCATTAACATCTCGCGCTTCGCCTTGATGAACCTGTCGTGCCCCTGCACCACGCACTAACAAAACATACTCGCCAACACCAGCCCCAATGGCGTCCGCTGCAACTTCTTGGTGACGAACAGCCTGGCCGTCAGAATTGATCGGTTGAACGATCATTAGTTTGCGACCAATTAATGACGGGTCTTTAACCGTCGAAACAACACTACCAACTACCTTTGCCATATACATCGTTTTGCCTTCTCATTGATTATTATTTTAAGTCCATTATACCGTGACACGTAAGCGCTTTTATCGATCTAAGATTGACTCTCCTATTTTTTAATAAAAGTCATCAAATTTGTCACAGGTCCTAGAAATATTGGCTGATGGCACCGCCAGTTATTACCAATCCAACTGTGATTCTTGAAATTCGCACAAGAATTTACTACAATTGGCTTAGATGTTAACGGATACATCACAGGGTCAACGGGGACTCTAACAAATCTTATTTGTGGAGGCTCCCTTTATGCCCTTTTTTTCGGCAACAGCTAAAAATAATCACGACTTGGCCCATGGTCTGGCACAGTTCACTGGTCTGACACAGATCAAGACACTTTTTTACAGCTTTACTGGTGTCCTTATACAAGACGACACGGTGGCTACCGACGTAACCACCAATCAACACCAGCTAACAACATTATCGCTAACAACGACCGCACTCTTCCCGGTGGGCATTGACCATCGCTTGTGGGGCGTCATTTTGTGTGATACTACAAACGTTTCAGCTCAGCAACTTCGCTTTGCGCGCACCTACCTAATTGATACGCTACGGCAGGTCTTCGCAGAACACGCTAATGACACGATCCAAGTTTGGGCGGCACTAGATTCTACCCAATTAAACCAAATTAGCCATTTCTATCAGCTGTTAGTACACGCTAATGTAGCAACCACAACAAAGTCGTCTCTAGTACCGCTCAATACACCACTCATCAACGATGATGCCTACCGTAGCATGAATCAGGCACTTCATTTCATTCATGACCACATTCACCAATCGTTGTCTCTCGATGAGGTGGCTAAGGTCGCCTACTTATCCCCCTCATACCTTAGTCGATTGTTTAAAAAATATTTACAAACAAATTTCGTTTCCTACGTGAATACCAAAAAAATTACATTGGCTCAAAAACAGTTAGCCACGACGCTGATCCCAATTCACCAAATTGCCACGCAACTAGGCTTTTCCCAAACTAGCTACTTCACCAAAGTCTTTAAACAAACCTTGGGAATAACCCCGTCACAATTTAGACAACAAAATCGAATTAGCCAGATTAATCAGTTGGTCTCCCAAAACACCTGGGCTGCCGAATCATCACATATGGCAATCAACCACCCGACTGACCACTGGGTCTACACAGTTAGTGGCCGTTTTACTTCAACGCCCACTGATTAAACTCACCAACCTTAATAAAAAGCGGTATTCTCAGAATGTTAGTTTCTGAGAATACCGCTTTTACTTACATACAGATAATTTTAATAACCAGCCGTCGTAAAGTACCAATGAACCCGATCGCCTGCTGATACCCGCTTTAAATTGGCCGCTTTATCAATGAACTTATTATTCACTTTATATTTCCAACCGCTCCCGACTTTGACATCGTTTTGCGCTAATCCATTGATGCTGCTGACATAGACGGACGCACCATTTTGATAAACCACTTTTAGTTTAGAGGCCTGTAATACGGAAAACGCAGTGGCACTGCCGTGAATGACCACATTGCCTTTAAAGAACGTCTTCTTATAGCCACTAACTACTAAATAAACCTTCTTTTCTGCCACTGCTGCCTTTGTCGACTTAGCTTTACGTGCCGTCTTAGAAGCCGTCACTGCTGATTGCTTCGTTGCTCGGCGTTTCTTAGTCGACGTGGCCGTTGCTGCAGACGACTGGGTCTTCACTTGGGTCTTAGACGAGTGATGACGATCATTAGTCGAACTGGTACTATTCTTGGGCTTCGTCGCTGATTTGTGGGCCTTCTTCGTTGCTGACGAAGACTGGTGCTTGTGGTTAACTCGACTTTGACTAGTTGCACTAGCCGCTTGTGATGAAGATGTCACCGACTGGCTGGTCGCCGTCACGTTCTCACTGGCCTGATTGGCGTGATTTTGTTGAAATGTCAACGCTCCACCAATCAGCAAAATGGTGACAATAACTGCCGCAATAATCCCTTTCGTTTTCCTCATGATCGTCGCTCCTGACTAGGTAAGATTACTTGAACGTGTAAGCTAATTTACTCGTGTATGACCCGTTATGATAAGCATTAGTGGCCACACTCACTTGCCCGTAAGCTAAGACCATACTGTAAGCCCCTTTGATTGAGCCATCGGACTTCACGTAACTGAACATGGCCTTCAATGGCGTTGCCGTTTGACCGCTCTTGATGGCTTTCTTGTTGATAAAGCTAAAGGCCGTCTTGTTCGTGGCCAAAGCTAGAATCCCTTCAGCCGTTGAATTGGCATTTGGATTTTCCTTACCAGCATACGTGTAGCCAAAGGCCCCACTCTTGTAAATATGTTTCTTCAAGTAGCTCCGACCAGCCTTCGTTGCAGCCGTAACGGTCTTGTTTTTACTCTTGCTCATTGTCAACGCATTAACGACAGTTGACGTGGTATCACTATCAACACTAGCCGCCGTATTATTGTATGCCCAACCGTTATTGGATTGTTTATTTTTGGCAATCTTTAAGCTAAGTGAAGACTTGGAGAACTTCGCTTTGCTTGGTTGCTTAAACGTCTTATTTGAAGACACGGCTACTAAGGCCTCACTTTGAACATTAACTGTTTGCTTGCTCATAGACGTTTTGTATAACGTGCTGACCAAGTTCAGACTCTTTTTGGCGCCAGCTGGCGTGTACTTAGTTGGGTTGACCCCAATGGCTTGTAATCCGATGATTGCGTTCGCCAAGGTTGCCGGATCGCTCTTGCTAGAAACGACTAAGTTTTTCTTAACCAACTTCTTGTTGGCACTCGTAAACTTATAGCCTTGCTTCTTCAAGCCCAACAAGAAGTCAGAATAACCGGATGCCGCCCCAGTCGTTGGGAAAGCAGACTTACTGAAAATCTTAGCTTTGCTGGAAAGTCCATCTTTGTTTTGCTTCAACATTTTCTTTGCGTATGTATAGAGGGCCTTTTGCTTACTCTTTTGTGAGCTCTTAGATGCCACTTTAACACTCGCAGCGTTAGCGTCGACCATTGGAACAACTGCCCCTAAGGCCATGACCGTGGTTAATGAAACTGCAATTACTTTATTCTTAAACATAATAGAATCCCCTTTTATAAAATAGTGTATTTGGTAATCAAACGATCCATCACTTTGCGCCAAGGTACATACAAAAACAACAAACTTATCGCATTGGTTGCCGCGTGCATGGCATCAAACACTAAACTAGCCGTAAACGATAGAATGAAGCTAGCCGGTCGCAATGGCCGCACATAAGCCAAGGCATACCACAAATCCATGATCCAGCCGAACCAAAAACCCCATAGTGCCCCCCAGATAACCATCACCCATAGTTGATTTTTGAGTGACGTCCGACCAAGTAACCCCGTGGTCAATCCCATTAGCCCCCAGGCTAGCATCTGCCAAGGTGTCCATGGCCCTTGACCCAAAAACAGGTTAGACACTAAAGCCATCATCGATCCTGATACAAACCCTAACTCAGGGCCCAAACTAACGGCACTCACAATGACAACGAAACTGGTTAACTGGACGTTGGGAATTGCCGCCAATGGGACGCGCCCAATTACGCCCAAGGCCACAATTACCGCTAAAAAAACCAATAATCGTGTGCCAAGTTGGCGCCTTTCAAAATGCCAATAGGCGGGAAGTAGACTGCAAACCAAACATCCAAAACTAAACCATAAGAAGTGATGTCCTTTTAGTAGCAACATCCCCGCCAATAAGCCGAGCATTAACCCGACCGGGATTAACCAATTCCAGTTTTTCTGCCACCATCCATGCTGTCCGATTGTTACTCACCTCCTTTATCGGTTCTAACCACATCTTGACTAAATAACGCTTGTGGTACTTGTTGCCGTAACAGCCGATTAACCGCCGTCGTTGCTAAAAAGTTCTGTGTGAAAAATAAACGCGTTGCTTGTGGTGGGTTCACCCGACCGTTAAACATAAACGTACACGTGTCCGCAAACTGTGCCGAAAAATCCATATCATGACTCGCCATGATGATCGTCAAACCTGTTTCGTGAGCTTGCTGGAGTAACTGACCGATTCTTAATTTGGTATCCGGATCTAGTCCTTTGGTTGGCTCATCTAGTAGTAAAACTTGCGGTTCCGTCATCAGCGCCAAGCCTAACCCCAACAATTGTTGTTGACCACCACTCAAATCAAACGAATTTTGATCAGCGACTGCGGTTAGATGGCAACGAATCAGCATTTGGTCCACCCGCTGGGCAACGGATGTGCCTCGTAATTGTGCCTGTGCGGTGAGTTCTTCACGCACACTATCACCGTTAAATTGTTCTGTGGGGTTCTGAGAAAGGTAGCCCACTTGTAAGACACGATCTTGATTCTTCATCCGCCAAATAACCTGCTGATTCAAGCGAACCTTACCGTGCTGTGGCTTCTGCAATCCCGCCAAAACAGTCAGCAACGTTGACTTACCTGAACCATTCTTGCCAATAATTGCTAACCAATCCCCAGTCGCTACTTGTAACTCAACCTGGTGTAAAATATCACCGGTTGTCGGATAACGGAAAGAAACACCGGTAGCGACCAATACAGACTCACGTGGCCCCGATTGTACTGGCTGCCGCGTTGTCACGGCTTGAAACCGCCAACTAGACTGTCTTAACGCTCGCCGTCCCATCGTTACACTAAGTGGTAGTGGCGTAACAGCTAGATTGTGATCAAGAAAAAAATGGGGAACCGGCGGCACAAAAGCTTGCAAGGCTGGCGTTGCCGCCATCTGTTGTAACGCCGGTGTCGGCTCAGCAACCGTTAAGACTTGTCCATTAGCCAATAAGGCAACCCGATCAGTCAGCGCCATCACTCGACTCAATCGATGTTCTGTCAAAACAATGGTTAAGTCCAACTCATCATGCACTTGCTGTAAGATATTCAAAAATTTCTGAGCGGTCGTGGGATCCAACTGTGCCGTTGGTTCATCCAACAGAATCACTTGTGGTTTCAGTGCCAGTACTGAAGCCAAATTAACCAATTGTAATTGGCCACCCGACAACGTTTCAATCGCACGCTGTAACAGATGATTCAAATCTAAATAGTTCGCAATTTCGGCAATGCGATCATTAATTGTTGCCGTCGGATAACCTAAGTTTTCTAATGGGAAGGCTAATTCTTCCATGACGGTCGCCATTATCGGCTGTACTTGCGGATCTTGGGCAACATACCCAATCTGTTGGGCACTCTCGACTGGCGATAATGCCTGAATAGCCGTATCCCGAAAAGTTAAACCACCAGTCCGCTCACCGGCCGGCCACAGCTCATGTTTGAGCTGTTTAAGCAGGGTTGTTTTTCCACTGCCGGTCGCCCCCACTAACGTTATAAATTCACCTGCATGAATTGTCAGTGACACGTCCTTCAAGGCGGGAGCTGCTTGCCCAGTATAGGTAAAGGTCAGATGAGTCACTTCTATTAATTCTGACATAATCGATAACCCACCTCTCCAATAACGGGCACGCCTAAGAAAATCGCCAGCGGTAAGACAAACCACCCATCCGTCTTCTGCCACCATAAGAATTGTCGAACGTCAGTGGTCCACCCCCAGCCCAAGAATCGCAAATACAAGCTAATTGCAAACAAACCGACACTTCCCACCGTAAATACCGTATCGACTGTCGTCCACCGAAAAGTACGGTAATGGCTTCTTTTATGTGCGCCAAATCCCCGGGCCTCCATCAACACAGCGGTTTCCATAGCTGAGGACACCGAGTCAATCAATAAAATGCGTAAAAATTGTCCCGTTTTTTGTAACCGCTGGCGCCACGAGCCTTCGCTGACAACAACATTACGTGTCTTTTGAAGCATCACCAATCGTCGAAACTTCACAGTAAAGAGGTGCACCATGCGTAAGGAGATGGTCAGCAGCATGGCCAATCGCGGTACGACTGGAAACAAGAGATAGCTTAGTTTTGGGGTGGTCATAATCTGATTAAACCAGACAAATGCCAGGATCATTCCGCCCAGCGACAACGCCATTGTCCCACCATACAGCACCGCCGTTTTAGTTAGTCGAAAGGTCAAGGGACCAACTGACCACTGCCACCAGACCGGGCCCGTTTGATTTAACAAAACATTAAATCCCCAGATGAGTATCATCAACGAACTGACTCCCTTAAGTAGCTGGCCAATCCGGTGCCGTCCCAAATACCAACGACACAGTCCGACTAAACTTGCAAATAGCAAAACCGTCAGCAACAAGTGGTTGATGATTAACAGCAACGTAAATACTGCCACGAAGTAGATTAAGGCAGCCAGAGGATGCAGTTGACTCATGAGCTTTGATTCGGTCTGAATTCCCACGCGCATCTCTCTATTCACCCCATCTTTTGCAACCGTTTTCCAACGCTTATCATAGCATGTTCACTATTTTACGAGCCCCAATATCTTGTTGAGATTATGCTTTTTTCTACTACCCGTGGTGTTTTATTGCGATTTTTTCACTTTCTTGCTCTGCTGGTAAGAATTATACCAGCCTTCCGTATCATTTCGCTAACCCATAATTCGAAATGTGAGTCCTTGACTTGTCCTTTTTCGCATTTTAAATTCTCTTTTCACGCTTCAACTACCAAAAAACGCGTATCAATAGGATAGACCAACTGATACACGCTTAAATAATATTATTTGTTTATAATTGAGCATCGATCCCTCGTTCAGAGGCTAGATGGCACCATAACTTAATCACGTTTGATTAGGGATTACGCCGGCTGATTACACAGTTTCATAGCGGCTGTTCATCGTCACCGTAATACTGCGGTGCTGGCGCTTCAATTGGGTGATCTACCAACCACGTCACAATTTGGCGGCCTAGCGCTTCACCCATCAGCGCCGAAGCGGCAATCTGGGCCTTGGTGATCTGATTAACGTGAATCCCCGCCGTCACAGTACAGCTCCCAACTAAACTGGGCCGTACCACTCGCGCGACCCGTTCGCCTACAAAGTTATCCTTATGGAATCGTCCGTCATGGCTAGGATACTTAATTGTTTGAATGGGGGTGTCCCTTGTCAACGTTGTTACATCGCCAATATGTGGGTTACTGCCACCCGTGACCACGATTAATAGGTCTTTGCCAATAACCGTTAGTGTTGCTTCAATCGTATAGCCCGCTTGCGTCACACTGAAAACTGGCACGGCTAATCTCCCTCCCAACGCTTAGCGGTCACTTGCTGAATGCCAAATGCATCCAGTATCTTCATAGTCTGATGATCCACTAAGTCTTGAATGGTTTGTGGCTGATTATAAAAGGCGGGAATAGGTGGAATAATTTGCGCGCCTAGCTTGGCTAGTTTCGTTAAATTCTCTAGATGAATCACACTCAGTGGCGTTTCCCGTGGGACAATGATCAATTGTCGGCGTTCCTTAATAGTTACATCGGCAGCCCGCGCAATTAGATTATCACCAAACCCATAGGCAACACCCGCCACCGTTTTCATGCTAGCGGGAACAATAACCATCCCATCGTGTAGGAATGAACCGCTAGCAATCTTAGCCCCTTGGTCCCGATCACTGTACGTGTAGTCGGCCAACGCTTTAACTTGGGCTAATGTATAACTTGTTTCTAATGCCAAGTTTTTGGTGGCCCACGGACTCATTACCAAATGTGTTTCAACGTCTGGCTTATCCCGTAACTTTTTTAACAAATCAATCGCGTAAATCGTACCGGACGCACCAGTCACCCCAATCACAATCCGTTTCATCAGCCATCACCCTTTTATTTCAAATATTTTTCCCAGTCAGCAACTGGCTTAAACTTCGCGCGTTCAAATTGTTCCCTCATATCAAAGGGTACCGTGCCATCAATCACCAACTTCGATGACATGCCTCGCGTTCGAATAGATTTCGGATCATACTCTGGTCGTTCCGACGGGTCCAGTGGGTGATTCCGCATCCCCGGTAATATCATTAAATCCTGATCGGCCTGGAAACGCGTATTCACGGTCCACATCACATCGTTCATATCAAAAATATCAACGTCTTCATCCACCACAATAACTGTCTTCAACTCTTTGAACGCCGAAAATGCCAGCAGTGCTGCTTGCCGCTGAATACCTTCATCGGCCTCATCATCCTTATGGATCTGCATAATTGTCATCAGTTTCCCTCCGCCTGCAGGTGGATTATAAACATTTAAAACTTTACCCGGAATAGCGCGATCTGTTAATTCTAAGATGCTCGCTTCGGTGGGAATTCCTGCCATACTGACATGCTCTTCGGATGGCCCAATCACACTTTGCATAATTGGATGCTTCCGGTGAGTGACAGCCGTTACTTTAATGACCTGTACGGCTGGATTAGCATCACCGTCGTAACCCGGAAATTCAGGCATCGCCTTACCTGTCTGGGTATTGATATCCTCTTGCATCCGTTCGTTGGGCATGATATACCCTTCCAACGTGAATTCAGAACGGGCAATAGCATTTTCATCAACGGTTAGCGCTTTGGTCAGACCCACAGCTTCTTGTCGGATCGCACCAGCCACCCCCAGCTCGTTATACCCCAATGGTGTAGTTGGTGGCTCAAAGGTGCACCCAATCGTAATGGCCGGATCTAACCCAATATTAATCGTGATGGGCATCGGCTTATTAGCGGCCTCGTATTCTTTAGCAAAGGCACCAATATGCCGACCACCAGGCATAATGTAAATCCCTAACTTGTCTTTATCTTCTAGAACCATTCGGTGAATCGTCACATCCGACATAGTCTTGGCCATGTTAGATCCCAACACGACACCCACTGTAATGTAAGGCCCCGCATCTTCCGGTGTATTCGTAGGTGCTGCAACGAGTTTACGAATATCAAAGTCCGGATCAGTGGCCTTGTGAACCACCTCGTGGGTAGGTGCGTCAGTAACCATCACTGGGGGGATTGGTTTTTCAACCGCTGTATTTAGAAATTTTCCCAGGGTTTGGTAATCATGATGGAACATGAGTCCCACTCGTCGCCGACTTGCCATTAATCCCATTAGGACTTTCGTATCGGAGAAGCCTTCAACGTTATTAAACATCATTGCTGGACCTTCTTGCGTCGGCCGTTTTACCGTCCCTCCAGCACCAATATAGCGGTAAACACCAGCCAATTCAGCATTTGGATTCACAGCTACGTTCGTCTCATGGTACTGGTTGGCATGGGTTTTTAGCTCGGCCAATACTTTTCGTAAATCATAAGGATCATTTACCATCAGATTACCTCCTATAAGTTGCTTACAATCACCACTTTAAGGCACAAAATCCTTGCGAACAACTCAACTTTCGACTAATGTTATGCCTAAATGGAATAATAGGAAGAAGGTTCTCCAATGACTATCGACGATTTTTACAGTTTCATCACACTTTATAAAACGCGCAATATCTCTGATGCTGCTATTGCCTTAAATATCACACAATCTGCGCTATCAAAACGATTACGGAACATGCAACAAGAACTAGATACCGCCTTAATTTCGACACGTAACAAACGCCAATTAACCATTACGGAAAGTGGTGAAGTCTTTTTTCGTTACGCGCAAACGCTGACTGCACAGTATCAATTACTCCAGCAAGAACTACTAGATTACCGTGAACTTCGGCGTGGTACGATTCAGATTGGCAGTGTGCCCGTCATGGCTCAGTACGGTCTGGCCAGTAAGATGAGTCAATTCATGCAAGACTATCCTCAAATTAACTTTTCTTTGGCAGAATTAGAGGGGGCTGACCTCTTAACTCAGCTTCAGCACCAATCGTTTGATCTCGGTATTCTACGCGACGTTCAAAGTCAACAACTGAACCACTCACAGTTCGATGCTGTGACTTTAACCGATGACGAACTTAAAGTCGTTCTCCCTAGCGATCATCCGCTGGCCCACCAAACCAGCATTCAACTCCCTGACTTGCGCCCCTTTGATGTGGTAACACTCAGTCCCGGTTCCGGTGTTTATGAACGAATCAGCGAGCGCTATCAACAAGCTGGCTTCACGCCTAATATTCGTTTTTCCACACCGCATATTGAAACACTGCTGGCAATGATTGCCCACACAGATCGTGTGACTTTCCTTTTTGCCAAGTCAGTTGCCCCCTTTATGACAGCGGATTTTGTCATGCGCCCGTTCACTGATCCCATCATTAGCCACTTACAATTAGTTTATCCGCATGGTACTCTATCACCAGCAGCACAGCGGTTCATTCATTATCTAACGGACTGACCGCCACGTTATCGCGCAGACTTTCATGCTATACTAAGATAATAATTGACGCACGAACAGCTCAAAAAATATCATTTATTGGAGGATTCCCATGATTAAATCCGTTGTTCACGATGAAGCACGTCTAGTACAACGCTCGCAACCAGCAACCCAAGCAGACGGCCAAACAATCACTGATCTAATAGATACCTTACGAGCGAATCAGGAAAATTGTGTGGGAATGGCGGCCAATATGATTGGGGTTAACCGTCGAATTATCGTCGTTGATATGGGTATCTTACCAGTAGCGATGATTAATCCAGAGATTACCAAAATGGCTGGGCCCTACGATACACAAGAGGGCTGTCTTTCTTTGTCAGGTGAGCGACCAACCCACCGATTTAAAACGATTGACGTTACTTTTTTGAATCAAAACTTCCAGAAACAACGTCAGACTTTCACCGGATTTGTCGCCCAGATTATTCAACACGAAGTCGACCATTGTAATGGCATCCTGATTTAGGCCCCGTCAAAAAGCGTGCTACGTCTGAGCGTAGCACGCTTTTTGACTACAAACATCGCGTGTCATATCTATTATAACTTGGCTGGATCACTTATTATTTAAAAATTAATGAACCCGCTTTTTCCGGCTATTACCGATTGATAATGTACTATTTATGTATGGTTTGTGTATCATTTTCATTAACCCCACTGACAATTCCGAAAAAGTTTGATACATTGATCTTGTACCTCGATGTTAACCTCCCCAGACGGATGAAAGGCGGGATTCTTTATGAAAACGAATCAGCATTCTTGGTTTCAAAAGGCTCTGGTTACCGTTTCTATCGCGGTAGTAACCTTGCCGTTTGCTATTCAAAGTGCCCAAGCAAAGACCACTGATGAGTTAGCACCTCACGCAGCCGCTTACGGCTACTTTGTCGATCATTATCGCCAAAATATCGCCGGCCACACAACCGTGCAAAACAATCCGGTCGTTGGGGAAATGAGTCCATTTTCTACATACTGGTCTAGTGGTCAGGCCCATGATCCCGATATTCTTAATCAAAATATCGTTCAATCAGCCATAATTACCCAACATCGTACAGACGCCGAGGCAACCCGATCCTATTTGACCGATCGTCGTGATCTACGCTACAACCTAATCTCCGGTTTAGGGCCGTACGCTACCACCTTCATTAAAAATGCTAACGCCCAGACAGATTTCACTACCATGCCAACCACTCCTCTACCGGCCAACGCTCCTTATAGTAAGGTTGAGTGGGCCGATCCAACTTCAACGCTGGGATCGCTGGTAAAACTGGTTAACACAACCGCGCATTCCCCATTTTCTGGAACAGGTGTCGTTAAGCATGTAGTCAAATACATTCGCCCCTACCGGCAAAATCCCCAAGTTAAAGTACTACCAGCCCTGTCAAATGTGATGGCCGCGGCTAAAAGTGACGATTACGACTTTCCAAGTGGTCATACAACTGCGGCGTTTGAAACCGGCTTAACGTTGGCCTACGCCGTACCAGAACGTTTCCAAGAGCTCATTACACGGGCTTCGGAGGTGGGCTACGACCGCGTACTGGCCGGTCGGC
Organism: Levilactobacillus brevis ATCC 14869 = DSM 20054; assembly: GCF_001433855.1. Classification (GTDB taxonomy): domain Bacteria; phylum Bacillota; class Bacilli; order Lactobacillales; family Lactobacillaceae; genus Levilactobacillus; species Levilactobacillus brevis. The sequence continues at coordinate 451,800 of NZ_AZCP01000002.1, forward strand.
ATTCACCATTAGCGGTTATCGGTGGTCGTCTGGTTGGAACCGCTATGACCGCCGCCGTATTGAATGACCCTGAAAATCAGGATCTCAAACAACAAGCCTATCAAGTTGCCCACACAAGCGCTCTATTAGACAGCAAAGCGGCTACCGCTGGAGATGATTTCAGTAATTACCAAACTAACCGCACAGCCTACCAATCACGACTGACTTACGGTTTTAAACCAAGTGGTGATACTCACCAAGCCATGCGAGTGCCTAAAGGAGCCGAGGTTCTATTAGCTTCACGGTTACCGTACTTGTCTACTAACCAACGGCGCGATGTCCTCTACACGACTGGACTACCCTCAGGATATCCTGTACTCGACGATACAGAAGGCTGGGGACGCTTAGACCTTTTCTCTGCTGCCAACGGTTATGGTGCCTTAAATCAGCAGGTAACCATCACCATGGATGCTAAGCGAGGCGGCTTTAATGCCCAAGACACTTGGCGTAATAATCTGACTGGTCAAGGTCAACTTGTTAAGAAGGGGACCGGAACACTAACCCTAGCCGGCAACAATCAATTTACTGGCGGCGTACGGCTTAAAGCCGGAACGCTGAATCTAGCTAGCCCAACAGCCGCCGGTAAGGGAACTATTATTCTCAATGGTGGTACACTACAGGTTACTAAAAACTATACCCACTTGGGCGGTCAATTCCGCCAGTCAGCTGGACGATTAGTCGTCACACCTAGTTCCCACCTAAAAATAAAACATACTGCTAAACTGGGAGGAACGTTAGCACTCACGAAAGGACATTTAAAAAACGGCACCAAACTGATGACCTTCCAAGCGCATACTGGCAAATTTAAACAGGTTACTGGACTTCCTCATGGTTGGCACGTTCACTATACAAAACACGCGGTATCTTTAGCAAAATAGGTTGCGCGTGCGATATTGCTTAAAAATAACGCCCCCGGCAATTTTAGTGCCGACAGCGTTATTTTTAATTACGCGCTCATGAAAATTACTTTACGTTTGCTATACTGAAATTAATTCATTTGGGAAACGGAGAGCTCATCATGACAATTAATGACTATTTAATCGATATTGATTCAAATCATCAAGCCGACTTCACCGCTCTATATCAATTACTTCAAGATTTATTACCAAATGCCAGTCAAAAGATTAGCTATGGCATGCCAGCTTTTTATTCTGGCAAGCATCCCATCATTTATCTTGCGGCCGCTAAAAATCATCTGGGACTATACCCCACTTCCGGACCTATTAAACATTTTGCCGCCGCACTCAGTTCATATCGAACATCCAAAGGTGCCATTCAAATCCCATATAACCAGGCACTGCCGGTACAACTGATTACAGATATTGTACAATTCCGATTGCAAGAGTTGAAGACGGCTGATTAATGATACCTACCGAGTGCTATGGTCTTATTTCATTCAGATATAAAAATCCCAATCGATAATAATTGGGGTTTTTATGCCTGTAGATCAATTTAGATAGATTTCTTTCAATCGGGTCATCTCTGCTATCGTTATCCCTACTACTTCATTTAAGTAGTTTTGCATGCCACCATACTCAACCTTAATTTTATATAACGCTTGATACAAGTAACTATCTTGAACTACGGATAAATCTCGAACCGACTGGACAAAAGCATCACTCACTTCTGCCTTTTGGGCATCATAAACCCGTGTTGCTATCCGTCTTTGAGACACCCGATTCGTTAACAAATAATCCGCTAATATTTGTCTCGGTTGAACACCCAACAGTGACAATAGCAAAACAGTTAAAAATCCAGTGCGATCCTTGCCGGCCGAACAATGGAATAAAATCCCTGCATTTTCTCCATAGCGTAAAAGATATTTAAAAAAGCAGTGATAGGCTTGTTGCACTTGCTTCTGATCGGCTAAGCGTTGGTATGCCGTCAACATTTGCCGATAACCACCCATTTGATCCGTCGCATACTGTCTGCGTAATTTTTCTGTGGCTTGTATACTTTCCGTTTCGTCATCATCAAGGATAGGGAGATGTTTAAACTTAACCCCATTGGGCAAACAATCTGGAAATTGAGCGAGTTCTGCTGTAGAACGCAAATCAATATCTACAGTAACGCCTGCTTCAATTAATTTCTGTTGGTCACTCATGTTTAAATTTGCCAGATGACCGGCTCGAAAGACTTTATGCCACTTGATTGTATGTCCATCCTGCGTCTGATAACCGCCCAGATCTCTAAAATTATCACCATTCACCACGGGAATAATACGATTATTTCTCATCTCCTCATTTCCTCTCCCTTAGTGGCTAACTTCCAAGTAGTCAGCAATTGCTTGAACGCCTTGATTATCTTTAGCCGATAAACAAAACACTTGATCGGCACCTGCACTTTTTAATTGATCAATGGCCCAATCAATTTCAGACTGATCTTGAGCTAGGTCCAGCTTAGTCACAATCCCTACTTTAGGTTTGGGAAACATACTGCCAAATCCCGGTGAAAAAGTCTGTCGATGATCCGTCACACTTTGCACTAGTATAATTACATCTGCATCAACGGCCGTTACAGTCAGCGCACTGTAATACTCACGATGTTCCATAAATTCACCGGGTGTATCAATCATTCGATTATGTCTATAAAACTCAATAACTTGTGTTTTTTTATAAGCGATTGCGCGTCCCATTAATCGCTGGCACAAAGTCGTTTTTCCACAGGCCACGGCGCCAATAAAAATAGGCTTCTTCATCCAGGCTCCTCCTTTCAATCATGATCGTACATGGCAATTCCTAGTGGCGTCACAAATTGAGGAAACTCAGGCTTCTGAGCTAACATCTTTAATGTCTTACTAAACGTTGTCACAAAGTCCGTAAAGTTAATTGCCCCACCAACAACAATAACAGGTTCATTAGTCGGTATTTTTGTAGCATTTAACACAATCATGGCCATCTTTTCAACGACAGGTCGCACAATTGAGAACACCTCCGTCTCACGTTTGGAGTCTCGTTTTAACGCTTCTGCTTCTTCAGAAGAAATATGAAAATATCCGGCCAAAACTAGTGTCATATGAAATCCACCAGTCGCTTCATCCAGAACTTCCATCAACTTTCCTTGGCTAAAAATACTGACTCCTGTTGTTCCTCCGCCAATATCAATCACTGTTCCGGATTCTATTTGCAGAAATGTTGCCGCTGCCGTTGGCTCATCCACGATCTGTCGACAGTCAAACCCTGCGGCTTCAATAACATTGCCAACAATTTTAGTTGCGCCATCCCCAGTACCCGGAGGAATAGCACCACAAGCCGTTTTTAGTACCGTTCCTAAAACTTTCTCTGCCTTTGTTTTTAAGCGTTTTAAGATCTCAACTGATTCCATAAAATTTACAACAATTCCGTCTCGGACTGCATGATCATATTCAAATGCACCATATAAGGGTCGATTTTCAGTATCCAGAACGGTTAGAACAATTGATGACGTTCCCAAATCAATACCAACGCGTAAATGTTCTCGCGAATCTATTTGACGCACTGCATGATCTGTATTCACCACCGTAGCAAATTGTCGTAATTGTTGATTAGCATCTTCTAGATTTACCTGTCTGGTTTCCATTAAATTTCATCCCCGACCCTATCGTGTTTTTACCACCGGTTACGCCATCCTACGTTCGTGTGATCTTACAAACTGAAAAATCCAATATGTCATGTAATTGTTCCACAATTTGATCCAATGAGGCTTCAACCTCAGAAACTTCTCCGCACAACACAACTGAACCGCTGAATCGATCAATAAACCCCAGGTCAACACTTCCCGATTTGGTGGCTATATCACTGGCAATAATTGAAGCTTCACTTGGAGTAATCGTTAAGATTCCCAATGCCGTGTTTGTTTCATCTAATCCAAGTTTTTTAAAAACATCCTTGTCAGGATTAGCAATAACGTGGGCAAGCGTAATTTGCTTACCAGGAACATACTCTTGGATCATCCGCTCGGGCTCTGTACGGTGCTCACTTGTGCTGGTTAATCCCATGATGTCTTAGCCTCCTTTCCCACCATCACTTAGGCCTGATTAGCCCAATCAGCTGGGTATGTGATATAGATAAATCGCGCTGATGTTTCTGCAGAAAATTTAATTTTGCTGCCCTTTGGAATTAAAATCAATTGACCTGCATTGGCGGACGCTGTACCATTCTGACCAATGACCTTTAATGTTCCGTCTATGACATAATCAACCTCATCATAGTTTAAGGTCCAATCAAAAGTACTATCCTTCATCACCATCAATCCCGCTCCCAGACGTGGACTTTCTGTTAAGTCAAAGAAGTCTTTCGTATAAACTTGGTCGGACGGGTTTCCAGTATCCATCCGATCATCTTCGGATACATTCCACGCTGGTAGATCTATGGAGACTAACCCATCTGGGGTAAGCGTTTTTTTAATACTCAATTTTTCAGTCACAATCTGTCGTACAAGTGCTTCAATTTGCTCTCGATCAATGTTCATCCGTTATCCCTTTCCCTTCTGTTACCTGTTTTTCTGGCTTCTCTTGTTTTCCTAAAACTCTATTGGCCATAAACATCGCAACGAAGATGGCTGTAATACCTGCAACCAACTTACTAACAATCATTGGAAAAATCATTTCCTTAGCAACACCTGCGGTAAAACCGAGGTGATCTCCAAAGACAAAAGCTGCTGATACGGCAAAAGCAACATTAATAATCTTGCCACGGTCATCCATATCCTTCATCATTTCAAACATAGGAATATTGTTCGCCAATGTGGCCACTAATCCAGCAGCAGCTGTCTCATTCATTCCCATTGCCTTTCCCAATTTAATTAAAGGTCTGCGAAAGACCTTGGTAATCACGTAGACCAATGTAAAAGCTCCGGCCAACGTCATCGCAATGCTGCCGACAACCTGAATACCGCCCCGAACATCAGCAATTCCCGGTATCACAGTTACGCCAACCATGGATTGAATTGCTCCTAATGCAAGTCCAAAAGTACCAATCACGATAATCGCCTGACCAAATACCGAGAATCCCTTAATCATCGCTTCTGGTTTAAACCATAACCCCATGGCAATTAAAACGGCGAATAAAATGATTGGAACAATATTCTTCAATACCGAAATAATTGGCATGCCCATCATTAGTCCACCAACAAAACAGCCAATTGGAATCGTCACCATTCCAGAAAGAACCCCCGTTGCTAAGAAACGATGATCTTTCTTATCAATAATGCCAAGCGCAACTGGAATCGAAAATACAATTGTGGGACCCATCATTGAACCCAGAATCACCCCAGCAAATAGACCGGCCTGTGGATCTAGAGCCATCTGTTTTGCTAACTGAAAGCCCCCCATATCAATCGCGATCAAGCTTGTCGCAAACATAGATGGGTCTGCTCCTAAAGCCCGATAAAGTGGGACAACGACTGGCGATAATAATTTGGCCAAAATCGGTGCTAAAATAATAATTCCGACCATAGACATCGCTAAGGAACCCATCGCCATAATTCCTTCTTCAAACTTCTCTCCCAAACCAAATTTATTGCCAATCATTTTATCGAGAGCACCCAAACACATAAAGAGCACCATGACGTACATAATAATTTCATTAATTCCCATAATCAAATGACCTCCTTCCTAAATTAAACCATCATCGTTCATCAATCGAATCGATAATTCCGATAACCGTTGCATCAATTGGTGCGCGGCTCTTCTTTTCAACAACTCGCGCACCAGATCCTTCAACCACCAGTACTTTTTCGCCAAAACCAGCACCAACTATATCGCACGCAACAATTTGTCTAGTCTGCCAATTTTGATTATCCACCCGTTGATCTGTTACATTAACCAGTAGAAAACGAGCACCCGACAAGGAATCGACCTTTTTGGTTGACCATAGGTTACCTACCACTTCGCCAATCACCATGTTGTCAATCTCCTTTCGTCGTTACTTACGTCGCTGTTTATTAGCCCAGTCGGCCGCTTCATCCGTTAGTATTTCATTGGGGGCCAAGAGCTTTTTTCCAACTTGCCAACGCTGCTCTAACTCTAAACGACTAATAAACTTTCGCTTAATACTCGTTTTAGTCTGACGCTTTTGTATGATTTGAAATTGCCGACTAAACACATGGTCATCACTTATAAAGTGCACATTCATTGTTTCAAGTGTCTGTAAGGCTGCTTGAATTTGCTTCCAGACGGTAAACTTTGCTTGTCGCCGATAACTGGTTAAATCAGGGAAACGACTAAAAATCCAAATTGGTTTTCCTGCTAGTAAAAAGTCGATTGCCATCCCCGTCACTTCATCAATTGTAATTAGTCTAACAATCGCTAATAGTTGGGAAACCGTCAGTTGACGAAGACAAAGCAGGATAGCATCGCTATCCTGCTTTGTCTCTAACATAAAATGATCGTCAGCTGAAAGCTTTTTCACATAAGGCGCAGGATACGTTTCAATTTCTCCTTGGAAGAGAATTTTACTTTTCGTAACGTCTCCGAGTCGCGCTACGACTTGATTCGTAATTACTTGAATAAGCTCTTCTAATTCAGCAGACTGCATTTTTAAAACCTACTTTTTATAAATTGTTCCACGCATGCCTTTAGTCAACCCACAAGCATTGGCCTCATCAAAGTCAATATGCATTCGTGTTGCAAATCGATCACTAACCCGAATAACCACATTTCCAAAGATTAATCCTCGGTCACCAGTCGTTTGAACCTCCACAATATCACCATTTTTAACACCGAACAGTCGAGCATCATCGGGGCTCATATGGATATGCCGCTGAGCAACAATGACACCTGATTTAATCTCAGCGGTTTGACCGTTGGTACTTACTAATGTTATGCCCGGTGTTTGTTTCAAATGGCCACTCTCACGCAGTAATGGCTTAATACCTAAAACTCTAGCATCCGTCATCGAGAGCTCGACTTGCGACTGTTTACGTGCTGGTCCCAATACAGCAACATTTTCAATTTTACCGTTTGGGCCCACCAAGGTTAACCGTTCTTTGGAAACGAATTGTCCTGGTTGCGACAATGGCCGCGTAGGAGTTAATTGATACCCCACCCCAAACAACATTTCAACTGTTGCCTGATCCAGATGAATATGCCGAGCAGACGCTTCAATTTCGAACGACGTTTTGTTTCGCAACTCTGAAACAATTGCCTCTACCACTTCATTTAAATTGTCCGTCTCTGTCACCTACCTTTCTAAAATCTTTTGTGTCCAAGCTTGAATCTGATTTTGCCACTGAATGATTGCGCGACAGTAAGTCGCTTGGCGTAATTCTGGTTGAACTTGAATATAATCACCTAAACTAAATGCAACTTGTCCCACACTACTCTGTAACTGTTGAACCAATAGTAATGGTGCTTTGCTAAGATCAAAATCGGTTAACTTAACTTGATCTATTGGATAATCTTCATTAGCCAGAACTTGATCGAACGATTTCGTTAACAATTCATTTACAAATTCGGCCATGGTCATCATCTGAGATTGATCAATAACTCCGATCTGTTTATCTATTACGGTTAATAAGAGTAGAAATTGCTCACGTAGTGTCTGCTGTAACCGAATTAACGGTGAACTTTCTTGTGCCAGTTGACCAAAATTAACAGTTCGTGTGGCTACCCGTAATGTCTCTAACCATGAATTAGGGGACGCTGTTTTCTTAGACTGGACATCTATGGATGACCCATTTGTTTGTTTAATCTTAACGCGATGTTCACCTAGAAAGCTTCGCGCAGCTGGGGTTAAAATAGTACCCCTTGGTAAGGTTAATTGATCTTGATTAGCTAGTTTATTTTGCCGCATTAATTGTCTAACCGAATCTTCAGTTAATAATTTTTCCAAGAGGCACCTCCTTTCACGAATCTAATAAAGATTATTCACTAATCTTCATTTAGGTCAGCATTGTCACCCAACATGTGTGGTAAGATTGCGTCTACTTCATTGTGTGGCCGTGGGATAACATGAACCGAAATGAGTTCACCGACCTTTTCGCTGGCTGCAGCGCCCGCGTCGGTAGCTGCCTTAACTGCCCCAACATCACCACGAACCATGACCGTGACTAATCCAGCACCGATCTGTTCCTTACCAATTAACGTTACATTAGCTGCTTTAACCATTGCATCAGCTGCTTCAATTGCACCAACTAAACCTTTTGTTTCAATCATTCCTAAAGCATTTGTGTTCGACATAATATTTTCCTCCTAAATTTAATTAATGTTATTGAATTTTTGCTAATACCTGACGTACCAATTCTTCGACGAGTTGTTGTTGGTTATTTTCTGATATGGCCGATGTGTGGGCCACACCTGCAGCTGCACCACGAATATCTTCCAGTTCTCGCACGCCGATCGCAACTCGTTTCAAATTCAGTAAGTTTAATGGGCTAATGTTATCCGAACTGGCACTGCCGCCGATAGCGCCGCACCCAAGTGTCAACGCCGGATTCAACCCGGTCGTTGCCCCGATACCGCCTAACGCTCCCGGTGTATTAACTAACACACGTGATGCCGGTACCATAGCAGCATATTGGCAAATCAATTTATGATTTTCGGAATGCACGATTGCCGTATGGCCTGCGCCTTCATTCAGTAAAAGCTTGTTAGTTAGATCAGCAGCAGCCTGCATATCCTTAACTTCAAAATATGCCATAATTGGGGTTAACTTTTCTCGAGAAAACGGATCGTTCTTGCCAACATTTTCGGCAGAATCACGAGCAATTAAAACCCGAGTTTCATTTGGCACCTCAATTTTTGCTAAATTGGCAATAACTTGAACTGACTTTCCGACAATTTGAGGATTCATCGTCCCATCAACACGTAGGATAAAGTGCGACACTCTTTCTTTTTCTTCATCACTTAGAAAATAGCCGCCCTGTTTTTCTAATTCTCTTCGGACTTCTTCCTTATTAGCATCCTCAACAATCACAGATTGTTCAGAAGCACAAATCGTTCCGTTATCAAATGTTTCTGAATCCATGATTCGTTTGACAGCCAAAGATGCATCCGCACTCTTTTCAATATACGCAGAACCATTACCAGGCCCTACACCTAAGGCTGGTGTACCTGAAGAATATGCAGCATGGACCATAGCAGTCCCGCCAGTTGCTAAAATCAACTTAGTTTCTGCATTGTGCATTAATTCATCAGTACCTTCTAATGTTGGTGCTGTCATGCCAGAGATAAGACCAGCTGGTGCTCCTGCCTGGTAAGCCGCCTCACTGGTTACACGAATGGCTTCCAAAATGCATTTTTTAGCATTGGGGTGGGGAGAAAAGACAATTGCGTTTCCAGCCTTAACAGCAATTAGTGCCTTATAGAACACAGAAGATGTCGGATTAGTTGAGGGAATTAACCCAGCAATAACACCAACTGGAACGGCCATATCAATCGTCTTATGTTCTGAATCTTCGCCCAGAATACCAATGGTCTTTAGATCACGATATCGGTCATTGACGGTCTTCGAGGCAAATTTATTCTTAATGACTTTATCCTGCCAAATGCCAAATCCGGTTTCTTCTTGCGCCATTTTTGCTAAGCGCTCCGCATTGGCAACACCCGCATCCGCAATAGCCTGACAAATTTCATTAACTTTCTGTTGTGAAAATTGGCTAAAAATTTTTTGGGCCTTAGTTGCTTGATGAAGTAATGTTCTTACTTCTTGAATGGATAGTAAATCAGCATCTGTTAAACTCAAGACTCATTCCTCCTTTGTAAATCATCAAGGATCGCTTGAACCAAGGTTCGTTTGGTCCCCATTTTGATTTGTTTCTTCGTGAGCGTCTGAATATTCATGCGATAAGCCTGCTTACGCAGGTCGACAACCCGCATTTGCTCTAACGCCTCTCTATCAGTTACCCAGTTCTCCTGCGAATCAACCGATTCAATTGCCACATGTGACTCCACAAGATTATCAGAATCGTGACTGGCTTCCGTTTTTGGGGAGTTAATATTATCGATTTCCTGTTTGCTTTCTGGGAACTTGGACATCACTACTTTTTTTAATTCTGGTGTTGGCGACTGAATCATCGCATTAGTTTGACCATCCATACGAGCAATCACATGCTCAGATATCAAACAGTCAAATTGATCAATACTGGCAATACCAGCATCAACACCTGCATTAACAGCTGCAACATCTCCCGTAAGTAAAACCGTCACTAAGCCTCCCCGTGTAATCCGAAGATCTCGTAAGTCAACTTCTGCTGCTTTTAACGCTGCATCTGCTACCACTACTGCTCCCAGAAAGCCTTTAACTTCAATCATGCCCAGACTTTCAACCGTCATTTCTATTCACGTCCTTAGCCAACAGTGGGATTGTCAGCAATTTCTTTTACTGCTGTTGCAAATGCATCACAGGCAGCCTTACAGGCGGACTGACTTCCGGTTAGTAAAGCTCCACCAAAGTTAGTTTCCGAAGGTGGCCCATAGAGCACGCCCAGTTGTACATCAGCCGCTTTCATCGCAGCATCAACCGCATAAATTGATTCTAACGGCGGAGCAATCAAATAGGCAATTGCCTCTCCCTCAGGTGTATTGGCTACTTTTGACAGATAACTACCCGTCCGTGAAATTGTATGGGCAAAATAGACAATACTATCGTCTTCATTGGCACTAATAAAGTGTGCTTCATCTTCAATTACACGAATACAAGCATCTAAGCCACTGCGCACCTCTGCTGGACTTGGCCCACCTAGAATACCAATAACTTCACCAGCTAATTTAGTTGATGCATTCTCAGCGCCAGCATACATACTCTTTCCGTAAACAACCTCAACATCTGCTGTTTTGGTTGCCTCGTCTAAAGCCACGTAAGTTACATCATCACAATCTGCTGTGATTAATCCCAAACTTTTAATATGATTAGGTAAATTTAAGGACTTTGCCAACTCACTATCCACATTGGGAATTAATCTAGTACTAAGTACATTAGCCTTGATCGCACTATCCTTCACTGTGTCATTCCTCCTTTCAACGCTAGGGCATTAACCTAAGCACCGGCGTTTTCAGCGGTCTTCAGGTCAATTCCTGACTTCTTCAACCGCACCATCTTATCAAGCAATTCAGCGATATAGGCACCCGCTTCTACGGCCGGCAAACCACCATCGTGAATATTAGACACAACGGTCCGATTAGCTTCTGGCATGCCAATAGTTGGCTTATAGGCAATGTAAGCACTCATCGAATTAGCCGTCACTAACCCCGGCCGTTCACCTACCAACATGCAGACAACATCAGCACCTGTCAGTTCACCAATTTGGTCTTCGGCACCAACCCGGGCGTATTTTACGAAAATAACATCTTTAGTTTCAAAACTAAGCCCGTAGACTTTCAAGCCTTGCTGAATAGCTGGAATAATCTCTTTAACGTTTGCTTCAATAGCAGCGGAGCTTAACCCATCGCCAACTACCATCTGAATTTTTGGATTGGGAGTCACCGATTGTTTGATTTTATCGGCCGTTTCATCAGAGAACTTTCGACCATAATCAGGACGGGTTAAAAACTCATCTTTAGAAGTACAAGTCGTCTGCGTTTCCAAGAAGCCCATATCCTTTGGCAACTGTGGATCTACGTCACTAAACACAGCATCTTGTGCCGCAGCATGATCAGCGCGGAAGCGTAATACTGAGGCCGTCTTATAGCGGGTACCCACACGGCCCATTCCCAAACGCGCTGGCGTAAAGGATTTAATCTTCAAATAGCCATTCCGGTCATGCGGATTATCCTGCAAAAATTGTTTTTTTAAATCAATCTTCGTGATATCTTCAAGAACATCATCTGTAACAGTCGATCCATTAGTCGGGGCTGATTTCACTGGATTGGCATCTGCTATTGCAGTTGTGTCCGACTTTTTGTCTTCCGTCATATCCGCTAAAATATTTTCGATCATTGATTTTAAGTCTTTTTCATCCATGTTGAGTCACTTCCTTTTAGTTTAAGAAAATCGAAGCATCACCCGCACGAGCCGTCAACTTACCATTTTCAAGAATTCCCATGTTTTCCATCCAGTCTTCAAATTCTTTAATTGGATGGTAACCAAAGATATCACGAATCGTGGCCGTTTCTTGAAAACCAGTCGATTGATAGTTCAACATCACATCATCTGCGTGTGGAACCCCCATGATATAATTACATCCGGCGGCACCCAATAGAACAGCTAAGTTTTCACCGTCATTTTGATCAGCTTTCATATGGTTGGTGTAGCAAACGTCACACCCCATCGAAATGCCCTGTAGTTTACCCATAAAGTGGTCTTCTAGTCCTGCACGAATAACCTGTTTGGAATTATATAAGTATTCTGGTCCAATAAATCCAACCACTGTGTTGACAATATAAGGATCATATTTCTTAGCAAATCCATAACAACGCGCTTCCATGGTTAACTCATCGGCCCCAAAGTTCGCTTCAGCCGATAGTTCTGAACCTTCACCCGTTTCAAAATACATCACGTTAGGACCAGCCGCCTGTCCTTCATGTAAACCCAAATCGTAGGCTTCGCTTAACATATCAGCATTAATACCGAAGGCAGTATTTCCTTTTTCAGAACCTGCGATTGATTGAAAAATCAATCCAGCTGGTGCTCCGCGACGAATGGCTTCCATTTGCGTCGTCACATGTGCCAAAACCGAACACTGCGTTGGTACATCCCATTGAGAACGGAACTCCTCAAATTTGTTCAAAATTTTGGAAACGCTATCAACCGAGTCATCATTAGGATTCAATCCAATCACTGCATCCCCGACACCCCAGCTCAATCCTTCCATAACCCCTGCCATAATCCCATCAATGTTATCCGTCGGATGATTTGTTTGCAGACGGGATGAGAACGTTCCTGGCCGTCCAATAGTTGTATTAGCCGTTTTTTCCACGTGGATTTTTTTAGCAGCAACAACTAAGTCCATATTTGTCATTAATTTAGTCACAGCCGCTGCCATTTCTGATGTCAATCCGCGACGAATCCGCTTAATATCATGATCTGTTGTCTGATCTGATAAAATCCATTCACGTAAATCAGAAACCGTCCAGTTCTTAATTTCATTAAAAATTCTTTGATTAACCCCATCGATGATGATACGCGTCACCTCATCATCGTCATAAGGAACGACTGGATTATTATAAATATCATTCAATGATAATTGTGCCAATACAACCTTAGCAGCAACTCGTTCTGTCGCATCCTTAGCAGCAACTCCGGCTAACTCATCCCCGGATTTCAATTCATTGGCCTTTGCCAACACTTCTTTAACCGAACTAAAACTGTATAACTCGTCAGATAATCTTGTTTGTAAAATCATTCTGTTGCCTCCTTTGCAAATAAGTTTCCTCTTTATCCAAATACTAGTGTCTTAACAATTACTGGCAAAACCTCCCCGCCCGCTACCGGCTCGCCAAGATCAATGTAATCACCATTTTCTACCCTGACGCTATCAATACATACAAACGGATAACGTTCTGGAAGCTGTGAAAATAAACTATGTCCCAATGCTTTTGCCATATCTTCGTGAACCATAATAATTAGAGGTTCGTGTTTGTTAATCAATTCTTGGGCACCTTTCACAATTCCAGCAGCATACCGTTGAATATCTTGAAAACTTGGATTGTGTTTTCCAGTAAATGCCAAAGCCACATTGCTCAACTCATTTTGAACCTTATACCAGTTGATCCGTTCCTCAACCGTCTGAGCTAATTGTGTCTCAGTAACATCTTCATCACTCTTAGCTATCTTTAAAATTGGTAAGTTACGCAAAGGTAAGATATCATCGGTATAAGCAATCGTACTGCCGGTCACATCAGTTGTATGTGAGCCTGCTCCAACGACCGTTGCGCGAATTGTTTCTACTGACGGATAAACCGTTTGCTTCTTGAATATTTGTGAATGCCGAACGCCGTGGCCTAAAAGCAATCCAATGTCTCCATACCGAAATACATCGGCCGGGAGCTCTTCATTTAAACAATCGGCAACACCTCCCGAAAAAGTAATTCCATCAATCGTTTTATCTAAATGGAGATCATGATTGGTGATAAAGCGCTCGAAGTATGGATTCTTTTCACCGAGGCCAATACTATTTTCTAAGATATTAACTAATACATCGATAATCGGTTGTAACTGTTTTGGTGTCACAGTCATTCCTTTATGGATGCCCAGCCCTAAGTCTTGAATCAATTGCATAACTTTAGGAGAAATATAAGTTACTTCTTTTGTTTGAGGTGATATTTTAATTAGACGTCCACCGACATCAAAACAAGCTGTGTCCAAAATATCCTCATCACTAAAGAGTCCTAAATTACTAGTGCCTCCACCGATATCCATATTAACCACGTTGCAACGATGTTCCTTAGCTGTGACGTTGGTTCCCGCACCCTTTCCGGCAATAATGCTTTCTAGATCAGGACCTGCGGTTGCCACCACAAAATCACCAGCATAACCACTTAAAGCCTGAGTTACTGCACTCGCATTCTCTTTTCGTGCTGTTTCACCTGTGATAATTACAGCGCCCATTTGAATATCATGCTTATCAATTCCCGCAGCTTGATACTGATCTGCAACAAACTTAGTAATCGCGGCCGCATCAATCTCGGTTTGGGTCGCCAGCGGTGTAAAAATAATATTACTTTTGAAGATAACCTCTTTTTTCGAAATGTTAATTCGAGGCACTGAAAAAGCAGAAGCAAAATTTTTCACAGTCAACCGTGATAATATTAATTGCGTTGTCGATGTTCCCAAATCAATACCGACACTCAAAATCTGGTCGTCTGGCATATGTTCCCCCTCCCTTCAAAAATAAAGAGCTTAAAACCAAAGTATCTTCTCAACAAACCTATTGCTAGTTTTGCAAAGAATACTTTGATCTTAAGCCCCATTGCTTTAACGCAACCTCAATGTCGCGTCTTTTGATCAAATGAAAAACTAATATCCGTCCCTCGTGATGATGATTCAATTTTTAATCGGCCTAATAACTTGTCTTTGACGTAGCTACGTATAATCGTTAAGCCCAAACTGCCCGCATGAGTCTGATTCACATCAAATCCCACACCATTATCAGTGACGCGTATTGTAATAATTCCCTGATTAACAATCCCCTCGATAGTAACCTGTCTCACTCGATTTTCTATCCTAGGGTATGCATGAGAAATCACGTTCTGCAGTAGCTCATTAACAATAATCGATACTGTCACAACTTGTTCACTATCTACTGTAATCCTTGGGTCAACATTTAAGTTAACAGTTAATTCATGACTATCATCACTCAATTGCTTAAAATGTGCGACTAGTAAATTTAAAGCCGACTGTAAATTTGTATAATCATCAAGTTGTTTAGACATCAATTCGTATGTTGATGAAATTGCCATAATCCGGCTGATGCTTTCATCTAATGCTTGCTTAGCTTCAATCCCATGCAACCTTCGCTGTTGAATCCTCAGTAGCGAAATAACCGATTGTAAATTATTTTTCACGCGATGATTAATCTCTCGGATAGCTACCGACTTAGAAAT
This sequence comes from Levilactobacillus brevis ATCC 14869 = DSM 20054, assembly GCF_001433855.1. Classification (GTDB taxonomy): domain Bacteria; phylum Bacillota; class Bacilli; order Lactobacillales; family Lactobacillaceae; genus Levilactobacillus; species Levilactobacillus brevis. Next base: position 467,299 of record NZ_AZCP01000002.1, read on the forward strand.
AATCTCGGCTTCTTTACGTTTTATATCCGTCTTATCCTGAATCAAAACGACCAACTGTTGATTTTTTTCATTCCAGAACTTTCGAACTGTAAAAAAGTAATTCAAATAATTAAAATCCGTTGTAATAGGTCGATGATTGGTTTTTACTTTCTGTAATGCTTTTAAAACATCATGAAAACGTGAACCATCTAAAGATAGATTCTCATAATCCAAGCCAAGAATGTTACCGATATAACCCACTTTTTTATATAACGCAATTGCCGTACGGTTAGCTAGAATCAGCCGACCAGTTTGATCGAATCCTAAAATAGCATCCGCCAATTGATCCGTAATAGCACTATCAAAACGTCCAAACATTTTAATTGTGGCCGACACATCGGTGTATCTAGACCGTGTATTTTCACTTTGAAAACTTTCTAGAACATCTCGTGAAACGTCTGCCTCAACTATCGTTACGCCAATAGTACGTTCTCCACTAACAATTGGATAAATTTTCTGGCGAATTAACCGTTTCTCCTGCGTTTCGGCCAATAATCCTACCGACGTTAACTGCGTTTCTAGTGTGTGAAAAACACCAGGTTCATTGGTCCGTAATGCCGCCTTTCCAATGACTTTACGTCGATACAATGACAAACCTTCTACCGGCAATTTGTGATAAACAACAACTGCCTGATTATTGAATTCATTACGAACATCAATGAACACATCGAAACCGCGATAAGCTCGTGCCTGTTCAATTTGCTTGGTCTGCTCGACTAGAACGTTAATATCAGCCTCACTTAAACTCGTATACTGTTGACATAATTCCTCTAACTCGCCCATCAATCATCCACCACAATCAGCTTCGCAATATCACTCATTGACTGTCGCTTACTCATGCTTAAATTCCGTAACATTTTATAAGCTGCCTCTTCTGACAAATTATTTTCTTGCATTAATACCCCCTTGGCTCGTTCAATTAGCTTCCGTTGTTCGAGCTTGGTATCCAATGCATTTACTTTATCAGTTAGCTGTTGATCACGTTTACCACTGGCTAAGCCAACTTGTATAGTTGTGAGCAAGGACCGCTCTGAGAGTGGCTTTACTAAATAACCAACGGCTCCTATCTTACTGGCCATATCCGTATCTTCTTCATCACTATATGCTGATAAATAAATAATTGAATGTGTCAGTCGATCCTCTAAGATCTTCTTTCCAGCCTTCAATCCATCCAACAATGGCATACGAATGTCCATGATCACCAAGTCAGGCTTCTGTTTTTGACAAATTTCAATTGCTTCAAATCCATCTCCACCTTCACCAACGACCTCATAACCAGCTTGTTCAACGATATCCCGAATATCCATTCTAGTAATCGGTTCATCATCTATAATCGCAATACGTTCATTCATGATAAATAACTCCTTATCCTAATAATTATTCTTCTTACATAGTAGTTAAATATAAAATGAATTACACTGATTATGTGGCTAATTATAGATCGGATCGCCGAACAGAATGCATACGTTTTTAAAAGCTCTCTTCCAAAATTGCTTCAACATCCGCTTGTGTTGGCACTCGCGGATTAGCTGTCGTTGTCCGGTCTTTTAAGGCTGCCTGGGCAACTGATATCTTTGTTGATTTAAAGACCTGCTCATCAAGCCCATACTCCTGAAAGCTAGCCGGCATATTAAGTCGTTTCCGCAACTGAATTATGGTATTGATTAGATTACGCACCGCAATTTTAGGATTAGCCACATTAATACCAATTAATCTCGCCAAATTAGCATATTTAACGGCTGCCCGATTGGGTTTTTCCATCACACCTGATGACATATCTGCGTTATAAGCAATGATATGTGGCATCAGAATCGTATTTAAGCGTCCATGTGGTATGTGATATTGAGCGCCTGCAGCATGAGCGATACCGTGATTCAACCCCAAGTTAACCATGTTAAATGCCATTCCGGCGATGCATGATGCATCATGCATTTTCTGTCTGGCTTCCATGTCTTTACCATTATCACTAGCACGTTTGAGATATGTGAAAACCATTTGAAATGCCTTTTCTGCTAATGCGTCTGAAAAATCATTAGCATTGACCGAAACATAAGCTTCCAAACAATGAGTTAGTACATCCATTCCTGTATCTACCGTGATGTTTTGCGGCGCGGATTCTACTAAGCTGGCATCGAGCAGTGCAACCTTAGGCAAAATATCATCTGTTACTAGTGGATATTTAATTCCTTTATCACTGTTGGTAATAACCGCAAAATTTGTCACTTCGGATCCAGTTCCACTAGTCGTTGGAATAGCAATCAAATCCAAATCAGTTTCATTCTTAGACATTTTTTTGAGGATGAACTTCATCGCTTTGGTCGCATCAATGGCTGATCCACCACCAACTGCCACTAAAAGGGTGGCTTTAAACTTCTGTAACTCTTCAATTCCCGTTACAATTTTGGTAATTGGAGGATCCGGTTGAATGTCGGAAAAGATATCAAGCTCATTTTTTTCAGCTAAATGATCTGTAATCTTATCAAGGCTTCCCGACTTCACCATAAATGGGTCAGTTACTACAAAGATCCGTCGACCGCTAATACTTTCTAATTCTTCCAATGAATCAGCACCCGTCCAGATCTGAGTTTTAAACTGTATTCTCTCCAATTTTCCAACCTCCTTCACAGCATCATTATAAATAAAAATCAAAAGGTGCTTAAATCCACACAAATAAAGTGTGAATTTAAGCACCATTGCTTTTATGTACGCCATTGTACGAGAATTTAATTTTTATTTACAAGATAAATGTAGCGCTTACATAAGCGCTTGTCAATACTAATAAGAAAAAAGCCGTACTAAAAGTACGGCTAAGTAAACACCATCGTTTACACATACCATGCACGCCTTTGTGCATCTTAATTGAACTTAAAGACATTTCGTCTAAACCTCGAGACGAAATGTCGCACAAGCCACTTAATAGAAAGACCTGACTTATAGTAGCTACCTACTAATTACAGTGGCGGGACCGTACCGGATTCTCACCGGTTTCCATCTATTGAGTACTTCTTATCAATTATTAGTTGTAGCTTAGCATAGTTTCTAAAACAATACCACCCTTTAGTGAAAAACGGTCTTGCCGTGCTCATAAAAGATTTCAGGCATCTTTAACCGGTAATTGATTACTCGCGCCAATGCATAAAAATAATCTGATAACCGATTGACAAAAATTAGTAACTCTGGCGGAAGTTTAGTTGACCAATTAAGCGTTACAATTTGCCTTTCTGCTCGCCTCGTGACGGTACGACAAACCTGAAATAAGGCCGATGCTTTACTCCCACCTGGTAAAATGAATCGTGAGATCTCCGGCGGCTCATCCTGATAAACATCAATCCTTTTCTCAATCCAATCAATGTATTGCGGATTAAATCGCATATTATCCCAATTTAATTTAGGATTAGCTAGGTCTGTCCCTAGATCAAACAAACAGTGTTGCAACTGTGTCAGCTCCTTTATCAGAGATAATTCCTGAGAATCCAGCTCTGCAATTGCCAATCCCACAAAAGTATTTAATTCATCTAACGTGCCATAGGCCCATACACGATCCGAATCTTTGCTAACCTTTCCACCATCCACCAACCTTGTTAATCCTTTGTCACCGACGCCTGTATACAATTGCATTGAAATTTCTCCTTTCATACAAAAAACAACGCCAAATAATCCACTCACCAATGAGTGTTTTATTTGGCGCCGTTGCCATACTCTACCGGTAGTATAGCGCTTACATATAATGGATTCAACTACCCCTAAAACAATTCTATACAAAAAAAGGATTGACCAATAGCCAACCCACTTTTAAGTTACTCTTCACTACCCATCACACGAGCGACCAAAGCCGCAAGAATCGCACCAACTTCCGGCGCTAGGATGTACAGCCATAGATGTGATAAGGCACTTCCGCCGGCGAAAATTGCGGGGCCAAATGACCGGGCTGGATTTAAAGAACCGCCAGTCAAGTTCAACGCTACAATAATCAGGAAGGCTAGTGTTACCCCAATCGTCAATCCCGCAAAGTCACCATTACCGTGCCGATCACTCGTTACATTTAAAATAACCAGCAAGAATAGGAAAGTCACCAGTACTTCTACTAAAAAGGCTAATCCCGTCGAAATCTTAGGGAAATCGGTTTGCCCCAATTGGTTAGTCGCTAATCCCAATCCACTTACAAATAATTTCATAAAAGCCGAAGCAACTGTCGCTCCCAATACCTGAGCAATCACGTACCCTAACGCATCACGACCATTAATCCGCCGATTCATCAGCATTGCTGTAGTAACTGCCGGATTAAAATGGCCACCGGAAATTCCACCAAACGCGTACGCAGACACGGTAATCGCTAACCCAAAGGCTAACCCAATCGTTAACGTATTACCCGCGGCAACGGTCACCGCACCAGTCCCTAAAAAGACCAGCATAAACGTGCCGAAAAATTCGGCTAAGTATTTTTGCATCAATTCTTCCTCCATTCACATCTTATAAAATTCATTATAAAACAAAATGAAAAATCATGGTATCGAAACACCCCGCACCAAGTGGCATTTGTATCAATTCGGCTAATTAGTTGTATGGCTTATCCATTATTATGCTTGAAGTATACCTGCCCCGGGTAATCATTTAGCTGCCCTCTTAATGCCAACGACCCCGATATACAGCCAATAGCCTTCGTATAATCGTATAGTAATTAATCCGCACGAGCTATCACAATTGCTCTAATTGCCGCCGTTAGCCCGCGAACATCATCTGTCAAAGACAACGAAGGTACTCCAGATCGTTGCACCACTTGTTCCGGCAAAAAAGGAATATGGATAAATCCTGCTTGCAGTTGTGGAAACTCCGTCGCCCGCAAATGCTGTACCTGATACATAATATGATTGCAGACGTACGTCCCTGCCGTCGTTGAAACATGGCTAGGCAGACCTACCTGGCGAATTGCCTGGGCCATTGCTTTCACCGGCAACTGGGTAAAATAGGCCGCTGGTCCATTCGGTTGAATTGGCTGATCTACCGGCTGGAAACCAGCATTATCTGGTATCCGCCCGTCATCTAAATTGATCGCAATCCGTTCCGGCGTTAATGCCGATCGGCCATCGGCTTGGCCCACACTTAAGACAACATCAGGCCGTTCAGTTATGATAGCTTGCCGAACGACTTCCGCACAAGTACCAAACACCGTTGGGATTTCCAACGGTACCACCGTCGCTCCAGCAATCGCCGCCGGTAATCGTTTAACCGCTTCGATAGCCGGATTCGTCTTTTCGCCACCAAATGGATCAAAGCCCGTTATCAATAGTTTCATCCATATCCCCACTTTTCTTTGTATTGCCAGTTATTATACGCGTTCCTTTACTCCCCAACTCAAAAAGTCCTCCGCATTGCGAAGGACTTTTTTCTATTCTTTAAACTGAATCCGGACGTAATCCCGATAAATTGGTAAGCTATTTAGCAACTCTTGATGTGTCCCATGACCACTCACATGACCATTTTCAATAAAGTAAATGTTATCCGCATCCACAATCGTACTGAGACGATGAGCAATAATTAAGGTCGTTCGTCCCTTCATTAATTTCGTCAATGCTTGTTGCACCATAGCTTCCGATTCAGAGTCCAAACTAGCCGTTGCTTCATCCAACAATAGAATCTGCGGGTCACGAAGAAACGCACGTGCAATCGCCAGTCGTTGTCGTTGACCGCCACTAACCTTCACTCCGCGTTCGCCAACTTGCGTGTCTAGCCCATCAGCCATCTGGTGAACAAACTGATCTGCTGAGGCCAACTGAAGGACATGCCACAATTCGTCATCAGTATAGGTCTTCTCGGCACCATAGGTTAAATTATGCCGAATTGTCCCCGCCATAATAGCCGAATCCTGACTAACATAGCCTATCTGTGAACGCCAATCATTTAGGTTAAGGGTCGCCACATCTTGACCACCAATCGTCACCCGTCCATGCTGGGGTTGATAGTATCGTTCAATCATTCCAAAAATGGTTGACTTCCCCCCACCGGATGGTCCAGCGAAAGCCACGACCGTATTAGGTTTGGCTTCAAAGTTAACGTCATGCAAAACTGGTTGCCCATCATCTTCATAAGCAAAGTCAACATGCTCTAACGCTAATGTTTGCTCATTAACCGATTGGTTGGGTCCCGCAGTCAGGGCCTCTTCAGGTTCTTGCAAGAGATCGCGTACGCGTTCCGTAGACCCATTAGCCTTTGACAGATCCGTGAAGAAACGGCCTAAGGTTCCGACTGGTCCAATGATCTGAAACAAATACATCAGAAAAGAAAACATCGTCCCAATCGACATCGTTCCGTTAGACACCCGGACTGCCGCGTAAGCCAAAACACCCACAAACACAGCTAACATACTAGCAGTCATAACGGGGCCCGCAATGGCATCATAAATGGCTTCTTTCAGTCCAATATGATACAATGTCTCGATTTGCTGTGACCCATTTTTACTTTCATAGGTTTCGGCATTAGAAGACTTAACTAAACGAATTTCACTCAGCGTTTCATCGGTTGCCCCACTAAAGGTGGCCATTGCATCTTGCCGTTGACGACCGATCTTACTAGATTGTCGCATAATTGGAAACATCACAATCATGACCAATGGTACCGCAATGAACATAATTAAGGTCATTCGCCAGTCCATCAATAACATAATCACTAACGCCCCTAGAAGTTGGAGCAATGACGTGACCATTTGTGGAAATGAATTAGCCAAAAGGTCTTTAATCTGCATCGTATCATTCACTAATCGTGAAGTCATTTCGCCGGTCTTCACATTATCAAAATAGCTAACCCGCAACCGAATCAATTTATGCCACAAGGTTTCACGCAAACGTGCCACAACATTTTCACCGAAGAAACCTAACAATGCGCCAGAAACAGCGCTAATCACTGCACTTGCCACAAATAGAACAATGACTGTAATCAACAACGACTGATTCATGGCATGACCAACCCCGTTGATTAACGATTGGGCTAATTTAGGAACTGCCAGTTGGGCGCCGGTTGCCAACATCCCCAACAGTAAGCCCACTGCAAGTTGCCAATACTTAGGTTTAGTCTGTCGAATTAATCGTAAAAATGCTTTAAAATCAAACTTTCCAGTCGGCCGTTGTTGTGCGGTCGCTGGTGCTGCCATTCTTCGTGCCATTTCTCTTTGCCTCCAGCATGCTCAAACTCAGAAATGAGGACGTCCCATCCCCATACCACCCATTCCGTGGTGAGGCCAATGGTGATTATCTGGCATCATATCATGCCAGTTCACATCATCTACGTGGTGGTTCAATTTCGTCAATAGGTGTTCTAATTGTGCCTGTTCCTCAGCCGACAAATCACCAAATAATTTATCCGACCAGTCATCGACCCGTTTGTCGTACTGATCAAACATCTCTTTTCCACGATCACTTAACTTCACAATCACTGCTCGCTTGTCAGTTGGATTAGGCAAGCGTTCAGCTAGCCCCATGTCAACCAAGCGACTAATTGTGGCACTCACCGAGCTCGGCCGAATATCCAAAATCTCGGCAATTTCAGCATTGGTCAACCCCGTAGTCGATTGCGATAATAGCTGTAATAACCGCATTTGTCCTCGGCCACCACCCGGCCCGCCATGTTCACCCATTCCAGGTTGATGACTGACGGCCATTAAAAATGCCCGATTTTGCAATAATTTGCCAAAGCTTTTAAGTAAATCTCGACTTGACTCTGTCATGCGTGTGTCCTCCTTGAATACTTAATGGTCACTATATTAGCACTTTATTTAGCTTTTGCAAGTAAAAACTAACTAAAAAGCTAACTATTTTCAAAAAATAACTAGCTTTTCCCCCATTGACTCAGATAAATCAATTAGATTTTATTTTTCTCTGGCTATTCTGCCCCAAAACAGGTATGCTTATTTATGCAGGTTTGCGCCTGCCTAGTTGCTCTGTACATTCCAGATGTAACCTATGGATCAACTAGTGCCCTCATCTCGGATTGATGAGGGCTTTTTTATTTGTTCATTCATAGGAGGCGACCACATGACGTGGTTAATTGTTGCCCTTGCCGGCCTATTGGGCGGCACTGTCCAAGGACTAACTGGCTTTGGTGCGGTCATCATGATGATGATTCTTTTGCCCAATATCTTACCTATTGACCAGAGCGCGGGGGTAGCGGGGGTCATGATGTTGGCCAGTGTCTCAACACTGGTTTACCGTTACCATCATGCCATTAAGTTCAGGCAAATTATTTTACCATTTCTAATTTATGCCAGTGTGGCGACAGGGTCCGTTCATCTGGGACATGTTCTCGATGTCCACTTATTACGACTGCTACTGGGCGGCTTACTCGTCGGCTTATCACTTTATTTCACCCTTAATCACCGCGGGAATACGCAACCTTTTCCTTGGTATGTCGCCGGTTGCTTCATGATAGTCTCCGGATTCTTTAATGGTCTATTCGGTATTGGTGGCCCTTTAATGGCCCTCTACTTTTTATCACTAGCACATTCAATGCCGGAATACTTAGCTAACCTCCAAACTTTTTTTCTAATTGATACGTTTTACATCACCAGTATCCGCGTGGCTAACGGTATCCTTACCATGCAACACATCCCGTTAATTCTCATTGGGATGGTGGGGGCCGTTACTGGCACCATTATTGCTAGCCACGTCGTTACTCGACTCAACATCGCCACTATTAAACGTATTATTTATGTTTTCATCGGCCTTAGTGGCTTGTATTATCTTCTTTAGTCATGCTTGAGAGGAACAAATAGGCCTGCCTTGCCAGTTAACTGGTCAGGCAGGCCTATTTGTGCTTAATGCGGTGCTTTCGTTAACAGGTTTGTCTTAATGGCTTTTATCTGAGCCGGACTCAGTTTCAGTCCGTGTTTAACATACTTATCCATCGATCCGTATTGTTGATTAATTTGCTTGTAAAAGGAATTCAGCAGTGTTGGCTTGGCCCAAGTTACGCCTAATTGCGTGTTCGACAACAAATAATCTCGTTGAATGTCTCGTTTGCTAACACCTAAGATACTATATAAAATGGCCGCCGCGGTCCCGGTACGATCCATGCCGTGTGAACAATGGAATAGTAACGCCCCACGCTTGTTTTCAGCAATCTGAATCAGCAGACTACGATAACTCCGTTTGGCCGCCGCTTTATGGGCCATATCATCATACATTCCTTGGTCATCATCATCATAGTTCGAGCGAGTCCCTAGAACCGAGGCCTGGAGGTATTTGACACCTTCAATAACCGGATCAGGCTTTTTCATGATTTGCTCTGTTGTTCGCAGATCAACGATCTCGGTGAGCTGATGGTTGACCTGTAAGTTGAGCACATCGGTTGCCGTCATTTTCTCCAATGAGGCACTTCGTAAAACCTTCCCCATTTTCACCCGTTGGCCGGACTTGGTTCGGTACCCACCAAGATCACGCATGTTTTCCCCGCCCTCTAAGTGAATGGGCCGATTAACCTTTTGTGAAATTGCCGGCTGAAGTTGCGAATCTTTTGCGGTTGCGGCGTAGGCTGGTGTCACCGCAGTGGCCATAATAGCGGCACACCCCAGTGTTGTCAGTACTGTCTGAAATCGCATATATCTTATATCCCCTTTCTGAATAATTTCAGCATACCAAGTAGGTGTAAAGAGCGAATAAAGATGCTGTAAGAATTACGTATGGGTTCTATTGATTTCGTAATACGACGACCGACAAAAAACTTGGTCATCAACTTTGATGGCCAAGCTTTTTGACTGCAACTTTTAGTTGGCGATAGTTTCGCCCCATTTTTTAAGTAAGAAAATATTAATGATTGCTTCAACAATGGCTAATCCCAAGAAAATCGAAATCATGAAAATAAATGGACTGTAGTCCCCCTGAAAAGAAACACCAAAGTGCGAAACCAGTTCAATGAGATAAACTAATACCCGCACCACTAGATAGATAATTAACAGGTATAGAATCGCATTAACAATTCGCCGGCCAATATTCGGCAAGAAGCTCCCGGTCGTTCGAACCACTAGGTGTGCAAAAGAAATGGTCGTCCAGATTAAGATCATCAAAACCAGAACTAAGATGATCAACAAACCCGTTACGATTAAAGCCTTCTGTATGGGAACATTTCCCACACCGTGTGTCAAATCCATCAAAAATTTATGATCGATTCGCGCTGAAATTCCCATTAGAACTAGATGAATTAGCCCGAAATACACAAAGGCACTTAATGAAGCCAGTAAGTTGGTCAGATAGAGCTTCATATCACTGACTGGGATTAATCGGAATGTATCTCGCGTATAGACATGTTCATTATCAATAGCTAGCAAGATCCAGACTACCATGGATGCCGAGCCTAACCAACTTTCCGTGACGCTAAAAACTTGTCCACTGCTAATTCCAGTAGTAAACCACGACCACAGTAAGGACACGAAGATAGCAGCCAGACTCAGACCAGCCACGTAGTTCATCTTCCGGAAACGTTGCATTCCCAATACTTTAAATAACGATCCAAAACTAGTCATGACTGACGCCCCCCTCATATAAGCTCTCGTAGTAAGCCTCGATACCGATACCGTAATCTTCTCGAATCTCGTCACTTAATTTATGAGCGTAAATGGCTTGATCCTTGACGATCACCACTTCATCCAGAATTGGTGCAATCTCTGAGACGTAGTGATCACTAATGACCATCGTGGCATCTGTTGGTTTCCATTTCAAAATACTGCTGATGATCTTCTTCCGACTCATGCTATCAATCCCACTGAATGGTTCATCCAACAAGTATAGCTGTGTCTGACGTGCCAGAGTTAACGCAATAATAACCTTTTCCTTCATCCCTTTAGACAGCGCCGACAACTTCAATGTCGTATCGATTTGTAAGAAAGTGACCAGTTCTTCAAACCGCTGCCCATCAAAATCTGGATAGACGGTTCGATAGAAATTAACAACCCGTTCTACCTTGGTGTTAGCTGAAAATCCCCGCAACTGTTCCGTAAAACTCACGTGACGTTTGTGCTGGGCCATAGCCGTATCACCACAAACCGCAATTGACCCTTGCCCCTTGGCACTTCCAGTGATCAAACGCATCAAGGTCGTTTTACCAGCACCGTTTTCACCCAATAATCCGACAATTTTTCCCGTCGCTAATGTCAGATCGACCCCTTGTAAAATCGTTTTTAAATTTCGCTTATAAGATACTTGTTCCATAGCCAATACATTAGTCATGCTGTTGCCCCCTCTGTGCAATGTAGCGCTTCAAACTCGCGATGATTTCCTCATCGGTTAAATTCAATGCGTGTAATTGTTCATAAACGCGCTCCAACTGTTCCATGACTAACTGCTCCTTTAAATGGGTAATTCGTTGCTCATCCATTGTGACGAAGTTCCCCTTTCCCCGTTTAGATTCAATAATCCCCTCCGTGATCATTTCCCCGAGTGCCCGCTGAACTGTATTGACGTTCACCGTCAAGTCTACCGCCAGTTGGCGAACAGCCGGCAATTTATCCCCTGGTGCCAGCTGACCGATTATCATTTCATGATAAAGATACGTTTTAATCTGATAGTAAATTGGAACTTTATCATCAAACTCCATCCGTTCTACCTCCCTAGTGTTATATTTTACTATTACACTATAACATGAATGCATTTGTATCGCAACCCGAAGTAACGACTAATTCGGACCGATGATAAGTCGCTAGTTACCTGTCCACCGTAATTTTCCATGTACGCCATCTTCATTTGGGCGTATACTGTCAAGTGTTAAGTTAACCAACAAACTCTTTTGTAAAGCGAGTCCTGACACGATGAAACCCCACCAAGTCCCCCAATTTTTGTTTAAATACCGGGTCGTTGTGATGGCAGCCGCTATTGTTGTTCTCGGGCTAACTGGTATGTTCAGTGTCCACGCCCATCAACAACGACTGACGCAAGCTGATACGGTTGCTGCCAATCAAGCAGCTACGCCACACCAAATTAAACAGCAACAGCGCCATCTCAAAACCCGCCTAAAAACATACTTAACCCACATCACCGCCGATGGCACGACCAGTGTGAGCTTCTACAACTTAGGACCAATCGCGGGTAGTTCGGCCGCCAAATCTCCGCTTGCCCGTCAATTTTACCGCCGCGGTCAATTGGCAGTTTCTGCCAACGCCCATACCCCCGTTGTTTCGGCTAGTACATATAAACTATTCATTGCGGCCTATCTGTTTCATCTCAATCATCAGGGCCAATACACGTGGGACACGACCAGCCAAGATGGCTTTCATCGGATGATTGTGAACAGTGAAAATGACTTTGCTGAGGGCATTTTAGATACGTACGGCTTAGCTGGCATCGATAATTATATCGGTAGTCAAGACTATTACGCACCGATGTTCATTGCCAATCAAGAAGCTATGACAACCGCCGCGAGTCTAACCAAACTCTTGGTCCGCTTAGATCGTGCGCAAGCCCCCTTTAATCATGCCCACGATCGGTCGTGGCTACTGTCTCTCATGAAACAACAGGTTTACCGGACTGGGATTCCAGCAGGCGCCAGTGCCGCTAAAACCGGCACAACCGTTGCTGATAAAGTTGGGTTTCTCGGCGATACCAACAACGATGCCGCAATTGTAACCTTGCCTAACGGGCAGCGTTACGTCCTTGTGATCATGACTCATGGTCACGGGCAAACTGGCTTTAGTGGCTTCCCTCGAATGGCCAAAATCACGACGCACATTCAGAAATTAATGTATGGGACCACTGCTACTCAAAAATTGCATTAGCGACTATTACCAAAAAGGACCTATCACGTTCAACACGTGGTAGATCCTTTTTTAATACACCTATTCTAATCGGGCTGTAACGCCGTCACAATCGCTGGTTCAATTTTCTCTGGCTTGGTTGTGGGGGCGTACCGTGCAATGAGCTGTCCGTCACGATCAATAAGAAACTTCGTAAAGTTCCATTTGATTCGACCGTGACCCGCTGTTTCCTTGAGGTACGTGAATAACGGATCTTCATCTGCCCCATTGACTTGAATTTTTTTCGTCATGGGAAAGGTTACCCCATAATGAACCTGACAAAAATCACTGGTTGCCTCATCCGAGTCTAGTTCCTGATGAAATTGGTTGGACGGCAAGCCCAAAACTTCAAGACCCTGACTATGATATCGCTGATACAAGTCTTCTAGCCCCACCAGTTGTGGTGCCAGTCCACATTTACTAGCCGTATTCACAATCAGTACGACTTTTCCCCGATAGTCTGCCAAATTGAGCGGTTGACCACTCATTTCAGTTTCTTGGAAATCGTAAATCATCGTCATTAGCACCCAGTCCTTTCTACAATTCATGAGTTGCTTACGACATTATCATACACGTTTCTTTTCGTTCTGGCTTGTCATTTGCTGCTAACTATCTTATGGCATCAATCTGCTCGACAACAGCGGCAGCGGTGGGGGCACACTGAATCATCATGGTCCGCCCCAAATCCGCTAAGGCTGGCTTACTAGTAACCCATATGCTCAGTTGTGCTTGTGCTAACATGGCCAAATCATTTTGATCATTACCAAACGCTGCATATTTTCGAATCCCTAAGCGCGCTAATGTCGTTGCCTTATTGATTCCTGCCGCCGTAATATCTAGATTAGCTTCCCCAGTATGTGCAATCACTGTCAGCCCCGACTGATCCTGTAAGCTAGTTGTCAGATCGGCAAGGTGGGTTAACGGAATATTTAGTAAAATAATTTTAATTGCTGATGTAATCATCGACAATTCCTGTTTTTGAGCTAAATGAGCAGGATCTAACTGACGTAAAATTAGGTTATCAGTAGTCACCCGTGCCGCATAATCCCACTCACTATCAACGACATAATCTAACTGGTAACGATCAATCATAGCCGTTAGTTGTTTCAAATGGCTGGATGATAATGGCGCCATAATTTGAACTTGCCCCTGATTAGCGACTAAAGCACCATTCGCACCAATTAGTAGTTGATCGGTAAATGCCGGAATAATAGGTAACAGATCCCGAATTGGCCGCGCCGAAGCAAAAATAACGCGTTTCCCCCGGGCTTGTAATCGCCGAATCGCTGCCACAATCGGTGCTTCAATTACCTGCCCATTAAAACTCAACGTACCATCCACGTCAAAGACGACTGCTTCCATCACTAGTCACTCCCCTTCAAAATTGGAGTATACCATTATTGCATGCATTCATGCAAGATCACAATTTGTTAGTTTAGTGTTGTCGTCTGATTAACCACCAAAACGCCAATCCCATCCCCAAACTCAGCACCAAAAGATAGAGTGGCAGCCGGTTGATAGCACCATTGTGCCACCAACTCATTCCGTACGTTACTGCACTGACTAAGAGATAATACCCTAGGCTAAACCAACCACTGGCGCTTCCCATCACTTGTTCGTAGCCCACTAACGCGCGATTCAAGGCGTTCGGCAAGGTAATATTGAATCCTAAAAAGGTTAAAAAAATGCCGATAATCATCAAGGTAGCCTGATGCAGTGCAGCAGCACCCACTAAGCCAGCACTCATCACCATACTCACAATAAGTCCACCGCCGGTCACCTGTTCGGGCGTCCAACGATTCAGTAGTCGCCCGACAATGAGGGCCCCTAATAAGCTCGCTGTAGCTAACACGAGTCCCAACCAGCCGTAAGCCACTGCCGAATAGCCAAAGTGGGTCATAAAAACAAATGGGGCTTCGGCGTAGTAACTAAACAAGGCGCCGTTAATCCCCCCAATTAATAGACCATAACCCCACACAACCGGGTCCGTCAATAACCGCTGCACCACTAGGCGTTGCTTAACGATGGGGGCATGGGTTGTTAATTGACGGGTCTCCGGCAAACCTGCTTGCGCGAGTAATCCCACGACGATTGCCATCGTCACCAGCGTTGCAAAGACACCTCGATAACCGCTGATGGTTTGCATGATCCCACCGATTAACGGCCCCAAAGCTGGTGCCAAGGCCATAGCCGCACTGGTTTTGGCAAAGACTTTGGCCCCCCTCACACCCGTAAAACTTTCGCGCATGATTGTCTGGGTGACGACCGACCCTGTACTAGCACCAAAGGCCTGAACTAGTCGCCAAATCAATAATGTCGTGAAATGCGTACTAACCAATAGGCCGACATTGCCAACTAAATAGACGCCAATCCCAGTCAACATGGCTGGGCGTCGGCCCCAGTAATCGGCCAATTGACCCCAAACCAAGACACCAATGGCAAACGCAACAAAGTACGTGCTCATGGTCAGTTGGATTTGATTGGCACTCACGGCCAACACATGTTGTAACTGTGGCAGTACCGGTGTAAAGATTGACTCACTAATTTGGGGAAACCCCACTAAAACAATTACCAGTCCCAAAGAAGGACCTGATTTTTGGACGCTTTTCATCATATTTCTCCTTAAAATTTACTCTACGGAAAAACGTCCGACACCATTTACGGGGGCACATACCATGATTTGTTCGATTCTCACAGGCTCATCCACCCCTTTCGCTTAAGTATTCCCTTACCCTACTGGAAGGCGGGGGACTTGTCAATCACCAGCTCTGTTTAAGCCACCGCTCAAAAATGCCAGAACGCAACCGTCCTGGCATCTTGGTATCTACTTATAAAATAAAGGTTTCAATTGCATCAGCAACCCCGCGCTCGTAATCATGGGGCGTTACAAACTTAGCCACTTGCTTAACGTCATCAATGCCGTTAGCTACCGATACGGGTAATCCCACCTTGGTCAGCATGCCTAAATCATTCGCGTTATCACCAATTGCCATAATTTCATCAGCCTTAATTCCCAGCTTGTCACCCAGGTCTAAGATCGCCCGCCCCTTATCCACACCGGCATGGTTGACTTCCATGTAAATTCCCGATGAATACGTACAATTAATTTCTGTAAACGCGGCTTTGATTGCCGCATAAACCCGTTGCCGGACCGTCACATCCGGATTCATAACGATAACCTTCATAATCTGCGCATTTCTAAACTGGTCAAATGCGCCCGTCATCTCAGTGAAGGTCACCCCACGGGTTTGCAGGTAGGCGCGATCATCTGCTCGTGGCCGATAAATGAACAGATGGTCCAGTGTATAAATATGAATATCCACATCAAACTCGCTCATGATGGCAAAAGCCTTGGCCGCTTCTTCATAGGGCATTTCATTGCTGACAATAACACGATTGTCCTGATTTTCTACAACGACACCACCATTGTACGAAACGACATACTCGTTTGGTCGTTGGTAGAGGTTTAACGTCTTTAACAATGGTTGAATGGATAGAAAACTCCGTCCGGTGTTCGGTACGAACTTGACCCCACGTTTAGAAGCTGCCGCAATGGCGGCGACGTTTGCCGATGAAATACTCCCATCCTGTCGTAACAGTGTTTCATCGAGATCACTGGTAATTATTTTGTACACGCGACTCGCTCCCTTGAATTCGTTTACACCCACTATACCATAGACAATCTTTGGAAACGAACGACGGCTTCATTTTCTAAAACCAAATAAAAAGCGCAGCCGCAGCTCCGCTCATCAACTCTATTTCAATAAATACGGTGCATCCATGACCGGATCAACTGAGGTCAAAATCTTTGGCCCATCATCTGTCACCACTAACGTGTGCTCATATTGACAGCTAAGACTACCATCTAAAGTACGAATCGTCCACCCATCATCCGCTGGATCGCCACAACGCCAATCACCAATATTAATCATCGGTTCGATTGTAATCGTCATGCCTGCTTTCAATCGCGTACCATGTCCGGCCTTGCCATAGTGGGGAACATCGGGTTCCTCATGCATAGTGGGCCCAATGCCATGACCAATGTATTCACGAACGACTCCATAGCCCATTTGATTTTCAGCGTAATCTTGGATGGCAAACCCAATATCACCAATTCGATTGCCAACGACGGCTTGATCAATCCCCAGATACAAGGCTTTAAGGGTCACATCCATCAGCTTTTGCACGGCAGGACTTGCCGTGCCAGCAACAAATGCATGGCAGGCATCGCTTAAATATCCATGATAATCGATGACCGTATCGACCTTAATTAAGTCACCATCATGAATTAAGATATCCTTACTGGGACAACCGTGACACACCATATCGTTGACACTCACACACGTTGAATACTTGTAGCCTTCAAAGTTTAGCTCACCAGGTGTCGCATCATGATCAATAATATATTGGTAACTAAAATGATCAATGTCCCACGTCGTCATCCCTGGTTTGATGTAGGTTGCTAATTCATGAAACAGCCCCGCCAAAATATCACCAGCTGCCTGCATGCCATCAATTTCCCGTTGCGATTTAAGTGCTATCATGAGTCCTCCTGAAAATTCCATTCGTTTCTTTCTAGTATACCCTTATTTGCCGAAAATAAAAAAGCACCGATCACCTCCCGGATGACCGATGCTTCACTCCCCCTATCTCAATGACCATATCAATGCTGGTTAATTCCCCAATTAATCAGCATTCATGAATTGGCCATTAGTCAAATCACGTTGCAGCACCCAGCCATGGCCGGATACGTAGCTAAAGGCTACGGTCTTCTTAGCAGCGTTCTTCAGCTTAGCTTGCTTCGTCACTTTGTAAGTCGTGGCGGCCTTCAGTTTGCCGTTCGTCGTTAACGTCATCGTTGGCCGATCAGCGGCAACTGCGGCTTTATATACGACTGGACGGGCATCCTTGGTATGTACCGTCTTCGCTTTTTTAAGCGCCGTCACTGAGACGATCGTATACTTGGTTGCTGTCTTCTTAACCCCACTAGCGGCTTTAAACTTGCCAGCCGTTAGCTTGCTAGAAACAACCCAGCCTTGGCCTTTAACATAACTGTACTTCTGACTCTTCTTAGCGTTGATCTTTACCTTAACTTGCTTGGTAACCTTGTAAGTTGTCCCGGCCTTCAGCTTCCCCTTAGCTGTTAACGTCATCGTTGGCCGATCAGCACCCATAACGGCTTTGTATACAACTGGCTTAGCGTCCTTAGTATGGTACGTCTTCGCCGTCTTATAAAAACTGGAAGATAAAATCGTATACGTTTGTTTCTTAACACTTGCCTGCGTGGTCGTTGCTGTTGTCGTCTTCGCTGAAACTGGTGCAGCAACTGCCAATGGTGCCATCAAGGCTAATGCGGTCAAAACTGTTAGTGTCTTTTTCAAAATATCCACTCCCCTAAATCAAAGATTACATTTATTTTAGTTATATTACAGCAATGTGTCAATAGCGTTTTAATTGTAATATTTTTAAAATATTCTAAAGCTCGCCTGCCATCATCAGCATGCTGGTTGCCACTAATCATCGAAATCCACTAAACTGCCAGTATTCATTTAAAGGAGGAATCATGATGGATGGTACTTAGCAAACAACTGACCGGAGCATTGATATTCTACAGCTTAAACACACATTACCCACACACAGAATCCCTTTGGAAATTTGATTCTAATTAATATTTCCGGCTTGTCTTGGAATGAATTGCAAGGATTCACACCCCAAAGATTACCGCACATTATTGGCTATGGCTTTGCGGGCATCGTTTTGGAAGGTTGCCTAGTATAGGTAGTCCTTGTTATCGTTAAATTTCGTTACTTTTTTTACTTGGGTAGCTGGGATCGGCCTCGCCATTCGGCTGGTTAAATTCGGTTTGATGGTCTGGCTAGGTTCATCAACAATAAAAAAAGGACGGCGCTAATCGCCATCCCACCAGACTAAGCATCCTGCTTAGTCGCTGCAATATCTACTTCACGAATATTAACCTCTTGGGGCATGTCATACATGAACTTAACGGTTTCAGCGACATGCTTAGGATCTAAGGTGATTCCACCCATCGTCGCCTTCCACGCTTCATAATCCTTCAAGGCTGTGTCACTCGTAACGTGGGTCAGCAGTTCCGTTTCGGCCGCCCCAGGTGCGACGAGCATGATCCGAACATTTTGTGCGGCATTTTCTTCACGTAAGGTTTCAGATAAGCCATGTACGCCAAATTTAGACGCAACGTAGGCTGCATGATTTACAAATGTCTTCTTCCCCGCCAAGGAAGACATGTTTAAAATCGTCCCATGTTGACGCTCACGCATGCCGTCCAAGACGATTTGGGTGCCATTCAAAACACCCATTACGTTAGTATCTAGCATGGTTTGCCATTCTTGTGGATCTTGATTTTGAACATTACCCAGTAACATAACCCCGGCATTATTCACCAATAAATCGGTCGGGCCATATTGCGCTTCTGCCTTATGAATAGCAGCCGCAAACTGTTCTTGATTAGTCACATCCACCTCAGCAACCATAGCGTGGTCAAAGGTCTCCGCTAAGGCTGTCAGTTTCTCTAGTCGACGGCCAAGTAATAAAAGCGGGAAACCGTCAGCGTTAAAGATTTTGGCAATCTCCTGGCCAAATCCAGAACTAGCCCCCGTAATCACAACTAATTTTTTCATAATGTACCTCCTAAAAGTTTTTTCATAATAATCTCTGTATTTCTCAACAATTCTCAGTATAATGGGAAGCGAACTAAAAACAAGTACGCACTTTGGGGTAACTACGCCTGACCGTTTCCCCCGAAAGGACCCTTTATGGATAAGCAACCACTCATAGCACCACGCTTTTTAAATGAATTTGACGCCACCATGCAACTGATTCAGGGCAAATGGAAGATCATGATTCTTTATGAACTAGACGAAGATGACCATTGCCGATTCGCTGACTTACAACATCACATTCAAGCTGTCTCCCACAAAACACTCACGAGTCAATTGCGTGAATTACAAGCGGATGGGTTGATTACCCGTCACGACTTTCATACCGCTCAACCCCATGTCGAATATGCATTAACACCCATGGGCCAATCACTAATTCCGATCTTAGATGCCATCTGTACTTGGGGCACAACACACATTGATCCGGCATTGATGGCCCGAACCTTGTGTGATGAATAAACCTAGTAGGCCGACTACCATTTAATCAAGTAAAAAGGACTCTTTCAGAACTGACAACATTCTGAAAGAGTCCTTTATTTAGTAGAGCACCAGCGCTAGCTAGCTATTGGCTAGTCGTCCTTTTTCTTTTTACTACGAGATGACTGTTGTCGTTGCTGCCATTCGTCTTTGGTCAGCATATCTTTGACCCGAAGCTTAACCTCGGTCACTCGATAGCCAGTCATGGTGGTCACCGCACTGGTAATCTTACTCGTCACTTTGGTTAAAATTTCTTCGGCACGTTTCCCATATTCTAGGATGGCATCCAGCTCAATTGCCACGGTCTTTTGTTGATCATCCAGTTCAATATCGACGCCAGATTGCGGTCGATCACTCTCTGTTAATCGATCCGATAAATTATCAATCAGGTTGCCTTGTAAACTCAGCACACCATCGACTTCGCTCGCCGTCTTACCCGCAATCTTTTCTAACACCATATCATCAAAAATAATTGTTTGCGTTGCTTCAGGTTGTTTGTCCATGAGGGCCTCCTTTATTTGATCTTGTCGTCAGTATCAACGGTAGAATTAGGCTTACCAGCCGCCTGTTCTTGCCATTCTTGCTTACTCATGACGTCATTAATGTGAACTTTAATATCAACAACTTCTAAGCCAGTGAAACGCTCGATGTCTTGTTGTACCCGCTGGCAGAGTTGATTAAAAATCTGGCGCATATCCTTACCATATTCAACGGTAATCGTCATGTCTAAAGCAGCTTGCTGTTCGCCTACCTGTGCTTCCACCCCTTGGGTTGGATCAGAATCACTGCGGAATCGGTTCGTGAGATTGCTAATCATCCCACCTTCTAATGCGAGAACGCCATCAATGTTACGTGATGCCAGTCCAGCAATCTTCTTGATCACATCATCTTCGAACGTTAACTTCGTGGTTAATGTTGGTTTTTCTGTGGTCATAAGACCCCTCCTTTAGTTATCTCGATAAGAGTTGTTCAATCCGTTTACCTAGGGCCGAAAGATCTACGCGGACAAACCGACCAATTCCCCAGCCCACTAGGCCAAACACAGCAACTAACAACATTGCGGGGAAGCTTTGGAAAACCCATACGAGTCCCAAAACGAGACCCCACAGTGCGCCATATGCGCCATTACTCATGCCACTCCCTCCTTTACACGACTGACACGTGACGTTGCCGATCAACTGGTGATAACCGGACAACCGGTTTGACGGCCGTCAAATCTAATTGTTGCTGTAAATAAGCATCAATCACTTGGCTAGCCTGTTGTGCCAGCGGATCAATCTGATCCGTTGCACTGACCTGAGCGATGGCGGTCACTCGGGCACGCCGGTGGCGTAACAATTTCACCGTTACTCGGGGGTCAACTAAACCCACCTGTTCAACCAGTTGGTGACGTAACGCTTTTTCTAGCGCCGCCTGTGGCACTTCCAACATACCAAGCTGATTGGTGAATTGCCATTGCTTCTCGCGTATTGGTTTGAAGATACCGATAACCACTAATCCCAAACCAACGATGCCGGTAATAATCACGGCCCCGGCTAAAACATATTTTAACCAAGCCATTTGGGTATAGCTCATTTCTAAACTCCACGCTGAAAGTCCCGGAATCGGCAGCCACCAGCCGAGCTGAAAGATGGCCAAAGCTAGTAGAATCAGTCCTAGAATCGTCAAAAGTCCTTTGTTGCCTCGTCGCATCGGATCACCGCCTTATTTGGCCTTGCCGCGAACACCAAAGATTGCTGAAACAATCAAGATTAAGATGATGGCCCCTAAGATTGAAGGGACTAATGCCATCCCGGCTAAAGCTGGACCCCAAGAACCTAATAGTGCTTGTCCTAACCAAGAACCAATCAAGCCGGCTAGGATATTGGCAATCCAGCCCATCGAACCGCCGCGATTAGTAATTGCGCCTGCCACCGCACCAATAATTGCACCAACGATTAATGACCATAACCATCCAAACATAAGATAACGCCTCCTTTTCATATTAGGTGTTTCCTATCGTTATCATCATAATAACCGATTAGTATTTCCGATTGCAACCTTTACGCTCACCTGTGAATAATTCTCCAACAGGTTATTTACGCACAATGATCACTCGGCTTATCACTAGTTAATCTGCAGAAAATAGTTCACCTGAATCTCATCGACAAGTATGTTACAATCGAAAATGCTTGTGTTTTCATCGGAATAATATTTAGGAGGCGCCTCGTTACTTATGAAGTTTATGACTCACGTCAGTCGTGACTATTTGATTGGCTTCGCTTTAGTCCTTCTGATGGTCGCTGGAGCAACGTTCTTGGACGATCAAGAAATTATCTTGCCGGAAATTGCTGCATTAACCGCTGGTATGTGGATTTATCACAACCCACGCTGGCTCCATCAACCTTACAAAATTTTTTTAGCGCCTTCCGGTACGGCGGTTATTGGCTTTTTAATCAACCAGCTTCCGGTTAACTACCCCATTAAAATTTCGCTAACTTTAGTGGGCATTCTCGTGCTCTTGCGTGAATTACGTTCTCCCTTAGCACCGGCCTTTGCCACCGGACTTTTACCAATTATTGTTAATGCAACCCACTGGTCATTTATCGGGGCCATTTTCTTGTTTACGCTAATTCTTATGATCGGTGTCTTACGACAGGGCCACTATCGCCACGCGATTGCCAGCGATCCGATTCATTTTCAACATATTTTAGGCTTTGCGGCAGTTGCCACAGTCTGGATTATCGGTGTTTGTCTAGCGGGACAGCCTCAGATGGCCGGAATTCCTCCAGTACTAGTGGTCTTCTTTGAAGTCCTCCAGCGTCCAACCTACTCGAGTAAACTAGCACTCAAACAGATTGCCGCACTCAGTGGCGCAGCAACCATTGGGGTTGTTGGACACTTACTGGTAACCTCATGGCTCCTAGCAACCTTAATTAGCTTGCCACTCGTTTTACTGCTGCTGACTTTGCTCAACCTAAAACTGCCAGCGGCCTATGCGTTTCCACTCTTGGCACTCGTCTTGCCACCAACCATGTTCATCCATCTCCCGATTGCGGCTACATTAGCCGCTAGCTTCTTTCTAGGAACCGTCCTAGTTTACCGTAAAATCACGGCTGCCATGACGACGAGCATTACTGAAGAAAATTAAAAGGCAGGTTCACCGGTATTTTCCGTTGAACCTGCCTTTTTGATTGTTTAACATTGTCTTCAAGATTTTATTTAAAGACTATGCTTCTAATGTCTTAGAATTCAGCGTTACCCGGTGTCCGTGGGTAAGGAATCACATCGCGAATGTTTTCCATTCCAGTCACATACATCAGTAACCGTTCAAAACCAATACCATAGCCAGAATGTGGTGTTTCACCATACTTACGTAGATCCAAGTACCATTGATACTCTTCGGGTGGCAAGTTATAATCCTTAATCTTCTGGGCTAATTGGGCCTGACGTTCTTCACGTTGACTGCCACCGATTAATTCACCGATTCGGGGAACCAACAAATCAGCGGCCGCAACCGTCTTCCCGTCTTCATTGTCGCGCATATAAAAGGCCTTAATTTCCTTAGGATAATCCGTCAGGAAGGTTGGACGTTTATACACTTGTTCACACAAATAACGTTCATGTTCTGCTTGTAAGTCAAGTCCCCATGAAACGGGCACGTCAAAATCAACTGGCGCTTTTTTCAGCTCTTCGATCGCTTGTGTGTAAGTGATTTGCGCAAACTTTTCATCGCAAGTCTGGTGCAACCGGTTCAGCAAGTCATCATCAACAGCACTGTCTAGAAAAGCCAACTCGTCTTGCGCATGATCCAATAGGTATTGGACCACATACTTCAGTAAGCCTTCAGCCTCATTAATAGTGTCCTGCAGGTCAGCAAAAGCCATTTCTGGTTCAATCATCCAAAATTCAGAGGCATGCCGAGATGTATGCGAGTTTTCTGCCCGGAAGGCTGGGCCAAACGTGTAAACGTTCCGTAAAGCTAAGGCAAACGCTTCAACTGGTAATTGCCCACTAACGGTCAGATTTGTTTCCTTCTTAAAGAAGTCCTCATGGTCATCCACTCGACCATCTTCAGTCTTTGGTAAATGGTTCATGTCTAACGTTGTCACCCGGAACATTTCACCAGCACCCTCACTATCGCTACTGGTAATAATTGGCGTGTTAACGTACGTAAACCCATGTTCCTGTAAATATTGATGAATAGCGAACGCTGCCAAAGAGCGAATCCGGAAAACCGCATAGAATGTGTTCGTCCGTGGCCGCAAATGGGCCATCGTCCGCAAGTATTCGTAAGAATGCTTTTTCTTTTGCAGTGGATAATCGTTATCTGAAGCCCCTTCTAACACGACTTCTTGTGCATGAATTTCCAACGGTTGCTTGGCATCCGGTGTATAAACAACCGTCCCAACAACTTTAATCGTCGAACTCAAAGGTAATTTCGTCATTTCCGCATAATTCTCGAGATCACTTTGCATCACGATTTGTGCGTGCTTAATCGTCGAACCATCACTTAATTCGATGAAACCAACCCGCTTGGACCCACGGACCGTCTTTACCCAACCGTGTAATGTCACCACTTCATCTTCAGCAAAATGCCGATCGCTAAATAAATCTTTAACTAAAACGTCTACCATGACCTTATTTCTCCTTCCATGAATCACCGCAACACCAAAAAAAGACCCATCATCCCTATAACAGGGACGAAAGATCTTTCCGCGGTACCACCCAAATTGTTTTAAATTCAAAACCAACTTTAATAACGTACTATCATACGCTCCGTTTGATAACGTGTCGGTCACGGCGTAGCCTACTTTAATAATTTCAGCCAGCAACAGAAACGGGGTTATCCCCAATTGGTGATACACTAAGCTCCCACTATCCTTAGTTCGCTACGCCATCCGACCAGATGGGACATTGACCATTTCTCTTGTTTTTGTCTATTCAACTACTGTCAGATTATCACAAATCACGGTATGTGACAATACCTGACGACTTCAAACGCCATTATGATTTAGTGAGCTTTTCGATTACGCATTAAGAATGCCGCACATAAACCACCAGCAATTACAATTCCGGCAGCAGCTAATGAAACGGCGCGAGTTCCATTGGCATATGCTTGCCAAACAATCTGCTGTACCGCATGTCCAAATGGCGTCTGACTCAAACGCGAACTAAAAGCAATGCTGTGACCAGAAAATGGACCGGCATTCACTAATGCTTGATGGATGGCCTTCGCAGCTGCATGTGGCATATTGACTCGACTGAAGTGCTGAGTTAAATAAGTTTCGTAAACCTTGTTTTGGACCAACCCCAGGCACACAATACCTAGCGTGACCCCGATTTGACGAAAGACATTGATTAACCCGGAGGCCATTCCCATTTCGCGAATGGCAACGCCCTCCATCCCAGCACTATTCAATAACGGATTAACAAGCCCATTCGTAATTCCCATTAAAACCATTCCTGGCCAGAGGGCCATGAATGATACTTTGACCGTCATTGCATTGGCTAACAGTAAAAATCCGATGCCACCTAAAAATAGGCTACCGCTGATCATCCACTTCTTAGAATATCGATTTCCCAGATAGCCGGTAATTGGTCCCAGCAGTAATGACCAGATGCTAATCGTTAACTGTCGAACACCAGCACCTAGCGCAGAATATCCCATGTAATTTTGCATAAGCGCCGTGAGATACGTATTGTATGAATAAATTCCGGCTCCCAACGCCAGCGCAACCATAACGGTTCCTACAAAGTGGGGATTTTTAAACATCGTCAGATTAATCATTGGTTGACTAATCCGTGACTCGACCACAATAAATACGATGAAGAATAGAATAGCAGCGCCAAACCAGCCAATCATCTGGCTACTCAGCCAGCCCCAGTGCGGATGACTTTCCTTTAAAATCAATCCATAAATCAACGTAAACAAGCTCGCGGCCGACAGGAACATCCCGGCAAAATCAATCTTTTGGCTACGACTGATGTCCGGTACTTCATCCACATAAATGAGTGTCAGAATAATCGCCACAATCCCAATTGGAATATTGACGTAAAAGATTGACCGCCAGCCAAATTGGGCAACTAAGTAGCCCCCAACTAAAGGACCTGAAGCCGATGACAACCCAATAACAGATCCCAAGATACCTAAGGCGACTCCCCGCTTACTACCTTTAAAGCTTATCGCAACTAGAGCCATTGCCAGCGCGTTCATGCCGGCACCGCCAACCGCTTGCACTCCCCGACCAATATCTAGCACTAATAGTGAAGGGGCAAGGCCGTTAATAGCTGAGGCCAATACGAAAATCCCTAACGACAACACAAATATCTTTTTCAGGCCATACATATCACCAATCTTAGAAACAATTAGCAAAGTTACACCCAATACCAATGAGTAGGCGTTTAATACCCACTGCACGTTATTAAACGATTCATTAAAATCACGCACCATCGTTGGCAATGCCACATTGACAATCGTAACATCCAGCAAAGCCATAAAGACGCCCAAAGATAGGGCAACCAGCCCTATCCATTGACGATATGTCTTAGTCATAATTTACCTCCACGAGAATCAGTTAACCGTAAGTCCTGTAGTTGCTGATTACTCCATTTAATTTTAGTTTCACTTTCCGCAATTTGAAGTTCTAACGTACGAATGCTCCAATTTAACGAAGCAAGCCTATCCATCGAGGCCGTTGCGAGTTTCTCCTTCAAATGCAGATAAACCTGTTGATAAATTTGTAGATCGGTTAAAAGCGCTTCTTTATATTCATTTAGGATCTGGATCTGCACGGCAACCGGCTCAGTTGCCATTCCCTTAAATTTAAACCGATATAAAGATTCCCGTTTAGCGTCAGTTGCTACTGGTGTCATTAACATGTCATGTAAGTGCGCGCGACCGGTAGTCGTTAAATGCGCCACTTTTTTCCCACGCGCATCCGTGGTATCCGTCACGAACGTAATATCTCCTGCAGCCGCTAGTTTATTTAACAAGGGATACATGACGCCATTAGAAATTTTTCGTCGCGGAACCAAAGCGTTACCCAAGACCTGACAAAGTTTATAGCCAGACATGTCCCGCGAAAGTAACGAACCTAATACCAACAGTTCATACATATTTTGCCTCCATTCAACCCGTCTAAACGACTTATCAAGTATAGGTCTTTCCGACTGGTTGTCAACAAACTTTTAAAAATAATTGCCCAACCATCAACATATTTCATCAATGTGACGCGCTTTTAATTACAAAGTAACTGCGCGTTAACACGATTGCAACACTTCTCGCGTATATTACTAGATATCAGATAAATTCGATTAGAGAGAGTGTTTAAAAAATATATGTCAAAAATGAAACTTAAAATTGCATCCATTTTGTTGGTATTCGGGTTTTCTTTCGGCATGGTGACCGATGTCACAACGAACCTCTTACCCCAAACAACGACAACGGCCCAAGCTTCGACTAAGCTGACCGCTAGTCAAAAGAAGCAAATCGCTAAAATTAACGCTTCCTTATCTAAAAAACAAATGGCCGCTAAGAACTGGATTGCTTATCACGAATCAAGTTACAGTTATCGTGCGGTAAACGGAAACTGTTATGGTCGTTATCAATTACTAAAATCTTATCTACATGGCAACTTATCTCCAGTCAATCAGGAAAAAGTGGCTAATTCGTACGTCAAGGGACGCTACGGAACCTGGACAAAAGCCAAAAAGTATTGGCAAAGTCACCATTGGTATTAATATAAAAAACATCTCTGCCCAAGCATTACTTGTGACAGAGATGTTTTTTATATGCAAAGAAACCGCCGTCTCAATGACAGCGGCACTCGTTTTATCGTTAGTCTACAGTTGGATGGTCCTTGGTTAAAGTTTTAATTTCTCCCGGTTCAATCCCAAAGTAATGCTGAATCAGTTGTCGTAACTCAGCCATAGCGGTAGTTGCTCGTGCTGCTTGGTCAGCATTCATTGATTCCATCACCACAATACCGTTAGTCGTCTCTTCTGTTAGCATCGTCCGTTGTGCCTCTCGCCAATTCAAGCTTCGGCAAACAGCGCCTTCGTCATCATAATAGATCATCTCACCTTCACGAGCAGGATCATCAGCTTCAGCCCCCAATGGGAAAAATGATTCACCACCTTGGGCCAGGCCTAAATGTAAATCCCCCGCAATCTTATCACGATCTTCGATGCCCAGCGGAACACCATAACGTAAGGAGATACTATTATAGACGTCCACTAGTGGTTCGATCGGGGTAAACTCATGACCTTGACTAGCTCGTTTTAATAATGCCTCGATTGATGAACGGGCACCCTTCCGCTTCTTAAACTGTTGATAGGCATCCCGCCATTCTGCCACCACAGGATTATCACGAAACGGATCAACTTTTGTAAACTGCTCGGAGGCCACAGTAGCATCGTGCAATAATTGTTGCCGCTCTACCTTATTCTCATCCGTATCATGATTATCAAAATCACTAATCCACATCAAGTTAATCTGAGCATCTGGAAAAGTTGTCCAAAAGCTCTTATCAATTACGACCTGTTTCATTGTCATGCATTCAACACCCTTTCATCTTTGACCAAGTTAAAACCTTGTCTCTATCATAATGCTTTTTGTTGAAAATGCAACATTACATCAAATTTATTTGGTAAAAATCGTAAAATGCTTATGCTCATAAATAATCTGCCCGTCAGCTTCTAGGCGTTGAACCACTTGACTAGCCGTTTCTCTTGTCGTTCCAGCCATCTTGGCCAACTCGATCAGCGTAATTGCATACGGGACGAACCAGCGATCATCTGCTAACTGGTTGCCCAATTTACGTCCGAGAATCTTGAGCGCATTTCGTACACGATCACTTGCACTAGAGGTAACCATCTGCTGCAACTGATCTTCATTTTCATTAATAATTTGTCCCATCTCAACGACAACTCGCTTCATCATTTCCGAATTGCGCGTCAATAGATTCTCAAATTCCGCCATCGGAAATGAAGCCACTACTGCTGGGGTCATCGTATTAACGGCATAAGCATATTCATGGTCATGAAATAGTCCCCGATACGGGAAGCCTTTATTCTCTGCAATGAATGAATAGAATGAGAAATCTCCGGTTTCATCGATTCGTTCTGATCGTAATAAGCCCGAAATGACAAAATAAAATCGCGAACGCGTATCTGCCTGGTCAAAAAGCAATTGACCCTTAGGATATTCTTTGATTCGCATCTGCTGTTCCAGTTGGTTAAACTCATCGGGAGTGAACCCACTGAACTCCGGCCGCCGTTTTAACATTTGAATATAGCGTGGATAGTCACTTTTTTTTATCACAAAAAGAGTCCCCCTATTTTAAGCTTACTTATACAGTATAGCTTAAAATGGACGGACTCGTTTGGTGTTTATTTACCTATTTCGTAATAATTGTTCCATCGCCGTTCTTCAAGAAATTACCGACATTTTCCAATGAGGTAACCACGGCCTTACCACCTTCACTATTATTAACGAAGTTGATTGCGGCTTGAACCTTAGGCAACATACTCCCCTTGGCGAATTGGTCTTGATCAATGTATTCTTGTAACTCAGCCACACTGACCGTTTCCAATTTCTTTTGATCTGGCTTATTAAAGTTAATGTAAATATTATTCACCGCTGTCAGGATAATCAATAAATCAGCGTGAACCAATTCAGCTAATTTTTCAGAAGCGAAGTCTTTGTCAATCACTGCTTCACGACCAACTAATCGATCGCCTTCTTGAACAACCGGTACACCACCGCCACCAACAGAGATTGGCACAATTCCGGCGTCAACCAAGGCGTTCACCACCTTGTATTCTTTAACACCAGTTGGCCGTGGTGATGGCACAACCCGCCGATAACCTCGTCCAGCATCCTCAACGTACGTGTATTCTGGATGAGCTGCTTTAATATCCTTAATCTCAGCTTCTGTGTAGAACGGACCGATTGGCTTGCTTGGATTTGTGAACGCTTGATCATCAGGATCAACTTCAACCTGTGTCACCATGGTCGTAACGTCCTTGTCTAACCCAGCTTTAGTAATTTCTTCACCTAAAGCATTTTGCATCCAGTAACCAATGCTGCCTTGGGTCATGGCTACGGCCGTATCCAATGGCATTGCAGGGTTTTTATCCGTACTCCCAGCGGCTTGTTGCAACAGTAGATTACCAACTTGTGGTCCATTACCGTGGGAAACAATCAGATCGTCTCCTTGCTTGATGAATTGTACCAAGTATTTTGCAGTATCCCGTAATGCTTGTTGTTGTGCTTCAGCAGAAGCATCCTTTGATAAAATTGCGTTACCACCCAGGGCAACGACGATACGACGTTTTGCCATAATCAATTTCTCCTTTAGTAGTTAAATTTAATGCTCTTCCAAATATTGGCCTAAAATTTCCAGCCCTTTTTCAAGGGTTTCCGTTGGGGCACAGTACCCCAAACGCGCATGCCCAGGCACATCGAAAGCTTCTCCTGGTACTAGCAAGACACCCGTATCGGCTAACAAATGCCGACAGAAATTCTCACTAGACTCATTTGTTTCCATTTTGATAAATGAGGTAGAAACCCCATTAGGGAAAACACAGCTAACCTTCGGTGTTCGTTCAACCCAATCCTTGAAAATTTGCAAATTATCCAAAACGATTTGCCGATTACGAGCCAAGACCTTCTCTCGATTCTGTAAAACTAAACAGGCCGCTTGATCGCTGAACACACCGGCACAAATCATCGTGTAATCCCGATACTTTCGGAAACGTTCAGCTAATTCAGCATTAGTTGCCGTCCAACCAACTCGAATCCCCGGCATTGAATAGGTCTTTGATAATGAATTCGTCGAAATTCCTTTATCATACAAGTCGATAATTGGTGCAAAATCAACGCTATCATCAAATGGTAAGTAAACCTCGTCCACTAAAACATAAGCATCAACCGATTTAGCAACCGCAACGACTTGTTTCATAAAGTTCCGGTCTAAGATTGTTCCCGTTGGGTTATTTGCATTATTGATACAAATCATTTTAGTTGTCGGTCGAACCAATCGTTTTAGTTCATCAATATCCGGATACCAATTGTCTTCTTCTCGTAGCTTCCAGAAGCTGACATCTGCTCCCAAGGATCGCGGAATATCATAGAGCTGTTGATAACTCGGATAAACGCTAATGACATGATCTCCCGGTTCAATCAATGAGTAAAGTGCTAACATATTAGCCCCTGTGGCCCCATTGGTTTGTAACACATTATCCGGATCTACATGGTCATAGAGCTTACTAACTTCTTGCTTAAAGGTTGGTGATCCCTCAATCCAACCGTAGTTCATCTTTTGTTGATCCAGTTCAGAATAGGTCTGATCAGCTTTAGTTAATGAAACTAATTCGTTCATTGAAAACGATGTGATGGTACTCTGAGCTAAATCATACTTGGCTTCTCGCTCATGAACGTTAAGCCAGCCTTCGACCCCAAATTCATCAATTTCCATGGTTTACCTCCTAAATCTGGATAGCACCCATCGCCACCATTACAATACTAATAATGGCAAAGGCCACAATGGCAATCGAATACAAAATTTCCATTTTAGTCAACTTACCACCATCGAGACTATAATCTTTCTTAGCGCGATAATAGAAGTAAATCCCTGGTAAGTAACCGATACATACCAACATTAAGAAGTGTAAACCGGCTAAGGTAATCGCAACAACCTGGAACAAGAGTGCGAAGAAGCCAATCCAAAATTGCTTCATGTCTTTGTTCTGATAAGAGAACTTCACTTGATAGGCTCCAACGAAGATGTAGCAAACCACAATAGCAGCCGTACACAAGGATAATGCAAAGTTATAAGCTTCTTCGGAGAATAGAAGAACTAACAGGAAAATTTGGATCAAAGCCGCCGTCAAGACTAGAGAAAAGGTTGGCGCACCATTTTTATTCTTCTTGCCAAAGTAAGCTGGTAAGAGTTTTTCTTCTGCCATTAACATCGTTGTATCAGCAGGGAGCATCGTCCAAGATAACCATGACCCAAGGATAGCAATGATCAGGCCGACACCAATGAAGGCCCCACCCCAAGTACCAACCATGTCTTGGAAAATATATAACATTGCTGGCTGGTTGATCTTAGCCAAAGCGTCTTGACTTAAGTAACCGTATGGCAAAACTGAAGCTAATACATAAATAATCAGTAGGCAAATGATCCCAATGATCGTGGCCCGACCAGCTTCACTCTTACTCTTGGCCCGAGAAGATAGCATGCTGGCTCCTTCAACCCCAACGAAGACCCACATCATAATCATTAAACAAGACTTGAATTGTGTCCAAATATTGGCGCCACCTGCTACACCGGAAGATACATTTGACCAGAAGTGAGCGGTGAACATACCACCTTTGAAGACAAAGATACCAACAACAATGAAGGTAAACAGTGGAATTAACTTACAAATTGTGATAATCGTATTCATCGCTGCCGCAGATTCAACCCCGCGATTAACGATATAGGTTAGTCCCCACGAAACCACACTGGCCAAGATAACTGATGGGACATTTTGACCACCTTTGAACAGCGGGAAGAAATAACCCAGTGAACTCATCAGAACTGTCGCAAAGGCCACGTTACCTAACCAAGCGCTAAGCCAATATCCCCAGCCACTGACAAATCCAGCAAAATTACCAAATCCGGCTTGTGCATACGCCTGAACACCTTCAGCTTCCGGATTCTTTTGAAGTAAATTATTTAAAGATAACGCTAACATTAAGATCCCGAAACCAACGACTAACCAGGCCAGCAGTACTGGCCCAGCAGCTGCCCCGCCGGCTAATGAACTGGTCAGTGTGAAGACCCCAGAACCAATTGAACTGGTAACAACGGCGGCGGTTAGCGCGCCCATTGATAAGCCTTTATTTTCATCCATAATTTCTCACACTCTCTATCGAATTTAAAATAAAAGAGGGTTAATCAGCACGATTAACCCTCTTCGACCCTTCAGATTAAGCTCGTGGAATGAATAAGTTACCTAAGGTAGCAGCCATCATTGCCTTAATTGAGTGCATCCGGTTTTCTGCTTCTTCAAATTGACGAGCATATTTGCTGGTGAAGACTTCATCAGTAACTTCCATCTCAGTAATACCGTACTTTTCCTTAATGTCTTGACCATATTGGGTTTCAACGTTATGGAAAGCAGGCAAACAGTGCATGAAGATCAATTCATCATCAGGAGTTCCCGTCATCTTCAAAGCTTCCATGTTAACTTGGTAAGGCTTCAATAAGTTAACGCGTTCTTCCCAGTTGCTTTCACCCATGGATACCCAAACGTCAGTGTAAACGACGTTAGAACCACGCATACCTTCAGCTAAGTCGTCGGTAACAAGTAATTTAGCACCAGACTTCTCAGCAAAGCCCTTAGCCAAGTCTTGAGTTTCTTTCGTAGGGAACAATTCCTTAGGCGCAACGATGTGGATATTCACACCCAAGATTGCACCAGTAACCAATAGTGAGTTAGCCACGTTGTTCCGGCCATCACCCATAAAGGTTAACGTCAAGCCCTTCAGCTTGCCAAAGTTTTCTTTGACCGTCATGAAATCAGCCAACATTTGCGTTGGGTGCCATTCATCAGTTAAACCGTTCCAAACAGGAACACCAGAATCGCGAGCAAGGATTTCAGCATCAGATTGCTTGAAGCCCCGGAATTCAATCCCATCAAACATACTACCTAAAACCTTGGCAGTATCAGAAGTGGATTCCTTCTTACCTAATTGAATGTCGTTTTGACCCAAGTATTCAGGGTGAGCACCTAAATCAATTGATGCTGTCGTGAATGCAGAACGAGTCCGAGTTGAGGACTTTTCAAACAGCAAGGCAATGTTCTTACCTTCAAGGTAACGGTGAGGAATATGGTTCTTCTTCAGTGTCTTCAAATGTAACCCAAAATCGATCAGGTATTCCAATTCTTCAGCAGTAAAGTCCTTTTCAGCAAGAACACTCCGTCCTTGGAATACATTTTCCCGAAAATCCTTAGTCATAATTCATGATCTCCTATTCTCTTGTGTTTTAGTATTTTAAAATTAAAGGTCTTCTCGAACTAATGGCATACTCATGCAACGAGGACCGCCACGGCCTCGTGACAATTCGCTTGATAAGACATCAATCACTTTTAGACCATGCTTACGTAATAATTCATTAGAAACGTAATTCCGGTTGTAAGTAACTACAACACCGGGTGCAATTGCCAAAGTATTGGAGCCGTCATTCCATTGTTCACGGCCAGCAATGATTGGATCGCCGTTACCCGTTGGAATCAAATCCAAATCGTCAAGGTTCAAAGCATCCTTCAAGACCTTCTTCAAATCGGTTTGGTGATCAAGGCTTAATTGACCATCTTTACCTGGCGTAATCGTCCAAGTATCGATATGACCACCTTCACCTAAGATACCTGGGTGAACCGTGAATTGATCGGTATTAATCATCGTGAAGACCGTATCCAAGTGCATCATGGCATGGTTATGTGGAATCTTAATGGCAATAACCTTGTCAAAATGACTCTTGGCAAACAGGTTACGGGCAATGTCTTCAATCGCATCAGCAGAGGTCCGTTGAGAAACCCCAATTGCCAAGACATGATCGGATAAGACTAATTCGTCCCCACCTTCGATTCGTGTATCGTGGTTTCGGTCACGCCAAACATTGAGACCCTTATTAGCAAATCGATGATGATACTTGATGATTGTTTCCATAAAGAGTGATTCCCGTTGCCGAGCGGCGAATGTCATATGGTTGATACTCAACCCATCACCGATTGAAGCGGCAGGATCCCGCGTGAAGTATAAGTTAGG
>NZ_AZCP01000003.1:0-22931 GCF_001433855.1 Levilactobacillus brevis ATCC 14869 = DSM 20054
CAACTTAATCATCATATCATGTTGCTGATTTGATGTCAACAAGAAATTTGATTTAACAACGTTTCTCGTTGATTCGCTATCTCAATACGACAGCTTAATTAATATATCATATCGTCGTCTTACTTGTCAACAACTAATTTCAATCTTTCGAATTGGTCTAGTTGGTTACTCGTCGTGACAACGTATATAACTATACCAAGTGAGCACCGACACGTCAACTAAAATATGAAAAAAAACTAAGTATTTTTCAATAACGTATATTAACATTGAAATAGCCTGAAACGATACGGTATAACCGTACTTTAAATTGGATGCACTATGATAAAGTACGTTAGGATTACATAAATAAAAGGAGGTGGTTACCCACGCTCCTCTCTAATCCATTTATTTAAGTTGTTTGGCCCATTGCTGTAATGCCACACTTGCTTCTTTACGATTAACCTCTGCCCATGTATAGGGAAAATAATTCTGCCAAAGACCATCATCAAAAGCCCGTTCATAAACTTCCAATTGCGGCACAATCGTTCGATCTGGTTTCAATAAGTTGGCAATTAACTCCAATCCCACCGTCGAAAAGCAAGTCACAACCACTTTCCCCGCTTGATTGGTCACCGGTTGGTCAACCCCACCGTTCAGAAAAGTGAAGATATCGTGTTCAACTTCATCCAATTTACGTTGTTGTTGGGCCACATAAATGTGCCATTCATTACGCGTTGGCAGGTATTGTGAGAAATAGTAATCTTGCAGAAATAACGCGAAGGTTCCTGAAAACCGCTCCGGTGATTGAACGGTTGGTCCAGATGGCCGACCATATAATGAAGACTTTTCAACTAATTGTCGTAAAGTTCCGAACGGATTAGCCTGACGCGTAAACATTGCCAAATACCGCATTTGCCGCTTATAGAGGCTCACCACATCATCGGGGTGCATCACCCGTACCGTCGTTAATTCTAATGACAGGTCAACCTTATCAATGTAGCGTAATGGCGTCTTCGGTAATTCACCAGCTTCTCGTAAACGGTTCACGTTTTGCTTAAATCGCTTAAACAAGGCTTCTCGACTTTTCTCAGTCGGTAACTCGTTTTGGGGAAAAGATCGCGCGTACACATACATTTCACCTAGGGACGTCCCCCACGGGAGCTTCGCCTGCAGGTAGTACTTCAACGCATCTGCTCGGGTGGTTGGATACTCATGAGCCACGGGTTGAACCGACTGTTGTGGTTGCTGAGTCCGGTCCACGCCTTTATATACAAACAGGTAATAACCCAGACCAGCTGCTAACAAAACACTACCATACATCTTGAACGCTCCCTTCTATTATTTGGTTAATTATACAATACACCAACCATCGTAAAAATAAAGCAAAGTACGTATGATTTTGGCCCGGTTCCTAGACAGATCTGCTCAACTGTAAAAAAAGGAATCCGCCATTAACGACGAATTCCTTTTGAGGAGGATAGCTTCTTATGACTAGCCATTAAACATGGGCAATGGCTTTGGTTAAAAGTTCAATAATGGTGCTATTGGCAAACAACCGGAGAACCTCATCAATTTGTGGTGCCGAATGATCGCCCGTGAAAGCCACGTTCAGTGGGAAATATAGGTTACGACCTGTGACGCCCGTCTCCTGACTCACGGTTTGAATCATCTTTTTAAAGTCCGGTGTTGCAACATCTACAGGCAGTGCCTGAACATGTTTTCGAAAGGCCGTTAGTACCGCTAGGGTTGCCGTCCGATCGAATTGCCGTAATTGGTCATAATCCAGTGGTTCCTGCAAAATCGTCACATAAAACAAAACCTTATCCATAATCTCACTCAACTGGTGGATTTCCGTTTGATAGATTTTGCAAACTTGAGACGTTAATGTCCGTAAGTCAGGTAATTGCAATGCCTTTACCTGTTTAGCGACATCCGTTTGTCCCTCGTCGACCAATTCCAGTACCCGATCCGTCATATCATCGAGGTCTAAGCGCTTAATGTAAGCCGCGTTGATCCAATCCAGCTTGCTTTGGTCAAAGTAGGCTGGCGATTTGGACATTCTGGCTGGATCATAGCGTTCAATGAGCTCTTCTCGTGAGAAAAGTTCGTCCTCGCCTTCTGGTGACCATCCTAAAAAGGCAATAAAGTTGAAGATTGCTTCGCTTAAATAGCCTTGGTTCTTATATTGACTAATAAACTGTAATGTTTCCTTATCCCGCTTACTCAATTTTTTACGCGTTTTAGGATTATAAATTAACGTAATGTGCCCAAAGTTCGGGTGCTTCAAGCCTAAGGCTTCATACACCGCAATTTGCTTTGGCGTATTGGCAATGTGGTCATCTCCCCGTAAGACATCTGTGATATCCATCAGGTAATCATCAATGACCACGGCAAAATTATAAGTGGGCATCCCATTACTCTTCTCAATAATGAAATCACCGCCCATATTGTCGGAGTTAAAAGCCACATGACCTTTAATAATGTCATCCCAAGCGTATTCATGGTTCGCCGGCAAATGGAGTCGAATACTAGGTTTTAACCCGCGGGCCTCCGCCGCCTGTTGATCGGCTACTGACCGACCATACCACCGACCATCGTAGTGCGGTGCTTCACCCGCGGCCCGTTGTTGGTCCCGCATAGTGGTTAATTCATCTTCCGTTGCGTAGTCTTTGTAAGCTAACCCTTGGTCAAGCAGCTGTGTAATGTAACGGTGATAGAGGTCTTGCCGTTCTGTTTGATGATACGGTGCGTACTTGGGATTGGGCTTATCAGGGCCTTCATCCCAATCAATTCCCAACCAATGAAGATTATCAATTTGGCTATCTTCACCATGGGGGACGTTACGTTTAACATCCGTATCTTCAATTCGTAAAACCATGGTTCCGTGATAGTGCCGCGCAAACAGGTAGTTGAATAAGGCCGATTGGGCATTGCCAATGTGCAAGAAACCTGTCGGACTCGGTGCATACCTCACTCTCACGTTCTTTTTCACTGTCGAATTCTCACTCATGCTTGTTTCCTCCTCTATTAACTCACCATTACTCGCCGTTCAGCCGGTCAGCTGCCCGAATTAACTTCGAACGGTGGTCTTGTTATCTTGATCAACGGTGGTCGTCACGCCAAATGTGTGATTTAATCCATCAATCGCTAATTTCAAATCATCCAAGAAATCATCGGCAATCGTCATGGTCATGGATGGGCGTACCACGATCCGGCTAATTGTCACATCGTCGCGATTCTTTGGCAGTGGATATGCCGGAACTTGCCAACCATACTTAGCCAGCTCGGACTCCAAATCATACAACGTCCAACCAACCGGCGCATCGTCCGCTAGTTTCCAACAGTTAATTGGTAGCTGTGACCCATCAACTAAAATATCGAAAATCCCATACGTTTTCAGAGCTGCCGTCAGCTTCAATGACACCTTCCGAACATTTTGCATGATCGTCTTATAACCTGATAATCCAAATCGAATGAAATTGTAGTATTGCGCACTGATATGGGCACCACTGTGTGAGAAGTTAATGGCGATTGAATCAACGGTCTTACCTAGATATGGCACTTGAAAACGCATTTCTGCGGGTAAAATATCAGCCGTGTTGTGCCGCCAAACAATCCACCCCAACCCAGGGTAAACCATCCCGTACTTATGGCCCGAAACGTTAATGGAAACCACGTTCTTCAACCGGAAGTCCCACGGGTTAAAGCCATCGACGAACGGCGCGAACAGGCCACCAAAGGCAGCATCAACGTGAATCCGTACCGGCATCGTCGCGGTCTTGTTATATTCGCTCACGAGGTTATCTAGCGTTTGAATATCATCAACGGAGCCCGTGTACGTAATGCCCTCAATTCCGATAATCCCAATCGTATTTTCATCAACGTAATCCATCACATGATCCATATCTAAGGAAACTTGGTCACCATTAATTGGCACTTGGCGCATCTCGACATTCCAGTAGGTACAGAACTTTTCCCAAACAACTTGGTAACCTGACATGATGACCAAGTTGGGCTTGTGGCTATGCAGGTCTTCAATATCAAAACCAGCTGCCTTGGCCCGGTGCTTCCAACTATGTAGTAGCGCCAAGCCGCCTAACATACATCCTTCAGAAGAACCTACCGTTGAGGTCCCAATGAAATCATCGTAAATCTTTTCATTGTCAGGAATTCCCCATAGGTGAGCAATCATGCTGACACAGTAATTTTCCATTGCCGCGGTCTTAGGGTATTCCGATTTATCAATCGCATTGGTATTCAACGCGTTCTTCATTAATTCATCGGCTTGTGGTTCCATTTGCGTGGTACAGAAGG
This sequence comes from Levilactobacillus brevis ATCC 14869 = DSM 20054, assembly GCF_001433855.1. Lineage (GTDB taxonomy): Bacteria > Bacillota > Bacilli > Lactobacillales > Lactobacillaceae > Levilactobacillus > Levilactobacillus brevis. Next base: position 4,294 of record NZ_AZCP01000003.1, read on the forward strand.
TCGCTAGGTTTTGATTAGCCTTGGCTTCATTTAAACGATAGTGTTCCACCAATTGAGCGGCAACATCCGGTGCCATGGGATCATCTGGTAATGTATTGGTGGGTAAGGATTGCCCGGCTTCGACACTGCCTAAAAACGTTTTTTCTAAATCCACATTATTAATCATCTGCTGTGTTTCCTGATCGTTTTTATTCATTATATAGTCGTCATATCCGTATTGCGATATGGCTTGCCTCCTTAATCATTTTTCACTACTTGGTTTCTTTTTCCAACGCCTCATGACCGGTCGGTGCTGCCACTTCATCCACATTGACACCTAGCTGCAAGGCCCATTTGTCGTGGAAACGGTACAAGATAAATGGCAAAACGAGCATGACCACAAAGGCACTCACTAACAACATTAGGTACGTGTGTTTTGAGGCAACTGATAAATCTGCTGGTGGGAAAAAGGTCACGACAAATCCAAAGGCCGATAAAATAAACCCTAGGATACCGTAAGTGATCCGCAACCAACGCGACTTAGCGGCCACAAAGTCCCGATGCAAATCGACATACTTGAACTGTAAGACCAAATAACTAATAAACATCAGCATATACATCAAGGTGTATAAGGCTACCGTCAAACTCATTGCAGTCTGGAAGGAAAGGCTCGTCTTGTTCCCGCCAGCCCCAAACGTCAACAGCGCCCCAACAATCGACACGATGACCCCTTGAAGGACCATGACATTGGTTTCAATCCCATATTTATTGGCCTTAGAGAAGCGCGGTGGTAAGTAGCCAGCTTTAGCTGCTTCAAACATCCCCGCGTTAGGACCAACGACCCAACTGCTGATTTCACCCAAGACACCAACGGCTAATAAGAACCCTGTTAGCTTTTCGACAAAGACCACACCCACACCGTAGCGGGCAACTAAGGCCCCATAGGCGTAAACAATCCCATTACTTAACTGAATCTGATTATTCGGAATCGTCATAGCAATCGCCATACTGCCGATAATATCGGAACAGATCGCAGCAACTGCTAGTGCCATCATGACCTTAGGATAGATGCTAGGTTTATCCAAGTCCTTAACGTGTGGTGCCGACCCTTCGGCACCGGCAAAAGCCAAGATAAACGGAACAAATCCCACTAAGACACTCCCATTCCAACTCGATGGAAAAATGGTGTGCATGTTGACGTGAATCATCGCTGGGTTTCCTTGTACGAGGTACAAAATAAATAGAAAGAGTAAGAAGAAGACTGGGATAATCACCCCTAACGTGAAACACCATTGGGCAATCTTACCGGTAACACTCGTTCCTTTTTGCTGTAGAAAGATAAGGCCCCATAAAATGATCATCATCAAAATAAACTTAACTAACGGGTTATCCGTGATAATGGGTAAGCCAAACGTTACTGAAAAACAGCCGATAATGAAATACATCATTGTATTCATCCCAACCGTAATGTGAATCCATTGGTAGAATAATGCCGACCAACCTGCGCGTTCACCTAACATATTCCGTGACCAAGTAAAGATACCGCCTTTACTCCAGCCATCGATGGACGCCATCTCTCCTGAGGTCCGAGTCACCGGTAAAAACCATAAGATCCCGGCTAAAAACAGGTAAAAGAAAGCGGTTGGTCCTTGCTTAGCAAATGCCGCAAAACCGTAAACCGTCATGACCATGGAAGTCGTCATGGAAAATAACTGAAAGCCCGTTATTCGATTTGCCTTTTGCGTATCAATTTGCTGTTCAGACTTATTTTCATCCACTTGCTACACAATCCCTTCACAACCAAACGAAGCGGTGTCAATTAAGTACAAGTGACAGCGGTTTCAATTTGGGAACTCATTATTCGGCCGAATAATTGTGAACCACCACCAACGGTGATTCCGTGTTAACACCCTAAGAGTAGAGCTGACGTACCAAATAAAGAATAGACAGAGACTGGGTTATGTATAAGTGCTAGACAGATGCCAGTTGTTGTTTGACTGATACTTTGGTGAGCAGACTTTCTGTTTCTAATAACATGGCCAGTTGCCGCTGGCTAACCGGTCCGATCCCCTCAACGACCAAAGCCGGATTTTCTCGGAGGCCACTGCGAAACCAATTGCGAACAATCCCCTGTAAGCCGTACTCAAATAGTAATAGACCCGATTCATTGCGGAAATGTAACTGCGGACATGCCTGCTTCAGACTCTGTTTTAATCGTTCCACAATCAGATCGATCGTTTCCAAGATAAAATCATCAAATTCCGAATAAGCATGGGAATCGACGACGTGATGACAAAAGTTCTGATGCGCATCAATGTAGCGAAACAAGCTCAGATAACTAGCCAGCCAGTTGTCGGCCGTTACTTTCCCCACCAGACGCTGTGCCTCGTGATCGAACTGATACTGCAGACAATCAAATTTATCTTGGAAATGATAATAAAATGTCTGTCGATTAACATGGCTTTCCAAAACTAGCCGTTTAACCGTGATCGTATCAAATTGTTCATCATCGGTTAGCCGCTGCAACGTTGCCCCCAGCCTTTCCTTAGTTCTGGATTCCATTCATCCCATCTCCTAATTCTGTCCGTAAGTTCAGGTTAAGTGTGCTCCGTTGGCCCTAAATTTAGTATAGACACTTTCAACTTTATGTATGGCGCACTGCAAATAAGAAACCGGAAACCTGCCTTTATTAGACTGGAGATTTGAAGTCGTTAAAAAGGGGATCATTAGTAACTAATCGTTACCAACAATCACCCTTTTAGAATGGTATTTATGTTAATCCACTATCATATCTCTACCGCCAGTTGGATAGATTTACTATTATACTTTCATTCGTTAGTCATCAACGACGGTCATTTGTTGGTGTCGGTGGGCGGGCGTGTCGATTTCATCTAGCATCGCACTCGCAAAGGTGCTAAAGGTAACCGTTGACTGCCCCGCTGAATTAGTCAAAATCTGATTCGTTCCTAATCGGTAGGCCTGCTTGTCACCGGTAATGAAATCATTCTGTGGTGTCATGACCGTCCAATCTACATCATCCACCCACTGGAGGAACTGCAGCTCATGCACCTGCTGGGCAGAGGCGTCAATCCAAGGTGCCCCAGCATAAGCCTTCAATATTGCGGCCAACTGCATCTCCCCGTGATCATCGACTAATGAGCTGGAATCCGTGACGAAAATAAACCGCGGAGTCGCTTGATTGCGAAATAAGCCAACTAGCTTCGTGACCAAATCTAAATTTTGAGTGGTTTGTTTCGGAGCAAAGGTGTCAATCACCACATCAAAGTCCTGTAAATCAGCTTTCGTCAACGTCATCGCATCTTTTACTAGTCGTTGCGCCGTTTGACCGAATAACGCTGTCGCCTTTTCACCATTCCGAACCACCGCAGTCACCTGATGCCCTCGGCTAAGGGCCTCTTGATAAATGACCTGACCCACATTACCAGTAGCACCAATAAGACCAATTTTCATAATAATACCCTCTTTTCATGCCAAATCAGTGACATTTTTTACTCATGACGTGTTAAACTTAACGATGATTAAATAAGCTTAGTCACTAAGCTTATCGATGAAGACTATAGACTTAGTCGCTAAGTTTTACAAGTAATTTGTTTGAACGGAGGAATTTACATGGCACAACACGCTTTAGACGAAGCTCAGGTCGTTGCCGCAGCAACCGAATTAGCAAAACAGATTGGCTTTGAAGCCGTCACGTTGACCAAAACTGCCGCACAATTGGCCATCCAGCCCCAATCAATGTACCGCTACGTCAAGAATACGGATGATCTGAAAGGTAAAATCCTAGCGGAGAACATGGCACTACTGGTAAACCAACTCTATGAGCAACTGATCGGTTTGTCTGGTGAACAAGCCCTCACTCAACTCATGATGACGGTCGCCTTTGGTGAATATACACAAATTATGCCCCACGATTTTGCCGGCGTCGCTAAATACCTACATTACGATGCCGTTCGTGAACAATACAATCGACTCTACGAAATGATTCCGCGGCTTCTAAAGTCTTTGATCAGTGATGCAGATAAAATCCGCCGTGGAACCCAATTACTAGCCGATTACATGTTAGGCGAGTCTGTCACCTCGCGAAACAACGAGAATAATGATCTCACGCAACGACGCGCGGACTTTTCCGCCAACATTGCCCAAATTTTGGCGATGCTCCGTAACTAACTACCTCGTTGATTACCTCATAATACAATTACAGAAAGAAGCGGATTTACATGGATCAACAAACGGTTACTCTCATTACGGGTGCCAATAAAGGCATGGGTTTAGAAATTGCCCTAGAACTGGGCCAACGCGGTCAAACTATTTTGGTTGGCGCCCGTAATCGTGAGCGCGGCCAAGCGGCCGTCACCCAGCTGGCCGAACAAGGCGTCCAGGCCACCTTCATTCAGCTGGACGTTACCGATGCCACATCAATTGCGCAAGCCGCACAACAAATCAAGACGGACTACGGTTATCTATCCATCTTAATCAATAACGCCGGCGCCGCCTTTGACCAACATCAAGCACCCGTCACTCTGCCAACGAGCGTTATGCGCCGTGATTTTGATATTAACTTTTTTGGCTTAATCGATGTGACTCAAGCCCTGTTACCCTTACTGCTAAAAGCCCCTGCGGCCCGGATTATTAATATTTCCAGTATGATGGGCTCGTTGACCGCATCCTTAATGCCTGGCGCTGAAACCTACCGAGCTAGCGCCGTGGGGTATCAAGCCTCCAAAGCGGCCGCTAACATGTTCACTGTTCAATTGGCCAAGCAGCTAGCCGCTACAGATGCGGCTATCACGGTTAATGCGGTTGATCCGGGAATGGTCGCTACCGAATTTGGCGGATCATCAGCCGCAACTGCCCAAGCCCGCGGCGCCAAAACACCAGCCGAAGGGGTTGCCCGCACAGTCGCCTTGGCCACCCGTCCAACCATTGATACGGCAACCTTCACCAATACACACGGGATCGTTCCTTGGTAATACAAAAAGAGACGAGAAAACCAAATTGGTTTTCTCGTCTCTTTCTATGCGCAATAGGCATTACTACTCTTGATTGGGCTAGCTGGGTTCGAACCAGCGCATCACGGGATCAAAACCCGTTGCCTTACCACTTGGCTATAGCCCATTATTAAGATGACCCGTACGGGATTCGAACCCATGTTACCGCCGTGAAAGGGCGGTGTCTTAAACCACTTGACCAACGGGTCATAACTGATCTCAATGGAACAAAACCTATTATGCACGAAAATTAATTCTACGTCATTAGACAGTAAAAGGCAAGTGTCAAAAAAGACTAATTTTGACACTTGCCTTTGATTGTCTGAGGTCAAGACTGCCCCAACTGCGCTACAATTAATCATAATTAGCTGTTTCTGAACAAATTAGTGAGACGCTTCACTGGTTCGATAGTGATACCGGGTCAGTCCCAATCCACAAACGACTAGTAGATCAACAACGGCGCATCCCAAAAACAGCACTGGAAACGAGGCAAATTGGCCAATTACTAAGCCACCAACTACCGGTCCCACGGCCTTACCTAATGAGGAGCAGGCATTGACCAATCCTTGATAACGTCCCTCATCGCCGACCGTCTGCGCATTAATCAGTGCCGGCACTCCTGGCACATAGATGGCTTCACCCAGCGTTAACAGCGTCATCGCCGCAAATAAAGCGCCGGTGCCTGACGTTAGGGTCAAGAGTAAGAAAGACCCACCAATCGCCAGTAGACCACCAATAATCTGGCGCATTAAAAACCGTGGTTGACTGAACCGGGCCATCACAGCCTGCACCACCATCAGAAGTATCCCGTTATACACCCACAGGTAGCTATAGAGCTTGATCCCCAGTCCCTCTGCTTGAATATACACCGAAACATTACTCATCCACTGCGCGTATGTGAGCCACATAAAGACAAGGCTCACGAGCAATCCCACAATCATGAGCGGGGAAAATGGCAAGGTGGCCGTTGCTTCAGCCGGTTCGTCTCTGACCGTCACCGGGATTTCTGCCTGCTGTTCATACGTCCCAGCACGCCAATGCCACAAGCCAATGGCGCCACCATAACAAATCAATAGTAACCCGAAGATGGGCCGGAGACTATGGTGAAATAAAAATCCAATACTAGCCGTCCCCACGACTAATCCTAAATTAATAAAGATATACAGCAGATTGAATAGCCGGCTATCCGCATGACTCAGTTGCGCCGTCAAAGCCGAAATCAACGTGAGCATGCCCCCGGTCAGCAAGCCAAAGATGACCAGCACTATGGGATAGGCGATCAAGCCATTGTAGAAAATACCCACAGCAGCATCCACCAGTAGGCCCAGTAACATGACCTCACCAACCCGCTTAGCTGAATACCGGTCGGCCAACACGCCACCTAGATAACCGCCAAGCACATTACAGCCCGAATAGGCCGCTAAGATAAGCCCACTCACTACTAAATTCAATCGCAACTGATTATGTAAATAAATGGTCGTTAATGGCCACATCACACTGTAAGCTGTGTTGATTAAGAAACCTAGCATCAACAGGGGCCACAGCTGACGAATCAATTTTCGCATAATTTCATTCCTATCTAGTTACACGCCCATTTTAGCATGCCATCACGAGATCTTCCAAATGAAAGCGGTACCGGTTAAACTGCTATGAAAATTCTAGCGGTTTCTCGCGGTTCATCGCCTTTTAGGCTTGCTAAATCTATGAAAATCAACTAAATTTAAGGGAGGTCTGGATTCATTGAAATTTAGAAACAATTACTAATAGGAGGACACAACATGGGTAACAGCAAAAATAATGCCACGCCGACCGATCTGAACGATCAAATGCAGGTTCGTCGGGATAAAATGAACAAGCTACAAGAACAGGGCATCGCGCCTTTCGGTCACCGCTTCGACAGAACTGACAACAGTCAGTCACTCATTGAAAAATACGATAAGTACGATAAAGAAGAGTTGATGGAAGACAAACATTACGTTGCTGTTGCGGGTCGGATCACCGGTAAGCGCGGTAGCGGTAAAGCTGGGTTCATCGACCTCCTCGACAGAACTGGTGTTGTTCAGGGATATGCCCGTCAAGACGAACTTGGCGAAGAAACTTACGCCCTATATAAAACCCTCGATTTAGGTGACTTCATTGGTGCCAAGGGTTATGTGATTAAAACCAACACCGGTGCTTTGACATTACGGATGACGGAACTTGAATTCCTCTCCAAGTCATTGCGGCCACTTCCTGATAAATATCATGGGCTAACCAACCCTGAAACGATCTACCGTCAACGGTACTTAGATCTGATCTCAAACCGCGAAAGCTTTGACCGGTTCCTCAAGGTCACTAAGATTAAGAAAGCCATCCGGGAATACTTGGACGGTGAAGGCTACCTCGAAGTTGACACCCCTGTCTTACAAACAGAAGCTGGTGGTGCTGAAGCCCGGCCATTTATCACCCACTCCAACGCCTTTGATATTCCGTTATATCTCCGGATTGCCACGGAACTTTACCTCAAGCGTTTGATTGTTGGTGGCTTTGAAAAGGTATACGAATTGGGCAAGGACTTCCGGAATGAAGGGACCGACTTACGGCACAACCCTGAATTTAACATGGTCGAAGTCTATACCGCCTACACCGATTACACGGACGTCATGGACTTGGTTGAAAACCTCTTCCGGTTCGTGGCTAACAAGGTTAACGGATCTGGCAAGTTGACGTATCAAGGCAAGGATATCGACTTAGACAGCGACTTCAAGCGACTCCACATGGTGGACGCCGTGAAGGACGTTACGGGAATCGATTTCTGGCAACCAATGTCTGATGAAGATGCGCACAAGTTGGCTGAAGAAAACGGCATTCATTGTGAACCTTACTGGAAAGTCGGTCACATCATCAACGCCTTCTTCGAAGAAAAGGTTCAAGATACCTTGATTAACCCAACCTTTATCTACGGTCACCCACTGGAAATTTCACCATTGGCAAAGAAGAACCCGAAAGATGGTCGTTTCACCGACCGATTCGAATTGTATATCGATGGTAATGAATACGGTAACGCCTTTACCGAATTAAACGACCCTATCGATCAACGGCAACGTTTCGAATCCCAAGATGCTGAACGAGCTGCTGGGAACGAAGAAGCCCACGGTATCGACGAAGATTACGTCGAAGCGATGGAATATGGGATGCCGCCTACTGGTGGTCTGGGTATCGGTATCGACCGGATGACGATGTTATTAACTGATTCCACATCTATTCGTGACGTTATGCTCTTCCCAACCATGCGTCCAAACGACTAACCACGAAAAGAGGCCATTGCATGAAAGCAAACCAACTGATAGCGTTACTCCAAGAACATGATCTCTTACGGAACACAACGCTGCAAGTGGACGACACTGACTTTGCGGGCCTCACTTATGACTCGCGGCAAGTCCAAGCGAACACCCTCTTTGTTTGTAAGGGGTTCAACTTCTCAGTGGACTATCTCCACAGTGCCATTGAAAACGGGGCAACTGCTTATTTAGCTGAAGAAGACTACGGCGTGTCTGTTCCGGTCATCTTGGTTAAAAATGTCCGCAAGGCCTTGTCTTTAGCGGCACAATTATACTTTGACTTTCCCCAAAACGACCTGTTTGTCATCGGGTATACGGGCACCAAGGGTAAGACAACGTCAACGTATTTGACGACCAACATCTTATCCCACGCCTTCCCCCAACAAGTTGCGATGTTTTCTACGATTAACCATATCGTCGGACCAAAACCACAAGACCAGTACCGGGCACATTTGACCACGGCCGAATCTTTCGACCTGTTCAAAGAAATGCGACAAGCCGTCGACAACGGTCAAAAGGTTTTGGTGATGGAAGTCGCGTCACAAGCTTATTTGCTTGATCGCGTTTACGGGTTAACCTTTGATGTTGGGATCTTCTTGAACATTTCACCCGATCACATCGGGGTCAATGAGCATCCCAACTTTGCCAACTACCTGTTCTGCAAAATGCAGTTACTGTTAAATTCACGCAATTGTATTATCAATGCCGAAACCGATCACTTTGATGAGATCTATGCGGCCGCCAAAGTTTCAACGAACCCCGAACACATCTTCACTTACGGGTTCAATCAGGCACAGGCATCCCTCTCAATCACCAGTCGACAAGCCACGCTAACGGACAGTCATTTCGACTTAACGGTTCACGATGAGCGCTTAGCCACTCTCGCCACCACCTACGACGTTTCCGTCCCCGGTGATTTCAATCAAAGTAACTCAGCCGCTGCTATTCTGGCCAGTCATCTGGCTGGGGCGCAGGTCGCTGACATGCAATATGGATTGGCACACACCCGCATCCCTGGTCGGATGGAGTCCATTACCACCAAGCATCACGGAACCATCTACATCGACTACGCTCACGATTGGGGTAGCATGAATGCCTTGCTGAGCTTCTTGCATACGCAGTTCCCTGACCACCGGGTGATTGCCGTATTGGGGAGCACTGGTGATAAAGGTGAGGATCGGCGTGAAGGCTTCGCTAAAGCATTAAATGACTATGCTGATGCCGCTTACCTGACAACTGATGATCCGGGACATGAAGATCCAATGGCCATTGCCCGTGAGATCGACAGTCATATTGACCATACGAAGGTCAAGACAACGATCATCGCCCAACGGGAAACGGCGATTGCCCAAGCCATTACCACGGCCACGAATACCGATTTGGTCGTGTTAGCTGGTAAGGGTGAAGACGCATATCAAAAGATCAATGGGGTAGATACCCCGTATGCTTCTGATCCAGTCGTCGCCCAAGACGTGATTGACAGCTTAGCCGATGAATCATAGCGGCTTAACCAAAAACGCGTAACCCTTAATTGGGCTACGCGTTTTTTTGACGATTAAGCTTATTTACGACGGCGCTTACGCCGTTTCTTTTGGCTAAATTTTAATTGCTTGGCTGGATGTGGCTGAGTTAATTGATGATCGGTCATAAATAAAGCCCGACTAGTCGTTGGGTGGGCGCGCAAATAATCCTGCGTAAAGGCATCAACGGCTTGCCGATCACGCGTATCAATCCCCTGCTGTTGCATCGCAGCCGTTAGCTCTTCAAAGAAGTGTTCTAACTTGGGATCATACATCGTGGTCAAGGCGGTGTGCTGGTTGCGGACCCACGCCTGTAGCTCGGTGGCAGCAGGTAACAACTGGTGGTCGGCGAGATAAGTGAATAACGCCGTCAGGGCAAACGGTACTAAGCGAAAAAGTTCGGGAACCCGTTCGCTGTCATCTAATAAATGCGTAAACGGTCCAAACATAATCTCACTAAGCGTTGTGACCGTCCACTCGCTCGGTTGTAGGCCCTTACCCGTTATCAGGAGTTCCGCTACCGTATGGATAATGGTAGCAAACCGTTGCTGGTCAGCCGAAGAAAGATTCTGTACTTCGGGTTGCTGCGTCATGGTCTGCACCCAAGTATCCACTTGGGCGACAACCGTTTCGTAAGCCGCCTGCTCTTGATCCGTTGTTTCATGCGGAGCAACTAACGCTGTCCGCGCGGCTTTTAAGGCCTGCAACAAAGCGGCTTCATTAGGCAACGCCTGTGCTCTGAAATAAGCTGTCAAAACTGGTACGACAGCCACGTAATACCGATGTGATTGATCAACCATCGTCGGCAAAGCCGCTAACGTAGCGGCAACTTGTTGCGGTGTCCAGTCACCCGTTAAGCCGACCGCCTGCCGAACCCGCAACACATCTGCTAGGATAGTTGCGGCATAGTCTTGTTGATTGCTTGATAATTTTGCCAGCCGTTGCGGCGTCAAAAATTCGGCTGGACTCAATGTTGTGTGTGCCATTTGACGATTCCCCTATCTTAAATCTCCATTATCCCTATTATAGTTGAAGACCTATCTAATGGAAAAGTGATTGCCCCATTCTTTTATGTTTGATACAACGTTTTACCTAAAGTCCTTGCACGTTTTCGCAGGATCATTTAAACTGTATTAATTACATCATTATTGTAAGCGCTTCTGATTACGTTAAAGGGGAGTATGAATCATGAACATTCCACGAAAGGTCTGGGTTGACGCAATTGGCGTGGGCCTCTTCACTTTAGTCTATAGTTTAATTATGAGCGGTTTCTCCTTGTGGATGGGCTCTGCCGCTTTTATCGCCGTTTCTTATTTCTTTGGTGCTGGTTTTCCCAAAGACAAACTTTGGAATATTTTACTGAGCTTTGCTCTGGGGATTATATGGGGACTGGCGGCCTTCCGGTTGCTTCACGTCTCTTGGATTGCTTCCCCGTGGGCCAGTGCAATCATGTTTGGTCTCATGACCTTCGTTGTTCTGTTCCTTCAAGGCACCGTCATGAAGTTTACCGTTGTTCCAGCCTGGCTGATTGCCTGGGGAACTACGATGCTGATTATTTCCAATGTGACGATTCATAATTGGTCGCTCTTTGTGTTCCAATTGTACGCGTCCATGTTATTAGGAATTTTCGTCATTGGTTACGCCTCCGACTATTTTTACAAATTAAGCTTCAAGTTATTTCCGACTAAGGACGCCGACAAAACTGCCGACCGACCAGCTGAGGATGATTAACGTATCACCAACTAAAGAACGGTTCCTTCAGAATGCACAACGCACTGAAGGAACCGTTTTTCTTTTAATCAGAGTGAGCTGCGGATAACCGCGCACGCAACTTAGCCCGTTGTACTTTACCATTGCCATTGTGGGGAATCTCCACCACTGGGATAAAAGTTTGGGGAACCTGATAGTGGGCCAAGTGCTGCCGACCAAACGCGACTAACGCCGCCACATCAAGGGGATGGTCACTGACCACAAAGGCCACCGGCACCATTCCCCATTCAGCGTCCGACCGACCAACGACCGCAATATCGCGAACCCCCGGCGCCGATTGATAGGCGGCCTCAATCGCATCAGGAAAAATATTTTCCCCGCCAGAAATAATCATGTCATCCAACCGGCCATCAACATATAAGAAGCCGGCCTCATCTAAATGGCCCACATCGCCGGTATGGTACCAACCATCTGCCGTTAGCTTCGCCGCAAACTTCGCTGGCTGCCCTAAGTATCCAGCGGCTAGCGCGGGTGTTTTTAATAGAATCTCATGCGTCTGCGGAGTCAACTGGAGTTGCGTGGTAAATAACGGTTTGCCTGATGACCCCACATGACTTGGCGCATCCGCAAAGTTTAACGCCACCACCTGAGAAGCCGTTTCGGTCATCCCATAGGATTGCACAACGGGAACCCCTTGCTGCTGACACCGCCGCAACGTGGCTTGATCAATGGGGCCACCCCCCAGCAGCATTCCTCGTAAAGCACAATAAGGTGCCGCCGTGGGGGTCTGTTGATCTAACAGCTTCTTGAGCATGAATGGCACTACCGAAATTAAGGTCACCGGTTCCGTTCGCAAGATGTGCGCAATGGCTGGCGCGTCAAACTGTGGTACCAAGCGCACCGTCATCCCGTAGATTAAACCGCGCATCATAATTGAAAACCCACTGATGTGAAAAATCGGTACCGTACACAGCCATTCATCGTCTGGCATAACACCTAAATTTAAGGCAGAAGCAATTGCTGAGGTATAATGATTCTCGAAGGTCTGTAGCACGCCCTTGGGTTGTCCCGTTGTCCCCGATGTATACATGATACTGGCGACCTGATGCACATCAAACGTTGCGACAAGTGGGCGGGGCATTGCGGCCGTGGTCAATAACGTTCCAAAACGAACCGCGTTCACCCCCAACCCCTCACGCCATAAGTCATCGGCAACGAGACACGTTGTCACCGTACTGTCTTGTAATTGCCGCCTTAGTTCTGTGGTCGGTAGACGTTTGTTCAACCAGACAATCGTGTGCCCCGTCCCCAATAAGGCTAGGGCAACTTGGTAGCCGGCGAGGGAGTTATCAGTCAGCATCGCTACTCGGGGCTGCGTTAAGGCGCCAACCGCCGCCAGTTGACCGGCCACTTGTGTTAAGCGCTGTGCCAGTGTCGCAAATGTCAGTGACTGATGCCCATCCGTCACCGCAATCTTTTGGGGCGCCAACTGAGCTTGCTTCGTGATCCAATTATCCACGACTGTTGCTCCTTTCTATGGAAACTTGGGGAATTGGTCAAAATCAGGCTGCCGTTTTTCATTAAAGGCATCGCGCCCCTCTTTCCCCTCATCGGTCGTGTAAAAGAGCATCGTTGCGTCGCCGCCCAATTGTTGAAGGCCTGCTAAGCCGTCCGTATCAGCATTCATAGCGGCCTTGATGAAGCGCAATGCCGTTGGTGATTTCTGCAAAATCTCGTGGCACCAATCCAACGTTTCTGATTCAACCTCAGCTAGTGGCACCACTTTATTAATCCAGTTCATTTGGTAGGCCTCTTCCGCGCTATAGAAATGATTCAGGAACCAGACTTCCTTGGCACGCTTGTGACCAATGACGCGGGCCAGATAGCCAGACCCGTAGCCCGCGTCAAAACTACCCACTTTCGGCCCCGTTTGACCGAACTGCGCATTGTCAGCCGCAATCGTTAAATCACAAACCAGTTGTAAGATGTTACCACCACCAACTGACCAGCCCTTAACCATGGCAATCACGGGCTTGGGAATTACCCGAATGAGGTGTTGCAGATCCAAGACGTTGAGCCGGGCAATATGGTCAGGACCTACATAGCCCCCGTTACCCCGCACAGTCTGATCACCACCGGAAGAAAAGGCCTTATCACCGGCCCCCGTTAAAATGATCACGCCAATGCTACTATCATCGCGACAAATCGTGAAGGCATCAATCATTTCCTGGATCGTTACCGGCGTAAATGCATTGAGCTTTTCCGGACGGTTCATGGTAATCTTAGCGACCTTATCCGCTCGTTCAAAAATAATTTCTTGGTAATCCTTAACCTGTTGCCAATTTGCTGTTGTCATGATTTCACAACCCTTTCAAAAGAGGTATTATTATGGAAAATTTATTAACCACCTTAGGCATCAAGCAACGCTTAATCACTAAGACAAAATCGATTATAGCACTCCCTGTGAGCGCTGCCATCAAACAGCCCTATGGCGTCGTTCATGGGGGCATCAATGGCATATTAGCCGAGACCGCGGCCTCACTAGGCGCCAATGCTAACCTAGATGCTGATCGCGTCGCCGTCGGGGTTAATTTAACCGTCCAACATCTCCAAGCTGTGACCCAGGGGGAATTAATTGCGACAGCTACACCGCTGCATATCGGGCATCATTTGCAGACCTGGCAAGTCGCCATTACAGTCGCTGACCAACTCACCAGCCAGGCCACCGTCACCCTCACAACAATGAAAAAATAATCGTTGGTTTTCAAAAAAAGACTTACGCCGTGAAAAAATTTGTGGTACGCTGAGTTCTCGTGGGAAATTCAAACGAGGAGCAACACAATGCCTAGAAATTTTAAAGAAGAACTACTATTTACTGCTGTCATGGCGGGCCTGATGGTCCTAGTGATGGCTGGTTACAACATCGCCTTAGCTGATGGCTTCGGTCATCACTTCATCAGAGAAGTCTTGGTCGGCTACCCCTTAGCCTTACTAGTCGCCGCAATTTGCGATCTAGGGATCATCGGTCCCGGTGTCAAATATCTCTTTTTCCACTACATCATTAATGATTATATGAAAAAGAAACAGATTCGGATCGCCCTCACCATCTCCGTAATGATGGTGGCCGGAATGGTCACGTTAATGTCACTTTTCGGAATGGTCGTCACTCAAAACTTTGGGGGCAACGTCTTCTTGACGTATCTCCACACTTGGATTTTTAATCTCTTCATGGCGTTACCACTACAATTATTAATTGTTGGCCCAATTGCCCGTAAGATTTTATCACTCGTCCAAAAGGTGCCAGCACCCGAACAGCCATTAGAAACCGAAACATCTAAAGATTAACCTAACTAAACGTCGCCGCTACCAATCAGTAGTTGCGACGTTTTTTATTTGTCGTTATCCCACGCTAACGACAAACGACCCGCGTTGCATCTGCAACCGGGTCGTTTTTGGTTTCATTACTTTTCGGTGAGTTGTAATTTCGGCCAGCGCTGTAGCCACTGTTTAGTAGCCATACGTTCCCGAAAGATTGCAAGATGCTGCTCATCTTGCTGATAAAAGGAAATGGGACGACAGCGCAGTGCTAATAAATCCGCAACACCGTGTGGCGCAATCAACTGGACCTGCTGTTGTTCATCTAGGAAAGCCCCAATACACGTTGGTACCTCAACAAAGTGACCAATGGCGTCACTAACAGAGGTGAATTCCGGTGCATTTGCAAAATTATAGTGAGCCATATAGACCTCATTTTTCACCTGCCATTGATACTGCGGTGCTTGCCGTCTCAGTGCCGTATAAATCTGTAGATCGGCTTCAACTGGCCGCTGTGGATCAAAGAAAACAACATCCACGTCACTAATGAGTTCCACCGGCTGATGGCTCAACACTTGCCACACAGTATTGCGAATACTCCCTGCCGCTAATGCTCCTTGAGGCAAGTGGCATGCCTGAATTAAGCGTAATATCTCCATTAATGCTGGTGTTTCTTCAATGATAGCTTTCACTTGTTTTATTCCTGTCACCATAGCCGCCTCCTAGCCTGATTGTCAGTTTAGAATACCACACCAAATGATGATATCTAAATGGCTAATGTCAATTGTTCCACATGAAACATCATGCCTTAACGTGGTATCCCGCCAATGTCTAGACTACTGAATATCTCCCACTTATAATACCAAACTTTTATAGTTTATTTTCCACGTAGTCTATGACGACTCTTCACCATTACCGCCTTTACAAATAGTTATCGCTATATATTTTATCCAAAAACATGAATTAGTTACGATAAATATATGCTATGATTATCCTATAAACGATTATGGGGAGACTTTTTTATGATTAAAAAATGTTTAGGCCTTTTAAGCAGTCTATTACTCATTGGCATTCTAAGCGGTAGCGTGTTGTATTTTGGCGTTACACCCACGCCAGCCGCTGCCAGTACCAAAGTAGCAAAATCCAAATCAAAGGGGAAAGTCATTGTCTACTACGTTTATGGTAAACGCGGTCACACTAGCAAGTATCTTTGGTCAAAGAAAACATTGACCGGTAAAATCGGGACAACCTATCATACTAAAGCACTCGACCTATTGAACGACTCAGGCTACATGGCCTTAGCTAGCCACTCTAAAAACACGAGTGGGAAATTTACCCGAAAAACAACCAAAGTTTATTATCGCTACTACGATGTTATCGAACGTGATTATGAATTCAAACACGAAGCCGATTTATATATGGAATTAACTGGCGACCACCGTATCGGTCTTTTTGATCGCAATTTACAAGACGGTGTCGAAGTGGTAGTTGAACGAACCAATTTTTCTAAGCCCTATTATGATGTTTCCTATTCTAACCGCGTCGATACTGGTCACGGCAGTGGTTTGAAAGAATTTCATTATCGCTTTGGTTCCACACATCGTTTCAAGGATAATCGCGATGGTAATATCTATACAATGGCCCTGACAAATAGCGGCGGCATCACCTTCCACGCTGTTGCGACAAAGCATTCCACCATGAATGAATTGGTTCAAGTTAGCGCTCACGGTAAGCTTCTGACGGCTAAAATTAGAAAATAACCGCTAATGCCATTCCCATGATCTGCTAAAATCCAAATTAGATTGCCAAAATGATATCATGGTGATATCATAGAGCTATCAACAGGAGGATATAATCATGGCAAAAGAAAAACAAAAGCGGTTTTTACTACGGATGGACGAAGACCTTTTTCAACGTCTATCCGCCGCGGCAGACGCTGATGGTCGGAGCATCAACGCCTATATCGTTCATTTGCTATCCCGTTCGGCACCCACTGGTAACTGGGAACAACGTCAATTAATTGGCCGTTCCTTGGCTGGTAAAGAACTTGATCCGGACTCTGGCTTGGTGTTAGTCGCCGGTATTTACTATCGCTACTTACTCGAGTCACCAGAAGCGCCGGACCCGAACGCCAGCTATACCATCACAGAGAGTCACGGGAATATCTTAACGCTCAAAAAAATCTAAGGGGACGATCAGGATGTTTGGAATTAGAATTGTGCGCCAAAATAACGAAGGTTTAGTTGAAACATTGGGAAAGTACAAACACAGCGTCTCGTCCGGTATTCATTTTTACCTACCAGGGATTCAAAAAATTCGCACGGTTAATCTCGCGATGACGCCACTGGCGCTACCACACTACTCCGTCATTACAAAGGATAATGCTGATGTTTCCGCCAGCCTCACCCTCAACTATCACGTTACTAATTCGGTCAAATACCAATATGAAAACACGGATTCAGTCGAATCAATGGCCCAACTGGTACGGGGACACCTCCGGGATATTATTGGTCGAATGGATCTTAACGAAGCGCTAGGCTCCACGGCCAAAATCAACCAGGAACTGGCAACTGCCATTGGGGATTTAACCGATACGTACGGCATCAACGTTGATCGTACCAACATTGATGAGCTCACACCTTCCAAAGCCATTCAGTCAGCTATGGATAAGCAATTAACGGCTGACCGAGAACGGATTGCAGCGATCGCGAAAGCTGAAGGGGAAGCCAAATCCATTGAACTAACGACCAAAGCCAAAAACGATGCTTTGATGGCGACTGCCTCAGCTGAGGCCACGGCCACCCGAACGCGAGCAGATGCTGAAAAGTACCGGATTGACACCGTCAATTCCAGTCTGGAAACCGCCACGCGCGAGTTCTTCGAAAATCAATCGATTTCGGCCTTTAGTGATCTCGCCAAGTCCCCCGCCAATGTGGTGGTCGTTCCCAACGACCACGTCACCGACCTGGGCCAAATTCCAGCCATCGGGGCGGCTTTGAAGAGTGGATTGGCGCCACATCCGACTAAATCGGTTGATCCGCAATCATAATGACGAGAATCTAAAAAGATCGACCTTCGCAGTGTTTTACCCACTGTGAAGGTCGATCTTCTTTTATTCTGCACTTACATCTTGATGACGGTAGAAATACGCCAAGGTTCCTAAACTAAAAGCCACCACCATGCCAACTAAAATCGCAACTTGCTCGGTAATCGACCCACCCAGAGAAATCGTCTGGTGAAGACCACTCATCGCAATGGTCATGGGTAAATACGGATGAAATGCGCGCAGGAGTGGATTCGTCAATTCAATCGGATAGGTTCCTCCAGAGCACCCAATCTGAAAAATCATAAAGAGCAGCATTAGCCACGCTCCCGTCAGCCCCAGCCATAGGCGAAAACAAGTGACGAGACTAAAGAAAGCCAGAATAATCAATAAACTAAAGAGGTAGGTCGCTAGTGGGTGTACCGGTCGAAGACCATTAACTTGCCAGACGCCGAGCCACAGAGCACTAGCTGCTAGCACCACGAAGCCCCATAGGAAGCTCATTTTATCTAACCACGCTAAGGCAAAGTAACGGTATTTTCCGTGACGCTGGCCAGCATCATAAATAATATTGAGGGTAATACACCCGACAAACAACGCAATGGTCATAAAGTACGGCGCCATCCCCGTTCCATTATTAGCTAGTGAATGGGTATCCCGTTGAATCAAGTGAATTGGCGTGACCTGGACCCGCCGCTGTGCCGGCGTGACTGCTGTCATCGCTTGTGCACCACGGGCTAAC
>NZ_AZCP01000003.1:23079-29603 GCF_001433855.1 Levilactobacillus brevis ATCC 14869 = DSM 20054
GACAGTCCCCTGGTTAGCTGCCGTCAGTTGTGCGATTTGCCGCAATTGACCAGCCGTGATCCGGGTTTGCTGCGCCAACTGTTGTCGGGCGGCCTGTTGTTCCGTTTGAATGACGGCTTGATTCAACCGGATTTGTAGCTTAGTCATGGCTGACTCCCCCATCTTGGCGGCGACGGCACTTTGACCAGCATTTGTCCGATAGGTTACGTGTAAGGGCCGGGTAGCCGTCGGTAAATGCCGCAACTGATGCGATGCCTCTCGTGGGATCTGTAAGACCAAGTAGACGTGCCCCGTAGCCAGCTGCTGTTGGGCGCGATGCATTGGCATTTGTCGAAAATCCAATGAGCGATCCCGGACCAATTGGCGGGTCACCTGCCGGCCCCACGCCATTCCCGTGACCGGCCGATCCTGATTGACGACAGCCATCGGTAAATGCTGGAGCTCCCCATATGGATTCCAAACAGATGCTAAAAACGTGACTGCATAGACCAACGGCACCACTAAAATTCCCAGTAAAATTCGAATCACTGCCGGATGTTGGTGTAGATACCGCATTTCGTGTAAGGCCATACTCGCCATCCCCCTTCAACGTTTAAAATTGAATGAACGGTTCATTCAATTTCGACCCTAGTCTAACCGAATCACTGGAAAATACGCGCATCCACTCCCAGATACCCCCGGTTACGGCGGTGGCTTATCAAAATTCCCCTTAATAGCTGCGGTGCAACATGGTTCGCAGTTGTATCAAAACAGCTGGCAATGCTTGGCGACCAACTGGCTTCTCAAAACTATCGTACTGCTTGTGCGCACACCACCAAAAAATCAAGTCAACCACAATCATGCCATCTGCTTCGGTCGCCGTCCGCCGTTGTCGCATGAGAAACTCCCCAACTTGTTGGTAGAGTCGTTGCCGATAGTCACGGTATAGCGCAGTTAGTGCGGGATTCAAGGTCGGGTTGTGCTCCAGTATCAAAAAATAACGGCCATACCGTTGAAAAGTCGTCACCAAATTTGTCAGCAAATCATCTAAGTCATTAGCTCGTTGGCAACTTTGAAACTGCTCCTGCCACTGGTCATAGGCCGTCTGAGTTTGCGCTAATAATTGGGTCTGGTCCACCGTTGTCAATGGCAAGGTGGTGCCCGTTACTGACACACCCAATGTCGTCAGGAAAAGCTGATCACGCAACGCGGCTTTACTACTAAAGAACCGGTAGAGACTACCAACTGCTAGGTGTGCGTGCCGGGCAATCGTCTGCATCTGCGTCACCTGATACCCCGGCTGAATAAACAGATCACTAGCTGCGGCCAAAATACTCGTGATTTTTTCGTCATCTGTCATGGTCATGCTAAATCCCCCCTTTTCTTTTATCATACCGGTAACCGTCAGTTGGTTTGGCCGAACCCGTTTGGTTAGTCCTACCTGGCTTACAAACATCAGTTAATTATTAATAATTAAGTCTTAATAATAATTAATTATTAAATTAGGAAAACCCGTATAGCTTTTAGGGCCATTGTTTACCGCATTCAGCACCGTCCTTGCTAACCTATCATCAATTATTATCTCGCTGATAATTACTAAATCGGTTAATAACAAATCTTTTTTATTTTAGGGTTTGACAGATTTACCCCTAAGCGGTATGCTTGCCTCAATTCAAAAATCGTCCGAAACAAACCATTGAAGTGGAGATCAAGCTTATCATGCCCGCAAAGAGAGTCGTCGTTGCTGAGAGTACGGCCGAACGCAGGTAAGTAAATGGACCACCGAGGGCTTCCCCGAATTTATAGTACGGGAAGACGTGCGACATACGTCAGTTGTCAGGGAAATGTTAGTTTCCTGTGGAGAGGGGCGCAGACGCTTATTTGCGTATCTGCGTTCAATTAAGGTGGTACCGCGGTTAAAAGTTAACCGTCCTTAACGCATTGGCTGTTAAGGGCGGTTTTTGTTTACTTTTTTCTTAGGGGGATTCATCTATGTTTAGTCGATGGCAACGCTCAGTGGCTGTAACAACTCAGAATTTCAATCAATTTGGAGGAAACCACTATGAGCTTATTAGATCACAAGAAAGCACTCGCCGTTTGCGGCGGGATCATTTTAATCGGCGGCATCTTTGCTGTGACCGCCCACTCGAAGTCAACTAAGACAGCAACTGCCCAACATCTAAACCTTTATGAGACGGCGACCATTGCCAGTCTTGATACGGCCAAGATTACGGATAGCGTTTCGAGCAACACACTCAGTCAGGTCGGCGAAGGCCTGTACCGTTTAGACGCCAATAGCCAAGCTGAAAATGCCTTGGCCACTAAAACGACCGTCACCAATGATGGTCACACTTATACCATTAAATTGAAACCCAATACCAAATGGAGCAATGGTCAACCCGTGACTGCTCAGGACTTTGTGTATTCTTGGGAACGAACGCTGAACCCGAAGTCTAAATCGGAGTTCACCTACCAGTTCGCAAACATCAAAAATGCCACCGCAATCGCGGCCGGAAAAAAGGCCCCATCCACACTTGGTGTTAAAGCAGTCGGCAAGTATCAACTCAAGATTACGTTGAGTAAACCGGCCTCTTATTTCAAGCGGATGTTAGCCAGCACCACCTACTACCCACTTAACAAAACTGCAGTCGAAAAATACGGTAACCAGTACGGCAGCTCGGCTAAAAAGACCGTTTACAATGGCCCATTCGTCTTGAAAAACTGGACTGGGACCAACGATAACTGGAAGTTGGTTAAGAATCCTGCCTACAGCGCCGCCAAGACGGTCAAGCTGTCCAGTATCAACTATCAAGTTATTAAGGCCAGTTCAACTGCCTACAACCTTTATCAATCTAAAAAACTAGATACGGTCACTCTTAATGGTGAAGAGACCGCGCAAAATAAGAATAATCAGGATTTGAAGTCACTTGCGGCCGGTCGAATTGGATTCATGCAATATAATGAAAAGAACCGGCTCACCGCTAACGCAACATTACGTCGAGCAATTTCTCTAGCAATTAATCGGCAGCAATTGACTAGCAAGGTCCTCAAGGATGGGTCCAAGCCTGCCAAGACCTTTGCCATTCACAATATGTTGAAGAATCCTAAGACGGGAGCGGATTTCACCACTGATGCCCAGGTAGCCAACACGGCCGATTACAACCCAACATTGGCTAAACAACTCTACCAAAAAGCCCTTAAGCAGTTGGGTAAGCATCAAATAACCCTGACCCTCACTTGCCAAGACGATGACACGACTAAGAATTTGGCCGAATTCATCCAAAGTGCCTTGACCAGTAAGTTGGGCCTCAAGGTAACGGTCCAAGCCTTACCCTTCCAAACAATGCTCGGCAATATCTCAAAGGGAAATTTTGAAATGAACCTAACCGGCTGGAGCATGGACTATGCTGACCCGATTCAGTCATTACAAATTCTAACGTCAACCAACAATTCCAATATGGGCCACTACAACAGCCGAACCTATGACCAAGCGATTCAGCACGCCGAAGGAACCGACGCACTCAACAAATCAGCTCGGTACCAAGATCTGATCAAGGCAGCCAAAACGGCCATGACCGATCAAGCTGTCACACCCCTCTACGAAGCACATACCAGTACTTTGGTTAACCCTAAGGTCAAAGGGGTCATTTATAACAAATTTAACGGTAGTGCCGACTATCGCCAAGCTTACGTTGCGGATTAACATTAACTGCATTTAAAAAGATCACGACCAATTAATGGTTGTGATCTTTTTTATCTCCAATCCTTTGAAAAGTTCTCAGCTTGCACCATTGCAGAGATAGTCAAAAACGGTATAATTAAGTTGTTATATCAACTACACGTTTTCAAAACTAAGCTGGCGCTTAGAAAACAGCTAATCGCGCCATCGTGGTCGATTAAAACGTTAAGAAAGGTCTTTCGACTTTATGGAAAATCAAGTGCCCTTACGTCACAATCACTATCCGTCAACGGAATCGGAATACGAGGCGGAACTAACCGAAACAGAAAATGAATTTGCTGAACAACTTGAAGAGGTTGAAGAAAAAGCCCACAAACAAATTCAACGTTACCTGCTCTGGGGGTCTTTGAGCGTTGTCGTCAACATCGCCATGTTCTACCTCTTTAACAGTATCTTTGGCGTTGAATATCAAATTTCTAACTTACTGGCTTGGGTCTTCAGTGTCCAAACTGCCTTCTGGGTTGACAAACTGCTGGTCTTCAAACATGCCTCCGATCATCCCTTCCGCGATATGGGGAAATTCTACGGTACCCGAATCTTTACATATATTTTGGAAGCCGTTATCCTCTATGTGGGTATCTCACTGTTGAGCTTCCACCCAACCATCACCAAGGTCATTGGTCACGGGTTGGCCGTCATCGGCAACTACTTCTTCTCAAAATGGTTTATCTTTAATAACAAAGAGCATACAAAAGCTTAACTAAAAAAGCCATCCTGCTAACAGGATGGTTTTTTTGACGATTTTAATCGCGACGTAAGTGTAAAATCGGATAGGGTTGCCCCGCATCATCTAACGCATCACGACTCACGATCCGAAACCCTTGCCGTTGATAAAAGGCCAAGGCTCCGGGATTTTGTTCGTTCACATCAACCAAGCGTAAGTCTTGTTCTTGATTTAACCGCTCGATGATCTGGTGACCGTACCCCTTCCGGAAGCTATCTGGGGCAATGAATAGCATCGCTAACATCGGGCCCTGCCTACCGGAAAATCCGATTAACTTCGACCCATCTAACCACTTGGTCAACTCTACCGCTGCAAAGTAGGTCGGTAATTGTTCGCGAATTTTTTGAATATCAGTAGGCGTCAAAAAGGTGTGGGTTGCCGTCACTGAAGCTTGCCAAAGCGCGATCAGTTCTGGATAATCTTGCGGTGTTGCTGGATAAGCCATTAACATATTATTGTCTCCTTTCGCCATTCAGGTAGTGGCCCGGCCTTAAGACGTGTAGAATAAAAGCATCTTAATGTTAGAAAAGGAGCCGGGCATGTCAGTTACCGCCATTCTGACCGCCATCGGGGTATTTTTTGTTACGGATACCGATGACTTGGTCGTATTACTTCTATTATGGTTAGCCGCTAAAAATCGCCAGCAGCGCCAGCAAATTATCGCCGGACAATACCTTGGGATTCTTTCCCTAATTGCCATCGCTTGGCTGGTCAGTCGTGGCGTGCTCCATTACGATGCCGCCCATCTAACGCACTGGCTTGGATTGGTCCCCTTAACGTTGGGCCTCGTCGGTCTCTGGCAGTGGTGGCGGGGACGTCATGGTCCAATCGCGACACCCCGCTTAGCTCAATCCGTTAGTTTACCACTGGTTTGGTCAATGACCATTGGCAATGGCGGGGACAACCTGAGCATTTACATTCCCTATTTTACCAAATTGTCGCCGGCCGCGTTCGGTGGCGTCCTCGTTATTTTTCTCGTATTAATTGGCATATGGTTAGGGGTTAGTTATTACCTGGCCCGCTCCCACACGACAACGCGCTTTTTTGAGCGCTTCGGCACGTGGCTGTCACCATTGCTATTTATTACGATTGGCTTATTGATTCTACTCTAATGTTTCACATGAAACACCCGTCAACTAAAGGAGGCCACTATGATTACTGTCACATTCGACACGCAAAGTTTACGAACCCACCGCCGACAACCACTGGCTTTTTCCTTGGCAACATTGCGCCGACTGAGTGGTGACGCTCAACTTTTCCGTATCAGTACGACGACCTCATCTACCGGGTTAATTGCGGCAACTGCTTATCACGCCGCTGAAAACACCTTGGGGTATCGGGACTTCCACTACTTTTTAGATGAAGCGAATTTAAGTGCCGTGCTCCTCACCACCCCGGCTAATCAAGCAGCCGTAGAACGGCTTTTCACTTACGCCAAAGCTCACCAGTTATTTTCTGAGCACTGACGAAAGAGAGTGTGGGACAAAAAGCACTTAACTGGCGCACGTTTTAATACCAGATATTTGGCAACGCAAGAGAGCCTGGAGCCTTCACTCCAGGCTTTTTTAGTTTAGCTAAATCAGATCTTGTCCCGCAAAACCCGTGCGGTCGGCCGCCGTAATCGGTCGTAACACCTGATAGGGATTGCCGGCTGCCACCACGTGTTCTGGAATATCATGGGTGACTACACTGCCGCCACCAATCACCGTTCCCGCGCCGATCGTGACGCCAGGAAGAACCGTCACATTCGCAGCTAGCCAACACTGATCGCCAATGGTAATCGGCTTAGCAATACAGCCCCCTT
The DNA here is from genome assembly GCF_001433855.1 of Levilactobacillus brevis ATCC 14869 = DSM 20054. Classification (GTDB taxonomy): domain Bacteria; phylum Bacillota; class Bacilli; order Lactobacillales; family Lactobacillaceae; genus Levilactobacillus; species Levilactobacillus brevis. The sequence goes on from NZ_AZCP01000003.1 coordinate 29,326, forward strand.
GTGCCCGTTCCGTCGGATCAATTAAATGATTACTAGTATATAATCCCACCTTTGGCCCAAATAACACGGCATCACCAATCGTAATGGGAGCACCATCCAGCATGACCACGTCATAATTCGCATAAAAATCGCGGCCAACGTGAATGTTATCCCCAAATTCACACCGAAAATTGGGATTCACCAGGGGACGAGGCCCCGCCGAACCAACCAACGCGGTAAACAAAGTGGCCTTAGCATCTGGGTCAGCGGTGGCATTCAATTCATCAGTGAGGCGGGGT
>NZ_AZCP01000003.1:29718-242127 GCF_001433855.1 Levilactobacillus brevis ATCC 14869 = DSM 20054
CCCGATCACGCCGCTGAATCAACAGCGGGTCTAAGTCATTATAAGGCTGCCCAGTCGACATGTAGGCATATTTTTCTGGTAAGTTCATCATTTTTCCTCCCCAAACTTGGCCGCGAACGGCTGCATCATGTGGTCTAATAACTCATGATTCAGCGTTTGGTTCCACCAGTCAGTCGGCACCGACTGTTGTGGCCGTTCAAAGGCCATTAAGGATGCCGCCACAGTCGCCACTGTGTCACTGTCACTCCCTAAATTTGCTGCCGCTAAAATACCGGCGGCTAAGTCGTGGTGGTTTAGTGCAATCCACACCGCGGCCTCTAACGTATCCACCACGTAGCCGGTTGAGCGAATGGCCGTAGCTGGTAGTTGCTGAAAGCGCGGCGTAAAGAGTCGTTGGTACGTTGCAGCTTCACTAGCAAATTTTTCATGAGTCGCCACAAAAGTTATTAGGGCTTCCTGCACGTGGGATAATGCCTGACGTAAGCTCATCCCCATCATTAAGTCACGCAATAATTCAATGTAGATGAAGCTGCCCATGATGGCCCGGAGATGGCCGTGTGTCACCACCGTGTAATTATGAATAACCGCAAACCGGTTATCCTGATTATCTTCATTTTTTAAGACCAGGGCTAGCGGTGCAATCCGCATCAAGGCCCCATTGCCATTGGCATTCTCGGCAGTATCCCCACAATGCAACGGTTCAATATGATTAATCGCATATTGCCGCACTGCATGGGCACAGGTCCGCCCAACATCAAAAGTGGTGCCCGTTGGGGTGTAGGCTCCCGTCATCATGTAACGTTCGAACTTATCCATAAGGTCGGCGTAACTGCCCTGCTCATTGATGTTTGCCAAAAGACAAAGCGTCATCGACGAATCATCAGACCAACTACCAGTCGGTTGGTCCCATGAACCATGGCCCGTCATGCCGGTTAGCTGAAAGGTCCCGCGCGCCTTCATTTCCACCGGGACCCCCAGCGCATCGGCTACCACCGCTGCGCGTAACACATTGAGAATTTCTTGAGCAGTCACGTTATCACCCTCCTAATTATCTCTAGCATAACAGACTCCGCATTAAAAAAGGGGGGAAGCTAAAAAAGTGACGAGATAATTTTTTCAAATTATCTCGCCACTTAAGCGCCTACTTATCGAAGATGTTATTGATTGTTACGTTGCAAAACCCAGCTAGTTGATAAATCCATAGCTGCACGAGTGGCGTGCGTGTCATCCAATGAGTTAACCATCACAAAGTCATGAATCATCCCTTGGAATTGAACTTGTGTGACAGCGACACCGGCTTCACGTAGCTTGTTAGCATACGCTTCACCTTCATCACGCAACACGTCTGCTTCGCCATTTAAAATCATAGCTGCTGGCAAGTCTTTCAACTCATCCAGGCTAGCTCGCAAAGGTGAAGCCGTAATTTCTGCCCGTTGCTTTGGATCCGTTGTATACTGATCCCAGAACCACTGCATCCCTTCTTTAGTTAAGTAGTAGTTATCAGCAAATTGGTTGTAAGATGGCGTGTCAAAGTTGGCATCCGTCACTGGGTAGTATAACAATTGTTGATTGATCTTAATGCCTTGGCGTTGCTTGGTCATCAACGTCATAACCGTGGCCATGTTCCCCCCAACAGAGTCACCGGCGACCGTTAACCGATTGACATCAAAGTTCTCATCCTTAGCAATTTCAGGCAATTGTTGCAAAACCGCATAATTTTGCTCAATGGCCGTTGGATACTTGGCTTCGGGAGACAGCGTGTATTCTGGAAATACAACGACTGAATGTGTCCGCACAGCAAGTTCCCGCACGAGCTTGTCATGTGTTTTGGCACTCCCAAATACCCAACCAGCACCATGAATATAAAAGATAACTGGCATCTTGGCATAATCGCCAGCGGGACGAATAATCCGCACATTAATTGCGCCCCACTTACCGGTATCAACCAGTGTATCTTTGATATCAACATTGTACTTCTTGACTGGTGAAGATTGGACCTTTTCCAGTAATGCCCGTCCCTCGGCTGGCTTCAATTCATAAATCCGAGGATGTGGCGCATTGGCTTCACTAAAGTCCTTAGCAGCTGGTTCCAAAACAATTTTTTCTGACATAGCAAACACTCCCGTTTCGCATGTTATAATGCAATTGAATCGTGCACGATTTAATTGATGAACTTATTATAGGACGTGCACGTCATAATTGTCAACAACTTATTTTAAGAAAGGTTCTGGGTATCTTTGACAATCGAAAATTTTCGCGTGCTAGAAGATCATTTTTGCTTCTCTGTTTACAACACGTCACACGCCATTCAACACGTCTATCAGCCAACCCTAGCGCAACACGGATTAACCTATCCACAGTACTTAGTCCTGGTCATTTTGTATAAGCAGCAAGGAGCAACGGTAAAAGAACTGGGTACCCAATTACACCTTGGCACTGGTACCACCACCCCTTTGCTAAAACGAATGGAAAAGATGGGATTAGTGAATCGCCAAAGGAACCCTGCTGATGAACGCAGTGTTAAATTAACCCTGACCCCCGCAGGTGAACAAGAAAGAATCAACCTGAAAGAACTCCCGGATCTATTGATGAAGCAGGCCAATCTCACAGATGATGAATGGGTCCAGCTCACGAATCTCACGAATAAATTAATGCATGCGTTAAACTAGTGTGGCTTTTGTCGCTATCACCGTCACCATTGAACGGCTTGTTTGGAGGTCGGGATATGGTCTAATTTATCTGAATTATGCAAAAATTATCGCCCAACAATTGGCTGGAACCGATTGGGGCGTTTTTTTTGGCCGCTGTATCAAAAAAGCGCTAGTGCCACTGCACTAACGCCCGTTACAATTTCATCCATGGTTCACAGCACCATCATGACCGCTTGCCATAGCAGATAAACCCCGTACAGCATGACTACTCCGCCAGACACGATGTTGACCCACATAAGGAACTTTTGGGGTAACCGCTCCTTCAATAACCCCAACACTAGCGTTATGCCGAAGAACCAGATGGCTGTCGCGGAAATCACCCCGGTGATAAATGGCGTAACTTCACTATCAGTCAGCGTGCCCCGTAGCGCACCAAACATGAGGCTGGTATCGATAATCGCCTGCGGATTCGCCCAGGTCACTACCCACGCATTAACTAATGACTTCTTCATCGGTAACGGTGTGTTGGCACTTTCCAGCTTAAAACTGGCAGCTGAACGTAAAATGCCAAACCCAATCCAAATTACCAATAATCCACCGACAAACATAATAATTAATTTGAATAATTCGTGAGCACTGATAATCGCACCCATCCCGAAGAATGCCGCTAGTGTTAAGGCGGTATCAGCGAACCAAACCATGACCGTCACTGGCCAGGCCCGCTTCAACGGCTGATTGATTGCATTATTAAAAACGAATAGATTCTGCATCCCAATCGATGAAACCAGCGCTAAACTCAGCAACAAACCTCGCAAATACATAGCTGACACATGCTTTTCCTCCCCTAGGCAACCCAGTTTTAGGCTAGACCGTTAAATAAACATATCCTAATAGAATACCAGAGATCGTTATAAAAGAGTAGTGTCCTTCAATATCCACTGGGTTTTACACAAAATAGCGTTGACTATTCGTTCATTTGCCTCCAATCAATGGAGTCAATTCTATAAACGAATTAATAGTCAAGATAAAGTGATCTTTATTGATTTTAATCCTCTTTTCATCTATGATTAGCTCAACTGCACCACTTAAAAGACAATCAACGTCTAATTATTAAAATTAGGCAAGAATGGTGTAAATTAAACCGAAAGAATGCGATCACTGTGAAGAACCGTTCCCGTTTCATCCCATATCACCTGATACTTAGTCACCATAGATGGGAAGTTCTTTTACATGACCGAAATCACCATTCAGCACCTCACATTTGGCTTCGCTGGTACAGCACCACTCTTTGAACACGTTGATTTAAACTTAGATACAACGTGGAAACTTGGTTTAGTCGGTCGTAACGGGCGGGGAAAGACCACGTTGCTTCAACTCCTCTTGCACCACTACCCGTATCAAGGGACAATTATTAATCCGTTAATCTCACAATACTTTCCCGCCGCGGTTACAGACCCCCGCCAAACAACCATTGACCTGCTACAACGCCTAACCGCCACCGAGACGTGGCAGCTAGAACGCGAGTTGCGTCAGCTTAGTTTGAATCCGGCGCAATGGCAACGACCTTTTAACACCTTATCCGGCGGCGAGCAAACCAAAGCCCTGCTTGCTAGTCTCTTTGCTGCCGATAACACCTATCCACTGATTGACGAACCCACCAACCATTTAGATCGGGCCAGTCGCCAAGCCGTCGCCACTTATTTGCAGCAACAGCGACACGGGTTTATCGTGGTCAGTCATGACCGCTATTTTCTCAATCAAATAACCGATCACACCCTAGCCATTGAGCAAAAACAAGTCGTTTTATATCAAGGAAATTTTGCCACTTATGAAGCACAAAAATCACGGCAAGACGCCTTTGAAGAAGAACAAGATGCGCGCTTAAAAAAGGAGGCTGCCCGTCTCAAGTCGGTGGCCACTGACCGAGCGGCGTGGGCTCAAGCTAGTGAAAACGACAAGCATGGCAATCCGCACGTAAAGAACAGCGGTAAACAGGCCAATAAGAATAATAGTAAGCTCGTCGCTAAGATGATGCGCCGGGCAAAATCAGCGGAGCGCCGGCGCGACCGACAACTAGCGGCCACTGAAGGCTTACGCCAAAACATTGAACACATCGCGCCCCTAACACTGACCCCACTGGCGACCCATTATCCGGTTTTACTCCACGTTCAAGACCTGACGTTGCAATATCCCGGCGGCCAACCTTTATTTCACCCGCTATCCTTTGAATTGAAGCCAGGTGAACGACTGGCCTTGTTAGGCCCTAACGGTAGTGGTAAGTCATCACTGCTTGCCTATCTAACCGGTCACTTTTCTGGGACGCATACGGGGAGTGTCGACCATCCCCAACTCAAGGTGAGCACCTTGAAACAACAAACGACTTTGACTGGCACGCTAGCCGACCTTGCAACTGACCAGCAGCTCAATCTAAATGCGCTCTTGAACACCTTAAAAAAGCTGGGACTACCACGTGACGTGTTCCACACCCCTATTGAACAGCTCAGTATGGGCCAACAACGTAAGGTGGCACTGGCACAATCCCTCATCACCCCGGCTCAGCTCTTTATTTGGGATGAACCACTCAACTATCTCGATGTCTTTAACCAAGATCAGCTACTCACACTGATTCAACAGACCCACCCCACGCTACTCGTCATTGAACACGATCAGCACTTCATTGACCAGATAGCCACGAAGCAGGTCACCTTAACCCCATTTTCATAAGCAAAAAGCCGCGCCAAACCCCAATCGGTTTGACGCGGCTTTAATAATTTAGAGAAAATAAAGCAACTGGCATTTTAGTACGTCGTGACAACGGCTGATATAATTTGCCAGTGGTCGGCCACTCGTTGTACGCGTAGGTCCGTATTTAACGGCCATTCAGTCTTTGAGCCACCATGGATCCGAGCTACCACCCGACTTTGACCAACAATTTGCCAACCAGTCACCATTTCATGTACGCTCACATGGTCTTCCACGGAAGAATAATAATGCATAGTTCCGGCTTCAAGTTCTTGAAACCACTCTGCCCGTGGTTGAACGTCTCCTGTCATGTGGGCTAACGTAAACTCCGGTGCTAGAAGTTGAGCCAATACTGACGTGTCATTCGCTGCCATGGCAGCATTATAATCTCGGTATAATTGGATAAGTTCTTCAGTCATTTTAAAACCCTCTCATTAAGTTATGCACTCACTATATCCCCTTGCAGTAACTTCAAGGCAAGTACTAGTCACTGAAAAACCAAAAAAATGCGTTGGTAACTTCGGGGGAAGTCACCACGCATTTTCTGGGGAAAGTCGTTATCGTTAATTTTTATTAAACCCTATTCACCAGCCGGAAAATCCGTTGAGGCAGCTAGGGCGGTTTGGCGCTTAAAATCGGCAACCCGCTTTTCTAGCGTGTCGATGGTGCTTTGCAGCGCTTGTGATCCCAGTACCAGTCGCAATGGCGCGGGATCTTGGTCCACGCTTTCAATAATTCGGCTAGCCATCCGTTGCGGATCACCAGGGGCCAAACCATTAGCGGGATCCAGCATCCGTTGAAATGCATGGGCTGGATTACCTTCATAAGCTGGCATCATTTTCGCTACTTGAGCACTCCCATACCGAAATTCAGTCCGGGCGCCTCCCGGTTCTACAATAGTCACTCCAATATTAAAATCAGCGACTTCTTGGGCAACAGCTTCCATAAAGCCTTCAATACCAAACTTGGCAGCATGATACATCGAATTCCCTGGAAAGGCCACTTGTCCACCATATGACGAAATCTGAATCAAACGACCGTGACCTTGAGCTCGCATGCTTGGTAAGATAGCCCGAACCATTTGAATTGAGCCTGTCAGATCAGTCGCAATAATCCGGTCAACCTCAGCATCGCTTAGCTCTTCTGCAGCACCAAATAACCCATAACCCGCGTTATTAACCAAGACATCAATTTGATAATCCTGTGTTAGTTTCTCCATCAATTGATGAATATTCGCAACATTCGTGACATCTAACGTCTTGCTGATAAATGTTTGAGGGTATTGTTCAACCAAGCCCTGTACCTTTTGGATATTACGGACTGTTCCAATAACCGTCTGACCTTGTGCCAACAGTTGCGATGTCATAGCGCGCCCAAACCCACTACTAACCCCTGTAATTAACCATGTTCTATTTGCCATTTTTAAAATCTCCTTTATTGACGATTAATGCCGAGACTATCCCGTGACCCTAAAGTCTCATTGTGGGCCAAGCGAACGACTAAGTCGGCAATACTCTTACGTGACACGTCATGCCCGCCAAAGGGTTCACCCTTCTTAGTCACCTGATAATTCGTATCATTGCCGTTGTCGAACCAACCGGGCCGAATGACCGTATAGTTAAGGTCAGAGGCTTCCACGACATCGGCGGCATCGCGATACCCTTGTAAAATCGGATTATCTGCCAAATTGCCACCACCAACCCGCGCCGGAATTTCGTTGTAAATGCCCATTGAAGCAATGAACAATAGCCGATTAACCTTAGCCTCATCCATCGCTGCCACTAGGTGTTTAGCCATTCCTGCTAGATTACCACTTAAGGCGGCAAAGACTACATCTTGACCGGCTAGGGCCGCTTTTAACGCTGCTGGATCGGTCACGCTACCCGCAATTGCTCGTTCACGCTCCGCATTTAATTGCCCCAGTCGCCCCGTACTCCGCGCCATTAAGGTTAATTGATCATCCGTGTTATCCAGGAAATATTGCCGAGTCACGCGGCCTACAGAACCCGTTGCACCAATAATTAAGACATTTGCCATGCTGATATTCCTCCACTTCATTTTTGAATAAATTCAGTTTACAACCTTGCAGTAACTTCAGGGCAAGCCTTTCTTCCGTTTATTTACGCTCACCGGGAACAATTAGGAAAATGGCAGCCAATAAGGCCAGCAATAGAAGGCCCGCGCCGGCTAAGATGGCGTGCTGATAACCTACAATCCGACCGCTAAATAACCCCTGCGTGGTGACCAAAATTGATAGACCGACTGAACCACCAATTTGATGCATAACATTGACCACACCAGAAGCAGCCCCGGCATCAGCCCCTTGTGTATGGGCCACTCCGGCCGCCGTGAAGGGACTCAAAGATAATCCTTGACCAATCCCCACAACCAGCATTGGGGCCGCAATGCCCCACCAGTAACCAACGGTCGGGGTAAATCTACTCATCCAAAGCATTCCCAACATAGTGAGGCCAATCCCAGCGACCAGCAAACCACCATTTCCCCATTTGGCCGTCAGTCGAGCAACTTGTAATGCCACGATAAAGTTCACAATGGTCAATGGAAAGAACGCAACGCCCGCCATCAAGGCACTAAAGCCGAGTTGGTTTTGCATCAGTTGCGGTGTAATGAACCAAAAGCCCATCATGGCACCCAGATATAGGAAACGACCCACGTAGGCACCAATCCGTTCACGATCGTTGAACAATCGTAAAGGCATAATGGGCTGTTCCGTTCGTCGTTCTTGGTAAATGAAGCCCGCCAAGAACACGATTGCTAGTAAAAATGCTGGCAATTTAGCCCAATTACCAATGATGCTGTAAACCAACGCACTCATCCCGATTAATGATGTCAACGTCCCAATCCAGTCTAGCTTGCCGGCCTGACCGCGGTCTTTATTCAAGTGGCGAACGGCTAAATAAAACATCCAGATACTGATAGGAACATTAATGAAAAAGCCAACCCGCCAAGTTAACAGACTGGCAAAGATCCCGCCAATAACTAGGCTGACACTAGCACCGATACCGGCCATGGCACCATAGTAGGCAATTGCCTTGGTTCGCTCAGGTCCCTCATAGGTATCCATTAGAATGGCCAGCGTTGTCGGTGCTAAGATCGCCGAACCAATTCCCTGAAAAGCCCGAGCGGCAATGATCATAGGGGCATTTACCGCCGCACCAACTAGCAGTGAGCCTAGTCCAAAAATTACCAACCCGACTTGGAAAACCCGGCGGCGACCAAATAAATCACCGGCCCGACCACCTAGTAATAAGAAACCACCAAATGTCAGTGAATAGGCGCTACTAACCCATGATAAGGTGGCCTGATTTAGATTCAAATCCTGCGCAATTTTAACTGTTCCAGTAAAGATAATCGAGTTATCCAGTAGAATCATAAAGTAACTCATTAAAATAACCAATAAAATCCAATCAAACCGTTTTTTTGTCGTTGCCATTTGTCTTTTACTCCTCGTCTTTAAGTGAATAACGTGAGTTTAGACCTTCAACTACACTTCAAGGCAAGCAGTAATTTTATAAAGTTTAAAATGCAATCCACATAACTCGGTTCTGGTCATCGCAATTTACCTTAACTAATTGTATTGTTTCTAAAGACTTCTCCGAAAAGCTGGAGCCACCAACTAATATTCCGTTTGTTTCACATGAAACAAGTGATAAAACTGAACATTGACCTGACTAAAAAAGCAGGTAGCATCACTATGAGGCTACCTGTTGATGAGTCATATTTGAATTTGATAGTAATTGGAGCCCTAACCGACCAACCGACGCACGCTCCCGTTGAACCGCATCTTCCAGTGCGGATCATTCAAACTAGAGATACCAAACCCCACCAGTATCCGAACTCGGTGAGTCGTGTAGAAATAGCTTGTTGCCTAGATACAAGGCCACATGACAATTCTTACCTTCATCCTTATCGTTGAAGAAGAAAATATCGCCACGCTTCATATGACTGGCCTTAACCTTACGCCCCATTCGAATTAATGAATAGGTGGTACAGCTGGATGTCGGGCCTAAACGCACGCCTGACTTGGCATAAATGTAGTGGATAAATGATGAACAGTCAAACCGCCGGGCACGAATGCTGGCAGCGCTACGGCCACCACCCCAGTCATATTTGGACTTACCAACCAGCTTAGAACCGGTCTTAACCGCCTTTTCGATCTGCTTAATATTGCCGGCTAACACCTTCGTGTTAAAGGACAAATACTTTCCCCGAATCCAATAGGTCTTGTGATTTACCTTCAGCCGATAATAACCCGTACCGGTATTCAACTCGGCCCGCCGATCCACGTGAACCCAGTGACCAACCAGTTGCTTAGTGCTGGTACTCCCGGTGACCTTGGCACCTTTGAGGCCCCAGGGCTTGTTGTATAGGAGTACATGCGCGTGATTCACCTTCATCGAGTAGTTAAGACCCCCCTGATACCGGGTCCAATGGTAAAAGGCATCGCGATTAATCCAGCCACGCGGCGTCTTGAAGAATGTCCCGTGTCCGTTTTTCGCAATTCGCGTCACCGTGAATTTCTGCTCATAGGTTCCTCGCGCAGAACTGCTACGCTTCATCCCGGTCCGATAGAGTCGATGATAAAAATTATATTTTGTATGGTACAACGTCCGAGTCTGATGATAACTCCGGTTGTACACCACATGATCCTTGGCATCACTCGCTTGAGCCGATACTCCCCAACCTAGTAAAGCCATGCCCAATAAACAACCAATCACTATTTTCTTAAAATGCGCCATTTCTAAACCTCCAAATTTAGTCACTCAATCACGATGCTGCTTGGCCGCCAATTGTTCGTCCCGCCTAGCCTGACGCAAGACTGACTTGACCCACTTCTCGCTATAGCCATAAATGCGGGCCAAGTCTTGTTGATTATGCCCGTTGAACTCACGAACCACCCGCTGTGCTGCTAAATCGCGGTCGTATAAGTGTACTGGGACGCTTAGCTGCGTTCCTTTATACTGCTCATAAATTTTCATCATGGCTTCCGGTCCCACCAAATCGCTTAGTCCATGGTAAAAATTATGTAGTGCGCCAATATCCAACTTATCCGTCATTTAACCACCTCCACGAGTTAGTGTAGACGATTGTTTCGCCTTTCATAAGGGCACTACGTCCACCACTATTCCTTGCAGATAGCCTGCTGTTTTATCTTTAAATTAACAAGTCGTTCGTGGTAAGCCTGATTATCAAAAAGACGGATTTTATTAAATATGTCCGGCTAGCGCCATAAATACCAGCTAACAGCTAATTTATAATATATCCATTTTTCAAACTGATATTTTTATTATCAGCATCACCGATTCCCGAGTTTTCATTTACAAAAAATCTTGCAACCTTCGTGAGCTTAATGAATCGTGAGACTCCTAATTTTAATTATCATCAATAGTGGATGATCCCTTTTATAATGCGGAATCATTTGATAAAATCATTAAATATTCTTACATTAATTTATCGCTTTATTGAACGAATTAGACTAGAATAGAGGTAGAAATTCGGCAAAGATCGGGTGTTTGCCAGATGCGGAGGGGTTACTAATGAAACCGACAACTTTCAAAATGCGTAACAAACAGCGATTGATGACTTTAATGATCGCGGGAACCGTTGTGGGGATTGGCTACCAAGCCGATATTGCCCAGGCGGATACCACAGCGGTAGAACCTGAGGATTCGACAGATCAGTCAACGGCCACAGCAACAACGACCGCTAAAACCGCGACACTGAATCATCAATCAACGACCACGGCAGAAGATGAACCGGCAGCTAAGACCGACTCAAGTACGTCTGAGAAAACACCGGCTGTTGAGCCGACAAGCACGCCAACACCGGCTACTAACACAGACCAAGCGCCAACAACCACCGCGTCATCGGCTGCCGCGACGACACCAACTGCTAAAGCGGTCGCAACACCGGCAGCGGTAACCCCACAGGCCCGGGCCATCAGTACACCAACGGCCACAGCCCCGCAATCGACTAACACGCCAGCCGTAACGCCCACAACCACCGCTGCTTCTATCGTAAAGACCGGGACTTTTGGAACGGCACCGTGGACGCTTGATAGTGATGGCAACATGGTCATTTCGGCCGGAACTTTTCGTGATGGCGCACTGGGATCGTATAACCACACCGATGTTAAGCACGTCACCTTTGCTGGAAAAGTTGTCTTAGGTATTGATGCCAGTCGCCTCTTTTCCGGCTGGTCTAGTCTGACGGGAATTGATGGCCTAGCCAATTTGGATACCAGCCAAACCGTGCTCATGGACGATATGTTTTCCCAAACGGGGTTACAGCAGCTAGACTTAAGCACGGCAAATTGGGACACTAGCCACGTGCTGGATATGAGTTACATGTTTGCCAACAACCCCGCCTTAACAACCGTGAACGTGGCTGGATTAGATACTAGTCAGGTCACTAACATGGCTCAGATGTTCTTTAATGATCCGCTACTCGCCACCATTACTGGCACTGGTGACTGGAATACGGGGCAAGTGACGGATATGAATGCCATGTTCGCCAACGATAGTATGGATTGGAATACCTGGCAGACAGCCTATAACGATGCCCTACAAACGGTCGATGTCGCCAATTGGGATACCAGCCACGTCACCGATATGCGTAGCATGTTCACGGGTGATCGGGCGCTGACGCAGCTCGACCTTAGTCACTGGCAAACTGGTCACGTGAAATACTTAGCACAACTATTTGCCGATGATGCGGCCATTGACCACCTCGATGTTAGCCACTGGGACGTTAGTCAGGTTCTCACCACCACATCGATGTTTGAAAATGCAACTGCCTTAACAGCCGTCGACCTCAGTCAATGGCACCCGACTGCCATTAGGGCCATGAACAACATGTTTGCTGGCGATCGTTCCCTAACGAAGCTGGATTTATCAAACATTGATATGAATGCCGTAAGTTCGCTGAACCATCTCTTGCAAGGGACTGTCAGTTTGCAGGAACTGAAACTGGGAACCAATTCCCACCTCTTTGACGGTGAGGATCAGGTAAACCTATTAGATGCTTCGATTAGCGCCACCTTCACCGGTAAGTGGCAAGCTGTGGGTAGTGGCAAGACTTATACCGCGGCGGATTTAAATACGGGTTATGACGGCGCAACGATGGCGAATACTTATGTATGGGAAAAGGTTGCCACAACGGCACCGGATAACAACAATGGCAACACCACAACGCCGGATAATACCGGGACAACCCCGGATACGGGTACCCCGACGGAAACACCCGAATCTGGTGACAGTAGTGATACCATTACGATTCCCGATACTGGCACACCGGTTAAGAAGCCAGCTACTGGCGGTTCCGCTGCACAGATTGACAGTCGCCCCGCTAACAAGACGTCTAAAGCACAAAAGGTTGCGACGCATCCCCAAACGTTGGTTAAATCGGTGACTGGCGCAACCACTAATCATCAAGTAACGACTAACAAGACGGTTCGCTTAACGACACGGACTAATAGAAACAAATCAGGTAAGACAACCGCAACGGTCTTACCCCAAACCGCCGAAGCCTCGACCAGTTGGTTAACCGTGCTAGGCGTTTTAGGATTAAGCTTGGTTAGTTTACATTGGTTTAAGAAACAGGATTAGCACTAGCGACGGTTTCATCATTAACTCTAAAAACCAGAAGGTATTGTTCAGTGAATTTGAACAATGCCTTCTGGTTTTATTGTTAGCCCCACGCATCAGCCGAATATTCTGCCAACTAAAAAGGGCGGCCCATTCATGCATGAATGAACCGCCCGCCTAAACTCATAATGTTTATTGTTTATAACCCTACTTAGACGATACGTTGCTAGAACTCGATGACATGTAATCAGACAGGACATGTTTTAGCTGACTGTCTTTGATTGAAACATCGCCTTTTTTCAAAACCTTGGCAATGACCTCGTGGGTCACCTCGCTATTATTCACTTCTTGGTTAACGATTTGCGCCGTTAATGCAGCCTTGTGGTCTTTAATTGTACCCTTACCAGGATTATTTAACATTAAGATAACATGATACCCGTACTGGGTCTTAACCGGTGCTGTGGTATAATCATCTGTTTTTAACTTGAAGGCCGCTTGCTTAAAAGCCGAATCAAGTGTGGTATCCGTGCTGTCAAACTGTGCCAGCTTGCCACCCTTATTTTTAGTGATGCTATCTGTAGAATAGCGCTTGGCAAGTTGCGTAAATTCTTTCTCTCGGTTAGCGGGCTTAGTGTCACTTAACCGTGCAATGATTTTTTGCGCCGTGGCTTTATTAGCAACTAAAATATGGGCAACCGTAACTTTCGGTTCATAATGTTTGAATTGCTTTTTAAGTTGGGCATCCGTAATTTTAATATTCGCCTTAACGGCCTCTTTGAACAGTAATCTAAAACGAATATCCGATTTATAACTTGATTGAGTAATCCCCCCCTGAGATAAAACACTGTTAAAGGACGAGCCATACTGGGCCTTCGTCTGATTAAAGAGCTTATTAACCGCGGCCTGACTAACTTTGTCACCATACTGTTTTTCCAAAACTTTGCTCAAGATCATCTGCTGTAAAACTTGCTGTCCAGAAGGTGTCTCTTTCAGGCTACTATAGTAGGCCGGCTCCGTAATGTTTCCCCCATTAGTTGTGGCAACAACCTTTTGGCTACCACAACCGGCAAGCGTTGCCGACAGCAACAAACCAGTGAGCGCGATAGACCATTTTTTCATAATATCCAACACATCCATTCCTCAAAATTGGTGTAAACACCATGTATAATAGCGTATCACAAATAATCGCACTGATAATATACAATAATCAGACTTTATAAAAAGTTCAACTGATTGCTATTTATCCTAGATGGGGTTAGCTAATTAATCTGCTAATATCAATGCTGGAAATAAAAGGAGGAATTATTAAGTAGACCCAATGCTAAGCCCGTCATAGCTGGCAGCGTTTTACAATTCATCAGCCGTCACCTATACTACAGAAAGGGGAAAATAGTTTTCTAATTTTGTTTCAGGGAGGATCTTCATAATGAAAAAGATTTTTGCACTTACCGTGGTCGGTCTAGCAATTGGCCTTAACGGCGGCTTAATTAACTCGGCGCAGGCGGCGCAACCTAAGACCAGCTTTAAACATATCGTCTATAATGATAATCACAGCTATTATCATTACACGGCTGTGGCCTACCATGCTAAGCGAGCCACCAAGAATGCCTACATTTGGAATAACACGCATACCAAGAAACTTTATAATTTAAAATCGTTCCCAACCTATACGTGGTTTCTAACAGCTACCGGTACCTATAAGGGAAATCATAACTGGATTCAGGTCACGAATACGCCAGGAACTAAGACTGGCTGGATTTACCGGCCACAACTGGTCAAGGGATTTAATCCCAAAGGCTATCAAATTACGCATCGTAGATTTCTGCAACCTACTTATGCTGGCGATTATTACCACGTCACTAGTGCCACTAAGAATGCCTATCTTTGGGATTGGACACATACGAAAAAGCGCTTGAATCTCAAAAACTACACGAACCAAAACTTGTACCGCAGTAATTCTGTTCAAATTTCTCACAACGGTAAAACCAGTTGGTACTACTATGTTGGTGTCCCCAAAAATGGTCAAACCATTTACGGTTACGTCCCCAGTTCAGCCGTAACTGCTGGCAAAACAACTAACCATTCCGGACGCAATCTCCTATTTCCAGACGATTTCGTCAGCACCAAAGACTACGTCCACTATCTAAATGACAGTAAGTACCAGAAGTTGGCGCGATCCATGGTTAAGTTATTTCCCAATACTCCCGTTGACCTCGGGCTCTCCCGTATTGCGGCTTATAACTACGCCACCAACGACACCTGGGATGAAGACGCTCCCGAGGCTATTTCAACCAAAGGCTATACCAAGATCGTCCCGTTTACGTCAGTTGCCACCTATTTAATGAACCACAAGACTCAGACTAATACCCAAAAACTGGCTGCCATCAAAAAGTTGTTGGCTAAACAAGGCTATCCACAAAGTAAACGCACGAAACTTTCAGATTACAAATTGGGAATTTACGTGATTAATAACGTAATGGGGGGCCGAACCAACGAAGACGGTAGCGTTCATAAAGGAAATTGGTATGGGCTGATTATTGGTCAAAAAGATTAGATTCACCTGTTTGAAGGACGCCTGCGATTGTGTTGGCGTCTTTTTTTATTACGCAATAAGGATTGCATCCGCCAACGCCTAAGATTAAAATACAATTAGAAATCAATCTTACTGAGGAAGTGTTTTAGATGACTCTAACCCACCACTACCTTCGCGCAAGCAATGCTGCGGCCGCGGCTCAGCTCATCACGACGACGCTCCTGACAACTAATCGAAAGGATTATACCGCCGACTACCTGGCCGCCACAATCGCTAAGCTCCAACCCCAAGATCTCGTCGATAAGGCCACCTGGACCCACTTTTATGTGTTCTATGAAGGAACCGAGCTCGTGGGAACGGGGGCGATTGGTTCTTATTGGGGAAAAGCTGATGAGGCCAGTCTGTTCGATATTTTCGTCTCACCCGAGTATCAGGGCAAGGGAATTGGCCGCGCCATCGTGACGACCTTGGAACAAGATGCCTTTTTTAAAACTGCCAAACGGGTTGAAATTCCGGCATCAATTACCGCCTTGGGCTTCTATGAAAAGCTGGGCTACCGGCCTAAAAATCACCAAACACGCCCCGATAATGAACAACTCTTCCGTTTAGAAAAATTCACTGGTGTATCACCAAAATAATAAACGCGGCTGGCTTTCCCTTATTTTCTAGCCTTTCAGCTTTTATCTCGTTAATTGCAAACCTATACGTCATTTACTTCGTGACGGTAATCGGTTTCATTGGTATGCTTAGAGCGTATCAATTTCATCTTTTCGAGGAGGAGTTATCATCATGGCAAGTGTTCATCACCATAAATTACTCTATAGTTTATTCGTATCCTTATTAGCAGCCGGTAGTGTTACTGCCCTGCCCGGCTTAGCCGATACCGGGCAAGCGGCCAAGGTCACCACGCAAACCGACAAGTATCGCGTTCCCACCAGCCAACCGGGATTCAAAAAAGTGGCTAAAAAGTACAAACAAGCCATCCCCATCCAAATCCTCGGCATTAATGACTTACACGGTGGCCTGGAAACCACGGGGAGCGTCACCATCGGGACGAAAACCTATAATGATGTGGGAACCGTAGCCCGGTTAAGTGGTTCATTGGACCAGGCGCAAAACCAGTTCAAAAAGAGCCAACACGCCAAAGCGGCCAATACCTTCCGGGTTGAAGCCGGTGACATGGTCGGCGCCTCGCCGGCTAACTCAACACTGTTAGCCCATGAGTCAACGATGCACGCACTGCGGGCGATGAACTTTCAAATTGGGACGTTGGGGAACCATGAATTTGATCACGGTCTGGGTGAATTTAACCGCATTTTGAAAGGCCATAAACCCGCGGCCAGTGCCGATTCCTTGATTAAAAACTATCCACATCAGGCCTCAAAGATTAACTTGGTCGTGGCCAATGTGGTTAAGAAGTCTAATCATAAGATTCCATACGGTTACAAGCCCTATACCATTAAAACGATTAAGGCCCATGGAAAGACGGCCAAGGTTGGCTTTATCGGTATTGAAACCACCGATCTTCCCCATCTGACTCTGTTGAAAAACTACCAAAACTACCAGGTTTTGGATGAGGCCAAGACAATTGCAAAATACGACAAGATTTTAAATAAAAAGGGCGTCAAAGCCGTTGTGGTAATGGCTCACACGGGCATTGCCAGCCAAGATGGTAAAACTGACGGTAGCGCCGTATCTATCCTGAATAAAGTTAATCAATTGGATAAGCAGAATCACGTTGGGCTGTACGTTGCCGGCCATTCTCACCAATATGCCAATGCTACGGTAGGCAAAACTCACGTGGTCCAGGCCGTTTACACCGGGAAAGCTTATAACGATACGCAAGGCTATATCAATCCGAAAACGGGGAAATTTATGCACTTAGAATCCCACGTCTACCCTGTCTTGCCAGCTAAAGCCAATCCCAAGGCTAAGAGTAACGCAAAAGTCGTTGCGATTGTGAAGGACGCGGATAAGCGAGTGGCACCAAAGGTTAATGCGGTTATCGGTAAGGCGGCCACACCGGAACCCATCACCGGTCGCAATAACAACAGTAAGACCATGGAAAATGCCGCCGGAGAATTAGTGGTCGATGCGCAACGTTACGAAGCCCAAAAGGCCGGAACGACACCCGACTTTGCAATGACTAATAACGGTGGTGTTCGTGCCGATTTGGCGGTCACTAAACAAGGCGATATCACTTGGGGCGCGGCCGTGGCCGTTCAACCATTTGGCAATATTTTACAAGTGGTCGAGATGACGGGCCAACAAATTAAGGATGCTCTGAACCAGCAATACGATGAAAACCAAGCCTTTTACCTACAAATCTCGGGCTTGCGTTACACTTATACAGATAATAATGATGCCAAACAGCCGTACAAGGTCGTTGATATCAAGAAAGACGATGGGACCCCGGTCAGCATGACGGCCACCTATCGCGTGGTGATCAATGATTTCTTGCATGGTGGTGGTGATAATTTCTACGCTTTCAAGAACACACCGATCAAGGCCTCCATTGGCGCTGATACCGATGTCTTTGTCCAATATTTCAAGGATATGGCGGCGGCCAACACCCCAATCAAGGCCCCAACTCTGGATCGCAAGATTTATCAGCCGGCTGGTAGCGCGATGGCTACTCACACACAGCCAGTTGAACAGGTGGCATTGGGATAGAACAGGTATATAAAATAAAAATCACCAACCGCAAGAAAACGCGCGGTGGTGGTTGCTGAGAAACGGTTGACTGGTCGCTAAGGCTGGTTAGCCGTTTTTTGTCGCTTTCAAGTAATGGCTTATACGCGGCACACTAATGTAAAATGGCACCGCCATCTTTAAAATGGTTAACCTTCTTCGCATAATCATACTTACTGAAGCCATGCTTTTTATGGTAACTATATCCGGTAGAAGCAAAGGTTTTACCCTTGCGATAAACAGCATAATCCATGTTGCCGCCGAGTACAAACCCACTTTTAGCCATGTGGCCTTTAAGTCTGTACAAATGCGTACCGATCTTTTTGTACTTTAAATGTGTTACCAGTTGATCGGGCATATTAGACTCGCTGATATCAAACTTTTTAGCAGTAAGTGTATAAGCGGGGCCGAATCCCTGAACCGATGAGGTCCGTTTCCCTTGATACTTGCCACGTAACGCCTTAGGTGTCCCTTTGTGCCAAGTTGCCGCACTAGCCGTTGTCGATACCGTGCCGCCCACTAATAAGACGGTCATCGCCGTCATTGCTAACTTCGCAATTTTTCTCATGTGCTTCTTCCTCCTAATTAAAACTGTTGTGCGCTTTCATTAACTAGTTTAGCTGATTTATCGGTTCAATGTAATCGGATTAGGTATTGCCATTCAGACGTTCTTTTTCCTTGTCGCCTTCCTAAACTACCATGCTGAGAACGCGCAATGATGAATTGAAAGAAGCTTCAAACATGCGCTGGAAAACTCAAGGAAAACGGTTGGTCATAGTGGACTTGAAGGGCTTTCAGAGTTACGTATACTAAGGCTAATAAGGAGGCTACATCGATGATACTACATAAAAAGGAATGGCTGCTAGCTCTATTCACTGTTACAACAGCGTTGGGACTTGCTGACACTACAGCAAACGCCAAAACTATCTGGTCTTTTGGAAATAAAATGAAGACCGTTCGAACCGCTCCAAAATCTATTCGAGGAAATTGGTATGGATTTGGGTACAGTACGGATAAGCATCCCCTCAAACTATCAGTTCGTAAAAAGGGATTCGTTGTCCCGGTTAAAAAACACGGAAAGACTGTCTCCAAGACTCTAACCTATGTTAAAAACTGGAAAACTGCCTACAAAGGCAAGTTAGTTCCTAGCGTTGACTTGCGAAAGGAAAGTCATGGGTGGTATTACTTCTCCGTAAACGGTAATCACTGGAACATTTCTGACAACACCTTTTTCACTGGGATGATTCAACCAGTCAAGTACAAGCACACCACTGCATTGGCATATTATCCAATCACAATCGAAAAAAAGGGAAAAGTATTGCTACTAACGAAGAAAAAATACAACCATCCCGTCTACATGTCCACTAAACATCTAACCATTGTGAATCTATATGGTGGTAAATAGTCGACTGGATACTTCGAACTATCAGGAGAAATAATGATGAAAAAACACTTAAAAAATCTGATTTTACTGGTCGCATCGGCTGGCCTATTTGCTAGTATCACGCCAACCATGACGGCCAACGCCAAAACGAAATACTATACCAATCCCTATACCCTACGTCACCATAAATACTGGTACTCTTGCCAACAAGATTATAATGGTAATTGGAATTATAGCCGACTTCATTTCGCCAAACACAGCGTCTTTTTTGCTACTAAGACCAACCGCAAGGGTAACTGGCACCACAGCCATATCCGAGCGAAATACTACTTCGTTCGTAAACATAACGGTTGGTATACGTTTGGCACTCGAAATAGTGACGATGTCTATCACGTCAAGCCAAGCTGGCGGTATATGAACAATCATAAACATTGGACTTTAGGTGAATTTGACCCATCCAACAATGACGGTGGCTATCAGATCAATCCCCCATACACGGTCTGGTCATACACCACCTTCATGACTAAAGATGGTTGGTATTATACGCTCAATCATTTACCAAATTTCTAGGAGGCCCACTATGCGTAAAGTAAGCTCATTAATCGCGCTGTCTCTGGCGGCCGTGACACTATCACCACTTGTACTACCGACCACGGCCAGTGCCAAAATAACTTATCTTCCCAGCACCATTCGCCATCATACTTGGTATCGACTAACCGATGGCGCCCAAGGTGGCTTTCATGACAAGACTCAGGTTAAGGGAAATAAGCTACACTTAAGAACTGCTGCTGGAAACGCCCAATGGTATTTCACCGGTCTTAAACGACACAGTAAGACTATCTATTACGGCCGTCTGCATTACTCAAAAAAGGCTTCACAACCGGTAAAAGTCAAAATATTTAGTACCAAACATTTCGATATCGTGCCCAAACATATACACGGTCTCAAGGGAAACTACACCGGAAATGAGCAATACGGCGCAACCATTTTCAAACGGTGAGACTTAGTTACCAATATCGCGTTCAAAGCAAAGAGCCAACAAGTGGCGTTATCGTCCGCTTGTTGGCTCTTTGTGTTGGTTTGGATTCTTCTTTTACATCGCTTATGATACGAAGACCCATAACAGCATCTCAACGTTCTATAAGTATACACAGCTGGGTACCACACAATCATACTAACTGAATAGGTACTTCCATGACATAATGACTTTCAAATGAATCAATCAGATTTACGACATAGGATCAGAACCCCCGACATTTTATAACTGACCGCAAAATCGACGCGATATGAATGCAAGAACTCACCCCCCATAGAAAGCCATTAATTCTTTCTAATTTCAGAAGCCATGTGTCGTATTCTCCAATCATTATCTGAACTAAATGTTTTAATTATATCTTGGAAGTTTTCCGTTGTTACATATTTTTTATACCGCATAAGAGTTGTTATTACTTTAGCACGTACTTCAATCGACTCAGAAGTATGTAGTCCTAATATTCTCTCTAACATATCCACTTGATTCTCACAAAAGAGTAGGTAAATGGCAAGTGGGATTACCTCTAAAGTAATTTCTGCATTGTTTGAATTCAGCCAAATTTTAATATAATCATACCTAGCCTTATTACCACTTATATCTCTTTCTATTGCTAGTATGCAAGCCTTAACCGTATACTTATTTGAATTTGCATATACATTTAGCCATACACTATCGTTAGATAATAATGTGTAATTAATAATTAATAATAAACTATTAATGTCACGATACGTTCTAGCAAATGTCTCTATACTCGTAGCTTTTTTAGCTGATTCTGATAAATAGATGTTCCCAACGTTTTTAAAATATTCTGGGACGTTTAAGTTATTTAAATAAATCTTTTCCAAAAGTTCAACCATAACTTCCAATACACCTAGTATGATTGAAAGACTTGTTCCCGTAACAGCCTTCTTTAACAGATCAACTAAAATTACTGTTGCTTTATTAATATCATTCTGTGATAACTCAAAACCAATAATCGCTGATTCCAGGCACCAAATATTTTTATTTCCCCCAAGAGATATCCCACTTTGTTTTGACTCCTCAATGTCTTTTTCTAATGTGCTTTTTAGACCCACTAGGTAATCCTCCGAAAAATTCCCACCATCTAACAATAATCTAAGATTAAAAGTCATAGCCAATGAATGTTCCCTTACACTATTGAGAAGATCAGGATTATTAAGTTCTCTTATTGCTGGTGCAACTAAACTGAAATCACCAAATGGTAATTCTTTAGGAGCCATCTCAGCTAATTCTTTTACTCTGCTACTGAATGTTAACGTATCATATTCATTTACATTATGGGAAACAAGTATTCTGGGAATATAACCTAGATCTATAGGACTTATATGACTCTTCTTCATAATTTTATATGTTAATTCTATAACTTGATTTGGTTTTAGTCTTTTTGAAAGTACTACCAAAGCTGCACCTACACCAATAATGTTTGTATCATCTTTATCTTCAAGAATAGAGTAGATAAACCGAACTGCCTTATCAAAATTACCCTGATTAACCTGTTGGCCCCAATTTTTAATGAACTCAAGCCTGCCCGAAATATTATTTATGCAATACTTCGAATCAAAAATGGAAAACATGTCATCAATTTCATGGTTAAATTGAGAAAACAATAAACGCTTATTTTTATCAAATAGTTTAATCCCGACTTCAGTTTGCCCATTTAAAAAATATAATCTGATCGCCTGTATAACCAAATACGGATCCTCAAACTCTAAACCGTATTTACTAAGTACATCTGCCAATAATCGTCTTGTACCTTTAATATGCGTTGCAGAACCAAAAATTAATGCAATAAAAAAGTAGTCTTGTAACTTTCCCACAATAACTGGCAAAGAGCTACCAAAATTCACAGTATCAGGAGACTGTAAATTATACTTCTGCATTTCATTATCTAATTCCTGCAATGCTTCCGATTTAAATCTATCTAGTACCGGATAAACCAGGATATTTGATCTATTTTCAATTCTCTTTTGAATCTTAGCACTTTCATCATACTGATTGGAATTAAAATATAAGTTTCTGCAATCAATCAACAAATCATCGACTAACCATTCTGGTACCTTTTTTTTACCATCATCCAAATTCTGTAATACATTACTTTCTATTGTCGTTGCTAGTTCATAATTTCTATCCATATTATTCAAAAATGATCTCCATCTTTCTTGAATAATAGGTAAAAATTCACCTAAGCTTTTTTCACTCTTAACAAAATTGATATACTCCTGAACACTTGGTAAATCTGAACCCTGTAGTAACCAGTTAATGGACTTCAACCCAAACTCATTATCCTTAATGTCAATATGTTTTTGAAATAAGGTATCATACAGATTATCTTTATTCTTTTCAAATAAGCTAAGTGTACTAGTGAAATTAACATTACTATTGTTAGTTCCCACAATCTTTGAATACTTTGCTTTTCCTTCAACATCTACAACATATCGTGAGCGTATTTCATCAAGTGTATCTCGTAGAATATTATTACCATTAAAATCTAATAAATTAGTTTCATTAAATGTTTCTCTGTTATCAGCTATCAATTCATTTTTAAAATGCTTGGCATCCATTGTTACCTTTGGATCAATCGCATTGCCATCTATAGTGCTTAAAGTCTTATCAAAATACACAAGCAGAGGAACTTTTAATTCTAACGCTCTTTGGTACTCAGCGTAGGTACCTGATCTTATCACTGATCCAACCAGAAGAATTACTAAATTGGAATTAGTAACTTCATTTAAAAATACACTCTCTGGATCACGTGTTGCAGCCCTATTTTCAATTTCAAACACTTTCAATAACGGATTAGATTCTAATAATATTTTCAAGTTTCTACGAATATCAAGCCAATGTATTCCATGTTCGTCATTCATAGATGAACTAATAAACACTCTAATCTTTTCGTTATCCATATTCAACCCCCCAAAAAATTACAATTTATTTCAGCATTCACCAATTATAAGCGGTTATTTGTGATGTGATACACAAGCGCATCTATCGCATCACTTGTGATATGGACTCCCCTCATTAATCATAAATGCCCGATACACCTGCTCCGTCAGCACCAGCCGCATCAACTGGTGAGGCAGGGTGAACTTACCAAAGGAAATCTGCGTGTCGGCACGCTTCAAGACGGCTGGAGTCAACCCCAGCGAGCCGCCAATCACGAACGTAATATCCGAGTGACCGTACGTGGTTAGATCCTTAATTTCCTTGGCGAATGCCTCCGACGAGCGTTCCTTGCCCAAAATCGCCAGCGCATACACGTACTCGCGGTCCTTGATCTTCGCCAGTATTCGCTCCCCTTCCTCTGCCATTACCCGATCCATTTCCGCTTGCGATAAATTCTCCGGCGCCTTTTCATCTGGCACCTCCACTATTGAAAATTTACAGAAACGCGACAGCCGTTTGGCATACTCCGCAATCCCCTGTTTGAAATACTTTTCCTTGAGTTTACCCACAACCACAAATTTAATGTTCATAATTAGCCTCCTATGCACAGCTTATCCACAAAGTTATCCACAGGTGGATAAGCCGTTTTCCTAGATATAGTGGTTTCATTGGCCCGACCCACTACATTTATTTTTTCTTAAAATGTCAATGATTTTTTAGTTATCCACAAGACACAGACAAAACGCGCGTTCGTTCTGTCCGCTTACAAACCCTACGGTGACAGTCTTTTCGTCCACAATAGCGATCAATACTTTTATTATCCACAGTTATCCCCAATACCTGTGGATAACTTTTGCACCGGTTCCATTCCCGGTTTCACCCTGTTCATAACTTTTCTCCCATTTTGTGGCCAAAGTTATTCCCTGAGTTATCCACAGCCTTGCACCTATCTTTTTTATCGCCTGAATTACTACTCCCAATTTATACCGGTTCGTTCGGCCTTATCCGCCAAGCTGGCGCTTTCATCCCGCTTAATGCCGCCATAAATTTCGGCTTTTCACTAAACAGTTTATCATACTAAAAAAGCGACCGCAGGAAAATTCCCACGGTCGCTTTCATTTAGCGCCTAACTCTCTGACGTTGCCGTCGTCGAGCTAGTCTTTAATTGAGAAGATGTTTCCGTTAATTTAATGGTGCTGGTCTTCTTCTTACCATTGTGATAGTAAGTGATCGAGACTTTATCGTTCAGCTTATACTTGTACAAAATATCTCGCAACGTGGATTGGTCTGAAATCTGATGACCGCCCAGCGCCGTAATCACATCGTACTTGCTCAAGCCAGCCTTCTTCGCTGGTGAGCCCGCCGAAGCACTCATCACCACGACCCCGTTTTCCACATTAGATGGTAACTTCAGGATCGATTTCTGTTGCGCACTAGAAACGTTCGCCAAGTCAACGTAGGTAATCCCTAACGCTGGCCGCACGACCTTCCCGTTCTTGACCAGTTGATTGATGATATTGACCACTTCGTTAGATGGAATGGCAAAGCCCATCCCTTCAACGCTGGTGCCTTCCGCATCACTGGCGATCTTCGATGAGGTAATGCCGACCACTTGGCCACCAACATTAATCAAGGCCCCCCCTGAGTTCCCAGGGTTAATCGCCGCATCCGTCTGGATAACCGTCGCATTTCCGGTTTGCGTTCCCGAAGAATTAGTCGTCTCAATCGTCCGCTTCTTGGCGGAGATGATCCCTTGCGTCAATGACGTTGCGTACTGGCTACCCAGTGGTGATCCAATTGCCAAGGCCGTTTCCCCAACCTTGATATTATCTGAGTTTCCAAATGACGCCACGGTCTTTAATGACGAGCCGTTAACCTTTAAGACGGCCAAGTCGGTAACGGAATCCTTACCAACCAACTTCGCTTGCAGTTGTTTACCGGAACTCGTCACGACTCGTAAGGCTGAAGAGCCGGAAACCACGTGATTGTTCGTCACGATGTAAGCCACGTTACCGTCCTTCTTATAAATCACCCCAGAACCTTCGGAAGCTTCTTCCAGCTCTGACTTGGATTTCGATGAATTGGAGCTCGAGCTTGAGCCGAATAATTGGCCAAGCGTCCCACTACTACTATTTTCCTTCTGTAAATTAATCACCGAGACCATGGCCCCTTTAACCTTATTAAAGGCCTTGGTTGATTGACTCGAGACATTGACGTTGACGTTAGAGGTCTTGGTGTTCCCGGTCGAGTTACTCCCGGCTGGCACCGCCGTATCATTCATCCCACTATTATTAAAGTAGTTGATACCGCCGTACGCAACCCCACCGCCTAAGAGTCCAGCGACCGCAGCCGTCACTGCCACTTTCGTCAGTGTCAGGCCACCCCGCCGTTTCCGTGGTTCCGGAGTTGGTGTGGTTTCTTCATTATGATCATGTTGTTGGTTATTAAATTGATTATTATTGTTATCCATCACATTGCGCTCGCGCGCGAACCCTCCTCATTTAGCGGTCCGAACCAACCGGTCTTCAACCGCTTCGTTATTTTAATACCCCTATCATACCGGGTGCGTGTGAATTTTTTTTGATGATTTAGTGCTGAAGTCCTAAAGTTTCATAAAATTTATAAAGCGACTAGTGGCGTTGCTTCTTCTGGATTGGTATCAATCAATTGGAAGTCATGGCCCACGCCAAAGTCCCGATTTTCCATCATTGACGCCACCGTCAAATGACACAGGGACTGCATATTATTGTGTAAACTACGATGACCGAGATAAATCTTTTTGGTGCGATTACCCAGCACATCCATCAGCGTATCGGCTCCTTCTTCATTGGACAGGTGACCCTTATCACCCAGGATTCGTTGCTTCAAGGGCCATGAATACTCCCCCATCCGCAACATTTCCACGTCATGGTTACACTCCAACAAGTACGCGTCCGCATCGCTAATGATGCCTTCCACATGTTCCGAAACATACCCGGTGTCCGTCAAAATGACAAACGTCTTGCCGTGGTAGTGAATCGCGTAGAACTGCGGTTCTGCCGCGTCATGGGAAACTGAAAAGCTTTCCACATCAATATCGCCAAAGGTCTGCACGGTATCCGGCGCAAATAAGTGCTTTTGTGCCAGATCTACCTTGCCAATCTTGGAACTCATGGCGTCCCAAGTCCCTTCATTAGCATAAACATTCAACTGCTCATAACGCCGGGCTAAGATCCCAACGGCTTGGCGGTGATCGCTATGTTCGTGGGTCACCAACAAGGCATTGACGTCTGCCATCTTGCGGTCGATATCACCCATTAACTTCTCAATCTTTTTACCACTCAAGCCCGCATCAATCATAATGCGCTCGTTAGGGCTCTCCACGTAGCAAACATTACCAGTGCTACCACTCGATAACACACTGATCCGTAAGTCATCGGCTACTGTTATTTTCGTCCGCAAATCCAAATTGACCGCTCCTTTATTTCAATACCGTAATCATACCGCATCTGAGTCGCTTTGTAACTAATATTAATCTCGTTATCTCGCAATTAACGCGACCCCGGTCCAAGAAAAAAGGCTACCCCACGGCAGCCTCTTCACATCATTTTCGTTACTCACTCGTCGTTGTCGAGCCGCTAACCGTCTTCACATTGCTATCATTCGTTAGGATGGCCCCGGTAAAGGCATTCACGTGCTTCAACTGTAAAACACCAGCGTTATTGCCACTATTGGACTTAACCGCGACAACCCACGTGGGAATATAAACGCTACTATTCTTCAAATTGAAATAACGGGTGTAGGCCAATTTTGTCCAAACCACCTTGGTATTGTTGGGAATCTGATTATATTGATACAACCAGATCAACGCTTTACGTTCCGAGATGGTTTCCGTCTTTTCCCGCAACGTTGAGACGTTTGCCAAGTAGCCTTGCGTATAGCCAGTCACAGTGCCCGCATTGGTCAGGCTAAAGCGAATCTCACCATACCGCGAATAGATTGGGCCATCCGCCACCTCCTGCGTATAGACCACCGTATTACGACTAGAAAGCTTGGCATTATACGTGTAGTCCGTCCCGTTAAGAATCAGCGTACTGTTGCTGACCACGGTATCCAAGGTCTTATCCGGATGCTGCGTATCCACGCCGGTAATCGGCGTCTTAAACGTTGACGTAATGGTGCCATCACTTTGGTAACGCACCGTTTGATTACTCAAACTGGTCAGGCTACTCTTGATACTACTATCGTTACTCGTTGAAATGTAATACCCCTCGCCACTCTTTTTAGAAGGCGCCTTAAAGGAAATATTATCAGCCCGCATTTCCTTTAAAATGGTGGTATCACTACTAGAACGGTTCGATGACGTATCCGTTTCACCAGACGTATCACGCTGGAAGGCGGCAAACAAGAATATATCGATGACAATGAACGCAACGAGAAACAACCACTCAATGCGGCGAAAATCCATGCCGGACCGCCCTCCTTTACTGTTATGCCTGTGTCTTTAGCATTTGGGTATACGTCTTCCAGCTACCGGCGTAGTACACGTACCAGGTTGGCGTTAAATTAACCACCTTGTCAGAAGACGTCGACGTCTTCCACTGATACCCTAACTGCAACGTGCTGATTTTCTTTTGACTATACCCCGCCGCTGTTAGCTGGTCAATGACCTGTTGGGTCCCTGGCAACGTCGCGGACTTTTTATCCGTTGGTACTGGAACTTGTAAACTATACAGTGAGAAATTATACCGCCGAACGCCTTGCGATAGCATCTGAATCCTAGCCGCCCCATAATCACTTTGATTAAAGATGGGGAACCCTTCGACAAAGCTCCGGTAAGTCACCGTTGATTTGCCCGTATCATAGCCATAGTAACGTAAGTTTTCCATCGGCAACCCAATGGACTTCACCGCTGAGTAACCAGCCGTCAACGCCTGGCTAAAGCTCAATGAGGCTTGCATCGCGCTATAATCCTCAAATAATGCGGTCCCCCGCTTATTGTAGACGGTCATTTGCCGCGATGCCCCATCACTATACGTGGTGCTATCTTTATTCTTCTTAGCTGACACGTTGGTCGATTCCCCACTATTTAACAAACGCGTGGTAAAGTAATCGGTCGACTGCTGGTTAACCAAATAACTATAGGATGGGACGGTCACCTGACTCGTGACGTATGGCATAACTGTTTGGTTCAGCCAATCCAGTTTCACATTAATCCGAAATAAATTCTCCTGCAAGATTTGTTTAAGCGCCTGCGTGTGACTTTTGCGTACCGTCACCCGGTAAACCCGGTGATCCTGATCGTTTAACAGGTAAATATCTCCCGTATCCGTCAGCGGTACCAAGATCCGTGAGAACTTAGTCGCCGTACGATTAAGCTGACTGCCAAAAACCGTGTTATACATCTTCACGTTGATTGGCGCCGCATAGGACAGCAAAACGCTACTCTTGGTTTGCAAAAACTTCATGTAAGCCGCTTTTGATGACACGTTAACCGTCCGCACACGTCCCAGTTCCCATTTTGACAAGGCTTCTCTGATCTCCGTTGTCAAACTCACTTTACGGTTGTTCAACAACTCCTGATTCCCATTAGCATTCGTATAAACCACTTGCGTCGGTAAGTACACGTCCTTTTGGGGGCGCGCACTTAATTCAGTCGTCGTGGTATTCGAACTACGCTGCCGGTTACGTTCATACTGCGCTGGGTTCGTCCAAATCATCGCTGACAAGGCTACACTCACCGCTACAGCAAGGGTTAATCCCAGAGGCAAAAAGGTTTTAGTTATCTTCATCCCAGAGATCCTCCTCATCATATGGCTTATAAGGCAAGGAAATATAGAACGTCGATCCGCGCCCTTCACGACTGTCGACCCAGATTCGGCCACCTAACATTTGCACAACTTCTCGCGAAATGGCGAGGCCCAAGCCGGTTCCCCCTTGTGCCCGTGAACGGGCCTTATCAACCCGGTAGAACCGATCAAAGATCCGCGGAATATCTGCCCGTGGAATCCCCAATCCTTGGTCAGAAACACTTAAAATGACGTTGTTATGGGTCTCTAGTAGGCGAGCCGTCACGACCCCACCGTCTGGCGAATACTTAATCGCATTATTCATCAAATTATCTAGCACTTGTGTAAAGCGGTCGGTGTCGATTTCCACCCAGAGATCACGCTTCGTGAAGTCCCGTTTGATGGTATACGTTTTTTCCGGCTGGTCATCTTGTTTTAACATCATGTCAAAACGATCCAAGACGTAGTTAAACAACTCATTTAGGTTGACCATTTCCAACTCAACTCTTTGCGTCCCGGAGTCCATCCGTGACAAGGTCAAGAGGTCATTAATCATCCGAATCATCCGGTCCGTTTCTTCTTGTGTCACCTTTAAGAAGTCTGGTGCCACCTTAGGGTCCTTCCAAGCACCTTCTGACAAGGCTTCAATGTAAGACCGCACACTGGTTAATGGTGTCCGCAACTCATGAGACACGTTTGACACGAACTCACGCCGATCTTGGTCGATCTTCTGCTGTTCCGTGACATCATGCAGCACACAGACCAACCCAGAAATAAATCCGGATTCCCGTTGAATAAGTGAGAAGTAGGCCTGCAAGATCAGATCGTGTTCCTTGGTTGAAAAGTCCAAGACCAAGTCATCTGGGTCTTCCAGAAGTTCACGTAACGTATAGTCATCCCGAATATCCAATAAGTCCAAGATTGACTTGCCCACTGCATCATCCGGTTCATGATCCAAAAAGCTGCTAGCCGTTTCATTAATAATCGTCACGTTCCCCCGGCGGTCGGTCGCAATCACGCCGTCCGTCATGTGGGCCATAACTGAGTCCAACCGTCGCCGCTCAGATTCCGTAGACTCCTGGGCTTCTTCCACCCGGACTGACAGGTTATTAACCGCACTAGCCAACTGACCCAATTCATCATTACCATAAACATGAACGTGGCCCGAGTAGTCGCCACGAGCGATCCGCAACGTTTGCTTCTTCATTTCATCAATCGGTCGGGTAATTGCCCGGGAAATAATGATCGCCATGACCAGTCCCAAAATGATGGCTACAAAAGTAGCGGAGACATAGATCAAAGTAATCTGGTTAATATTTTGGTAAACGGAGTCTAAACTCGACCGCATATAAATAACCCCGACTAATTCGCTGTTATTGCCTTGGGTACGAATTAAGCGCGTAATGGTGGTATAGTAGCGGCTATTGCTCTGAGAGCTATAGGTTGTCCGCACCACGTCTCGGTTATTATAAATGGCATTCTTAATGTTATTGTCAGTAGTTTTTTGCCCAACAATTCCTTGGTTATCCACTTCGTTAGTTCCGCGGATAATTCCTTTATTATCAATGACGCGGATCTGCGCATTATTAGTGTTGTTGATTTCCGACAGCGTCGATTTAATTTGCTTATTACTTTTGGTCATCCCACTCGTCGATAGCTCATCTGACAAGCGATTGACGATATGCGTTTGGACGACCTGTTGGGCCTTAAACGTATTTAAATTTTGCCGTTCCAACTGCCGGACAAAGACGGCACCAACGATCTCCAGCGTTAACAGGAGGAGTAGCGCGAAGACCAACGCAATCTTAAAATGAATCGACTGAAACCATCTAATTTTACTATTCACGAAGTCACATACTCCTCAATGCGAGATTTAGCGTTATCGCTAGGTTAAGCTTGATCGGAATCCGGGTTACGTAAGTAGTAACCGACCCCACGGCGCGTCACTAACCACGTTGGGTGACTCGGGCTATCTTCAATCTTTTCCCGTAACCGCCGGACTGTGACGTCCACCGTTCGCACATCACCAAAGTAGTCATAACCCCACACTGTTTGTAGCAAGTGTTCCCGCGTCATAACTTGCCCAATGTGTTGGGCTAGGTAATGGAGCAATTCAAATTCACGGTGGGTCAACTCGATGTTGGCACCCCGCTTAGAAACAGAGTAAGCCTCTGGATGAATCGTCAAATCGCCAATTTCAATGTCTTGGTTTTCTGGTTCTTCGGGTTGAGCATGGGCTGCCGTGTTTTGCCGCCGTAAGTTAGCCTTAACCCGCGCCACTAATTCCCGGTTAGAGAATGGCTTGGTGACGTAATCATCCGCCCCCAATTCTAGTCCCAAGACCTTATCCAATTCAGAATCCTTAGCCGTGACCATGATAATCGGCATGTCATGCTTCTTGCGAATCTCACGAGCAACTTCTAGTCCATCAATCTTTGGCAACATCAAATCTAGGATCACTAAGTCGGGGACGTCTTCTTCAACGGCTTGCACCGCTGCTTCACCATCGTAGGCAACCGCTACTTCATACCCCTCTTTTTCGAGGTTAAATTTCATAATATCAGAAATCGGCTTTTCATCATCAACAACGAGAATTTTCTTAGGCATAGTAAAAATTTCCTCCTTAAGGGAAATACAAGTGAATCCGGTAATTGCAGGATTACCGGCAGGCCAGCCATCGGGTGTCACATTACCACCGACAATGGGGCCACTACGTTAGTTTTTAATCTTTCATCGTTTAAAGTCAAGGAATAATGGTCCCCACTAATTAGGGGCACCCGTTTCAAGGCGTTGCCCGACCTGATAACGTTCCAGTGTCGGCAAAATCAACGCTACCTGAATTATAACACATCATGAAACTTCTTTCAGTCCTAGAGAGCCAAGCTTTTAAGGTTTCTTTAACCGGATATTTCCCGGGAAATGATGCTTCCATTAGTCAGCTGTTTAAATTTTCACTGCGCATTGATTTTAGTAAGCGCTTTCATCAAGCCTGCTTCCTTTTATCATTTTAACTGTCACTTATCTAACGCTGTACCAAACGAGTTACTTGTTACTCATACCACGAAATCGCCGCCTATCTTACCTATTACCCGGCTATTTTTTGCCGGAAATCTTACTTGATGATCCCCTTGTCGGCAACAGCTAAACCATAAAATGCAAAAAAAATTGAATAAAAATCAATTTTTTTCAAAAAAGGGGTTGCGCACCTCTGGCCTGCATGATATGATAGTTCTCGTTGATATGGAAGACATACAACTTAATCACATGGGCAGTTAGCTCAGCTGGCAGAGCAACGGACTCTTAATCCGTGGGTCCAGGGTTCGATCCCCTGACTGCCCATCACTTACTAATCAGCTTTCACGAAGTCGACTTCGTGGTTGCTGATTTTTTTGTACCTTCAAGTATAAATATCCGTATCGCTTATGTTTATTCATCGACTATCAGCGACAACCGCACGGCCAGTTCAGACGTTAATTTTCTGAAATGGCCGTGTTTTAGCACGCTCCCGTTATTTTGTCTCCTAGACAGACCCACGCAAATTGTTTTAAGCTTAATATGTTTACATTGGCAGTTAGCTCAGCTGGCAGAACAACGGACTCTTAATCCGTGGGTCCAGGGTTCGATCCCCTGACTGCCCATTGATCAACACCAGTAAGTGTCATTAAGGTTCATTTAACGGCGTTTTAACAGCTTTTGTAAAAAACGACAACTCATTAAATATCAGCGAAGATCACTTCGATGGTAGTCAAAATGGTAGTCACTATCAAAAGAAAACCCGTTGTGTAAACCACGTTTTATACGACTTATGTATAATCGAAAGAAGAAATTTGGGTATAAGTTACCTGAGTTTCTTTTTTTGTGTCTTAAAATCCCTCCAGCAAAGATGTATTGAGACTTTTGCTTATTGTATACAATCTGGAACAAAATGATATTGAGGGGCCTTTAGAATACAAATACCCTCAAGAGTAAAGTGCTGTGAATTACGCTTTACTCATGGGGGTATTTTACGTCGGGCACGCATAGGAACTATTCTCTCGGATTTCTCTTACTGTAAAACCATACAAGCGCACAGTCCAAAAGTACACCTACAACTAGTACTAAAATGATTAATTTTATAATCAACCGAATTGAAATAGCCGCGATGCCCAGCCCAAAGACAGACAAAACCAATGTTAGAAACAGGTTAAGCGCAATTGCCGTAACAACCCACTTACTAGGGCGACTTGACCAAAAGAACGATTTAGTGCGTGTCATCAAAATTGTTAACATGGCACTTGCAATCAAGAAAACGTACATCGCACTGCTTATTTGGCCCGCAGCTAATTCCGACTGATGTAACCAAGTTAACATCGCAATACCTGTCACTGTCCAACCAACCGTCAAAATACCCGCAATGCTGCTAAGACGCCGAAAATTCCATTGTTCTGGCTTGTAGGAAATAGTTGTATTGTCGGTCCCCAGCACCAAAGTAACAAGATCATTTAAAATAGCCACTAGTACCATCGCATTTAAGGACAATGGGATTTGCTTAAAAACTAAATAACCAAAAGTTAACATCAACGTTAGTTCGGCCGTTCGAGCTAATTTAGTAATGGTCCATGTCATCATACGTTGGTACACGCGGTGACCACTATCTAAAATTTGGGGAAAGGAAGATAAACCAGTTTTCATTAAAATAATCTTTGCCGATTTTTTAGCTAAATCAGCTGCATTTGCCACTGCTACACCGACTTCAGCCCTTTTTAGCGCTGGTGCATCATTGATGCCATCACCAGTCATCCCAACCACATATCCATCAACCTGCAACTTCTCCACGATTGCAAGTTTATCTTCGGGCAAAACACCAGCAATGCCAGCGACTTTACTAAAGTCGGTCATCTTTTGAAAATCTTCTGATGCAATGATATCGCCTTTTAGTCCGACTTCTCTAGCTACTTGCTGAGCAGTCACTGCGTTATCACCAGTTAACATCATGACACGGACTCCTCGACGCTGAATTTCCAAAATTGACGCTCGGCTATCGTTCCGCGGCGCATCGCGCAAAATAAAAATACCGATTAACTCATCATCATCCGTGACGGCCAATGAACGTCCAGTATTCAATTGTTTGCGCCATTTAGCACTCTCAATCGTATCTGCGTCAACTAATCTTTTGAGAGATCCTAAGCGAATTACATGTGATTTTTGGCTAGTATTTACTATCGCCTCGGAGTACCCCAGACTAGGGTCAAAGGGTTTAAAATCTAACGCGTTATACTGACCCATTTTTTCTGTGTACGATTGAACTGCGGTATCGACGACACTAGGTTGATGATAGTCAGTCGCTTGTCTAGCAAGGTATAAGACATCATAATCCGACAGTTGGCTTGTATTCAGAAAAGACACGACCTTCGTTTGATTTTCCGTAATTGTTCCTGTCTTATCAACCAGCAAGATATTTAAGTTACCGGCTTCTTGAATACCCGTTAAGTTGCTCACTAGAATATCTTCGTCACTTAAAACTCGTGCTTCAACAGCGTTTGCAACAGAAAAACTTGATGGCATTGCTATGGGGATAGTAGCAATAAATAACATTCCTAAGAACGGCACCATAGACAATGAGCTTTCGCCCCGAATAAACGAAGTTATTAAAATTACTACTGCTAATACTGTATCTAAAATTGCTAGATAACCAATAATTCTACTTAATAGTTGCTGTAAATGTCCTGGAGCTGAAGAGGTTGTCGCCAAATTAACGGTTTTGCCTGAGCGACTTCTTGCACCGGTTGCAATTACTTCTGCCATAGAATTACCCTTTAATATCTCAGTACCCGCATAGACGTTGTCTTTAACCGATTTTGTAACAGCCGTTGATTCACCTGTGATGCTACTTTCATCAACTTCAAGGCCACTATCCAACAATTGGGCGTCTGCAGGTATGAGATTGCCCCGGTGCAAATCTATAATATCTCCCACGACTAATGCCCTGCTTGGTATTGAAATCCATTTATCAGACCTAATCACACGGGATGTCAAACTTAACTGTTTGGAGAGCTTACCGAGAACTCGACTGGCACGCCCCTCCTGAACCGCACCATTTATAGCGGCAAATAGAAGCATGAGCACAATAAAGCCAGCTTGTATTGTCTTACCCAGCACTATCTCAATAATTAGCGCTACTTCTAGAATCCACGCGGATGGTTCCCACAAACGACTCAGTACGGATTTGCCAAAATTAAAATCATGACTGGCAACTTCGTTTGGACCATCCTTTTTTAAACGCAACTCCGCCTGCTCATCTGTTAACCCCTTTAAAGTCATCGTTTCCCACTTCCTCCTATGAAAGAAAATAAAAAGACGCCTATTGTCCCGAGACTAACCCCAGAACAATAGACGTCATCAAATTTAAAAATTAATTACGGCGAACGTCATCGCCTATGTTATTAGACTTAGTTTACTTCATAAGTCTGTCGGTTGCAAACCAAAAAATTGCTCATTTGATCATTCTTGTTACCTCTTGCACTTTCAAAAAAATGGCAGTATAATGACTTCGAAACAACGGTGATGGTGTTCACCGAAAAAAACTATTCATTAGAATTGACGACACCTACCTCTATTTTAATTGGAGGTAGGTGTCGTCTTTTTTTTAGAAAGAAGTCCTATCTATGTCAGTTTATATTGAAAAGGTTCACGCCAGAGAGGTCTACGATTCTCGTGGCAATCCAACTGTTGAGGCGGATGTTATTTTATCTGATGGTACCCTTGGTCGAGCAGAAGTTCCATCTGGTGCTTCCACTGGCGAAAAAGAAGCTATTGAATTACGTGATGGTGGTACTCGCCTGCAGGGCAAAGGGGTTTTAAAGGCCGTCAACAATGTTAACACTGAAATTAACCAAGCCTTACATGGATTAGACCCATTAAATCAACCACTAATTGATCAAACAATGATTGCGCTAGATGGAACCGACAATAAGGCCCGCTTGGGTGCCAATGCAATTCTGGGTGTATCTATGGCAACTTGTCGCGCGGCAGCCAATTTCCAAAAAGTCCCACTGTACCGTTACTTAGGTGGGACTGACTTAGAACTCCCTCAATCTTTCCACAACGTTATTAACGGCGGTAAACATGCAGATTCAGGGATTGATACGCAAGAATTTTTGATTACTCCCGTTAAGCGTAATTCATTCCGTGATGGCATTGAGAAAATTGCCAACACCTATCACACGCTAAAGACTATTCTCAAAGAAAGAGGATATGATACCGGGTTAGGTGATGAAGGTGGATTCGCGCCTCATTTGGCTTCAACTGACGATGCTATCAAAATCTTAATTGAAGCCATTAAAACAGCGGGGTATAAGCCGGGGTCAGAAATTGCGATTGCAATAGATCCTGCATCATCCGAATTCTACAACACCGAAACCGGATATTATCAGTTTGAGGGCGGTCAAAAATCCCCCGATGAAATGATTCAGTACTATCAGAATTTGGTATCTGAGCATCCCGAAATCATTTCAATTGAAGATCCTTTTAGTGAAGATGATTGGGAGAATTATGCTAAGTTCACTACTGCTATGGGAAATAAAATTCAGATAGTGGATGATGACATAGTCGTTACCAATCCAAAAATCATCCGTGAAGCGATCAAACAAAACGTTGGGAACGCGATTTTGATTAAACTCAATCAAATTGGGACAGTTACTGAAACGTTAGAGGCCATTAGACTCGCCAAGAAGAATAACTTTACTGTCATGATTTCCCACCGCTCCGGCGAAACTGGCGATACATTTATTTCTGACTTTGCAGTGGCGACAAATGCCGGTCAAATCAAAACCGGCGCAATGGCGCGTTCTGAAAGAGTCGAAAAATACAATCAATTTCTTCGCATTGAAGAAGAGCTCGGAAAAGGCGCAAGACTAGCACACTTCCCAAACGACGTTGATTTTGATTAATCAAGAAGGGTAAGAAGATTATGGATAATCAGCCATTAAATAATTTTAGTGAATTACTAATGATTGTCCCTCAGAAAAAGAATGGGAGCCAGGCTGAAATCGTGCAGAATATTATTCATTATTTAGAGAGCCACGATGTATTATGGTATGATGTTCAATCATCTCAAAACGAACGTCATCACAAACATTCGGCCATCCGAATTCAGGCTCATATGCCAAACCAATCAGTCAACGAAACAATAAATGTCCTTTCCGCTTTCATCGATGTTTCTCAAATCATTGTTAGGCCATTGGGCTAGCCCTAAAGGAATCTTCTAATACAAGGAGATTCCTTTTTTATTTGGTAAGCATTTGTTTGTCTGGTAATAGACAGACAAATCTATTACATAAAAATTGTTGGTTTCACCGACGAAAAAATACAACCTAAAGAGTGTATTTCATTCGTCCAATTGCGAAAGCAATTGCTGGGTTTGGGTTTGGGTTTGGGTTTGGGTTTGGGTTTGGGTTTGACCGTCGGCAGGACCCTCTCGGGAGAGTTCTAATGGTAGTCATTCGCAAAAATCGCAGAATTTTGGAGGTCTAAATGCCTATAAATAAGCCTTTCTCTAAAAAATGGATCTTTTCCTGACTGCCCATCACTTACTAATCAGCTTTCACGAAGTCGACTTCGTGGTTGCTGATTTTTTTGTGTCTTCAAGTATAAATATCCGTATCGCTTATGTTTATTCATCAATTAGCAGCGACAACCGCACGGCCAGTTCAGGCGTTAATTTTCTGAAATGGCCGTATTTTAGCACGCTCCCGCTATTTTGTCTCCTAGACAGACCCACGCAAATTGTTTTAAGCTTAATATGTTTACATTTTGCTACAAGTTACTTTTACCCTAATTTAGTCATGGAGAGGAACCCCGTCACATGAAAAAACGTTTGTCTCTAGCGCTGGGCTGCTTGGTCTTACTCGGCTGTTTACCAGCCAGCGCCGCTACAAAGCGAACCACCCCAGCCAACAAATTTCGTTATAGGACCAATAAAGCCAGCTACTACAATAAATCAACTAGCTCCTATTATCGCGCCGTTTGGACCAGTGCTCGCAAGGCTTGGAACGGTTCTAAGACCTTCAAGTGGTCCACTACAAAAAACAAAAAGTCCCGTTCATTTACCACATCCGTGAACCGAAATACCGGCGTATGGACTAACGCCACCGGTATGGCTTATAACGGCCTTGCAATTAACAGTCAAGGTATTCAGACCGGTGCGGGCATGTATTTGAATCGAACTGTTTTGAAGAAGTATAAATACACCAAAAAACAGCGAGTCAACGTCGCTATTCATGAAATGGGACACGCATTAGGTCTTGCTCATAATAATGGCGGCTCCGTCAGTGCGATGAATCCTGCTAATCGAGTTTACGCTCTCCGGTCTTGCGATCTTCGAGGAACTAAACGCGTCTACGCCACCGCAGCCACCACCACGAAGGCCCTTGCCACCGCGGCACAACCCAGTCTAACCGTTGACCACCTAAAAGACTATGACAATGGTATTTCCGGTATCAACCAATTGAAAAAGACTGCTCCCGTCATTGTTGAAGGGCACATTACCAAGAGCGTTGGTCATCATAAAGCGCCCAAGAATTATTACACGACACAAACACTAGCTGTCGACAACACCTTTAAGGGTAAGGTTGGGTCGACACTAACCTTCACACAAGGGGGCACCACCCAAATGGCCGTAACGGCGAGTGAAATCTTGCCGCAACACCAAACAATCATCGTCATGTTGGCTAAGAACACCCACGGTACCTACTACGTCATTAATGACGGCCAAGGCATGTTCGTTGATACGCACACTAGCAATGGTCACAAGTTATTTGATCACGTCTCAGACCATGCTATTTATACCGAAAATATGCTCCACTAAAAAAACGCTAGACTGCCGTCTGGCGTTTTTTCTTACTATAGTAGGACTATATCTGTCGATAATAGCGCCACGCGGCTCCAATGACGTCAATTAACAAAAAGAGGCCGAGAAAACCACCGATACACTCGCCTAATAATCGGCCGTAATCCCACCAAAATAACTGGCCCATCGCAATGAGGTCCATCACACATTTTAAGCCAAAGATCGGGATCAACAGCCCCAGGTAGAGCTTCAACAAGTCAATCGTCTGCTGAACCTGTTGCCACAAAATCTCGCGAAAGGTCACAATCACCGTCTCCTCCCCTATAACATTTATAACCAGACGTAAGGTTACGCACTGATTCCCCTGAAATGATCAGTCATTATTCTCCACCAGCTATTTTACACTAAGCTGGCCAAAAAAAGCGACGACCAACACTTTTTCCCCCCATTATAGTGCGACTAATAAAAATTCCCCGCTTTGATCACCAGATCATCGCGAGGCATTTTCGTTATTTCCAATAAGCGTATTTATACTGAGCATCCGTGGTCATCGTGTAGGTTAAGCCACCAACTGTCTTGGAAACCAGGTGTGCTTTAGCCTGTTGGTACAAGGGAACTAATCCGGCTTGCTTAGTAACATACGTATCGGCTTGCTTCATCAGATTCCACCGTTGTGCTGTGGTGTACGTCGCCGTATCGTCCACTTTCTTCATCAAATTCGTGAAATGCGCATTCTGCCACTTCGTGAAGTTCACTGAACTAGTCCCATCCGCCATCTGCAAGAAGTCAGCTGGATCACGCCAATCGGTCGTCCACCCATCCAGATCAATATCAAAATTCCCGGCGGCACCCTTGGCAATCTGTTGCGCTAACGGCATCGACTTAATGGTAATCGTCAAGCCCGGTAAGTACTTTTGGGCCTGTTGCTGCAGGTATTGGGCTGCGTGCTTTTGTTCATCCGTATCAGCCGTCAGTAACTCCAGACTGGCCTTCTTGATTCCCAATTCCTGTTTGGCTTGCTGCCAAAGTTTAGTGGCCTTTTGGGGATTATAACTCACCAAGTTCCCCACTTCTTTGGTGAAGTCTTTACCCGTCTTAGGATTCGTGCCATCTCCCGACGGAATTAAACTCGTGGCGGCCTTGGACCCATCTTGCAAGACATTCTCGGTCAGGGCCTGACGATTAACCACGTAGGAGAACGCTTGGCGAACTTTGGTATTGTGCGTAATGGTCCGTTTGTCATTAAATTCTAGGAACCGCATCGAACTATTGAGGGTCGTAGTCATTTCCGGATTATTGGCATTCTGCTTGATATATTGGCCGGTCAACACGGTCTCTTGCACCTTACCTGACTTGAATAAGTTAGAAGAAGTCCCCGCATCCTTGACTACTTGAACGTTAACCCGCTTAATTTTGACGTTCTTAGCATTCCAATAATGGGGATTCTTCACGTAAGACCAACTATCGGCAGCACCATTCCACCCGACTAACTTATAGGCTCCTTCGGACATGGTCTTCGCCGCTGACGTCCCATATTTACTGCCACCAACCTGCTTAAACAGGCTAGTCTTAATCGGGTAAACTGCCGTGGCTAAAATATCGGGTAGCCAAGGTTGCGGCTGGGTTAGCGTGATCTGTAAGGTCCGTTGATTCAACGCCTTCACCCCTAGTGTGGACGCCGCCTTTTTCCCCGCTTGAATCGCTGAATAATTTTTAACGTATTTAAGCTTATTGGCTACCTGTGATTTAGATTGCGGGTTAACCTGCCAATCCATTGACGTCACAAAATCCTGGGCTGTCACCGCATCACCATTTTGCCATTTGGCATTCTTTTTGAGCTTAAACGTATAAACAGTCCCATTCTTAGTGGGTTTAACCACTTTCTCTGCCACACCAGCAATTACCTTACCGTGACTATT
This sequence comes from Levilactobacillus brevis ATCC 14869 = DSM 20054, assembly GCF_001433855.1. Lineage (GTDB taxonomy): Bacteria > Bacillota > Bacilli > Lactobacillales > Lactobacillaceae > Levilactobacillus > Levilactobacillus brevis. The sequence continues at coordinate 70,777 of NZ_AZCP01000003.1, forward strand.
CAGGGTATACAGGCCCTCCGACGTTTGTGAAATCATGCTGGAACTATTCGTATCACCAGAAATCGCCGGATTAGCCGTTGCGGGATTTCCCGTCATTGTTACGTTCAACGCCTTATCCGTCGTACTCTTCGCCTGGGCCCCACAGCCGGCCAACGCCATCACTGCTAGCAACCCGACACCCAATCCCATAACCTTATTCATTCTCCATTACCCCTCTCAATTCGCCACAAAAAAATCGTTCGTCTCGTTGGCCGTCTCCGGTCAACAAGGGCGAACGATTCGCGGTACCACCTTGATTTATCTCTTATGGTGTTCATGAGAACACCGCGTGCGTTAATGGGCACGACCCAGTACGGACTACTCATTTCACCCGTACGACTTCCAGATGCGCTTCATGGCGATTGCTGACCCGGCTTCCATCATTCCCGGACTCGCTAAACAGTTGATCCACCATTACTCTTCTGGGCAACGTCGTTTTGATTGATATTAAATCTATCATCATTCATTTTCACTGTCAATAGTTTTATAAATATTCATTTAATTGAATATAAGTCCAGAATCAGTGCATAAAAAAGACGACCCCACGTCGCCGTAAGGTCGTCCACTTGAATATAGCCTAAAAAATAGCTCGTATTTACGATAAATCTTTTTATTTATTCACATCTTGCGACTGGCGGCCCGTCATCGTGGTCGTTTCCCGGCTAACCGTTTTACCGGCCTGACTGGTCGTCGTTTGCGTCTTGACCGCCACGTGCCCCTTACCCGTGGTATCCGTCAATTGAACGGCCGTCTGCCCTGAAGCCGGCTTAACAACCGAATCCGTCACCGTTGAGCGGTTTTGCGGCACCTGGCTGAAGAGCAATCCCCCAGCAACGAGGCCCAGCGCAAGCCCAGTAATGCCCCTCGTTCGTTTTTTCATATGATTTCCCCTGATTTCCCTATTGTTCGTGACAATTCCTCTGATGCCATTATACACCAAACGCCCAAATAAATTACTTATAAATTTCCACACGGTGTTGGTTCCGTTGAATCACGAGGCCATTTAGCCCCAAAATCATTAAATTAGCCACTGCCGCCAGAATAAACAGCAATGTATAAGACCCGTGATCAATCACGAGACCACCAAATAACGGACCAAAAGCTTTGCCAACACTGGCCCAAGCATTGGCCATCCCCTGGTACTTTCCCTTAACCGCGTGCGGGGTCAAACTGTTAACAATCGCTGGAATCGCGGGGAATGCGGTGGCCTCACCCAGCGTTAAGATAACCATCGCTACCACAAAGTGGGCGTAATCTTTGGCGAAGATCAGCGTGAAAAATGACAAGGCCACAAAGAAAATGCCGGCATAAACTTGTAAGTATAAATTGCTGAAAAAGTTACTCAACCAATTAATGATCGCCTGGAAAACCACGATCAACCCCGCATTAAGTGTCCACAACAGACTGTAGTCACGCATAGGAATACCCATCCCCGTCATATACACGGAAAGATTGGACACCCATTGCTCATACATCATCCAAATGATCACTAGCGAAAGAAAAAAGGCCGCCATGATGCGGCGATTAGGCCGTGCAATGGCTACTTTCTCCCGTGTCTGCGCAACCACGTGGCGGTGCATCACGGCTGGTGCGCGATAGCACGTCACCACTACCCCCATAAAACAAACGAAGAGACTAAAGGCAATGGCAAATAAGAGCGTGACACTAGTACTATACACGAATCCCACCAGAGCTGTTCCCAACACCACTCCTAGGTTTTGCGCAAAGTACAGCATATTAAAAATATATCGACCGTCCCGGCTATGAATCGTGGTACCCAGCGAGTTGACCATCGTGAGCGTCCAACCCGAAGCTAACCCTAAGAAAATCAGGGCGATGGGAAAGGCCGGCCAGCCATGGTTCAGCATTAGCCCCCCCAAGGTTATCAGCGATAAGGTGACCCCACCGATTGTGAGATAGTAAGGGTTAAAGCGGTCAAACAACCGGCCGCCCAAAACACTACCAACCACGTTGGCTGATGAATATAGAAGTAAGATCACCCCGACCACTGTTAGTGATGCGCCCAGGCGATTATGGAGGTAAATGGTCGTTAACGGCCAAATAAAACTCATCCCAATACTGCTACACAAAGCCCCCAATAGTAGCCATCGTAACCGAATCTCTTGCATCGAACCCCACCTTTCCTAAAGTTAAAATTCAATTAGATTCCATTCTAGCATAGGCGCGCTTCAAAACACTACCCCTCCGAGTCATTTCAATTGCCTTTTACCGCTGGTTCCCCGTAAACTGGTGATCAGGAGGTGGCGAAATGACTGTTTTATTTATCAACGGCAGTCCCCGTAAAACGGGCAACACGGCCGCACTGGGCGAAAGACTCTTACATCAGGTGCCTCACACCACGTGGCACTTAACCGATTATGCTCTACACTTCGAACACGACCAGCGCGAAACTGGGCGTCCGCAGCAAGACTTAACGGACGATTATGAACAACTCATGACGCAATTTGCGACGTTTGATGACATTGTGCTGGGGACGCCGGTCTATTGGTACGGGATGACCGGCCAACTTAAAGTCTTTATGGATCGCTGGTTTGATAGCTATACCCACGATTTCCCCTTTGCCGGTAAACGCCTCTACCTTTTGGTCGTTGGCGCTGACCAGCCCCAAATTAAGGCGACTGGGATTACGCAAGCCGTACAGTATTCCTGCGACTGGCTTCATATGCACTTTCAAGGCGCAACTGTGATTACGGCTGACGGTCCCGATGATGTTCGGCAATTAACGACGCTCCCGGCGAGTTATGCCGCGCTGGCCGCGAAGCTACAAAACACTTAACGTCTTACATAAGAATAGCGGCAACTTCAGTATGATTAGAACTGAAGTCGCCGCTATTTTAGGACAAAAAAAACCACCGCTCGGGGAAAGCGATGGTCATCGGAGTAGGGGTAACGTCATTATATAAGAATGACGTTAACTATTTTTTCATTATTCCAGGGGAGGAGGAGTACATGAAAAAAGATTGTTAATCTTTGGTAGAAGCACCTTACTGGTTAACTTCTATGTTTTATATACTAATCGGAAAATATGATGAAATTGTGAACTTTCTGGCACACTCTTATGAATTTTATCAATTTTGGTGGTTTATTTGGTTACTGTCTAACCAAACATTGATAAAAAATAATCCGATCATCAATTTCACAATCGGTGATCGGATTACTTCCCATCATTACCCCTGATCCGGCGTGTAGGCTACCGAAGAGAACTTGTTGAACGACTTCACGAAGAGTAACTTAACCGTTCCTCGAGGACCCGACCGGTTTTTTTCAATGATGACTTCGACTTCTCCCACGTCTTGATCCTCTTCTTCTCGCGGATCACCGCCACCATCACTGTCGTCGCCTTCCCGTTCGTAATAATCATCCCGGTAAAGGAAGGACACGATATCAGCATCTTGTTCAATTGATCCGGATTCTCGGATATCAGACAAGACTGGTCGTTTATCTTGTCGTTGCTCCACGCCCCGTGATAGCTGCGACAAGGCAATCACTGGCACGTGAAGTTCTTTAGCTAATTTCTTCAATTGCCGTGAAATATCGGACACTTCTTGCTGACGACTTTCGTGGTTACTTCCTTCAATCAATTGGAGGTAATCAATGACAATCAGTCCGAGGTCGCCGCGTTCCTTAGCCAGTCGCCGACATTTGGCCCGAATTTCGGTAATCTTATTTCCAGCCGTATCGTCGATATAAATGCTGGCCTTCGCCAAACTGCCCATGGCGACAATTAAATTTTGCCACTCGTCTTCAGAGAGTTGCCCCGTTCGCAAATGGTTGGCATCAATCGAACCTTCCGCACACAGCATCCGGTTAACCAATGATTCGGCACTCATTTCCAAACTAAAAATTGCCACCGTTTTATCCGTCTTAGTGCCAACGTTTTGCGCAATGTTCAACGCAAACGCTGTCTTCCCCACGGCCGGCCGGGCGGCTAAGATCATGAGTTCATCATCATGTAATCCGGTCGTCATCTTATCCAACTCCGCGTAACCCGTCGATAGACCCGTGATGGTGTCGCCTTGTTCCGACAATTGGTTGATTTCTTCAAATGAACTATTTAGGACCTCACGAATTGGCTTAAACCCGGATTGATTGCGGGTTTCAGCCACACCCATGATGTCGCGCTCAGCGTTATCTAAAAGGTCTGAGACATCCCCATCTTGTTGATAACCCTGAGTGGCAATGTTTGTAGCCGTTTGAATCAGCCGCCGCAAAATCGCTTTTTCTTGAACAATTTTGGCATAGTACGTGGCGTTCGCCGCCGTGGGCACAGCCCCTGCCAGTTCGGCAATATACGTGACGCCGCCGACATCATCTAATTCATTCTTAGCCGTTAACCGGTCAGTAATGGTCACCACGTCAATGGCTTCGTCGCGGTCATTTAGGTCCATCATGCTTTGGAAAATAATCTGATGTTCCCGCCGATAGAAGTCTTCTGGGGTGAGATATTCCAACGCATCCACCAACGCATCGGTACTCAAAAAGATCGCCCCTAAGACGGCCTTTTCAGCTTCGAGGTTCTGTGGTGGTGTGTGGTCTGTTAATACGCTATTATCCATGCTTACCCCTTCATTTTTAAACGCTGTTCTAAATGACCATTTTACCATGAGAGGACCGGGGTCGTAAAATATATGCTTCAATTTCAGCGCTAGTCCGCACTGGTCAACCCGCGCACGGTAATCTGGCATTTCCATCCAAGTCGTTGTCAGCAATCGGGTAGTTTCCGGCATTTTATCATATTTTTCCGTCAGACCGACGAGTTTAGATCACACGAGAAACAATTCGATAGCTAATCAAAATAACCGTTTTGGCAACAAAATCCCCACGATCATTTACGATCAGGTAATCTGGTGATGCATCATTAGGAGGTGTTACACCATGTGGGCATTAATTTTGTTACCAGCTGAAAGAGAATTCCCAGAGCCAGATTTACGCACCAAGTGGTTTTATGATTTTGGCTTTCTATACTATCAGGCACACCAAGTCGTACTGCAACCTAATTGGCACTACCACGTCGCATAATACCAAAAAGCAGACTGTCACCGAACATGCGATGGTGACAATCTGCTTTTTCTGTGGCTATTTTAACGATTCCGTCGCCGATTCATATTGGTGGCTTCCTGCATCCGCAAGTTCTTACCAGTGATTTCATCAAGGACTGCTGACCCGAGTAAGATTAAACCGGCAATTCCAATGATAAAGTTGATAAACCAGATAAAACTAATGACTGAATCGGAGAAAAGTGCTAGAAAATTAACCAAAAAAATTAAACTAGCCCAAAATTTTGGTGTCTTAAATAACATCGCATACACTCCCTTTTACGGTTAAGTATATCGCGATTAGTCGCACCCGTAAAAACGTTTTCTATATAACCTTTAGTCTATTAATGCCATTTACCCCATAATCATATTAAAACTCACTTAGACATAGAAAAACCAGCTGAGATACCTCTAACTGGTTTTCGTCTATAATTATTAAGCTATCGCGTTACTTTATAGGAAAAGTCCGTGAAGGTTGCACTGGATTCATTGCGCCGATACATATCAATGACGTCTAACCCAATAAAATTCCCAGTATATCCTCCCGACAAGAAGCTAACGTCCACCGCGCCCAATGACAGTTGCCGGTGACTATCACTAACAATAAATTCCGCCTGTGACTCATTCATTTGAATACTGAACTGATATTGTCCCTCACCATCAACTGAAACTTGAGCTACTCGTTCAAATTCACCGGCCACTTCCTTATGCAAGATCGCGCAAGGCTTGCCTTGTTCGTCTACCGTAATCATCAGCAAAACGTAGTTTGATAAATCTAAATACAGTGTCATTCCAGCCATCTGTAAATAATTGTGTGGTTGATATTTCATCGTTACTGCTGATCGACAATAGAAATCAACTTGGCGCGTCGCAATTAGGTGCTGATCAAAAGCTGACTGAGGCGATTGACCACCCCGGACAACCAAACCAGCCGTCCCTGGTTGCAACCAATTAGCCTGCGGGAATTGGCGTAACGTATTCCAATACTTTGTATTCAATCCGGCATGTCGGAAATCATCAATAAACTGATGGCTTTCTATCGGCCGTTCACTAACACCTTTGGGTGCTGGCGTTTCGAGGCTAGGATGATTGCCACCATTTGCCAATCTTAGCCAGCCATCGGCCGTCCAATTGACCTTCTGAATGGCTGTTTCACGGCCTAAAATTGGGTCATCCCCTTTAAGCGGACGCGTACATAGGTGTGCCAGATACCATTCATCCTGATCGGTTACCATCAAACTTGCATGCCCTGCACACTGCAACGGTAAAATCGGATCATCAGCAGATGTCAATACTGGATTTTGCGGATCAACTTCATAAGGTCCCCAGACACTACGACTACGAGCAACTGTCTCCTGATGACCAGCCTCCGTACCACCTTCTGCACACAATAAGTAGTAATAGCCATCGTGTTTATAGATTTGTGGTGCTTCCGTTTTTCGTGCTGCAGTTCCATCAAAAATCACTCGCGGATCTCCTTGTAATTTAAGCGTTTTCAGATCCAACTGCTGAGCTACAATCCCGACTGATTTATTATGCGTAGCCAGTCGATAATCCCAAATTTCATTTAGAAAATAAGCTTGACCATCATCATCCACGAAGATCGATGGATCAAAGCCGGAGCTATTAATATACACTGGTTGGCTCCACGGGCCATGAATATCGCTAGCCGTAATTACGTAATTATCACAGTCTTTATAAGGAATCCGAGTAGCATTTACATTGGTATAAACGATGTAAAACTTTCCCTCATGATAACTAGCATGCGGTCCCCAAATTGAGCATCCAGTTGGATTTCCCTGTAGGTTAACACCCGTTTCAGGACCCAGGATAGATGTCTCATACTGCCAATTAACCAAATTATCTGATGAATAGACGCGAATGCCTGGTAACCATTCAAAAGTTGATACAACAATATAGTATTTTTCATTAGCCTTAAACAAAACCGGATCAGGGTTAAAACCGGTCAGGACTGGATTTTGAATCGTTGCCATAATTAATCGCTCCTCAATATTCCACTATTTTTCGGTAGCCTCCGCTGCCATTTCCTTAGCATTCCGTTCTTTTAGTTCAGCGGAAATCTTATCATAGGTTGCTTTATCCAAGTTGTAGAACTTCATTGAGAAAATCGCAATAAAGTAAATAACAATTGGCACAATCGTTGTGGCAATTACAATCCCATGTAGTGCACCGCTGGTTTGATGAGTGGCCGTTGCCACATAACCTGTTGCTGATAGAATCAAACCTGGAATCATACCGCCTAAAGCATTCCCACACTTGAAAACAAAGCCAACAATTGCATAAATCACACCACTCATCCGTTTATTAGTTTGATACTCACCATATTCAACTGTTTCAGGAATTAGGGCCCACATATATGCTGAAATCATCCCATTCCCGATAGAAGCAATACCACGAGAAACAAAGATCCAGACTAACCATTCAGGACGAGCAAAGAACAATCCCACCATCCCAATAATATCAGCCGCTACAGAAAGAATAATCAACTGAAATTTAGATAAGTGGTTCGCTAACCACGGAATTGCTGGAATAAAGGCCAACGCTGGTAAAGTTCCAGCTAAAGAATACCACTTCACTAGATCGGCTCGACCAACATAATAAGTTACATAGTAAATCCCAGTCGCGCTGACAATCGACTTTACACCATAAATTACGAAGAAAAAAATACAAAGGATGACTAAGGGACGGTTATGTAGCAATTGTTCAAAGACATCTTTCACTTTGATCTTAGTGTGTGCAGCCGGTACTTTAACCCGTTCATGGGTAGAAAAGAAACAGCCCCATAATAATAGACCACCTAAGATGCCCATCACCGTCATGGTTAACTGCCATCCACGAGCAGCCCCCATACTCTTGGTGAAAATATCCGCCAAAAATGGAACGAAGAAGGCCACAATTACCTGGCCTACATTGGCTAAGAATGTCCGGTAAGTCGTCAGACTCACAGATTCCTGTTGATCGTTGGTCATCGCCGCTGTTAGACTCCCATAAGGGACATTAACAAACGTATAACAAATCGATAAGAGAATATAGGTAATGTAGGCATAAGCCAACTTAGTCGCTCCGCCAAAACTTGGCACCGTGAAACACAAGACGGCCAAAATGGCAAATGGAATCGCTCCATATAGTAAAAACGGCCGATACTTTCCCCAGCGCGTATTGGATTTATCCACAAAAAAACCAATAATGGGATCGGAAAGTGCATCCACAAAGCGAACCACTAGGAACAGAAACGATGCGGCAGCGGCTGTGATACCAAACACGTTCGTATAAAAGAATAACAAATAACTTGAAAGACTGGCATAAATCAGATTACAGGTAAAGTCACCTAAACCAAATCCGACCTTTTCACCCACACCAATTTGACCGATCGGCCGAATGGCCGGTTTCGTAGGACTGGTACTCATCATAATTGTTTCATCTCCTGATTAAATTTAAAAAAATAAACTAACCAGGGGTAATTATAGCAGAAAGCGTTTTCCTTTCAAGCTTGCGTAATACTGCAAATTGCTTTCATACAAGCATTTAATTAACAAGAAAGCTTTGTTTCATTAATTTGGGCGTTGCTATATATTTTTTTGATTTTATTTTATTAATTTATAAAAATAAACAAATGAAAAGGATCCGTTCTACCGAACAGATCCTCTTAATCATTACTATACTCCCATAAATTCAGCGTTTGACCATCTAGTCCCAATGCCTGATGAGTCAACAAAGCAGCACCACCTAGTAGAGTTGCTAATTGAATGTTTGGCATGAGTTGAATTGAAATATCATACCCGGATAGTCGCTTAAAATACCGTCGAATTTGTCCCAAAGCGCTAGGCACTTGATGTAGGAGTGGTGAGTTCAAATAGAAAACATCTGGATCTAACATTCCAGCCATGTTATGGAGCATCTCCGCAACTCCATTCGCAAACTGGGAAATAACTGTCACAACTTCACTATTGTGATCATCATATAATTTTGAAATATCATCTAAAGACAACGTTGTTTTTTCTACTAGCTCACTAATCTGACGAACAATGGCTAATTCCGAGTAGACATCCTGATAGGTCACTAAACTACGCCGATTATTAATTGGAAATGCTGGCATCACAATATTAGTCCCGATCTTTCCTACTCGCCCTTGAGAGCCTCGATAAAGCTGATCACCCAAGATGAGTCCGGCTGAAATCCCCTGATGAATACTCAAAGTGACCGTATTTTTTTGTGCCGCTGTTTGAATAAAGTCTCGTGAATACAGAGCAGCTAAGTTTGCCTCATTTTCCAAAATTATAGGAACTTGATAATCTGCAAAAAGATCCATAAACGCAACCTGACTAAGATCCACAAAAGAGCTTTGAATCTGATTATGATTGACTAGTCCATGAATAGCGAAACAAATACCCAATAGGCCATGCTGCGTATCTTCAATATCTTTAAATTTAGCAACCAATCGTTGTAATTCTTGCGGTAAATTGCTTGTTGTCGTTAGCTTAAATTGCTGAAAGGCAATAGTTTCACCGTCTAAATAACATGCCAAAGCCCGCACTAACTGAGCCTCAATCTCGACCGTAATTGTGTACCCGTATTGTTTATTGATCTCAAGCAACGTTGGCTTCCGCCCACCATTGGCCGAGGCCGATCCTGATCCGACTTCACTAAGTAGCCCCTGTTGTTGCATTTCACCGCAAAGCAATGACACCGTGGCCTTATTGAGATCTAGGGCCGCCGCAATATCCGAGCGCGAAATCGAGCGGTGATTAAAGATATAGGCAATGATCCGCTGATAATTATAATCATGTGAATTACGTCGATTCTGTTCCTTAACCATTAATCGCTCATCCTTCTTCGTTCAAATTGTCTTCACTTATTTTAGCACAACCAGTGCCGTAAGCGGCTAACCGCCCCATCTTAAATTCTATCTCCCCAAAAGAAAAAGGCCACCCAGCGGCGACCTTTCAAATACAGACTACTGTTGTTTAGCAACCACGTGCACCCGAATCTTAGCGGTCACGTCAGCATGCAATTTAACCGGCACATTGGTGAAGCCCAGAGACCGAATTGGTTCCGGTAATTCAACCTTGCGTTTGTCCAGCTTCAGATTGTATTGCTTATCCAGTGCTTGAACAATTTGCTTACTTGGAATTGACCCGAACAAGCGGCTGTCTTCACCAGCTTTGGCGACAATTTCCACCACCGTCTTATCATCTTCCAGGCGCTTTTGTAAGTCCTTAGCTTCAGCTAATTCTTCTGCTTCGCGGCGCTGTTCAGCTTTCCGTTCTGCATTCAATTGACTCATTGCGGATTGGTTAGCTTCCTTAGCCAAGCCCCGCTTGATGAGAAAGTTTTGGGCGTAGCCATCTGGGACATTCTTAATTTCGCCCCGCTTACCCTTGCCTCGAACATCTTTCATAAAGATCACTTTCACGTCGGTCACTCCTCACTTATTCCATTCTAGGTTCAATCCTACGCCAAGTCTGACGCAGAAGCAATTAACTACATTGTCGCCGTTTCTGGCTCATCGCTATGCGTTAAAATATCTAGCAATTGTTGGCGAACCTCCGCCACCGTCTTATCAGCAATTTGAGTTGCCGCATTAGACAAATGACCGCCGCCTCCCATAGCTTCCATGGTTAACTGGACGTTGATTTCACCCAATGATCGCGCTGAAATACCAACGCGTCCATCAGCTCGCCGGGTTACCACGAAAGAAGCATCGACCCCCGACATATTCAACAAATCATCCGCCGCTTGAGCCGCCGTAACGGGATCATAGCTTTGGTCTTCTTCACCCACAATCAACGCCATATCCTCGTTAACGAACTCAACCATTTCAATCAAGTGGTTACGTTGCAAATAACTATCAACATTTTCTTTCATGTACTGTTGCATCTCAACGGCATCGGCACCGGCAGACCGTAAGTAACTGGCGGCATCAAACGTCCGCGTCCCGGTCCGTAATGAGAAGTGCTTGGTATCAACGAAGATCCCCGTCAACATCGCCGTTGCTTCCAGTTTATTGATCGGTTCGCCTTCTTGAGACTGATACTCAAACATTTCCGTAATCAACTCACACGTTGAGCTCGCATACGGCTCGATATAAACCAACAACGGGTTCTCAGGGAATTCTTCGCCCCGCCGGTGATGGTCAATAATCATCACGCGGTTTTCCAATCGATGATACAGGTCGGCAGAAATTGAAATCGACGGTTTAGAGTGATCCACCATCAAGAGCATGCTTTGATCGGTTGCCTTCTCTAAAGCCGTTTCTGGTGAAATAATCGCCGCATCAATGTCCGGATACTGTTTCAAGTTGTCCAATAAACGTTGCACATCGGAGTGCACCGTTTCCTTATCCAACACAATCCAGCACGTCTTGTTGTTCATCTTGGCAATCCGCCGAATTCCGAGACAAGCACCCAGTGAATCCATATCTGGCTGTGAATGTCCCTGAACAAAGATCTGATCGGATTCGTTCATCAACTCTTGCAAGGCCTGCGAGATCATCCGTGCACGGACCCGCGTCCGTTTCTCCATCGGGTTAGTCTTACCACCGTAGTACCGGGCTTCTTGATCGGCTGCTTTGACCACAACCTGGTCACCACCCCGGCCTAAGGCTAAGTCCAGATTACTCTGAGCCTGGTCGGCCAACTTGTTAAGATTAGGATCACCATACGCAATCCCCATACTCAAGGTCAACGGGAAGTTTTGCTTCGAGGTGCTTTCACGAATCGTATCCAAGATTTTGAACTTATCCGCTTCAATCGCGGCTAACGACTTCGCATAAGCCAAAATGAAGTAATGGTCATCATCCAATTGCTTGAGGTACATATCAAACTGCTGGACCCACGTTGACAGCTCATTGGTCACGTAATTTCGCAGGTTGGAAATGTCCTGATCCGTCATCGACTGGGTAATCTCATCATAGTTATCCAAGAAAATCTGGCCAATCGCAATCTTTTCATTGTCGTATTGCTCCTGAATCAACTGATAGTGCGTGATGTCATAGAGATAAACGGCATGAAAATCTGGTTGAACATACAACGTAAAGCGATAATCGCGCCAAGTGACCGTTGTCATCGTCTGGGCTGGCGCGTCTGCGATTAACTTCGCTAACTCACCATCAACAGCTGTCAGTGAGCGGTTCAAGACATCCGTATCACCAAAATAATGCTGGAGATACGGGTTAACCCATTCAATCTGATCACTATCGCCCAGAATCATAACACCCGGCGGCATGCGGATCAGGGCTTCTTGCTCACCCTGTTGAATCCGAAAAGACAGATCGGAAATATATTGCGTCGTATCCGCACCAATCTCAGCCATCGTATTAAACACCATCAGTGTCGCCACGCCCACCAAGATTAGGATAACGATCCCAAAAATCCAATTAAGCAAAAACGCCAATACAATACCTAAAATGGCGAGTCCGGCCGTCATCATCGCGATGCCCCGTAAGCGCCGGTTCTGTAAAAACTCCGGCACGTTCGCTCGTGAAAATAATTTATTCATTTTGCTCCTCATCTGATTCTTCTGGAAAAGTTAGATTATCCCCAACCAGTCGTTGGGGTAAAAAGGTTATAAATAACAGTTTCATTTTATCACACTAACCCGCAATCACAAAACCGGTTTACCACGACAACCCGCGACATGACGGGATTAGTAGCGTATTTGGCCGTTTTCAATATTTTACGTACTTGCGTTGTTTCACGTGAAACATCACCCTAAACACCCTGTTACGATGACTCGACGGACGACACCTAATCACTGTGTGCCTACCTAAACCAGCATTCGCCAGCCAAAGTAGCTAATAATTACCCCTAAAAACGGCATTAACCAGCGATTAAGCCGTTCTGTATTTAATCGATGCAAGACAAGCGGTGTCCCAATTGATCCGATAATCGCGCCCACCATTAGCCCCATTCCGGCGGACCAGTCCACGGTGCTCGTTATCAGATGAATCGCCAGTCCAATGGCGGACATGACCCATAAAACATAGGTGGCCGTTCCAGCTGCCTGTAAAGCTGACAAGCCCAAAATAGCTAGTCCCGCTGCGGTCGTTGCGCCACCACTTAGCCCGCCAATACCAACCATCAGACCACTCAATAGCCCAAACAGACTGGCGACCCAACCTGATTGTCGAACGTCCCGTTGTTTTCCTGGTCGAAGGGCCTTCACTACCACAATGATTCCCATGACGAGTAAAATTACGCCAACGATCCGGTTATACAGCGTTGCCGTGATATATTTTGCTAAGAGCGCGCCAGCTAAGATTCCAGGAATCGCCGTCAACAGCAATTGGTTGCCCAATTTAAAATTGACGTTATGAATCCGAACTTGGGTTAAGAAACCCAAAAATAGCGCCGGTAAAGCAACAAATAATGACGTTGGTACCGCGACAGCCGTTGCCAATCCCAATTGACTGGTCAAGACTCCCAGATATAACGACGCGCCCCCGCCGCCAATTAAACTAACAAAAACCCCGATCATAAAGCCATACCCGATACTTAACAAGGCCAACACACCTTTCAATTAAAAGTGGAATATATTCCATATCATAATCGGAATATATTCCACTTGTCAATACCGTGTATTTAGACTATCTTAGAGATAACTTGAAAGGAGTTATTTTTATGCGACAAGATGCGCAGTACAATCATCAAAAGATTTTGACAACTGCAACCCACCTACTTTCGACACAAGACATTGCAACCATGAAAATGACCGATATCGCCCACGCTGCTGGGATTGGTGTGGGCACGCTCTATCGTAACTATCCTAATAAAAGTGCGCTTTGCCTTGCGCTAGTCTATGATCGACTACGGGTCTTTATTACGACAACGCAGGCCCAAATAAAACAAACGACCCCCACACCAGCCACGCTTAAAGCTGTCTTAACAGATTACTTGGCCTTTCGTGATGCTAATCAGGCATTGCTCAACACCATTAGTGAGGTGCCACAAGCCGGTCAAGATTTTTACCAAAGCCCCTTATTCCAACAACTCACAGATCTTTTCCAAAAGTTGCTGACCCCCTTACATCCCGATTGGTCAGCCCAGACGATTGTGTTTCGCTCGGATATGCTAGTCGCTATGCTCAAGAGTGAAATGTACGCTTTCGAACGCCAGCAGCGCGGACTAAGCAATCCGGATTTGTTACACGAACTCTTAAGCCTCCTAGAGGTATCGCCCGCTGACTAACCGCCCATTTCAGTTGTCAAATTCTCATTTTCCGCTAATCATTGATTAGTCATTAAGTGTTACCAAACGGGGGCTCTCCCACAAATTCGTTTTTAAAAAGTTCTCTACATACCTAGTATGCTGCATTTTGGGTCGTTGTTCATTAAATTTCTCGTTGACATTCTCAATAGGCATGCTAAACTAGCAATCATTAACAAACGATTAGAATTTTAAAAGTGATGACGAAGACTAGTACCCCTGTTGCTCATTGTTAGCGAGCCCGGTTAAGTGCAAGCGGGTCAAGAACAATGGTGGAAACTCCCTTCTGAACTGTCAGCTGAATTCACAGTAAGCCCGACCGGTGGCCCCGTTATCCCCAAGTGAATCGCGACCTGGCCCAACTAACGGGACCTAGCCCGTGACATTTGGCCTTCTAGGAGTGTCGCCGTTCACGATTGAGTCCCAATTAAGGTGGTACCGTGCGCAAGCGCCCTTACAGAGAAATTTTTCTGTAAGGGCGCTTTTTGCCGTTCCCCTGACAGCTCTGTTCTAACCGTTTGCCTAGGAGGCTATTTTATGCGACGTTTTGTATCTCTGATTCCAATTACCCTACTGCTACTCGCTGGCTTAAGTGCCTGTGGTAGTAAATCCAGTGCTAACCAAAATAAAACGCTCAACGTGACTTTGGCCGATGAGCCAGCCACCGTTGACCCCAACAAAGACACCGACACCAATAGTGCCAGCGTCATCGCCCAAACCATGGAGGGACTGTACACCTACAGTAAATCCAATAAGATCATCCCAGGCGTAGCAACCAAAGTGGTGAAGCCCACCAACCATGGCAAGACCTACACGTTTACCTTAAAGAAAACTGCCAAGTGGGCTAACGGGCAACGCGTCACGGCGCAAGACTTCGTGACGTCACTTCGCCGAATGGCTGACCCGACCACTAAAGCGCAATACGCGAGCGTCCTGTCCGCCTTTAAGAATTACAACGCCGTGCAGCACGGTAAACTCGCGCCGTCTAAACTTGGCATCACTGCACTCAGTAAGACCAAGCTTCAAATTCAATTGACCAAGGCCGTGCCCTACTTTAATGACTTAGTAGCCAGCAAGTATTACCCGCTTAATACGGCGGCGGTCCGAAAGTATGGATCAAAATACGGGACAAATGCCGCCAGAGCAATGAGCAATGGCCCTTACAAATTGGTTGGTTGGACCGGCAGCAATTCCACTTGGCGTTACGTCAAGAACCCTCACTATTGGAATGCCCAAAACGTCAAGATTCACCAAATCAAGATGGCGGTCACCAAAGATTCCACGACCGCAGCCAATTTATTTAACGCTGGTAAAATCCAAGAAACCACGGTTAGTGGCGAATATGTCCGGGCAAATGGTAACAGCAAGCAACTCCACACCCACCTGCTTGGCCGGATGAATCTACTGTACTTCAACAGTAAACGCCAAACGACGGCCTCGGAAAACCTCCGTCAGGCTGTCTCCTACGCCATTGACCGTAACCAATTGACTAACTCCGTCCTCAAAGATGGCTCCAAGGCGGCTTTAAGTGCCGTTCCCCGCGGTGATCAGACCAACCCGCAGACTGGCAAGGATATGGCAAGTGAGGTGGGTAATCTGTTAACTTACAACGTCAGCACGGCCAAACGCTATTGGCACAAGTACTTAAAGGAAACCGGCAAAACCAAGGTGACCTTGAGTATCTTGACCGATGATAGTGATGACGATAAGAAAGTCGGGACTTATTTACAATCCGTCTTGGAAAAGAATCTACCGGGCCTGACCATTACGCTCACGCAGATCCCCCACGCCCAACACGTATCCCGCGACTTTGCTGGTAACTTTGACATCAATCTCATTGGGTGGTCGACCAACTGGCTCGATGCCTCAGACTATCTTGACTTGGCCGCCAAAGGTAATTCCGTGAACTTCACCAACTGGAACGACCAGACATACAACCAAATCCTAACGAGCGCTGAGAATCAAAGCGGCCAAGCCCGTTATAACGGGTTGGTTAAGGCGGATAAGTATCTGATGCGTGTTAAAGGCTACGTCCCACTCTACCAGCCATCTGAAGCGAAATTAATTAGCAAGCAAGTTGGGGGCCTAACTTACTCGCTACTCAACGATGCCCAATACCAGTACGCTTATTGGAAATAATTTATTTAGGAGGACTTATCTATGACGCAAACAACTTTTTATAACTGTTATTTCTTTGATGGTACCAACGACCAGAATCAAACCGATACGTGGTTTACGGTTGACGACACCGGGCGGATCACCGCAATCGGTCACGGCACCCCGACCGACACAACCGATACTGTCGATCTCCACGGACAATATGTCATGCCCGGATTTATTAACGTCCATACGCACATCACCAGTGATCCTGATGCCTTTAGCGGGCACTTCGGTGGCTCGGAAACGGAGTCCGCGGTCTTCGCCTACGAAAATCTCCGGACCCTTCTCAAGTCCGGGGTCACCTACATTCGTGAATGCGGAACGACTTACGATATTGATATCAAACTCAAACGCCTACAGCGTCAGGGTAAACTTCCCCAAACGCCGCACATGATGGCATCCGGCCGGGCCTTTTCGATGACGGGGGGCCACGGGGACGGCCCCCACGCTGCCTATCTGGTCGACTCGCAAGACGAGATGCGTAAGGCCGTGCGCACCGCTTTTAAAGGTGGGGCTGAATGCATCAAGGTCATGGCGACCGGTGGTGTCATGACGCCCAACGATTTCATGGAAGACCCCCAGCTCTCCACGGCTGAGATCGCCGTTGCGGTTGAAGAAGCCCACCATAAACGCCGCATCGTGGCGGCCCACGCTGAAGGTAATCCGGGCATTCAAAACGCCCTTAATGCTGGCGTTGACTCGATTGAACACGGCTTCTACGTCAACAGCGATGAGGCCCACCAGATGGTTGAACAGGGTACCTACCTCACCCCCACGCTCG
Source organism: Levilactobacillus brevis ATCC 14869 = DSM 20054 (assembly GCF_001433855.1). Taxonomy (GTDB): domain Bacteria; phylum Bacillota; class Bacilli; order Lactobacillales; family Lactobacillaceae; genus Levilactobacillus; species Levilactobacillus brevis. Next base: position 88,038 of record NZ_AZCP01000003.1, read on the forward strand.
TGGCCGAAGCGGCAGTCGCCAATCAGGGACAGGGCCAACTTCCTGACTGGGAAGTTAAAAAGGCGGCTGATGCCATGGCCGACACCTATCTTAACCTCAGCCAGGCCTTTAAAATTGGGGTCAAATTCACTTGTGGTACCGACGCGGGTACGCCCTTTAATGGCTTTGAGCGCACCCCCGAAGAATTTGGATTTCTTGCGAAAATTGGCTTGACCCCCGCGCAAGCCTATCAGTGTTCTAGCATTAATGCGGCTACTCTCATGGGTATCGCTGATGATTACGGCACGCTAACGGTCGGCAAATTCGCGGATTTCCAAGTGCTCCGCGCCGACCCACTAGCTGACACGGCCGCAGTAATCCAAGCGGATAAGGCCGTCTATGTCGGTGGTGTGCGCCAGTTTTAGGTGAGTCTGATCAGTATGCTAGTATGATCTAAAATGCTCCGCAATTTCGACTTAAAGAGTAGTTACTATCGCGTTAAAAATATGGACCTAAATCTCAGAACTTTAACGAGATTTGGGTCCATATCTGTATTGCCATAATTAGCGATCTTAATTTGAAGGGAGCAAAAGAATCATCGACTCTCCGTACCGTTTGTCGTGCTTAGGGAAAGCATACGCACCGATTCGATATCCCTTAAAACTCGTGAATTTTTTATGCTTTGTGACAAGTTCTTCCTTTAAGGAATTTCGCTGAAAAGACAAAAAATTCTGATTTTTCTGTATCCGTTTATCAGAAGAGAGTCTGAATACAGAAGGTTCATTTTCAGCTCCTACCAATTCTTCAATCACACTCGTATAGTCATCAGGATTAGCACCTGCATTCGCAAAAATAAAGTCAGCAGCAAGTTGTAATGGTTCATCTGGAATTGTTCCCGGAAACAAATTCAGCAACTGCTTGTTCAGATTATCATCAACATTGTACGTGCTCATCGCCGCCCCAAAAGGATCTGTCAGAGTTCCATTCGGATTGGCTGGGTTAACCCCCTTTTTCAAATATCCCGTCCATACATACCCCTTGGCTTTCCCAGTCCCATTAGTCACCTTTAAATATGTCCCACTATTTCTAACAGACTTCATCGAATACTTTGCTGTCGCATACCAAGTCGTTTTAGGATAATTTTTTAGGTTATGCAGGCGTTTTGTATGAGACTTATTCCATAAATAACCGCTCTTGGCGCTTTTAGCATAATAAGACGTTGGTTGTCTAAACCCCATTAACTTCTTCACTTGATACGTTGCTGCTTGAGCGTGTTGCGGCATTTGAACAACTGCCAGGCCACCCATAACCGCCCCTAACACTAATGATCCCGTAACCACTTTTTTCATAGTATTTCTCCTCCTGTAAAGCTTAATTCCCTACCCTGATCTGAAGTTTACCGTATATTATTCGATTGTGCAAAACTGATATCTGGGCATCACCGATTACCAGCTTATCTATCTAGTGAGTAATGGGTAATCTCTCTGATCAGCCAGTTAGCAATCTGGCGCGTTCAACTAATCTTCAATTTGCCATTGACAATTTTTCAATCGGTGATAAACTCATAATCATTAACAATTGATTAGAAAATTAAAAAGTGATGATGAAGTCCAGTAGTGACCAACCACCTCTTCAGCGACCCCGGTTTAGTGTGAGCGGGGACAGGTGCTGGTGACGAACATCCCTTCGGAGCCGTTAGCTGAATTTAAGTAAGTTTACACCGGAAGCATCCGTTATCAATGCAGTGAATCGCGGGCAGGATTGTCCTTTAGCGAGCCTAGCGCTGAATTCCGATCTCTTAGGTCGTCCGCCGTTCATAGATAAGGCTACTTTTTGAGTAGCAAAAAATAAGGTGGTACCGTGCGAACAGCACCCTTACGGAGAAGTTATTTCCGTGGGGGTGCTTTTTATTTTCCGCGTAATCCTCTAATCAATTGGCACTAGGAGGGTGTTTCACATGAAACATTTTGTTTGGACCTTACCAGTTGGCCTGCTACTACTCGCTTCATTGAGCGGTTGCGGTCATGCTGCGGGTCATACGACCAATAAGAATCGGCCTTTAAACGTCACCTTGGCCAGCGAACCAGCCACGGCTGATCCGAATAAATCTACTGATACCAATAGTGGTAGCCTGATTTTTCAAACCATGGAGGGCCTCTACACCTATAATCGCAACGGTAAAATTACCGCGGGGGTTGCCACCAAAATGGTTAAGCCGACGAATAATGGCAAAACCTATACGTTTACGCTGAAGAAGCAGGCGAAATGGGCGAATGGTCAACGGGTGACCGCCCAAGACTTCGTCACGTCGCTACAACGAATGGCGAATCCTAAGACTAAGGCCCAATATGCCAGTGTGTTATCGGCCTTTAAGAACTTTACGGCTGTTCAAACCGGTAAGGCCGCCCCGAGCAAGTTAGGCGTTAAGGCCTTGAGTTCAACGAAGCTCCAGTTTCAATTAACCAAGGCGGTACCTTACTTTAATGATCTTATCGCCAGTGAGTATTACCCGCTAAACACAGCTGCGGTGAAGAAATATGGTGCTCAATATGGCACTAGTGCCGCTAAAACTGTCAGCAACGGCGCCTATAAACTAGTTGGCTGGACCGGGAGTAATGCCAGTTGGTCTTACGTTAAAAACCGCCACTATTGGAACGCTGACAGCGTTAAGATCAACCGCGTTAAGGTAGCTGTCACTAAAGACGAAAGTACCGCCGCTAACCTCTTTAACGCCGATAAGGTCCAAGAGACCACCGTTACGGGTAATTATGTACGGGCTAACCGTAACAGCAAGAACCTCCACACCCATTTAACTGGCCGGCTCCAATACCTCTACGTCAACAGCAAAAAAACGGCGACCAACTCCACCAATTTACGTCAGGCCATTTCTGACGCCATCAACCGCTCACAGTTAACTAAATCCGTCTTACAGGATGGCTCAAAGGCTGCCCTGAGTGCGGTACCAACTGGCGATCAAAAAAATCCACAAACAGGGCAGGACATGGCGGCCCAAGTCGGTAATCTACTACCCCAAGATAAGCAACAGGCCAAAACCTACTGGCAGAAATACTTGAAAGAAACGGGCCAGACTAAGGCAACCTTGAATCTGCTGACCGATGATACCGATGACGATAAGAAAGTCGGCACATATCTCCAATCTGAATTGGAGAAAACCTTACCCGGCCTGACCATTACCACCACCGCAATCCCTCATGCCCAACACGTGGCCCGCGATTTTGCTGTTAATTTTGAATTAAATCTCACCGGTTGGTCAACCAGTTGGCTGGATGCGGCAGACTTTCTCAGCCTCGCTGCCAAGGGGAATTCGGTTAATTTCACCAATTGGTCTGATACGACCTTTAACCAGTTACTCACGAAAGCCAATAGTCAAACCGGACTGGCTCGCTATAACGGTTTAATGGCCGCCGACAAGCGACTGATGGCGGTTAAGGGATATATCCCCCTGTACCAACCGTCTGAGGCCAAGTTAATCAGTAGCCAAGTTGGTGGCTTGACCTACACCCTGCTACACGAAGCCAAGTATCAATATGCTTACTGGAAATAACTGTCACGTCTCACTTAGGAGGACTTATTTATGACCCAAACTACATTTTTTAATTTTACCTTATTCGATGGTGCCACTGACCACAACCAGCCCGCTGCTTGGTTTACCGTTGACGACAATACTGGCCGGTTAACGGCCCGGGGACACGGAACACCGGAGGCTACCGACCACCAAGTTGATTTGCACGAACACTATGTCATGCCAGGCTTCTTCAACGTTCATACCCACGTCACACTTGATCCGCAATCCTTTAGCGGCGATTCCGGACAGTCAGAAGCCGAAGCTGGCGTCTTTGCCTTTGAAAATCTCCAAACGCTACTAAAATCCGGGGTCACCTACGTTCGCGAACTCGGCACCAACTACGATGTTGATGTGAAGCTCAAGCGATTACAACAACGCGGCCTTCTCCCCCACACCCCCCATCTGTTAGCTTCAGGCCGCGCTTTTTCCATGACTGGCGGTCACGGCGATTCACCGCACGGGGGGCATGCCGTTGACTCACCCGATGAAATGCGCAAGGCGGTCAGAACGGCCTTCAAACACGGCGTTGAAACGATCAAGGTTATGGCGACTGGGGGCGTCATGACGCCCAATGATTTCATGGAAGACCCCCAACTATCCGTAGCGGAAATGCGCGTAGCCGTCGAAGAAGCCCACCATAAGCGGCGACTGGTAGCGGCTCACGCGGAAGGAAACCCGGGCATTCAAAATGCACTTGATGCCGGCGTAGATTCCATTGAACATGGCTTCTATGTAACTGAAGCCGAAGCCAAACAGATGGTGGCCCAAGGCACTTACCTCACACCCACCCTGATTGCCGAATGGACTATTCCAGAATTTGGTAAGGGACAACTGCCAGACTGGGAAGTCAAAAAAGCTGCCGATGCACTCGACGATACGTACGTTAATTTACGGCACGCCTACCAACTAGGCGTTAAATTCACCTGTGGCACCGATGCGGGTACGCCGTTCAACGGTTTTGACTTAACTCCAGCTGAGTTTGGTTTACTGACCAAGCTGGGCATGACTCCCGCACAAGCCTATCAGTGCTCTAGCTTGAATTCTGCCGCGTTGTTAGGTGTCGCTGACGACTACGGCACCCTGGAAGTGGGCAAATTCGCGGACTTTCAGGTCTTGGCCGCTGATCCACTAGCAGACACAGCCAACGTCCAACAGGCGGACAAGCACGTCTACTTAAGTGGAAAACGTGAATTCTAATTGCAACGACTAATCCCCGTACCGTCATCAACTGACGATACGGGGATTTTAATTGTTTCACGTGAAACAGTTATTACCGTTTCAATCTCAGTAAACGTGGAACATAAAAAAAACGACCAACCCAAAAGGTCAGTCGTCATTTAGACTACTCTTCGCTAACGAATGGCATTAAGCCCATGATCCGTGAACGCTTGATAGCAATAGTTAACTTACGTTGGTTCTTGGCACTCGTACCAGTTACCCGGCGATGTAAGATCTTACCTCGTTCAGAGATGAACCGACGTAATAAGTCAGTGTCTTTGTAATCAATGTATTCGATGTGGTTGGCTGCAATAAAGTCAACCTTACGACGGCGACGGCCGCCACGACGTTGTCCTGCCATGAGAAATTCCCTCCTCGTATTTTAGATATTAGAACGGTAAATCATCATCGGAAATGTCAATGGAATCGCCAGAATTGGCAAACGGATCAGCTGCATTGTTGTTCGCATTACTGTTCTGATTGTTACTTCCAGAATTCGGGGCCATACCTTGAGAAGGCGCAGCCGGAGCTGGATTCCCACTCGTGTATGGATTGGCATTTTGATTCTGATTTTGAGGAGCATTATTATTCATGGAGCCGCCATTGTAGTTTCCACCACCGTTGTTCTCGTTACGAGAACGGGGTTCCAAGAACGAAAAGTTCTCGACAACCACTTCGGTGACGTAAACCCGTTGGCCCTGTTGATTTTCGTAATTCCGGGTCTGGATGCGTCCTTCAATACCGACAAGGGAACCCTTGTGGAAGAAGTTGGCAAAGTTTTCCGCGGACTTGCGCCAAATGACGCAACTTACGAAATCAGCTTCTCGTTCACCTTGTTGGTTGGTGAACCGCCGATCAACGGCCAGCGTGAAGGTGGCTACAGCAGCACCGCCTTGGGTGTAGCGTAAGTCAACATCCCGTGTTAGTCGGCCAGTAAGTACTACTCGGTTGATCATTGCTGAATAACTCCTCTCAGTTTAAGTTTAAAATTAGTCTTCGCGCTTAACGATCATGTGACGTAAAATGCTGTCATTGATCTTAGCTAAACGGTCGAATTCGTTCAAACCTTTGTCATCAGTTGCGTTTAACGTGATAACGTGGTAGATACCTTCGTTAAAGCCACCAATTTCATAAGCGAACCGACGCTTTGACCAGTCTTTCGAGTTGATCAATTCTGCACCGTTGTCCGTCAAAATCTTGTCGAAGCGTTCAACCAAAGCGGTCTTAGCAGCATCATCAAGATCTGGACGAATGATGTAGGTGATTTCGTATTTAGTAGTTTCCATGAATGTTACACCTCCTTATGGACTTCAGGCCCCCACTGCAATGTGGGAGCAAGGAGAGACACTAGCGTAAGCCAGATACTCACAAGCTAGTAGTATAGCATAGATTTAAAAGTTAAGCAAATCGGGGCCGACCGACGGCGGGGCTGACGTTACATAGGTAGTTCCGGATTACGTCCCCCGTGAGCATTTTTGATTTAAAAAAAGTAAAAGCCGCTCACTGCTGTGCGAATTAGCCTTGTCTGGCCGCCTTCCAGACACGTGACTTCCAGGCTCATACTGATTAATGACAGTTACAACCACGGATAATTATCACCTCGGCAACAGTCAATGTGGCTTCAAACTAGCACCATTCAACGTTTCTGCAGTAATGGTCATAGTTGGACCAACCAACGTGACCACACCACACTCCAGTAGCCCGACGGGAAGCGGCAAAAGGGCTCAGTACCGTCGTTATCCTTGGCGCGCGTTTTTAGCGCGCTTAGGATAAGACCGACCTTTAAGACAAGTGATCTGCTTGGCTTAAAGTCGTGTCCGGTACGTTCCAGCCCATTTGCTACGACCAGCGGGCGGACAAGCACGTCTAAAAGTGCCTGACTTAGTCACACTAAACCAAAAGAATGAAAACCAAAAAAAGGACTCTGCCAGCTTTTGGCAAAGTCCCACGTTTCACTATTAATTAAGCTTCAGTTGGATCGTCTGATTCAGGGACGACTGGCCCATCAGTTGTGGCCGGTGTTTCGCCATCAACTACTGGTGCTTCGTCAGCCGTTTCGTCTTCCTTAGCGACCTTCGCCATGGTGGCCACAGCAGTATCATCAGCTAAACGAATCAGGTGAACCCCTAAGGTTGCCCGACCCGTTTCAGACACGTCAGATGCGCTAAAGCGAATCATGACCCCTTTATTGGTGACTAACATAATATCTTCGTCACCATCTAAAGTCGTCAAACCAGCTAATGGCCCGTTCTTAGTCGAGACATTCACCGTCTTGATCCCTTTACCGCCACGGCCCTTAATTGGGTATTCAGCAGCGGCCGTTTGTTTCCCATAGCCCTTTTCGGAGATGACAAACACTTTACTGTCAGGCTTCAAGACACTCGCGCCAATCACGTAATCGTGTTCGCGCAAACGAATCCCGCGAACCCCGGTAGCCGAACGGCCCATCGAGCGGACGTCGGTAGCCGCAAAGCTCACTGCGTAACCTAAATGCGTTCCGATAATCATATTGGCATCGGCATTAATAATGTCGACATCAATCAATTCATCGTCTTCTTTCAGGTTAATGGCTTTGAGACCATTACTCCGGATATTAGCAAATTCGTCCACTGGTGTCCGTTTAACCGTCCCTTGCACCGTCGTAAAGAACAGATCCCGGTTATCATTTTCGCCAGGGTTAGCGACGTTAATGACGGCCTGAACGTGTTCATTATTGTTGATGCCCAGTAGGTTAATCACCGGAATTCCCTTGGCCGTCCGACCGTATTCAGGGATTTCATACCCCTTCATCCGGTAGACCTTCCCGGTGTTCGTGAAGAACAGAAGCATGTCATGCGTGGACGTCGCCACCAGGTGTTCGATGAAATCATCATCGTGAACGCCCATGCCTTGAACCCCTTTACCACCACGGTTTTGGGCCTTGAATTCAGACGTTGGTAACCGCTTGATGTAGCCATTGTGCGTCAATGACACCACAACGTCTTCTTCAGCGATTAAGTCTTCATCTTCCAAGCTGAGAACTTCGCCGACCATCAATTCAGTTCGCCGATCGTCCCCAAACTTGTTTTGAATTTCCAATAATTCTTCGTAAATGATGGCTTGTTGCCGTTCTTTAGACGCCAAGATTTCCTTGTAGTCCTTGATGTTAGCCATCACGTCCGCGTATTCTTTTTCAACCTTTTCCCGTTCCAAACCGGTCAGACGAACCAATCGCATATCCAAAATGGCTTGTGATTGTTTGTCAGACAGGCTGAAACGCGTAATCAGTTCTTGCTTAGCAACGTCAGCCGTTTGCGATTGACGAATAATCGTAATGATTTCATCAATGTGGTCCAGCGCGATCCGCAACCCTTCCAGGATGTGAGCCCGGGCTTCGGCCTTACGCAAATCAAACTCAGTCCGCCGGCGGATAACTTCCAACTGGAATTCCAAATAGTATTGCAAGATGGCTTTGAGCCCCAGAACCTTGGGCGCACCGTTGACGATGGCCAACATATTGATCCCAAAAGAGGTCTGCATCAACGTCATCTTATACAAATTGTTCAAGATGACTTCGGCACTGGCATCCCGCCGAACATCAATCACAATCCGCATCCCAGTCCGGTCGGTTTCATCGTTGACATCAGTAATGCCTTCAATTCGCTTATCTCGCGCCAATTCGGCGATTCGTTCAATCAATTTGGCTTTGTTGACCATGTACGGAATTTCCGTTGCCACGATCCGTTGTTTGCCATTCTTTTCTTCTTCAATGTCCACCTTGGCCCGCAAGGTAATGGTGCCCTTACCGGTCTCGTAAGCCCGCCGAATAGCCGCTTTACCCATAACAATCCCACCAGTGGGAAAGTCTGGTCCTGGCAAAGCTTCCATCAAATCAGCCAAGCTGGCATCTGGATTCTTCATCAAAATGTGCAAGGCACTGATGACTTCCGTTAAGTTATGCGGCGGAATGTTCGTTGCCATCCCGACCGCAATCCCTGAAGCCCCGTTAACCAACAGGTTGGGGAACCGTGACGGTAAGACCACGGGTTCACGTTCACTACCATCATAGTTATCTTGAAAATCAATCGTGTCCTTGTTGATATCGCGTAACATTTCCATCGCGATCTTGCTCAGCCGCGCTTCGGTATACCGCATAGCGGCGGCACCATCTCCATCGACGGACCCAAAGTTCCCATGGCCGTCGACCAACATGTAGCGATACGAGAAGTCTTGCGCCATCCGCACCATGGATTCATAGACGGCTGAATCACCATGGGGGTGATACTTCCCGAGGACGTCCCCAACCATCCGGGCAGATTTCCGGAATGGCTTATCAGGGGTGATCCCCAATTCTTGCATATCATATAAAATCCGGCGGTGGACTGGCTTTAATCCATCCCGCACATCCGGTAAGGCCCGTTGCACAATGACACTCATCGCGTAATCCAAGAAAGATGTCCGCATAGTTTGTGACAGGTCAACGTCAGTGACTCGGCCTAAATAATCTTGATCAGCCAACTAGTTACCCTCCGTTCTTAACTAAACATCCAGTTCGGCAAACGTGGCGTTATTTTCGATAAACTCACGCCGTGGGGCCACCTTATCGCCCATCAACATCGTAAAGACTTGATCGGCATTGATAGCATCTTGCGCATCAACCCGCAAGAGTCGCCGGTTTTCTGGGTTCATGGTCGTTTCCCACAATTGTTCCGCGTCCATTTCCCCTAACCCTTTATACCGTTGGATTTGTGGTTTTGGTGATGGTGGCAATTGCCCCAACAGATCCTTTAATTCTTCATCAGAATCCAAGTACCGTTGCATCTTACCCTGGCGAACCCGATAAAGTGGTGGGCAGGCAATATAGACAAAGCCAGCATCCAATAATGGCCGCATGTAGCGGTAAACCAGCGTCAACAACAGCGTCCGAATGTGCGCGCCATCGACATCGGCATCGGTCATCAAAATAAGCTTGTGGTAATTAGCCTTAGACACATCAAAGTCATTACCAAAACCCGTTCCCATAGCCGTAAAGAGTGACCGAATTTCTTCGTTTGCTAAGATCCGATCCATCGACGCCTTTTCCACGTTTAAAATCTTCCCCCGAATTGGCAGAATGGCCTGCGTCAGCCGCGAACGACCTTGCTTGGCTGACCCACCAGCAGAATCCCCTTCGACGATAAAGAGTTCAGAGATTTCGGGATCTTTAGACGTGTTATCAGCTAACTTACCAGGTAAATTGCTGATTTCCAGGCCGCTCTTCTTCCGCGTCACTTCACGGGCCCGTTTAGCAGCAACCCGTGCTTTAGACGCCAGCGTCCCTTTGTCCACAATCTTCCGGGCGACATCTGGATGTTCCATCATGAACCGCATAAAGTGGTCAGCAAAGGTGTGATCGACAGCCGTGCGGGCATCAGAGTTCCCTAATTTGGTCTTCGTTTGACCTTCAAATTGCGGATCCGGATGCTTCACGGAAACTACAGCTGTCAACCCTTCACGGACATCATCCCCGGTCAAGTTGGCTTCGTTATCTTTCATCAACTTGTTTTGCCGGGCATAATCGTTCACAACCCGCGTCAACGCCCGTTTGAACCCTTCTTCATGGGTCCCACCTTCATAGGTGTGGATGTTGTTGGTGAAAGTTAAGAGGTTATTGTGGTAGTCGTCCGTGTATTGCAACGCGACTTCCACCGTAATACCGTTTTCTTGCCCTTCCACGTAAATTGGCGGTTCAAATAACGTTTCTTTGTTTTCGTTCAAATAGTCTACGTAATGCCGGATACCGCCTTCGTAAAGGAAATCTTCTTCCGTTGGCTTTTCCGGACGTTCATCACGAATAGTAATCCGCAAGCCTTTGTTTAAGAAAGCCAGTTCCCGAATCCGCGTCGTCAATGTCTTAATATCAAAGACGGTCGTTTCTCGGAAAATATCTGGATCTGGCAAGAAGTGCACGATCGTTCCGTGCTGATCTTGTGGTAGACCCTCTTCAATCACGTGCATTGGCGTCTTCACATGACCATGGTCAAAGGCGATGGCATACTTTTTCCCGCCACGAATGACCTGAACTTCCAAGTCGGTAGACAGCGCATTAACGACCGATGCCCCCACCCCGTGGAGACCACCGGAAACTTTATATCCGCCACCGCCGAATTTACCACCGGCATGCAAGATGGTGTAGACGGTTTCCAGCGCGGGTTTCCCCGTCTTCTTTTGGATATCAACTGGAATCCCCCGACCATTATCAGTAACGGTAATACTGTTATCTTGATTGACCGTCACGTGAATTTCATCGGCAAAGCCCGCTAAGGCCTCATCAATCCCGTTATCGACAATTTCCCAAACTAAATGGTGTAACCCTTGGGAACTCGTCGAGCCAATGTACATCCCGGGCCGTTTCCGGACCGCTTCCAAACCTTCCAAGACTTGAATTTGACTGGCGTCATACTCACGAGCTTGTTGCGCTTTGGTTTCTTTTTCGTCTGCCACTGCCTAATCCTCCTTTGATGCTGCGGGGTCATCGCTGTCCACCGCGTCGGCCACCACAGTTCCCTCGGCCACATGAAAAATGGTTGGGTCCTTAATCAGTTGGCGGGTAATCCCACTCAAACTGGTGGTGGTAATAAACGTCTGTACCTTGTCTTGAATGGCGGTCAATAAATGTGTCTGGCGCGCATCATCCAATTCTGAAAGCACATCATCAAGTAATAAGACCGGGTATTCGCCGGTCTCTTCTTTCATCAAATCAATTTCAGCCAATTTCACGCTCAACGCGGTCGTTCGTTGTTGACCTTGCGACCCGAACGTCTGCACATTTTTACCATTGACCTGAAAATGCAAATCGTCACGGTGGGGACCCACCAGTGTCGTGCCCTGGTAAAGTTCCTTGTCTTGCTGCTTGGCATACAGTGCCGACAAGGCCGCCGTGATGGTGGGCACATCGGTTAGCTGATCATCCGCAACTTGAGTGGCGTAATGAAACGTCAATTCTTCTCGTTGCTGCGAAATCTCCCCGTGAATCGCCTGCGCCCAATGTTCCAACTTTTGCAGCATTGCCAACCGTTGGGCAATAATTTCGGCACCGAATGCCGCTAACTGATCTGACAACACCGACAAAAACAAGAGATCCTTATTCTGCTTGTGTTGGAGATCTTTTAAGTAGCGGTTACGTTGCTTAAGTAGCGTCCGGTACTGGCTCAGGTTGTATAGGTAACGCGGATTCATTTGGCCGAACTCCATATCCATAAAACGCCGCCGAACTGTCGGCGCGCCTTTCACAATGGCTAAATCTTCGGGCGCAAATAAAATCACGTTGAGCTGACCGACATATTGTGACAAACGGGCCTGCTCCAAATGATTGACGCGCGCGCGTTTACCTTGCCGAGAAAAAGTCAGCTCCAAGGGTACGGTCCCGGCAGCCTTAACAACCCGACCACTAACCTTAGCCGTCTTCGCTTGCCAATTAACCAAATCATGGTCATTGGCTGTCCGATGGCTACGGGTCAACGCGAGTACATAGATGGCCTCTAATAGATTGGTTTTTCCCTGAGCATTTTCGCCTAACAAGACATTAATGCCCTGTCCAAACGTTAACTTAGCCGTCGGATAGTTCCGAAATTGCTGCAGCTGCAACTCTTGCAAATACATTATTCACCCTGCTTTGAGCGTATAAAAAATAATCCTGCCTCTGGTACTGCCACTGTATCACCAGGATACAGCTTGCGGCCCCGCCGATTATCCGGCTCGTCATTGATATTTACGGTGTTTTCTTGCAAATACCATTTGGCTTGACCGCCAGTACTGATAACGGATTCTTCCTTGAGTAACTGGCCTAAAGTGATGTAGGGCGTCTCAATGAGAACTTCTTTTTTCACAATTTCACCCCTTAATTTTCTTCTCTTATATTATACCGCTTTTTCATGAAAAGGTACAGATTGACTACCTTATTTTTAGCGTCTCAGCCGATTTAAGGGCCTTTTGATATTTTTGGTAAAAAGCCGGTAAATCTGCTGAGAATTAAAAATAGCGCCATTATGGCGGAAATCACTCATTTTTGGCGTTTTTTTCTGGCGCTAACCACCCCAATCGCTGATGGCTTGGTTTTTGCGCACGCAACTAATTGATGGGTCGCCGAAATTTCCTGATTTCCTCAGTCGGAATCTAGCGGCTGCTAACCAAGACTACACCACAAAAAACGCCGCAGCACCAGCGACCATTTAGGCGCTGATTACCGCGGCGTTTTTTGCCTCACAAAGTTTGTGAATTCTGCTTGTGAAATTGCTTGTGAAATTTTCTAGAACGTCCGCACTGGTGTAATTAACTGAATGAAATTACTGGTATCTTCCGTTGGCACCAATGTAAATGGCCGCAAAGCTGAGGTAAAGGCAACGCGAATCGTGGCTTGACCAAAGGAATGTAGGGCGTCCTTCATATAATCAGGGTTGAAGGAAATTTCTAACGGCTCCCCGTCAATTTCTTTGGGCGCTAACTCTTCTTCAACATTCCCGACATCCGGTGAGTTACTGAAGATTGTGACTTGGTGATCAGTTGGCGTTAACGTGAGCTTGACCACGTTGTTCCGCGATTCATGGGATAACAGAGAGGCCCGTTCCACTGCTGCTAATAACTCAGGGGCTTCGAATTCAACCGTCGTAGATGATTCTTTAGGAATCAGCCGCGAGGTGTCTGGATAGTTCCCCTCTAGGAGTCGTGAGTAAAACGAGGTGTCACCCAACAAGAAGAGCACTTGATTTTCGGAGAACTGCATCTTCACATCCGCATCGTCATCCCCAATCATCCGGGATAGTTCGGTCAGACTCTTCCCGGGGATAATGACATCAAATGACGCCTCACTAGGTGTTGGCAATTCAATTTGTCGTTGGCTTAATCGGTGACTATCTGTGGCGACGGCTAAAAATTGGTTGTCATTTAAGACAAAGTGAATCCCCGTCAAGATTGGTCGACTTTCCTGATTAGAAACCGCAATGACGGTTTGACTAATGAGTTCCTTGAAAACGGCGCCAGATAAAACAACTGAATCAGCCGCATCAATTTCCGGTAAATGAGGATAATTATTGGCGTCTTGTCCGTTGATGTTAAAGGCAGCAGCGCCAGACGTAATTTCGGTTTGGAACCCGTCTTTGACTTCAACCGTCATTTCCTTTTCGGGAAGTCGCTTAACGATTTCGCTAAAGAAACGGGCTGTTAGGACGATCGAGCCCGGTTCATCAATGGTTAAGCCGACATCCGGATTGTCCGCGCGAATTAACGTTTCAATTGAAATGTCCGCATTGGAACCCGTTAATAAGAGCCCCGCGTCACTGGCCACAATTTTTAAACCAGTCAAAATGGGAATAGTAGTTTTAGATGAGATTGCCCGGGAGACGTTGTTGAGTTCCTTAATGAAGGCTGCCCGGTTGATGGTAAATTTCATAACAGACTCTCCTTTTCTAGGTGCGTTGATTAACTTAATTAAAAGAAAAAACAGTAGCCGTAGTAGAGCGGTGAATTATGTGGATAACTTTGAGAAACTAGCAAACAACCGCGGTTTTCCACCTGTGGATAACTTGTGGAAAACTTTGATGGTTGCCGTTATTTATCCACACCCGTTGACTGACCTACTCGTATCATACCGCAATTAGTCACCAAAAGATCGTCACGGGGCTGGTCATTTTTAACCGTGTGATCCGTGGCGATCGCTGATTAACGGCGTAAGTCATCTTTGAGGCTGTCGATATCTTTTTGAAGTTGTGGATCCGTTTTAAGGGATTCCGTAATTTTATCGTAAGCGTGAATCACCGTGGTATGATCCTTGCCACCAAATTCGTTGCCAATCCGTGGCAGTGAGGCTTCCGTTAATTCACGGGAGAGGTACATCGCGATTTGGCGCGGCATAACGATGGCTTTCTTGCGTTTCTTTCCTTTAAGATCCTTGAGCGACACGTCAAAATACTTAGCGACGCGGTCTTGAATCACCGGAATGGTCACGGCGTCACTAGCATTGGCGAGGTTCAGACTCTTGAGCGCCTCAGCAGCTAAATCCGTGGCAATTGGTTGGTGCATGAGTTGCGAATAAGCCTGAACGCGGGCTAAAGCCCCCTCTAATTCACGGACGTTAGAGTCGATTTGGCCCGCGATATAGCTTAATGTATCGTCGGGGATGCCGATTTGATCGGCGTCGGCTTTGTTCCGTAAAATAGCAATTCGTGTTTCGAGGTCTGGCGGTGTGATATCAACGGATAATCCCCAAGCAAACCGAGAGACTAACCGGTCTTGCAGCTTGGGAATCTCGTTGGGTAAGCGATCTGAGGTGAGCACGATTTGTTTACCATCATCATAGAGCGCATTAAAAGTATGGAAGAACTCCTCTTGGGTTCCTTCCTTATTAGCGAAGAACTGAATATCATCGACCAGCAGCAGATCAACGTTACGATACTCCTGTCTAAACTGCTCCTGCGTCCGAGTTTGAATCGCATTAATAAAGTCATTCGTGAAGGCTTCGCTAGTCACGTATTTAACTTTGGTGTCGGGGCGATCTTCTAACATTTTGTTGCCAATCGCGTGCATCAAGTGGGTCTTGCCCAGACCAACGCCACCATAGAAGAAGAGCGGATTGTACATCACGCCGGGTTCTTCAGAGACCACCAAGGCCGCAGCATGGGCCATTTGGTTGCCTTTTCCGATGACAAAGGTGTCAAATGTGTAGCGGGAATTCAACGCCGTCTCTTTCATAAACGTGGGTGTCGGTTCAACCGGTTCGCCAGCCGCAACGGGTGCGGTTTTGGCTTTTAAGGTGGCCTGTTGCTGACGTTCATTTTCGAGAATCAACACGGGTTGAATATCTTCGTGAGCGGCTTGGTATGCGTATTCTACCAATTGCTGGTCCAGGTGTTGATGGGTCCAGTAATCACGATGCAGGGGTGATGGGAGTTCCAACGTTAATTTGTTGCCATCTAAGGCAATCGGCTTGGCGGTTTCAATCCAAGTCGCGTAGGCTGTCTTCGAGTTGTTTTCCTCAAACAACGCTTTAATATCAGTCCACAAAGTTAACATGTCTGGCACTGATGTTTCCCCCTATTTTAGTTTACGTCCTAATTTCGTTTGGGCGCACGAGGCCCCTTAAACGAAAACGTAAATCTAGTGTAGCATGAAGAAAAAAAGTTTTCCACAGGTTATTCTGAGCTGTGCATAATTGTTTCACAACAAGTGGATTGAGTTATCCACAGGGAATGGAGAATCTGTGGATAGTTTCTTTCCAATTGAGTTATCCACAAGAGTGTGTTGACTAAAAATGTTATTATATCAAGTGTTTCACAAGTTATCCACAGAATTAACAAGAACGTAATTTTTAAAATAAACAGCTTGTGGAACAGTGGATAACTCGGTTAGCAAGTTCGGAATAACCCGTTTCCAATTTTAGAGTTATCCACAAGCAAAGTGCATGAAACAAATTTAACCGGGGACAAGTTTTTTCTGGAAAACCAAAGTTCTTGTTTCAATCTAGCGATTTTTATGCTAATATGTTCAGGAAATGCATTTAGTATGTCTGAACTTGATTCAGATAGAACTTACAAAAATATATTGAGGAGGTGGCAATGTAATGAAGCGCACTTACCAACCAAAGAAACGTCACCGTTCACGTGTACACGGCTTCCGCAAGCGGATGAGCACTAGCAATGGCCGTCAGGTATTAGCACGTCGACGTCAAAAAGGACGTAAAGTATTGTCTGCATAGGCCGCTGATGGTTCAGTGGTCTTTTTATTTTATCTGCGGGGGGACTGGAACCCCAATCCCGCGCGGACTGTTCACAAATCGTGAGAATTTTGGAGATGCACCATGCGAAAATCTTACCGCATTAAGAAAGAAGCGGAATTTCAGCAGGTCTTTGAAACCAGGAATTCAGTCGCTAACCGGCAATTCGTGGTGTACTCAATGGAAAAGCCACAACAACCGCATTTCCGAGTGGGCATTTCCGTCGGTAAGAAGATTGGTAACGCCGTTCACCGTAACTGGGTGAAGCGTCGGATTCGCCAGAGCTTGCTTGAGTTAAAGCCTCATCTGAAACAAGATGTGGATTTTCTCGTCATTGCTCGGCCCCGCGCTGATGGTATTTCCATGACCGATGCGAAACGTAGCTTGGTTCATGTCTTGAAGCTGGCAAAACTGCTGGATTCCGATTATAGCGAGGAATAAACGTGAAAAAGTACAAACGTACCCTACTTATGCTGGGCATTGTGAGTTTAGTGTTCATCCTCTCCGCTTGTAGCAACAAACCAATCACCAATCAAAGTACCGGGATTTGGGACGGCTTGATCGTCTTGAACTTCTCGCGGGCGATTATCTGGTTGGCACACTTGTTCGGCGGTAGTTATGGTGTTGGTATCATTGCCTTCACCATTATTATCCGGGTGATCCTGATGCCACTGATGATCTTCCAAACGCGCAGTATGCGCAAAACTCAGGAAGTTCAGCCCCAATTAAAGGCTTTACAAAAGAAGTACTCGTCTAAAGACCGTGAAACGATGCAAAAGCTGCAGGCAGAACAGCAAAAGCTGTACTCCGAAGCCGGCATTAACCCGATGATGGGCTGTTTACCAGCCTTGGTGCAATTACCAATCATCTGGGCGCTGTATCAAGCCATCTGGCGGACAGCTGTCTTGCGGTCAGGGACCTTCTTGTGGTTACAATTAGGTCACAAGGACCCGTACTTCATTCTGCCAATCTTAGCTGCTTTGGCCACGTTCTTGAGTTCGTGGTTGACGACTAAATCGGCACCAGAGACCAACTCCATGAACACGATGATGATTGTCGGTATGCCCGTTGTGGTGTTCTTCACCGCGATGAACGTGGCGTCGTCATTGTCACTTTACTGGACTGTTTCCTACGTTTTCCAAGTTGGTCAAACCCTTCTTATCCAAAATCCGTGGAAGATTCAAGCGGAACGGGATGCGAAGGAAAAGGAAAAGGCACAGCATGACCGTACCGTTAAGAAAGCAATTCGGCGGGCCAAGCAAAGTAAACGTAAGTAACCTAAACATAAATGCATTTTAACGCGCTGGCGCAGGCTAGCGCGTTTTTCTTTGGCTAATTTTAGGCAGAACCGTGGTGTCTGCGCGGCGGAAACCAGTGGCTTGATCGGGGATTCATGGTATACTAAACACGCATTGTCCGTAGTGGACACCGGAACGATACGTGAAATGATACTGGAGGAATTGATGATGACAATCTTTACGGGGAAGACAATTGAAGCAGCGACCGCAGCTGGGCTAGCTACGCTAAATGCGCCACGCGAACAGGTGACGGTAACGGTGGTTGCAACGCCGCGTAAGGGTTGGTTGGGAATTGGCCACCGTGACGCGCAGGTTGACGTGGTCTTAAAAGCGATGACGCCAGCGGCTAGTTCAACCCCAGTATCAGCGACAAACCTGGCGTCGAGTGCAGCACCGGTCAAAGCGGCTGCGGAAGCAGCTGCGCCTAGTGAACCAGCCGCAGCTGAGCTCAGCGTTAGTCCAGCCGAGCGCCGACAACAACGTCAGGCGGCCATAGAGGGTGTCCAGGACTATTTAGCCACCATCGTGGATCAGTTAGGGATTGATGCCACTCTCGACCTTGAGAGTAGCGCTCATCGCCAAATTCGGTTGGCCTTCACCACCGATAAGGAAGGCTTGTTGATTGGCAAGCACGGGCGCACCATTAATGCGCTACAGAGCTTAGCCCAGTTATATTTGAACCATCACGGCGCCGCCCACGTTGAGATTGAACTTGACGTGGCGGGGTATCGGGAACGGCGGGCCGCGACGTTAAGCCGGCTAGCAGATAATACGGCGCGCGAAGTCGTCGCCTCAGGTAAGCCGATTTATTTGGACCCGATGCCGTCATTTGAGCGGAAGCAAATTCATGCTGTACTCGCAAAAAATCAATACGTCACGACTTATTCAGCGGGCAAGGAACCACACCGCGCAGTGGTCATTCAACCGGTTTAGGTTTCGTTTGACAAATGGGGCGAATGCCCTTATAGTTGAGACAATCATTCTTATCATGTTTCCGATAAAGTAGTGAAAGTACTTTATCCGCGCCCTTGTTAGGTGGCGTGGAGTAGGTGCTTTTTTTTATGGCATTAAATGGTACGCCCGGTATGTTTGACTGGGTCAATGACCTGATAAGAACCGACAGAAGAAAAAAGGAGGATGGCTCATGGCAGTCACCACAACAGAATTTGATACGATTGCAGCAATTTCAACGCCGCCTGGTGAGGGGGGTATTTCCATCATTCGTTTGAGCGGTGAAGAGGTCTTTCAAGTTGCCGCTAAGCTCTTTAAGGGGGCAGATTTAACCCAAGTTGGCAGCCATACGATTCATTATGGGCACATTTTGGACCCGGAAACGGGTGATGAAGTCGATGAGGTGATGGTGACCGTCATGCGGGCACCCAAGACCTACACCAAAGAAGATATTATTGAGATTAACTGTCACGGTGGGATCGTGGCAACGAATCGCATCTTACAACTGTGTTTGAGTTACGGCGCGCGGTTAGCTGAACCCGGTGAATACACTAAGCGGGCCTTTCTCAATGGCCGAATTGATCTAACCCAAGCGGAATCGGTTATGGATTTAATTCGGGCTAAAACCGACAAGTCAATGAAGGTGGCTTTAGACCAATTAGATGGTGATTTGTCTAAATTGATTCGAAACTTACGGCAAGATATCCTCGATGCGTTGGCCCAAGTGGAAGTTAATATCGACTATCCCGAGTATGATGACGTTGAAACCATGACCACTAAAATGCTGCTGGAGAAGGCCCACGAGGTCAAGCAACAGATTAAAACGTTGTTAGCTACAGCCAAGCAAGGCAAAGTGTTGCGTGAGGGACTGGCAACGGCAATTGTTGGACGGCCCAACGTGGGGAAGAGTAGTTTATTGAATCATCTCTTGCACGAAGATAAGGCGATTGTAACGGATGTGGCTGGGACCACGCGAGACGTGATTGAAGAATACGTCAACGTCAAGGGCGTTCCTTTGAAGCTCATCGACACCGCCGGTATTCGCGATACGGCAGATAAGGTTGAAAAAATTGGGGTTGAGCGCTCGCGTAAGGCCATTAACACGGCTGATTTGGTGATGTTAGTGCTTAATGCTAGCGAACCCCTGACAGCGGAAGATGAAGCCTTATTGACAGCCACTAAGGATACGCAGCGAATCTTAATTCTGAATAAGACGGACTTACCGCTACAGTTGGATCTCGCAGCGGTGCGGCAAGTAGCCGGCGATAGTCCCATTATTGAGACGTCCATTTTACAAAGTACCGGGATGGACCAATTGGAAGAAACCATCGCTCACTTGTTCTTTGATGAGGGCATTGAGTCCAGTCAAAACACGGTGATGGTCACCAATGCCCGGCATATTGGGCTCTTGCATCAAGCGAGCGCAGCGTTAGACGATGTGCAAAATGGGATTGCGGCCGGGATGCCGGTCGATTTGGTTCAAATTGATATGACGCGGGCTTGGGACTTACTGGGTGAGATTACCGGGGATAGTTACCAAGACGAGTTACTCGATCAGTTATTTAGCCAGTTTTGTTTGGGTAAATAGGCGTAGCAGGTGTTAAACCGAAAAATTTAAAAGCGTTTAGCCGTACGATGCGGTTAGGCATGGAGGGAAATGAACCATGACGGAAGTAAAGGAATACGCTGGGCAAGACTACGACGTCATTGTCGTGGGTGCCGGTCACGCGGGTAGTGAAGCGGCTTTGGCGGCTGCGCGGATGGGAAATCGGACATTACTTATGACGATTAACCTTGATATGGTCGCATTTATGCCATGTAACCCGTCAGTTGGGGGACCAGCTAAGGGGATTGTGGTACGCGAAATCGATGCTTTAGGTGGCGAAATGGGCCGCAACATTGATAAGACCTACGTGCAGATGCGGATGTTAAACACCGGTAAGGGTCCAGCGGTGCGGGCATTGCGGGCCCAAGCAGATAAGCACGCTTACCATGCTGAAATGAAACACACCATTGAACGCGAACCCAACTTAACGTTGCGTCAGGGAATCGTGGACGACCTAATTGTCGAAGACGGGGAATGCCAAGGCGTGATTACCAATACGGGAGCGCGTTACCGCGCCAAAGCCGTGGTCATTGCGGCCGGTACGGCGGCTCGAGGGAAGATTATTATCGGTGAACTGATGTACTCTTCTGGTCCGAATAATTCACAACCAGCAACCAAGTTAACGGCCAACTTACCCAAGTACGGCTTTGATTTGGAGCGGTTCAAGACTGGGACTCCACCACGAGTAGACGGCAATACGATTCACTACGATGAGACTGAGGAACAACCGGGGGATGTAGAACCGAACCACTTTAGCTTTACGACACCGGACAGCGCCTATTTGGACTTGAAAAACCAGTTGTCTTGCTGGCTAACGTATACCAACGAAAAGACGCATGAGATTATCAAAGCCAACCTTGATCGGGCACCGATGTTTACCGGGGTCATCGAAGGCGTAGGGCCACGGTATTGCCCATCGATTGAAGATAAGATTGTGCGGTTTGCGGACAAGCCGCGGCACCAACTGTTCTTGGAGCCAGAAGGCCGTAAGACTGATGAATGGTACGTTCAGGGTCTGTCGACATCCATGCCAGAAGAAGTTCAGCAGAAGATTTTACATTCCATCAAGGGCCTAGAAGACGCGCAAATGATGCGGCCGGGATATGCCATTGAATACGATGTCGTTTCGCCTTACCAATTACGACCAACGCTTGAAACCAAGCCATTGAAGAACCTCTTCACGGCTGGTCAAACGAACGGGACGTCGGGTTACGAAGAAGCCGCTGGTCAAGGTCTGTTAGCGGGTATCAATGCCGGCTTGCGGGCTTTGGGTAAGCCTGGATTCACCTTAAAACGATCCGACGCGTATATCGGGGTCATGGTCGATGATTTGGTTACGAAGGGCACCAAGGAACCCTATCGGTTGTTAACGAGTCGTGCTGAGTATCGCTTAATTTTGCGGCACGATAACGCTGATCTCCGGCTAACGGCCAAAGGGCATGAGTTGGGGTTAATTAGTGATGAACGCTATGCGGATTTCTTGGCGAAGAAGGCCACTTTACAGGCGGAACTGGACCGATTGAATCAGATTCGCATCAAGCCTAACGACGCGATCAATGCGTTTGTCGAAAGTCACGGCGATAAGCCCTTGCAAGATGGTGTCTTAGCGGCGGCTTTCCTGCGCCGGCCATACGTGGACTACCAGACGTTATTACAGTTTATTGATGCGCCAGAGCAGCCGTTAGACCGCCATATCATCGAGGAAATTGAGATTTCCTTGAAGTATGCGGGTTACATTAAGAAGGCCGAAGAAAACGTTGCTAAGTTAAAGCGGATGGAAGCCAAGGCCATCCCCGCCCAAATTGACTACGACGCCATCGATGGCTTAGCGACTGAGGCCCACCAGAAGTTGAAGAAAATCCAACCAGAAACGTTGGCTCAGGCTAGTCGGATCAGTGGGGTTAACCCAGCTGATATTGCGATCTTGAGTGTGTATATTGAACAAGGCAAGATTGCCAAGGTTCAGTAAGGCAAAAAGCTTGCAGGCTAGAGAAGCAGTTAGTCAGTGACTGGCTATCTCCAGCCAGATAGTTAGAGACATAAAAGGGTCCGGAACTTTTGTTCCGGACCCTTTTATTAATCATTAAATTTAATGATTAATAATTGAATCAAGGCTGATTACACACAATCTTTACAGGTTCTTTGCGAAAATACAATAAAGGGACGGTAGAGTGAGTTTAGATACGAATCGAGGGGGATGAGGTAGTCGTGAACGGGGCATGACTGCTGATAACTTCCGCTTGAATAACTTGATGACCACGGCTTTTTGCGCTTAGCAACCAAATCCGGTAAACTAATAAACGGGGAATCATTAATTTAGGGGTCAACCGACCACCTGGTGGTCGGTTGAATTAAGGGGCGTATTAAGATGCAAACTAGTCTGCTGATTTTAGGGTTGGCGTTAACCATGGGGAGTCATTGGCAACATCAACGAATGTGGCATCAGTTACATCAAGGTCGGGAAGCTACCGGCCAACGAGTCCGTAATCGGCTCATTTATCAAGGCCTGATTTACTTAGGGGTGGTCTATGTGGCCATTGGGGTGTGGCAGCCAACTTGGCTAAATGCACGTGTCGTGGGGCTACTCTTAATCGTTGATGGCGTAGCCTTGGCGATTAGTTGTTACCAACGCCATCGACAGACTCAGCCGATGAGCCACCATCTGTTGTGGCGCAAGCAAGGATGGTATCTGGCGGGTAGCCAGCTCTTATTAGGGGCCGTTTTATTAGGAACATTACTCACTTATACCACTCATTAACCAATCAAAAACCCGTTAAGGCTGTTTAGCAGCGTTAGCGGGCTTTTTAATTCTAGAGGAGGTTTCACATGAAACATTATTCGCCGATTGCGGCACAGCAGGATTTTCAACAAGTATTAACGGCCGTCCATCAGCTCCAGGAGACCATTATGATTACACCAACGGACAGTGAGGATGAACACGCGGCGGTTATTATGCCTAAACGTGAGTGGGAAGCGCTGCGCGAGTTGGCGTTTTTACAGCGACCATCGCTGCCCAAACCCGCAATTACAGCATTTGACGTTGATAAAATGGAGTGGGGTTAAGCCAGCAACAATTGCGTTATTTGGGCGTAAGAAGCGACTTCATAGGTGGGATGTAAGGTGGTTGAATTGTTAGTGTGAGTGGGATTGAACCAGACACTTTCTAGCCCGGCATTCTGGGCGCCCAATATGTCAGACTGTAGGCGATCGCCGATCATCAAGGTGTTTGCGACCGTCATGTCTGGATAATACTGACGAATGGGGGTAAAGAAACGTGCATCGGGTTTGTCAAAGCCGATATCTTCAGAGATGAAAATACGATCAAAGTAGGCCGTCAACTGGGCGCCGGCTAGCCGGTTGAGTTGAATAGATTTGGTACCGTTGGTGCCCGCCACAACGGTCAAGCCATGGCGGTTGAGGTCAGCGAGAAAGTCAGTGGCGCCAGCTAGGGTGTAGAAATTCTGATCCAGCATTTGGCTATATTGTTGTTCCAAACGCTGACCGTCAACGTGATATCCCAATGCAGCGAAGGTCCGAGTGAACCGGGTAGCCAACAGGGGTTCACGAGCAGCACCGTGTTCAATCTGTGTCCACACGTCATGATTAATTTGGAGATAGGTCTGAAAGCCGGCGGTTAAATCGGAGACGCCATTTTCTTGCAATATTCGTTGAATTCCAACGGTTTCACCACGTTTGAAATCAAGGAGGGTGTCGTCGAGGTCGAGAATTGCGTATTTTTTCATAAGAGCTCCTTTTCAGCGATTTTAACTGAGTGTAGCATAAAACTCATCAAAAAAAGACCCGGTCGCATTAACGACCGCGTCTTTTTTGGCTAATGACCACCAACGACGATGACCTTACCGATTGAGAGAACCACAAAAGCGACCTGAAGAATCAGATCAATTCGGTTGAGCGGTTGGGTATCAGCAGTGTCTTCAAAGACGTTGAAGTGAATCATCGCTGTAATTAACGAACTAAAGCATAAAAAAGCTGTCAGAATAGGATTACGAGCTAATAACATTGCCATAAGTAGCCCAATAGTCAGTAAAGTCACGCCGATTTTGATAGGTGTGACGGGATAGCGAACAGGTATCACCGAAACCACCTCATTTCATTTAGTACCTTTATTTTAACGGGGTGGCAATCCTTTGTGGGGTACGGTGACTTGGTTAGAAATGCCGGTTACCGAACGTTCCGGCTAGCTAAGCGGCTGACGAGCCAACCACAAGCAGTCCCGATTAATGCTGGTACGACCCAACCGAAACCTTGAGCCGCTAGTGGCAAGTAGTTGTTGATACTTAAGATTGCCTGACACCAAGTAGCGCGTTGTAGATTGTCGGGTAAGGCAGCTAACGCAGAAAAGATCGCCGGAATCAGAGTAAATAACATGGCTAGGCCAAACACCCAGTGACTATCACCAAGAATCGGCGTTAAGACGGCTAACACAATCAGCACGATTGCTAGCGGATAAATGAACATTAATACCGGTGTTGAGTAAGCAATTAGCTTGGTTAGCCCGACATTGGCAAAAAGGCAGGGCAGCAGGCTGGCACCGGCGATGAGTCCCGCATACGACAAGCGGGGAAACATCTCATGTAGCGAATCACCAAAGGCTGAGATTAGCCCGATGGCGGTCTTTAAGCAAGCAATAATGACGATTAATGCCAGTAGAAGATTGCCGAGTGTGCCAAAATAGTAGCTGGCGACTTGGGCTAGGGTGATTCCCCCATTGGCGGCCGCGGTGAAGTGGCCTAAACTCATGGTGCCCATCAGTGCTAATAGCGCGTAAATGATCCCCATGAGGCTCACACTGATCGTCCCAGCTTTAATAATATCTTTGACGATCTGACCCGGTTCAGTGACGCCTAGTGCTCGCATACTATCAATGACGACGATCCCAAAAGCCAATGACGCCAAGGCGTCTAATGTGTTATAGCCCTCTTTGAATCCCGTTAGGATGGGATGCAGCGCGTAGGTGCCCTGGGCCGCGGTGTTGAGGCTTCCCATGGGTTTGATAAAGCTGGCGAGTAAGAGAATACCCAGTAGAATTAAGAACAGTGGGGTCAGCCATTTACCAATATAGGTCATCAGCTTTCCCGGATTACGCGCCAGCCACCACGCTGCCGCGAAGAATAGGATGGAAAAGCCAGCTAATGCCAGTCCCTGATGGGGTTGGGGCACGAATGGCGCAATCCCAATTTGAAAGGACGTGGTTGCTAATCGCGGTAAAACAAAGAATGGCCCCACGGTTAAGTATAGAAGAATCGTGAACAGGTAGGCGAAGGGGCGATTAACCTTGTTAGCGAGGTCAAAGACGCCTTCACTGCGGGTCAATCCGATAGCGGTAACCCCTAGAAGCGGTAAGCCAATCCCTGTTAATAATAGGCCAAAGATGGCCAGACCGACGTGGTGGCCGGCTTGTTGACCCAGAAAGACGGGAAAAATCAAATTGCCGGCACCAAAGAATAAGCCAAACAACATCATGCTGATGAATAACATTTCCCGCCAAGTTAAGTTTCTTTTCAAGAGCATCGCAACTTTCTATTTAAAATTTCACGAGATTAGCATACCAAAAAACGCCGGCCGATGATACGGTCGACGTCAGAAAATCACGTTATTTATCCGCAACGGTGAACCGGGTTTGGTGATGCTTAGGGGTTTCCAATTCATCTAAAATCGCGACGGCCATCGTTCCAGCGGAAGTGCCAGATTGTTGTTGGTTATTAAATAGCAGTGTGTCCGTGCCCAATAAGGCGGGTTGCGCTTCGCCGGGATGAAAATCGGCCGCTGGCGAGACACCAAACCAGTTAACGTTATCGACATCTCGCAGGAAGGTTAATTCTTTCAATTGATTCTGGGGAACATTAATGAAGCTAGCGGCATGAGGATCTTGTTCCAAGTCATGCACAAAGAGGTGGGCGTCATCCCCGGTGGTCAGACTACCAGCACCTAAGATAAAGGCCACCCGCGGCGTAGTTGTTTCACGAAGCTGGCTAATGAGATGAGTGGCGAGATCAACGTGAAGATAGGCGTGATCTGGTGCTGTGGCAAAAGCGTCCACGACGGCATCGACAGCTGACAAATCAGTTGTCGTCAGGCTAAAGGCGTCCCGCACGATAGATGTTAGATTAGGGTTACTGGGTAAAGTGGCTAGCTTTTCGGCAGAACGCGCCACGGCGACCACTTGGTGACCCCGGTTAAGAGCAGTTGTCACGAGGGCTTGACCGGCCATTCCGGTGGCCCCGATAATCATTATTTTCATGAGTTCAAATTCCTCCTTTATCATTGAGATCAGTATAAAGGTCATGGCACGGATCGCCAAGAATTTTGGCCTATTGGCAAGCTGTGGTAGAGTAAGAGAAAAGCCAAAGGGGGCCCAACCATGCGCGATGTGGTACAGGGAAATTTGATTCACTTAACTGAAATGCGTGACGGGGATGCAGAATGGTTACAGGACACACAATGGGAGACGGGCCTACTGCGAAATCTGTCGGCTGATGCGCTACATCCATTTACAGCCGCGGAGTACAGCGAGTTAGCGGCAGATCCCGATAATGATGAACGGTTTTTCTTTATGATTCGGGCCAATACCGATGATGGCTTATTGGGCTGGGTGATGTTGGATGACGTTTACTTAAAGAATCGACGGGCCACACTCAGTATCGCAGTGCCCGTTGCGAGTGATCGCGGCCAAGGATATGGCGTGGATGCCTTGAATACGATCTTGTCGTTTGCTTTTAACGAGTTGGGCCTGCATAAAGTGACACTTGAGGTTAACGCCAATAACACGGCTGCGATCCGAGCGTATGAAGCTGCCGGTTTCCAACGTGAAGGAATCAATCGCGAAGCCGTATTTCAAGATGGGCAGTGGCTAGATTTGTATGCCTATGGGATTTTAGCGGCCGAATGGTGGTAGGATAAGTTGAAATGTTTCATGTGAAACATTTGAAAAAGCGAGCGCCAAAGAAACACTACAATATCAGGTAGTCGAAAATACAAAACGAGTCTGGGCATTTTACCCCAGACTCGCTTTTTGGCGTTATTCGGGCCAAGGAGAAGCAACCGTCACGTTAGCATTGAGTTCGGCTTGTTCTTGTCGTCGCTGCCGCCGTTGGGCAGTTCGCGTGGCATAACCGGAACAGATATAGCGCTGTTCGGCCGTCACGGGCTTCATCGCTGGTAATTTGGTCGTGACGCTGTCATCTTCAATGACATAGGTAATGAAACAGGTGAAGCCAACAAATCGCTTACCTGTCGTCAGATTTTCACCAATGATTTTGGCAAATACTTCCAAGGACCGCGTCCCTGTGCCGCTAACGTAAGCTTCTAGACTCATGGAGTCGTCTAAGCGAAAGGGTTTTAGAAAACTGACATGGTCAAAGGAAGCCGTGACCACGGTCTTGTGAGTTAAGCGCACCGCCGCAACGGACGCACTATCATCGACTAGGGATAGGATTTTACCGCCAAAAACAGATTGATGTTCATTTAAATCCGGTTGAAAAACCCGGTGGCTAGTGACGATTAGGGTGGCATTGCAAGAGACCGGCGTTATTGAATCTGACAAAACAATCACCTCGTAAGTTAGTTAATGTCTCTCATTCTACCAGAGAATTTCACAAGCGACGATTAAAGACCCCTAGATTACAGCTTTATTAATTTTTGCCAATAGTTCGGGTGAAACGCCGAGGGACCCGGTGGCCTTTGCTATACTATGGGTAAATTGAGCAAGGAGGGGTGTCACATGATTTATCATGGCGAGCCGTTAGATTTAATGCCAACGCTAGATTTAGCGCAGACATACCCATTATTAGAATGTACGTTGAGCCTGACGCACCCCATCGATGTAGACCGGTTGCAGGCCGCCGTTCAAACGACACAGACGGTCGTTCCCCAAGTGTTGGGGCGATATAATTTACGTTGGAATCGTTTTGAAGTGGAGTCAGGAACGCTCAATCAGGTGATTGAAGAATATACGGCTAGTCATGATCCGGGCCGAGTTCAATTGGATGTCTTGGCCGGACCCCAACTGAAGATTCAGATCATTCATCATGCCGGCTATGATGCCTTGCGATTAGCAATGAGTCAATTACTGACGGACGGTGAAGGATTTAAACACTACTTGTATTTGCTAGCGGCGGCCTATAGTGGTGAAGACCTGACCACCTTTACCAATGAGCGCAGTGTTCGGCAGATTTTGGCGCATTTACGACAGTCCGGGCACGCAGCGGCGCCGGTACTGCGTAATTCGGCAGAAGCCTTTCCGCGCTTACGGGGGGATGCCCACCATCACCGGGGGGAAGCGACGATTCCGCGAGTTGACAGTCGGCGCTTGCAGCGAAAGGCACAGGCCCAACATGTGACGATGAACGCGGTGTTGTTATCGGCCTATGCGTTGGCATTGTGTGCGTTGACCGGAGAACACCAGCTCGTGATTCCGTATCAAGTTGACTTGCGCTTACATGGGCCGGTCGTGGCGACTAATGTGGTTCAAGTGGCTAATTTGACCGGCGAGATGCTGATTCCCTTGACGGTGCAAGATGGGGAGCAGTTAGCGGATGTTGTTTCACGAACGCAGACGACGATTAGTCATTTGCGAGAAGAGTTAGCATATTTGCCCCCTTTGGTACAGTTGAGCCGCATGAGTCGGGCGCTGCCACCGGAGCTGGTTCGCCGGTTAGCGGGCAAACATCGGGCGCGTGCCGCCATTTCATTTGCTAACTTTGGTCATATTGACCACACGCGCTTGAATTTCGGTAGTTTAGCCGTGACACAGATCTACTTTGCGGGCGCCTATCGGACGATGCCCCACTTTCAAATGACGGTTAGCGTCTATCACGATGCATGGACGCTGGCTTTTCGGATGTTGGGATCAGAACCCGATTACCAATTGGGGATTAAAATTTTAAAAAATGTGGTCGCACAATTGACGCAGTGGAGTCGAGAAGCGTAACCATTAATGACGACACGACACAAATAAAATACGCTACGCTGGAATCTTGCCGATTCTCGCGTAGCGTATTTGTCAGGTTCCTACTGAGCCTTTCGCCCTTGGGCCTTCACTAATCCATAGGCACCAACGTTGCAGACGAAGAGCATGATGGCCATCGCGGCGTATGATTTGCCCGATAAGCCGACCAGCGGGGAGGCTAAGCCGCCACAAGCATTTTGTGACAATCCAATGACCGCGGAGGCGCCGCCGGCATTGCTGGTGGCTTGATCCATGATGATGGTGACGGTCAGTGTCAACAGTGCGCCAATCAAAATCACCAGTAATAAGATTAAGCCACTGACCACCCACACGTTGGCGGGAAATAGGAGCGAGATAATCAAAAGTGCACTGACACCGGCGGCAATTGCGAGCATGCTGATGACTTGCTGGCGATTGCTGAAGCGACCGGCAAGGCGTCCGGGTAAGTTGCTCCCAACGACGATGCCCAGCCCGTTAAAGGCGTACAACAGGCTAAAGGTTTGCGGGGCCATGCCAAAGCCGGTTTGAAAGACGAAGGTTGAAGCGGAAATGTAGCTGAATAGGCCGCCGTATACCAAACCAGTCGCCAGGATTAACGGCCAAAAGCTGGGTTGTACGACCAATTTACCCATCGCCAACAGAGATGTATGAAAGCCGCCAGTTTGGCGTTTTTCTGGAGGTAAAGACTCATGGAGGCCAAACGTCACGGCGAGGGCAATCAGTAAACCGATTAGTGCCAACAAGATGAAGATGGCTTCCCAATCAACGTATTGGATCATAAACCCACCGATGATGGGCGCGATAATGGGGAAAACCCCGTTAACCGTATTCAATAGTGCGTAAAAGCGGGTTAATTTTTTTCCCGAGAAGAGGTCACGGGCGACCGCGCGGGCCAACACCTGCCCGGTAGCACCGGCGAGTCCTTGAATAAATCGCAGGGCAATTAGCAAAGTGACCGAATGAATGAAGGCCATCGCTAACGAGACCAAACCGAAAATCACAAAGCCAATGATTAGCGGTTTGCGCCGACCATATTGGTCGGATAAGGGGCCAGCAATGAGTTGCCCCAACGCAAGTCCAATGAGACAAGCGGTGATGCTTAATTGCATCAAAGAAGCGGTGGTGGCGAATTGGGCCTTCATTTGTGGGAGGGCCGGTAAGTAGAAGTCAATGGCCAGCGGACCAGTGGCACTGACGGTTCCCAGAAGTAGCGTCAGCCAGATGCGCCGGCGCCGAGTTAAAACAGGATTCAAAGCAGTCAGCCCTTTCAATATAGATAAAATAATAATGGCTAAAATACCGTTAGACCGCCATTTCACGCAACGAAATGACGGCCTAGCATAAACGTATTCTTCCATTATTGCCGGATTTAAATGAATTTGCAAGCGGCAGTGGTGTTTCGAAGCAAATTTGGATGACAATAAAATTAAATTCGGCGAAACCGTGGGACTTTTAGCCAGTAAATGGTAAGATTGTAAGCGACCCCTAGCAATTGCGTGATTTTACGTGATGGGGTGTCCGATAGTGATATCTGAATATTTTTGAACATAAGGAGTCTCATCATGAAAGCATTTAAGGAAATTATGAGTTGGATTGTGCCCATTGTGATTGGGCTAGCAATTGCCTTTGCCATCAAGTCGTTCGTCTTCACTCGGGTGCGGGTTGATGGACCATCCATGCAGCCTAACTTGCAAAACAACGAAAAGGTTTTTGCTTGGAAGATGTCGAAGGTTAAACACTTGAGCGTTATTGTGTTTGATGCGCATGGTGAAGACCCATCGGCCAAGACCCATACCAATTACGTCAAGCGGGTCATCGGTTTGCCAGGAGATACGGTTTCTAGCAAGAATGGTTACATCTACGTGAACAATAAGAAGATCGATCAGAGTTTTATTAGCAAGAGCGAACGGACCTCTGGAACGGGTAACTGGACATTAAAGAGTCTGGAAAAAACGCAAGGCTGGGGTTCCGGTAAGACCGGGGTTGTGCCTAAGGGAAAGTACTTTGTCTTGGGCGATCACCGGAGTGTCTCAAATGATAGTCGTTACTGGGGCTTTGTTGATAAAGACAAAGTGGTCGGTGTCGTCAAGGTGCCTTTCTGGACATCCACAAAGACGCGACGGGCGAATATCAACGATATGGCGTACTAATTCAAGTCAAAATGACGTCGCTGCACACAATGTGCGGCGGCGTTTTTGTATTGATTGGAAGCAAGCGAGGCGTGCGGGCGACACTATTAGTTTGCTTGACTTTTCACGAAATTTAGTATATGCTTGCGCACGTAAATTTAGAGAAGGAGGCGGCTTATGGTTACCGGTAGCAATGATCCAGACATTCTAAAATGGTTGTCGATTGCCAATCGCTATACGCGGATTGCGCTTGACCGTCGCCTCCAGCCCTATCGGTTGAATGCCAGCATGTACTATTATATTTTGCGAATCCATGAGCAACCTAAACTGACACAGGATCGACTGATTAGCCTGACGTATTTGAACCCCAGCAACGTGACGCGGGCGGTGAATCAGCTGGTGAATTTAGGTTATGTACGTAAACGCCAGTCTAAGACGGACAAGCGGGTCTCCGAGCTGTCGTTGACGAAAAAAGGGGAAGCCCTTTATCCGGAAATTGTGAAGTTGCGGCAAGAGGTCGCGGATGGACTATTAACGGATATTCCAGCTGAACAACACGAAGCGTTGGTTGGACAAATTCGCCAGGTGGCGCTGCGAGCAGTGGCGAATGAAACACCGGGTGATAAAACTAACAATTCTTAATAATTAAATAGTTATTAATAATAAAGACTGGGTGATCGGATTCATTCAGTCTTTTTAGCTACGTCAAAGTAGCGACTGGGTGTAGAAATAGTTTTTAGTGAAAACGCGTTGCCTTTCCCCGACTAAAGCGCTAGAATGAATCTAACTTTTATTATGAGATTTCTATGAGAAAACACATGGGAATTTGGGAAAGAGGACTTTTATGGCAGAATTGAAAACGCAACATGAACTGACTGCCGCAGAAACGGCAGATTTGCGGGCCGACGTACAGCAACAACCCGCCCATGATGTTATTGCCCGTGCGACGATTAAGAATGGGGTACTAGCAGCTTCCGAAGATCCCCAGGCAGCCGTTCGTTTAAACCGGACCTTCTCGGTGGAATTACCGACGGGAAAGGTGTCTAATCAGAAGCATTCAGGACGATGCTGGTTATTTTCAACGTTAAATACGATTCGGCATCAATTTGCGGCAAAGTATCATGTGAAAGATTTTGAACTCTCACAAAGTTACCTGTTTTTCTGGGATAAGGTTGAACGGGCTAATATCTTTTACGATCGGATTTTACGCACGGCTGACCAACCGGTGGGTTCGCGTGAAGTGGCCGCGATTCTCAACAATCCTGGTGGCGATGGTGGTCAGTGGGCCATGGGCGCGTCACTCGTTCAAAAATACGGGGTGGTTCCAGTGAGTGCGATGCCAGAATCCTTCAATACTAATGATACAACTGGGTTTGCGGCGACTTTTAATTTGAAGCTGCGTAAGGATGCGTTAGTCTTACGAGACCTAGTGGCAGATCAGGCTAGTGAGGAACAAATTGCTGCTACACGGGCGCAAGCCTTGAAGGAAGTCTACCGCATGGCGGCTTATTCCTTTGGTGAGCCACCAACTACGTTTGATTTGGAATATAAGGATGATAACCAGCAGTATCACCGTGATGCTGGATTGACCCCACAGGGCTTCTTTGAAAAATACTTTGATGTCGATCTGGATGACTACGTGGTAATCAGTAATTCACCGGATAAGGCATTTAATCAACGTTATCGGTTGGAAAGTCAAGAAAACATTGTCGGTGGTCAGCAGATTACCTTTCTCAATTTGCCATTAGCTGAGCTAAAGCGAGCAGCGATTGCGCAATTGAAAGATGGCGAGACGGTTTGGTTTGGCAACGATGTGCTGCAGCAGATGAGCCGGGAACGAGGCTTTTTAGATAGTCAGCTCTACAAAACAGCTGATCTATTTGGCATTGATTTGAGTCTGACGAAAGCACAACGCTTGGCATTGGGTGAAGCGGAAGTTTCTCACGCAATGACCTTTACCGGTGTCGATGTAGTGGCTAATGATCCCACTCGCTGGAAGGTGGAAAACAGTTGGGGTGAAAAGAACGGGGACAAAGGCTACTTTGTTATGACTGACGAGTGGTTCAGTGACTTCGTTTACGAAGTCGTGGTGCACAAGCGGTATTTGACGGCCGATCAACAGGCGGTGCTGGCCACGACTCCCACCGAATTACCGGCTTGGGATTCCTTGGCATAAACGTAAAAAATGAACGGACAACTAGCCTCCGTTAGATGTCCAGTGATACAGATGAGCCTGGGACTTTTGTCTTGGGCTTTTAATGTTTCACATGAAACATTGGGGCCAATCAGAGACAAAAGTCATTTTCAGACTCATCGGACTGGAAATGGTGTGCCGTTGCCGTGTAGAATAAAGAGGACGCTAGTAAGATAATCCAATGAGGTGAGGGCATGCGTAACTTTTTATTTGATTTTGATAGTACCTTGGCAGATACGCGAGATGTTGCAGTGACGGCGACACAAAAGGCTTATGCGCTGAAAGGTTTAGCGATCCCCAGTCGTGAAGCCGTGGTGAGTTATATGGGGGTTCCGATCGAAGTTTCCTTTGCCAAGATGGCGCAGGAACCCTTGGACGAAGCAACCTTGGCAGACTTATATGATGTCTTTCGAGCCCAATACCAAGTGGCTGAGCAACTGGGAATTACGTTGTTTGATGGGATGGCAACGACTTTGAAGACATTAAAGCAACGGGGAGAAAATCTATTTGTCGTGTCCAGCAAGCACTCGGTGCCGTTGCAACGAAATCTGACGCAACTGGGCTTGGGAACAACATTCACGGCCATTAGTGGTTCAGATATGGTGGCGCATTACAAACCGGCTCCAGATGGTATTCTAAATTTGCTACAGCGCTTTGATTTGGCGGCCAACGAAAGTGTTATGATTGGTGATGCCAAATATGACATGCAGATGGGAAAGAATGCCCATATTGCGACTGCCGCGGCAATGTGGGGTGCAGCTGATCCGACCTCAGTGAAAGCTGAATCGCCAACGTATTTGCTACAAACCCCGGCGGAACTAGTGAATTTAGCGGATTAATAACGATAAATGTGACAACTGGAGTTAAAAAGCACCTCGTTAGCCAATCTAGTAGATTGGCTAACGAGGTGCTTTTTTGATCGATTAAGGTAACTTAGCGGTGACCGCCAACGGTTATTGTTGGCAGAATGTAAAAGAAAAAGCCGCCCGTGGTTAAGGGGCGGCAATGACCAACTTGGTTAGGGTCGGTCGATCATTTTATCGGTTGAATAAAATGAAAAAAGGTTGGTTAATAGGTTTTTATTGGTATATTTGTATCCTAACCGGTAATTGTGAAGAAATTGTGAAGAATATTTATTTGCTAATGATAGGTAGAATTAGTTTTTTCTAAATGTATGGAGTAATGGGGGATTTAAAGGATAAAATGGGGGTTGGATTATTTATTTCTAATTGTTTTGCTTATTATTTTGTTAGTTTTAAGAAGATTGAGGCTCTGATTTTCATAACTATTATTTTTTATATATAGTTTCCATTAGAACTATATGATGTTACGTTTTGCTAAAAATTTGCTAAGAAAACCCCTCGTTCGAATCAACGAGGGGCGTCATTTAGTGATTAAAATGGGGGTGATGCGGGTGATCGGCTAGTAATTGAGGCCGGCCATCGTGGCGATGATTGGGCGCAAAGCGTTCGAGCTGGCGTTGCTTCGTATGTTCCTTCTCAATTTGGAGCTGTTTTTTTAACTGCCGAAGTTTCCAGTAACCATGAATCATAGCCGTTGCCGGTAGAACTTCTAAGGCCACGGTAGCGGGAATCAACCATGGGTGCTCTTGAACCAAAGTGGCAAATTGTTCGCGCGAGGCTTTAAAAGCCTGTCCAGTCGAGTCGTTAGCCATTAATTTGTGTTTAAACATCATCATCACACTCCTTTGGCCCTATCATAACCCAAAGTGGTAGCGGTGTCAGCCCATCTGTTTCACGTGAAACAGATTAGGACTAAACTTGTTAGCTTCCCTAGCAAATAGGACGCAGATAATTGTTGCTTTTCAATATTGTTAAGCATATCTTTAAATATATGAATGGTTTTACCTATTTTAGGAGGAGATAATGTGCAAAAACAGCTTGATAACCGATGGTCCATCGGACACCGCTTACTATTAGCGATAGTGGTGATGGTCAGCTTCGCTGGCGGATCGGTGCTGATTGGTCACGCGGAGACGGCGCAATCGGACGAATCGGTCAGCAGTACCTCTAATGCGGTGACTAGCTCCCAAGTGAGCCAATCAGCGACGAGTACAGTGATAAATGGAGACTCGGCAGTTGGTGTTGATACGGTCAGCTCGATAGCCAACACGGCTGATACATCAGAGTCTAGCACGGCCACGGCACCAGCGGTTGACACTACGAGTACCAAGACCAGCACAGCTCGCTCGGTGGCTACACAACAGCCGAAAACAAAGACGGCCAAGACAGCCACAGTGAAGGTCATTTACATGATGGATACGGGCGGTGTTTTGGATCGTGACACATTAACTGGTCGAGTAGGCCAGCGTTATACGGCCACAGCGGCAGAGTTTCAAGATAGCCGGGATTTTCAATTGAAAGGACCCAAAACAGTCACCGGGGTTTTTGGTAAAGGCGCTACCACAATTCGTTTCGTGTATCAGGTCCCCCGCGTTACAAGTCAGACACAGCAGGGGCTAGATGTTGTCACCGTTCGATATGCTGACGGGAGTTTAAAATATATTGAAATTTTCGATGGCCCGTTTGATATGACGTTAGCTAAAGATTCTGTAGGTCAATCAGAGGTTGTGGTGCAGATCCGCCATCCCATGTACGCTGGAAAAGGAATGATTTTGGCGGCAAACACCGTAAGGACGATGGAAAATCGGTTTGGCTACTTTAAGACACAACCGGCTGATTTTATTTTTGAAAAGGCCGGTCGAGTAGTTAAGGTGGTACGCGTTGATCGGCAAAGTGGGAAAGTGACTGTTCAAACGGTGCAATTACGTGGAGCTTCGGCTAATGCAGTTGCGAGTCGGCTGGGAATTAATCGGACGACAACGTTTACGCGATTTTGGCAGCAACTAGTGGCCGATACTGGACAAGTGGCAAAGGTTGACGGCAGTCGCACGACAGAAGGGTTTACCGCCATTGGAAATGCGCCAACAGCGAATTCGCGGGCTACCCGACTACCGCAGACGGGCGAACAGCGCATGTCTTTACCAGTGTACGGGTATGTGATTTTGATTTTGAGTGTTTTGGGGTTGGTTGAACGTCGGTGGCAAAAATAAATAAAGTAAGAGAGACCTGCTGAATTAGTATTACATAGATTCAGTGGGTCTTATTTAGATTGAAATTGATCAATCTTTTAAGAGATCGATTGGGTGGCTTGTTTTACATATTGTGAGAATAGATATTTGTAATTTGTTTATATAATAACACCGATAATATAATCTATAGCCATTAGTTGCTGGTAGTAATAATAATTGCCGTGTAGTATCATATGGTGATATAGGGGGAATTGCTATGAAATTTAGAAACTTTTTATTTGTAGTGGCTATTATATTAGGTACTATATGTTCAGTTGCCACAGCTAATGCGGATGAGAAAAAAGTGACTAGTTCATTACCAGTACACAGTAGTTTTTTATCACAAGATGATTCGGTTAAGGTTAGTGTCAGTCCTAAAACAGAGGTCTATGTAGATGACGGCCACGTTTATACAGTCGTTGAAGTCACTCTGGACAAAAATCCTTTAATAGTGAGAAGTCATGATGGGTCAGTACACATTCACTTCGAACCCACTGCTGATTACTTTAAATTTGATCAGAATCCGAAGGCATATTATGGTTTTGATGGGTATATAAAAAGGTCAGATGGCACGTATGCTAAACAGACCGTTGGAGGAAATGGTCGGAACAATAATCAGGGTGATGGGTTCGATTACACGTGGAGTTTTTGGAACTCAGCGGTGAATCAGTATGACCGCCTGGTGTTTAAGGTAGGTATTATCCTAAAAAATGGGTATGAAGATTATATAGATAAATCTGGAAAACTTGAGATACCATTTAAGGTAAATGGAGAAGTTATCCAAAATGATGTGGGAACGCATAATTATATTTCACTAGGAGCTGGATATATTCAATTCCATGTTAGCAAACCGGTGGTGGTAAAATATGTGGACGAAGATGGAAATGACATCTATAAGAGCCAAACAATAACTGGTAAGTATGGTGATACGTATGATGCTTCTACCAAACAATATATGCCAGACATTGACGGGTACACTTTAGATAAGGACAAACTTCCAAGCAATCAAGTTGGAATTATTTCAGATCAAGATCAAGTGGTAACTTATGTTTATAAGCGGGATGTTATTTCTGGTGGAAACGTAACTTTTAAGTATCAAGATGAAAATGGCAAGAAAATTGATGAAGATATTGTTGAGAGCGGTAATGTCGGTGATAAGTACCAATCACATATTCATGATATTTCGGGATATATTGTTGATAATGACAAAATACCGGCAAATGATACTGGACGGTTTACAAAGCAAGAGCAAACGGTCATTTATGTATATAAAAAGGCTTCGCAGCCGACTCCGCCAACACCCCCAACAACTTCTGGAACAGTTATTATTCATTTCGTAGACAAAAACGGAAATAAGTTAGTGAGAGATAAAGTAATATCGGGCAAGGTTGGGGAAGACTATCACGCCAATAGTGTAGGAATTGATGGGTACCGCGTAGTTAAAGATTCTGGAAATACAACCGGTAAATTTAAATCTGAGATCCAGGAAGTTACCTACACATATGAAAAGCAAATAGTGGTCAAAAAAGGAGCTGTTATTTATTCTGTAAAGAAGATTGGGTTATATTCTACTCCAAATTTTTCCGAGAGTTCTCGCATACGTTGGTACCATAAAAAGGCACGCATAAATCGCCCGATGTTTGTTGTGACGGGATATGCAATATCAAGAAATGGTCATTTGAGATATAAGGTAAGAGATGTTAACCATCATAGTAAAACGGCTGGTAAAAGAGGATTTGTAACCGCCAATAATGAATATGTACTTCCAGTTTATTATGCAGGACCACACCGGCAAATTACGATTATTAATCCGAAAGGTGCTAATGCTTATGATAGAGTGTCTTTAACTGGTAAAATGACGCATTATAAGCAAGGACAAGTATTAAATGTAGTCAAAATTGTTCACTACAATTTAACAACGAGATTTATCTTGAAAAATGGCAAGTATATAACTGCTAATAAAAAGCTGGTTATTGATGGAACATATAGGGGACCTCAGACTATTTGGGCAAAGACCGCGGTTAATCGATATGACGATGTTAACTTAACCAGAAAAAATCATCATTTTAATAAAAAATCACATCATGTTTTTAAGGTTTTAGGATGGGATTATTCTCATGGAGATGATTTTAGTCAAGGAAATACACGACGTTATCGAGTCTCTGGAGGATATGTTACAGCTAATAATAAGTTTGTTAGTTCAGTCAAGAAATAACTAACAGCGGATTTATGATTATTAAAGGCATAAAACATTAATCATGAAAAACAGCCCTCCGAATTATTTGTACAAATAATTCGGAGGGCTGTTTGAGCAGAAAGGAGGGTGGTTCCTTTATGTAGTACAACTAGAGAGCTCAAGTACGCTGATGGAAATAGGTTTTCTATATTTGAGTGCTATTAAATTAGTTGTGTATGATGCTTTTTAGTAGGTAAGAGATAACCATACTGGTGCTCATATAGACTAGAACATAGATAATGAATAGGATTGAGAGCCCATCTCCACGAACAATGAAATAGTCAATGTAAACAATTAAGATTAAGGCGCCGCAAAGCCAAAGTGTTTTAAATATCAGTTTTCCTATACTCATATAAAAGAAAATAAGGACATAAAGAAAGACGGGCAAAATTAGTAATAGTGCGTAAAGAAAGAGTCCCAGAGCCGCAAGACCATCTGTAAGAAATGTATAGGAAATAACCGCTAGGCATACTAAGTCGTAAAGTACAAAAGGAAGGCCACAACACCCAAGGATTACAAAAATATTTTTTTGATGCATGTAGCATTACCTTCTTCGGTTTTTCTTTAAATACTCATGATTCTAATTTAAATTTATTATATCTATTGTAAATTAATATCATTCACTGACGTATATTTGATCGACGCTATACTTTATAATTATACCCGTTATTCCAACGTGTTGTTTGTTTATTAGAATTAACGCAGACGGTGCAGAAATACCATGTAGACTACCAAGATAAGCAGTGCCAGTACTGAAGGTATAGTCCAAACTGGTTATTTTAATACGATTGCTATGGTTTAGATAATAGAAAGTACGGTCTGAACCGTGACTTATTTTCCTGATGAATTTTACATTTTTGGTCTTTAAACTCTTATTGATTGTATTTTTAGCATAGTGTATAGGGTAATAGCTCTCAAAATAAAAGTTAGCGCATGCCACTAAAAAGGTTGTCAATAATATAGAAAAGAAAGGTATTAGCTTCTTTAAGAAATTCTTTTTACCTGAAACTGCAATCTTAGTGTTAACAGTAGGATTTGGTTT
This sequence comes from Levilactobacillus brevis ATCC 14869 = DSM 20054, assembly GCF_001433855.1. GTDB lineage: Bacteria > Bacillota > Bacilli > Lactobacillales > Lactobacillaceae > Levilactobacillus > Levilactobacillus brevis. Next base: position 128,061 of record NZ_AZCP01000003.1, read on the forward strand.
ATGGAATATCCAGATAAATAATAAAACCAATATTGTAGCAAAGAAATGATTAAGGCGGGGACGGTTCGGTACATTGGTTTTGGACTAATGGTTTGAATTACTGACGATCCACATGTCTTTTAAGCAGATAAGAAATAACCATACTGGAGCTCATATAGACTAGAACATAGATAATGAATGGAGTTGAATCCTCTCCCCTGATAATAAAAAAATAATCAATATAAACGGCTAACACTAAAACACCAAAAAGCCAAAGTGTTTTAAATATTAGTTTTCCTAGGCACATATAAAAGAAAGTAAGAATATAAAGGAAGACTGGTAAACTCATTAATAGTGCATAAAGAAAGAGTCCCAGGGATACGAGACCGTCTGTAAGGAACGTATAAGAAGCGACAGCTAAACATACCAAGGCATAAAGCATAAGTGGGATTCCACAACACCCAAGGATTACAAAAATATTTTTTTGATGCATGTAGGATTATCTCCTTTGATTTTCGGTAACTATCTTATGCTTACGTAATATACTACTCCGAATTGTTTAAGAACGAGGATACAATTGACTTTGGTTAAGGTCTTTAAGGTAATCTGAAACTTTGGCATATGAAAAACCACTCCACACCAAAATTTGTTGGTATAGAGTGGTTATCTGAAATCATATTATCGTTAGATTGTAGTTTGCCCCAACCTGGGATCTAATCCGTCACCTTAACCATCGTTGCTTGCGTAACGTCATTATCAACGTCGCGGGCAATGTGGTAACCAGCAACCTTGAGCTTAGAAGCCTTGTTGGTTGCGGTCAGGGTCTTTTTGACCGTGAATTTCTGCGTCATTGGAATATCTGACAACTTCCCTTTGAACTTGATCACGGTGTTGTCACCCTTTGTGGTGAAGGTCGTGTTTAAGACCCCGCTCTTATTCAAGGCACCAGCCTTTTTGGCCGCACTGAGGGACTTGTAGTACTTATCTACATTGTAGACGGTTGCTTTACCATTGGAATCGAAGCTGTAGGCTTCCAGACCAGAGTTACTTTTGGCGTTAACGGAACCGGCCACGTACCAAAGTTGTTTAGAACTGGTTAAAGTCGTTTTCACATCAGACTTTTTCGTGGTTTTATTAGCGAAACTTGCTTGCTGGTTGCTCCCCGACTTAGCTTTTTGACTGCAGCCAGCTAGGCCGATTGCCATAACCGCGACTAAACTAAGCACGGTGGCAAAAATTCGGGATTTCTTCATATCTCAATCACCTCATCGAAAATAATAACAGTTATGTGGAAACCACACAAACCGCCTACTTCTATTCCCCCATAGTATAGCATGACGACTGGGTAAGGGAGGTCACCGCCCAATTAAAAAAGTGTTAAGTTGCGGTAACAAACTCAGAAAAAAGGGGAATGACCAACGAATTACTAGAGACAAACGTATGTTCCTTTGATAAAATGAATAAGCAGATTAATTATGGGAGAGGAGCTTTTTCATGAGTAAACGAAATCGTGGTCGCCGCAGTGGCGGCCGCGTATCCATCTATACGGCGATTGTCGTCATTGTGATTGGGGTGATTGGTGGTCTTAGTCAGCAGGGCAATCCCACGGCGCGAAAGATTACGACGATCGCAACCAGCTTAGTTGGCAGCAACAGTTCGCGTCATGACCAGTCAACTAGTCAGTCAGCCAGCGCCCCCAAACAGTCGGTGGCCACTAAGGCGTTAGCCGACCAGAAGTACACGGGAACGCAGATTGTGGCGGTTAATCACAATAAACCAACTTTTACCACGGCCCAATTGTCGACTAAAAAGGGGGCTTGGGCAACTTACGGCGAATTGGATAGTTTGAACCGGGTCACGACGGCCAATGCATTATTGAGTAAGAGCACTATGCCGACCGCCAAGCGAGAACCACTCTACGTTAATCCGACTGGTTGGAAGAATAAAGAATACACAGTTAATGGTAAAAGTGGCTATCTTTACAACCGGAGTCACCTGATTGGCTATCAATTGACTGGGCAGAATAACAATCTGAAAAACCTCATGACGGGTACGCGTTCTCTAAATGATCCCGGCATGACGGCTTATGAGAACCCAGTAGCCAGTTACCTGAAGAACCATCCCAATGACTACGTGCGTTATCAAGTACAACCAGTCTTTCGGGGCGATGAATTGGTCGCACGTGGGGTTCATATGCAGGCGCAGTCGGTGAAAAATAGCGGCGTGTCTTATAATGTTTACATTTTTAACATTCAGGCTGGCGTGAAGATTAACTATAGTACTGGGGCCAGCCAATACGGTGATCCAGCTAGCAGTTTTTAAAACCATGATATGAAAACACCTCTGTTACCGTTCAGGTAGCGGGGGGTGTTTACTGTTATGTGGGATTAGCGCCGGTTCATATACCGGTAAATACTATACAGAATAATACCGGCTAGTAAAATGATGCCGATAGCGGGATTATCACGGAAAATCCAATGGAAGACTCGCAAAAATCCGGTGCCGTGTAAGCCACCGATCAGCGGTGAAATAACATGTATCATGAGGAACCTCCTGAAAATTTTTTGGAATTTTCCTAAGAAAATTAGGAAAAAGTAAAGACATTTGTAAGATTTAGCGTATCATGAAACCACAGAGAATTTGAGGAGGACGTTACACGTGAACGTAAATTACATGCTAATCTTCGAAATTATCGTGGTGGTCAACGCGGCGTTGGCCTTCTTGACGGTCTTTCGGGAGAAGCGCGATATTGCTGCGACGTGGGCTTGGATGCTCGTACTGGTTTTGTTACCTGTGGTTGGCTTTATTGCCTACGCCTTTATTGGGCGAAAGCTACCAAAAGGGCGAATGTTCCGACTGCAACGGCAGGTCGCGGTGCAGCTCGATGAACGGCTGTCCCAACAGCGTGCTGAGATTGGCAATCAGATTATGCCAGCGGATCAAGTCAGTCACTCGGTGGTCAATATGGTCAATATGTTTATGGAGACCGACCATGCTTTCTTGGCCCGTAAAAACCGGGTGCGGGTGATTACCGATGGTCACGATTTATTCCATTTAATGATGGAAGATATCGAGAATGCCCATTCCAGTATTCACATTGAATTTTACACCTTTTACAACGATCAGATTGGTAATGACATCTTGGATTTGTTGGTCAAGAAGGCCAAGGCGGGCGTTGAGGTCCGTGTTATCTATGATCCGTGGGGCTCGATGGGAACCTGGAAGTCATTTTTCAAGCCACTAATTGCGGTTGGTGGTCACGTGGAAGCCTTTCTGGGCACGCGATCAGCAGTGATTGATTTCCGGCTGAACTTCCGCGATCACCGTAAGATTGTCACGATTGATGGTCAAGTAGGGTATGTCGGTGGCTTTAATATCGGTGACCAGTACCTGGGGCGTAAGGCCAAATTCGGCTATTGGCGCGATACGCATTTGCGGATCGTGGGTTCCGGTGTCTTTGCTTTGCAGGCCCGCTTCATGTTGGACTGGAACGCCACAGATCGTGATCACCCCTTTAAGGACGATCAGATTGAACACAAATACTTCCCACTCACTAAGGTGAAGGGGGAAACCAGTTTACAAATTGTGTCGAGCGGTCCCGACTCCGATTTGCAGCAGATTAAGATGGGGTATATGCGGCTTATCCAAACGGCGGAAAAACGCCTGTGGATTCAAACACCGTACCTAATCCCCGATGATAGTGTGCTAGATTCGCTGCGGATTGCGGCAATGGCTGGTATTGACGTCCGCATTATGATACCGGATAAACCAGACCACGCCTTTGTCTATCGGGCAACGCAATACTATGCCCGGCAACTGGCCGATGATGGCGTGAAGATTTACTTCTACCACAATGGCTTTATCCACGCCAAGACGATGGTAGTTGATGGTCGGATTGCTTCTGTAGGCTCGGCGAACATGGATTATCGGAGCTTCAAACTGAACTTCGAAATTAACGCGTTCATCTATGATCCTCAGTTAGCTACACAACTCGAAGAAATTTTTGAGGAAGACATGCGGCACAGTGAATTAATAACACCAGAGAAATTCAAACAACAGTCAGCGTACTTGAAGTTTAAACAAACGGCGTCAAGATTGCTGTCCCCTATTCTATAGTATTTCTAGCAGACGACCTAGTAAGGTGGTCTGCTTTTTTTGTGTACAGCGTGCATGAGGGTTGGTTGCTTTCAACAACTAATTCGGTATAATGACAGTAGAGTATTAAACCGCTTTCATGCTTTAGGTGTAAGGAGGCCCCATGATGAAGCCCTTTGTTCCGATTCCCGTTGTCGATTCCAGTCTGTATTTATTCGGGGGACACCAGCGAACCGTGCCTGGTGGTTGGCAGTTTTTTGAGCAAAAACATCAAGCTTTTGAACTCATGTGTGTGACGGCCGGACACCAAACAACTGAGATTAAAAATGTGGCGGCATATACGTATGGTCCTGGGGATGTCATGATTATTTCACCGGGAACACTGCACACGAATAAGAATTCTAGTGAGACCGAGGCCATGACGTACATCTGCTTTCACTTTAACATTGAAAGCTTGGAGTTAAAGTCAGAGATGCTGAGTAGTATGGTCAACGCTGTGGTTCCAGCCGATCAGCCAATCGCGCAGGCAGCGGTAAAAGTTGCCACGAGGGTCGTCGCGTATAGTGCGAATCGTCATCTGACGCGGGAGCAGGCTAATCTCAAAATTGAAATCGCGGTATTGGAATTTTTCTTTGCGTTAACCGAGAACTTGAAGGCCCATACTCCAGAAACTGGGCGGAAGTATACAGAAAGTGAGGCTAAGACCGGCCGAATGATTGCGACGCTAATCAAGCAGGCAATTGAGAAAAAACACGTACCGGTGTTTTCCTTCGCTGATATTTGTCGGCAGGTCGGTGTCAGTAGCGGCTATGGTCATCGCACGTTTAAGAAGGTCTATGGGGTTACACCACTCCATTATATTGAGAATCAAAAATACAATAAGGCCAAGCGCCTGTTGGGCTCACCGGAATACTCTATCGAAGACATTGCGGATTTGATGGGTGCCAGTAGCACCTCGAATTTCAGTAAACAATTTAAGAAGTGGTCTGGCATCACACCTAGTAAATATCAACGGCAATTGAAGCAAAAACGGCGCGTGCGGACGGTTAAGGAAAGTGGCTATTTTGAATAAAACTGGTTAGAAAATAACCAATCACCCCGGTAAAGGTTGATTTACCGGGGTTTTTATTTACCTCGAAGGTCAGGATTTAACTAAAAACAGTCATGAACGAAGATGGTCAGCCATTGTGAAAGCGAATACAATTTGAAGTATAGTTAGCTAACCGAATTTTGTTGGTGATGATTCGGCCGGATTATCACCGCCACTGTACTGATACTTAATAAGCTTTAACTTCTGAAAGGGGTTCTCGCAAATGGCCTCAAATACACAGGCTACTGCCCAACCAGCCGCAAATGATGAATTTGCTAAGCTGTCTTGGCGCGAGCGAATTAGTTATGGTGCCGGAGATTTGGCTCAAAACCTGATCTTTGGGACGGTTGGTTCCATGCTCTTATTTTATTTAACCACGGTTTATGGCATTTCTGCCGCAGTCGGTGCTACCATCTTCTTGGTAGTCCGGTGGGTCAACGTTTTCTGGGACCCGTGGGTTGGGGCCTTTGTTGATAAGCACGGGTTCAAACGCGGTAAGTATCGGCCCTACCTGATTTACGGTGGGATTCCACTGACCATTATGGCAGCCCTATTATTCTTACCGATTGAAGCGGTGCGGGGCAGCGTGATGTATGCCTTCATTGCCTACCTGGCAACGGCGTTGATCTACTCATTTGTTAATATCCCTTATGGGGCTTTAAATGCGTCACTGACACGGGACAACGATGAAATTTCAACCTTGACGACGGTTCGGATGACTGAAGCTAACATTGGGAACTTATTGGTTTATACATTCCTGCCACTGTTTGTGCAATTAGCTTCGCCCAATCCTCAATCCAAGGATATTGGTTTCTTCGGTATTCACATGAATTTGGGGGACTACACTTCACCAAAATCAGGTGGCGCCTACTTCATGGTGATGGCCATCTACATGATTATTGGTTTTATCATGTTGATGTGCACTTACTTTGGGATTAAGGAACGGGTTTTACCGACCGAAAAGGAATCCTCTGCGGTTAAGTATGCAGACTTGTGGGTTGAATTTAAACAAAACAAACCCCTACAAATTCTAGGATTGTTCTTCCTGATCGGTTTTACCTTCATGTTCTTTGGTAATACCGTTTGGCCTTTCTACATGCAATATAACATCGGACACTCCGAATGGGTGGCATCAATCAACTTAATCGGGTCCATTCCGGGTATCTTCTTGGTCTTCTTATGGCCAATCGTACGGAAGAAGATTGGGAAACGTCAATTCTTCTACGCCTTCCTGACGTTATTCATTATCGGGACGTTAATTCTTTGGGTTTGGTCGTTCCCAGCCTTTAAGAATAGTGTTGCCTTAGGTTACATTGGTCGGTTCCTGATGCAATGGGGGATTACGGCAGCGACCGGCTACATGTGGTCACTGGTTCCGGAAGTTGTGTCTTACGGTGAATACCACTCTAAGAAGCGGGTTGCCGGTATTATTAATGCCATCATGGGTCTTTTCTTCAAGATTGGTTTAGCTCTTGGGGGAATTATTCCGGGGTACATCAACGCCTTCTTCAAGTTTGATGGTACCAAGACGACCCAAAGTGCGGGCGCCTTAGCCGGTATCCAGTGGTCGATGATTTGGCTACCAATTATTTTGGCCTTTGTCGCGATGTGGGTCATGAGTCGTTACACCTTGACGGACAGTGATGTTAAACAGATGAATGAAGAATTAACAGCAGAACGGAAAGCCAATCAAGTTTAAACGAAAGGAAGATTCTCTCATGAAGATTCAAAATCCAGTTTTACCCGGCTTTAACGCCGACCCAAGTATGATTCGGGTGGGCGATACGTACTATATTGCCAATTCAACCTTTGAATGGTTCCCTGGTGTGCGGTTACATGAATCTAAGGACCTGGTTCACTGGAATTTATTGCCATCACCACTGTCCACGACGACTTTACTTGATATGAAGGGTAACCCCGCATCTGGTGGAATCTGGGCCCCTGATTTGAGCTATGCTGATGGTAAATTTTGGCTGATCTACACCGACGTCAAGATTACCGAAGGACCGTTCAAAGACATGACCAACTACCTGACCACCGCCACGGATATTCGTGGTCCGTGGACTGATCCCATTGCGGTGAACGGCGTTGGTTTTGATGCCTCACTCTTCCATGATGAAAATGGGCGTAAATATTTAGTTCAACAAACCTGGGATCACCGTGAATACCACCACCCATTCAATGGGATTACCTTGACGGAATTTGATACGGCTACCATGCAGTTGAAGCCAGAAACGGCGCGCAACATCTACAATGGAACCGATGTGAAATTAGTTGAAGGCCCACATTTGTACCAGATCAATGGGTATTACTACCTGTTTGCTGCTGAGGGTGGGACCGTATTTACTCACCAAGAAGTCGTCGCTCGTTCTAAGACACTGGATGAATTGTCCTTTGAAAGTGAACCAGATGGCCCATTCATTACCAATATGGACACTCCTGACTTTTACTTGCAAAAGCAGGGCCACGGGGCGTTAGCCAGTACACCAAGTGGTGAGTGGTACTACGCGTCTTTGGTCTCGCGGCCATGGAACCACGCCAATGAATCCAGCCACGATCCTCGTGGTTGGAGCACGCTGGGGCGGGAAACGTCGATCCAAAAGGTTGAATGGGATGACGCTGGTTGGCCTCGTGTCGTTGGTGGTCACGGCGGGCAAGTTGAAGTCGATGCCCCTAAGGATGCTATCGAAACGACGGCGCCTAAGGATCATTCACAACACGATGACTTTGACCAACCAACGTTAGACCTGAACTGGAATACGTTGCGGCAACCCTTTACTGCCCAAATGGGGTCCGTGGGTAACGGCGAGTTGAAGCTGATTGGACAACAAACAATGTCCAGTAACTTTGATGTTTCCCTGATCGCACGGCGCTGGCAAGCCTTCAACTTTGATGCAGAGACTAAGGTCAAGTTTGACCCATTCACGTATCAGCAGATGGCAGGGTTAGCCAACATCTACAATGACAAGCACTATTCTTGGATTTTCATCACGTGGGATGAAAAGAAGGGCCACGTCATTGAAGTTGCCCAAAATGACAACAATAATTACACGTCGTATTTGAAAGATGATGCGATTAAGATTCCTGATGGGACGGACTACGTTTGGTTCAGAACGAAGGTTCGTAAGCAATCCTATACGTACGAATACTCATTTGATGGTCAAGACTGGGAAACGGTACCGGTTGAGCTGGATGCTGCAATCTTATCAGATGACTACGTCTTGCAAAACTACGGCGGCTTCTTCACGGGGGCGTTCGTGGGCTTGATGGCCGCTGACTATGCTGGTTACAAGCGCGTTGCCACCTTTGATTACTTTGATTATCAGGAGTTGCCAGATTAAAGCGCAACGAGTAAGTTAATCTATGGGGTTTGGTGCCATAATTTAGCTCCACTAAAGGCAGGAAGAAAATTCTCGGACTTTGAGGATTTTCTTCCTGCCTTTTTGCGCTGTGCTTTCAAGTGGAAACCAAGTACGTGCGAGCATGACACGGTAAGTAATTTTTCCGTGAGCACATTTGCTGACGCAACTAATGTTGGGGTGTATGATGAGTGAACTGATCAGGTTAGTGGGTACCTATCCGGATTGAGGCCGTTTTCGGTTGGATAGGGTTAGCCTGATTAACAGAATAAGCTTATATCTGGAGGACTTGCAGGCATTGCTGTGAGCCCTTTTTTTTGTGGTCAGATTGGACGGTGAATAAACAATCTGCTGTGTTAGCTTCCCAATACTAATAGAAAACTAATGGGCAACCGGGAAGGTTAAATGCAATAAATAGGGGGAGTATGGCATCTAACAAGGGGTATCAAGCGTACTGATGACTAAAAAAGCCGCCCTCGCGACGTTGAAACGCGAAGACGGCTATTATCATTTGCGGATTGGTTAGAGCGCAAATACCACAGAGCTTCCTCTGTGAGTATTATGTTAATGGAGTCCTTGTTAAATTGCAACTGAAGGGGTCAGTAATCGCGTTAGTAGTGACTTGGTTAGGGGACACAATGGTTTCTTATCGGTAATCGTTGGTCGTCTTTCGTGGGTATGCTACACTAAACCTAATAGGATTGGAGGAGGGGTGCTTATGCGGTACCGACAGGGAGTTTGGTGGCTATTGGGTTTAATCCTGGCGTTGGTTGGTGGATTGCAAGTGACCACGACAAGTGCGGCAGCGAGCTACACGATTAAACCGTTTCGAATGAACGTGGACGTGACACGCCGGGGGAATGCCAATGTGACGGAGACCATGACCTATCACTTTGATGATGATTATCACGGCGTCTATAACGTGCAAGATTTACGCGGCATTGAGGGGGGACGACTGACCGGTGTTAGCACGCGCTTGAATGATGGAGGAATGCGGCCGGCAAGAGCTGTTGATAGCGGCGACAGTCGGTATCAGGTCAGCCAAAGTAACCAACGGCTAAAGGTTAAAGTTTATCGGGCGGTGTCCGCGGGTGATCGCTTACAGGTTACTTACCGCTTTCATTTGACCGGGGTCGTGACGAATTATGCGGATACGGCGGAATTGAATTGGAAATTAATTGGTGCAGGTTGGGATGAGCCGTTACATAATGTCCGCCTGACCATTCAACTGCCGACTCAGCCGGTTAAGCAGTTGCAGGCGTGGACGCATGGCCCATTGACTGGACACACGGCAGTTCAGTCGAAAACGGGACGTGTGGTGATGACAATACCGGAAAATTCGGCCAATACGTTTGTGGAAAGTCATCTGCTGTTTCCAACGCAGGTAACGGCGGCTAATCCCAATACTCGCACACAAAAACGGCGAGCAGCCGCGCAAAAGCAAGAAGCGAAATTAGCGGCAGACGCCAATGCTAAGCGCCAGCAACAACGCTGGCTAGTCGTAGGGGGGTACGTGGCATTGACGGTGGGCCTAGTGGCCTTGTTAGCGGGAAGCTACCATTGGATGCGACATCACCCGGCTAATCGGTACCCACATCCGATTCCAGTCGACCACTTTTTTGATGTCCCAGGCGTGGCACCGGCCGTGGCTGTGGCATTACTGAATTTTCGTTCGCCAGACACGGATGCATTAAGTGGTGAGTTGATGATGGCAGCCAGTCGGCATGAGATTAAGTTAGAACCGGTTCGAGAAAAGAAACATGATACCGTGCGTTTGACTAAAACGGGTACGGTGACCAACATTTTTCTCCAACGGGCATTTGAACGATTAGGCTCCCTGGATAGCTTTACGTTGCGTGATTTAAAACAATTTGCGAAAAAAGATAAAGGGAGTCGAGTCAGCCACTGGTTTAAGGAGTGGCAAGATCAGGTTGATGAAGCAGCAGAGGTCTACCAAGATGGTGACAATATCGCCATCCGCCAACGCTTGCTAGGAATTGCATGGGGACTCACGCTTGTAATTGCCGCTTGGATCGGTGTGTCGGCGTTGGTCGACCCGTTGGTCTTTAAAATAAGCGCCGGTCTAGGACTAGTTGTTTTGTTTGGTAGTTGGACCTATATCTCGCGTCAGCGGCGGCAAATTGATCGCAATACGGCGGAAGGGTTGGTCTTGAGAAATGAGATTGGCGGCTTCCGGCGGATGCTGAAGGACATTGGTCATTTCAATACAGCTAAGATTGGTGACCTCATATTATGGGAGCAAATATTGCCGTATGCCGCAGCATTTGGCCTCGCCAAACAGGTGGCTGACAAACTGGCGATCGACTTTGGGAAGGATGTCGTGGCCGGGGCTTTGGTCGCTTATCCCCTTTACTATCCGGGCGCGTTCAATTTGTCGTTGGGCGACATGGTCCAAACAAGTATTGCGGGAGCAATTGATACGTCGGCTAACTTTAGTTCACCATCGGGCGGTTCCGGCGGATTCTCCGGCGGTAGTTCGGGTGGCTTTGGTGGCGGTTCCGGTGGCGGAGCCTTTTAAATAGTTTGGAGAGAAGACCGGGTGGCCAGGGGATGTGGCTGCCGGGTCTTTTGGTGTAGAGCCGATAATATGAATGCGTCGTCAATTAGATAGTGACCAGTACCTATTATGGGCAACTTTTAAGTGCTAGGTTTGCTAATAGTGGGAGAAATTCACATGAAAAAGATGATGCAATTAGCGACAGTTCTAGGAGTCAGCGTGGGGATTTTCGGATTAGCCAATGTCGCGGCATCGGCTAATAGTCAATACTCAGCCAAACGGTCTAATTCAGTTCGGCTGGTGTGGCGGACTAATATGAGGCGCCATGCGTGTACAGCAACGCAAGGCGCGCACCATTCCAAACATTTAGGGATTCGTTATAGTAATAACGATGTGACGCAAATCATTACTTGGTATACGGATGCGCATGAGAAGTTGTATAAGAAATATAAAGGACATAATGCCATTTATTATCATGTGAAGAGTGTGGATGGAGCGTTAAAAGGTTGGATTTGGCGAGGGTATTTGAAGTCGGTAGCGACGAGTAACAATGGTAAATCAAGTTCATCTTCAATGAATCAAACGGATCTTGAGAGATGGGTTTTGCCTAAGTATGAGAAACTTAGTAAGTTGAAGTTTATTAATTTCTTTAGCAAGGATCCAACTAGTGAAAAGGCTATTGAACAAGTGCTCGTTAAGGTCGGTTACGACCAAAATACGAGAAGTTCTTATCAGGGTTGGTCAGTTGGAGGCGCCGCTCTGGGATCAGATAGCTTTGAAGAGGGAACTGAACCGGGTAAGGGCTTGATTTTCCTGATTCAGAAGTAGGTTCACGTAATTTTGAAGCTCAGAAAAATTTATGCAAACAAAAAAGGATTGAGAATTCTTCGTGAATTCTCAATCCTTTTTTAATTCTAATCTATGACATATTGTCCGGATAAAAATTCTCATGTTTATTTAACACGTTTTTAATGTAACGCAATTCTAAAATATCAACTAAGAAATTTAAATTATCGTCAGTCTCTCTCGTTGACCTATTCTTTTGAGTTTGTTTGGTAAGCAAATCTAAAAGAGCATATTTTATGTTTAAACAAATTAAAGGCGGTAGTAGTCTGGCGAATATAGGATGAAATTGTAGGTATCGAGTTGTATCCTATCTAAAATATTGAGACAAGTTTATCTATGTGGTATCGATAGTCTCTAAAATTGAGAAAACTTAGTCTCTAAGCTTAGGGTTATTACGTTGGTACTATTGGGTTAATTCGGAAAGTAATTGAAATAAATATGTAATTGGGAAAATCATGTGAGTGATAATATAACCAAGCATGAATACTGAAACCTAGTTGGAGGATGTACATAAGTGAATTTAATGGTCAGAAAGGTTTATCTCGTCGAGACTTGTAGTGTGACAGCTTCATTTGTAGGATTAAAAAAGCCACCAGATGTACTGATGGCTTTTGCTAAATATGAATTTACTTAAAATTGATAGCTATCTGGCCTCTTCTAAACTCTCCAATGCCACCCTGAGAGGGTGTGTTATTAAAGAATGTTCCAATGAAAAAATTGGCCTTCCCAATCTTTTTTACTGATGATTTAGAGTGGAAGAGTAGCTCAAAATTTTCTGAATGATTGGCGCCTAAGTAGTGGAAGGTATTTGTATTTGCAGCCTTCCCAACTATTGTGCTCAGCATTTTGGGACTTTTACTTGTTGAAAATGAGAAATAAAATGGTGTTGCTGTATCTGCTAATCCGGCTAAGCTGTTATTAGTTAATCCGATATTATTAACTGCACCAAATCTGAAGGAGCCTTGTTTACTATTATTGTATGCCATTCCGGTTACTTTCATCCACGTTTTATAATTTGAGCGACTCTTGGGCACTTGATAAATGTAAATATTTCTGATTTTCAGCTTATACTTTGTATCCATAGTAAGCGTCTTGTTTAAGATATACTTTTTCTTACTTGAGTAAATTTTATGTATTGTTCTTGTGCCGTTGTTTTTGTAGGTGTTAAAGTAACTGGCACTAGCAACACTAGTATTAATTAAACCAACGAAACTAGCCACAAATAATAAGGCAAGCTTACCTTTAGTTTTCATGTTAGAATCTCCTCGATTAACACACGTTATTTAACTATTATATTAGCTTCACTATACCACTTGAAAAATAAATTAGCTAAGTCAAATGTAGCCAAAAAGAAAGACTAGTTTCAAAAATCAGCCTTTCTTTTGACGCCGTGTGCATGTAGTTTGCTACCGTGTAATTGTTTGGGTTGCTGGAGCTTGCTGAATGATGTATCGCAATTCCGACACATAGAGAGTCCTTATATTGACTAACTTCTGTTTCTACATATTTATCCGTAGACCTGAGGACTCGGAATTACTTTTGAAAGTGAGGTCCTGAGAATGCTTAAAATTGAAGTCATTGATATATTTTGAAGTGTTTGCTGGTAGGTATCACTATAGTGATTTGGAACTTTTTACAAAAATTCATTCATAGTAGTAAGCAATCGAAGTCGACGGTCAGTAAGCTAATGAATCAATGCTCTGGGGACGTAATTTACATACTAATAGATCAAAAAAGTCGTAATCAGCCAAGCACCAGTACGACATACCAAACGATACAAAAAGTCTAGCGTTAGCAAAAGTTGCCACACTAGACCACTAATCCATTATTTTGTAAAATCAATCTTCAAACTCAACAGATAAATCACAACGCCCCCAAAGATCATGCTGACCAGTTCTCCCCAACCGATGGATAACCAGTTGGCCCAGAATGTTGGCCAAAAGGCAGTCTTGGAAACAATAGCAATCTCCCAGGCAATCATACACATGAAGAAGACCGCGACCACCGTATTAATGGCCATTTGGGCGATGCGATTGTGGACGAATTTACTGAGCCAATACATGACCAGTAATGCCAGCAGCGTTTGAATGGTCCCAGTGGCAATATCCAAAAAGCCAAATGGTGAGGCAATAATATTGGCAATGAAAACCCCCAGTGTGACCGCGGCAATGTAGCGCTTGTTGAAGACCACCAAGTGATTAAACATTTCCGACAGACGGATCTGAAAGGGACCAAAGCTCAGGGCTGACAAGACCGTCGTTAGCACGACGTAGAGTGCAGCTATGAGAGCCGCGAGCACCATACTGCGGGTGTCGCTGACTCCCGAAACACGTTTCTTAGAATTCACGAGAAATTCCTTCCTTTGCTAATTATTCAGTTTTTAAACCTTAGTAAGCGTACCGCAAAACCGGGATTTTAGCAAAATGTTCCACGGGAAACATTACAATCGGGTATTGTCTACCGTGAAGCATTGACACCGGGGGTATTGCTTGTGTAAATTAGGAATAACTTCTGCATGTCGGTGGTGGCTAGCCTTATCGCTAACTAACGGCCACCGTTGAATCGTTATACCATACTAGATAGTCATTATTGGGGGAGGCACTTATCATGAGAATCGCACACCACCGCTGGCCGCTTTGGGTTATGTATTCCCTAGCGTTTGCGGTGATCGCGGCCATTAGCTTCGGAATATTTGGGGTGGCTAATCGGACCTTAATCTGGAACATGGATGGCATCACGCAACATTACCCATTGATTCGCGAGTTTCATCAGCTGTTAATGAAGTCCGGCCTAGCGGGGGTTACAGGGTGGTCTTGGACCTTTGGCTTAGGAGCCGACAAATTAACCACGCTAGCCTACTATGTGTTAGGTGATCCGTTTGCGTATGCCCTGGCGTTACTTCCGACGCGCCTATTAGAGGTTGGTTATGGGTGGGCTATCGTTCTACGGCTTTACGCGGCTGGTCTAGCTTTTCTAGTCCTGGCAAAACGCTACGCCTTTAAACCCGGTAGTCAATTGGTCGGCGCAGTCACGTATGCCTTTACCGGGTATTCTTTGATGGTGGGGGTTCATCATCCCTTCTTCCTTTTGCCTATGATCTGGTTACCCCTACTTTTTGTTGGCGTCGACCGAATCCTACAGGGAAAAGGGTGGGGATTCTTGGCCGCTGTGACCGGGATCACTATTTTGAGTAACTTCTACTTTGCTTACATACTAGGGCTGGGTAGCCTAATTTATGCCATCATTCGCTACTTTAGTTGCCGTGAGCGCGGTCAGTTAGCGGTTAGCTGGCTAGTCGCCACGGCCCGTTTTTTGGCCGCTGCTGTTACGGGACTACTGATTTCAGGGGTGTTGTTACTGCCATCACTTTTGATGATGCTGAAATCCACTCGGACGGTGTCCATTTTTGCGAATGGCCTCTGGTTATATCCGCTTAATTATTATCTAACACTCAGCAATACCATTTTAACGACGGGCAACACCCTTAATTACTGGGCAGTGTTGGGGATCACCGGATTTGGTTTCTTAGGGTGTGTCTATACGCTGGTGCACTGGCGGCAACATCGGTGGCTGGCCATCACGCTTCTTGCGGTGATTGTCGGGCTCCTCTTTCCTGCCGTGGCCGCGTTCTTTAACGTCTTATCGACGCCATCTAACCGCTGGATTCTGCTAGCAGCCGTTCCCTTTGGTCTGGCGTTAATGACACTCATGGATCACCTGACGGCGTTATCGTTGCCTGACCGCTGGTGGCTGTTGGGGAGTAGCCTTGGCCTATTAGTCGTCATTTACCTGAGCAACGGCTTTACCTTCAGCAATCCGGCGCGTGATTTACTGACGTATGGGTTATTGTTGACCACGACGCTACTGGTTGTGGTGGCCTTACCGCGCCGCTGGACGTTCGGTGGGGTCGGTATTTTAATCGGGCTAAATCTGATCAATAACGCTTGGGGCTATTACGATCCCAACCTGAGCAATCAAGCGACGCAACAGCTACGCGCTAGTGATGCCACACGCTACATTCAAGATTATTTTGATGGCGCGCAGTCGGCGGTCCAATCGGATCACGCGTTTTCGCGGGTAAGTGCAACGCGCAACTATAATTTGTTCCGGACGGTGGGGAATAACATGACGATGTCTCACGGTCTGCATGGGATTATGTCCTATTTTTCCGTTCAAAATGGCTATGTTGGCCAATTTAGCCGCGACTTGGGTAATGCTGAGTATGCGATGAATGCGCCGATGGGCCAAGCCGATGGCCGAACGACCCTGACGCAATTATTGGGGGTCAAGTATTTATTCGCGCGGACCGATCAGGTGACTAATCACGCGGCGCTGCCGTATGGGTATCAGGCGGCTAAAAAGATCTATCCAGAACAGCCCGTGTACGGGTTATCAAATGGTGTTGGCACACAGGTGTTAACCACGAACTTGGCGTTTCCACTGGTTTATACGCAACCCCAAGTACTAACGATCAAGGCATGGCACCGGTTAAGCTTGGTTGACCGGGAGCGGAGTCTAACGCAAGCTGCTGTGACGTCCCAGCCAGTCGCTGGCGTGAAAGCGGCGCACTATCAATCGCCCAAACGCACGCTGGCTTATACGGTAACGCCAGATACGATTCCGGTAATTGATAGCACAAACAAGGTCATTCAGTACCGGTTAAAGCAAGCCGCAGCTGGGCAAAAGACGGGCCTCAATGACAAGCAGCTAGCGACCTATGGCACCACAATTCAGACGCCTCAGTTAACGGTTGATAAAAATGGCCTGTTAAGTAAGCAGGAGGTTCAGCAGTACGGCCCCATGGTACAGTTATCCCGGAATCAAGCAGCACTGCAACGGGTGTTAACCCATAATCAACAGATTATTCAACGGACCACTCAAACCAATCAGACAGGCCTGCATCAGTTAACTAGCGATGCGCAAGGACAACCGATTAAATATACGGTAACGCTTAAGCACCCGCAGCAAGCTCAGGGGACAGAGTTGTATTTAGAATTGGACGGCATTAGTTCACAGCAACTGACAACCAAAGATCAACTCCAAACAGCGGATAATACTAGCGTTTTGGGAAATACCCCGCGGTCAAATTTAACCAAGTTGAACGCTTGGCGGACGGCGATTAGCAACCCGGATTTGGGCGATTACTGGGTGACGGCTAAGACGCGGAATGCGACCAAGACCTTCTCCCAGTTTGGTTTAGACAATCTGTCAGATTATGAACCCAAGCATCAAGTATTATTGAACTTGGGTTACTCGCAGCAGTTACGCAAGACAATTGACGTGACCTTTAACGCCACTAAGCAACTCAATATTAAATCAGCTAAGCTCATCGCGGTACCGTTTGGCGCGAGCTATGACCAACAGGTCCACGCTGTTCAGCGACGGGGGTTGCAGCATGCCCAGATACGAGATAACTCGGTAACGGGTGAGCTAACGACGCCACAAGCCAGTGTTATGACGACATCCATTCCGTACTCGAGTGGCTGGCGGCTGACGGTGGATGGTCGGCCCACGGCAACGACGGTGGTTAATGAGGGCTTTGTTGGGGCCCGTTTGGCGGCGGGCACACACCGGATTCGCTTGACTTACCGGACGCCGGGGCTAATCGGTGGTCTGATCCTAACAATAGTCGGGTTAGTGGTCTGGTTAGGTGAAATGGGTTGGTGGCATTGGCGACATCCTCAGGCGAAAACGCACGCAGCTAAATCAAAATCTGATGCTTAATCAATGATTTTTGGCGGGACCAGGTCGTGGGTCCCGCTTTTTTATGACACTTTTGCTACACTAGAAAGGAGTGGTAACCAGATTTTGGGGAGGACAAGTTAATGCCAAAATGGCTAAACTGGTCAGTCTTTTATGAACTGACCGAAATTTATACAGCACCATTAAATGTTATGTGGTTTATTTTAGGTGCTGCGATTGCGCAGTATCACGTACATACCGTGGATTGGATCAATGTTGGACTATGTCTAGCGGTAGTCTTTATCTTCGATTTGGCCGTCAACGTGGCGGATAATTACTACGATTATTTACACGCGCATGATCGTGAAGACTACGCGCAAAAGACTAATCCAATTGGTCGATTGCATTTGCCAGCTAAGGGTGTTTTTTGGTTGGCGTGGGTGTTATATGCCGTCGCTGCGATACCGGGGATTGTCTTAGTCATGCGGACGGGCTGGCCGGTTGCCGTCTTTGGTGTGGTGGGGTACTTGATTGGAATCTTCTATACGGCCGGACCGCATCCCATCAACGCAACGCCCGTTTCAGCGGCCGTGGTGGCATTGGCAATCGCCTTTTGGATTCAGTTAACCTGTGTGTACGTGTCGATTTATGGGCAACAACCGTTGTCCTGGTCAATCGTCGGTACCACGTTCCTACTGTGCATGCCGTTAACGTTGATCTTCTTCACGGTACAACTGGCTAATGATACATCGGACCGCGAAGAAGACATTGCCAATCACCGCTACACGTTGGCGGTCTATCTAGGTAAACGCCGATCGGTGCGATTGATCCAACTCTTCCTAGTGATTGGCACCTTGTGGACACTGGTAAACGTAGGGTTGGGGTTAGCACCACTTGTTACGGCGTTGGTGGTTATTTTACTGCCAGTGATGTGGCGGGGGATGCGCCCGTTCTTTGCCATTCAGGACAAGCGTAAGACATTTATGGCGATGGTTAAGAGTGCCTCTCTGTTCTTCATTGCCTATCCCGTATTGTTTGCGTTGGGAACGTGGCTGTAAAGTGAGTCATTAAAGATGATCAGCTAATAGCAAAATAGACACTAATAAAATAACCCGGGAAATGACAGTGATTACCATCGCTATTTCCCGGGTTATTTTGTCTTAATTAAGTCTAAATAGGACTTATTAAGGATAGTGGCGCCATGGGTGATACGGATTAGTTATTATGGTTATAGGCCCAGACCGTCAACGGCGCGAATAGGACCACGATGCCAATGCCAAAAATAAGCACAATCCAAGCATTATTGTTCCAGGCTCCCTGAGCGAGGATCTGGCGGATTGCGGTGATCACATAGGTGATGGGATTGGCATCGGCAATCACGCGCATAAAATGAGGTAAGGTTTTCAGGGGGATAAAGGCGTTAGAAAGAAAGGATAGGAGCATCATAACCATCATTGAGACGCTTTGAACCATTGATGAGCTTTTGGCTAGCAGGCCAAAGAGCGCAAAGACCCATGAGATGGCCCAGCCAATGAAGATGGCCAAAGCGGCAATGACAATGATCCACCCAAAACCTACAGTTGGTCGCCAGCCCATTGCGTAGCCGGTCAGTAGAGAAACCACAGTGGCAACCAATAAGCGGAGAACATCTGCGAATAGTTGCCCAGCCAGGGGGGCAATATGGGCCATGGGTAATGACTTAAAGCGATCAAAGACCCCGGAGTCCAAGTCCTCGCGAATCTGGGCGCCAGATCCTGACGCAGCCGACAGGAGAGTTTGAATCAGAATTCCGGGGACAATGGTGGGTAGATAGGCTTGCACCCCGCCAGCGATTGCCCCACCGAAGAGGTAGCCGAAGAGGAGCATGAACATCACAGGTTGAATGATGACATCCATAAAGCGGTCAGGGTTATGGAGCGTTTTAAGTAAGTTCCGGTAAGCCATCGTTAGTGTGTTGCCAATTAAGTTACCATGTTGTGTTTGAATTTCCATCGGGCACCTCGTTCTTAATTTTTCCGGTTGTGAGTGCAAAGAAAACATCATCTAGGGAGGGTTCTTGTACGGCAATATTAGCCAGTGAGATATCGGCTGCCTGGAGTTGCACAAGTAAGTCAGTGATTTGGTTGGGGTTTTTCAAATGTGCAGTGAGTTGGGCACCGTGCAAGGTCGGTTGTGCATGGAGTGCCTGAGCCAATAGGCGTTGGGCAAGGGAACCTTGGGTTGCCTTGGCGAGAGATAAGGTCAAGGTGGCGCCGCCAATTTGCTGCTTGAGCGCGGTCGGCGTTCCAAGTTTGATGAGCTTGCCATGGTCGATGACGGCAATTCGATCGGCCAGTGCGTCTGCTTCGTCTAAGTATTGGGTGGTCAATACGATGGTAGAGCCGTGGGCCACTAACTGGCGGATGGTTGTCCACATCTGCGATCGGGTTCGGGGATCAAGTCCAGTTGTGGGTTCGTCCAGAAAAATCAATCCTGGTCGCGTAATCAGACTCACGGCAAGATCTAAACGGCGCCGCATGCCACCGGAGAAATCGCTGAGCGCTTTGTCAGCAGACGCTGTCAGTGAAAACTCTTCAAGAAGTTCCGTCGTTCGTTGTTTAGCGGCCGTTCGGGACAACCCATTGAGCCGAGAAAAAATCATTAAGTTTTCGCGAGCGGAAATATCTTCATCGATGGAAGCATATTGCCCGGTTAGACCAAACATGGCGCGGGCTAGCCGACTTTCTTGGCGAACATCATGACCAAAGATCGTGACAGTTCCACTCGTGGCCTTAAGCAGCGTGGTCATCATGCGCAAGGTGGTAGTTTTCCCTGCGCCGTTGGGACCTAAAAGGCCAAATACTTCACCGGATTTGACCGCAAACGATAGATCATCAACGACGGTTTTGGCGCCGAAGGTTTTAGTTAAATGGCTTACCGTGATAGCTGTAGATGGTTGCATAAAATACCTTCTCTCATGTGTCATAAAATTAATCAGGTGACCTGACAAAATTATAATAAGGTCCCCTGATTAATTTGTCAACCTTTTTATTCAGGTCCCCTTATCTTTTTGATTTGGGGTATAATGAGACAAGGAGGTTTTCGAGATGAGCGATTTATTTAAGCAAGAGACGACAGCGAGTAAGTTAATTGAATTTGGGATGTTGCGGCATGTCGCCGATGACATTGCGGATCGCGATGACGACCACCCTGAACGACAAATGATTTTCCAAGGGCAAGGAAAGATTTTATTGGCGTTGATGCAAGAGGATCATTTGGCACAAAAAGAATTGGCGGAGCGCTTAAATTTGACGGCGCAGTCAACCGCGGAATTCGTTCGGAAATTGGAAAAAAAGGGATTCGTGACACGAATGAAATCTCCTACGGACCAGCGAGTTACCGTGGTGAGTATCACGGATGCTGGGCGCAAGGAAACAACGAAAAATGTGCAACAAATCCCGCCATTCTTAACGATTTTAGATGATACGGAGTTGGATCAACTCTCGCATATTTTAGATAAGATTAATCAGCATATGTATGAAGAAGTTAACGCCGCTAACCCAACCTGGTTCAACAAGTTCCATCAGGTCATTATGAATCGCATGTTATCGCAATTACATTCAGGCGAAGATCGGTAGGGTTGGTGTCAGTTTCGGCGATATTTATGCGGGCTGGTTTATTTGTTAGGCAACCATGACGACCTGCACTCAGAAGCAAAGTGATGAAAATCGTGGCATTGCTAAAATGAGAATGCCGGTATAATAGGTTTTCTTTAGTGTATTCCCCACAGGTGTGGGGGTGTTTCCGCTACTTCCATAAATAAGTATTAGCGGAAGTAGCATTGTCACAAGCAAAGAACCACCACAACTTATCTGATAGGTAATCAGACCCAAAAACCACCGCACAATCATCAGCCATTTGGCCTAACAATTGTGCGGTGGTTTGTAGTGTCGAGATTATTTTTAATTAAGCGGCATTTAAAATCCACAAGAACAAGACGAAGACAACCGCCAGCCCGTACATCATAGCACCGACTTCCTTACCACGCTTAGCAGCCAACATGGTCAAAGGATAGGTGATGAAACCTAGTGCGATCCCATCGGAGATGCTGTAGGTTAAAGGCATTCCCAGCACAATCAGAAAGGCCGGAGCAGCCACTTCGAATTTTTCCCAATGAATGTTCTTTAGGGATTGAGCCATTAGCACCCCAACGATAATCAAAGCGGGGGCGGTGACTTGATCCGTCACAACTGCCAACAATGGAGAGAAGAACGCGCCAAAGATGAAGAGTATCCCAGTGACGATGGCGGTGAAACCAGTTCGACCACCCACGGCAATCCCTGCGGAGGATTCCACGAAGGCGCCCATTGGAGAAGTTCCCAGTAAGGACCCCACGACCATCGTACTAGAATCAGCCATCAAGGCTTTGCCAATCCGGGGGAGCTTGTTATTTTTAACCAAGCCAGCTTGTTCAGCTAAGCCGACCAAAGTCCCCGTAGTATCAAAGAAAGTGACTAATAAGAAGGTCAAAACGACCACGATCATTTGTAAGGAATTAATACTGCCGACGTGCGTCAACCCCACCATGAAAGTCGAGCTGATGCTAGGAACTGCAGCAATGATATGACTAGGCATGGGAATCAGACCCGTAACGAGACCTAAAATCGAGTTGGCGACCATCCCAATGAAGATGGCGCCGGGTACCCGAGCACTCATCAACAGGACCGTTACCAGTAGCCCGAAAATGGTGAGCCACGTACTGCCAACCTGTAAGGAACCCAGGCTCACAATCGTTGATTTGTCAGCGGCGACTAAGCCGCCTTGGCTCAAACCAATGAAGGCGATGAACAGGCCGATTCCGGCGCTGATGGCCATCTTGAGGTCGCGGGGAATTGCGTCAACGACCTTTTCCCGCAGCTTGAAAGCCGTTAGAATCATGAAGAGGATCGAGGCCACGAAAACGCCGGCCAGCGCCGTTTGCCAAGGCACCTTCATTCCAATAACGACGGAGTAAGCGAAGAAGGCGTTAATCCCTAGACTGGCAGAGATGGCAATCGGATAGTTGGCCAGAATCCCCATCAACATGCACCCGAAGGCGGAGGCAAAGGCAGTCGCCGTGAAGACGGCCCCTTGGCTGATGCCGGAAGCCCCTAAGACTTGGGGGTTAACGAATAGGATGTAAGCCATGGAGACGAAAGTGGTTAGCCCCGCTAGTATTTCGGTTTTATAGTTGGTACCGAGTTCTTCAAAATGGAAAAAGTTGGCAATTCTTTGCATTGAATAAGTGCTCCCTTAGCAATTAATTTGGTTAAATCCGAACATTAATGATAATCGTTCGTGTTTACATCAATAAATATCACTATTAGAGTCTATCATTTTTAAAAAATATTTGCAATTGCGAATTACAGTTTTATTTATAAAATGAATGTTCGGAAAATACCAATTCAACCCGTCAACCCATCCAACTTACTGATAAATCAAAAATAGCCGACCAAGCATCTAATGAGCTTGCGTCGGCTAGTGATCGTTCGTTTCATCTGCTGATAGAAAAGTTAAGCTAGTCTGGATCGGCGAGTGATTTACCGTTAGCAGTCGCTTTGAAACCCGCAAAGGCGGTATCAATCGTTTGATATTCCGCAGCCGTTAAGGTGACCTCCAAGGCCTGCGCGTTAGCTTCGACCTGTGCGGCGCGTTTAGCACCCGGGATCACCATGCTGACGAGTGGGTTTTGCATGTACCAGGCCAGAATCGTTTGGGCGACGGTAGCTTGATGCGCTTGGGCAATCGGCCGGACCTGGTCGATGGCGGTTAAGGCTTGACTGTAACGCGGTTCTTGGAAATCACTGATTTGACTGCGAATGTCGTCGGCCGGGAACTGAACTGATTGGTCGTATTTACCCGTCAGTAAGCCCGAAGCCAAGGGGAAGTAGGGGACAAAGCTAATCTGATGATCGGCCAGATACGGCATCAAATCAGTCTCGTGGTCGCGATGGAGGAGACTAAATTCGTCCTCAACGACATCTACATAACCATCAGCATTGGCCTCTTTGACTTGTGCCAAGCTAAAGTTGGAAAGACCAATCGCCCGAATCTTACCTTGTTCGCGCAGTCGTTGTAAGGCGCCCACGGCTTCTGCCTTGGGTGTTTGTTTGTCAGGGAAATGAATGTAGTAAATATCTAAGTAGTCGGTATTCAAACGTTTTAAACTGGCGTCAACCTGGGCCGTCAAGAACGCGGGATCATTGTTAATGACCTGTTCGCCACTTGAGAAGTCTTGAGCCCCTTTGGTTGCCAAAGTAAAGCTGTGCCGATCGAAGTCGTGCATGGCTTGACCAACGAGTTCCTCGGAATGACCGAGACCATAGACAAAGGCCGTATCAAGTAGCTGAATGCCATGATTCAAGCCAGCTTTAACCAAGTTAAGGCCATCATCATCCTTTAAATTTGGGAAGAGGTTATAGCCGCCAACCGCGTTGGTTCCGAGACCGAGTGGTGTCGTGCGAACGTCAGTCTTACCGATTGTTACCAATTCATGTGTCATGCTGGACCCTCCTATAATGTTGAAACCGGATTCAAATACAGCTCCATTATACCGAATTTTACTAGAATTAAAAATCCCCTGAGTGAGTACCATGGTCGCACGGTTTCTGGTACACTAAAGCAAGGAAAAGGAGCGAGACACATGACAACTTATTTAATTATTGGGGCCAATCGGGTGGGTCAATTGGTAGCCCGTCAACTGGCGACCGAGTCAGCAACGGTTCGCCTCTTACACGATGGCAAGGAAACGTTACCCAGCGACTTAGCCACCCAAGTGACGGAGTTGACCGGTGATTTGACGCAGGAAGCTACTTATACGGCGGCCTTGCAGGACCAACCAATCATCTTTTCAGCACTCACGGGGATGGACGTTGATCTGGCGTTTGAAGCACTCTTCGATGCCCAATATCACCAGCGATTAACCTTTCAACGTTTCGTGATGCTGAGTACGGCTGGGGTCGATCAGGAAGTGACAGGCGATTTAGTTTATCCGGGAATCACCAACGTGGCCGAATACCTAAAGCAACAGCGATATGCCGCTAAACTAGTGGATGAGGCAGAATTTCCATATACGATTTTGCGGCCCGTAACGTTGGCCGACTCACCACGGCGCGACCCACAAATTATTAAGGAAGGCGCCGCGGTTCCAGCGGGAACTGTTTCACGTGAAACAGTCGCACAGGTGGCCGTCTCATTGTTACAAGCGGGTGGCGCCGACTACCAATCGTTGGCGATTTGCTAAAAATTTAAGAGACTTACCAAATTATGGCGTGTTTGGCGCGATAGTTTGTTAGAATAAACCTAGTGGGGTGAAGGCATTGGCATTACAAATAGACGAACAACAACTACAGGCAATTCGCGAACGCATGGACGAGGCCAATCAACGCGCCCACTTCGTTATTTTTCAATCTGTCGAGCGGGAATCTGGCAAAGTCTTGCGGTTAATCACGGATATTGATAGTTTTCGTGCGATTCAAGAACAACATCAAGATGATTCTGACATGGTGATTATCCAAGATATTGTGCCGATTACGGATACCTTGGCCCGGTGGGCGGTCGCTGAAAACATGGCGGCCCAACAGGGTGATAATGCGGAGGTGTTGGCGGATCTGGAACGCTACACCAATGAGGTTTTGAAAGAAAATCATCAAACAGTTAATCCACCGGAAAGCACCGATGACTAGGAAGCACTTAACGACGGTTAGGTGCTTTTTTATTATCGAAAATTTAGTGAGCGTTCACACCTGTGTTTGGCCCTAAACCTGATAAAATTAAGATAGTTTCAGGGGCATGATTTTAAGAGGGGGTTATCAACATGATTAAGATTGGAAAAGTTCTCGGCGTCCTAGTGGCGACCGTTGCACTAGGCGTTGGGAGTGTGCCGGTGACGGGGCAAGCTAAGAGTACCAATAAGACGGTGACATTCGGTCAGTTAACGAACAAGAATACGCACCGACTAGCCGCAATTCGGCAGGCAGCTCGCCAGGAAATTTTAACAACCACTAAGGCAAAAAGTAGTCGGGTAGCAGCGGTCTATCAGGTAAAATTGCCAACGCATATGACAAAAACGGCGACGTTAACCAAGAGTGGGTTACGCATGAACCTATTGAAGAATAGTTTTAAGGTTAAGCAGATTACCATTCCGTATGCGCAACTCAAGGGTAAGGTGTTGAATCGCTATCTGCCTAAGGCCAACCGAACCAGTACCATTAAGACCAGTAAATTAGTGGCCTTAACGTTTGACGATGGGCCAGATCCAACCCTGACACCACGGTTACTGAAGACGTTGAAGAAATACCACGCGCATGCGACGTTCTTTGAAGTTGGTCAGAGTGTCAGTCGCTATCCGAAGATCTCGCGAGCGGTCTTGGCAGGCGGCAATGAAATTGGCAATCATTCGTGGAATCATCCCAACTTTAACAGTATTGGGACCGCACAAACAGTGAGTCAAGTAACCCGAACCAATCGGGCAATCTACCAAGCCACCGGAACGTTACCGCAATACGTACGACCACCGTACGGTAATATCACGGCGGCAGAGGGCCGAGCGATTGAACAGCCAATTATCCGTTGGTCAGTCGATTCTCGGGATTGGGCTTACCTCAATAGTACCAAGGACATTAATGAAGTTATGCACGACACCCATGGCGGCGATATTATTTTAATGCATGATATCCACGCCCAATCCGTAGCCGCAGCGCCAACGATTATCAAACGATTACAGGCCAAAGGGTACAAGCTGGTGACGGTCAGTCAACTTCTGAACAGTCAAGCATTGCCAGGGTTACAATACTTTGGCGCCCATGATTACCGGACCGTTGGTAAATAAGGCATTATAAAAAATCGTCAGCATCCACTTTGGTGGGTGCTGACGGTTTTTGTCGTTAGACTATCCGTGCGAAGGTAGCGCGTTCTCTAGAAAATCGGGAGATTAGCTAAGAAATTTTTCAACGAGTCGCTGATAAACGTGTTGAACATGACGGAATTCATCCAGATCGACGGATTCATTCAAGGCGTGGGCGGCATCCCATTTACCAGCGCCGTAGACGATGACCGGGAAGTCATGACTGGATTTGGTAAATTCTGAAGCGTCGGTTGCCCCGTGAATGACTTGTAAGTCGATTGCGTGACCGAATTCTTGGTCGGCAATGGCCTTGGTCGTTTGCACCAGTGGCGAATCCTTGGTACTAATAATGGGTTTAAAGCTGTAATCTACGTGCAAGGCTAAATCGACGCCCGGTTCTTGATTTAACCGATCCACCGTTTCATGGAGGCGGTGAATGACGGCAGTATTATCGAATTCGGGAATAGGGCGAATATTTCCTTGCAGCTCCGCCTTAGCGGGAATACTGTTGACTTGTTCGCCACCATTAAAGACCGTCACGCTGTGGACCAGTGGCCCAAGTTCTGGACTGACGGGCGCGTCGTCAAAGGCAGTTGCCTCTGCGGTGACGTATTTGATGAGGTTCGTAATGGCGTTGATTCCCTTTTCAGGCATGGAACTGTGGGCGCCGACACCGCGAGAGTAGACGTGATAGTTCAAAGAACCATTGTGCGCATAGACCAGATTACCACCGGTGGGTTCGCCAATGACCATGGCAGTGAGATCATCTGCCACGCCCTTTTCGGTTAACATTCGTGACCCCATGGCGCCATTTTCTTCGCCGACAGTCCCAATAAACCGTAAGCGTCCAGTTAAGGGCGTTTGTTGGTCAGCCAAATTGATTAAGGTAATCACCATCGCGGCCAGTCCGCTCTTCATGTCGGCGGCACCGCGACCGTAGAGTTGATTGTCGACAATGTGAGCTGAGAATGGATCAAATTTCCAGTCAGCAACATCGCCCGTGGCAACCGTATCTAAGTGCCCGGCTAAGGCAAAGACTTGATCGCTGGTGGCATCGCCGATTTCAGCGATGATATTGGCGCGACCATCTGCATAGGGGATAATCTGTGAGGTAATGCCATGGTCGGCAAAGAGTTGTTGAATGTAGGCGGCCACGTCAGCCTCATGATCATTGACTGAGTTAATACTAATTAAGTGTTGTAAGATCTGAATCTGTTCGCTATCTTCCATAGAGGATTGCCCGCTTTCTCATCATTCTTTAATGTTACTTCTCAGTGTAGCACGGATTGGGGGAAATAGTTGGAAAAGTTATCAAAGATAAGTTGAACGTGTGTTCGTTTCGGCTAAAGCTATGCTAGAATATAATCAACTAGAAGCCACGGTAAGCTGAATCCTTGGCTTATTACGCACACTACAGCAGCCCGGAGGATAGTGGCAATGGCTTAGGTCGGTTCCAGCCCGATCGCTGCAATCGAAAGGCGGACAGCACATACATAGCGAACAATTTCGTAAGGAGGACGACCGATGAGTTTACAATTTATTTTAGGAAGTGCGGGGCAGGATCATCGCACGCCAATGGTGACCGCGCTCGCGCAGCAGGTAACCGCGCACCCCACGGATCAAAGTTACTATTTGGTTCCCAACCATATCAAGTTTGAAACAGAAGTCGATGTGTTGTCAGCGTTGAAGGAGCAAATTGCACCGGAGCAGGCCTTATTTGCCCAGACGCAGGTGCAAGTCTTTTCGTTTACTCGGTTAGCCTGGTTCTTCATGAAAAATGAACCGATTTACCAACTCCCACGGATCTCGCCAGCAGGACTGAACATGTTGATTTACCAGATTATCCAAACCCACGCAGACGAGCTGACGATCTTCAGAGGAGAAGTGGATCGGCCAGGTTTCGTCAGCCAATTGGCAACCCAACTGGCCGAATTCAAGGTGGGCCAAGTCACGGCGGCTGATTTGATGTCAGCCATCGAGCAACTCGACACAACGAATACGGATTTACAAGCCAAGCTTCATGATTTGATGATAATCTATGAGGCCTTTGAAACGCAAATGATGGGAAAGTTTGTGGAAAACACCGACCTGCTGAACCAGTTGGCGACCTATTTAGAGCAGCAAGTGGACTTGCAGCATGCCCATTTCTACTTAGAAGGTTTTTCACAGCTCAGCGCTCAAGAACGCCAATTGGTCGCCATCTTAATTCAACGATCGGCCAGTGTCACGGTTGCGTTGAATCTGGATCACGGTTACCCACAAAAGTTACCAGATAAGACCACGCTGTTTTTTCAATCGGCCAAGCTCTACCAGCAGCTCTACCTGGTCGCCCAAGCCAATCGGGTTCCGGTTTTAATCGATCAACAAGCTAAAACGGCGCGAGTATCCGCTGACTTGCAGGCCTTAGACACCTATTGGCAAGCGAGTCAAACCTTATCACCACAGCCAAGTGCGGTCGAAAAACCCACCCACATTCAAATCGTACAAGCGGCTAACCGCTACGTTGAGGTGTCACGAGTGGCGACGCAGATTCGGCAATTGGTCGCCACTGGCAACTATCGTTATCGTGATTTCTTGGTATTAACGCGGCATCTCGATGCCTATCAGACGGTGATTGATCCCATTTTTCAGGCGCAAGCCGTGCCGTACTTTGATGATGCCGATATCCGAATGGCAGATCACCCCTTTGTTGAGCTATTGAATGCGCTTTTCGATGTGCAACGCCGAAATTATCGGTATGCAGATGTCTTTCGGGTGTTGAAGTCGGAACTATTATTACCCCGTGATGCTGATGGCGAGTTGATGGCGGTGCCGGCTTATCGGCAGGCGCTGGCATTGACCGAGAATTTTGTATTGAAGAACGGGTTAGAAGGCCAACATTGGTGGACGCAAGACAAAGATTGGGTATATAACCGGTTTGCCGTGGGCGATGGGGGCGTCCAGACCACCCGTGATGACCAAATCAGTGCGCAAATTAACCGCATTCGCCGGTTTGTGAAGCAAACATTGCCACCCTTTTTTGCCCGCTTAAAGGCCGCCGCAACGTATACAGAGGCCGCCGCGGTCTTGTATCAATTTGTGACCAATGCCGGTGTCAGTGAGCGTTTGATAGCTTGGCGCGACCAAGCTATCGCCGCCGGGGATCTGACCAAAGCGGGACAACCAGAACAAACATGGGCGGCTTTTTGCGATATTTTAGACGAGTTTCATACGATTTTAGGCGATTTACCGACAGTGCTACCAGACTTTCAGGCCCTCTTGCAGGCGGGATTTGCCGGGGCGAAATTTAGCCAGATTCCGTCAACCCTAGATCAAGTGGTGATCTCGGAAAGTGGGATTGTTCAGGCCAATAACCGCAAAATCACCTTTATCATGGGAGCTACGGCTGATACGATGCCGGATAACCAGATTCCGACAACGTTGTTAGCCGATAATGATCGTCAAGACCTAAGTGCCCGGCTACAACAGGTCGATGACGGGACTTATTTGCGAGACGATGCCGCTACACAACTTGCTGGTGAGCCTTATCTGAACTACTTAGCCTTTATGAGCGGCAGTGAGCGTTTGATTTTCAGCTACCCAGCGATGAGTGATGATGCGCGCAGTGGTTTGCAACTATCGCCATATGTGGCGCGGATAAAAGATTACTTTGGCCTGTCAATCGACATAGCGGCGGCTAATCCGGTGGCAGAAAATGAAGCGATTTTGCCCTTTGTGGGGACGCGGCGTACCACGCTGCGGCATCTGGTTCAAGCCAGTCACGATAGTCAATTGCGTGAGGTCCCCTTGTCGCGATCGTGGCTGTACGTCCTAAATTTGTTACGGACTGACCCGACTTATGGGGAATTAACCACAAAGTTACTGGGGAGCTTGAGTTACCGAAATGTCCCGACCCAGTTGACGCCTGACATCGTGACGCAGTTGTATGGCACGAAAATTAATACCTCCATTTCTAAGCTAGAAGAATATTATGCCAATCCCTACGCTTACTTCCTCAAGTATGGGTTGAACTTGCAAGAGCGGGATGTCTTTGCGTTGTCTCCCGCTAGTACCGGGGAGTTCTTCCATGCCACTTTGGATGGGTTAATGAAGCTCGTTAACGACCAGAAGCTGAATCTAGCGGCACTAGATGACCAGCAGTTACGTGAAATGACGGATGAAGTGATGGCTAAACTGTTAGATACCACGGAGAACCCGCAATTTGCGATCTTAGAGAGTTCCCATCGGATGGGGTATATTCGTCAGCAGTTGATGAAGACGATGCGGCAAATGGCCAAGACCCTTCAGGAACAGAGTAAACGGACGAAGCTACGCCCCAAGCGGACCGAAGTTCAATTTGGTTTGGGGGATGAGCGGGGATTGGCCGCGTTATCCTTTGATGTGGGCAAACGGCGTCAGGTGACCGTTCGTGGTCGAATTGATCGGTTGGATGCCGTACAGGTTAAGGATAAAACGTATTTGGGAATCGTTGATTATAAGAGTTCTGAGCATAAGTTCAGCTACCAAGAAGCCTATTATGGCCGCGCTATGCAGATGTTAACCTATTTGGATGCCGTGAAACAAAATCTGCCAACGTTATTAGATACCCCGACCGCCAAGGATGCCGAGCTAGCCGGCGCAGTATACCTGCACTTACAGAATCCCATTTTAAAGGCCGCTGAGGTTTTAGGCGAAGATCCCTTGACCTCACTGTTAAAGGCGGAGCAGTATCAAGGGTTATTGTTAGATGACCCCGACTTACTGACGAATTTAGATACCTTATTCGGAACGCCGGATTATAGTGGCAGTTCGTTGTTATTCCGTGGGCTTCGCCGGACCAAGACAGGGAAGATTACGTCTTATGGCAAGTTGTTGGTTAATCCCAATGAACTTGACCTATTGTTAACGCATACGGAACGGCTCATCAAACGTGCCGCAACCGATATCTTTGACGGACGGGTTGATTTAGCCCCATTCCGTGAGCAGAATCGAACGGCATTGCAGTATTCGCCGTATAAATCCGTGATGCAGTTTGATCCATTGCTTAAGGAAAATAATTACCGGGACTTGCCATCGCTAAATAAAGATGATGTCATGGCAAGAATTGCCGCAGAACAAGAACAGGAGGCTACTGATGAGCACGAAATTTAGTTTTACGCCCAGTCAAGACCAAGCCATTCATCAAACCGGGAATAATCTATTGGTCTCGGCTTCAGCTGGTTCGGGGAAGACCCGAGTGTTGGTGCAACGGGTCATTGAACGTCTGAAAGCGGGGGTCGGGATTGACCAAATTCTGATTGTGACGTTCACCAAAGCGGCGGCGGCTGAAATGCGCGAGCGGATTCAGACCGCTCTTCGACAAGAGTTGGCAGCTAGTCAGGGGGATAGTGCCCAACAGCAGTTCTATCTGCGACAATTAAATCAGTTACCAGTGGCCGATATCAGTACGCTAGATGCTTTTTGTCTGCGTCTTTTGCAGCGCTACTATTATGTGATTGATTTGGACCCGGTTTTCCGGTTACTCGCGGATGAAACAGAGAATGGTCTCCTGCGCGATGAAGTCTGGGCTGACTTGCGTGAGGACTTATATGCCAATGATGACAGTGGATTATTTGCGCGGTTGACGGAAAACTTTTCGGGAGATCGCAATGACCAAGGCCTGGCGGATTTGGTCCAACAAACGTATACATTTGCCAACGCAACGCCTAATCCGACGGCCTGGCTAGCTGAACTGCCCCAACCCTACCAGTTGGATAGCGACCAGCTGATGACCACTAGTTTTTATCAGCAACGCTTACGACCGTTCTTTCAGTCACAGTTGCAGCAACTACAAGCGGACTTGACGAGTGCCCAGGCTTTGGCGAACCAAGCCGGTTTAGATAAACAAGCGGCGCATGTGACGGCCGTATTAGAAAACGTTGCCGCAGTCCAACAATTGGTTACTGGAGACAGTTGGAACGCCTTACGAGCGGCTATCCAAGACTTTGCGTGGGGGCGGATGCCAGCGGTCCGTAAGACTAATGAAGACTATCCCATCTATAATGAATTGAAAACGACTTACTATGATCCAGCCCGTAAGCAACTGGATAGTTTAAAAAAGACCTACTTGATTCAAGACGAGCAGCAGGCCATGACCACGATTCGCCGTTCGGGTGAATTAGTGGGCGAACTATCGCGGGTGGTGACGGCATTTCGAACGGCGTACCGGCAAGAAAAACAACGTCGTCACGTCTTAGATTTCGCCGATGTGGAACATGTTGCGTTAGCCATTTTGACGCAAGATAGTGACCAGTCGCGACAGGTGGCGGCTCAGTTACGCCACCAATTTGCGGAGATCATGGTTGATGAATATCAAGATACCAATGGCTTGCAAGAAGCGATTTTAACGGCGATTGCTGAGCCCGCCCCGCAAGGCAACTTGTTTATGGTGGGGGATGTGAAGCAGTCCATTTACCGGTTCCGGCAGGCTGATCCGACGCTATTTATGACGAAAACGGACCAGTATGCAGCCGATGCAGCTGCGGGTGAGCTGATTGTTTTGGCAGAAAATTTCCGTTCAATGAAAAACGTCGATGATTTTACCAATCTGATCTTTAAGCAATTGATGGACCGAGAGCTGGGTGAGATTGATTATACGGGGGCGGCGCAACTGAAATTTGGTGCCAGTTACTATCCCGATACGGTGACGAGTACGGCTGAGTTGCTGGTGTATCTGACCGAAGATGCCCCGGAAAGCGCGGGTGACGCGGATAGTGAAGCCATGGATGCGACCTTCCAGGTTGATAATAAACATCAAGGAGAGGTCTTGATGGTCGGCCAAAAAATTCAGCAATTAATTGCCGATCAGACCCCGATTTACGACCGTGAGGCTAAGCAGGTACGGCCAATGACTTACGGGGACATTACGCTGCTGACTCCAACACGGACTAACAATCTGATCATTACGGATGAGTTACGTCGCTTAGGAATTCCGGTCGTCGTCAATGATGCGCAGAACTACTTTAAGACGACCGAAATTCAAATTATGATGGCCTTACTACAAATCATTGATAATCCTTATCAAGATATTCCGTTAGCGGCGGTGCTACGTTCACCCATCGTTGGCTTAAATGAAAACGAATTGGCGCTGTTACGAATCAATCAACGGACCGGGGATTACTACCAAGCGGTTTTACACTTCCAGAGATCGTTCGTCCCCAACCAGGCAAGTGACTTTCAGCAGGCAGTGTACCAGAAAGTCAGTCATTTCCTTGAACAGTTGCAGGAATTCCGCGATATTGCCCAACAAGATGAGTTGGTGACGCTAATCTGGCGGATTTATCAGGAGACGGGGTTCTTGGATTATGTTGGTGGGATGCCGGCAGGTGAACAGCGGCAAGCAAATCTGCACGCTCTGTACGAACGGGCGAAGAGTTATGAACAAAGTAGCTTCAAGGGCCTCTTCCAGTTTGTCCGGTTTGTCGAACGGCTTCAAGAACGTGACGATGACCTCGCCGGGGCGCCGGTGCAAGCCGCTGATGATGCCGTATCTGTGATGACGATTCATGGTAGCAAGGGGTTGGAATTCCCAGTCGTCTTCATTATGGATGCGTCGCGGCAATTTAATAAACAAGACCAGCAAGGTAATTATGTGATGAGTGGCAAGACAGGGATCGGGATCGATTACTTAGATCCTGATAGCCGGGTTAAAGCGCCCAGTTTGCAAAAACTAGTGACGGCGCAAGCCATTTCACGAGCCAGTTTGGCTGAAGAAATGCGTAAACTTTACGTGGCCTTGACCCGTGCAGAATCGCGCGTCTATATTGTTGGCTCTCACAAGACACAAGAAGCCGCAATATCAGCATGGGAACAGGCTTACCAAAGCCCCAATTTAGTTTTAAACGCCACCCTGCGTGAGAAAAATACGCTCGCCAATTATCTTGATTGGATTGGGATGTGTTTGGTGCGTGATCCAAAGTTTGCCGCTGAGTTGCGTCAGGGAACCACGACCTTTTCTGGTTTAGCGGGTGATCCTGCGACTTTCGCCGTTCACTTTGTCACGGCCCATGACCTGGGTCCAACCCAAGGAGTGAATGAGACGGCGGTTGACTGGTTACAAGCGGCCAGCGAAACAGCTGCTAAGGTGACGACCCCACCGGTCGATACTGAACAGCTTCATCAAATTATGGATTTCCGATACCCGCATCAAGCGGCAACGGCGACCACAGCTTATCAATCTGTCTCAGAGGCCAAGCGCCTGTTTGAGGACCCGGATAACGCCACGATTGGGGAATATCAGGCGAGCGCTACCGGTCAAGTGGGGGGGCATCGATTTGTCACTCACGACTTTGCCCGACCAGACTTTTTACAAACGGTCCGTGAACCACTCGCAACGGAAATTGGGAGTGCGACCCACCTGGTTTTGCAGCAGTTAGACGTGACCGTAACCCCCACACTCGATCGGGTACAGGGCGTTATTGATCAGTTGGTTGCCGATCAAGTCTTGACGGCAGAAGTGGCCCAACGAATACAACCGGAATTGATTTTACGCTTCTTCAGCAGTTCGGTTGGTCAGCAGATTTTAGCAGCACCGGATCAGCTGCATCGTGAAGTGCCATTTTCATTGTTGATGCCGGCTCGCAGCTTGTTCCAAGATTTTCAAGAGACCGACTCACAGGTATTAGTCCACGGGATTATTGACGGGTATTTAACCACGCCGGCTGGTGTGATTTTGTTCGACTACAAGACGGACCACGTGAATGCCCAGAACCAAGCGGCCAGTATTGAAAAGATCGTGGAACGCTATGGGGGTCAGGTGAATCTGTATGCCGCAGCGTTAAAACAAATGACGGGTCAACCAATTGTGGGCCAATATTTATACCTCTTAGCGATTGGCGAGTTAGTGGCCGTTCCTGAGCAACAAGTTCGGCGTTTGTCGGAATAGTAGAAACGAATCTAAGAGATAACGAAAACAGGCTTTTCAAGAGTATTTGAACTCTTGGAAAGCCTGCTTTTTATAATTGATTAGCCAAGACTTAATTGCTGACACCGTCATACCCAATAAAGGTGTAATACGTGGTGCCGCCAATAGAATAAAGACTATCAAAGGTGCCAGCGGTTCCTGTTTCAGGATCGCCAGCAATATGCTGCGGCGTGTGTAAGTTTTTAAGGGTCAAACGGTATCGAGTCTGCCCATTTTGCGTAATGGCCTTCGTTTTGACACTTGCGAGTGGGTGGTTCAAGTAAAGGGTCCGGTTGGGATCGTGGAACCGTGTTTTGACGATTTTAGCTAGGCTAACGGGTTTTTGGTAGAAGCCTAAACCGGCATTGGCTTTAGTATCGTATTTAAGCACTTCGACATAACCATCTGGCGTGATGCGGATACTCTTAGTGGTTGGTTCAACCGGACTTAATGCCGCTTTAGCACCGCCGATGTAGAGATCACCATGGCTATACCCCGGCATGTAGTCGGGAGCCGCAACCCGCTTGAAGGCACGCAACTTAGTGGTGTCTGAGATGGTGGCCTGTGGTGAGTACGCACTGGTTCCGGGATCAAGTGTGTAGTTCGCCTTAGCGCTGTTTTGCAGCGCGGGGTAGCTCAAACGAGCCAAATAGAGCTGCAAGCTGGGAACCAAGTAGCTGCCATGCTTGGTAGTGGTGAGATTACCGGCAACTGTGAGTCCAGCCGGTAACGTCAGCTTTTGCATGATGGTGTGCTGTGACTTGTAGGTGGAGACGTAGGCCACTTTTACAGTTACTGGTCGGATAGTTTGGTAATAAGCGCTTAGATTTAAAAAGTCCGTACTAGCACGATAGTCGCCGACTTTGACGAGGGCGCTGGGTTTTTCTGTTTGAGCACGGCTGCTTAAACTGCCAACAGTAACAGTCCCCAGGGCCAGTAAGCAGAGACAGCCTTTGATGATCCGCGTAATGATGGTCATCGGCTCCTTTCATAATCTGATTTTCTTAAAGTATACCTTAAATCCAGTAAAGATGCAGGGAAGCTTTGGTTAAATGTGCCGTATAACCCGGGTTATTGGTGAGCAAGTGGAGAGAAATTTAGTCATTTAAACTACAGAAAATTTATAGCGCAATCGATCAACCAAAAAAGCAGTTTGACTACGGTAAAGTAGCGGTGATGGTGAGCATTTAACTGGAAAATAAACTATTAACGAGTGAAAATAACGTCATACACAAAGTTATTGGTTATTAAGAGAAGTTGTGATAATAAGTTAACCATATATTGATAAGTGTGCAACCTGCGAATAAGGGGGATAGAATTGTCGATTCTTTTTTGATAGGATATGGCATATCTGGGTATTATCACTGAAAATTTCACGAGGAGGTTTGGAATAATGGGATGGGATTTGCAATTCACGCACTATTTAGACGATATGCAGACTTATCGGTCTCGAGATCAAACAGCTAAGGCTCTAATATTGCTGGGATATGTCGAACGTGACTTTATCCGCTTTTATCGTGCTGGACGAATTGCGGAGGGCATTCAATTTGCCAAGGAAAATTTGGCCCGTTCGCGGCTCTTATTAAATGAATTACCACCGCAGCAAAAGCGGGCACAGCTGCATGGACTCGTTGATATTTTAGCGTTTGAAGGAGTTCAGAACCATGCCTTTATATACGAGTTTATTCAACTGCGTGATGACTATCATCGGCAAATTAAGACATTACCCGTTACAACGGCCAGATATGTACCATGGATTATTGAAATTGTTCAGGACTTTGGCAACCTAGCGGCGAAGGATGGGTTACCTTACGACGACCATCTGGAATCAACGTTGGATATTATTTATTACGTGAGTGCCCATCTACGTGATAAGTTAACGGTCAAACAGGTTGTAGATCACGTCAATCAGCGGTGTAATCCAGTCGGGGTACAGCGGGCTTTCAGTGATGAAATGCAGATGTCGATTCGCGACTATATCAACGTGAAGAAGATCCGCGAGGCGCAACGAGCATTGCTAACGACGACTGTTTCCGTCAAGCAAATTGCTCAGGAATTGGGGTTCTATGACACCTCCGATTTTTCTAAGCGATTCAAGCGTGAAATTGGCCAAACACCGCTAGAGTACCGACAGATTAATTCGCAAAAGGATTGAATTTTGCCACGGTATTTTTAAATATATCTTCCTGCATTAAAGTACAAATTCCGGTTCGGGTGAAAAGAAATTCTGTATACTCGCCTCTAAACGAACGTTATGAGTTTATCTGGGGGAGAGTTATCGATGGAACGCGGGTGGAAGCGTCATCAACGGCTATGGTTATTTTCAGGGGTTTTGGTTTTTGGGGTGGGATTAACGGTATTACCAGCTGCAGCTGATGGTGTCGACACGGCACCACCAGCAACGACAGCTGATGCTGTGTCGACGCCGATCAGTCATGCCACGAATTCGGACGTGACAACTGATCAGTCGGTTACGGTTGCTGATTCGGTCACACATCATGTTTCAACTACGGGAGCAGCGGTAGCGCCAACTAACGCCGCTGCAAATAATGTGACGTCAAGACCGACGGCAACGGTAACGGGTTCAGATTCTACAACGGTTCCAGTCAACAAGTCTCCTACTACTTCAACGGCGCCATTGACTCAGCAGTCGCACGTCTCAGCGCCAGTTGCTAAGCCAGTGATGGCCACGCAGCGGCCTGCGTATATTCACGTTGATCAAGATAATTTCACCCAGTATTTTGATTTGAATGGCTCCGCTACTTACGATAAACCGACGGGGATAGTCACAGTGACACCTGATAAAAATGATCAGGTTGGTAATTTTGCGTTGAAACCTAAAATTGACGCTAGTACTAATTTCACCTTACTGGGGCAGGTTAACTTGGGTAATCGAACCTCCGCTACGGGTGGTGCCGATGGTATTGGATTTGCTTTTCATAATGGCAATAGTACGGATATTGGTAATGCCGGTGGTAACTTAGGAATTGGCGGTTTGATTGATGCGCTTGGGTTTAAGTTAGATACATGGCACAACGGCGCACACATGCCTGAAGCATTACGGTCGGGCGCACAAGTGTCAACGACGGATGCTAATGGTTATGGTTGGGCAAATGATCCTGATCCTGCGCAATTTGGTGGTTTCGTGACGACCACCGATCAGCAGATAAAAGCCATTGATGGGCATGCGTATGATCGTTGGTGGGCTCAAACGGACTTTAATTCTGTTCAAGCGTTGCAGTCCAACGATTTGAATGGCCAGTTCCATAACTTTAAGGTGAGTTATGATGGGCAATCACGAGAGTTGCAGGTGACCTATGAGGAAACTAATGGCCACGTGTTAACTTGGACCAAGTTAACGCCAGTTGATCGACAAGCCTTCGCGATGGTAGTGAGTGCCTCAACCGGTGGGGCTAAGAACTTGCAGCAGTTTAAGCTGGAAAGCTTTGATTTCCAGCAAGCGGCCACGATGAACGTGCAGTACGTCGATTTGAATGGTCGACAATTAGCGCAAGCCACCGTTAACTATCCGGATGGGGCCGTGGTTAACGGAACCTACGCGACGTCGCAGCTAGATATTTCGGGATATCATTTTGTAAATATGGGTGACAATCCGACTACGGGGATTAGTAGTCCGGCCAATGGCTACCTGAATCGTGTTGGCGATAATGGTACGGTTATCTATGTGTACGATCAAAATCCAGTGGATTATGCGACAACAACGCGGGTTGTTCATGAAATGATTCATTACCTTAATGAGCAGCAACAAGTGATTGCCCCCAGTTATCAGGCCCAACCGATAACCTTTTTACAGGTGAAAGATCCAACTAATGGCAGCATTAGCACATATTATTCCCTGGGAAATAATGGGGTACCGCTGTTAAATACTGCCGGTCAGCCGTTGGTAATGTCCACTGTTCGGTGGATTCCAGGAGAAGCATCGACATTTAGCCCGGTTACTAATCCGAATGTACAGGGTTATCAGGCTGTCAGTACTGATGCGCTGAATAGCAATTTGAGTGAGATTGCGGCGCAGATGGTAACGACAACCAGTAATGATTTGGACCTTACCGTGTATTATCAGTCGTTGATAGCACCGACAATGATACCAGATAAGCCGAGCGAACCGGCAAAGCCAGATCTTCCACAGGTGCCAATCGTTCCAAGTGAGCCGGGTAAACCGGCAGAGCCAGTTCTTCCACAAAGACCAATTATTCCAAGCACTCCCGTCAAGCCGACACCACTGGTGGTACCAACAACACCAGCTATGCCGACGAAGCCCGTTGTGCCAAGTCGGCCCTCCCGACCTGATCAAATGATTGTGTCCACGAAACACCCAACGCGTGGTCAACAACCGAAACGGGTAATTGTTTCCACTATTCGTTCACGCAGTCAGCGTCCCGTGACGACGCTGACTGATAAGCAGGTTACCCTCCCGCGAACCAACGAAAATGTGGCGACAGTTAACTGGTGGGCTTGGATATTGGTTATTGGTGGTTGGCTAGGCAGTCTAGTTTTGTGGCGACGGTCGCGACCATAATGTTTACTTTGGGGATTTGTTTTGGCTGGAGAGTAAGTAGAATAGAAGTTAAGAAGACCCAGACGTGTTTGCACGTCTGGGCTTTTTTTGACTGGTGACATAGATATAAAAGAAGACGATCACCTGTTGACTTTAAAACAACAGAAGGTTATAGTTCTACGTGTGCTTAATAAAGTAACACCGTGATGATCCAGATTAGTTCCAATGGGATTGTTGTATTAAAAATGACAGATGTTAAAATAAGGAGATTATTTAAATGAAAATTGCGATTTCTGCTGCTACCGGCCATTTTGGCCAATTGGCGATTCAAGAACTGTTGAAGACCGTTGCGGCTGGTGATATCGTCGCCGTTGTTCGCAATCGCGAAAAGGGGCAACGGCTCTTACCTGCTGGTATTACGGTGCGCCAAGCGGATTACACGGATGAAGTAGCGATGACTACCGCTTTGGCTGGCATCGATCGGTTGTTATTTATTTCTTCGGTTCCAGGTGGTCCAGTCTCACGGCAGCAACAACACGCCAATGTCGTTAAGGCGGCGCAGGCGGCTGGTGTTCGCTATGTTGCTTACACCAGCTTTGCGAAGGCGGATACGGCTCAGTCACCGTTATCTAAAGATCATGTGGCTACTGAAGCTTTACTGAAAGCTAGCGGACTACAGGTTAGTTTTTTGCGTAATGCTTGGTATTTGGAAAATGAGCTCAGCTATTTACAGGCTGGTGCTCAAGGTCAAGACAGTGTTTATGCGGCTGGTGATGGTCGAATTGGTTTTGCGTTGGAACGTGAGTATGCCGAAGCGGCTGCTAAAGTCATGACAACGCCAGTCCCTAAACCGGTTTATGAATTTGCTGGGACGCCAGTCACCTACGCAGAATTGGCGGCAACGTTACAAACGGTGACGGGCCAAGCCGTTACCTTTAAGGCGGTTAGTGATGACACTTACCGGCAGGACATGCGTGAAGCCGGTGTGGCACCAGAATTAGTTGAAGTTTTACTTAGTATGCAAATCATGATGCGTGCCGGGGAATTAGACGTTACCTCATCAGACTTGGCTGATGTTTTGGGGCGCCCAGTGACGCCATTAGCAACGGCAATTCGCGAAATTCTTGCCCGGTAGCGTCTAACGGGGCGGTCGTGGTTGAAGGAGGACCTAATGAAATACTCTCACAAGTTAAGTGATGCAATCCATATCTTAGTGTACGTGCAAGTTGCGCCGACTGGGC
Organism: Levilactobacillus brevis ATCC 14869 = DSM 20054; assembly: GCF_001433855.1. Classification (GTDB taxonomy): domain Bacteria; phylum Bacillota; class Bacilli; order Lactobacillales; family Lactobacillaceae; genus Levilactobacillus; species Levilactobacillus brevis. The sequence goes on from NZ_AZCP01000003.1 coordinate 169,173, forward strand.
AATTGGATAGCGCTACGATTGCCAACAGTGTTGAAGCGAATCCCAGTGTCGTTCGCCGGTTAATGGCGGCAATGAAGAAAGCAGGCTTACTGATGAGTCGTGCGGGGACTGCCGAACCACGACTAGCCCGACCAGCGAGTCAAATAACGTTACAAGCTGTCTTTCGGGCGGTTGAAATGAATCACGATTTATTGCATGTTGATCCGCAGACCAATATTGATTGTCCGGTGGGTGCTAATATCCAGCAAGCACTCGATGAGGCCTATGCCCGTGTTCAACAGGCAGCCGAAGCCGAGCTAGCAAAACTAACCGTTCAAGACATTGTTGATCGGGTGCAAGGGTTACGACAAGCACGGGTCAGTTAATCGGGTTTTATAAAAATTTAAACGGTTATTCAAAACCGGTACGTCCCATACACATAGCGTGTTGGTCGTACCGGTTTTTGGTGTAAAAGTATAAGTTTAAACGGGGGAGGGGCGTTCGAACTATTTTGACGGTTGTTTGGTACCGGCGATTCGGTATAATGGGCAGTGTAAGCGTTTTATAAAAAAGGAGGAAGTAGCTTGAAAGCAGATCTTACTTGGTTAGATGATCCGCAAACATTTCGGATCAATCAACTACCAGCGCACAGTGATCACCGTGGGTATGCTTCAGTTGAGGAAGCCACCGCGCAGCACAGTAGCCTGGTTCAAAGTCTCGACGGGACCTGGCAATTTGCCTTTGCGCTAGACCCAGTGCATCGATTTGAAGGCTTCTACCAACCTGATTATGACCGCTCAGCCTTTGATCGGCTGACGGTGCCAGGTCATATTGAGCTAGCTGGTTATGGTCAGATTCAGTATATTAACACGCCTTACCCATGGGAGGGGCACCATTATCGGCGACCGGCTTATAGTATGGGCGCTGATCAGCCAGAAAAAGGGATGTTTAGTACTGATCCCCAAAATACAGTTGGGGCTTACGTCAAGCACTTTACCCTGAACCCAGCGCTAGCCAATCAACGGGTTAGCATTGAATTTGACGGTGTCGAACAGGCCATGTTTCTCTGGCTCAACGGCCAGTTTGTGGGCTACGCCGAAGATAGTTTTAGCCGTTCAGAATTTGATCTGACGCCTTATTTACAGGCCGGGCAAAATTTATTGGCCGTGGAAGTCTTTAAACACAGTACGGCCGCTTTTTTGGAAGACCAAGATATGTTCCGGTTTTCGGGTATCTTCCGGAGTGTTCGGTTGGTTGCCAAGCCGGCGCTGCATGTAGAAGATCTGACCATTCGAGCTGGTTTAGATGACGCGTTTCAGACAGGTGATTTAAAAGTGCGCTTGCAACTGACGGCCGCTAGCCAACTTTCGGGGACTGCGACGGCGCAACTATTAACGGCCGATGGTCAAGAAGTCTGGGCAACTGAGCAACCGGCAGCTAGTACGTTAGACTTGGCGGCCGCGATTGATCACGTCCACCTCTGGGATCACCACGATCCTTACCTTTACCAATTGCGGATTACCTTAAAAGATGTTGCTGGTCAAGTGGTGGAAGTCGTCCCTTATCCAGTGGGCTTCCGGCGCATTGAGCTCAAAGATAAAGTCATGTGCTTAAACGGTCAGCGATTAATTTTAAATGGTGTCAATCGCCACGAATGGAATGCACATCGTGGTCGGGCTGTGACCATGGCGGACATGACGCGAGATCTTCAAACTTTTCACGACAACCATATCAATGCGGTGCGGACGTGCCACTATCCGGACCAAGATGCCTGGTATTACTTATGTGATCAGCAAGGTATTTACATGATGGCTGAAAATAACTTGGAGACGCACGGAACTTGGCAAAAAATGGGGGCTGTGGAGCCGTCTTACAATGTGCCAGGAAGCTTGCCACAATGGCAGTTAGCCGTGCTTGATCGGGCCAAGAGTAACTATGAGATGTTTAAGAATCATCCAGCCGTTTTATTCTGGTCACTGGGGAACGAATCCTATGCTGGCGATGACATCGCGGCAATGGATGCTTTCTACCACCACGCCGATCCGACGCGCTTAACTCATTATGAAGGGGTGTGCCGTAATCGGGTCTATGAAGATCGCATCTCGGATATGGAAAGTATGATGTATGATCCGCCACGGGCGATCGAAGATTACCTTAAAAACGATCCCCAGAAACCCTTTGTCAATTGCGAGTACATGCATGACATGGGCAACTCACTGGGTGGGATGGCCAGTTATGATGCGTTGATTGACCAATACCCAATGTATCAGGGTGGGTTTATCTGGGACTTCATTGACCAGGCCTTGTGGGTTAAAGACGAGGTTACGGGACAGCCAGTACTGCGGTATGGCGGTGACTTTGACGATCGCCATTCTGATTATGAATTTTCCGGTGACGGGCTGTTATTTGCTGACCGGACACCCAAGCCAGCTTTACAGGAGGTGGACTATTACTATGGACAACACGACTAAGTTAAACGTGATTTTTGGTGACGTGACGTTAGGGGTCAGCGGACCAGGTTTTCATTACATTTTTGCCTATGATCGCGGCGGCTTGGAATCCTTGGTGCAAGACGGCAAGGAATGGTTGTATCGGACGCCGATGCCAGCGTTGTGGCGAGCCACGACCGATAATGACCGTGGCAATGGTTTTTCGACTAAGTCGGCCCAATGGCTAGGGGCAGATCTCTTTAGCAGCTGCGATCATATTAGCGTGGCAATTGACGGCCAATCAATTCCGTTACCGATTGCCCCTGAAAATAACCGCTATTCCGATCACGAAACGGCTACAACTGTGGCCGTGACGTTTACCTATACCACACCAACGACGCCGGCGACAACCATTGCGGTGACCTACACGGTAGCTGCTAGTGGGGCGATGACGGTTGCGGTACACTATGCAGGCAAGGCGGACTTGCCGGAACTGCCAGCGCTGGGGTTGCGATTAGTCATGCCGACGCCAGCCTTAGGATTTGCTTACCAGGGACTTTCCGGGGAAACGTATCCGGATCGCAAAGCCGGTGGCCGTAAAGGGATTCACCAGGTAGCTGGCCTGCCGGTAACCCCTTATCTGGTGCCGCAAGAGTGCGGTATGCACGTCGATAATCAGTGGGTGACGGTGACGCGAGGAACCACACAAAACAATGCGGATGCTGACCACGATGCCTTTAGCCTAAAAGTCCGGCAAACGCAGCACCACTTTGCGTTTAGTTGCTTACCCTATATGCCAACGGAATTAGAAAATGCGACGCACCAAGAGGAGTTGCCGGTGCCGCGCCGGACAGTTCTGACGATTTACGGCGCCGTTCGCGGAGTCGGAGGAATCGATAGTTGGGGTTCCGATGTGGAAGCTCCTTACCACATTGCTGGTGACAGCGACCACGACTTTAGCTTTGAAATTGCCGGGCCAACGCCGGTTTAAACGATTAAAAAAAGAGTCAGGGATCAATTCCCGGGCTCTTTTTGTCGTCAAATAACTGGTGTAGGCGTTAATGATCTTATTTAACAAGGCCTAACGATATCAGCCGCTGGGCCGCCGCCAATACCGTATCATCTGGTGTATGTTGCTGCCACCCAAGGTCAGTCTCGGCGGCTGCCGTGGTGTGATGGTATTGACGATCGAGCATGGGCACGAGTGCTCGCAGACTAGGTATAAACTTCGCCGCCACGCGGGTAGCCCAGTTAGGTAATGGGCGCGCATGCAGATGAAGTTGTGGGAAATGACGTTGGTAAAGTCGGGCCACATCCAGCATAGTCAGTGTTTGTGAGGCAGCCAAATAGCGCTTGCCGCTAGCTACTGGTTGCTCAAAAGCAAGCCGGTGGAGGGTAGCTAGGTCACGGACGTCGCTAATTTCTAAAGGAACTTTTGGCAGTGCAAGTTGTCCTTGTAGTAGCTGTAATAAAATGGCGTTAGAACTGAGATTTTGGGTCATAACGGGGCCAAAGATCGCACCGGGGAGAATGGTAGTTAAATCCAAGTGATGGGCTGCTGCCAGTTCCCAGGCGGTTCGTTCGGCCGTTACTTTAGAAATTCGATAGGCATCAAGTTCGGGATTTTGGGGATCAGTCCAAAAGTCTTCAGTCAGGGTCCCTGTCACCTGGCTGTCGGGCGTAGAAGCTGCCTGGGAGCTCGTCATAACAATTCGAGTAATACCGGCAGTGACAGCCGCTTGGAAGACGTTTTGAACGCCGTCACGGGCGACGCGAACCAGTTCATCAGTGGACTCAGTTCCATGCCCCAGGGGAGACGCTACATGAATAACCCCATCAGCGCCAGCCATGCCAGCGGCCCAACCATCGGGCTGCGTTAAATCAGCCGCGAAGAAGGTCAAGTTAGCGAGGGCAGTAGCCGGGACATACCGGGCTAAAGCACGCTTAATACCATCAGCTTTGGTTAGCGAACGGAGACTGGTTGTCACGGCATAACCGTGATTTAAGAAATCCGCAATCACCCAACTGGCAACAAATCCGGAACCACCGGAGACAACAACTTTTTTCATTTATGGACACCTCTAAGCTTAATTTAGACAAATAATACTCTAAATTGTCTAAAAAGTAAAGCTATGGTATGATGTTCTCATAGGAGTTGAGAACATGATTGACCAAAAAGAGCTGACAATTCGGTTGAATCACGTGATCTTAATCGATGGGTTTCGGCAGTTATCCATGAGTAAATTAGCGACTGCGGCAAACGTGAGCCGGGCTAAGTTATACTTATGTTTCAAAAATAAAGATGAAATTGTAGCGGCTGTGGTTGACCGGCACTTTAAATTCATTGCGGAGCACCCGGTACCCAAGCATTTTACCCCAGCAACTTTCTTGCCTATCTGGTTAGATTCGCTACTGTTGATGGGGGCCACCACGGACAAGTTTAAGGCAGATCTGCAACAGGTTTATCCAGACTTGTACCAACGGTTCGAACAGGCTTATCAGACCTACTTTGAACAGCTAAAAAGCTATGTGGCGCAAGGACAAAACGCTGGGTTTTTAGTGGCCGACTTTAGCGCCGAATTTGTTATTTTTCAGGCCCAGACGTTGGTTTCAGCGGTGTTGACTCAGGTTCGCCAGCAGAAATTAACCCTCACGGCCGCGGAACATTACATGTCAGCGATTTTTGATTTGCAACTCACTGGTCTGGTGACGCCAGCTGCGCGTGACCAGTTACAGCTTACCAACGTGACGGGATTTATGGCGACTATTTTACGAGAGTTTCGGGCGACCTATGCCCAAATTGCTAGCCATTAAGGAGGTAGGCCGATGAATACTTTTATCATTCCTGACGATCAGAAAAACTTTTCAACGAAAGATGTTCAGGCCATAACCGGGATGACCAAGGACGCATTGCGCTACTATGAGCGCCTTAATCTATTAGGCCCCATTGCGCGTAATGCCAATAATTATCGCCAGTACTCTAAGCAAAATTTAGAACGGCTACAGATGGTTCAGATCTTTCGACGACTGGGATTAGACTTGGCGCGACTTGCCAATACGGATGTCCATGATAGTCCGCAAAAAAAGATTGCGGAGCTCCAAGGTTACCAGCAGACGGTGTCACAGGAGATTACCAGGCTAACCGACATGCAGAACTTTCTGGCACAGAAAATCGCTTATTTTCAAACGCTTGAGTAACTAAAAACGACCAACTGAAAATGATCAGCTGGTCGTTTTTAATTACTGAGCCTGATTAAAGTGTTGCGGGATTTGAGGTTGTGAGAAATAATAACCTTGTCCGCGATAAACACCTAATTGCTTAGCTAGCGTGATATCGTTGGGCGTCTCGATCCCTTCTAATGTAAACAAGAGTTGTTCTTCGGCGGCTTTAGTCGCCCAGAATTTGAGATTACTGAGAATGGCTGGTGGTAAGGGCTGATCCGTAGTTGTCCGCATATTTTGGAGAGCAAATTTTAACGTATTAACGTAGGGTAGCAGGTGATTGATCGTGGCGAAATGGTTATCGGACCCGACATCATCAAAGGCGATCAGCGTTCCAGTGGCTCGGTAGACGGCGCCGACACTTTGGAGGACTGGTAACGTTGGTGGGGCAACCAGCTCGATGGTTAATTGCCGTGGTTCCAAGTGGTTATGAATGTAAGTGGTGAGCTGATGCAGTAAGGTGGTACTGGCAAATTGTTGGCAAGTGAGGTTGATAGAAACGCGGCTATTAGCGAGATCAGCGATAGCCGTATCTAGCAGAGAGATGACGGTGTCTGCTGGCAACTCAAAGGTATCTGGTCGCTGCCAGCGTTGGGCGGTTGCGTCCCATTGCCGGAGTAACAACTCGTACAGAATCGTTTGGTGGGTAATTAAATGTTGAATGGGTTGCGCAAAGAATTTATACGTCATGCTGAGTCCTCCTCTAATGGGCACTATATTTAGGGTTTGTTGATACTCATCATCATTATTTTGTTATACCTTAACAGAAATACCGTTAAAATGATACCACAGTTAATTATCTCTGAGAAATTAAAAATGAATCCGCTTACTTTTAGATGAGGCGGTAACTGCTAAGTCATCGAAATGCTACCGGTTGCACTAATTCACTTGGATTTTTTTTGATATTGAGCCTTGGCTTCTACTAACTTGAAGGGCGTATGCTAAGGGGATTAGGGGGAATGAATATGACAAGACGGATTAGAAATTGGGTGTTGGGTTTGAGTGGCTTGTTACTTTTAGCGATCGTTGGCTTAGCCGTGCAACGGCAATCGACGGCGCAAAATTATCGGCAGTCGACGACGCCCACTTTATTTTTTCATGGTGGGGGTAGTAGCTATCACGCGGAGACGCATATGGTGGCAGCGGCCCGACGAGCGGGCGTGACGCACACCGTAGTCCGGGCAATGGTTAGTCGGACAGGCAAGGTGACCATGGTCGGCCAGATTCCTAAGGGGGCCATCAACCCGATTGTTGAAGTCAATTATGCTGATAATCGCCAGCTTAATTACGCGGTACACGGGCAGTGGGCGACAAATGTGGTGCGAACACTTCAACGGCGTTACCATTTTAAGGCGATCAATATGGTGGGGCATTCACTGGGGAATATTTCACCAATCTATTACTTGTTGCAACATGATCGTGATGCCCGACTGCCGGTGTTGCAGAAGCAAGTTGCGATTGCCGGCCATTTTGCGGGACTAAATTTCAAGCAAGTGCCAGCCAGTATTCGGCAACCTCGCGGATTAACGTTAGATGCTGCGGGAAAACCGAACCGGATGAATGCCACGTATCGCCAGATGACACAGTTGCGGCGAACCTTGCCGCGGCATCAATTGCGTGTCTTAAATCTGTATGGCAACATTGGCGGTCAAACAGATGGGACGGTCCCGAATGTGTCATCACTATCGCTGAAGTATTTGGTGGCTAAGCGGGCCCAATCGTATACTGAACACCAAATAACGGGTCGACTAGCGCGTCACAGTCAGTTACACAGTAATCCAACCGTCGATCGCCAATTAATTAAATTTCTTTGGCAAAAATAACTGAAAAGACTTGCCTTGAAGTCCACATGAAGGTTTAAAGTAAGTCTATCAAATGATGTTAAGGAGGATGAATTCAATGAAAAAAGTTGTTATTTTAGGCGCCAATGGTCAAATTGCCCGAATTGTTGAGCATCGCATCTTAACGGAGGCCGATTTGGCTGATGTTGAATTAACATTATTTTTACGGCAAGCGGACCGACTTGCTAATTTGGCGGATAATCCCCGAGTGACGGTCGTCGAGGGCGATATAACGGATGCCCAAGCGGTTGCTAACGTGATCGCTGGTCAGGATATAGTGGTTATCGGAACGGTCGATCACACGCCAGATAATGTGATAACTAAGAACGTGATTGCGGGGATGCACGTGCATCAGGTTACCCGAGTACTCGCCACTAATGTGTTAGGCTTGTATCACGAAGTCGGCGGTGAATTTGGGCGGTGGAACGCAGAGATGATTGGTGCTGGTATGGCATCAGCCCGGCAAGCGGACCAATTATTGGCGGCATCTGACCTGGATTATACGACGTTGCGGTTGCCTTGGTTGAATGATCGTGATGAAGTGGCTTACACTATAACGACACATGATCAGCCGTACGACGGGGGTTCTGGTTCACGCCAGAGTGTGGCTGATGTGATGATTAAATTGATTAGTCAGCCAACGTTGTATCAACGGGAGAGTATCGGGATGGCTAATCCAGCAACGCAAGGACAAAATCGACCGGTTTATTAATGATTATTAATAAAAGGAGTAAGTAAATGAACATTAAAGAGGCTAGTGAGCAGACGGGAGTTTCTTCCGCTGCTATTCGTTACTACGAAAAGGAATCACTGATTCCGGCGATTGACCGGACGGAAGTGGGTAACCGTGATATTGATGAACGAATTTTGCGGCGAATTCGATTCGTGACGCAAATGCGGGCGGCCGGGATGAGTATTGATAACTTACGGCGGTACATCGAATTATTTGATGCCCAAGAAGATAATACTAAGGAACAAATTGCACTTCTCAAGACACAGCTAGCAACAATGGAAGAAAAACGCGATGATCTCCAATCAGCTATTGATCACTTAAACTACAAACTCAATCATTTTTACGATCACATGGAAACGACTGAAGAAGAGTTACGGGAGTTAGAGCGTGAACACCAGGCGAAGCAGGCGGCTGATGGTGACGATGACGTTGCTGGTGATGGATTTAATTATTAATGAGATACTTATCAGCTAAGAAAGGATACCGTTAAAGCGATGAAAACATTATTAGTGGACTATTCTTGGTCCAATACGACGGCGCAATTAGCTACGGTGGTGCAACAAGTAACGGGAGCCGAACGGCTTGATTTGACCGTAGCAAAGGGAACATTTCCCAATGATATGTATGCAACTTCTGATGTGGCCCAACAGCAATTGGCCAGTGGTGACCTACCAGCTTTGACTACCCCCTTGCCGGATCTTAATCAATATACCTGTATTTTAGTGGGGGGTCCGGTGTGGTCCGGCCATGTTGCAACACCCGTTCGGCAGTTTTTGCGCCAGTTACAAAATTATACGGGAACGGTGGCACCGTTTTATACCAGTGCAGGGACACCGGGAGATTATGAGGCTGACTTTGCTAGCCTCATGCCACAAGTATCAGTTGCGACGGGACTGGGGTTAACAGCGAGTGATTTACCTAACGCGCAATCCCAAGTAATGGCATGGTGGGAGAAAATGGCACATTAAGTGCTTGCCTTAAAGTGAACTTGAAGGTTTATGCTATATTTATAGAAAAGTCATAATGATGGAGGAATCTTAAATGAAAACAGCTGTCTTTATTGAACCAGGAAAAATCGATGTTCAAGAATTACCTAAGCCAGAAGTGAAGAATCCAACGGACGCGGTCTTGAAGATTGTACGGGCGTGTGTCTGCGGGTCTGATTTATGGTGGTATCGGGGAATTAATCAACGGCAAGCCAACACACCAGTTGGGCACGAAGCGATTGGCGTTGTGGAAAGTGTGGGGGCTGAGGTCACGAACGTTAAGCCGGGTGACTTTGTTGTGGCACCCTTTACGCACGGCTGTGGCCATTGTGCGGCTTGCTTAGCTGGCTTCGATGGCAACTGTGAAAATGCGCAAACGGACGACGAAATCGTGGGCTACCAAGGTGAATACCTTCGATTCCGCAATGCGGATTGGGCATTGGTTAAGATTCCTGGGCAACCTAGCGACTACACGGATGCCCAGCTCAATGACTTGTTGACGTTGTCCGATGTGATGGCGACTGGTTACCATGCCGCAGCGACAGCTGAAGTTAAGACTGGTGATACAGTTGTTGTGATGGGCGATGGGGCGGTTGGTCTTTGTGGTATCATTGCGGCTAAATTGCGTGGGGCAACCCGAATTATCGCAATGAGTCGTCATGAAGATCGGCAACGACTAGCGACCGAATTTGGCGCAACGGATATTGTAGCCGAACGAGGTGACGAAGCTGTTGCGCGGGTAATGGCGTTAACGGATGGCGCCGGGGCTGATGCCGTGCTCGAATGTGTGGGAACGGAACAGTCTGTTGATACGGCCGTTAAAGTTGGCCGGGCTGGCGCAGTCGTTGGTCGCGTGGGGGTTCCCCAAAAGGCAGAAATGAACACTAATAACCTATTTTGGAAGAATATTGGGTTACGTGGTGGGATTGCGTCAGTGACGACTTATGATCGTGCGGTCCTGTTGGATGCCGTTTTAAATGGGGATATTCACCCGGGAAAGGTATTCACGAAGCGGTTTGATTTGGACGATGTTCAGGCAGCTTATGAAGCAATGGATCATCGTGAAGCCATTAAGTCCTTGCTGATTGTGAGTGACTAAATGGAAAAAACAGCTACCGACAAGCGGTGGCTGTTTTTTAGTGTTGCGCATGAAAAGCGACTGAACTAACCGGTGTATTTTAAGCATAAAGACTATCCCCAAGGCGTTGATGGCACTATCCTACGAAGCCGAAAGGGGGTCATGATGATGAAACGAAAACCCTTTGTTGTCTTTGCCACGTATTCTGAGTGGTTCAAGGTCTTGTCAGACCTGTTTATCCCGTTATCGTTGCTGGCGTTTTTGGCGATTGGTACCGGGGCGAGTGTGACACTGGTCCTCAGCGGTTACGCGGTGTATGTGACGTTATGGCTGGTCACGTTGGTGATTGAAAGTAGCTATCGGGTGATTCATCATTCGGTAAAAGTGAAACATTAGGTTAATACCAGTTGAATAGATTGTTAAGGTAAAACGCTCATAGATCCCCGGACTGAAATAAGTGCGGATCATCTATGAGCGCTTTAATTAGATTAGTAATGATGGTTCTGGTGCAAAGTTTGAAAAAGCACTCAAACTCATATGAAAAATAAAAATTCAAAAAAGTAAAACATTTATTTAAAGCTATTTTTACCTTTGAAACAACATATTTTATTTTCAAGTTTTGCACCAGAACCGTTGTTCTAATCGCTCAATATCATTACTCATTTTATTCACTCTCGTTCTCTCTATTAATTTTTCTGTCTAAATATTTTCTGAATTGGCGGTTCACTCCAACAAAGAGCACTTCAAAAAATATTGAGAGTACAACCAACATAAGTGTTATAGAAGTCACTTTCAGAACCCATGCACAGTTATCGTTTTTAGGGAAAGCCTTATTAACACCATCGATAATTAGATGCAAAAACGAAGTGGCGATTAAATACGCATTGACTGTGACATAATAGCCTGACAAGCGCCTCTTAATGATTGCAACGTTTATATCACTTACGACTGGACCGTTTTTAGGCAAGGTACTATTTGCGTGACCACTTGTTGAGCTCGATAAAATAATATTGGAACCAGCAAAACCAATAAGTATTAACGAGTATAAAATAGAGCGATTAAAAAAGACTAATACACTTGATATGAACGATAATAAAGCAAGCGTACTTATTGTATTCCTATTGCTGTTAGGCTTATTCATATATCCTATTGCTCCCTTCACAAAATGCTTGTACCTACCTCAAATGGTTCTGGTGCAAAGCCATAACTGAGCTCACATGAATTGATTATTCTAAACTATGGGCAGCATACACTGCCAAAATTTGTTTTAATTCAGTAATCACTGAAAACCCGCAGAGACTTCCGTTTCTTCAGGTTTCTTTTCTCATTGCATGAATAACTTCAACTCCAGCCAGGGTACTAGCGGCCGTGCGTACGTTTTGAAAGCCTGCTGATTGAACGCGGTGCCTTTTGATAAATCGATGCTCTTGTTCAATTAGATTATTGCGATATTTGGAACATTGATGGGCCTTTAGGTCCGTTAAGCCATCTTTAGCTACTTGTTTAATTGCTTTGAGCGTTGTCCCATACTGATCTGTTACCAAACAGTTTGGGCGACAGTAGGCCTTTAACAGTCGTTTTAAGAAATGATAAGCGGCCAGATAATCTTGTTGTTTTCTTAGAGAAAAGTCCAGTGTTAAGCCTTGATTGTCAATTAAACGATATAAATAGTTCCAACTACCATTAACCTTAATGTAGGATTCGTCAACCTGCTAACTTTGTGAAGTGGATTGTTTATGCCGACGCCACAGCATCTGGAAAATTGCACCATAGTGGTGAACCCGGCGCATGATCGTTGTATGGTGTACCGAAGCACACCGATCGGCCATAATTTCAACGACATCACGATAGCTTAAATTGAATCTAAAATAGTAGCCAACGGCTACCGTGATGATATCTTGATTAAAATGACGACCCTTAAACCAATTCATGTGATCAACTCCCAATGATTTTCTTTAATTCTATCAAATTACGGATACTACTAAAACTTTGCACCAGAACCCCTTTTTCTGTTGATTATTGTGCAGCAAACTGGATAAGGCACACCAGGAAAGCTGTTGTTTCACGTGAAACAACTTGACCCACTGACTACGTTCTACACGCCATTAGTCCCATTTTGCTCATTTAGCCGGGCACGAATCCGACTCAATGAGACCGGCGTCATGCCTAAGTAGGTGGCAATTTCATGCAAGGGGACCCGGTCTAAAATCATGGGATTATCGGCGACCAGTGCCTGATAGCGGCCCGTGGGGGTTGTTTGTAATTGGGTGTAGACACGCTGACGGTAGGCAATAAATCTGGCATACAGCCAGCGATTGAGACTACTCTCAAACCCGGGTAAGGTTCGACGAATCTGATCAAAGTCGGCTTTATCCAGAATTAATAAGTCAGTTGGCTCTAGCGTTTCGATAGCAGAATCACTGGGTTGTTCGAGATAGAAGCTTTCAAACGACGCTACCGGCTGATTTTCAAAGAAAAATTGGAGGGTCACCTCACGTTGGTCGGTGGTGTGCCACATCCGCAAGCTTCCCTGGACAACCAAGTAAAGTCTGGTGGCGACAGTGCCTTCCATTAGTAAGCGTGTATGTGCGGGTACATGACGTGAGTAAAAATAGCCTTGGAGTTGGGCCCAATTAGCAGCTAACTCTGGGAACTTAGTGCGTAAATATGGCGGCAGTGGTTGTGTCATTATAAAAATCTCCTTTTCTTAACAAAGGTTAATGCGGTCGAAGCTGTTACCCGTTAAACTCGGAACAACTAAAGTAAAGAAGGGCTTTTAAATGAAAACAGTCATTATTTTTGACCATCCTTATACCGCCGCCGCATATCAAAATGTGCCCCATCACCGATCCTTTTTGGCTGCCGTGGCCCACCAAGTGCAACAACAATTACAGGCGGAGCAGCAAACCGTGGACCTAATTGATCTGCATGCAGATGGTTTTGATCCAGTGATGTCAGCCGCCGAGTTACAACTCTGGCGGCAGGGACAACCCGTTAATGACCAGGTGGCCGATTATCAGCGGCGATTACGCGCAGCGGACCAAATCATCTTCATGTTTCCGGTTTGGTGGGAAGTCATGCCAGCTATGACTAAGGGATTTCTCGACAAGGTTTACGCTAAAGGGCAGTTGTATGCGGCTGACACGATGCAAACGACACTGACCCAGCACCCACAGATTCGGGTTATTACCACAATGAGTACCCCCAATTGGGCTTATCGCTGGATTTTTGGTGCGCCACTACGCAAGGCGTTACAGCGAGGGACCTTTATGAAGACGCGACTATGGCGCTTTAAATGGCAAAACTTTTCCCAAGTTGAGAAATTAACGGCAACCCAACGAGCAACCCGATTGGCCAATTTTCGATTGAAATAATAGCGATGACTACCTTTAATCTAGCATGTGAGACCGGTCGTGTCTAATCATTGCAAGAACCAAATATGTTAAAAAAACACCCCTGCGTACTAGTGACGTGGGGGTGTAATACGAGATTAGGCAGTTACTGTAGCTGTTGTCCGGCTAGCCTTTCTTAGCCAAAATGTACCAATCAAGCCTAGTAACGATAGAATTACTAAGGCCAAAAAGGCGAGATGATAGCCGAATAGAGAGCTGGCAACCTTTGTGGTTGCGTGTGACATTTGGGAGCCTAACGTGGAAATGGTGATTAAGAGTGCGGTTCCAATTGACGCACCAATCTGCCGGGCCATGGTGTTCACGCCGTTACCATGAGCAACTAGTTCGGATGGTAGGGCATTAATCCCGGCTGTTCCCAGTTGCATGACGATCAGTGAAATACCAGCCATCCAAATGGCATATAGAAGGGTAACCGTGATAAGTGACCAAGTGGGCGTCATGATGACAAAGGGAATTGTTGCGAGAGTAAAAATTGTAAAGCCCACAAGTGACATTTTTTCAATCCCCGAACGATCAAAGATCATACCGGCAATGGGATTAACAATAGCCATCATTAAAGCACCGGGAATCATAACTAGGCCAGCAGTTAGGGCCGGAATCTGAAAAACCGATTGGAGATACAAGGGCACTAGTAGCTGCATGCCGAGCAGTGCCATGTTACTCAGACTGCTCAGGACCGTGGTTAACGTAAACATAGGTGACTGGAAAACGTGTAGATTTAACATCGGGTCATCCATTGCGAGTTGTCGGCGGACAAACAGCATGATTCCAATGATCCCGATCAAAAGTGTTACACCAATGATGAACCAATGGCCACCACTGATGGTTGCCAATGCATAGAGGAGCGCGCCAAAACCAACACTCGACTCAATAATTGATAAAATATCAATTCGCGGATGAGTCAGGACAATTAGTTTCCGCATGCCAACCATGGTTAACAGAATAACCGCAATGGTAATGGGTACCATGATGCCAAATAGATCACGCCAAGAGAATTGATCGACGATCCAGCCAGATAGCGTGGGGCCTAAGGCGGGGGCTAAAGCAATCACAATCCCCGTGAGTCCCATTGCCATTCCCCGTTTTTCAGCCGGAAAGATTAAGATCATAATGTTTTGCATGAAGGGCATAATGATCCCGACACTCAGCGCTTGAATGAGCCGGCCTACTAGTAACAGACTAAAGTTGGGCGCAATGTAAGCTAGCAAGGAGCCAACTAAAAAGATTGTTAGGGCAGTTAGATAGAGTCGTTTAGAATCAAAGCGATAGAGCAACAGCGCGGATACGGGCACCATGATGCCAATTACGAGGAGGTAGCCCGTGGATAGCCACTGAACGGTGGCGGTGGTGACGTGCAAGTTGCGGGCAATGGTTGGTAGACCATTGTTCAATAAAGTTTCGGTTAAAACCGTCATAAATCCACCGATTAAAACGGATAAAATGAGAAGAATCCGGGGATACTTTTTCCCAGTGACGTCATAACCGGTCGTAATGTTTCTTTCTTCGGTCAATAGCAAAGTCTCCTTTTATATTAGAAATGGGTAGCAACGGCCTGTGCCTGCGCAATTGCGTGGTGGATGATGGCCGGCGCTTGATCTGGGAAATGATCCATTCCTTCGACACCGATTTTGGTAATACTGGTAGCACCTAGAAATTTCAGCATCATCTGAATGTATTGAGTACCGAAATCTTGCCCCGCATATTTACCGCCAGTTGCTTGAATGTGAACAATCTTCTTTCCTGGTGCTAATGGCGTTGCGGAACCATCTGCGTTATACTTAAATGTTTTCCCGGCGACATTAATTGCATCAATCCAGGACTTTAGCTTAGTCGGAATCGACATGTTCCACAGTGGATTGGCAATGATAACCTTATCGGCTGCAATGAATTGTTGAACGGCTGTGTTAAAGACGGTGATTTTGTCACGTTGATGGGTGGGAAGCTGTTCGGGAGTGTTCCCAGCACGTAAGTCTTGCCAAGCGCCTAAGACATCGGCATCGATTTCTGGAAATTGTGATTGATACAAGTCGTTAATCTCGATATTGGCGGTGGCATGCTGCTGCCGGTATGTTTCAAGAAAGGCTTCTAGCACGGTGAGCGTCCGTGATTGTTGGCTATTTAAGGGATGAGCTTTGACGACTAAAACGTTTGTCATATTGGTGAACTCCTTTTTTTAATTAAATGTGTTGCCAACCACGTAAAAGAATATAGCACCTTTTTATGTGTCCGGCAACATATATCTTTCATTTCTTGCCAATTTCGTGTAAATTTAGAGATACATAGTGCTGTAATATGCGCGGCCAGGCTAGTCATGGTGACGCCAACACTGGCAAACGGAGGTTTTTATTATGGATGAAACAAACTTGGATTTTCCAATAGGGACGTCGATTATCGATTTAGTAATTAGTCATCGGGTTTTAACGACTAAAAAAATCCGTCAAATTGGCTTATATCCGGGACAAGATTTGTTATTAATAGAATTATTGCGGCAGGATCACCGCTCACAAAATGAGTTGGTGCGGGCCCTGAATGTCGATCACTCAACCATTGCTAAGTCTGCTAATCGGCTATTCAAAACCGGCGTGATTGACTCGCAGAAGTCGGCCAAGGATAAGCGCGTTACAATTATTAGCCTGACAACTAAGGGACGTGCATTAGCAGAACAAGCGGCCGAGATTTGGCGTGATGTGGAACAGGCCGTTCGCGAGGAATTGTCGCCGGAAGATGTCGCTCTTTTTCTAACGTATGCTAAGAAGATAACGGCAACCTTTAACCAAAGATCTAATGAAGCGGGGCAGCCCAATCAGTCTTGCTAAAATACTGGGATAGTATAGAAAAAACAGCGACACAGCCAGTTAGTTGGCGAGTCGTTGTTTTTTGATGGTAATAAATGATTGACCGGGATTGTAATTAGAATTGGCGTAAATTAGTTTATATACTTGCGGATTATTGGGAGCCATCATTGCTTGAACGCCGATTCTTCTGGAGGATTAAAGTTAAAAATAAGATGGTGGCTACTGGAAGGTAGCGATTTTGTGCGGGTTATGGGGATTGGCAACTTTAGATCTGTTTACTAATTGTTTGAAGCATTGATTAAATGAGAGTGCAGTGTTACATTATAGTTAATCAGGACATTTTATAATAGCTAACTTATCACCGCGACTTGATCACGGTACATACATAATGGGGGTCTTTCCAGTGAAGACGAGTCAACAACATGGAATAAAGCAGCATAAGAATCGGTGGTTAATGACGAGTGCGGTTGCGTTAACACTAGGAACGGTTGGCCTAACTACAGAAGTGGCACAAGCAGATACGACATCGGATACGCCGGATGTCACTGGACAGACGGAAGCGGCCAATCAATCGACAACAAATCAGGTTAAGTTAACGACTAGCCAACCGACAGCGGGGTCCGCAACTGAGCAAACAGTACCTGCTAAAGCGGCAGATAATCAGAAGAATGCAACAACTAACACATCCACTGAATCGGCTACGGCCGCGTCGCCTGCGACAAAGTCGACAGAACCAGCAGCTGCACCGAAGACTGCGACGACTATCCCCGCAACTGAATCAGAGACGGTGAAATCACAGGCAGGCGCAGATACGACAGCAACGTATGATGAGTCAGATGCAGCAGGAGTTGCTAACGCCAAGGCTGATAAAACCCCGACGCAAAACGGTTTGAGAGCAGCGCGGGTGGCAGTACCACAAGCGACACCTCAAACAGTTGACGATTTAATTCCCGATAAGAACTTACAGCAGTTAGTTTTGTATGCCATTCAACAAACGCATCCAGAAATTACGGCGACTAATCAGATCACGGCTGACCTGTTGTCTCAGCTGACCAGATTAGATGTTGATTCGGCGGCGGGGGATACGAAGCAGGAAACCGATCGGGCTTTTTATGATGCAATTGTGAATGTTGAATCATTGACCGGATTGGAGAAGGCCACTAATTTACAACGATTGGTAATCACGCCGGAAGCCAGGGCTAGCCGGCTTTGGGGAAATACGAGCTTGCGGGGGCAATTAAAAGACTTGACGGCGCTGCAGGCATTGACGCAACTGACAACGCTGAACTTGGGATACAACCAGATTACGGATGAAGATGCTAAGGCCTTGGCTAACTTGACTAATCTAACGTCTTTGAGTTTGATGGATAATAACATAACTGACTTGACGTTTTTGACCAATTTGACGGCGCTCACAAGCCTCAATGTGAGTCAAGACGCCGATAATCCTAATAAAATTACCAACTTGAAACCATTGGCCAAGCTGGTTAACCTGTCGACCATTGTGTTGGATAACAATAATATTTCCGATCTATCGCCACTCCGAAATATTACGGCGATCCCGCAACTGATGTCGTTAGGTGGCAACCATATCTTTGATATCATGCCCGTCTTAAGCTTGAATTGGCAACCGTTCTTTGATCCAGAGCAACCCTTTTATAATATAGGGGCAGATGGACAAACTTGGACATTGGACCAAGTGGCCTTGAATCCAGCGACCCAACATTTATCAACCTGGTCATTTGCTTATGACAACCTACATGACTTTAACGAGTTTATGGATAGTGACCCGCAGTCACCAGCAACCGCTAAAGGCATTGGTGTTGGTAATTGGACAGTTTGGTCTGATCTTAGTCAACCGGAAGGAACGTTAAAGTTAGTTTGGGATGTCAGTCGCCATAATGACTATCGGCAGCCGGTGGCGCCGGATGGGTTACGGTTTAGTGGCACGATTATGGTGCCGTACACCTTGCAAGCTGGTACAGGAGCGGTCACCGTTGACTTTCAATTGGACGGCGGTGTTGAAATTGCCCCATTTGTTATTTTAAGTGGTCAAACTGGCAGTGGGTTAGATGTGTTGACTGATGCATCGGTTCAACAGACTATTGCTGAATTGGAAGACCGGGGATTTACTTATGAAAAGCCGGTTAAACTCAGTCCAGATCTTAGTCAAACAACGGCAGATTCAACCGTCACCTACAATAGTGACGCTCAAAATATCACACTGTTATTTAGTCCGTTACAAAAGATCTATTTGGTCGATGAAGCCGGCAATGCGATTGGACAGAAACTGGTCAAGGAGTCCGGCCGAACCGGGAGTACGTGGCAGACCACGATTCCAGCGATTGATGGGTACCAATACGATCGAGTAGCGGGTCCTGTAACCGTGGCAGATCAACAGCTGAATGGGACAATTGGCGATGTTAATCCCGATATTTACGTGTACTATAAGGCCAGCGAAAAGCCGGTTACACCAGTTGATCCGGGTAATCCTGGGACACCGATTACGACTGGAACCGTGACAGTGCACTATCAAACAGCCACTGGCGATAGTATAGATAAGACTGACACCCTTAGTGGGCCCGTGGGTCAGGCTTACACCACGACTGCCAAGACAATTCCGGGCTACCAGTTAATCACCACGTCGGGGAATGCCGATGGCATCTATAGCGCGACAAGTCAAGATGTGTACTACATCTACCAGTTGCAAGATACACAAACGGCGGGTAGTGGTGACCAAGGGAAGCCGGTAACTGGTGGTGACTCAGGAAAAATTACGCCTAACCAACCGGCACCTAAGCCGAGCGCTGTGACCAGACAACCGACAAAATTGGCGGCTGGGCAGGGTGACCAGATTGTGCGCTCATCCGCAACGACTGCGACTGCTAAACTAGCAACAAAAACTGTGAATTTGACAGCGACCGCCAGGCCAGTGGCTAAGGTGACAGCGGAGACGTTACCGCAAACAAATGAGCAGCGAACAACTGCTTGGTGGGGCGTTGCATTGTTGGCCGTGCTAGGTGGTATCTTTGGTCTGAAACGGGGCAAGCGTGAACACTAAGCAATGGCTCATGTGAGTTAGTATATCGATAAAAGAAGCGTCATTTGAGATTCAGTAACAATCTCAAATGGCGCTTCTTTTTAACCTATTAATCTTATGTCACAGTCCCAGTGATGCGGTTAGTTCTCGGATGAGTAAGGATGGGCCTTTAGCAACTGACTGTAAAACGCGATGTCCGCAAAGGCTTCTTGCAATCGCTGAGCAAAGTGGGCACTGTTGGTTGCATCGGCAAGCAAGGTTCCTTGGTCAGTGAAATTATCGTCCGCGTTCCAGAGAAGAACGGGTGTTGGTAAAACGATCATTTTTAATATTTGTAAGATTTCAACCATGGACTCAGCCGCCAACATACCGCCATCACTGTAATGGGAGTAGGTGATGATTTGCACAGGCTTGTGATCGACTTCAGGGCCAACAAAGTCGAGCGCGTTTTTGAGGATACCCGGGATGGCATGATCGTATTCAGGGCTAATGATGATGTAACCATCTTGTGCGGCCAGCTGATCTAACCATGCCTGTTCAGGGGTGCTGAGGTCGTGGATTGGCGTTTCTAGAGGCGTTTCTTCATGATCGTAGAATGGTAAAGGATAGTCTCGGAGTGCCAACCACGTGAACGTTACCTTGTCAGTGTTGGGGAAGGTGCGTTGTAAGTAGTGAAATAGATGACTCCCCAAAGACGGTTGCCGGGGCGTGCCTAAAATGATACCAATTCTAGTGGTCATAAAGATCCTCCTTGTATTAACTAACTAAAAGTAAGCGAAAACTGAGTTTAGTTTAGCACGTTGATAATCGTTTGTCTAGTAGGTATGGAATTATTAATGACTGGGCTTGACCGTTCACTTTAATTGGTTGTAATGAGCGCCATTAATTGAAGTCCAACAGTTTTGTTAGTATAATAAACAGTAATTGGTATAGCCGTTATTTAAGATCAATAATTCGTGAGTTATGAGGAAAGCTCAAATGAGGGATCATAATGAAAAAAACAGTCATTAAAGAAACCGAACGATTGCTGATATTGTTAGGAGCAACTGGTTTGTTGAGTGGCATAGGTATTGTCATGAATGGCACATCTATAACGGCTCAAGCCGCAACGACCACAACGCAAATGCAGGGAATTTTACATTCTGGTGATTTTGGGACGAGTCATTGGTATATTTCGGATGATTTAACATTGCACATTGGTGCGGGGACGTTTGCCAACTTGTCGAATAGTCAAAGTGCGCCACCATGGACGGCTTATGGCGACCAGGTTGCCAAAATTGTGATTGAAGGGCCGGTAACTTTGGCGCCTAATAGTCGCGAACTGTTTGGTTACCTCGGGGCCACCAGTATTGAAGGTCTTGATCAAATTGATGCCAGTCACGTGACCAACTTTGAATTTGCCTTTTTTGGCATTCAGGTGCCGAATCTTGATCTGACGAGTTGGGATGTCCACAATGTTACTGACGCGGGTTTCATGTTTATGCGGGCGCAGTCAGATGTGATTAATCTGTCTGGCTGGCAAATGCCGAAGTTAAAATTGGCCCAGTGGATGTTTATGCTGGCGCCACGAGTACATGAATTGGACTTGGCTGGAATTAATTTTCGCAATGCAGATGCCACGCGGGCATTGATGAATATGAATCTGACGGTTATTCATTTAGGACCAGATTCACTTTTGACGGGGACCAACTTACAGCCATTTCACAATGATGCCTATCAGGATATGTGGCAAGATATCGGTGATGGGACTACTGAGGCGCCAACGGGAAAGAATCGATACACCTATTCACAACTCATGGCCGAGTTTAAGGGAGCAGCGCCATACACGTATGTCCGAGCGAAGAATCCTGGGCAGCCAGTGACCGTGCAGTATCTCGATCAGCTCAATCAGGCATTAGTCAAGGCCGATACGTTGACTGGGTATTACGGCGATACGTTTACGGCGCAAGCCAAGACTTTCGCTGGCTATCATGTGACGTCGGTTGATGGTGAGCCAACCGGGACGTTTGGCAGTAGTCCGTACACGGTGACGTACCACTATGCTGTAGATGAGAAGAACCAACAGAGTTTGTTGGGTGAAGATGCAACGATAACGGTGGGTGATCCAACACCGACTAGTGAAACTTTTAAGGCTAAAGCCACGGACAAAGATGGACAGGCATTACCAGTGATGGTGGATTTGAGCCAAGCCACGCTTAATCAACCGGGTCGTTATCCGGTGACTCTAACCACCCGCGATGGTCAATCTAAGGCCGTTACGCTGACGGTTAAGGCGGCCGATGAGTCGAGTTCATCAAGCTCATCAAGTTCGATAGCCACGAGTCACTCATCGAGTACCCCGATCAGTTCGTCTAATTCAGACGATAGTTTATCAAGTGGTGACTTGATTTCAGGGGGCGACACTGACTTAGCGGTTTTCAAGGGTCAGGCCGTTTACGCAACCAAGGCCGTGCGGCTGTATCAACGGCCGACATTTAAAGCGTCACAGGTGCGGGCACGGTATGCCAAACAGTCACGAACTAAGCGGCCGATGTTTGTCGTAATTGGCAGTGCGCATTCTAAGCATCACGCGCTACGATTTAAAGTGCGGGACGTCAACCATCACTCTAAGACGGCCGGCAAGGTTGGTTATATTACCGCCAAAAAGGCTTACGTGACGAATGTTTACTATCAACGCACGTATACCCGAGTGACGGTCATCAATCCCCAAGGGGTTAATGGGTATCCAACACGTAAGCTAACCGGCAAGACGCGGCATTATCGGCGCGGACAAACGTTAAGAGTCAAACGGCTAGTGCGGTACCATTTAACTACGCGGTATGTACTAACCAATGGTCGGTATGTGACAACGAATAAAAAATTGGTAAAGGTACAGCAAAATTCGGTGCAGCAAAGTACGCAGCATTCTGCGGCGGTAACTACCCGAACTATCAAATAAAAGTGATGACGAAAAAGCGCGCCCATTTCTGATGAATTTATCAGATGTGGGCGCGCTTTTGGATTAGCATGTGGTTGTTCCACATGAAACAATCAAGGTGTCTGGTTTTACGCCTGGTCGTACTTGAGCCACAACCAGTAATATTGTAGATTGCTGGCAACTAGGGCTAGCCAAATGATGGCTAGGAGCGTTTGCCCCAGTTCCTGAGTCGAGAGGTGCCAATTCAACAGTAAGCAGATAATGCCGAGCAATCCGCATAGAAAATAAGTGGCACTGATCATGACTGTGGAATGAACTTTCAGAGTAATCAGCCGATCGCGTTCGTCGTCAACCCAGTAAAGGCCTTTAAATGACTTGACGCCGAGGTGGTGCTGCATGTACCAGAGCATCGCGACACAGGTGACCACCAACATGACCGATAGAATCGGTGCCCAGATATAAAACAGATGACTGAAACTGACAATAATCAGTGCAGCTAACAACAGAAATACTAAGTTATTCACCCAAAATGTAAACCGAAGAATCCTTTTAGCACGACTCATTTGACATCCTCCCCGTTACTGAATAATGCATCAACTGTGGTCTCTAAAATGGCAGCTAACTTGAATGCGAGGGATAGTGACGGATCATACTTATTGTTTTCGATCGCATTAATTGTTTGTCGCGTGACGGCGGTCAGTTGGGCCAATTCGGCCTGTGACAATTTTCGCTGTTTCCGCCGAGTAGCGATGGTATTTTTCATCAAGATTCACGTCCTTGTGTCAAACATCTTTGACAAATTAAGTAAAACATATTTTACATTTTTAGTCAACAATTAGTGATCCTGATAGCATAAAACCGGCCATCGAAAGGGAGTCCGATGGCCGGTTTCGTTCATTTGATTTATTGGTGACTTTCAAGTTCTAATAGTCGAGCCCGCAAGGCATCATCGTACGCTGTTAGGTAGAGGCCGTACTTACCGCGCTTCATCAACACGTTAAGCACGTTGGCAATAAATGTTTTGTATTCGTCGCGGCTGAATTGCATGTCTTTGCGTTTCTTGAAGATTTCTTTGTGTGAATATTTTTCGGGGATGATCGTCATGGTATCGGTCTGCGGATCGTAGCCGAACGATGGACCAATAATCATCCCCACATAGTTCAAGTCAAAGCCCTGGAGTGTGTAAATCGTACCGACTTGCGTAATGGAGCCTTCACGTTTCGCCCAGTGAGTCCGCTGGGGGTCCCATTCATCCCAAGGGAGGCTAAAGGAGTCCATTTCCACATTGTGGCGACCATCGATGCGTGGAAAGCCAGAGGTGGCCACGACGCGGCTCATACCGACTTCCTTGTTGCGCTTTTTGATATTTTCGAAGAGTTCACCAGCGGTATCAAACATTTTGAATTCGAAGTCACTGTTTTCTGGGAAAGGACGCAGCGGTTTTTCAGCCGCTAAATCATCCATCCAGGCGACTTGTTCGTCACTGGCGACCATGCGGTATTGGAAGTTCATATCGAATCGCTTGTGGGGATGGTGACCGATGGTTTGGTAAAGGAGGTCTTGGTCCCAGTACATTTTGGACTGGAAGACTTGGTCGAAATCGTATACGACCACAACGACTTTGGCTAAATTCATCAGGTCAGTCAACTGGTTTTGGCCGCGGTAGTGGGCGTAGGGTTCAGATTTGGAGTAGAGTAAATGGGCCTCATCAACAAAAATAATATCGTATTGCTTATGATTCTTTTGCGCGTAGTTAATGAGGGAAGTGGGCCGGCGAATGGCGCTGGCTTTCATATTGGGAATGGATTCAGCCAAGTCTTGATAGGCTTTATAAAGTTCGGGGTGATTGACCACAAGTGAAGTCCGGTAACGTTTGTCGGTCATATACTGACGGACAAGTTCCATTAAGACGACGGACTTACCGGTACCGGCCGCGCCCTGAATGATGGCAACGGCGGATTCTTGGCCATTGAGGCTGTCTTTGATGTAATGATTCATGTCGGTAATAACAGCCTTTTGGTCGTCAGACAAATCGTCGACAAAGAACTGTTCCTGTAAAATTTTATTCATCGAATAACTCCTAAATTTAGTGAATTAGCGTCACTGAGACGTTGGAAATAGCACTATTCATTATAGCAGGTTACGGTGATGACGCTGAAATTTTTAAGGTGGATTGACTGGAGCGGGAAAGTGGAGAATTTTGGAATCTAGTGACTATAGTTGACCTAAATTATTTAGTCGGTTAAGAGTTTATGAATTGGGGATAGCTGGAGTATGCTTTAAGAGCAAAGTGATAAAAATAGCCGAATTTTCAAAATAAGAATGCCGGTATATCAAGGATTCTTTAGTGTATTCCCCACAGGTGTGGGGGTAATAGTTATCAAGGTTTTTAGATGCTGGACAATGTCTCATATTTCCAGCAGATGGCAGAATCCGTATTTAAAGATTCCAAATAGAAATATGGCCTTTTACATGGCGCTCCGTTCTTAAGGAGATATCGGTTGTTCAGAAGCGTAAGAAGGAAACTGGCTCCCAATCCGATCAGACCAGTGTTAGTCGTCGCGTATGTTATACTAGTGAAATTAGAAATCGCTTAATCTGGCCGTATGCCCACCGAATGAGCATTTTGCTGGCAAATAAACCATCAAAAGAAAGGATTGTCACGATGTCAATTTTAGATTATGCGGAGCAGGCTTCATGGTCAAATGGGTTCGGTTCCCAACAATCACCGATTGATCTACGTCAGGCTAAACCCACTAGTGTTACTAATTTTGTGGTGACAGATCCATGGATAGCTGACCGAGAAATCGATGACCAAGTGACCATTCAGCTTGCTGGTCACGGGACAACGCGAATCAATGAGATGACTTGGCATTTTGTGCAAGCCCATATCCACGTGCCGGCGGAGCATATCGCCACTAAAGAAACGGTTGCTGAACTGCACTTTGTTCATCAATCGGTTATTGGTGCGTTGTGCGTCGTGGCGGTTCTCGTGCCCATAGGTAAAGCCAATCCGATTATTGACGGGGTTCTTGATCATTTCCAGCCACACGCCACGGAATCAATCGACTGCGACTTAACCGATTTATTGCCAAATCGTGGCACCGTTTTTCAATACCTTGGGTCACTCACCACGCCGCCGCTAACCGAGGGCGTGACGTGGTACGTTATTGAACAAACTGATATTACCATCAGTTCAGAGCAACTTAAGCGCTACAAGCAACTCTTTGGACCGAATAATCGGCAAGTACAGGCGACCAACCAACGACCAGTTCTCCGGGGAAGCGGAACCTTTACGAAATAGCGGTTAAACAGTATTAGGTTAAATAACTTCGGCATGGATTATTCCCGCAAATAATGTAAAAAGCAGGCCAAAAACTCTCAACTTTGAAAGTTTTTGGCCTGCTTTTTAGCATCCGAGTTATCGTTCAGATTCCATACCTACCGCTAGAAGCTATTTACATTTTAGTTGTCATTAGGAATAGTGCCATAAGGCGTGTAGAATGTTTTGCCACCAAAAGACATAAGACCGTAATAGGATGGCTCAACAAAGTCGTCATCATTTTCAAATGTTATCGAATAAGTTTTTTGTTGATTAACAAAAGCTAATCGGTATTGTGTTGTTCCATGATAGCGAACCTTAGTTGTTTTAAAACCGTTTAAATTTTTGGCCAAATATAAGTAACGGGTATGACCCTTGATCTGAGTGCGTTTGATCTTGACCGAAGTCGTTGGCTGTGCGGTATAAGCAATAGCTCTATCTTGAGGGTTATTTTGATGGACTTCTACGTAGCCATTAGTGGTCAACTGAATACTCTGTTTTGATAGCGCGTTATACTGATTTCGAAGGGCATTGACACCACCTAAATATAAGTCACCATGACTACCATTTTTAGGTAGATAGGCAGGTCTAGGAATCGCTTTAAAAGCCATTGGGTTGGGAGTATAGGAGTCACCATTGTCGGTCCACAAATTTTGCTGATAGCCTGCTTTTAATAGGTTTTGACTTAAATATGAACTGGCAATAGTCATCTCAGTACGTGAACGATTACCCGCAACTACCGTCCCAACTGGCAAGGTTATCGGTTCATTAATAGTTCCTGAGATATAAACGGAAAATGGCATTTTAACGGTTAGCTTTTTAGTGGTTTGATAATAGGTGTTTTTAGTCAAACTGGGAATGACTTTGGAAAAAGCTTTTTCACTCACGCGTTTAACAGGAATCTGGCTGCCAGTTGTGCTGGTTGTGGGGTGGTAAGCTGGCTTTTCATCGTCAGTTGGATCAAATCCCTTGCGCATATCTTTTGCAGGAACATAGCCGTAATCTAGGCCGTATTCACTGGCAATATGTAGATAGGTGGTTGTCTGATGACCATGAATAATAGTGACTTTTTGGGTGGCATACCAACTAACACCAGGAAGCTGGTTCAAAACAGTAATACGTTTAGTATGGGTCTTATCCCACGCATAGAGTGTTTTTTTATAGTTAGCGACATAGTACGGTGTGGGCGTGACATCTTTGACGGTTGATATTTGATAAGTTGATTGTGCATTGGCACTAGTTAGGCCGAAAATACTGCTAACTGATAATGCCAAAATAATAGCGGCTTTGAGCCAAGTCTTTAACATAAGTAATCTCCCCTAGTTCATCATTTAAATATACTCCTAGGATAAATACTAATCATTTTAACTAATAGATACAAGGTGCTGCCATTAATTAATTCGGTAGAAAAACAGTCCGACTAGCAATCACGCTGACTATACATCAGATAACCTTATATGTTATAACGAACTTAGAAGGTGGGGCATTTAAGTGGGCTTCGATGAGCCGGTCTACACCGCATTTGCAGAACTGAGGGGGAACTATGAGTCGCTAAGGGGAAATTATCATGAAAGTAGTTAGGACCATTTCAAAGGTATTACTTGTTGGTGCGCTGGCACTAGTAGGGAGTGGATCACTAAAGGGTCAGGCCGCCCAGGTCAAAACCAGCCATGCGCTGGCTAATTATAACGTTAAGGCAGTTAAACTGATTAAAAATAAAGATTACTTTGTCACGCGACCTGGCACATATGCCACGTCCTCGACGTATCGGTCGCAAGGCACGTTTCAAACGACACCGGATATTTACCAATCCGTCAGGGGGCACCCAGCGTTGTTGCGAACGGCATTATATCTACCGGTGACGGTTCATCATTCTGGCGATTGGAGTGATCCGCAAGCGGTAGTCGTGACGCCGAATGGGAAGACCGTGTATATTGCTTATTTAAAAGCTAGTAACACCACAACTGGTTGGATTGTCAGATACGATTTGGCAAAATTGGTTCAGGCGTTAGGTGGATACACATCCCGCATGGATGCCTTGCGGCGGGCCACGAATGCTTATTCTAAGCATAAAGCCACCAGTCGGGATCGAAATTTGCTTAAGTACATTAAGGAAGGACCGACCTTTGATATCGGACACGGCCAATCACTGGCTTATAATCCAAAGGCCAAGCAACTATGGTTTACCAGGTCAAATGGAAAAGCGGGACAATATGGTTCTGCCGTTAAGGTATCGTCGAAAACGTTACGGCCGACCAAGCAGGTTGCTTACCGATTGGTTAATAAACAGGGGGCCAAATTAGCTGTGAATAGCACGCTAGCTTTTGATCGCCAGGGTTACGCGTACTTTAGCAGTTACAGTGGTCAGCGTTCTTTGAGAGTCTATCGGGGGACAATGAACGATCACGGGGTGCATTTCAAATTGATGATGCAGGGGTTGGCCTATCGCCCGGGCCAGACGCATCAATCCATCGCGTATAATCCGCATAACGATCGGCTATACTTTGTTAGTGATGATGCAATTTCTTCAGTGTCTGTGAAAAAATTTCGTCAGTGTCAGGCAACGCCTAAGGATGTTCATGCTTCTGTCTTTGCCAGTCAGCGGGAATTTGAGGGACTATCGTTCACTGCTGCTGGTCAAGGCTATCTGATTTTAAACCGGGGCGCTGAGCTTATGCGGATCGATATTAGTTAAGGCTTTCCACAAATGAACCCGTGGGCTTATGAAGCATCTAGATCTTCGCAGATTTAGGTGTTTTTTATTAGGATTTTTGTCAAAACGGCGCGGTGACGACAAGTATTAATCAATTATGATAGCGTTACCAATAGTGATATGATAAAAGATAACACAACATGAAAGGATTGAAACCCATGGGAAATCTTGAAAAAATGCATACGGGTGACCTCTACTTACCCGACGATCCGGCAATTGAAAAGGATCAGCAACATTACTTAGATCGGCTGTATGACTACAATCATACCCGCCCAAGTGACAGTGCGCAGAAACAGGCGATTTTGCATGAGTTATTTGCCGAAATGGGGACCAACTGTTACGTTGAAACGCCATTTTATGCTAATTTCGGTGGGCACCACGTCCATTTTGGCAACGATGTTTACGCTAATTTTAATCTAACCTTGGTCGATGATACCCATATTTATGTCGGCGATCACACAATGATTGGGCCCAATGTGACGATTGCCACGGCCGGGCACCCCATTACTCCTGATTTACGGGCAAAGAACTATCAATACAATATGCCGGTTCATATTGGAAGGAACTGCTGGCTAGGCGCGGGTGTGATTGTTTTGCCCGGTATTACGGTTGGCGATAACGTGGTGATTGGCGCAGGGAGTATTGTTACCAAAGACTTGCCAGATAACGTTGTGGCGGTCGGTAACCCTTGCCATGTATTGCGGCCCGTTAACGAGCATGACCGTGAATTTTATTTTAAAGACCGACAGATTGATCCGGCGTTATTTAAATCCTGATTCGACCGATTGGTGTTAAAACACTTTTAGAAGAAAGTCTTAGTCGTCAATCGACAGTGAATTTGTTATAATCACTGAAACTAGTAAAAATGAGGTGAATCGTCGTGAGTTGGAAAATTCAACGCTGGAATCATATGCAGACTGATATTATTTTTGTAAAAGACCTCCAAGGGGCGCAGTCTGTCCAATTTTCCCATACTAATACTCACGATTTCATCTAAAGACGACAGTTCATGTGTTCACGGACGGTGTGCTTTAGAGCACCGTCTTTTTTGTCGTCGCCAATCCTTGGAGGCGTTTGATAATGGTTAAAATGATGCAACGTAATTTACACTTGGGCTATGGTTATACCGCATTGGCGTATTTCGGAATTACCAGTCTCTGGGTTATTTTCCTACAACAACGCGGATTGTCGCTGGTTCAAATCGGTTTATGTGAAAGCGTTTTTCACCTGACAAGTCTGCTTTCCGAAGTACCATCGGGGATGCTGGCTGATCGCTTTGGCTATAAGGCCATTTTAATTGGTGGACGAGTTGTGGCAATAGTCCATGCTTTAATTATGCTAATGGCTTCAAATTTTTGGTGGTTTGCCCTAGGTTTCGTGTTACAGGCGTGGGCCTATAACTTACAATCAGGAACAATCGAGGCACTTCTGTATGATTCACTAGCTGAAAATCACGCCACTGAGCGGTTTCCGGTAGTGACTAAAAATATGAATATGGTCATTGAGAGCGCGACGCCGGTGGGCGTGTTGCTGGCAGGAGGGTTCGTTCATGGACACTTGAGTATTACCTATCTCTTGTATATGGCTAGTGCAATAGTCGCGATTGGCTGTATTATCGGACTGCGTGAACCGCTCCGCGACCAAGCAACTGCAATCACCGGCACGCAATCTTTAAGTGCCATTTTACGAGCGGCAGGAAAGTGTCTCCGCCAATTGCCTGAATTACGTCAGTTGATGGTGTTTCACGCGGCTTTTAGCGCTCTGGGAATGACATACTACTATGACTTTCAGGCTGTTATGACTGCTAAGGGATTCAGTGGCCCACTGATTTCTGGCATTCTGATTGCAACGGCAATTTTAAATGTGGGGGGCGTGCAGTCAACGCCGTGGTTACAGCAAAGATGGGCACCGGTGCGGTTATTACGTGGTCTGACAATTTTGCTCGCCAGTGTGTTGATTAGCGCCTGGTGGGCCAATACATTAGGTCTGGTTCTTGGCTATCTCTTGGTTAATCTGTTGTTAGCGATTGTAGAGCCAGTGCTGTCCAATTACTATAATCGGTTGCTTCCCAGTGCGCAGCGAGCTACGTTACTCAGCATTTCCAGTATGATTTTTAGTCTGATGATGGTCGTGCTATTTCCCGTTATGGGATGGCTGATTGAACGGAGTAGCTTCGCGGTTGCCTTTGGTGGCACTGGAATGGTCGTTCTGGTTTGCGGCTGGTTGGTCTTTCGTCGACAGTAATATTAAAAATACCGTTGCTGGGAATAAACCTAGCAACGGTATTTTTAATGTTAGGTTCGGGTGATGAAACTATGGTGACATTTGGGACAAGTCACTTGAACGCGGCCGTGATGGCGTGGCACGCGAATCCGTTGCTGACATTGAGCACAATGAAAGAAGCGGTAATGCCAATGTTGCGACACCTGGTAGCGGAGGCGGCGAAATGGACGCGTAATCGGAAGCCAAACGCGTTCAAAGGCCCGATTGAGGCGCACTTGACGATAGATCTTACGAGAAAATAGTCGCCAGTAAGTCAGGGAAATGAGCACAATGACGGCGACAGCCAACCACAGCGTGTGGATAAATAAGTTGAGAATGAGTAACAAGAAGGTTAAATAAGTCAGAAAGCGATTCAGACTATCATTCTGACCGTAACGGCCGATCATCCAAGTTTGGAGTCGACGAAGAAATTTCGAGTTGGGTTTCATAGCAGACTACCCTTTCAATTAGAAGTCAACGTTTAGCCTAACATAGGTCGGTGGGCGACTGCAATTTAGATAGCGGAAATTATTATTAATAGTTAAAATTAAAGCTTTGATTATTAGAAGTGGATCTGAAACATGATTCGAATTCTATAGAAAAACAAGAAAAGTCCTCAAAAATTGAGAATTTTTCCTGCTTTTATCTATTGGAAGCCTTAATTAGTTCTAATTTAAAATTTCAAAAAAAGGAATTTAATGATGAAGGTCGGGAGGCAATAAATCGGCGGCTGATGTAACTTGCAGGTTCTATAAGTTGTGATTGAATCCAGTGTATTTGAATACAAGCGCAACCATAACAGTCAAATTGAATATCAAATTGGATCTCTTTGGTCAGTGCTTTTAATCCAGCTTTACAGGTAATGCTTTGCCGACAATAGTTTACCGAATATCGATAAAATAAATTTATGACAAATTGCGTATCGTATGCTTGTAGAAGTTTTTCAAAAAAAGTCTGCTGTTGTTGAATAACAGTAAGAGAATTCGTAATTCGTTGTTCAATGGGCAGCGTTTGGTCAGTAAGGCATCTATCCATTTGCGTGGTGTAGTACCAGGTGATCAAATCTTCTTTACTGTTGAAGTAGTTATAAAATGTCTGACGCCCGGTATGACAATTATGGGTAACATCGTGAATAGTAATTTTCCTTATGGTCTTAGTTGATGCTAGATCAATTAAAGAATTAGCTAGTAGCTCTTGAGTGGACTGCCGATGAATCATAAAGATTACCTCCTAGCATTAGTATAATTATAGACATTTGTACTGTTTTAGTACAGCGCTTTCAAAACATCTCTAACAACTATTTAAAAGTCGCGATATGCTCATTATAGAGTTAATGAAGGAGGAATTGTTATGATGGTTGGTCGATTACAAGGTAAAGTTGCGATTATTACGGGTGCAGCGAGTGGTCAGGGTGCAGAGGAAGCTCGGTTATTTGCAAAAGAAGGAGCACAAGTTGTTGCAACAGATGTGCAGGCGGCGCTTTTATCCCAATTGGAACAAGAGATTCAACAAGAAAATGGAAATGTCATTTTAACTATTACGCAAGATGTTGCAAGCGAATCAGGCTGGAAACAAGTTGTTACAAGTACAATTGAGCGCTTTCATAAAATTGATATCTTGATTAATAATGCTGGGGTAACGGGTAAAACGCGGGGACTTGCGGATACAACTGTTAGCGACTGGAATCAAGTGATGAATATTAATGCCCTGGGAAACTACTTGGGGATGAAATATGTGGTCCCAGAAATGAAGAAAGTTGGGCAAGGATCAATCGTCAATATCTCCTCATTAGCCGGAATTCATGGTATTGGTGGTGCAACACCATACGCAGCCTCAAAGGGTGCAACGAGATTACTTTCAATGGGAGCAGCGAGGGATTTAGGCCCTGACCACATTCGCGTTAATTCAATTCATCCGGGGTTTATTGAGACGCCTATGATTAGTGACTTCACTAAAGATGCAAGTGTTAAACAAAGTGTGATTGACAGTGTACCACTGAGATATTTAGGAAAACCCGCTGATGTGGCATATGCAGCCCTATTCTTAGCTTCTGATGAAGGCCGCTTTGTCACTGGTGCCCAGCTAGTGATCGATGGTGGTCAATCAATCAAAGAGTAGAAAAATTTTAGCGATATCAAATAACATAAAGTGCCGGCTTAATAATTACAAATTAAGCCGGCACAATGTTTCACATGAAACACCCTCTAAAAAACGGGGTACGCCGTATGGATGGCATTTTTCAATTGATCGCCTAGTCGATGCATACCGGCATCGATCTGGGTTGGGTTGACACCACTAAAGCTCAAGCGGAGGGCATTGTGGACATCGCGTTGTGGATAGAAATTAGTCGCTGGTACGTAGGTCACGTGCGCTTGGGGACTAATAACGTCCAGCATTAACCGGCCCGTATCAATGCCTTGCGGTAAGGTTACCCAATCAAAGAATCCGCCAGCCGGGTGAGTGAAGAGAGCTTCATCCGGGAAATAGTGGGTTAGACTTTGAAGCATTGCATCGCGTTGCTGTTTGTAGTGCGTTGTCATGCGTTGAATATGGGCATCTAGGTCATTAGCGTCTAGGTAAGCGTTAATGGCCGCATGGGTGACACCCGTGGTTTCCAAATCACTAGCCAGCCGCATCTTTAAGATGGCATCGCGTAGCTCACCATCAGCGATTAACCAGCCGGTCCGCAATGCAGGCATAAGAATTTTTGAAAAGCTAGAAAGAAAGATCACGCGGCCCTCGGTGTCAAAACTCTTGATGGCGGGCAATGGGGCACCCTCGTATCCGAGATCACGATAGGGTGTATCTTCTAAGATAATGAAATGATAGCGATTAGCCAATGCCACCAACTGTTGGCGCTTGGCGACACTCATTGTAATTCCGGTGGGATTGTGATAATCCGGTACCGTGTAGAGGAGTTTTACGTTGGGATGTTGTTGAAGGGTGGTCTCCAACACGTCGAGATCTAGGCCGTCAGCTTGTAGTGGTACAGCATGGTAGTGGGGTTGGTACAAGTCAAAAGCGGCCAACGCCCCGATATAGGTTGGAACTTCAACGATGATATCATCACCGGGATCCAATAGGGTTTTTGCGACGAGTTCTACGCCTTGTTGACCACCGACGGTCAGCAAAATATTATCAGCGGTAGTCGTGACGTTGCCCCATTTGGCAATGCGCGTAACCAGTTTTTCACGGAGAGCGCTGTTTCCTTGGGCCGATTGGTACTGGAACAGGTGGGCGCCTTGGGTATCAATGGCCGTATTAAAGGCCGCTTGCACCTCTTTAACTGGAAACAGTTGCTCATTGGGACTACCAGCCGCAAAGGTTACCGCAGTTGGGTTGGGATCTTGCGGAAATAGTCCCGCTAAAGCAGAGGAAACATCTGGATTGACGCGTTGCGCAAATAAGTCGTTCATCATCGCACACACCTTTCTGGTCGCTTCGAACGACCCTCGCTAACTTATCCGATTACTTGTTTAGTAGGATAGCGGTTTTTGAGTGAAAAGTAAAATTCAATTAATTCATTTTTAAGTGAATGTTATTCAATCTTACTAAATGATTTGGTTATCGGCATAAGCGCTGGTGGGATGGCCGTGGTATGATGAACCAATAAGACTTACAGATAAAAAGGAGCGCAGTCATATGAAATCCATCACAGCGGGCATTGTCGCCCACGTGGATGCTGGTAAGACCACCTTGTCAGAAGCCATGCTATACCAGGCCGGTGCGGTGCGGCAGCTTGGGCGCGTCGATAATGGGGATGCTTTTTTGGACCCGGATGCGTTGGAAAAGCAGCGAGGGATTACCATCTTTTCCCATCAAGCCCGATTGACGTACCAAGACTTAGCGCTGACTTTATTAGATACACCGGGACACGTCGATTTTGCTAGTCAAACTGAACAAGTCCTGAGTGTTTTAGATTATGCGGTGTTAGTCATCTCCGCCACCGATGGCGTTCAAGGCTATACCCGAACCCTGTGGCGCTTACTCGCGCGCTACCACGTGCCCACCCTAATCTTTGTCAATAAAATGGACGCACCGGGTGCTGATCAGGCGGCGTTATTAACGCAACTGCAAACCGAACTATCACCGGGATGCATTGCATTTGACGGCGCCCAAGTTTCCGCAGCGGCTAGTGAAGACATTGCAATGTTAGACGAGTCCGTTTTGGCTGACTTCCTTGATTCCGGCCAATTGAGTGCCACAGTCATCCGTCGCATGATAGATCAGCGACAAGTCTTTCCTTGCTACTTTGGTGCGGCTTTGAAAATGACTGGGGTGACCGAGTTGCTGGCGGGATTGCAGCAGTGGACGACTCCCAGTGAAACGACCCGTGATTTTGGTGCACGGGTATTTAAAATTTCCCACGATCAAGGTGAACGATTGACGTGGCTGCGAGTGACGGGCGGTGATTTACAGCCCAAACAAGTCCTGCTGGAGGAGCAAAAAGTCAATCAGTTACGAGTTTATAACGGGGTTAAGTACACCGTGCAGCCACAAATTCTGGCTGGCGATGTCTGCGCAATTCCAGGGTTAACGGGAACGTATCCCGGCCAAGGCCTGGGGAATGTCCCAGATAGTGCGGCGCCCGTTATGCAACCCGTTTTGAACTATGCATTGGACCCACAAGGACAGGATCTGCACGCCTGTTTGGCCGCTTTGCGGGAGCTGGAGGATGAAGATCCCCAATTACATGTGAGTTGGTCCAGTCACCTGCAGGAGTTGCGGGTTCAACTGATGGGAACAGTTCAATTGGAAATTTTACAGCAGCTGTTGCAGGATCGTTTCAATCTGACGGTTCATTTCGGTGCCGGCCGGATTCTTTATAAGGAAACACTGACGAAAGCCGTAGAAGGTGTTGGGCATTTTGAACCCTTGCGTCACTATGCGGAAGTTCACTTGCTCATGGAACCAGCCCCCCGCGGGAGTGGATTAACCTTTGCCGCCGACTGTTCCTTGGAAGTGTTGGGCCGCAACTGGCAACACCAGGTATTAACTAACTTACGCGCCAAAGAACAACTGGGAATTCTAACGGGTTCGCCCTTAACTGATGTCAAAATAACGTTGGTTACGGGTCGAGCTAGCATTGTTCATTCGGTTGGTGGTGACTTCCGTGAGGCAACTTGGCGGGCGGTCCGTCAAGGGCTGATGATGCGACAAGACGATGGCTGTCAATTACTTGAGCCGTGGTATCGTTTCCGCTTAGAGGTGGGCCAAGAGCAAGTGGGTCGAGCCATGACGGATGTGCAGCGCATGCATGGCAGTCTCAATGCGGCAGTTGATCCAACGACCAGTCGAGGTAATCTCACCACACTAACGGGGGTTGCGCCCGTGTCTGAAATGCAAGACTATGCCCAAGCTGTACAAGCTTACACGCATGGTCAGGGCCAATTGGAATGCTTGATTGATGGTTATCGGCCTTGTCATAACGCGGCTGAGATAATTGCACAGCAGCAATATGCACCAGTAGCTGACCTAGAGAATACGCCAGATTCAGTATTTTGTGCTCACGGTGCGGGGTATCCGGTGGCTTGGGATCAAGTACCGACGATGGCTCACGTGCCGTATGTGTATTCGGATACTGACTTGCCTCAGTAGTGATGTGTTATAATTGAGGCCATCTTGGGGATTTGCAGGCGATACCCACGTGAAACATTGCCGTTGATGGAAAGGATTTACGATGCGGATTAATGTCTTGCAACATACACCAAATGAGGGTCCAGGAGCGATTTTAGCTTGGGCCGCAGCTCACGAACATCAAGTATTTATCTATCATCCCTACCAGTTTGGCCAGTTGCCAATGGCAGCAGAAACGGATCTGTTAGTTATCTTGGGTGGGCCCATGAGTCCAAATGATGGGCTGCTTTGGATTAAGCAAGAACGCCAGTTGATCCAAATGCTCTTGGATAAAGACGTGCCAATCTTTGGCGCTTGTTTTGGGGCTCAACAGATTACTAAAACGCTGGGGTATCCGGTAACCAAAGCACCGGTTAAAGAAGTGGGGTGGGCCCCAATTTATCGGCAAACGACGATAGTCCCCGGCCTACCAGAAAAGCTCAATGTGCTACATTGGCACGAAGAAATGTTTGCGATCCCAACTGAGGCGACCTTACTCTTTAGCAGTGATGATGTGGTCAATCAAGGATTTGTTCTTAATCACCGTGTGGTTGGCTTACAGTGTCATTTGGAACCGCAGGCGACGAATGTTCGTGAGATGGTGGTTAACGATTTCCCCTACATTCACGGATCAGTTTTGGGGCAAACAGCGAATGATATTTTAACAACGCCGGTACCTAGAGCCAATCAGACAGCCTTGTTTAACCTGTTAGATTACATGGTGTCAGCCGATCAGTAACTACAACTATATTGATTAAGGAGTCGTTGCGTAGGCAGCGGCTTTTTTAGTTTAGAGGAGTGAAACGAAATGGGTTTAAAGGATCTATATTCCCCCCAATTTCTAACGAATTTGGGTACACAGTTGCATCAGGTAGCGCCGACTTTTGATGTGACACGGTTTTGCCAAGCATGTTTAACTGAAGCGTACTTTAAGCTAGTACATTGAGGCTCTCACAGAGAATGTTAGATTTGAATTCTAAGGCCTGCCAGCTACCTGGCGACGTTTCTGTTTTGAGGGCTTAGATTAGACATGCAGTTGTTGTATTTAATATTCCCGTTATTTTAAATTTAGAATCTTGCCCACATTTGGACATGCGTTCCTTTTTGGCTGAGCCGTATTTGATTCTAGTAGATGTGACCTGGCGTTTAGACATGGGTGCCTCGATTTCTTCACCCTCTAGTGATAAAATTGTCGTATATACTATCAAGGATGGCACAATCACAAACAATTTAACCGGTATTCAAAAATTATTAAGTGAAAATAAAGTCTCAACGTTCGATAACTTGGATCAAATCTTGGGAAAGTTAGCGGTTAAAATTAAAAACGGGACTATCTGGATTGATACGGCTGGTGGGAAGGGCTTCACACTGCACCTTGAACGTGAACACACCGAGGTTAATAAGGTTCAGGTTACTGAAAAATACGAAATTTCTATTACAATCATGTTCCACAAAATTGTTGTAACCACGCCAACTGAGGTGGAAACCAATTATAATAACGCGATTGATACCACCCAAGACATGGATTGGGAAAAGATCGGTATTGTTTCCCTTTGTGTCTTGGGAGGGATACTTATCGTAACTGTCCTTACTGGCACGTTACTAGCGCTGGGGAGTCTTAGTTTAGCCATTTAATTTTGGAGGTTATAAAAATTAATTTTTTTGTAAAAAACTTTAAGCTCTTACTACTGTACGAGATTATTGCGGTTATTCCAGTGGTTGTCATTTTCGTGGAATGGTACAATAACTTGCTCATAAATGAATCACCGTTTGAAGCCTTTTTGGTCTTGCTAGTTCTATTTTGGACTGAAGTAACATCTGCATTAGGTGGCATCTTCCTTTTTATTCTGATAAGTGTACGCTTCAATCGCCGAAAGATTCAGAAAATTATGCGTGCTGCGGATCTTAATCAAATGTTGCATACGAAAACGTTGAAACAATTAGATCAAATTTTATGGGTCCTATCCTTACAAAGAACGCGCATTATTCGTCGCAAAATCAAACAAGAAAGTACCGAGGAAACGCGCGAGCGCTTGATTGGTTTGATTCTGAAAATCCTAAAGTCTGACGAGATGAAAAATAATGCGCCCCACCATTGAGTTACGTTGGTTTATTTTGCCACTTTCGTTGATCCGTTAACTTCCAGGGGTTATCACCAGGTAACAAAGAATTTGCGTGCGAAAAAATGGCCACATTCAAAATAGTAGTATGACTTAACACAAACCAAAATGTCCTAGGACCATCTATTACAATAGATGGTCCTGGGGCATTTTTGATTTAGTAAGGATCATCCAGAAGTGGTGATCGCCTTTGCTCAACAATATTGGGGCCAGACCAAATACTGGATATTGCGGCGGGGGTTGCGAACCCTATTTAAACAAGAAAATCCGGACGTATTGGCGTTACTGGGTTATGACATTACTGTGGCCGAGAAGGTAACGGACGTGACCTTGCAACCAGAGAGTGATGTGGCAGTAATCGGGGGTCTGACAACGGTGACCTATACGGTGCGGGCGCCTGAAACCATGCCGGTTTATTTAGGCTATCGAGTCGACTATGTTCGACAAAATGGCACAACGACAGCGAAAGATTTTTTTGTAAAGCGGACGACTCTGCCAGCCGGCCAGTTATTACAAGGAGTGTTTAGGCTTAAATGGCAGCAGCTGACCACGCGGCGACTGTATCCAGGGGTCCACCGGTTGACGTTGCTGGTGAATACACAGGTGGTGGCAGAGAGTTGGGTAACGTTAAAATAGTTATCAATACTTGGTTTTCTGATTATTAATAATAAAAAGGGAATTAATTATAAGCACAGATGATTGTAAGCGCTTGACAATTTTTGAAAAATGCTTATCTTAGAACTTGAGTACTCAAGTAATCGAATTAAGGGACTGAAAGAAATGGCCATTGATAAACATAGACGAAATAGCAGTATTCGAGCGCAAATTGTTGCGGATATTCAAGCTAGTATTTTAAAGAATATGCAGACCGGCGATAAGCTACCATCAGAAGCGGCCTATGCACGGCAGTATGATGTTACGCGGTCAACCATTCAAAAAGCACTCAAAGATTTGGAAGACTTACAGATGATTGATCGGGTTCAAGGCAAAGGGAGCTTTGTGAAGTTAACGAAACCAAAGATTGATATGTTTAACTTCAAAGGCTTTTCTGACTATGCCTTGCAGTTAGGAGCGACGCCGGTTACCCGGGTCTTAAAGCAAGAGATTGTTGACCATCACTTGATACTGCAGCGATTACGGGGAATCAAAACTAGCGATGAAGTTGTTCAACTGACTTTAGATGAATCACACCTCAATCTGGAGCAGTTTCCGGGGCTAGAACAGACTGACTTTGAGCAGAATTCTTTGTACCAAACGCTACGAAGTCAATTCAAGGTTTATCCAGCGACAGCTAACCTTTTGGTCACACCAATTATGCCAACCGTCGCGCAAGCGGAGCTGTTAGAAGTGGCTGATAGCCAACCGTTACTTCAAGTAACGGGACAAGTACGTACGGCCAATAATGACTTGGTCGAAACAATCAAGATTATTTATAGTGACCAATCTAATTTTAAATTTGTGGTTGGCGTATAAAGCGAAAGGGAGTAGAGAATCAGATGGAACGGACTAAGGATAAAGTATTGGGAACAATTTATGGACAGGCGATTGGGGACGCGATGGGAATGCCCTCAGAACTTTGGCCGGTTGAAAAAATTCGGCAGCAATTTGGCGGTCTAATTACGACCTTTTTAGATGGCCCACAGAATAATGATATTGCTCTGAATTTTACCAAGGGAGAATATACCGATGATACCAACCAGGCCCTAGCAATTTTAGATTCTCTAATTGAAACGAACTGGCAACCGGATCAGCAAAATTTGGTTAAACATATTATGGCTTGGGCGGATGCTGTGGGTGCATGGGATAACAATATCTTGGGGCCAAGTAGCAAGGCGGCATTGAAGGCCATTAAGGCAGGGCAAGACCCGGCACCGGTTACAGCTAAGGCGCTGACGAATGGATCAGGTATGCGGATTGCCCCCATTGGCACGCTGTTTACGCCGGATCAAATCAATGAGTTGGTTCAGATGGTCTATGAGGTTAGTCGCGTGACTCATTCTAGTGACGTTGCAGTGAGTGGTGCCAGTCTTATCGCGGGCGCCGTTACGGCAGCTATGGCCGATTATGAGTGGGATGATATTGTGACTTATGCCTTAAATGCCAATGATTTGGGCTACCAAATGGGTAGTCATACTTGGGCTGCCAAGACTCATGAGCGAGCCCTATTAGGGATTCAATTGGCGCAGCAGTACCCCAATGATGAGCCTAAGTTTAGTCAGGCCATTTATGACCTTGTGGGAACTGGAACGATGATTTCGGAAAGTATTCCGGCAGCATTCGCGATTGCTTACTACGCTCGAGATGTTCAAAAATGTGCCTTACTTTGTGCTAATTTAGGTGGTGATACCGATACGATTGGGGCCATGGCAACCGCTATTTGTGGCGCTAAGACTGGATTTAAAGCTATTGATCCTGCTTGGATTCAGACAATTGATGAAAAAAATCCGCAACACATTATGTCTAACTATGCCGATCAAATTCTTAGTTTTAAAGCGAACTAGCTTTTTGGAGGATTATCATAATGAATAATGAGCTCGTCAAAATTTCGGATGCAGATAAAACATTAACGCCAGGGAAAATTTTCTACAACTGGTTTGCCGCGAATATTGGGATTATGGGATTCGTCTTTGGTGCGATGATTGTTGCTTATCATCTGTCGTTTGCCCAAGCAATTCTCGCTGCTTTTTGTGGCGCGTTGTCCTTTTTAGTGCCAGGATGGGTGGCGATGATTGGTCAACGAGAAGGTGTGACAACCTTTAAGCTGAGCCGGGCGGCCTATGGTACTCGGGGGAATAAAATTCCCAATGCCATCGCTTGGATTAATATGGTGGGGTGGCTTTCGGTTAACGTGATTACGGGGACCATGCTATTAATTTCCATGTACGGTGTTTTAAATATCCCCAAGAACACCGTCACACGGGCCGTTGCTCTGGCTATCTTTGGTGGGTTAGTGCTGCTGTCTGGTTTGTTAAAAGAAGCCACTTTAGCCAAGATTCAAACATGGTTAAGCTATGTCTTTGGCGCGTTAACGGTTGTTATTTTGGTTCTCTTCTTGCTAAAGGCGGATTGGCAGGCCGCTTTTAATCTTCCAGGTGGTCATTGGATTAGCGGTTTCTTGCCAGCTGTCAGCATCGTTGCCGCCGGTTCAGGCATTTCTTGGTCGATGGCAGCCGCCGATTGGGGTGCCTATGTCAAGCCAGAAACTAAACCGCAAGCGACCTTTTGGGGAACAGCCTTGGGTGGCGCAATACCCTTGTTTGTCCTCATGGCCGGTGGTGTTTTGTTAAGTACGATTGAACCGGCTTTGGCGACAACGGGTGATCCGTTTGGCGTAATGTATTCAGCCTTACCAAGCTGGATCGGCGTAATTTATTTTCTGGTAGCTGCTGGGGGTCTAATCCCGCAATGTATTGTATCTTTGCGGTCGGCCCGAATTAACTTGGGGACGATTGGGATTCGTGTTTCACAACGGACTTCCTTAGTTATTCATGGTTTAATTGTAATTTTGATTCCAGTTTACGTTCTCTTTATCTCAGGAAATTTTCTAGCCAACTTCGAATTGTTCTTAAACTTTTTGGGGATTTGTTTGGCTAGTTGGGTTGCCATCTTCCTATGCGATAGTGCGATGTTCAGAAAAAACGGCTATGAGCTGGCGTTATTAGTGCCAGATTCTAAAAAGCACTATAACTGGGGTGGCATTATCTCTTGGGTCATTGCGACGATTACGGGTTTTCTATTTACAAATAATGCAATTTGGAATGGTCCATTTGCCCATGGAATTTTTAGAAATAATAGTCTCGGCGTTTTTATCTCGGCAATTGTTGCGATCATCTGTATGTTTATCGTTAAAATGGTAGCGCATTCAAATGGTGAGGGGGTTATGCATCATGAGTAAGGCTTTAGTGTTGGGCGCCGCTTTTGTTGATGTGGTCGTTAACGTTCCACGATTACCCTTTTCTGGCGGGGATGTTACGGGTGATTTAAAGTCTTATCGAATTGGTGGTTCGGCCTTTAATGTTTATGGCGCCTTACGCTACATGCAGGCATCGGCAGATCTACTGGTGCCAGTGGGTGAAGGCGACTATGCCACGCGCGTTAAACAACATTTAAGCAATCAAGGGATTTCCTTAAAATTACCGGTGACGGGTGCTGATAATGGTTGGGATTTATCGTTAGTGGAGCCCGATGGAGAACGTAGCTTTTTGACAATTAATGGGATTGAACAATGTTGGAAACCACAGTGGTTCCAGCAGGTTCAGCTGGCCGATTATGATTATATCTATGTTAGCGGTTATGAATTAGAGAATTTACGTTCAGCTAAGGTAATCTTAGATGGTCTGCGGCAACGGCGACCGGATGCCCAAATCTTATTTGATACGTCGCCACGAATTGGCGAAATTCCATCAGAAATTTTACAACAAGTGTTAGCGGCGCACGTCATGGTTCATTGTAACGAAGATGAAATTGGAAAGATCATGCCTGACGGTCGCACCGTTGCAGAAAAAGCACACCGTTTATTCGCGTTAACCCAGAGCCCCGTCATGGTGACGCTGGGAGGTCAGGGCACCTATTATGTCGATGGCACGGCAACCGGGCAAGTTCCAGCGCAGAACGTTCCGGTTGTCAACACAATTGGCGCTGGTGACACGCATTGTGGCGGGATTATTGCCGGTTTAATGGCCGGACTAACACTCCCACAAGCTATCAAGCAAGCTAATCAGTTGTCGGCACAAGTGGTTGGTCAGGAAAATGGCAGTCTGTCTTAATTGGTTAGTGGGTCGGGATGAAAATCCCGACCTTATTTTTGTGAAATGCCCTAATTGCTCATCATTTAGGGTATTCTTAACCTAACTAAAGGAGGGGATTGCATGGATATTCAAGAAGGGTACATGCCGTTTAGATCGTATCAGACATATTATCGGGTGGTTGGTGATTTACGGTCACCGTTACCCCCCTTACTGTTATTGCACGGTGGCCCGGGATCGACCCATAACTATTTTGAAGCTTTTGATCAACTAGTAGCGACAACCGGTCGGCCAATTGTGATGTACGATCAATTGGGCTGTGGTCGGTCATCCATACCGACTGATCCCCATCTTTGGCAGGCAGCAACCTGGGTGGCGGAATTACGGGCGTTACGTGCTTATTTGAAACTCGACCGCGTGCACTTATTAGGCCAGTCGTGGGGCGGCATGCTGGCGCTTATTTACTTATGTGACGACCAGCCACAGGGAATTCAGAGTGTGATTTTGGCCAGCACCTTATCCTCGGCTCATTTGTGGGCCCGCGAACAGCATCGCTTGATTCAATTCATGTCAGCGACTGACCAAGCGACCATTCACCAGGCTGAAATGACGGGAGACTTTACAACACCCGCTTACTTGGCAGCTAACGAGCGGTTCATGATCCAGCATGCAACTGGACCGCTTACCGAGCAAACACCAGAATTCTTGCGGCGATCTAAGCGCTTGGGCACAGCCGCTTATACCACGGCTTGGGGGCCTAACGAATATTTTCCCACGGGAACGTTACGGGACTATGATTATACAGCAAAGTTAGCGCAACTACCGTACCCAACGTTAGTGACCAGCGGTGTCAATGATCTCTGCACACCATTGGTGGCTAAGACGATGGTTGACCAGTTGCCTCACGCCGAATGGACCTTATTTCCGCACAGTCGGCATATGGCCTTTATTGATGAGCCGGCCGCTTATCAAGCGCGACTGACTCAGTGGCTAGCCGCTCATGACGAGGTGACTAATGATTGAAGTGACGTTTGATCCAACGCTAGCGAATACACTGGCCCAATCCATGAAATTAACAGCTATTGCCTTACCCTTAGACTTGCAGATTGGTGATTTAAC
This sequence comes from Levilactobacillus brevis ATCC 14869 = DSM 20054, assembly GCF_001433855.1. GTDB lineage: Bacteria > Bacillota > Bacilli > Lactobacillales > Lactobacillaceae > Levilactobacillus > Levilactobacillus brevis. The sequence continues at coordinate 213,503 of NZ_AZCP01000003.1, forward strand.
GCGTTTAACTGATGCCAAAAATTCATATTGGAGACTTAAGGCGCGCTATACCAAATCGGGCGGTGCCTCCGCTGAGTTTGCCGCCGTTACAACGAGTCAACAGCGATTGCAACGGATGTTAGCCACTGGCACCACCTTGCGGGTATGGACCTCTGCCAATCCGGCTGATCAGTTGGGGTGGGGGTGGTTATGCAGTCAGTTAGTTCAAGCACAATTTATGGGGGTTGTTCAGCGGATTCAGATTCCTTTAAGTGGTCCCGTGATGACTGAAATGGGCCCGGTCTTTATGCAAAATTTAACCATTGGGGAGCTGGACGAGCCGGCGCTGGAACATGACTTAGCGACGGCCAAGGTGGTAACAGCAGCGGATTGGGTAGCCTTTAGTTATCACTGGCAAGCCTGCTATGAAGACAATGCGGCGTTACGGTTAACGCTTGGTGGACGGGTGGTTGGCGTGCCACAGGACTTTTTAGATCCGTTGGTGCGAACCTGCTATCGACCCGAGCAATCCACGGCGCAGACTTTAGGTCGGATATTGGCCAATTATCCAATTGGCATGCCGAATTGGTGGTGGCAGTATCGCATTGACCAGATTGCCAAGGCGTCAGTCAGGTGATTGTTTCATGTGAAACAAGTGGGTAATATGGGTGGAATTTTTCATCGAAAAAAGCGATACCTCAATGTGGGCATCGCTTTTTTGTTAGTGGTTAAGGATTTACTTTGTTAAATTGTCGTAGATTAGGAATTGTCAGCATCACGGTGAAACTGACTAGATAGAGGATGGACAGAAACGCCATAACGATATTCAGAGTATAGTGATCCATCAGCCAGCCAATGGCGACAGAGGAGAAGCCACCGATGGCCCGACCAACGTTAACAATTAGGTTATTGGCGGTGGAACGAATTTCCGTGGGGTAAAGCCGGCTGATGACCGCACCATAACCGCCAAACATGCCGTTGGAGAAGAAGCCAATAATCGCGCCAGCTAGAATGAGAGTTGCCTGATTGACGGCCAGCGTGATGCTAAAGACCGCGATGGCTGAGGCTAACAAGAAGATACCGAAAGCCCGGCGCGGACCGAAATAATCCAGAATACTGCCGAAGGTTAGCATGCCAATGCTCATGCCGATAATGGTGGCAATCATCCAGACGGAAGACCCGGCGACCGTTAAGCCTAGCTTTTGTTGCATAATTGCTGGCAGCCAATTCATCAGGCCAAAGTATCCGGCAATCTGCACGACGACCATCAACATCAGCGCCAGTGTTTGATAAGCCAGGCGAGGGGTGTTGAAGAGACGCCGTAATTGAATGGGGGTGTGGTCAGCTGCTTGTTTAGCCGTTAAAAATTCAGGACTTTCGTGTAAATGACGTCGGATGAAATAGGTTAAACCGACCGGCAATAAACCGAAGAGAAACAGGGCCTGCCAACCGAAAACGGGGATGATTAAGGCAGCGGCTACAGCGGCCAGGATGGCGCCAACTTGGCCACCAACAGCGGCCAGTGAGGTCATTTTGCCAATTTTATTGCGGGCAAAGCTTTCGGCGATTAATGTAATCCCCACGCCGTATTCACCACCGGCCCCTACGCCAGCTAGAAACCGGAAGATATAAATGAGCGTGATGTTGTTGGCCAAACACATTGCGGCCGTGGCAAAGGCGAAAATGAAGATGGTATGGGAGAAGGTGCGGACACGACCATAGCGATCGGCAATGATCCCAAACAAAAGGCCACCCGCTAGCATTCCCAGATTGGTAATCGACGAAATCAAACCAGCCTGAGCACCGCTAATATGTAAGTCGGCGATGATTGAGGAGAGCGCGAAGGAGAGAAACATAACATCCATGTTTTCCAAGGCGAATCCAGCTGAGGTTGAAGCGATTGTCCATTTCTGGTTCTTACTGAACGTGTGGTCGTGTAACGAGGTTTCCATATTCAATTCCTCCAAAATGAATGTTCACTGACATTCGTTATTTTTGCCGTTCTCACGGAACGTTGTTAGTATTGTGGCATGAATATCCGGGAAAAGCAACCATTAATCAAGATATTAAAAATATTATACGGCTTGACGCTATCGTCTAGTTACGCTACACTCAATAACAATCAAACTTTAATTTAGCCCTGTGAGACTAAAAAGGTGAACGGAAATGGCCCTCAGTAGATGAGTGGGTCTATAGCCGGTTAGCCTAATACGGGGCTAACCGGCTTTTTTTGAAGAAAGGTGAAGATGGATGCGACCGATTATTGTGGCATTAGACGTGCCGACGCAACAGCAGGCCCTGGCATTGGTCGATCAATTGGCTAATGAGAACGACTTGATGGTCAAGGTTGGTATGGAGCTTTTTTATGCGGCGGGCCCGACGATAGTAACAGCTTTACGTCAACGTGGGGTAGCGGTTTTTTTGGATTTGAAGCTCTACGATATTCCCCATACTGTTGAACGGGCAATGTGCCAACTAGGGCGTCAAGAATTGGCTTTGGTCACGATTCATGCGAGCGGCGGCTCGGCAATGATCCGTGCGGCTAAACGAGGATTGGCACAGGGCGCTGCGATTGCGGGAGTTGCCCCAGCCAAATTGTTGGCCATTACGCAGTTGACCTCAACATCGGAGGTGCAGATGCAGGCTGAGCAATTAGTAACCGTTGATTTGCCCACTGTCGTTACCCATTTAGCCCGCTTAGCGCAACGGGCCGGTGCCGATGGTGTGGTATCTTCGGCACTGGAAACCCCGCTAGTACACGCAGCGACAACGGCTGACTTTTTGAGTATTACGCCAGGAATCCGGTTAGCCCAGGATCGAGCTGACGACCAACAACGGATTGTCACACCGGCCGAGGCTGTTGAGTTGGGCAGTGATGGCATTGTTGTGGGGCGTTCGATTACGCAAGCCAGTAATCCAGTTGTCGCTTATCACCAAATCTTACAGGAATGGGAGTCGACATGCAGATGATACCAGCAGAACAAATTGCGACAGATTTACTAACCATTGGAGCGGTGACGCTAGCACCTAATCATCCCTTCTTGTGGGCAAGTGGGATGCAAGCCCCAATCTATACGGATAATCGGCGAACAATTGCTTTTCCACAAGTGAGAACACATATCGCCGATGGCCTAGCAAACCTGATTAAACACCGTTATCCAACGACCACGGTGATTAGTGGGGTGGCAACGGCGGGAATTCCCCATGCCGCATTAGTCGCAGATCGATTAAGTTTACCCATGAGTTATGTACGTGCTAAACCCAAAGATCATGGCAAGGGTAAGCAAATTGAAGGCCAAATGACGGCTAGTGATCGGGTGGTTCTGATTGATGATTTAATCTCAACCGGAGGAAGTGTTTTAGCCGCTGCTAAAGCCGTTCGCAAGGCCGGCGCCACAGTGCTAGGCGTGGTTGCTATTTTTTCTTATGAATTACCAGATAGTGTGGTGAACTTTCAGCAGGCGGGGCTGGCCCTGACGCCACTAACAACGTACAGTACACTGATTACAGTAGCGCAGCAGCAAGCCAAAATAACGGCACCAGAAATGGCGTCCTTGCGGCAGTGGCGTGAAGATCCGTGGGGCTGGATGTCCGTTTGATTGCGGTGAATTGACTCATTAACAGTTATTTCTGATACACAAACACCAGGCGCTCTGAGGTTGAGTGCGATGCATCAAACCGGTAGTCGGGATGATCAAAGTCTTTTACGGCATCAATGGTGGTGACTTGGTTTTCAGCTAGGTAACGTACCATCGCGCCCCGAGCCATTTTAGCCAACGTGGCTTTGGTCTTTAGCTTGCCGTTTACCAGACTGGCAAAAACTACGGTGATAAAGGGCTGATTAGGCTGCAGATAAGGGGTAATGGCCTTGGCATATTCCTGAGAGGCCAGATTGATAATTGGTTCCGTGGGTGCTACTAGAGCGTGATAGAGGCGATCACCCCAGAAAGCATATAAGTTAGTCGCTTCACCCACTGACAATCGGGCTTGCATTTCCAATCGATAGGGAACAATACCATCAAAAGGTCGTAGCAGACCATAAAACCCAGATAGAATCCGGAGATTGTGGCGAACGTAATCTAAAGCAGGTGCCGTAAAGAGATCCGGTGCCATGTATTGGTACTGAAGGCCACGGTAGCTTAAGAGGGCGGGGGTAACTTGACGAGTTAAATCCATCTGATGGAGCCAATCGAAGTTGCGTTGAGCCAGCTTGTCACTACAATGCCATAACTGCTGCGCTTCTGGGTAAGTGAGTTGCCGTAGAACTTCTAGTAGTTGTTGGGCTTGTGATTGAAATTGGGGCTGGGTTTCGGGTGCAAAGTTGTCGAGATCCACGGCCATTTGCTTGGCCGGCGCAATAATCATTTTCATAAATCCACGTCGTTTCTTTCAGAGTTGTTCCTATCGTAGCATATTAAAAAGCCAGTCACACTTTTCGATATTGAGAAAGTGTGGCTGACTTTTTGATTAATGCTGTCCAGGGGCGACATCACTATGATTAGCGGGTGTTGGATTCAGAGGAAATTCATCATCCGTAGGCACGTTCGTGGCGTTGAGCGGAGCATCTGACTTGTGTAGGGTGACGGTCCCATATGGCGGAACGGTGACCAATTGCCAATTAGCGCCGTTACCGTTAATGGTGACGGCGGCCTGAATCGGTTGGGCGGTTGGGTTGTAAAGGTATGCGGCAATGTCGCCAGCGGTTCCTAAAAAGGCCACAGAGCCTAGCCCACCCGTATAGCCATCACGGGTATAGTTGGTGGAACCAATGACGGTTGCGCCCACGCTAACATCCTGACCGAAGTTTCGCAGCATGAAGTATTCCAGGTTACGCTGGACTTTCCCGGTCGTATGGTCAATGGTGACGACACCTTCTCGCCCAGTGGAGTCCGCAGCGTTGGGCAGACCTCGTTCATCGAGCGCTAGGTTCCACAAGGTAATCATACTGAGACCGTTGTGAACTAACCAGTTACCGATAATCCCAAACATAATATGAGCGGCTTCTTCAGGCGTGTCGGTCATCATGCATCGACGTTCAGTCATGATCGTGGACCAATTGGGATAAGCACGGTTGGCGTGATAGAGGTTGTCATAGGGGCCCGAGTAGGTGTGAACGGCCAGTCCGTCAAATGCGGCGGCCTGCTCTGGGGTGACTTCCGCCGTAATCGGCTTGGTCAACGCATGAAAACTATCATCTAATAGGTAAAGTTTGGTATCGGGGAAACTATGATTTAATGCCGGGCGAAGATAACGGTAACCAAAGTCAGCTAGCTGGGGAACCGTCCAAATCATAGCTGGCCAGTGAGCGGCGTTCGACGGTTCATTTTGAATGGTGAGCCCATAGATGGGGATGCCCAGTTTTTGATAGGCCTCAATATACCGAATAAAGTACTGGGCATAAATATATTCGAAACGATTTTCCTCGGTATAGCCATTGCCAGTGAATTCGCCAAACCGCAGATGACCACCATGGGTCAAATGACCTGTGTTTTTCATCCATGCAGGGGCGGACCATGGTGAAGCAATGACTTTCACGGCCGGATTAATGGCCAAGATCTCTTGTAGGACGGGGACGATGTGTTTTAAATCTTTGGTGGCATCTGGTGCGCCTGGCTGACCAGTACCGATGGAGAACTGTTCCAGCTTCTGATCGTGCTCACCATACGGGACGTCATCGTAGGTATAAAAATCTTGGCTTTGAAAATCGCAAGATCCTAGAGGCACCCGCACGCTAGAAAAGCCGCCTTGCTCGGGATCAAATAGTTCAGTTAACAGGGCATGCCGTTGTTCAGCGCTCATGACGGACCATAAGAGATACGCAGCTGAGTCCGTAATAGCAGCTCCGCCACCTAACCATGGTTGATGACGGTCGGCGGGGTCAATGATAATTTTTACGGCCGCTGCGCTAGTCGATTGATAATCGGGTGTTGCTAGCGGTGTGCGGCGCTGCGTTAGATCGCCGGAAGTGGCGGTCCAGAATTCATGTTGGAACTTCTTCATAAATAAAGCCTCCAGTCAGTAAGGATGTATAACTCTAGCGTAACCGTTTTCTTAAAAGCTGTCCATAGCGAATGCTGTGGTAAATTTGTCCTAATGGAAAGTGGTGACTGATTGTGAGCGCGTACTAATCATGATAAGCTTGGTCGTAAGAATATGATGGAAAAGCTTGGGGGAAACCGGTGTGGCACAATCACAAGTATTTCAGGCTATCGAATCAACCGTTTATCTATATGGTGGGCATTTTCAACAGAATTTTCCCAATTGGCATTATCCGCAAGAACAACATCAATTATTTGAAATGGTTGTGGTATTGCAGGGAACGGAGACCGTATTTATGGGAACACGGCGGTGCGTATTATCTGCGGGGGAAGCCATGATTATCACTCCTGAAACCGCGCATGAAAGTTTTAATTTCTGTGGTAATCGGCTACGCTTCTTCTGTTTTCACTTTAGTGTCGGCGATTTGGCGTTGAAAACGCAAATTATTCAAAATTTGGGAAATACGGTATTAGCTGCTGATACGCCGTTAGCGCAGGCCGCCCAGCGGTTGATTCAACGGTTTAGTGCGTTACAAGCAGCCCAACAACAGCCGGACTGGACGCTGAATATGGAAATTGCTTTTTTGCAGTTCATGGCGGTTGTTAGTCAAGCACCCCGAGTCGTTGCACCGGTGGCACAATTACCAGAACAGCAGGTCATCTTGGCGCAAAAAATGGCGACGTTATTATTTCAGAAGGGGCCGCGACCGCAGTCATTTCAAGCCGTTTGTGCAGCGCTTAATTTTAGTACGACGTATGGTCATACTGTTTTTAAGCGCGTGTATGGGATTACGCCAAGTACCTACACGAAAGAACGACGTTTCAGCCGTGCCAAGGTGTTGTTAGAGATTGGTGAAAAATCAATGGCCGAAATTGCGGTAGACCTAGCCTTTAGCAGTCAAGCCAGCTTTAGCAAGCAATTTAAGTTGTGGTCGGGAATGACGCCCAGTGATTTTCGACAAACCCAGCGGCGGCATCAGTCACAAGCTAACTACTTGAACCAGTGAGTCGGTGGCCAATCGCTGTATTTTACTTGACACAGTTGACTGGTCGTTTGAAAATATAAATGACAGAATAAAAAACACGGTCTGGTTGGTAGTCCAGGCGCGGCCAAAAGCCGTCAGTAACCTGCCTCCTTGGTTGTCCCTATTTTGTTAGTCATTTTAGGGAGGTGTTAGTTTGGTGATTCATAGCAAGCTAACAGTATTTTTTGATCAAGCGTTCTATCGGGGCGTGTTCGAACAATGGACGCCAACCGGCTATCAGGTGGCGCGAGTGACCTTTGGGACTCAACCCCCATCTGCCCCACAACTGCAACAAGTGATTTGGCAGCGGTGGCCGACTTTGCAATGGACGGCTCCGACGAGGGTCGTGGTGAGTGAGACCCATCATCGGGTCAAACAACGCCAACGTGCTGCCCAGCGTGAGCTTAAGCAACACGGGGCCCGACAACGGGCAACCGTGTTGCTTAAGACAGAGCATCGCCAAAACTTGCAGTTGAAAAAACAACGGCAGCGTCAAGCGCGGGTTCAGCATGCCGCGGTGGTTCGTCAAAAACAGCAGGCTAAGCGGCTGGCTAAACGTCGCGGGCATTGATAAAAAATACCAGCATAGGGCCTGGGACTGACTAAAGTCTCGGGCTCTTTTTGCGTTTCCAAATATTGGGGGTCGAAATGTGCGTCAGTTAACCGCCCTTTGCCCCACTCTCAGATAGCGTGAGCATATTCATTGATCCAAGATTAATTAATAAGTTATACTGATTTAACAGATAGATGATTAACAAATCAGATTGAAAGGAGTGACGGCAATGTTTGGATGGTTATGGTCATTAATCGTTGGTGCAATTATTGGTGCTATCGCGGGAGCAATTACGAATCGTGGTGCGTCAATGGGTTGGATTGCCAACATTTTAGCAGGGCTGATAGGTTCCTGGTTAGGGCAAAGCTTACTGGGAAGTTGGGGACCGTCACTGGCCGGGATGGCTTTAGTGCCTTCAATCCTGGGTGCGATTATTTTAGTCTTAATCGTGTCGGCAGTTATGGGTTCTCGTCATAAATAAGGAGGATACTGGTATGAAAAATCTTGTATTGGGTATTAGCTTAGCAACGAACGTAGCCTTGGCATATTTGTTATTGCAGGACAAAGATCAATTAAAGGAACTGCAATCGCGCGCCGACAATGCTGCTGATAAGGTAGCTGGTAAAGCCGAACAAATCAAAGGGGCCATTACCGGTGACACTGGCGATAAGCTGAAAGGCAACTGGGACGAAGGCAAAGGCGAAGCAAAGGACCTCGTTGATGATGTCCGTAAAGATTTTGAGGCTGGGTCTGAAGAATAAAATGAGTGAAAACCATCATGTCCCTCTATCAGGGCATGATGGTTTTTTAGTGATCAATCTCGGAGCTTAAACCGCAAGACGTTCCAAGATAGTGGTTGTAATTTAGTGTTCGCATGATGGGTGTCAGTCCTAGCAGGCAATGGTTGTAGCTGCATATGACCATCGCGATTATCAGCTTTGACATCGTAACCGTAAAATTGCGTGGCATCAAGTAGCCGATCAATCATCAGCTCGCCGAAATTAAGCTCAAAGTCAAGCGTTTCTGTTTGGTGTTTATTTTCGGCAAAGACGGTGACGGTCTGGGTAGCCGCGTCATAGGTGGTGACGGTATCCAGATAAGCCACATCGGTGAACTCACGGGAATTGTAGGTGGATGATGTGCTGTGATCGGTGAGGACGACCCCTTGACCGTAGTTGGCCACCTGCATAAATGGATAGAAGATGGATTGCCGCCAGATACCACCATTTTCATCCGTCATGATGGGCGCAATCACGTTAACGAGTTGTGCCAAACAAGCGATCTTGACGCGATCAGCATTGCGCAAGAGGGTCATGAGGAGACTGCCAATTAATAGCGCGTCTTCGAAATTATAGATATCCTCTAAGAGATGGGGGCCGACTTGCCATGGGGTAACCTGGGTATCAGCGTCGTTGGAATGATACCAGACATTCCATTCGTCAAAGGATAAGTTAATCGTCTTAGTTGACCGTTTACGGGCCTTAACGGCATCGCACATAGCAACGACGCCCTTGATAAAGTCATCTAAGTCATGATTTTTACCTAAGAAATTATCTAGTTCGGTTGGGTCGTCATCATTGTAGTAGCCGTAGTAACGATGGAGCGACAGGTAATCGACGTTATCGTAGCAAGCATCAAGGACGGTTTCTTCCCAATTACCAAAGGTGGGATTGTCCATTGACGAGCTGCCACAGGCGACCAGTTCCAGAGTGTCATCAACGCGACGCATGGCCTTAGCGGTCTCGTTAGCCAAGTGGGCATATTCGCCTGCCGATTTCGCACCAATTTCCCATGGCCCGTCCATTTCATTACCCAAACACCACGTTTTAATGGCAAAGGGGTGCTCAGCACCATTCTGGCGACGAAGATCACTTAAATAAGTGCCTTTAGGAAAATTACAATATTCGACTAAGTCAGCAGCCGCTTGAATTCCCCGAGTGCCGAGATTGACGGCCATATTGGGGACAGCATTGACTTTATCTGCCCAACGCATAAACTCGTGAAGGCCAAACTGGTTGGTTTCGAGTTCCCGCCAAGCCAAGTCCAACCGGACGGGGCGCTGGCTTTTGGGACCAATGCCATCCTCCCATCGATATTGCGAAAGAAAGTTCCCACCAGGATAGCGAATGAGCGGTACGTTCAGAGTTTTTACGGCATCAATGACATCGGTCCGGAAGCCATCTGAGTCGGCGGTGGGATGATCAGGTTGATAGATACCGGTGTAAACGGCACGTCCTAATTGCTCGATAAAGGAGCCATATAGCCGGCGGTCGATTGGGGCGACAACGTCTTGGATTTGAATCTTTGTAGAACCTTGCATGCGTTTGACCTCCATAATGATAACGCTTACTTAAAAAGTTACCTTTACTATAACGAAGGAAATCTTTAGTGAACATGGGAGATTTCACTGGGAATTTATAATTTTTATCCCAGTTTAGACGATGCAGGCGTGTGTTAAACTGGGTGAGGAATACGGAAATTTTTACATAAAAGGATGGGGTATTTTGAAAAAAATTGCACCACTATTTGTCGGCTTGGGTGCCATTAGCTTTGGAATCCCGGCGTCGTTATTTAAAATCGCCCGGCATGAGGGGGTAGTGAACGGACCACTGTTATTCTGGTCATTTCTGAGTGCGGTGATTATCTTAGGCATCATTCACGTTGCGCGCCATCACTGGTTGCGTGACCAACAAACCAGTTGGCGTCAGATAGTGTTGGTGATGGCTGCGGGGACGGCGTCTGGATTTACGAATACGTTTTATATTCAGTCGTTAAAATTAATTCCGGTAGCGGCTGCGGCCGTCATGCTGATGCAAGCGGTCTGGCTGTCAGTTCTGTTGGGAGCCGTGATTCATCGGCGGTTACCCTCTCGATTACAGGTCGTTAGCATTATCTTAGTGTTAGTGGGGACGGTTTTAGCCGCGGGATTATTTCCCATTACGCAAGCATTATCCCCATTAGGCTTATTCTTTAGCTTTTTAGCAGCCTGTGCGTATGCTTGTACCATGCAGTTTACGGCGAGTCTGGGTAATAATCTGGATGCGTTGAGTAAGACTTGGTTGTTGTGCATCGGGGCGTTTTTGTTGATTTCGATCGTTTGGGGGCCCCAGATTATGACGGCTCCGGTAACGGGGGCGACTATTAAGTGGGGCGTACTCATTGCTTTATTTTCAATGGTCTTTCCACTGGTGGCCTATTCCATCTTTATGCCGTACCTAGAGTTGGGAATTGGTCCGATCTTGTCATCATTAGAGTTGCCGTCGTCGATCGTGGTGGCATTTATATTGCTAGGGGAAACGGTCAGTTGGGCCCAGATTGCTGGCGTGGCGGTGATTATTTTTGCGGTCATTTTACCGAATGTTTGGGGTGTTTGGCACCAGCGACAATTGGAGTAAAATTAACATCATCGAAAAACCGGCACTGTCAGGGCATAAACGCCTGGCAGGGCCGGTTTTATTGAAGTTTCATTGATGAATGAGGGCGAGTGAAATGAGTAAAAAAATTTGGACAATCATGACGCCGAGGACACCACCAAAGTAACGAGAAAAGTGGTGATCACGGTGCCACAGCCAACCTAACACAATGGCTAGGACGATTAAACCGGTGGCGAAAAGAATCAGTAATTTAAGTTTGACATCAAAATCGGTTGAGAGCATGCGTCACGCTTCCTTCGTTTGACAATTATACTTATTATACCAGATTGAAGTTAGTTGGATTCAATCATCAGCGCCATCCCCATGCCACCGCCAATACACATTGAGGCGACACCTAAGTGAGTGCCACTGTGCAGGAGTTCATAGAGTAAGGTGACTACAATGCGGGTCCCAGAAGCACCTAGTGGATGACCCAAAGCAATGGCCCCGCCATTAACGTTTAGGCGGTCATCAGGAAGTGCCAGTGCCTGACCAACCGCGACGGATTGGGCGGCAAAGGCTTCATTTAATTCAAAACGATCAATGTCACTGACGGATCGCTGGGTTTTGGTTAAGAGTTGTTGGATTGCTGTGACGGGGGCGTAGCCCATGATGGCCGGGTCAATGCCGACTTCTTGGTAGCCACGGAGCGTTGCGAGATACGCAATACCGGCGGCTCGGGCGGTTGATTTTTTCATGAGAATCATGGCAGCGGCCCCATCGTTTAAGCCAGCGGCATTGCCGGCAGTAACGGTGCCAGCGGATTTAAAAGCAGGCCGGAGTGCGGCAAGTTGTTCACGTGAAGTTGTGGTGCGCACGGCTTCATCGGTCGTTAACGTGGTGGTGCCTAAGGAGACGGGAACGATCTCGTCGGCAAAACGATTGGCTTGTTGTGCAGCGGTTGCCCGCCGTTGGGAACGAAGTGCGAAAGCATCTTGATCAGCACGGCTAATATGAAATTGAGCTGCAACGTTTTCAGCGGTGATGCCCATGGGGATGTCAGTGAAGGCGTCGGTCAAGCCGTCATGGGCTAGACTATCAGTGAGCGTAATATCACCAAATTTATGACCCCAACGGGTTTGCGGCGTGAGATAAGGGGCATTGCTCATGCTTTCGGTGCCACCGACTAGAACAATGTCGGCATCACCCATGAGGATGGCGCTTTGGCCCAAACGGATGGCTTTTAGGCTGGAGCCACAAACCTGATTAATGGTCATCGCGGTGCTAGTGACGGGAAGACCAGCGTTAAGTTCAATTTGTCGGGCAATGTTTTGCCCTTGACCAGCCTGTAAGACTGAACCAAAGATGGTCTGCTGAATTGTGGCGGGGTCTAACCCACTGCGGGTAATCGCGGCTTTGGCAGCGATAGTACCTAATTGCTCGGCGCTTAAGCCCCTTAAACTTTTACCAAATTTGCCAATGGGGGTGCGTGCCGCACTGACAATAACAACTTCTTCTGCCATGTTGACTCTCCTTTACGATAGGGTTCCGAACCTTTAATATAACTGACTTTTTGGGATTTGTCTTGGGTTTGGCTTGATTGATGAGGGGAATTTGGATTTTCTTAAAGAACGGGGATAGCCTAGAAACACTTTATTATTAATAATAAACTTTAAATTTTAATAATAAATAAAGTGGATTTTAATGCTTGCATTTAAAAAATATTCATGATAGAGTGTAGCCAACATCAAAAAACGAATAAGAAATCTTTCAAACGAAGTAGTGACTTATCTGAGGGTTCAGAGAATTGGCGGTTGGTGCAAGCCATGCAGGGTAAGCTTAACGAAATACGAAAGGTGTTTCTTCGGGGTATCTCCACGTTATTGGGGATTAAAGTGCAGCGGACTTAGGTCCCTGAAGCTGGGTGGTACCGCGCTAAGGCGTCCCTTCTATTTTAGTATAGAAAGGACGCCTTTTTTGATGTTAAAAATCATAGGAGGTTTTAGTTATGGAGAAGCAAAATGTTAATTTAGGATTGTCGGATGATCGGTTACATTGCCCAGAATGCGGCGATATTGTCTTCAAAAAGTTGCCGGGAACGACAGATATTGAGTGTATGAATTGTGGTCATAAAATGCCAGAGTTAACGAAATTAACCCACGCATAAATAAGTATTACAGATCAAAATTACTGTCAATATTTGATGGGAGGAATGAGTATGCAGGAAACGAATCGTGTCATAAAAACTAAAGAGGACCACCCCATACGCGCTAAGGTAATTAGTGGAGCAGTTGCAGTTTTTATGTTGTTGCCATTAATTATAACTTTAATTAAATTTGATTGGCAGAAGATGAACGTTGTTCCATTACTAATAATAGTCGGCATGATGGTGGCAATTATTACTGGCGTTTGGCGCCTTAGTCAGCAATTAATTACTGTAATTAGAGAGGGTGGGGATAGTGACTTCCGCGAAAGATAGCGAGTATGCTATTATAGCGTTAACTTGGCGTCATATGGTCGAATCTCCATATGGCGTTTTTAGTTTGGATTAATTAAACTTTACATAAGGCTTAGTCACTGGATGTCTGGCTAAATTAAAATTTGGAGGGACCAGAATTATGATTGATTTAAGAGATCGAGATATTATGTCGTCAATGGAAGCAGCTAAACGGTGGATGAAAGCGGATGATTATGTTCGTCAAGTTTATCGTAAAACACCGGAGCGCTTTCCCGCTGGGACAATTCGAAAATTTGGGAAACAATTAGTTGTTACACGAAAAGGAACGGAAGTTGTAACAGGGGAAACCGAGATTGAAGCAAAACAATTTGCCAGCATTCGACAAGATCCTAATATTCGTGACCTCTAATGAGATTAAAATAATTTGAGTTTATTTTTAACGTATTTTTGAAGCTAGGATTGTGGGACCACCTCTTGACAACGCTTTCACTGTTGGCTATCTTGTGATTGTTTGGCGGCAATAAATTAGAACTAAACCGCTAGATGAGTTTTGGTGCTTAGTGAAAGGGGAACAAGCTGATGAATATTATTGATGAACTAACCTGGCGTGGTGCAATTAATCAACAGACCGATGCTGAAGGGCTAAAAAAGTTAACGTCTGAGAAGAAAATATCGTTGTATTGTGGAGTTGATCCAACGGGCGACAGTATGCACATTGGGCATTTGATTCCATTTATGATGATGAAGCGCTTTGAATTAGCCGGGCATCACCCCTATATTTTGATTGGTGGTGCGACTGGGAGTATTGGTGATCCCAGTGGTCGAAAGACGGAGCGTCAATTACAAACCATGGATAAAGTGCAGCATAATGTTAAAGCCTTGTCGCGACAGATGCAGCGGCTATTCGGTGGGGATTCAAATGTGACGATGGTAAATAACTATGATTGGTTATCTAAAATTTCTCTTTTGGATTTTTTGCGGGACTATGGGAAATTAGTTAATATCAATACCATGTTGGCTAAGGATATTGTTGCCAGTCGTCTAGATACTGGCATTTCATTTACGGAGTTTACGTACCAAATTCTGCAGTCAGTGGATTTCTTGACGCTGCATAACGATCATAATATTCAGTTGCAGATTGGTGGAGCTGACCAATGGGGAAACATTACTGCTGGAATTGATTTAATTCATAAAATTAAAGGGGCCGACGAAGCCGTTTATGGGTTAACGATTCCACTTATGTTAAAGGCAGATGGAACCAAATTTGGCAAAACAGCTGGCGGTGCGATCTGGTTAGATGCTGATAAGACGTCACCGTATGAATTTTATCAATTTTGGTTGAATCAGGATGACCGGGATGTTATTCGCTACTTGAAATTTTTCACATTTTTGGGGCAGGATGAGATTAATCAGTTAGCAGCCACTGTTGAGGATGAACCAGAAAAGCGATTGGCCCAGCGACGTTTGGCAGAGGAAGTCACCCGTTTTGTTCACGGCGAGGAAGCTTTGGAGTCAGCGCAGCACATTTCGGAAATTCTATTCTCGGGAGATATTCAAAGGTTGACACTTACTGAAGTTCAAGAAGCATTTGAAAAGGTGCCAAATGTTTCGATTAATTCCGAACCAACTAACATTGTTGAGCTGTTAACCGAAACAGCGATTGAACCTTCACGGCGGCAAGCACGTGAGGATATCACTAATGGTGCGATTACGATTAATGGTGAACGCTGTACGAATACGGACGCACAATTGAATCCTAAAACGAATTTCTCTGGTAAGTTTATGGTTATCCGACGGGGGAAGAAAAATTATTTCTTAGCAAAAGTAAAAGATTAGAGAAAAATTAATTTTTATTAATGTAATACCCGTTAGCGGGTCTGATAGTCGTATCAGGACCGCTTTTCGTATCTTAAAAGGTCCTAATAAAGCAATAATAAGCCGAACAGTTTCTCTAATTTTAATAAAATACCCTTTACAGGGTATTTGTGAAAGCGTATTCTCTTGGGTGAACCAGGATATTAAATCTGCAGGAGGTAAGTGACATGGAAAAAAGTAATCGCTCACTTAAAGATTTAGATTTAAATGCATTATTTATTGGGGATAAGGCCGAAAATGGACAGTTGTATAAAGATCTGCTTAATAAATTAGTGGATGAACATTTAGGATGGCGTAAGAACTACATACCTTCGGATCCAAATATGATTGGTCCAGAAGATCAAAACTCTCCAGCGTTTAAAAAGACTGTTGGGCATATGAAGACAGTCTTAGATCAATTGTCAGAACGGATTCGAACAGAGTCTGTTCCATGGCATTCGGCTGGTCGTTATTGGGGTCACATGAATTCAGAGACCCTAATGCCTGCTCTATTGGCGTATAACTATGCCATGTTATGGAATGGTAATAACGTGGCTTATGAATCTTCACCAGCAACGTCGCAAATGGAAGAAGAAGTTGGCCAAGAATTTGCCCGATTAATGGGTTATGACTATGGTTGGGGCCACATTGTCGCAGATGGTTCCTTGGCTAATCTTGAGGGACTCTGGTATGCGCGAAATATTAAATCACTCCCGTTTGCCATGAAAGAAGTTAATCCAGAATTAGTTGCCGGTAAGTCCGATTGGGAGCTTCTTAATATGCCGACTAAAGAAATTATGGATCTTTTGGAGAATGCGGGTTCTCAGATCGATGAAGTCAAGAAGCGTTCAGCTCGAAGTGGTAAGAATCTACAACGCCTTGGGAAATGGCTAGTACCACAAACGAAGCATTATTCTTGGATGAAGGCCGCTGATATCATTGGTATTGGTTTGGATCAAGTTGTTCCTGTTCCAATTGATAGTAATTATCGGATGGATATTCAAGCCTTAGAAAGTATTATTCGTAAATATGCGGCTGAAAAGACACCAATACTAGGTGTGGTTGGTGTGGCCGGATCAACTGAAGAAGGTGCCGTTGATGGCATTGATAAGATTGTCGCTTTACGTCAAAAGCTGCAAAAGGAAGGAATTTACTTTTATCTACACGTAGATGCTGCATATGGTGGATATGCTCGGGCATTGTTCTTGGACGAGGACGATCAGTTTATTCCATACAAAAATTTACAAAAAGTACATGCGGAAAATCATGTCTTCACGGAAGATAAAGAATACATCAAGCCAGAAGTCTATGCGGCATATAAAGCTTTCGATCAAGCAGAGTCCATTACAATTGATCCCCATAAGATGGGATATGTACCATACTCGGCTGGGGGCATTGTCATTCAAGATATTCGGATGCGTGACACGATTTCCTATTTTGCAACATATGTATTTGAGAAGGGTGCCGATATTCCGGCATTGCTAGGTGCTTATATTCTGGAGGGCTCCAAAGCGGGTGCCACTGCTGCATCTGTTTGGGCAGCACACCACACATTGCCATTGAACGTGACAGGATATGGGAAGTTGGAAGGTGCCTCAATTGAAGGGGCTCACCGTTACTATGATTTCTTGAAGAATTTAAAGTTTGAAGTGGCTGGTAAACGGATTTCAGTTCATCCGTTAATCTCACCTGACTTCAATATGGTTGACTATGTTTTAAAAGAAGATGGCAATGATGACTTAATTGAAATGAATCGATTGAATCATGCCTTCTATGAACAAGCATCTTATGTTAAAGGGTCCTTGTATGGTAAAGAATATATCGTATCACATACGGACTTTGCTATCCCAGATTATGGTGATAGTCCATTGGCATTTGTTGAAAGTCTAGGCTTTAGCGAAGCTGAATGGCGACATGCCGGAAAGGTTACAATCATTCGCGCTTCGGTTATGACGCCGTATATGAATCAACGAGAAAACTTTGACTACTTTGCACCACGAATCAAAAAAGCAATTCAAGCAGACCTTGAAAAAGTCTATGCTTCGGTTAATCAAAAGGAAAATGTTTAAGCCAATCAATCCAGTTTGACTGATTGTCGGTCATTAGGGATAGTGATCGACTGCTATTATTAAATTATTTTTTGAAGGGAAGCGCGAACATGGATAGTCAGGCTAAGAAACTTAGTCTTGGAACGTTTATTGGAATGACGATGGCTTTATGTGCCACCGTTCGTTCAATTCCTTCCGTAGCTGCAACTGGTTGGACACAGATCACTTATATGGTATTTGCCGTCGTCTTCTTTGCATTACCGGTGGCTTTAATTTCTGGTGAGTTGGGAACTATGATGCAAGCCGAAGGTGGCCCACAATTATGGGTAAAATCGGCTTTAGGAGAAAAGTGGGGATTTGTCACGGCGTGGCTGCTGTGGGTACAAATGTTTCCCGGTATGGTGATGGTAGCGTCAACGATCGGCCCGTTATGGGGAAACGTTTTCGGTAATGTGCCATTAGGGAATAATCATTGGTTTATATTAGCCAATATTTTAGGATTTTATTGGTTGATCACAGTCCTTAACCTGCGTTTTGATATGGCCAAAGTTGGCGGGAATATTGGTGTTTGGCTAGGTGTTTATATTCCGATTGTGATTATGCTAGTGATGGGGATTGCTGCTTTAATTAAAACGGGTATTAATCCTGCCGGTTATCTAGGAACATTTACATGGGGAAAATTAATGCCAAGTTTGGATAATCTACAGTCGTTACAATACTTTGCTGCAATTTCCTTTGTTTACACGGGGATGGAAATGTCCTCAGTCTTTATTCCACGATTACATGATGCCAAAAAGACCTATACTCGTGGAATCTTCATTGCTTTGGTTGGATTAGTCTTAATGAATTTACTAAACGCTATTTTAGTTGCTAACGTTGTACCAAATGGAAAAATTCAACTTTCTAACATTACCCAACCAATTGTATTATGGTGCCAAATTTTAGGCTGGCCAACGATTATTGCCAATATCTTTAGCTTCATGGTGGTTATTGGTGTTTTGATTCAATTATCTGCTTGGGTCACAGGACCTTCTAAAACGATGACGCAGGTTGCTCGAGATGGACAGCTTCCAGCTAGCTTTGGTTATCATAAAGTTAATAAATTTGGCGTATCGCGGAATGTTGTTTTGACACAAAGTGTATGTATTTCACTTTTTGCGCTACTCTATGGCGTAATGAAAAATGTGAATGGTGTTTTCTTGACGTTGACAAATGCAACGACAGTTATTTATGCGTTGGTTTATATCTTAATTGCCATAGCGATTATTCGACTACGACAAACCCAACCAGAATTAGAACGTCCTTATCGATTGGGAAAAACTGGTAATGGTTTAGCTTACTTTGTGGCGTTTCTCTTACTCTTTGGAATTGTCGTCATCATTGCGGCAACACTCTTTGCAAGTGACTTAACGCAAGCAGTATTTGTAGTGATTATCACAGCAATTCTCTTCGTTATTCCGCTCATCATTGATAAGAACAAGAATGCTGAATGGATTGAACAGGTAAACATGGATCTGGCACTCAACAAATAAAATCTTTGATTCGGCAAAAGGGCTTACTTGTTGGTAAGCCTTTTTGGCGTAAAGGAGTGTACCCTAACTATGGAAGAAAAAGAAAAAATAGCTGTCCATTTTTCACTAGGAGAGTCACTCATCATTATGATGGTGATGTTTGGTATCCTAGGAACTATGATTATTGGCATGAAGATGGCGCCACAAGTTCCGATTTTATTTGTGTTTACGCTCTTGATGTTTTATGGACACTTTAGAGGCGTTTCATGGGATAAAATATTTGACGGGATTACGGCGGGCATTCAACCGGGAATTATCCCAATTCTAATTTTCATGATGATTGGTTTGCTGGTTTCGAGTTGGCTAGCATCAGGAACGATTGCGACGATTATGGTGATTGGGTTTCAGATACTCTCAGTAAAATTTTTCTTACCAACGGTGTTTGTAATCTGTGGTTTGGTGGGCATTACCGTGGGGAGCTCCTTTACAACCGTATCAACAATGGGAATTGCATTCATGGGAATCGGTCATATATTAGGGTTTTCAGATGCAGTAACCGCTGGAGCAATTGTCTCGGGAGCATTGCTAGGAAATAATCTGTCACCACTGTCGGATACTTCAAATTTAACAACAGGTTTGACTAAGGTTAATTTATATCAACACTTAATAGCAATGGCAGCAACGATTGTTCCTTCTGGTCTAATTGCACTTGTATTGTACGTGATAATGGGGAATACAACACGAACGGCGAACCTAGATCAAATTAGATTAATCTCTAACCAATTAACACAGTCGTTTGCTGTGTCAGGGTGGTCATTGTTGCCGATTGCGACTCTATTGTTATTGGCTTGGTGGCGGGTTCCAGCAATTCCTTCATTATTATTAGGATCATTGACAGCACTACTATTGGTGATTGTTCGTGATCCTTCCTATGGTGTTACCAAGATTAGCCAGTTGTTAATGGTAGGAAACGTTGCGCGGACACCATCGGCAACAGTTGATAAGCTGATGACTGGTGGCGGTATTAATAATATGCTGGGATCAATATCGCTCATTATTGTCGCATTAGCCTTGGGTGGTTTGTTAATTAAATTTGGGGTTGTGCATACACTAATTGATAGTATCAAACCATATGTTAACCGACCAGGTAAGTTAATTCTGTTTACTGAACTAAGTGGTATTGGTGTTAACTTGATGGTTGGAGAGCAATATCTGTCGATCATTTTACCGGGAACGACCTTTCAGTCTTCATACGATCGATTGGGATTAGATCGAAAGTATTTATCGCGAACGTTGGCAACGGGTGGTGCGGATATCAACGCTCTAGTTCCGTGGGGAGTAAGTGGGATCTTCTTCTCAGGAACATTAAATGTGGACGCTTTGCAGTATATCCCCATGGCATTTTATACGTACATCAACCCGATTATGACCATCCTTTTAGGATTTACTGTCGTTTCGTGGAAATACAAACGGCAACAAGCATCGCCGGTTGATAAAACATTAAGGGCAACTGATGATTAGTAAGTCTAAAAAATGAATAACAATAATAGTGCGCTCAATTCTTTAATGAAATTGAGCGTTTTTATATACGTAATTTTGGATAAAAAGGTTATTAGATAAAAATCACGAAGGGAAAGGAATCTAACCACTTCAGAAAAATATTCAGCATATTTATTCTATAATTTCAGCTAATATACATTCCAACGTAATGATGATTGAAAACATATATATGTTTCGTTGGATTACGAGGTAAAATGATGAAGCATGGCTAATACCTGCTGTAAAAGGGATTAAAAACAGTGCTATGAATGTGAATGAAACATGTGTCACCAAATGGCACAACAAACACCCCAAGGTTGCCGGTATCAGCCTGCTTGGAAACGCTTCCCAAAGATGAATAAATACATTATGCTTAGCACGTAATCAATTGATACAAACCACACAAACAAATTCTAAAAGGGGTAATGAACATGACAAAACGTGATTTTATTGATACCAACACTTATACCAAAGAAGAGATCCAATACATGATCGATTTGGGTATCAAGATTAAAGAATCCATCAAGAACGGTTACTACCCACCATTATTGAAGAATAAGACATTGGGCATGATCTTTGAACAATCCTCCACTCGGACCCGGACTTCTGCCGAGGCTGCGATGACCGAACTGGGTGGACACGCGCAATACTTGGCCCCTGGTCAAATTCAATTGGGTGGTCACGAAACGATTGAAGATACGTCACAGGTTCTGGGCCGTATTCTGGATATCATTGGTGCGCGGGTTGAACGTCATCATACGGTTGCCGAAGTTGGCAAATTTGCCAAGGTGCCAGTGGTTAACTTCATGAGTGATTACAACCACCCCACCCAAGAACTCGGGGATATTATCACAATGACGGAACACTTACCAAAGGGTAAGAAGCTAAGTGATTGCAAGATTGTCTTTGTCGGTGATGCCACTCAAGTCTGTGTTTCGACTATGTTTATGGCAACTAAGATGGGGATGGACTTCGTTCAATTTGGCCCTAAAGGTTTCCAGATTAAGCCAGAAACGCTCAAGATTGGTCAACAAAATGCCAAAGTTTCCGGCGGTTCTGTCACTATCACCGAAGATGCCGATGAGGCGTTGAAAGATGCTGACTTTATTTACACCGATGTTTGGTATGGCTTATACGAAGCCGAATTATCCGAAGAAGATCGGATGAAGATCTTCTATCCCAAGTACCAAGTTAATGCGGAACTCGTTGCTAAAGCTTCTGATCACGTGAAGTTCATGCACTGTCTACCTGCTACGCGGGGTGAAGAAGTAACGGATGAAGTTATTGATTCTGATTACTCGATCGTTTGGGACGAAGCCGAAAACCGGAAGACAGCGATGCGCGCAATCTTTGTTTACCTGTTGAATCCCGAATTACGCAAGGCACAGGCTAGCCAAGCAGTAGCTGATAAATATGATGCTGAGTTTAGCTTGATGTTACGCAATGCGGTTGATGATCAACGTAACGCTGATTAATGATGCTGGTATGTGGCAAGGTAGCGGACTAAGGAGATAGGATCGTGGAAACGGAAAAGAAAAAATTTAGACTATTTGACGCCGTCTTGATGTCGGTCGTGGTCATCATGGTCGTGGAATCGGTTGCCCCGGCGGCTGCTATCGGCCCGTCGCAATTCTTCTGGTGGTTCTTCTTACTAATTTTGTTCTTCATTCCTTATGGGTTGATTTCTTCCGAATTGGGAACCACCTATGCAGGTGATGGTGGACTTTATGATTGGGTCAAACAGGCTTTTGGTCCCCGTTGGGGTGGCCGACTGGCATGGCTATATTGGATTAATTATCCGATTTGGATGGCCAGCTTAGCCGTCTTGTTTGTCCAAGTGGGCGGCCAGATCTTTGGGTTGAAACTTACTGGTTGGGTCTCGATTCTGATTCAATTGCTATTTGTTTGGGTTGTCGTTTTAGTTGGAAACAAGCCAGTATCTGAAAGTAAATGGATTATGAATTTAGCTGCGTTCGCTAAGATTGTGACGATTTTAGCGTTAGGTGGCCTCGGTATCTACGTTGCAATGACGCGTGGCGTAGCTAACAGTTTTTCGGTTCACAATTTATTACCCCAGATGAATCTTTCAGGATTGAGTAATTTATCCGTCATTATCTTTAATTTTCTTGGTTTTGAAGTGGTTGCAACTATGGCTGATGATATGGATAACCCAAAGAAACAAATTCCCCAAGCCATTATCTATGGTGGAATTTTGATTGCGATCTTCTACCTATTAGGCGCATTTGGGATGGGGGCTGCCATTCCAACAGATAAGCTGTCGGCTTCTAGCGGCCTGATTGATAGCTTCGTCTTATTGATTGGACACATGAACTGGTTCGTGGTTCTAATTGGGATTTTCTTCCTCTACATTCTAGTTTCCGAAATGATTTCTTGGGCGCTAGGAGTGAACTACGTGGCCGATTATGCCGGTAAGGATCATGTTTTACCACGGATCTTTGCTAAAGAGGACACCAAAGGTATGCCTGTTGGGACGGGGTACTTGAATGGTATTGTGGCAACGGTTCTGGTGATTGCTGGACCATTATTACCCGATCAGAATATTTTCTGGGCCTTCTTCTCACTAAATGTGGTGGCGCTACTCTTGTCCTATACGTTAATGTTCCCAGCCTTCTGGGAATTACGCCGCAAGGATCCCCATACAGAGCGGCCGTTCCACGTACCTGGTGGATCTGTTATGATTAATCTGATGACGTGGGTACCAGAAGTACTGTTGATCTTAACAATTATCTTTTCGGTTGTTCCAATGAACGGCTCTGCGGCTGAAATATCAGCCAAGGTACCTGTCTTAATTGGCGTCATCATCACGATTGTTATCGGTGAAATTGTCGTTCGTTATGCAGAGCACCATCAAGCACAATTAGAAAATCAAACAACTAAAGACTAAATTTAATCAAAAAGGAGTGTGTCACGATGAAGACTTTAGATAGTACCCCTAAGCAAGATGGTTACCGGATGCCCGGTGAATTTGAACCACATAAGGGTGTCTACATGTTATGGCCACAACGTCCGGACAATTGGCGTAATGGTGGTAAACCAGCGCAAAAAACCTTTGCTGCTGTTGCACAGGCAATTTCCCAATTTGAGCATGTAACGGTTGGTGTTAATGATGACCAATATATTAATGCAAAGAACCTGTTGCCGGATAATGTAGAAGTAGTTGAGATGTCTAACGATGATTCTTGGGTTCGCGATTGTGGTGCGACCTTCGTTATTAATGACCAAGGCGATATGCGTGGGGTTGATTGGACCTTTAACGCTTGGGGTGGCTTAGTTGACGGCCTGTATTTCCCTTGGGACAAGGATGATCGGGTTGCTGAAAAGATGACAGAACTGGAGCACGTTGACCGGTATCGGTTAGATGACTTCATTTTAGAAGGTGGCTCAATCCACGTTGATGGTGAAGGGACGCTAATTACTACCGAAGAATGCTTGCTTTCCGATGGCCGCAACGCCCAACTTTCTAAAGAACAAATTGAAGAGGTTCTCAAAGAACACTTGAACTTGAAGAAAGTTATCTGGTTAAAGCGGGGAATTTATCTCGATGAAACCAATGGGCATGTGGATAATATTGCTAACTTTGTTAAACCAGGAGTTGTTGCGTTGGCTTGGACGGATGATAAGAACGACCCGCAATACGAAATTTCTAAGGAAAACTTGGAAATTCTTGAAAATGCGACAGACGCTCAAGGTCGTAAAATAAAAGTGGTTAAACTGTACTTGCCAAAGCCCATTACGATTACGAAGACGGAAAGCGAAGGTGTTGACGCGGTTGATGGGACGTTGCCACGGACGGAAGGCGAACGACTAGCAGCTAGTTATGTTAACTATTACACGGCCAATGGTGGTATTGTCTTCCCATTGTTCGGGGATCCAGCGGATCAAAAAGCTCAGGCTACGTTGGAAGAACTGTATCCTGACCGTAAAGTTGTGGGCGTCCCTGCTCGTGAAGTTTTACTAGGCGGTGGGAACATTCACTGCATTACACAACAGGTGCCAGAAGCCTAATTAAATAGGATGGGAGGGTCAGGTGGAAGCCTGACCCTTTTATGAAAGATAAGGAGAAGATTCAATATGACGAAACGAAAAATTGTGGTAGCTTTAGGTGGTAACGCGATTTTAGCTGACGATGCTTCAGCTGCGGCTCAACAGGCAGCTTTGGCTGAAACGGCTAAGTATCTAGTACAGTTTGTCAAACAGGGTGACCAACTCATTATTTCACACGGAAACGGCCCACAAGTTGGGAATCTCTTATTACAACAAGCGGCTGGTAGTACGGCAAAGAATCCCGCCATGCCCCTTGATACTGCCGTCGCGATGACCCAAGGTAGTATCGGATATTGGCTGGAAAATGCCATGGATAAAGCCTTGGCTGATGCCGGATTGCAACAAGATGTTGCGACCATTGTGACTCAGGTTGCTGTGGCCGATGATGATCCGGCCTTCAGTGACCCCAGCAAGCCCATTGGTCCCTTCTATACGTCAGCTGAAATAACCGCCGAACGTCAGGCTCATCCAGATAATGTCTACGTCGAGGATGCTGGCCGTGGCTATCGGCGAGTTGTGCCATCTCCTAAACCAATCGATGTTAAGGAAGCTAACGTGGTGAATGCATTAGTTGATGCTGGTGTGATTCCGGTGGCAGTTGGTGGTGGTGGTGTCCCGGTGGTTAAAGCAGGTAATCAACTAGTTGGGCGAGAAGCCGTGATAGATAAGGACTTTGCTTCTGAAAAATTGGCTGAGTTGGTACATGCTGATCTCTTAATTATTTTAACGGCGGTTGATCACGTATTTGTAAACTTTAATCAACCTGATCAAAAGCAATTAACGACGGTCACAGCAGCTGAGTTGACGGCTTATATTCAAGACGACCAGTTTCCTAAGGGCAGTATGCTACCTAAGATCCAAGCGGCGTTAGATTTTGTGAATAACCGACCAAGTGGTCAAGTGGTGATTACATCATTAGCCAATGTTGGCAACTTCCTAGAGAATGGATCGGGGACCATTATTCGTCAATAAATAACATCATGGAGTGAGAAAAGATGAGATTAGCACAGACACCGGTTCAAGATGGGTTTCGGATGCCGGGTGAGTTTGAAGACCAGGCGGAGAGCTATCTAATTTGGCCAGAACGTCCGGATAATTGGCGTGAAGGTGGTAAACCCGCCCAAAAGGCCTTTGCACAGTTGGCAGAAACGATCGCGACTTATGAACCGGTGACAATGCTGGTTAATCAGGGACAATACACCCATGCGAGAACGGTGCTGTCGCCGGCAGTGCGGGTGGTCGAAATGAGTAGTAATGATGCTTGGATGAAAGATGTCGGGCCATTTTATGTGGTTAATGATACGGGAGAACTTCGTGCGGTGGATTTTCAATTCAACGCGTGGGGTGGGTTGCTTGATGGTCTTTATTTTCCGTGGGATCAGGATAACCGGATTGGAAAAAAGGTTGCAGATTTACAACGAATCCCTGTTTATGAAGCCCAATTCGTTTTAGAGGGCTGTGCCATTCATGTAGACGGGCAAGGAACGTTGATTGCGACTGAAGATGTTGTCTTATCGGAAGGGCGTAATCCAGGTGGACTCACAAAAGCGGTTGCCGAACAGATTTTCCACGATTATTTAGGGATTACTAAAACGGTATGGCTACCACATGGCTACTTTATGGACGAAACCAACGGGGATATTGATAACTTAATCAACTTTGTGGCGCCAGGCGAGTTAGTTTTGACGTGGACGGATGACAAACGAGATCCGCAATATGAGATTAGTCGGCAAGCTTATGAGTTATTACAACAGGCAACGGATGCGCAAGGACGTCGGTTTAAAATTCATAAATTGCAAATTCCTCGTATTTTGACGCTTAGTGACGCCGAAGCACAGGGAGTTGATCCAATTAATGGCCGGTTACCGCGGGTGGCTGGCCAACGCTTGACGGCGAGTTATGTGAGTTATATTACGACGAACCGGGCTATTTTGATGCCAGTATTTGATGATCCGCAAGATGCCGTGGCGCATCGCCAATTAGCGGCGCTCTATCCCAATCGACAAGTCGTGGATGTTTCCGCCAATGAGATCCTAACGGGTGGCGGCAACATTCACACCATTGCGGCCGGAGTCCCAGGTCGTCACACGGGAGGACAGCAGGTATGAACTTCTTTGAAATCGTCAACGCACATCTAAGCGAGTTATCCCCCAATGAGCAGAAACTCTTTGATTATGTGGTGACCAATATGGGTCAGATCAAGAATCAGAGTATTCGTGAAGTGGCGTCCGCAACATTTGTATCGACTGCAACTTTTCTACGGTTTGTTAAGAAAATTGGATTTTCAGGGTTTAGCGAATTTACGACGGTGATTAAATTCACGCTAATTAACCGGCAAGAAGCAGAACGGACGACGCCATTTGTTGTGCAGCAAAAGGATTACCGCGAGGAATATTTAAAAAATATTGGTGAGTCAATCCGGGTGATTCAACCAGACCACTTGCGCCAAGTGGTTGACCGATTGGCACAGCACCCGGATGTGTTTTTCTTTGCCAAGGGTGTGAGCAAGCATGCGGTTGCTTATATTGATTATCTGTATACGATGGCTGGGTTTAAGACACACTTTCCGCGAGATCATGATTATCGTAAACAAGCATTGACTCAAGTGGACAATGACGCTCTGGTCTTCATTTTGACTTATAAAGGCTCTGACGGAGAAATGTTAGATATGATGAGTCAATTGGTTGAGCGACCAGTACGACCGCTGTTGGTTTCGATAACGGAGCCGGATAATAATACGATTCAAAATCTCAGCGATATAAATTTTTACATTTTTACCGATGGGGTGACCGTTAACGGGACAGACATTAGCTCGCGAATTTCGACGATTTCAGTGATGGAACTGATTCTGTATCAATATGTGGAGGACTATGGGGGTCGAGATTTCCATTTTCAACGTCAACTTGAGTCATAAGATGAAAAAATTATTAAAGAGATTGAGATTAACCACCAAAATCTATAGTACACAGACAAACGAGTGATAATGATAGACCGTTTCCTAATGGCCTGTTATTGTCACTCGTTTTAGTACGATGGGATTATCCCAGCCGCAAACTCTCTCGTAGAATTTGCAGTACGCGCTCTTGAACTGGCGTTAAGACGTGGGAGGTTCGATAGACAATACTAGAAATGAACTCGGGTTGCTCATCGTCTAGTAATTCCAAGCGAACGACATCGTTACGATGCTGATCGACGATATCTGTTAGAAATGTAATCCCCACGTTTTCGGCAACAAGATTCATAATAATGTGGGTATCATTCGCCCGGAAAACCACTTCTGGGCGAAAATGATTACGGCGAGTTAACTTGTTAAACGCAGTGTTATGCACAAAACTATTAGTGAACAAAATAAATTTCTCGTGCCGTAATTCGCTAAAGTAAATTTTTTGCCGATTGGCGAGTGGGTGACTCTTAGCGATAAAAATATTAAATGGTTTGCGATCAAATTCTTCAGCAATCAGATTTTGGTAGGCTAGTGGTTCAATCGATCCCAGCAGACCGATATCGGCTTGTCCGTTGAGTAAGGCGTGGCGTAACCATACAGAGCCGCCCTCAACAGTTTGCAGTCCTTCCAGCAGATTCTCAGCCTGCAATCGTGCGGCAATTCGTGGAAAATAATAATTTTCGATAATTGGTGGCAACCCCAGCGTTGTTTGGCGAGCAGCTAAATGGGCTAGTTCTTGGTGGGCTAGCGTTAATTCACTGAGGACGACTTGGGCGTGAATGGCTAATTGCTCACCGCTCGGGGTAATTTGAATATCATTGTGTACCCGATCCCGGATGACTAATTTGGTTTCAAATTCGGTCTCTAATCGTTTGATAGCCGTGGTGATCGTGGGCTGAGTCACACCGAAGAAGGCTGCTACCTTAGAAAAATTTTTTTGTAGAATAAGCTGCTGGAAATAATCCAAATCTTTTGTATTCATATTTTCTCCTGTCAAATCAAGGCTGATTGCTACATTATAAAATAATTTTATAACAATCGCTACATTTGACTATAAAATTTCCAGGGCGTTATAGTGCAATATGTAAATAAGAGCTATCCAAATTGGAGGAAAATCATGATGACGCAAACAGCAGATACGATTTTAAATAACCCCTTCTTAAATAAAGGAACCGCGTTCACACAAGCAGAACGGCGGGAACTTGGCTTGGTTGGGACATTGCCAGCCCAAGTTCAAACGATTGATGAACAAGCCACT
>NZ_AZCP01000003.1:242238-465279 GCF_001433855.1 Levilactobacillus brevis ATCC 14869 = DSM 20054
AAGCCAAGTGACCTGGAAAAGCGGATTTTCTTAATGAACCTCTTTAACGAAAACCGGACATTATTCTTCCATTTAATGGATGAACATGTGGTTGAATTTATGCCAATCGTTTATGATCCAACCGTGGCTGATTCCATTGAGCAGTACAGTCATTTATTCACGGATCCGCAAAACGCAGCCTTTATTTCCGTTGATGCACCAGAAGATATCGAAGCAACACTGAAGAACGCTGCGGGTGATCGTGACATTCGGTTAGTCGTTGTGACTGATGCCGAAGGAATTTTGGGTATGGGCGACTGGGGTGTTAACGGGGTGGACATCGCCGTTGGTAAACTAATGGTCTACACAGCGGCGGCTGGAATTGATCCAGCACAAGTCTTGCCAGTTAGCATTGATGCCGGAACGAACAACCAGACGTTGCTGAACGATCCGCTATATTTAGGGAATCATCACGAACGGGTTTATGGTGATAAATACCATGCGGTTATCGATCAATTTGTAGCCGCAGAACAAAAACTCTTCCCAGAATCACTCCTTCACTGGGAAGACTTCGGCCGGTCCAATGCCCAAGTCATTTTGGACAAATATAAGGATAAGATTGCTACATTTAACGATGACATTCAAGGCACCGGGATGGTCGTTTTGGCCGGGATTTTAGGGGCCTTAAACATCTCTAAGGAAAACATCAAAGACCAAAAGTTCTTGATCTTTGGTGCCGGCACAGCAGGTATGGGAATTGCCAACCAAATTTTGGATGAATTAAAGCGCGCCGGCCTATCCGAAGAAGAAGCCCGTCAGCATTTCTATGCTGTTGATAAGCAAGGCTTATTGTTCAGCGATACGCCTGACTTAACGGCCGCTCAGAGTGAGTTTACCCGGGAACGTGCTGATTTCAGCAACGCGGCAGACTTGACTAATTTGGCCGCTGTTGTGAAGACGGTTCACCCAACAGTTATGATCGGGACATCGACGCAACCGGGAACCTTTACGGAAGCAATCGTTAAGGACATGGCTGCGCATACCGAACGGCCAATCATTTTCCCACTATCTAACCCAACGAAGTTAGCGGAAGCCAAGGCCGAAGATCTGATCAAATGGACTGATGGTCAAGCGCTGGTTGCGACTGGGATTCCCGCAGCTGACGTAGATTACAATGGCACGACTTACCACATTGGCCAGGGTAACAATGCGTTAATGTATCCTGGTTTAGGTTTTGGGCTGGTTGCTTCAACAGCTAAGGTCTTAAACGGGGAAACTTTATCGGCGGCTTGCCACGCTTTAGGTGGCATTGTGGATACGAGTGAAGCCGGTGCCGCTGTATTGCCACCCGTTTCTAAGCTGACAGAATTCTCCCAAAAGTTGGCTGAAGTTGTTGCACAGAGCGTTGTTGATCAGGGTCTAAACAAGGAACCGATCAGTGACGTTAAGCAAGCAGTTGCTGATATGAAATGGGTGCCAGAATACAAGTAAATGTGAATCGTTGAGAACGGTTAAGAACGGTTAAGAACCACGTGTTCGGCCCGATACGGCAGTTGGACCGGCATAAGAGAGAGTTAAATCATGAGAGAAATGGGGCCGAATAGCTCGTGGCTGTTTTGTGGAATTCGATTCAAAGTGTTTTAGTTGTTGTGTTAATCATGGTACTCGGCTTTATCCTGCGGCGACAAGGCTGGTTCGATGATAAGTTTGGTGGGACAATTTCAAAGTTTATTAAGAACATTGCGTTGCCTGCCTCAATTTTCGTTTCTGTGTTAAGTCGATTGACACGCGGGCAACTGGTTTCCTTTTCCGGTTACTTGGTATATGCCTTTCTGGCCGTCATCATTGGCTATCTCATTGCCTTTGCCTTGGTACGGATCATGCATGTTCGGCCGGGACGTAAGGGGATCTTTATTAACGCGGTCGTCAACGCCAACACGATTTTTATTGGGCTACCGTTAAACATTGCCTTGTTTGGCGATAACAGTATGACCTACTTCTTGGTCTACTATATTGTGAACACGGTGTCGACTTGGGCATTTGGGGTCTTCTTGATTTCTAACGATGATCCAACCAAGCCGAAGGAAAAGCAACATCATCAGATTAATTGGAAACAAGTTATCCCAATGCCATTAGTGGGTTTCCTGGTGGCACTAGTCTTCTTATTGCTGAATATTCCAATTCTGAAGATTAGCTTTGTGAACTCAACGTTGACGTATGTTGGTAATCTAGTAACACCATTATCCTTGATTTATATTGGGATTGTTTTGGCGGACGCAGGACTCAAGAGTATTCACTTCGATCGTGATACGATTGTGGCGCTGCTAGGACGATTTGTCCTGTCACCGATTATCATGGTAGCGGTCTTGCTTGTCGCTGGGCATTTCAGTGCTAGCTTCCCAACAATGGCGTCTCAAACGTTGATTGTGCAATCAGCGACACCGATGCTGGCTGTTTTACCAATCTTGGCGAATGAAGCCCATGGTGACGTGGAATATGCAACTAACGTGGTGACAACCAGTACGGTACTGTTCATTATCGTGGTACCGATCCTGATGTCCTTAATTCAATTTATCTAGTTTTCAAACGCGTGATACGACTAATTTTAGTGGTATCACGTTTTTTTATGGTCGTAATTTGGAAAAGATGATAATTAAGCGACTTAGACAGTGGTGCCTTAAGCGGTACAGGTTATCATGAATTGTGATTAAGGCGGCCCCATCATATAGTAGATGAAAAAGCACCAACGAAGGGACCTTAACTGATGATGAAGCGAAGTTACCCCATGGTACTGACAGCTGTACTCGTGGCATTAGACACGATTGGCGGCAGTTTATTTTCTTTTAATTTAGGTGTGGCTAAAGTGGCGCCGATGCAACATTTATTGAATCTAGTGACTGGTGTCTTACTAGGGCCATGGTGGGCATTAGCGCAAGCATTTTTGACGTCGGTTCTGCGGAATGTTTTAGGAACGGGGACGATCCTGGCTTTTCCGGGAAGTATGATTGGGGCCGTGTTGAGTGGCTATCTGTTTCAAAAATCAGGCCAATTGTGGCTAGGAGCGGTCGGTGAACTATTGGGATCTGGTATTTTGGGCGCACTAGCAGCTTATCCGCTAGCAACGTGGCTACTGGGGACCACTGGAGCTGTCTGGTTATTTCTCCCCAGTTTCTTTATGAGTGCGTTAGTGGGTGTCATTGTGGGATATGGGGTGCTGAGAGCCTTGTGGTCACGTATTATTGTGCCGCAGCAACGTAAATGAAAAAGCTCGCGACCTTCTTCAAGTGGAGGTTGCGAGTTTTTTAATAGCTAAAAACTTTCACGAATAATGAGATTAGTTGGGACCGTTTTGATTTGTGGAACTGGTTCATTTGTAAATTTGGTTTCCAGCTTATCTTTAAGTAGATCCATTGCGGAGTAACCGATAGTGAAAGAGTCTTGACGGATACAGCTAATTCCAGGATTCATGAGTTGCATCCATTCAAACTCTTCATAAGTGGCGACTCCAAAATCCGCCGCATACGTATAAGAAAGCCGTTGGGCAGTTGTCAAAAGCTGTAACAGAACGCGTGAATTCATGGTAAAAAAGCCAACTTTTTTATGAGGTTTGGCCATGATGTTCGAAAATGTTTGATCAAATTGGCTACTTTTATTGAGCTCAGTATCATAAGGAATCGTTAATAGATGATCATCAGTTAAGTATTGAGTAGCTTGCTTGAACCCAGTGTACCGATTTAGTCGAGTACTGACACCGTCAAGTGGCCAACTGATGAAATATAGGTCATCGTAACCTTTGTTTCGCATCTGTGTCACCATGCTGTTCACAGAATTCATATTATCCGTCACAATCGTGTCAATTACAGTTCGGCGTGACTGACGATCAACAATCACAGTATAAGCGTTTGAAAGTTGATTATAGATGCTACTGTCGGGATTAACTGGATCAATGATTAGGCCGGCAACCTCTTCTTCTCGCATACGATTAATATTTTCAATTTCACGCTGTTCATCGTTATTTGAGTTGGTGAAGATCATCTTGTAACCGTATTGTTCGCACCGTTCAGATATTCCGGAAATAACCGGTGTTGTGAACGGATTTGTGATATCCGCAACAGAGACCCCAATCGTTTTGTTTTCGTTTTTGGCAAGGTTACGCGCAGTAGTGCTTGGATGATAATCGGTTTTGCTAATAATACCAGCTAGTTTTTCTCGCGTAGCTGCTGACATTTTTGCATAGTTTCCGTTTAGAAAATTTGAGACGGTTGCTGTGGAGACTTCTCCCAGCTTGGCAATATCTTTGATGGTAAATTTATCCAAAATGAGCCCCCATTTATTTTTTGATTGCGTCATATTATTTTAGCATGATTACGTGTCTTTTTCTGAGTTGAATACTCTTAGCATATCAATGAACACCTTAACATTAAACCGTTTTAGCACTAATTGTCTAGACTGAAAACGCTTATTTACCAACTTTTTGGATTAATAGCTTGAATCGGTAGTAATGGAAGCGCTAACGAAAATAAAGTATTCAGTTGACAAAAGCGGTAGATAGCTTTAGAATTCTTTTTGTAAAGTAGTTAATCGCTTAACTAAAACATTCGAAATTAACTAAGTAAGTTTTGAGTCTAATTTCATTAACGATAGGCCTTTTATTTCTTTAATTAAAAGGATTTGTAGTTAAAAATTAGGATTCGTAGTTTAGATATTTTTAATGATTTTAACTTGTGGTTAACCGGATTACCAGATGTAATCTGAACAGCTTGATTAAAAATTATTTAAAGGAGCGTGCACCAATGAGTAAAGCAAAAGTGTTAGTGACTGGTATCATTCCCGAAGAAGGCCTAACGGACCTCCGATCAGCTTTTGATGTGACCTATGACCCTGAAAAAGAATCTCGTGATTGGATTTTAGCCAATCTGTCAGACTTTGATGGCTTGCTATTGATGGGAACCAAAGCGGATCGTGAATTGATTGATGCTGGTAAAAATCTTAAGATCATTACAACTAATGGTGTAGGTTTTGACCATGTTGATATTGCTTACGCTAAGGAAAAAGGGATTGTTGTCTCAAATTGTCCGATGGGCGTTCGCGTACCAACAGCAGAAATGACTTTTGCGTTATTATTGGCGACTGTTCGTCGATTGGCTTTCTACGATAAAGTGGTTCGTGAAGGCCATTGGATGGATGTTTCTGAAAAACGCTATATGGGTATGAGCCTTCAAGGTAAGACGTTAGGAATCTATGGGATGGGCCGGATCGGTTCCGAAGTTGGCCGTTTCTGTCAGGCGTTGGGCATGAAGGTTATTTACAACGATGTTCGTCGGCTAGACCATGATTTAGAGGAGCAACTTGATGTAACGTACGTTGATTTTGATACGTTGGTTAAAACAGCTGACGTAATTACTTTACATGCACCAGCACTACCTTCGACGATGGGAATCTTTAACGGAGATGTCTTTGCCAAGATGAAGTCTACGGCTTACATTATCAATGCAGCACGAGGTGTGTTGATCAAAGAAGCCGATTTAGTAACTGCCCTAAAGACAGGTGAAATTGCTGGTGCTGGTTTAGATGTTTTCGAACACGAACCAACGGTATCTGCTGAACTACGGTCTTTGGATAATGTTATTATGTCGCCTCATGCTGGAACTGGGACTTTAGAAGCGCGGACAGCGATTGCACAAGAAGCCTCAAATAATCTAATTTCATTTATAAATGAAGGGAAAGCTGTTAACCAAGTTAACGCGTAGGATTGACGAACGAGAGCAAAGAGGCTGGTGACAGTCTTTGGTCTCGTTTATTTGTTGATTAATAAAAATGAGTAAAGTATACGCTTTTAGTTAACCGGTTAACTAAAAATAAGATATGGAGGCTATTTTTTTGAAATTCACAAAGGTTTTTAAAGACGAGTTGGATCATTGCTACGCCATTATGCGATTGAAACACGCAGATCAAGATTTTTTAGTCGTCGCATCTGAAGAAAAGCAACCCTGCTATGCTTATGACTTAAATAATGACTATGCGCGCACAGTCGTTTGGCCTGATGTTGGTGGCACGATGACGATGGTACAAATCCCCGGCACACTTAATTTCTTAGCAACACAACGATTTTATCCAGGCTTTAATTCCGCTACGTGTCGTATTGTAAAAGAAACTTTTAATGGTCGGGGTTGGGATCAAACGATTGTGGGAGATTTTCCATACGTACATCGTTTTGACCTATTGACTAAGCCTAATGAGGCAGGCTATTGGTATGTGGGATGCACAATTGCTAATTCTAAGAAAGATATCGACGATTGGTCCGATCCTGGTAAGGTTTGGGTGGGCGATTACGATGATTCTCAAGAACAAGTCTCTAACCTTCGGGCTTTGGATTTCCGATTGACTAAAAATCATGGTTACAAGCGAATGGATGGCTATGCCTTGATTACAGGCGTTCAGGGGATCTTTAAATTAGTACCGCCAGCTGCCACACACGATTGGCAGTTATTGCAATTATCTACGACGGAAACATCTGATATTTTTAGTGCCGATATTAATCAGGATGGTCAACCGGAATACCTGACAATTGAAGGATTCCACGGCCCTTACTTACGAATTTCGGATCATAACTTTAAGACGATTACAAAGAGTGCTGCTGACACACCGTTTGGTCATGCTATCTGGGGTGGCCGGTTAGGCGATCGCGATTACTTCATCTTTGGCTGGCGTTCGGGAAAGCAAGATCTCGAATTAATTACCAGTGATCATTTAGCTACACAGCTAATTGACGAACAGGTGGGGCCTAGTAACGTAACGGTCTATGAAAAGGATGGGCAAACCTATCTATTATCTGCCAATCGCGAGGCCAATCAAGTTGCGGTATACGCAATCGACCTCGAATAGGAGGCAAGTAACTCATGACAAGTTATTTTTTAACTATCGATAATGGTGGAACTAATACCAAGGTTGCGATTTTTGATGATCAAGGGAAACAGATAGCAGTTTCGGCGTTCCCTACCAAAAATCGAGAACGTCAGGCAGGTTTCCATGAGGCTAATCTAGCTGATTTGTGGCAAGCGCTTGGTACCGCGTCACGTGATGCTTTGCAGCGGGCCAACCTGACAGGCGATCAAATCAGTGGTGTTACGACAGTGGGGCATGGTAAAGGGCTTTATGTATTGGACCGGCAACACCATATTTTTATGGACGGCATCCTGTCGGCCGATAGCCGAGCTGAAAAATACGCGATTAATTTTGAAAAACGAATTCATGATATTTATGCGATTAGTCATCAACATGTGATGGCGAGTCAAGCACCGGTGCTATTGCGGTGGCTTAAGGATCACGAACCAGAAAACTATCGGCAAATTGGTGCTGTGCTATCGAACAAGGATTTTATTCGCTTTTTATTAACGGGAGAAGTTTGCCAGGAAGTGGGTGATGCTTCGGGGAACCATCTGCTGAACTTAGAGACAGCCGATTATGATCCACAAATTTTAGCGTTTTTTGGGATTCCAGAAATGGCGAATAACCTACCACAACTGATTCAAGCGACGGATCAGTGCGGGGTTATCTCTGCGGAGGCAGCTGAAGTAACGGGGATTCAGGCGGGAACACCCGTGTTTGGTGGCATGTTTGATATTGATGCCTGTGCCATTGCCACAGGTGTTTTGGATAATGACAAATTTAGTTTGGTTGCCGGTACGTGGAATATGAATATTTTCCCGAATGACACGATGGCTTCAGAAGCTAGTGGCTTGATGAACTCAATTTTCCCAACTGGGAAACGCTTGATCGAGGCATCTAGCCCAACGTCTGCTGGGAATTTGGCCATTATGATCAAGCTGTTAATGACAGCGGAATTACGCGATGCGCAAGATCAGGGCAAGTCAATTTACGACGATCTTGAAGTCTTCCTGGCTAATACAGATGCGACCTTTGCCAAGTTAATTTATTTCCCATTCCTATACGGTAGTAACACAGATCCTGAAGCTACTGGTTCGTTCATTGGGTTGCGTAGTAATACGACCAAATCGGAAATGTTACGGGCTGTTTATGAGGGGATTGCCTTTGCCCATCGGTATCATGTGCAGGCGCTCTTGAAGGTGTTGGGGCATCAACCTAGTGTTATCCGTATGTCAGGTGGTGGTACGAACTCACCGAGCTGGGTGCAAATGTTTGCCAATATTTTAAATATACCAATTGAATTGGTGTCATCTAATGAATTAGGTGGTCTCGGTGGTGCGATGACCTCTGCCGTAGGAATCGGGTTATACCCAGACTTGGAGACAGCAGCAGCGCATATGTCACGGGTGAAGGCTCGCTATGAACCGCAAGCCGATCAAGTCAAAATTTACGATCAAAAATATACGGCATACTTGTCGTTATTAACAGCATTGAAGGGCAACTGGACAGCGCTGAAAGAATTCCAAGAAGGAGCAGAACAATGACAGTTAATGCACTTGGCATTTATGAAAAAGCCTTACCGCAAGATTTAACCTGGAAAGAAAAGTTCAATTTGGTTCATGAATTGGGTTTTAATTTCCTAGAATTTTCTATTGATGAAAGTGATGAACGCTTAGCACGACTAGACTGGACACGAGAGCAACGGGCTGCATTTCGTGATGCAATGTGGACGACACATAGTCGGATCAATACGTTGATGTTGTCAGGCCATCGCCGTTTTCCATTGGGCTCAGCTGACCCTAAAGTTCGAGCTAAGTCTTTGGAAATTATGCAAAAGGCGATTGATCTAGCGGTTGATCTGGGCATTAAAAATATTCAGATGGCGGGCTATGATGTCTATTACGAGAAAAAGACCGTTCAAAGCCGGGAATATTTTGCAGAGAATTTGCGTAAGTGTGTTGAGATGGCGGCTAAGAAACTGGTGACTTTGTCGATTGAAACGATGGATGATCCGTTTATTAATTCGCTGACAAAAATTGCTCACTATAAAACCATGATTAAAAGTCCCTTTTTGCAAGGGTATCCTGATTTAGGTAACATCAGTGCTTGGCCAGAAAACGACGTGGCCGAAGATTTAGAAAATAATATGGCTGATGTAGCTGCAGTGCACTTAAAAGACACGCTCGCCGTAACACCTACTTTTAAAGGGCAGTTCAAAGAGGTCCCTTTTGGTGAAGGCTGTGTTGATTTTGAGGGCTGTCTGCGGTTGCTAACCCGGTTAGAGTATGCCGGTAGTTACACGATTGAGATGTGGACGGGAACGGCTGATAACGCCATTGACGAGGTTAAACAAGCTAAGAAGTTCTTTGATGACCTCTTTAAAAAGGTCGGCATTGAACAGGAACCCATTGCAAGTCTAGCGCAATAAGAAGGGATGACAATAATGTTAGAAAAATTAAAACAGGATGTTTATGAGGCTAATATGCGGTTACCTGAATTAGGGCTGGTTTCCTTTACTTGGGGGAATGTCTCTGGTGTTGATCGGGAAAAGGGTCTATACGTGATCAAGCCATCTGGCGTGCCCTATACAGAGCTTAAGGTGACGGATATGGTTGTTGTTAATTTGAAAGATGGTAAGGTGGTTGAGGGAGAGCTAAATCCATCTAGTGATACGCCGACCCACACGTATCTTTACAACCATTTTCCAAATATTGGCGGTATCGTACATACCCATTCACCATGGGCGGTTTCGTTTGCTGCTGCTAAGATGGATATTCCAGCGATGAACACGACCCATGCCGATACTTTCTATGATGATGTTCCAGCAGCGGATGCATTAACGAAAGAAGAGATTGAATCAGACTATGAAGGCAACACAGGCAAGACAATCGTGAAGACTTTTAATGAACGGGGGTTGGACTATGAGGCTGTTCCGGCAGCATTGGTCAGTCAACATGGACCATTCGCTTGGGGACCAACACCTGACAAGGCGGTTTACAATGCCAAGGTATTGGAGGTTGTCGCTGAAGAAGACTACCATACATTACAATTGACGCGAGCAAATTCAGAACTACCACAGTACCTGCTCGATAAGCACTACCTCCGAAAGCACGGTGCCAATGCCTATTACGGACAAAACAACGCGCACTCTAAGGATCATGCTGCTCGCGAATAATAAATGAACAATAAGGAGCCCCGGAAATTAGCAAGGATTATGCTAGTTTCCGGGGCCTTTATTGATTTCGGATATGAGAAATAGGCTGTAATTACTGAGGCGTCCGCTATGATAGCCTATTAAGCGGAGAATGTGAGAACTTGTTGGATCAAGACTTAGAATCTGTTATAGCGTTGTTTGAGCAGTCCGATTAAAGGTAGCCTTAAAAGTCAATTGTTCCGCCTTATCTGGTAGATGGTTAGATAGAGGTGGTTGGAATAAACAACATTAAAAAGCCACTGATCCGGGAGATAATCTGGATCAGTGGCTTTGCCGACTAACATTAGGAGATGAAGTCGTCAGGCAAACTGAATTTAATTAAGCGCAATTTTGACACATAACTTATGATTATGGGTTACCTTGCCATTAACGATTCCGTGGGCCGCATGTAAATCAGTTGGATCAAAGATAGCATAGTGGCGGTCAGTTAAGAGGGCTTTGCTGTGAAAAGCAGGGTGTTTAAAATATTGAATTTCCACTTCGGGATCATAATCACTGGCAGCTTCTGCGGTGCCAGCGTCAGCCCAGCGAACCCATTCAGCACCGGTAATCATGTAATGAATGTCGATGTGGTCACGGTGGGTTTCATAGTTCATCGTGGCATAATCGCGTGTGTCGTATTCCTGAAACCGTAATTCAACACCGTCTGCAATCACCTTATTACCGATTGGTTCAGCTAGTAGTTCTTCAGTTGACCGAGCATCTAACCAGTCGAGCGCAGTTTGAATGCGTTGTTGAACCTTTTCGTTACGTTGATGATTTGTACTAAGACCAAATTCCATGAGTTATTTCTCCTTTATTAATTGTTTTTGTCGGCATCGGACTCACGAACAAAGAGTAGGGCGACGACGGCAATGATTGGAAAGACTGAGATTGTGAGATAGGACGTCACATAGCTCCCAGTTGATGCTAATAATTGGCCCAATAGGACGGGGGCCAAGAATGAACCAACTTGGTTAAAGACGTTGATAAAGCCAGAAACAGTTCCTCGCTGATCGGCAGGTGCAACTTCAACGGAGAGATTGTTCGTGATGGTACTGAACATGAAGGCCCCAACCCCCATAGCCCCAGTCCAAAAGTACAACATGCCTAGACTACCCTGGGGAGTTAAAGCAAAACCAATAATGGTTGGTGTGAAGATAGCCATAAAAATGGCTGCCCAGGCATGCCGAGACCATTTTGAATGATCGGAGATCCAACCAGCTACTACCATGGAAATCACAGAGGTAATCCCGAAGATAGACATGGCTGTTCCGGCCGTAACGACATCAAACTTTAAGTTTTTAACGATGAAGAGGTTAGCCCAGTTCGTCACACCCCACTTAGCACCGGTAGCGAACAGACCAGTAATTGCTAACATCCAGACGCTACGATTGTTGATAGCTTTTTTGAGACGAGTCATAGCGGTTTCTGTTTCAATTTGACCATTGGCCTCCTTGATACCAAACTGTTGTGGAAATGGTGGGTTGCCACGCAAGGCGAAGTAAGCGAATATCAGAGCGGCTAATGGAAAGAGGGCGGTAACCCCCATTGCGGCCCGCCAGCCGTAGTGAACCATAACTGTTG
Source organism: Levilactobacillus brevis ATCC 14869 = DSM 20054 (assembly GCF_001433855.1). Lineage (GTDB taxonomy): Bacteria > Bacillota > Bacilli > Lactobacillales > Lactobacillaceae > Levilactobacillus > Levilactobacillus brevis. The sequence continues at coordinate 253,886 of NZ_AZCP01000003.1, forward strand.
GTGCGTACAAATTAATAACAGTTAGACCAAATGAAGTACACATGTTAAAAATCCCAGTGGCTGTGGCCCGTTTTTTGCCATCAAACCATTCAGTGATGATCCCCAAGCAAGCGGATAAATCAGGACCGCTGACCAGTCCTAAGATAAACCGCAAAGCGAGGCCGTCCCAGTACCCCTGCATGAAGACCATGGCGCCCATGACAATTAAGTTGCCTAAAACTGCGGCTAGTAAGAGCTTTTTATAACCAAATTTATCGGCTAGCATGCCACCAGGTAAAACTGTGATGGCGTACCCAATATAAAAGGCGGTTAAGTACGAATTTCCTTGTTGAACCGTGAAATGTAGAGAATCAATGGCAGATGGCATGATAGTTGACCATGATAGTCGTGTAATAAAACTAATTAGAAAAGCTAGCCAAATGCCAGCTAGCACCATAATCTGACGACCGCTCCACTTACCATGTGCTGCAGAATTATCCATAATGAGGCTCCTTATCTACCGAGTTTGAGAACAACTTTTCTAACGTGCGTTGGTGTGGAAATTACGCCGTTGGTACGATGTGGTTCGTGCATGCCGATTAAAACAAAATCGTCTTGATGTAAAAGTACTTGATTAAATACAGCAGGTCGTTGGACATACTGTAGGTCCCGGTCAGTGTTGCAGGGATTTAAAGCGACATAGTTTGTATTGGGTGCCACATCGATACGTTCCTCACCGCTGACAATGTAATGCAAGTCTAAACGGTGATGATGAATTTCAAAATCAAAGTTTTCGATAGGCTCAGTGTCATACTCTAAGGTTTGCATGTAGAAACGCTCACCGTCTTGATGACTTCGACCCAAGGGCGTAGTGGTTAGATCGGTGGTTTTAAGGAAAGTCACGGCCTCTTGAAGCCGCGCATAGTCTTGGGAATCAAAGGATTCTAAATTAACGAATAGCACGTAAATACCTCCTTTTGAAATAGGTTAAGCGATTAACAAAGAATTTAAATAAAAAACAATTCAATAATTGCTGTTTTTAAGGCCTTTTAAAATTTATAAATAAAAAATAGCTAATCGAGTTAATCGCTTAACTAACTTAGCAACGTCATTGTAAACGATTGCAAATACATTTTCAACCCTTTATGCTTAATTTCACAATAGCCACTTTTTAAATAAATCCGTCAACGTGTCGTAAGCGCTTACGAATAGGCGAATAAAGCGATAAGTTTGTTTCGCCTTTTTGTTGATTTTTATAAAATTTCACAAAATAAAAATTTAAAAAATAGTTGTTTGCAAAAAACAATCTTTATATTTTTTTGATGTTATGTTACCCGATTAACCAATTAATAGATTTTTTGCTTTTAGTGTTTAACGGAATATACCATCCCCATGTCTAACTATAATCGTCATTTTCATTTCCAGCTAAAAGCTTTAAACTTTAGCTAGGAGGTTTTTTCAGTGACAAGACAAGTAACGTTATCACGTAGAACGCTTTTATTGATGGCCACTGTAACTGGGGTCATTGTAGCGAATTTGAATTTTATTCAACCAATTGAGAACCTAGTTGCCACAGACTTTAGAGTATCTAAGGCAATCGTTGGTTTGTTGGCGATGTTGACCCAGCTGGGCTATGCCTTTGGCCTCTTATTGATTGTTCCTTTGGGCGATATCTTTGATCGATATCACCTCATTCAATTTATGATGGGGCTTTCTATCTTGTCTCTACTATTGGCTTACTGGGCACCGACAGTCACGGTATTTGGTATTGCGACGACACTGGTTGGTGTTACTTCGGTGGCGCCACAGATCATTATTCCATACGCTGGTTATCTAGCACCGGCGCTCCAACGGGGGAAAGTATTGGGCGTGGTTCTCAGCGGGTTACTGACCGGTATTCTGCTATCCCGTTCCTTCAGTGGTCTATTGGGAAGTTTAATTCCTTGGCAGAACATTTACCTCGTGGCCGCGGTAATCGATTTATTCTTCTTAGTCATCGTTCACTGGCGCCTTCCTCGTGATCAACGGGGACATCGGGCCCTCAACTATGGCGCCGTTATTCGAACCTTGCCCAAGTTGTTAGTGACGCAAAAGCCCTTGCAAGGAGCGGCACTTAATGGGTTTTGTCTTTTTGGCATATCAAATGTTCTTTGGTCGACATTGGCCTTTTACTTAGCTGCTCAGTATCATTTGGGTAGTAATGTTGCTGGATTACTAGGTTTATTGGGGATTGCTGGTGTTTTGGCTGCTCCGATGATTGGAACCCTAGTTGATCAGCGTTCCCCACGGTTGACAGTTGGGTTAGGCATGGTATTTTCCGGAATAGCCTTCGTGATTTTTTGGCTAGCTGGTCATTGGCTATTCGGTCTGATTGTTGGGATTATCCTGTTGGATTTAGGGACGCAGTTTAGCCAGGTATCGAATCAGGCCATTGTCCAATCGCTGAATCGGCAGCAAAGTAGCCGGAACAACTCTGTGTTTATGTTTAGTTACTTTCTAGGTGGGTCATTCGGCACCTTAGCAGCGACTTGGGCTTGGGGTCAGGCTGGTTGGACGGGTGTTTGTGGTGTTGCGCTGGTCTTCTTGGTACTGGCATTCATCGGACATTTACGCATCGGCGAACCTGAAAAATTGACAGTTAATAACGGATAATGGCGTCGTTAAAGGTAGTTACCATCTAGGTAACTATTTTTTTGCCTTTAAGTTGACACGGTGTCACACGAGATGCTATACTCATTTCAATCTTAAGTGACGCCGTGTCACTTAAGGTTGAGGGAAGGACTGATTAAACGTGCCAACGACGACATTTACCAATTTACCAGCCGCGAAACGCTCGCGTGTGACGGCGGCGTTACTCACGGAGTTTTCAGCGCACAGTCTAGCGGATGCTCAAGTGGCTAGAATTGTTAAGACGGCAGGAATTGCCCGTGGTGCTTTTTATAAATACTTTGCGGATTTAACGGATGCTTACCAATTTTTGTTTCATACGGCCTTAGCCGATATTCACGCGGGCTTTGGTCCCGTCAACGCGGGTCAATTCCAAGCGCAACGTTATTATGATGCTGTGGCTGCATTTGTGGAGCACGTCACGAATAGCCAACAATACTACCAATTAATTCAACGGCACTATGCTGAAAATGAAAGCCTGGTACCGCCATTGCCAGTATCGGTGGATTTATCAGCAGTGGATTGGGCAGCAATGACATTGAGTCATGCTGCCATTAAAGAAGTGATGCAGCAGCCAACTGCCCAAGCAGTTATCTTGCAACGTCTCCAGCAGGCGTTAAACTTATTAGCAAGTCAGGAGGAATGACCAATGTTTTTAGCACTTAGAGAAATCCGCCATGAAAAATTGCGTTATGGGCTAATTGTGGCGATGGTGGTACTCGTGAGTTATCTGGTCTTTGTGTTGAGTGGTTTGGCATACGGACTAGCGCAACAAAACACGCAGGCCATTTCGACGTGGAACGCTGAAAAGATTGCTTTGAATAGCGATGCCAATGAGAGTCTGGCGCAATCGTTGATTAGCAAGAAAACGGCTAATAAACTTAAATTAACTAGCCATGAAGCTTATATTGGCCAAGCTGGTGTGGTAGCCAAAGCTAAGGGTCAAGCAAAGATTTCGTCGCAATTTGTTGGTATTAACCGTGATGAATTCATTTATAAGCAACTCAAGGCCAGTTCTGGTCACAAGCCAACGCGCGTAAACCAGATTATGGTCGATAGTAGTTTTAAGGATAAAGGGTATCGGCTGGGTGACAAGGTTACCTTGAACACAGATGGTGGCAAGTATACAATTGTCGGCTTCACCAAGGATGCTAAGCTCAGCGTGGCGCCGGTCATCTATGGCACATTAGGGACGTGGCGAACGTTGAGTAACCTAACGGATCGTTTTCAAGCTGGTGGTGTGGTGTCGAATCGCGCTAATTATCAAGCGAAGACTAGTGGTTTGAAGACCTTAAAAATGAGTCAATTTATCAATAAATTACCGGGATATTCAGCACAGACAACGACCTTTACCTTCATGATTGCCTTTCTATTAGTGATCTCAATGGTTGTTATTGCGGTCTTCTTATATATCTTGACCATGCAAAAGTTACCAAACTATGGGGTGCTCCGCGCACAAGGTATTCCGGCCCGGGTATTAGTGACGACAACGGTTAGTCAGGCGCTCGTGCTAGTGATTTCAGGCCTGCTCATTGGGGCCGCCTTAACCGCTGCGACGGTTGTTATTTTACCGTTTGGTGTTCCGTTGAGCTTTAACGTACCGCTACTCAGTGGCGTGACAGCCGGAATTATCCTGACGGGTGTCGTTGGTGCCTTGATTCCGGTCAGAGTGATTCTAAAAGTTGACCCCGTTCAGGTCATTGGATAGGAGGACTGAATATGCCAGCATTAACTTTAACGCATGTGACGAAAAAATTTGGTCACGATACGAGTGAAGTAACTGTTCTAAAAGATGTGAATTTTCAAGCAACGGCCGGTGAGGTCAGCCTAGTCATCGGACCGTCTGGGTCGGGTAAGAGTACCTTTCTAACGATTGCCGGAGGAATTCAGACACCGACTACTGGGGATGTACTGGTTCAAGATCAGGCCATGAATCAGCTATCACCGAAAAAGCGTGATGCTTTCCGTCTGAACAAAGTGGGCTTTATTCTACAAGCTTATAACCTGGTCCCTTACCTAACGGTTCAAGACCAATTTACGCTAGTCGATCGCGTGAAGGCGCAAGGTAATTTAAAGCACGATCAACTGACAGATCTACTTGACCAACTGGGGATTTCTAAGCTAGTCAACCGGTACCCCAACGAACTCTCCGGAGGTCAAACACAGCGAGTGGCAATTGCTCGGGCACTATATCAAAATCCTGATATCATCTTGGCCGATGAACCGACCGCTGCTTTGGATAGTGATCGAGTCAAAGTGGTCGGTCAACTCTTTCGGAATCTAGCCAAGCAGCACCACAAGGCAGTCGTGATTGTGACCCATGATATTCGTCTACGAGACTTCGCTGACAAAACGTATCAATTAATGGATGGAAAGTTGGCTTTGGATCAAGCAGAGGATTAGATGGCGCATTACAAAAAAATTTATAAAATTTGAGATAGTAGTTTGTCGAGAGTTTCACGAAATTGGTTTTTAATCTAGTAATTGGCCGCTTTAGTAGGCGGCCTTTTTGTGTTAGTTCGGACTATAATTGGTATAGACTAATTTGCGAGCATATTGCTTGGCAAACCGGGTGCGACCGCTTATAGTAAGCGTTTACAAGGATATGGATTAGTGCTATCTTTTATTTGCTGATTATTTATGAAGGGTGAGGACCGGTAAGATGAATAGACATTTAAGTACATTCTTTATTTTTACATTCGGGGCACTCGGAGGACTACTCTTTGGGTTTGATACAGGGATTATCTCTGGAGCGTCGCCTTTGATTGAAAGCAATTTTAATTTAGGTATTGGTCAAACGGGATTTATTACCTCTTCCGTGTTGATTGGGTCATCGGTAGGAGCCTTAGGTGTCGGACCATTGGCAGACCGTTATGGTCGTAAACGCCTATTAATCTTGGCTGCCATCTTATTCTTATTGGGATCAACGTTGTCTATGATTGCGATTGGTTTCTGGTCGATGGTCGTTGCCCGAATTATTTTGGGCCTGGCCGTGGGTTCAGCTTCAGCACTGACACCAGCTTACCTTGCTGAACTGGCACCTGCTGAACGTCGGGGTTCGTTGGGAACATTATTCCAGTTGATGATTACTTTGGGAATCTTGTTGGCATACGTTTCTAACCTTGGTTTCTTAAATCATAACCTCTTGGGCATCCGTGATTGGCGGTGGATGTTGGGGTCAGCCTTGATTCCAGCAGCTCTATTGCTCATTGGGGGACTCTTATTACCCGAATCACCGCGGTTCTTAGCCGAAAAGGGTGATTCAACGCAAGCACTGAGTGTGTTAAAGATGTTGCGGAAGAATACAGCTGACGATCCAAAGCGAGAGTTGGCTGAGATTGAAGAAGTTGCTAAGCAGCCTAAGGGTGGTGTGAAGGAACTCTTCACGATTGCGCGACCAGCCGTGATTGTTGCGGTCGGAATCATGTTGCTACAGCAATTAGTTGGGATCAACTCTGTGATTTATTTCTTACCGCAAGTCTTCATTAAAGGTTTCGGGTTTGCGGAAGGTAGCGCCATTTGGATTTCTGTGGGTATTGGGATTGTGAACTTCGTTGTGACAATTCTGGCCACGTTTATCATGGATAAGTTTAACCGGAAAGCCTTCCTAATGTTTGGGTCAATCGTCATGGCCCTTTCCTTGGGCGTTCTGGCAGTGATGAACTTTACGATGGATATCCATTCAACGGCTGTGCCGACGATGATCCTGATTGGGGTTTATATCTTTGGCTTCGCTATTTCATGGGGACCAATTGCGTGGGTATTGATCGGTGAAATCTTCCCATTGAGTGTTCGGGGAATCGGGTCATCGATTGGTTCAGCGGCCAACTGGATTGGGAACTTCTTGGTTTCACAATTCTTCTTGGTTATGTTGGCATATTTCCACAACAATGTTGGTGGTCCATTTGCCGTCTTTGCCGTCTTCGCGGTACTCTCCATGTTCTTCGTCCACTACTTGGTTCCCGAAACGCGGGGCAAATCACTGGAAGAAATCGAAATGGATTTACGGCACCAAGCTAAATAAGTTAAAAAAACGTCTGGAATTTTTCCAGACGTTTTTATGTGCTTAAAAGTGGTAGAGTAGAGCGTACGGATTTTTATAGAAAGAGGCGATGACGTCATGCAAATTCAAGTCCCGTTTGCGCTACCTAATTTGCCAGATGAGTATGGTATCAATCAGCCCGCCGATGAGCTGGTTGATGGAATTAATTTACGTTCGTTTCCGTTCACCGTAACGGATTTACCGAAAGCGGCCGTGACCGTAGCATTTAGCTTGATTGATCATGATACGATTCCGGTTGTAGGGTTCTCGTGGATTCATTGGTTAGGCGCTAATCTGCCGGTAACGGCCGGTCAAGTCGTGGTTCCGGATAATGCTAGCCAAACTACTACCTTTACGCAAGGTACCAATACCCTACCGATGATTATTGATCAAATTCATCAGCCCACAGATTTCAAACAGCGCGGCTATGACTTAACCAAGCACTACGCGGGACCTCGGCCGCGCGGTGGTGTTCATGCGTACCGGTTAACGGTAACGGCAGTTGACACGACGTTGCCCGTTACGTCAGGGTACTTATACAATGAATTTTTACGCATGGTTGAGGGACACGTGGTAGCACAAACGCATGTGAACCTGTTGTACGCGAAAAAGTAAAAAGTTGCGGCCTATTTCAAGCCGCAACTTTTTGATTAGCCAAAATACTAGACGCTTATCAGAGGCCGGGAATTGGTTCAGCCAGTAGTACGTGATGCTCATGGTCATAGTAACTGACAGTCTTACTCATAAGGTCACTGGTCCAAACGGGAACGCCAGCTTCACCAGCCAGTTGACAGAAACGTGTAAAGTCAAATTGGCCAGCCTGAGCGGCGAGTACGGCCGCTTTGATTTTAGCGGCGTTACTAGTTGCTGCAACTGGTTGAGGTACCCCATTCATCTGTAAATCGATATGGCTGTCGGCATCGTAGTACCGGTAACGGCCATCCGCCACAAGATAATCGTAGCGTTGAACGCCTAATTCACGGAAAGTCCGCATGAGATCAGCGAACTCACCGGCATTGGTTTCAGATTTAACAGCCTGTTCAATTGCATGGTAGTCTAACGTCATTATTTGAACTCCTTTGCTGGAATAGGGCTAGCTTACCGAAATTTATAAATTAATACAAGGATTATTAGGTGCCTTGGTAGTTCTTGGTATAATAGAGAAGATGGAGGTGGCACAATGAAGCATGAATGGCGTAAAGCAGAAAAAGCGTGGTATTTGCCTAAAGAACCGACTATTTTGACCTTGCCACGGCTGAATTTTATCACCTTAGAAGGAACGGGTGATCCCAATGGGCCGTTATTTAGTGAACAGGTGGGGGCCTTATATAGTGTGGCCTACGACCTGCGCATGGCGTTAAAACGTGGTGAATTGGGCGACCCCTATGAATACGTGGTGTATCCGCTCGAAGGGGTCTGGACGACAAGTGATGGGTCGCGTGGCGCTACCTTGAATAAGGCGGCTCTACGGTACAAAATTATGTTGCGTCAGCCAGATCGCCTAACGGTCACTGACTTTCAAGCAAGTGTCGCACGCGTGACCACTAAGAAGCCTAATCCATGGTTGGATCACTTGGCCTGGGAACCCTATGCGGAGGGGCAGGTGCTGCAAACTATTCATCAAGGCCCCTTTGACACAGAGCCCACAACCTTTGCCCAGCTCCAAACGGTATTGACCGATCAGCATTACCGAGTTGTGCCCACGATGGGCGACTACTGGCACCGTGAGATTTACTTAACTGATCCACGACGGACTGCACCGGAGAAGGCCAAGACGGTGTTGCGGTATAAGATTGAATCAACCAATGCTTAAAAAAGCTAGACAGTGTCCGTAGGGGACATTGCCTAGTTTTTTTAGCAGGTAGTGCTTGTTACAGCCATTGGCGTATCTCAGCCAAGTTATGGACCTCATGTGTTGGTCGTGCAGTGGTTGTGGGAGTGGCGTGGTCACGGTTCACCCAAATTGACTGCCAGCCAAGCGCATCGGTCGTGACAATGTCGCTACCGTATCCTTGGGCAATGTGCCAATGGTTTGCTGGGGTCAAATCATAGTGTGCTGCCACTGTTTTGAAGAAAACCGGGTCAGGCTTATACGTGTGAACGTCCTCAGCAGTCCAAATATCAAAGGAAACTTCTAAAGCCGCAGCGTTGGCGGGAATAATATCCCACGATGAGTTGGACATCATGATTAAGTGATAACCGCGTTGTTGCAGCGTCTTTAAGGTGCCAATGACCTCGGGAAAAGGCTTTAAACTACGGTGAGCAATCAGAACATCTACGTAATAGCGTTCGAACTGATGGGTTAGACCAAATTGATAATCGAGATGAATCAAGTTATTACGCGTCAAAATGGCGTAATCGAGATAGGGATGCATGTTATCCCGACTATCTTGATAGGTGATAAAGCGTTGCCGGGCTAGTCGTGGATCGACGCCGATTTTATCAGCAACTGTTTCGATGGCTGCGTAGGTTGCCTCTTCATTGAGTAGTGTACCGTAGCAGTCAAACGTTAAGTATTTTTCCATGATGAGACTCCTCTCTGACTATCTTTAAGTATACGCACAAACACTAAAAAAGCCGTCGAAATTCGGCGGCTTTTCATCATATTACGTTAAATTATTCAGCGTCGTAGGCAGCTTGGAAAATCTTGATGATATCTTCCTTTGTCCCCTTACGAGGGTTAGAGAAAGCATTCCCATCCTTCAAGGCATTTTCAGCCATCAATTCAAAGTCTTCTGGTTTAGCACCAATTTCTTTGATTGAGTGAGGAATACCAACGTCTTCGGATAATTGCTTCATGGCCTTGATGGCTAATTCGGCAGCATCCCGCGTTGATAGGCCTTCAGTGTTTTCACCCATGATTTCAGCCAATTGGGCGAAACGATCTGGGCAAGCAATGATGTTATATTCTTCAACGTAAGGTAGAAGTAAGGCACAGCAAACACCATGAGGTGCGTCGTATTGACCACCGAGTTGGTGAGCCATGGCATGAACGTAACCCAAGTTGGCGTTGTTGAAGGCCATCCCGGCTAACATTTCAGCTTCGACCATCTTAGTCCGAGCGTCCAAGTTGTGGCCGTTAGCAACGGCTTCACGAAGGGAAGTTTCAATCAACTTGATAGCTTCCACACATTGTGAGTCGGTGATAGGGTTGTGGTCAACGGAAACGTAAGGTTCAACGGCTTGAACGAAGGCATCCATCCCAGTAGCTGCGGTTAAGCCCTTAGGCACATCGAGCATTAGAGTTGGGTCGTTGAATGAAACCAACGGAATGTTCCGCCATGAAACAACCACGAACTTCAAGTGGGTTTCTTCATTCGTGATAACCGCGTGACGGGTTAATTCAGAACCAGTACCGGCCGTCGTGTTAACGGCGATTAATGGTGGCAAAGCCTTGTCGAGTGTTTCAATCCCAGCCAACTTGGTAATGTCGTCGCCATTAGTCAAAATAATGCCGGCACCTTTACCAGTATCGTGAGCAGAACCCCCACCAACAGTGATGATGGAGTCCGCACCGGATTCTTCGTAAAGTTTCTTAACTTCTTTGATGTTACGAATCTTAGGGTTGGGTTCAACGTTGTTGTAAACAACGTAGTCCACACCAGCAGCCTTTAAAGAATCCAAAGTCTGTTCCACGGCGCCGTCCTTTAAACCTTCAAGGAACTTATCCGTGACGATAACGGGCTTTTTCATCCCTAACATCTTTGCTCGATCACCAATCTTACTAATGACACCAGGGCCAAAGAAATTGACGCTGGGCATCAGAAAGTCATAACTACGTTCAGCCATTATACAAATGCCTTCTTTCGGAAGTTTTGAAAACAATTAGTACCAATTTCACAATGCAATTATAACTAATAAATTTACAGTTTGCAATCGTTTTTGGGTAAAAGTCCCTTAATTGTGCAATAAAGTGCTAATTTGTCGGCGATTTAAACCGTAATGATTAATTTTACTGTCAGTATTTTTACCGCTTTCAACAGAAAGTGGCATTAATGAAAAAATATACAATAAGGCCGTTCGCACGAACATTTTGCCTGCTTGACGATTGTGACGACGTTAACGGGTATAATAGAGATAATCAGAACATAAGAGGGCTTAGAGATGAAAGATTTAAATGAACATCGACAGCAGGAGCAAGCTACGTGGCACGCCCGCCAACAAGAAGAATTACAAAAACTCCGGGGCGCCCAACAACATTTATTGTTGAATGTCGGCGCTTATTTAGCCATTTCGGTGATTGAGTTTTATTTAGCCATTATTGGTCATTCGCAAACCTTGCGGGCGGATGCCTTTAACAATTTATCCGGGATTATCTCCTCCGTATTGTTATTCGTGGGTATCCATATTGCTCGTGATATTGATGACGATGACTTGATGGGTCAACCGCTACCAGAAGATTTAGAGCAGGATGGTCAGCGACTTCAATTGACGCGGTTTCACTACGAAACGGTCTTCACCATGATTACGGGGATTGTCATGATTGCGATCGCGGCAAGTGTTATCTATAGCGGGATCCGGAGCTTGATGCATCCGGCTAGTCAAGAAGTACCCCAACCCATTACACTATTGGGAGCTGGAATCGCCGCAGTCATCATGCTAGGCGTCTGGTGGCTTAATCGGCAAACCGGTCGTCGTTTAAAAAATGCGGCTTTAACAGCGGCGGCGCAAGATAGTTTGAGCGATGCGGTTACCAGTCTGGGAACGTTAGTTGCTATCGGTGGGGCGTTGATCTTCAAGCTCGATTGGTTGGATGGCGTTGCCAGTATTTTAGTGGGGATTTTTATCCTGACATCGGGCATTAAAATTTTCCGTGAGAGTAGTTTGAATTTGGCGGACTACTTTGACCCACAGGTGGAAGACCAATTTCGGCAAGCAGCGCTGGCGTTTCCGGCAGTCCAACAGGTGATGGAACTAAAGGCCCACTATAATGGGAATGTTGTCACGCTGGATTTGGTAATCGCGGTGGATGCCCATATGGAAGTGCAGGACAGTTACCAGCTTGGCGAAGAGATTGAGGCCGCCATGCGTCAGCAATTCGGGATTGTTGATACGGATGTGATGGTTGTACCGGCTAGCTAGTCGGGGCACATAAAAACTGCGAACGCGTTTGAGTTCGCAGTTTTTATGTTGATTGGCGGTAATTTATTAGTTAACGGTTGGAGTTAGTTACGTCACGGCTTAGTTCTTGTAAGGCGGTTCCATTGGTTACTAGATACCCAGGCTTATCTTTGACGAGGTATCCGGCTTTAACAAACTGAGCTAAAACGTACAGCAAATGGCGGTATGACACGCCTAAATAAGCGGCAACCTGAGTATGTTTTTCAGCATAATGATGATACGTGGTTAATAAGATAAATGCCGCTAGCCGTTCCGCTAAACTAAAGGATTGATTCTGAGAAGCCGTTTCGATATTGCGGGTATTCTTTTGCGCTAAGTAAATACAAACGTGCTTTAAAAAGACAGGGTCATTGAGCAATTGTGATTGGTTGTCCCGAATGGATACGGCCAGACACCAGCAGTCTTCAATCGCTTGAACACTGTAAGGCGTGCTTGCTGGATTGATGAGTTCCATTTCACCAATAAAACAAGGCGGGGTAAAGAAATCGATGAGTGTCACTTTACCATTAGCCATAACATCATAAAGCTTAGCGCGCCCCTTCACGAGATAATAAATATATTCAGGCGTAGCCGATTCTTTGACAATAAATGACTGGGCTGGAAATTTAATCAGTTGGGTTTGTGCGGTGATATCCGTTGAAAATTGGGCTAAGTAATGGCTATTAAGGATAAATTGTTTCACTAAATTGGCATCATTAATTTTGACCATGATTACTCCTAATATGAGATTTCTCATAGTTAGTCTAGCAAGATACTGGGTATAATTCAATCAGTAAGTAAGGGCTTACAAAGAATGGGAGGAAGCAATGATGGCAAAACGAAAGATTATTTTAGATTGTGATCCGGGACATGATGACGCGGTGGCGATGCTAATGGCATATGCCCACCCCAGCATTGATTTATTAGGGATTACGATTGTGGCGGGGAACCAAACCTTAGCGAAAACGGTCCGCAATGGTTTGAATGTCGCGCAATTATTAGAAATGAACGTTAAAATTTATCCGGGGATGCCACAGCCTTTAGTGCGAGACCAAGTAGTAGCCGGTAACGTTCACGGAACTACTGGGTTAGATGGTCCCGTCTTTGGCGAATTAAACCGGCAACCAGCAACTAAAAATGGAGTTCAATTCATTATCGATACGTTGTTAGCTAGTGATGGTGACATTACTTTGGTACCAACCGGACCAATGACTAATATTGCGAGTGCCATGCGTGCGGAGCCACTGATTATTCCTAAGATTAAAGAAATCGTGATGATGGGTGGGGCCTATGGAACCGGTAATTTTACGCCATCGGCTGAATTTAACATTTACGCTGACCCTGAGGCCGCCAACGTTGTCTTTAGATCAGGTGTGCCAATCGTCATGATGGGGCTTGATTTGACCAATCAAACCGTTTGTACGCCAGATATCATTGATCGCATGGAAGCGGTTGGTAATAAGGCGGGGAAACTCTTTGGTGATATGTTGCGGTTTACACTCAAAACGCAGTATGAAGAATTTGGATTGGAAGCCGGGCCAATTCACGATGCCACGACCATTGGGTATCTAATCGATCCCGATCTCTTTGAAACGCAGGATGAATTTGTGGTGGTCGATATTAACCGGGGGCCTTGTTATGGTCGAACGGTTTGCGATGAAAACAACGTTTTAAAGCAACAACCTAACGCCAAGATCGGCCAAAAGATTAATCATGATGGCTTCTTTGACCTGGTTGAAGACTGTATCCGACTGTATTCATAAACAGTTAATCAGTGGTCCTAAAGTAAGGCTCGTCGATGGTTAGTGTCTGTGCGTCCAAATCCACCGTCGCCAATAGTTCGTAAGGTAGGGCGGTGCGGGGATAAGCGTGGCCAAAGTTTAGGTTGGTCATGATTGGTAAGTCAAGGTCCTGCGTAACCGTTAAAAGGGCGCGACAATAGTCGGTATAGTACCGTTCGTCTTGGGGCTTGCCCGTAATAATGGCCCGAACTTCACTTAGAATTCCGGCACATTTAAGATTTTGGAGCATCGTTTGGTAGGCTGCTGGCGTGGGGCATTCTTCACTGGTTTCCAAGAACAGAATTTTATCGTGCCATTCACTGGGGCTTGGCATAATGTGATAGTTACGGTTGATGATGGGTTCCTCGGGGTAACGCGTATCGGTCAGCAGGCTATTAAGACTGTCGATACAGCCGCCCAGTAAGCGTCCCTGTACGTGTCCGGTCCCCCGCAGAACTTCGTACCCCCGGGTTTCGGGATGTTGAACTCGGGGAGTATCAAGTGCCGCCACCGAAAAGTCGGTGCGTTCTTCATACCACACAGGGCTACTGGTAATCGCGGTGGTTTGGGGATTAGCTAGATAGTGGGCCCAGGTCTGACGGGTATAGGGTAATAAGTCGGGACCTAACTCGGCTAAGTCATTAAGCAGATTAGGCCCGTAATAGGTGACCAGTCCCAACCGGCGGAGCATCAAATGATCTACCGTCGTATCAGAGAATCCGGTAAACAACTTGGGATGCTGTTGGACGGCGGTGATGAAGTCGGGGTCATTGAATAGGTAAGGCGCTAGACGGAAGGTATCTTCGCCACCAATTGCACAGATAATACCGTGAATATGCTCGTCAAGAAAGGCCTGCTTCAAGTCAGCGGCCCGTGCTTCGGGATGGGCGTTTAGATAAGCCAAGCCCCGACAGGCATTGGGCATGATGATGGGAATCAAGCCTAGCTCGCGGAGTCGTTGCTGGCCCCGGGTTAATTCATGGGCCGCGAAGTCTTCGCCAAGAACGCCACTGGACAGGCTGACGATAGCCACCGTATCGCCGGGATGTAATTGAGTTGGTTTTTGCATAACAATCCCTCCAAACCATTAAATTGGTGTTAATTCTACACGTCTGCGGGGATTCTTCAATGGTTACTAAAAAGTGCCTACTCCCCAAAAGGTCTTTTAGTGGTTAAAATGGAAGAAAACGCTGGGAGGTTATTTTGTGAAGAAGTCATACAACAATGGTGTCGAGGCAACGCTCGGTGTGATTAGTGGTAAATGGAAACCCCAACTCTTATGCCATCTCGGTAATCGGCCGCAACGGACGTGTGATTTGCGCCAGAAGCTTCCCGCTATTTCGCAAAAGGTCTTAACCCAGCAACTACGTGAGTTGGAAAGTGATGGTGTGATCGTCCGTCATATTTATGGGGATCGCGCGCCGTTCAAAGTGGTCTATGCATTGACAGACTTGGGCCGATCTTTAGGCCAAATCCTTGTGCAGATGTCGGTGTGGGGAGAACAACGAGCTAGTGAGGTGCCAGATATGGAAATTAGAAACGGGCACAGTGGATTCAATCAAATTTTAAACCAACCAACGGAGGCACTTTAAAGTGCCTTCTTTTTTTTGAGGTTATGGGCGGGTATGCTAGGTCTTGTTAAGGAGGTGGCCGATGGAACCAACAATCCATGGATTACAAGAGATTCAAGCGTTGATCAGTAGCCCGGTGCAGTGGCAGGTTTTACTACAGCTGAGCGAGTATCCCGTGACAACGCGTGATTTACGACAACGCGTGACCAGTGGTTGTTTGCCATGGGCCTTACTCCGACTGTGGCAGCACCAACTCATTTGGCGGCGAGCCGATGAGCAGTGGGCATTGACGGCCACTGGGGCAACGTTACGACCAATTTTACAGGCAATTCAAACGTGTACAGACCAGAAAGGTGGAACTAACTCATGACGTACCAATTTATGCAACCTTATACTTTTAAGAACGGTGTGACCCTGAAGAACCGGATGGTGATGTCGCCAACGACCACCATGTCCAGCTTCTACGATGGGCATGTCACCAACGATGAGATTAAGTTTTATGATGTGCGGGCAGGTGGCCCTGGGATGATTATTGGCGAGGTTGCTAACGTTATCGCGAGTGGTAAGGGGTTCGAAGGCGAACTGTCGATTGCCGATGATGGGGATATTGACGGGCTCAGTCGGCTAGCTAATGCTATGAAGCGTGGCGGCACGAAGGCGATCCTGCAGATTTTCCATGCGGGTCGTAAGTCTAACGATAGTATCTTGCGGGGGGAACAGCCGGTTAGTGCCAGTGCAGTTAAGGCCGTCTTTCCACCCGACTCACAGACACCGCGTGAGCTGACGGCTGCCGAAATTGATGAGATTATTGTGGCTTTTGGTGAAGCGACACGGCGAGCAATTGCCGCTGGATTCGATGGTGTTGAACTGCATGGAGCCAATACCTATTTACTACAGCAGTTCTTCTCCCCTAATTCAAATCGCCGGACGGACAAATGGGGTGGCGACCGTGACGCACGAATGGGTTTTGCCAAGGCCGTCATTGCCAGTTCACAGCAGGCCATTGATACGTACGCTGATCGGCCGTTCCTACTAGGTTACCGAATTTCACCAGAAGAAATCGAAACACCGGGGATTCGTTTGGCTGATAGCTTAGCCTTTGTCGATATGTTGGGCGATTCCACAGTCGATTACGTGCATACCTCAATGGGCTCTGCACACCGGACGTCGCTAAATGATAAGACGGATCACGAACCAATTCTGAAGCAATTGGTCCAACAGTTAGCTGGTCGTAAGCCACTGATTGGGGTGGGCTCGGTTGAAAAGCCTACCGATGCGGAAGCGGTCTTGGAAATGGGTGCTGATTTAGTTGCCATGGGGCGTGAATTTATTCGGGAACCCCAGTGGGTTGAAAAGATTGTGGATGGTGATGAGGCCAGCATTCGCTACCAAATTTCACCGTCAGAACTTGATGAATTAGCCATTCCACGGGCCATGCAGGATTACTTGAAAGGGGCCTTCTATTCAGTGATGCACTTTACCACTGATCCGAATGTCGCCGTTGATTATCAAAATGAAGCGGCGCCAATGGAGGGTTTTGAAAAGAAGATGTCTTAGGACTTAGTGACATCTGTAAATACCATAAAAGGGCTGTGCAGTCGCACAGTCCTTTTTGTTAGCTAATCGTGGCGTGATACCGATTGATGACGGACTTAGAAGCTTGAATAAGCTGATCACGTTGAGGCATCGGGTCATGAAAAATGAGGTCAAATTGGGGATCTTTAGGTTTGATCTGATTGACACCATAGGCCAGACTGTTGGCCGGAACATCTTTAGTAATAATAGCACCGGCGCCGATGACGGCCTGAGCCCCGATAATGACAGGACCAAGAATCTTGGCACCATCAGCGACCACAACCTGCTCGCCAAGTACCGGATTACCCAGATTCTCCCACTGATTTGTTAGGCGGTTAAATTTTTGGTTAGAACCGATCGTGACATTCTGAAAAATAACAACTCCGGCACAGAGCTTAGCAGCAATGACAATACTACCGCGAGCGTGATGGGCAAACTGAACACTAGGGTCGATTTCAAGGCAATTGATTTCACAGTTGTAGCGTTGTTCAAGCATAAGGGCGGCCTGACGTTGCAGGTCGGGATCGGTTGAAAAGCAGTTTTGGTTAAGTAGTTCTTTAAAAGTTGGCATAATTTTAAGTCCTTTCGGTTAGTGACGTAAATCGACGAGTACTCGTCCACGACTATGCGTATCTTTAGCGTAGTGTTGGGCGAGTTGGGTATCCATGAAAGTAAAGCTTCTGTCAATGGGTAGCTGTAGTTTTTGCTCGGTGACGTCTTGAATGAAGTGCTGATAAATAAGGGGATCAAAGTCCTCGTGGACAAACGTGAAGGGGACGGTTAATTCAGTGGACTGTAGGGCAATGGACACGATTTCAGCAGGGTGTTGGGTGGCACTTAGTTGCTGTAATAGTCGAGGTGATCCAGCGATATCGACAAGTAATCTTCGGCCGGTCGTTGTTTTAACGTGATTGGCTAGGTAGCAAGGAAAGTCGGGAAGAATGTGATGAAAATAGGCTTGGCTGGCGGGACTGACAATAGGCGTTAGTCCTGGGTAGGCTGGGCCAAGTAATTGGCAAAGGATGAGGCCGATGACGGAATTGGCGCCGGTCATCATAATTTGGTCACTCGGATGTTGTTTAATGAAGTTGGCTAAGACTAAGGCGGTTCCGGGACCGGCCGTTAGTGTAGCCGCCGCCTCATTGGACAGCGTGTCTGGCAGTGGGAAGAGCCAGTCTGGATTGGTATTGCAGATGACCTCTTGATAAGAGCCTTGCGGGTGCATGACCAGCACGCGTTGGTTTAGCAACTGTTGGTCCCGGTGCTGACCAACGGCAATTACCGTGCCGACACCGCCAATACCGATGACTCGGGGAAGCTGTGCCGCCTGTTCAGCGGTTGCGTGAAGATTAGTTTCTTTATGCCAGTCACTGGGAACCACTGGCAGAGTTTCCATGGCAATTAAGACTCCTTCGGCGATTAAATGTGGTCGCGGCCGCTGGCCGACAGTTAGGCCGTCGATTCCTGTAAAGTTATGTTGGATAATAGCTAACATGATATGCTCCTTATTAATGTTGTAATGGAAACAATAATAACACGTTTTGTTTCCTTGTCAACAAAAAATAGATAAAAAAATAGTCCCCAGTTAAACTGGCGACTATTTTTGCTGCTCAACTTGTTGATCCAGAAACTGATTGTATTCGTGAAGAAAATTGAGTGTAGCTGCGACTTCCTGAGGATTTTCATCAAAAACGGGCATATCTCGCTGCATAAACTGCCGGGTAAGTCGTTCATGTGTGGCAAAGATTGTTTGCCCCTGTTGAGTGAGCTGAAAATAAGTTTCCTTTTGATTGTCAGGCTTTTGATAGCGTGTAATTAATCCCCGGTCGATAAGACGCTTGGTCATTTTGCTGACAGCGCCTCGGGTTACGTAGAGTGCATCGGCAATGGTTGTGGCGTTCGTATCAGGATGCTGACCGATGAATTCAATGGTGTGGACCTCGGCGGCTTTATAGCCCTTTAAGGCCACCTTGAGTTGGTCACGACTTAAAAATGATAGCTTATCCATTAATTGATTAAGTTCAGCCAGAAATTGAATTTGCGTATCCATAAGAACTCCTCCGTTTCGACAGCTCCTATTATAACAGGGCATTGTTTCCGACTCAACAATGTGCTGATTAGGTTAATGGACAGTAGCCAATAATACTTGTCGAGATAAAAAACGCGCTCTTCCAGACTAATTACCGGAAGAGCGCGTTTTTTAGATGTGAAATCAAAATTTGGTGAAGTGATCGCTAGACTAAGCCGTTTGGTCAGCCGAGTCTTCACGGAGATTCGAGGGGACAAAGCTATCGGGTTCATGACTCTCCATGATCTGAGCGTAATGATCGACCTTGAAGTTAATCGTCGACAAATGTTTCTGTAAATCCGAGATTTCGCTCAAAGTGCGCTCCTGTTGGGCCTTCATCATGTCGTAGCGTTCAGGAACGGTTGTTTCACCTTCCTGAACCAAGTCTAAGTAGTGTTGAATGCGTTCAACCGGCATTCCAGTGGCTCGTAGGCAAACAATGATGTTCAACCATTCTAAGTCATCGTCACTAAAAACCCGATTATTATTCTCATCGCGTTGGACGAACGGCAACATACCGTGGTCATGGTAGTAGCGAATACTATAGGTCGAAATGCCCATTTTTTGGGCAACTTCGTGAATCGTATAGGACATGGCGGGTCCTCCTTTAAATGAGTTAGCGTTCCACTAACTCGAAGTGTTAAGCTATATAGTACTCGGAATTTGCGGACGTCGCAAGAATTTGTCTCCGGTAATCAACAAATGAGTTGCCTTCAAGTTGGTCGAAGGGGGTACACTCAGCATAGGTTAAGGAGGTGACGATGATGCGGCAATTTAATAGCCAACTAGCCGGGGCAGATTTTGTCCCGTTAGGCGAGTGGACCCCGCAACCGCAGACGTTGTTGCCGGCTTTTAGCTGGGAGGCCCGCGACCTACTCGTAGTGGACGACGCGACCGACGAGATGCAAATCATCGCGCAGGCTGATCCAGCACAGTTACTTGATCGGCTGGGAGGCACCATTTATAGCCGATTGAATGACCAACTGACACGAGCCTTGGCGCCAAGGCCGTTACCGACAGCCCGATATCTCCTGTTAGATCTGGCGATGTTGAGTCACGCAACCCCACAAGCAACGGTGGCTGGTCTGATGGGGTTGGCAGTGGTCACGGCTAAGGGGCAAGCGTTCACCAGTACCGCCTTGTCAGGAGTGGTGAGTCAGACAGTCTGCTGGTTGCGAGAAACGGGCCTCACTGAACACCAGTTGTTCCAACCCATTGGCGAGGCCACTTTACGCCGCTTATACCAGCAATTGTTCCAACAGCCCGCAGCTTGCGATCAGCAACGACCGTGCCATACTCGTGCAGAGAAGTTAACGCATGATACGGTTGCCTTACTACAAGGGCAAATTCAAACGCTAAAGTTGCCAGTATCATGGCAGTTATTACGGGCGGCCTCATTGGAGCAAACGGTGAAGTAACTAGTGCGCTATTTGTGAGTGATCTAGGACTGTTTTAAAATAAAACCAATATAAAAAGCGATGGGACCATCCGTAATATTAGGAGTGGTCTCATCGCTTTTTATGCGACTAGCAAATAATCTTTAATCAGTAACGTGAATAACAATCTTACCAGTCGTGTGATGAGCTTCGATTGTTTCATGAGCGGCAATGACATTTTCCACAGTGAAATCATGGACATCAAGCGTTAACTTAATTTTGCCACTTGTTACCAAGCCGGCCAATGCGGTTAAGTCCGCTGATGAGCCATTGGTGAACTGAAAGGCGACTTTCTTTTGTTGATCGTGTTGTTGTTCAGGAGTTGGTTGACCAGCAATGGTTGCCAATTGACCATCGGCTTTAAGCACTTTCAAGCCCGTTTCAATATCGCCAACAGTATCAAAGACGGCGTCATAATCATGTAAAACCTCTGCGGGAGAAGTTTGATGATAATCAATGACTTCATCCGCTCCAAGCTGTTCCAGCATTTCGCGGTGATTCTCACTGGCAGTCGTTGCTACGTGGGCCCCAAAAGCCTTCGCAATTTGGACAGCAAAGAGGCCGACCCCGCCGGCACCACCTTGAATCAAAATCTTTTGGCCAGCTTGGAGGTTAAGGTTGTGCTTCATGCCATAGTAGGCGGTCATCCCGGCAATCGGTAGTGCGGCCGCTTGATCGAATGAAAGTCCAGCCGGTATGTGGGCCAGTTCCTTAGTTCCAGCGGCAACGTATTCACCATAAGTCCCGTTGTTAGCAGCATGGGCGGATGCAACTGAACCGAAGACGGCCTCCCCGACAGCAAAGCCAGTGACTTGATCACCAACTTGAGCGACAGTTCCGGCAAAATCCCATCCCAGAACTAATGGGAAGGACCACAGATCAGTGAAAGGTGCGCCAAGAGCGCCCATACGTCCAGCAATATCCATGGGGTTAATGCTAAAAGCATGGACTTTGACTAAAACTTCATCAGCTTGTGGCACCGGTTGGGGCATTTCAGCCGCGTAGAATTCTTTGGCAGTTCCGTATTTATCAATCGCAATAGTTTTCAAACGATGACCTTCTTTCAAGATTTAAGGCTAGTATAAACTATGGTGTTGGCACCATAGCAAGTTATTTGTGTTGGAAATTTTAATGGGTTAATCGAGACTTTAGGATTAGAGTTGAAAAAACAGGCGGTCAGTCAACCGTCTGTTTTAGGCATACTAATTTACTTAAACACATAAACCTTCGTTTCATATGGACGGAGCGTGGTTCCTTGATCATCAGCGTAGTTGCCAATTAACCGTTCACTAGCCTCAGCTTGCCCATAGTCGCGAGTAACGGTTTGATCGGTAAAGTTACTCATCACGAGTAGCGTTTGCCCTTGGTAATGACGCTTGTAGGCAAAGACTTGGTCGTCTTCGGGGTCCAGCTCTTCATAGGACCCCAGAACAATTAGGTCACTGCTGTGCCGCAGAGTAATTAAGCGCCGGTAGTAGTTGAAGACGGAATCGTCTTGATCGAGCTGATCCGCCGCGTTAATCGTTGGGTAGTTGGGATTCAAAGCAAACCATGGTTGTCCGGTTGTGAAGCCCGCATTGGTAGAATCGTCCCAGTGCATCGGTGTCCGCGCATTATCGCGGGAGATGTGACTGAGGTATTTCAACATGGTTGGCTGGTCAACAATGTGTTGGTCATCAACCAATTCATGATAAGCGTTCAGACTCTCAAGGTCTTCATACTGATCCAATTGGGTGTAGTGCACATTGGTCATGCCCAGTTCTTCCCCTTCGTAGACGTAGGGGGTCCCTTGCATCATATGCAGGGTCGTAGCTAACATTTTGGCAGAACGTTCACGGAATTCTGGTGTGTCGTTACCGAAGCGGGAGACTGCACGGGGTTGATCGTGGTTGTTCCAATACAGACTGTTCCAACCTTTGCCATCCAATGCCGTTTGCCAGCGGGAGAGGCTGTCCTTGAGTTCCGTTAATTTGACGGGAACCGCGTTCCATTTGCCCAGTCGCGCATCGGGGTTAGGTGATAGGCCGACGTGTTCAAATTGGAAGACCATGTTGAGTTCGTTGGCGTTCAGCCCGGTATAAGTGATCGCGTCTTTAGGCGTTGAGCCGGGCATTTCGCCAACGGTCATCACGTCATAGTGGGACAAGACTTCGTCATTCATTTCGCGCAGATAATCGTTGAGCTTAGGCCCATCAGAAACGATAGGTTGAGAATCGCCGTAAGCGGCACCGGGAGCTTGAGGAGCATCTGGTAAACCAGCTGGCTTAGAAATTAAGTTGATGACATCCATCCGGAAGCCGTCAACGCCCTTGTCTAACCAGAAACGCATCAGGTTCCAGACCTCTTGGCGAACCTGAGGATTTTCCCAGTTCAAGTCAGGTTGACCGGGGGCAAATAAGTGTAAGTAATACTGGTTACGCTTAGGTTCAAAGGTCCAAGCGGAGCCGCTAAAGTATGACCCCCAGTTGTTGGGTTCATGGCCATCGACTGGGTCACGCCAGATGTAGTAATCAGCATACGGATTGTCCTTAGATTGCCGGCTTTGTTGGAACCAATCGTGTTGGTCGGATGTATGGTTAACGACCAAGTCCATGAGGAGCTTCAAGCCCTGCTGATGAGCGCTATCTAATAAATGATCGAAGTCCGCCATGGTGCCGTAGGCTGGTTGGATACTTTGATAATCACTAATATCATAGCCATTATCCTTGTCAGGGGACTTGTAGATTGGGTTGAGCCAGATCACATCAGCGCCTAGTCGCTTGATGTAGGGCAGTCGTTGGGTCAAGCCCGCGAGATCACCAATACCATCGCCGTTACTGTCTTGGTAACTACGTGGATAAACCTGATAGACGACGGCATTTTGCCACCATTTTTTAGTCATAAATAAAACCTCCTGTAAGATTATAAGTTTGCGGACAATTTAGGATGAATCACACTGACAGCAACGGCGCCTAAGAGCAGTGCCACACCGGCAATGACGAGCATACCAGGCATGGATTGACCAATTGCTGGGAAGATAGCGAAGCTCAAGAGTGAAGCGATAATTTGTGGTAAGCAAATGCCACAGTTGAACAAGCCGAGGTAAGCGCCCTCATTTTCACCATTCAGTGATTCTGTAAATAGGGACAGGGCTTGGGTCTGCATGGTTAAGTAGCAGATTCCGATAAGACAGAATGGCAGGATCAACAGGTATTGGGAGTGGATGAAGAAAATCCAGATGAAGCCAGCGCCACCCATGATTAGACTAATCCGGAACCAGAGTTTTCGTTGGGCGGGTTTTGTCCGTGATAGAACGGCAAAGCCCCAAACAACGGCGGCTAATGCTTGAATACATGAGAGAATCCCGAACCAGTTACCGGCCGCCTGATAGCCAGCCGAAGAGGCATCGGCAGTGTGCCAAACATTAGCGGCAATAGCCCCAGTTCCGTAGGTCCATAGGTATTGAAAGGCAAACCAGTCAAAGAGTTGGACGAAGGAGACTTCCCAAAAGGCGCGGGGCGCTGTCTTAACTAAATGCCAGAGACTCGCCGTTTTTTGCTTAGCTTGGGTCTTGACGTGGTGGTAACGATTGTACGTTTCGGGATCGTATTCTTTAACCGAAATAATCGTGTACAGTGACGTTAATAATAAAATACCGGCACCAATGTAGAAGGCTAG
Organism: Levilactobacillus brevis ATCC 14869 = DSM 20054; assembly: GCF_001433855.1. Taxonomy (GTDB): domain Bacteria; phylum Bacillota; class Bacilli; order Lactobacillales; family Lactobacillaceae; genus Levilactobacillus; species Levilactobacillus brevis. Next base: position 277,762 of record NZ_AZCP01000003.1, read on the forward strand.
TCGAACGGACATGGGAACTGTCCCTTTAGGCGCCACATTGGAAACCCCGAACCAGGTTAACACGAATGGGAAAATGGTAGCTAACACGCCCCCCAGATTGGAGAAGGACTGTTGCCAAGACCAAGCCAAATCCTTTTGGTCTTCGTTGACCATGTCGCCAATAATCATCTTGAAGGGTTGCATACAAACGTTTGAGGATAAATCCATGAAAAGAATGGCGACTGCGCCGAACCATAGCGCAGCCAATGAGGCGTAGCCAAAGCCAAATGAACCGGCGTTAGGCAAGAGGATCATGACCAATGCAGCGATAGGGGCCCCAATCAGTAAGTAGGGCATCCGCCGCCCGAAGCGGTTCCACGTCATATCGGAGTACTTACCGACTAGTGGTTGGACAATCATGCCCGCCAATGGTGGTAAGAGAAAGAAGAATCCGAGTTTGGTGGGGTCGGCACCAATGGTTTGGAAGATCCGCCCCATTTGGGATGATTGCAAAGAGAAAGCCATATTGACCCCGAAGAAACCAAAGGTCATGGCGAAAATTGTTTTTAATGAAATTTTCGGCAGCGCGTTGTGGCTGGTTGCAGCCGGCGTGGCGTCTGTCGATTCTATGGGTGTCGTTTGTGCCATAGGAGTGCCTCCTTTTGAATTTAAGTAACCGTTTTCAAAATGAATTCTAGCATTTTACACAAACGTTTGCAATGCCTTTACGAAAGAAAGACAAACGTTTGTGTAAAAATGATGAATTTTTGGGGTTACCCTTTGTTATTTCGCTGGGTTAACGGTAAAATGAAAGCAAAGATTAAGGAAAGTAGGGTGGTCGGATGGCGGCAACCATCAAGGATATTGCGAAGTTGGCCGGGGTGTCACCGGCCACGGTATCACGTGTATTAGCCAACAAGACGGCTTTTTTTAGTGCGGATACGGCCGCTAAGGTGCAGACAGCAGCAACCACGTTAGGTTATCAGAAAAATACGGCCGCGGCCGAATTAGTGACCCAGCAAAGTCACGTCATTGCGGCGATTGTCAATTCAACGAAAACTAATTTTGCGAATCATATCATTGAAGGTATTCAGGATGCAGCCTATCGTCAAGGATTGAATGTGATCATTTTGTATGCTGGGGATGCCGATCCGAAGCAGCAGCGTCGCGCATTGACCACGGTGATTGAACGGCCCGTTCGGGGGATCTTATTGTTGTCGGTGGACTTGTCAGCTGACAACTTAACCTATTTACAGGCGGCACAGATCCCGTATTGTTTTTTGTCGATTTCTTTTGAAGAGGATCAGCTGCCGTTTATCACCTCAGATGATTGGCAAGTTGGCTATCAAGGAACACAGGCGCTATTGGCGCAAGGTCATCGGCAGATTGGCCTCGCCGCGGTGGACAGTGTGCATGCCCACACGGGAAAGTTACGGTTGGCGGGGTATACGCAAGCCTTAACGGAAGCAGGGATCACGCCAGATCCCGCTTGGATTCAACCGGGAGATTATAGTTACGTGGCAGGTCAAGCCGCGATGCGGGCTTACGGTCAAGTGCCACAGGTAACGGCAGTTTTGGCTGGTAGTGATATGGCGGCGATTGGCGTACTCAATCAGGCGCGTGACTTTGGCTTGACGGTGCCGCATGATTTGTCAATCATGGCAATTGACGGTACCGAGTTGTGTGAACTGGTTCAGCCACAACTGTCTAGTGTTTCCCAGAGCTTCTATGATATGGGCGTTGCCGGGGTGGAACAACTGACAACGGCCCAACAACAGCCACCTAAGATTACGCCCATTACGGTAGTGACCCGAGAAAGTGTTCGTTTCATTGAAAACTAAGCCGATTATTAGGCGCCTAACGATGCCCCGCCAGAAGGAGTAGTTAGGCGCCATTTTTTGAACGGCTAAACGGGACAGGTCACTGGTTGTGAGAGATAAATAAGGAAAAAACCCACTAGTAATCGATATTCATTTTATGAATAATTTAAAAACCCCTTGTCTTGTTAACCTGGTTGGATTATCTTTGAATTAATGAATCGAATCACAAATCAATGAAGGAAGCAGGGGACTACTATGCGCAAACAACTATTAGTGGGTGTCATCACGGGACTTGCGGCATTCAACTTAGCCGGAATGGGACATGAAACGGCGCAGGCTGCCACATTGCCAGCGGATTATCAAGGGGACTGGGTGGCGTACGTCGGTAAGACGAAGCATCATCACGTCAACTATTATTATACGGCGCGACTAACGCTTGCTGATACCAGCTTAGCGACACAACTGAATGTCACGAAGAACGCCAATTTGAGTGATTTAACAACCCAAGTGACGCTGCAAAGTGCGGTGACGTACCAACTTAAAACGACTAAAAAACATCAGGTTAGCTACAAGGTTCGAACGGCGACAGATAACGCTAGTTTGGGGAAATTTAGTTTGACCAAGGTTAAAGTAAAGGGGCAGAAAACGACGGCGTTAGCATTTGACGATGGCGAAGATGATGTCGTGTATGCTTTCCGTAGTCTAAACAAGACGCACGCTTGGGGCGACGATGTCTTGTATTAAAAGGAGTGGAGATACGATGAAAAAAGGATTAAAAGGAATTGTTTTAGCGGCAGCCAGTCTAGGGGTGTTTGCCATGGTCAGCAGTACGACCGCTAATGCTGCCAGCAAGACGACGTTACCAAAGAGTTACCGCGGAACGTGGTACATATACGGCGGGAGCGATACCGAAGATAAGGTCACAACTTACGCACTGGTTAAGATGAATCTGACTAGTAAGAAGATGGGCTATAAGGTCTACTCAACGACTAAGAAGCAATTAACTTCATTAAAGTGGCAATTGAGTGCGGCTTTCCCCACGACTTACAGTAAAAAGGTTAACAACAAAAAGAAGGTTACTTACCGGGTGAAGGCCCGGATTGATGATAGCGAAACGTTGATGACTTTGGGTAAAACCAAAGTGAACGTCAAGGTCTTAGGTAAAAAAGTCACGGCATTACGGTTACGTGCCGATGGAACTAACGTCTATGCGTTCCGGAAGCCATTACGGACCCATGCGTTGTCGGATATTACTTATTAACTCAACAACTGTCTTGACCAGTCAGACATGAATGGGTCCACAGACAATAAAAACAGGTCTTAACCAGTGCGCACTTCAAACGCCGGTTAAGACCTGTTTTTACTATCTTAAGAAAGACATGGTAATGCTGGCTGACGCCTGCCAATCGGATGCGCTACGAGGGGATCGTAGCTGGATTGGACAAAGTGACTATTTAGCAATGTAAGTTGTCTTCCAGTCATAGGGCACACCGGCTGGGTTATAAACGACGCTCTTCACGTTGCTACGTAAGAGTTGTGACTTGGCAGCTTGGTACAAGGGAATCGTTCCTTGATTCTTCATCAAGACTTGTTCAGCGGCGACCAGTTTTCCCCACCGCTTTTCTGGTTGGTTACCGTAAACGTTCTCGGCTTCATCAAGGAGCTTGTCATAAGTGCTGTTCTTCCAGCCGGTTGTGTTGTAGCTAGAATCGGCTTCGAAGACATCGAGGAAGTTGATTGGGTCAGCGAAGACGGATTGCCAGCCAGCTAAGGTTAACTCGTAATTCCCATTATTTTGCTGAGTAATCAGTTGGACGTAAGGAACGGTTTTAATCGTGACCGTCACATTTGGTAGCTTTTCTAGGGAACTTTGAATGAATTCGGCCGTCTGCTTGCTGGAGTCGGTATCAGAAACGGAAAGGGTGACGTTGAGCTTCTTATCACCTGTTTGTTTCAACCCCTTGGCTAGTAAGGTCTTAGCTTGTTTCACGTTGTATGAAACAGCGGATTTGACGCTGGCTTCTTGGTTGAAGGCTTCGCCGGTCTTCGGATTGTTACCCATGCCAGAAGGAACAAAGCCCTTGGAGGCAACGGAACCGTCTTGCAGCACGTCGTTAACGAGTTGTGTCCGATTGATGGCTAAGGAGAGGGCCTTACGGATATTAACATTCTTGAAGGCACTAACCTTTTTTTCGTTGAGGTCAAGACGTTGTGAACCGGTTGGCAAGCGCTTGACGAAGTCCTTACTGTTTTTGTTGTTCTTGATTTGTTGCCCGCTCAGTAAGGTTTCATCAACCTTTTTGGCGTTATAAAGATTGTAACTAGTGGTGGTGCTCTCGGTGACCTGTTCGTTGATCTTGGTCAAATGAACAGCCTTCTTGTCCCAGTAAGTCTTGTTTTTGGCAAGTGTCCATGACTTGCTGGTCCCGTTCCATTTGGTAAGCCGGTAAGGGCCGTTATAGACGGTTGTGCTAGAGCTGGTCCCGTATTTCTTACCGTATTTATTCACGGCATTTTGATTAACCGGGTAGAACAGGGGCCAAGCGAGTAGCTTTTTGAAGTAGGAAACAGGTTTGGTCAGGTTGACGGTCAAGGTATACTTGCCAGTGGCTTTGATGCCTAGAGCACTGAGAGATTTCTTGCCCTTGTTGACGGCTTCGGCGTTCTTAACCTGGTAGAGGTAAAAGGCGTCTTGAGAAGCGGTCTTTGGGCTAACGGTTCGTTGCCAAGAATACACAAAATCTTTGGCGGTGACGGGATCACCATTGGACCACTTCACGCCATGACGGAGGTTAAAGGTGTAGGTCTTACCACCATTGGTGACCTTAGTGCTGGTAGCGAGGGCTTTAGCCGGCGTTCCTTTGCTGTTCAAGCGATACAGACCCTCTTGGGTGTTCTGTAGCACGTTGAAGCTTAGGGTGTCGGTGGCCTGAGCAAGATCGGTGGTCGCCAATTCAGAAGATTCGGTCCAATTCAGGACTTGCTTAGCGGCATACTTGCCACTGTTGTTCGAACTGCTGGACTGACTCCCACAACCTGCTAGGGTTAATAAACTAAGTGCTGCAACGGTCAAAATGGTTCCTTTTCTTTGCATCCCAAAACATCTCCTCAAAATAAAAATCGTCCTTATGTAAAAACATAAGGACGATTTCACTCGCGGTACCACCTTGATTCATGGTGGATTCACATCCACCATCTCCGTAACTTCTGTTGCCAAAAGTCGGAAGCGATAACGAGCTTCAACCCGAGCCACCAGCTTCCACCGGTGACTTGCTCCTAGGTTCATCTTCGCCGCTCAGTTGTAAGCCACCTTTTCAGCTACCGGTGGTCTCTTGTCTTAGCGAGAACAGCTACTCTTCCTAGTCATACGTTCATGTATTTCTAATGTTACTCTAATAATAGCGATGACCGTTAGATTTGTCAATGGGGGAGTTGAAAGTTTTTTGATGCTGATGTGACGGGGATAATGGGTACTTATGGAAGAGAAGTCTTTTTTTAAAATGATAAAATACTCATCAAAACATACATTTTTTATATTTAAAGAGTCTTATTAAGGGGCCCCTTTAAATTAGGATATAGAAGGAATTGAAGACCGAAAGAACGCTGATATTACAGTACTTGTCGGGTTTTAATTCCCTCGAAATTTATATACAATATGTGCAAATCTAAGCTAATCAACCAACGTATAGCGGCCTAAGTGAGTTAGCTGGGCCAACAAAGTGAGGGGCCTCACTCATGTTTAGCCAACCGCACCGCGTATGATAGAGACGATAGCTAGAATTGGTGCGATGCTCACTAACTCAGCTAGGTGTGACAAGACGTTAGAAAAGGTAAGTTAGCGGTCGGAATTTGGGATTCACGGCCGCTGGATACCTCGGTATGCTTTATATGTAAGCGATTACATCAATGGTTAACAAATCTTGGGGGAGGTTTTTATCATGAGTAAGATGCAATTATGGAAACAGCGATTCTTCTATGGGGCCACTGATATGGCCGGAAATCTGATTTGGCAAATTGTGGGGCTATATCTACTGTTCTACTACACCACAGTTATGGGGATTTCGCCTGCCTTTGCTGGTACCCTGTTCTTTGTCGTACGGATCATTGATGCCTTTGATGGTGTGGTCTATGGATTCTTAATCGACCACACGCATTCTAAATTTGGGAAGGCACGGCCGTACTTCTTGTGGTTCGGGATTCCACTAGGAATTTTAACTATGTTACTCTTCTTTAACCCGTCATTTGGCGGCAACAAAGTCATTCAACTGGCGTGGGTCTCCGTTGTCTACACGCTCTTTAGTTTAGTTTATTCCGGAGCTAATACGCCAATCACAGCGATTTTACCGAGTTTGACCAAAGACCCTGATGAACGGACCAATTTAGCCAGTGCACGGATGGTCATGACAAACATTGGGACCGCCGTAATCGGCGCAATTACGTTGCCGATGGTAGCTCAACTAGGCGGCAAGAACGCTGAAAAGGGCTGGATGATTTGGGGTGTCATCATTGGGATCGCCATTATCGCGCTATTCCTAGGCGCCTTTGCTAACCTCCGTGAAAAGGATGATATCGTAGCTGAAACCGAAGATGCTCCTGAAATCAAAGGGCATCTATCAGTCAAAGACTCTTTAAAGGGGGCCGCTAAGAATAAGCCATGGCTCATCTTGAGTGCCAGCTTTATCTTATTACAGACCTTCTGGATGATGCGGCTACAGACCGCGGTTTACTACCTGACGTATGTCTCTCATCAACCAGCGTTAGTTGGGGCCTTTAACGGCTTAGTCATTGTGGCTGTTATTGGGAATGTTTCGGTGCCTTTCCTCAGTAAATTCATGAAGCACCGTAACGTCATGATTTTAGCCATGATGACCTTTGCCTTCGGGGAATTGCTGATGGCCTTTAAGAACATTCCGTTACTTTTCATCGGAAATGTTATCGCGTTAGTTGCGATGGGCGCAGCCTTCTCGATTGCCTTTGTTATGATTGCTGATACCGTTGAGTACTCGCGTTCCGAACTGCACATTGACGAACCCGGGATTTTATCTGCCGTACCAATGGTTGGCGCTAAGCTAGGAATGGGCCTGGCCGGCTTGATTTCCGGCTGGTTACTATCTTGGGGTGGCTTTAACGCTGCGGCTAAGGTGCAAGGTGCCAAAGCCGTTACCGCTATTGCCACTAACTTCATTTGGGTACCGGTCGTTTTGGCTCTAGTGATCGGCGGGATTCTCTACCTGTGGTACCAATTAGATGAGTCCAAGATTGCGTCAGCAAAGGCGGCTAAAGAAGCTGAGAAGAAATTAAGTGAAGAAGACGCTTAACTTGAATTCGGGGAATCGCCGCCAGGTCTTGACGGCTGTGTCAGACGAGAGGGGTAATCAAGATGCTAAATGATACAACGACCAAGCAGTCATTGGGCTACAGCGATGAGTTACGTCGACTACAGGGGATCGGTGTGACCGATATCGCTGATGGAGTCACCAGTTGGGTTAAAGAACGGGACCCACTGCATACCTTCGAACCGTTAGTTTGGGAAACCGTTGCGGGGATTGAAGCCAATCCGCAGTTACCCACCGATCTATTCAGTCTGCGCCAGGGGACGGAAACATCTGGTCAGCGGGACTTAACCACAACAGCCATGAAGGTTGAAATGCAACAGATCGTGGCGATGAATCGGCGAGTGCGGGTCATCCGTATTGCCCGTGAGGATCATTTGAACGCGGACAAAGCCTATATTTATTTTCACGGTGGTGCCTACTACGGCGGCACGCCGGAAGATGTTTTGCTGGCATTGAAATTTGTGGCTGAACAGGCCAATTGCGTGGTTTATAATGTCGACTATGCCTTGGCACCCGAACAACCCTATCCAGCCGGCATTCTGGATGGCTTGGCTGTGGTGGCAGCCATGACCGCTGAATACGCCCATATTTCTTTGGGTGGCGACTCTGCTGGGGCATCGATTGCCCTGGGCGTTAGCCAACTCTGCAAGTCCATGGGGATTTGTGAGATTGCCAGTCATGTGTTGTTCTACCCAACAGTTATTCAAGGATCCGAACTGCCAGGACCCTTGTGGGACGATAACCAGATTACCATCGTTTCTGAACAACGGGCCGCGTTGCACCGGAGCTACCAGCTGTTCGAGCAACTCGATGCCATCATGAGCGGTTACTATGTGGCGGATCAAGCCGTTGATTTGACGGCCCCACTTCTATCGCCATTGTTGGCCGATCCAACGACCTTTCACAACGTGACCTTACTGGTAGGCGAATATGATCCGTTCCGCCTACAGGGAGAAGCCTTCATCAAGCGTGTGGGGCACGCCAATGGTGATGCTAACTACTTCCGTTATGGCGGCATCAGCCATGCCTTTTTGAACTTTACGGGCAATGTCCCCGCCGTGGAAGATGCGTTGATGACAGCGGCAAAATTCATTTAAACCGGGTGCAAATCCGACAACTGGGGGAGATCATGTTGACGTTACAAGATTATCATTTAACACTACACGATGTGGCCAATCACCAACCGGCTTATTTGGAAACCGTCTTTTCCTTAGCCAACGGGCACTTCGGGGTACGGGCCAATGACCCCATCACGGGAAATCCGATTGCGGGGACGCTCATCAACGGCTTCTATGAAACGGCACCGATTACGTATGGCGAAGCCGGTGTGGGGTACGCGAAGGCCCACCAAACGATTCTTAATTTACCCGACTTTCGCCATATCAACGTGGCGACAACGACCGGACACAGCTTTACCAGTAGTGAGCGGACGAAAGTTGATCTGGATTTGGCAACGGGGGAACTCACGGAACACTACACGCTGCAAACACGGCAGGGTGAAACGATTGCGATGAGTGTTCAGTCTGTGATTGGGCAGACGCAGACGGCCTTTTGGGCGGTCAATTATGGGTTTCTTGCCGGTAACTATGCTGGTGGGTTGATGGTCAACAAAACCATTGCGGTTCCCGCCGAAGCTGAAAGCCTACCGTCTGCTGATCCCCGCAAGACGCGACTTGCCGGGCTGCCCATTTGTGAAACCACCTTTATGGCAAAAGACTTGCAGCAGTATCACGTTAAGACGCGGCAGACCAAGCAATCGGTGACCATCTATTTGGGGATGCTGACGACGCCGGGAAGTCTCTTGCGGCAGCCAGTAGACTTGAGCGACCATACAACGCACCACCTGAGCTATGAAGTCTATGTGGGGGAGATGGGTCAACAAAATACAATTGATCCCGCTCTCCCGTTTCCAGCAACGGCGCTAACGGCATTAATGACCGATAGTCGTGACTTTTGGCAAGATGTCTGGCAACGAAGTGAAGTCACGGTGGGGGGCAATGATGAGTTAGATCTGGCTATTCACTACAATCTCTTTCAATTGAACCAGGCGGCTGGACGTGATGGACGGACCAATATTGCGGCCAAAGGACTCAGTGGTTCCGGCTACGAGGGCCATTACTTCTGGGATACCGAGATGTATATGCTCCCGTACTTCATCTATACCAATCAGCCGATGGCCCGTCAACTACTGGTCTATCGGTACCAAACACTGCCACAGGCCCGGCAACGCGCCCGGACACTGGGGGTCGACCAAGGTGCCTTGTTTGCTTGGCGGACAATCAATGGCGAAGAGGCCTCGGCTTACTTCCCAGCAGGAACCGCACAGTACCACATTGATGCCGATATTGCTTATGCAGTGGGTAAGTATTACGAGATTACCCGCGATATTGATTTTATCAAGCAATGTGGCTTTGAAATGATTTTGGAAACGGCGCATTTCTGGGAAGCGTTTGGTTCCTGGCATCAGGTGGGCACGAGTCAGCGGTTTGAATTTCACACCGTTACTGGGCCCGATGAGTATACGGCGTTGGTCAATAATAATTACTATACCAATCGCTTAGCTAAACACAATTTTGAACTCGTCACGTATCTGGCACAGGAGATTTTGAAAGTGGACCCCAATGGTTTAACTAAATTTGGGATTGATGCGACCGATATTGATGCCTTCCAAAATCTGGCAGAGCACGTGTATTTGCCTTATAGTGCTGAACAGCAGATCAACGCGCAAGATGATAGTTTTCTGAGCAAGCCGCGCTGGCCGGTGGCGCAGTCAACACCGGAAAACTTTCCCTTGTTGCTCCACTATCACCCGTTGACAATCTATCGGTACCAAGTTGCCAAACAAGCGGACACGTTGCTGGCAGATTACCTGTTTCCAGAGGATTTATCGCCGGAGCAGTTGCAGCGGGAGTACCACTACTATGAAGGCGTGACCACGCATGATTCCTCTTTGTCGCGTTCGATTTTCAGTATTTTAGCGGCACGGATGGGGGATGTCGAGAAGGGCTATCGCTATTTCATGGACACGGCACAAATGGATTTGGTCAACCTGCAAAAGAACACGGCAGATGGTCTGCATCTCGCTAATTTGGGCGGCAGTTGGTTGGCTTTAGTCGCTGGCTTCTCGGGGTTCTACGTGCAAGACGAGGTGGTTCACTTTACCAATCATCTGCCGTCAGAACTGACGCAGCTAACCTACCGGATGAAGATTGCCGAAAGCGTGTTGGAGATTAAGCTGACGGCCACTGAGACAACGGTTGTGGTGATTAGTGGCCCTATTCCAACGTATGGTGTGAGTGTCAATGGACAGTTGATTTCGCTAGCCAAGAAAGTGCGTTGAAGTGGCGTGGCTCGGTAGATGTGAAAGGTAAGTAATACCAAAAGACAACGATTGCGGAAGTTAAGACCGTCAGTCGTTGTCTTTTCTGTGATGCTAGGCTAGCTTGATAATGAAAAGATACAGTATAAAATATATTGCTTATTCGTAGTGAGTACTATATAGTAATGGATACAGTCAAACGAAGGCGTAATTACCCGGAGCACGACTTAGCAAGATAGTCGGTTACGCCCTCCCACATTCTAGACCAGGGGGCGGTGAACATGACGATACTAGTGAGAAAGGTGTTGGGGGCGTGGCGTTCGCCATGGCGACCTACGTATTATCCTTAGCGATAGTCAATTTGGCTAGAGCATATCGGATAATAAAAAAGCTACTTCTAAAAAGAAGTAGCCCAACCCAAATACCGCACTAGACTTGCGAACTTGTGGTGGCCGGTCGGACGGTCGCCACTTTTTGTATTGATAAACATATTATATATGATATTTAACGGCGGTCAACCCATATAGGTCACAAAGGGCCTTGGTTGCGTGCATTTAATAAATCATCTGCTAAGTAATTATTGCGATTTGGTCACGTAAACAGTACGATGCCAGCAATAAGGGGGGATGAGCCATGTTATTACCAGATGTAGCTCTATCAAAGGAGCGGGTCATATTGTTGGTAAATTCGGTGATACTCGCGTTGGCTTGGGTACGCTACTTGTTTTTACCTAAAACACGCCCCAGTTTTGGTGTCTTGGGGGCGTTTACGCTGGTTTATGTGGCCTTGTTATTGCTTCAAATTATGGTAAATGGTCGTCACCGTGGACTGAAATTTTCACTAGACCTAAATGTGGTCTTTGGCAGCTACTGCTTGATTTTAGTGCTCCTGCCGCTTGCCTATGCCAATACTGCTATTGTGGATCATCTGACCGGTGCGGGCATCATCGTATCCCTGATAGGAGTGCCCCTGTCCTACGTACCGCGTAATAGACTCTATGGTATTAGAATTCCGGCAACTAAAAGTTCGCCAGCAGTGTGGCAAAAAACGAATCATTTAGCCGCGAGAATTTGCTTTGGTTTTGGTGGCTTAAGTTTTCTATTGGGACTTTTAGGGCAAGCCGCCTTCGTTTTGACGATGGCGGTAGGTGCAGTTGTGTTAGTGGTCGGCACTTCCATATATGCCAGAAAGCTATCCTGAAAGGTCTAGTCAAAGCTACCATGTTCCTGTGATTATTGGAACGTGGTAGCTTTGGCTTAAATCGGCGAATACCATGCTCACTAGTCAATCCCTAAACGTTAAGTGGTCGAACCACAAGACCGCAAAAAAATGGTTGTTCTCGTCAAGTGAATATGCTACATTTTAGAATGTAAGCGATTCCTCATTGGCGATTTTAGTCACTCGTCAAACAGAGCATCGCTAACCATGCAACATCATTTCAGATTCGGAGGAGATCACCCATGAAATTGACGAAAGTTGTTAGTCTATTAGCTGTGACTGCTGGTGCATTGACCCTAGTGGCGGTACCCAGCAATGCGCAGGCCAAGACCAAGAAGAAAGCAGCAGTTAAACCCGTGACGATTTATTTAACGCGGCATGGTGAAACGACTGGAAACGTGATGGGACGGGTTCAAGGATGGAGCGACTTCCCACTGACCAGCAATGGGATTGCCGTTGCCAACAACTTGGGACGCGGCTTGAAGGGCAAGACTTTCAAAGTGGCCTATGCTGGGAATTTGACCCGGCAACAAGTGACGGCCAAGCAAGCGCTCAAGTACTCGGGAAACAAGAAGGTTAAGGTCAACGTGTCCAAATACTTACGTGAAGGCGGCTACGGCAGCTTTGAAGGTGACAGTATTGCAGCTGACAATGCTTTAATTGCCGGTGTTTACGGCTTCAAGTCCGGGGATGAGATGATGGCCAAGCAAGGTAAAGACTACTGGAACCTGTTACAGGATGCCTACTACAAACTTGATCAAGAAAATAGCCAAAAGACCAATCTGGTGGCTAGTGACCGAGCAGAAAGTTCTAAGCAAGTACAAAAGCGGATGGCTAAGGAATTGTTAACCATCGCCAAGGCTACGCAAAAGCGGGGCGGCGGTAACGCACTGGTTGTTAGTTCCGGGATGTCCATTAACGAATATCTCTCAACCATGGCCGGTAGCAAGTACACGGGCGCACCGCTGAAGAATGCTGCGGTAACGAAATTAGTTTATAAACACGGCAAATTAGCCGTTAGTGGTCCGATTGGTTCCATGACTTACGTGGACAAGGGTGCTAAGTTAGCTAAATAGCAAAAAGATGACCTCACAGTTGTGGTGGGGTCATCTTTTTTCTATACTGAAAGCTATTAAGGAGATGATGCGCATGGCAGTCAGGTTAAAACCCTTAGCGAGCGAAGAAGTTGCGGCGTTTTGGCAATTAGCCTTCCGTGATCCGCAAGCGGCATGGACGCAGTGGAACGGCCCGTATTTTCACGATCACGTGCCAACCTATGCGGAATTTGTAACTGGACCCGGCCACGAGGCCTATGTGGACCGGCCTTGGCGTCAGGTGATTTGGGTAGATGATCAAATGGTGGGGATGGTTTTTGCATATTACGATGATACGCCGCTCAACCGTTGGCTAGATGTCGGCATTAGCATTTATGATCAGCACCGTTGGCAACGAGGCATTGGTAGAACAGCGTTATCGCAATGGATTGACTGGCTATGGACTCAAACGCCGCTCCCCCACATTGGTCTAACCACGTGGTCAGGTAATCAGCGAATGTGTCATCTGGCTGAGTCGCTGGGCTTACGTGAAGAAGCCCGTGTGCGTCAGGTTCGCTACTGGCAAGGTCGTTATTGGGATTCAGTAAAGTATGGGGTGTTGCGAGAAGAGTGGTACAAGCGATAAGTTACTAACTAATTAATTTTAAACCCAACGTTGCACTCAGAATCACAGCGACCCAGACGAGTTTACGCCAGTCTTTTGATTCACCGAAAAATAGCATCCCAGTAAGAACGCCACCGGCGGCCCCAATTCCGGTCCAGATTGCATAGGCGGTGCCCATCGGTAAGGTTTTTAACGCGAGTTCCAAGCCACCAAAGCTCAGGGTAAATGCGAGAATCATCAGGACCCACAGCCACCACGTCTTGCGGTGAAGTGCCCAATTCATAAAGGTGACGCCTAACATCTCACTTAAGCCGGCGCCAATGAGAAATAACCATGCCATCTTAGTTGGCCTCCTTTGTGGTTGTCCACTGCAGTCCGCCGATACCAGCCAACAGAAGCAGAATCAATGCAATTTTTAACCAGCTAACTGGTTCACCAAAAACGAACATGCCGACGCTGGTTGTACCAAGTGTCCCTAGACCCACGAACACGGCATAGGCGGTTCCGGCGGGAATTGATCGACTCGCCCGAATCAAAAAGTAGAAGCTGAGATAAACGGCTACCCCGGTTATCAGCCAAGCCCATAGAGTTGTGGCGTGCTTAAATCCGACCACCCAACTAACTTCAAAAACCGCGCCCAAAACGACGGTTAACCAATGTTTCCACATCATCAAAAACCTCCTGTTTGCTTAATTAAAATCAGCAATTATCAAAAAAAGAGCCTGAGAAATTTTGTCAATGACTGACAAAATCTCCCAGGCTTTTTCCCTTCCGTGTCTACGGACTGATCCGCAGGTTCTCTCTCGGACCAGACCCGTGTGGCGGAACCCTAGAGAACAAATTTATACGATTTGATAAGCTGGTTTTAGCTTAGCACACCTCAAAATTTGGGGCAACCAGAATGTTTGCGGTTGTCCATAGCACATCGTATAATGATGGTGTTGTGAAAATAATCACGATTAGTAAGGAGCGATTTAAATGACTCAGATATTTGGTAGTCCGGCTTCATACGTACAAGGTAAAGATGTCCTATTTGACAGTATCGCTTATTTAGAAAAGTTTGGTCACAAAGCCCTATTAATGGCCGATTCAGTGGTGTATCAAATTATTGGAGACCGATTCAGGGCGTATCTTGATGATCACCACATAGAGGTCCATAAGGTGATCTTTCGTGGAGAAGCGTCTCCTGAAGAGATTGACCGGATTACCGGCATTGGTCGGGAGTTTGGGGCAGATGTGATTATCGGTTTAGGCGGAGGCAAGACGCTGGATTCTGCTAAAGCAATTGCTGATAATCTACAGTTGCCAGTAGCCATTTTGCCATCGTTAGCGTCGACTGATGCGCCGTGTTCACGTTTATCGGTTATTTATCATGCAGATGGCTCGTTCAAAGAATACCGCTTTTACGACAAAAACCCTGACCTCGTGTTGGTAGATACCCGACTAGTGGCTGGTGCGCCAGCACGGTTATTAGCATCGGGCATTGCGGATGCGTTAGCCACCAATGTTGAGGCTCAAGCAGTTGCCAAGGGTGATAATGCCACTATGCTGGGCGCTAAACAAACGCTGGTCGGTAACGCGATTGCCCAGAAGTGTGAAGATACTTTGTTTGCTTACGGTCACCTTGCCCTCGAGTCCGTTAAACAACATGCTGTGACGCCAGCGCTCAATAAGATAGTGGAGGCCAATACATTAATGAGTGGTGTTGGCTTTGAAAGTGGTGGTTTGGCTGCAGCACACGCCATCCATGACGGACTAACGGCATTAGATGGACCGATTCATGAGTTAACTCATGGTGAAAAAGTGGCGTATGGCACGTTGACCCAACTCTTCTTGGAAGGTCGGAGTGAAGCGGAATTTGACCGCTATTTAGCCTTTGATTTGTCATTAGGGTTACCGACAACCTTAGCTGACTTGAAGATTCCAGATGTCACGGATGAAGACCTGTTGAAGGTTGGTCAGCAAGCAACTGCGCCGGCCGACACCATGGATCGTATGCCATTTAAGGTAACGCCAGATGATGTTGCCCAAGCCATGCGCGGCGTTGATGCCTATAGTCGCGCTTACCAGGCACGCCATGCAAAGTAATTAAAAGATTAGAAAAAACTGGTTGTGGGTCCGCATAAATACAAGCGGACCCGCAACCAATTTTTTATTATCCAGGATTGATTTGGTCAATACCTTTGATTCGCAGGTCAGCCAGACTGGCTAAAGGTTCAGGGTAGCGCATGATTAGACGCGTGAGTCCTTGAACCTCCTTAACTTGGAGCATGTGGCACTGGACGAGGATTGCGACATCTTCATCGAACTCGGCTCGGTCAATGCCGTCCCAGTCACGGGCGAAGGAATCCTCATGAACCACCGCATAGGGAACGTTGGTTTTCTTCGTGGTTTTATTTCCATAAAGCGCGTGGAAGAGAATAACGCCCCATCGGCGGCCGGCCCGCGCCGTTAGTGTGGCGAATTTGTCGGGGTCAGTTTTCTGCACATTTGCAGGACTGACCGCGATGAAGGAGGCGTTGGGATCAGGGTTAATGGTTTTTAAGTAGGCAAAGTAATCACGATATTTTCGTTGCATGGGTTGAGTTCCTTTCTTGATTAAAGTGTTATGTTCTTTATACCAGTTTTACCAGGGGCCTGTAAAGGTTGGAGCGGCTAGATTCAGCTATTTATTTTTAAAAGTAAGCGCTTACAGAAAATGGCACTGAAATCGCCCATAAGTGACCAATTTCACGAAAAATGAAATCGATTGTATTGCAATATTATCGGGATGGAAGCGCATTTTCTGAAAAAATAAAAATCCAAAAGCCCTTATTTTCACAAATTTAGCTTGCTATACTAATCTCGAATTAAAGATGGCTGTCTCAGTCAGATAACATTTAGTCAAAACGGTGCCGCGGGTCACGGCCCCCGGCGTAAATATGGAGGTTAGCAATATGCAACTCGGAAGTATTGAAGCAGGGGGAACCAAATTTGTTTGTGCAATCGGTAACGAGGATTATCGCACACAGGATAAGGTCCGAATCCCGACGACCACCCCAGAAGAAACGCTCAGTCAGACCATCGCGTACTTTAAACAGTTCCCGGATTTAAAGGCGATTGCCATTTCGTCTTTTGGCCCGATTGAGCTACGCCACAACTCACCTAAATATGGTTACATTACCAATACGCCCAAGGTTGGTTGGGCCAATACGGACTTTGTCGGTCGCCTCAAGCAGGAATTAGATGTGCCCATGTATTGGACCTCTGACGTAAATGGTTCGGCTTATGGTGAGTACGTGATGTCCACGCTATTCAACGAAAATATTAACTCACTCGTTTACTTCACGATTGGAACCGGCGTGGGTGCTGGTGCCATCATCGACGGGCACTTCGTTGGTAGCCTCGGTCATCCCGAGATGGGTCACGTCCGATTGAAACGCCATCCCGACGATTTAGATTTTCCTGGGATTTGCCCTTTTCACGGCGACTGTTTAGAAGGTTTGGTCAGTGGTCCCACGTTCGACGCGCGGCTAGGGAAACCTGGTAAGGACGTGCCACTGACGGATCACGTGTGGGATATTTTAGCCTATTACGTGGCCCAAGCCGCTTTACAGGTCACCTTGATGATGCGGCCTGACAAGATTGTCTTTGGCGGCGGTGTGGTGAGTGAAGCTTTTCTGGATAAGGTCCGCCACGAATTTGACCAGTTATTGAACCACTATGTCGATGTCGGTAAGCTCACAGATTACATTGTGATGCCAGCCGTCAAGGACAATGGGTCAGCCACGCTGGGGGATTTTGCCCTAGCACTTAACGAATACAACAAGTAAGAGAGGGAGATTTACTGATGAAAGCTTTAGTTCTAACGGGTACAAAACAATTTGAGATGCAAGATGTCACGACACCAACTGTCAAAGACGATGAAGTCTTAGTGAATACTGCCTATGCAGGGATTTGTGGGACTGACCGGGCCTTATACGCTGGGCTTCCTGGTTCTGCGGATGCTGTGCCACCAATTGTCTTGGGTCATGAAAATTCCGGAATTGTTGCCGCAATTGGTCGTAACGTGACCAACGTGAAGGTGGGCGACCGGGTGACTGTTGACCCTAACATCTACTGTGGCGAATGTGAATACTGCCGGACTGATCGTCCAGAATTATGTGACAACTTATCAGCCGTTGGGGTGACGCGTGATGGTGGTTTGGAAGAAAGCTTCACAGCTCCTGCCTCCGTTGTTTACCCCATTCCTGACAGTGTTTCACTGAAGGCAGCGGCCACGGTTGAACCAATCTCTTGTGCCGTTCACGGGGTCAAGTTACTTGATCTCACCCCTTATCAAAAGGCTTTGGTTATTGGGGATGGCTTTATGGGACAACTCTTTGTCCAATTACTGCAAGCCTATGGCGTTCACCAAGTTGATTTCGCCGGGATTGTTGATGAAAAATTAGCCTTTAACAAGGAAAAATTTGGCGTCACTAACACATACAACACCACTCGTGACAGCATTCCAGCCGACTACGACGTTGTGATTGAAGCGGTTGGTCTGCCACAAACGCAAGAACAAGCCGTTGAAGCCACTAAGAAGGGCGCACAAGTGCTGATGTTTGGGGTCGGTAAGCCTAACCAAACGTTCTCAATGAACACGTATGAAGTTTACCAAAAGCAATTGAAGATCCAAGGGGCCTTCATCAACCCATATGCATTTGAAGATGCCATTGCTTTGTTGGCAAGTGGGCAATTGGACGTGGAATCTTTGATCAGCCACGAAGTTAGTCTGGAACAAGTTGAAGATGTCTTGAATGGCAAAGTGGAACATGTCAGCAAGGCAGTTGTGAAGGTCAGCGACTAGTAAAGGTAAGGGATTATTGTGAAAGCTGAAGCACTTCGTTCAAACGATGGGATGGATACGATGGCAGTTAACAGTGGGCGCACCATTTCGATGGGCAAGGCGATTGCGTACTTTGCACTCTCCCTTGTGATTAATTCGGCGGGTAACGTCTTAACGCTGGTAACCAGTGCTAAGATTCACCCTTCTTTCCTCGGGGCGGCCTATTGGTCCGCAGCCGAAGCGAACTTGGGAACCGCCTTTCATTGGAACCTCTTTTGGGCATTCCTGATTATGGGTTTTCTCACGGCCGTTTTAAATGCCATTTTGATTCATCATTGGGATTGGAAACGGATCGCAGGAAACATGGTCTTTATGGTCCCATTCTCCGCATTGATTCAAGTTTTTGAAGATTTCTTTGATGGTAAGTATCCGGCGTTGTTCAGTGGATTACCGGAAGCCCGTAGTCTGGGAATGGTGATCCTATATGTCGGCTTGAACTTCCTTGGCGTGGCCTTTATTGCGGTGGCAATCTCGATTTACCAACGGGTTAACTTGGTTTTACATCCGGCCGATGATTTGATGCAGATTCTTCGGTTCCGGTACTTTAAGGGCAATGCAGCCAAGGCGATGTGGGCCTCATACATTCCACCAACCATCATGGCGATTGTTGCTCTGGTGATTACCCGAACATTTACTAACTTTGGGCTGGGAACCATCTTTGCTTTCTTAGCACAAGGTGGGATTACGGGTATCGCGGATAAGGTGATCTTCCCAAGATTGAAGCATCAAGCGGTTGACGTTGGTCAAGTAAAGGAGTCTTAATATGGCAGTGCAGGAATTTATTACGGGCATTCAACACGTGGGTATTCCCACAGCAGATTTGGATCAAACGATGGCGTTTTATCAGTCACTAGGATTTGAACGGGCTGGCCTCTTTCACAATGGTGAGAATCGCTGTGCCTTCATGCGCTTGGGCAATTTAACGATTGAAACGTGGGAAGGTGATCCCACGAATCCCACGACAGGCGCCATCAATCATATCTCATTAAACACCACGGATGTGGAAAAGGCGTTTGCTGCTGCTAAGCAACAAGGCTTACACCTGGTGAATACGGAAATTCAATCGATCCCGTCATTTTGGGATAAGGGTATTCGCTTCTTTAATATTCTCGGCCCAAATCACGAAACCATTGAATTCTGTGAGATCTTAAACTAATCGGTCCCCGGCCCGGAGCCTAGCGAAGGGCCGTTGGGGGGACACGGATAATCAGCAAAAGTTGTGTCAGAATCTTAGTTAGGCATGACCAGAAAACCGGCAAACCAGTCTCGATTACGAGAGTGGTTTGCCGGTTTTTGTGTACTTATGGTAAAAAAGACCACATTATCACGAAGAGACCAAATAACCCGTATAGGATTGAAAATAGTAAGTGGCGCTTATGGGTGTGGTCATGACGATATCTGATGAATCCAGTTATAAGGGCCAGTAGTAGGATAACTAGACCAATGATTGATAAAAAATACATGGGAAATAGCGCTCCTAACGGTTTTGAGTGGTGGCTTGTATTTGAGAAGCCAGATTAGTGATGGGAAACTCGTCAACTAAGGTGATGCGACAACCACCCTGAGTGGCACCGGCATTGATCAATTCGCCAATGTCAGCTTGTGCGGCATTGAAGCGGTTAGCCATCAGATTGCCACCGACAGTCCCCACAACTGCGCCCGGTAGGCCAGCAACTAAAGCACCGCCAGCGGGACCCCCCAGCATCAGAGAAACTGCGATCTTACCGTAATAGGTATGCAGGGCCACCAAGGCCGATTTATTTGGTGCAAATGTATTTAACCCACCATTAACCCACTTCTCAGAAAAAGTTGACGTTGGCTGACTGCTGGACGCGGCCGTCGGCATTAAGCGGTTATTGAGGTGTAATGGTATTGCTAATTCGGTGAAGTGACGTCCTAGTTGTTCTGAGTGATTAGCATTAAGCGACGTAGCGGCAATAAGGTGTTTATCAGCGAAAGCAGGGGGTGTCAGCGATAACCCACTGATGAGTACGAGGAGTAACAGTAATTTAGTTTTTCGGAAATTCATGTATGTATTTCACCCTTTGCCGCTGTATTTGTTAATTAGTATACCGGATAGGGGAACTGAATATAAGTGCCAATGGGATACATTATCGGGTAATTGTTAAAGTAGCACTAGTCCGTTAGTGTATAAATTAACGTTTCTAGTTATTTGCCACGACTTGTAAATAATCTCGCCCCCAAGTATCCATTGCCCGAATGAGGGGAACCAATGACTGACCCAGCGGAGATAAATGATAGCTGGTTTTGATTGGGACGTAAGTTCTATCGACCTCCTTGCAGATGATTTGGTCATGTTCCAGTTGCTTGAGCTGCAAGGATAGCATGCGCCGTGTACACCCAGATAGACTATTTAATAATTCGGTGTATCGAAGTTCTTGATCCATTAGACGACAGAGAATGATTGATTTCCATTTACCATCCAAAATTTTTAACGTAGTGTCTAGCGGGCACAGTTCTGTGTGGCGCGTGCGCATTGCCATTGCATCCATGAGACCATCTCCTTAACAAGCTTAGTGTAGCATAGTCTGACAAATAGGCGGATAGGTTACATTAAATTCCCGTATTGTGTTAGTTCAACAGTGACCGTATGATGGCGTTGTGAGGTGATAAAAATGTCAGAAAACAATAGCGAAATACCCAGTGGTCATGAGGGATTACTAGTAATTGGCCTATTCCTCGTTGTCTTTGTCATGGGGGCAGATTCGTTTATTATTTCACCGCTCTTACCAGCCATCGCACGTTCGTATCAAACAACGGTGGAACAGGCGGCTCTAGCGGTAACGGCCTACGCATTAGGTTATGCGGGTGGCGCGCCATTCTTTGGTCCGTTAGGCGATCATTTTGATAAAAAGCGGCTATTAGCAAGTGGTGTTAGTTTGTTTTTAATGGGGAGTGTTTTGTGCGCAATTGCACCAACCTTACCGATCCTGCTAGGGTGTCGCTTAATTGCGGGCATCGGTGCGGCATTGACCTTGCCTAACGTGTGGGCAACGATTGGCACCCAATTTAAGGGGCCGCGAATGCAGTGGGTGATGGGAATTGTCATGGCGGCTTTATCCCTGTCAATTGCTGTTGGCGTACCATTAGGAGCTACGGTAGCGCAGCTCAGTGATTGGCACATGGCCTTTTGGGCCTCAAGCATAGTGGGATTAGTGGCCGCCATTGTGCTGCTATTGTTAGTACCGTCTATGCCGATGTCTAACCGAGGACCTCTATCCTATGGGCAGCGATTTCGTGAGTTAAGACGACAAACCACTGTGGTGTCAACTCTTGGAATTACATTGATTTGGATGTTTGGATTTTATTTAATCTATACGTTTCTGGGGACGGTACTGATCCAACAGTTTCAGCTGAATACGGCACAGTCCGGAACGATTTTCATTGGCTATGGCCTAAGTAACTTTGGGGCCAGTTTCTTTGGCGGTTGGGTGATGATGCGGCTGGGAACCTTACGGAGTATCGTGATGACGGGCCTGGTATCCGCGCTGTGTGCCGTAGGTCTGGCTTTTAGTGAGACATTACCGTTACTAATGGGCTGGCTCGTTGTTTTAGCAGTGAACCAAGGATTTGGAGTAACGGCATTGAGTGCCCACATTGTTGCCCATGCTGGACAGAGTCGATCGACCGCCATGGCAGTCAACAGTTCGTTATTATATCTAGGATTAACGCTAGCCTCATTGGTCGGCGGAGTGGGCTACACGACGTTAGGGTTTCGTGGTTTATGCTTAATGGCCGCTATTACATTCGGACTAGCTGGATGCTTAGCTGACGGACTGAACCGGTGGGCCGACGTCGGGAATTAACGTCGCATTCGTAAATTTTATAATCTGATTAAGGCCTTTAATAAAGATTAAACAAAGTCCATTAGCTAGTGAAATAATTCTCTATGTCGTTATACTAAGGGCATCTTTAGGGTTACTAGTGGAGGAGAAAAAATGGATAAAAGAGCCGTCAATAGCGTTGAGACCAACGATCGAATCTGCGATTATGGTTGGGGGATTGTTCTGTGCCTCATCCTGTTATTTTGTCTGAGTATGGGGGCGCTTTATTTTGCGAGTAGTCGTGACTTAAATCCTACCAGTCCAGTTAAAACAGTTGGACTGCAGATGATATGGTATCTCTTAGGGAGTCTATTGGCTAGTCTCATTATGCACGTTAGTGAAAGGCAGTTGTTGCAGTGGGCCACTGTTGGTTACTATTGTGGATTAGCGGGGTTAGTCTTAGTGTTGTTTTTTTACAGCAGAGCTTATTTTATTCAGACGGGAGCCAAAAGTTGGTTTGCGATTGGGCCCTTGACGTTTCAACCGGCAGAAGTGATGAAGCCATTTTATATTTTGATGATGAGCCGCCTATTGGTAGAAGATTATCATCGGGGCTTGCATGAGCGTGCCCAAGACGACTGGCGGCTTTTAAAGAAAATGCTGGGCTACACCTTACCCATCATTATCTTGTTGAAGTTCATTCATGATTTGGGGACGACAATGGTATTCGTGGCGATTCTAGCAGGGTGTTTACTTGTCTCGCAATGTCGCAGTAAATTTCTGTGGCGGCTTTTCTTATCCGCGGGTACAGTTGGCGCGGGCCTGGTTTGGGCGGCCACTTCCAGTGGGGGGCAACAGTTATTGACGCATCTGGGATTTAAAGCCTACCAATTTGCTCGAATTAACTCTTGGATTAATCCCAGTGGGGATACTTCAGGGCAAAGCTATCAATTGTGGCAAAGTATGACGGCGATCGGTTCTGGAAGACTCTGGGGAATTGGATTTCACCACCAATCCGTTTACGTGCCAGTCAGAGAGTCTGATATGATTTTTTCGGTGATTGGCGAAACAACAGGATTTGTTGGCAGTGTCGTTGTGTTAGGAATCTTTATGTACTTAATTTATTTAGTGGTGCAAGCAGCGATGACGAGTCATCAACTGTTATACGTTTATGTATCAATCGGGGTAGCAGTCATGCTCGTCTTCCATCTGTTTGAAAATGTTGGAATGACGGTGGGGTTACTCCCATTGACGGGAATTCCCTTGCCCTTTATGAGCCAAGGTGGGTCTGCTTTGCTCGGTAATTTTATGGGGATCGGTCTCGTTCTTTCAGCACAGTACCGGAGCTTTAGATCCATCTTTTCGTTACCTAATAAGTTTTATTAACAATGTTGGTTCCATAAGTAAAGTGAAAAAAGTTTAAAGGAAGCCTAAATAAACGTAATAATTGTTTTCGTTGGGATGATTTCTAGTGGTGAACGATTGACTATTCAGATAGTTGCTTCTAAAATGCAGTTGTTGGTACGAAGACCAATGAAAAAATAAATTGCAATTAGGTGAGGTTACTTTAAGAACATAGGTTGTTGCCCAGAAATGTCGAGAGACAGGAATGAGTAAAGCAGAGATTGCCGAATTAAGGCTTTTTCAAAACAACTAGACAAGTTCTTACGTCTTAAAGTGCTAAAACTCAATGAATGCGTCGAGACAAAACTCGCAATCCATTTTGGTTTTAAAGGCCCATCAGCTGCAATCTTGCTGATGGGCCTTTTAGTCGCTGAGCTAAGCGCAATTTAACGATAGGAAGGGGTACTTATGACGTGGTTAAAATTACCAAGGAAGTGGCAACCGGTAGTTGGAAATCTCGTGTTATGCGGGATTGGTTTAGGAATTTTGATAATGATGGGGTGGTGCCTCACGCAAATGAACCGCCCACTTAGTCAGTTACCGACACAACAACAGTTAGATGTGCTGGGATCTAAGAATTATTTCACGTTCGCGCAACTTGTCGAAGCGGCGTTAAGAACAATGACCCGCTTGTTTATTGGCATGCTGTGGTCATTAGCGTTTTCTTTAGTATTTGGCGTCATGGCGGCGCGTTACAAAACGGCTCGGTATTTTATCTTGCCGCTCGTTAATTTATTAGAATCGGTACCATTACTGGGCTTTCTCACATTTACCACGGCTTGGTTTATGGGATGGTTTCCCAATAATGTGTTGGGTGTTGAAGCCGTCGCCATCTTTGGCGTATTCACGGCCCAGGCTTGGAATATTATGTTGGTACTATATCAGTCGCTGCGGGTGACGCCGAAAGAATTACTGACGGTCGCCGATCAGTTTGGCTGTAATAGCTGGCAACGGTTTTGGCGGCTAGAATTTATTTATGCCGTTCCTGGAATCTTATGGAATATGGTTATTTCACAATCAGCCGCGTGGTTTGCCTTAGTTGCCTGTGAACAAGCCACCGTGGCGTTCCCACGGACAGAGACCTTAATTCTTCCCGGGATCGGGTCGTATATCCAGATTGCTTTGGATAGGTCGAACTTTGGCGCGGTCGCTGCGGCGCTGGGTGCCTTACTGGTCTGTGTGTTATTTACTAATGTGTGTCTTTTCCAGCCACTAATAAAGGGGACGGTTCACTATAAATACAGTACGGGCACAGATAATCAGTTACCGCCGCAGTCACGAGTCTACGATCTGGTGAGCCACGCTAAGTTACCTAAGTGGCTGCATCAGTGGGGACATCAGGTGTCTACGTGGTGGTTGCTTAGCTTACCCCAGATTTGGGAAAACCTACGATTGCCACAATTTATGCAGTGGTTGCATAAGTGGCTAAAGCTTTGGTTGACGCTGTGGTACTTCAGCTTAGGCTGTGCCATGGTAGGATTAATCGGATTTTTAGCGACTTATTTAAAATGGCTCAATTGGCAAACACTCATTTGGTGGACACTTTTAACAACTGGCCGGGTGTTAGCAGCGGTGGTATTATCGGCGCTGATCTTTATCCCGTTAGCAGTTTGGGTAGCCAGCAATCCGCGCCGATTAAATAGAATCCAGCCCTGGGGGCAAGTTATTGGCTCGATTCCTGCGGACGTGTATGTCCCGGTGGTGGCACTACTTATTGTCGCAACCGGGACCACGCATCAGTGGTGGGTGATTCCACTGATTATGACCGGTACGCAATGGTACTTTTTCTTTAATGTTATTGCGGGGTACTTGGCAATCCCCGCTGACATCCAAGAAGTCACACAAGTCTTTCACCTAAAAGGTTGGCGCTGGTGGACGCGATTTTTATTTCCCTCACTTTTCCCCTACTTAATTACAGCAATCATCAATGCGGCTGGTGCTGCATGGAATGCGGATATTGCTGCTGAGTTGATTACTTGGGGAACCAAGCAATTTTCCGTTGCGGGATTAGGGGCGTATATCGCGGGTAATACGGACAATAAGCCAGCGGAAGCCACTGGGGTATTGATTATCTGTGGGTTGGTAGGGATCTGTGTCATCTTTATTTGGCAGCCCCTGTATCGGTTTGCAGAACGACGATTTCATTATTAATCGGGGAGGTAGCACCATGACAAATAGCGAATTATTAAATGTCAAACACGTCTCTAAGACGTTTGAACACGCAGAAAAATCAGGCATTCGGCCAGTTTTGACGGATATTAATCTTGCTGTTAAACCGGGACAGTTTATCAGTATCATAGGTCCATCAGGTGTGGGTAAATCAACGTTGTTACGCATGATGGCTGGTATTAGCCGGCCGAGTACAGGGACGATTGATTTTGCTGGGAGACAGATCGTTAAGCCCAGTCAGCGAATCAGCATGGTCTTTCAAAACTTTGCGCTGTTCCCTTGGCTCACAGTACAGAAGAATATTGCATTTGGGTTAGAGAATAGTCGGAAACGCAATCAGGGACAAATTCAGCAGAAAGTGCGTGACCTAATCAACCTGATTGGGTTGAAAGGGTTGGAAGCAGCTTATCCGTATGAGTTATCCGGTGGCATGAAGCAACGTGTTGGATTTGCCCGCGCTTTGGCGGTGAACCCTGAATTATTGCTGTTGGATGAACCCTTTTCAGCATTAGATGTGTTAACGGGGGAGCAATTGAGTTCAGATTTGATGACCTTGTGGCGACAAGGTGACCTGAATATGAAAGCGTTGGTGATGATTACGCATAATATTTCCGAAGCGGTTCGATTGTCTAATGTCATCTATGTGATGAATGGGTCTCCGGGAACCTTAGTCCGCGTGTATCGGCTTAAAACGCCTGTTGAACAACGGACGGCATCACAAATTATGCGCAAAACACTTGAAATAACGCAATATTTCAAGCAGATGAATCGCAGGTAGGAGGCGTAACTAATGAAGCATGGGCAGAGCCAACATTTTCGAGTAAGGCGATTGGTTTGGTTAGTGGGAGTCTGCTTGGTGATCGTATTAATCGCCGTGACGGTTGAAGGCGTTCAGTTTTTTCAGACGTTACGTTCGTTTAAAGAAGAACAGGTTATCAAGCACCATCAAGACTTGGCTAACAAATCAGTCAGCATATTTTTGTTACTCGGACTGGATAACAGTGGGAAAAGAAAGTTATCAACTAGTCGAACGGATGGCATGATGGTGGTTATCGTGAATCATAAGACTAAGACAATAACGTTGTGCAGTTTGTTGCGAGACACGTTTACGAAGATCTATTCGCAACAATATCATGGCTATCAGCGAATTGAAACGGCCTATACGTACGGTGGTGATGCGGCCGCTGTTGCAACGGTCGAGCATTTCTTGAAGCTACCGATTGATTACTACGTGACGCTAAACTGGGATGGTTTTATTCAAGCGATTAATGATATTGGACCATTAAGCGTTCGCGTCGATCGTGCTTTTGTTGGTCAAAACTATTGGGGACACGCTGTTCATTTTAAAGCGGGACTACAGGAGATGAATGGTGCCCGCGCCTTGGCTTATGCCCGGGAGCGCCACGTCGATAATGACCAATATCGTGGCTTCCGACAACAGGCGGTGTTGTATGCGTTACTTAAACGACTCAATCAAGGGGCGTTAGTCGCTAAGGGAAGTCAGATAATGGGGGATGTGAAAGGACAAGTGCGAACCAATATGTCAGAAGGAGATATGTTGAGCTTGATTAAATACCGAACGGTTCTAAAGCACTATCGAGTCAAACGCGTGACATTTCAGTGGCGCACCTTTGATACGGCCGGGCGTAGTATGGTTGAAGTTTATCCAGATAGCCATCAACACACCATTGCTGAATTACAAGCTGCCGCCGGACGCCGGGCACCACTACCGCAAGGGCCATTTGTTACCAACGGGCACTATTTATACAATAGTGACGAGACGGTGCAGTCAGCGGCCAGCGAAGCCAAAGCCGACACCGATTATGGTAATCCACACGTTTATATTGGAGAGCCGGGTAATACTAAGACGGGACGCTTACCAATAGAAGTACCACTAACGAATGGTTTTCGGCAATCGGACCATACGCCAACCGCGTATCCCGACCATTAATGCGGGTCAAGAAAGGCGCTGGATGAGCAGCCGTTGTTGGCGATAGTCCAGCCCCGCAAAGTTAAAGCGAAAGGCCGAACGATCAGCGCCATAGATCGGTCCCGGCGTTACTAAGAGGTGCTGCTCAAGCAAATGCTCAAAAATATTGCGGTCAGCTTGTGTTACCCAGAGGTAAAAGCCACCCAAGGGCGTGACAAAGTGCCAATCGGGGCGTAATTGTCGAAGAATGGCGGTCACATTTTGGCGGCGCTGGGCGAGCTGAGTGGTGAGCTGGGTAACGCCGAGCGAAAATTCCGGACTGTTTAGGGCGTGATCGGCCATGACCTGGGCCAATAAACTGGGAACTAAATCCAAGTTTTTTTGAACCTGGCGAATGCGTTCACCGATAGCTTGTGGGGCGACAATCCAGCCAATTCGGGTGTTAGACCCCAGCAGCTTAGATAACGAACTGATGTAGATCACATTGTCTGGTGCGAGGGCCTTAAATGGGGGAACTGCGATGTCACGATCAACCAGCCAACCGAAGACATCATCCTCAACGATGGCGACCTGATAGCGTTGGCATAGTGCCAGAATAGCCTGACGTTCGGCTAAGGGGAGGATGCGCCCAGTTGGGTTTTGGAGTGTGGGATTTAAGATAAGTAGTTTAATCCGGTGCTTAATAATGGCGGTCTCTAACGCCGTCAAATCTAAACCAAGAGTGGTCGTTGGAATCGTGTAGGCGCGTACACCGGCGGCACTGAACACCGCGCTGGCGCTAAAATATGATGGTGTAACAAAGGCTACCGCGTCTCCCGGCTGTAACAGGCTATTAAGAATGAGGAGGAGCGCTTGCTGGGCACCGCCGGTGATAATCAGGGACTGGCGGTCCAATGTGAATTGCTGACGTGCGGTGTGATAGCGATTGATGGTTTGCATGAGCGGCAGATAACCCGTACGTTCCTCTTGTTGTTGAGCAGTCAAAAAACCCTGCCAGTCTAAGGTTAAGGTTCCCAATTGGGGAATGAGGTTGGTTGGCAGCTCATTTGCTGCTGCGTCAATGAGGGGAACCGTTGCGGTAGTTCGAGCCTTGGCTAGTTTTCGTTGATACGTAGCGTGTCGGGTGGCAGTAGTATTCTCCAAGAAGGCTTGCCAGTTAACTTTATTAGCCAGTTGATTGACGTGAGGTAGTTGGGCGACAAACGTCCCGCTACCTCTTTTTTTGACCAAGATACCCACGGCAGCCAGGTCTAATAAAGCGCGGGTAACGGTTGACCGATCAACGTGCAATAACGTCGCGAGTTCGCGTTCAGCTGGCAGACGTTGGCCGGGGAGCAGATCACCATTTTGAATGGCCTGCTTAATAAATTGCGTAATGGCGAGGTATTTAGGCTTGATGGCGGGCAGATGTGACCAATTTAGCATACGTCCAGATCCTTTCGTGATTGCTTCTAGCATAGCATAATTGGCTGGTTTTAAAACAAGCCAATTGGTGGTTGTACTTGAGTCACAGCTGACCCATACTGGAGAGCGTGGGGGCGATCAGATGGAAAATGTCTTAACCATTGCCGGCTCGGATAGCTTAGCTGGTGGCGGTATACAAGCCGATTTAAAAACGTTTGAAGAATTACATACTTTTGGCCTGAGTGTGCTCACGAGTGTTGTGAGTGTGCTCCCGGATGAACTGAAGGCTTTTCAGTTGCCGGCTGAAGTTATGGCGACACAGTTAACATCCGTTTTTGACCAGGTCCCGATTAAGGCCGTTAAGACAGGATTACTCGGTAATTTGACAGCGCTTACTTTGACAGTCAAATGCTTACGTTCATCCCAAATATCGGTGGTCGTTGATCCCGTAATGGTCTTCAAGGAAGGGCCGTTGCAAGTGACGCCCGAGTATTTAACGGCCTTGAAAGAGACACTGTTGCCATTGGCCACGATCACCACACCCAATCTGCTGGAAGCCCAGCAGCTAAGTGGATTAACCATTACCAATCGTGAACAGATGGTCGCAGCAGCTCGGCAGATTCAAGCGCTAGGGTGCCCTAATGTGGTCATCAAGGGTGGCAGTCGCTTGGGTGGGTCAGTGGCCCCGGATTGCTTGTTGATTGGGGATGACGTGACGTGGTTAGAAGCGCCAATCATCTTGAATGCAGCCAGCGATGGGGCAGGTTGCACCTTCTCAGCCGCAATTACCGCGCAATTGGCAAAAGGCCAGGAGCTACTTGAAGCGGTGACGTTTGCTAAAAAATTTGTGCATGCTGCCATTACACACGGCGTTGCCATTAGTCATGACTATGGTAGTGTGTGGCCGGGTGGCTGGCATCAGGCGGTGACGAAATGACCAAAGGAAGCTTAAAAGAAAACACGATTGCAGCGGTATTAATTGCCATGACGGTGGCACTATCTATTCTCGTCGTCATTCCAATTCCGGCGACTAAAGGGATTGTTACCTTGTGCGAAGTTGGTATCTATACCAGTGCCATTTTGTATGGTCGGCGAATGGGCTTATTAGTTGGTGGCGCTAGTGGCTTTTTAATTGATATTTTGACGGGCTATCCAGTCTGGTGTCTCTTCTCGCTGGTGATCCACGGCACGCAGGGGCTAGTCGTTGGGTGGTTGCTTCCGCGACACCATAAAGGTATTAGGAGCATGCTATTACCGCTATTAGTCGGGAGTTTGGTGATGGTGATTGGGTATTGCTTGGCCACGACCTTGCTATTTGGCTGGCCAGCCGGATTGGCATCAATCTTTGGTAATGTGGTTCAAGTTGGTTTTGGTGCAGGGGTAACCCTCTCAATTGTGGGGCCTTTGACGCGGTTGAAACCAGATTTAGTATAAAAATAGGAGCGTTTAATATGACAGAAATGAACTTAGATCACTTAACACAGCAGGTTACAACGATTGTTCAAGACGTGTTGGCGGCGGCAAAATTACATCGTGGGGATGTCTTTGTCTTGGGGTGTTCAACTAGTGAGGTCGTGGGTGGACACATTGGTAAGAATTCTGATTTGGCGGTGGGCACTACGATTATTCGGGCGTTGCGTGCCCAGTTGGAACCGCAGGGGATTCATCTGGCAGTTCAGGGATGTGAGCACATCAATCGTAGCCTCGTGATGGAACGTGCAGTAGCCGCAGATAAAGGATTTGAAGAGGTAACTGTTGTGCCTGCGCTGCACGCGGGTGGGGCTTGTTCCATTGCAGCCTTTCAGCAGTTCACCGACCCAATTGAAGTCGAACACGTTGTGGCACAAGCCGGTTTAGATATTGGTGATACAGCAATTGGGATGCACGTGAAGTTCGTTCAGGTGCCCGTTCGGCCAAGTATTTTGGAACTCGGCGGGGCTCACGTGACGGCCCTCCGCTCACGACCAAAATATGTTGGCGGTCCCCGGGCTAATTATGATCCGATTGCGTAGGTTCTCCAACTGGTGGTGAGTGTTGTGATTGTTGTCCGCCCTCTGGTCGCGGTAAAGGGGCTGGAACGTACCGGACACGACTTTAAGCCAAGCAACCCACTTGTCTTAAAGCTCGGTCTTATTCTAAGCGCACGAAAGACGCGCCCTAAGGATAACGACGGTACTGAGCCCATTTGCCGCTTCCCGCTGGGCTACGGCGGTGTTGGATGGCAAGGAGTGGTAGTCTTGTCGGATTTAAACTGATATTGCTGCAAGATGAAAGAGAATGAATTTTAAGAAAAGTAGCGACTACTGACGGAAATGGCGGATCAGTAGTCGCTACTTTTGCGTTTAATGTTCAGCGCTGCCAATTTTGGCAGATGGTGAAGCCCGGTTTAATTTGGAGACATACTTACGGTATACTAAAGGTCATCGATTAAGGAGGACCTTTCATGAATGACCCGAGAATCTTACCCGCAACATTAACTGCGCAGAGCTTTTTAGCCATTACAGCTGATGAAGACCGGCAGCTACAAATGGCCCATGTACAACAGCAGACGATTGCAGACCAGTCGCTGGAGCATCCGTTGATTGATCAGTGTTTATTTGAAGGGACGACATTTATTAATGATAACTTCTATCGTGCAGAGTTAACTGATGTTATTTTTAAGAACTGTACATTGGTTAACTGTCAGTTGGAAGCGGCCAGCCTGTACCGAGTTCAACTGCAGAATTGTAAGTTGGTCGGGACCACCTTTGACCACGCGGTATTTAGAGACGTGGTCATCACGGACTGTGATTTATCATTGGCCAATCTTAATGAGGTTAAGTTCACTAGCGTCAAGATAATAGCAAGTCGATTAGTAGAAGTTAATTGCCTCGACAGCGTGATGATTAAGACTCAATTGACCCGCTGTGATTTGAATCAGGCCGATTTTTCTGGTACTGGGTTAAAGGCCCTTGATCTGAGTACGTGTGACTTTGATGAGTTACGGCTAACGGCCAATGACTTGCGCGGGTGTCATTTAAATACCGAGCAGGCGGCGTATTTCGCGCAACAGCTTTTAGGGGTTCAGTTAGCGTGAAATGGTTGTGGCCGCGAGACGAATCTCTTCCGGGAGTAAGTCGGGGTCGTCAATCTTAGCTAACAGACGGTCGATGGCTGTTTGCCCCAGTTGTGCAATAGGTTGCCGCGCCGTGACAATTGGCTGGGGTAAGAAGTCAAACCAATCTTGATCGTCGAAGCCACCTAAATGAATGGGTGGGAGATCAAGCGCTGGAAGTTTACGTAAAACTTCCTCCATGATGGTATTGTCGGCAACGAAGAGGCCATCGCATTTTTGATTAACCAGTAGCTGGCGGGTCATCTGTTGTACGTTACTATTGTCCGTTCGCGCCGTTGCCTCAATAGCAGCATCAGGCTCGAAGCCAGCCTGGGTTAGGGCTTCTCGGTAACCGGTCATGCGTTCCGTCGCTGTAAAGGAAACGGCGCTATTGATGATTCCAATTCGTTGGGCGCCTTGATGAATAAGCTCAGTGACAACAGCCTGCGTGCCCTGGATATTGTCAACCAGCACGCGATCGTAAGCTAGTTGGCCAGTAACGGGCGGCATGCGATCAACAAAGACAGCTGGTGTGTTGCCCAAAATATCAGTGTACTTAGTGGGGCCACCAGCACTGGTGATGATAATACCATCAACTTGTTTTTCTAGTAACAGACTGAGTGCGTTGGCCTCTTTGGCGAGACTCTCATCGGTGTTGACCAACACAACATCATAGCCGGCTTTATCTGCGGCGTCTTCAATGGCCCGACTGAGTTTAGTAAAGAATGCATTTAAAATATCTGGGATAATGACCCCAAGGGTATGGGTATGTTGGAGTCGAATGCTACGAGCAAGGCCGTTGGGGTGATAGCCTAAGTTATTCGCAATGTTTTGAATCTTTTGGCGCGTATCGCGTTTAACTCGTGGGCTGTGAGTCAGCGCGCGGGAAACCGTTGCTTCGGACACCCCTGCAGCCTTAGCGACATCCTTAATCGTTACTTTTCCAGTCATAAAAATTCACCTCGTCACCTGATTTTATGGGCCATGTATCATAGCTATTAATATTATGTTAGCGGTTCAAACCGGTGGACGCAAGCCAGATTCAACGATTTTTTTACAAAAGGTCTTGCGTTATCCCCTAATGTAATGCTAAAATTATTTCTTGTTGGGGGTCAGGTATTGACCACTTATTGGGCTATAGCCAAGTGGTAAGGCAACGGGTTTTGATCCCGTGATGCGCTGGTTCGAACCCAGCTAGCCCAATTAGAGAAATTTATGGTGAATCCTATCGGTCAATTATGACTGATGGGATTTTTTTGTACAGAAACGGTCATTTTCTCATTAAAGTTAGGTATGATAGGTATAGAGACTATCATGAACGGAAGGATAAGGTGACGATGGGTGATCAGTAGAGAACAGCAAATCTTAGAGTGGATTAAGCAAAATCCAATGATTTCACAAAACGAATTGGCCAAGTTAGCTGGTATTACCCGTTCTGGTGTGGCTGCGCATATTTCTAACCTAGTGAAAAAAGGCTATATTCAAGGGAAAGGCTATGTGATTACACCACCTAAATATGTGACGGTAATTGGTGGCGCCAATATGGATGTTTTTGGTGTTGCTAAAGAACCTATCAAAAATCAAAGTTCTTATCCAGGTAATATTTACTATAAGTTAGGTGGAGTTGGTCGCAATGCGGCTGTTAATTTGAGTAAGTTAGAACTAAAGACCTATTTAATTACAGCATTAGGTGATGATCGCAATGGCGAACGAATTAAAGAAGATGCTTTAAAAAATGGTGTTGATATTAGTCATTCAACGCAAGTTAGTCAAGCTGCAACGTCGACCTATATGTATGTGAATCAACCCAATGGAGATCGTATTGTCGGAATTGATGATATGGCGATTAATAGTTATCTATCGCCGGAGTATCTTATGCAACAGGAACAAGTCATTAATAATTCCGACTTAATTATCATTGATTCTAATTTGCCTAAGCGTAGCATTAAGTGGCTTTATAATAATGTGCAAGTGCCGATATTTGCGAAAGCCGTTGGTCGTAATAAGATGATGAATCTTTATGATGGCATGAATCGGTTGGATACGTTGGTCATCAATGCAGTTGAAGCAACCGTGCTGACAAAAGTAACGATTACTGACGAACAAACAGCACGTATGGCAGCGGAACGATTGCTGGAACGTAGTGTCCAGAACGTTTTTATTTATATCGATGAAGTGGGTATTCTTTATCAAAGCCAGACGCAAGCCTACTTTTTTCAAGATGATGAAAAGATTCCTCGTAATACGAATGGTGCAGGTGCTGCTGCGATTGCGGGCCTAGCTTGGGCGCGGGTGAATCATCAAGATTTTTTGGAGACGGCTAAGTTTGGTGTGGCGGCGGCTTATATTACCACCGAATCATATGATGCAGTTAATCAAACAATGGCTTTGGCTAAGCTAACTGAGCGACAACAACAAATTTCAGATTAGTCGCTTAAAAAATGGTATTTCCGAAAGGAGATGCCATTTTTTTGTTTTGTGAAAGTCAGAGATTATATGGCTGTTAAATACTGAACAATAGGTGATACCGGCAGATTTAAAAATGAGCAAACTCCAAGTACTTTTGAAAGCGGATACATTTGGTGTTGACAAACCCTACCTAATGATTATATTATCTAAGTGTCAAATGACTATACGAATAAACAATTGTTTATAAATTGCTTTTAACTAAACGGGAGGCAATCTACATGAACAGTCAGAAGTTACAAAGTGAAACGGGTTATGTAGTTGTGGTTGGCGGAATGAATATGGATATTTTCGGAATGCCAGACAGAAAGGTAATTGAACGTGATTCCAATATTGGCGAGATTGGCATGGCCGTTGGTGGTGTAGGTCAAAACATTGCGCAAAACTTAGCACATCTTGAGGTACCAACCTACCTCGTCACCGTTTATGGCGATGATTATAACGGGGCTTTGTTGCAACAGTCTTGTGCAGAGAACCATATCTCATTAGATCAGGCACATGAGATCAAAGGAGGTCGGTCCTCAACCTACATGTACATCACTGATGAGCATGGTGACATGCTAGTGGGTGTGAATGACATGGCGATTTGCGAACAGATTACGCCGGAATTCTTAGCGACTAAGTTAGACTTCATTAATCACGCTGATATTTGTTTGATTGATGCCAATATTTCCCAGCAAGCCATTGATTGGCTTGGCAGTCATGTAACGGTTCCATTATTTGGAGATACCGTATCAGTGACCAAGGCGCACCACTTCGAGCACATTTTAAATAAGCTGCATACGTTAAAGCCCAATGCGTTAGAAGCATCACTGCTGAGTGGCGTGAAAGTTACGGATACACAATCTGCTGAGGCAGCAGCGGCTGTCTTGTTGGATAAGGGTGTGCAAAACGTTTTTATTTCATTGGGAGCAGATGGTATTCTGTGTGCCAACCAGCGTGGAATGGTCCACGTGCCGATTCTAAAAACCGATATTGTTAATGCCAATGGTGCTGGTGACTGTGGTATGGCAGCAATTACTTGGAGTTACTTTACGAATCCGGAACGTGAGCTACAGGCGACTGGGCAAATTGCTCAAGCAGCCTCTAGCATTGCATTAGAAAGTACAAAGTCGGTGCCAGATATTACCCCGCATCAAGTTAGCCAAAAATTAGAAGCACTCACAATTTTAAATTAAGAAGGAGCGATTTTTTATGATTAAGCAAATTTATTCTTTAATTCAATATGACGAAGCTGTTAAGACGATGGCGGCCGGTGCCGACAACATCGGATTAGTACCGATGCAACACGGTGGCGTTCCTGCTCATCGGGTACCGTTGGATCGCGTCCACAAAATCTTCGATGAAGCCAAGCGCCGTGGCGTGACCTCCGTTGCCATTATGTTGACGAATGATCCCCAAGAGATGATTGACATTGCTGAAAAGGTTCAGCCAGATATTTTGCATATTGCCGGAGATGGTTATGCTGCTGATGCCGAATTTGCTAAGCGGCTAAAGGCAGTGGCACCACATACAGAACTCATGCAGGCCGTGTTAGTGGACAATGAAAGTGCCATTGATCGGGCTAAACACTTTGAAGATTTTGTTGACTATATTCTCTTAGATTCTGGCTTGGCGCATGATACCGGTATTGGTGCTAGCGGAGAAACCCATGATTGGAACATTGATGCCAAGATTGTCCAGGAAGTTAAGGTACCGGTGATTGAAGCTGGTGGTTTAGGACCTGATAATGTTGCGGCCGCAATTGAAAAGATTCGACCATACGGGGTTGATTCGTTGACTAAGACGAGCATCAAGTATGAGGGCGGTAATATGGAGAAAGATATTGATAAGGTTAAGGCCTTTTGTCAAAATGCAGATGCTGCAGCTGAAAAGTTAGGATTATAAATATTAGGAGGGCGGTGAAATGTCAGCAAGGTATACACCGAAGACCATCGCATTAGCGCTTCTTGGTATTTTCCTAGTTTGCATGGGAGTGGCTTTTAATAGCAATACGCAGCTTGGTAATGACCCGGTGGGCATTATTTATGATGGTTTGCGAACGACATTTCACTTAGAACAAGCACAGTTGGGGACCGTTTCGAACTATTTGAATGTTGTTTTGATTATCGGATTATTCTTCATGGGTCGTCATTATGCCAGTTGGGGAACCCTGATGTATCTCGTTCCTTATGGGGTATTTGTCTCAATCGGGTCGGCTCTATATCCCATGATTTTTACATCAACGACGTTACTTGGTCGATCGTTAGGCGGCTTGGTCGGTATTTCCTTATATTACTTAGGAATTAGTTTGTTTGTAGCGGCCGACATTGGTGTGGACCCATTCAGCGGGTTCATGTTGACGTTGCGGGATAAGACCGGTTGGAGCATGCGCCGTAGCAAAATAACATTTGATGGCGCTCTGATCATCATGGGCGTTTTATTGGGCGGTAAGTTTGGCATTATTACGATTTTAACGGCCTTAACGACGGGACCAACGATTCAGGCATTAAGTAGTATTTTTCGTAAGCACCTTATCTTGAGACAAAATTAAGGAGGAATTGCAGATGGATGTAAAGTTACTGCAGCGCGTTAAGGTGTTAGACACCGATCACTTGGCGCAGACTGTTTTAGAGGTTCTCCAAACAGAAGGGTATCAACGTCCACTGTTTGTTATGGATAGTTTTCTGGCACAGGTCCCATTGGTGCAGGAAACTCAGGCTTTATTGGAGAAAAGTGGGATAACTGTTAGCGTGTTTGATCAGGTAGTATCAGATCCACCGGCACAAACAATTCGAGACGGTGTAACGGCATTTGGGGCCGCCCATGCTGATAGTTTAATTGCAATTGGTGGGGGGAGTTCAATTGATGTCGCCCGCGGTATTAATATTGTTCGGGTTAATGGTGGCGATATTTTAGACTATACCGATACGCAAAAGTCGATTGAACCATGTCCGGGATTAATTGCTATTCCAACAACCTCAGGGACTGGTAGTGAGCTTTCTAATGCATTGGTTGTGACGGACGTGGCAACTGAGAAAAAGGTAGCGATTTTAGCGGATAACGCCGTTAGTGAATATGCTATATTAAATCCAGATTTACTCTTATCTTTACCTAAAAAAATGACCATTGCCACTGGGTTAGATGCATTTTCTCATGCGGCCGAAGGTTATACGTCCCGGCTAGCAAGTCCTGTAACGGACGCGATTTGCGAAAAGGTGATGTTTTTACTTTATAATTATCTGCCGCGAGCAGTGGAAAATGGTCACGATCGGGAGGCCCGCCAACGTGTCATGGTAGCGGCTGCCTTAGCCGGGTGGATGCTTAATAATGCTGGGACGAATGCAGGACATTCAATAGCCCATATCTTAGGATCTAAGTATCATCTGGTTCATGGCGAAGCCGTTGCGTATGCTTTGCCAGGGGTTCTTGAACAAGTTGCCCCACTCTTACCCCATAAGGTAGCTGAAATTGGTCAAATCTTAGGTGTGGCGTACGCTCCAACAGATACCTTATCAGAGCGGTGTAATCAAGCCATTAAGGCGTACCAACACTTTCGAGATGATTTAGTCGGCTTGCATCCATTTAACGATTATGGGATTTCTGAAGAAGAACTAGTGACGAATGCTGAGGCTGTTGCAAATGAACAATTTGCAGGAAACACACCTGGAGAGATGAACAAGCAAGTCGCCACAAAGTTATTAACACGATTTGGTTGTCGGGCTTAATCAAAACGAAAAAGGGTGAACGTCATGAATTTTGTTTTTCTGTTAACAGGATTAGCATTGGTTTTTGGCATCAGTTGGCTGATTAGTACAGACCGTAAGCATATTAAATATAAACGAATGGGAATTTTATTTGGTCTGCAGTTGGTAATTTCCTTTCTATGTTTACATACGTCTGGTGGGGTTAAGACTTTAGCAGGCATCTCTAGCTTTTTTAATTGGTTAATGGTTCAAGCGGCTGGCGGTGTTAATTTTGTCTTTGGTGGATTCAGCATTAAAGCCGGTTCTTCCGTTTTCTTTCTAAACGTATTGATGCCGATTGTCTTCATCTCGGCGTTAGTTGGTATTTTGAATTACATTAAGGTGCTACCGTTTATTATTAAGTGGACTGGCTGGGCACTAAATAAAGTTGCGGGTATGGGAGAATTAGAAAGTTATTTTGCTGTATCGACCGCTATTTTGGGACAACCAGAAGTTTTCTTAACCGTTAAGGATCAAATTCCCAAGTTAAATGAACGGCGTCTGTATACCATCTGTGCGTCGGCAATGAGTGCCGTCTCCGCTGCCATGTTGGCCTCATATATGAAGATGGTTCCCGGAAAGTTTGTCGTGGTTGCGGTTTTCTTGAATATCTTATCGGCGTTGATCATTTCTTGTGTGGTCAACCCTTATGAAACAGAAGCGAATGATGAGTTGGTTCAAGTATCCAAGAAGAAACAAGAACCATTTTTCCAAGTTTTGGGAACCTACATTACGGACGGCTTTAGTTTAGCGATTACCGTAGGCGCAATGTTGATTGGTTTTGTGGCACTGGTAACCTTCTTGAATAGCTCATTTATTGCTTTGATTCATATTTCCTTTACGGATTTGATTGGTTATGTTTTTGCGCCAGTAGCCTTTTTGATGGGCGTGCCAGCGCATGAAGCGATGAAAGTCGGCAGTCTGATGGCAACAAAATTGATTACTAATGAATTTGTGGCGATGGGAACTTTGCATGGCATGGCCGCTGGGTTAAGTGCAAAAGCCAATGCCATTATTTCCGCTTACCTGGTTTCCTTTGCCAACTTTGGGACGGTTGGGATTATTACCGGTTCAATCAAATCTATTAGCGCAGAACAAGGTGGTTACGTGGCTAAGTTCTCAATGAAGTTATTGTTGGGTGCGACGTTAGCATCAGTATTGACTGGAACCATCGTGGGGATGTATTTCTAGGAGGGATTAAAGTGAAACGGCAATGGATCAGATTAATCGAATTAGTTGTCGGCTCATGGCTGTTGTTTTCCTTGGGAACCCTGGTTAGTGTGCAGACGGGAACACCGAGCGTCAATTGGCGCCCCACATTTAATACCCTATTATTTGCATTAATGTTGTATGCTTGGAGTATCTTCATTGTTTATCAGCAGCGACGATTTGCAAGCGCTTTAATGGGCTTTGTCATTGTGGTCTATAGTTGTGGCTTTCTTAGCCTAATGATTACTGCCATCAAACAATTTGCTATAGTCAGTCGTTTTTCAAGTTTAGTTATCATCATAAGTTTGGTTGGACTGTTCGTTAATGGGCTTTGGTTCAAGACCGGTCGCCAGCTGAATAAACAACAATCTAGTTAAGATAGGAGTCTCACTCATGAAAAAAATAATTCTCGATTGTGATCCCGGCCACGACGATGCTTTGGCAATGATGCTGGCATTGGCTAGTCCGGATATTGACCTACTGGCTGTTACGACATCAGCGGGGAATCAAACACCAGAAAAGACTCTGAATAACGCGATGCGACTGCTGACACTGATGCAACATCAAGAGATTCCAGTGGCGGGTGGTAATCGAACACCATTGTTAAAACCATTGGAAACGGCTGGTAATGTCCATGGTAAGAGTGGCCTTGATGGTGCTGAGTTACCAGAGCCTGACTTTGCCGTTCAACCCGTACCAGCTGTCGAATTGATGGCACAAACATTGCGGGCTAGTGCAGAGCCCGTTACCTTTGTGGTGACGGGTCCCATGACCAATATGGCTCTATTCTTACGGGTTCATCCCGAACTGACTGATAAAATTGAGCGGATTGTCTTTATGGGCGGCGCGATGGGGCTAGGTAACTGGACGCCTTCTGTGGAATTTAACATTTACGTTGATCCAGAAGCTGCCAAAATCGTGTTGAATGCCGGCATTCCGTTGACGATGGCCCCATTGAATGTGACCCATCAAGCACAGATTCTCAAACCCGAAATTGAGGCGATTGGTGATATTAACAATCCAGTTGCCCACGCCTTTTACGGGCTTCTGAATTTCTTTGAACGGTACCATGAAGCACCTAAATGGGGCTTTAAGGGCGCGCCATTACATGATCCTTGTACGATTGCGTGGCTCTTACATCCAGAAATGTTCCACAGTGAACTGATGAACGTTGATGTTGAAACGCAAGGAGAACTGGTTCGGGGCGAAACGGTTTGTGATTATTATGAACTGACTGGAAAGCCTAAGAATACCGATGTTCTCTTGGATATTGACCGTGATGCCTTTATTCGGTTGATTACGGATTCTTTAAAAACCTTTAACTAGTGAGTAAAACGACGTACCACCGACAACGAAGCAGGTTGTGGGTGGTACGTTTAGGTTTTCTTAACCTGTCGCCACGGCTTTTAAGCTATACTAGATGAACGAAAATTTCATCGAGGTGAACAATAGTGACACAACGCGCTTATCCGCTCCATGAACAGCTTTTATTTGGTTGTGGTCTGACAATGACTGCCGGTGCTTTAGATGCCTATTCTTACTTGGCTCACGGGGCCGTTTTTGCGGGGTTACAAACTGGTAACTTAATTTTACTCGGTACCCATCTGGGACAGCTCCAATTGGCCGCTATCGGTCGTTATCTGACGGCAATGGTAGCCTTTATGTTGGGAACGATGCTGGTTCGTGGCCTACAGCATGTATTTGAAAATCGGGCCGTTAATCAGCCTGCACTGGTTTTGTGGCTGGAACTAGGGTTATTGGTGATTGTCGCTGGGACCACCCGCGTGCTACCGGACATGGTGATTACTGCGTTACTGTCGTTAGCAGCAGCTGCTGAACTGCAAGAGTTTCGCCAGATTAAGGGCGCCCCATTTACGCCATTAATGATGACGGGAAACTTCCGGACGGTAGCAGAAGCACTCTATGATGGTGTTCGCTACCGAGATCGCGCAGCGCGGCAAAAGGCGAAAGATACCCTGATGTTGATGGGAAGCTTTGTGATTGGGGCCGTTTTAGTTGGACTGTTGTACTTGTCGTTAGGGACCTATAGTGTTGCGGTGCCCATCGTGATTGTCGGTGGTTTGATCGGCTGGCTACACGAACAGACGCGTCAGCGAAAATGGAAGCATTAATGGCTAGTAAAAGAGAGTGGGACTAGTTGCCGCTTGGCGCACGTTTCGGCACCAGATATTTAGAAACGCAAAAAGAGCCTGAGACTTTTGTCTCAGACCCTTTTTTGACGAATTAAGATTTTGTTGCATCGAATTTATAAGCTGAGTCATAGAATGGCACGCGGTAGGCCCGATAAGCGTAGGCTTTGGCGGCCGCATTCTTCATAGTAGCATTGAAGACTTGTTCGCCACTCTTAGTCACTTCGATAATGTTACTTTCTTGACCACCATTCTTGTAACCAAAATCAATCAGAACGTTACCGTTACTTTGCTTCTCGGCATAACCGATAACACTAGTAAAGTTGGTCTTACCTAGTGATTTTCCATAAGCCCAAGTCTGCTTGATGGTCATTTTCTTTTGGTTAACGTGGTATTGAACGGCTTGTGAGTATTTACCGGAGGTCTGCTTATTCCCGTTGGTCACTGCAATGTTGTTATCATACAGGATAAAGTTTTCACTGTTGGCGGAGTTGTTACCGCCATTGTTTAGGAGGTACAGCCCGTGTTGGCCCCCGGTCACGGTCGTTCCTTTGGCCGGTGTTAACAAATACTTCCGGTAGGCTTTAGGCCAAGTTGATTTCTTTTTACCACTATAAATCCATTTGATATGATCTGTCTTGTAATCCAATTTCATAATCATATCTTGATTCCGACTTGAAATTACAATCGACTTATCATTTTTATCGTAGTCCACGGCATTTTGGTGTAACCAATCGATCTTGCCGTCGGAACCTTTTTGATACTTAGCCCACATGGATTTCGGCAGAAGTTTCTTCATATCAATGACCTTTACGATTTTACCGGTCTTGTGAGACACCTCAACCATCGTATCTTCCTTGTACTTTGAACCATCAGAAACGGTGGCTAGTAAGTTATGGTTCGGAAGCTCAACCAAGTCATGGTGAATGACGGTCGTTTCTTTGCCACCATCGGTACTACTGGTCTTGTTCGCAAAACTATATTCCTTATAAACACGGCCCAAATAGTCCGTCTCGATTAAATCATTGTAAACGTCTGAATCAATATCTTTCTTTGACAAGATCATAATGTGACCATTGGACCACTGTTCAATGGTGTGTTGCGAATAATTGGTGTCATACCACCGAACATTGCCATCAGCATCAATCGCAAAGGGTTGCTTAGTTGTTCGATTAATAATGGTCAATTTATTTTTCCCAATATTCATCTTGGATTTCTTCACATTTTTGGTCGTAATGGTGGCGTCCGTGATGTATTTTGGCAGGGCACTGGTTGTTAACTTTAGCGTCTTAGTCTTAGTCGTGCCAGTCTTGGTGGTCGTGGTGATTTTTACCGTATTGGCGTAATCAGCGT
This sequence comes from Levilactobacillus brevis ATCC 14869 = DSM 20054, assembly GCF_001433855.1. Taxonomy (GTDB): domain Bacteria; phylum Bacillota; class Bacilli; order Lactobacillales; family Lactobacillaceae; genus Levilactobacillus; species Levilactobacillus brevis. The sequence continues at coordinate 320,652 of NZ_AZCP01000003.1, forward strand.
ATAGGCCAACGACCGGCACTTGATGGGTCTTGGTATAGCCGCCATTGACCGTGTTGGTGATTGAAGTCTTGTCAGACTTGCCTACGACAGTGTAGGTCACCTTAACTGCCTCGGTCGTCTTGAATGTCACTAAGGCTGACAGGGGAGAGGACCCGTAAGGATTCACCTTGACGTATGGTGAGTCCAACGTGTACTTGCTATTTTCGGCCGCAGTTTTGTATTTAGCTGTCAGGCTTTTTTGCTTATCTTGGCGGGTCGTAATGATCTGGGTATCAAGATTTTTCTTGATCTGCGCAGTCGTTAAGGCCACCTTGTTGTTCTTAATCTTGTAACTTGATGAAGCGCTTTTCGTGCTGGAACAGCCAGCTAAGCCGACCGTTAAAACGGCCAGAGAGACAACGGCGAGCGCTGCCAAACGGTGGTGTCTGAATTGCAATTGAGCCATCTCCTTCGGTATCTTATCCAAAAAAGAAGAGAGTTGGCCCTAAGCCCACTCTCCCCCTAAGATTATGTAACACCTTAAATATACTCGAGATATAAATTAGTCGTGTTAACAAACTCTGAAAAAAGTAGGAATGATTTATGAACATCCTATGAATAAAGGTGAATCGGGTATAAGGTTAACGGTTTAGCTAAAATAGAACGGTGACTGTTCAATGCCTAATTGCAGCTAGGAAGGAGACAATCCTAAATCAATGGTATCAGTGATTTATGCACGCTTGGTGGGGAGACCATTTGGCCTAACAAAAAACCAGTGACAACCGACTTTAAGTCGACTATCACTGGTTGGTTTTTCTTATGCTTGTGGGTCGTTAACCACGCTAAAGTTATCATTAGTCGTGGCGTCAATGATGGGGTGTTCTTGGAGGTAATCGGCAATGATTTCACTCATCGCGCCTTGACCTTCTGCCACAATCTTACTGGCGTCAAACATGCTGTAGTGACCGCCGCCAACGGCCCGATATTGATTTAACACAATTCGCAGCGGCTGGTCGGGTTCCACGGGTCGACCGTGGTAGGTCAGATTCTCGACGCGCTGACCGACTGGCTTAGCGATATTTAGCCGATAATTGACCCCTTCATACATGTCATAATTGTATTGACGACGCTTGGGGTGAATAAAGGCCGGATTAACCACGATTTGATGATCCTTAACGCTAAAGTAACGCGCACTGACTTCCATCGCCGCTTTGAGATCGGCGCCAGTGATGTTTAATAGCGATAGGCCGTTGGGGTAAACGTAATTTGTCATGATATTACGCATCGTGATAGGATTTTCAAAACCGCGCGCTTCATCGTTGAATAGCGCCGTTGCCGAAATGTCAGCGCCCATCGTAGCCATCTGAACTTTTTGGATAAATTCGATATAGGGTGTTTCCCGCATACGTGCGGCAAAAGGATCATCAAACGTCATGTCACCTTGAATGTGGCCGAGTGGTTGGTCCAACCAATGACCGACTTCTGTATTGAGATCATCGGCCGCGGCGATAACTTTAGGATCAAGAGGGGCGTCTTTAGTGAAGACTAACTCAGAATCATGGTTGATGACCGAGACGTGACCGGCGTCGTCCCGCCGAAGGTCAAGGGTGATCTTTCCGACGGCCTGCCCGCGAAAGCCTGGCTGTGTGGTAGGGATGTCGAATACGTTTGTTGCTAATTGGCGATGTTGATGGCCAGTCACCAAGGCGTCAATGCCGGGGATAGCTTCCAAAATATGGTAAGCCTCATTTTCACCCACGTGAATGTCATTAGGTTGACCGGTTGATAAGTCACGCTCAAACCCGCCGTGGTAACAGACAACGACGATGTCCGCTTGCTTTTTGATGATGGGGACGTACTTCTTGGCAGCAATAAAGGCGGATTCAAATTGTAGGCCACTAATATTAGTGGCTTTTTCCCATTTATAGACAGCCTGAGTGGTTAATCCCAAGACCCCAATTTTAAGGCCATCTTTTTCGATAATCTTGTAAGGCTGCCCGTATTCGGGGTCGCCATTTTGATCTAAAATATTGGCACACAGAATTGTCCGCTTCGCATCACGGATAGCGCCTTGTAAGTAGGCTTGGCCGTAGTTGAATTCATGATTTCCCAGAATACCACAGTCATAATCGATTTGATTATAAATGGACATCAAAGGCTGGGGATCACGTTCGGGTCGGACCCGGGCGACATAGTATGCCAGTGGGGAGCCTTCCAGAAAGTCACCATTTTCAATGGTGATCACGGGACCTTCGGCTTTAGCGGCGGCTTGTTCACGCGCAATGACAGTGGCAGCCCGAGCAAGGCCGAACCCCTGATGACTGCCCTTTTTGACATAGTTTGTGGGATAGACGTACCCGTGGGTATCACTTGTTGATAAAATTGTCAGCTTCATTTTAGATGTCACCCTCCAAGTTAGGACGTCTGGCTGGCCACGGGTCACATAGACCAGTTGCTGACAGACCGTTGGTGAAAGGCCTTGGCTCTTTCACGTGTTAAAGAAATTATAAGCTAATTTGCCCTGAGTGTAAATTTAGGGTGGCAAAATTTGTGAAATTCTGAGATTTTTCTCATTTTAAACGAACGGTATCAGGTTTTAGACCGATTATTGCCGGACAACAAAAAACGATGACCAGACCTGAATTGTCTACGTCATCGCTTTACGTAAAACGTATCTTACGTTTGGAGTGGATCGGTCTATCGTAATAGAACCGTCCGAATTTTTACTTGGAGGAGTAAAATTATTAACTTATTCGGTTGTTTGGTCGTAAGTTATGGATTCATAATAACAGCAAATTGTGAAGAAAGTGTGACACTGGTAGCAAAAATTAGTTTTCACCTGCAATTTCTTGCATGTATAACATTTGATCGGTAGAAACCTGTTGGTAAAGTTCCTCAGCTATGGCCGGTGAAAGCTCCTGAGCACTGCGCTTTTGACGAATATAAGTGTATTCGTGCTGGAAGGCTTGAATAAATAACTCATTTTGCTGATCCGTGGTTTCTTGCGACATAAAGCGACGGTGACGCGCATTGTAATAGTTTCGTACTGAATTGACCTCGGCTTGATTCTCAATACTCGAGACATCGGTGAGAAAGGCAATAACGTTATTGTAGACGTCCTGTTCAATCTTTAGGAAGCTTTCACGACGTTGCTTGTCAGCTTGTGGGTCACGCTTATGCCGGCCGTGATGAGGCGCGGCTTGCTCTTGTTGTAGCCGCTGCTGAATCAACTGCTGCTGTTCTGGTGAAACGGGGTGCCGTTGTAAGCGTTGTTGCTGTTGGGCAATGCGCCGCTTGCGCCGGCCGTGTCGACCAAAACTATGGCTAATCCGGTGGCCCACAAAGCGTAGCCATAAGATTAGATTAGTAAAGGGATTATTGTTGCTCATCCGCGATTTTAGCACTAACATCCGCACGTAACGGTTGGCAAAACCACTGGAAATCACACCATCGTCAGCCAACTTTTGAACGGTTTCCACCTCAATCTGGGTCGCTTGTTGTAACAGCTCCTGGACTTTACGCCGGTCGGGGCGTTCGGTCATCGCTTGACTATTCAGAATTTCAACGACCTTTTGGGCCTGTTCTGGGTAGTCGGGATTTTCTTGGACTAACCGGTCGGTAGCATAGGCAACGAGCGCTTTACGTTCTTGCAACGCTTCAGCTGGGTCAACCGGTAGTTGCTTAGTTGGTAGAATGAATGGTAGTAGTAGAGTTGGCACCAGTAAACTTAAAATGATAACGACTGCGGCGATAAAAATCATGGAATTCCGTAGAGGAAAGGTACTGCCATGTAGCGTTAAAGGCAGGGAAAAGGCCATGGCTAACGTGATGGTTCCATGAACGCCTGAAAGCGCGCCAATTAAGGCATTTTCGCGTCGTTCGGTTGGCTTTGAGTGGATCAATGCCCAATCGAAGCGAATCCATAGGTAGCGCAAAGCCAGCATGACCACATACAAGATGACGGCAAGTAATACGTAAGTGGGAATTGATTTCGTATGATCCTGTTGAATATTTACCCAGACTGTGGGAAGTGACACGCCCAGCAGAACAAAAACAAAGCCATTTAAAATACTGGTGAGAATCCGCCAAGTCGAGCGGGAAACAAGCTGTAGTTGGGTACTGGAGAGACGCAACTGATTATTGGAAAGGCTGTAGATCAGGCCAGCGGCAACAACAGCAAGGATGCCGGATAATCCGAGGTGTTCTGCGGCGAGGTAGATCAGAAAAGGAATCAAGACGTCAAATGGGACAATGACGCTGGTGGAGTCCTTACCGGTCCGAACCAGGTATAACCGGGTCCATACGGCGACTAGCCCCAAGATGAGACCAATTAATAGCCCACCAAAGAAGACGATCAAGAAATGCTTAATGCCATTGCCCAAAGAAAATTCACCAGTAGTAAAGGCGGTTAGAGCCAAACTAAAAGCGACTAAGCCAGAAGCGTCATTAAAGAGGGATTCGCGTTCGAGCATTCCCATCACGCGTTCGGGAACCGCCATGTTGGTGGTAATTGAGGAAACCGCAACGGCGTCCGTTGGGGTCACAATCGCTGCTAAGGCAAAAGCTAACGCTAATGGCATAGTTGCCAGCATAGCATGACTTAGGTATCCCATTAAAACAACGGTCAAAATGGCCAGTAGAACAGCCATTGAGAAGACTGAACCTAAGTTTTCTCGAAGCTCCTTAGCGTTGGCGTTGCGGCCGTCATAAAACATGAGGGGCGCAATGATCAGGAGCATAAAAACTTCTGGTTCCAGGACAAAGTGGTGATAGAGCGGCACCAAAGACAATAAGGCACCAGCAAAGATTTGATAAAAGGCTTGCGGAATGATCGGAAAATAAGGATAAACCGTATTAGCGACAATGGTCGCAAGCACTAAGAGTAGTACAGCGTAAAAGACTGCCAACAAAAATCCCTCCAAGAATTACTAATTGTGGTCTTTATTCTACGCTATCAGCGATATAAAGGGAACGTGAATTCTTGTCAAAATGGGAATGTGCGAGCTCATTGTTAATTGGTGGAAATAAGGGGACTAAAATTTGCTAATGAATATTAATTCATAAGGAATAAATTAATATGCAAAACAGCTAAAATGATACGCCTGGTTGGGTATTTGCCTAATTATGGGGGCATCGAAAAGACTGCTTTCATCAGTTTATCGAGTTTGTGATAACGGAATTGAGTGATATACCAGTCATCATACAAATGATGCACAAAGAATGGTCTTTAGGATGAACTAGTTGGGAAATGCAACCAACTCACCCACAAAGTGGGCAGCTTATTTAGAAACTTTCCAAAAAGGGGTTGATTATTCATTCAATTGTGATAACATATAAGTTGGTTCTATTGTACGATTTGTGATTAATCGGCAACAGGATCAGTTGAAGTCGTTTGTTATCGTTACTCAATCCAACGATAAGGAAGTGCTGAATATGATTAATTTGTACATTGCACCAAGTAGTGCATCCAGTCGGAAAGCGCGGGCCTGGTTAAAGGAGCACGATATTGCGTTTAAGGAACGGAATATCAAGTCCAAACCATTGAACGCTGCGGAAGTTAAGCAAATTTTGCGGTTAACTGAAAACGGCAGTGAAGATATTATTTCTACCCGTTCGAATGTTTTCAAGCAATTACACGTCGACTTGGACAGCTTGTCAGTTAGTCAATTGGTTGATCTAGTTGTGAAGTATCCAGACTTGATCAAACGCCCCATCATCTTTGATGATAAGCGCTTGGAAGTGGGGTACAACGAAGAAGAGATTCGGCGGTTCTTACCACGTGATGTGCGGACTGCAGAGTTACACCATTTAGAATCACAATTAAGCTCATAAATCGAATCGATCAGTTCTCGGGGGAGTGCTGATCGGTTTTTTATTGTTTTCAGATTTGTTAGACCACAGAATGATGTGTGAAAGGGCGTAGCTGATCGAAATTAATTCGGTCGGCTACGCCCTTTTTACGTTAGCGATTGAGTTTTAAGTAAGTTTGAGCCATATGGGCATAGCCCAATTGCTCCAGTGTTTCGGCAATGGTAGCAACAATGGTGCCCGTTGCAACAACATCGAAGCCAGCCAATTGCGCGACGGTTAGACTCTCTACGCGATGAACGACAGTGGGGTCATTCGTTAAGGCGGTGAGTGTCTGGTGAATGCGCCGTGAGTTAAACGGTGTGTGTGCTCCTGCTCGATTCTCCACGGTTAGACCGGTGGGAGTCATTGTTGCCTGTGATCTACGTAAGACGTCCATCTATCCTTGCCCTCCTAGGTTTGCCAGACCTTAATTGATGCATTATCTTTGTTCGTCAAAATCAGCTTATAACTATGGTACGATGAATTTGCGAAAAAAACAACTACATATGGGACAAAAAATAGTTAAATTTCTACATATAGTGGCAAAACCACAGAACGTGGTTCTCTTACTTTTCTGTTAGATTTGTTTCAGTTGTTCTTGGCTGTGAATTAACTGGGTCAACAAGGCGTTGGCAGGTGCGGGGACATGGCGTTGTTGACCTAATTTAGCGACATACCCATTGAGAAAATCAATTTCAGTTGGTCGCTGGTTGGCCATATCTTGATGCATTGATGGGTAGTGATTCCCGTTAACTGCCGCTGGAAATTGGGCTGCAATTAAATCAGTTACGGCAGCTGCACTGAATTGAATCTGTGCGGCGTCGGCGACCGCTTGGAATTCATCGAGGACGGTAGCCGTTAGGGTTTGCCAATTTTTGAGAGCCCCAAACTCACCAATATTGCAGTCAAACAGGGTGCAGTAGGTATTGAGGACGCTGTTCAGGCCAGCCTTTTTCCAAATCGCAGCTAAGACATTATCTGCGGCGCTGGCATTTAATCCAGCTGCATTTAAAGTGGTGATTAAGTCAGCCAAATTGGGGAATTGATCGGGAACGACGGCTTGTAGAGAAATACTCCCCGTTCCAGTGACGGTGATGTGGCCAGGCCCCGTCAAACCAGAAGACCAGACCGTGGTACCCACGACAATTTGGTTCTTGGGCACGTGACGTTCGATGGTTTCGATATTGCCAATCCCGTTGGCTAAGGTTAAGACGATGGGGTGGTTAGTGAGTACAGGGGCGAGTTGCTGGAGCATCGCGTCCATCTGCATGGTTTTGGTAAAGAGAATAATGAGATCAAATTGATCGGTCACCGCTTCAGGATGTTGCGCAGTCATGGTGTAGACGTGATCGACACCATCGTCCGTAGTAACCGTTAATCCGGCCTGATTAATCTGGTCAACATGGGCGGACCAGTTATCAATCAACGTGACTTGATTACCAGCCTCCTGTAATTTGACACCAAATCGGCTACCCATTGCGCCGGCACCTGCAATTGCAATTTTCATGTAAACTCACTCCTTAGGTCGTTAGTTAGATTCAGTGTAGCAGGTTTCAGGGATTTTCGCTGTAATCAAATAAAAATTGACATTACTTATAGACAGGGCTAACATGAAACACAATTATTTGATGAGAAAACAATGAGAAAATAAAAATTGGAGCGATGCGTATGTCACGAAGCGTCAGTGCACAGGATTTATTTAGATTAAAATCAGTCACCCAACCGACCGTTGCTGCTGGTCAAGTTGTGGTTGTGGAAAACCGCGTCGATCAGGCTAGTAACAGTTACTTAGCGGATCTAAAGCGCGTTGATCTGCAAGGCCACCAGCAAACACTTGCCACGACCGGCAAGTTGGCTGTCCAGCCAGTAATTGTGGGGGACCAAGTCTACTATGCTGCCAATGTAGGTGATGCTAAGGCCCAATTGTTCCGAGTTTCTCTAGCTGGTGGGACACCGGAACAGTTAACGACCGCTGCTGAAGAAGCGGTGACGACGGTGTTGGCGAGTGCTGACGGTCAGTATGTCTATTTTAAAACCACGGCGACTGCCGAACAGCCTAAATTACCTAGTCCGCAGGCCTTTCCGCAAACGCGCCACGTTGACCGACTAATCAACAAGGCCGATGGCTATGGTTGGTTACCGCTGAATGTGACCTATCGCTTGCGGTGCTATCAGCCAGAAACGGGCGCCGTAACGGAATTATTTCAACACGGGTTTGACTTTGATGTGACCTCGGTCAGTGCTGACGGACGCTATGTCACAGTCTTACATGACGTCCAACCCGATAACGATCGTGACTTTGCGCGGGGCGCCTATTGTTATGATGCGACAACCGGCGAGACCATCGAGTTGACTACCAGTATTGCCGCTGGACGCTTTGAAGATGCCACGTTATCGCCAGATGGACAACGGGTCGCACTAGTGGGTGATGATGGGACGTTCGGTCGGCATACGGTAGCTAATGTCTATGTGGTTGACCGGACTGGTAACCAGATGCAAAACCTGACAGCAGACTTAGCGGCTGACCCAGCGCCAGAAATGGCGGCAGACTTCATTCAGCAACAAGGAAGCAAGCTGGTACGGTGGTTGGATTCTGAGCGCGTTGTCTTCACAGCAGTCTATCACGCCCATAGTCAGCTGTATGTGGGCAATGCAACCGACGGCATTGAACGTGTGGATAACACGGCGCGGCAGATTGTGGACTTCGATGTGGTTGACGCGCACACGGTGGTCTTGGCGGTATCCTATCAAGATCAACCGAGTGTATTGGTGACCCGCGACTTAACACAACAGACGGAACGGGTCTTATATAATCCTAATGCGGCTTATGAAGAAACCCATACGTTTGCTCACCCCCAACGATTTGACTTCGAGTCGGCTGATGGGCAGGCGTTAGAGGGTTGGTATTTACCGGCCCAAACCACGGCCCCGAAGCAACCGGTCCTGTTGTACGTTCATGGGGGACCACATGGTAACTATGGCGAAACTTTCTTCCATGAATTTCAAGTGCACGCGAGTCGCGGATTTGGCGTGGTATTTTTCAATCCACGAGGGTCAACTAGCTATGGGCAAGACTTTGAAAGTGATGTCAATGGTCACTACGGCGAGCATGATTTTTCGGATGTCATGACGGGTCTGGACGTGGCGTTACAGAAGTTCCCACAGTTAGATGCGGACCGCCAATACATTGCCGGCGGGTCTTACGGTGGCTTTATGACAACGTGGGCGATTGGGCATACCAAGCGCTTTGCGGCGGCGATTGCCCAACGACCAGTGACGAACTGGATTAGTCTGTTTGGAACCAGTGATATTGGGTTTTATTTCAATCCAGAAGAGTTGGGAACGGACCTCTTTGCGGAAGGTGGCGTGGCGTCGTACTGGCGGCAATCGCCATTGGCATACGCCCAGCAGGTCACAACCCCCATTCGGTTATTACACGGCGAGTGGGATATGCGCTGTCCCATTAGTCAGTCGGAGGAATACTTTACCGCCGTTAAACGCCATGGCGTGGATGCTGACATGATTCGGTATCCCCAAAGTTTTCACGGGGTGTCACGAAATGGGTTGCCCAATCTGCGACTACAACGTTTAGACGATATGACAGAGTGGTTTACGGCGCACCCAACAGTTAAACACTAAGTTTACAGTTAGGCTTTGAAAGGTCTGTGGCGAAGGTCACGGCCTTTTTTATTTTGGTGACTGACCTAACCGGTTATTTAAAATTAGATATTTGTTTCGTGAGTGTATGATGAAAGAAGATATGTGATGGCTTGCTGCTGTAGGGCGCGCAACCATTATGGCAACTGTGACGTGCGCAATGAGCACGGGCAAATTGCGAAAAAATAGCAGATCGTTGCTAGGTTGCTTGAAAGATAACCGGTATACTTGCTGAAAAGTAAGGGAGATGGGACAAATGGAAAATAAGTTTAATACGCAATTAAGCCAGTTACGACGACAAGCGGGATTATCACAGGAACAGTTAGCTAGTCAGGTATTTGTAACGCGTCAGTCTGTGTCGAAGTGGGAACAAGGGGAAACGACTCCCGACTTAGATACGCTGATTAGTCTGGCGACGGTATTAGGGGTGAGCCTGGACGAACTAGTCAGTGGTCGCTCAACCGCGACCCATCAGACAGAAACTGAGGCGACATTCGATCAGCCGGAACCGGCAGGGGCAACCACAGGTCACCCGATGAATTTCTGGGAGTTTTTGGCCAATTACTGGTGGGCATTAGTGGCGCTGGCTGGCGTGATTGGCGTGTTCTTTGGTCATTAAACCAGTTTTGTTTGGGAATAAGTGTCTGACGCTCATTAGATTGAGATAAAATAAATTGGAATGTATCTGACGCGCCCTAAAGATAATGACAGTACTGAGCTCATTTGCCGCTTTCCGCCGGGCTACTGTGGTGGGCTACTGTGGTGTGGTATGGTACCACGAGTTAAGCCCGGCAAGAACACTTCCAACCAATCTTAGCTTGGAAGTCATGTGTCTGGAAGATGGGCCCAATACAGCTGATAAGTTTGCGATAGCCACAACCGCTGGCAAACAGACATTAATTTAAGAAAACTTAGAAAGTTGACTTGCTGGCCCTAGGAGTGCCGTTGACCTCAATGTTTCCCCGTTTGGTAGCCGTTGGTTATGTACAGAGGCAAAGGAGTGGGGTATTCTGGCTAGTGGTGGTTTTAAATCGCTAGATTAAATATGAGAGCAGTTATTTATGGATAAAAAAATTATTTCGGGGTCATTTTGGCTCTCGTTTGGTAGTATTTTTTCACGGGTTTTGGGGGTTATCTACCTGATTCCTTGGTTAGCAATGATTGGTTCGCCTCAGCATCAGACTGTGGCACAGGCGTTATTTAATACCGCCTACACGCCGTATGCGTTATTTATTGCACTAGGAACGGCGGGATTTCCCTCAGCAATTGCCCGCCGGGTGGCTTTCTTTAATGGTGAGGGGAGCTTTTTAAATTCCAAGCGAATTGCGTTAACGGGTTTTGGTTTTATGGCGGTGTCAGGCGTGATTTGTGGCGTCCTGTTGTATGGATTGGCGCCCATCTTGGCGGCTAATAGTCCCGTCAGTTCGGTTGCCAATGCCACCATCGCGATTCGTTGTTTAGTACCAGCAATTGTGATTCTACCGTCAATGAGTATTTTACGCGGGTGGTTCCAAGGCAATGGCGATTTAAAGCCATTTGGTATCTCTCAACTATGGGAACAATTTATTCGGATCATTGTGATTTTGGCAGGAACCTACTGGATTATCGAGCGGAGCCAACAGAGCTATGTATTGGCCGTCTTTGTCAGTGTCGCGGCGGCATTTGTGGGGGCGGTGGCTAGTTATGCCTATTTGCTCAGTCATTTGTGGCGGCAACGACATACTTATCGCCAGTTAGCGGCAGCAAGTGAAACGAGCAAGCAGCATGCTGGCCGGGATCTCTTGAAGATGGTCGGGGTTGAATCGATTCCCTTTGTCATTGTGGGATCGGGGATTACCCTGAGTCAGTTAGTGGACCAATTATTTTTCAAGCAGATTATGCAAGGAATCCTGCACCAAACGGCGACGATGACCCAATATGTGTTTACCATCTTTTCGGCTAATCCCAATAAGATCACGACGGTACTGGTCTCGTTAGCGATGGCGGTAGCAGAAACTTCCTTACCGTTACTTGCGGGGCAACTGGCCGATTTGAAAGCCAACCGGCAGCGAATTACGGCGCTGTTGACGAACAACTTTCAATTATTAACCTTCGTCTTACTGCCGTTAGTGGTGTTGGTGAGCTTGTTGGCCTATCCAACTTACGGGATTTTCTTTAATTTCGACAGCGCGGGTGCGACGTACTTGATTGCCAACGGCTGGCAAAGCTTAATCTTAGGATTAGCGCTGGACCTCTTGACCACCTTGCAAGCTTTACGCATGAGTAAAAAAGCGACCATCTACTTATTAAGTGGATTAGGTATTAAGCTGATTTTGCAATTGCCATTAGTCTATTTGTGGCAAGGTTATGGGGCATTATTGACAACTAGCTTGGCCTTTGGCTGGATTATTTGGCGTAGTTGGCACATTATCCGTCAAAGCTATGCCTTGCGTTTACAGCTACTTTGGCCCATTGTAAAGCTTAATGTGTGGTTCGCGGTCATCTTAACGGGGCTGATTGATGGCACGCAATGGTGGCTCGGCCCGCTATTTTTTACGGGAAAGTTCTTGGCCATGATCTATGTCGGTGTTTGGGGCTTGCTCGCCATTGGACTGTACATCTGGTTGGCTAACCGGTTTGGTGTGGCACAGTTGATTTTTAAACGACCGCTGACAGTGCGGCGTTAGTTTTGGTTCACATTTAAGTAGATAGTCGTAGATACAAAACGCCCGGGACGTTGATCCGGGCGTTTTTTTCACAAAAAAACCAGCCACAGATGAGTGTGACTGGTTTAGAAGTCGTTCGTTTATGAAGACGCTAATTAAGCAACTGTACCGACGCGCGCATAACCAACAGCGTGCCACCAAGGGGCGTGAACGGCTTCGGTCACGACACCGCGGTTTTGAGAATCGATCATCTTGCCGCCGCCAACGTACAGACCAACGTGAGAGATAGAGTGCTTGGAGCCGCCGAAGAAGACCAAATCACCCTTCTTAATGTTCTTGTAGCTCACATGCTTGTACTTGTTGTATTGTGCTTGAGCGGTCCGAGGGATCTTCTTGGAAGCGCCCTTTTTGTAGACGTAGCTGGTAAAACCAGAGCAGTCAAAGCGGGAAGGACCAGTAGAGCCCCAACCATAAGGCTTACCCAATTGGGCTTTAGCGACCTTGTGGATCTTGTCGTAAGACATCGTTGCCGCATTGGCATCGACAGGTTCAGTGATGGCAAACCCAGCAATTGCAAAAGCAACAGTGGCAACCAAAGTCAAGATAATATCAGTCAGCGTCTTCTTCATAAATGTAAACAAACTCCTTAATTTTTTTAATGTCTTGGTGTATTAAATATTTTCCGTTTCGAATCAACGTGTTTAATACTATCAGGGAGTTGTTACAGAATTGTCTCAAACCATTATCAATCGGATTAAAGGTGTTGGGGCGGTTGCAACATTTGCCGTTAATTGGCCGGGAAAGCGTGAGGGAAATGCCGACCTGCCGCCATTTCAGGGGTCAATGTGATTTGTTGCAAACGACCCGTTGTTCGGGGAATAAAGAGGTACGACTTCGTATCAAGATCGCAAATTCCCCGGTAGTGCGTGTAATTATGATTCCGATCGTGGCGTCGTTCGGGCTGATAAGGGAGTTGGACTTCGGCTAACCACTGAAAAAGGTGGGTGATAGCCGCGCCGGTGGTGGTTGCTGGCGGATTGCCCCAACGCCGGATAGCCGTGTGAATGAAGCGGTTGGTCGGCACGGGACCGCTTGGTAACGGTTGGCCGCTAACCAGATACGATCGAGCGGCCGCAATGGTTGCTGGTGAAAAGTCTGGGGCGTCAACGGCTAAAAAGTCATTGAGATTTCTCAGGTGAGTAGCCAATATTGGTGTATTAGTGAGGACACCAGCCGGATTTAATTGGGCTGTTAGTGGGCCACCGGTGGGTTCGATGACCAGTGTTTGCCCGGAACGGTCGCTGAGAATCCAATGAAACGGGTAAACGTAGCGGTCGGTCCCCCAGGGCTGATCCACCAACGTGACGTGCGGCAGATCGGCCACAATTGCGGCTAAAGTGGCGTGTTCGCCGAGGGCCCAGTTGATGAAGTCTTGAGGGGTTAGGTTTATTTGGCCTGCTACAGGAGTGGGCGCGTAGTCGACCATCCCGGGTAAATAAAGTTCAGCACAACTGATACCGTTTTCATTAAAACCGTCCGCTAACAGGTAGACCGAAAAATCGGCGGCAATCCGCCCGCCACCGAGAATGGCATACTGGGTGGTCCGGGTGGCATGTAAGGCCGTTTCCCAGTGATAGTAACGGGGTAAGAAGACGGGCCGCCAAGGAGTCGTAGTGGGAAAATCCATCGTCCGGGCGAAAAAATGGTGGCCCGTGGCGGAGGTGTAGGTTAAACTAGTACACACGGGGGATTCCTCCTTTAAAGTAATAATTAGGCTAAGTATACGCCAAACTTGTTGGGAATGACGCTTGTATTCCCAGATTGAATCTCGTAAGCTTAATTGATAAGGCTGATTTTTGGAAGGGAACTGGGAAAATGAAATCGACTTGGAACTTAGTGGGAATGGCGCTGTGGGTGCTGGTCCTCGTAACGTTAATTTGGATGGTGCATGACATGCGGGTTCGCCGCATTCGGCTCATCGTGAAGGAACACCATAGTTTCTCGTGGCGCAACTTGGCTATTTCGACGATTGAACTGGTCGTTTGGCTACTGTTTTTTGGGGGGATGAGCTACACGACGTTCTTTCAAAATGTGAATCAGTTAGGCGACCGGGTGACCCAAACGACACGCTATGAGCCATTGGTCATTAACACGGGCAGTGGGAGTGGCTCGGCTTACTACGTGACGGTCGATAACAGTACGGGCAAGCAACCCGTGCAGACGTATACGTACCTGACTGAGGGCGAAAAGTACGAGGTCAGCAGTACGGATTCGACGGTCTCGGATGGTAAGAAGGCCATTAACCTGCCAGCATCTGCATACAAATGGGACGCTAAAAAGGTTGCGAAATACGATCAACGTCATCAAAAGGCGTGGGTGGGCGTCGTCGAGACAACGTATAAGAAGACGTTTGTTAATGGCATCGGTTTGCACGCGGGGCGCTTGGCTAGTCGCTTTACGTTGATTCGGATTCCCGATCACTCCTTTATGTTACGTAAATAAAAACGAAATTTTGGATGATAAATTAAAAAAGCGGTTCTTGCAGAACGTTAACTTCTGTAAGAATCGCTTTTTTAGCAATGGTATCGCTGATTAAAGTTGTTTTAGTGTTACCTGATTCAAGGTAGGGCGTAGTCATCTGGATTGGCAGTCGCTGGACCATAAGCGTCCATTTGACTGTCCCGATAGTCCCACCACTCATTTTCGTAGCCGACGAATCCGGCCGCTCGCATTGCCTGATCCAAAATTTGGTAATGTCGTTCTTGGATGGCCGTTCGTGGGGCGTCCCGGTGAGCAGCGGCCGTAAAATCGTCAAAGGCCGTTTGCATTTCAAGTTCGTTACCGTCTAGGTCACATAGTGTGAGATCAAACGTGACACCTTTTTGGTGTGAGAAGTTCGGATCGGGTTCCGCAACAAAGCTGGGATCGGGGTAGACGTCAAAGAGTCGGCGCTGGGCGGTTACGGGGCGATAAGCATCCCAGATTTTTAGCCGGTAGCCTTGTTGCCGGAGGGCGGCACTGGCAACGGCTAACTTTTTAGCTGTTCCGGTGCGAGCGATGGCCGTCGTAAAATCATAGACCACTTGGTGAGTAAAGTTATTTGTGGTGGCGTAGCGCAGGTCAACCAAAATGCCGGGGTCCAGCGCTTGGACGTTGGTAAAACCAGTTTCTAGTTCTGACATGGGGCACCTCCAATAAGAAATTACCCCCAGTATACCGGCTTATGATGAGAAAAGCTTGGATTGTGGTTTAAGTTTTGTAAGCGGTTATTTTTGGGCAGAACGCGGGTCCTTAATGAGGAGGAGTGCGACTACGCCACCGATGCCAAGAAAGATCGCAATCATCAAGTCTCCTTGATGCATCCCGGCATTGAAGGCCTGGTAGACGAGATGTTTGATCTCATTAAAGACGGGAAGCTCACGGTAGGCAGCAACCCGGTGATCTGTAAAAATTTGCTGACCAGCAAAGGGTCCGGCCTTGTGTAACATGGTTGTAAGTGGTGCTTTGATGAGGGCGGGTAATGTGGTTAGCTGAGACAATCCATGAGCTAATTTGTCGTTATAGCCGTTAGTGACACTAATGCCTAAGATGACAACACCAAAGGAAATCCCGACTTGGCGAAAGACATTAATAATACCAGAGGCCATCCCGATGTGGCGGTCATCGACTGCCCCCATGGCAGCACTAGAAATTGGCGGATTGACTAAGGCGTTACTAATACCTAAGAGAATGAAACCGGGGTAGAGATAGGCCCACTTGAAGGGGGTCTTAAGCAGGGCATTAATGACTAGGATTCCGGCCATGCCGATGAATAGCGCTAGACTAATTAGCCACCGGTTACCAATACGATCCGAAAGCAATCCGGTGATGGGACCCAATACTAACGTAAAGACGCTGATTAGTAGTAATTTTAAGCCGGTTTCGAAAGCCGAGTAACCCATATAATTTTGCATGAGAATTGAGAGATAAGTAAAGCCGCCATAGAGTCCGGCGCCAAGCGTAAATGCGGCGATGTTAGCGCCAATGAACGTGCGAGACTTAAAGATTGTCAGATCAACCAACGGGGTTTTCACGTGGCGTTCAACGAGGATAAAGCCGCCTAGCGAGATCAGGGCAATGATGAACCAAATTATCAAGTGACTATTGGTCCACGCGTAACTGGGATGCATTTCCTTTTGAATTAATCCCAGGACAGTTCCGAAGATCATGAGCGCACTTAAAAGTAAACCGAGCCAATCCAGTGCGGCCGTTTCTTGCCGCGCACGATCTGTAATGAAGATGAGGCCCATGATAATGGCGAATAGGCCAATGGGAACATTAATCCAAAAGATAGAGCGCCAGCCCCAGGTGTCGACTAAAATACCACCAATGAGGGGACCACCTGATACCGCTAAACCCACGGCGCTGCTCCAGATGCCTAGGGCAAGTCCCCGCTGTTTAGCGGGAAAGGAGGCCGTGACAATGGATAGCGAGAGTGACATCATGGCGGCACCACCAATTCCTTGGAAGCCCCGAGCGAGATTTAGCCAAGTGTCGCTAGTGGCTAAGCCATCGGCGAGTGAACCGATGATGAATAGGGCTAACCCGCCGAGGAAAACCCACTTACGACCGAGTCGATCACCTAGCTTGGAAACGGGGAGTAGCATGACGGCGTAGACCAAAGTGTAGGCATTAAGGACCCACTGAAGGGACGTGAAACTCACGGTGAAACTTTTTTGAATGTCTGGTAAAGCGACGTTAACGATGGTGATGTCTAACATAGCCATGAAGACCGCTAGACTGACGGTTCCTAAGACGTACCATTTAGATTGCTTAGATGAATTCATAATGACGGCTCACTTTCTTATTTAAGTATGTATACACACACATGCACATATAAAATCAATGAAAAGGCAGTCACAGTTTATGAATGACTGCCTTCATATGATCTGTTGTTTGCTCGAATTTAGCGACAATGGCTTCAGTATTGGCCTTATAGAGGACTTCGCGGCCGACCTTTCGCCGACTGACAGCCCCAAAGCGATTGAGGTAGTCTAGGTGACGCGAAATCACCGATCGATTTTGGGGGAAGGCTGCAGCAATCTCCCCAATCGTTTGTTCTCCGGTGCTAGCAAGGAGGACTAACAATTGACTACGTGCGGGATCACTCACCGCATGAAAAAAATCAATATCAACATTATCTTGAATCCATTGGCGACATTTATCGGCATCGTATTGTGTTGTGATGGGTATCACCTCTTGCATTTAATTATATGCATGTGTGCGTACATGTCAATCTTTTTTTAAATGTACGTAACGAAAAAGTCTCAGGCACAAAAGGCCTGAGACTTTTAAGGTAGTCGGAAAGCGCAAAATAATTGATGCAACTTTCACACTTTTTACTTTACACGATTTGGTGCTGAATTTCGAGTAAAAGTTGGACTTGGTAAGCTGACCTCCCAATTAGCGGGCGTGTTCGACCCGATCTTGGGCGTAAATGCCAATGTCGGCCACGTGAATAGTGCCAGCATGTTGTTTACCAATGGTGGTCAATAAGCCAATCTTATTGTAAGCCATAGTGGTGGTACTGTCGGCGACAACTGCGACGCCCATGACGGCGCCGGTATCAGCGTTGATGCCGGATGGAACATCGATGGCGACGGTCTTAGCATCGGCAGCGTTGATAGCGTTAATCGCATCAGCAAATTTGCCGGTAACGTCGCGGGTCAGTCCAACACCAAAGATGGCATCCACAATTAGAGTGGCGTTAACGATCTGATTGAGATCAGCTGTGACCGGGATATTGTAGTAATTGGCAATCTTTAATTGTTGGCTAGTTTGGGGTGTCGCGTTTTCGGGGTCACCTAAGAGGTAAATGGTGACGTCAATTCCGCGAATTTTGAGGAGGCGTGCCACGGCGATTCCATCGCCACCGTTGTTACCCGTAGCAGCAACAACGACGACACGGTCAAGGTCAAAATCATCATTTAAGAGGTTGTTGAAAGTTGCTAAAGCCGCCCGTTCCATGAGGACCATGGCGGGGATGCCAATCACGTTGGTCGCGTGGGCATCGTAGCGTTGCGCTTCGGCAATCGTAATCGCTTTACTCATTGAAATCCCTCCTTAGAATCGAATAACTAATGGTTGTTGGCCTGTTGCTTTTGCAAGACACGCGATGATAACCGCTGAAGCTGAGCCGTAATGACGGCGTAGTCGAAATCAGATTGATTGGGAGTCGCCTGTTGCCACCAATCGTGTAAGACGGTGATGGCTTGTTGAACGAGTTCTTGCCCAGACGGCGTGAGTTGTAGGCGCCGGTTGCGGCGGTCGCGGGGATCCGTTTCTTTTTGAATCAGTTCGAGTTCGACTAGATGGTGGACCATGCGGGCCATTAATCCCTCATCGACGGCCATCGTCCAAGCCGCCCGGCGTTGATTTAACTGACGCGTTTCGGAGATTAAGACCAGTAAATAAAATTCAGTGATGTTAACGGGCATTTTGTCGGCTTCAAGAAGCTGGTTCATCGCTCGCTGAAACTGCCGGTGGAGGATGGCCAAATTCGTGGTAAAGTCTAATATTGAGTCTTCCATGAGTTGCCCCACCTCCTTGGCAAAAAAGTTATTTTGACTATGCCCTTAGTTTACACCAGATGGGGGTCAACGATAAACGCTTTAGCTCTAATCTGCCGCTGGAAGTGATAGAATAGTAGCAAAACTAATTTATGGGAGGCAACACTGTGTTTATTCAAATACCGATGGATATGGATGAGGTGCAAATGCGCCAGTTACAGTTAAAGCAACACGGAGAGGTCGCCAGTGAAGACGAGATTATTCGCCAGGCAGTTTTGGATATTTGCCAAAACCTCTTGGATCAGATTGAAGATGGACACTATGATTCGGTGGCTTGGCAGGAAGAAACCTTGACGGTAACGGACATCAATGGCGACCAAATGGCAGTGATTAAGCCGCAAGGGGCATCGTTCGTGGCTGACTTTCGGCAGAATGCGGATACTACGCTACAGCGGTTAGAACAGGCCGCGATTCAAGCATCTGGCGCACGGTAAAAAATGGGGTAGCGCTTTCTGTGATTTTGGATTACACTAGAAGAGATCAAGCGCCCTTAGTGTAATGGATAGCACATGAGATTTCGGTCCTCATGATCCGAGTTCGACTCTCGGGGGGCGCATTAGGTTAAGCTGTTGAATTAATAATATTTAATAGCGATAAGTTGATCTCTTAATGGCATACGAAAATTTATTTTGTGCAAGTTTTCGATGTTCGGTTCTTAAGGTTACGCTTGTCGCTTGCTTTTGCACTATTTAATTGGTTTTTAAACTTCTCGTGTGTTGAAAGAAATGTAACATTAGGAACGTCAACGTCAACGTCAACGTCAACGTCAACGTAAATCTAAATCTTGGCTGTTGTAGTGTCAGAGTGTGTGCTTTTTAATTTTCAAGCATGATTGCGCCACCTTTCGGGGAAACAGTTTGGTCAATTCAGGATGACGGTCCCTGATGATTTTTAGACAGCTGTTAAGATAGAACAGGTTGATCGATTTCTCTGGTGTCAATTGTATAGGTAAAGATGAATTGTGTTGAGAATGGGCAACGGTAAATATCGTTGTCTATTTTTTTGCAATTGTTTGGTAAAAGCTTTCTATTTAGAATAACTTGACTTCAATCGTTTTGATTGCCGATGAAGGCTGATATAATAGTGATTTCGAACCTGATTAGATTGTTTAGATGAAAAATTTTTCCAAGAAATAGTAAAACAACGTTGTATTTTTTAATACAACGTTGTATAGTTATGGAGTTAAATGAAAACGTTTTAACTATTAGGAGTGAATGAAATGTCCAATACAATTTCAAAAAAAAGTCCAGTAATTATCAGTACCGATCCTGGCATTGATGATGCCGTGGCCATTGCGTTAGCTACCGCTAGTGATAATCTGGATGTTCAACTGATTTGTCCAGTTGCAGGAAATGTGGGGCTAGAATATACCACGCTGAATACCCAAAAAATTCTGACATTCTTCGAGAAAAATATTCGAATTGTTCCGGGAAGTCGGCAACCGCTATTGCGTCAACTGAAAGATGCCAGTTCAGTTCATGGAAAAACAGGGATGGAAGGTTACGACTTTCCAGAACCAACGTTGGTTCCGGATACCTCAGTCACGGCGGCACAAGCTATGCATGAGGTGGTCACTACTAGTGAATTTCCTGTCACTTTAATCGCAATTGGTCCATTGACGGATATTGCGTTGTACATTCATCAGTACCACCAAGATTTACCTAACATTGACAAGGTCGTCATGATGGGTGGTGCATTGGGCCGGGGAAATTTCGGTGTTTTGTCTGAGTTTAATTTTGGATCAGATCCGGAAGCTGCCAAGATCGTTTTCCAAAGTGGTTTGAACCTGCAAGTAGTTCCAATGGAAATTGGTCGGCAGGCTAAGATCATGCCAGCTACATCAGCCAAAATTAAAGACTTTGGGAAAGTCGGCGATATGTTTTATCAGTTATTTTCGAAGTACCGCGGTGGTAGTTTCCGCACTGGCTTGAACATGTATGATGCTTTAGCAGTTGCATTGGTCCTGGTTCCCGATATTTTTGAAACCGTTGACACCACGGTGGCGATTGAAACACAAGGTCGATTAACAGCAGGAGCATCACTCATTGACTTAAAAGGGTACTTACACCAAGAGGCAAACGCTACGGTGGCTATCAGCGTTGATTTATCAGCGTTTGAAGACTGGTTCGTCAGGGCCATTCAAGAGACAAACAATTAGAAATGGGGGAATATTAAATGAATGCGTTACTAATTTCGATCATTGGAATTATCGCCGTTAGTATTTTGGTATACATGTTATTAAAGAAAAATGACATTAAGATGACGTTGATGTCATTGGGTTTGATCCTCATGTACGTTGCCGTTCTGATGGGCCAGAAGCTTCAACTGACGGTCAGCACGGGAGCTAAATGGTTAGATCCGTTCCAAGCACTAGTTGATCAATTCTCGACAACGTTAGTCGGTCCCGGGTTTGTTATCTTAATTTTGGGTGGGTACAGCGCCTACATGAACCACATTGGTGCTAACCAAGTGACCGTTCACGCGTTGACGAAGCCAATCGCAAAAATAAAATCAGTTTATATTTTGATTCCGATTGTGTTCCTAATTGGAAACTTACTGTCGTTGGTGATTCCGAGTGCTTCTAATTTAGCTATTATTTTATTAGCAACCCTGTATCCAGTGTTGCGCTCGGCCAACATGTCGCGATTGAGTGCGGCCGCAGTTATTGCAACATCGGCAACGATTATTCCAACACCGTTGGGTTCTGATAATGTGGCGATTGCAACCCAATTACATCTACCTGTGACGGATTACGTCTTCCGGTACCACGCTATGGTTTCGATTCCAACTTTGTTGGTGATTGCGGTAGTTCACTACTTCTGGCAAAAGTACCAAGATAAAAAGCACTTAGAAAACTTATCTTATGAAGATGAATTAACTATGGCAGATGCTACTGAAAAAGCAGCGGTAACAGAGACAATTCACCGTTCAGTATTTGGTAATTTCGTTTATGGGTTGTTGCCATTGCTTCCAATTGTTTTGTTATTAATTGTCTTCTTCGTTAACATTGTGGCACACAAGAACTTAAATATTAGTGTGCAAGTAGTGTCCCTGATTAGTTTTGTAATTGCTGTTCTGGTCGAATTGATTTCTAAGCGCAAGTTACAGATCGTTTTGAAAGAAACGAGTGCCTTCTTTAACGGGATGGGAAATGTCATGGGTATCGTAGTTCTACTGGTCTCTGCGTCTGTCTTCGTCCAAGGGCTGACTTCCATCGGAATTATTGACATGATTCAAAATATGATGAAGAACATGAGCAGTTCTGGGGTGATCCTGCCAATTATTATGGTTATTTTTACAACGATCATTGTTCTATTAAGTGGGTCGGGCATGGCGTTACTGTTTGCAATGATTCCATTGATTGTACCGCTGGCAAAGGCCGCTGGAATTCAACCCGAGGCCTTATCCGTACCCATGCAGTTATCTGGTAACCTCTTACGGGCGGTTTCACCAGTTGCTGCGGTGGTCCTCATTGTAGCAGGAACTACCAAATTGTCACCGGTTTCAATCGTAAAACGAACATCCGTCCCGATGATCTTCGGGACGATTATGATGTTAGTACTTTCTTTGATGATGTTCTAAGGAGTGAGTGTCTCATGTTGAAACAGTCGCTATTACGTGTGGCGCGCACGACAGACCTGGTTGAAATGAAGAACCTGTTAAAGAACGCTAAACAACAGATGCAATTGACCGGTGTTCAGCAGTGGACGTCCCAATACCCGACGGATTCCGAGCTAAGAATAGATATTCAAGCCGCATCATTACTGGTATTGGGTGAACCGATTATTGGGGCTGTTACTGTGGCTCAACGGACGGATGTTTGGGTGTTTAAACGCCTGATGGTACACGAAGCGGGCCGTGGTCGAGGATTGGCCACAAAAATCTTGAGTGAATTGATGATGCTTGGTGCTTCGCAAGGTGTTCAGCACTTTCAGATTGCAACGCATCCCACGAATGTGGCGATGGTTCATTTATTGCGTAAATTGAACTTTCAAGAATGTGGCCGTTATATAGCACCGGGCCGTGAGCAACTAGGAGAGTTCATTCAATTTGATCGTTTGACAGTCTCTTATTAAGCGTGTAGTCTAAAATGAACATTAATACGATAATGAGAGGGTTTAACTATGCATCGATCGCCAAGATATGTCCAGGTCTATAATCAGATACTTGCCATGATTAAAGGAAAAGGCGCGCAGTTTGCACCGGGGTCTAAGCTTCCCTCAGAAGAGACAATGGCCAATAGTTTTGACGTGAGTCGTGTCACGTTACGAACGGCACTGTCACTGTTAAAAGAGGATGGAGTGATTCGAAGTGTTCACGGGCAAGGTCACTTTGTGAGCGATGATTATGACGGTGATGATCAAGGAATTGAAACGATGGAAAACCCACTATTGAAATCGTTGACGACGGGGTATGAAACTGTTGAAACGTATCATTTTATCAATAAGCCGAGTTCATATACGGATGAGTTGCTAGGTGCTGAGAACCAGCTCTACCTCACCGTTAACTTATGGTATCGTAGTGGTAACGGTAATGTAGCAAACGAGCTTACCATTATGCGTCCGGGCCTCATTGCGGAACAAGGTGGAGATTTAGAAGATGCTGACTGGATGCAAAACTTCTTGGAACGGGGAATCTATCAGTTGGCAGCGAGTTCTGAATTAACGGTAACGTTATCTGATCGGCCAGTTACGACGTTTAAACGGCCGTTTAAGGGGAGTATCCCATTGATGCTTATGACTGAAGATCTGTTCACAACGGATGGAACGTTATTGGCGCAGAATAAGTTCTATGTTCCGGCTAAACAGTTTCGGGCGCACCTACATCGATATGCGAACCGTAATTAAAGAGAAGAACGCCCAATTAGTTAGTTGCACTTAGTTAGGTGTTTTGCTTTTCGTTGTTTGATAATTCGTCAGAAGTAAAAAAGGCCTCGACTACTCCACATAGTCGGGGCCTTTGATGTAGCAATGCTACATCTTTCTTCGCAAAGTCATTATAGCATGAAAAGAAATTTTCTACACATATTGTGTAGAAAAGGCCACACATATTGTGTACAAGAGCAAATAAAAACTGTTAGCCGTTAAGCTAACAGTTCCATAGTGCTTACCGTGTGATACATAATCATAATAAAGTCAGTTATTGGCACGGTTCTTTGGCCGTTGGCGTTAAGGACGTGCGTACTGATTCCCGCGAGATGCTCGCGTGGCTCCGCTGGATTGAGCTGCTGACTCACTTTCGTAAGTATAGTTGTCGGGGTTCGTAACCTGTGAATAATACTTATGGCTATCAGAAACGTATACCATGCCGGCTGCGGCGACGGTCCACTGACCTGATTTCGTCCCTGAATGAGTGGTTGATCGGGCTGTGGCGTTTGTTTTATGGTTTGCACTGCCGGTACTGCTCCCGTAACCGTGGCTGGAGGTGGTGCGGGTTGCCTGACTGGACCGGCGGCTGGTCGATTTAATTGGTTTGGCATTGTTGTTGCCGGTATTGTAGTTAATCTTGATACCTTCAGCTGAGTTGATCACAGCGACCGCCGTGTTGATCTGTCCATCTGATGACTTAATGTCCACGATGGAACCGCGGGGGATGGTTTCACTGTGATAATAGAGTGGTGTCGTTTCGTACTTGATGGTATCACTGGTGTTCGGGTTGGACGCCCAATAAGCTTCCGCGGTCTCTTCAGCATAACGCATGCCACCGTCCTGGTCCGCGCCAACATTTTGCGGCCGGGTACCAGTGGTGAAGTTGTTTTCTGATGTGTAAGATTTGGCGCCCAGTAGGCTATCGCCGATGGAATGGCTGCGGTTATAGAGATAACCGTGGTAGGTATGACCGGTGAAGGCATAGCTGATAGCGACTTTGGGATTGGTCGTTGGCCAACTACTTGGTTCTAGTGGGGAACCTTGGCGGGAACCCCGTGAATCGGCGTATTCGCCGTAAGTCAAAACTGCGCGGGCGGTGCCGGCACGCCCCTGAGAATCACTAGCAAAATGGTAATCACCAGATTTGAGATGTTTGAATCCGGTGGTGTGGGACTTACCTAACTGCCAATAATAGTCTTGAGTCGGGCCAGCCGATTCATGATTGGTATAGCTGACAAGTTTTTTAAGTACCTGACTGTTCCGAGACGTGGTTGCCGTGGCTGTTGGGGCTGTTTTATGCTTAGCTGTGGGCCGTTTGGCCGACTTATGCGTCGTAGCCGCATGCTTGGTTGCCGTGACGGAAGCGTCGCTTGACGAGTTGGACATGCTGGCTTTATCCGAGTTGGTCTTGGCAGTTGAGTCACCGCCGCCTCCTATACCGATGAAGATGAAGGCGACTACTAAGGCGATTAACGCATTGCGTCCCTGGTGGTTAGTGTTGCGGTGACCGATTTTATTGACAACCCAGAGTACGCCTAAAATAATGGCGATGAGCAGACTGAGTCCGCCAATGAATGATGCGAATGATGACATGAAAAGTTCCTCCTCGGGAATTTAGGTATTTGGATAGAGTGGTTATGTAAGCAAGCCCAGTGGTCATTTTACTAAGATAAAACAGTGCCATTAAGGTTATCGCTTTGCATAATTAAGCATACCAGAAATTCAGCGGCGAAAGTGAAGTTTGATAATCAAAGAACGAAATTAATTGGTCTATGAACTCTTGAAAAGCCGATGTTACTAAAGTGTTCGGGTTAAATGGTTTTTAGTTAGCATCACTAGAATAGTCTGAGGCAATAGGGTATATGGGTAGAGCTTATTTACATGGACGTATAAAAAGGCCTCGTCTACGTCACGTAGTCGAAGCCTTTGGTGTAGTAATGCTAAATTTTTTACGAAGTCATTATAGTGTGACTGAGAGTTTGGTAGAAGCTTACGATGCCGACATAAAGCAAAATAAAACTGCTAACTGTTAAGCTAAAGTCCCATCATCCTTGAATCCCAATATGATTATCCCTCGGGAAAGAAAATGGCTTGATACATGAAGTAAGATTTGCCATTGACCTGATAACCTGCCGAAATATCAATACTATCGGTTTCGGCTTTGTCTCGAGCAGTTGCTGTGACGGTAGCGTAGGTCCGATACAGACGTTTAATAGTCGTTACATATTGCGCTGTACCAGTTTTACTGGTCCGTTTTCCAATAGTATTGGGAACGGGTTGTTTAGTGTAAAGGTTGGTTTTACCATCAGCAGGGCCGGTGACCTTTGTGATTTTAACTGAGGTAGTTGGTTTGGGATCAACGACAGTCGAAAAGACCTTAGTGTTGGCATAATATTCCAAGTAGCCATCGCTGGTAACTGTAATACGAGCAGCCTTAGCGGATAGTAGGTCGGTTTCCTTAGGATATTGTTTACCCGCATAAAGGTTACCATCAGCTGTGTAATTGACACCAATGTTATCAGCATAGGTTAGTTGGGTACTGTAGTACTTAACGTACTGTGGTACTTTCACTTTTTTAAAATTACTGGTAGTCAAAGCGATATTCTTAGTTGATCCCTCACCATGTCCGATGTAGTTATGACGTAGATGGTAACTTAATGTGTTCAAGTAAATGTGTGTGGTGAGTTTATCATTGATTTTGGAAACGCCCTGGGCTTGGACGATTGTCCCTTTGGGGATAGTTAGAGCGCGTTTGTATTTTGTTTTAGGTAGATTCAATGTGCGTTGCGTGATGAGAAAATTATGGTTTTTGACACCGGTCAGGTAGTGTGTATTGGCCGTAGCGGTTGTACCTCTAGCAAGCAACAGCCCAATACCAATTCCTCCCAAAGTCATAATGATTGATTTTAAATGCATAACAATAACCTCCGGATTGGTTTAGTCGACTAGTTAGCACTAGGAAAGTATTCTGAAGTAACCATGAAATATTGTTGATCACCGACTAGATAGCCCGCCGAGACATAAATGGAACTGAGCTGGGGCTTTAGGCCAGATGTGTAGAGCGTTGTGTAAGCACGATACCGCCGTTTAATAATGGTTAAGTATTGTGCATTACCAGTCTTGCTAACGCGTTTACCGATAGAACTTGGTACGGCTGCTTTAGTATAAAGATAGGTTTTTCCACTGCCACCGGGACGGCTGACCTTTGTGATTTTTGCTGAAACAGATGGTCGGGTGTTAACGCGTAGGTTTGTAATGGGTGCTTTAGTTGTGTACTCTAAGTAACCATCGCTGGTGACTGTGACTAGGTTTGCTTTAGCCTTTGTTTGATCAGCCTGTTCGGGAAATTTAACACCCTGATAAAGTTCACCATTACCGATGTAGGCCCGACCACTATTGATTGGATAGGCCGTTTGAGATGGGTAGTATTTAGTGTATGCAGGGACACTAATCTTCTTAAAATTCGTAGTGGTTAAGGGAATGTTTTGAGTATAGGTATTGCCGTTACCGATATAGGCTTTTCGTAGATGGTAACTCAACGTATTGACTAAAATATTAGTGGTATGCATGGTGCTAATGCCCCCGGCCTGAACAATAGTCCCTTTGGGCAGGGTGATGGATGGTCGATAAGGGGTCTTCTTCAAGATTATTTTACGTTGTGTAATCATGAAGCTGTGATCTTTCACTGTTGTCAAATATGACTTGCTGGCAGCTGCGGTTAATCCGCCAGATAGTCCTAGACTGAGTACGAGACTTCCCAGAACTAATAGATGTGTTTTCAAATTCATTGTATAACTCCTCCTCTGAGTCAAACGATGTTCTCCGCATATTATACGCTGATATGGTAACTTTCGTAGAGTTCTTTTTTAAGTGAGAGCGGACTGGTTTGCAAAGTAAGTACACGTTATGGTAGATACCAATTAAATTTTATTTAGGGCGATGATCTTAGGCGGCGACTTTGGAATTCTAATAGCATAAGGACTATACCAATTGGGGTTTCATCATTACGAAACTTTGTGAAAAAATACTGAAAAACTCTTTACAACCCACTTTCATAAGTCTATCTTAATAACTATATTAAGAGAAAAGGGAGCATACCTATGAAAGAATCTGGGGGATTAGAGCGTCGGATTGGGACGTTTCAGGCCATCACGATTAACATGTCACAGATGATGGGGGCCGGCCCATTTATCACGATTCCACTTGTTTTAACAACAATGGGTGGGCCACAGGCCATGTTTGGCTGGATTGCGGGCGCCGTACTAGCCTTGTTGGACGGTCAAATTTGGAGTGAACTTGGAAGTTCATTGCCGGGTGAAGGGGGCACTTATAATTACCTCAAGGCCGCTTTCCATGATCGAACGGGCAATCTGATGCCGTTTTTGTTTATCTGGTCAGTTCTGCTAGCTACACCACTAACGCTTTCCAGCGGTGCCATTGGTTTGGCCAATTACATGACCTATTTCTTTCCAGCGTTAACGGGTCTACAAACGAAGCTAATTGCCGTGGCCGTTACGTTATTAGCGATGGTGCTGCTTTATCGGCGCGTCACGAGTGTTGCTAAAATTTCGTTGGTACTATGGTTGGGGATGATTTTAACAGTTATCCTGATTGTGATTACCGGCTTGCTACATTTTGACCCCCAATTAGCATTTGATTTTCCTCAGGGGGCATTTGCACCAAATAAATTTTTACTAGGATTGGGTGCTGGGATGTTACTGTCGATCTATGACTATCTCGGGTACTATACGTCAGCGTACATGGGTGATGAGTTGCGTGAGCCTGGAAAGACATTGCCCCGTTCGATTACGTTATCAATTATCTTGGTCGCACTCATTGATCTTTCCATGAATATTGGCATTATCGGTTACGTTCCGTGGCGAGAAGCCGCGCATAGCGCTAACGTGGGTTCCTTATTCATGACCCGCGCATGGGGACCTTGGGGTGGTGCTATTATTACCATCTTAATTATTTGGACGTGTTTTGCCTCAGTATACACGGGGCTCTTGGGCGCTTCACGGATTCCTTACAACGCCGCCAAGGATGGCGTGTTTTTTAAAAAATTTGCGCATCTTCATCCTAAGATGAAGTTTCCCAATTACTCACTCGTTGTGATTGGATTGATTATGGTTATTTGCTGTTTCTTTGACTTGACGACAGTCATTAACGCGTTAATGGCCGTCCAAATTGTGGTGCAATTTATGATGCAGATTATTGCCCTGTCAGTCTTGCGCCGGAAACACCCCCATTTAACCCGACCATATAAGGAGTGGCTCTATCCTATTCCCAGCATCATTGCCTTCTTGGGTTGGGGCTTTGTCTTCTTCTCCTCAGGGGTCAGTGCTATTAGCCTTGCCGTTATCTGGACGATCATAGGTATTCTCGTCTTTTGGGGCCGAACTTGGTATGTTAACCATGCAAACCAGCAATGACGACAGGAGGACAAGACGTTGACAACTAAAGGTGTCTTAGCAATCGATATTGGTGGAACTAAAATTGCTTTGGCCGCCGTTGACTTGGCCGGCCATTGGTTAGCTCAAACAAAATTTGTGATTGCTGGCTTAGATGGTGGCGCTATTGTTACGCAGCTATTGGCTGCGAGCCAGCAACTGGTGTCGCAGGCGCAATTAACGGTTACGGGGATTGGTGTTAGTACAATCGGCGTAGTTGATGGTGAGCATTTAAAGCTAGTACCGACAATTAAGGGGTGGGATCACGTTAACCTCAAGGCGGCATTGCAACGTCAATTTACCCAAATTCCAGTTTGGATTGAAAATGACGTAAAGGCAGCTACCTATGCCGAGATCCTGAATGGCGCTTTAAAGGGGACGACGGCCGGCCTTTATTTAAATCTGGGAACCGGAATTGCCACCGGCCTATCTTTGGGGGATCAGGTTATTCGGGGAAGCCACGGTGCTGCTGGCGAAGTGGGGTATTTATTAACGAGCACCAGCGATGCTGGGTTTGCTACCGGCCACGCGCCGTTTGAAGAAGCCACTGGTGGGCAAGCCATCGGTCGGCAACTGACCGCGCTGGTTGGGTCTCCATATTCGGCCAAGGATATGTGGTCTAACAGCGAGTTGCCTCAGGTCGTGCAACGGTTTAAAACCCAACTGTTAGCTTCATGGGCCTTTAATTTGGCTAACCTCTGCATTACTTGGGACCCGGCCGTCGTGGCCATCGGTGGTGGCATGGAAGCAGCCTATGACCAAATTGCCCCAACCCTAACAGCCAAGTTAGCGCAGAGTGTTCCATTTCCACCAGTTTTAAAGCGCGCTTATTACCAGCAAAATGCGTCCCTAAACGGTATTGCTTTATTAGCCTTGCGGTCAGTTACATCATAAGATAACAAAAAGATGAAATTTATCATTGATTTTTAATTATGTGTCGACTATACTACTCATCAATACTTATAAAACGTTGAAGAAAGTAGTAGCAAAGCGGTTGATGTTTAGCGAGTCACGGTCGATGCAAGGTGACCATCAGCGGTTTGTGAAGGTTAATTCTGAGTTCGGTAGTTGCTAAGACTATCGTGGTGGCCACCATTACCTGGCTAGCGGATGTTGGTCCGTGAAGTGCGGTGATGATGTCATCGCAAAAAGGTGGTACCGTTCTACTCGTAGAGCCCTTTTCCCATAGTGGGAGAAGGGCTCTTTTTGACGTTTGTGAGTTAAAAATGATGCAGTAGGAGGACTTAAAGATGACAGATGAACAAGTAACACCGAGAAAAAGTTGGGGACAGTTGTTGGTCGTTAGTTCTTTGATATTTGGCATGTTCTTCGGCTCTGGTAATTTGATTTTTCCGGTTCATTTAGGGCAACTAGCTGGTGCGCATTGGTGGTTAGCGGCAATCGGCTTTGCTATTTCGGGCTCGCTTTTTCCGCTGCTAGCGATTATGGCCGTTGTTGTGACACGTAGCGATGGCTTGTTAGACCTAGCACGGCCACTGGGCCGACCAGTAGCGGCAATCTTTTTGATTTTGGTTCACCTGACGATTGGCCCATTCTTTGCCACACCCAGAACAGCGGCAACGGCATACCAAATGGCGCTCAGTCCGTTTATGCCACAGCGGTGGACTACGGTGGGGATGTTAGGATTCACCGGCGCGTTCTTTATAGTGACTTATTTAGCCGCTACGCATCAAGGGGCGCTGTTAAAAATTGTGGGAAAGTACCTCAATGTGGGGTTCTTGGCGCTATTGGCACTGGTCTTTCTGGTTGCCTTTTTACGGCCAATGGGGAGTGCCACGCATACGCCGACCTTAACCTATCAGACGCATGCGATGATTGGTGGGGTATTAGAGGGTTATAATACGTTGGACGCGGTGGCGCTTCTGGCGTTGAGTGTGACGTTGATTCATGCGATTCGGGGGTTAGGCTATCGTGGTCAAGCGCTGACCAAGCTGACAGCGCAGGCGGGGATCATTAGTATCTCGCTAGAAGTGCTCATTTATTTTGGCCTCGTGCTATTGGGGGCCCTGAGTATGAGTCAACTGACATTGTCGGCTAATGGCGGTGTTGCCTTGTCCCAGATTGTGGGCTACTACTTTAACAACGTTGGTACGCTATTACTGGGCGTCCTCGTCACACTGGGCGTGCTAACAACGGCAATTGGATTAGTCTCTTCCTTTGCACAGGACTTTCACAAGCTATTTCCTAAAGTCAGTTATCGCTTTTGGTTACGAGTAACCACGGGTTTGTCGTTTTTGGTTGCAAACGCGGGGTTAAATGCCATCATTACGTGGTCGTTACCCGTTTTAATGTTGATGTATCCGTTAGCCTTAGCCCTCATCTTTCTTTCGCTGACGGTTGCCCATCAGCGACATGCAGCTGTCATTTACAGAACGACCATGGCTTTTACGATTTTACCAGCCCTGTTAGATATGTTGAACAGGGCACCGGCAGTCATTAATGAGTGGGGGCCTATTCAGACGGTTTTGGCAGGTTACCATCACCTTCTGCCGTTTGCTAGTTTGGGACTCGGCTGGCTGGTACCTGCGCTGGTCGGCTTCTTAGGGAGCTGGGGCTGGTGTACCTTGCGGATGCGCCGTCATGTGGTTGTACCAACAAACGAAGAGCACTAAAAATAAAGGCCAGTAAGCAGTTTCTACGTGTCGCATATAGTAAATGTGCTATCCTAAAATTATCAAAGAATAAGTTTAGGGGAGTTGCACCATGAACGATAATTTATTTAATATTCCAAGCGCCGCTTACTGGGTGTGGGCCATACCAGTCTTTTTTGGCTTATGTTTTTCGATTAGTTACCGGATTGAGAAGCGCCGATTAAGCAACGGCTTGTGGTTTTCGTTATTTTTCTATTCGTTTTTAGCGTCGCTGGCGATGACCATTTTGGGGACCAATAATAAGTGGTTGATTGTGATCAGTGTGGCGCTATTTGTCATCTTCTTTCTAATCGTGGTGGTGATTTTCGCGCTACAAGCCTTTCTGCTATTGTGGAATGCGTGGATCGTCTGGCGGCGCGAGAGTCATACATTAGCCAACATGTTGACTTTATTTTTAGGCCTGGCCATTTTACTAGCACCGTTCTTTTCTCGATGGGCTGCACTGAATTTGTCAAAACCCGTGGATACATTTATTAATTTATTTCCATCGTTGGTGATTACGTATGTCCTGTTTTGGTTCTATAATTATTTGACGATGCTGGTCTTGTATCAATTTAATCGACCACGTTACAATCAAGATTTTCTAATTGTTTTAGGCGCAGGATTACTAAATGGTAATGAAGTATCTCCTTTATTGGGGCGACGGATCGACCGCGCGCTGACGTTTTATCGCAAGCAACTTGCCAAGACTGGGCGGGCACCGATGGTGATCTTTTCTGGTGGTCAAGGTGGCGACGAAACCGTCCCAGAAGGCCGGGCCATGCGAGATTATGCCATTGCCCATGGCTTGCCAGCCGATCAGGCCTTGGTTGAGGATCAATCGAAGACGACTTATGAGAATATGGTCTTCTCTAAGCAACTGATTGCGGCAACTGGGCAGCAGCGACCGCGCGTGACCTTTGTCACCAACGGCTATCACACCTTTCGGGCGGGGATGATTGCTCGTAAGGCGGGATTAAAGGCTAATGGCATTGGGGCGCACACAGCTAAATTTTTCCTACCTAACGCCATCTTGCGCGAATATATTGCCATCTTTGTTGGTAATAAACGGTGGCATGCCGTAGCAATCGTGGGCATCTTCTTATTGAGTTTATTGCTCACGTGGGCGCAATATTATTACCGTTAAACCGATAAATGAAAATGATCCTTCAGCAAATTGACTGCTGAAGGACCATTTTTTCTTATGACGCCCAAAACTATTTGACCAAGTAAACATGGTCTTGAACCAAATCAATCTGAGTAAAATGATGGTTGAGAGCCCGAGAATCCGCATTTTCAATGAATTCGGCATGGTCCCAGAACTCAGTGGAACCGGTGGCACCGTGGGGCTCGCCAATGACAACAAAATCGACAGTGGTATGGGCGGCACGCATGGCTTGCAGGAGCTCCCAATCCAGCGGCAGGCCATCTGGCGACCAAGACATGACAACCACGCCCACTTGGTCTTGATATTTATGGAAAGCATCCACCGCGCTGAGGGGTTCAATTGGGGTGAGTGGGTGCCGACCAGTTTCGTTTTCGGCCGTCCACGCCTGACTGTCTGTTGCAAAGACGGTCTTGTGGGCATCTCGCAGGCCTTTGGAAATATAGCCGTTGCCCGCCATGACTTCTAAGACCGCACGATCGCCCACAAAAGTGGCTAAGTCGGTCACAAACGGTGCTGGGGTGTATGCCCACATACCGTAGTGGGTTTCTAAATAATCGCGGAATGAACGGAGGTCGTGGTCCAGCTGGGGTAATGCCGCCGTTAAGTCATTCCACAGTTGATCGCCGGCTGCATCGCCGGGGGCATACAGCGTATTGAGTTTTTGGTAAATTTGATCCTGACTGTCATCAGGCAGTTGTAAAAGTGGTAATTGTTGGGGTAGATTACCAGCTGCCAACATTTTGTCCGCCAAGAGAACGTTACTGATTAGTAACTTGATGGCAGGGTAGTCATTAAATTGGTGATAATACGCCGTCATCCGGTCAATGTAAGTGGTAGGCCGTTGACTAAGTGGTGCGTGACGGACTTTCTTTTTGAGTTTTTGCAGTTTTTTAGGGTTCACAGAGAGGTCCTTTCTATCTACATGGAGACAAGCAAACAGTCGACTGCTCAGCGTAACCGCTAGCCAGTCGACTGTTAATTAATGGTCGTCCAAATGCAGATCCAATTCTTCTTGTTGATTAGGTTCAGGGTCACTGAAACGATTTTCCTTGCCATGCAAGTAACCGTCAATTAATTGGTAAATTTCGTAGCGATCTTGACCACTCAGTAACTCACGGTTAAAGCTGAGCTGTTTACCCGACAAGAAGAGCCGGCCAAGGTCGTATTCATCGCGTTCCGCTTTTCCAGTCAGATAATCCATGGTGACATCGAAGTATTCGGCGAGTTTGCGAACTTCAATAAAGGAAGGGGTCCGAATACCCCGTTCCCAATTGCCAATTTGAGAGGCAGTATTGGCATGTTCATCTGGTCCGGCCGCTTGCGCATTAAGCGCTGTTGCTAGCTGTTCCAAAGTAATGTGTTGGCCCCGTCGTAAGGCCCGAAGTCGTTCTGGAAACATTCTCGTCACCTGTTTCTTTCGTTTACACTCATTATACCACTCTCCGTGGGGTTAAACGACTAGCAGACTATTTAACGAGTGAATCAGTTAACCGCATAAATTCGGCAACATCGCGCTTAATGAGTTTAACGCCAGCCAGCCAAAAGTCTGGTTGCGTAAGGTCAACCCCAAGATGCTTTTGCGCGAGCTCTTCAGTCGACATGTTAGCCGTATCGCGTAACAGGGCGATATATTGATCTTCAAAGTTACCAGTCTGTTGGGCTTTAGCGTAAATTCCCAGACTAAAGAGGTAACCGAAGACATACGGGAAGTTATAGAAGGCGGGTTCGTCGATATAGAAATGCAGCTTGCTAGCCCAAAGGTGTGGCGAGTAGCTGGATAGGTTGTGACCAAAGGCTTCCTTTTGCGCGTTCAGCATGAGTTCGTTAAGTTCTGCGGGGGTAACGAGTTTCTTTTGGCGTAGTTGATAGAACCGAGTTTCAAATAAGAATCGGGCCCGAATATTCAAGAACATCGCTAAGGGATTATCTAATTTAGCATTTAGTAGCGTGATCTTTTCGGCGTTCGTCTTGGCAGCCTGTACGTTGGCATCGGCGACAATCAATTCACCAAAAGTTGAGGCGGTTTCAGCAACGTTCATGGCATAGTCCTGGCGCAGATTAGGTAAATCGGCCATCACGCTAGAGTGAAAGGCATGCCCCAACTCATGCGCTAAGGTTGAGACGTCGTTGGGTGATCCCGTAAAGGTCATGAAAATCCGTGACTCGTGGGTTTCCGGCGCACTTTCCATCCAGCCACCAGGGGCTTTACCAGCGCGATCTTCGGCTTCAATCCACCGATGTTCAAAAGCGTGTTGGGCTAACGCGGCCATTTTAGGTGAGAATTCACCGTAATGTTGAATGATAAAGGCTGCGGCTTCATCAAAGGTGAAGTGGTGCTCGTCACTACCTGGTAGGTGTAAAGGGGCTTCCACATCCTGCCAACCAGCATGTTTTTTACCAAGCAGGGCCGCCTTACGGTCAAGATAATCCAATAAAAATTGGTGGTTATCAGCGACAACTTGCCAGATGGTATCCAATGTAGCAGCGCTGAGCCGATTTTCTTTTAGTGGTTCTTTGAGAAAATCAGTGGTTCCGTGAGCGGCGTATTCGGTGAGGCGGAAGCCCGCCAAATGGTTCAACGTATCAGCAAAGAGCTGTTCCTTGTCTGCCCAAGCTTGTTCCCATGCGGGGAGTAGTTCCGCTCGATATTGGGGATCAGCGTTACCCAAAAGGTTATTGTCAGCTTGGCCGGCGGATAACGTCACGGGGTGCCCATCTTCATCATGGAAAGGAATCTGCATGGTGGCGACTAATGAGTCGTAGTGACTACTCCAGGCTGCCTTACCGTCTAAGTTTAAGCGGTTAATCAAGGCTTCAGTTTTGTCGTCCAGTAATTCCTTGCCGGCATCGCGCATTTCCCGGAGATTAAAGGCAATTGGTTGTAGAGCCGGAAGGGCTAAGAGTGCGGCAAAATAGTTGTCGGGGACTTGAACCAGCACTTTTTTGAGCTTGCCACTGACGTTATCGGCTTGGGTTTCCAAGTCACGTAATTGAGCTTCCATTGGGGCAACACCGGGATTGTTCACATCGGCAGAACCCACGGCAGTAATGAAGATGCCAGCCTGACCAAGGCCCGCATCAATGGTTTGCAGTTGGTCAATGAGTTTGACGAACTGGGGATATTGTGGCGCGTCACTGGCTGCATCCCAGCGATCAAGTAAATCAGCAAGGGTGGCAATCGCCGTTTTGAGTTGTGCCAGCTTGGCAGCTAACTGGGGCGAGTTGATCCCCCCAGCAAAAAGTGAGTCTAAATCCCAATTTAACGAGTATTTCATCGGCAAGGCCTCCTAGGCGTAAGTTGGATTCATTATAGCAAATTTCCTAACGATTGCGTTGGCGAAAGGAACTCCGTATACTAACCAGTAGCAAAGAGTTGAGAGAATTGAGGAGGACATAACGGTGAATAAACGACTGAAACATTGGCTAATTGGCCTAGGAATCGTGGTGGTTTTGATTTTAGGTGGCCTTTTAAGGGGGAGTTTGTATTTTTACAATATGACGGTGGCAAGTGGCAAAAAGAGTTTTGTGGCCTCCGGAACAGTCTTGAAGAAATCAGACCCGCTGTATGCACAAAAAAAGTGGTATCAACAGGTACATAAACAACGTTGGACGGAGAAGGCCGCCGGTGCAAATCTAAAATTAGTCGCTGATTATGTTCCCGCGGCACATAACACCAAGAAAACGGTAGTGTTGGTTCATGGATTTGGGTCCAGTAAAGAGGCTATGGGTGGCTATGTCGCGATGTTTCATCGGCTAGGGTACAATACGCTCACGCCTGATACCCGAGGACAGGGGCAAAGCCAAGGGAAGGTTATTAGTTACGGTTATTACGAAAGTCGCGATTATTTAAAATGGGTCAAACAGGTTATTGCTAAGCAAGGGCCCCAATCACAGGTGGTCTTGTTCGGCGTTTCCATGGGTGGTGCGACAACGATGATGACGAGTGGCTTGAAAACGCCCAGCCAATTAAAAGCCTACGTGGAGGATTGCGGGTATACAGACGCACAAGCCGAAATCACGTATCAGGCTAAGCAAATGTATCACTTACCTTATTGGCCAATGGTGCCATTGACGAGTGCCGTTGCCAAAGCTAAGGCGGGCTTTTATTTTAAAGACGCTAATGCTGTTGCAGCAGTCAAGAAAAACCACAAACCCATGTTATTTATTCATGGTGGGGCAGATTCCTTTGTGCCAACGAAGATGGTTTACCAAGTCTATCGGGCAGATGCTGGGCCTAAGCAACTGCTCGTGGTTCCGGGCGCCCAGCATGCGGCCTCACTATCGCATGCACCGCAACGTTATACACAGACGGTGAAGGCTTTCTTAGCGAAGTATATTAAGTGATGCTTCTTAGCGGTTTGTCATGATTTGCTGCCCTTTGGTCGCAGCAAATGGGCTGGAACGTACCGGACACGACTTTAAGCCAAGCAGATCACTTGTCTTAAAGCTCGGTCTTATCCTAAGCGCACCAAGGACGCGCACAAAGGATAACGACGGTACTGAGCCCATTTGCCACTTCCCGTCGGGCTATGGTGGTGTAGCGTGGTCACGTTGGTTGGTCCAACTATGATTATTACTGTAGAGATATTGGACAGTGTTAGCTTGAAACCACATTGACTGTTGCCAAGGGCCCAACAAGGCGGGTACCCAGCAGTAGGCGTTTAAGTGCTGGCATAGGATAGAAGTTATTAGGAATTTTGGAGGGTTAACAAAGGGGATGGCTAACATGGCAGAAACTACGCGACAGTTTCGCCCCGTTACAGCGACGATTCTGACCTTAGGCGCAACCCTAGTAATGGGGATGATTGATGCGGATACGTTTCTTAATCATGGCGCGGTTTTCGTCAGCGCCCAAACGGGTAACCTGGTTGTGTTTGCGGTTAAGCTAATTGAACATGGCTGGGGCGCCGCGTGGGTCAACGTGCCCGTTTGGATCGGTTATTTTCTGGGGTGTTTTGGCGCGCAGGGCTTGAGTGAACACTTAGGTCGCGGCAATAATCGGCGTCAAATGCGGTGGTTGATGGTATTAGACGTTGGTGCGTACGTAATTTTAGCGAGCCTGCAACAGACACTGCCGACCATGTGGTTAATCTTTTTTCTAGGGATTGTAGCTGGCTATGAGCTGACTGTCTTTCGGCAGGTCGGTGGCCTAGGAATCAACAACGGCATTATGACGGGCAATACCAAAAATCTGGCAACCAGTACCTATCGGGCGTGGATTGTCGGGGATCAATCTGCCCGTCAGCGTCAAATCCGTTTGGCTGGCGTTCTCTTGATTTTTATTGTCGGATGTGGCGTTGGCGCGCGTTTAGCGATGTTGACGCCCCATGGCGTACTCTGGATTGCGACGGCTGTTAAGGCGATTTTACTGGCTTGGTTGTTCCTGCCCGTAGCGATGGAAAAGCCTGTAAGATAGTTGGTTGGGTTGTGGCTAGAAATAGCGTATAATTAACAAGATAAGTGGCCCTCTAAGTTGGGGATCACAAATGAAAATAACTTAATGACAGACTGAAATTTAAGGAGCACATTCAAATTGTTAATCACAGGACTTATTATTGGCTGCCTGCTGATTGGCTTGGTAATTGGGTACGTGGTGCGGCAACATCAGCATCGTCAAGAACTGTTAGCGGTACAAAAACAAGCCCGCGACATCATTGCTTCGGCAACGGCTGAGACTCAGCAAAAGATTGCGAAGCTGACGGCCGACAGTCGGCGTGAGACGCTTACTTACCAACAATCAGTGAAGGATGAATTAGCCGAGCAAACAAGTGATATCGCAGTTCGCGAACAGCGGCGTCAACAACGTGAACAGTTATTGGGCCAAATGGGCGTCCGGTTAGCTGACCAAACAGCGATGCTGGATGAACGAAGCCAGGCTAATCGCGATCAACGCCAAAAGATTCGCGACCTCAAGGCCCAGGCACTCCAGTTGCGGACTGACAGAGATGAGACGTTGGCTCAACAGGCAGGAATTGATGAACAAGCGGCTAAAGACCATGTGTTAGCCGATACGGAGTTGGACTTGAAGCGTGATCGTGATGTTGAGATTAAAGCGTTGAATGATAATGCCGTCGCAAACGCGGAGAGGTGGGCCAAGGATGTGGTATTATCGGCCACTGAAAGTGGACCGCAAGACCTCCCTAAAGAACATTTGGAGCATACGGTGACGGTGCCTAACGGTGAAATTCGTAGTAAGATTATTGGCCGTGATGGGCAACACATTCGCTTGTTAGAAACGCTCACGGGGACCGATTTAATCTTTGTGCCAGATGATAATACGACGTTGTTTATCAGTACCCATGATCCTATTCGGCGAGAAGTGGCCCGCGTGGCGTTGACCAATTTAGTGGCTAGTCGCCGGATTTCATCGAACCAGATTGAAACCCAAGTGGAAAATGCCCAACGTGATGTGAACCACAGTTTGTGGGAAACGGGTGAGCAGACCGTCAGCGGACTGCACGTTGGTTGGATGCACCCTGATTTGATGAAGCTAATTGGACGCCTCAAATATCGGACTAGTTATGGTCAAAATGTGTTGTTGCACTCAATCGAGGTGGCCCAATTAACGGGAGCGATGGCAGCACGGTTAGGGTATAATACGCGTTTGGCGCGCCGAGCTGGCTTACTCCATGACCTTGGAAAAGCGATCGATCACGAAGTCGAGGGCACGCACGTGGAGATTGGAACGGAGTTTGCCCAGAAATATGGGGAAGATGACGTTGTGATTAATGCAATCGCTGCACACCATGGCGACGTCGAGAAGACCTCGCCACTGGCCGAACTAGTGGCGGCAGCGGATGCGATTTCTGGTGCACGACCGGGTGCACGGAGTGAGTCTGTCGAAGACTACATTAATCGATTGCGTGCGTTGGAGAAAATTGCCAACGACCAGTCTGGTGTGGCTGAAAGTTACGCTATTCAGGCCGGTCGGGAACTTCGGATTATTGTTAAACCACAGGAGTTGGATGATACCGCCGCGGCCAATTTGACGCAGGAAGTGGCCCAACAGATTGAATCGACGCTGACTTATCCAGGTAAGATCAAAGTTACCACGATTCGTAAGTCAACGGCAGTCGAGTATGTGGGCGATGAAAAGAAAAAGAAGAGCAAGAAGAAAAAGAAGAAAGCTGCCAATGCGTAGCGTATTTTAGGGTTATGGCGAAGGTCATAGCCCTTTTTTATGCGAAATGGTGTTCGCTAAGCAACATCAGCGGTATCATAAAATGAGGAAAGGGGCGGTCACCATGAAGCAAGGGTCATTATTTGAAAATAGTCAGCGTAATACGCCATTAGCTAGTCGGGTCCGTCCGCAAACGTTGGACCAGTTCGTGGGTCAGGCACATTTGTTAGGACCAGGTAAGATTTTACGTGAACTGATTGAAAATGATCAGGTGTCCTCCATGATCTTTTGGGGACCGCCGGGTGTGGGGAAAACAACGCTGGCTGAAATTATTGCCCGGCAAACGCAAGCCACCTTTCTGAGCTTTAGCGCGGTCGATAGTAGTATCAGTAAAATCAAAAAAATTATGCATCAGGCGGAAGCCGATCGGGAAATTGGCGAGCAGACGATTGTTTTCGTGGATGAAATTCATCGTTTCAATAAAGCGCAGCAGGATGCTTTTTTACCTTACGTTGAGCGGGGGAGTATTATCTTAATTGGTGCTACCACGGAGAATCCGTCGTTTGAAGTCAACTCAGCGTTGCTGTCACGGTGCAAGGTGTTCGTGTTAAAGGCGTTGGCAACGGCGGATATTGACCAGCTGTTGCGTAACGCTTTGACTAATCCAGCTGGATTTTCTGGCCGGGTGACCATTGGTGATGCTGAGTTGCGGGCGATTGCTGAATTTGCCAACGGGGATGCGCGTATGGCGCTGAATACGTTAGAGATGGCCGTGTTGAATGGTGATAAGCAAGGCGATCAAGTCACGGTTACTCAGGCTGATTTGAAACAGCTGATTACCCAAAAGTTTGTGCTATATGACAAGACGGGTGAGGAGCACTACAATATTATCTCGGCGTTACACAAGTCGATGCGCAATTCCGATCCGGATGCGGCAATTTATTGGTTGACGCGGATGCTTAGTGGCGGAGAAGATCCGCTGTATGTGGCGCGACGACTGGTGCGCTTTGCCAGTGAGGATATTGGGTTGGCCGACACGAACGCGTTAAATGTGGCCATCAATGTTTTTCAAGCCTGTCAATTTTTGGGGATGCCAGAATGTAATGTGCACCTGGTCGAGGCAGTGACGTATTTGTCGCTGGCACCCAAATCCAATGCGATTTATAAAGCGAGTCAGGCGGCGCAAAAGGATGTTCAGCAGACCCGTGATGAACCAGTTCCGCTACAATTGCGCAATGCGCCAACGAAGCTGATGAAAGACCTGGGTTATGGGGCAGATTATCAATATGCCCATGAGTCGGCCGCTAAATTGACGACGATGCAGACGTTGCCAGAAGCTTTGCGTGGTCACGTGTATTACGAACCAACCGAGCAAGGGCGTGAAGGCCGGTTCAAAGCCCGGTTGGCCGAGATTAAACGGTGGCAACAGCAACACCGTGATTAACTAAAGGAGGGTTCCACCATGCAAACCGTTAAATTGAACAATGAGGTCACCATGCCCCAGCTAGGACTGGGCGTGTTTCAAGTCTGGGACCCAGCCGAAACGCAACAAACTGTGGAAACAGCCTTAGAATTGGGGTATCGTCTGATTGATACCGCGGCGGCCTACCATAACGAAACGGCAGTTGGCGCCGCGCTGGCTGCAAGCAAGGTGCCCCGTGAAGAGTTATTTGTGACCTCAAAATTATGGGTTCAAGATATGACCTATGCGGGCGCCCAACGCGGCGTGCGCGACTCATTGGCTAAGTTGGGGTTAGATTACTTAGATCTTTACCTGATTCATCAACCAATTGGCGATGTTTATGGGGCGTGGCGCGCCTTAGAGGAACTGTATGAAGCCGGTAAAATTCGGGCGATTGGTGTCTCAAACTTCTCGCCGGCATTATTGGCGGCGTTCACCCATTTTAACCGTATTAAGCCAGCGGTTAACCAGATTCCCATCAACGTCTTCCAACCCCAAACGGCACCGGTGGATTATCTACAGGCCAATGGCATTCAGCCAGAAGCTTGGGGACCGTTTGCCGAGGGGCGGCATGACTTGTTTACCAATGAGGTTTTGACTAAGATTGGTCAGCGATACCATAAAACACCTGCTCAAGTGGCCATTCGCTGGTTAATTCAGCGGGGCGTGGTGGTTATTCCCAAGTCAACCCATGAGCAACGACTGCAAGAGAATTTAGAAGTGTTTGATTTCGAATTGCTACCAGCTGATATGGTGGCAATTACTGAGTTAGAGATGCCACAGAACCATGTGCGGACCGCGGCTGACGTTGAGCGAATTCTCCAGATCACGGTGCATGAAGATTAGATTTAAAGAAAGCTGTCTGGTGTGAGCTGGGCAGTTTTTAAATCACTTAACCAAATCATTTCCTAAAACTGATTCACTTATTTAGAAAAATGCCGTAAAACGGTTGAATTTTAAGGAAGAGTAAGCGATACTGGAGTTGGTTGGTTCACTGAACCATGGTGCAAATAGTGTTACCGTTTGCAAAATGACGTTGGTCGGGATAGTTAGTAATTTTAGTTAGTTGGTTTTTTAGAACTACTAACATTGAAATGACCGACTAGTAAATCAGAATTAATGAGGAGGGGATTTTATGGTCCGTCGCAGTATGAATCGTAACCAATTGCACGATCAGAATTTAAAATTTGTGCTTCAACAAATTTTTAATAATCATCCCACCTCGCGGATCGAGATTTCCCATCAGTTAAACCTTAATAAGTCCACGGTGTCATCACTGTATAATACCCTGATGGCCGATGGATACTTAACGGAGCTTGGCTTAGGAGAGGCCTCGAACGCGGGTGGTCGTAAGCCAACACTAATCGAAATTAATCGAAATTATGGGTTCACGTTAACGTTTGATCTGGGGTATCGCCACCTACATGCCTTAGTGACCTATCTGAATGGTCAGGTATGGAAGTATGATCGCATTGAGACTAAGGGACAATCCATCCATGAAATGATTGATCAAATCAATCACTACATTGCGGCCGTCCAAGCCGAAGATACGACCAGCCATGGCTTACTGGGGATCTGCTTTTCCATTCATGGAATCGTCATGGACAATCAGATCAAGACGTCGCCCTTTATTGATATGGATGGCATTGACTTGGAACAGGTCTTTTCTACCATGTATCAAGTGCCCGTGGTACTCGAAAATGAGGCCAACTTATCCGCCGTTTATGAGCGAGACTTCAATGGTGCCCGTGATTTGAATAGTACGGTTACCGTCAGCATTCACCGCGGGATTGGTGCCGGCATCATCCTCCAGCGTGAATTGTTTCGGGGTGAGCACGGCGATGCGGGTGAAATCGGGCAGACGGTCGTTAGCATTGAAATGGACGATGCGGGTGCCGGCCACCCGGTCCACGCGGAAGATATCAGTTCTGAGGATGCGATCATTCAGCAGTTAGAACAGAAAAAAGGAATTACAAATCTGGATCGTACACAACTAGTGGCCCTTTATCAAAAACAGGACGCTGATACGCTGGCCGTTTTGACTAAATTTACAACGGCAATTGGGGGCTTGATT
The DNA here is from genome assembly GCF_001433855.1 of Levilactobacillus brevis ATCC 14869 = DSM 20054. Lineage (GTDB taxonomy): Bacteria > Bacillota > Bacilli > Lactobacillales > Lactobacillaceae > Levilactobacillus > Levilactobacillus brevis. Next base: position 364,184 of record NZ_AZCP01000003.1, read on the forward strand.
TATAACCTCATGCGTAACTTGGACCCCGATGCGTTCTTTATTAACTCACCATTGGTCGAAGAAATTCCAACACTCTTGACGCAAATTCGAACGGTATATCAAAACTTAGCGCATAATGCATTGACCATTGATTTAACGCAAAATGCCCGATTAGCGACGGTTTTGGGTGGCTGTTCACTCATTACCCATCGCGCGCTAGGGTTGGATCATTATGAATTGAATTTTGAACGACCGGCTACTGAAACGACGGCTTAGATACCAAGACCCGACTTATCCTCGCGATGAGTGGGGCCTTTTTCGGTTATTTCCCGGGTTAATCGGTAATATTTTCGCAAAAGGCTTGCTAATGACGCGACGTTACCTGGTATAACGAAGCTAAGGAGGTGAGATTCATGTCAACTTATACGACCGGAGAACTGGCCAAACACGTGGGCGTTTCTGTCCGCACAATTCAGTACTATGATCAGCGGGGGTTACTCTCACCAATGACGACCGCCGGTGGTCGCCGTGAGTATACGGCCCAAGATGTTGACCGGCTACAGCTCATTTTAGTGTTAAAAGGTATGGGCCTGAAATTAGCGGCGATCAAGGATATTCTAAATAGTCCCAATGCGACTGATGTTTTACAATTGTTGCTGACAGAGCAGGTACAGCGTTTGCGTCAAGACCAGGCCGCGACAACGACCCAACTCAAGACGGTTATCGCAGTCCAAAAAGCGCTAGCTGTGTCGGGACCCTTTCCGCTCGAATCCATTCATGACATGGATCAGCTCATGACAAATCAACAGCGGTTACGTCAAGTTCATGGAAAACTAATTATTGGTGGACTAGTCATGGATGCCATTGAGGTAGCGGGGCTCGTATATGCATGGCTGACCGGTAACTGGTGGGTATTTGGCGGCGTCATGTTGCTCGCTTGTGGGGTAGCAGGATGGCTAACCTATCATTACTTTCAAGCGGTACGCTACTGCTGTCCCAACTGTCACACCGTTTTTCAACCACGATTTAAGCAGGCTTTCTGGGCCGGGCATCATCTACGGACGCGCAAATTAACGTGTCCGGCATGCGGAAAGACAACGTACTGTGTGGAAGTTACCGCTTCGCGAGAACAGGCGTAAAAAATAATCAGCCATTCTTCTGATAAGAAATGGCTGATTATTTTATTTATATTTGACTTCCAAACGACTCATCCAGTAACCCAGGGCAATGCCCAGTAGACCAGCAACGGCGCTTAGCCCCAGGGTTAACGGCGTTACGCCAGCATAGGAGATACTCTCAGCAGCGTGTGGATTGGGAACCAGAATCAGAATGGTGCTGGCCACCACGATGCCCAAGATGAAGTGATACACCCGTGAATGGAAGCGACGGATTAGATAGTCCATGGCTTTGGAAAAGAGCGCCATCGCTAGCACTGCGCCTAAGGCAATCGGTAAATAGACGCCCAGTAGGTTAAGCTGTTTAAAGCCAGTTAGCATGGGAGTAAAGAGACCTAAGATTAGGAGTAAGTTAGAGGGGCTTAACCCAGGAACTAAGACCCCCAGGGCAATTAAGGCGCCCGCCACGATGAAGCCGCCAAAGTTGGCGGGTAACGTGCCGAAGAGATCACTCATGAAGTATAAGAGCCCTCCACTGAGCAATAAGGTACCGAAAAACCAAGCCCAGTCAACGCCATCTCGGGGAGTGTGGGCGTTAGCGGTATGCATCAGGGCGGGCAACGTACCCACAATGGCTCCCGCGAAGCCCCACAGTACAATGACTTGCCAATGAGCCAACAGATACTCCAGCGGTGCCGATAATAGCGCGACGCCCGCGATGCCGCCCAGACCAACCGGCACAAAGTACCAGAAATCACGACGGAAATTTTGCCGAAAATGGGCCATGAAATTTAATAAACGTTCGTATAACCCTAAAATAGCGGCGAGCACGCCCCCGGAAACACCGGGAAGAATGAAGCCTAGGGCGATGATAACGCCTTTACAGAAACGCACGATGGGGTGATCTTGCCGATTAGTCACGAATAGGTCCTCCTCAAGGGCTAAGTTAGAGTCAGCTTACCAAAAAAATTTATGCGCGACAAGCTTACTGCGCGTAAGGCTAGAATAATTTAAACTTTTGGGGCTTAAATAATTTCCTTGACCTGGAGTTGACTCCAGCTTGTATGCTACGAATATCAAATCTCAAGGAGGTTTTCATATATGAAAACAATCAATTGGCCGTCAATGTTTTTACCGGGTACCACAGATAACTTTGTCTCTAACGAAAAAATTGTAACGGGGGTTACCGTTGAACAACTGTGGGAAAAGCTGGTCGATAGTAGTCAGTGGGAAAACTATTATGATAATGCCGATCATATTGAGTTGCTAGATCACGCGGGGAGCCGATTGGCTTTTGGTGATCGATTTAACTTTCATACGTTCGGATTCCCTATCAATGCTCAGGTAATGGAGTTGGTTGCACCGACTGATGGGGTAGCCCGCATTTCATGGCACGGCTGGCAAAAAGACGCGGCCGATGCAAACAATGACTTAGATGTGTACCATGCTTTTCTAATCGAGGCGTTGGCGGGTAAGCGTGTGCGGGTGCTGACGCAAGAGTCCCAGATTGGTCAACCAGCGGCAGATATGGCTAAGCAGACACCTAATCCTATGCTTAATGGTCATCAAGATTGGTTAGATGGGCTAGTACGTGCGGCGACTCGCTAATTCGTGATAAGCTAGTCGGCAAGGAGGGATGCACGATGAGTTATACCATTGGTGAGGTCGCTAAACAGCTTGGCCTTAGTGTTGATACGATTCGTTACTATGACAAAGCCGGGTTAATGCCGTTTGTCAAACGAGATTCAGCGGGCCGACGGCAATTCACGGCTAACGACTTGCATCTGATGGAAATGGTCATGTGTCTGAAGAATGCTGGTGTTCCGGTAGCGGAGATTGCAACCTTTGTAGACTTACGAGCGCAAGGTGATGCGAGTCTTGCAACGCGGTATCACTTACTGGAAGAGCATGAGCAAAATCTCAAGACAAAAATTGCGGATTTGCAGGACACGTTGGCTTATCTACAATTTAAAAAATGGTATTACAAAACGGCGGTTGCTGCAGGGACTGAGACCATTCACTATGAAGCAGGAACCAATGAGGTCCATCCCCATATCTTGGACGAGTATTTAAAAGTATTGGCGCAACAGCACGACACCGCAACGATTGAACGCTTGATTCATCAACGGCGACAGTGAGTTGACCGCTTGATTCATCAACGGCGACAGTGAGTTGACCGTTAGATTAGCCCAACCCGCATGGTCATGTGTGGGTTGGTTTTTTTGCCTGGTTGGTGTTGTGATTTGGTCCTTACAGCCCGCTCTGTAATCTCAGTGTGTTCTATGTTCTCTACCAAGCAATTAAGTTGTGGTTGGCGTTTAGAAAATTTATTTGGAGAGTAATTAAGCGGCTAACAATTCATACGGGTATGTGTAGATCCATGAGGCGTTATACAAAGAGACCTGTCCGCCAACACGTCTATGCCGCAAGATGATGGGGCTGGCAGGCCTTCTTGACACGTTCTAGTGGCCCACGTATAATGCAACAGTCAAATTTATTTAAGCGACTAACGACTAAGGAGGGATACTATTACAGAACTTTGTACACAGTTAAAAGGAGCTAGGATTAATCAGGGGTTGTCACAAAATGAGGTTGCGACTATTCTACACGTGACGCGACAGTCAATTTCAAAATGGGAAAATGGACGGGGATATCCGGATTTAGATAATTTGGTTCGACTGAGTGATATTTATCAGTTGTCAATTGACGAGCTCATCCGTGAGAATTCCGAGTTGGCATCTAAAATTCATGCTAATAATGCAGAAATTAAAGAGAAACAGGTTCAATTAAAAAAGGTCAACACAGAGATTCATCAAAATACCGATGAAGGTCTGATATTGACCTTGTTAGTATTAGCGTCAGCTTTAATTCCACCGATTGGTATGGTGCTGCCACTGTATGCGATTTGGCGAAATACCAAATATAATAGTCTTCATAAAACGATTATTGTCATATCGATTGTGGTTATGATTGTTAGCTTAATGGGTACATATGTGATTATTGATGATAATTGGATTACACCATCTAAGACGGTGGTTTATCAGGTTAAGTGAACGTAACGTATAACTTACCCTTTTGCATATGAGCAGATAAAGCTGCTTGATACTTAACGGCACCAATTGAACGCGTCAGATGTAGCGTCACTTTACTGGCGGAATCTTTGACCATGTATTTCTTAGTGATCGCACCAAGACGGGTACTGACCTTGATGTTTGAAACATTTTTAATTTTATTACCTGAGGTAACGATGGTATAACTGGCGGACCAAGATAACGCCGAGCTATGAGCCACATGTAAAGTTGCGGCGTCAGCCTTTACTGATCACCGCATAGAATGATGAAGCAAGTGAATACGATAGTTATAAGTTTACGCATAGATTTAACCTCCTGATTTGAGGTTAAATCTATGCGTTGAAGTACATAAGGAACGCCCCGTTTACAAGAGGGAACGATTGGATTACGTTGGAAAAGTAAGGATTAACTAGACCCAAAGTTGATATCTGAGGCCTCATACTTTGGATTTAGATGAATCCGGCTTACCTAACTTAAAAACATTCTCTACTTGTTAAAAATAGGTGGAGGGATAATAAAGATGTGTTGCAAAGTTATCTATAGTGAGGAAACTAAGTCGTTACACCTCTATATGTAAACATCCCGCTTCTCTTAAAAAGACAAACTTCTTGGTATATTTATTTCTGCTGACGTCGGCACAAAGAAATAGTAATAAATAATTGAGGAGTTGTTCTTATCAAATTTTCAAAAAAACTTTTAGACTTAGCTTTAGGCTTAGCTGCCATGGTTTCAGTGAATATTCTCTACACAAATGTTGCTAATGCTTCAGATGCAACTGGTAATTCGGATGCAGCAATGATAACGATTTCTGACTCAAATGATATTTATAAACAATTTGAGAAGGAAGCAAAATCATTGTACAATCAAGCGTTATTGCCTCAGGATCTACAGGAACAAATGCAAGCCCTTATTAAAAAGTACGATGGTGCTGAAGTTTCATATAATATTAACGAAAATGACAGTCCTAACGTTAATAATCGCGCTGGGATCATGCGATCAATTACAAAGCCAGCCTCGGTACAAGAAAAATTTGTTGACGGCGGAGTTAATGATTATGCGAAATCTAAGTTGGCGCTTGGTAAGTTATGAACCTATTATGGTACATGTGAGAACTTAATTCTTGCAGGTGGGACTATTGCAGGTGCATTTGCCGGGCCAATAGGGGCAGCTGCGGGAGCATTTGGCGGAAAAATCTTAGGAAAACGTTGTTCCCAAGCACAAAGTGACGTAAAAAAGATGATTAATAAAAAGCGATCAAAAGGAGGATGTCGTATGACGCTGACTGACGAATTTCCAATTGGATCCGTTAACTCAAAAAAACAAGTTAGTATCTAATTCAGGTGGGATACTTTAATGAGGAGGATATTATGATTTTACTCATAACGATCGGATTTATTTACCTAGTTACGGTTATCTCAATCCTTTTTTATAAACATCTTCATAAAGATTTTGAAATGTCTAATTATCAGAAGGCTATTTTAACCGTTTTAACTATTTTATTTCTTGTAGTGATTTATTCTGCCATAATGGCAACTGTAAATTGAATATCAAAATATGTATAGGGATGGCGAATAAGTTCACCTAATATTAGTAGATTACAAGCTCATAGTGGTAAAGAAACTATGAAATTGCTTGGCACGGTGCTGCAAAGAAAGGGAACATGGACGTTTATATTAGTTCCGGTATGTTGAACATGGCAAAAAACAAGGATTTAACGTATTAGCATAAATCTGCCTACTACCATTGGCGCCATTGGTGTTGCACTAGGGATTTGCTAAGGGGCACGTATTCCACTTCAAAGGTGGTAAGCATAAATCATGGTCATATCAATAAAGAGAATACTTTTAGTGTTGTTTAGCATTTTGGTTGGCGTGTTTGCGGCAATAAACTTTAAGTATGCTTTGGAAATGAGAATTATTTTGGCTGTCGCGTTTTCAATTGTAAATATTTTTTCGTCTTTGTATACGTTGTCGCATTGGAGAGAGTTACGTGAGGATCGTTATAGTCAATCGCAATACTTTTTAATGTTCATAGTAATGGAGGCTGCTTTGTGGGTATTTACGGCACTAGTTCCTAGTGGCCTGACCGGTATCGCTTCGTGGCTTTGGCTAGCAGCCATTAATCTCTGTTTTTTCGGTATTTTGGTGATCATTGCAATTTTCTATGAGAGACTTTGGAGAAAACGTTAGATAAAATTAACTGAGGTCATCACCGTGGGTTGCGATGACGGCCCCTTTTGGTGGGAGTTAGCCGGTTTCAGCAAACACTGTAACGGTAGTGAGTTGATGAAATGGAGGTAAATGGTAGTAACATGAAGATTAGGTTACGTAACTATCTTATATGCTATGTGACAATCGGGATCATGGCATATATTTTACCTGTGTTGTGGTCAACGGTTTTCAGTTTTAATTGGTCGAGTTTAAAGCGCATGTTTATTGATTTGCTAGTTGCTATTGTTGTTATTGAAGTTTTTGAGTATATTCAACGAAGAGAAAGTAGCTTCTGTAATAAGGCTTAGCATTAATCTGAGTCATTAAAGGGGAATAGTCTAAATGAAAACTAACTCACGTTGGACGGAAGCTCTAGCTAATCAGTACAGTGCTTCTACGCTAAAAAAAATTCCGTATGTGATGATAATTGTTTTATTAATATGCATCGCTTTGATGTTAGCGGGCCGTGCTTCTTGGGGATTCAGCCTGTTAACATTAGACTTTTTCATGCTGACAGACTATCTAACGGTTAAATTGGCGCAAAAGAATATCAATGTTATCTTCAGTATGTTATTGGGAACGCTAATTTCTGTCATAGTCACTGGGATAGTTATATTAGGTTTGGGTTTGTTGTTTAAATGGTGATTGCAGGACAAAACACATTCTTAATCTAATCATCAGGCCATATAAAATATCTGCTGATAGGCGCTCCGTCTATTCGTTAAGTCTTAAGCTACAGGTGTATCACTGATACAGCAGGTTATTTGGGATGATGGCTCATCCAGAGCCTGATTCTTAGTAAGCGGTTAAGCTTGAACCAGCATTCGATAGCGGGTATAATGAGACTACAAAAAAGTGACGACTGATTCGGACAGTCGCCACAAGTTCGCAAGTCTAGTGCGGTATTATGGGGAGCTACTTCTTTCTTAGAAGTGGCTTTTTTGATTATCCTATAGGCTCTAGCCAAATTGACTATCGCTAAGGATAACACGTAGGCCGCCATTGCGAACCCCACGCCCCTAATGCCTTTCTCACTAATAGAGTCATGTTCAATCGCCCCCTAGTCTAGAATGTGGGAGGACGTAACCGACTACCTTGCTGACCCAATCGCCGGGTAGCTAATCCCGGTCACTGGCGGTGTACTTAATATAGCCGACAGCGCCCTTGATGTCGATATATATTGAGCTAACTAGTTGGCTATTAGTGCAATTAAAATAAGACCAGTCTTCTCAGAAATCTACTTTCCGAAAAGACCGGTCTTATTTGAGAGTAATTACTTTTCTTTTGGCTGAGACCAGTAATGTGCCCGGGTTAACAGGTCACGCGAACGATCGTCGGCGGGGACGAAGCCACGGTTGAATAGGTGCTTGAAGTACATCATGTTATAGATAGAACCCCAGAGAACACGAAGTAGAAAGCTTAATGCTGACGTATACTGGACTAATTGTGCTTCACCACTAACACTCATCAATAGAAGCATCTGGACTCCGAGTTCAACACCCATCATACATAGGAAGTTATACCAATCAGCCCGGAAAATACTAGGGAAGGCATCAAATAAAAATGACGTCCACGAAAACCCAACCTTAGCGATCCGCATGTTTCCCGTCTCAGGATTCACGACGGTCGCGTAGTTCGGTGGCAACGGAAATCCTTGTGGACCGTCGCCGTTATTATTCTGATCGTCATTGAAGCCCTTGAAAGGATCTTGCATGTCATTTGCCAACTTTCTTAAAATTCGGTCATTAATCGTTAAATAAAAGTCTAACACGAAACAGCGTGTCTGCCTATTAATCTATTGGCGCCGCGTTAATTTAACGACTGCTTCACAGCGGGCAGTTTGGGGCATCATGTCAACGGACTGGATATACTCAACCCGATAGTCAGCCGTCAGGTCAACCAGATCTTTAGCCAGCGTCGATGGGTTGCAGGAAACGTAGACCAGCTTACTTGGCCGAATGGCAAGAATGGTTTCAATTAACGTAGCATCTAAGCCGGTACGCGGTGGATCAACCACGATGGCGTCGGGACGGAAGCCCGCCATGACCCATTTAGGCAATAGATCTTCAGCTGTGCCAACTTCATAGTGCGCATTGGTAATCCCATTAGCCGCGGCGTTAGCGTTCGCATCATCGACGGCTTCGGGAATAATTTCCATTCCGCGAACCTCGGCAGCGACATCGGCTAATGACAGCCCGATCGTGCCGATACCGGCGTAGGCATCAACGACCGTTTGCCCGGGTTGTAAGTCGAGGGCTTTCTTGGCCTCATCATAGAGGACTTCCGTTTGTGCCGGATTGAGTTGTAGAAAGGCTCGCGCTGACAGTTTGAAGGTCAAGTCGCCCAGCTTTTCCGTAATTGCCTCGGCACCAGCCAAGTGGCGAGTATCATCGCCCCATACCAATGAGGTTTCACCGGGGTTGATGTTTTGCATCACTGAGGTTACTTGGGGCAGCTCATTAGCAATGCGCTCCAGCAATTCGCGTTTATGCGGGAGCTTAGGCGAGTTGGTGATGAAGACCAATTGCACGTCGTCAGTGTGTGCCGCGGCCCGCACGACCAAAGTTTTGACAATCCCTGATTTTTGTTCTTCATCGTAGATCGGCATATCAAGGTCTTGCAGCATAGCGACCACAGCTCGCATGACGGTCATGGTGACGGGCATTTGGACGGAGCAGGTTGGTAGGTCGATTAAATCATGACTTCGTTCAGCGTATAAGCCGGCTTCGACTTGACCCTCGGCGTTACGTCGAACTTGGAATTGGGCTTTGTTGCGGTAGCCATAAGGGTCTTTCATTCCCAAGGTTGGCCGCAAGTCATAACTGTGAAAGCCCTCGGGTTGGTAACGTTCCAGGGCCTGAGCGACCACGTCTCGTTTAAAGGCCAGCTGGGCTGGGTAATCCAAATGTTCCAGTTCAAAACCGCCGACTTGATCGGCATAACTGTCGCGGGGTTCCACTCGGTGGGGGCTGGTTTTACGGATTCGGTGAACTTTAGCCCGCAAATAACGGGTAGCCACACTGGTCACCTCGACCACGGCTTCTTCGTTGGTTAAAGCACCGGGAACAAAAACGGCCATCCGTTTGTAGTACCCGATCCCTTCACCGTTAATGCCCATGCGCTTGATGGTTAGCGGGAAGCGTTGACCAACCTCGACTTGCACCCGTTCCGTTTGCCGGGCACGTCGTTGGTCTTGATGGGGCCGTTGATTGCGGTCACGATGGTAACCGCGATGGTTCTTAGATTCATAATTTGCCATATTTTCTCCTAAACTTGATGACATCTCTTAGACAAGACTGTTGTGTCCGCTGACTAACGCCATGAGGGACACAATACCGTCGCCTATTATACCAAACTTTACTGGTATTCGGGAGTTCGGCAATTTTTGGTATTTTAGAAGTCGCTTCCATAGGCAAAAACTGGCGAGTTCGGTACAATTAAAGGGATCGTTTAATTTAAGGGAGGGGTCGTTGTGAGCTTGCTAGAGCTTCACCATGTTGGGTATCGCGTTGGAGATACCCCGATTTTGCAAGACGTAAACCTCAAGATTGATAAACAAGAATGGGTGACCATTGCCGGCCCATCAGGTAGTGGCAAGTCCACGCTGGTCCGGATTATCGCATCGTTACTAAGTAAGACCAGCGGTGAGCTACAGTTTGCGGGACAGTCGATTGAAAGTTATGATCCCATCGCCTATCGACGGCGGGTCTCGTATGCTTTTCAGCAGCCCACACTATTTGGCGAAACGGTGGCCGATAACCTGGCCTTTCCGTATCAGATTCGCCAAGAACCGTTTGACCAACAACGGGCGATTACCGCGCTGGAATATGTGGGATTGGGTGAGGCCGATCTAACGAAACACGTGACCGACTTATCTGGTGGACAGCGCCAACGAGTGGCTTTATTACGAAATGTGATGATTTATCCCGAAGTACTTATCTTAGATGAAGTTACGGCAGGGCTAGATGCCGAAAATAAAACGTTTGTGTGGAATATGATTCAGCATTTTAACCAAGATGACCACTTAACGATTATTGCTATCACCCACGACCAAAGCGAAATTGAATCGGCTAAACGCTTAGTGACGATTGAGAATGGTCAGATTGTCGGAGGTGTCCAATGAACTTAGCAGTGAATAATCAATCTTTGTTGTTAGCACTCGGGTTAGTCGTAATTGCCTTAGCCATTGGTTGGAGGGAAAAGCTGGGCATTGATCGTGACATGATTATCGGGGTTGTCCGGGCCGTCATTCAACTCTTTGTGGTCGGCTATTTGCTGAAGTCGGTTTTTCGGGTTAATAATCTGTGGCTGACGCTCATTTTAATTTTAATTATTATTTTTAATGCCGGCTACAATGCCAAGCAACGTAGCAACGGGATTCCGCGAGCCTTGCCGATTTCAATTGCGGCTATTTTTCTGAGTACGGGCGTCACATTAGGCGTTCTTATGTTGGCGGGGGCCATTCGGTTCATTCCAGCGCAGATGATCCCCATCTCCGGGATGATTGCGTCGAACTCAATGGTGGCGATTGGCCTGTGCTATCGCAACTTGAACGCCCAATTCAAGCAAGAACGGCAAGCCGTTTTAGAGAAGTTGGCGTTGGGGGCAGACCTAAAGGACGCGTCACGAGATATTTTGCGTGACAGTATTAAAACGGGAATGCAACCCACAATTGATTCGGCCAAAACGGTGGGAATCGTTAGTCTACCGGGGATGATGTCGGGCCTGATTTTTGCCGGAGTTGACCCCGTTCGGGCGATTAAGTACCAGATTATGGTGACCTTCATGTTGATGTCGGCCACCAGTATTGGCTCGGTGTTAGCGTGTTATTGGGCCTACAAAGGCTTCTACAATGAGCGCAAACAGTTGATTAATTAGGAAAAATTCAGGAGGTAATGTGCTATGACACAACGAAAAGTAGCGTTGGTAACCGGAGCTTCTTCCGGGATTGGGAATGCGATTGCTCGGAGCCTGCACCGCAATGGCGTGCAGGTATATGCCGGTGCGCGACGGGTGAGCCGGATGAATGACTTAGATGACCTCGGTATTACCACGTTGGCCTTGGACGTAACGGATCCGGCGAATGTCGAGCATGTTGTTGACCGGATTGTTGGCGAGACTGGTCGGGTGGATATTCTCGTCAATAATGCCGGATATGGTCTGATGGGTGCCCTGGAAGATGTGCCAATGGATCAAGCGCAGGCCCAGTTTGACGTGAACCTATTTGGTGCGGCGCGGTTGATTCAATCGGTGCTCCCCGTGATGCGGCAACAACACAGCGGTCGGATCATTAACATTACCTCTGTGGACGGAAAGATCGCGCAGCCGCTAGCTAGCTGGTATGTTGCTTCCAAATTCGCGTTAGAAGGCCTATCCGATGCTTTGCGGTTAGAATTAGTCCCCTTAGGGATTGACACCGTCGTGATTGAACCGGGGGCGATTCAGTCAGAATGGGCTGACATTGCGGCTAACCATTTACGTGAAACGTCAGCGGTGGGGCCCTATAAACCAACAGCCGAACGGGCCGCTGCGATTTTACAAGCGGTCAAGCGCTTTTCTAGTAAACCACAGGTGATTGCGCGATTGGTCGATCGAGCGGCACTATCACGGCGGCCCAAGACTCGTTACCATGCGGGGGCTGGTAGTCAGGCAGTCATCGCCCGGCGCTTCCTATCCGATAAGACCATCGATCGGTTGTGGTGGCTAATCGGTGAAGCAACGCAACGAATTAAACGTTAAGCTAAGTTTGATTGCCGTTGCGGCAAAAACTGTTATACTAAAAATAACCAAAACACTAGGGGTGTCCACAAATGGGCTGAGATATGGCAACGCCATGATCCCTTAGAACCTGTCAAGTTCAGACTTGCGGAGGGAACGTGTCGTGGCACCCAAATGAATCATAGTCGGGCCACCGGTTTCTCTTTGTGAGTACACCGGTGGCTTTTTTTATGGCCTAACGAATAAAGTCAAGTGGTGTTGGCCCCGTTAACTAGCGGGTCATTCAGCGGAACCGGGGCCGTCATAAATCACCTGACTGGCAGATTATCCGGCTCATTTTGCTGGTACAGTCCAAGTGTTTGGTGACGCAGATGCTCGCAAAGAAAAGGGGAGGACCTTACCATGAAATTAGCTTTACTTGATGACCTACGGACCCAGAACCCAATTGTCTTTAACATCTCCAACTTTGTCACGGTGCAGGATGTGGCGAACGGCCTTAATGCGTTAGGGGCGTCGCCGATTATGTCCGAAGAACCAGCCGAAGCCGGTGAAATGGTGGGCTTGGCTGGTGGCGTGTGCTTGAACCTGGGAGCATTTACGCAAGCTCAGATTCAACAAATTCGGACGGTCGGTCAACAAGCTAACGCCCAGCATAAGCCGCTAGTGATCGATCCCGTTGCAGTTGGGGCCGTGCAGTATCGTAAGCAAGTGGCCACGGGGCTTTTGGCGGATTTCCATCCCGATGTCATCCGGGGAAACGCTGGGGAAATTGCGGCGCTAGCCGATATTTCATGGCAAGCTAAAGGGATCGATGCCGGGGAAGGTGCGGGAGATCTTGTGGCGATTGCCCAAGCCTGTGCCCAGAAGCTGGATTGCGTCGTGATTTTATCGGGGCCAACGGATATTATTACCGATGGCACGCGGGTGGTGAAGGTCCTGAATGGCACGCCATTGTTCCAAGTACACGTGGGGTCTGGTGATATGCTGTCGAGCATTGTGGCGGCTTTCTGTGCCGTGACACCGGACACTTTTGAAGCGGCGCAAACGGCTTGCTTGGTCTTTGCGGCGATTGGTCAACGGGTCGTACAAACGGTGCCTGACGTTGGTGCGGGCAGCTTCACGGTGCATTTATTAGATGCTTTACAATCCACAACGGTGGCTCAAATTGAAGCCGTTGCGGCTTATGAATAATCTCTTGGAAGGGAAGTAGCATTATGGCAAATGAATTTCCACAAACGTTAACCATCGCCGGGACTGATAGTGGCGGTGGCGCCGGTATCATGGCGGATCTCAAAACCATGCAGGAGTGTCAAGTCTTCGGTGCGGCGGTCGTTGTCGCCGTAACTGCACAAAACACACTCGGGGTGCAGGACTTTATGGCCCTGCCACAAAAATTAATTGATGAACAATTTGCGTCGTTAGCGGCCGATTTAAAAATTCGAGCGTGCAAAACCGGGATGCTGGCTGATGCGGCACACGTTCATGGCGTCGTGAAAAACCTCAAGAAGTATGATTTTGGTTTATTGACGGTCGATCCCGTGATGATTGCTAAAGGTGGCGCGGCTCTGCTGGCTGATGACGCGGTGACGACCGTACGTGATGAACTGGTGCCATTGGCGGATGTGTTGACGCCCAATTTACCAGAAGCGGAACGACTGACGGGGCTAACAATTACCGATAATCGGGGGATGGAAGCAGCGGCCGTGGCCTTACAAGATCTCGGCGCTAAGAATGTTGTGATTAAGGGTGGTCATGAAGCAACGCCCGATCAAGCGAGTGACTTTGTCTTACTGGCAGACGGCCGTTCATTTTGGTTATCGGCTACGCGGATGGATACCGTGCGCACACACGGGACAGGTGATACACTGTCATCTTGCATTACCGCAGCGCTGGCTAAGGGCGAAGACTTTGAAACGGCGATCCGCATGGCTAAAGACTTCGTGACCGCAGCGATTGCCAATCCAATTGCGGTGGGCAACGGTCACGGACCACTGAATCACTGGGCTTATAATCAAGGAGGCGCGGAATAATGTCAGTAACGTTTGAACCAGGTCTGTTACGGGCCTACTTTGTAGCGGGGAGTCAAGATGTTCCGGGGCAGGATTTGCGAGATGTCCTAGCGAAAATGTTGGCAGCTGGAATTACTGCCTTTCAATTCCGGGATAAGGCGACGAGTACCTTGACGCCGGAACAACGCTTAGCTTTGGGCCGGGATTTACGGGCACAGTGTCGTGCGGCCAACGTGCCCTTTATCGTAGATGATGACGTTGACCTCGCTTTAGCACTTGATGCCGATGGGATTCACGTCGGGCAAAGCGACCAACGGATTCAGCAGGTCATTCAGGCGGTTGCTGGCCGCAATATTTTCGTTGGGCTGTCGTGTTCGACGATGGCTGAAGTTACTGCGGCTAATGCGATTGCTGGCATTGACTACCTTGGTAGCGGCCCGATTTTTCCAACCACCTCTAAAGCTGATGCCGATCCAGTGGTGGGGACTGCCGGCCTGCAAAAGTTGGTGGCCCAGTCCCGGGTCCCCGTAGTCGCCATCGGCGGGGTTACGGTCGATTCTTTACCGGCCATTGCGGAAACGGGTGCCGCCGGTGTGGCCGTGATTACCTTACTGACGCACAGTCACAATGTTGGTGCTGATACGGCGGCGATGCGTCAAGCCTTCAGTAAATAATTTAATCGCTAAAGTGATTGTCGGCCGACCTTAAAAGGGGTATGCTTCGAGTATATCCGCAAAGGGGAGGAAGCCAATGAGCTTTTTGGAGTTAAAGGACATTCATAAGTCCTATTATATGAATAAAGTCGCGTTCCCAGTTTTAAAGGGGATTGATTTACAGTTTGAACGCGGCGAGTTTGTGTCGATTTTAGGTGAGTCTGGTGGGGGGAAGACCACCCTGATGAATATCATCGGGGGGTTAGATGCCCAGTATGAGGGGGACGTCTTACTCAATGGGCGTTCCGTTCGGGACATCTCGGCTAAGCAGTTAGACGCTTATCGGCGACAAACGATTGGCTTTGTTTTTCAAAATTTCAATTTGATTAGTCACTTGAGTATTTTGGATAACGTGTTGGTATCTTTACAGATGACGGGCCTCAGTCGCAAGGAACAGCGTGAACGCGCGGTGCAATTGCTGGACCGGGTGGGGTTAAAGGAACATATCCACAAGCACCCCAATCAGTTGTCCGGTGGGCAAAAGCAGCGGGTGGCGATCGCTAGAGCCTTAGCCTCAGACCCAGATATCATCATTGCTGATGAACCAACGGGGGCTTTGGATTCCCAAAACACGCAAGAAATTTTGACCTTGATGGATCAGATTGCGGCGGATGGCAAGTTAGTCATCTGTGTGACCCACTCCCAAGAAGTGGCGGATCACGGTACTCGGATCGTTCACATGGCCGATGGGGTGATTGACCATGATACGCGGTTAAAGGACCCGTTCCCGGTGAAAGAGCACGCGGCGTTACCAGCCAAGCACCTGAGCTTTACGGCGATGGTTAAGATGGCGTTGAAGCATATGCGCTATAATTTAAAACGAAATTTGTTAATTATCTTTGGCGCCTCGATTGGGATTTTTAGTGTTATTTTGATGTTGGGCTTAGGTCGTGGGGTCAAAGGCTATATGAACCACGAAATCTATTCGCAAATTAAACCCACGGCGGTTCAAGTCGCCCAGAATACGGATAGTCAGGACCCCAAGAAGCTCGCGGTGACGCAGAGTGATCTCGGTCGCCTGCAGAAGCTGAGTCACGTCAAAAAAGTTCAGCTCGGCTACTATGGTAGTAATGTGCAAGTGCAACGGGGCAACGCTAGTGCGACGGCTCAGGTGATGCAGACCACGACCGACCAGATGCTGGCTAAGAGCATCAAAAAAGGGCAACAACCAGCGACTGGCGAAGTCGTTTTAGGGAAAGACTTTGCGCAGAAATTCAACAAAAAACACCCGTACCGATTAATCGGCAAGTTAGTAAAGATTTCGATTACGGGGATGAACAAGCAGCATTTACCCGTTGTGATGACTAAATCACTAAAGGTGAGTGGGGTTTCTGATGGTAGCGCCGGACAGGTGCAAACCAATTTGACCACGGTTCGGCAATTGTATGCGGCTAAGAAGTTAACCTTCCATGCCAACTTTGCGACAGTGGTTATTGATAACCTCCAGAATGTGACGAGTGTTCAGGACAAAATCAAGACACTCAAAGCAAGCAACGGTAAGAAGCAGTATCAATTGACCGGAGCGGGCGCGTTGGTTTCAACGTTGAACACCTATATCCAGCTAGCCTTTTACGTGTTGGCGGCGATTGCCGGCATTTCACTGCTGGTTTCCGCGATTATGATTATTGTCGTGTTATACATCAGTGTTTCAGAGCGGACCAAAGAAATTGGGATTCTCCGAGCATTGGGGGTTCGCCGGAAAGACATTCGTCGATTATTCTTGTCGGAAGCCTTTTTCTTGGGCTTATTCTCCAGTGTGCTAGCCCTGATCTTCACGGAACTGGTCGCATATTTCGCCAATAACGTGGCGACGAAGTACATCGGCTACAGCATCATTGAGATCACCAGTAATTATATGATCTTCGGGATTGTTGTGGCGATTATCATCAGTTTATTAGCTGCTTTAGCTCCGGCTGGGCAAGCTTCTAAACTTGATCCAATTGAATCATTGGCCTACGAATAAACAGAAAGGAGGCGTCATTCCGAGCTATGTGCGGGATGACGCCTCTTTTATTTGAAATAATCATGAGCTATGAACTATTTATCACTGGCAATAAACTACTTGTAACAAATAGGCATACGTGTAACGTGATTTCGAGTAATAGAAAACAGGACCCACGGCCGTGTTTAAGTGCGGCACATCTGGGTCCTGCTTTTAAGTTGAGGAAGTTAGTTGACTAGGGCTAACTTCACAAGTTCATTCTAACATGTTCGCGGAATAAAAGCTATTACAAAAAAGTAACGATTGAAGCAAATTTGACCAGTGGTTAACACGGCGGCTAATAGTTTAACCAATAAGCTGATTCTTCCTAAAAACATTTAGCCGATATAACTGCTAATAGTTGGATCGGGCGCTATTTAAATATCAAGTATTAGCTGATGAACACTTGCAAAAACGAACTTATGTTCGTATAATAAGTGCAACCACTAAAAAGGGGGTTACGCCATGGATTATTCGCAGGAGCCGCACGGTTTATTTTTTATGATCGATAATAAATCTTTCTATGCCAGCGTTGAGAGTGTGGAACGCGGGTTAAATCCGTTGGAGTCCGTCATCGTCGTCATGTCCGAGGCCGACAACACCGGTAGTGGTCTGGTGCTGGCCGCCTCGCCAATGGCGAAGAAGTTATTTGGGATTAGCAACGTTTCGCGCCAGTATGAAGTGCCACGAGACCCCCGTATTTTAGTTGTACCACCGCGAATGAATTTGTACATTCGTAAGAATCTGCTGATTAATCGTATTTTCAGAGATTACGTTGCTGATGCTGACCTATTTCCCTATTCCATCGATGAATCAATCCTCGATATGACCAAATCGTGGCGCTTGTTTGGGGAAACACCGGAGGCCGTGGCCCGCCAGATTCAGGTACGAATTCGCCACGAATTGGGGTTATACACCACGGTGGGGATCGGAGAAAATCCGACGCAGGCCAAGTTAGCCTTGGACCTACAAGCCAAGCACGACCACGAGCTGATTGGTCGGTTAACCTATGCTGATTTTCCCGAACACATTTGGCCGATAACGGACCTGACCAAGGTGTGGAGCATTGGTCACCGCACGGCCGCCCATCTTAATCGACTGGGCATTCACAGCATGGGAGATCTGGCGCACGTTAACCCCTATGCATTGCAACAGGAGATGGGGGTTATTGGTGGGCAACTCTTCGCCTTGGCCTGGGGCATTGACCGCAGTCAGTTAACGCAGATCCGCCCAGCAAAAGAAAAGAGCTGGAGTAACTCGCAGGTTCTACCACGAGACTACCATCAACAGCGTGCTATTGAATTGGTCCTACGTGAAATTGCCCAACAGGTGATTGCTCGGATGCGGCATCACCATCAGCAGACCGCCTGTGTCAGTCTGTCCGTGGGTTTTGCTTGGGATGGCAAAGCCGATGACGGGCGCAGTGGTCTGCACCATACGCGCCGGATTGAGCCGACCGATAACGCCCAAACCATTATCCGGGAATTGGTGACGTTATTTCGTGAGCATTGGTCGGGCCAAGCCGTCCGCAATCTGGCCGTGGGGCTATCACGTTTGAGTGCCAGTGGTCACGTTCAATTGGACTTATTTCAAAATCCGCAGCGCCAGCTTAAAGATGATCGGTTCGACCGCCTCATTGATGACTTACGTGATCGATTTGGCAAGACGGCCGTCATTCCGGCTAGTAGCTTGCTACCGGGTGGCACGATGTTGAGTCGCGCCGCACTGGTAGGCGGGCATAATGGGGGGAATAGCTATGATTGATGAACAGGCCGAAACCAAGCTTATCTTGACCCGACTGGCGCCCTTATTTACGGCTCAGTGGCATTGCCAGTATCGGATTGACGTCGTTAACAATCCCTATGGCGCGGCGATTAATTTCTTCTTGGACATTCGCCGAACACATCATCGGGAGCGTTCAATCCCGCTCCACACTGTAGCCACGCAAGACTTAGAGGTATTAGAGCGTGTTGTGTGGGGCATTCGACAAGAAACGGCGCTGACCTTAAATTTTGTGAATTTTGGTCACGTCCGGTGGCCGATCAGTCAACGCTGGATTCGCTAAGGATGTGGATGGTATGTTAAAAAAGGAACCGGATGACCGGCTGGCGACGCAATTCTTTCAACGGGATTATCAAGATCGGGGAATGTTGAAGTGGGGCGGGTTTTACTTATCGGATCACACGAGTGCGTTGCGTAAAATGCACGCTGCTGAACAGCAAGAAGCGCCGCAACCTCGTCAGTCTGTGGCGGTAATTAGTGAACGGCTGGCGTTGGCCTGGCGGACACATCACCACGTGCACTTTCAACTCAACGTGGTGGATGCTAACCAAGCGGTCACCGTGCTTGACGGGGTCGTGGCCGGGGTGGCGGATGACCAGATTATGGTGCAGTTGCCCGCGGGTAACTATCGCCAACTAGCCTTGACGGCAATTCGTTGTGTCACTGTGGCGGCTCAGTAAACACAAACGGCGTTCATCACACTGCAGTTGTGTCATGAACGCCGTCATCAGAGATTGAGTTATGGTTGTGACTCAGGCGGGATCAAGCCCGCCTCGGGGCCAGTATAACATGGTCACCGGCGTTTGTTTAGGCCGCCTGACCGGTTTTATTTTAAGGAATTAGCGCAATTAAAAAGGCGAACATCTCCGCTGGACCACTCACCGGAGATGTTCGCCTTTATTATACGTTAGAAAGTGGCATGTGTCGTCTGCATTAACTCGGCCCCTTTGTTGACCAGAAGGTAGCCGGAACCGTTGCTCGTGAATTGTAAGCCTTCAAATTCACGATGGCCGTTCAGGTTCGTCCCTTCAACTTGGCTAGCTTTGAGCTTGCCCAGTTTGCTGACGGGAATGGAAGCAAGACTGCTATCGGAGACAAAGTAAAGTCGGTTCCGCTTGGCGTTGTATGCCATTGATTGCGGCTTGGTTCCCGGTGCGTACCGCAAGCCCTGCATGATTAAATGAAAATGAACGGACTTGGTGCTGATGGTCCCTTGGTAAATCTTAACCGCGCCCTTAGGTGCCCAGCCACCGTTTGAGTAGGTGAAGAAGTAGGCTTTTCCGTGCTTATCAAAGGTCAGATTAGACCCCATCGGTACCGTATTTTTCAGGGTGAAATTGACCTTGGTGCTTGGTTTCAACGTCTTGGTTGATACCTGTTGCACGTTAGACTTCACGGCGCCTGGCTTACCGATGAACCACAATTGGCCATTCTTAGGATTGCGAGCGAGGGATTGACCGTGGCCGGTATTGAAGAGTGGGCCAACAGTCACATTCTTTAAGATGGCTTTGTCCGTTGCGGTTAACTTGCCAACGGAATGGTCGTAAGTTGCACGCCGTAGGGCATCCATATGCGTGCTGGTAATGCCAAAGTGACGCAGGGCCCCTAGATTGTAGCGAATAATACGGCCGGTTGTACTCTGACTGCTAGTCGTGATGAGTTCGTAGAGTGTGTTGCCGTTGGGGGTCAGCACTTCACTTTGGGGGTTGCCCCAGTCAGCTGACCGCTGATAAGTTACGGGTAAGAAGACGTTGGACTTAAAAGTAACGGCCTTGCCCTTAGTGCTACTGATTTGGGTTGGACTGGTCTGGAAAATATTGGTGTAGCTTTGTTGAAAGGCGTAGCGCTTAACGAATAAGTTCTGGTTCTTCACGGTTTTATACTTTTTGACGTTGTAGGTCGCTAAGGCGTTACCGTGTTGAGTGGTGGTCTTGGCGTGGGCACTTAAAGCCGAGCCCCCCACTAATAAAGCAGCGATTGTCGCTGCGAGTAACCAATGTCGTGTTTGGATCATGTGTGTTCTCCTCCAGTAAGTAAACTGTCATAACATATCTATTTATAGCACAAATCACTTAATATGTAATCGAAAACATCAAAAAAATAAACAGTTTAAGCGTAAAATACCGCACATTTTGGATAATTTAGCATCTATGGTAATTGGGGGACCGGGCGCCGTAGCGGGGTATTTTGGGGGTAATCTACCGGAAAAAAGCCATAAAAAACCGCCCGTTTACCGAAAAAAACCGCATTAGGCGCACGGGCAACCTTCCGGTAAAGTGGGGATTGTTCCATGGCCATGGATCATCACGCAACGAAAGGATGAGCCATATTGGAGACGACTCAGGCAGCCGCCTACCGCTTTTTGTATCAAGGAGACCACGAAACAATTCTATATGCGGCGTTAAAACGCCTGCATATTGGCCGTAATCATGCGGATTATGAGGATTATTTACAGGAGGCCCGCCTCCTGTTCCCAGAGATCTATGCCGCTTTCCCCGAGGACCCGGAAGCCAAGCCGCACCACTTTTTGGCCTACGCCCAGCAGAAACTCTATTGGGCCTTACTGGACCGCTTGCGTCGTGAATTACGCCTGCAAGACCGTCAAGCTGTGGGCGATCAGGGGGAATTGCTAACGACCGTGGCCAGTGACGAGGATATTTTAGAGGCTATCGGTCAAGCCGATTTTCGGGAATATCTGTTAAAAGTCATTGGGGGTGCGGGTAGCACGGGAGAATGGCGTTATCTGGTTGGCACCATGATTGACCAATTATCCCCCGATGAGATTGCCGAACGCCACGCGGTGAACCGAGCCACGGTCTTTCGCTGGCGCCGTTCGGTAGTGCGACGACTGGTACAGGCTTTGACGCCACCAGATAAATTTTAAAAATATTGGCAAATCGTGCGACTTTTTCCGGCGGAATTTCGTTAGTAAGAGTGTAAGGGTTGGCCAATCACTTACTACTAACGACCCACGAGAGGAGTTTCACCATGCAAACCAACTGGCAGAAGACCACCATCACATTTATCCTCGGCACCGACGACCAGCCGGCCAAAATCACGTTACAACACGCGATTGCGACACCGGATGCAAAGCAAGTCAAGGCCTTCGGCGGGTATCTGGCGGGGCTGACGGGGTTACCATTCCGCACCGCGCTGGTCGCTACCCAAAATGCTGTTGCCTAATTCAGAAAGGATGGGATTGAATGAAGACACTGGAATTAAGCTTTAAAGGCTCCGATATGCGGGTTAAACATTTACGGTTGAAGTACGTGAACACGGAACTTACGGCAGATGATGTGACGGCAGTGATGAACCAGATGGCTAAAGCCAAGTTGTTCGTAAAGGATGGGGTTAATTTGTACGCCGATCCACTACGGGCTGATATGGTTGAGACCACGAAGACGACCTTGATGGCCGTTGACACCGCACCAACCGCTTAACCGTTTGGGACTTAACGCAACGAGTAAAGAACGGCTAAGCAGCATCAAGTAACGCGTAACTGATAAAAAAATCGATACTGGCAGCGGATTAAAGCTGCGAGTACCGATTTTTGGGTGGCATTAGTTAATGTGGGGATGTTCTAGGACTTTATCCGGATAAGTTGTGGTCACGTAGTCCGTAATCGCCGCAATCATCTTGGCAGTTGAGGGCGCTTTGGCCTGTTCGGAGTTCACGACAAGGCAGATGGTGCGGTAGAAGCGTGTGTCAAATGGATAGACGTTCACGTTCCCCGACAGACGTTCTAGTGCCAGCTCTGGGAGAATGCCCATGCCCATGCCGGCCTCGACCATGGCTAAGATGGATTGGTCGTCAATCGAGAAGCGTAACGCGTTGGGCCGAATCTGGTAATGGTCGAGAGCTGCCTTCGTGTCCTTATCGTAGTCGCCGCGTTGCAGAATAAAATTCTGGTCGACCAGATCGGCGGCCGTGACCGTCGTGCGGTTGGCTGGGATAAAGTCGCGGGGCGTGATGCAGTAGATTTCATCCTTAACCAGCGGCAACACGGTTAGCTTTTCAGCCACGGGGAGGGCGGAGAGTCCGAGGTCCAGGCGTCCGGTCTTAACGGCAGCGGCAATGTCGCTGAACCCGGCTTGAACCAAGTTGATATCAATTTGTGGGTAAGTTTGTTTGAACTGCTGAATGATGGGTGGGAGCCAAGTGATGCAGACGGAAGAAAAGGCGCCCAACCGTACGGAACCGGCATTCAACCCGTTGATATTGGCAGCAGCCTGTTGGAGCCGATCTTCGGCGTTAATTACGCCCTGAATCAAGGGGAGAATACTTTGACCGTCGGGGGTTAGCTCAACGCCGGTTCGGTTACGAATAAAGAGGGGAAATCCCAGCTCCTTTTCTAACTGATTGACGGAATGGCTAATGGCTGACGGGGTGACATTAAGTGTCTGCGCCGCCCGATAGAAGGTTTGTTCTTGAACGATGGCCTGAAAGACGCGGTAGGCAAAAGGTAACATGAGTGGGCACCTCCGAAAGATGAATGAGATTCAACTTGATGGAATCTGATTGAATAGAAATAAGTGCTCTTAGTTTAGCATAAATTTGGCGCAACAGCCGAAAAGAATTGGCGTTTAGTTGGGTTAGGGTGCTGAATCAGTTATGCTATAACCGAAAAAAACCAGTGACGGTGGTCGCTGGGGCGTTAACTGGGGATGGAATGGGACAATGAAAGGTGTGATCACATGACGATTCGATTAGCGAAACGGGTGAATTTGGCGGTACCGTCAGCGATGAGTGGCTTGTATCCGGCTAACCTGAGCGCAGATGCCGTCTCATTTGCAGCCGGACAACCTAACGAACGGTATTTTCCAACGGTGGCTATGAAACGGGCAATTGATCAGGCGCTGAATCAGGGCGGACAGCATCTCTTCCAGTACCATGATGTTCTAGGCAATCCGGAACTTCGAGCACAATTGGCGGCGCGGATTGCCCGCACCGGTGGGGTATCAGCCACGCAGGATAATGTCGTCTTGACGGTTGGTGGTCAACAGGGATTAGAAGTCATCGCTAAGACGGTCTTGAACCCCGGCGATGATGTTATCGTGGAAGGACCCTGCTACTTCGGCGCGCTGGGCGCATTTGACCTGTGCGAACCCACTTACCATACGGTACCATTGCAGGCGGATGGCGTGGATCTCGAACAGTTAGAGGCCACGCTCAAGCAATATCCGGAAACGAAGCTGTTATACACGGTGCCAGACTACCAGAATCCGACTGGGGTGACGATGAGTGTGGCTAAGCGGCAACGCTTAGTGGCGTTAGCCAATCAATATGATTTCGTAATTCTGGAAGATTCGCCGTACCGGGATCTGGGCTATACGGGGACGCCACTGCCGACAATCAAGCACTTTGATACTCAGGGGCGGGTCGTTTTTCTCTCCAGCTTTTCGAAAATGTTGGTGCCCGGCCTTCGCGTGGGCTGGTTAGTGGCAGATGGTGATCTGTTGGCGGGAATTCAGAAGATGTTATTGGCTAGTAATCTGGGCGCGGCAAGTGTCGTCCAGGAAGCCTTAGCTAATTATATGAAGGAAAATGATTTAGATGCGCACATGGTGGAGCTGAAAAACCACTATCATGAGCAGCATGATGCCATGATGGCAGCGATTCAGAAGTATGTACCGGATGTTGTGACCGTGACGCACCCGACCGGTGGCTTCTATTATTGGGTGACGTTACCGCAGGGTGTCGATACGACTGCGGTTTTAGCTAATATTGCGGCACCACAAGCCCACGTGACGTATATTCCCTCGGCCAACTTCTATCCGCAACACGATGTGCATAATGGCTTGCGCCTGAGTTATAGTGGCGTGACCCCGGCACAGATTGATGCGGGGATGCGCCGACTGGGACAGGTGCTAGAGACGGCGATTAAACGGGCCCAGCCAGTACCAGAAGCATAATATAGAAGAAAAGGGCAAACAAAAAGGCCGGCGAGAACATTTCGCCGGCCTTTACCTTAAAGAAGTTAATCGTTTCCGTTCTCCGCGGAAGCGATCACTTTAAGGTAACTATTTCCAGTTGCCAAAAAGCATCACCCCCTTTCATTTGATGCCTGTAGTATGGACCCATCGGAAGATAAATGCAAGTAAACTTACTTACCTTAACATCGCTTTAAATTTGATCGTCAATAATGGTTGCCAACGTTGAGGAATAAGCGATTACAAAGGCTTTAAGCAGGTTAGCGGCGTTTTAGTTATGTAACAATAACATTACAGGACACCCATAATTGTTTCAATCCAACGACAATCAAAGCGTAATCCTTGTATCTCCTTAAGGAAATCGCTATACTTATCTTCGTAGTTAGGGGATAGCTGATCGGGTCCGCTGATGTTATCGAATAAATTTCTTAACAAAAGCGCTAACTTCGGTTATACTATTCTTGCTTGATAAATTACATATTTTATGTTTGGAGGAAGAAAGATTATGCAATCAAGTTTAAAGAAATCTCTTTACTTGGGCTTAGCTGCTTTAAGCTTTGCCTCAGTTGCTGCAGTTTCAACGACTGCTTCAGCTAAATCTGCTGCTAAGGT
Organism: Levilactobacillus brevis ATCC 14869 = DSM 20054; assembly: GCF_001433855.1. Taxonomy (GTDB): domain Bacteria; phylum Bacillota; class Bacilli; order Lactobacillales; family Lactobacillaceae; genus Levilactobacillus; species Levilactobacillus brevis. Next base: position 389,304 of record NZ_AZCP01000003.1, read on the forward strand.
TACATCTGACAAGGTGTTAACCACTGACGCTACTAAGCGTAACGTTAATTTGACTGGTACTAACGCTATTTACTCAAAGCCAGGTACTGTTAAGGGTGCTAAGGTAGTTGCTACCACGACTACTGCTAAGAACCTTAACAAGTCAACGACTTCACGTGAAAACTTCCGTGCTTACCGTGTTGCTAAGACCAACCGTGGTTCTATCTACTACAAGGTTGTTTCTTACAACAAGGCATACCGTGGATGGGTTTACGGTGGTAAGAGTGATACTGCCTTTGCTGGTGGTTTAACTTCTTACGACACTTTCAAGGAAGGCACTTTGACTGCTGACCAAAAGAGTGGTAACTACAAGTTAGCTAACCCTGGTAAGACTGAAGCCGGCTTGACTTACAAGCAACCAGCTTGGACTCAATACAAGATTGGTAAGACGATTGCTGACACCACTGCTTACAAGGACGCTACGTTCTCTGTAGACAAGGTTGGTACTCGGACTCGTGAAGGTGACACTTGGGTACACGTCGTTAACCAAAACACCGCTGACACTAAGGCTGATGGTTGGATTCTTTTGAGCAACTTAACTCAAACGAATGCTTTCAACGAAGCTAGCCAAGTTAAGGTTAATATCAACAATTTGAAGGGTGAAACTTTGAAGTCCTTCAACTATAATGTTGGTACGACTGCTACTAACACGAACGCTGCTGACAACACTGTTTATGACTCAACTGCTACTCCAACTAAGTTTGCTGATGGCTTTGCAGCTACTGTTAAGAATGCTTTAGCTGGTACTGGTTACACGGTTGATGGGACTAATGCATTAAACCGCGTTGCTAACTTGAAGTCTGGTTCTACTTTGACTATTTATGCAACGGAAGGTACTCAAAAGCCATCTACGGTTAGTGTATTTGCTCAATATCCAGATACGCCATCTATTAACCAAGTAAAAGTAGCCACTGCTGATCAAACTAAAGACGGTGTTGCTGATGCAGCTACTGCTCAAAACTTGATTAACCAACCAGCTGCTACTACGCTCTTCACTGGTGTTGAAGGTAAGTCCTTCACTGCTACTGAAGCTCTTGCTTACTTGAATGGTAATGCTTCTATGAAGAAGTTAACTTCTCCTTCATGGACTGAAACCTCTGGTAGCACTTCTGTTACGTATCAATGGGTATTGACACCTAGTCAAGCCTTTGCTGGCCAATATGGTTCACCATTCTCTGCTATCTACACTGCAAAGAAGACGGTTGTTCCTGCAACGGGTAGCAATGACAACAATACCGATAACCCAATCGCTAATGGTGTTGTAAGTTCTACTCCTACTGCAAATCCAACTGATACAACTAAGTAATCATTTATTACTTTAAATGATGGTTAATTTGTAGTTTTAAATTGAATCGATCTACATTAGTCTTCGGATTATGTAGATCGATTTTTTATATATTATTACCAATAAGCCTTTATACTCGGAGATATTAATGATTTGATATAAATAATAAGATTTGGTCGATAATTAGTTATTTCGGTCTAAATTTAGAACTAAGTTTTAATCGGCATCTCTAAATGGATAATCATTTCATACAATTTTGACTTTATCCAATAATGTAAAATATCTCGATTTTTCGCTTAATTTGCTGGTATACTAATAGGAGTTACTAAATCGTGACTAATTCTGTTTCATCGGAGGAGACACACATGCAAAAGAGTTTAAAAAATTCACTGTATCTTGGCTTAGCCGTTTTGAGCTTAGGTACGGTTACGGTTGTTAGCACGACCGCTAATGCCGCTTCTAAGACGAAGGTGACATCTGATGTTACTTTAAAGACGGCCGCTGAAAGTCGGAACGTTGAAGCAACTGGTACGAATGCTTTATACAGCAAGCCAGGGACTGTTAAGGGTGCCAAGCTGGTCGCTTCTAAGACCACGATGAAGAAGATGGCGAACTCCAAGAAGTCTGCCGACTACTTCCGTGCTTACCGGGTTGCTAAGACGACTCGTGGAACTGTTTACTACAAGATGGTTTCAATGGACGGCAAGTACCGTGGCTATGTTTATGGTGGCCGGAGTGTAAAGGCTTTTGCTGGTGGCATTAAGAAGGCAGCAACGACTAAGTCCGCTACTATGCCAAGTAATACAACGATGTACTTCAAGACGCCAGGCAAGAGCAATGTATCTTGGACGGCGCCTAACAACACGCAATACAAGGCTTCTAAGGTTGTTAAGGATACGACAACGTATGCTAATGATGCTTTAGTGGTTACGGATGCTGCACGGAAGACGCGTGAAGGCTCATTGTATTACTACGTTACGGATGCTGCTCATCCCGAAGTTAATGGCTGGGTTTACGCTAAAGGTCTGACGACCACTAAGCCAACAACGGATAACTTTAATGATAAGACAGATGTTAAGGTTAACTTGAAGAATGCTGATGGTGTGGTTATTAAGACAGCAATCTTATCTAAATTAGATGCTAATGGCGGTACGACTTCAACGGTAACAGGTACAGCTGTTGGCGATTCGGCAAAGAAGCAAGCAAATGATGCTTGGGGTAAGACGGTTCTAACTGGTACTGGATATAAGTATGCTAGTGCCGATTCTAGCAATGTATCTGCTTTAACAAATGCCAAAACGGGTGATACGATTACATTGATCGTTACTAAGAATGAAGTGGTTGATACGCCAATTACTTTCTATGCAACGACAAATAGTGCAGATTTATCACAAAAGGCAACAGTGCTATCTGTGTATAAAAACGAGACAAATACACCGGCTTCTAAGGATACGGTTGTATTCCCAACAGTTAGTGCTACATTCGATGGTACCAAGGATGCTAGCTTTACTGCTGGTGATCTGGTAGCTTACTTGACGACTTCGAAGCTAAACGTATTGTACACACCTACCTATACTAAGACCACTGGTAGTTCAGACAAGTACTACACGGAATACACGTTAGTTAGTGCCTTACCAGGTACTTATGGCACAACTACTAAGGCTTTCTATGTAGCTAGTGAAAAGACTGGTAACTCACCAATGAGTGCGCCTGTAGTTTCAGGTACGACTGGCTACCACACGAACAACTAGTAAGTTTAAATTTAGTAGCGATTGATTCCTTGATCGGTAAGATAAAGAAACCCCGTTCACATTGTGGATGGGGTTCTTTTGTGCACTTGGGCAAGGAAACAAAGAAAAATTACTGGGATTTACATAATTCAGAATACAATTAACGCCTTGAATAAAATTGAATGCGTGGTACTCTCAAATGTGGACCTACTAATTAAGTCAAAATGGCAGAATAATAATGTGGCATAAATTTATTAAGGCAACGTTGTGTTTGGTGGGAATGGTGACCATTGGATCAATAACGCCAACGGCTCAAGCTAGTAAAGTGGTGACTTCAATGCCAACTGTGCTCCGGGGAACCTGGCATTTTAATATGGATAATGAAAATAAAAATACATATTCGTTTAATAAGCACAGTGTCAAAGAAGTTACTAAAAATGGTGGATATACAGACACAACTAAATCTAAACTGGTTAAAAAGCTTGGGAATAATGAAATGAAGGATATAGTTGTTGAAAAGCAACATAATGGCTGGTACGGTATGATGTGGAGTGGGACTGATGGTATCTTAGTAATTAAACCCGGAAACTATAAGCTACATGGAAAGAAGTATCATGTTCTTTACATGCGAGATTTGGGTTGGGGCGGCCGAATGGATAAGAAAATAACGACTTACGTAGCATTTACACATAACTTTTCTGGAGTTCACACAAAGTCCGTTTCGACTAAGGGAATGTTGAAGTAAATTTCCTTAAATAGCGGTGAAGATTGCTGCGGTACTTTAAAAACACCATGACGCTAGGTTAGTCAGGGTGTTTTTTGAGTATGATAGTGAGAAAAGTGTCTGGGATAAAGTCGGTTTTTATTGTATAATCTTTAATTAGGAGTAAACATTGGTATATTTGTTAAATATAATTTATATTATAAAGGTTTCTTATGGGGTAATTGATGCATAATCGGAAAGGAAAAGATGATGGAATATAAGCAGAGGGGTATCTGGAAGATTAGATGTGTATGTGTGCTAATTGGGGGGCTGGTAATGCTACTTCTTTTCCCGATGACGGTAGGAGCTGATTCAACACATACGAAAATACCAACAAATACCACACTAACTGACCAAGAATTCGAACGGCAAATTACAGCCGATGTTGACCCCGACCGTCCGATTAGGGAAGTACTTCCCGATCCAGTAATAGCAAGTCATTTTGTTGATAGTTATAATTACTACGTTTATTCACCCGCGGGTCAGGGGGTTACGCTGGATTCTAATTATCAAGCGGCAATGGCGCGGGCGGGCGATGCTTTGCTATATATGAATATTCCAGAGAAAGTCCATGATTGGACAGGAGTCAAGCTAATAGCCAGGGATGTTGCCATTATCTCGAATCAGGGTGATGGATTTGATAGGAAGGCCCTGATTTATTATCAACAGTTCGAAACGGGGAGTTCAATTAACTTTTCTAACTGCGGAATTACCCAATCGACGTTTGAAGGATTTCTCGATTATATGCGTGAACACCACATAACCCGTATTCAGGGAAACTTTGAATATAACCATATTTCTGATTTTTCGCGGTTATCAAATATTGTTGTGAATGATAATAACTACCCAGAAGGATATGGTTTTTATGGCTTCTTTGGTGCTGGTCAAACGAACGGTCATATAACCTATGAAGGACCCGGGGCACCAATTAAAGTAGTGGGCAATACGGCAACGGTCGCCGTTGATGACTTCCAACAGATGATGACGCTGGGGTCGCCAACCAGTACGATTCCAGTTGATTGGCAAGATAGCGATAATCCGGTAAATCACACCTATTGGGCAATGGACAGTGACCTTGCGCGGCAGATGTATGATCCGATTAGTTATGGTACAGCGCTGAAGAAAGAGGAGCTGAACCATACGTTTCCCGAAGAGTCGCCAGATTTGAGTGAGGCGGCGTCTATGAGTAGCTGGCACCAAAGTGATTTTGACCGCTTTGCGCGTAATTATATGGCCTATGCCGGACGTTATTTAGTGACCAATACGGGTTGGCGTAAAGTGAATGTGCCGCCATCAGTTGCTTCCAGCAAGATGTACTTACGCTCATTGGCCGACCGTTTTCACTTTAAGCTACCGGATATGGTTAAGAATTACCCTGATAGACTTACGCTGACCAATATTGGTAGTGACCAGCAATCAATTACGATTAAAGGTGATTATCGGAACGGGGGATCGATCGTGACGGCCTTTAATACGGCGGTTGACGTGCCACTGGTTCATGAGAGCCGCCCCGCGGTCTCATCGACAGAGACCTCCCGGCCAGTAACACCTTCGAAGCCAGATAACGTGACCAAGCCGAGTTATGTGGTGAAAAAAGGGCAGGCGGTATCCGGAATACAGAAACTCGGTTTGTATCGTCAGGCAACCTTTACGGCGAAGAATCGGCGGGTGTTTTATCCTCGGCAGTTACGTGAAAAACGCCCCCAATTTGTCGTGACGGGGTATGCCACATCTAGGGGCGGACGGCCGCGATATCGGGTCCGCGATGTGAATCATCATAGTCGAACGGCTGGCCTGACTGGCTACATCACAACCCAGCCACAGTACGTGACGAATACGTACTACAAGCAAAATCCGCGGCGAATTCGGGTTATTAATGCCCAAGGGGTTAACGCCTACCGCCGGGTTAAGTTAACTGGCAAGATGCGGCACTATAAGCGAGGAATGGTTTTGAAAGTGAAGCGACTGGAATCGTATCACCTGACGACTCGCCTTGTGTTGACGAATGGGCAGTATGTGACGGCGAATAAGACGTTGGTGATGAAGCGGTGATAGGAGTTAAAAAAATATTGGTGGATCTCGGGATTTTTTTAAGTGAACAGCATATGAATGTCGTTAACTGGAAAAGCTTTATTTTTCGTATTTAATTGAAATTTAAAATCAGAGTAAACAAAGGGAACTCTATTTGAAAGTTAACAAAGTTTCGTATAAGTATTCGTCAATGGCCACTGACGAATAGTCATAATTATTTTACATAAGGACAATATTTCTTATATAATATAATAAATATGGACAATAATAGAAAGGAAATATGTGATGGATACTTTCAATATTGAATCTATTGACTTAAAACGACTAAAACTTGATAAACAGAATCCTAGGTTCTCTGCGTATAATTTTAAAAATGAGACTGAAATTATCAATTATCTATTCAGATATGAAAAGTTATCATCGTTGATTGATGAGATGTTAGATAAAGGCTTTTTAGAATTGGGCGAAAGAATTATTGTACTACAAGATAAGTCCGGATATACTGTTTTAGAAGGAAACCGCCGTGTTGCGGCTTTGAAGGCAATTACTTCAACTAATAAGAATTTAACTCAAGGGCAACGAAAACGTATTGGAAAGAGTTCTTTGGCGTTGACAACACCATTGATAATTAAATGCGATGTTGTGAGCAACAGAGAAAACGCGAATAATAAGATTGCTTCTAAGCATATTTCTGGGATAGAAAAGTGGTCTCCTTCTAGTAAGATGGCCTTCTATAATAATACGTTTAATAATCTAATTGGAAATGGGCGTAGAAAATTATCTTCAGAGGAAGCAATAGAAGAAATTAAACAAACTACGCCGGAATCGGCTACTAAAATCAGAAATACTATCGCGGAGTTTAAATTTTTAGAGTCTGTATATGACGAAACAAAAAGAAAATATCCAGATCTGGCAGCTATGCCTGAACTGAGCACTGAAGTTATTAGTGGACGCGTCTTGTCATATTTAAAAAAAGATTTGAGCTTGGTAAGAGATGAGTACCTTCGCATGAATGTACCAGATAAACTTTGGACTACGTATCAGGAAATCTTACTCATTATTGGCGAATTTTCTTGGTGCATTAAGGATGATAAGGGAACTTCAGTAATAGATACACGTGTTGTTGGTACCAGAAGCAAATGGAATGAGTTTTTATCAACGAATATAGCGCTCCCATTGAGAAATAAAATAAGTGAGTTTCAAAAACCAAGAGAACTAGATGAAGATAGCGATAGGGATGATCTACAAGAAAAGGATACCGAAACATCTGCGAACGATAGTGGCACAAGTGAAGAGGAGAGAACTGATAAAAGTAAAGATGATAAATCTAGCAATCATCAGGACAAAAATTCAGATCAAGATATAAAGGATTATAAACTTATTATTCCTCAAGATATCGTTAAGCTTAGTAAAAAACAATTGCCATTTGATTTAGTGTTAGACAAGGATATTCAGCTTTTCGATGCGGAAAGTAATATTATATCTTCGAGTAGTTCCGAGTATGATAAGATTAAAGTTAAGTCGTTTAATCCAAGAGCACCAATTTTATTTTCTGAGCATAAGGTATTACCCCAAAGCAGTGAAGGGACATTTCAAGTTGTTGCTCAATATAATAATTGGGAAGGAAATTTTTTTGTTGAGATAAAAGATAATAAGAAGAGCAAGGTTGAAACTTCGGATATTATTTATGATGATGACTGGTTCCTAAACAAGAATCTTCTTTTGGGCGAATCTGCTAACTTTGAAAAATTGAGACTTATCTTGAACAGTATTGACGTCAGAAAAGATGTAAGTAATGAAGAAAATTTGCTTATATGTTCGGCCCTTTGCCGACCATTACTTGAGGTTACGGTCAGAAGTACTCTAAGTAAAATTGGTAGGAAGTCAAGTGGAGATACCCTCATAGCGAGAATATCGACGTTGAAAAACGAATTATGTGAAAGAAGATTACTTACGCGAGAAGAATCAAAAAATATTAGCAAAATTGATGATGATTTGAATGCATTGAATGGTTTTCTTCATAGTGGTGATGGTAGGATAACAACACATAGCTTAATTGGCATATACTCTAAGTATAAGCTTTTCTTAGAGAAGTCATTTGACCTCCTGTTAGAATAAAGAAAAGTAGTTATGGAGAAGAATCTATGGAACATAATTTAAGTCCATTAAGGTATCCGGGTGGAAAAAATAACCTATATCCTTATGTTAAACATTTAGTAGAGATAAATAATATATCAACATACGTAGAACCGTATGCAGGCGGAGCTGCCATTCCGTTGAAACTTCTAGTGAATAATGATGTTGATCGTATTATTATTAATGATATTGACAGTGGAATATTTAATTTTTGGAATGCTGCATTTAATAATACGGCAGAGCTTATAGATTTGATTGAACGAGTTCCAGTTAACATTAATGAATGGTATAGGCAACGCGAGATTTATCGCAAGGCAAGTAGTAGTCCACTTGAAAAAGGATTTGCCGCTTTTTTTCTGAATAGAACTAATAGATCAGGAATTATAACTGGGGGACCCATAGGTGGATTTGAACAAAAATCTAAGTATTTGATTGATTGTCGATTTAATAAGCATTCCTTGATGAAGAAAATAGATCGAATAAGCAAATTTTCATCGAGGGTGACAATTCATAACTTAGATGCTATAGATCTGATAAAAAAATCAATTTCACAAACAAAAAATTCCTTGACCTTTTTTGATCCTCCATATTTTAACAAAGGTTATAAGCTCTATCGAAATTTTTATACACCTGTAGATCATAATCTACTGTCACAGTCTATTATTGAGAAGATGGAAGATAAGAAGTGGATATTGACTTATGATGTTGACCCTTACATTTTAAACTTATATCGAGAATTTGAGCACTTTCAATACGGATTGAATTATACAGCTGGAAAGCACAAACAGGCGAATGAATATTTATTTTTGTCACATGCTCTGTCCTCTTCATCTGTTGAGAGTTTTTTAAAAGTTGAATAGTTGTTATGTTGGGGATGGAAAGCTTGGCAATTTGGGAGAGAAGCTCAGGTACTTCTTCAAGGATAATAACGTATTCGATCGTGTGGTTAATTGTCAGAAAAACGGTCTTATCTGATATATTCTAAAGTATGATCTGACGATCGTAATGGATGTAAATAACATGGGATTTAATAGTTGATCGGAAAATAATGCTATAAATTTACATTTGTAGCAGACTACTTTGGAGTTGATACAATTAACTTTTGGGAGTTATTAAGCAGGGAGCATTTTAAGGCCCAATGAAATAATAAATTCAGGTTACTATTCCTTTACCTTATCTTGTTGAGAATCCAATGGTGTATCAAATGGGATTCGTAAGGTAAGAACTCAGCAATAAGCTGTTAGCAACTGGTAGAAATGACGTAAGACGAATAGTGAGTGAGGAGGAAGCCTATGAGAATTCAGAATTTAGGGCCAATTTCAGATGCTACCATTAACTTGAATAAATTAACTGTGTTTATTGGTAATAACGGTACCGGAAAAACTTTGGCAGCCTATAGTGTCTTTGCATTTCGCAACTGGTTGCGGACATTTAGTGCAGATGTGATTGCAACGGCTGATTTTTCTGATTTGGTAACCAATGGTAAACTTACCCTACCGATTGCCGAGACAGCAACCAGTGTCGTAACCAATGTTATTGAATCATTTAATCGCCTGAATGAGTCTAGTAGCTACTTCAGCAACTTCTTTAGGGACGAAGCGGTATACGTACCTCATAAAACGCAAATTACAATTGATAAGGATGACTTTTCAAATGAACTATCAAGTAAGCTTAGTAAAATATTATTTAGCTATGCAGGTCGTGAATCCGACGATGCCACCGATCAGATAAAGCAGTACGCTATCACGGTGGAAAAAGATGCAACTCAGAAAAATATTGTTATCACGCGGACTGAACAGTTGAGTGAAAACCGTAAGTTAGAATTATCTGCAGAAGAAAATATTATAAAAAGGCTTAATCAAAGTATTACATGTTTCTTCGCAGATAACTTGGCAGAAAATATTTATCTGCCGGCTGAGAGAATCGGCATTAATGTCTTTAGGACCAGACTAAATAATCAAGTGGTGAATGAGAGCTTTTCTAATCCAGTTGAAGCACTAACTAGCAGGCCAGCGATGAATGAGCGTTACCCATATCCAATTGAAGATTACATTAAATTTTTGAATAATTCCTTAACGTCTTTGGACCGCAACTATGATCAACAAACGTCGGCCGATGAGCAGGAACTTCTCAGTAAGCTAATTCCGGGACATTTCTTCTACAGCGAGGACTTGAATCAGATTCGATATCGTCTACCGGAAGACACGACACAGGAAATTAGCTTCAACCTCGTCTCATCATCGTTGAAATCTTTACTGGGGATTGAAACCTTTGTGAAGCATCATGACACATTTAGCTGGTTGCTCATTGATGAGCCTGAGATGAATCTTCATCCCACACGGCAAACGATGATGGCCGATTTACTCTACCAACTCACTAAGGGAAATACGCGCGTGGTCGTTTCCACCCACAGTGATTATTTTATTAAAGCGCTCATTAACGATATCTTGGCGTCTAAGGTCGCGGATAAAGAAAAGCACATCGGAACGACCGCTGATGTTTCGATTTATGAATTCACCAATAATAGTGTTCGGCGGCTGGAAGATTTAACCGATGAGGCCGCATTTACCAACTTTGATGAAACGACTGACAAGATTAATACGCGTTATTATGATCTACTAGATCAATTGGACGAGGAAAATGCGGGGCCGACCGATGAATGATCAGTATTATCAAGCATTTACACGAGCCATTGTGTCACAGCTGTTTGTCTCTGGTTCGCGGGCCCAACGGGTGATACAGGAAATTAATGAAGAGAATTATCAATTTAAACTAGAATTTCGTGTGAAATCGGCACATGCAGTTGCCTTTCGGCTTGAAGATGTAAAGGCACAAGCGAAGTACCTAAATGGCGGGAAACGAGCTGCTGGTAAGGATAACGACTGTACTATTATCGATAATGGTATTTTCCAGATTGAGGTTAAAGAAACTAAACGAATGGGAAATACAAAGGCTTCTAAGCAACTTATCGGTGGCGAGCGATGGTTAAAGCATCTTCTGTATTTGGTAGCCAGTGAAGATGAGACTCTTAAAACACAGGACCCACAGCAGATATACAACTTGATTATTCAGCGAGTGGGTCGTGGAACGCTGTCTCGGACACAGTCTCGGCAAGTTATTAGAGACGGTGATAATTACCGAATTCGAATTGGTAAAAATGAACGTCGAATTGACCTTACCCGTGTGAAGAACGAGATTACTCAAGGAAGTTCCGTGGTGAATGATCGTCGTTTCTTTAGCTAGTATCGTTTTTTACTTGGGGAGCAACTGAACTAAGTGGTATAGAAAGGTGTACATGTACTTTTGTTCTGCCTTCGATAGCGGCTACTTTATCCCATGCTAAGCCGGTTGGCATAATTACGCTAACTAATAAGTGGATAAGCTAAAAAGCGCCCAATTTGGGCGCTTTTTTATTTGCTCTAAGGCAATCGCAGTTCTGTAGGCAGCCCCTCAGGCGCAATGTCCAGATGCTGACAGATAGTTGTGAGAATATCCGTTGCGCGGGTTAAGGTGGTGAGATTTCTCAGGTGCAGGCGAAAGGCAATCTTCCGTTGCAGCCAGAACGGTACGGGAAGCTGACCGGCTTCCATTTGCCAGTAAGCCATCGGGGAAACATTCAACAGTGCACTGACTGCGGTGACTGACTGATCCTCAACCTGGGTGCGGACGCAGTGTAAGACGTCTGCATAGGTGTGCTTGGCTAACGGGTCGGAGTTCGTAATCAACGGTGTGACCTGGGTGCTGTCCGGCCAGGGCTGATCTGGCAAGTCGTTAGGTACCTCATACGTTCGATATTGCTGGATGGTCATATGCACAATTGCTTCGGGTAGGTCCGCAGCGGCGGACAACATTAACAACTGATCGACGGTTAGTTTATAACAAGAACAAATTAAGGTCAGCGTATCACCGTCAGCTACGGTAATATGGTCAGCTTCGAGTTCTAAAAGGTACCAAACTGGCACGTCAATGTCCTTTAAGACGGCTTCTGGCGTGGCATCGGCGGCCAAAATATGGCGCAAAGCTTTAAGGATGGTACCTAAACTGTGTGGGGGTGTCTGCATAAAAGGCCTCCTAGCCATTTTGGCCCATTATAGCAAGCGATTATGGGATAGACGTGAAAATATTATGAGAATATACGAATTATAAATAAATAAATAAAAAAATCATTCGTATATAAACCTGCAAATCATATTTGGTCAACATGATTTCATTGCGAATTTGTTGCGCAAATAAAGCGATCGGTGAATTAATTAGGTGATACGTCCTTCTTGCTATAATTCGTGTTTTGTGAGAATCTATAGCCGAATCAAAGAGGGGAAGACGGTAACTGAATGAGGGTGAGGGGATGTCAACCGCATGTTTGAACGGATTAACGGCGACGTATCGTCAACAAGTAGTCGCAACGAATACCGTTGATTTCACCAAATTACAGCCACAAGATGTCGAACGGCTGGTGCCAACGAATCAACTAGACATTGATTGGTCGGCGGTCATTTTTATTAAGAATTGTCGACGACGTAAAGCTATTGCCGATACCGTAGTTTGGACGGAGCAAGGTGGTTTTTATCGAACGCGTCAGTCGCCCCGAGCACTAATCAATCAAGTAGTCGAGACGAGCCTCGTGCAGTGGCTAGACATGCGGGCCATGGTGGATTATCTAGAATTGAGCGGACCATTGCCCTACGTGATGGGGCGAATCATGTTAGTCTCTACGGAGCGACCGGCCGATGGCAATCAGACCAGTTGGGTTGGCTGTTGGAGTGTGAGCCACATGAATCCGACCACTCGCCAGCATCAAGTGAGTTTGCTGTTAACAAATGGAATGACGATGATTATTCGCGATACGGTATCGCGTTTGCGTAAGAAGATCGCCGAAGCACATCAGATTTTAGTATTTCAGCAGGCAAACCAAGCATACGCGACGCATCAGTACCAGCCCGTCTCGAACGTCTACCGGCCGTTTAATCAGGAGCCATTGGCCTTTCGGCATTATCGAGACTGGCGGTTGGTTAGCGGTGTTTTACGTAAGGCAGGCTATTCGCTACCGGATGAAGTCGTTAAACAACTGGTCACCGAAATTTATCGGGGAGATTGGCACCCACGACATTTAGATGACGAATGGGTGTCGTCACAGTATTGACGGGGGTTGGTAGCTATGGGAGAAGTCAAAAAATTAACAAAATAATATTAAATTCGCCCGATATATAATTTGTTTATAATATAGTCGTAAATATATGTTAGTATGAATATTGTAAGTGCGTTAGGGATTAACCTTTTCAACCCAGAACGAACTAATTCGCACGAGGACTATGTTAGACGCCTTGACGGAGCATAGGCCGTTGAGATGTCACGAGGAGGAAGAGAATCATGATGGAAGCGAAAAAATTAGCGGTGGACGTTGAACGGATTCACCAGCTGAATTCGCTCTTACGGCCCTTCATCAAACGGCCAAGTGTTGGCGATACCATTACGTTTGAACAGTACCGGATTTTACATGAACTGGTTGCTGAAAAGATTAGTACCAGTGAGTTATCCCGGCGGTTAAACGTAGGTCAATCCATGGTATCAATTCAAATCAGTCGGTTATTAAATGGTGGATTCATTAAGGATGAAACCTTGCCGACAGATCGGCGCTATCACGTCTTTCAGATCACGACTCAGGGGCGACGGGTTGAAGAACACGTTAACGGTGCCCTAGAAGTTGAGTTACCGGAGTTAATGAAGCAGGTCAATACGATCTTGAAATAACGAAATAGCTGTGATGAACCGTTATTAGCGACAGACAAAGAGGACCCCCAAGAATTGGTTAAATTCTTGAGGGCCCTTTTTGAGATTAATAACAAGTTTTACGCTTATTCAGCGGCTTCTAATTCTTCTGCTGGTTCTTTGAGTGGATTACCCGCCTCGTCAACTAATTGCAGTTCACTCAAGCGAATAATAACCAGGTCGCCGAAAGAGTCAATCTTATCGGTTTCCTTCTTAGCGAGTTGGTTAGGTTCAACCTTAACCAAGGCCGCATGTTCGTAGATCTTAGTAATGGTTCCGTAAAATGAGTCAGAGAAGAGTTCGGTCTTCTTACAAAAGACCCGATTATTTTCGTGTAATGCCATTGGCGATCGTCCCCCATAAAAGTAATTTATAACAGAGTAAAGGTCATGGGCCGAAATGTCAAGAAGTTTCCACTAAAAATATTGTATCTGTGTAAAAGATTGTGGGTCTGGTTTAATAAGTGAGTAAGTAAACTAGTTGTGTCGCAGCTGATCAATCTTAGATTGCGTCGCAAAATTCTGTAATAATTCGTTTTGCTTGGTGACTTGAGTGGCAAATTCCGTAAGAAAATTAATGTCTAGATCGCGCAGGGGACGCTGTTGCTGAGCAGCAATGAGGAGGTCGTCAATTTGTTGGTTCAAGGACTGACTAGTTTGTTGCAATACGGCAAAAGCGGGAATGGCAGTGATTCCGGTTGAGGTGAAGGTCGACGTAACAGTCGGGGCACCGGTTGTGGTGATCGGTGTCGTTGACACTGGCTGTATTTTTTCGGGTGTTGCCGTGCTGGCATCGAAGTAATAATAGACTTCGCGCGGTTTTAACGCAGCTTTCTTAATACGATGATCAATTGAAGGCGCGGCTGAGACGGCCCCCATGACGACGGTTGTGGCGAAGCCTAATTCACCTAACATCTGGCGTAACTTGACCGCCCGAATTCCGCGAATCCCTGGAAATTTTTCTGCCGAGACGGCCTCGGTTTCGTGTTCATCTTGTAGCCAAGTGATAATTTGCTGGCGAATCTTTGCCGCTTGACTGTTTTTAGTGTTTGCCATGTCCATGCCCTCCATACGCGTTTTAATGATTAATTGAGTTGTTATTAATTATTGAAACATGTTTATTGTGGTAGTGACAAGGGCCAATGGAGAAAATAACAAATTTCTTAGGACTTTTACCCGCCACTAATCTTTTCAAGATAAGTATGGTACAATCAGGGTACATAGAGGAATAATTCTGGTGATACTGCCCATTACGGGTGGCCAGGCTAACATCACTGTGCGCATGAGGGTTAATCATTGGGGGTCTTCCCTGTGGTTGTCTTAGTCGCGGCGGAGTTTCGGACCCTTTGATTGAGCAAATGCCGATATCGAGGAAGAGGCGCGCTGGCGACTCTTCCTTTTTGTTTATCATCAGTGCGTCGGTGGCAGTTCTAATCAATATAGGAGTGAACAATTTTGCATATCTTTAGAGATGAAAACGGGATTCGGCTGGTCGTATCCCACCAGCTCGGACATTACGCCGTCCATTTCACGAACTACGCCCCAGAACAGGAATTCGTTAATTACGAATTAAAGCGAGACCGGCACGGCCGTTATCATCTAAACATTGAAAAAACGAACCTGACAGAACTGGATCAACCAGTCTTTAAGCAGGAATTGGTTTTTGGTGACTTAGGTGACAGCTTAACACCCATTGCCGGCGTAACCCTGATGCTGATCTAGTCCGGGAAATAGGTTGAAATTACGGGAGTCTGGGACAAAAGTCTCAGGCTCTTTTTGTGTTCCCAGATATCGGGTGCTGAAATGAGCGTCAAAAGTGGTTTAACTTGATAAATGTAATTATAGGAGTTACAGTATAGGTGTTCATTTAAAACGAAGAGGTGCTTGTGATGACAAACGTTTTAGTATTAGGGGCTAACGGGAAGATTGCGAAGCTAGCTACGGTGCAACTATTAAATAATCCTGACAATCAACTTACCTTGTTCTTGCGTAAGGCGCAACGGCTGGCAGGGGCTGCCGGTCCCCGAGTGAAGGTCGTGGAAGGTGATGCTAGTCAAGTTGCTGATTTGACAGCGGCGATGGCTGATATTGATGTTGTGTACGCAAACTTAGCTGGTCGGAACATTGAAGACGAGGCGCAAGCGGTGGTCACTGCCATGCAGGCTAGTCACGTACAACGCTTGATTTGGATCTCAACGCTGGGCATTTATGATGAAGTTCCGGGCAACTATGGCAAGTGGAATCACCAAATGCTAGATGGTGGCTACTTGGAAACCTATGCAGCAGCGGCGAAGGTAATCGAAGCCAGTGATTTAGCCTATACCATTATCCGGCCAGCATGGTTGACGAACCATGACGAGGTCAGCTACGAGACAACTCAAAAGGGAGAACCGTTCAAGGGAACGGAAGTCTCACGGAAGAGTATTGCGGCATTAGTGGCAAAGCTAGTCACTGATCCGGCTGAATCAGTACGTGCATCGCTAGGCGTTAATAAACCAAATACGGATGGTGACAAGCCAGCTTGGTACTAAACGCCGAGTTGTCGGCATTCAGCCATAGTTTTTTAAATTAAGGGTTCAAAAAGAGTGCAATGTAAGAGATTTCGCGGTATAACTAACGTGTGTGTTGAGTAGACTCCACACGACCTGTGTTCAGGCTTTTATTACCTTTGGAATCAATTTACTGAGCTCATTCTGTGAAACTTTTCCTCCAAACAAGAACCATGGATTTGCCTGGAATTGATTCATATATCGTCAAATGCCGTCGACAGTTAGCCTGTCGGCGGTATTTTTATGACCAATGATTTTATGACCAATGAAAACCGGTCAAATTTAGAACATAATTTGGTGTATTTTGGTTGCAAACGCTTACAGCCAGTGTTATTATAATAGTGCGGAAAGGTCATAAAGGTTGTGACCGAGTTCCATGAGTTAGTATTAGATGTAAGTGTTTGTAACAACTGATTTCCGTTTTGCACGTAAGTCAGATTTACCAGCAAGTTTAAGATTCTGAAAGACAGATAGATGACAACTCCGATAAACCTTCTAACGAGCTCTGGTAGTTCTAGGTAACAGAATCAGATTTTCAGTTTTACAATTGAATAGTGTTTGAAACATCATGCTTCTTGTAAGCAAGTGTTGATAGACTTGAAACAGTTCCAGGCAGTTAACTAGAGTTCGGATGTTGCGTCGGCAAGACCATATGAGGATTTCAAGAAGAATCGTTAAAATGTGGCCGGTTAGATGTAATGAGGGAATTAAGATTTACAAGTAACACGCTGAAAACGGCAGCCAGAAATTGTCAGTGAATGAATGTAGTGGTTGTGGCAGCTCAGCGAGAGAAATGTTCTAGTTATGAGGCGATTAAGAATTAGCAAGAAAACGAAACGGGAATTTTGCACGACTCACAACCGCCTTTCCGCGAGTTAGCAGACTTCAAGTTATTCGCAACTCAACTTGAAGTCTGTTTTTATGTCGCGACTACTCTTGTTGTTCGGCATAACTCAGCTTTAGCTGTTTTAGTTGGTACATAATCGGTTGGGTGGTTTGTTAGAAACTTACCTAACTTAGTGGTCTTCTGCCACGTCGTTGTTCTTTGAAATTAGGATATTTGTCGAAAGTAAATCCTTTTAGCAAGAAAACAGAATGTTCAAAGATGTTCTGAATGGGCCGGCCCCTACAGGTGGTTCAGGGTGATAATGTTCGGAAATAGACTTTTTACGTTTCCCTTAAATCGACCATTTACAGGGCGGCTGGGAAAAGGTATATTATTACTAGACCGAAAAATACTTGGGGGATTTTTACCTAAATGTTTATCGAAGGAGTGAGCAACGGTGGCATTTCATCGCATTTTCGTGGTTGATTTTGCGGGAGTCGGATTGGGCGAAGCGCCTGATGCGAACCGCTTTCAATCAGTTGGCGCCGATACACTGGGGCATGTGGCAGTTGGTTGGCCAGATAAACTAAATCTTCCAACATTACAGCAACTTGGGCTTGGTAATATTCGGGTTGACCATCCTATTCCGGGGGTTGAGCCAATTGACCAGCCCAGTGGCTTCTATGGACGCTTGCACGTTCAAGCACAAGACAACCGACGAGCTACTGGATTACGCGAGATGTGGGACTTTACCGGTGAGAACCGGACAGAGACCGTGTTTGCTAGCCTACCAGCGGCGGGGTATGCCGTGAGTTTAGCGGGACCATTCCTGAGTTATCTGCAAACGCAAAGCGCAGCTCAACGTTTCCAAGTTGGTAGTAATCAGGATGCTTTCCGGATTTTATATGATCGTTTGTATCAACCAGCGTCCGGCTTGGCTTATGTGGTGCTCCCAGACTTCCGCTTTGCGGGTGAGCAGCAAGATGTTCATGCATTTGCTGAGGCGTTGACTAGTGCCGATCATTATCTGGCCCAGGTTCAACATGACTTGGGAGCCAACGATCTTTTGATCGTGACGGCCACACATGCTGATGATCCGACTGTTAGTGCAACGCCAACACGCGAATATTTACCGTTATTAGCTTATTCGCCATCGCGGCCAGTTGGGCACGCCTTAGGCATTCGGCGGACATTAGCGGACGTTGGTGCGACCGTCCTTGAGAACTTCGGTTTGGCAGGTCATGCTGCCGGACATAGCTTTTTAAATGAGATTACACAATAGGAACTTGAACGAGCCTTGAAGGGAGGTGAGGGGGCATCAAGATTGAGATACTGGCTTGGGGTTGCAAAGGTCAGCGAGAGACAACGGATAGTTTCATCAGATATTATTTACCGTTTAAATTCACCATTTACCGTTGGTTGTCGTTGAAATTCCAAACAAGTAGATCGATAATCGTTCGTTCGTAACAGAAGTTATGCGATACATAATTTCTGCAGCCACATCGTGTCAACTTTTGTATGGCAAGTGGCCATACATCAAAGAATAATATCGGAAAGAGGTATTTTGACCAATGCTAGTCGCAGTCAATGTTTTAGGGGTAATTGTTTACCTCGCAATCGCTTTCTTATTCTCTAAGAATAAGAAGATGATCAACTGGAAATCAACTGGAATTGTCTTAGTTATTAACTTGATTTTGGCTTGGTTCTTTACCAGCTTCTCCATTGGACAAGACATCGTTAAGGGTGCCGCTGATGGATTCAACTGGTTAGTCCAAGTGGCTTACCAAGGAATCGTGTTCGCCTTACCAAACTGGGTAACCCCAGAATTTGGTGGGACGGCGAAGTCCATGAACTTTATTACAAGTTCTCTTCTTCCAATCCTGTTAGTTGTGCCAATGTTTGATATCCTGACTTACATCGGGATCTTACCTTGGATCATCAAATGGGTTGGTCGTGGCCTTTCCTTCATTACCGGGCAACCTAAGTTTGAATCATTCTTCTCTGTTGAAATGATGTTCTTAGGGAACACGGAAGCTTTGGCCGTTTCTCAATTACAATTGAAGAGCATGCGTAAGGAACGTAACTTAACGCTGGCTATGATGTCCATGTCATGTATCACGGCTTCGATTTTAGGGGCTTATACGCAAATGGTTCCTGGTCAATTTGTTTTGACGGCCGTTCCAATTAACATCTTGAACGCCATTATCGTTACCAACATGTTGAACCCAGTAGAAGTGACACCTGAAGAAGACACTATTGCTAAAATCGGTGGTTCTAGTACCGTTGCTGCTGAAGAAGGCGAAGTTGAAGACGATGGTAAGAAAGAACCATTCTTCTCATTCTTGGGTGACTCCATCTTGGGTGCCGGCCGTTTGATCTTAATCATTGCTGCCAACGTTATCGCCTTCGTTGCTTTAGCTGCGTTGATCGATAAGATTTTGGCACTCTTCAACCCATGGTTATCTTTGGAACACATCTTAGGGATCATCATGTTCCCATTTGCTTGGTTAATGGGTCTGAACGTCCACGACGCTTTCGGCTTTGCCCAATACATGGGGACTAAGTTAGTTACGAACGAATTCGTTGTTATGGGTAAGATTTCATCTACCATTAACACCGGTGCTTTCTCTGCCCACTACCGGGCAATCTTGACGGTCTTCTTGACTTCATTCGCTAACTTCTCAACAACTGGGATGATTATCGGTTGTTTCAAGGGTATCGTCGATCGTGAAAACAACGAACTTATTTCTAAGAACGTTGGCTACATGCTCCTTTCCGGGATCCTGGTTTCCTTGCTATCAGCCGGAATCGTTGGCTTGTTTGTTTGGTAAAAATAATCGCCTCATGTTAGCATGAGACTAACGGTAGCCCAGGGGCGTTGTTCCTGGGCTATCCGTGTCACTAGGCATAGTTAATGTAAGCATCTGGCAAGTGATTGGTTGTATGCTAAACTAGTGAGAGACTGACGGGAAACCGGTCAGTCCGTACGGGTGCCGACCTTCCTGCGCGGAAGTGAAACCCAGCCGAACGGGTGAAAGCGTCCGGTTGCAAAGCCCGTGAAGTCTGTGTATCGATTGATGATACACCGAAAGATAGGGATTTTTATGGATAAGCAACAATCGCAAGTGGACTTAGCCAATAAGTTGACGCTAAGAGAAGCTTTGCGGCATAAGGATGTCGTCCGCAACGAACTGATTGCTGGGGTAACTGGCTTCTTCGCCATCTCATACATCATTATTGTTAACCCGTTGATTCTGAAAGATGCGGGGATTCCAACTGATTTGAGTGTATTTGCGACCATCTTTTCTTCAGTGATTGGGTGTCTGATCATGGCTTTTTGGGCCAATGCACCGATCATTCTGACGCCAGGGATGGGGGTTAACGCCTTCTTTACCTACACCATTGTGGTGAACATGGGACTCAGTTGGCAAGAAGCGTTGGGTATTGCAGCCGTGGCCAGTTTTGTCTATATGCTGATTGCCTTTACGAAGGTGTCGACAATTTTATCGGAGGCAATTCCAGAGTCGCTGAAGAGCGGAATTACCGCTGGAATTGGGTTGTTTTTGGTTGAGATCGGTCTCGAAAAGGCTGGCTTAATTGTGGCTGGCAAGTCGTCACTAATCGTCTTAGGCGATTTGACCAAACCCACTCCGTTGTTGGCCTTGTTTGGACTAGTGCTCAGCTTAATCTTGTACATTCGCAAGGTTAAAGGGAACTTCTTCATTGCCATTATTGCCACCAGTTTGTTGGCATTTTTCCTTGGCGTGAAGGATAGTGATACGCCGAGTGTCGACTTAGCGCGACTGGGACAGTATCACAAGATCGCTTTTCAAAACGATTTTTCCCATTTGCTGAGTACGCCATTTATTCTGGCAGCCTTCTCAATGACTATGATTTTGGTATTTGAGTCGATGGGCCTTTTACAAGGCTTATTGCCGAACCAAAAGAAGTTTAAGAAGACTTTTGAGGGAAGTTCGGTGACGACCTTCCTATCCAGTTTCTTGGGGACTAGTCCAACGGTAGCAGCAGCCGAAAGTGCTTCTGGTATCGAAAGTGGTGGCCGCACGGGGATTATGGCACTAACCGCCGCCGTGTTGTTCGCCTTGTCGCTGATCTTTGTGCCCCTCTTGGCCTACGTGCCGTCTGCTGCCATTGCACCTGTGATTGTTATTACGGGGGCGTTAATGATGGCAGCCATCGGTAACATCAAGATGGCCGATTTTTCCGAATGGTTTCCAGCCTTCTTGATTATTGTGCTGATTCCATTTACCAATAGTATTTCCACTGGGTTAGCCTTTGGTTTTGTGTGCTACCCAATTATGAAACTCGCGTTAGGGAAGGGGAAAGACCTGACCTGGCCGGTTTACTTACTGGGCGTTTTGTTCCTATGCGACTTGGTCTTTAGTGCCATGTTGTAGGCGGAACTTTTCGCTGGGTAAAAACGTAAGCGGTTTTACCGCACGTTAATTCAAAATTATTTGGGAGGAAATTACAATGACAATTAAAATTATTATGGATACTGATCCTGGGATTGATGACGCAGCTGCTTTGACGATGGCGATCAACGATCCTAAGTTAGACCTTAAGTTAATCACGACGGTGGCTGGAAACGTGACGGTTGATAAGACGACCATCAATGCACAAAAGATCGTTCGGTTCTTCAATGCCGACATTCCCGTTGCAGCTGGTGCGGAACAACCCCTCTTCAAAGACTTTGAAGATGCTGCTCGGATTCATGGCGCATCCGGAATGCCTGGCTATGAATTCCCAACGGACTTACCACGGCCTTTGAACAAGACGGCCGTTGAAGCCCTCCATGATGAAATCATGGCAAGCTCTGACCCAGTAACGTTGGTCCCAACGGGTTCATACACCAACATTGCCTTGCTCTTCTCAGAATATCCAGAAGTAAAGAGTCATATTGACCGGATTGTTGCCATGGGTGGTGCCTTGGGTAAAGGGAACATGACCAGTGCCGCTGAATTCAACGTCTTCACTGATCCAGATGCCGCTGCCATTGTGTACAAGTCTGGTGTGCCAATCGTGATGGTTGGTTTGGACATTACGATGAAGGCCCTTTTGACTCACGAAAGCATCGAAGAATTACCAAAGATTAGTGAAACTGGTAAGATGCTTCATGATATCATCGTCAATGATGGTGATAACAGTGATGCCGGTATTGCGATGCATGATGTGAACACGATCTTCTACTTATTGCATCCAGAAGCAATTAAGACGGAAGATATGTGGATTGACGTTGTCACTGACGGCCCAGCAATTGGGGAAACGGTCGGTGATATCCGCGGTGCTTACCACAATGGTAAGACCAACGCCAAGGTTTCCGTTGATATCGATGACGTGGCCTTCAACAAGTGGTTCCTTGAAGAAGTTCGCGCTATTAAGAACTAAGTAAATTGAATGGAAGGTCAGCAACGTTGATGTTGCTGGCCTTTTTTTGTATGAGTAAATCCGCGGAACTTTACACAAATAGACATGATTCCATACAAAAACGATACATTTCCCTGCTATGATGAACGTAAATAAGGGAAGAAGATGATCACATGTCAGTAGCGGATTGGGAAACCTTAATTCTGTTAGTTGTGGTCTGGTTACCAATGATTTGGGTAGGACGGCCACCTAAACAGCATGGGTAGTCATTAGTGGGGCGTCATACCGCCCCGTTTTTTATGCGAAAATTTGTAAAAAATTTACAAGATGTTGACAGAGATAACATCAATAATTTACATGAATCCGCTATGCTAGAACCTAACTTAGTAATAGTCGAGAACTATTGCCGGGGGCGCTTCCGGTGAGGGGTCTCGAGTGATGGGGGCATGGGGGATGAATCGATTTACAATTGTTCACATATCGGACATTGATTTGACGATGGATGATAATCAGCGATTGGCGACACAGCCGTTACAGCGGGTTTTTGACGATCTTGAAGATCATCAAGTAGCGGCCGACTTAATCGTACTTAGTGGTGACTTACTGATTGATGGTGACCAGCAGGGGTATCGGCAATTACACCAGTATTTACAACAACAAGAACGTCGATTACAAGTAACCATTCAAGTACTACTAGGTGATCGTGATGATCGAGAAGCCTTTAATCGGGGATATTTAGCAGTCGCACATCAGTCGTATTATGCCGATAAACAAGTGCATCAGAACATGGATTTTTATTTCTTAGATTCTAAGTGGGAATTAAATAAATCGGCTGGGTGGCTGGATCGACCACAGTTGGACTGGTTAAATAAGAATTTACATTTAGCCCCGCGGCGACGGGCCTTTATTTTCCTGCACCATCCACTAGATGCGCCGGCTCTACGCGATATGCGTTACACCTTGTTGCAGAACAACCGGGAATTGTTGGCGATTCTACATGGACATAATATTGGAGGAATCTTTACCGGGCACCTGCATTTTGATGCCAATTACGTAGTGGATAGCGTTGTTCCGGTTACCGTAACTGGATCGGCAGCAACCTATATCAATTGTCAAGATCCGTACCAGCACGACGTGTATACAGGAACCACTTACAATGTGATTACTATTCAACGCGGGATTGCCAGTGTCATTACCCATCCGCTGGCCCTCGGGCAGACAGTCATTCAGACGATTCCCGTCAACCGCACTGGCTTTGTTAAACATCGCCCCCGCGCTATACCAGTTCGCCGACCACTGCCTTAGGTAACGGGATTGGCGACCAACCTAAAAAGAATTCAGTATAGGCGATGCCCCGTCAACCAACGGGTATCGCTATTTTTGCGTAGTCGTTATTAGAATAGGCGTTTCATGTGGCCCTAATTTTCGGTATAATAGGAAACGTTAGTGCGAGCGTTCAGTTGCGTTTCGCCGGTAAGTAAGGTAAAGTATACTCAAACGTGAAACAATTGTGTTTCACAGAAACGAACTGGGAGATATTGCATGAATCCAGAAGAATTTCGGGCCGCGCTCGCTGCGCAAGGCATCGATTTAACCGCAACACAGGAACAACAATTCGCGGATTACTACCAATTTTTGGTGGCCACGAATGAGCACGTTAATTTAACCACGATCACTGCGGAGCCAGACGTCTATTTGAAACATTTTTACGACTCGTTGACCCCCGCTTTTTACGTCTCTGCATTACGAACAGAGCCTTTAAAGCTCTGCGACGTTGGTGCCGGTGCCGGCTTTCCGTCATTACCCTTGAAGATCGTCTTTCCCCAATTACAGGTAACCATTGTGGATTCCCTGAACAAGCGGATTACGTTCTTAAATGAACTGGCGGCAAAGCTTAACTTGACGGGAGTGGCATTTCATCATGCGCGAGCTGAAGAATTTGGTGGCAAGCGCGCTGCTAACCGTGAAGGTTTTGACTTAGTGACGGCGCGGGCCGTGGCGCGGATGTCAGTGTTGAGTGAGCTGTGTCTTCCCCTAGTTAAGGTCGGGGGCCAATTTGTCGCTTTGAAGGCCGCGCAGACAGAAAATGAATTGGCGGTTAGCCAAAAGGCCATCACGACATTAGGTGGCAAGTTGCAAGCCGATGAGGCCTTTAACCTGCCTGTTTCAAATGATCCGCGGCATATCGTCGTGATTGATAAGGTTAAGACAACGCCAAAGCGGTATCCACGTAAGGCGGGTACACCAAATAAAGAACCATTAGAAGATTAATGGGATGGGGGTAAGATAATTGCCATTTTCATTATTTGGAAATAATCGGGATAAGGCGGCACGACAACCGGCACATCCTGTGAAACAGACTGTGGTGATGATTCCAATCGCCCAGATCATTCCTAACCGATTCCAACCCCGGCAACGGTTTGACGCAACGGCGATTACGGAGCTGGCCCAAACCATTCAGGAACACGGGTTGTTACAACCCATTGTGTTACGTGAGTATGAGCCGGAGCATTACGAAATCATCGCTGGTGAACGTCGGTTTCGAGCAGTCTCTAGCCTGAAATGGGAAACCGTTCCGGCAATCGTTGAAAAAATGAACGATGACGAGACGGCTTCCATGGCCCTGATTGAAAACCTCCAACGCGAGGAACTTACGGCCATTGAAGAAGCGCACGCTTACCAACAATTGATGACGTTAAACCAGCTGACCCAAGCCCAACTGGCCCAGGGTATTGGCAAGAGCCAAGGCTTTGTGGCTAATAAGTTGCGGTTGTTGAAGCTAGCGGAACCAGTCCGAACGGCGATCTTGAACCGGGACATTTCAGAACGGCACGGTCGCGCCTTGCTGGCACTCTCGACAGACCAACAAGAGGCCATGTTGCAGACAATCGTAACGGATCACTTAACGGTTAAAGAAACCGAAGCGTTAATTGCCAAGGGCCAACAGCAACCGAAACGGCGGCGTAAAGTGACGAAGCACAGTGTGTCTGGCGATACGCGGGTGGCCGTCAATACGATTCGTCAGTCGGTGAAGATGGTGACGGACGCGGGCATGACGCTAACAACCAAAGAAGAAGAGACGGCGGACGGTTACCGCATTATCATTGACATTCCCAAAGAAAGTTAGAGGTGGAACGACATATGGGCTATATCATTGCATTGGCCAATCAAAAGGGCGGCGTGGGCAAAACCACGACCGGCGTAAATTTAGGGGCAGCTTTGGCCTCCGCGGGCAAGCGGGTCTTGCTAGTTGATACGGATGCGCAAGGAAACGCGACTAGCGGTGTGGGTATTCAAAAAGCAACGATCGAACGGGAAATCTATGATGTTTTAGTCAACGAAACGCCGATTAAAGAGGCCATTTTGCAAACGGAACATCCTGATTTGGATATCGTGCCAGCCACTATCCAACTCTCCGGTGCGGAAATTGAATTGACGCCAATGATGGCACGGGAGACGCGCTTGAAAGCGGCTCTCGATGAGGTGCGGGATCAATACGATTACATATTAATCGATTGCCCACCATCGTTGGGCCTGCTGACGATCAACGCGTTTACCGCAGCAGATTCCATTTTAATTCCAGTGCAAAGTGAGTACTACGCTTTGGAAGGATTGACCCAGTTATTGAACACGGTCAAGTTGGTCCAAAAGCACTTCAATCGTAACCTGAAGATTGAAGGGGTCTTGCTAACGCTGTACGATGCCCGGACTAATTTGGGGAAGCAAGTCAACGAAGAGGTTAAGAAGTATTTCCAAAACAAGGTCTATGCGACGATCATTCCGCGTAACGTTCAGTTAGCGGAGGCGCCGAGTCATGGGATGCCGATCATTGACTATGCGCCAAAATCTAAAGGTGCTGAAGTTTACTCTGAACTCGCAAAGGAAGTGCTAGCTGCCCATGGCAAATAAGAAAGAGAAAAGTTTAGGACGGGGGATTGACGCCCTGTTTGCTGAAAATGGGGTGGATACCGCCGAAGAAAATGTAGTGGATTTGACCTTGGCCGATATTCGGCCCAATCCATACCAACCCCGGCAGAAGTTCGATCAAAAGGGGCTGAATGATTTGGCAGCTTCCATTGAAAAAACCGGTGTTTTCCAGCCAATCATCGTTCGGCAACCGGATAAGACGCTAGAACGCTACGAAATTTTAGCTGGTGAACGGCGTTTCCGGGCATCTAAATTAGCTGGCAAGACCACGATTCCGGGCATTGTTCGTGACATTACGGAAGAACAAATGATGGAAATCGCCGTCTTGGAAAACCTCCAACGGGAAGATTTGACCCCGTTGGAAGAGGCCGAGGCCTATGATACCTTAATGACCAAGCTGACGTTGACCCAAGCCCAAGTCTCTGAACGACTGGGTAAGAGTCGCCCCTACATCGCTAACTACTTACGGTTACTGGGGCTGCCTAAGGCGGTTAAGGATATGTTGCAGCACAACGAACTATCTATGGGACAAGCTCGGACGTTGCTATCCTTGAAAGATAAGACGAAGCTGGTGGCTTTGGCTAAACGTGCCGTTGAGCAAGGCATGACGGTGCGCGCTTTAGAAGCTGAGGTTAGCAAATTAAATGGTGCCGCGAAGAAATTGGCCAAGAAACCGGCGAAGAAAAAGTCGCCATTCTTGCGGTCAACGGAAAACCAATTGCAAGAACGCTTTGGCACGCAAGTCTCTATCAACGAGAGCCAAGGTAAAGACCAACAAGGTCGCATTGAGATTGAATATTTATCCAACGATGATTTGAATCGGATTTTGGACCTATTGGATATCCACTTAGATTAACGGACATTGGAGGAAAGCATATGTACGATTTAGGTGATTTGGTTGAAATGAAGAAGCCCCACCCATGTGGTACCAACCGCTGGGAGATTACCCGAATGGGCGCGGATATTAAGATTAAGTGTACCAACTGCGGCCATGTCGTTATGCTGTCACGCCGTGAATTTGAGAAAAAATTGAAAAAGGTGCTGGTTAAGGCCGACGCCAATAATGGAAAGAGTGAATAATTGTTATGTCATTAACTGCAGGAATCGTTGGGCTGCCTAACGTCGGTAAGTCCACGTTATTTAACGCCATCACGAAGGCCGGCGCCGAAATGGCCAACTACCCATTCGCAACGATCGATCCAAATGTGGGCATGGTCGAAGTGCCTGATAACCGGTTGGATCGGATTCAAGAACTGATCCCAGCGAAAAAAGTTGTGCCAACTACCTTTGAATTTACGGATATTGCCGGGATCGTCAAGGGGGCCAGCAAGGGTGAAGGACTGGGTAACCAGTTCTTGGAAAACATTCGCCAAGTGGACGCCATCGTTCACGTTGTCCGGGCCTTTGATGACGACAACATTACCCACGTCTCTGGTAAAATTGATCCCATCGATGATATTGAAACCATTAATTTGGAACTTGGCTTGTCTGACTTAGAAGCCGTTAACAAACGGTTGGCTAAGGTTGAACGGGCTGCTAAGGGGAGCGACAAGGAAGCTAAGGCTGAATTGGCCGTTTTGCAAAAGATTAAGCCGGTTCTCGAAGCCGGCGGTGCCGTGCGGACAATTGACTTTGACGAAGAAGAAATGAAGATCGTCAAGGGCTTGTTCTTACTGACATCCAAGCCAGTCTTGTACGTGGCTAACATTGCCGAAGACGACATGGCTGATCCCGAAGACTCTAAGTACTTTGGGTTAATCAAGGACTATGCGGCTAAGGAAGGCGCCGAGGCCATTGCCGTGGCCGCTGAAGCTGAAGAAGAAATTGCACAGTTAGATGATGACGAGAAGCAAGACTTCTTGGAAGCTGAAGGCGTCGAAGAACCTGGTTTGAACCGGCTAATTCGGGCGTCATATCATCTCTTAGGCTTACAAACGTTCTTCACGGCTGGTGGTAAGGAAACGCGGGCGTGGACGTTTAAAACGGGGACTAAGGCCCCTCAAGCGGCTGGTATTATTCACTCCGACTTCGAACGAGGCTTCATTCGTGCCGAAGTCATGGCCTTTGCGGATTTGGATCAATTTGAATCCGAAGCAGCGGTGAAGGAAGCCGGTAAACTCCGAGTTGAAGGGAAAGACTACGTGATGGAAGACGGCGATATCGTCGAATTCCGATTCAACGTTTAGAAGGGAATTCAAGAGTAATGAGTGATAACAAGCAGACGCCACGGAATGCGGGCGTCCACCAAAGTCGCAATACAGTAGCGGTTAACGAGCGGGCAGCTTTCGATAATGTTGGACTGACCAAGCGGAACGCCGATTACATGTATCGCTTTAACAAGGCACTAGAGAAGACGAAGTTGACGCCAGAAAAGAAAGCCAAGGCCGTCCAAGAGATGGTCGATGAATTGGTTGAAGGTCAAAAGAGCGGGAAGACCGCCAAGAACCTTTATGGGGATGTTGCGGATCGCGTTCAATTTGTCGTTGAAGGCCCGAAAGTTCAAGGAACCGGTGTGGTCTTTGGCGGCCCCAATTATTGGCCGAACATGATCTATAACGCCTTGACGTTCTTCATGATTTTCAACCTGATGTTTGGGTTAATGTATCTCTTCAGTCCGAAGCTGATGACGACTAGTCAACCAGTGGGGATTACCGCCATTACGGTGAGTGCTTTGGTAGCTGGATTTATCTTGCCAATCATGCCACGGCTATTTGATCCTAAAGTTAAGCACAAATACAACGGTTGGATTCGCACCGTGTTCGTATTACTGGGCTTCGTGGTCTGGATGGCGCTGTTCTATCTAGCCCAGATGTTGCCAAACGTCATCAACCCAGTGCTGATGCCATGGCCAAGCATTATCTTGGGCGTGCTATCAATTGCCGCGATGATGTGGATTCGCCGGACCTACAAGATCCGGGGCGGCTTCTTTGGTTAATTAAACAATACTGGTGGAATACCAGTGAGCGAGCGTGGTGCTTAGGGCGCCCGCTCGTTTTTCTTTATTGAGAAAAGGGGTGTGTCGATGACAGTCGTATTAGTGGTTGCCATTATGATTTACTTTATTCGAGACCAGTTTGAGTATAGTCCGGTTCATCGGTTGACGTTCTTATTGGTCCCCTTGTTTACGTGTTATATGTTTATGAAGGCCTTTGTGTGGACACCGTTAAATGGCGGCATATTGGTGTTACTGGTGCTCTTTGCTGCATGGGTGAGTCACTATCAGGCGAAAGCCACGCAGATTCGTGAGGAACATCGTCCCGTGTCTTATTTTCAAGATGCGACGGGACATGAGGTGCCCATCTATCGCAAACGCGTGACTAGCCAGGGCGGACACGGTTATTTACGGGGCTGGGTGCTCGTGATTATCGCACAAGTGATTATTGAGGCCACGTACCTCCATGAGACCATAACAACTCATAAGATTTGGGAAGTGGTCTGGGAAGAAGTGCTGGCTGACCTATTAACACCTTACCGATTTGTCACGTCTGGCGCCCATACCAGTTGGATTTTATGGGCATTGACTGGCTTCACGAGTTTGGGATATACGTTATGGTTATCTCACCAGTTTCCCAAGGTTCGTCAAGCGGTGTTTGGCGCTAAGGATGATTAAAAATCCGCTTGACGATTTATAGGCCTAGGTAACTTAAACACTAATAGTTCGATGAGAAACCTTGACCATCGCAGTTTAGACTGGTAAATTAAGAAACAATATCTCCCAGGATTCCTAACCGAGCCTGAGACTAACTAAGAGGAGCGAGATCAACTATGTCTAATTGGGACACGAAGTTTGCTAAAGAAGGATTCACTTTTGATGATGTTTTACTAATACCTGCCGAAAGTCACGTTTTGCCGAATGAAGTCGATCTGAGTACCCAATTAGCACCTAACTTAAAGTTGAACGTTCCATTTTTAAGTGCCTCCATGGATACCGTCACGGAGACGAAGATGGCCACGACAATGGCCCGCAACGGGGGCCTCGGGGTCATTCACAAGAACATGAGTGCTGATGATCAGGCGAAGATGGTAGCTGCCGTGAAAGCTATCGAAAACGATGCCAGCCAGTATCCTAACGCAGCGGTTGATGCCAACAACCACTTGTTGGTGGCGGCAGCTGTCGGCGTGACATCGGACACCTTTGATCGGGCCAGTGCTTTATTAAATGCCGGTGCGGATGCGATTATTATTGATACCGCCCACGGTCATTCCGCCGGGGTATTGCGTAAAGTTGCTGAGATTCGTCACCAGCTTCCAGATGCTACATTGATTGCGGGCAACGTGGCCACGGGCGAAGGAACACGGGCCCTGTTTGAAGCCGGCGTTGATGTTGTGAAAGTGGGTATCGGTCCTGGTTCCATCTGTACCACGCGGGTGGTTGCCGGTGTCGGTGTGCCGCAATTAACAGCAATCTATGACGCTGCCCAGGTGGCTCGTGAATTTGGCAAGCCGATTATTGCCGATGGTGGGATGAAGTATTCTGGCGATATCGTTAAGGCGTTAGCTGCTGGTGGTAACGCCGTGATGTTTGGGTCAATGTTCTCTGGAACAGACGAAGCTCCTGGCGACATCATCGAAGACGGCGGCAAGAAGTACAAGACGTACCGTGGCATGGGGAGTTTGGCTTCCATGTCTCATGGTTCAGCCGACCGATACTTCCAAGGTGGCGTTAACGAAGCCAACAAGTTGGTACCGGAAGGAATCGAAGCCCGCGTCGAATACAAGGGAAGCGTCAATGACATTATCTTCCAAATGGTCGGTGGCTTGCGTTCCGGAATGGGTTATACGGGGAGTGCCACGATTCAAGACTTGATTGATAACGCGCAGTTTGTGCGGATTTCAAATGCCGGGTTGATTGAATCTCACCCGCATGATGTGCAAATTACCAAGGCTGCACCTAATTACAAATAAAGTTGTTGGAGCCGGTTTAGACTTGACCAAAAATTAGTATCCAACAGTTCTGCCGTCCCGTAACTCGCAAAGTTACAGTGGGCGGCTTTTTATTTGTGGGGGTCATGGCTCAACATGAACGATGAGATATGACTTGGCGTGTTCCCGTTAAATAGTGTAAAATTAAGGAATGGTAAAGTGGCTTACAGCCACCTAAAGGTTCGGGTTTTCCGACCGCAGACCGGCGTTGATTTGTTAAACTAGACTTAAACCTACGGGGAAAGACCGCTAGTGAAGTTGCCTAGCTGGTAAAGGAGACTAGCACTTATGAAAATTTTAGTTGTTGATGATGATAAAGAAATCGCCCAATTGTTGGAAATTTACATTAAAAACGAAGGGTACGAACCCATTACGGCTTACAATGGGAAAGAAGCCCTAACCAAGTTACACACGACGCCCGATATTGCGCTGATGATTTTAGACATTATGATGCCTGAAATGAGTGGGATTGAAGTGGTGAAGGAAGTTCGCAAAGACTCACAGATTCCGATTTTGATTCTGTCGGCGAAGACCGGTGATATGGATAAGATTCAAGGGCTAATCACGGGGGCTGATGACTACGTAACCAAGCCATTTAATCCACTTGAAGTGATGGCGCGGGTTAAATCGTTGTTACGGCGAAGCCAAGATCAAGTAACGGATGATAGTCCAGACATTTTGGATATTGGGACGCTCACAATTAACAAGGACTCGCATGAGGTTAAGACAATTGCGGGGCTGACGATTTCGCTGACGGCCTTAGAATTTGGTATTTTGTACTTGTTGGCGAGTCACCCCAACCGGGTCTTCTCCGCGGATGAGATTTTCGAGCGGGTTTGGCGGCAAGAAAGTATTGTGTCGGCGAAGACTGTCATGGTTCATGTGAGTCATTTACGGGATAAGATTGAAGAGGCCACGAACGGCGAAAAGGTTATTCAAACCGTTTGGGGCGTAGGGTACAAGATTGAATCGCATTAAGCAACGAGGGGTAGATAGGAGTCAACATGGTCGAACGACAGCAAGTGCAGTTGAATAAATGGCAGGGGGCACACGTATGAAGTTAACCACGCGCGAAAAGAGTGCCCTATTTATGGAAGGCGTCGTGACGGTGATTCTCTTGCTGATGATCAATTTGGCTTTGTTGGTAATGATCAGCCAAGCCATCGAGAGTAATCCCGGTTTGCGGGACGGAATCTTTATTATCAAACGTTCAGTCGTGTTCGGTCCCAACCATTTTCAACTCTGGAGCTGGGAGAATGTTTTCATTAGCTTCTTAGGACTAGCTGACATCCTGGTCGTTTGGTGGCGGTTGATTCGGCGCTACCGGCAAATGCAATTACACCACATCATTGATGAATTGCATTATATTGCCAGTGGCCATTTTGACCACCGGGTGCCGTTTCGGGTGACTGGCGACGTGCAACGGGTAGTGGATTCGGTGAACGCACTGGTAGATTCAGTTATTCACTCGATGGATGAAGAGCGGGCGATTGAGAAGTCGAAGGACGAATTAATCACGAACGTGAGTCATGATATCCGGACGCCGTTAACCTCAATTATTGGCTACTTAGGGCTGATTGAAGATAAGCAGTATCATTCACAAGAGGATCTCTTAAAATACACGCACACAGCCTTTTTAAAGTCTAAGCAAATGAAATCATTGGTGGAAGACCTCTTTGAATACACGAAGGTGCGGCAGACTGATACGCCGTTGAGTCTAACCAATATTGATCTGGCAGCGATGCTGGAACAGCTAGCAGCTAGTTTTGAACTAGAGGCTCAAAAGAAGGGGATGACGATTGGGTCTAGCAGTACGCCCAGTGTGTTGATGATGGAAGCTGACCCTGAAAAGTTAGTCCGGATTTTCAATAATCTAGTGGCTAATGCCTTGAAGTACGGTGATGGGGGCAAGCAAATTAACCTGATTGCCAAACAAGTTAATGACAATGAACTGGAAGTCCGTGTCACGAACGATGGGCCTAAAATTCCTAAAGAATCTTTATCGATGATTTTCGAACGATTCTATCGAGTTGAAGAATCTCGTTCTAAGGAAACCGGTGGAACTGGGCTGGGGTTGGCGATTGCGCAGAGTATCGTTGCACTCCATGGTGGCTATATTTATGTGGAATCGGATGATGACTTAACGAGTTTTGTGATTCATTTACCGGTTAAGCATGACCAACCACTGGCCATCCCACAACGCTTAAAAACAACCAATTAAATCCAGCGGGGAACCGCTGATTACATAAGACAGAGGAGTTTTAACATGAAACGTTTGAAACAACTAATGGTGGGCTTGGTCACAGCGATGACGTTGGTTACCGGGGGCTTCAGTACGTTAGGGACGACGGTAACGGCCCACGCGGCTAGCAGCAACAGTACAACGGTGAACTTGCAGGCGAAAGCCGGAATTGCCGTTGATGCTAAGACGGGGCAGATCCTGTACGATAAAAATAGTGATCAGTCACTACCAGTGGCATCGATGACGAAGCTGTTATCGATTTACCTGGTTTTGGATGCGATTCATGATGGTAAATTAAAATGGGATCAAAAGATTACGGTCAATAAGGCGATGGCCAAAGTGGCCCAAAATACGAACCTGTCCAATGTTCCTTTGCGTGCCGGTCACAGTTATACCGTTAAGTCGTTGTATCAGGCGTCATTGATTTATTCAGCTAACGGCGCGATTGAGGCGTTAGGGACAGCCGTTGCGGGATCGCCACACGCGTTTGTGACGAAGATGAGAGCAGAAGCTAAGACGTTAGGCATGACGAATGCCAAGATTTATAACGCTTGTGGGCTGACTAATAAGCAAGTGGGTAAATTGGGTTACAGTAACGTTAAAGGCTCAACTGAAAACGAATGGTCAGCAGCCGATCAAGCTAAGTTGGCGGTGGCTTTGGTGAACAAGTACCCCGAAGTTCTAAAGACAACCAGCATCAAAAAGATGTGGTTTGAAAAGGGGACGTCAGATGCGACTAAGATGGAAAACTGGAACTGGATGTTAAAGGGGCTATCAGCTTCTTACAGCAAGTTACATGTTGACGGGCTAAAGACCGGGACGTCAGACGCCGCCGGTGCCAACTTCACGGGGACGGCTAACAATAATGGCAACCGGATTATCACGGTCGTGTTGCATGCCGCTCACAAGTCGGATACTGACCCAGCTCGTTTCAAGCAAACGCAAAAGATGATGTCTTACGTTTACAATAATTTTAAGACGGTGACTTATAAGGCTGGGAGCCAAATTACTGGTAGTAAGACGGTGAAGACCCATGATGCCAAGCAGTTAACCGCTAAGACGGCTTTGGCCAGTGGGATCAAGCTGTGGATTCGTGATGACCAAGTGGCCAGCAACGTTCACGCGACGACCCAATTAAAGTCGAAGTTGACCACTAAACAGGCGTTGGAAGCACCCGTTGCGAAGAACACCCAAATCGGAACGGCAAATATTTCTTTGAAGGGTGATCAACTAGGGTTCTTAGGCAATACGAAGACGACGAAGGTACCACTGAAGGTTACCCAGTCTGTTGAAAAAGCGAACATCTTTGTGCGTGCTTGGCGCGCAATCGTGGCGTTATTCTAATTTGAAAAGCGTTAACTGGTCATCAGCCCTTGAGGTTGGTGGCTTTTTAATTGTCCAGCGAAAATTAAGCACTGACTATAAAAATAATTTCAAGGATTGTGAACAGCTTAAACGTTGCTACTAGGCGAGTTAGCAGCGTATTGAACATGGTTGAGGGCCTGTTGTTTTTTTGACAAGTCAAGCATTAATGTGCGAAGATACTTTTATTATTAGCCAGAACACGCAATTTTTAAGATTATTTTGAGGATAAAGGGAGTTGGCATTTGTGAATATGATTAAAGGCGAATGGAATTACATTCGGCATAATCGGTTGATCTTAATCTCCGTATTAGCCATTATGTTTATTCCGTTCCTCTATTGTATCTTCTTTCTGAAATCGGTGTGGGACCCGTACGGAGAGACTGGTAAGTTGCCGGTCGCGGTGGTTAACCAAGATCAGGCCGTGACGTATCAGGGGCAAAAACTAAACGTTGGGGATCAAACGGTCACCAATTTAAAGAAAAATCATCAGTTGGGCTGGCGCTTTGTTTCTGCTAAAACGGCGGCTGATGGTTTGAAGCACCATAAGTACTATACGGTGATTACAATCCCGAAGAACTTCTCCGCCAATGCGGCCACAGCGCTGGACACGCATCCGAAGAAGATGACATTTTCCTACAAAACCAATGGTTCAGCTAACTACATCGCCCAAGTAATGAGTGAAGTGGGTTCAGACAAGCTGAACAGTGAAATCCGCGCCAAGGTGACGAAAGCCTATGCGCAAGCTACGTTTAAGCAGATTTATGCGGTTGGTAAAGGAATGAACAAGGCTGCTAAGGGGTCTGCCCAGTTGAAAGACGGGACAGTCACTTTGACTGATGGCTTGAACACCTATACGACTGGGGTTCATAAACTGAATAATGGATTGCAGCAGATGAAGACGCAAGTACAGCCACTGGCTACTGGTATTCAGAAGCTAGCAACGGGCTCAGCTTCGCTTCAGAGTGGTTTAGTGAAATACACCGCAGGGGTTGACCAATATGCTACTGGGGTGGATGCCTATACGAGTGGTGTCAGTCAACTAAGCGCTGGTATGCCGCAATTGACAGCGGGAACCTCGCAGTTGGCAAGTGGGGCTAAGACATTGAACTCTGGTGTATATACGTATGTTAACGGTGTCTACACATTGAATTCTGGTATTCAAAAATTGAGTAACAATGTTGGCCCATTAGCTAGTGGTGTGACTAAGTTGTCAACTGGAAGTAAGCGGCTGACTTCAGGACTGAATGAATTGAATAATAATTCTAGTGCACTGAAGTCGGGAGCAACGCAGTTGGCTGGTGGATTGAGCCAAATGCAAACATTGTTGAACGGGCTAGCGCCAGGATTGGAAACACTACAAAGCATTACGGGCAACTCTGCTAAGTTGGCTAATGCTAAAAGTATGCTGGATACTATGGTTAACAGTGGTGCTTTAAATAGTGAGAATATTTCACAGATTAAAAGTGACATTGAAAGTATTCAAACAGGCCAAGCCGCATTAACCAGTGGTCAAACTGCCTTAAATGGCTTAGCAGGCAAGGTTCAGACGGACTTAGAAAACATTTCAGCACAGAAAGGGACACAGTCAAGTACGACAACAAACACAACCAGTACTTCTGGCGCTGATGCGACCCAAGAAGCAGCTGCCCAAGCAAGTAAAGACGCTGCTGCATTAAGCTCAGCCGTTGCAGCAGGAAACAGTGAGACAGCAAGTAAATTAGCTGGAACAGTTGCTCAAGAAACACAAACGACTGTCAGCAAGGCTAATGCTATCAAAGAAAGTAGTACAACGAAAAGTACAACGGCAAATGGTTCTGATCCAACGGCTTCGTTAGTTACTGATGTTACAGCCTTATTGAAGGGACTACAGAGCCTCCAATCTGGTTTAGGTGACTTGAACTCAGTTGCTAATGATTTGAATACTCGGACCACCGCACTTCAAGGCTTAGCAG
This sequence comes from Levilactobacillus brevis ATCC 14869 = DSM 20054, assembly GCF_001433855.1. Classification (GTDB taxonomy): domain Bacteria; phylum Bacillota; class Bacilli; order Lactobacillales; family Lactobacillaceae; genus Levilactobacillus; species Levilactobacillus brevis. The sequence continues at coordinate 426,225 of NZ_AZCP01000003.1, forward strand.
CATCCTTACCAACTTCTGCTAGCACAGACCTGTTGCAATTATCGACAGCTATCTCACAACTACAAAATAGTAGTGCGGCCATTGCCAAGTTAGGTAGTTCTTCAAGTGATGTTGCTAAATTAGTAAGTGGTGCTAGTCAATTAAGTACAGGACTAGATACCTATACTGCTGGTGTTTCTAGTGCATTGGGCGGTTCCAAAGAACTAACAACAGGCCTAGCAACATTGAATCAAAGTGTACCAACACTAACGGCTGGTGTTATGCAGTTGGCTAATGGTTCTGAAAAGCTGGCTAATAAGGGTGCTATTTTAAAGAGTGGTTCTAGTCAAGTAGCTTCAGGCGCATCAACCTTAAATTCGGGGATTCAACAGGCTGCGGCCGGTGTTGCCAAGCTAAATGCCAAGACGCCAGAGTTAACCGCTGGTGGTAACAAGCTGATGGGCTCCTCCAATAAGTTGAACCAAGGTGCTGGAAAACTCAACGCCGGAATTATTACCTTGAGTGATAAAGTACCATCGTTGATTGCTGGTGTGAATAAGGCAGCTAATGGGTCTCAAAAGCTGGATAATGGTAGTGCCAAACTCATGGCTGGCGCCAACAAACTCCAAAAGGGTAACGGCACTCTTGCTAAGTCCTTGAAGAGCGGGGCGGATGAGATTAATGCACAACCATTGACCAGCAAGACTGCTGATATGTTTGCTGCGCCAACTAATTTGAAGCATGAAAGCTATAGTTATGTACCAAATTACGGTCATGCCTTAGCACCATACGTGCTGTCTGTGGCTCTTTACGTGGGGGCATTGGTCTTCAACTTTGCTTTCCCAATTCGAAAAGTCTCCATGGCTGGCGGCTCTGCTACCGGTTGGTATTTGAGTAAAGTTTCCATTGGTGCGGCGGAAGCCTTAGCCATGGGGCTGATCGAACCTGCCTTAATGATGTTGGGTGGCTTGAGCGTGGATCATCCAGGGTCCATGTTCCTGGTATCGGTCATGTTTGCCGAAGCGTCGATGTTCATTGTCATGTTCCTGTCGATGCTACTGGACAATCCTGGTCGATTCATCGCCATGGTTCTCTTGATGCTACAACTCGGTGGTTCCGGTGGGACCTTCCCAATGGAAGTTACCAACCACTTCTACAATGTGGTTCATCCATTCCTGCCAATGACTTACTCAATCCTCGGATTTCGGCAAGCCATTACTTCTGGAATGAGTGGTATGGTCGGACAGGCTTTCTGGATGTTATTGCTCTTCATGGTCATTGGTTTAGCCTTACTTTGGCCAACCATGATTTGGCTGCAGAAGAAACATTTGATGGGCTTATCACAACTTGATGATAACCAAGAACTGCAAGCCGTAGAGGACCCAGAGTCTAATTCCCATTCATAAACAGGTAAAATAAATCCCGTCTCATCACATAGCATTGTGATGAGGCGGGATTTTTACTTGTATAGGTGACTATTTTTTCAAAACCATTGTTTTATTGGCAGTAATGTAGGTTCCATTAGTTAAAATCAGGCGAGTAGTGATGCCGTGCTGCTTAACAGCCTTGACTTTAAGAACGGTTCCTTTGCGATAGTGACGCACCTTACTGGTGAGGTTAACTTTGCGATAAGCGTTGATGCCCTTGGCATTAATAACCGTAATCTTTTTAGGATTCGTTTGATAATACGTATTGCCAACATAGTTGGTATTGGCCGTGATGTAGCCCGTCTGTCCGGAAGTGGTTTTTACTTTGTACCGAAGGGTTCCCGCTTTTGTTCGCGCGTATCCGATGACAGTGAATGTAGGCCGTTTTGTACGCGGTTGCTTTTGGTACCAACGGATACGATTATTTTTAGTGAAGTTAACGGTCTTGTACAAACCAATCTTACGAGTAGCGTAGACTAAGATTTTACTTACAGATACCTTAGTGGCTGTCGAAGTTGTCGAATCGCTGGTGCTGTCTGCAGAACTGGAATCTGATAGGTTATCACTATCAGTAGAACTAGTAGCAGAACTGCTAGATTCAGAGCCACTTGACTCGTTACCACTTCCAGAATCGCTTGTATTTTTGGTAAATGTATAGGTGACAGCCGGGTTATCATCGGAGCCAGTTGTCACGGCAGCACTGCTGAACGTATATCCGTCAACAGTTGGTGTGGCATCAAGTAGGGCATTTTCCAGCTTGTCACTATTATCGGGAAAATCAAATGTCATGCTGTGGTCAATCGATTGACCATCAGTATCGACAAAATTTATGGTGAGAGGTTTAATCGTATAGACAGAGCTGAAGGGCGTAAAGCTTGAGACGCTGGTGATTTTACGGTATTTTCTGTCGCTAGTATTGCTAGTAGCATCCAACATGGAGTCCCATATATAGGCCGTACGTTGATTCAGATTGATTCTGACTTCACCGAGAGCCCCACTGGTTCCTGAGACCGTTTTGTTGGTGTCACTACCGTCGGCATTGTAACAGATACCAGTTCCTGTGTAGGTTGTTAGGACATGCGTGCTGGGATAGGTAATCCAAACGATATTGTCATCATCAACACCATAAGCGTTGCCGTTTGAAGTGGTGGTAGAACTGGCGGATGCTGTAGTAGTGGCAACGGCGTTACTCGTTTGGGTGCTGGCATCTGCGTGGCCAATTAGGGGGTGGCTTAATGCTAAACCAGTCAGCAAGGTCGTACTAAGCAGTAAGACTGTATTGAAATATTTTCTACTCATGTGGACATCCATTCCTTTGAAATTTGACTTAGCTCTAGCATAAAGCACGAAACTTATACTAACTTTATACATTAACTAATGCACTCTTTAGCACGTGCATTAATACATGCTGTAATGCACTCATTATAGGACAACATTGTTCCAAAAAGAAGACTTAGATTAATCACTTATTGGCTGCGTGCGGAAGCTTATCTGACAAATTGGTGGACCAAAGGGATATTGATTGCATTTTGGCGGCAAATTTACTAGACTAAAAACAGTTGTACGCAACCTTTTTTGTGGATTAAGTCAAGGAGGAATCTGAATGTCAGTGGAAAATTATGATTACGATGTGCTGTATCTCGGAAGTGGTCACGGAACGTTTGACGGTGCGATTCCCTTAGCAGCCAAAGGGGTTAAAGTGGCAGTGGTTGAAGGTGGCCTCATTGGCGGAACCTGCCCAAATCGGGGATGTAACGCTAAGATCACCTTAGATGCGCCCGTTGCCTTACAACGGCAATTGGCGGCGTTGAATCCAGTTATTACTGGAGACACGACGATCAATTGGTCAGCTAATATGGCGCACAAACACGAGGTCATTGATGGCTTGCCAGATTTTATTGGTGGCCTTCTAAAGGACAATGGTGTTGAGGTGATCACGGGTTATGGTAAGTTAACCGCGGCTCACAGCGTTCAAGTGGGAGATCAGACCTATACGGCTGACAAAATTGTCATCGCAACCGGCTTACATTCTCACCGGTTGGCCATTCCGGGTAGTGAATTAGCCCACGATAGTGAAGATTTCTTGAATTTGACCAGCCTACCAGCCCGGATGACAGTGATTGGCGGCGGGTACATCGCCTTAGAACTAGCCACCATCGCCAATGCGGCTGGTAGTGACGTGACCATCTTATTGCGGGGGCAACAAGCCTTACGTCAATTCCATCAGCCATTCGTTGAAACGGTACTCAGCGATCTAACTGACCGGGGTGTCCAGATTTTGCGAGACACGCAGGTTACAGCGTTAAAGCAGGCTGATGATGCGTTACAGGTCGTCACGGACACGCAAGGGACCCTGGAGACAGATTGGGTTTTGGATGCCACTGGACGGGATCCAAATACCCAGAACCTCGGTCTGGAAGATGTGGGGGTCGCCTACACCGATCATGGGATTACCGTAAATGACCATCTACAAACCAGCGTCCCTAATATTTATGCTTCCGGAGACGTGATTGACAAGGAACAACCAAAATTAACACCGACTGCCATTTTTGAATCGATGTATCTCAGTCAGACTTTCGCTGGCGAGACGACCGAGCCCATCGACTATCCGGCGATTCCGACGGTGGTCTTCACTTCGCCACGCTTGGCGCAGGTCGGGGTGAGTGTCGCTCAGGCCCAAAAGGACGGTGCTACGGTTGAGACCAACCATGTGCCAGACGATTGGTACCGACAGGTGGGTAAGGAAAGCCAAGGTGACAATGCCTTGATTTTTGATGCCGAACATCATTTGATTGGTGCGACTGAAGTGAGTGAACAAGCAGCGGACGTGATTAATACGTTGTTGCCAGCCATTGAATTTCAGTATGGTCCGGCTGAAATTGGTCGGTTAGTACACCTCTTCCCAACAATCAGTGCCTCAGCGTGGGGCCAATTATAGACAGACAATCGGGATTGTGACCTTGGTCACGGTCCCTTTTTTGCGTATAATGAAAGGCATTATCAGAAAGAGGGAATGGCTATGCCAGCAACATTTCGATTGATCACAGCTGCCGATGAGGCCCAAGTCGTCGCCATTTATAACCAAGCAATTGCGACTAAGGGGAGTACGGCAGATTTAACACCATTAACCGTGGCCCAGCGTCAACCATGGTTTCAGGAGTTTTCACCGGACCATTTTCCATTGTGGGTGATTGAAACCACGGCAGGCATTGTGGGTTACGTCGGGTTAGAACCCTACAGCGACCGGCAAGCTTATGCGCAAACGGCCGAAATTGCCATCTACTTATCGGCTGATGCCCAAGGACAGCATTTGGGAACGCAAGCACTCAACTGGGTTGAGTCACAGGCACCAGCACTGAAGGTGACCACGATTATTTCCCGAATTTTTGGGCATAATCAAGCCAGTCGGCACCTCTTTGAAAAGTTTGGCTATGAACATTGGGGACACCTCCCGGAGATTGCTGATATGCAAGGCTTTATGGCGGATTTGGAAGTCTATGGCAAGCACCTGTCATGAAAATCCGCTGTACTTTTTCACAAGCCTTTAATTAAAACAGATAAAATCACGGTTTTCCTTTGCTAAATATCGCATCTGTTGTATGAAAATGGCATGAAACATGTTAAAATATCATCGTGTGGTTTTATCGCTAATAGATGAACCTGTTAACTTGCTTCATATCTCAGAGTATTCAACGGAGGCAAACATTCTTGAATAAACGACGGCTAAACCCCAAGCAAGTGCCTGACCCGGATGAACCGTTATGGCGGTCGACACTGCGGGTAGCCATGCCCCTTAACTTGAGTTACATTCCGATTGGGCTGGCTTGTGGGATTTTGCTACACGCGGCAGGGTTCAATACCTTATTGACGGGACTCGTCTCACTTTTGATTTTTTCTGGTGGGGCTCAATTCCTGATTGCCACGATGTTAACCATTAATTCCCCACTACTTTCAATTGTCTTGATGTTGTTCTTTTTGGAATTACGGTATGCATTATTGAGTTCGAGTTTATCACCGTACTTAAAGGGTCAGTCGAATCGCTTTTTATTTGTTTTCGCCATTTCGCTAAATGATGAAAACTATGCGATCAACTACTTAAAGTTCGCAACGGATAAGAAATGGACCGGTAAGGAAGCCTTAATGGTGGAACACTATTCCTTGCTGTTCTGGGCGGTCAGCAATGTTATCGGTAGTTTGATCGGTAGCGCGTTAAAGATTGACCTCAGCATCGTTAATTTCGCATTGACGGCGTTATTCTTATACATGATTGTGATGCAGATCAAGAATCGCTTGACGATTGTGATCTGTTTGATTTCGGGTGTGCTGGCGGCAGTCTGCATGATGGCCACCAAAAGTACCCTAGGATTGGTTATTTCAACACTGATTGCTTCGTTGATTGGCTTTTTGCTTGAGTCAACGTTACGTAAAAAGTTACCGGATAGCCATTGGCTGTGGAAACTTCGAAGCCCGGGGGCGAAAAAGTCAGCAGTTGAAAATTCGAATGAATAGGACACAGGAGACGCTATATGAGTACAGTTAATACGTGGACCAGTATGCAACATTTTTGGTTAATCATTTTGGGTTTTTTTGTGGCCTTTCTCCCACGATTCCTGCCACTGATGTTATTCACCAAGCGGGCAATTCCTGAATGGTTCAACGAATGGATGAAATACGTGCCGGTGTCGCTGTTTACGGCGCTAGTTGTCAAAGATATCTTTATTGATAGTGCCACTTACCAATTGGTATTTGGTCATATTGCGGAAATGTTAGCGGCCGTGATTGTGGTGGTGATCGCTTATCGAACCCGTTCAATGGCAATTTCAGTCATTGTGGGCTTAGTTGCGGTGTTCCTATTATCATTGGTCGTTGCATGACGATAACTTAATTAAACAAAGTTAGGCCGTTCTTGGACGGCCTTTTTTAATGCCATTAGAAAAATCGCTACCCATCGGTGATCAATCCGATAGGTAGCGATTTTTTTGTGTGGTCATCCGCGGTGACCCACACGTATTAAGTTGATTACCTAAGCATGAACATGGGTATCATCATACATGTACGCCCGTGTCATTGGTAACATCCGGGCTGAAGGGCCCTTTGAAATCAAATACTGAATCACGTCAATATTACCAGACTTGAAGGAAGCAGCGCAAGCCTGTAAATAAAGATCCCACATCCGCACGAAGCGTTCGTCGAACATTTCGGTCACTTCGGCGCGGTGTTCGTTGAAATTCTTATCCCAGATTTCGACGGTCTTCTGATAGTGACGACGTAGCGGTTCCATATCATCGATTTGTAAACCGTTCTCAATGATATGGGTAGTGTTTTCCACTAAGCCAGGTACATAGCCACCAGGGAAGATCCATTTGTTTAGCCAGCCATTGTTGGCACCACCTTGTTGCCGGGTAATCCCATGGATCAAGGCAACACCGTCATCCTTCAGGTACTTCTGAACGCAGTTGAAGTATTGGCCCAGATTTTCTTGACCAACGTGTTCGAACATGCCGACAGAGGTGATGTAGTCCCATTGTTCCTTACCCAGTTCCCGGTAATCTTCTAGCCGAACTTCGGCCACGTCTTCTAACCCATCTTCTTTGATGCGTGCGTTGACGTAGTCGTATTGTTCTTGACTCAGGGTAATCCCGGTAACGTGCAAACCATAGTCCTTGGCTGCTGTCAGCATCAAAGTTCCCCAGCCACAGCCAATGTCCAGCAAGGTCTTGCCGGGTTGTGGGTTAAGTTTTTTGATGATGTGGTGAACTTTGTTCATTTGTGCCGTATAGAGGTCGTCTTCTGGCGTTTCAAAGTAGGCACAGGAATAAGTCATGGTATCGTCTAACCAAAGCTTGTAGAAGTTATTACCGATATCGTAGTGGTTCTGAACATCGGCTTTACTTTCCTTTTCAGTGTGCTTTTGTTTAGGAAGGAAATTGATGAATTTCTTGTTATGGAAGAAACTCTCGGCATTTTCGTAGGCCGCGGTTAAGAGGTCTTCGATACTGCCATCAATTTCAATGGTCCCATCCATGATGGCTTCTCCCAGCGCGATTGACGCGTTACGAGAGATTTCCTTGACGGGAATGGCCTCGTGAATAGTAATGGTGATGTCAGGAGTGCCAGTCCCATAAACATCAGTAGTGCCGTCCCAATAGTTAACGCGGACGGGGATGTTGAAGGTGTGACTCAGAAACGTTTTGTAGAATGTTTTTTCAAGCATGTCAGGGGTCCTTTCCGGTTTTCTCTTGAATAAGAGTCCAAGAAAACAAAATTTACTACGCCATTATACGCCTTTCATCGGGTAATGGGTAAGGGGAGAACTCAATGTAACCGCTTAAGTTTAAAACGTCGGTATTTCTCCCAGCAAAAGCACAGGAATCCATCACTAGGCATGGTATAATAAAGGTATATTTTACCAGCGGAGGTCTTCATTTTGAAAAAATGGGTATGGGTCGTGGCGACAATCGTTGTGGCACTGCTGATTGGTGGTTACGCGTATTCAAATCATCACGCAACAGCCAAAGAGTACCAAGCGGCAATGGCTAACGGGCGTACTGCCATTCAAAGCAAACATTATACACAAGCCGAAAGCTACTTCCAGAATGCTTTAAAGCGCCGGTTGAACGATAAGACCGCTCAACGGTACCTGACGCAAACGCAGCGATTCGTTTCGGCGGAAAACGCTTTGGATGATCTGCATTTTGCCAGTGCGCAAAAGCATTATCAAACCGTTCAGGACACGAAGAATGGGTCGCAAGTCTTAACTAAGCGGGCGCAGGATCGGTTAAAACAAGTTAAGACCATCCGGGGCAACGTTAAACAATTCAAGAAGTTATTAACCCAGGCACAAGGTCAAAATGAAGCCTTGAATTATGGGCAGTCAAATACAACCTTGGATGAACTCTTTAATAATAGTAAATTCCGGCAACGTTACTACAAGAACTTATACAGTCAAGCGTTGGCTTTACGTAAGGCGAACAATGCTGGTCAGACAGCCTCATTGGCTAGCAGTGCAAGTAGTACGGCCGCGGCGTCCTCAAGTGAGAGTAGCGCTACGAGCAGTAGTACCGCTACAAGCAGTTCTAGTGCGTCATTGACGTCATCAGAACAGGCGGCGGCAAAGAATTACTCGGGAAGTAACGAGTATACGGTAACAAAGAAGCAAAAGGAACTGAATGGCAAGACCATCACGGCGGATCAAATCGCTAGTGCCCGGAAGACCATTAATGCGGCAGGAGTTCAAGCAGACGCAATGAGTGATCAAGACGTGCGGGTTGCCTTGCAACAGGCGAATAAGAAGGATATGTCGTTATCGGCATACGCCAAACAATATCTGCAATAAACCGGAAGATTCGAGAGTGATACTCGAATCTTTTTTATTTGTCAGTAGGTGAGTCAACCCAATAACCTTACCTTTTCTAACGAGTTAGTTATAAAAGTTAACATGTAAGGGAGGTCAATAAACTAATCGTAAAAGAAAAACATCAGCTAAATAACTGATGGTATTAGGTAATTGTGGGTGCTTAAACCCGGTATTATAACCTTTTTCTTTCAAAAAATTGAATATTGTTACGAAAAATAAGCAAGTCATTATTCATGCGAAATTGGTAAGGACGTTTTACTATATAAGTAGAATCAGAATCTACAAAGGGGGTTAGGTGACACAGCCCTCGAAATAGCAGGTGAGCCAATCTTGGGGGATGGGGCAACCTAAACTGATTTGATTCCCAAATCACCAGAAGCTATTGGGGGAGCTATGTTACCAAGAAAATTATGATTATCAACAAACACATTATGCGCACCACCAATGAGAAACAGGTTTTGCAGCAGATTGTGAATGCGGGTCCGATTTCTCGGAGTCAGATCTCACGAAATCTCTGTTTGAATAAGGTCACAGTGTCTGATATTTATAGTCAATTACTCCATGAAGGGTTGATCCGTGAGGTTGGTCACGGTGTTAGCACGCGGAATGGTGGGCGAAAGCCAGTGATGGCATTACTGAACGTGGGGTATGGTTATGTCATCAGTATTAATATTCTTCGGTCACGCTTCTCGATGATTACCTGCAGATTGGACGGGCGATCCGATAATTATGAAAGCGTCTCAACCCGGGATGTCGATTTGACGACGGTTCTGGATATGATTGATGAACGAATTGCCAATACGATTGCTGCAAGTGATTCACGATTATTGGGAATTGCTTTTGGACTGGATGGCGTCATCTACGAGAATCAAATTCTAAGTGCGGCTTTAAAGGGCTTTAAGAGTTTTGATTTAGCGAAATATTTCAGTGATAAATTTCAAGTACCCGTAGTTTTAGAGAACTTAGCCAATGAATCCGCCATTTATGAACGTGATTTTGCGGGTGAAGGCGTTTATCAGGATCTGATTTCAGTCACGATTCGCGATCAAGTGGCCGCTGGAATTGTGGCCGATGGGCATCTCTATCGGGGCCATAACGGTGAAGCGGGGAATATTGGAACTTGTCCCCTAGCCGATCGCTACCATGAAGGCAGTTCATCAACAGTGAATCACTTTGTCGCCGAAGGTCCGGTATTACAACGGATTATGGCTTATCAGCATATCGACCGGGTGGATGTGAACCGGATTCGGCGTGATTATCTGGGGCACCGACCAGAGCTGACCGCTATTTTAGACGAATTTGCTTTCTATCTGGGAAAGGTTCTTGGCGATTTGTCGAACACTTTTGCTCCGGATGCAATCGTAGTGAATGCGCCGATTCTGGAATTACTGCCAGAAGTTATGGACCAGGTTCGGGAGCACGTTGACCGCTTGTCCATTCGCCGCAAAGCACCATTGCTATTGAGTAAGAATGCGAAGGAAGCGTCTTTAACGGGCGGTGCCTCGGCAATTATTCATAAGGCATTGGGCTTAGATGATTTACAACTAACTTTTAAAAATGAGCGTTCGGCGGTACTTGAAGAAGTGGAATCGTAATGAACGCGTAAAATTGGGAACTGGGCCCACGCCCGGTTCCTTTTTAGTATTTCCGGCAAAACTACTAGGGAATCATTAAAGTTAAGGTATAATGAACCTAACAAGTGAGATAGGGGGAGGTTCACCAGTGAGTTTATGGCAACGCTTTGTTGAAAACGTTCAGCTTCGGCGGTTTACGGTGCTAGCACTAATTATTTTTGTGCTCTGGCTGATTCGCGCGGAAATGAATATGATTCTGTTGACGTTCATCTTCACATTTCTCGTATTGCAGTTGGTCAAAGCGGTTCGACGAGTCGTCAAGCTACCACCGGCTTTGATTGTGACGGTCACGTATGTGGTAATTATAGGACTATTGTATTGGGCGGTGACCACGTATCTACCGCAGATATTAACCTCATCTATTCACGGAATTGAAAACTTATATAAGTTCTATCAAGATCCGAAGAATAATAGTAACGAGATTATTAGTTATGTAACGAATTACATCAAGACGTCAGATATCGTTAATCAGTTGCAAAATGGGGCTAAGCTCGTGCTGACGTACGTCTCGACGATTGGATCGTTTGGGGTCACGCTATTTATGTCGATGATTCTGAGTTTCTTCTTTACGATTGAAAGTAAACAGATGGCGGCCTTTTCCAAGCGCTTCCTAACCAGCACGTATGGCTGGTTCTTCGAAGACATTAACTTCTTTGCGACGAAGTTCGTGAATACTTTTGGTGTCGTGTTGGAAGCACAGTTCTTCATTGCACTGTGTAATACGGTGATTACCACGATTGTGTTAGCAATCATGCAGATGCCCCAGTTGCCGACGCTGGCCATTATGATTTTCATTTTGAGCCTGATTCCGGTGGCCGGTGTGATCGTCTCGATTATCCCACTAGCTATTTTGGGATATTCAGTGGGCGGCTTCCGCTACATTGTTTATATTCTAGTGATGATTGTGGTGGTCCACGCACTGGAAGCTTATGTGTTGAATCCGAAGTTTATGTCGAGCAGAACGGAGCTGCCAATCTTCTATACGTTTGTTGTGCTATTGGCGGGTGAACAGCTTTTCGGCGTCTGGGGATTGATTGTGGGGGTTCCCATCTTCACGTTCTTCCTGGATATCTTAGGGGTACGACCGGTTCATGGTCTACACCCGACGCCGCACGTGGATGTCAAGAAAATCCGCGAGTACCGGCGAAATCATCATCCAGATGATAGGAATGATGAATAAGACCAAGTTAAAGAGGGCTTCGCGAGGGATTGTTATCCTTGCGAAGCCTTTTTGGTTAGCTGGCAGGTAAGCAAATGTTAGTGATGCAACCCTTTAGAGACTAATCTAATTAGTTAGAAGGGGACATCACTCTAACTGATGACTGCTGATTGGTTTGAAAGACCCCTGGTGGCGTTGAGGGCGTAGAATACGGGCGAAGAAAAAGATGGTGTGTCATTCATGAAAGGTGTAGTGAGGCGAAAACAGATGAGGAGTTATTCATTGGCTGTGTGAGGAGGAGAGTTCGATGCGGAAATTAATCTATGCCATCCTCGTTGGGATAGCGGCACTGCTGGTTGGTGTTGGGCTGACACATCCAGTGGTGGGACATGCCGCAGAAGTACCAGTTACGGGACTGTCTGCGGGGGATGCCGTTATTAAGGATGCTAATGGTAAAGTTGTGACGGGACAGGGGCCGTTTGATCGTTATCAGAGCTATAGTGTGAATTATGCTTGGCAAATTCCGGACGGGGTTAAGCTAGCGGGGAATACGTCAACCGTTTCGGTCCCAGCAGGGTTGGAACCCAATGCAGACATTTCGTTTGATATTACGGATTCAACCGGAACAGTCGTGGGTCATTTTAGTATTAAGGCGGGATCATCCACCGGGACGGTTACCTATAATGAAAATGCGGATGCCGCTGTGAATCGGCACGGAAGCCTATCATTTCATGCGAGTGGGACCAGTGACAATAATAATCAGGGTAATGGTTGGACGGTTAATAAAATTGGGTGGATTTCAGGAATGGAACCACAGGGTACGCCCAACGAGCTGACGTGGAACGTTGCCTTTAACTCGGCCAGTGCCAATATCGGCACTGTAACAATTACTGATACGCTAGGACCGGGCCAAACCTATGTGCCGGGGAGCGTTTATGCTCCCACAGGATCTTATGATGCTAAAGGAAACTTTATTCCAGATGGCGGGACGCTGACACCGGCGGTCAGTGTCAATGGGTCTGAGATGACCTTTACTTTCAGTAATGTGACTAAAGCAGTCGATATGACGTACAAGACGAAACCAACACTGACGAATAACGAAGGCAAATGGACGAATACGGCCAGCGCCTCCAACGGTGGGTCAGTCTCTGCGACCGTGACCTGGGGTGGTAGCGGTACTGGAACCGGTGAAGAACCTAGTGAGGTGACTTTGACCAAAACGGCAAGTGATGGAACCAAATTGCCCGATGCTATTTATAAGTTGGAAGATAGTTTGGGGCAGGTGATGTTTTCTGCGTTGAAGACGGATGAGAACGGTCAAATTAATCTGCATATGTTAACGCCAGGCGATTACACCTTGACGGAAGTGACAGCTCCAGATGGCTATGAACTTAATACAACACCGATTAAGTTTACGGTTGCGGCTGGTCAAAAGCCGATTCAGTTAAATGCTGTTGACCCGAAGACAACGACAACGGTACCAACACCAGACAAGGGAAGCTTGCTCATTAAAAAGACTGGCATGAATGGTGTTGCTCTACCGGGAGCGGTCTTCACGTTGAAGGCGGCTAGCGGTGAAGTTATCAAAGAGGGACTGGAAACGGATGCCAATGGTGAAATTTTACTACCGTATTTGGCGGCAGGAACGTATACGTTGGTTGAAACCAAGGCGCCAGAAGGATATACGATCAACTCGGCACCGATTACCGTTGAAATTCCAGCGGATGGGCATGAGGTGGTCGTGCCAATTAAGGATCAGCAGGTAACGGGCGGTTCCGAGACGCCAACACCGAACCCACAAGAACCACAGGTGCCGGGCGTAACGCCACCAACGAAACCAATCGAGCCAACTACTCCGGGCGTGACACCAACGAAGCCAACCACACCAGGTGTGGCAGTACCAACGAAACCAATTAAGCCAATAAAACCGGGTGTGACACCAGCGACGAAGCCAACCACGCCATCGACTGCTGGGACTATTAAACCAGGTGTAACGGGGTCAACGTCTACTGGGACCACAACGCCTGGTGGCATGGGAACTGATAGTCGCAGCAATGCCCGTTCGGTTGGACATGCTGGTGGCAGTGGCGCAGTTGGACAAGCGCGGAACGCTAATGGGACAGCCCGTATGGGGGCACACGGTCAGACAATGACCCGGTTGCCACAAACCAATGAGCAGACATCGCCGTGGGCAGCAGTGATCGGTCTGATAGGCTTGTTGGGAGTGGGCGTGTTTGGTCGACTATATCGGCATCAAGATTAAATAAAACGCTTGGCTGGCAACGGTCGAGCGTTTTTGTAGGCTCAAAGATTGTGAAAATAGGGAATATAGCTGAAATTTAGCGGCAGATGGTGTAAAATAATATGGATAATATGAGAAAAGAAAGAGGTCATAACTGATGGCAAAATTAGTACTGATTCGCCACGGCCAAAGTGAATGGAACTTGGAAAACAAGTTCACTGGCTGGGTTGACGTTGATTTGAGCGAAAAGGGTGTCGAAGAAGCAAAGGCAGCCGGTAACAAGATCAAGGAATCTGGTTTGAAGTTCGACTACGCCTACACTTCAGTATTGAAGCGGGCAATCAAGACGTTACACTACGTTTTGGAAGAATCTGACCAACTTTGGATTCCAGAAACCAAGACTTGGCGCTTGAACGAACGTCACTACGGTGCTTTGCAAGGCTTGAACAAGGCTGAAACGGCTGAAAAGTACGGTGACGACCAAGTGCACATCTGGCGTCGGTCATACGACGTTTTACCACCACTTCTGGACGCTGACGCTGAAGGCTCAGCTGTAAAGGACCCTCGTTACGCAAACTTGGACCCTAACATCGTACCTGGTGGCGAAAACTTGAAGGTTACTTTGGAACGGGTTATGCCTTTCTGGGAAGACGAAATTGCCCCTAAGTTGCTTGATGGCAAGAACGTCATCATCGCTGCCCACGGTAACTCACTCCGGGCACTTTCCAAGTACATCGAACGGATCTCTGATGACGACATCATGGATCTTGAAATGGCAACTGGCGAACCAGTGGTCTACGACTTCGATGATAAGTTAAACATGACGAACAAGACGAAGATGGGTAAGTAATTACCTGGCTTTGGATGAGCCGCTCTGTATGTGGGGGCGGCTTTTTCGTGGGGAAAAATCGGCGTACAGTGAAGGACGGTTAATCGGGATGAGCAATGATTGTTATTTAAGACCCTATGCACCGACTGATTTGCCGGCTGTGCGGCGGCTATTTAAGACAACCGTTGAGCGCATTAATTGTCGGGATTACTCGGCAGAACAACTGGCCGCCTGGATTGGTGATGACAGTCCGCTAACGCAGCAACGCTGGCAGGAGAGTTTGTGCCAACATCAGACTTTGGTGGCAATCAAGGATGATCAAGTAGTGGGATTTGCAGATATAAGTGATACCGGATATTTGGATCGCTTGTATGTGCACGCTGCGTATCAGCGCCAGGGCATTGCGACAGCGCTGGTAACCGCACTGGAAGAACAGATGCTGGCATCTAGGTATACGACGTATGCGTCAATCACGGCTAAACCATTTTTTATGCAGATGGGTTATCACGTGGTTCGTAAAAATACGGTTGTCCGGGCTGGTATCAATTTGATAAACTTTGAAATGATAAAAACAAATTCGTAAGAGAAGAGAGAGTAAATTTTGGCAGACAAAGACGTTACGCAAGTAGAAATGATGAAGATTATTGCCTTATTCCGTAAAGAAGGCTACAAGGGAGAATACGAGGATTTCCAGCGGGTCAGTGGAACTGATCGGGAGTTTTTTGTGGTGATGGCCAACGAACAGGGAATTAAAGCACTATTCCGGGCGAGCTTGATGCTGAACGCTGTGCAGTTCCAGTATGTGCTCGATGATAAACATACCTTTGTGCAAGAGGACGCGGATGCCGGATAATTCGGAACTACTGGCGTTGATTAAGGAACGGGTTTGCTATACAGATCTGGTTTATCAACGTGTTAATAAGAAGCTAAAAGTGGATTTGTCACGGGCTGAGATTGAGACGTTGGTACAAAATATCTTGGGTGACGAGCAAACGATGCTTGAAAAGCGGGGGAAGAATTACTACGTCACCAGCTTAGCTCGCCACACAAGATTGACGATAAATTCGTTTAATTTTCGGCTGATTACGGCGGATCGTATCTGATAAGGTTGTGAGGGCAATCCAATTTTGGACTAATTGAATATGATGTTAAAAAGAGCAACTAGGCCTAATCGCTTAGTTGCTCTTTTTGAGTGACTTAGATACCCATGGCCCCGTTTAACAAGGAAGATGGATACTACTTATCGAGGAGTCCCAATTCTTTTGCATCCATGCCATCTCTGACCATCGCTTCAAATTTAGAACGTAATGCAGGGTCAGTTTCAGTGGTCCCAGGAATGTAGTTAACGTCTTCAGTTCCTGCCGCTAAAGCGCGTTTGTAGTACCATTTTTTCCAACGTAGGAAGTCCATCGTATGTTGTAGTGTCGCCATTTTTTCTTCTAAGTTGGTTTCCTGTTCGGCTAAGAATTCGTATCGTTCGTCTAATGTACGATCACCAGCCAGACACAATTCAATGAAGCTGGCAATTTGTTTAACGGGCAGTCCCGCTTCTTTTAAACAACTAATGGTTTCCAGATAATTGAAATCGGCATCTTTGAAGATACGACGACCGCTCTCATTGCGATCAACAAATGGTAATAATCCTTCTTTATCATAGTAACGTAGTGTATAGGTACTAATATTTAATTTATCAGCAACTTGGCCGATTGAATATAGCATGACTTATCTCGCTTTCTTTTTTTAGATTTGTTTTTACTTTAAAGGAACATTTTCGAAAACTCAAATTTGGGCCTCTTGTAGAAAAATATTTTTCACTTTTTATCAGATAACAGGAAATACTATCAATGCTGATCTGCTGCGGCTATTATTATGCGGTTTATGGTTAATTTGGGAGAATTTCAGGTGAAAATAAAAAAAGTTTTATCAATCCCTTGACTTAGACCTAGCTCTAACTTCTATATTAGTAAACGTCGAAAAGAAAGCAAAAAAGCCAATCAATTAAGGAGCGATTTTATATTATGAAGGTTATTATGGGTGCCGATCCATTAGGTTACGATTTGAAAGAAGCAGTTAAAGCACATTTGGTAAAACAGGGGATAGAAGTTGAAGATATCACGTCAACCAATGATGTTGATTATTTCTCAGTTGGTGAAGCACTAGGTAAGCGAAT
Source organism: Levilactobacillus brevis ATCC 14869 = DSM 20054 (assembly GCF_001433855.1). Classification (GTDB taxonomy): domain Bacteria; phylum Bacillota; class Bacilli; order Lactobacillales; family Lactobacillaceae; genus Levilactobacillus; species Levilactobacillus brevis. The sequence continues at coordinate 443,022 of NZ_AZCP01000003.1, forward strand.
TGCAACGGGTGAGTTTACCCGTGGCTTTATCTTCTGCGGGACTGGTATGGGTGTGAATATCGTGGTTAATAAGTACCAAGGGGTTTACAGTGCCTTATGTGAAAGCATTGAAACCGCACGACTTTCACGCGTTATTAATAATGCTAACGTGTTAGCTATGGGTGGGATCGTCATGACGCCATACATGGCCAATCAGATGGCCGATGTTTTCTTGAACACGCCATTTTCAGAAGGTTTTTCTGAAGCTGATCCTAAATTTTTAAAGGGCGCTTACAAGGATGTTCAAACGACTGAGACTAAGATTACGGCTTTTAATACGAAACATTAAATAGCAAGAATCATTAGAACATTGATTAAGGAGCGTTGTAGATATGAAAACAATTAAATTGGGTAATAGTCAATTGGAAAAGTCTGCAGTTGCCTTGGGAATTATGCGCATGGTGCGTTTAGATTCTCAGGATGCGACTAAAGTTTTAGAAGTTATTCATGATAGAGAAATTAATTTCATTGATTCTGCTGACATTTATGGCAATGGGGATTCAGAACGAATTTTCGGGAAGGCATTTAAGCAATCTAGTCTTAAACGGGAAGACTTCTTCATCCAGTCTAAGGGTGGCATTGTCCTTGATCCGGAAAAGAGCTCTGGTGAATTAGTATTTGGTCAACGATATGATTTTTCCAAAGAGCATTTACTTGAGACCGTCGATCAGATTCTGCAACGAATGCAGATTGATTATCTGGACTCATTCCTGTTACATCGACCAGATTCGTTAATGGATCCAGCAGAGGTTTCAGCGGCATTTGATGAATTACAGGCGGCTGGTAAAGTTCGACACTTTGGGGTTTCTAATTTCAACCCAATGCAGGTTGAACTACTACAATCGGTGCTTAGTCAACATCTGATGATTAACCAATTACAGTTTGGCGTTATGCACACTGGACCAATTCAATTTGGCCTGCATACCAATATGCAAGATGAGGCCAGCATTAATCATGATGGTGAAATTCTGGAGTATTCACGGCTGCATAACATGACCATTCAAGCTTGGTCACCATACCAATACGGCTTGTTTGAAGGGACCTTTATCAATAATTCGAAATTCTCTGAACTGAATGATGAATTACAGGCCTTGGCGGATAAATACGGTGTTACAAAGAATGCCATCGCAACGGCGTGGATTTTACGCCATCCAGCAAAAATGCAAGTAATTCTTGGATCAATGAACCCAGAACACTTAGACGAAAGTATTGCCGGAACTGAGGTTACATTAACGCGTCAGGAATGGTACGACGTCTACCTTGCTGCCGGAAATGATTTACCATAATGTCATGTTCTAAGGATTGTTAACTGCTGAATAGAAAACTTGTATTTTTAAATGGATTTTGAGGTTTTAGAATATGATAAGGGACGTGTGATAGAAAAGACTTTAATTCAGTGAATAATTGATAAGACTTAGTAAGAGATTCATAAATAATTTTTGACGCGCCTTATACTTATTCAAGTGTATAATAAAAGATATTAAATAGTTCTTAAAAAACTTGGTTTATCAATTATACATGATTGGAGGTCGTCAACTTTATGAAAAAAATATTTATAGGATTAATAGCTATTGGTGCCGCTATCTGGTTTACTGGAGGCACTGTTGCGTGGGCAGCGGATACAACGGTTACCGATCCCAAAAGTGTGGTTACTTATGGTTTCTCGGGAACAAATCTAATTCTACAAACGTATAAAGCCAAATTACCACAGCTCTACACCTCAGTAGATTGGGAAAATCCAAGCGATTATCAGTTTGACGAATATCCTGATGATGCAAGCGTCGAGACTTCCCATATTGATCAAGTTTATGGTATTGGATTTAATCTACAAAAGCAAGAGACATGGTACCTCCAAGATCAGCTGGAAAACGTGAGTACTCAACGCTATACCCCAGCAAGTGAGTGGGGTATTCTACCTTTAGACTTTGATAATAGTGCAACAAGCTTACAGTTGAATTGTACAACAACGGTTCACTATCTTGTTGAGGGAACGGATAAGGACGCGGTAGCACCCTATAAGCTAAATTATCCCATTCCGACCATTCTAGAGGATGGAACTGATACGACTAGTGAGATTTCGACAACTGCATCTGATTTTAAAACTGAACTGTCCGAAGCGAAACCAACGCTTAAGGGGTATACGTTTAAATCAATGGGTGACTTTAAGTATGGTGTTAAGAGCTCTGACTTTCCAACGGATGTCACCTATTATTATTCTAGGAATTCACCGGTCACACCCCCGGAAAACAACGAAAACGCAGCATCTTCATCATCAAGTGCTATGACTTCTAGTGACGCTTCGGTAACTAGTGAATTACCACAACAAGTGACGGCTTTTAAAAAGCGAGCTATTATGGTGACTAAGAAAATGGGTCTGTACAATGAGCCAACCTTTACAAGTAAGTCACGGATGTTTTATTACGCCAAGGCTTCCCGCACGAAGCGGCCGCAACTAATCGTTACTGGGCTGGCGCAATCAGTTAACGGACGGACGCGGTATTTAGTCCGGGATGTGACGGCGGGTTCAAAATATCGCGGTGAGACAGGATATATAACAGCCGTAAAGGGATTTACAACGCCAACTTACTATCAACATAATCCCCAACAAGTTAAGATTCTGGCTAAGTCCGGTGTTAATGTGTATCGAAATAAGAACTTAACACAGCGGGTGGGACACCTAAAGAAGGGGAAGGTCGTTCACGTCAAACGGATTATGCATTACCATTTGACGACCCGATTAGTTCTGACCGATGGGTCTTTTATTACGGCTAATAAAGCCTATGTGATTAAGAAGTAATTAACGATATTTAAGGCTGGATAAACGGTAATTTAGTATAGGTTATTAAAGCTTGATCCCTGCAATTTATGGGGGGGTCAAGCCTTTTATTTTCTGAGATTCGACATTGACTAACTTGATGATGACTTTAAGCGCAGGTCCTGTATGAATTTAAAATGTCAGCGCGTTAATGAGAAGCTAAAGGTGGATTTGTCACGGGCTGAGATTGAGACGCTGGTGCAGGATATCTTGGGTGACGAGCAAACGATGCTTGAAAAGCGGGGGAAGAATTACTACGTCACCAGCTTAGCTCGCCACACAAGATTGACGATAAATTCGTTTAATTTTCGGCTGATTACGGCGGATTGTATCTGATGGATCTTCGCGGGGCTCAATGTTTTATACCAGTTTATTTGGTATACTAAATGAAATATAACTCAAAGAAAGTGACATTGTGAATGCACTAGCTAAAAAGATTATAGAGCTGAGTTTACCAGTGATTCTGCTGAGTTTTCCAGCCGTTATCATGGTCGATGGCGTCGTTAGAGTTTTACAACATGACAATATGAACCCCGATGTGGTAGTTGCGTTAGGCGGGATCATGCTGTTTGCCATTAGTGGCCTGATTACTTTGATTTATGGGATTAGTTGGTATCGTCACCGGTCAACATATCTTCGGTACCGCCGGTGGCTATGTTGGTTCTATGGCGTGGTGGCCTTAGTGGCGATGCTAATGGTCTACTTAGCTGCAACATTGCCAGAATGGCTGACGCGGTTAATTGGAATTGGATAAGCAAGTGTTAAGCGAGATGTTTGGTCCGCAATATTTAGCGAGTCATACTTAATAGATTAGAATTTAAAAGAGATAACCAAGGCCGCTCTGCCTGGGTATCTCTTTTTGACGATTTAAAACGGAATTATATCCAGTAATTTTTAAAACTATAGCAAGATTTCCCTTACAGATCACCCAATTTTTCGATAAGTCCTGCCAGCTTTTCTTGATGGTTGTGTTGAATCTCAGTGGTCATTTGGGAAGTAATTGTCATGAGTTGGGCGTAGAAGTGATGTTGAGCGACAAAGGCGTCATGCTTTTCCTGAATCATTGCCAGAACGGCTTGGCGGCACGCTGGTGTGATCGGTTGTGTTTGTAGTGAGCGGACTTGGGCGATTTCGTCCAAAGATAATCCGGCCAATTTCAAATTTTGGATGATGGTATAAGCCGTTACGTCATCAAGTGTGTATTCGCGATAACCATTCTGTGTGCGGTAAGGTGTTAGGATTCCCAATGAGTCATAGTGACGGAGCGTGTCACGAGTGGTATGGGCTAATTGACAAAATTCGGTCGTCTTCATATGATCATCTCCTAGTGAAGTTAAGTCTAACATGGGGGATGTCCCCCGGGTCAAGGAAACTATCAGAAAACCAAAGATTATTAGGAGTGGGTTTCTTAAGATTAATTAGGATGGCTATCGGGTTGACTTGGTGGTTGACCCCCATGATATGCTCACGCTAATCAAGGGGTGATAAAATGAGAATTCGACAATTTGGCAATATTTATCAGTTAGCATTTCTACCAACTATTTTTCCGATTAATTGTTATTTGGTTGATGAAGGTGTGGATTTGACATTGATTGATACCGGTATGGCATTTTGCACCAAAGGAATTTTACAAGTGATTAAGAGGCTTAATAAACCACTTGCTAGAATTGCCCTAACGCATCCGCACGTGGATCATATTGGCTCGTTGGATGCGATTAAGGCGGCTTTTCCGGCGGCACAAGTGTATGTGTCTAGACGAGATGCGCGGTTAATGCTGGGGGACACCAGTTTGCAATGTACGGAGGACCAAACGGAGATTAAAGGTGGTTTTGACCAACATGTGCAGACTAAACCAGACAATTTGTTAGAAGAAAATTATCAGCTAAAATCACTGACGGTTTACGATGCCCCCGGACACACACCGGGGTCCATCGTCTTTTACCAAAAGTCGTCGGCTATATTATTGGCGGGGGATGCCATGGTTACTCGGGGTGGTTTGGCAGTTGCTGGGGATAAACGGTGGTTATTCCCGTTTTCAGCCGCGGCGACTTGGAGTCCTGCAACGGCGATTAAGAGTATGGAACGACTGAATCAGTTGCCAATTTGCTATTTACTGGTTGGGCATGGACGAGCTATGGAGGATGCCAATCAGAAGATTACCAAGGCAATTTGGCGAGCAGAACGGAAGGTTGGGCACGTATAGGACGGGTTATTAGGAAAAAGACGATATTGAAAAATTTAAAAGTAGTTGCTCAAAGTGACCGCCTAAGACTGGACATTAGTTCAATCTTAGGCGGTCACTTTGAGTAAGTTATTAGCATGAAGAATGTCAGACTGGCCGTTTAAACTGCGACTGTAAGCGCCGTGCTGCAATAACCGCTCCGACTAACAGCAACAAGCAGACTAGAAAGCCGGCTTCAATACCGATGTGGCCGTTACCCGGGAAGGTGCGATTAACCAATGCGACCACTGCGATGATAATGGCCGTTCCAAATGAGGCCGCAACTTGTCGAATTGTATTGAAGGTTGCGACACCGTCTGGCACCATCTCATAAGGCAGTAAGCCCAGTGCGTGAGTCTGTAACGGAATTAGCATGGTGACCAAGCCTAGTTGTCGGACAGCCTGGAAAATAGCCAAGATGACTGGTGAACTACTCGTACCAATCAATGCTTGAAGTAGCGTTCCAGCACAGTCGATACTTAAGCCAATGGCGACTAGCCGTTTGACCGAAATTCGGTCGTACAATCGACCGCTCAACCGGGATAGCGTTCCCGTCAGCAGAGCACCAGGGAGAATCACCAGCCCTGAAACCAAGGCACTACGGTGCTGAATCGTCTGAATCAACAAGGGCAACAGAATGGTATTGCCATACATGGTCGCCACAATCAGCATGTTAACCAGTGTTGCTGTGACGAATTGCCCATGGTTGAACACATGTAAATTAATTAGCGGATCAGTGTGCCCCAATTGCGATTTAACAAAAATTAGACTAAATACAAGACCAATCAACAATAGCCCACCAACTTGCCAGCTCAGAAAGCTGGCGGTTGAAATGTTAGATAACCCCATCAGAATACACCAAAGACCGATGCTGACCAGCACGAAGCCACGGGAATCGAAATGCGGTGATTCGTTGTGGGGAATCTTTGGCAGGATAATTAGAGAAGCAACTAAGGTGATGAGGATGAATGGGATGATAATAATGAAGAGATAACGCCAAGATAGGTAGTCTAAGATAACCCCAGAGACGGTTGGCCCGATAATGGGGGAGAAGTTAAAGGCCAGGCCAATGATGCCCATAATGGCACCTTTTTTAGCGGGTTCGGCGTAGCGAATGGCCAGCACGTTGACTAGCGGCATCATCATGCCGGCTCCTACCGCCTGAATCATGCGCGCCACGATGACCAAGATGAAAGCGTGGCACAGGGCGCCTAATAACGTCCCAGCCAGGAAAATAAGGGTCGCTAATATGTAAAGATTGCGGAACAAGAAGCGTTTAATCAGGTAGGCACTCACCGGAATCATCAGCGCGTTGACCAGCATGTAGCCGTTGGTTACCCACTGAACCTGGGCCTCTGAGATATGAAAGGCGGTCATTAGCTGGGGCAATCCCGTATTCATCAGGGTCGAACACAGAATGCCGAAGAATGTCCCAAATACCATAACTATTAGGGAGCGAGAGATGCGTTTATTCGTCATTGACCAAAGTCCTTTCTAAATAGTTGAAACGAGCAACTATTTTACCGTATCATACGGGCAGATTTTGTCAACTTTGATTTTGTTCAGTGCTGCGCTTAAGCATAAAGTGGTTGCTCCAACAGGGAATAGAGTAGATAAAATTCTGACAAACGCTTTGTTAAAACGCATGTGATTTAACAAACAGTTTATCATTGAAATAATGTTATGTTTCAATAATTATGTTATGATAAACCTAACAATGATATGAAATAAAATTTGTGTGGGGGGATCATAAACATGAAAGAACCACAAATGCGGTTTAAACTTTATAAAGCTAAGACAAAATGGCTTGTTGCCGGGATAACAGCACTATCAATAATGGGAATGTCAATGACGGTGCATGCGGATACACCAGTTGAAAATGGGACGTCTTCGGAAATTAGTGAGGGTACCAAAAACCCGGTAACCACGGGACAGTCTGTATCAACCGTAACACTAAAAACACCTGCAACTGAGCAGACATCGGCTGAAAAAGCGGCCGCTACTACGCCTGTCGCCACGACACAGGGAGCTAAACAAACAGCTACATCAACGGGAAATACAGACACGACTGTGCCGGCTACTGTCGAGGAATCAGTTCCCGCCCAAAAGCAGGCTGCCGCTGCAGCTACCACCGATAAGGCTGTCACGACGGATTCAGTTGCATCGCAGTCGCATGTAGCAACTCCTACTAACCAGGGTCAAAAGATGGCTATGGCAACTAGTGCAACTCGTCAATCACGTGCGATGGTTTCAACCGCCGTAACAGCGACTCCTGCGTCGACTACATCGACTGAGACTGCGGCACCAGTCTCAGCTGCCGTGGTTACTCAGGATGGATTAGTCTATGATAATGCACCAATTGATGAATGGATGCCAAACAAAGGCATGCAAGAGGCTCTGTTAGCGATTTTTCAAAATGATCGCTGGTCTGCCCGTAATTATTATTTTTTAGATGCCGACTATGATTCGAAGCCAGGCGCTAAAGTGTGGAATAGTCTTAGCGATATTACGAAGAGCGATATGCTTCTTTTGAAAGGCTTTGCACTTCAGACGTCCTTTTCGACGCATATTGATGGTAAGAGTTCGTATTCAATTGAGGGCTTGCAGTATGCCACTAATTTACAACAACTAGATTTACTAAATACTTTAAATGCAACGCAAAATGGTCGGGTGCCTGGTTATTATCATGGCGATATTACCGATTTATCACCCATCAAGAACTTAACTAACTTAACTTGGTTACAGATTGCAAATAACCGAATTAGTGATCTCAGCCCACTGGCGAACATGAAAAAACTGACCTATCTTTCCGCGGTTAACAATGAGATTAGTGACTTCTCTATGTTGGATGCGGCCCAATTCACGAGTGGCTTAACAATTTTTGATCAGGTTATTCCACGTGAACCAGTTTATCTGCATCCGGGACAGGATACGATCACCTTAAACAATCTAGGGCTTAAGTTGCCACAAAATTATAATGCGACGGTAGGCCACTATGCTGAAGTATCATGGAGCGGAATTGATGGCAATGACTATTGGAGCTATTATTCTCAGAGTCCTCTTTTGATTAATGTTTATCGCCGGGGAGCCAATGGTGAGGCCGTAAGTGATACCCAAGTAAAATATACGATTGTAAAAAAACAAGTAACACCGGGACCAACAACCAGTAGTGCATCTGGAGATGGCGTTGGCGTACATCAACAGCCTTATACTTACTACTTAGCTGCGAGTTACTATGATGGATCAAATAATAAAATCGCCACTTACTACACACCTTACTTGACTGATGTAGCTGCGGCTGCCAATGTTACGGTGCATTATCAAGATCAAGATGGTAAAGCGATAGCGTCTGATACTATTTTAAATGATGGCCTAGTGGGTCAAACCTATACGACAACACCAAAAGTCTTGACCGGATATACGTTAGATCAAACCCACTTGCCAAGTAATGCAACGGGGACATTCGGTGATGAACCGATTAGCGTGACCTATGTGTATGATCAAATGGATGGTGCACCGGTAACGGTCACCTATGTTGACGATGCTGGTGAATCATTGATTGAGGCAAAAACGTTAACTGGAAAATACGGCGATCATTACACGGCCCAAGCAAAGACAATTACAGGCTATGACCTTAAGACAGTCCAGGGGAACCAGCAAGGTACATTTACCGATCAGCCACAAAGTGTGACCTTTGTTTATACCAAGCAAGCGGTTGTTATACCACCAGTTACAACGATGGTAACGGTGATCGTCCACTATCAAACGGCTAATGGTACGCCGCTAGCATTAGATAAAGTGATCACAGGTGCGCAGGGAGATACTTATCAGACGTCACCTGTATCGGTGAACGGGTATCAACTTGCCGAAACGCCAGCGAATGCTAGTGGGGTTTTTAATAAGGATGATACGATAATTTACGTTTATGCTAAGAATCCAAAGACCACAACAGGTGGTGCTGGAGATCAGGGAACCGTAGATAATCGGCCGTCTAACCCAAGCAAGCGGCCGGGAAACTCGGAAAAGAGATCGACTCAACCAGAAAAGCAATTGGACAAAAAGGGGAATCATTCAGCAGCTGACCAAGTAACGCAAATAAAAACGGCTCGGGGTAGTCAGGCTGCACGGGTATCAGAAGTAGCGACCACAACTAAACTTACGAAGAGCGTAGCTGAGCAGTCAACAACCAAGATGAGCTTACCGCAAACGAATGAAGCATCGATATCATCGAAGTGGGGAATTGCCTTGCTGGTTGCAGTTGTGAGTTGGTTCGGTCTGAAACGAAAGTCTTCGGAAAACTAATGCAATTGACGAGATGTTGAGATCCGCTCTGATCTTGGCCGAATAATGGTCATTATCTGGACTGGTAAAGAGAATGAACAAAAAGGACGCGATGAAAGTCACGTCCTTTTTACGTATCATGAATAGCTTATTTAGCAGACGTTAAATAGTTTGCTTGAAGTTGTTTTAATTGCGTGTTGGAGAGACCTAACCCCTTGTGTAAGAAATTATCCATGTTGCCATATTTGGCATCAATAGCTTTGTACATCGTGTTCAGGTAAGCCATCTTAACGGCATTTTGTGCCTTAAAGTTTTCGACGACAATTGGGGTAACTTCTTTACCTTGGGCCTTCCAGCCAGCTTCCATCTTCTGCAGGTTTTCCTTATTTGTTTGGGCTAAGTACGTGTTGGACTTTAAGTAATCTTGAGCAATCGCTTTTTTGTCAAACTTGAGGGCGGACAGAACTAGGGCAGTTCCCATACCGGCCCGATCCTTACCAGCTGAGCAGTGCCATAGGACGGCCTTGCCTTTAGGATTAATCAAAAGTTGGTGGAATAGTGACTTGTAGGCTTTTCGACCTTGAGCCGTGGTTACGGCGTCGTGGTAGGATTTTTCCATCATCTTAGCGCCAGCGCCCTTTTTAGAAAAGTCTGGGAAGGCACCGAAAGATTTAAAAACATTGGCTTTGACAAGTTTAACGCCGGCCATATGCACATCGGGACTTTGCTTTTGTTCGGTAGTGGTTCGTAAGTCAACATCGGTGGCAACATGGTAGGTCTTTACTAGTTTGGTTTGGTCTGCCTTGGTCAAATGTGACAAACTATTTGCACGAATGAGGCGATGGACTTTAATTTTTTGCCCGTGCTGGTTGACATAACCGCCGAGATCGCGGGCATTGCTAGCACCCTGTAACTTAATGTGAGTGGCCGTTGACTTAATAGCTTTAGCCTTAGTCGCTTTGGTCTTGGTTGCCCCAGCAGTCTTGACCGTCTTAGTCGTTTTAGCATGAGTAGCTGCCGAGACGTTCATCAGGGGTTGTTGCCATCCCAATGTGGTTGCTAATAATAGAGCCGTTACTAAAGTGCTTGTGCGTTTGTTCATATCACAATCTCCTCCTCTGGTTTGGTACATACTTAGAATACTAAGTTGATGTAAAAGGATGATGTTGATTGTGTAAAAGTCTGATGTCGGCTGACAACTAACCAACAAAGATATTTATAAGACCGGTCGACGATGATACAAAAACGGGCCCAGAATTTTTCCTGAGCCCGTTGACTTAATCGGTATCAATTGACTGTAAATAAGCCAATCGGTCGGTGGATACTTGTTCATTGAGAGCCTGACCTAGCTCACGACTAATGTTTTTAGTTGTAATCTGATCCTGAATATAGTTATATTCTTGCTGAAAAGCTGCAATGAGTAGCGTATTTTGTTCGTCAATAAAGTCTTGCTCTCCAACCAATTGTCGGTGGCGTTGATCGTATGCTGTCCGCACGATAGCAACTTCACGTGTATGGGCATGGGTCAACTGCTCATTCAAATAATCGATAACTGCTGGATAAGTTTGTTGGTCAATCAGACACAGTTGTTGGTGCGTGTGTTGTTTCTTAGCGACGGCTTCTTCGTGACTGAGACTACGCCAATTATCGCGTTGCTGGCGAATCGCCTGCCGTCGTTTCCGGGAAGCTGAGGTTAAGGAAAAGGTCTTGACGAGATTGAAGCGTAAAAAGAGCAAACTCCGTTGCCAACCATTTTTCTGATAACGAACCAAAGTGTTTTCTGCGGCGCGCATGTAAAGCTGGGCGATCTCAAGGGAAACTTGCTGGTGCTGTAGCATTTTCGTGACGATATCGTGCTCAAGATCGAAGCAATGATCGAATAATTGGGCTAACTGCGTACGGTTAACTTGGGGATCAGCAACCCGCTGACCATCTAAGACGTTTACCACGCGACTGGCATTGACCGAATCGCTGTGTTGCGAGGCAATCATCTGAATGGCGTCGTTAACCATGGCATTTTTAGCAGTTGCTAACTCAGCGTTAGTAAAGGTGGATTGCCGCTGTGGTAACAGCAGTGGCAACAACAATGTGGGCACCAGCAAGCTAATTAGAATTACAATTGACGCCATAAAGATCATATCGTTTCGAAAGGGGACAGCATGACCATTGAGTGTGAGTGGTAGTGAAAAGGCCATCGCTAACGTGATCGTCCCGTGAACCCCACTAAGCGCAATGATGAGGCTTTTCTTGTTTCGTTCAGCCTGGCTGGTGGCGAAAACTTGAGCGAGATTGAAGCGGGTCCATAAGAAACGGAGGATTGTCATGACTGCGTATAAGCTAAGCGCTAATCCCAATAAAATGGGAAGTGTGGTGCCGCCGGATTGCCGATGTAGATCGGTCGCTACTTGTGGCAGCGAGAGACCCAGAAGGACAAACACGATGCCGTTTAATAGGCTGGCCACCACTGACCAGGTACTGGTCAACACAATCTGTAATCGCGAACTGGTCAAACGTAACCGGTTTTGTTGAATTCCGTGAAGGAGACCAGTGACGACCACGGCTAAGATGCCGGAGACATTGATGGATTCGGCAACGAAATAGACAGCAAAAGGTGTTAAAAGGGTAATTGGCACAATGATCGACGGTGCGTCAACATTTAATTTAATCAGCCGTAAACGGAGACTGACGATGATAGCCCCGAGGATAAAGCCGACCAATAGGCCCCCAAAGAATACGTAGAAGAAGTTGCCAATGCCGTGCCAAACTGAGAACTGACCAGTTGCGACAGTAGCAATGGCTAAGTTCAGGGCAACGATGCCGGAAGCATCATTGAACAAGGACTCGTTTTCAAGGGTGTGCATCACGTCTGTGGGCACCAGCATATTGCTAGTAATTGACGAAACGGCTACGGCATCGGTTGGCGTGATAATGGCACCTAAAGCCAAGGCCAAGGCTAGTGATAGGCTTGGCAGTAAGAGGTGAGTAACGGCCCCGATGATGATAATGGAAACAATTGCCAGTCCGATGGCCAGTGAAAAAGTGGTTCCCGCTTGACGAGTAAGCCGTCCTGGACTAGTATTTTGACCATCGTTAAACATCAATACGGAAATAATTGCGAACATAAAAATTTCTGGCTCCAGATGGAAATTATGGTATACCGGCAGGAGCGCCAGTAATAACCCCATGCCAATCTGTAAAAATGCCACTGGAATCCGCGTTAGTCGGTAATGAATGAGGTTAGCAATAATCGCGGCAACGACCAGAAATAAGAGTAAGAAGATAGTGTCCATAACTGAGAACCTCCTGAAAACAAAATTAAGCAACCGGTAAACTTAGCATACCATGGTTAATTTTAAAAGAATAGGTCTATCTCTAAAATAAGGCGGCTTTATCTTGATTAGGAAACCCCATCATCGGGTAAATAAAGCTCAGATAGCTTTGGATTAGGCGTATAATCAGGACAATAACTGGAGGTGTTAGCGATGAAGCAAGCGTTGGTGATGTTGTATCCAGGTTTCTGTTATTTTGAAGTAGCGGTTTTAACTGAAATTTTGGCGTTTAAAGAAGAGGAGTGGACGGTCACAACAGTGGGGGCGGATCGGCAGAATTATTTGGGTGAAGATGGGTTACAGGTCCTAGCTGAAAAGTCCTTTTCCCAGGTTGATCCGTTAGCTGTTGATTTAATGATTTTGCCGGGGATTGACAATTATCACGTGCCGCTAGCTGACTCGCGGAATGTTGCCTTTCTACGCCAACTAAATACGGCCAGTCGACCAATTATTGCGGCAATGTCCAGCTCGCCAGTGTTATTGGCTAAGGCAGGGTTATTAGATCAGACCCAATTTACTGGTGGCCTCTTTGAAGAGACTTATGCGAAAAACCCGTTTATCCCGAAACAGAATTTAGTGCGGCAACCGGTGGTGGTGGATAATGGCATCATTACGTCGAGTTTCCAATTCTTTCGGGAATTTGCGATTACAGCGGCTCGGACTTGTGGGATCGAAGTGGGGGATACAGCTTTTGGTCCCGCCCGAACGGATCGCCCCTATACACCGGCAGAGTTAACTTATCATTATCCGGATTAAAAAACTGGCTAGTCCCAACCATGTGGGATTAGCCAGTTTTAAGTCGATTTATTCTGGTTGTTTAATCCACCCAGCAGTCCCGGTTGCGATTAGCACTTCGATACGATCTAGCAACATTAATAACCAACCGAAGGAAATAACAAAACCAATCATTTCAAAGGCAGTTAAGGAAAAATAGCCAAACACTTGAAATAAGAGCGCGGCGACCACTAGCGCAATTCCGACCCCGTCTGACAACAGCAAGAAGTCTCGTGTAATTTGGGGCAGTAGCCACCGAACACCAACGATTAGAGCGATGATTAAGTATACTAAAAAGACGGCAAAATGGTCATGAAGAGCGTGTGAATTGGCATTGTTGGGAAAAACGCCCACTAATCCTAAATCAACAGCAGTTAGCGTCAATAAGCCACGTAGCACCCATAATCGACGGGAGCGAGGAAACGATTCTTGCAGACTAACAAACAGGTAGTCGATGAGGGCAATCATCAGCAATGCTGAAAAAATCAGCGTGGCGTTAAATTGCCAACCGCCACTGGAAGCACCAGTGGTGCCAAGAAAGCTAAGATTGTGTTGCCACCAATATTTTTGATTGTTAACCGCCATCGCGATGACGACACCGCTAATGATTACGAGGGTGAGGACGGTCGATAAGACACTGGCGTCGATCATTAAGGCGAAGTAACTCATAGCTGTGTTAGTGACACTGCTAAACGCAAATAAGATAATACTGGCGGTTGCTAATCCAAAGCTGGCGCCGTTAAACAGCATCCCAAGTAGCCACATGCTTCCGGTCAAAATTAGACCAAGAATCAGGGTGAACGATAGGACAATGACGGGGAAGTTACGCCAGTAGATATTTTTAGTAAAATGATTCTGCGGATTATGGCGGTCATGGATAAAAAATCCAGCGAATAAAATAGCTCCCATGATTACCCCGAGAATGATAATGGCGGTAGCTAAGGAATAATTACCTACGAGTTTTAGGGTATGTAGTCCTTGGTGAATGCCATAACCGTAAAACAGCAGACTGACTATCAGGGCCGTGGCGAGGGGCCACAGGAGTGATTGGTGCTGAAAAAATTGGCGTCGTGGTTCTTCTAGCTGGACGACGAGTCGATCTCGTTTGACGACCAGTCTAACTGGAGTGTCTTTATTTAATTGTAGTTGTTCACTAATATCAGCCGGGATATTTAACTGAAAATCTTTTTGTGCCATAATGCCCTCCAAATCAAGCTATTACAATGACTTTCATTATAGCAAATTTTGAGCAGGGTGATTGTGAAAAGCAGGGGATGCTAGCAGTATCTTTGGATAACGGCGATCGCACAAGCGGGCTGGTGGTGTATGATGAACATGGAAAGTAGGTGGCATGAAACCATGCGTAAGGGGATTTATGGATTAACGGGGATTTGTTGGATAGCGATTGTGGTGATAATTGTTGTGGCAGCACGGCAACATCACTTATTACAATTAGCGCCGATTTATGCTTATAATCGACCGCAGGGATTGCTGGGATGGACCTTAGCCAGTGCGATTGTGCTGTCGATAACAAGTGGGCTCATGCATCGTGAGGCCAAGCGACAGTCACGGTAAAAATATCGGTGTAATCAAAAAGCTTCGGCCCAAGATGGCTGAAGCTTTTTGATTACATTAGATAGTCTTAATCTGTACAAAGCCGCCGAATAGCTTCGGCGTAAATATCCATCGCTTTATACATGCGACTGAGTTCCCAATTTTCATTGACCTGATGCATGAAGTCGGGAGTTCCCGGGAGCATCGCGCCAAAGGCAACACAGTTGTGCATCGTGCGAGCAAAGGTAGCGCCACCTGAAATTTGGGGTTGGGTATCGTCGCCAGTCAGGTCGTGGTAGGTGCTCATCAGAGTTTTAACTAAATCACTATCGGTTGGTACGTAGAGCGGGGCAACGTAGTCAAAGTTTTCATAAGTTAAACCAAAAGGCTTAACGGCTGTCGAAACTTGATTGATGAGTTGATCATGGTCGATTGTGACGGGAATCCGCATATCAATTTGCATACGTGATTCGGTTGGAGTAATGGTCAGGCTTGAAATATTAAAGGTTAAATG
The DNA here is from genome assembly GCF_001433855.1 of Levilactobacillus brevis ATCC 14869 = DSM 20054. Lineage (GTDB taxonomy): Bacteria > Bacillota > Bacilli > Lactobacillales > Lactobacillaceae > Levilactobacillus > Levilactobacillus brevis. The sequence goes on from NZ_AZCP01000003.1 coordinate 458,549, forward strand.
GCCTGATTGTTCGTCACTGACATCACCCAATAGGTTAGCGCCCGTGGCATCTTCTTTGAAGCACTTGCCAACAAAGTCTAATACCGGCATAGGAAAGACGTCATCGAGAGCGATGGCCAAGCGAAGAACAGCATTAGTTCCTTGCGGTGCCAGCATAGCATGAACGGATTTACCAGTAACGACCAATCCCGTCGAGGTCTTTTCATAGGCAAATCCATGACGATCCAATGCAGCCTGAACCTCGGCCTGTTTGGGACCATCATAAGGGGCTTTAGCCGGAACAGCATTGAAGGCATTTACCAGGTTTAACTGTAAGCTATCGCTACCAGGGCCCACTAAGTACGATTGTTGTAAGCCCTTTTCCGCGTAAATTAGTGGAAACTCAGCATCGGGAGCGATACCGAGATCGATAGGCGCTTCTTTTTCGTTATATTTAGCGATTCCACGCCACAAAGTTTCCTCGTCAGTACCAAAGATAAATCGAATTTTTTTATTGAAATGATAACCGCGATTTTCCAAAGCCTTTACCGCAAAGATCGCCGCAATAGAAGGGCCCTTATCGTCCTGAGAGCCGCGCCCAAAGATAGCACCATCACGGACAACTCCGGTGTAAGGATCGGAGTCCCAATCACTGGAATCACCAGCGGGGACAACATCAACGTGACCGATAATGCCAAATGTTTCGTCACCATCACCCGTTTCGGCATAACCATAGTAGCCATCAGGGTCTTCGTATGTGTGATAGCCCATTTCATGGCAAATTGCGAGAACTTCATCTAAGGCTAACCGAATATCTTGACCAAATGGCGCACCAGGGGCCGCCGTCGTGGTGTAAGAGGGGTGACTGATAAGACGCTTCAAAGCAGCAACTGCTGCATCTTGTTCAACTTCCGTAACGATTTTATCCATAAAGAGGTTCCTCCCTTAATTAAATACTAGAGTATGGCCATAATACCTAAGAATACACAGGTTAAAATAAACAGATAGATCATGAGCTTGGCAATAAATTTCCACCAAACATTGATGTTGACGTGAGCAATTGCCAAAGCCCCCATGACTACGCCGGAGGTTGGTGTAATCAAGTTGACCCAGCCAGAGGCGGCTTGATAAGCCGTGATCACGAGACTAGGTGCAACACCGGCGAACTTTCCAATTGGTCCAATAATTCCCATCGTAGCGGCGGCTAGACCGGATGTGGATGGAATTAAGAATGACATCGGAATGTAGAAGATGTACGTTAGAATGATGAAGAAAGCGGAACTCATACTGGATAAACCTGTTTCGCCCCAGTGTAGCACAGTAGCAGAAATATTCCCGTCATTCATGACAACTTGAATACCACGGGCAACGGCGACAATAATGGCTACACCAATGAAGTCGTTCATGCCACTGAAGAAGGATTCAATGAAGTCACTTTCTTTCATTTTGAAGACAAACATAATGACGACTGACATAAATAAGAAGAGCATCGTGATTTCGGAGAAATACCAAGTCCCCATTGGGGCGATGTCGGAGCCCAGGAGATTGCCTAAAAATGGAATTCCGGTTAGCCACTTAGTAAAGGTGGTGAAGAAAGTCCAATGTGAGTTAATCTGATCCCAAGGAATCAGCCCCATAATCATCAAAACAAATGTTAACCCGAAGAGCGACAATACACTCTTTTGACGACCAGTCATTTCTCCTTGATCAGCGTCTGTCGAGACTAAGAATCGTGCGCGGTCTTCGTCACGCTGTTCATAGAGGTAAGACTTCGTCGGATCTTTTTCAATTTTGGCGGCATAGTGATAAACGTACCAAATACTGAGAGCAGTGGTTAAGACTAACAGTAAGGCACGTGAGCCAATGCCGTCACCAGGAGTTAGGTTCAAGGATTGTGAGGCGACACCTGTTGCAAATGGATTAACTGTAGAGGCCAGGCAGCCGACCTGTGAACCAATTAGTGCGATACCAATTGCAACCAATGAGTCAAAACCAACACCGATCATGACTGGAATCAGTAAGGGGTAAAAAGCAATGGTTTCTTCAGACATACCATAACTAGTTCCACCAGCAGCAAAGAGAATCATGAGAATCGGAATTAACCACTTTTCTTTGCCTTTGAAACGGCGAACGATAGTTGCGATACCATCATCGAGCGCCTTGGTTCGGTTGACGACTCCTAAGAATCCACCAATGACTAAGATAAATAACGAAACATCGATAGCGCCAGAGGTCTTGTCATTACCAACCATGCCGACAATTGGCGACATGAAGACGTCCCAAATCCCTTGAGGATTAGCTTTTACCGCACGGTACGTGTGGGCAATGATATTACCGGCTTTGTCAGTAGAGTACTGACCTGCGGGAATAATCCAAGTTAAAATAGCAATAATAATGATGATGAAAAATAGAATGGTGTAGGCCGAGGGCATCTTAAAGCGACGCTTCGGCTTGGCTGAAGGTTCTTGCATAATCATCACTCCTTAAATAAATATATGAAAGCGGTTTGATTATACAAGATTGTGATTAAAATTGCATGAGTTATGCTGATAACTGAGAAAGTGATTAGTCCTAAGTTTGAACTAATCCGTCAAAAAAATGTTGGAGTGATGTTTTACCACCAGTTTGTCGAGTGCCCTCAAGATATAACATCTCATTGCGAACGTTCTTATATTCAAAGAGCAGGTTCGCTCGTTCCACAATAATTTCATCGCCCATATTGTCCATACAAAGATGAGCGAAGTTAGTGAGACCAACTTTAATTGCCCGCCGAATGCGTTGAAACATGATCTTCTTCTCGTGATCGGTGATGTGATAGGCTTGATGAAAGTCAATTTCGCGAAAGCTAAGCTGTTGGTCCAACATTAATTGGCAAACGGACAGAATATCGGCGGAACCGGCTTCTGAAGAGATCCCCAGAATTTTAAGTATTGAAAGAATACGATCTTTTTCATCTTGATGGGGATTAACCGGTAGAGGTTGGGCGGGCAAATGGCCATCAACTAATGATTGGATATCCGTGAGTTGACGAGTCATCTGAATACTTTGCGCGACCTTTTCGACGACCATTTTGACTTCAATAACGTTGATGGGTTTATCAATAAAAAACTCAATGCCAGCCTGGTAAGCTTCCGCACGGAGATCGGCGTCACGAACTTGAGAAATCATGATGAAGCGTGATTGCGTATTTCGGGCCTTGAGTTGCTGAACAAGATTGATACCGGATAGATCAGGCAGTAATAAATCGATTAAAATAATATCAACATGCATGAAGAGTAGATCGTGTAAGGCTTGCTGAGCAGTGTGGGCAATTCCCACAACGGTGTTAGTAGCCTCTTTTTCGAGAATTTGCTGTAGAACAAGTGGGATGGCCGGATCATCATCAATGATATAGAAATTCATGCAGACACCTCCTGACTAAGACGTTGTTTACTGAGGGTTACTTGAAAATTGGTTTCTTGATGAGGGATGGACGAGACTTGGATGTGTCCATTAAAGATATCCTGAACGATGTTTTGAACATGTGAGAGGCCAATGCCACGGTAGACATCACCCGTAGCTTCATTGAATTTAGTTGTAAATCCAGGATGAAAGATTAAAGCTAAAGTTTCCGGAGGGATACCACTGCCATTATCGCTAACATTAAGCAGAATAGTTGTATCATTATCAGCAACTGTAACGTGAATGAGGCCATGCGGCTGTCCGGCAAGTGCATCAACACTATTAAAGATTAAGTTTGATAGGATTGAAACAACGTAATAATGATTTGGAATGACGAGATCAACATCGCTATGGACGTCAATGATAACGTCCTGGTGTTTTTCCCGGATTGCGGAACGAATGTAAGTGAGCGTGACTTTCAAAATATCGGCAAGCTGCATGGGGCCATTTTGACCGTCATCAAAGTAGTCACCGAGACCACGCATGACATTTTGATAGTCTTTTTTTATCTCATGGACATCTCTGGCGATACTTAGTGCCATGGCCTGGTTTTGGGGTGAGCTTGCTGAACTTTGTAAGCTTTGATTTAATTGATAGGCATTTTTCATGACATTTTCAATCTCACTAATGTTTTTTTGCATAAAATAAACATCACTTTTTACGGATGAAGCCACCCAGATGAAATGATAATAGCGTTGCTCGTGATTTTCTGCACGCATCATGAGGGTGAAGTAGTGGTATAGGAATGCTAACAAACAACTGGTAAGACTGCGAACTAAAGCGGTGATGAATAGGAGTTGAAATAACTGATAGCTATAATGGCTAAATCCAGTTAACAGGCTAACTTCTAGTAGGTTTGCTAAGTAGTCACACAACAGAATGGTGAAGAAAAAGGAACTATTATTTCGTTGACCACGTCGCCAGTAGAGTAGATCATACAAAATGCCATAGCATAAGTAGAAAGCCATGTCGGTTACGATGAATTGGGCAATGTTTGTCCAGCTGGCATCGTGGCTAATGAACAGTAAGACACCGCGGAAAATTGGTGAGGCTAATGCAATGGCACCAGTTAATTGAATCGGATTAAGGTCGCCATTGAAGTAGAGAAAAATCGGCAACAGAAAAACCGACAGCGTTAAGATGAATCCGGGCGTGTAAGTTTGAAAGTTCACTTGAGAAGCTAATGCAATACAAGTGGCCGCTAACAAAATACGCTGAGAACGTTTGCGACTAATAAAACGTGTAGGCTTGAACATAGGCCACCTCCTAATTTTTAAATCAACTTTGAAGCAATTTGAAGTTTTACGAAAACGCTTTCTATACTGGGTATTGTAAATAACGAAAGGAGAATATACAATGGCGAATGCTGAAGTTCAACCACCAAAAAGAAGATTTAAGCTTAAAATGCCGGGTGCATTTGTGATCTTATTTATTTTGACAATCTTAGCAGTTATGGCTACTTGGATCATTCCGGCTGGAAGTTATGCAAAGTTGACGTACAATCAGTCGACAACTAGTTTACAAATTAAGAATCCTACTGGCAAAACAACTCGGGTTCCAGCTACGCAGAAGGAATTAGATCGGCTTGGCGTTAAAATTAATATTGAACAATTTACGTCGGGTGGAATTTCTGAAGCCGTTTCTATTCCTAATACGTATCAACGTTTGAAGCAACGGCCAGCTAGTTTATGGGCAGTAACTGGGAGTATGGTGCGTGGGACCATTGAAGCGGTTGACATTATGGTCTTCATCTTTGTCTTAGGTGGCCTGATCGGGGTCGTTAAAGCTAGTGGGGCCTTTGAGTCAGGACTAATGGCCTTGACAAAAAAGACGAAAGGCCATGAATTTCTTTTAATTTTTTTGGTAGCCATATTGATGGTGCTTGGGGGAACCCTGTGTGGGATTGAAGAAGAGGCAGTGGCATTTTATCCCATTTTAGTGCCAATCTTCATTGCGATGGGTTATGATTCGATCGTCTGTGTCGGAGCAATTTTCTTGGCAAGTTCAGTGGGGACAGCATTTTCGACGATTAACCCCTTCTCTGCGGTCATTGCATCCAATGCGGCCGGAATTGATTTTACACAAGGCATTGTTTGGCGGATCATTGGTTTAGTAGTGGCAGCTACCTTCCTCATCTTCTACCTGTATTGGTATAGCAAAAAGGTAAAAAATCAACCAACTTTTTCATACACGTATGAGGATCGTGAATCGTTTAATCATATGTGGTCAGTAGCTTCTACGAACGATCAAATTAAGACCGGTTTCTCCATGCGAAAGAAATTGATTTTAACATTATTCGTTGTGACCTTCCCAATTATGGTTTGGGGAGTTATGTCACAAGGCTGGTGGTTCCCAACCATGGCCTCGTCATTCTTGGTGTTTGCTATTATTATTATGTTTTTAACAGCAACGGGTCCTAATGGCTTAGGAGAAAAAGGGGTGGTTGATGCCTTTGTTGCAGGTGCATCGAGCTTAGTAGGTGTTTCATTAATCATTGGGTTAGCCCGGGGAATCAATTTAGTTATGAACGAGGGTCTAATTTCCGATACGATTTTACAATACTTCTCGTCGCTAGTTGCTCATGTGAGTGGTCCAATCTTTATTCTCGTCTTGATGTTTATATTCTTTATACTAGGTTTCATTGTGCCATCTTCATCTGGATTGGCTGTGTTGGCAATGCCAATCTTCGCACCATTAGCGGATACCGTCAACATTCCACGGTTTGCCGTCGTAACGGCTTATCAATTTGGACAATATGCCATGCTATTCTTAGCGCCAACTGGTTTGGTTATGGCAACCTTGCAGATGTTGGATATGAAATATTCTCACTGGTTTAGATTTGTTTGGCCGGTAGTCGTATTTGTTCTCACCTTTGGTGGGATACTGTTGGTATTAGAAGTATTAATTTCAGGTGTTTAATAAATCTATTGGGCACGCCGATAGACGCCTCAAGAATCGATCTGATTCTTGAGGCGTCTATCTTTTTTGTTGAATTTGAAAACTTAGCGTACAATATTTTGAGAATAGATTTTCTAATCAAAAAATCATAATCTAATTTTATGCAATTTTTAAGGGATATTTTCATTTAATGTCTTGGATATACATTTTAGATGTATATATATTTTGCCATATTCAAGTGCCAACTCAAAATGTATGATCTTTCACATTCTAAATGCGAAGAAATATAAGAAACCGCTTTCAACAGGAGGTATGATGAACTCGTACTTAAGTGATGGGAGGAAATAAACATGACAAGTCCGATTCACGTAATGTCCGAAATTGGTAAGTTAAAGACGGTAATGCTCAAGCGG
>NZ_AZCP01000004.1:0-15357 GCF_001433855.1 Levilactobacillus brevis ATCC 14869 = DSM 20054
CCGATAGTAGTTGGGGGATCGCCCCCTGCGAGGATAGGACGTTGCCACGCGAGTTGTGGAACCCAGTGATTGGGTTCCACTTTTTTTGTAAATAAAATTATTTAGGGGCACAATGAGTAATTGCAGTTGTTGGTTTACTACAGTTAAAAGAAATCAAAGCTGTTAATCTTACCGGGCCGTAGCTTCCCACTAGTGTGCCTGTGTGCTATGATGAATAGGTATGACAAAGCGGTTAAAAACTAGTTTAAGAGAGAATGGATGGAAGTCGTATGAAGAAATATCGTAGCTATCGATTAAGCCTCGGCTGGCAGATTTTAATTGGCCTGGCTTTAGGGATTGTTTTGGGGGCTATTTTTTATCAAAATAAGTTAGCCATTACGGCCATGCAGAATATCGGCAATATGTTCATTGGGTTAATTCAAATGATTGTTTTGCCGATTGTGGTTTCTTGTTTGACAGTTGGTATTGCAAACATGGGTGATATTAAACAGTTGGGGCGTGTCGGTGGTAAAACGATCATTTACTTTGAAATTATGACCACTATCGCGATTGCACTCGGGCTGTTAATCGGGAATATTTTCCACCCAGGTGACTTTATTAACATTCACCAACTACATAGCACGGATATTAGCCAGTATGTCTCCTCGGCGAAATCTGCTAGCAATACAGGGATCTGGTCCACACTGATGGGGATTATCCCGACTAATATTTTTAAATCGTTATCTGAAGGGGATATGATGCCGGTCATCTTCTTCTCCGTCTTCTTTGGTTTGGGAACGGCAGCTATCGGGAAGCAAGGACGGATCATTGTTGATTTTCTCGATGCCGTATCCCAAGTTATGTTTCGAGTCACCAATTGGGTCATGCACACCGCTCCCATCGGGGTTTGTGCTTTGATTGGGGTCACCATTGCGCAAATGGGCCTGTCAGCCTTGGCGCCACTCGGTTACTTTATTATCTTGGCCTATGGGACCATGCTGTTGTTCATCGTGGTTTTTATGGGATTGGCCGCGCGGATGTTTGGTTTCAAATTAAGCGACCTGCTCTATGTGATTAAAGATGAGGCAGTTTTGGCCTTTTCTACAGCCAGTTCTGAAGCAGCGCTTCCCCGATTAATCGACAAAATGGATAAATTTGGGGTTAGCCAGGGGATCGTCTCATTCGTTATTCCCACTGGATACACCTTTAACCTGGATGGATCGGCTATTTATCAATCATTAGCTGCGTTATTTTTGGCTCAGGCTTACCATATTCATTTGAGCCTGGGACAACAGATTACCTTACTAGTGGTACTGATGATCACGAGTAAGGGGATGGCTGGTGTCCCTGGTGCCTCATTTGTGGTGCTACTGGCTACTGTTTCAACAATTGGCGTACCAATGAGTGGGTTAACCTTTATCGCCGGTATTGACCGATTAGTTGATATGGGACGGACGGCTGTGAACGTGGTCGGGAACTCACTAGCCACGGTGATTATTGGAAAATCAGAACATGAATTTAGTGAAGATAAGAGTCAAAGTTACCTCCGCGAGTTACGAGCAGCGAAGGCCAAATAAAAAAAGAGAGATCATTCATCAACGAATGGTCTCTCTTTTTTTATTAAGCGTATGTTAGTTAATACCAGCTCATCAGTGCTCAGCGGCTAGTCTTGCGGGGTGATTCCCATCAGCCCATGGGAGCTAGTCACGTTACAGTGATAACCGTATTGGTTTGGTATTAGGGTTCGTATCGATTAGCTTTGATTAAAAGCCAACTCGTTGAAACGGCGTCAGTTACGTTATGTGTTCCTCCCTGTTGGGTTCCCCCAATAGTGAAGCGAACGTGAACGACTAGCACGTCAATGCATAGCGGTCGGTCAGTTGCCGAGAAAGACCAGTAACTCTAGCTTGCGTTATCCATCGAGTGGGGTGAATCCAGCTGGCGCACAAGCGAGTACGGGAAATCCAGATGCGCTGCGGTCGGTTGCAACGCCGACAGCATCTGAAGTAAAGTGGCCAGCCGATTCAGTTTAATCTTAGTTAATCGAACCACCGCATCAAGCTACGGTGTCCGGTTACGGGAAAGCTAGGGGTGTTCTCCTCAAAGCGTCAACCAAGAGGGATGAACAGACAATAACTTTCCCACCAGCGAGTTATAACACGCTCCAGGATCATCTATAAGTTGCGTTGTCATGTTCAATCACCTCCTAAATTGGTCAACAGTGACAACTGTGGATAAACAAAAAGCACTTAGCCACAACCAGCTAAGCGCACAAAAAATTGTAAACGTGTCTAGCTAGTCGTTGAGTTTTAGCACTATACGGCGTAGTTAATCACTTAACAGCTACGTTAGATCAGGCCTTCGATTGACCTGAACAGCTGACTCATTGGCGTTTCTCGACGTTTCTGAGCAGTAGCATTTTCCGTATAGGAGCCTCACCTAACAGCTTCTATTTATCCTATGTGTTAATACTAACTGATTTTCAAAAAGAGTGCAAGAGAAAAGTGTTGGTTACAGTAAATAATTATTATAATAAGTAAGGCGACTGGTCTAACACCTGATAGTAAAAGAATTGTTACCTCTAGTTTAGAATCATTATTGATTTATTTCAGAGAAACGATTACCCTAGGAGTGTGATCAATTTTACCAATTGAGGGGAGACGTTATCATGAATTACATTGGTTCGGCGTTACCTGATTTTCAGGTTAATGCGTTTCAAAATGGTGAGGTTAACACGTTGTCACAGTCAGATTTAATGGGGCATTGGTCGATTCTATTCTTCTACCCAGCTGACTTTTCCTTTGTTTGCCCGACTGAACTGGGTGACTTGGCCGAGCGTTACCAAGCTTTTCAACAGGTTGGTGCAGAAATCTACAGTATTTCTGAAGACACCGAGTTTGTACATCAAGCTTGGCATGAACAGAGCGCCGAAGTAGGTAAAGTGACCTACCCAATGATTGCCGATCCCGCGGGGCTCTTAGCGCGGCATTACGACGTCTTAGATGACCAGTCGGGTCAGGCATACCGGGGGGTCTTCATTCTTGATCCGCAGGGGACGGTCCGGTCGTATACGATTAATGATATGGGGATTGGTCGCAATGCTGGTGAAATTTTGCGGACGCTACAGGCGGCCCAATTTGTGGCTGAACATGGTGACCGGGTATGCCCAGCTAATTGGCACGCTGGTGAACAGACTTTGAAGCCCGGAACGGACTTAGTGGGTAAGATCTAACATTTCCCGGGTTAAGCAAAATATAATCTAAAAAATCGGTCACCTCAGTGGTTAATACTGAGGTGACCGATTTTTTTATGAAACGCTAGCCGTTGTTAAAGAAGGATTACTTACCCTCATCGATAGTGGCATATTGTTGTTGATACCAGCTATCCCAAGAGTTGTCCTTTAAGGAGCCATTGGCGTTGTATGGCAGATTAATCGTTTGAAGAATTGCCAAGAATAAATCCCGTTTATTGATTAACACATCCGCCGCTAGTTGTTGAGGTTGGAAATACTGGTTGGCGTATAGATACATGTTAATGTCGTTCATGGCGTAGTCTACCTTGTACTGGGCGATGATTTCCAAATCATTTGTCCGGTAGTGACGTAAATAAAAGTGGGCAAAGTCAGTTAATGCGGTTTGTTGTGCGGCTTCGTCCAAGTCAGTAATGGTTAATTCTGGGTTTTGCAAAGTTGGAGACCTCCTCAAAAATCTGGGTCGTGACAAGTGTCGATCGGTGCCCTGATTTCATTATATGGCAGATAGATAGATGGGGTAAAGACCAGCGGCTCTTTTTTTTCACAAACTGGACCGTGTATAATGAAATTAAATGAAAAAAAGGGGTTGGATGGGTATGCAGGTATTGGTTGTGGGTGCGAACGGGCAGGTTGGTCGCTTACTGATGCAACAGCTATTAGCCGCGGGTGACTCTCCGGTGGCCGGGCTAAGGCCGACAGAAGATGGTGAAGAGTGGCTGGACCAAGGGCTAACTGTCCGCAAAATGGATCTATTAGCCAAGCCAGAGCAACTTGCTAGCGCCATTATGGGAATGGATGCGGTAATCTTTGCGGCAGGATCTGGTGGTCAAACTAAAGCTGATATGACATTATTAATTGATCTCGACGGTGCCGTTAAAACGATGCAAGCGGCTGAAATTGCCGGAGCCTCACGATTTTTGATGATTAGCATGTTATTTGCGGAGGATCGTAATCGCTGGGCCGATCCGTTAAAACCGCTGTATGTTGCGAAATTTTATGCTGATAACTGGCTGGTTCGGCAAACCCACCTTGATTATACAATTGTACAGCCAGGCGCGTTATCCTTTCACGCGGGCACCGGCTTAGTTAAGAGTGATCCGTTAGCAGTGGGAAGCGTTCCGCGAGCCGACTTGGCGGCCTTTCTAGTGGCAGCGCTCCACGCACCACAGACGATTGGGAAGACCATTCCGTTATTGAGTGGGGATCAACCCATTTCACAAGTGATTAACCAGATATAAAGATAGCCCTACTCGTCCATAAATGACGAGCGGGGCTATTTGGTCTAATTTAAGGGGTAATCCTAGCCGACTGTAAAACATTGGGAATTAGCCGATTAAATAGACGGGCAGTCTCAATCAGTGTTAATTGCGGCCGCATTTGACTTAGCTGCCAATTAAATTGATGTAAACAGTTCCCTAAGTAAGTAGCGGTAAATTGCGGTTGCTGGTCATCGACTTCTAAATCGGCTAAAACGCGTTGAACCAAACCAGATTCTAGTGAAATAACGCGGGGTTCAACGTGTAGCCAAGCTGCTAATTGGGGCAATTGGGGATGAGCAACCATAGTATGGACAATAGCATTTGTTAGATTACCGTAAGTAACAGTCGGCAATGCTGACAACTGATCACTTAATTCTCGCAGTGTAATGAGATAGGCGACGGTTACAATGTCACCAATATCTTGATGATGACGGTAAAAGGTGGCACGACTGACCCGAGCCTCACGACAGAGTTGGCTAACGGTGAGTGTTTGGGCTGGCTGGTGGGCCGTAAAGGCTGCGAGAAGTGCAGTCATCAATTTTACATGGGTTTGGTGGGTGCGGTGATCGATGTGGAGATCACTATTAATTGATAGTTTTGACATAGCCTAATGATACACCTAATGGGGAAGTGTCTCAAAACGGGTCTGTTTTATCAGATGAGATCGACTATAATAGCGGCACAATCATTAAAAAGGAGCTGTCGTCTTGAGATTAATTGCGACTGAAGAACACATTGAATCAGCGGTGGTCACCGCCCAAATTGCTGCGGCCACTGGGAAATCAGCTTTGCCACCATTAAGTGCAGGGTTATTAGGTTATATGCGGGATAATTTGCCGACACCAGCAGAGATGCAAGACACAACAACGGATCGTTTGGCCTATATGGATGCCCAAGGAATCGATCTGGCAGTGCTATCTTATGGAAACTCATCGCCCCAAAACTTAACGCCAGAAGTTGCTATCCGCTTATGTCAATTGGCCAATGACGCGTTAGCCAAGCAGGTGGCAAGCCAGCCGACGCGGTATGCCGGCTTAGCGGTTTTGTTAGTTGGTGATCCGCAAGCCGCAGCGATGGAGTTGAGTCGTGCAGTAAATGAACTGGGACTTCGTGGTGTATTGCTCAAAGGAAATTACCAAGGAAAATTTTTTGACGATCCATTTTTGAGCAAGCCGCAACCTTAGATGTTCCGATATATTTCCACCCATCTTTTATTCCACAGTCGATCACGGATCACTATTTTGCCAGTGATAATTGGCCGGACGTGGTAACCGGAATTTTATCATCGGCAGGCTATGGTTGGCACATGGATGTGGGAATTCAAGTTATCCGGCTGATTGTCAGCGGGATCTTCGATCGGTTGCCGGAGCTTAAAATCATCTCGGGGCATTGGGGAGAGTTGGTGCCCCTTTTTCTCGAACGGTTGGATGATGAATTGGCCGCCTATACCGATTTGAAACACCCCTTCAGTGATTATTACCGGCACAACGTTTATGTCACGCCCAGTGGGATTTTAAGCGAACCACAATTACAGTTCATGTTAGCCGAAATGGGGGCTGACCACCTGATATTTTCTGTGGATTATCCCTATAAACAGCCACAAACAGCAGGCAGTTTTTTAACCCACGCAAAGTTAACCCCTATGCAACGCGAACAAATTGCCCACGGGACAGCAGAACAGTTATTCAAGCTATAAAAAGGAGACTGGTACGATGTCATTAAATGCACAACAATTAGTAGCAACACGGCAAGAATTACACGCTAACTTTATTTTAACCGGTCTAACGAAAGAACAGGTAGCGGCCGACTTACATATTAGTTTAACCAAATTGGATCATCTATTTACTCTGACGCAACAATCATTAAATGATCCGTGGATTCTACGTAACTATTTGTTGGAACGAGTGGTTGCCACAGGTCAAGACCCGGTTCCTTTTACGGCTTTGAGTGGTGACTGGCATCGCCACTGGTTCTTGGATAGTGAAGTCATTGATCGGCGAGAAATGTCAGCGGGCGACCGATAAGGAGGATATGTTATATGAGTAGAGGCGAAGATATTGCGGAAATTAGTGAATTAGTCGCACGTGAGCGGTTGTTTCGGGCACGGCACAACCCAGCAATTGCAGATTGTTATTATCCGGATGCGACAGTAGCGACTAGCTGGCAACAAGGGCCTTTATCAACATTTCTTAATGCGGAGTCGACTGAGGTTGATCCGCGGTTTGCCATTGTTGGCAATAATAGTGGCGCTGTGGTGCATCTAAATGGTCGCCGGGCCTACGTGGAATTACCCACCTGTACTCACATGCGAATGATGGTCAATGGCACGTTAGCTCAGATTGAGTCCTATCGGCGCTTATTGTATCGCGTAGAAAAACGAACGACCGATTGGAAGATTAGTCAGATGACATCCATTAATGAAAATGATGATTTACGTCCGGTTATTGCGGGGCAGGACTTGCATATTAACCCACAAGACTTGGTTGGGTTACGTCCGTCATACCAATTCTTGGCTTACGTGCGCCAAGCGGCTGGTGGGAAAATCAGTGCTAATTTATTGGGAACGGATCGTCCAGCTGATGTTGATCAATTATATGCAGAAGCTGAGAATTGGTTGCGCCAAACGAAGTAAGCAGCCATTGACCAGTAAGAAAGCGGCTTGACCAATTGTGAGCATAATGATCGCCAGGCGGCAACATTCTTGGTAAAATAAGGGTAGTAATTGAGAGTGACTGTCAGTATTTTTGCTAAGGAGGTTACGGTTATGACTGAAAATGTTGTATTAGCCCCACCGGAAGCCCTGGAATTAGCGAAACATCTGGATGAATGGGCAAAATGGCGGCAGACCCATGACCGGACCACTGCCGACATGGATTGGGACCAATTTATTGCGAAGAGTCGTGAGAAGGCACAGTGGCAGGCTGGCTTAGCTACCGAAATTGACCACTGGGAAAGCCTCCATGCGATTCAACTGGCTTTAACGGATAACTTAATGGGGACCGCTCATGGTGGTCACACGCGGCAATAGGTCGCTAATAAAAAGGTCGGCGCATGAGGCGCTGACCTTTTTTGATGTCGATAGTACAGTTCGAAAAATAAGGCCATTGACATAAATCGGCCCTTTAATGAGCACCAACTGATGAGCAAATACCAATATCAATGAGATGTAGTTGTTGAAGAACGGCGGGCTTTCGTAAAGTGTCCAGACTTAAAGCGAATAGTTTTTTCATGATTACGCCTGACCGTTAGCCACCAATCCACCATTTATCTTCCACGGGAAGATAAAGACAACCTACTTGATGAACGTCTACGGATAAAAAGGGATCTGTGGCTGATCCGACTAATTGGACTTCTGTGGTGTCGGGATGACTGAATTTATAGGTAGTGATCTGATGATACTGGTCACCAGATAATTGGGTTCTCATCGCCACAGCTGGGGAACGATATCCGGCGAGGTAGAGGCGAGCACTCGTTGAAGGGGTCAGCAGGCATAATAAGCTCAGGACAACAGTGCCACCCAATAGCCAGCCCAGTGATCGATCCTTTGCTGGGTGGCCGAGACATACACCTGCGAGTAACCAGAAGGTGATGATTGATAAAAGAGGGATAACGGGGGCCAGCTGGCCACGGAGAATACCAATAACTGGTAATAGTAAGAGGAGTAAGAGCCCACTAAGGCCTAATTCAGGGTCTTGCTTCCAATGGGCTAGACTCCAGACGATCCAAAGCAATAATCCAATACCACTGAGGAGTAAACCAATGGCTTCCCAAATTGCTGGGCTATCGTCGATCATAAAGACGTGATCTAACCGCCACAGCCATATGACCCAAATCCCATAAAATAAAATCGTTAATGTACTACGTAGCAAGAGTTGTTTCATTTGCATGAGCCTGCTTTCTGTTCGGAGACCGGATGAAGTCCATCGGCATATTATTTATTATAATAAACTATCAGTGACCTATACGACAACCCAAAAACGCCGCTAACCACATCAATAGTGATGGGTTAGCGGCGTTTCAATTACTTGATTGAATCAGTCATCAGTTTTATTGTTCTTCGTACCATGAATAGTGGAAGTTACCTTCCCGGTCGTTACGTTCGTAGGTGTGGGCTCCGAAGTAGTCCCGTTGTGCTTGCAGCAAGTTAGCTGGCAAGACTTCGGCACGGAAGCTGTCGTAGTAAGTGATAGCAGCTGATAAACTTGGAACAGGGATACCAGCTTGAACGGCCATCGCAACCACGTCACGAATGGATTGTTGATACTTGCCGGCGATATCCTTGAAGTAATCGTCGAATAACAAGTTGCTCAACTTAGGATCCTTGTCAAAGGCATCAGTGATGTTTTGCAGGAATTGGGCCCGGATAATGCATCCACCACGCCAGATTTGTGCTAATTCACCGAACTTCAAGTCCCAATCGTTGGCTTCAGAAGCAAAGCGCAATTGTTCGAAGCCTTGGGCATAACTCATCAACTTACCAAAGAAGAGGGCTTGACGAACTTCTTCGACAAACTTGTCCTTGTCAGCGATGTCAGCTTTACCTTGCTTTTCAGCAGCAGGTAAGACCTTCGAAGCCTTAACCCGTTCGTCCTTCAACATGGAAATGTAACGGGCATAAACGGATTCCGTGATAACAGATTGTGGGACTTGAACGTCCAACGCATCTTCGGAACTCCACTTACCAGTCCCCTTGTTGTTCCCACGGTCCTTGATGGCATCAACGATTGGCAAGTTTTTGTCGTCGCCCAAGTCATCTTTACGGGTTAAGATATCAGCTGTGATTTCGATCAAGTAGCTATCGAGTTCACCCTTGTTCCATTCCTTAAAGATGTCAGCCATGTCATCAACAGAAATGCCAGCAACATTACGCATAATATTGTAGCTTTCGTCGATCAGCTCTTCATCACCATATTCGATCCCGTTGTGGACCATCTTAACGTAGTGACCAGCGCCGTTAGGGCCGATGTAAGTCACACAAGGCTTGCCATCTTGAGGTGCCTTAGCAGCAATCTTTTCAAGAATTGGTGCAACTAAGTCATAGGCTTCTTTTTGGCCACCAGGCATTAAGGAAGGACCTTGCAAGGCACCCAGCTCACCACCGGAAACCCCCATCCCAATAAAGTTGATCCCGGACTTGTCGAGTTCAGCATTACGGGCCATGGTGTCATGGAAGTTGGTGTTCCCACCATCAATCAAGACATCACCTTTATCAAGCAATGGTAAGAGTTCATGAATAACGGCATCGGTTGGCTTACCAGCCTTAACCATCAATAGAATCCGCCGTGGCGTTTCCAATGATTTCACGAAATCTTCAACCGTGTAGCTAGGAACCAGCTTCTTTTCGCTGTGATCCTTCATAACTTGTTCAGTCTTGTTAGCGGAACGGTTGTAAATTCCGACCGTGTAACCGCGACTTTCAATGTTAAGGGCTAGGTTCTTGCCCATAACAGCCATACCAACAACACCAATATTTGCTTTTTGATCTGCCATTAGTAACCTTCCTTTTCGTTTCAAAATTAATAACGGACTTTCCAACAGATAGTGTAGCATTGAACAATTTGAAAGGAAACTTATTTGTCTTATTTTTTGAAAAAAAGTGAAAATTGGTCTAGCTGAAAGCGAATGGACTGAAAATTAGTGCTGATTTTGATAATCACGGACGTTGCGGGCAACCTTGGCTAACAATTCTTCCAAAAGGGCCGTCTCGCCAGTCGACAGGCCCTGGGTACCCACGGACAAGATTTGTTGTTCATAGTCTTCTAGCGCTGGATACATCGCTTGTCCTTTGGCGGTTGCGAGTAATGGCCGGCGTTTTTTGTCGTGGGCATCGGTACCGCGGGTGACATATTGAGTGGCGATGAGTTTACGGACGGCACGTAAACAAGTCGATGGGTCAACGTGCAGCTGGGTGGCCAGTTCAGCCTGCGTGATGCCAGGGGTCTCAACAATCCGCATCAGAAAAATAAATTGGTTGTTATTTAAATCATCGGCTTGAAACAGCTTATTCCCCATGGCGGCAGTCGCTCGGGCAATCAGGCCGATGCTACGAAAAGCATTGGGCATAATTTTCTCCTTTGGTAGTTGCATATGCAATTAAAAAGTGTAAGATAGATAACCATAGTATACCACAGAGGGAAGAGATTAATCATGGAATGGCAAGCTAAATCATTTGATGAGTTATCACGAGAAGAGTTCTTCGATATTGCATATGAACGTATTCGAACGTTTGTAATTGCACAACATCGACCATATCAGGAGATCGATGCAACTGATAAAGTGGCTCGGCACATTTTGGGATATCAAGCAGGACAACTAGTGGCCTATGCGCGCGTGTTTCGCGAAGCGGGCCACGTGACATTTGGCCGAGTATTGACGATACCGGAACAACGGGGAACTGGGCTCGGGCGTCAATTAATGGTCCAAATTGAAGCGGAAATCCGGCGTAACTTTGCCGGAGAAGCCATTAGTATTGAAGCGCAGATTGATAAGCAGCATTTCTATGAAAAGTTTGGCTACGCGGCAATCGGCGCGGTATTTGATTTTAATGGTACGCCCCATATTCGGATGGACAAGGCCGGCCTTTAATCGTATAAATAGGCAGTTGTGGCGGCATGCCAATTAACATGCTGCTACAACTGCCTATTTATAGAGTAATGAAAAAGTAGCGATTATTTTTTAGCAACTAAGATCTTATTGGCAGTAACATACGTACCATTACTGAGGACGAGGCGGGTTGTTAAATGATAGGATTTAATCGCTTTAACGGTGATAGTCGTGCCTACCCGATAATGCCGCTTCTTTTGGGTTAGATTGATTTGACGGTAAGCATTAACCCCATGAGGACTGATTACCTTAATCCGTTTAGGCGCGGCCTGGTAGTAAGTGGGCATTACAAATTTAGAATTAGCGGTAATGTAACCACGTTGGCCATCGGTTGCCGAGTGGTGGTTAACACCGCGAATCTGGTAACGAAGAGTCCCTGCTTTGGTTCGAGCATAACCGGTAACGACAAATTGAGGCCGCTTAGTTTGGGGCTGCCGTTGATACCAGTGTCGCCGATTCTGTTTGGTGAATTGAACGTCGCGGTACACCCCGATTTTGCGAATGGCGGTAACCGCAGCGCCTTTAGGGACAATACTTTTATCAGGGCGGGTTGAACTAGCACTGGTAACGACGGAATTGTGCGTATCAGAGCTAGCAGTGGAATCAGTGGAAGTTGAACTGCTGGTCTGCGAGCTACTAGCAGTGGAATCAGTGGACGTGGAACTGCTAGACTGTGAGCTATCAGATGAGGGACTACTGGTATCAGAGCTACTTGAAGTACTGGTTGGCGTGTACTTGAAGGTTAGTGTATCAGCAGTTGGGTTAACACTTTGATATGTATAGCCATCGATGGTGGGTTGCCAAGTCTGCAGTTCTTTAATGAGATTATTTAGGTCATCACCAGTTACCAAGCCAGTATCTAACATGCTATCAGTTTTGATGGATTGACCATCACTAGTTTCATACTTGAAAGTGATAGGACTGGTAAGGGCGGTTGTGTTGTCACCTTTAATGAATGCATCAGGACTAATTTGATAAAAAACATTGTCGGCATTAGTCAGTTTCTGATGAAATAGATATAATCCAGTTGCGGAGTAATAAGAGCTTCCGGCAACTGTTGTTTTACCAGTGGTTAGATTGTTACCGCCGTTATCATATAATGAATAGTCATTAGGACTAGTTAGCCGGATTTTCTCGTTAGTTAATGTAGATAATGACGGAAGTGAGCTGGCTGGTATCGAAGTATGGGACTCATCTGTTGACGAACTACCGGCCTTGTCATAAGAGAAGTTAAATTGGGTGTTATAAGGATCAGTAGTGTTGTCCACCGTGGTTTTGTTGAAAACAAAGCCATCAATAACAGCAGCGTACTGATCTTTGAGATCACTGGCAATGGCATCAAAGTCATTGCCTTGAGTCATACGAAAGGATACCGGGTTCGCAATCAACCCGCCGCTCGTATTAAAAAAGTTAAGTGTCAAAGTGTGCTTGAGATTAACGGTGGTGGCGTCATATTTAATAAATCGATCTGGATTTTCTTGCACCCGATAGTAAGTAGTTCCAGCAAGCGGGTCGACTAATATTTTTGTGGTCGTTAGTTGCTGTTTTCCGGGTAGTGTGTCAGTTGTTTCCTGACCCTCATTGTTGTAGAGCGGATACGTGTCGGCAGTGAGCGTAAGCGGCTGATTGACAGGAGAGGTGAATAACTGAGCGGTCGCTGTGCTCGTTGTTGTTTTCTCAGCCAGGGAAACAGATGTTGCAGTAGCGTGGGCGGTAACTGGCTGCACATTGGCAAGGGTTAATGTTAATAGTGATGTGGAAAGTAATAAAATGGGGACGTTTAAGGGACTAAATGTCATGTTTAATAACCTCCTTTATGTCACGATGTTTATTTAAAACATAACGAATAATTCAAATGTGTCATGGCGTTTCACTTGAAGTATAACGAATAATTTCCAAAAACAAAAGGTTATGGGACTAACTTATTTACGATTGAAAACGTCTGAATGCGTGTGCCGACACGAAAAGGGGCCATCACCGATTGAACGTCGATGATGACCCTTTTGAAACACAATCTTTAGTTATTTAAACGGTAAATCCATTCGCGGTGGTCGCGTTGAATAAGTTCTTCAGCAGCGGCAGGGCCCATGGAATGTGGTGTGTAGTTCGGGAAGTTTGGTTCTTGTAAGTCCCAAACCCGACGAATTTGGTCAACGAATTTCCAAGCGTAGGAAACTTCTGGCCAACTTGAGAAGTTGGTCCCATCACCCTTCAAGACGTCATGAATGAGACGTTCATAAGGTTCTGGCGTGTCCTTAGACTTTTCGGCGCCCACAATGTAGTCCAACTTGATTGGTTCAGTTTGGAAACCAGTATCGTTGGTCTTGGCATTTAATTGTAATGAGAAACCAGCGTGTGGTTCAACGAAGATCGTCAAAACGTTAGCTGCCAAGGGGGTGTTTTGAGATTGTGGAAAGGCGAAGATATCTACTAATGGCCGCTTGAAGACAACATCCACTCGAGTGAACTTGTCAGCCAACATCTTACCCGTCCGCACATAGAATGGTGTCCCTGACCAACGGTAGTTATCAAATAATAACTTCCCGGCAACGAATGTTTCTGTGGTGGAATCAACAGGAACGTTGTCCTCATGTCGGTAATCAGGTTGGTCGTTAACGGACCCATATTGACCACGAACGAAGTTGGTTGCGGCGTCCGCTACGTTGTAAACCCGTAAACTCCGTAGAGCCTTAACCTTTTCAGCCCGAATATCTGTATCCGTAAAGGCGACGGGTTGTTCCATAGCTAACAGGGAAACAATTTGCATGATATGGTTTTGGACCATATCACGTAAAGCCCCACTGTTGTCGTAGTAAGAAGCCCGTTCTTCAACACCCAACTTTTCAGAAAGGGTAACTTGAATGTTATCAATGTACCGGTTGTTCCAGAGGGATTCAACCAGTGTGTTACCAAAACGCAAGGCTTCGATATTTTGAATCATTTCCTTACCTAAATAGTGGTCAATCCGGAAGATTTGTTCTTCTTCGAAGGACTTGCTTAAGGCGTCGTTTAGTTGTTTAGCAGAATCGAAGTCACGACCGAATGGCTTTTCGATAACTAACCGGTTGAAGGCGTCTTTGTCTGTTGACATTAAGCCTTGGGTCTTCAAGTCTTGGGCGATGGTTCCAAAGAACTGTGGTGCCATGGATAGATAGAAGATCCGGTTACCTTGTAACTTGTACTTCTTATCCAATTTTTCGGCGAGTTCCTTCAAGACAGAGTAGTGCGCCGTGTCGGTAACATCGTGTGATTGATAGTAGAAGTGAGAGATAAAGTCACTGGCTTCTTTAGAATCGGCACGGTTACCACTGTCAGCTAAGGATTTCTTAACTGCAGCTCGGAATTTGTCATCGTCGATGCTTTGACGAGAGGTTCCGATAACGGCAAAATGCGTCCGTAAGTTACCTTTGCGATAAAGATTGAAAAGACTAGGGTAGAGTTTACGGTAAGCTAAGTCACCGGTACCCCCGAAGAACATGAATAAAGCTGTACGTTCAGTTGCCACGAGATCGTCACTCCTTAAGTGTGATTACGTTAAAAGATTTCTACCAAAATTTAAAACCTGTTATATGATGTTGTCACTACCGGGAGCAAATCCGGGAGTGGCGCAGCGAGTTGTCTAATTGATGTCTAGACCACTTCACAAAGTATTATACGCTACTTCTTTATGAAACGCGATCTTTTTAAAGCAAGAATTTTAAATTTGGACAACCGGTTGCAATACTTATAAAACAACGTTTACATCAAAATTCATTTTCATGAAAATGAAAAACTTTTTGTTGAAAACAAATGGAAGCGACTTTCTCACCAATTAGAATTGAAATCGCTACCACTTTAGTTTAACAGAATATGGGCATGAGGAATCATTTCACGCTTCTAATGATTAGATTTTAATGTAATTATGAAAATGGTATGCTAGATATAAGTGATGTTAACGATTGATTAACCTAAATGGGGCTGAAAAAATGACCAATTGGCAGGAACGAGAAATAACACGAGTAACGACGGCAATAGATTTATATGACTTATTTGACCGGTTGGGTCTGCGGGCCACGGATTCTTGCTTGGTGCACACCTCATTGAGTGCCTTTGGCTACATTCCTGGGGGGGAGCAGACGTTGGTGACGGCGCTCAAAACGACCTTGTCTCAAGGCAATATTGTGATGCCGGCCCAGTCGGCAGACTATACAGACCCACGCGAATGGCTGTATCCCCCCGTGCGGCAGGATTTGCAGGCTAAAGTTATGGCTGGAATGCCCGCCT
>NZ_AZCP01000004.1:15540-105950 GCF_001433855.1 Levilactobacillus brevis ATCC 14869 = DSM 20054
ACGCAACGCAGTGGGCACCCAACCTGTTCAATGACGGCTTGGGGCCGGAATGCGGCGCAAATCTGTGCGACACCGACGTTAGATTTGCCTTTTGGTGCGCAAGGGCCTTTGCAAAAGCTTTATGACCTGAATGCCAAGGTCGTGTGTCTAGGCACTGACTTTGAAACGGCTACGGCGATTCATTTAGCAGAATCGATCATTGGCCGTCCGGTTTTCGAGGAACAGGCGCCCATTAGCGTGGCGGGTAAGCCCCAGTGGCGGTCTTATCAAATGGTTGAGTTGGAACCATATGATGATTTTAATGTGATGGGAGCGGCCTTTTGCCAAGCCCATCCGGAGCAGGTCGTCCAACAGCCGCTGGGGCAGCACCATCAGGCCAGGGCGATAGGGATGCGGACGCTGGTCGACTTTGCGCGCGAGTATTATCGAGAAAAAGATCGACGCGAGATGAGCTAAAAAGTACAAGATATAAAAGCGTAGTTGTTAGCCGCGGTGAACGGAGTAGCGGCTACGTTTTATTGTATTATATAGTCTTCTATCCTTTGATTGTATCAAAAGGTAGTCACGATACTTTGGAACAGGCTAGTGATTTGGCGGCCTGGCTACGTAGATTAAGCACCTGGATCGTTACTAGCAATCTAAGTCGAAATTACTTACAAAAGTAAGGCCACAAATTCCAGTTGGATAGATGATTGTTAATCAAATATGAGTAGGGTATGCTTTAATAGTCAAAGTGATAAAATTTGCTGTTTTCTCTAAACGAAAATGCTGGTATATCAAGGATTCTTTAGTGTATTCCCCACATGTGTGGGGGTGATCCTCGTGGATTATATCACACCGATTCCCGAATAGTGTATTCCCCACATGTGTGGGGGTGATCCTAAGTCAGTGCTTAAGCCTATCCATTATGCAGCGTATTCCCCACATATGTGAGGGTGAACGGAGGCGTTTCAAAAATGATTGTAATGCTGCGCTTAAATCAAAATAGACTTTTTATGGAAAGATAGTTGATAGAGCAGACCACCCAAGTACTAGCAGGCCATGGTGATGGGATACAGGTGTTGATTGATTTTGCATGAGGACATTATCAAAACAAGGATCGGCGTGAGATGAACTTATCGAGGAGTCTATCGGATATTCAGGCACGGGGACCGTATAAATGAGGCTAGCTGTCAAGAAATAAAGTGCTGGTGGTTGACAAAGTTAATGGCTCGCGTTATATTAATAATCGAACGATCGATCTTTTAAAAGGAGCCAATCATGCGAGAAAAAGATACGGCAAAACAAACGAGTATTATTGATGAGGTCAGTAATATTATTTTAAACGAGGGAATTGCGGCAGTTTCAATGTCCAAGATTGCTAAAGCAAGTGGCATTTCTTCATCAACGATTTACGTGTACTTTACGGATAAGGAAGATGTGTTGAAACAAGTTTATTTAGCAAAAAAAGAAATGTTAGCCACTTTTTTACTGAAAAATATTGAAGCGACAACTGATAATCCAGTTATCTTTGCGCAGCAATTTATGCGGGCACTGTATGAATTTGGCATGCAACATTATGAAGCCCTAATGATTATCGAACAATTTAACAGTTCTCCAGTTCGAAATAATTTACAGATTAGTCAAGCGGAGTCATACCGAGGCTTCGAACGGTTATTTGAAGCCACTAGTCATGCGCCACAATTTGTAACGGACTCAGCCGCCGTGATCTTAGGCTTTGCTTACGCACCTATTGTTTTATATGTTAAAGCACGTAAAACCAATCAGTTGGCGGCCCAAACCATTTCAATTGAGCAAGTTATTGATATGTGTATGCACGCGTTATTAAAAGAATAAACCGGGCAACGGGTTATTTTTTATCGTTATGATTAAACGAACATTCGATTAAAAAAGGAGAAAAAATAAATGACCACTAATGTAGAAATGACTAAAATTTTTGAGGACCAACGGCAACAGTACAATCGCGCACAACCTATGAGCTTAGCGACCCGATTAACAACGCTGGATCAACTTGAACGACTGTTACGAGAGAATCTAAATGCTTTTGTTGAGGCCTTGCAAGCCGATTTTGATCAGCGTGATCCATTACAAATTATTGGGGCAGATCTAACGGGCCCCTTAACCACTATTGCCTATACCAGAAAGCATTTGCGTAAATGGATGAAGCCTGACAAAAAGCGATTAGGTCTGATGGGACTTAGTGGGGGTCGGGAATATGTCTATAATGAGCCATTAGGCGTGGTGGGGATCATGTCACCCTTTAATGCACCGATCGACCTGGCACTTGACCCAGCCATTGAAGCCATTGCGGCGGGAAACCGAGTGATGGTTAAAATATCTGAGTACACGCCCAAGGCGGCAGCTTTATTACAAAAATTGGCAAAAAAGTACGTTAGCGAGACCACGTTTGCTGTCATTACTGGTGAAGCAGATGTGTCGGTCCATTTTTCAGCCTTGAATTGGGATAAATTTGTTTTCACTGGGGGGTCAGAAACTGGGAAAAAGATTTTAGCTGCCGCCGCGCCTAATTTGACACCAGTGGTATTGGAATTAGGCGGGAAGAATCCAGCGGTTGTTTTACCGGACGCCAATCAACAACTGGCAGCAGAAAAAATTGCACGGGGACGATCGGGCAATAGTGGTCAAATCTGTTTAGATGTTGACTACGCGATGGTTCCGGCTAACCAGTTGACGGATTATATTCACTTGATTGTAGAGCAGTTAGAACAGGCATTTCCCACATATAGCGATAATCCAGAATATTCAGCGATCATTAATGATGCGGCTTATAAGCGAATTACGGGGATGTTAGCAGAAGCACAACAGCGCGGGACACAATTACTGACCATTAATCCGAACCACGATGCGGTACCCGATGCCACCAAGCGATTGATTCCGTTGACGTTAGCCATTAATCCCGACCCAGATTTACAGATTGCTAAAAATGAAATCTTTGGCCCGATTTTGTCAATTTTCACTTATGAAACGTTAGATGAGGCCATTGCGTTCATAAATACCCACGAAAAGTCATTGGCCATGTATGTGTTTGGCAAAAATAAGGCACAATTAGACCGGGTTATTCGGCACACCTCGTCTGGCGGCGTTGATATCAATGAGCTCGCTTTACACGCGGGTTCTCACGAAATGGGATTTGGCGGCGTCGGGTACTCTGGCATGGGGCGTTATAAAGGTGGCAAGGTTGGTTTTGAAACCTTCAGCAATCCTAAATCGATTTATAAACAAGGAATTTTAGCCAAATACACCACACGCTTCATGGTGCCGATACACAGTCAGCGTAATGAGAAGCGATTTAAGAAGATGTTGGGACTCTAGTCTAAAGGGGCGTGCTCGATTTTCTTCAATCGAATAGAGCCAAAATAAAAAGAGACCAAGCACAAACCGTGCTTGATCTCTCTTTTACTAATAAGCAGATGTTACTTGGCTAAGGCCTTCAACGCGTCAAAGTCCGCCTGACTCAGGTCAATGTCTTGGGCCTGAATATTTTGCAATTCGTGGTCACTAGACTTAGTGCCTGGAATTGGCAGAATAACGTCAGAACGTTTTAGCAACCAGGCTAACGCGATCTGTGCGGGCGAAGCGTTGTATTTTTGCGCAATGTTCGTCAGCGTAGCGTCTTTGATCAGTTCACCAGTAGCTAGTGGGAACCATGGAATGAAAGCAATGTGATGGGCATCTGCGTAATCTAAGACGTCCTCGTCTTGCCGATTGCTGAGATTATACATGTTTTGAACTGAAACAATGGGAGCGATGGCCGTAGCTTCTTTGAGCTGGTCAACAGAGACCTGACTCAAGCCAATGTGCTTGATCTTACCCTCGTCTTGCATGTCTTTTAGAACGCCAATCTGGTCGGCCAACGGAACATTCGGATCAACCCGATGAAGTTGTAAGAGATCGATGTGATCCAAACCCAGCGTAAATAAATTCATTTCAACTTGTTGTCGAAGGTAGGCAGGAACGCCAACTGGTGTCCAGACATCTGGTCCTTGCCGGGTGTTACCAACTTTGGTGGCAACCATCACGTGATTGTCCGGGCGATTCTTCAAGGCATCTCGCAAGTAGAGGTTAGCATAAAAGGGCCCGTAAGCATCGGCAGTATCAATGAAGTTAACGCCGTGATCAATCGCCGTTTCAATCACTTTAACGGCATTATCTGGGTCAGCAACTGGTCCCCAAACGCCGTCACCAGTGAGTTGCATCGTCCCATAGCCTAGGCGATTGACCGTTAAATCGGAATCAAATGTAAATGTTTTTTCCATGCTGAAATACCACCTTCGTAAGAATTAAAATGCTAACATTAAGTTAGTCTTTTTACTCAGGTGGTGCAAACATTTTGGCTCAGTAAAACGCTGGCGTTAAATTAAAGTTAAGCCAGATTAAAAAAGCCTAAACTCCGCGAGATTATGTCACGATTCTGTAAAAAATCTGTTATACTAACAATCGGTTAAAAAAATAAGTGCCGGTGGGTTACTGCCGGTAGACTAAGGGGTCAGGAATAATGAAGAAATTTATGGTTGCTTTGACTGGGTTAGTCACGTTAGCCACTGTTGGCGCAACGGTCCCAGCTACTGCAGTTACCACGGCACATGCCGCAACGAAGTCAACGTACGTCAGCCCAAGCTTAAAGGTTAACGCGATTTACACCACGTCCACGAAGGTTGCTGGAACGGCGACTAAGGGGTCCAAGATTACCGTTAAGGCGACAAAGAATGCCAAGACGAACCTTGCCAGTGGTACGGCTTCTAAGACCACGGGTAAGTACAGTATTAAGCTATCCAAGAAGTTAAAGAAGAACGCTAACGTTTACGTCTACGCTACCAATTCGAAGACGAAGGCTTATTTCTACCGGATTATCCGGGTCCAAGCGGCTTCAACGAAGGCGGCAACGACTAAGAGCACGTCAACAAAGAAGACGACTACTAAGAAAACAACCACGAAAAAGTCGACGACTTCTTCAAAGACTAGTGCGGCCAGCTTTTCTGTAAAGACGCCAACTGGGACGTGGACGTCTAACACGGCCAACAAGTACTCACAAAAGTGGGTCTTCAGCCAAAAGACCGGTCTGAATGAATACCTGTACAAGAATGGTAAGAAGGTCAAGACTTTGGTTTCTTACGCGAAGTATAGTGTATCTGCTAAGACGCCAACCTTCTGGAAGATTACTTACACACCAAAGGGTTCTAAGACGAAGCAAACGATGTATCTACGCTTCACGTCTGCTAAGAAGTTCAAGGTGGTCAACAGTAAGAACCAGGTTATCTCAACCAAGGCCGGCGTTGCTCCTGCTGCTAAGTGGGCATTCACTAAGGCTTAATTAGAATTAATTATCATCAAAGCGAAACGATCATGCCAACCGGTTAGGAAGGGATGATCGTTTTTATTTGGTTACACTTATACGTATCAGCTAACTGCCGGGGCTGACCAACTACTGGATCTTCACGAATCGACTAGCCACTTCGCTCAAAATGGCAGTTTAACAATGATCGTAGCTGTTAAGAGTTTCGGTTTTTAGTGAAATATGCGACAATGAAGCTAGAAGTTCAAAATAAGTGAGGGACAGTAAATGTGGAAAACCAAAAAAGAGGTCAGTTTAGTGGGGATTCTGTCAGCGACCTTGCTACTTAACGCGGCTGCCGCGTGTATGTGGCCGTTGACGACTGTTTATATGCACAATCAGCTTCACCAGACGTTAGCATTGGCTGGGGTGGCGCTGTTAGGGATGTCGTTATGTATGATTGTTGGGAACTGGCTTGGCGGATGGCTCTTTGATAATTGGTCACCGTTTAAGTCAGCACTTGTCGGGACGTTATGTTCCTTTATTCCGATGCTCACCTTAATTGTTTTTCATGGGTGGCCGATCTTTGGGATTATGCTCCTGTTCATCGGTCTTGGTGATGGGATTGTGATGACTGTCGTCAATTCTTTTGCGGCAAATATTAAAGAAATTAGTAGTCGGCGGGTCTTCAACTGGCTGTATATTGGTATGAACCTGGGGGTAGTTGTTGGGACTCTGATGGTTGGGATGCTGATGGATCATGGGGTTCAATTGGTCTTTATGGTAGCTAGTCTAAGCTATGCGGCTTTGTTAGTGATTTTCGTGGTGGACTTCCGCATGGACATTCAGACCAAGACCCATCAACACGTCAAGGGCCCGGCCAAGCCGGCTCAATTACAGCTCATTTGGTTGATTGCGGCGATGGTCTTTTGCCTTTACTTGAGTTACTCCTTATGGGAAAGTGTGATCTCGGTCCACATGACGAACCTCGGAATTTCCTTTGAAAAGTACAGTCTGTTGTGGACCCTAAATGGACTCCTGATCGTCTTCGGTCAGCCCTTGGCTAATCGGATTGGGACGTACTTTAAAATGAGTTCACAGATTGCGGTGGGGACGCTTATTTTTATTCTATCGTTCTTACTCCTGGTCTTTGCTAGAGATTACACCATGTTTGTGGTGACTATGGTTATTCTGACGGTTGGTGAAATGACGGGGTTCCCTGGAATTCCGGCCTGGATTGATGGTCTTGCTGGAGACAACGACAAAGGGAAATTTCAAGGTATTTATAACATGGCAATTTCTTTTGGTCGGGCGGTGGGCCCATTATACGGCGGGTTAATCATTGAGTATGGAAGCTATCAGTTACTGTTCTGGTCCGTTACGGGCCTTATGCTAGCGGCTTTAGCGGCAGTTATGCTCCGTAATCACCACAACCTGACACGGGTTAAAAAATAAATTAAAATGGATCAACCTGAAAATGGTTGGTCCATTTTTTAGTTTAATGAACAAAATTATTTTAAAATGTAAGGGTTTACATTGACGTCAAATCAACCTTGCGGTACATTAAAAGTGTATCAAGGATTTACCAATTTGTTACATAGGAGATGAGCTTATGTTTTCATTTCTGAAGCCCGCACCAGATGCTAAGGTGAAAGTTCCTGCTGAAAAAGTTGTGGGGACTTATCGTTTGCGGCAGACAGGTGTTTTGTTGTCGATTTGTATCGGTTATATTGGCTATTATATTATTCGTTTGATTTTTACAACCGAGCAAAATGACATCATGAAGGCGTATGGGTTTACCACCGCAGATATTGGGTTGGTTATGTCTTGTTTTGGGATTGGTTACGGGATTTCCAAGCTGTTCATGGGGGCACTGAGTGATAAGAGTAATCCGAAGTGGTATTTGGCCACCGGTCTCTTCATTTCCGCCATCCTGAACTTTGGCTTGGGCTCCACGCGTAACCTCTACGTGATGATGCTCCTCATGTTGGTCATGTCGGTGGCCCAAGGCATGGGTGCGGCGGCCTGTCAGCGAACCGTACAGCTATGGTGGGGGAAAAAGTGGCGGGGAACCGTCTATGCCGTCTGGTCTTCAGCGCATAATGCCGGTGCTTTTGCCTGTGTGGCCGTGGTCCAAATCGCCACGTTGATGTTTACGCATTCAATTGCGGCCGTCTTCTACACGGCATCGGTTGTCTCGATTGTCATTGCCATCTTCATTGTCTTAGCGGGCGCCGATCGTCCGGCAACGGTGGGGTTACCTAGCATCGGCGAGTACACCGGTGACGAAGTCGTTTTAGATGATGGTCAGGCCACGAGGGCCGAATTAACTGATCTCTCTTTGTGGCAGATTTTCGTCCGGTACATTTTGACCAACAAGGTTGTCTGGGCTATCACGTTGACGTCGATGTCATTATATTTAGTCCGTTACGGCATTATGAGTTGGATTCCGAGTTACCTGACGCAATTCAAAGGCTTTGATCCGGGAACGGCTAAATGGTTAGTTGGTATCTTTGAATTGGCCGCAGTTCCAGGCGTTATCTTGATGGGGGCCATTTCTGATTTACTGAAAGATCGGCGGGCGATCGTTTGTATCGGGTGTGTGATCGGGTTACTGATCTGTCTCACGACGTACTTCTTTAGCACCAGTCATCTAGCGATTATTATTGTATTACTCATCATGGGTAGCTTGATTTACGCGCCTCTAACTTTGGTGGGTCTGATGGTCAATGAGTCTGTGCCAAAGTTCGCGGTGGGGTCGTCGACAGGCTTCATGGGTTTCTTCCAGTATATCTTCGGTGAAACGTTGGCAACGGCTTTAATCGGAATTTTGGTAGCAAAATTTGGCTGGATTGCCAGCAACACGGTGCTTTACACGGCAGCTGGTTTAGCTTTGCTGTTACTGTGCTACATTGCCATTCATGAACATCACGTGGCAAAGATCGCGGCTGGCGAGTAGTCTTTAAATTTGGTTTTGATGATATAAGAAAGGGACGCTAGACGTCGGCGATTATCGCCGGCTGCTAGCGTCTCTTTTTAGGTAACTTTTTTATTTCCAAGCAACGGTCATAAGTTGGCGTTCATTTTGAGGGTGTTCAACCTCATCGACCAACGCCAAGGCCATATCGGCGTAACTGATGGTTGAATCGCCATGACGATCGTAGAGTAAGACATCGTGTCCAACTTGATATGATCCGGTTGCGTTACCATCAGGCACGTAATTCATAGGTGGCGCCATATAAGTCCAGTTTAACCGGCTAGCCTGTAGAATCTGACGAGCCTGCAGATGCTTGCGGCTGGAATTACGCATAATTAATGGCAACTCATCGCCAACTGTTTTCTGTCGCGTTTCGTCTGTGAACAGAGTCGCACCAGAGCCTACCACGATTAAACGGGTATCGGTTCCAGTTAGTATCTCGACAAGATGTTGGTTAACCCGGGGGTAGTCACTCTTTTTGGAAGAAGCAAAGGCACAGATAACCACATCGAAGCCTTGTAGGTCAGCCGGGGTTAAAGCAAAAATGTCTTTTTCAATTACTGAAACAGGTTCTGTTAATTTGGCGGCGTTACGGACGACAGCGGTAACCGTGATTTTTCGGGTACGGGCAACTTCTAAAACAGCATTTCCAGTTTTACCGGTTGCACCAATAATAGCTAATTTCATTTTTAGATCTCCTTTAAAAGATGATGAAGAACGCTGATCTTATCAAAAATCGGGGTTCCCAGTTGATGGATAATGTTAGGTCTTGAAGCACAAGATGCGTCAATTATTGGACCGACTGTTTTTTAATTCTCGTCAAATAGATATTGCCGATCTCAAGAATTAAGGCCACTAACAATAAAACAAACGCAACGATAAGGACACTCTTTATGCCAGCAAAGAGCACGTGATGCATGATTAACAATTGTGCCTTAGAGTCACTCGTCACCGCGGAATTGGTTAATCCGCTAATCTTGGCAGATGGCAACCCTAATTTTGTAGCCTGATGATTGACAACAATATTGAACACTAGGCCATATATTGCCGTCATGATGGTCTGTCCGAGGGTATTAAACAACCGATTGAGTGTTGTTGCCACCGCTAAATCGTTACTGGTGACGGCCTCGCTAACCCCAACTTGTGAAGTTGTTAGTAACATTCCCAGTGCGATTCCCAATAGCGCACCAACAATGATGAAGAAAGCATAGTTGGGAGTCATGCCTAAAGCAAGTAGGACCAGCGTGCCAATGAGAGCAAATGATAGTGCCAGTACAGCCGTCAAATGATGATTCCGCTTTTTTGACAGGTAGCTACCAAACCGGGAGCCGCTATACCACAGTCCCGCTGTAGGAATTTGTGTTGCACCACCGGCCAACGCACTAGTTAATAAGATTCCTTGAGCCCACATTGGGATATAGACACTAAAGGAAATATAAAATCCCATACCAACAAAGGCCATCAGGTCCCACAATAACATGTCTTTATTTTTAAACAGATGTAAAGGAATAA
Source organism: Levilactobacillus brevis ATCC 14869 = DSM 20054 (assembly GCF_001433855.1). Classification (GTDB taxonomy): domain Bacteria; phylum Bacillota; class Bacilli; order Lactobacillales; family Lactobacillaceae; genus Levilactobacillus; species Levilactobacillus brevis. The sequence goes on from NZ_AZCP01000004.1 coordinate 25,323, forward strand.
GTGGGTCATGAGTGTTTCGCTCGATCCGCACAAATAAAAAGCCAAAGACAATAGCGACTAGAAGAAAGGCGATTGCCCAGATGACCGGCGTATGGGATTGTCCGATTAATTGGATCCCTAGTAAAAAGGCCAAAATGACGATTGATAAGCTGAGGCTTCCCCAAACATCGATCTTAGCGTGCCGCTCTTTTGATTCTTCGCGGAAAGCAAAGTAGACAATCAGAATGGAAATAATGCCGATAGGAATGTTAATGAAGAACACCCAATGCCAATTCAACACATCGATAATCCAACCACCCAGGAGCGGGCCACATACTGCGGAAATACCGCCAAATGCAGCGGTAAAGCCAAATACACTTGCCCGTTGATCTACGGGATAAATTTCAGAAAAGATAATGAAAGGAATCGCCAACATGCCACCGGCACCAATTCCCATAATGCCACGCGCAATGATTAACCAGATCATATTGGTTGCTAGGCCTTCAAGCAACGAGCCAATGACGAAGATGGCAGTTCCAAAAAGGAAACTTCTTTTGCGGCCGATAATGTCGGCAACGCGTCCCCAAATGGGCGTACCAATCGCATTGAATAAAAAGTATATGGTAAATCCCCAATTCATTAATGATAGACCGTGTAAATCGGCCACAATGGTCGGCATCGCTGTTGAGATGATTGTGCCTTCAAATCCGGCCATGATATTTGCCAGTAATAAGCCAAATGTAATGATCCGGCGTCTTGTTTCAGTCATAGACTAGGCTTCCCTTCGTTATTTTTCAAGTCGTAACCAACGAGGAACACTATAGCACCCATTCTGAACAAAGTAAACAAAAAAAACTCTTTTTGTTCACTTTGATTTTTTAAAATAAAAATTGTATACTGTTTTTAACTTCGATAACGGGAAAGGAGCTTCCTATGGCTACTGAGAATGAACGGCGGCAACAAATGATTAGAAGAATTACCCAAACTATTGTCCAAAATGGGTTTGCAGATTTAAAAATGGAAAAAATCGCTAAATTAATGGGCGTTAGCCGAACGAAAATGTATCAGTATTACTCATCCAAGACGGCCATAATGACGGATGTGGTTGCCAGATACCTAGAGTTCATGGCAACGCGATCCGTGCCGCAATCGGTGGATGCAAAAACTAGTGTTACAAATTTTCCGCAGGTCATCTTAAACTTGGCCAATTTGATTGCCTCCAGTTCACAAAAGTTTCGCCGTGATCTTGCGCAAGCTGATGAAGAACTTTCAGAGCAATTTGAAGAGAGTTATGCCAGTTGGTGTCACCAGGTTCGAGATTTTTTGACTAACGGGGTTACCAACGGGGCCTTTAATTCCAGCTTGCAGCCGGAACTGTTCTTGATCCAGATGGAAGCCACCGTGGCGGCATTGATGCAGCCGCGGGTACTGACGCAACATAAAGTTGTGACGCAAAATGTGTTACGGGAGTATTTACAGATGGTCATTACTCAGGTGGTTGCGCCGAAGTACCGCGCCCAAATCAACTTAGATGCCGTGGAACCGGACTTAGAACACTTAACCTTAAAGTATCAACAAACGTTAACAAAGTAGGAATTATTTACACAGCCAAAAGAGTCGTATCATCCTATGACTAACCTTGATGAGTTGGGGCAATACTAGAGATGTTAGTTGCACAACAAAACCGCTCTACGAAAATATGTGCTTTTCGTAGAGCGGTTTTTATGATGGGGATAGAAGGCTATTTGGTTAAAAATCCTTGTTGCTGCAATGCCTGTAAGATACCCGCTCGCTGTTGTGGATCACGACTCATTTCGCTCACGATATGGTGACTAAATGTTTCATCGCGCTGGTGAGTCCCCCGTTGCTGGTAGTAATCGTGGATGACCTGGTCATACGCCGCTAGTCGTGCATTATCAGCTGTCAGAGCTTGATACCCATTGGTGAAGTGCATCAAGTCTTGAGGGAGCCGGGGTTTTTGTTCGGGATGTTCCGTAGGGTGGCCGATGGCTAGTCCCAATACCGGAAATGTCAGTTTTGGTAAATCTAACAGGTCAATCACCCGCGCGGCATCATTGAGAATACTCCCCATGATGGTACTACCTAAGTTCAGACTTTCTCCCGCCGTGACGATGGCCTCGGTAGCAATTGCGGCATCGAAAACGCCCGCCAGTAGCTTGTCTAAGCTGTGTAGATTCGTGGTTGTAGTGGCTGTAGGTGGGACCAACTGCTGATTACGATATTGGTCAGCGACCATAACAAAGTAGTGGCCGGCTTTTTCCAACCAATGGTGGCCGGTGATATCACCGAGGACTGCTAGTTTAGCAGGATCAGTGACGCTAATAACGCTGTATTGTTGGGAAAAAGTGCTGGTAGCAGCATGTTGGGCCGCGGTAATTAATGTTGCCACTTCATCAGTTGTCAACTTTTCTGGCGTAAATTGGCGAATGCTGCGATGGTTAAATAGGGTCGTTAAAGTTGGATTCATGAGGCTGGAGTCACTTCCTTCAAGCGATTGACCAGCGCGTCGTAGATCCGGGTCTCATCTCTGGGAACCCCACGAAGCTCATAGTCAGCGATAAAGGGTACCCCAAAAGTCGTGGCATAGCGCTTAGCAGTGAGACAGTATTGCTCATTAAAGTTACGGTTACCACTACCCACAACACCCAGTAGTTGCTGAGCATTGTGGTGATAAGCAATGTACTCACCCAAGACGTTGGTCATCAATTCCTTAACGCCGTTGTCGATGCCATTGCCACCATCTAGGTAGGTGGGGACAAAGCAGAAGAATGGCTGTGTTTCATCCGTTAAATCGCTGGTTTCACTGATTTCTGTTGCGGTGATTTCCGGTAATTCCGGTTGGCTGGCGTGCTGCTTGGCAGCATAAGCCGTGAGATTTTCGACAAAATTGCGGGTGTTACCTTCAATTGAGATAAATAAAATCCGAATGGGTTGCATGGGGGTTCCTCCACTTTCTGCTAGACTGATATCTTCTAGTGTACACGGATTTAAGCAAAATTGCTGTTAAGTTTTAACGACTTGCCAAAGTGATTTAAGCTGTGGTATGCTGTGGCTACTTTAAGAAAGAACGAGGTATTCCGCCGATGCGCAACTAATCAATCCACAACTGTTTGTCAGCTTCACCCGTTTAAGGGGTGGAGTGGGCCTGCAATTTGGGATTGATGGTGCACCGACTGTTTGCTATAGGTAAGCAGAGGGCGCCATTTCCAATTGGGAAATGCGTCTTTTTTTGTGCGATCAATCCCGCTTTTTAAAAGGGGACGATTTTTTGACACAAGTAAAATTAACGAATTTAATCAAGGATTTAGCGGATGGTCGACTATTCTCAGCCGATCGTTTGACCGCGCAAACTGGTGATTGCGTGGGCATTATCGGCGCTAATGGTGGTGGAAAAACGACACTGGCGCGGATTATTGCGGGGCAAGACGATGAGTTTAGTGGTCAACGGAACGTTACAGCTGACGTCGTTTTGGTGCCGCAATTGGCCCCCATGGATGGACAATCTGGTGGTCAAAGTATGTTAGCGCGGGTGCGGCGGGCACTGGCACAACGGCCAGCTATTTTAATTTTGGATGAACCCTCAGCCAATCTGGATGACAATCATCAGCAGTGGTTGATAGAGCAGCTGCGCCATTATTCAGGTTTGCTCCTGTTAATTTCGCATGATCGGGAGTTACTAACTGCTGTGACGACCGCGATCTGGTCACTAGACGACCATGTTTATACGCAATTCAATGGCAATTTTGCTGCCTTCAATACGGTCCGTGAGCAACAACGGCAGACCGCCCAGAGTGCCTATCGGCAGGAACAAGTTGAACGACGCAAGCTCAGACAAGCGGCCCAAGCTCGGCATGAAAAGGCCGCCCAAATTCGGCGGGGCAGTAATCGCATGAGTGCTGGTGAACGGGCCGACTCCAAGTCTGTACGCGAGCAAAATGCCGCGAAGATGGAACGGGGCGCCCGGGTCTTTCAAGATCGCGCCGACCGGCAGACGACGGCGGTCAAGCCGCATGAAGCAGCGGCAATGAAATTATTGGCGAGCGACTTGCCACCAGTGGTTGGCAAGCAGTTGATTACGGTCCGTAACCTGCACCTAAAACGGGAAAAACACGAGTTGCTAAGTGATGTGAATTTTCGCGTGACCCCGGGTGAACGGATTGCCTTAGCAGGACCGAACGGGAGTGGTAAATCAACGCTGATTACGGCCATTTTGACGGGCCAAGTGGGGACGCGCTTAGCCCCAAGTGCACGCGTGGGTTATTTTCAACAGGATATGGTGGCGGCGTTGCCCCTAACGCAAACGGTCTGGCAGGTTATCAGTGCAGCGACAGTTTTTGACAGCAATCGGACTAGGCAGGTCATGGGTGCATTTGGATTAAATGCCCGATTCTACAACCGGCCAATCGCCGAACTGAGCGGTGGCGAGCGGGTCAAGGTACAATTGTTAACGATTCTAGTTAGTGCAAGTAACTTATTGATTTTGGATGAACCCACCAACTATCTGGATTTACCAGCAGTTCAGGCACTAGAGGATTATTTAGTTGGCTATCCGGGCACCGTTTTGTTTGTGGCCCACGATCAGGTTTTTAGGAACCACGTGGCAACCCGGACGCTAGTGTTAGTAGACCATCAGCTACGCGACCCAGACCGGACAGCGCAAGGCATACCGGCATCTGATTTGCCCCGGTTACAGTTTGAATACGATCAAGCGATGATGGCCCCTGAGCTAGACCAGCAGCGATTGCGGGATCTACGTCAGCGAATTGCGGCAATAAAAGCCGCCCACTGACCACAAATTTAGAGTTATTGAAAAATAATCCTTACGAAAAATTATTTTTTCTGGTACAGTAATCCATTGTGTTGAACTGAAAGTGAGTGTGAAAACAAATGGATTCAGTACAAAGTAGCCAGCCAGAGTTGGCTAAAAAAGCGCGGGTGCAAGTTGCTCACCCCATGTTAGCGATGATGGGGATGCTGATTGGTGGGTTTGTCGGGATGTTTTCCGAAACCTCTTTAAATATTGCTTTGCCACAATTGATGGCGCAATTAAATGTGTCAACGGCGACCATTCAATGGTTGGTAACGGGGTATATGTTAATGGTCGGAGTGGTCTTACCTCTGTCTAGCTTGATTACGAAATGGTTTACAACACGGCAAGTGATTTTATTTGCCCTGATTGATTTCGCAGTTGGCGCCATTATCTCGGCGTCGGCACCCGGTTTTGGCGTGTTGTTATTTGGCCGAATGATTCAAGGGATTGCGACAGGATTAATTCTACCGTTAATGTTTACGGTAGCCATGCAGATCTTTCCACCGTATAAATTAGGGGCGGCCATGGGTATGGTCGGCCTGGTGATTATGTTTGCCCCCGCTGTGGGACCAACATTGGCCGGAATTGTTTTAGGTGTTGCTTCATGGCGGTGGATTTTTTGGTTGTTCGTGCCATTTTTAGTGATTGCCTTTGGTTTTGCGATCACGTCATTGAAAAATATTGCGGAGGTTACGCGGCCTAAAGTCGACTTCTTATCAATTATTTTATCGACCGTGGGTTTTGGTAGCTTGGTGCTGGGGGTCAGTCTCGCCAGTGATCAAGGCTGGGGTTCTGTTAGTGTGATCGGCGCGTTAGTCGTTGGTATCTTGGTCTTGGCTTGGTACACCCATCGGCAGTTGAATGTTGATAAGCCAATTTTAAATCTACGAGCGTTTGCGATCCCGGGCTTCCGTATTGGGGCGAGTCTGGTGATGATTAACTTCGGGATTATTCTGTCGGCAATGTATTTATTACCGATGTACATTCAAAAGGGTCTGCTATTGCCCGTGGCCTTAACCGGGATGATTATGTTTCCTGGTGGTCTGATGAACGCGATCGTCTCGGCTATTTCTGGTCGGTTATATGATCATGTCGGGGCTCAGATGCCAGCCCGTCTCGGCTTTATCATCTCAATGGTCGGGGCATTAATGCTGGCGTTGACGTCAACCCAAACGGCTATCTGGTATGTGATTGCGGCTCACGTCATCTTGATGATTGGAGCACCACTGGCAATGTCCCCATCACAAACGCACGGTCTTAATGCGTTAACGGGACCGATTGCGGCCGATGGCAGTGCAATTATGAATACTTTGCAGCAGATTGTGGGTGCGATTGCCACGGCGATTGCGACAAGTCTGTTGGGAATTGGGCAAGCCGCTTACTTGGCTACTGGTGCCCACCAAGCGGCTGGCGCTTTCGTTAACGGGGCCCACTATGGGTTTTATTTCACGTTTGGATTAGCCTTGGTCGGTTTCTTATTAGCGTTACGGTTACCTAAAATGACGAAATAGAAGTTAAAAAGTGGTTGGGCTCTCTAGTCCAGCCGCTTTTTTGCTGGCGTAATTGCGATGTGCTGACAAACTTTTCTCCAGCACGCCGGGGTGACGTGCTAGAATGAAAGAAGAAGCGCTTACCAATTAATCAGTAATGCGCAGTGGATACAAAGTTTAGGGGGATATTATGCAGTTTAACCGTCGATTTATTCACTCATTGGATTTCTGGAGTGGCCTACTGATTATGGTTCTAATGATTTGGAACATTATGCCAATTCGAGTAGCTAGCTTATTTTGGTGGGTGTGCTTGCTACTTTTTGTAGGCGGCATTTACTATTTCGCTAAAGGGTTAGTGCGGACAAAATAGCGTGCTGGCCGATAAAAGTAGGGATATATACATAAGGTATTAATTGGGGCCGCCGGAACGAAATAAATCGTGTGAGTGACGAAGTTGACAGTTACCATCCCGCGGTTTATAGTTTAGGTGTATCGATACACCTAAACTAATTAAAGGAAGTGCGGTAGGATGGCAGCATTTGATCGACAAAGTTTTTCGTTAACAGGGAAAGTCGCGCTGATTACCGGTGGTGCGCGGGGACTCGGGAAGTATTATTCTTTGGCATTATCGTTATATGGCGCGGATATCTTCATTGTCAGTCAGTCAAAGACCGGCTGGGATGACGTCAAACAAGCGATTGAGGCAAATGGTCAGCGGGTGGCATTCCTTCAGCAAGACATTACAAAACCCGGTTGTGCGGCCGACATTGTCGCCCAGGTAGTCGCTCAGTTTGGCCGCCTGGATATCTTGGTCAATAACGCTGGCATGCAACTGCGCAATGACGTTCTGGCGTTTAAGGACGAGGACTGGCGGCGGGTGATTGATTTGAACCTCAATGCCCTGTACTACCTATCCCATGCCGCTGCCCAAGAGATGGTGAAACAGCATGCTGGTAAGATTATTAATGTTGGATCGATGCAATCCTATCGGGCCGGTAAGTACATCTTTCCTTATACCGCCAGTAAGCACGGTGTTATGGGCTTAACTAAGGCGTATGCCGATGCACTGGCGCCCGAAAATATTCAAGTTAATGGGATTGCGCCAGGGTATATCAGTACTGATATGACCAAGCCACTCCAAGAAGATCCAGTACGGGGACCGGAAATTGCGAGTCACATTCCAGCTGGTCAATGGGGGGTTCCAGATCAATTGATGGGGCCTATGGTCTTTTTGGCCAGCGCGGCATCTGACTATGTGACGGGGGTCATGTTGCCAGTTGATGGCGGTTATTTATTGCGATGAGTTTAAACGAGAAACGGGTCCCTTCAGAACGTACTGTTCAAAAAGGACCCGTTTTTAATTAGCTAAAGTGATGGTTTAACAACGGGGGCGACGGGAACGTATTGAGTCATAGTCGTTGACGTTGTTGTTAACTGATGGAGTAACGTTGTGGCGGCTAATTGGCCCATCAATGCCGGTTGTTGCTGGAGTAGATAAATACCGTCGTTGACATATTGGGACCATTGCCAGTCATCAAAACTAACCAGTCCGACATCGGCGGGAAAATGTAGGTGTGCGGCTTTTAGGCTCGCAAGGATTTCAAATAATAGAGGCCCCATTAAAGAAATAATTACGGGCTTGTCAGGAGCCTGCCGGTATTGACGAAGTTGTTGGGTGAGCCAAGGCGCCCCATGACCTGTCATATCCAAATGAATAACTGATAATCCCGTGGCAGTGAGTCCGGTCAACCGGTCGGTTTGAGCTGTATGGGGAGCCACGACACGACCGACGGTGATTAGGCGGCGGTAGCCTTGTTCGCGTAAGTGCTGTCCCAACTGATAGCTTGCATCAAAATTGCTAGAAAGAACCTGTGCCAATGGACTGTTGGGTAACTGACGATCGACAATAACGGTTGGGATGGTGAGCCCGGCGTATGCCGCGGCTGTGGCGGCACTAGGTTGTAGAATGATGCCATCGACCTGTTGTGCGGCCAGACGGGTTAATTCACCGTGTTCTGTAGTGGCGGTGTTATTGGCATTCATTAATAAGACATCATAACCAGCAGGCTGCAAAACGTCGTAAATTCCCTTAAACAGTAAAGAAGAGAAGACGTTGGCAATGTCACCAACGACCACGCCAATGAGCTGACTGTGGTCTTGACGCATTTTACGGGCAGATGCTTTTGGGGCGTAATGTAGTGTGGCAATGGTTTCTTTGATGCGTTGCTTGGTGGCGGCGCTCATCTTTTGGTAGTTCCCGTTAAGGTAACGGGACACTGTCGTAACGGAAACATCCGCTGCGGTAGCAACATCGGCAATGGTCGTATTTTTCATGGTTAACCCTCCTCCGGTTAGCATCAAAAAGCTCACTCCCTTGGGAGTGAGCTTTATCAGATTAGTCTTGGTCGTCAGTCGACGTGATCTTCGGTCTTACCGGGTTAACGGTAACCTCAAACCAGTTAATATACGAGTTCTCATAATCGAGAACTTTCAAATCAAAGTTTTCTAAGTGGATGACGTCGTTGACCTTCACATCGGGATAATTATCAATGATGTAACCAGCCATAGTGACCAGTTCCGTCGCTTCAAAATCTTTAATATCCGTGTTGAAGTATCGTTCGAAGTCATACGTGGTCATTTTCCCATTGACTTGGAACGTGCCATTTGGTTGTTTGAAAATGTATTGATCGTTAGCATCGTCAATTTCATCACGGACGGTTCCAAAGAGTTCTTCGTAAATATCCTTATCGGTAATGATCCCCGAGGTCCCGCCGTATTCATCAACAACGACCACGATTGGGGTCCGCTTTTTGATCATTTGTTGGAGCACTTGGGTAATTGGCGTGGTTTCAGGTGTCGTGGAGATATCACGGATTAGCTTATCAACGCGCACGGATGAATCCACTTGTTGTTGCCGGGTTAAGTCATAGTTATAAACGTAACCTAACACCTTATCCTTATCATTATCCGCCACGACTGGCAGCCGGCTAAATCGTTCCTGTAAATAAACGTTTAACGCTTCCTTGACAGTTGAGGTAATGTCAATAACGACCAACTGCGTCCGGTCAATCATGATGTCTTTGGCAACCTTGTCATTCAATTCAAAGGCCCGTTGCATGTAAACCAAGTCGTTTTTTTCCAACTCGCCACCTTCCACGGCACTCCGTGACAGGTTTAAAATTTCGGCTTGGGAAAAGACTTCATCACTTTCGTTAGCGACCTTAAGGCCCATCATCTTAACTACTCCTGAGGCACTCACGTTGAGTAACCAGACGAATGGGTAGAAGATAACGTGGCAATAATGAAGAGGTGTGACCACTAACATTAAGACCTTCATGGGCATATCAATCGAAATATTCTTAGGAACAATTTCGGTAAAGACCACTTCGAGGTAGGTCAAGAGTAATACCCCGATGATGACACTTACAGTGTGCGCCGTGGCACTGTTAATGTGGGCTGGCGCAATGCCCGCTAACAGGATGTCAACGAAGAAGGTTTCCCCGATCCACCCTAAGATAATACCAGCGAGGGAAACCCCCACTTGAGTTGTTGACAAATATTCATTTAAATTGGTGACCATTTTCATGGCCCGATTGAGCTTTGCTGACGGCTTGTCTCTTTCGGCAATTTTTTCCTCAAGAGCACTAGGGCGCGTCTGAACCAAAGCAAACTCGCAGGCAACAAAGAAAGCTGCAAAAAAGAAAGTAATTAAAATAATAATTAGATTCACAACTATCTGACCGCTATCCACACATCATTCCTCATTTCATTTCGTTCTATCCTACTATTATACCGCGTTTCCCCACCCGTTTATAGGGGGTGAATTGAAGCAAATTCTACCCTTTCTTAGGCAGTACCGCAACCGAACACGGAAAAAAGTCACGAAAAGGGGAGAATACTTAACGTTTCTGGTAAAAAGGACTAAACTAAAGACAGTAATTCAAAGGAGATTTTGATTATGGCAGATACACCAGAGGAACAAGCAACACCCGTTGAAATTCCCGCAGCAGACGTGGAAAAAGCGGCAAAGTTGGTTTTGGACCCGGGGTATGTGACGAAGAAAGATCTACCAAAAATGGCAGATTTAGCATGGGCGACCGCTCTATCTGATGCTGTGATGAAGCATTTCTTAAACGACGATGACGACCACGATCCTTACGTCTACTTCGAGCAATTTGATTTTGACGGTGGCGACATTGATTCCATTATCTTTAATATGGATGTTATCAAGACCCGTGAAGAAGCCTTACATGATTTGGCAGATGCATTGGGTGAAAAGATTGTGCACCATGAGGTTGATCAAACTACTTACTAATAAGTCTGGAACAAGAAATGTAAAATACGACTGGGACTCTTATCCCAGTCGTATTTTTTAAATCAAAAAGCATTTGATATTTACTGACCTTTATAACAAAATAGTTGACGAATTGGAATTTTTTTATTATTATGATGGCCGTAATCGTTGGTATTGCAATGAATTAAAGGAAAAATTAGCACTCTAAATTGATGAGTGCTAATTACTTGCATTCCTGACCAATACTGACTATTATAAATAATGTAATCAAGATAAATCAGTTGAAAGGGGTTATTGATTATGGCTAATGATGTAATGAACCGGAACTATGATTTCTTTGATCCAATGAATTTCTTTAATGAAGTCGGCAATTTGGGGCGCGACATGTTTAGTGGTGATAGCTCCATGAAGACGGATGTAGTTGAGCATGATAAGGATTACGTGGTCACCGCGGAACTTCCTGGGTTTAAGAAGGATGATATCCACGTGGATTACCGTGATGAAACTTTGCGGATTTCTGGTAAGACGGAAGTTAACCAATCGGCCAAGGATGACGATGGTCGGATCTTGCGGCAAGAACGTCGGAGTCAAAATGTTGCCCGTTCCTTCTACCTACCAGGTATTGATTTGAAGAACGTGAAGGCGGCCTACGCCGATGGCATCCTGACCTTAACGTTGCCAAAGCAAACTGAAGTTGATGGCAATCACGAGATTAGCATCGACTAATTGAAACTAAATAGTCTACTGTGAAGAGTCCAGGACAAAAGCCCTGGACTTTTTGTGTTTTCTGCGGATTCTTTTATTATGAGAAAATTGGCAAAGATCACACGGAAATTTTAGCCGGTTATCAGGAAATTACCACGAGATTAACCGTTCACTTGCTTAGAATTATACATAAATATGTATAAACCCGAAACCGGGTATGAGTGAGGAGAAAATAATGACTGATAATCATAATAAAATCACATTGATGGCGTTAGTCATGATGATTTTTACCACCGTTTTTGGTTTTGCCAATAGTACGGTGGCCTTTTACTTGATGGGCTATTCGTCCATCCTATTTTACTTAGTTGCGGCGGTGTTGTTCTTTATTCCGTTTGCGCTGATGATGGCGGAATATGGTGCGGCTATTAAGTCCGACGAGGGAAGTGGGATGTACCAATGGTTGGAAGTGAGTGTCAGCCCACGCTTTGCCTTTATTGGCACTTTTATGTGGTTTGCTTCCTATATCATCTGGTTGGTCTCGACATCCGCCAAGGTGTGGATTCCATTTACCACGCTGTTTTTTGGTAGCGATCAGACGGGAAATTTTGGGTTTGCTGGGCTAAACGCGACGCAGGTGATCGGAATCTTATCTTGTTTGTGGATGATTTTGGTCACAGTAGTCTCCATTAAGGGGGTTAAGGGGATTGTGCGGGTCACCAGTCTGGGAGGCTTGGCGGTTATGAGTCTCAATGCCATTTTGCTGGTCATTTCGGGGGTTGTTCTGGCGTTGCGTCATGGAGAAATGGCGCAGCCGCTCCACCACTTTTTAACATCGCCGAACCCGAGCTACCAACAACCCTTAGGCGTTATGAGCTTTGCAGTTTTCGCGATCTTTGCTTACGGTGGTCTGGAAGTATTGGGGGGCATGGTTGATAAAACCCATAATCCAGAAAAGACATTTCCGCGGGGCATTATTATCTCAGCGGTGGTCATCACCTTGGGGTATGCGATTGGGATTTTGTGTTGGGGGATTAGCACCAATTGGCAAACCGTTTTGGCGAAATCGACCACCAATATGGGGAATATTAGTTATGTAATGATGCGTAATTTAGGTGATGTTTTGGGTCAGTCATTAGGTCTCAGTGCGGCTACCAGTAACACTATTGGGTTGTGGTTTGCGCGCTACACCGGGTTGGGGATGTTCTTGGCTTACTCGGGAGCGTTTTTCACTCTGACGTATTCGCCACTGAAGACGTTAATCTTAGGAACGCCTAAGTCGATGTGGCCAGCCAAGATGACCAAGCTTAACAAAAATGATATGCCGAGTTTTGCCATGATGCTACAATGCGGTGTTGTCATTGTGATTATCTTACTGGCATCGTTTGCCTCGACAGATGCGTCAGCCTTTTATAACATCTTAACGTTGATGGCTAATGTATCGATGACCTTGCCATACTTGTTCTTGGTCTATGCCTTTCCTAAATTCAAGCATAATCGAGATATTGTCAAACCCTTTGAAGTTTACAAATCGCCGCGCCTGACGACGGTGATTAGTTGGGTGGTTTTCCTCGTGGTACTGGGTGCCAATGTCTTTACCCTGATTCAACCAGTCCTAGAAAATGGTGATATCCAGAGTACGATTTGGATGTTAATGGGGCCTTTGCTGTTTGGTTTGCTGGGCATCGTCTGGTATCAACGGCGAGCTCGGAAATAGAGGTTAATGGCAGGTGACTGTGTTGGTTTGGCGCAACTAAGCCGGTTACTCTTAGTCGTGATTGCCCTCTCTGGTCGCGCCTACAGCGTCTCGCCATAGCAGAACGCCAAATTTTTATGATAAAACACCAATAGGCGCTTCAAAAATCATCTAAGATTTTTGAAGCGCCTATTTAGTATGGCCAGATTTAATACTGTTTGCCCGTTTCGTAAACGATTTCCGGTTCGTTACCAGTTCGCTCATTTTTGTTTAGCAAGTCGATCATGGTCATTTCGTCGATGTCTAAACTAAAATCAAAGATATTGGCATTTTCCTGAATACGTTCGGGATGCGTTGACTTGGGAATGGTGACCAATTGATGTTGGAGTTCCCAGCGCAAGATAACTTGAGCAACTGATTTATTGTGATGTGTTGCCATTTTAGCCAGCATCGGATCATCTAAGACCACGCGCCGTCCCAATGGGCTCCAAGCCTCCGTAACAATGTCGTGTTCTTGGTCGTAATCGGCTAGGGCTTGTTGATTTAAGTAGGGATGGTACTCCACTTGATTGACAACTGGCATTTCCTTGGCCTTAGTTGCGAGTAGCTCCAAGTGAGCGATCGTGTAGTTGGAAACGCCAATAGACTTAACCTGACCGTCTGCTTTCAACTGTTCCAACGCCCGCCAGGTATCAAAGAAGTGTTCGCGAACTGGCCAGTGAATCAGCAGTAAATCAAGATAATCCGTTTGTAGACGCTTGAGCGAGCCCTCTACGGCCTTCATAGTTTGGTCGTAACCCTGCACAATCTCAGCGACCTTACTGGTTAAGAATAATCCTTCACGGGGTAATCCCAGTTGCTGAATGGCGGGCCCCAAGATGTCCTCGTTGCGGTAAAGCATGGCCGTATCAAACATACGGTAGCCAGCGTCCCAAGCAGTTTGGATGGCAGTGTTCATGGTTGGCTGATCGTTAAGTAGATAGGTGCCAAAGCCCATAACCGGCATTTGGCGACCATCGGCCAGCTTACGCGTGGCGGTGATTTCGGTTGGTGTCATTGTGGTGTATCCTCCTCGACGTGACGTAGTATCTCTATCTTAGGCTAATCACTGAAAAATGACAACGCTTACCGCCGGCGAAACTGATCGTAAAGATTTACACTGGCTTCTAATAACATCCCGACGGTCATTAACCACATGGCCAACATATTTTGATTGCTGAGCATGCATCCTAGTAGGATAAGATATAAAACAAATAAAATAACTGCCGTTGCTTTGTGATTCATCGAAAGCCTCCCAGTTAGCGAGTATTGATAAGATCGTTAGTCCGCGTCCAGATTAGCGCCAGTATCAATGCCAACTAAATTTTTAAATTGTGATCCAAAGATCACACCTTAATTATAACGCTTCTAAAGTGGTTGCGATTCGTTAAAAGATGAGAAAATCCCGGACAGATTAGAAGAGACCAACTGGAATATCTAGTACAATAGTTAATAAGGAATCGGTGAAGGAGGTTAAGGGTGATGCCACAATACGAACCATCGTTAGAGACCGGGTTAACACCGGAAGAAGTGAAACAACGGGTCGCAGCTGGTCAACAAAATGATCCCTTGCCCCCATTAACGCGCAGTATTAAACAAATTTTTCGGGATAATTTAGTCACACTATTTAATTTAATTAACGTACTCTTGGGTGCCTTAGTGCTAGTGACGGGGAGCTATAAGAATCTGCTGTTTTTGGGCGTCGTGGTCGTCAATACGGCGATTGGAATCTTTCAGGAAATTCGCTCAAAACGGCAGGTCGATAAATTAGCTCTGTTATCCGAAAGTAAAAGCCGGATTCGGCGAGCTGGTAAGATCGCTGCGCACCCACAAGAAGACATTGTCCAAGATGATATTTTGGAAATTGGGCGGGGCGATCAGTTACCAGTAGATGCATTGATCCGGCAAACCGCCGGACTGGAAGTTGATGAATCCCAAATTACGGGGGAATCAACGCCCATTATAAAGACGACTGGGGAAACGTTAACTTCGGGGAGTGTAATCTTAGCCGGTCGAGCAGCGGTCCAAGCGACTACTGTGGGTCATGGCAGCTTTGTGAAGCAATTGGCCCATTCGGCAAAGCAAAAACGACGAACGGCTAGTCAGCTGTTAACCATTATTAACCGAATTATTAAAGCACTAACGTTTGCGATTATTCCATTAGGTGTGGCCCTGTTCGTGTCATCCATGATGCGCGGTCAGGATCTAAACCGGGCCATTCTGGGCACCGTCGCATCGATGGTGGGGATGATCCCTGAAGGGCTCGTGTTATTGACCTCGGTCGCACTAGCAGCTGGAGCATTAACCTTAGGCCGTCGTCACGTCTTAGTACGAGAATTACCAGCCATTGAGGCGTTGGCCAGAGTCGACGTGCTGTGTTTGGATAAAACGGGAACGATTACCAGCGGCCAATTACAACTTGATCGGGTAGAACCGTGGGCGGAAACTAACCTTGAAGCCACTCAGACTATTTTGGCACAATTGGTGGCGGCTACTGGTGATGATAACGAAACGGCACAAGCAATTCAACAAGCATTAGGAACGCCAACAGTCACTGCGACAACGGTCTTACCGTTCTCTTCCGGGCGAAAATGGAGCGGGGCAATTTGGGATAAGCAAGCCTACGTGATGGGAGCACCAGAGTTTATTTTTGACCAAGTGCCCGCTGACCTGCAGGCGCGGATTCATACGCTGGCTGGTCAAGGGTATCGCGTCTTGGTCTTAGCAGCGGCTAAGGCCTTGACTACGCCGCGACCAACGGCACCACGTGCACTAGGCTTGATTCTCATTACGGATGAATTGCGTCCCCGGGCTAAAGATACCTTCAGCTTCTTTGCCAATCAAGATGTCGCTTTGAAGGTGATCTCGGGTGATAATCCAGTGACGGTGGCTAGTATTGCCCAGCGAGCGGAGATTGCGGGTGCCGAGCGGTTGGTGGACATGAGTCAAGTTGGTGAGACCCCGGATTATGGACAGTTAGTGCGGGACTATACTGTCTTCGGTCGCGTGACGCCACAACAAAAAGAGCAGTTGATCAAAGCTTATCAGGCGGCCGGACACACGGTTGCCATGACTGGAGATGGGGTCAACGACCTATTGGCGTTACGGCAAGCTGATTGTAGTATTGCGATGGCTTCAGGGAGTGAGGCTACGAAGAGTCTGGCTGATTTTGTGTTAGTGGATTCTAACTTTGACGCGATGATTAACGTTTTGAATGAGGGCCGCCGGGTAATTAACAACGTTGAACGGGTAGCGTCCCTGTTCCTCATTAAAACGATGTATTCTGTGGTACTCACCTTGATTTTTATTTTTATGAGCCGCAGCTACCCCTTTGAACCGATCCAGTTGACGCCGATCTCTTCGTTAATGGTGGGAATTCCTACGTTCTTCCTAGCGTTGCAGCCGAATTATGCGCGGATCGCGGACCGGTTTATGAAACAGGTCATGGAAATTGCGGCGCCGGCCGCTGTCTGTGTCGTGGGATATATTTTAGTTGTGATGGCATTGGGGACCCAGTTTCAGTTGAGCTTTGCCACAACTTCAACGCTTAGTGTCCTAATGACTGGGCTAATTAGTCTCAATGCTTTACTGATGGTTGCCCGACCACTGAACCGATTTAAGATTGGGTTAGTGGTCGCAATGGCGGCATTGTTTGCCATTATCTTCTTATTCTTTGGACCAATCTTTTCGCTGGTTAACTTACTTAACTGGCGCTTAGCACTGATTTATCTGCCATTGATGGTGAGTGTCGAGCCAATTTTCTTACTGGTGCAAGATATCTTGGGCCGGCGAATTCTCAGTCGAATTCGTTGGCGCTAGATGATTTGAAATTTATAATCATTAGCTAGTCATCAAGACTAGTTGGTGTGTTATAATTTAGGTAAGAAATGGAAGGGCAGGGAATGTTATGGCTGATTTTAATCAATACACGCGGTGGGAGCATCAGATGCATGGTGTTAAATTACCACGCTGGGATGATCTTCCCAAGTTCGACCTATACATGGATCAAGTAACCGCCTTAATTAATGACGTTTTAGGACCTTTAGGGATTGATACGGTTACGCCGGCGATGATTAATAATTATGTGAAACACAATGTGATCATGGCCCCCGTGAAAAAGAAATATCAGACCATGCAGTTGACCGATATTTTAATGATCAGCCTACTCAAACCCATGTTCCAGACGGATACGGTGCGTTCGGGAATCGACCAGATTACGGCGGGCGATTATCCTAAACAGGCTTACGATAACTTTATCGGCCAATTGGAAGACCGCCTACACCATTTGGGCGAGGACCAGGTGCAACCAGCCGCGCAGAACTTGAATGAGAAGCTCATGCAGGTGGCTGTCGATACAGTGGTCTCGCGTCTGCAATCAGAAAAACTGCTGCGCCTAATTAAACGACCATTACGTAAAATTGAAAAGAAGTAAGTAAAAGCATCGTTAATCGCCAGTGAGCGGTTAACGATGCTTTTTGATATTGATTTATTGCGTTTGAGTTTCCAGAGAAAGATCATTCATGAACGTCAACAGGAGGTTGGCATAGCTGGGATGATCCGTGTTGTCCTTAATTTCTTGTTGAATCAGACCTAAGTTATTGGTAATGACGCCGTTAGCGCCCATAAACATCATTTGATCAAGACTATTTACGTCGTCGATGTCCCAAGCGTAGACCTTCTTGTGTTCTCGGTTCGCTTGGTCGACAAAGCTATCGTTTAGTGTCGTTGATTCCATTGTATAGGCGTTGGCCCGAGTCCGTGGAAAAGTTAGATTGTATGGCATGATGTAGCTGACAAATAACTGCGGATGCTCTTTTTTTAGTTTATCCATCACCTTATAACTCAGTGTGTGTACCTGCTCGTGGTTCGTTAAGATGCGTTGACCGAATTGCCGGTAGAAGCGTTCGGACAGGTCAGGGGTGTCGGCCGACCCGGTTTTAATCTCAATTAGAAGTTTTTGATGATGCTTAATTGCCGTGTTGAGATAATGATTGAAGCTAGGAATCTTTGCTTGATAGCCGTTCTCGGTCACCGTTACCTTGGTTAATTGGCGTAAAGTCATGCTGGCAACGGAACGATTGAGTCCAGCCAGGGATTTCAGATTGCCATCATGCATTACGACAAACTGGTGGTCCTTGGTCATCCGAATATCCATTTCGACGTAGTCTGGCCGTTCCTTGCTGGTTTTGACCATTGCGGGAATGGTGTTTTGAACCCCGTTACCGTTGTCGACGCCACGGTGGGCGATGGTCAACGGTTTAGTCATGGCTAAGCCGTTAAGATAAACGAGATTAAACACAACGAGGAGGGCACTGATGAGTGTTAAACCACTAATAATTAAGAGTCGCGTGCGTAGCTTGGTTCTGGCGGGTTCGCGGAATGAGAACAGGCTCAGTGGGGTTTGTTGCTGGCTATCGTGACTGCTAAGAACAACCATCATGAAGATGACCGTGGAGTAACAAACGATAAATTCGGTAATGATTTCCATGAGGAATAGATTGAAGGTGGCAGCGGCTAAGCCAAAACCAGTACGGTCAAATCCTAATTGTCCCAAGTAGATGAGGCCGTAGATTAAAGTGACCATGACCGTCACGATGGCTAAGGTCACCAGAATTTTACTGAAATAGGCCCAAAAGTGTCGACGGGTGCGTTGCCAGCTGAGGCGAATGGCCTCATGACTGTGGTAGCCATCCAGCATCATTAACGGTAAAACGGCAATAAGTCGAATACCAATATAGGCGGCTGCCACGTAGAAGATGCCCAAAAAGACGGCCCACAGTGGGTTGGCCATGAGGTAGGTCACGATGAAGGCGGGTATTTTAGCCTTGTTGAGGAGTGGCGTTGAAAAAAGCTCACTACCAAACGGAATGATCACAACGAAGTAACCAATAAAGAATAAGAAAGTACTGGGTGATGCGCCAACTAGACTTCGGAAAACATCACCCAGTACGGCACGGGAAGTCTGGGGACGGCCATTGCGAATATTCATGATCCCCAGTAATAGGTAAGCAAATTGCCAGTAGATTAAGGTAATAATGGCCAATAAAATGAGCAACAAGCCAATGATTGCTAAGGGATGCCGCAAAGCAATACTGCCGATATTGGTGTATGACACGTAGGGGACGTGTTGCCATTTCATGAGGGCGGCCGTTAACCAAGTAAAGGCGGGAACGGCAACGTAACTAATGGCCAAGTTCGTAATGAATACGAGCGTGACGTAACTCCCCCAGTGCTGAAAAAAATGACGGGTTGATTCCCGCCAGAACCGCCAAGCTTGCACAGTTCTCAACTCCTCTCACAAATATGAACTACTTCTACTTTAGCATATTCTAGTGATGGTCGGTGGAGAAAAGTTTGCCGAAAGAATCGTTAAACCTTATGAAAACAAAATCTAGTTATTATGAAAGCAAAATGTTAGTATCGTGATTTAATTCACGTATAGAAAACGGCAGAAAAAAAGTTTATCAAACTGTATGCGCTTACATCTTAAACGGCCGTAAGTGCTGACTGAATAGCGTTACAAGACCAGTTAATTAATTGTGATTTTTTTAACATAAAAGACTTGCAGATTCCCAAAAACATGTTATGATATATTTCGTGAAGAAGTTAACAAGAGTGTTTTCAAAAAATGGAGGCATAATGATGTTAAAAGACGTGAAAGAGAATTCAAAATCAAAATCAAAAGAAAGCGCTGAAACCGTTGACCAGATGATCGACCGGTTGACAGCCAAGGCCCATGACGCCCTGTGTGCCATGGATGACTTTACCCAAGAACAAGTCGATCACATCGTTCACCAGATGTCGATTGCAGCCTTAGATCAGCATATGGCTTTAGCCAAGGCCGCTTTTAAAGAAACTGGTCGTGGAGTGATGGAAGACAAGGCCGTAAAGAATATGTATGCGAGTGAAGAAATTTGGCACTCAATTAAGCATGACAAAACAGTTGGCATTATTAAGGATGACCATGAACGGCAATTGATTACAGTCGCTGAACCACTAGGAATTCTGGCCGGGGTAACGCCTGTTACGAACCCGACGTCAACCACTATCTTTAAGTCCCTAATTGCGGTTAAGACGCGGAACCCAATCATCTTTGCTTTCCATCCACAAGCCCAACAATCTTCAGTTATGGCGGCCAAAGTTGTTCGTGATGCGGCCATCGCTGCTGGTGCACCAGAAGGGGTTATTCAATGGATTGAAACGCCAAGCTTGGAAGCAACGACAGCCTTAATGAATCACCCAATGGTTGCCAGTGTCTTAGCGACCGGTGGTCCTGGCATGGTGAAGGCCGCTTACTCAACTGGGAAGCCAGCCTTAGGGGTGGGTCCTGGTAACGGTCCAGCTTACATTGAAAAGACGGCGAATATCAAACGGGCCGTTTATGACATTGTCTTATCGAAGACCTTTGATAACGGGATGGTTTGTGCCTCTGAAAACAGTGCGGTCATTGACCATGAAATCTATGATGATGTTAAAAAAGAAATGCAAGACCGTGGCGTTTTCTTCATTAAGAAGAGCGACGAAAAGGCCCTAGCTGACACTATGTTCAAACCAGAGGGTGGCGTTAAAGGCCCAATTCCAGGGATGTCAGCACAAAAGATCGCTGATTTGGCTGGAATCAAGGTTCCTGCTGGTACGAAGGTGTTAGCCGCTGAGATTACCGGAGTCGGACCAAAGTTCCCATTGTCTCAAGAAAAACTATGTCCAATGATTTCAGTTTACAAGGCAACGAGTCAGGAAAATGCCTTCAAGCTTTGTGATGACTTGCTCCACTTCGGTGGTCTCGGTCACACGGCATCTCTTCACACAATGGATGATGCTTTGGCAACGAAGTTTGGGATTGCGATGAAAGCTAGTCGAGTATTGATCAATACCCCATCTGCTATCGGTGGTATCGGGAACCTTTACAATGAAATGGTGCCATCATTGACCTTAGGAACGGGATCATGGGGTAAAAACTCTGTTTCCCATAACGTTTCTTCCTTTGATTTACTGAACATCAAAACGATTGCAAAGCGGCGAAATAATATGCAGTGGATTAAATTACCTCGGGTTTACTTTGAAAAGACATCAGTTCGCTACCTCGATGACATGCCAGGCATCAAGCGGGTATTCTTAGTTACTGACCCAGCCATGGTTGAACTCGGTTACATCGACACCGTGCTGAATGAATTGAAGCGTCAACCAAACGGCATTGAATACTCCTTGTTCTCTGACGTGGAACCTGATCCAACGACGGATACGGTTAACCGTGGGGTTGCTCAAATGCGGATGTTCAAGCCAGATACAATTGTGGCTTTAGGTGGGGGTTCAGCAATGGATGCTGCCAAGAACATGTGGTTATTCTACGAAGATCCAGAAGCCAGCTTCTTTGGCGCTAAGCAGAAATTCTTGGATATCCGGAAACGGGCTTACAAGTTTAACAAGCCGCACAAGGCCCAATTTGTTGCCATTCCAACCACTTCTGGAACGGGTTCAGAAGTCACACCGTTTGCCGTGATTACGGATTCTAAAACTCACGTGAAGTACCCACTGGCTGACTATGCCTTAACGCCAGACGTTGCGATTGTGGATTCCCAATTTATCGAAACGGTCCCTAAGAAGACGGTGGCTTACTCTGGGTTAGACGTTTTAACCCATGCCATTGAATCTTACGTGTCAAACATGGCTTCTGATTACACCCGGCCATGGTCATTACAAGCGATTAAATTAGTGATGGATAACCTGACTAATTCCTACAACGGTGATATTACAGCGCGCGAAGAGATGCACAATGCTTCAACGCTAGCTGGGATGGCGTTTGCCAACGCCTTCTTGGGGATTGATCACTCGATTGCCCACAAGTTGGGTGGCGAATTTGGGTTGCCTCATGGATTGGCTATCGCCATTACCTTGCCACACGTTATCCGGTATAACTTCAAGGAACCAACGAAGTTATCCATGTGGCCAAAGTATGACCACTTCAAGGCCGATGAAGACTATGCTCAAATCGCACGTTACTTGGGTCTGTCAGGAACGACTAATGAAGAGCTCAAGGAAGCTCTCGTCAAGAAGATCATTGATCTGGCCCATTCCGTTGATGTGACCTTAAGTCTGAAGGCCAACGGTGTCGACAAAGCCCACTTTGACCAAGCAGTGGACAAGCTAGCTGAGTTAGCCTTTGAGGATCAATGTACAACGGCTAACCCACGCGAACCACTCGTATCTGAATTAAAGCAAATTATGCTTGATGAATACGATGGTAAGAACGTCGAAAAATAAGCAATTAATAAATAGGTAAAAAGGATCACGATAGTTTATCGTGGTCCTTTTTTGTAGGGACAGGTCGTTACTAATCTGATAAATGTTCTTATATATAGTAGAAACGAGCGAGAAACAAGAGACAAACGGGATGAATGGTGAATCAATCACATTATTTTAACCCCACTTTTTTTCGAAAGATGGTTAATTTTTTAGGAAAAATTACGGCGAAAAGAGCCAATTATCATCGAATTTTCATTAAATATGACAAGTTTTACAGCTTTTTCGGTGCGAAATGCACGGTAAAAACCCCCTCGTTTTTACCAAAATGGGTAAAAATTGGCTAATAAAAGCGGTTTATGTAACAAACACGTAACAAATATGACGGATTGTCATACTGTAATATTTTTCTTAACAGCGGCGTAACGAAACCCCAATCTAAATGACATAACCATCAGTTATTCTAATATCCGTTAAGCAAACAAAGGAGGACATTCATTTCTTATGAATATCAAAAAAGCTTTAGTTACGACTCTTGGAACGGTAGCCGTTGTCGGCGCCGGTATCTTCGCTACTAACGATACGGCTAACGCCGACGTTAAGGTGACGGTCAAACAGGGGGATTCTGTTTGGTCATTGGCAAACAAGTACGACTCATCTATTAACGCTATTGAAAAGGCTAATAGCTTGAATAATGACTTGATCTACGTTGGTCAAACACTCAACGTACCTAACAGCAAGCAAGCTGCTACGACGCAAGCTGCTAGTGTTGCCAACAACACGT
Source organism: Levilactobacillus brevis ATCC 14869 = DSM 20054 (assembly GCF_001433855.1). Classification (GTDB taxonomy): domain Bacteria; phylum Bacillota; class Bacilli; order Lactobacillales; family Lactobacillaceae; genus Levilactobacillus; species Levilactobacillus brevis. The sequence goes on from NZ_AZCP01000004.1 coordinate 48,378, forward strand.
ACAGCCACACAACGAGTCAAGCAACGACAAATACGACTACCAGCACAGCATCAGCTTCAACCGGGGTTTCCGGATCAGAAGCTAGTGCTAAAGCATGGATTGCTAACAAGGAATCTAGCGGTTCATACTCAGCTCGTAATGGTCAATACGTCGGTAAGTACCAATTAAGTTCATCGTACTTAAATGGTGATTACTCTGCTGCTAACCAGGAAAAGGTGGCTAACAGCTATGTAAATTCCCGCTATGGTTCTTGGTCAGCCGCTCAGGCGTTCTGGCAATCACATGGCTGGTACTAAACCTAGCTTCTAAACAAAACGTTTAAATTCAAGTAGGCACTATCGGGCAGGTCCGATAGTGCCTTTTTTTGCGTACAGTAAGTTTGATGAGTGTTAACCCACAAAGCGTGGTTTTAGATCGCTATTTACTCAGATTAAACATTTCGCCAGTTTAGTCGCCACGTTAGGCATTAAAAATAAACGGATGGGCAACAGTTATTAAAAAACGTAACGAATTAATTTAAAGTGACTTATCTAATGATAATTGCTGATATATCGGTGTTTTGACCATAATTAAATTTGAAAAACAATATAAAACATTATTGGGTGTCATAGAATTATCCACCATGTCACGTTATAATGAAATCGTAATGATTAACAACATGTAATGATGCATTATAAAAAGCACTTAATTAGTCACACTGTTATATTGATTGCAATGTTCATAAAGGGAGGAATTATCGTGTTTAAGGCGATGAATTCAAAAGAACATTATAAGATGTACAAAAAAGGTAAGCTTTGGATGGTAGCAGGGGTATTTACCGCTACTGTTATGATGGGACTTGTGGGCGGTCAACCGGCCCAAGCGGCGACGACAACGACGACTGATACCTCTACCACTGAGACAGTGACGCCAGCTAAAGCCACAGCCACTGAACAATCCTCAGCGGCGGCAACGCCAGCTAGTGCCGCTAGCTCAGCAATCACGCCAAATTCAGCCGCAACAAGCGTTGCTCAGTCTGCTACTCAAGCGGCGACTAGTTCTGCCGCACCGGTGATTTCGAAGACGGCCTCAGCTGTGACGCCTGATTCGACGGCTACTAATTCGACGTCCACGCCGGCTAGTGCGGCACCTTCATCTGTAGCGCCAGTATCATCTGCGGCTGCCATCGACGCGACTAAGGTAGCCACACCGGTATCAGCCGCAACAGCACAAGTAAAAGCAGCAACAACTCGCAATGCAGCAGCGGTTGCTCCTGTTGTGGCAACTATCCAGTCAGTGGCACCAACAGATGTCACCATTGACCAATGGATGCCTGATACGAACTTACAACAAGTGGTTCTCCATGAACTGGCGAAGACGACTGGCATTACCTCGGCTGATCAGATTACGCAGGCGATGATGGGCAATCTGACAAAACTATATGTGGATACGTCGGCGCAGCAGAACAATAAAGATTATTACTTAGCAACCATGCAAGTCCGGTCGTTGCAAGGATTGGAGTATGCGAAAAATTTAACGGATTTATGGATCTGTCCTAATCTGGATGCTAATCTCAACTGGACCGGCGCATACATGAAATACGGAAGTATTAGTGATATTAGTGCACTGGCTGGGTTGACCAACTTAACTGAATTAAATTTACAGATGAATCAAATTAGTAACATTTCAGCATTGAAGAACCTCAAACTAAAAGGGGTTTCACTCTCATACAACCAGATTTCTGACCTGTCACCGCTCCAGAATTCCAAGGATACGATGTCAACGTCGGCAACGATGGCTTATCAAATTATCAAGTTGCCCACCATTGTGTTGAATGCCAAAACAACTTCCTATACGATGCCATCCTTTATCATTACCAATCTTGATGGCGGTAATGTGCCGATTACGCCAGTGCAAACCTCACCTTATTTTGGGATGACTAGCGCCGGAACAGGAACTAATTTGGATGATGCGACGGTCGCTTGGAAAGACCTAGGGCAGTCGGGGTATCTATTCGTAGATTGGCATGACACGTTGCTGGGCCTACCAGGTTACCCATTTGATGGTGAAATTGTTCAGCCATATACGCTGAGCGATTCGGTCGGTAACGTTAATGTTAATTTCAAGACGACTAGTGGGCTATCATTGGCGCCGCAAGTGACTTTGAGTGGCAACTTGGGGGATGATTTTGACTTAAATCAATCCGCCACGGTGATGAACGCGGTTCAGAAAATTATGGCTCAAGGTTACGCTTATCAGGGAACAGCCAATGATATGGCCGTGACAGGTGTATACGCCGAAGATCCTACTAACATTACGTTGCTATTTGGCGTGAAGAAGCTTGCGGCAACGTTCAACTTTATTGATGATCAAGGGCACACACTGGCTGTGCCCCAAACGATGACGGGGGATTATGGGCAAGCTTGGCAGACACAAATTCCATCCCTAAAAGGTTATACGTTTAAGCAGGCAACCCAAGATGGTCAACCGTTAACGCTAACAGATGGCCAATTGGCGGGAACTTTAACGGCTGATACGACGATTAATTTGATTTATACCGCTGATACCAAGACGGCAACGGTACATTACGTTTATGTGGATGGCAGTGAAGCCGCCCCGAGCCAAACGATTAGTGGCAAATATGGCGATACCATCGCCTTCCCAACAAGTCCGGTGATTAAGGGCTACACGGCAAGTAAGCTGCCAACGTCAGTGTTTGGTGACGACGTGGCTGCCAATACCTTTACCGTCACCTACACCAAAGATGCGGTGACGCCACCAACCCCTACGCAACAGGTTACCGTGACGGTTCATTACCAAGATCCGGATGGCAAGGCAGTAGCATCGGACTTCGTCTTTACGAAGCAAATCGGCGATCGTTACGCGACCAGTCCCGCCGATGTAAAGAATTATCGGCTACAGGCCACACCGGCAAATGCCTCGGGAGTAGTGGGTGATCAAAATATTGTGGTAACCTATGTCTATGTCCAACAGAGTGGTGACGGGGATCAAGTAACCCCTGATCAACCAGGGACGACGACTCCCACTAAGCCGGTTAAACCGACTAAGCCAACACAACCAGCCAAGCAGCCGACTGTGAATAAGACGGGTGGGCAAGCTGATCAGGCTCGGGTAGGTACGCGAGTCAAACCACAGGCCACCGTTCAAAACGGTGCAACGCAACCAGCAGTTTCGGCCAAGGCCACGACCACGCCAGCCGGGATGTCAGACCCAACCCAGACAACGTTGAAGACTTTACCACAGACGGGGGAGCAAGCAACTTCTCCGTGGTGGGGGATCGTTCTTCTAGGTAGTCTATTGGGATTAGCAGGGTTCCGGCGCGAAAAACGACATTAACTTGCAGGCGACAGAACGGGTTATTTATGAATAAAATCAAAAATGAGCAGACCAATTCGGCGACGAGTTGATCTGCTTTTTTGATGATTGAAGTAGTTGGGCAACGAGTTATGACGGTAAATCTGCTAGATTACACCAATAAATATGGAGAAAAAGTGCTTTTTTAAAAAAACGGCACAGGCCTTAAATGGGATGAGACCGCTTTATCTGACACATGACCGCAATTAATCGCCGCTAAAGTGGGTTAATGTGTCAAGTTGGTTAACCACATTACGGATTGTCATTTTCGGCCGATTTTCTTAATCTGCGTGTAACTCACTAACAATCGCGATGTAACCTCCACGGGTTATGATAGGTCTCGTTAAGTAATTGCAAGACAGTTTCACCAAAACAAAAGGAGGACATTCATTTTTATGAATATCAAAAAAGTTTTAGTTTCTACTTTAGGTACCGCCGCAGTATTGGGCGCTGGGTTATTTGCCAGCACCACTTCCGCTAACGCCGACGTCCGGGTAACGGTGAAATCGGGAGACACGGTGGCCAAGATCGCTAACCAATATAATTCAAGTGTTTCTGCCATTGAAACGGCAAACAATTTAAAGAATGTTAATTTAATCTACGTCGGTGAAAGCCTGTCAGTGCCGAATAGCACGACCGCAGCTAGCACCACTGCTGCAACCACGGCGACGACGCAAAGCCAAAGCACGACGCCAGCTCAGTCGACAACCAAGACTAACAACAGCGCCAACACAGCAACAAACTATAGTGGCACAGCAAACCATACAACGGCTACTACGGGAACAACGAGCACTAACACGGCAGCAACAACGTCAACATCTGGCTCGACATCTTCCGCTAAGTCATGGATTGCTAACAAGGAATCTGGTGGTTCTTACACCGCGTCTAACGGGAACTACTATGGGAAGTACCAACTGACGAAGTCCCTGTTAAACGGTGACTACTCAGCTGCCAACCAAGAAAAGGTTGCTAATTCTTACGTTAGCTCACGGTATGGTTCATGGGCCGCTGCCAAGTCTTTCTGGCAAGCAAATGGCTGGTACTAAAACTAGTTAAGACGTTCACCTAAAAAAATACACGGAAACGACGGTTTAGTTCAAATGAGCTAACCGTCGTTTTGACGTGGAAAACCCCTGATAAAATAGGATTTGTACACCATACTGCAAAAAATGGGGTCGTTCGTTACACGTTTGTAACATGCGGACAATCCACCTGTAACTTGGAAAGGTTATGATATTCTTAACAATTCGCTGGGAGGGAACCTGATTTTGAAACTCAAGACAATTTTTATGTTAATCGTCATGGTCGTTTCGATGGCTCTGCCCAGCGTGACGTCTGTGGTTACGCCGGCAACGACGGCTAAGGCCAGTGTGACGTACGTTTGCAACCTATCTAAGAAAGAAAAGCGTGCGAAGGCTTGGATTGCCCGGAAAGAATCCGGTGGTAATTACCGCGCACGAAATGGTCGCTACTACGGTAAGTATCAACTAACGATTTCGATGCTTCATGGTGACTACAGTAAAGCAAATCAAGAAAAGACGGCTGACCGGTATGCCCACAGTCGTTATGGCACTTGGACTCAGGCCAAGCATCATTGGTTGGGCTACGGGTGGTTTTAATAAAAAAAGGAGCGATTTCCAGGTAATTGGAAATCGTTCCTTTTTTTGGCTGTTGATGATTCATTAGAAGGGTTACTGATGGCGGTAACTCATTACAGAGGCCCCATCCCTTATTAAATAAGTCGCCACTAAACCCCTAGCGGCTGACGTTTCATCTCTAAGTGAAATTTCAAAATGATGAGTAGATTGAACCCAATGGTCATACTAATCATTGCCAGCCAAGCAGCTGGCGTAGCGGTGTTGGTCGAGATAACGGCAGCCTTGCTTCCCCGTTCCCCAATAGCCCAGCGTGGTCGTCGATAAGTGCGATCGGCATCATACATAACGACTAGCATCATTTTATGTTGCTTGAGAAATTGCCATTCACTTTTTAACATCATACGCGCCCCTTTTGGCTGAACAGCCTGTTGATTGAACGCCTACAGAGTACCTGCAAAATTGCGGCCGGGCAATCATCAATTTTAGTGGAAGTGTTGGGTAGAAATGGCGGGTTTCAAGCGCGGCCTGCGCTTGGGGTGAGTCAGTTAGGAAACTAACGGCTTAACACAAACCGACTAGTTGTTGATTGACAGGTGCCGAAAAAAGATTTCTAATGTGGGCAGTAAAAGGAAGCAATTGTGGAGGTGGCATTATGGAAGCAGACGCGCAACGACTACAAACGGAAATAAAACTGCAACGGGCGTTTATCAAATTGGTTGGTGAGCAAGGCTTTGAGCGGGTAACCGTGCGGCAATTGACAACGGAAGCGCAGATTAATCGCGGGACGTTTTATCTCCACTATTTAGACAAGTTCGATTTACTAACGCGGTACGAAAATGATTTGGTCAATCAAGTTCACTTGATCTTCCAGCAGTATCCGAAGCCCACCGCCACCCAGACAGGCGCAAAGGATGCCTTTAGTCAGCTATTCCGCTACCTGTACCGCCAGCGGCAATTGGCCGTAATCCTATTGGAAAGTCCCGCGTCGCAGCTGACTAAGCGCATTAAACCGCTAATTCTTGAGGTGATCGGTCAACCCAAGACAACACTGATTCCCGCTGACTATGCCCGTGAGCTGGTCGCCCAGGGCGTTTTGGACTTTATTCGCTTCTGGTTAACGCAGACCCCAGTTCAGTCGCCACAGCAGGCATATACCATTTTCACCCGTAGTCGAGAATTGTCACCAGCCCAGTTGTTGAATTAGGGTTGGCTGGGCCAGAAGCTAAGAGCCTAACTTGACTTTATTTTCATTTCCTCTAAGCTAAACTTATAATGTTAACGTTTTCTTTGTGATGAACACGGTGTTTATCGCTAAATTAATTTGGAGGTAATGAAGATGGCATTTCAGATGGTCACGCAGTATGCTCATAGTCCGGAAGATATTGATCATTACAATACGGATGAATTACGACAACAGTTTTTAATGGCAGAAATATTTGTACCAGGTGATATCCGCCTGACATATACGTACAACGATCGCATGATTTTTGGTGGGGTAACCCCAACAACGACGCCTTTGGAAATCAAGCTTGATCAGCAACTAGGTGTGGATTATTTCTTGCAACGCCGTGAACTGGGATTCATTAATATCGGGGGTGCCGGCACGGTGACGATTGATGGTACGACCAGTGATGTGGCACCGCATGATGGCTACTATATCAGTATGGGGACCCAATCAGTGATCTTTGCCTCGACGGATGCCAAACACCCCGCCAAGTTTTACGTGGTGTCAACGCCTGCGCATCGGGCTTATCCTAGCAAGCAGTTGGCTTTTAAGGATGCGCTGGCGATGCCGATGGGTGACCAAGTTCATATGAATAAGCGGACTATTTATAAGTACATTGATGCCTCAACCATGGCGACTTGTCAGTTGCAAATGGGCTACACGGTCTTGGCGCCGGGGAATTCTTGGAATACCATGCCGGCCCATACGCATGCCCGGCGAATGGAAACCTACTTATATACTGAGTTTGGTGATCCCAATACGCGGGTGGCGCACTTCTTGGGGACTCCCGAGAATACCAAGCACATCTGGTTGGAGCCGGATCAGGCGGTCGTTAATCCCAGTTATTCCATTCACTGCGGGGTTGGGACGACCAACTATGCCTTCATTTGGGCAATGTGTGGTGAGAACCAGACTTACGATGATATGGATGCCGTGGATATGCACGACTTACGTTAGAAATTAGGTGATGAGAGATGACAACCAGTATATCTGGTGCTGAAGTGGTGACGATTGGTGAACCACTAGCCGTATTTGCCGCAACCGAACCGAATGTGTCGCTAGTAGCGGCCCAGCATTTTCAAAAGTTTGTTGCCGGAGCAGAATTGAATGTGGCCGTGGGGTTAGCCCGATTGGGTCATTCGGTGAGCTACGTGTCGGCCGTGGGTCAAGATCCATTGGGTCAATTTATTTTGGATCAACTCCAAGCAGCACACGTTGATCATCAACATGTTCAAGTGAGTGCCGATTATTGGACTGGTTTTTACTTAAAACAACGGGTAACCCAAGGCGATCCGGCTACCTATTATTATCGTAAAAATTCGGCAGCGGCCAATCTTGATCCGCAGGTGCTGGCGTCGCTCGATTTGACCCACGTGAAGTTGGGCCATCTTTCTGGAATTTTTGCCGCGTTGTCGGCTAATGATCAAGCCATTTATCGGGAGCTGAACCGGCGCTTGTTAGCAGTCGGGGCGACCGTGGTCTTTGACCCAAATCTCCGACCAACGCTGTGGCCGAGTCGCGCTGAGATGTGCCGAGTCACCAATCAGTTGGCTCGTGACGCGCAGATCGTGTTACCGGGATTAAATGAAGGAACCATTTTGACCGGAGAAGAAGATCCCGTTGCCATTGCGGATTTTTACCTGCAACAAAGTACCGTGACGCAGGTGGTAATTGTTAAATTAGGGGCTGCGGGAGCATTGTTGAAAGTCCGGGGGCAGGCGGCCCAGCGGGTTCCCGGGGTGCACGTGGATTCAGTCGTGGATACCGTCGGTGCCGGTGATGGGTTTGCTGTGGGCTTGATTAGTGGCCTGCTGGCGGAGGTACCGATAACCGCCGCGGTTCAACGGGCCTGTGCCATTGGGGCGTTAGCCGTTACAACGCCGGGCGATAATGACGGCTACCCGACGCCGGCCCAGTTAACCCGTTTTTATCGTGAGCATCACCTTGAAGCGTGACTATCAACCTGTCGCAACGTTGTCGTTGCGACAGGTTTTTTAATAAGTTGAACTTATCATTGAAAACGGTTACATTTTTCTTTAGACTGGAAAGTAATTGATAATAGATTGGGAGGAGTATCATGGGAAAAACATTAGCTATCAACGCCGGGAGTTCAACACTGAAATGGAAACTATTTGCCATGCCAGAAGAAACGGTCATTGCCTCAGGGATGGTCGATCGCTTGAATTTACCGGGGTCCATCTTCAAAGTTAAATTAGCGGACGGGCAAAAGTTCACGGAAACGCAAGATAAGATTACGAATAAACTGGCTGCGGCAATGGTATTGACCCGACTGAAATCTTACGGGATTGTCCAGCACTTGAGTGAAATTACGGGAGTGGGCCACCGCGTTGTCGCCGGGGGTGAGGTGTTCAAGGATTCAGCCGTCATCACGCCCACCGTACTGAAGCAAATTAAGGAATTGAAGGACTATGCGCCGTTACATAACCCAGTGCAGGCCTATTACATTGATGTGTTCCAGCAATTATTACCAGAAGCGCAGCAGGTCGCCGTCTTTGATACGTCGCTGTATACACAAATGCCGGCCATGAACTACTTGTATAGCCTGCCGTATGCCTATTACGAGAAGTTCGGGGCCCGAAAGTACGGGGCCCACGGGACTAGTCATCGCTATGTGGCGAAGCGGACGGCTGAACTCTTGGGCCAGCCATTAGAGGCGTTAAAATTAATCACGCTGCATTTGGGGTCGGGGTCATCGATTACTGCCTTCGATCATGGTCAAGCATTGGATACCTCAATGGGCTTTACCCCATTAGCCGGTGTGATGATGGGGACTCGTTCGGGGGATGTTGATCCGTCGTTAGTCGCCTATCTAGCAGAAAAATTACAGAAGACGATGCCAGAAATGATCGATATTTTGAATCACCAGTCAGGACTCTTGGGTATCTCGGAATTGTCCCCTGACCAACGGGATTTGGAAGACACCCAAGCTGACCGGCCAAAGTCTAAGCTGGCTTTAGACATGTTTGTTAACCGGGTCGTGCGTTACGTCGGTAGTTACGTGGCTGAACTGGGTGGCGTGGACGCGATTGTCTTTACAGCCGGATCTGGTGAGAATGGCATTGCGATGCGACAAGCCATTGCGGACCAGTTGGCGGGACTCAATATTGCGATTGATCCGGCCAAAAATAATTTCCGGGGTGAGGAACGGGTGATTAGTCCGGATGACGCGGCCGTTAAGGTCTTAGTCGTTCCGACCAATGAGGAATTGATGATTGTTCGCGATGTGGCGCGACTTACCCACTAAACTAGATAACCGGACCAATCGTGCCAGTGAGTGGCGATTGGTCCGGTTGTTTATTGGGGGAACCAAAGCCTTAAAGGCAAAATCCCCCAGGTTACAGTAACAGAGCTAGGTTAGTAAAAGCTTAATGGCTAATTTTAACTATTTTTTGTAGACAATGTCGATTACGTAAAAATCATGACAGTTTGTCATGAAAATCGGATTACCTTAACCAAGCAGTAACGTTAAACTAATCGATTTGAGATATGGGCGTTGTAAGCTAGGGTCAATCAAAAGGAGGAACGATTTAATGATAAAAAAAGTGATTTTAACGACCGTGAGTGCGGCGGCAGTCTTGGCAGCCGGTATCAGTTTTTCTAACGTAACCGCCAATGCCGCGACGGTCCAAGTACCGGCACAAAGCTATCATTATCAACCTCAAACAGCCATCTATGGCACAGCGCCGACAGCAAAGACCAATCAAACAGTCGCAACGACGACAACTAACAGTACCACTAACACTACTACAACGAGTCAGGCAACCGGGGCGACGACTACGGAAGCCGCCTTTGAATCCCAAGGGGTCGTTTATTTGAATAGAAATAAATGGACTTATTATTCAGGTAGCACAACCGCCGATGGCACTAAGATCAGTGCCAATGGATTAGATTCAAATGGCTACCGGGTTGTGGCAGCACCGTCAAACGTTGCCTTTGGCACAAAAATTATGACGCCATTAGGAATGGGGGTTGTGCATGACCGCGGGACGGCCATCACCGGCAACCATTATGATGTCGTCATTCAATAGATTAGAAAGCGCACCCCGAGACAACTGTCTAAGGGTGCGCTTTTTGTCGTGATTAACGGAGCTGGAGATCTCGCCGGTGGTAGCCCAGCCAGCCCAGGAATAAGACTAGGACACTCAAAGCCACCATCCAACTAAATGTGGTCCAATTGACCGCATGAACGGGAACGCGGGGCATCCACCCGGTAGGCGCCAAGCGTTGGACCCAAGTTGGTAACTGGAGGAGACCACCCATGTAGACCGCGATAAAGCCTAGTGCGAGGTAGCCCCAACTGAGTGCCTTAATGCGCGGCGCCCAGCCGACTAAACCCACTCCCAGCGCCAAAAATACCCAGATCATGGGGAGTTGAGCAGCGATGGTTTGCCAAAACTCGGCGGTGCTAATGCCATCTTGAACATGGTCAAGGCTAGCATTTCCAGTCACAATAACACCGGCGAGGCCACCGATGTAAGCCACGGTGCTCAAGCCCAAGGCACTGCTAACGTAACTGACCAACAGGCGCGAACGACTAAGTGGTCGTGCGTACAGGGCCTCCAACCAGCCATGCGTTTCGTCCGTATGCAGTTTTAAAACCAACTGTAGACCGGGGATAACGGCCACACTAGCCATGACAATAGCTAGCAGACTAGTGAAATTCAGTAGAATTTGATGATTGGCATCGTGAACCATTGCTCGGCCGAAGACTTGTTGCATGGTGGGATTGGTTTTTAAAATGTTACCGATTGTGTTAAAGACGGTACCATATGCCACCCCAAAGAGGGTAATTCCCAATAACCAGCCAATAAAAATATTGCGTTGTTGGCGCCAGATGAGGGAGAGCGGACCCCGTAACAACGGAGAAGCCGTTCGACGTCCCGGTCGAGTGGTCAAAGCGCCAGAACCTAAGTCCCGGTGTGCATTGGCAAAAACTGCACATCCCAAAATCACGAACGTTAAAAGCAAGCTGAGACCCACGGGTGTCCAATTGGGATGCTGGTAAGGACTGAGTTTTTCAATCCAACCAAGTGGTGACCACCAAGTGGACTGGGGGTGCTGAACGTCAGTGATCATCCGCGCCAAGTAACTGATTCCAAACAGGGCATAGGCGAGACCAGTGGCACTAGCGGCATGGTCGGCCAACTGGGCAGTTAACACCCCCACAGTGCCAAATAGCAGACCGGTTGTTCCGAGTCCTAAGCCAATCAGCCAGTTCCCACTGGTGGTCGCTCCGGGCATGTGGGCCAGTTGGAGCCCTAGACCGTATAGAACGCTGAGTCCACCATTGATAATGACCAGTTCTCCCATTGCCGCAGCTAGTGGGGCTAATGCCCCGACGGTATGGGCGCGAATAAGTTCGGTCACGCCTTGATCTTCATCGCTACGGGTGGCGTGGATACTTAGCGTCAGGTTCATGATTACTTGGATTAGGGCCATGAACAATAACATTTCGTTAGCAAAAATTTCGGCAGTGGTGACGCGGCCAGTGAAATGAAAGGCGCCAAACATCGCGACAATTCCGGGGCTAGCCAACGTTTGGCGAATCGCTTCAATCTCGTGTGGGGTGCCGTAGATACCGTCAAATTTAGCCGCAACACTGGCCATGAGGGCAGCCAGTACCACAATCCAAATGACGATTCGCCAGCGATCACGCCGGCAGTTCAAACGGAGTAATAAACCAGTTTTATGGTATTGAGACATTGTGATCACTCCTTTGCGTAGTAGTGCATGAAGAGATCTTCAAGGGTTGGTGGCGTGCTTTGGAGCGCCGCAATGTGATGTTCAGCTAATGTGGTCATCGTGGTGGCTAAGCTATCGGCATCAACTGAAAATTGCCACTCGCGTGCGGCGTGTCCGGGCGTAACGGCATGTAAACCGGGAAGGGTGGTGACATCGAAGTCATCGCCCAACGTGACGGCTACTGTGGTCCGCGTTAGGTGACGCATTGCAGCGAGACTACCGGTTTCAATGATTTGACCCTCACGAATAATCCCAATGCGATCACACATGCGTTCCACTTCTGACAGAATATGACTGGATAATAGTACTGCCTTTCCCCGTTTTTTAAGCGCCAGTACTGCTGCTTGAAAAAGCCGCTCGTTAAGTGGGTCTAGCCCTGAAGTTGGCTCATCAAAGATGTAGAAGTCAGCTTCCTGGGAGAGCGCAGCAATGAGGGCCACCTTTTGGCGATTACCTTTGGAATAGGTCCGGGCCTTCTTGGTGGGATCTAATCCAAATTGGTGAATCAGGGTATCCGTTTGAGTCGTGTGGGCTTGGTCGTTCATTCGGAGCAGCAGGTCGATGATCTCGCCGCCAGTCAGGTTAGGCCAGAGATAGACATCGCCGGAAACGTAAGCCAATCGCTGATGAATCTGAACACTATCCTGCCAGACGGGCCGACCGAAGAGAGTGGCGGTACCACCACTGGCCCGAATGAGCCCAAGTAAGATGCGAATCGTCGTGGATTTACCAGCACCGTTAGGGCCGATAAAACCAAAGACTTCACCGGGATAGACGTCAAAGGTGACGCCCTTTAAGGCACGAAAGTGGCCAAAGTTTTTTTGCAAATGCTGTAGGTGCAAGAGTGGTGTGGTGCTCATGAGTCATTCCCCCTAACGATTCTGAAATCGATTACATCGTAAGCTTATCGCTAAGGGAAGTCAATGTGAACGCCCTTTATGGAACGGTGACTAAATTTTGCTCAGTGGTATGCTAAAATAGATGCAGACGTTAGGGCGAACCGGTAGCCCAGGCAAGGAGGAAAACGGATGACAACGACAGTTTTAGCAGCAGTGCGGCAATTTTCACAAGCCAAAATGGGGGATGATGAGACGGGCCACGGATTCGACCATATTCAACGGGTCGTGGGGTTGGCGGATCGTTTGGTACAGGCCTACCCGCAAGCCGATCGGGTTTTAACACTGACGGCCGCTTATTTACACGATGTGATTGACGAAAAATTGGTCACAGATACTGTCGCGGCCAGTGACGAGGTGCGGCAGTTCTTGAACCAACAGGGGTTAACCGCTGAACAGGTAGCCACGGTCTTCTTGATTATGGATAATATGTCATACCATAAGACACTGGATGGTACGGCCAAGCCACTGCCATTAGAAGGCCAAATTGTGCAAGATGCAGATCGCTTAGATGCGATTGGGGCAATCGGCATTGCACGAGCCATTTACTTTGGCGGTCACTTTGGTGAGAAAATTTATGATCCGGCGGTAAAACCGCGGACAGCCATGACTCACGCGGAGTATCGCAATCTTAATAATGAAACTATCATCAACCACTTTTATGAAAAACTACTGACGTTAAAGGACTTGATGAATACGACAGCCGCTAAAAAATTGGCTGAACACCGCCAACAAGTCATGCTTGATTTCTTGGCAGAATATAAGGCAGAATGGAACGCAGAGGCTTAGGCCCCTGTTTTTTTATGGCTTAAGTAGACCATGCTTACTAATAAATCGGCAAATGAAGCCACAATAAATCAAGGAGATCAGCCAGGCTAATGGATTGGCGTAGCAAATAGCGACGAAGCCAAGTGGCGTCAGGGCTAATAGACTAGCGACCAGCCGGCCGGCCAATTCACCAAATCCGGAGACGATAGCATAAAAGCTGTGGCCCCAGCCTTGAATGGTATTCCGAAAGATCATTAGTAAACCATGCACTGGGAAGAAGAAGGCAATGATGGTGAGATATTGTAGGGCACTTGCGGTGGTGGTAGGTGACCCGTTACCTAAAATAGCAGTGACTAAGGCCCGTCGACTGAACCATAAGATGCCAAAGGCGCCAAATGAATAGATGATTTGGATTAGACAACCATTTAAGATGCCCCGCTTAATCCGATCCCGATTCCGGGCACCAAAGTTTTGGGCTTGATAGGTGGCCATCGCTGCGCCCACACTTTCCATGGGGAGCGTGAACAATTGACGAATCTTATCAGCGGCCGATTGTGCTGCCATGATAGCTGAGCCTAGTTGGTTGATGGCATCCTGCATGATAATGGCCCCGATGGCGGATACTGAATATTCAAACCCCATTGGTAGGCCAATGGCACACATGCGTTTGAGCTTGGCCCAGGAAATCCGCCAATCAGACGACGTTAGTTTTAATTGATTCTGGCCCCAAAAGAAGCGCGAGAGGTTCAGTAACCCGCCGATAAACTCACTGATTACGGTTGCCCAAGCAGCGCCAGCGATGCCTAGATGAAACTGACAAATGAACAGTAAATCTAAAACAACGTTCACAATCAGTGAAAATACGAGGAAGTGCAACGGGTGAATTGCGTCACCAAAAGCGCGTAGGGCCGCTGCCGAATAATTAAATAAGATATTGGCGGGGATGCCGATGAAGGAAATTAGTGTAAAGGTTTCGGCCATTGCTAGGATATTATTGGGCGTGTTCAGCCATTGAAGGAAATAGTTGGTGCCTAAAATCATCAGTGGCGTCAACAGGAGGCATAGCCCACCGCTTAACCACACCCCGTTGGTAAAATAAGACCGGGTGGTGGTGGCTGTTTTGGCGCCCACACTTTGAGACAGGGGAATGCTAAAGCCAATGCAACTGCCTTGAACGAATCCTAGAATTAGAAAGCTAAGGGGATAGTAGGCCCCCACTGCGGCCACCGCATCAATGCCAATCAGTCGGCCGACAATCAGCGTATCAATGAAGTTATAGAGTTGTTGGAAGAGTGACCCGCCAATTAAGGGCAACGAAAACAAAAGTAAGCGTCGCAGGGGACTACCAGTCGTTAGATCTAATTGATTCATGCCATCACTCCTTGAATACAGGATAGTAATAATGGGGAACCACCGTCATACACCGGTAGTTCCCCATTATTCATTGAAAAATTTTAGTCGGTTGCGCCTTACTTTTGGTCAAAGAAACCAAAATAATCGTGGGCGTTATTATACGAAATATCTTCGACAATCTTGCCAAGATAAGCGTCATCGTCTGGAACCTGACCGCGAACCACCCATTCACCGATCAGATCACAGAGAACCCGACGGAAGTATTCGTGCCGTGGATAGGAAAGGAAGCTCCGCGAATCGGTTAGCATCCCCACGAAGTTTGGCAAGAGACTTTGTTGCGCCATAATCCGTAGTTGGTCATGCATGCCTTCGCGGGTATCGTTGAACCACCAAGCACAGCCCAACTGCATCTTTTGAGCTACGCCACCTTGGAAGCTTTGCATCCCCGTTGCTAATTCGAGCCAATCATTCGGGTTGGTTGAGAAGAAGATCGTCTTAGGAATATTATCTTCCTCAGCCATATCACTCATTAATTGCATCAGTTCACCGGCAATGCCTGGTTGTGAACCCATGGAATCGAAACCGGCATCGGCACCTAATTTGCGGAACATAGGACCATTTGCATTGCGCAAAACATTGACGTGGAATTGCATTGTCCAGTCAAATTGCTTATTCAAGCGCATTAGGGCTTCTAGTAGGGCAGTTTGGTACCCATCGATTTCGGCCGCACTGAGGCTTTGGTTGTCTTGACGAGCTTTGTTAATGATCTGGTTCAAGTCGGCTTTAGAAACTTTCCGGAAGTGATACGTGTTGAGACCATGATCCGAGAGGTGCCCGCCTAATGAGTTGAAGAATTCAAAGCGTTGGGCCAAAGCGGCAACTAAGGAATCAAAATCAGTAATCGTGACACCAGAGACGTCACTTAACTGGCGCAGATAAGCATCGTAGTCCCCTTGGTTAATCCGTACGGCATTATCTGGCCGCATTGCTGGCAGGACTTTGAAACCGTTAGTTGCTTCTTCTTGCTTGAGCAACTGGTGGTAATGCAAATCAGAAGCGGGGTCATCAGTCGTGCAAACGACTTTAACGTTAGACTTTTTAATTAAATTCCGTGGCTTGAAGTCGTCAGTCTTTAACAACGCATTGGCTTTTTCCCAAATAGCCGGAGCATTTTTGGTGGTGAAGGGTTCGTCGATGCCAAAGAAGCGCTTCAGTTCCAAATGGGTCCATTCATATAGGGGATTGCCAATGGCTTTTTCAATCGTGCCCGCCCAAGCCAGAAACTTGTCATATTCATCGCCATCGCCGGTAATGAGATCTTCGGGAACCCCGTTGGCCCGTTCCAACCGCCATTTGTAGTGGTCGCCTAAACTGCCATCGTTTAACCAGATGCGGGTGATGTTGGGGTAATTCTTGTTTTCATAAATGTCTTTTGGTTCTAGGTGACAGTGGTAATCAATGATGGGCATTTTTTCGGCATGTTCATGGTAGAGCCGTTTGGCGGGCTCATTGGTTAATAGAAAATCTTCGTTTAATAATGTCATGATAAAATTCCTCTTTCTATGACAGATGGTTTTGATAAATTAAACGCTTTCATTTGTTAGATGGTCAGGCGCTTATTTGTTTTCTTCAGCGGCATTTTCTGCGTGAATTTCAGCTAATTTAGCAGCATTGGCATTAACGCGCTTCTTGCTCAGTGGGTAGAAGACCAATAAGATCAAGCCGGCTAAGAAGAGGCAGACCGTTGGTACACCAGTTGCTAACGTGTAGATATGGTTAATAACGGTGGTCGTTTGATCAGCGCCACCACCAGTGGAGGACTTGTAACCGATGAAGGTCAACATGAAACCACCGAAACCACCGGCGATTGCTTGGGCAACTTTACGGGCAAATGAGTTAACCCCGTAAACGATACCGTCTTCACGGACACCCGTTAAGACTTCATGGTTATCAATAACATCGGTAATAAAGGCCCAAACCATTAAGTTGAAGACTCCGGCACCTAAGGAACCAAAGAATAACATAACCAAGTAGAACAGGGAGCTTTGGGTGTGGACGATCATTAAAGTTCCATAAATGGCAGCTCCAATAAATAAGGCCACAATCGAACATTCTTTCCGACCAAAAGTCCGGGTCATCCAGGTACTGAATGGCGCAAGTAAAATAACCGTAGCAAAGTTGAAGATCAAAGCAATCCCTAAGGCTTTGGTATCCTTAAAGTAGTCATTAAACAGGTAAGTCAATAGCGTTCCCGAGAGGTTTTGGTTGATGACGATTAAAATATCCACGACAACTAAAACAACCAGCGCCCGGTTCTCAAACATCCCTTTAACAACGCTAGCTAAAGGTACATTTTCGGACTTTTCAGTTCGTACCCGTTCGGTAGTCAGTGCGGTGGTCAGCGTGTAGCAGGCCCAGGCAATCAGGGCACAGCCAACCACAACCCAGAAGAAGCGGCTGCCAGAAATCTTTTGTGAGGCGCCGATATAGATGAACATTGGAACAATATAGCTGGTTAAGGCACTACCAACAGCGGAACCAATGGCCCGGAATGTTGATAGTGAGGTTTTATCGTTAGGATCACCACTAATGGCAGAGGCCATTGAACCATAAGGGATATTGACGGAGGAGTAGAAAATTCCCCAACCCAAGTACGTGATGAAGACGTAGACGAGTCGTGCTGGCAAAGCCCAGTCCTTAACAATCGGCACGAAAGTTAGAATAAAGGCAATGAGTAAGGGATACTTCATGCGATTAATCCATGGCTTGAAGCGCCCACTCTTATGTAGCTTACTGTTGTCGACTAACCGGCCAACCGTGATATCGGCAAAGGCATCGACGAAGCGGGCGGTTAAGAAGAGGATCCCTACTTGGGCCCCCGTTAACCCTAAAACGTTGGTGTAGAAAATCATTAAGAAGGAATTGATGATGTTGAAGGAGAAGTTATTCCCAATATCACCAAACATGTAGCCAATTCGGTCTTTAATATTGAAAGGCGCAGCAGCCACAGTGATGGTTTTTTGTGTTTTTTCCAATGTCTGACACTTCCTAAAATATAAATTATGATGAGGGTACAGGTTGTTAGATAAAAGCAAAATACGGTTAGACGTTTAACTCATAGGCAAATCTCCTTCAAAACTGATATATAAGCTATCCACAGAATAGCACGTTCAGAAACCGCTTTCAAGGATAAATGACAAAAATCACGAAGTGAAATAAAATTGGCTTTATTTAAAAAATTGGTTAACCAATCCCGTTATATTAACGTTTATACTTTAATCGATAGTGACCTTTAATTATTAAAAAGATGGTTGACAGCGCTTCCAAAAGATTCTAAAGTATCACTAGAGACACATTTCTGATATACCACCTAACCTGCTTTGGAGGCGCATTATGAAAGTTAGCTCAAAATTGCTGAGTATCACCAACCATCATGAGTATCTTGATTTAGTTACAGACGGCGCAAAGTTTAGAATTTACTTACTAGATGAGAATATTATTCGCATCCGGGGAACGTTTGATGATGACTTCGCGCCAGAAGAGTCCTACGCACTGGTTAAGACGGCGTGGGCGGATGCAACCGATGACCTAATCGGTGACGAGCGGCAACGGGTAACCCCGATTGCGGTTGAATTGACGGAAACGGCTGACGGTTATACGGTGTCAAACGGTCGCTACACGTTGGAAATTCATGCAGAGCCTTTCTATTTTGAAATTAAAGATCAAAATGGTGTGACGGTGCATAAGGATCTCGTGAAACGGTCCTTTGTCCAGGATGATTTAGGTCGTCGTTTCCACTACAGTGCCATGGGCGATCACGATAAGTTTTACGGATTTGGTGAGAAGTCCGGCAAACTTAATAAGTTTAAACGGCGTATGCGCATGCACAACACGGATTCTTTAGGTTGGAATGCCGCTAAGTCAGATCCGTTGTATAAAATGATTCCCTTCTATATTGATTTCAACACGACGACTAATATCGCGAGTGGCTTGTACTACAACAACACGCACGACTCGGTCTTTGATATGGACTGTGAACACAGTAACTACTGGTTACGTTACAGTTATTTCCAGTGTGATGGTGGCGATCTAGATGTCTTCTTCATTGGCGGCCCAACCATTAAGCAAGTGGTCGAGCATTATACGGATTTGACGGGAAAATCAGCCATGATGCCATTGCCATCACTGGGCTATATGGGCTCAACCATGTTTTATACGGAACTGGATCAGGATGCCGATCAAGCCATCCTGGACTTTATCGATACGTGTAAGAAAAACGGGATTCCGTGTGATGGCTTCTTCCTATCTTCGGGGTATACCTCGGGCAAGGATGGCAAACGGTACGTCTTTAATTGGAATAAGAAACGTTTCCCTGATCCACAAAAATTTGTGGCGGAACTCAAGAAGCGCGGCGCACTGTTAGCTCCCAATATTAAACCAGGGATGCTGGTGACTCACCCATTAGCCGATGAGTTTATGGAAAAGGATGCTTACATCAAGACGCCCGACGGTCAAGGGAGCCAAGTCGACCAGTATTGGGGTGGCGATGCCCACTTTGTTGACTTTACCAATCCCCATGGTCGGGATGCTTGGGAGCAAAAAATGACGGAGGCCTTGCTATCAATTGGCA
Organism: Levilactobacillus brevis ATCC 14869 = DSM 20054; assembly: GCF_001433855.1. Classification (GTDB taxonomy): domain Bacteria; phylum Bacillota; class Bacilli; order Lactobacillales; family Lactobacillaceae; genus Levilactobacillus; species Levilactobacillus brevis. The sequence goes on from NZ_AZCP01000004.1 coordinate 67,965, forward strand.
TTACCTCGATTTGGAATGATAATAACGAGTATGAAATCAATGATACGCAGGCCGTAGTGGATGCCGAAGGACAAAAGAGCACGATTGGTGCGCTAAAGCCGATTATGCCGACGATGATGGCTAAGGCAGCTAAGGATGCCATTAATCGTTATGACGCAACGGTTCGCCCGTATCTAGTCAACCGAGCAGGATTTGCTGGCATTCAACGGTATGCCCAAACGTGGGCTGGTGATAACTACACGAGCTGGACGAATGTGAAATATAATATTCCCACTATTCTAGGCATGGGGTTGTCAGGAGTGGCGAACCAGGGTTGTGACATTGGTGGGTTCGATGGCCCGCTACCTGAACCAGAACTCTTTGTTCGGTGGGTTCAAAATGGTATTTTCCAACCAAGATTCTCCATTCACTCTTGCAACAATGATAATACGGTCACAGAACCCTGGACGTATCCGGCTTACACCAAGTACATCAGGGCAGCAATTCAGTTGCGGTATTCTTTGGTGCCGTACCTGTACTCACTGCTGTATGAAGCCTCAACGAAAGGCTCACCGATCATGCGGCCATTAGTTTATGAATTCCAAGACGATCCGCAGGTGGCGGAAGAAAGTTTTGAATTTATGTTAGGCGCTTCGTTATTGGTGGCTAACGTTGTTGACAAGGGTCAAACCGCTAAGTCAGTCTACCTGCCAGCGGGAGTGGATTGGTTAGATCTGAAGACGTCTCAGTATTATACGGGTGGTCAGACGATCACGATTCCGGTAGATTTAGGGAGCATTCCGATGTTCTTGAAAGCCGGGAGCATCGTTCCTCAAAGTAAGGGCCTGATGAACCTGCATAACGACGTGATCGACAAGCTGGATGTGTTAATTGAACCAAGTCGCGATGCTGAATTTGTGGTGTATGAAGATGACGGAGTAACCAATAATTACCGCCAAGGCGAAACCTTAGAAACGACCATTAAAACGACGGCAACAGCTGACGGTGTTGTGATTGATTTTAGTCGGGTTGGCCAGTATCAAACGCAAGTTAAAACCATGGCACTAGCAGTTTGCTGTCCGAAGATTGCGCCGTTAAGTGTTGATTTAGCCGACCAATCCTTGCCACGGTACCTCAATGCGGCTAAGTTCGCGGATGCCGCTGAGGGTTGGTACTTTGATGGCGAAAGTCGCCAGGTTCAAATTAAATATGCTAATCCCGAAGTGGCTGATTATGCCGTAAAGGTTAACTTTAGTGTGAAGGATTTAATTTCGATTTAGGATCTTGAGTTAAAAATGCAAGAATGATGACGAGTAGGCAATCACTGGCGGTCATCATTTTTGTTATACAGTCAGAATAGAAATGGAGGCATTATTATGTTATATCCGATGGAAACAACGTCACGAGTGGTTTTAGATTTATCAGGTGTCTGGCGGTTTATGATTGATAAAGAACAGATACCAGTTGATGTGACTCGTCCATTGCCTGCAACCTTATCGATGGCAGTTCCAGCTTCATTTAACGATCAGACGGCGTCAAAAGAGATCCGTGAACATGTCGGATACGTTTGGTATGAACGGTGTTTTGAGATGCCCCAACTACTGCGGCAAGAAAGACTCGTTTTGCGGTTTGGCTCCGCGACTCATGAGGCCTGGGTGTATCTTAATGGGCACTTAATCACGCATCACAAGGGTGGCTTTACACCGTTTGAAGTAGAAATTAATGACGACTTAGTGACTGGTGAGAATCGACTGACGGTTAAACTTAGTAATATGCTTGACTATACAACTTTGCCGGTCGGACATTACAAAGAAACGCAAAGTGAGACGGGCCAACGGGTACGGCAATTAGATGAAAATTTTGACTTCTTTAATTATGCGGGGTTACAGCGTCCTGTAAAAATCTACAGTACGCCACACAGCTATATTCGAGACATTACGTTGACGCCTAAGGTTAATTTGACCAATCACTCGGCGGTGGTTAATGGTGAAATTGAGACGGTAGGCGATGTTGAACAGGTAGTCGTCACGATCTTAGACGAAGATAACCAGGTTGTTGGTACCACGAGTGGGAAAACACTGGCAATTGAGTTGAACTCAGTTCATCTATGGCAGCCGGGAAAGGCCTACCTGTATCGCGCTAAAGTAGAATTGTATCAGGCGGGGCAAGTGATTGATACGTACATCGAGGCGTTTGGCATTCGGCAAATTGCGGTCAAGGCTGGTAAATTTTTGATTAACGGGCAGCCCTTTTACTTCAAAGGATTTGGGAAACACGAAGACGCTTATATTCATGGTCGAGGGTTAAGCGAACCACAGAATGTCTTGGATTTGAGCCTAATGAAGCAGATGGGAGCTAATTCATTCCGAACGTCCCATTACCCGTATTCAGAAGAAATGATGCGGCTATGTGATCGTGAGGGGATCGTTGTGATTGATGAGGTGCCGGCAGTTGGATTGATGCTGTCCTTTACCTTTGATGTTTCGGCACTAGAAAAGGATGATTTTGAAGACGATACGTGGGAAAAATTACGGACGGCTGAGGCCCATCGTCAGGCGATCACTGAGATGATTGATCGTGATAAAAATCATGCCTCAGTGGTGATGTGGTCAATCTCTAATGAGGCCGCCAACTTTTCCAAGGGGGCCTATGAGTACTTTAAACCGTTATTTGATCTGGCTCGCAAGCTGGATCCACAGCAACGACCATGCACGTATACCAGCATTATGATGACAACGTTAAAAACAGATCGGTGTTTGGCACTAGCTGATGTAATTGCACTGAACCGATACTATGGTTGGTATATGGGCAATGGTGATTTGAAAGCAGCAGAAACTGCGACGCGCGAAGAACTTTTAGCTTATCAGGCAAAGTTCCCAGACAAGCCAATCATGTATACTGAATATGGTGCGGATACGATTGCGGGGTTGCATAGTAATTACGATGAGCCGTTTTCCGAAGAGTTCCAAGAAGATTACTATCGGATGTGTAGTCGGGTTTTTGATGAAGTGACTAACTTTGTTGGCGAGCAGCTTTGGAATTTTGCTGATTTCCAAACAAAATTTGGGATTCAACGCGTTCAAGGAAATAAGAAGGGGATTTTTACCCGAGCGCGTGAACCTAAAATGGTGGTTCGGTATTTAACGCAACGGTGGCGGAATATTCCGGACTTTAATTATAAAAAATAGTGATGGTAAGTGGGCATCATCCGCAATAGCGGATAATACCCACTTTTTGTTGTGCTGATAAGCAGTGCCAATACATTTGAAGAATTTGCGCTTCGTGGTATACTAGTTTGTGAAAGATTATGTTCACGGTAACATTGCTGATACGATAGTGATTTAAAGGCTTTTTAATCTAAAATGTTGACGCGGTTAACTGATGTATTAGATTTCGTAAAAAACGAAAAAAATATAAATTGTCGTAGATGCTGTTGTTACGCAAATAGCGGTACACGGCCTTGTAATCGCTGATTAAATGGGTCTTGACATTTTATTTTTTTATTGTAATATGAAATCGGTTACATACGAATACTGATATATAAGTTATAAGCGATAGTTATTTGGTTCGTTACCGTTATTGAGTGCATGTTTTTATCAGAAAGGACGTATTGACATGGTTAAATTATCTGACGATTACTTAAATAATAAAGCGGCGTTTGAACAGGCTGGGATTAAAGTTCCTACTTATGATCAAGCTGCCCTAAAGCAAGCAACGGCTGATCATCCTCGCTGGGTTCACTTTGGTGGTGGTAACTTATTCCGGGCATTCCACGCTGCCATTGCGAATACGTTGATTGAAAAAGGTGAATTGGATTCTGGCGTGATTGTTGGTGAAACATACGATGACGATGTTGTTAAAGATATTTACCAAGCCTATAACAACCGGATCTTACGGGTTGTGACGAAAGCTGATGGTAACTTTGACAAAGAATTATTTGCATCTGTTGCGGAAGCTTACTTCTTTAATCCAAGCCACGAAGATGACTGGAACAACTTGTTTGATGTCTTTAAGAAGGATTCTTTGCAGGTGGTTACGTTCTCGATTACTGAAAAGGGTTATAACCTTCGGACCGTTAATGGTGATTTAAATGACCTCACCAAGGCCGATATCGCTAATGGCCCCGAAAAACCTAAGGGCAACATGGCGGGATTAGTTTCCTTATTATTGGCGCGTTTTAACAATGGTAAGGCACCACTGGCTCTCTTGAGTACCGATAACTTCTCACAAAATGGTGATCGCTTAAAAGAAAGCGTTTTAACTATTGCTAAAGGCTGGCAAGAAAATGGGTTTGTTGGCGCTGACTTCTTAGCTTACTTACAAGACCCACAACAAATCAGCTTCCCATTATCCATGATTGACCGGATTACCCCTAATCCTGCCGAAGCTGTTGGAGACAAACTAGCCGCTGCTGGCTTTGAAGATCATGAGATTGTGCACACACCTAAGCATACGAATATTGCGCCATTTACTAACACGGAAGAAGCACACTACTTAGTCGTTGAAGATGCCTTTCCAAATGGCCGGCCAAAGTTTGAAGATGCTGGTGTGATTGTGACTGACCGTGACACGGTTAACGATGCTGATGAAATGAAAGTAACGACTTGTTTGAATCCTTTGCACACCGCGCTAGCCATCTTTGGGAGTGTTCTGGGCTTTGATTCCATTGCCAAGGAGCTCCAAAACAAAGACTTGGTTGCTTTAATCAAGCAAATTGGTTACGTCGAAGGCTTACCAGTTGTGACTGATCCTAAGGTGATTAACCCGAAAGACTTCATCAACCAATTAGTCACGAAGCGCTTGCCTAACCCATACATCCCTGATACGCCACAACGGATTGCAACCGATACCTCACAGAAGATTCCAGTTCGGTATGGTGTCACAATCAAGCACTACGATGAACGCGATGGCTTTGACCCAGCAACCTTGGAGTTCATTCCATTGACGATTGCCGCTTGGTTCCGTTACCTGATGGCTGTCAATGATGAAGGCGCTAGCTTCGAACCGAGTCCTGACCCAATGATGGCTGACTTACAGAAGTATGTTGGCGATATCAAGTTGGGTGATGACGTGGATGTCCACGCCCACTTGAAGGATGTTTTGACGAATACGTCGATCTTTGGTCAAGACCTCTATGCAGTTGGTCTAGGCGAAAAGGTTGAAAATTACTTTAAGCAAATGATTGCGGGTAAAGGTGCCATTGTTGCTACGCTAGAAAAAGCTTTAGCTGATCACGCCCAAGCAGTTGACTAGGCAAAGGAGCCGATATCATGGTAACGATTCAAAATGATCGTTTCACAGCAACTATCAATGAAGTGGGCGCGGAACTCACTCATTTAGTGGACCAAGCAAGCCACCGGGACCTGATCTGGAACAACGATTTGTGGCCGAAACACGCGCCAGTATTATTTCCGGCAATCGGGCGGTCGAATGAAGACAGCTATCTGATTGATGGTCAGAGATATGAAATGCCCCAACACGGCTTTGTCAGTGGCGAGACATTTATGATTGTTGATCAGACCCCAACGGCAGTGACGCTTTCGTTGAAGGCCAATGCCGCAACGCGGGTGTACTATCCCTTTGATTTTGAACTACAAGTGACCTTTACGTTAGTTGCAACTGGCTTGAACCTGTCCTTTAGTGTTCAGAATCACGGGCAACAGGATTTATCTTATTCGTTAGGATCACATCCGGCATTTAACGTCCCATTTGAGGCCGGGGAAGCCTTTACGGATTATGAATTAGTCCTCGATCCAGCCCCAACGGACTTGCAACAATTTGAAATTGTTAAAACCCCTAATCCTTATCGAAGCGGTAAAGAGTTACCGGTGACGACAGATAAGGGGGTCATTAAACTTAATTATCCGATGTTTGATGCCGGCTTAATTATTTTAAAGGCGCCTAACTTAGCGCACCTTACGCTACGGTCAACGAAGTCCAAACATAGCATTTCTCTGAATTTGGATGACTTTGATTACGTGACATTGTGGACCAAGGAAGGTGCTCAAGCGCCATTCCTGTGTTTGGAGCCCTTTAATGGGTTGCCAGATGTGGCGGGTGATTTGCGTGAACTAGCGACTAAGGAAGGCAATCATCACGTCGCTGCGGGTCAATCCGAAACGATGGCTTATACGATTACGGTGGATTAACTGCTAAGGAGGGATCACAGATGAAGACCATTACCGTTGACTTTGTCCGCCACGGTCAAACGATTTTCAATACAATGAATAAATTGCAAGGCTGGGCCGACTCACCACTGACTAAGGCCGGGATTGCGACAGCTGATCAAGCTGGGCAACTCCTAAAGAATGTGACCTATCAGGCCGCCTATGCCTCTGATCTAAAGCGGGCAATGGATACGGCACAGCATATTCTCCAACCCAATGCTTTTACCGGGGAGTTGCAAACCGACATGGCCTTTCGGGAAGTCTTCTTTGGGTCCTTTGAAGGTTTAGATAACGATGAGTCTTGGCAAACGGTTGGTCAGTCCCTGGGTTGTCAAACCCAAGCGCAGATCATTCAGAAGTATTCATTTGAGGCGGCTAGAGATGCCATGCATCAAGCGGACCCGCGCCAGCTATCAGAAAATGGGTTGACGTTTAAACGGCGGGTCGATGCTGGGTTACAACGGTTATTATCCCGTTATGCCGATCAGGACCGCATTCTGGTGGTGACCCATGGCACTTTTATCCGTTCACTGGTTTTGCGCTTTGGGCCTCAATTCGATGTGTTATCCAGCTTTCCGGCTAATGGTGGGGTGACAACCTTACAACTCACCACGGCCAATCCGGGATTCGATGGCCTAGTTACTAGCTACAACCGACTTAGTTAATGAGAGAATAAAAATTTTTGGAGGTAAGTTTTCCATGTCAGAATATAAAATTGCAGTTGTGAACTCAAGTAGTTTTGGTCAAGTGTTCAAGGAACATTGGCAAGAATTGGAACAAATCGGTGAAGTGAAGCGGTTCATGTTGCCAACCGACATTGATGGTAAGACATTAGCCGAAACACTTCATGGTTACAACATTATCATTGCTTCAGTGACCCCAATGTTTAATCAAGAATTCTTCGATAACAAGGATGACTTGCTACTGATTTCTCGTCACGGTATTGGCTTCAACAACGTTGACGTGAAAGCAGCCAAAGCCCACGGTACGTTGGTAACTATCGTGCCACAATTGGTTGAACGGGACTCCGTCGCTGAAAATGAACTGGTTAACCTATTAACCATGGTTCGGCGTACGGTACCGGCTGCTGAACGTGAACGAGCCGGCCGTTACGAAGATCGGGCCGAATTCATGGGGAATGAATTAAGCGGTAAGACCTTTGGGGTTATTGGTTGTGGGAATATTGGTAGCCGAGTGGCTGAATTATTCAGTGTCTTTGGCGGGCAAGTCTTCATTGCTGATCCAGATCCTAAGGCACCAGCTGGCTGGTTGAAGAATCATAACGTGCAACACGTTGACTTGGATACGCTCTTAAAGAACTGTGACTATGTTTCTTTGAATGCCTCCTTAAATGACGGTGATTACCACTTGATCAACGCTGATAAGGTTGCCTTGATGAAGGACGGCGCTTACCTATGCAACAACGGTCGGGGTGCTTTGATTGATGAAGATGCCGTCTTGGCTGGGGTTGAATCTGGTAAGTTGGCTGGTTACGCTGCCGATGCCGTTGAAGTTGAACCCGTTCCCGCTGACCACCCATTCTTGAAAAATGACCGTATCTTATTAACTCCACATACCTCTGCTTACACTTACGAATGCTTGCATGGTATGGGTGAAAAGTGCGTGAGTGATGTGAAGAACGTTATTGCTAATAAGCCATTGGTTCGTGAATTAACAAGTACTTTAGCCTAACGATGAGTTTAAACAGAACCATGTGCGCGTGAATTGGCACGTGGTTTTGTTTAGCTAATCAAGCGGGTATGACTGAAAGAAAGCTGGGAAACGAAATGGACTACTTAATTGGAATTGATGTTGGAACGACGAGTACGAAAGCTGTTTTGTACAATACGGATGGAGATATTTTTGGTTACGCGAACAAGCTCTACCCCTTGATTCAGGAAAATGCGGATATGGCGGAAGAAGATCCAAACGTTATCTTCCAAGCCACGGTTGACGCTTTGGCTGAAGTTACGGCGAAGGCTGATCAAACGCAAGGGAAGATTTTAGGGGTTTCTTGGTCGACCCAACAACATAGTTTAATTGGGTTGGACAAAGACCATCAACCAACGACGAACACCATCACTTGGGCGGATAATCGGGCGGAAAAGTATGCCTCACAAATGGCCGAAGATGGTAGCGGCTTGGCATTGTACAAGCGGACGGGGTTACCAACGCATCCAATGGGTCCGGTCTACAAGATCTTATGGCTGAAGAATGATCATCCGGAGATCTACAAGAAGACGCGTTACTGGGTTGGCTTGAAGGAATACCTGCTGTATCGCTACTTTGGTCAGTTGAAACAAGAATACAACATGGCCGCAACGACGGGGTTGTTTAACATCCACCAGATGGATTGGGACGAAGAATCCATGAAGCTAGTGGGAATTACCCGTGACCAATTACCAGAATTAGTTGATGCAACTCATCAACTGACAGGCATGAATCCAGACTACGCTAAACAAATTGGCTTCCCAGCCGATACGCCATTCATTATGGGTGGAACGGACGGTTCATTGTCTGAAATCGGCTTAGGGGCAATTAATAATGGTGAAGTTGCTGTGACAATTGGGACATCCGGTGCTGTACGGACGTTCGTTGACAAGCCACAAATCGATCCCAAGGGACGGATTTTCTGTTACCCCGTTATGCAAGGCAAGTGGATTATTGGTGGCCCCGTCAATAACGGTGGGATTGTCTTCCGGTGGGTTCGCGATCAATTATTTGCACCGGAAAAAGTGATGGCCAAGGAATTGGGTGAAGACCCATACGATGTATTGACATCAATTGCTAAACAAGTTCCTGCTGGCTCCGACGGCTTAATTTTCCATCCATTCTTGGGTGGCGAGCGGGCCCCTATTTGGGACGGTAATGCGCGGGCTTCATTCTTCGGCTTGACGCGGCAACATTCACGGGCTCACATGGTTCGTGCGGCCCTGGAAGGCATTGTGTATAACCTTTACACCGTTGAACTGGCACTGAAGGAAGCAACCGGAGAACCAACTGAAATCCGTGCAGCGGGCGGCTTCGCCCGGTCACCACTGTGGCGGCAAATGTTGGCCGATATTTTCGAAGAACCCGTTACGATTCCGGAAGCCTTTGAAAGTGGTTGTTTAGGTGCAATGGTCATTGCCCAAATCAGCTTGGGGCTGGCTGATGACTTGTCAGTGGTTAACAAATTTATTGGCAAGAAGAACACCTACCAGCCTGATCCAAAGACATTTGAAAACTATCGTGAAATCATGCCAATTTATATTCGTTTGGGACGGAAGCTACAGAGCGAATACAGTGCCATTGCGGAATACCAGCGTAAGCGGGAACCTAAGGAATAAAGTCCCTTTTTATGGCTTGCTCGTTGCTTAATTGCGGTGATAGCTATCTGCCCTCTGGTCGCGGCAAAAGGGCTGGAACGTACCGGACACAACTTTAAGCCAAGTAGCCCGCTTGTCTTAAAGGTCGGCCGAGGGCACGTCCTAAGGATAACGACGGTACTGAGCCCATTTGCCGCTTTTGTTGGGCTAGTGTGGCATGATTATTGCTGCAGAAATGTTGGATAGTGTTAGCTTGAATCTTGGTTGTAACTGATTCCAATCAGTTTTGACCCGAAAGCTAGGCTCATCCATAAATGTAGCCCAGCCAGGTCAAACGATGACTAACCATAAATTGAGTTCAAATCAGCCATAAATAAAACTTTTGTAATTTTTTTACGGGTTTTCCTTGATATATGTAAATTTTTTTCATATAATAAAAACCGAGCTAGTATATCACAATTTTTAACCACAGGAAGGAACGCATACAATGAAAATTGGATTAGTTGGATTAGGCAAGATGGGTATCAACTTAGCACAAAACATGATGGATCACGGCCACGAGGTTGTTGGTTTTGACTTGAACAAGGACTTTGTCGACCAAGCAGCAGGTTTTGGTGCCGAAACGGCCACATCTTTGGATGACGTTTTAAGCAAATTACCATCACCAAAGATTGTTTGGTTGATGCTCCCAGCTGGTAAGCCAACTGAATCAACGATTGATACGTTGGTTGGTAGCTTGAGCGCCGGCGACTACATCGTTGACGGTGGGAACTCATTCTGGAAGAACTCCGTTGAAGATGCTAAGAAGGCCGAAGCAGTTGGCATCAACTTCTTTGACTGTGGGACTTCTGGTGGTCAATCTGGTGCTCGTGCTGATGGTAACTTCATGATCGGTGGGACCAGTGCTGAAGCCTTTAACGCTGCTTTGAAGCCTGTCTTCGAAGGTATCGCTCAAGAAAATGGTTACCTCTACACCGGTGCTGCTGGTTCAGGTCACTACTTGAAGATGGTGCACAACGGTGTTGAATACGGGATGATGGAAGCTATCGGCGAAGGTTTCGATGTCTTGGCACACAGCCAATTTGACTACGATAACGAAGCCGTTGCTCGTCTGTGGAACTCTGGTTCTGTGGTTCGTTCATGGCTCATGGAATTGGCTCAAGAAGCCTTTGCTAACGACGCTAACTTGGACGAAATCAAAGGGACGATGCACAGTTCTGGCGAAGGTAAGTGGACGTTGGAAGAATCTTTGGACCAACAAATCCCAGTACCAGTTATTGCTTTATCCTTGATGATGCGTTACCGTTCTATGGAAAACGATACGTTTACGGGTAAGGTTGTTTCTGCTATGCGTCACGGTTTCGGTGGCCACGCAGTTGACAAGGCTTAATTTAAACAAATTTTGATTATAACGAAGGGCGGTACTATATTTAGTACGGCCCTTTTTTCTTGGATTAAAGATGATCTGCTTTGTGCTAGAATAATGGTTAAATATTTAGGGGAAATCTCTAGTGAAGGACTGGTAGTGACCAATGCAACTAACAAATAATATGCGCAGCGAGGCTTACAACGAAATTCGTTATCGCATCATGCACAATAAATATACACCGGGTCAAAAGGTGTCAGAAAAGGTGATCTCAGATGAGCTGGGAATTGGACGAACACCAGTCCGAGAGGCCATTATTCGTATTGAACGGGACGGCTTGATTGATGTCATTCCGCAAAGTGGCACGTACATTTCAAAAATTGATATGAATACCGCTAATAATGCGCGTTTCGTCCGGCAAATTATGGAAGGCGAAATTATGTTGGAGGCAACTGGGCGAATGACGGATGCCTTCTATCAAGAACTACAAGCGAATATGGCTGAACAGGAACGGGTGGTTCAGGAACGCGATCCCGACGCTTTTTTTGATGCAGATGAAGCGTTTCATAAACTCTTCTATATGGCCGCCGATCGCGAAGAGATTTGGAACTGGTTACAGACGATTAATACGCAACTGAACCGGTTTCGGTGGATTCGATTGAAAGTCAGTGACTTGAATTGGGCCACACTCTTAAATCAACACCGCGATATTTTGAAGGCCGTTCATGATCGCAACCTAGACGATGTTCGGTTCGAAATCACCGCTCATTTACGACTAATGTTAAGCGAACGGAAGTATTTGTTGAGTCGTTTTCCAGATTATTTTATGAACGTTAGTGATGAGGACTTAGCGGGTATCCAAGCGTAGACGCGTAGTGATAAGAAAGAGGTTAAATAATCATGGAAATGGGATTTCGCTGGTATGGCAGTCAGAATGATCAGATCCACTTGGCAGATATTCGTCAAATACCCGGTGTCCGCCAAGTCGTCGGGGCCCTGTTTGATATTCCAGTGGGCGAGGTGTGGCCTAAGGACCAGATTATCCAGCTAAAGCACCAAATTGAGGCGGCTGGGCTAAAATTTACAGTGGTCGAATCGGTTAATATTCATGATGACATCAAGATTGGTTTACCCAGTCGTGATCGGTATATTGAAAATTATCAGCAGACGATTCGCAATCTAGCAGCCGCGGGTGTCCGCACAATTTGTTATAATTTTATGCCGATTTTTGACTGGGTCCGAACGAATCTGCACTTTTCCTTGGCCGATGGGTCGCAGGCGTTGGCCTTTGAACAACGGCAGGTGCAACGCCAACCGCAAGACATCATTCATGATATTGAAAACGACGCGAACGGCTTTGTTCTACCTGGGTGGGAGCCCGAGCGACTGGCACAAGTTCAACAGCTTTTTGATGCGTATGCGGGGATCGATGAGGCCCAATTAGCAGCTAACCTTAACTACTTTTTGGCCGCGATTATCCCAGTGTGCGAGGAATGCCATGTTCAAATGGCCTTGCATCCGGATGATCCACCACGGGAATTATTTGGGTTACCGCGGATCTATAAGAATCTCGCGGACATGAACCGAATCGTTGCGATGAATCCCTCAACAGCTAATGGTTTTACCATCTGTACTGGTAGTTTGGGTGAAAACCCGCAAAACGATATTCCAGCAATCATTCGTGAGTTTGTCCCTCAAGGGCGAGTGCCTTTTGTGCATGCGCGGAATATTAAGTTCATGAATGATCAGGGTGATTTTCATGAGTCGGCGCACCTATCATCGATGGGATCGCTAGATATGTTTGCGATTATGCAGGCCTTACATGAGACTGGATTCTCGGGTGTTATTCGACCGGATCATGGACGGGATATTTGGCACGAAAGTGGTCGGCCCGGATATGGGTTGTACGATCGGGCACTGGGAATTACTTACTTGAATGGTTTATGGGAGGCCTTAGAAAAGCAGTCGTGATTTTGCATTCATTGCTAAAAAGGTCTATTCTATAACAACTAAAATATGCGGGTATCCTACGAGGGGGAGACGAGATGACGGAAGTAACGATTCGTACGATTGCACAGCGCGCCAACGTTTCACACACAACGGTTTCGCGTGCACTCAACGATAGTCCATTGGTGAAAGAAGAAACGAAACGCAAGATTAGACAATTAGCGGATGAATTGGGCTATGTTCCGAATTTAAATGCTAAGGGCTTGGTTGAAAACCGATCGTTTTTAATTGGGATCTTTTTTTCGGAGCTAGATACGGGGACGTCACCGAGTTTCTTGGTAGACGTGATTAACCGGGCCAAAGTGGCTTTGCCAGCAGGTTATTCGTTGTCATTAGATAGTATTGAATCTTTGAGCAAAAGTAGTGGTATCTCTCGCCATCAATACGATGGTGCCATTGTGGTTAGTCAGTCGCGGCACGATGATGCGTTCATTGAGATGCTGATCAAGCAGGGATTGCCGGTGGTGGTGCTAAACCGTGAGATTGATCGCCAAGATGTTCCCAACTTTGCGACTAATGACTACTTGGGAACTGAAAAGATTCTGGAATATGCCATTCGCATGGGCCATCAGACATTTGGGATTATTCAAGGGGCAACGGACTTCGTTTCGGCTGCCGATCGACAACAAGCATTTGAGGACGTCGTTAGAACGCATCAGGTGACGGTTAAGCCCGAATGGCGCAAGCGGGGGACCTACTTACCAGATAGTGGCTACGAGGCCATGCGTGCGATTCTAGGGGCCTCTACGGTGCCAACTTGTATCTTTGCGGCTAATGATGATATGGCGGTCGGGGCCATGCGCGCTTGCCAGGACCTCGGCTATAGTATTCCTGGCGACATTTCAATTATTGGGTACGATGACATGAGTTATGCTAAATATTTGATTCCCCGATTGACGACTGTCCGAAAACCAACTGACAGTATCGTCAAGGATGGCGTGGCGGCTTTGACCCAATTATTGGATGACAGTGCAGAAAAAGTGACGAAAAAAATTATCGTCCCAACCTTGATTGTCCGGGATTCTGTGAAGGATTTAAGAAATTAAATCCTTTTTTTTGCAAAAAAATGTTAACGTGTGCAGAACTTTGTGATAAGATAATCATTGTTAGATGGAAAGCGCTTACTAAGGCGTTTAAGTAGAGCGTCGTGTTTTGATGGTTCACGGCGTTCTACGGCTTATCAGCGATGCTGATGGGTTACATATCGTTATTTTTGTTACCGTGTGTATTCTGTTAGAACCGCTTTGTATTTGGCTGTTGATAATTTTAGGAGGTGCTCGAATGAGTGAGAATGCAGCAACAAATCCTCATCCAGAAGCAGACGTAAGTACACAAGATGAGGCCATGATTAATGACTCGTCTAAGCAGATCCCCACTCGTGAAAAGATCGCCTATGGTTTTGGTGATTTTGGGAACGGGTTCATGTTTGACTTAGGTCAGGCTTACTTGACTAAGTTCTGGATTGACGCCTGTGGTATTGGTGCAGGGGCTGTTGCCGGAATCTTTGCTTTCACCAAGATCTTTGATGCCTTCATGGATCCCATTGCCGGATCGGTGATTGATAATCGTAAGAAAATTGGGAAGCAAGGTAAGTTCCGACCCGTCATGATGATTTCTGCAATTATCTTAGGGATCATGACGGTGGTCACGTTCACCATGCCAAGTGGTTTGAGTGGAACGCAGAAGATCATTTATGCTTATGCAGCTTACATGATCTGGGGACTGGTTTACTCGTTTACCAATGACCCGTATGGTTCGTTGGCATCTGTCATGTCTCGGAATTCGCAAGACCGGAGTTTCATGGCAACTTCTCGTCAAGTTGGTTCGGTTGGTGCGCAATTCATTGCTGGGGTTGCCTTTATCCCATTGATGGGAATGATTGCCAATGGGAATACCGGTGTTAAGGAAGAACACGGGTACTTCTGGGCCGCTGCCGTCTTTGCGGTTATCGGGGTCTTGATGTTTGCCGTTTGTTTCTTAGGGACTAAGGAAAACGTCAAAGTTCACCGGAATACCGGTGAGAGTGCCAAAAAGGAAGGTTTCAAAGATTACATCCGCGTTATCTTCAAGAACGGTCCACTGGGTGCTTTGATTCTGATGACTTTGTTTACCATTTCTGCCATGAACACCAACAACCAAATGATGGTGTTCTACGCACAATACAACTTAGGTAATATTGGCTTGCAGCCAATTGTTAACGCTATCATGATGGGCTGCTCCATCGTTGGGGTCTTCATGATTCCGACGTTGACTAAGCACTTTGGTCAAAAGCGGACGGCAATGTGGAGCTTCGTTATCGGGGCCGCTGCTAACATCTTGAACTACTTCTTACCATCCAACGTAATTACATTCGTTGTCTTGGTAACAATTGGTTACACAGCGTTAGCCATTCCAAACGGGATTACGTGGGCCATGGTGTCTAATGCGATTGATTATGGTGAATGGCGTTCCGGTGTCCGGAAAGAGGCCATTACCTACGCCGCATTTAACTTCTCACGGAAGTTAGCACAGTCCTTAGCTGCTTTGGTTAGTGCCGGTGTCTTGGCCTTAACGGGTTACGTGGCCAACGCTAAGCAAACACCAGAAGCTTTGAATGGGATTAAAGCAGCGATGACGCTGTACCCAGGAATTTGTTTGTTAGTCGCCGCAGTTGTCATCGGTTTCTTATACAAACTGGATGACAAGAACTTTGCCAAAGTCGCTGATGACTTGGATCATGGTCGTTGGGAACACGGCAAGATTAGTGGCAACCTTAAATAATTAGGTCTTATGTTTCTTAAAAATGGTTTAGATAACTATATTGGAGGCAATATTGATGGATTTACAAAAATTAGTTTCAGACGTTTATGAAATTATCGACGCACAAGGTAACTACGATAACTTATCAGACAAGGAAGTTTACGCCCCTTCTATTCAAGTAGAACGGCGCAATGTTTACTTCATTTTGCACGAAACACAAAACAAGCAAACGGTTAAAACGTTAGTGGTCTACGAAGATCGTGATGACGCCAAGGAATTTGACGCTAAGGATAGTATCCAAGATGCTAACAAGACGTTGATCATTGGTGACTTAAACGAAACCAACTGGCACGCTTTAGCTAAACGCTTTGCTTGGATCAAGCCAACCTCTCGTCATGGTTACAAGTACACCTTTGGTTTAGGTGACCGGTTAGGTAATGCTTCTAACGCTCATTTACGCTTATTCAAGGGCCGTGGGATTGTGCCAGTCTTAGCACAACAATCCATTCGTGAATTACTTTTGATGAACCGGACCGAAACGGACGTCTTATTAGATGCCGGCTGGTCAGTCTTTGAAGAAGGTTATACGGACGGCTGGGTTGACGATGGTGACCACGTTAAGAACCCACACGAAGTGGACTATGCGGTTAAAGCCGGTTGCACCATGATTACCTTGGATGCGACTGAAAAGATCCACAACGAAGTTGCCGACTTCTCTGATGAAGAGTTGGATGCGAAGTACAACGCCTTAAACAAGGACTTGGTTGACCGTTTCAACGAAACTTATTTAGACAAGACATTCCAAATCAGCGACGATGCTGCGGTTCACTTCTCCAAGCGTGACCTGGAAGAATCTGTTTTGATCTTCTTCGGTGCCGTTAAATATGCCATCTTTATCTACCACAAGTTCATTGTTCCTTACAACTTGGACTTTGAAATCTCCATGGATGAAACGATTGTGCCAACGACACCAGCTAACCACTACTTCTTTGCGAATGAATTGAACCGTGAAGGCATCACGCCAGAAACGTTGGCCCCTAAGTTCTATGGTGAATTCCAAAAGGCGATTGATTACATTGGTGACGTTAAGCGCTTTGAAGACGAATACGTGGTTCACGAAGCTATCGCCGAACACTTTGGTTACAAGTTGAGTATCCACTCTGGTTCCGATAAGCTGTCTGTTTATGAAATCATTGGTCGTTTGTCCAAGAAGCATGGCTGGCACGTTAAGACTGCCGGAACGAACTGGTTGGAAGCATTGCGGGTAATTGCCCACGTTGATCCTAAGTTCATGGTTGAAATGTACAAGTTTGCTTATGAAAACTTGGATGATGTGGCTTCCTTCTATGTCTTCAATGCCCAAACGGATGGTAAGGCACCTAAGCCAGAAACCATTAACGAAGGCAATGTTATGACTTTGCTGGAAGGCGACGACTCACGTCAGGTTCTGCACACCATGTATGGCTCACTCTTAAATGCGCAAAAGAGTTACGAATACGTTTACCGTGATAAATTCTTCAAGATCTTGAAAGAAAACCAAGACTTGTATGACAAGTACCTGAACATTCACATCGCAGAACATCTCGACTTACTCCAAGGCTTAGCCAAGACAAAGGAAGAAGTTCAAGCGAAGTACGAACCAAAAATCAACGAATAATCACGATGATTCTTCATTAATTAAGGAGGACAAGACTAATGGACTTGCTGGACAACGATTTCTTACTCGGAAACGACATGGCCAAGAAGCTGTTCCACGATTACGCACAAAACATGCCAATCATTGACTTCCATTGCCATTTGAACCCAGAAGAAATCTATGAAAACAAGAACTACGAAAACATCACCAAGATTTGGCTAAACGAAGGCACTTATGGTGACCACTACAAGTGGCGCTTGATGCGGGCCAATGGTGTTCCAGAGAAGTTGATCACCGGTGACGGCGACGACTATGATAAATTCATGGCTTGGGCTGAAACGATTGAAAAGTCCATGGGGAACCCACTGTACGAGTGGACCCATTTGGAATTGAAACGCTTCTTCCACATTGATGAGGTCTTCAGTCGCAAGACTGCGCCAGAAATTTGGAAAAAGGCCAACGCCTTACTTCAAACGGAAGACTTCAAGCCACGTAACTTAATCAAGAACTCTAACGTCAAGGCTGTTTGCACGACGGATGACCCAGCGTCTGACTTGCATTACCACAAGGAAATCAAGAAGGACGAAGCTGAAAATGGTTTCCGGACATTACCAGCTATGCGACCTGACAAGTTGATCCAAATCGATCGGGACGGCTTTGCGGCTTACCTGAAAGAATTAGGTGATATTTCCGGTGTTCAAATCAGTTCGTTCAAGGACATTATTAAAGCCTTGCACCAACGCTTTACCTTCTTTAATGAGATGGGTGGCCGGCTGTCTGACCATTCACTGTTGACTTATCACTTCGTTGAAGCCACAGATAGTGAATTGGATGCAATCGTTAACAAAGGGGTTAACAACGAAGACTTAACACCTAAGGAATTGGACCAATACATTACGATGCTATTGGAAAACCTGATGAAGTTAAACAAGGAATTCGATTGGACCATGCAGTTCCACGTGAACTCCATCCGGGATTTGAACCGGCCAATGTTTGACAAGTTAGGTGCTGATACGGGTTACGATGCCGTTGGGACCCAACCAGACATCGCAGGTGAATTGCAAAAGCTGTACACCAAGATGCGTAGCAGCAACGATATTCCAAAGAGTATCTTCTACTCCTTGAATGATAATGACTGGATGCAATTGGCAACGATGATGGGAGCCTTCCAAGAAGGTGGCCAACAACGGTTACAATTGGGTGCCGGTTGGTGGTTCAATGATACTGCTGAAGGTATGGACAACCAGTTACGGATCTTCGCACAAGAAAGCTTGTTACCAAACTTTGTTGGGATGTTGACAGATTCTCGAAGCTTCCTGTCTTACCCACGTCACGAATACTTCCGTCGGGTGCTTTGCAACTTCTACGGTAAGTTAGCCGAACAAGGGCGTGTACCAAACGATGAAGCAGCGTTGGGTCAAATTGTTCAAGATATTTCTTACAACAATGCTTATAAGTTCTTCGGTTTCTTCCCAGACAAGACACCGGACGAATTATTTAAGACGACCGCCAAGGCTTAATTGGTGATTGCATGAAGGTATTGTCTAGCCACAGCCGGTGAGCTTGGTTGGACGATACCTTTTTTGGATCAATGATATGCTTTCCAGACGCGGGTCTCATGCGAGTCTTGGGGGCGCGACTTCGATCCTTGAAACCCACAAGTGTGGAGCTTAAAGTCGTGTCCGGTACGTTCCAGCTCATTTACCGTGACCAAAGGGCGGGCAGTTCTTTGCCCAATTTAAAACTAAACGAGTTTCATCTCAATTGAAGCCCAATTGGGTTTATTATTGAGGTAATCGGAGCAAACGCTAGAAAAGGAGTGAGTCACATGAATGATAATCCACTAAATATTTTGCACACGATTGGGCTAAAGGCCCTGTACCCGGTCATCCGCTGTCAGTTGAAATTGGCCGGTCAATTGGATGTATCGCGGTTAATTCAGGCCGTTAATTTGACAGCTAAAGTGGTGCCAGAACTCTTTTGCCGCTACGAACTAGCCGATAATAGTTGGCAGCCAGTGGTCACTGACGCTTCAACACTGGTACAAGAAGTGCCAGCTGATGCACCGTTAGATGATACGCCGGACTGGTTTACGCAACCACAGCTCAGAGTTCAGGTGCAGGCAACATCTTCGGAAACTACACTAACGCTGACGATCAGTCATATTTTGACCGATGGGAGTGGATTTAAACAATACCTTTATCTCTTAAGCGATTGCTATAATCGTGGCCCAGTAGCCATTACGGGTGTGAAAAATGTGGTCGAGTTGAGCTGGTTAAAAGAACTGTTGGCCAGTCACCCCGCACCGCAAACGGGGAATGTGGATCACCCCGCCCAACCGTTGCAATTACCTAAGTTAGCAGCGGCTTCGACAGAACAGCAACGGCCTCAAGTTAGCGGTTTACGGCTTTCCCAACAGTTAACGCGGGACTTGCTGGCAGCCACTCATGAACAGGGCGTGACGGTCAATGATGTCTTGTTAGCCACTTTTGGTAAGACCATTCAGGCCTACAATCAGGGAAATACAACCTTGGCGATCGCATGTCCAACTGATATGCGGCAAGCCATCAAGCATAATCACGATTTAAGGATTGCTAACCATACGGCTCGGTATAATCCGGTGATAACATCGGCTAGTGATGAACCCATTGGAACAGCAGTGCAGAAGATGCATACGGAAATGACGCAGTTGAAACAGCGAGATCAATTCTTGGATTCGGTTCGGTCACTGATGGCCCAATACCAAACGCTGGGAATTCATGAACTTCAACAGATTGTTGAAGCCAACTATCACGTGCGCGAGATTGGTTACACAAATTTTGGGGTTATCGACGATCAGCGATTAGTCTTTGACCAGTTACCGGTGACCCAGTGTCTGTTAACCGGCTCATTTCGGACGGCCCCCATGTTCCAAGTGGCTTGCAGCACATTTAAAGGTGAACTGTCACTTGGATTCAATATGATTGGAACAGACGAAGAAGTTCAGTTCGGTCGAGTAGTGACGACCGCTATGGTTGCTCAGATCAAAGCCTTCGTTGCCCAGAGCACCACTGACGCGGTTGTTTTGTAAAAAGTATGGCAGTCTAAAAAAAGGCCCCATCGTCAAGTCGTGACGGTGGGGCCTTTCAGTAGCTTTCATTTATTGTAGTGGTTCGATTTGCTTTTGAACCAATTCCTTGTAAGTCGTTGAAAGGGAGTGGTTGTGGTTAACTTGACTCGTGGTTGCGGCACTGGAATCAGCCCAAGCCTTAGTGGCAAAAGCACCAGAACCTAAAACAGCAACAACAGCAACGATAGCAACAACAGTTTTGAATACACGCATATTTGATAATCCCCTTTTCTGCTCTCTTGATTTGTTCACGTGAACATCGTAAGACTTTCAGAAAAATAAGTCAAGAATATGAAAACAATTGGAAAGGGTTTCAGTTAAAAAAGTTTTGATTAACCGCTTTCGCTTGTGAAAAAGTCCAATTTAGGGCATGACTTGGCGGAAAAAGATGCGTATGATAAATAGAGAAGCGATTATAATTTCGATGAAAATGAATGAAAAGGAAGCGACTTGTTTTGTCTAATTCAACCAAAGTCACTAGTAAGGAACTGGTGGCAATTTTTGCCGTTGCCTTGATGGCCTTCGTGGGGATTCTCGTCGAAACCTCGATGAATGTGACCTTCCCCACGTTAATGAAGACGATGCACGTCTCTTTAAATCTCGTGCAGTGGATTACGACGGGATATTTGTTAACGGTAGCCTTACTGATGATTACCTCGGCCTTCTTGCATCAGCGGTTTAAAAACCGACAACTCTTTGTGGTGGGGGCCTCTTTATTTATTTTGGGCGACCTGATTTGTGCGTTCGCACCTAACTTTTGGATCTTATTATTGGGTCGGATTGTCCAGGCGGGATGTGCTGGAATTGCCATTCCGTTGATGTTTAACGTGGTCTTAGAGACGGTTCCCCGCGCCCGATTAGGTTTTTATATGGGGATGGCCGGACTGATTTTGATGATTGCCCCCGCTAGTGGTCCAACTTTTGGTGGGGTAATGGTGGCCCTCGGTAGTTGGCGTTGGATCTTTTGGTCTACGTTACCGATTGAAGCATTGATTCTAATTTTGGGGTATGGGGCGATTCGTCAAGTTAGTGACGTCCGACCGGTCCATTTTGATTGGAAACAATTTGGCCTGCTGGCGGTGGCCTTTATTAGCTGTATGCTAGGTGTCAATAGTCTGAGTACGGCCGGCTGGCTGAGTTGGCAGTTCCTAGGCGGGGTGCTCTTAGCCATCGTTGCCATTCTGAGCTATGTGCAAGTTGCCAAACGGAGTGCGCAACCACTATTAAAATTGGAAATATTTAAAAATCCGGTCTTCACCTACAGTTTCTTTGCGTATGTGAGTCTGCAATTTTGTAATATTGGGATCAACTTTGCCTTGCCGAATTACGCGCAAATCGTGGTGGGCGCTGGCTCACTGATTGGTGGTTTAATGCTGCTACCAGGAAGCTTGATTACAGCGGTTTGCCAGCCGTGGTTTGGTCATTTGCTAGACGCCCATGGTGCTCGGCTTCCCATTTTGTTGGGAAACAGTCTATTTGTGCTGGCGGCGCTTGGTTTTACGCTGATGGGCCAGCACCTGAGTGTGATCATTATCGCGGTACTGTACATTGTCTTTAGTATTGGTCGCTCGATGGCATTTAGTAACACCATGACGAACGGGTTAAAAGAAGTAACCATCCAGCAACGTGCGGATGCCAATGCGATTTATAACACGGGGCAACAATTTGCGGGGTCACTGGGGACAACCATTTTAGCGGCCTTGATGTCGTCGGTTAAGAATGGGCAAATGTCTTATGCCCATGAAACGGCGGTGGGGAGTCAACTGGCATTTGGTTTAATCTTAGTCTTGGGCCTGTTGAACTTTATTCTCTATACGATTGTTTTTCGGTATCAAACGACGGATAAGTAACTTGTCTTTGGGTAAACGTTTTGAAAAAGTGAACACCACAAATAAGGGTTCAGGACCATTTGTCCTGAACCCTTATTTGTGGTTAATACTTTTTAAGCCGGGATACGGAAACCAACCCCATGGCGGCACCAAATAAGATGCTGGTAAGGCCTGTTTTGGTGAACTGGTGCATGGACCCTAGGTCGTGCCAAAAGTTAGTGCCATCAAAGACCGTGTCGGTTAGAGCTATCACTAAAGATTCCAGAATGAAAAAGTATAGTGCCTGTCCCACCGACACCCAAAAGATATGCCGGTAGGCTACGTGCCGATCCTGATAGCTGATTTCGTGAGTAGTTAAGCCTGCATGACGGCTGGCCCAGGCGATATAGGGCAAGACCACTAACGTGAAGTAAAAAAAGTTCGTTAAGATTAGCCCCAGCAAGGCATTTTCTGGCGAACTTTCTGCCCAAAAACAGGCAACCACTGGTGCGATGAGCAAGATCGGCCAGGAAATCATGAAGGCATTGTTCCCGATCCGATTAACTTCTTGACGTTTATATTCATCAAAATTCCCCGAAATTCCGTAAAAGTGTTTCACAATTTTATCCCAAAGACTTTCTTGGTTAGTCATGGTCATTCCTCCCAGAATAACTGATTTAAGTCCGTGTGTAGGGCTTTGGCCAGTCGAAGACATAGATCCAGGGATGGATTGTATTTATCGTTTTCTACTAAGTTGATGGTTTGTCGCGCAACGGCAATTTTCTTAGCCAACTCAAATTGCGTCAGACCAGCTTGCTTACGGTACTCTTTAACTCGGTTCACGACAACGTTCCTTTTGACAAATGTCATCTATATTTGACATTGCCAGTATGGTCCAATCAGGTCGGCATGTCAAATATAAATGACTTTTAATTGTCAGTTACGAAATACGACCAACTAGTATCGTCAGGAGAGTTAACTCCTAGTGATTGCTGCCACTGCAAGAGTTACTAAATTAACGGTGAATATAAATGTATACCATATATAATTGCATAGTTTATATTTTATTGTTGTATTTAATTTTCAAATATGGGAAAATGGCGGTATAGGCATATGGTTAACACTGCTTCCTTTTAACAAGTGAATTTAGATTACCCGATAATTAGATTGGCATAATGACCAAAATCGATTGAATTGATCAGGTCAATCGCTCTAATCGCTGACTTTTGGGCAATGACGATTAACTTATTATTTGGAATGAAGCCTATCTCCCAATTGAATTGTGGGAAATGGATTGTAATCATTTTGCTTAATTGTGAGATCGATCATACACCAAAGGGGGAGTGGCGACGATGAAGCAATTAATGAAAATTGGACTAGTTGCGGCTAGTTTGATAGTAGGTGGCTGTATAGCACAAAATCCGGCGTCTGTAAGGGCTGATGCTAATGCAAGTTCGCAGGTCAATGCAGATAAGCCGGACACCGATGAGGTGAGTTTTGGTGATCCAGCGCTACAAAAGATTGTGGCAGATTCCATGGGAATCAGGAGCGGAACAATCACGTACGGTGATATTCGACATTTTAAAGGGCAGCCTTATATTTCGGCGATTCCACAGGCAGTAGAAAATTTGACGTCGTTGAAAGGGTTGGAAAGTCTGAATGAGTTACCTAATGGTATTTATTATTTGGGATTGAATATTCAGGCGGGTGTCTCATTAGCACCAATTGCCGGCCTAACCGTTTCTCAACTCAGCATTCAGCAGGACGGGATGCATACCAATGATTTTGAAGTTCTAAATACGCTTAAATTTCATGACATGCCTGCCGGTACAGCGTTTAATCAAGTGGAAATTGTTGGTAATACCGGTAATGCCAATCGTGCGGGATTGGTAAATGATGATTTGAATAAGTTAGCGCCACTTTTTAATCGGGCCTATGAGGCAAACAAAACGGTTAAAGATTTTGGATTTAACTTGTCTAATCAACGGATCACGGATTTTTCATTTTTTAATAGTGGACCAATCAAAAATACCGATGTATTTGCAACTGACGAGTACCAAGTATTTTCCGATAAAGTTCAAATTGATCCAGAAGGATTTACTGAGAATACTGAGGTCAAGGTTCCAACACAGGTAAAGGGCATGGACGGAGAACCCGTTCAAACAAGCACACGTATCTGGAATGCGAGAACCAGTCAGTGGGACGCAATTAAGAAGCAAGGGACCACAACGTTAGCTACTGGTCTGGTTTCTACTGATAAATGGATTATTGTGGCGAATCAATTGGCCCATGGTTACCCTGAGACCATTAAATATGCTAATGGCAATTCTTTACGGGTTGCTGGGACGCAATATTATCCGATCAGTTGGGAAAAGACGCCAACGCCGCAGCCTGAACCTGAGCCAACACCGACGCCAACGCCTAAACCAGATCCTGATTTACCACCAAAGCCTGAACCGGGTTTGAAAAAAGGAACAGTGGTATACGCACTGAAGAAGGTCTACTTGTATCAACACCCCACGTTTAAAAAGGGTGAACGAACTGTCGGCTATGTCCGTAAACAGCGAGTTAATCGACCAATGTTTGTCGTCACTGGCTATGCAAGATCGAAAGCGGGCCTATTGCGTTACCAGGTGCGAGACGTTAATCACCAGTATCGACACACTGACGGACGGACCGGGTATATCACCGCTAAGAGCAGCTACGTGCGGCCCGTTTATTATCAGGCGAAACATCAAACGGTGACGGTCATTAATCCGCAAGGTGTTAATTTGTATAAAAATAAGAACCTGACCCAACGAACGCGACATTTACGGCAAGGGCAGTTGCTGAAAGTTAAACGGATCGTTAAGCATCGATTGACGACGCGTTACCAATTAAGTAATGGCAACTATGTCACGGCTAATCGGAAGTTGGTTAAGTTGGGAACGGTTACTTATCCGAAGTACGTTATGGCTAAAGGCGCTTTGAATCGCTATCAAACGGTTAATCTGGATAAAAAGAACCGTCATTATCAACGTAAACAGCGGGCCGTCTTCAAAGTTAGCTACACAGATTATTCACGTAACACGAGTAATCGCCTGACGGGCGTTAAGCGATACAAAGTTGCTGGCGGATATATTTCTGGTAATCCACGGTTAGTGACAAATCTGTATTACCAAGGCCGACCACACAGCCGTCAAGTTCGCGTGATTGCTCGCTCAGGTATTAGGGGCTATCAGCATCAGAACCTGACGGGCCGATCTTATAAGATTTCCAAAGGAAAAGTGTTAAAAATTCGGCGGATAATTGTTCGCAACGGCTTGGTCAATCGTTATCAATTAACCAATGGCCATTACATTACTGCTAACAAAACGTTCGTAAAAACAAAATAGCATAACTTAAACAGGCCATTAAACTGTCAGCGTTTAATGTCCTGTTTTTTGCGTGCTAATGATCTTTAATCTGTAAGGCTAATCGGACTAGAAGGTTGGTGATCAGTGAGACCAGTAACGCATAACTCAAGACAACAGCGAGTAGGATCATGGCCGCCGTAACGATTTTAAGAAATGCCGCCACGTGGTTAAGCATGGTTAAGCCAACCGTTAGGATCGTAACTAGTGTGACAAAACCAATGAAGCCAATCCGCGAGTTAGCAAAGTCAGCGGTACTCAGATCAAAGCCGCCAACGCTAATATTTAGCGATAAAACCAGCATCAGTGTCCATCGTAAACCGGCATGAGTATCACCACCGAGTGCTTGACGGAAGCCGCCCCAGTCAAGTGCAAAGGGGTTGGCAATCAGTGTCAGCATCCCTTGAAATAGACTGGGAACCAGCAAAGCAGTTAGCCCCAGTAGCACGGCCGCGCAGCCAAAAATTGGCGCAATGCCGATGAATAAGTTACCAGTTGTTTGGTACCAATTCCGCTGATTCCATGAGTGATTGACGTAACCCAGTGCAAGATCAGGTTGGCCGTCAAAGCCTGGCTGATCGGGATGGGGGCGTTTGAGCAAGCGGACTCGGTCGATGCGATGCCCGAAGACTAGCGCCGTTAATAGGTGACTTAGCTCGTGAAAGAAGATGCCGAGAAAGCCCAGATATAGTTCACTGTTGAGGCCAAAGCCGTTAGCCAAGAACCGTTTGGTATCTCGGTTGAGGTAGGTTAGGACCGTGATGAAGAGAAAGGGAATGACAATGACATCTAGCCCCACGATGCCGAGATTTTTAAAAATCAGACCTAAGTCAGTATTCATCCGTTACTCCAGCAGATCCGTAAATGTGCCGTGAACGAGCGTTGCCAATTCGGTAGCATCGAGTTCCACGGAACGGCCAATTTGACCGGAGGATACCAAGATTTGTCCCTGTTCCTGAGCTGAATTGTCGAAGTAGATGGGGAAGTGGTTCTTTTCCCAAATGCCAACGGGGGTGTTGGCCCCATGCTCATAGCCAGTCGTCTTGACGAGGTCCTTGAGGGGGACCATATCAACCTTCTTGTTGCCGGAGGCCTTGGCGAGCTTCTTTTCATCGAGATGCTCATCAATTGGGAGCACACCGACGACAGGGCCGGTGGTGGGACCACTGAGAACTAAGGTCTTATAAATGTGGTGTTCGTCTACTTGGTCGTGATCGACCTCCATCTGGGCGACGTCCCCCTTTGTGTGGGTAGCAAATTCGTATTGCTTGTAGGAAATTTTATTTTTATCGAGAATCTGTTCGACAAGCGTCTTATGGAGTCGCTTGCCTTTCTTTTTCTTAGCCATGTTGGTCACCTTTCGTATATGGATTGGACCGCACTTTAAAAATAGCTGGACCGGGTTGCTTTTGGAGAAAAGCAGACACCACACGTAAAACCTGCTATACTCTTAGACAGTGACACGTCAAGTTGAAAGAGTATGAGGAGATACCATGGCAGATTTAGTCTATCGACAAGTGATGCGCGACTTGAAGCAACGCATTCATCAAAATGAATTTCCCAATAAGCGCTTGCCAGACGAACGTAGTCTGAGCGAAGCCTATGGGGTTAGTCGCAGCTCGGTGAAGCGCGCCTTGAGTGTGCTCGCCAATCAAGGGATTATTTTTAAAAAACGAGGGTCCGGTACCTTCATTAACCCATTATATATGAAAAACCAAACAATTTTTCAATATGAGGGTTCAAATTTGGGAATCACGGATAGTATGAAGTCTGCTGGCAAGACGCCAGGCATTCAATTGCTACAGTTTGACGTGGTTCCAGCCAATAAAGAAATTCAACAGGATCTTTTTTTGGAAGATGGCGATTTCGTTTATGAGATCAAGCGGCTGCGGACGTTTAATGACCAGCCGTTCATGATTGAGACGGGGTACATTCCCATTAAGATTGCGCCGAATTTATCGAAGGCCACAGTCTCTGGCTCCATTTTTAACTATTTGGAGAGTCAGGGGAAGGTCGTTACTAAGTCTTTCATGTCAATTCAAGCGCAGCCCTCAACGGCAGAGGATCAGACCTTGTTACATTTAAAGCCGGTCGAACCGGTAGGCATCATGGAAGGGGTCTTCTTCCTCGATGATGGGACCCCCTTTGAAGTGTCAAACATGCGTCTCCATTACCAATATTTGAACTATAACACGTTTGTCTCTTTAGATGAAGAATAGACGTGAGAAAGGGATGATCGGGCAATTTGCCGGTCATCCCTTTAAATTAACCCTATGATTTAAGAAACGGTTGTGCTATAAATAATAAATAGTTAAGTGGCTAAAAAATAGGGGGGAATGAGCATGCGTTGGGGTCGGGGAGTTTTGTTAGGGTTGTTAGGGGGTCTACTGGTTATCGGGTTAGGGTACCGCAGTGGCCGGTTTCCACAATTGACAACCACCATTAATCAAGTGCGCAACCAAGTTTCGGGGGCAATGACGCCCCAGGGACAAGTGGTTACGCACGCGCACTCATTCAAGGTACCTAAGAACGCCACGCCCGTTGAGGATATTGTGCAAGGCGTGAGTCTGAATAAAACTTACCACTATCAGTTCAGCGACCAGTTAAATGCTAACGGCAAGCAGGTTTTTAGTGATGCTGTAGATGTCTATAATCAAACCGGCGTGGTGCACTTGGTCGCGGGCGGCAATTGGGGTAGCCGCAATCAGATTACCTTCTCCGTTTACCATAAACACATGCCCAGTCAATCAAAATTCGTTGAGCTGGGGCATGGTGGCCCAGAAATCATTCAGACGACAACCGATTGGGGTACCAAGAGTGTTAATCATGCGGAAGCCAGCCTCAATGGCGATTACTCGCAAGCGTACAGTGATGCGGTTGCCGTCCATGAACTCGGCCACGCCTTGGGACTCGATCACAGTAAATCCCGATTATCGGTCATGTATCCGGTGGCGCACGGGCAAACCCAGTTATCAGACGGGGATATCACCAGTTTGAAATTGATCTATCAATAAACTAATTGAAGACAACGCGCCTTGGACAACGGTCCCAGACGCGTTTTTTTAATGGTATACTAAGGCTATTCTCATTTTAAGGTTAACTGGACTTGATTAATTTGGACCTGGTAACTGGCGTGCGGCGCTAAAATAGTGACCGTATCGCCGGGTTGGTGGCCGAGTAAGGCTTTGCCCAAAGGGGATACGCGGGTGATCTTCCCAGCTGCTAGGTCGGCTTCTTGTGTCCCTACCAGCTGGTAGGTTGCTTGCTCATGGTCGTCCAGAAAGGTTACGGTGACCCATTTGCCCAGTTCAACCACAGCAGAGTCACTGGGCGCCACTACCTTGGCATATTGGAGTTGTTTGGTATAAAAGCGTAATTGACTCTCTAAATGTCGTAAATCCCGTTTAGCGGCTGAGTATTCGGCATTTTCGGATAAATCGCCGTGGGCGCGGGCCTCAGCTAGAATGGCAATTTTTTCTGGCCGGTCGGCTTCAAGGGCAGCAATTTTTGATTGCAGGTCTTGGTAGCCGGCCGCTGTAATTGGATTGAAATCGTGTGAACTTGGCATGATATTTCCCCTAATCGGTAACGATTAAATTCATTTTAACGAATGCAATTGTAAAAGAAAAGGAGTCCCCACTATGAAATTAACCTGGCAGTATTGGTTGAAACAGGCTGGCATCGGCTTACTATTTATTTTAGTGGTTGCTAGTCTGGGTCATTTGAATTATACACAATGGCGGTTGTTACCAGGCTGGACTATGGCCGATTGGTGGTTTGCCGTGTGTTGGCTATGCTTTCCGTTTGCGAAATGGGTCATCTTGGAGGATAACCGAGATGTGCAGGCACCAACTATTCGGCGCCGGACACGAGCGCAACGTGCGGCTGATAAGACTGCATCGGTTTACGAGAAAATGGCGCCTAAGGCCCGTGAACCGCGGCTGACGGCTGCACCAAAAACAGCGTTGGTTTGGTATTGGCGCGGATTAATTGATGTGGTACTGGTGTTTGTAGGGCCACTCATTTTGGGTGGATTTTTAGCTTATTCGTTACGGCACAATTAAATTGTGTCGTTTTTCTCGGCGTTATCGTGCAAAAATGGACGTTTGTGCCAGTTCCTAATTGGTGTGAGTGATCCATGTTAAAGTAGTGACAGTTGGAAGGGGGTCAGTTCTTCGACAACTGATTTCGTCGGTCAATCGGTTAAAGTATGTGTTAGTACACACAAGCCAGATTGATGGAACGCCCCTGATGATTCTCTAAACAACATAAGCGGTCTGATTGAACGTTAAACTGTGTGGGTAACCGGTGTGTTCGGTGTTGCCAATGTCCAAAGAGTGAGCGATGGTTATTGGATGATCCGAGGGTGTTTGACTAGTTAGAACTTGGGGGAGTGCTAATTTAGCCGGTAGTAAGGTTCAAGATTTGCTTAGAAAGGGGGGCTACCATGGGGGGTAGTTCCTTTTTTTTCGATGCGAAAAGTGACGAGCAAACGTTTGCAAACTGATGAGATTCAGGTTACATTAGTGGAGACAGATGTTAACGGACATGGTAAAAAGGGTGTGATAAGTTTTGTTAGCCGTCTATCTTTGTGAGGATAATCCCGAACAATTAAAATTATATACGCGAGTGGTTCAGCGCTACATCATGATTAATGATTATGATATGCAAGTTAGGTTAGCAACACCGAGCCCTAAGGCATTATTAACGGAGCTAACGCGTAATCCACCTGAGTATGCCTTGTTTTTCTTGGATATTGAGTTCCCAGCGGAAAAACTGACCGGGCTGGAAACGGCGATTCGAATTCGGCAACAGCTGGGATTTGCGGAAATTGTTTTTGTTACGACACACTCTGAAATGGCATTGCTCACCTTTGAGCGGAAAGTTGAACCAATGGACTTCGTGGTAAAAGACCTGGGTCCAGAACAAATTTATCAAAAATTACGTGAGAATATCGACTACGGTTATGAACGGTATACCAATTATTTGGGTAATACCGAAAACCTCTTCAGCTATATGATCGGGGGGCGGACGTTTAGCCTACCAATGGGGGACGTGTACTTTGTGGAAACGGCCGAAACGCCGCATAAAGTCATTGTTCACGCAGCGAGTCAGCTGGTTGAGTTCCCCGGATTCTTAAAAGATATTGCGGATCAGTATTCAGAACTGTATCGAACGGATAAAAGCTTTCTGGCGAATTTGGATAATGTGGTGGGAATCGACAATGATGAGCGGCGGTTGATTTTTCCCAATGGGGATAAGACGGACGTCGCAACCCGGCGGTTTCATGAGGTTAAAACATTGGTTCAGAAGCATTTGAAGTCCTAAGAAGGTGATCAGGCATGCAGCTATTAGATACGCACTTTTGGATCAACTTTGTCTTGGCAATGACAATGCAATGGTTCATCACTTTATGGGTTGGTGTTATTCGTCCCCAAAACTGGAAACTACCTTTAAAGTGGATGGGCTGGGCCTTGATCCCGGCAGTGATTGGCCAATCGTGGGCGCTACTATTGCCTTCAATCAGTGCGCTATTGTATTTAATTCATCACCAGCCACGATTGACGCTGATTTTTGTGAATGCGACAATCGTGATTTTTTTAGTCGTGGTCATGGTGAACGATGTGGTTCGGGCCGTAACGATTGAAATTTTTGGGTGGAGTGTTAGTCAATCAATCCCAGTGATTACACTGAGCTTGGTTTTTCAGATTGTTGTCTATACGCTTTTCTCGATAGCTGTTTCGGGTATGCGACTGCAACCCGGAAATCTAGAGGAGCTGGCGCTCAACCGCAAGGAACAATGGACCGTTATGGCATTACTGATTAGTCTAGCAACGCTCGCACAACTGTCTTCCATTATTATTCATCATCTCGCCGTCTCTCACGCCATGTTGACGTTTGATTTAAGTATTGAATTGGTGATGATCTTATCAATTAGTGCCAGTTTGTTTATTTTTCTACAGAGTTTTTTTCACCGTCAGCGGGTGCAGGCGCGCTTCCAAGAAGCCCTGTTGCGGACTCGCTATGATCGGCGAATATCCGACCAAGTACAAGCGATTCGGGCATTTAAGCAGCGATATCAGCAGCAGATGCTGCGTTTGGGGGATTACCTAGATGCCAAGGACTACGCCGGGTTAAGCGCGTATTACCAAACACTGAATTCGCAGTGGCAGGCAACGAACCAGATGGCCGGATTAGAAGCTGAGGGGTTACAACGTTTGAATGATCCCTCACTGAAAAGCTTACTGTTTCAAAAGTTATTGGTCGCGCAAGGTCGCGGGTTGGTTTTGCGGTTAGAAATTCCGGAGTCGATTCAGGCGGTACCGATGAATAATGTGCAATTATTACGTGTGATGGGGATTCTCCTAGACAATGCGATTGAGGCGGGGAGCGATGGTCAACGACGGGAAATTCATTGCGCGATTTTGGATTATCCCGATGCGGTAGAATTGGCAGTGGCTAACCCGGTTTCCCCACAAGATCCGCCGCAATTAAATCACATCATGGCGGCCGGTTATACCACTAAAGGCGCCGGACACGGCCAGGGACTGCGTACCGTTCAAGATATTATCGCGCAAACCCCCGGAGCGGCTTTGCAATTGGCATTAAAACACGACCGATTGTACTTTACGGTAATCTTGTTGAAGTCAGGGGGGCGAGTTGCGTGATAACGGTAAGCATGCTGAGTTTTACGTTGGCAGATTTTTCGATGGTCTATTGGTTTGTTTATTTTCAATACTACTGGTTTTCCGAATTGACGGTCCTTAAACATATATCTCTATTTTGCTTTTTAGTTGCCATTGTTTATACAGTGATTGATATATGGAACCCCTTTACGTTCAATAGTATGCTGATGGGCGGTGCATTATCAGTTATTTTTCTATTGGGATTTGAGTTTTTCTTATTAGGTGTACGGCACCAAACAGAGTATTTACCCGCATTCATTGATGTATCAATTCTGGCTTATTTACTGGTTGAGTTTATAGACTTAACCGTGTTAGCATTAATGATTTGGTTAACCGGCATGGGATTTGCGACGAGCCTGTGGGGGACGTTGGTCGAGCTGGTACTTAACAATATTGTTTTGGCACTGGTTGCCTCGGGTCTCTGGTTAACACGAGCACCAATGGAAAATCTGATTCAGTCGATGCTAGGCCGGCCGACTGAGTATTTATTCTTGGCTTTTATGTCGGCATTGGCCACGGTTTACATTTTATTTGAATATTCATTGCAATCTTTGAATAATTCAGCTCAGTATCTGTTTTTCTTAGGTGGAGTTGCTGGTACGTTGGTAATTGGGCTATCTTTGAGTACTTATATGTTGATGCAGA
Organism: Levilactobacillus brevis ATCC 14869 = DSM 20054; assembly: GCF_001433855.1. Classification (GTDB taxonomy): domain Bacteria; phylum Bacillota; class Bacilli; order Lactobacillales; family Lactobacillaceae; genus Levilactobacillus; species Levilactobacillus brevis. The sequence continues at coordinate 100,807 of NZ_AZCP01000004.1, forward strand.
CCCACTTACAAGCACAACATACACAAATGCAAAGTCAGCAGCAGGCTTTTCGTGAGCAGTACGCGGCCGAGCTGAATCGCCAGATGGGAGTCGTTCGTAAGTTCCAACATGACTATCAAAACATGTTAGTCGGCTTAGGCGGTTACCTAGAGGATCAAGACTACGCGGGCTTTCGGCAACTTTATATCGACATTCGTTCCGGTTGGGAAACCAGTAACGCTGCTGATTTAACGGTCGAGGATTTGGAAAACGTGCCTAGTGTGGGGCTACGCTTTCAGTTGTATCATAACTATCTCTTGGCGCAACGTGCTGGCGTCCAGTTGTATGTTCAAGTGCCGGAGCCATTGACGGCAACGGTGACCACGGTTAAGAAAATGGGACAATTGGTTGATGAGACCTTACCAGCATTATTGCCGGTGCTTAGTCGTCAACAGCCAGCGCTAGTGACCTTTGAATTACGAGAAACGGCTAAGCAACTTCGCTGGTTACTGACCTTCCCGATTCCTAAGGATGCGCGATTGGATGGACATCACCGGGTAACTTCTAACCAAGGAATATTAGATTTTTCTAATGTGCATGAAAACTTACCGGCAAAAGCCACGTCAACCTTACAATTGAAGTTGCATTGGGGGCAACTGATGGTGGCATTACCTAAAAGTGATGGGCGATTGGGTGGTTAGACAGCGGCCTAACTTTTCACAAAGTTAACGCTGAGAAGAATTTGGTTAGTGTAAGTTCGGTGAATAAATTAAAGGTCTGAAAACGCTTGCATTTCTACTGCTGTCTGATATACTGATACTTGTAATACCAATCAATCTTTCAGAGAAGCCGAAAAATTTTGTGGTTTTGCGGGTTCTTGACTTTGTGAAGGCTATTTTGATCAGTGTTGATTAGAATAATCTTCACGGCACGATTAGTTTTAATTAACTAAAAGTGATTTGAATAGCTCAATACCTACATATTGAGATGAAGCTGATTTGAGTGACAGCGTTATCCTGACTACAAACTGTGATTATGTTGCAACTCTAATGATGCTAGTGGGAACCGGAGAGTGGTTACTCCGGTTTTTTTAGTTGTCAAGGGTTAGATAAAAGCGGTAAATAACTATTTGTAAGCGCTTGCACAATTGTGAGCGAACCTCTAAACTAGAAGTGTATCATCGATGTCTGTATCTGTTCCAGTCAACCAAGTTTACTTTGGAAAAGGGGAAATGACTCATGGCACGTTTAGATGGTAAAGTCGCAATTATTACTGGTGGGGTTAAAGGGATTGGTTTAGCAACAGCCAAGGCATTCGTTAAGGAAGGCGCGAAGATCGTCATCACAGATGTCGATGAGCACAGTAGCGCAGCAGCCTTGGCAGAGATCGGTCAGGATAAGGCCATTTTTGTGAAGCAAAACGTTGCGGATGAAGCGCAATGGGAACCCGTTTTTAAGGCCGCTGAAGAGGCGTTTGGTCCCGTGAATGTCTTAATGAATAATGCCGGAATCCTGAGCTTTAACAATGCCGAAGAAGTGACGGAAGATAGTTGGCACAAAGTCTTGGCTGTTGATCTGGACGGCGTGATGTATGGCGTTAAGCACGCAATTGCTCACATGAAAGTTGATGGTGGGTCCATTATTAATCTGTCATCAATTGCGGGACTCATCGGGATCTCGAATTTATTTGCTTATAATGCGGCTAAGGGTGGTGTGCGAATGCTGAATAAATCCGCAGCACTGTACTGCGCGGAACAACATTATCCCATCCGAGTTAACTCGATTCACCCTGGGTATATTCACACGCCGATGGTCGATGCTTACCCTGAGATGCGGCAACAATTAGAAGCATTGCATCCGGTTGGCCGCTTAGGTGAGGCTAGTGAGGTGGCCAATATGGCGGTCTACTTGGCTTCTGACGAGTCGTCCTTCTCAACTGGAGCGGAGTTCGTAGTTGATGGTGGTTATACCGCACAATAATAAAAAATAGAAACTAAAAGGCGCGAGATTAATTTCTCGCGCCTTTAACTATCTAATTAAATTAAGCGTTCCCCAGATTAACAAGATAGCGAGTAACACGATCAGAATAATGAGAGCGGCCTTCTGTCGGCGTTGCATGCAATCCCCCCCAAACTTCTAGAATTAGTGTAACAGGTTTTTAGTGACACGTTGGCTAAACGACGACATCGGCTGTATTTCGACGTTTAAGTACTAACTGAATTGGTCAAAATCATCTGGTACGGGTGCAGTGACGGTTGTGCGGGCATCGTTAACGGCGAATGGCTGTGGGAAGGTGAGTTGCCAACAGTGTAACCGTAAGCGATTGGTATCGGTCGTTGTGCCATATAAAGGATCGCCAATCAGTGGGTGGCCCGCGGCGGCTAAGTGCACCCGTAGTTGATGGGTCCGGCCAGTTTCTAGACGGAGTTGAATGAGTGTGGCTTGTTCGCGGTGATCGCAAACGTGGTAGTGAGTTACCGCCGGTTGCGCATGGTCGCCGTTAACCTGGCGTTTACGCTTGTCCAGTGGGTCGCGACCGATGGGATCCGTAAAGACACCATCACCAGTCAAATGGCCGTGGACCCAAGCTAGATAGGTGCGTTGCACTTGCTTATCAGCGATGTGTCGAATCATGATGGGCACAACAGCGGGGGTCTTGGTCATGAGCAGTGCCCCAGTCGTTTCTTGGTCTAAACGACTGAGAATATAAGGTCCCGGTTGATTAGGTCCCAAATAGGCCGCCACGTGATTCAAGGTGGTTCCCCGTTCTCCCGGTTGATTAGGGTGCGTTTTGCTGCCACGCGTTTTATTGATGACTAACAAGTCAGCTGATTCATACAAAACGGCCACTGTGGCGGCACTATCGGGATCAACATTGGGAAAGGGCTCTTTAAAGTCAGCGGGTAAAAAGGTTAATTGCACGGTGTCACCACTATAGACGAGCTGATTCATTGAGCGATAAGCCCCATTGATGAGCACGCGCTGATGAATGCGAAGATCGTGAATCAGGTGACTGGGGAGCCGCCAATCGATGAGTTGTTGTCGTAAAGGCGTAGCTATATAAGTGGCTGGCAGTTGCTGCGTATAAGTCCAGTGCACGGCGGCACCTCCTTTTACATGGGTCAATGTGAAGCCCGTGTGAGCATAAAATAAGGCCGGGAGCTGGTCCCGGCCTTAACGTACTTATTCGTTATTTGGTAGCTTCTGGCTTAACAATCAATACATCGCAAATTGCAGAACGGCTAACGTAGTTGGTCACAGAACCAACCATCAGGCGTTCAACGGCAGTTAATCCAGTTGATCCAATCACAATTAATTCGGACTTGTGATCAGCCGGGAATTCGCGTGCAATTACGGGTTTAGGATTACCAAACCGAACGTGAATGCTGACGTCCGTTACCCCGGCGTTGATTGCTTGTTGCTTGAGTGCATCAAGGCGATCTTGAACGTCTTGAGAAAGCTTGTAAATGACGTCACCACTAACGGCACCACCATAGGTATCGCTAAATTGGTTAACTTCCAACACGTTTAAAATATCTAGATGCGTTTTGTTGCGTTTAGCAACTTCGATTGCTTTTTCTAAAACCGGTTGCGTTGCTTTGGAACCGTCAACGGGAACCAGAATATTCTTATATTGTTGTAACATATGGAATGCCACCCCTTCACGAGTCAATGGTTAAGACTTTACCCTTACTATATCATTTATTCCGTAGAGTGTAAGCACTTAATTCTGAAAAAATGTAGTGAAAGAGCATGAAAACCCCGTGATTTAGGGCATTGAAGAATTACAAAAATATTACCGATTAATTGGTCCGCACGACTGGTGGCGCCTTATGGCAGCTGGTCACTGGAAATGACCATTAGAGCAGCGACGGCCACATTAAAGGTTTGCTTCATGAGAGTATCAACTTGTTGCGTCAGTTGGAAAATTTCAGCGGCGGCAACTAGGGCGGTGTTAGCTAAACGATGGGCCCAATGCCGATTGGCTAGCCACAATAAGAGGAGGATAAGCGTTGAAAGTCCAGCACCAATGCCAGCAATCCGCGATTGTAGTACTGGCGTTATGGGAGAAAATAACGCCCGAGTTGCTTGGTAAATAATATCGCCGGCAATCTCCACCATGACTAAGCCAGCCACTAAGGTGTAAAGGGTTTCGAAGCGAAACCGGGATTGTTGAATTCGCGGACTCATAGCCAGCTGTTCACTGGGCGCAATAGGGGCGCCCCACAGATCGTTGTCGTGAGTTTTAGCGGCCATGTAAAGGCCAGTCATCAGCAAGCTGGTGGAGAAAATTCCCGAGAGATTGTTAAATGCATCCGCGCGCAGAACTTGTGAATGGGCTAGCTGGGCACAACTAAGTTCGATGACAAAGAGCCCAAGATAGGTGCCAACATTAAGCCACAAGTGTTGCCGGGCAATCCGTAGGTCAGTAACGGTCGTTTGCTGGATGGTTTCCCAAGTGTTTTTTTGTAGTGGATTCATCAACTCTCACTCCGTTCTGGTAGTTAGTTGACGGTGATAACGGCGCCGTGATTTGAAAAGGAAGAGGACGCCTAACATGAGGCTGACAAAAGGAATCGCTAGTTGGTATGGGCGAATAAAGGCCCGCGTTAGTTGGCGTTTGGCATCCCGATGAATCCCGCGCACAGTGCGGTTGAGTGCCCGGTTGGCCTGACGGACTTGTTGGCTGACACGGCGGCTAACTTGGGTGTGAATTTGGTGCTTAATTTGTGCTGGTGCTTGCATCGCATGTGCCTGTTGTAGAGCGGTTTGGTAATGGTTTTGAATGAGCTGCCGGGTTGCGTGAGCGCTGATAAAGATGGTCGGTGATGATGCGCTGACACGTTCAGTAGCTAGTTGGTGATTGACCGCTTTTAGGGTGTCTCGTTTGGCCTTAGCCGGAATGGTTAACGCGGCCACGGCCTGTTCAGCATGGTGAGAAACGGTGGTTTTAGCGGTAGAAATATTGGCGGATAGGGCGGAAACGAAAATGGCGACGGCTAATGAGGTGCCAATTTGGCGGAAAACACCAATAACGCTTTGTGAGGCGGTTAGGAGCTTGCCAGAGAAGTCGCCGGCGGCCAGTACGGTAACTGGTCCGATAATGACGCCATACCCCGCACCGGACAGCATGAGGGCGATGCTGACCTGCCAATAAACGGCGGG
>NZ_AZCP01000004.1:106103-208746 GCF_001433855.1 Levilactobacillus brevis ATCC 14869 = DSM 20054
ATGACGGTTCGTGGCCCGACCTTATTTAATAAAAAGCCGCTAATTGGTGAGCAGATGAAGAGCATGAGGGAAGCGGGGGTAACCATCAATGCCGCCTGTAGTTCCGTCGCCCCCTGAATCTTAGTGAAGAAGCTGGGCAAGATGACCATTAAGGCAATAAAGAAAATGCCTGCAGCCACAGTAACGATTGCAGCCCCATTAAACTGCTGATCCTTAAATAATGCGAGTGGCATCATCGGTTGAGCAACTCGACTTTCAATCACAAGGAAGAGACCTAAGGCCAATCCACAGGTGCTCATCAGGCCGATGATTCGCCAGCTGGTCCAGCCCCAATCATTGCCTTTGATTAATAATAGCGACAGGCTAAAGAGCGTTAGCATTGAGGTGAGGGTGCCGGGGATATCCAGCGTTTCGTGCTGACTGCCGGTGTGATGCCAGTCGAGGAGGTGTAGGCACAGCCCGAGCGCTGTCAGGGCTAACGGTAGGTTGATTAAAAAGATGGTTCGCCAGCCGAAGTATTGAGTTAACACCCCGCCAATAGTGGGACCAAAAGCGGCAGCCAATCCTTGGGTGACCCCTAAAAGGGCGATGGCCTGCGTGCGGCCTGCCAGCGACGTGCTTTGAATGCCAATGGTCATACTGGCCGGGAAAACGATTGCGGCGCCGATACTTTGCAGGCCACGTCCGGCGATTAGAAAACTGACGGTAGGGGCTAGACCAGAGGCAATGGAGCCGAGGAAAAATAGACTTAAGCCGACTAAGTAGAGGCGTTCACGGCCATAAATATCGGCAATTCGCCCCAATGGGATCGTGAGGCAAGCGAAGAGAATCGTGTAAATATTTAGCGCCCAGGAGAGATGGGCTAGATCGGTGTGTAGGCCGCTTTGCATTGCGGGTAAAGCGATACTCATAACGGTGGTGTCCAGAATACAGATAAAAATTCCAATGGTCATCGTGAGTAAGATTTTGCGTGAATGAGTCATATGAAAGACCTCCCTTTATGTGTGGACCAGTGTATAAGATGGTACACTGGAAGAAAATAGTTACATGACAAAAAGGGGGTATTTGTCAACCATGAGTCCTCAGGAATTGAAAGACCAAAAGCTGCAGACGAGCTACCGCGCCTTACTGTTACTGCTGGCGCGCAAGCCAATGCCGGATATTTCAGTTACGGAGTTGTGCCAACAAGCGGGGGTATCGCGGACGTACTTTTATAATCGTTTTGGGAACTTTGACGAAATTATTTTGGCGGCCCAGGAACAAGGGATCAGTCGCTATTTGCGAGCATTACCTAATTTCCAGCAGGTTGATTTAACGGGACTGATGACGCGTTACTTTGAATTGGCCCAACGAGAGGCGGACAATCAATTATTATTGGTGAAAAATGGCAAAATTCGGGTGTTGATAACAACCTTCCAACAGGTCTACCGCCGGTTGTTAGCGGAGAGCCGAATTTTGGCTAAGGCCCCGCTAACTGTGGAAGATTACTACATCGAGTTCTTTGCGGGGGCCGTGATTAATCTGTCTGTCACGTGGCTAGAGCGGGGGATGCCGGAGTCCCCAAGACTGATGGGACAAAAGGCGAGTCGGTTTTTGCTGCGGACGTGAGTTGAGTGGATTGAGAACGCAAAAAAACACCGAGCCTCACGGGATTCGGTGTTCTTGGTATGGCTTATTTGAGACTTGATGAGGTCAACGAAAGGTTAGACCAGAAGCTATTGTTAGCGGGACCCATATCAAAGCCCTTAACTCGAGTATTAACTGGAACCCAGTTGTAACTGAATGAGCCGGGAGCAACGGCAGCTTGTTCATTCATGTATTTCTGCCATTGTTTGAAGGCCTTAGTCCGATAAGTGTCATTCCAAGCCTTATCACTGTTCATTTCATTCATCAATTGCGTATTTTTCTTAGAGACGAAGTGGCCCATGTTGTAGGTCGCATCTTCACCATAAAGTTGGGTAGGTGTTGGTTCAGATGACACGCCCCAAGCGGCAGCATAAACATCAATGGAGCTTTGTTTTGGCTTTTGCAGAGTTGAGTAGAAACTGTTCATTTCCATCGTCTTGCCACCAGTGAACTGAACGTTTAAGCCGACCTTGTGCCATTGCTGTAGATAGTCTTGGTATTCGGCTGCTTGTGCGGAAGTCCCAGTCATTGCGCCAAAGTAGATGGTTAACTTCTTACCACTGGGATCAGAACGCCATTTGCTACCGTTACGCTTCTTGTAGCCCGCATCGGTTAACAACTTGTCAGCCTTTTTGATGTTGAGTGGGTAGCCTTTAGAAGATGAGTCGTAGTACTTCGAGAAGATTGGTGGAATTAGGGTATTGGCACGCCAAGTGATCCCATTACCAAACTTTTTATTGACGGCGTCAAGATTTAAGGCATACATCATCGCCTGACGTAGATTCTTATTGGCCATCTTGCTATTCTTATCCATGACATTCTTTTGAGTCTTAGTGTCGTAGTGACCAACGTTGAAGCCAAAGTAATCATAGGCGAGCGCCGGTTGACCAGTAATCTTGTAGTTCTTCACATTTTTAAGTTCTTTGTAGTCGGTTCCATGCAAGACGCTACCAGGGACCGTGAAATCATACTTACCAGATTGAATGGCTTTATCAATATTGTTAGAAGAAACGACATTGATACTGATATGCTTGATTTGAGGGGTTTTGCCGTAGTAGTACTTGTTTGGTGACCAAGTGGTTGATTCACCTTCAACGACCTTATCTAGCTTGTAAGCACCCGTGAAGATGGGGTTTTTCCGAACTTGTTTAGACGAAGCCAATTTTGCAATCGGAACATTCTTGATGTATTCATATGGTTCAACAGTTCCCCAAATGAAAGAGTTACCAGAGTACTTCATGGCAGGCGTGACTTTGGTTAAATGGATAACCGCAGTGCGTCCCTTTTCACCATCTGGGAAAGTAATTCCTGAAATGGTCTTAGCTTTTCCAGTATGGTAGGCCGCCATTCCTTTAATGGTATTAAAATCAGCTGAGTATTGTTGTGAAGTGGTGTTTTTGTTAGCGATAACTTCATAAGGGTATTCGATATCCTTAGCAGTAACTTTAGAGCCGTTCGACCACTTGGCGTCTTTTTGTAAAGTGATGGTTACGGTTTTAGCCTTCCGATTAATCCGTTGGTTAGCTAATCCACCGTCGATGATTTTGTAATTTTTATCTACATTGAATAGGGAGCCGCCACCACCAGGAGCAAAGACATCAGCGTCTTCTTGGTTGGTGGATAGAACTTGATCAGAGATCCCTTGGAAGGGTGAATCATTAGGTTCAGCCAGCTTCAGTGTACTATTCTTGGTGGCTGAGGCATTGGTGGCTTTCTTATTGTTAAAAGTCGGTGATAATTTCAAAGAAGCAGTGGTACCATTTTCAGAACTAGATGAATTCTTGCTGGAACAAGCAGCGAGACTAACGGTTGCTAGAACAGCCATCGCTGATAATGCGAGCTTTTTCTTATCCATTTATGTTTCCCCCTTAATTAATAGTTAGGTACAAGCGTGTCATTCCCCTCAGAATGATACGATAAGACTAGGGCGCGGGATGTCAGGGTGGCACCATCTCCTTAAAAGTCGTGAATTGGACTAGTTAATTGATCCTTGACGTTGCGAAGCATCTGCGGACCGTCGTAGAACCTGACCAACGTAACTAATTGATAAACATAAAATGATGATTTCTAGTGCGGCTGGTAACCAAGTCCACCAGTATTGGGTAATGTTGTTGGGATCATTGGCATTGGCAATCATGGTCCCCAGCGAAGGGGTTTGGCTAGGTAGCCCGAATCCCAAGTAAGAAAGACCCGTTTCAACCCCAATGTTTTCGGCAAATGATAGGGTACAGTCAACGATAATCAATGAGGAAATATTAGGCATAATTTCTCTGAAGATAATCTTCCAGTGATTTGTTCCTGAAGTTCGTGAGGCAGCAACGTAATCTTTTTCCGACTCAGCGAGGGTTCGTGACCGAATTAAACGAGACGTTCCTTCCCAGTAGAAGATAGAAAAGATTAACGTTAAGGTAACTGAATTGTAGTGTGGGATGATAGTAACGAGGACAATGATCATCATGGTCATGGGTAACATCATCATGAAGTCATAGATCCGTTGCATCCCCCAATCAATATAGCCATTAAAGTAGCCAGAAATCAGCCCCCAGCAAATCCCAAATGTCGAAGAAATTGCGGTCAAGCCAATTGCGATCCCGATTGAATTTCGTGAGCCGACAATCAGCTGCTTGGCAACTGAACGACCACCGGAATCGGCCCCTAACCAGAAATCACTGGTAAATGGTTGATTGAAGTAAGCCATAATATTAGTTTCCATCATTTTGGGCGTGTTGATAAATAACGCACCAATCATGACGAATACAATAAAGCTAACAATAATAATTAAAGCGGCCATCGCCGGTTTGTCGGCCTTGAATTCACTCCAAATAATTTTGGCGGTCGAAGGGGTAGCTTCTGCTTGTGCTTCTTGCGTTAGCCGGGCTAAATCAGCTGCGGAAACGTCTGAGTGTTGTTCAAAATTTTCTGCCATGTGGTTTAGCCTCCTTTATTGAATCCGAATCCGGGGATCAACAATGCTTAAGATGATATCGGAAAGCAATGTACCAATGAGGTTCAAAATCCCGTAAATTAACACTAATGCGGTAATAACCGTGTAATCACGATAACTAATAGAGTTCACGAATAGGAGGCCCATACCGGGATAAGAGAAGACCGTTTCGGTAAAGATGGACCCGTTCAGTAACCCGGTAATGGAGTAACCCGCAAAAGCGGCAATTGGCAACAGTGAATTCCGGAAAATATGATGCCGGTAGATGTCCTTGTTGGGCACCCCTTTGGACCGCGCTGTACGGACGTAGTCAGAATGCTTGGCGTCAATCACTTCTGAACGTAAGTACTGAACGATATTGACAGTCCCGAACAACGCTCCCAATAAACCAGGTAACAGAATGTGATAGAACCGAGATCCAATGGTGGATAACCAACTGCTGGCATCGGACGATATTGACCCGGTCGTTGGGAACCAACCAAAGACATACCCGAAGATCCAAATGCCTAGAACTAAGATGACAAAGAATGGAATACAGTAGGTCACGTAAGTGTAGACCCGGATAATAGTATCTGGTAGTTTACCTTCATGCCGGCCGGCATAAACACCCATTGGTAAGGCGAAAGCATAAGTTAAAATCATGGTGAATAATGCCAACCATAACGTGTTACCCGCACGTCCGGCGATTAGCCGTGTAACGGGTTCCTGGTACTGATAACTGTTCCCCAAATTCCCATGGAATAAATGCACGACCCAATTCCAATATTGTTGGTACCAGGGGTCATACAGACCGTTAATCCGCATCAAGTGTTTGATTTGAGCCGGGTCGGCCTTGGGATTAATTGAACCGGTAAATGGATCACCAGGCATCGCCTTGGCCAAGAGGAAGACCAGAATACTGAGAATAATAACTTCGGGAATCATGATTAAGAAACGACGGAGAATGGTTTTCCACATTAGGCCTGCACCTCCCCTTCTTGATTAGCTAGCTGGTGAGCGATTTCTTCTGGTAAGGCCACCGAATGGGTGGGACTTACTTGTACCAACGGATAAGCTTCACCGTTTTCATCGTAGTATTTACTCTGTTGTTCGTCGTAGATCTTTTCCACGGCCAACCGGGAAGCTCGGTGAGCGGCCCGTTGGTTGACGTTGGTTTCGGGGATGGCTGCAAGCAGGCGCTTCGTATAAATATGTAGCGGATGGTTGTAGATATCCTCACGCGTACCGATCTCAACTAACCGACCGCGGTTCATGATGGCAATGTTATTACACATGTGGCGAACCACGCCGAGGTCATGTGAGATGAAGAGATAGGAAATACCAAATTGACGTTGGATTTTCTTCATAAAGTTCAGCACCTGTGCTTGCACAGATAAGTCCAGAGCCGAGACAGGTTCATCAGCGATGATGAGCTTGGGGTTGGTAGCAACGGCGCGAGCAACCCCGATTCGTTGTCGTTGACCACCAGAGAATTGGTGGGGATACTTGTAAAGGGCATCAGCATCTAGTCCCACGATATCAAGGAGCTGTAATACTCGGAGCTTCTCATCTTCTTTACTCAGATGTTCAAAGTTACGGAGTGGTTCAGCGATGATGTCTTCAATCCGCTTACGAGGATTCAAACTCGATAAGGAATCTTGGAAAATCATTTGCACGTCGCGGTTGTAATCGAGCTTGCGGCGGTTGGCCCATTCGGTAATATCTTTACCGTCATACATAATGGAGCCACTAGTGACCTTTTCCAGTCCCACAACGGACTTACCGGTTGTTGATTTGCCGGAACCGGATTCGCCAACCAAACCGTAAGTTTCGCCGGCCTCGATGTTAAAGGTAATGCCATCGACTGCCTTGACCGAGTCGGTGACCCGGTTCCAGAAACCGGAGCGGATGGGGTAGTGGACTTTGAGATCTTTGATTTCAACTAAGCTCATGCCGTCACGCCCCCTTGTTGATCTGGAAATTGAAAGTTCTTGTAGCAGGTGCAGCGAACCTCATGGCCCGGCGCTACTTCGTGCATACTGGGATGTTCTTCATGAGCACTGGCGGGAACCCACGGAATCCGTGGCGCAAACCGATCACCCTGACTGGGCATCTTTTGCAGTGATGGGACGTTCCCCTTAATGACATAGAGGTCATCATTCTCGTTTTCCCGCTGGGGCATTGACCGGAGTAGAGAACGGGTATACGGGTGCTCTGGGGTGTTGAAGACTTGTTCAGCCGATCCCAGTTCCACAATTTGGCCCGCATACATGACAGCTACTCGGTCGGCCGTTTCGGCCACAACCCCTAGGTCATGGGTAATCAGGATAATGCCGGCATGATTTTCTTTTTGAATATCACGGAGCACATCGAGAATCTGGGCCTGAATGGTGACATCCAATGCGGTGGTTGGCTCGTCAGCAATAATGAGGTCCGGCTTGCAGGCAATCGCAATGGCAATGATCACCCGTTGCCGCATCCCCCCAGAAAGCTCATGGGGAAATTGACGCGCTGTTCGTTGCGGATTCACAATGCCAACTTGATCCAGTAATTCTAGGACCCGCGCATGCTTGGCATCCTTGGATAGGTCGGTGTGGTAATCCATAACTTCACTGATTTGATCTTCAATTCGTTTGAGTGGATTCAATGCGGATAAGGGGTCTTGGAAGATCATGCCAATCTTATCGCCCCGGTATTGGTTGTAACCATCCTCGTCAAGCTGTAAAAGATCGGTTCCCTCGAAGTCAATCTCACCGGTAATCTTAGTCTCTGCCGCATCATGAAGACCCATGATGGTCGTGGCTAACGTACTCTTGCCACATCCGGATTCACCCACAATTGCGAGAATCTCATCGTGATGAACCTGAAGGTTAACGTGGGAGATGGCATCGTAGAATTGTCCGTTAATTTTAAAGGCGGTGCTGACATCTTTAATGGTCAAAAAGTTTGCTGCAGTGTCCACGGAAATCCCTCCCAATGTATTTTTCTCTAATATATCTCTCATTTTTGAATAAACCTTTATGAATAAAGGCTCGGACCTATTCAAGTTGGCCCTAAACAATAATTGCGTTTGATTATAGTTAATCAAATTCTAATTTTCAAGACCATTTTTTAAATAATTTGCCATTTATTTTTCACAAATTCTTCAAATCCTTTGATATGGCAATCATCGCAGATGCTTTGAAAAATGATAAAAAAATTCACTTAAATCCACCAAGTTGGATAATCGGGTTATCAAACTACCCGGTAATGGAATAATCCTATGCAAATGATCACGCAAATATGCATGTATATTTTGAATGAGGGAATCCTGTGATTACCAATTTGTGACTATTATCGAGATCGCAGAGTGTGGTATGATACCAGTAATGACAGATTTTTCGAAAGCGATGGCTGAACGATGAGATTAGACTTTTCAGTTGCCGTTCACAGCTTGCTTTACTTGGATGAGAACCGTCCACGTAAGATTGCAAGTCGGGAGCTGGCGACTTCCTTACAACTGAATGCGGTCATGATTCGCAATATTCTTTCCGTCCTGCATAAGCAGGGCTATATCGAGGGGTCCGTGGGTAAAAATGGCGGTTATCAACTCATTAAGGATTTAGCGGAGATCAATGTGGGTGAGCTTTATGACCTGACAATTCCACCGACCATTAGCTATGCCCGGTTTATCACCGGTGATTCTAAGGGAACGCAGACGACTGACGAGACGGATATTTCGGCAAACATCTCGCAAACGTTGACGGATTTATTTACCCTTGCCGATGAGGACTATCGCAAGTTCTACCACCAATTCACGATGACGGATTTAAAACGTGACTTACATGCACATGGTTTTTTCCGTCAGTTAATTAACCCCAAATAGACCGCTGGGAGTTATTGGCAAAGACGTGAGCTAAACGCTATTTTTTAGTTAGCAAACCGATTATAATTATGGTGTAGATGAGGAATGGTGATTACGGTCACCATTAATGTCGTTGGAAGCCGCCCGGGGTGAACCTGGACGGCTTTTTTCGATCAATAACCAGCGATAAAGTAGCAATAATCTTCTATAAATAAGGTAATGAAAACCCAGATGAAAGCTGAATTGTAATCGATTACAACTCGTGCTATGATTTAAAGTAACCAAGACACCGACAGTTAGGAGTCGGGGCCGTGGCGTGGTTAATTTGAAAGGGGTTTTGGGTTATGTATTGGTATGCGATGAAGTCACATGATATTCGACACAATTTAGCAACGGAACAGTACTTAATGAACAACAAAAAGTTCGATGAACCATTGGTATTGTTTTACTATGAAGGGCCCTGCATCATTGTCGGTCGGAACCAAAATACATTAGAAGAAATCAATCAAAAATACGTGGAAGAACATAACATCACCGTCACCCGTCGGTTATCGGGTGGTGGCGCGGTCTATCAAGATCTCGGCAACCTTTGCTTTAGCTTCGTGGTTGATAGCGATAGCGAAGAATTCGGTGATTTTAAGTCTTTCGTCCAACCGGTGGTGGATGCGTTGCATGCGATGGGCGCAACGACGGCTGAAGTCTCTGGTCGTAACGACATTCTGGTGGACGGCAAGAAGTTCTCTGGAAATGCGATGTACTCACATAGTGGCAAGACCTTCTCTCACGGAACGTTGATGCTTGATGTCGACCAAGATGTGATCGCGCACGCTTTAAATGTCCCGGAAGATAAGATGAAGTCTAAGGGGATTAAGTCGGTGCGGTCCCGGGTTACGAACTTGAAACCCTATTTAGCTCCCGAATATCAAAACTTAACGGTGCCGGAGTTCCGGGATACCTTGTTAAAGGAACTCTTCCAGGTTAAGGATCTCAAAGCGATTGCCGATAAGGAAGTCACCATCAATGATGATGAAAAAGTGGCAATCGATAAGATCTACAATGACTATTACAATAACTGGGACTGGGTCTACGGTAATTCACCTGAATTTACGGTGAAAAAGCGCCAACACTTTACGGCCGGTACAATTGATGCACGGTTATTAGTGGAGGGTGGCAAGATTAAGAACCTGAAGTTCTACGGCGATTTCTTCGGCCCAGCTGATGCGACTGAATTAGCGGATAAGCTAACCGGTGTGCGGTATGACCGAGAACACGTGGGCGCCATTTTGGATAGTGTCGATACCCAGCAATACTTCAATGGCATTCCTACGGCAGAAGTTCTTGATTTATTAGTTGATTAGCTGGCGTTAGTTTTTAGTGATTAGCTGATTTTCACCGGGGAATACGTTAGAATAGAAGAGGAAATTGACTAAGACGTGGTCGGTTTGACCACGTCTTTTATTTTAGAAATTATTGAGGGGTTTAGGTTAAAATGAAAGATCGTAACGTTATTGCCTGGGCGATTGTGTCCCTAGTTGGATTCATCGCTATTAGTTTTTTAATGTCACGGTTCTTTGGTCAAGGGGCCAATACCGCAAAAGTCATGACTGATTTTTGGCGTTCAACGCTGACGGCAGTTATTTTATATGCGATTCCGGTAGTGCTGGCGGCCATTGATTGGCGCCCATCCTTTTATGTCATGGGGCTGGTCATCGCGATGTACACGCTGGCGCTAATCAGTGTGTTACTGAACATGTGGACCGGGGGAACGCAGAATACCATGATGGTCAAATTACTCATGTCGGCGTTCAGCTTAGCTCTCATAGTGGGGAACGGGTATTGGCTGGTCTTGGCATTACGGTTGCGTAAGAAGGAACAAGATAGGCATGACCGGAAACGATTCGGTCGTTAAAACGAGGTGGAAAAATGAAACGAGAAGTACAAGCATTTATTGACGCAGTCGCTGAGGATGATGTGCAACACTTTACGGCGGAGACAACGCTGGCTGATTTTTATGACAAGCCGGACCAAACGATGGCGCCACTGGCGGCATTTATTCGTGAACAAATTGGGGCTGACAAACTGGCCCAGGCTGAACTCAAGGTGACCGATGCTGAGATGTCAGTTCGGTTGGAGTTAAGTGTGATTAATTTGCCATTGCAAGGTACGAAGACGATTGGCAAGATTATGGAAACTTCTGAGGAAGCCGATTTAAACGTGTATGCCGTGATTGAATCGCCTGATATTAATGTTTCTGGGTTGCGGATTGATGCCTTAGCACCAGCTACCACCTATGTTGAACAAGCTAAAGTGGCCGACGAGAGTCTTCATGATTGGCTAAACTTGCAGATTGAAAAACTACAAGCAGCAGCGACCAACAAGGAAGCCACTGACGTTAAAAAGTAGGTCGTGTATTCAGTGACGCCTTGTACTTTAGCTGAGATTGTGCTAATATCTTATCTATGCGATGAGTCGAGAAAATCACGCGACTTTCGGGTCGTCCGCGCAAGCGGCTAGGTGAATTTTTCAACAGGGCACATATGTCACCGTATTGTGACGTGTCTGATCTTGAGGGAATGTGGATTCCGAGATAGATCCACTCGTGCAAGCGAGTGCTGTATGAAGCGTCCAATCAGTCTTTGACTGGTTGGGCGCTTTTTTTGCGTGACGGGTTGTTAAATTAAACGCAACTTTTGGCACGTTTTCAACAGATGTTGATGGAGAATTTATGTGGAACGGCGTTCACTTGCGAATGGGAGTGGATTCCTCTTCATCGTCATTATCATGAAATTCAGCCATTTTAATTTTTCCCTCATCAAGATAGAGTTACTTAAAAACGTCTATACAGTAGCACTACACATTTAAAATAAACAGCAATTACCTTATATACCGCATACCATATAAAAGATGAATCGAACTTAACTATGACGGTTTGTCATCAAGTTCAAATTTGGAATTGAAATAGTTTAATTTTGATTTTTTCCGCCTGCGTTATGAATGTCAAGATAGAATGATGACAGTGTGTTTAGATGATTAGAATTAAGGAGATCCGTAGATGAATTTTTTTAAGATGGCTGCTTTAGCAGTTCTAGTCATGACCCTAGGAGGTTTGACATACTTGACTAAAGCACAGGCAAAAAGCTATATGATTAGTGGCCACGAAGTACACGATTACATTTTGAACGATTTTCAATACTATAAAGTCAAACGTGCGACGTCCCTAAGGTTCCTTTACTCTAACAACATGACCAAAGAAAGAACTGTACCTAAGGGAACCATTATCATCGGTCATAAGTATAAGGGGTCTTCCGTGGAAAAACCATCAATCTCAATTTACTTAAGCCAACTTGATTACGACTTTTTAAATAAGGAGCGTCCTAAGCATCTAGAATTACTATCAATCAGTGGCACGATTAGCTCATCTCGACCACAAGATTACCAACGAATCGCAAGACCAACTTATCTACCGGCTCTGAGTCTTGGTGATTTTAAGCAGGTCAAATTTAGAACTGATTTGACTTCTGACATCAAAATTTATTCACAACTTAGAATCACCAGTAACGGGTTCGCTGAATTTTCTCGTTTTAAGAATCCTGGCGCAATCAATGGTTCGCAACGTCCACAATTCCGACAAAAAGTTCAGAAGTCTACGAATAAGGGCAATACCCGGCAACTATATTTTGCTAAGGAAATTCCTGGGTTGGGGATGAAGAAAATTAAGCAGACCGGTAAATTGAAGTACCGACTAACGATCGTCAATCAGCACCAACCATTCGAGTATAATGGCGGTTCAGAAGATCCTAATCAACTCTTTTATAGTCGTTATACGGTCGGTGGCAAAAAGTTCGTTACCCAGATTGGTTAGTTTTACGTAAGTAAGACAAACACACATAATGTAATTTAGTGCATTACGACATCAATCCCCTTGGCTATGTGGAGTAGTCGGGGGTATTTTTACGCTTATATACATGGGTGTGGCAACATATTCCCTTCACTAATAATGATTTAGCCAATGCGATAATAGCTTTCCAATTAGGACAACCCCTTAGCGATAAGCAGGACTGACCAAGAATTTTAGAATGGCAACTTTTTTCATACTAAGCAGATCGGTTAATTCTAGTATTTCCTTTTCCATATTTATTTGTTGAACCCTCAGGCAAGCGCGATATAGTATTCATATAAAAGGTGATGGCCGTTGCCCCGGCCATCACACGTTCGCAAGTCTAGTTCGGTTCTATGGTGTGACTACTTCTTTTTTGAAGTGGTTTTTTTGAATTTTTTTGCGAAAACGCTTGCATTCAAAATAAATCCTTGTATACTTGTATTTGTAAGTTGGTTGTCGCAACGAACTAACTAGGAGGGCTTTTATAATTATGACTGAAGAATACTGGAAAGGCGTCGACAAGATTCAATACGTCGGCCATCAAGATAAGAAATCTGGTTTAGGATTCCAATACTACAACCCAGAAGAAGAAATTATGGGTAAGAAAATGAAGGATTGGTTACGGTTTGCCGTTGCTTACTGGCACACCTTTGACCAACGCCTAGTTGACCCATTCGGTGATGGGACCGCTCAACGTCCTTATGACAAGTATACTGATCCAATGGACTTGGCTTTAGCCAAGGTTGATGCTGCCTTTGAATTTTATCAAAAATTAGGGGTAGATTACCTTTGCTTCCACGATCGTGACTTAGCTCCAGAAGGTGATACGTTACGCGAAACGAACGCCAACTTGGACAAAGTTGTTGACAAGATCGTTGAATACCAAAAGACTTCTGGTATGAAGGTTCTTTGGAACACGTCAAACATGTTCACTAACCCTCGGTTCGTTGAAGGGGCTGCAACCTCACCATACGCCGATGTCTTTGCTTACAGTGCCGCACAATTGAAGCACAGTTTGGAAATTGGTAAGCGGGTTGGTTCTGAAAACTATGTCTTCTGGGGTGGCCGTGAAGGTTACGAATCACTCTGGAACACCAACATGAAGCAAGAACAAGAACACGCAGCTAAGATTTTCCATATGGCTAAGGACTACGCTAACGAAATCGGCTTCGATGCTCAAATGTTGCTGGAACCAAAGCCTAAGGAACCAACGACTCACCAATATGACTTTGATGCCGCTACGACGATTGCCTTCATGAAGGAATACGCCTTGGATAAAGACTTCAAGTTGAACTTGGAAGGTAACCACGCTAACTTGGCAGGTCACACTTACCAACACGAAATCCGGGTTGCTCGTGAAGCTGGTTTGTTAGGTTCATTGGATGCTAACCAAGGTGATAAGTTAATTGGCTGGGATATCGATGAATACCCATCAAACTTATACGAAACGACCGCTGCAATGTACGAAGTTGTCGAAAACGGCAGCATTGGCCCTCGCGGTGGGTTGAACTTTGATGCTAAGCCTCGTCGTTCCTCATTTGCCCCAGAAGACCTCTTCTTAGGCCACATTGTTGGGATGGATAGCTTTGCTGCTGGACTCCGGGTTGCTGCTGCAATGAAGCAAGATGGCTTCTTAGATAGCTTGAAGGCCGACCGTTACAGCTCATACAAGTCTGGTGTTGGTGCTGATATCGAAAGTGGTAAGGCTGACTTGAAGTCCCTTGAAGCTTACGCTATCGACAAGCCACAATCAGAATTGATCGCGGCAACGCATTCTGATCACTTAGAAGAAATTAAGGATACGATCAACCATTACATCATCGATACGTTGAGCAAGTAATCTTTGAGCGTGTTAAGATATAACTAATTAACCATGGAATTGGCGGACGGACGGTGTGTTCGTCCGCCTTTTTTAAACCAAAAACGACTAGGAGGAATGACCGATGGGGAAATATGTACTTGGCGTTGACCTGGGAACTAGTGCCGTCAAGGTGTCGGCCCTAGACCACAGCGGACAGATTGTTGCCCAAGAAAGCTTTGATTATGATTTGATTCAAAAACAACCAGGGTACAATGAGCAAAATCCAGAGGACTGGGTTTCTGGTACGACCGTTGCCATTGTCCGCTTGATTTTAAATGACCACTTGGACGCCAGCGATATTGAAGGCTTAAGTTACTCCGGGCAAATGCACGGGCTGGTTCTATTGGATGAGAACAAAAAAGTCTTACGACCAGCGATCCTGTGGAACGATACGCGGAGCACGCCACAACGAGAAGAAATTGAAGCCAAATTAGGTGATGAATTCGTTGATATTACGCGTAATCAGCCATTGGAAGGGTTCACGCTAACGAAGTTACTTTGGGTGAAAGAAAATGAACCCGATATTTGGGCTAAAGCTAAATACTTTGTTTTACCCAAGGACTACGTGCGATACCGGATGACCGGGAATCTAGCGATGGACTATTCGGATGCAACCGGGACTGTTTTATTAGATGTTGCGAAGGGCGAATGGAGTCAAAAAATCTGTGCGGCCTTTGATATTCCAATGAGCATGTGCCCACCGTTGATTAAGTCAATCGACCTGGCGGGTACTGTTACACCGGCATATGCCGAATTCTCTGGCTTGACCACTGACACGAAAGTCTTTGGTGGGGCGGCCGATAATGCAGCGGGAGCCGTTGGTGCCGGTATCTTGCACCCCAATATGGTCCTGTCCAGCATTGGAACGTCTGGCGTGGTCTTGAAGTACGAAGATAATGCGGATGTTAACTACCATGGCGTTCTTCAGTTTGAAGATCATGCTATCCCAGATAAGTTCTACTCAATGGGTGTGACGCTGGCCGCCGGCTACTCTTTGAGTTGGTTTAAGAAGACCTTTGCACCCGCCGAAGACTTTACGGATGTCGTTGCTAGTGCTGCCAAGTCCACGGTTGGGGCCAATGGGCTACTCTACACGCCCTACATTGTTGGTGAACGGGCGCCCTATGCCGATGCTGACATTCGTGGGAGTTTTACCGGTGTTGATGGAACGCACCAACGCTATGACTTTGTCCGCGCCGTGTTAGAGGGGATTATCTTCTCTTTCCGCGATCTCTTTGACATCTATGAAGAAAATGGCGGTGACTTTGATACGGTCGTTTCCATCGGTGGTGGCGCTAAGAGCCCTTTGTGGCTCCAAATTCAGGCCGATATCTTTAACCGTAAAGTGGTCAGCCTAACCAACGAACAAGGGCCTGGAATGGGGGCAGCGATGATCGCGGCCACCGGTCTAGGCTGGTTTGATTCCTTGCAGGACTGTGCTGAAACCTTTGTCCACTTTGGCAAGGCCTATGAACCCAATCCCGATAACGTTAAAAAGTATGAAAAGATGCATGCCATTTATAAACAGGTTTATCAACAGACTAAAACGATTAGTGAACAGTTGTTAGACTATCGGCGAGCGGAGCTTTAGACTAAATCACCGGCAACCCCAAGGGGGATTGTTGGTGATTTTTTGATTGCCTAAAAAGAAAACGGTTTCAAAAAGCTTGTGAAAGTGTTATGATAAGCTCATGGTTGGTTGCGGCAATCAACCAACGGCTTGCGAGACTAACTTACACACATATTGGATAGTTGCTAGTTATGGAAACGACGGTGAACGTCGTAATAAGGAGCGAGATTTATGCGAAAAGTTTCGACCGGATTTGTTTATTTCTTCGGCGCCCTTGGTGGGTTACTCTTCGGGTATGACACCGGGGTTATTTCTGGAGCCATTCTGTTTATTCAGAAGCAAATGAATTTAGGGTCTTGGCAACAAGGTTGGGTGGTTAGTGCGGTTTTGTTAGGCGCAATCTTAGGTGCTGCCATCATTGGGCCTTCGTCTGACCGGTTTGGTCGGCGGAAATTATTACTGCTTTCTGCTATTATTTTCTTCGTTGGGGCGTTAGGCTCCGCCTTTTCACCAGAGTTTTGGACGTTAATTATTTCCCGGATTATCCTGGGGATGGCCGTTGGGGCCGCCTCGGCGTTAATTCCAACGTATTTGGCTGAATTGGCACCTGCTGATAAGCGGGGGACAGTTTCTAGTCTATTCCAGTTAATGGTTATGACCGGGATTCTCTTGGCTTACATCACGAACTACAGCTTCTCAGGCATTTATACCGGCTGGCGGTGGATGTTAGGCTTTGCGGCAATTCCTGCTGCTTTGTTGTTCTTGGGTGGGCTGATTCTCCCCGAGAGTCCCCGGTTCTTGGTTAAAAGCGGGCATTTGGATGAAGCCCGACACGTGCTAGACACCATGAACAAGCATGACCAAGTGGCGGTCAATAAAGAAATTAATGATATTCAAGAATCCGCTAAAATCGTGAGTGGTGGTTGGTCAGAGTTATTTGGTAAAATGGTTCGGCCTTCACTGATCATCGGGATTGGTTTAGCCATTTTCCAACAGGTGATGGGCTGCAACACGGTACTGTACTACGCACCAACCATCTTCACGGATGTTGGCTTCGGGGTTTCAGCTGCACTGTTAGCGCATATTGGAATTGGGATCTTTAACGTGATTGTGACTGCGATTGCGGTAGCCATCATGGATAAGATTGACCGGAAAAAGATGCTAAATATCGGTGCCGTTGGAATGGGGATCTCCCTGTTTATCATGAGCATCGGGATGAAGTTCTCAGGTGGGTCACAGACCGCGGCAATCATCTCTGTGATTGCTTTGACAGTTTACATCGCCTTCTTCTCCGCAACTTGGGGTCCCGTAATGTGGGTCATGATTGGGGAAGTCTTCCCATTGAACATTCGGGGCTTAGGTAACTCCTTTGCTAGTGTGATCAACTGGACAGCGAACATGATTGTTTCCTTGACGTTCCCATCTCTGTTGGACTTCTTCGGAACCGGGAGCTTGTTCATTGGTTACGGGATTCTCTGCTTTGCTTCCATCTGGTTCGTCCAAAAGAAAGTGTTCGAAACGCGGAATCGGTCTTTGGAAGATATCGAAGCCACCTTACGTGCTAAGACAGGCGAAGATGCTGCTGAATTAAGTACGACAAAATAATGTAAACGATTACGAAAATGGTGGGATCAGGTAAAACGGGTCTGACCATTTTTAGTTGTCATGGATTAGTGGAAACTTCCCGACGCAATCGCTTTCTTTTTCCCGTTTTATTCGCTATCATGAGGTTGTACCTGGAAAATTTACTTATCTAAAGGAGTGAATGGCACATGGCATCAAATGGAAAAGTAGCAATGGTTACCGGTGGCGGACAAGGAATTGGTGAAGCCATCTCGAAACGGTTAGCTAACGACGGCTTTGCTGTGGCAATTGCTGATTTGAACTTGGACAATGCCAACAAGGTCGTTTCTGATATTGAAGCTGC
This sequence comes from Levilactobacillus brevis ATCC 14869 = DSM 20054, assembly GCF_001433855.1. Taxonomy (GTDB): domain Bacteria; phylum Bacillota; class Bacilli; order Lactobacillales; family Lactobacillaceae; genus Levilactobacillus; species Levilactobacillus brevis. The sequence continues at coordinate 123,735 of NZ_AZCP01000004.1, forward strand.
TGGTGGCAAGGCCATTGCGGTCAAGACCGATGTCTCTGATCGTGATAGCGTGTTTGCTGCGGTTAATGAAGCGGCCGACAAGCTGGGCGGCTTTGACGTTATCGTTAATAACGCCGGCCTTGGCCCAACCACGCCAATTGACACCATCACCCAAGAACAGTTTGATACGGTTTATCACGTTAACGTGGGTGGGGTTCTTTGGGGCATTCAAGCAGCCCATGCGAAGTTCAAGGAATTGGGTCATGGTGGGAAGATCATTTCCGCGACGTCTCAAGCCGGGGTTGTTGGTAACCCGAACTTAGCTCTGTATAGTGGAACTAAGTTTGCCATTCGTGGTGTGACCCAAGTTGCGGCGCGTGACTTAGCCGCTGAAGGCATCACGGTCAATGCTTATGCACCCGGGATTGTTAAGACACCAATGATGTTTGACATCGCTCACAAGGTTGGTCAAAATGCTGGTAAAGACGACGAATGGGGGATGCAAACCTTCTCAAAGGACATCGCTTTAGGTCGATTGTCAGAACCAGAAGATGTGGCTAACGGGGTGGCTTTCTTAGCCGGTCCCGATTCTAACTACATTACGGGTCAAACACTTGAAGTTGATGGTGGGATGCAGTTCCACTAAACTTTCATAATTAAACACAATGAAGGGCCTATCCGCTACTAGTGGATAGGCCCTTTTAGCTGAAATATAGGATACAAAAAATGGTCGACAGTAACGACGACCATTTTCTGGTTGGAAGAATTGAAGCAAATGGTGATACTCGCGCTAATAACGGAAGGGGGGTCATGTTATCAGCCCTTACTAACAAGATAGCAAAGTCATGTGTAAAATGTGTCGCGGAATGGTATGAATCCGGTAAAGCTTGTCATAACAGTAATTATAAATGGTGAATGACCACGATAATGGTTATTAAATGGTACAATGATGTCAACTAACTTTATCAGTTGAGGTGAGAACGATGATTGCAGATTTTGAAGGTTATATTAATCGAGTTGACAATGCGGCAAATCGCGATCGATTACGGACAGTCTTAACTTGGGTTCAAGAAACTTTTCCCCAATTGGAGCAGCGGTACGCTTGGAATCAGCCGATGTTTACTGATCACGGGACGTTTATTATTGGGTTCAGTGTAGCCAAGCCGCACATGGCATTTGCGCCAGAAGGTCAGGGGATGGTGCACTTTGCCGAGCAAATCGCGGCGGCTGGGTATAATCCGGGGAAAAAGTTTGGCCGCATTAAATGGACGCAAGACGTTGACTATGATTTGTTGAAACAAATTATCCAGTACAACATTGACGACAAGATCGACTGCACGACATTCTGGCGGCGGTAGGGATTTTTAAGGGGAGAAATAGAGATGCAACGACAACAGTTCCAGCGGGGACGGTGGCAGCAGCCATTAACGGCCACCCTATTGGCGTTAATGATGATGGTGACCCTCTTTGCGTTACGGGGAATAACGCCATTTGGGAACCATAATCTGTTAATCGGCGATTTAGGGGTGCAATATACCCCGTTCTTTACAGATTTTGTTCGCCTGGTTAGGCAGCATACTTGGTCATTTATGAATTTGCACCAAGCACTTGGCGGCAATTGGATGCCGGTTATCAGCTATTACATATTGAGTCCGTTTAACCTGCTTTTGTTCGTGGGGCGGGCGAGTCAGATTCCGGTGATGATTGCCGTCATTATTATGCTTAAAGTAGCGACGATTGCCGGAACCATGACCTTTTATTTACAAGAACACTGGCGTACGACGAGTCGATTTGTGTTGGTATTTGGGCTGGCGTTTGCGTTTAGTGGGTTCGTGGCCTTAAATTTTTTCAATGTGATGTGGCTCGACGCCTTGATTTGGTTACCGCTGGTTACGTGGGGCGTGGATCAATTGGTTCGAACTGGACGGACGGTCGCTTATTTCGGCTGGCTGTTCGTCAGTGTGGTGACAGATTACTATCTGGGATACATGACGTGTTTGTTTATCGTGGCCTACTTTGGCTACGTCATCACGGCAGAGTGGCCGAAGGGGCAATCAGTACGCGCATGGTGGCATCAGCAACGCGGCTTAATTTGGCGGTTTATCGTCACATCATTATTGAGTGTGGGGACCACGCTAGCCATCTTACTACCAACCGTTTTGAGTATGCTAAAAACGCCCAAGGCGAGTGCTGGATTATCGAACTTTTTCTTGGTACCAACGTTTGGATTGGAATTTTTTAGTCAGCTGGGAATGGGGACCACGACGTATCTGCAACGGTTAAATCATGCGCCGGGTATTTTTGTGTCAACTCTCGTGGCCCTGTTGGTGCTCGTTTACTTCGCGTTGCCTCAAGTTAAACGCGGCGCTAAAGTGCGCTCGGCCAGTCTTTTGTTAGTGGTCTTCTTAGGGATGTGGTTGCGGGGATTTAATACCGTGTGGCACATGCTATCCGCTCCGGCCGGGTACCCGTTTCGCAACAGCTTCTTCTTTAGTTTTGTGTTAATTCTACTAGCAGCCGATGCTTGGCATGCTGGTATCCAGCAGCTGTCTCGTCGTTGGCGATGGGGATTACCAACCATCTTGGGTGGCCTGATGATTTTGGGCACAGTAATGATTGGCCCCATGACGAGCTGGACACAATCGGCTTACTATACCAGTCTCCAGCCAGTTAATTGGGGAAATTTGACGCTGAGTGTGTTGATACTCGTGTTGGCGGCTGGGGTGTTATGGTATCGGCCGCAGTGGACGGGATTACTGGGGGTCCTGGTCGGCTTAGAATTACTGGGGAACTTTAATGTGGCGCTCACGGGCGCAGATTTCGGTAATCAACGGCAGTATGCGGCAGCTTATACGCAGGCAGTCAAACGTTTACGGCCCCAAACCACAGCCACGACGGTATATCGAATTCGGAATAACGTACCAACCGTGGCCGCCGGGTTTGCTGGGCATTATAATCCGTATAACGACAGTATGTGGTTAGGTTATAACGGAACGGGCGCGTATAGTTCCACCATTTCAGCCGCGACCATTCAGATGAGTCAGCAGTTAGGGATTTTTACTCGAAATGTTCGCCGTCTCAGTCCACAGGGATTTACTCCAGTGACCGAGCTGATTTGGGGCGTGAAGGAAAAATTAACGACCACCGGGACGCAACGAGTGGGGAGTTATGTTGGTATGGGGATGGCCGTATCACCCCAACTATTGCGGGTCCACTTATCCGCGGATGCAATTACCAACCAGGAGGCTATCCTACAGGCGTTACGGCCACAAACAACGCCGTATTTTCGGACGGTTACTTCGGGGCATGATGCGGTGTATACCAAGTGGCAGATTAACGGCGCAGATACGACCTTTCCGTATAATCATCGCTGGTGGATTACACCGACTGCAACGGGTCGCCTGTACTTTTATGATCCGAGCGGTACCAGTAAGTATTCGACGATGCGGGTTAATGGCCACTTGGTTAAGCCCAAATGGTTTGCTGATCACCAAACGATGATGGTAAATCTGGGGCAGTATCGCCGAGGTCAGCGACTTCAGTTAACTTTTGCGAGTCAGCAGGCGACCGTCACCGGGATGCACGTGGCAACTTTGCCGGCTGAAAAAATGACTGCCGTGCGGCACCAGGTTGCTCAGCATGCCTTGACCTTGCATCAGTACCGTGGACACTTACGGACGAGTTATGTGGGGAACCTGACGGGAACGGCGCAAAAACGTTGGGCGTTATTGAGTTTACCGGCCGAAGACGGTTGGCAAATTACCGTTAATGACCAACGCGTGACTCCCCGAACGGCCTTGCACGGATTAATTGCCGTCCCGATTCATAGCGGTGACAATCATGTGGTGATTCACTATCATGTGGCTGGTGGCCGGCTAGGGGTACTTTTAGGTCTACTCAGTCTGGGGGGCTATGTGGTTTTAGAATGGCGTCGCCGCAATTAAATAGCAAAGTAAAGACCACAACTAGTAGAATGTGAATTCTATCAGTTGTGGTCTTTTTAGTATGCTAGATTGTTAAGGTAACTTGGGTTGCTCGCGATTCTTGGCAACCACTTGTTTTGTGTCGATTGGTGCACCAGTCGTATCGGTGCGAACGACAAACACATCAATGTTTGCCATCCGACTGACATAGGCTGTGACGGAGCCTTCTACCATGCGGGCAACAGCGCTCATCCCAGTCGCGCCCAGAACGATTAAATCATTGTGGTGGTCGGCGACAAATTCATGTGCGATGACCGTCTTGGGATTGCCGAAACGCACGTGAATGGCCAGCTCTTTGAACCCAGTCGCCGCACGCGTGGTTTCGACCAGAGACGTTAAGTAGGCCGTCGCATCTTGTGCGAGGTCATGAATAACATCACCAGGCATTGATCCACTGGCGTAAAAACCATAATGGTTGATTCGTAAGACGTTTAGCAGGTCAACGTGGGCGTGCTCACTCTGTTGTGCTAAGGCCACAGCCTTTTTTAACGCCAATTCTGCTTGGACGGAACCATCGACGGGAACCAAGATATTTGTGTAATGTTGTTGTGCCATAGTTAGCCTTCTTTAGTGAATTAGACGCGACCTTTTAACGTAATTGTAGCGGTATCCAAAACGTGACCGTTAATTTGATGTAAGAGATCGTTGAGCCAAAAGCCTTCCGCTAAGTCTAATTTGGTGTTCAATGCATAGACGGTTAGGCTGTAGTCGTGGTCTTGATCCGGCGGAAATGGGCCGGTGTAGTTTTGAAAAATGGCCGGATCAGTGTTGCCTACTAGGGAACCGGCATTGCTATTGCGGCCATGCGTGTGTGGAATTGCATTGGTGCGCGAAACGTCGGCTGTAATTTCACGCGTGGTTCCAGGAAAGTTCGCGGCAACCCAGTGAATCCAGGGAAATCCGCTAACGGGAACGGCATCGAAATCAATGAGGTTCAGCGCAATGGTTTGCGTTTTTTTAGGCAATTTGGATAAGCTGATCGGAAATGATTTTACAGGTTGACCGGCATAGACGTCGTCACCTGTGGCGTGCTTACTGTATTCATCGGCTAGATAGCCATTTTCGGTTGGCACAAAGATTCGCATAAAACCCCTCCTAATGATTGGTACTTACTCCTATTATACCGCAGGAGGAGAGTTATTCGCGAATATTCATAATTTATGTATAAAAAACCGAATATAATAAAAATATCGAATATAATTTCAGAAATATATTGTTTTTCCCCTGAACTCGTGTATGATAAGTACCAATTACTAGCAGTTCAGGAAGGATGACTGAGATGACGCCCCAACAAAAAATTGAAATTCTACAAACGTTAATTCATATTAAATCCGTTAATGCTCATGAGACCGATGTCGCTGATTATTTGGCAAGCCTCTTTGCGCCATATCCCCAAGCGCAGATTGAAAAGGTACCGTTTGCGCCAGGACGAGATAACTTAGTGGTGACGATCGGTAATCCCGCTGGGCCTCAGCTTGGTTTATCTGGCCACATGGATGTTGTTGCGGCCGGCGATGAGACCGCTTGGACGCATCCGCCATTTGGTGGCGAAATTGTGGATGGCCGGCTTTTTGGGCGCGGTGCATCGGACATGAAGAGTGGACTGGCTGCCATTGTGATTACCATGCTAGAGTTTCTAGAGCAGGGTACGCCACTCGCGGGAAGCCTACGCTTGCTGGCAACGGTTGGTGAAGAGACGGGCGAATATGGAGCAGCAACGCTCACGGATGCGGGGTACGCCGATCACCTGGCGGGCCTGGTCATTGCGGAGCCCAGTGGGTTGGACCAGGTGGTTTATACCGCTCGTGGGGTGATTGATTACAAAGTGGTCTCAACGGGTGTGGCGAGTCACAGTGCTCAACCGGAAAATGGGGTGAATGCGATTGATAACCTCATGAAGTTTTATAATGCGGTGGGACCACTGATGGCTAAATATACGAAAACGGACCCCGTACTCGGCGGGTTGCTCCATAACGTTGATCTGATTTCGGGTGGGGAGCAGGTCAATTCAATTCCCGCCCACGCGGAATTAATGGCTAATATGCGGACCATTCCAGCGTATCCTAATCAAATCCTCTATGACGAACTGGAAGCCTTAATTGATCGGTTAAATCAAGAACCAGGGGTTCAACTGGAGCTGAGTTATAGTTATCCGGAAGAAGCCATTCCGGGCGACCCTCAAGCACCATTGGTCCAGCTGGCCAAGCAGATTAGTGATGACATTTGTCAGCATGAGACGCAGATTGTGGGTTCCGGTGGGGCTAACGATGGGGCCGAATTTTTACGGGCCAAAGCGGATTTCACTAGTATTGAAATTGGCCCGGGAAGCGATACCTCCCACCAAGTTGATGAATATATTGAATTGGATGATTATTTACAGGCCATTACTTTTTATGAAACGTTGGTCCCGGCCTTCTTTGCGCAAATCGGGCAATCGAGCAAACGTCAGTAATTCTTTAAAATTCTCCCAATGTGACTGGTAATTTCCTGAAATCTAGGTATATTAGAAGGTAATTCGTAAATGGGGGAAGAAGGATAGCACATGGCAAAGCAACAACGCCCATGGTTAATCGCCTATCATGTAGGCGTGACAGTACTCACCTTGTGGTCGGTGGTCAATGTGACCTTGATGTTTTTGAAGTGGGGCGATTACGCAACAGAATTTACGATTGCCAATGGTCTTTTGGTGGTATTCGCGGTCGATTACCTGTTCCGCTTTATCGTGACAAAAAATCGCAAGGTCTTCTTGATCCAATCAGCGTTTGACTTGTTGGGCATTATCCCGTTACACCCGGTGTTTGCGTTCTTCCGGTTGGCGCGATTAGGCCGGCTGATTCGCTACCACCATCTCTTCTGGCGGCTGGGAATCGCGGGAAAATGGACGAAGGCTTATCATCGGTTTATCTATAAGACCGGCTTCATCTATTTATTTTCGATCAGTGTCGCCATCATTGTTCTAAGTGCCTTTCTCTTTTCGTTAACTGAAAAGCAAAGTCTGGCTAATTCATTATGGTGGGCGATTACGACGGCAACTACCGTTGGGTATGGGGATGAGACGCCGCACACGGCTTTTGGAAAAATCATTGCCAGTTTTCTGATGTTTGGTGGTATCGGATTTATTGGTTTGTTAACCAGTACCATTACCGATTTTGTGACGGAGCGGGCATCAAAAAATGCCGCGGCCCAAAAGACTAAGGAACAAGCTGACATTGTGTTATTGCTGAGTAAGATCGACACGCTGACCACTAAAGTTGACCGATTACAGCAACAGATCGAGCGACTGCATCAATCTAAATAAAAAATAACAGCGGCCCTGGTAGCATCGTCATGCTACGGGGCCGCTGTTATCAATTAACGGACAAACTTTAAGTTATAGTTACCCTGACCATCAGACGTAATGGTGTAGGTAGAGTATCCGGCTTGTAACCACTGCTGCTTAGAGGCCTGGGCCCAGTTTTGGGCGTCATTGACCGATGAGAACGTGTGGGTACTATCGAATGTTGAATCCGAAGAAGCAGATGAAGATTGTTGCGGTGCTGATGATGAACTGGTCGTATTAGCTGAGCTTTTCTTCGTCTTAGCTTGATCTAATAGATTTTGTTCGCGGGTTTGGATCGCATCATTAGATTCATCGTTAATGATGCTTTGTAGTTTTTGTTTTTGCGTGACGGTTAACCCGTTGTCGTTGTAGCTACTGTACGTTGAGCGGAAACTTTCGTAGGCCGTTTGCTCGGATGCTGACGAACTGGCTGCGGCCACTGATGAGCTGGCACTCGTTGACGACGATGTGGACGAGCCCGTTGTATTGTGATGATTGATGGCCAAGACCAATAAAATAGCTATAGCCAGCGTTAATAACGTCATAATCCACGGCCACCAACGGCGGGGCTTGCGTTGCCGTCGCCGGGGCGGTTGATCTGACCCTTGATTAAAGTTATACCGTTGTACGCGTGATTTTGGTTCTTGGTTGTTCAACTGAAAAACCTCCATGTCCAGAACGGTGTGAAAAAACAAGTTTGTCGTTTTAACGACAAACTATCACACTCCTCATGATACCGCAAAAGGGCGTTAGAATAAAATGATACCCTCATTTTTCCGCTTTTTTCGGTCAAATTTCCCCAGAATGAGACGGGGTATTGTATGATGGAAAGGAAACGAAGTTTGAAAGGTGGTTTTATTTTGCATAATGATATTCCAGACTTACCCATGAATAACGGTCATCATATTCCCCAGTTGGGCTTGGGTGTTTTCCAAGTTGATAATGCTGAGGATACTAAGAATGCCATTAAGTGGGCGCTAGCAGCTGGCTATCGGCATATTGATACAGCTGCTTACTATGGCAACGAGCAATGGGTGGGCGAAGCCATCCGCGAAAGTGATGTGCCACGCGATCAGATTTTTGTGACCTCAAAATTATGGAACAGCGTGCGCGGCTACGATGAAACGCAGGCCGCCTTCCAAGAAACCCTAGATAAGCTGGGCTTAGACTATTTGGATCTGTACCTCATTCACTGGCCAGCCCCAGGTTATTTAGACAGCTGGCGGGCGATGGAAGACCTGTATAAGGCCGGGAAGATCAAGAATATCGGTGTGTCGAACTTTAACCAGACGCAGATGGCTGATATCTTGGCTCACGGCACGGTCAAGCCGGTTGTCGATCAAATTGAAACGCATCCTTATTTCCAACAAACCGACATGCACGCTTACTTGGAAAGCCAAGGGATTTTGCATGAAGCGTGGAGTCCACTAGGCGGGGGAAACAACAACGCATTGACCGATCCCGTGATTAATGAATTGGCCGCTGCTCATGACGTGAGTGCCGCCCAGATTATCTTACGGTGGCATGTTCAACGTGAAGAAGTTGTGATTCCTAAGTCAATTCACGAAGCTCGTATCCAACAAAATCGAGACATTTTTGCTTTTGGCCTGGATGAAGATGAAATGAAGGCGATTAGTGACCTCGATACCGGCAAACGAGTGGGTCCAGACCCAGACGATACCGCCTGGTTAAAGAAGTCACAGACCTATTCTGGTCGCAAGTAAGTTACCGAAAGGGTGGAATCCCTTGAGCCTTGGCTTTTGGCTCTAATTGTTCAGTTAGGGCATTTAGAACTGAAAAGGGAACTTTAGCGAAGGGACTCAGAAATCCGGGATGATCTGGATCGGGGACATCCTGATTAGCTTTTAATTTAGGAATTAATGGGACTAGGTCTTCTTTGTGGAGACCTAGTTTTTTGGCGTAGTAGACGGTCTCACGGTAAGTAAAGTTTTTGAAATAGAAGTAAAAACATCCACCCGCTGCGGTAAAGTACCAGAAGATGGTCCACTCTAGACCAATCTTAGCAGGGTCCAAAAAGTTCAGCCAGATGGCAGCGATGACAAAAAGGACATAGAGTACCACTGAAACGCCAGCCCAGCGCTGTTTTTGTGTCAAAATAACGGCCTCATTTCCATAATAGTATTGTATCCAGTGTACGGGGTAAACGGGTCAGAATTCAAGCGATTTTATAAAATCATTGCCGATCATTTCGTTATTGCTTAACAGACGTGTATAATAACACAGTATTGTTACCAATCGCTTTAAGAAATGAGAGGTAGACGACGTGAGTTTAAGTTTCGAGACCATCCAACCAACTGATTACCAGCAGGTAGACCAATTGGTGCAAGCAGCCTTTGAACCCGTAGAAGATAGTCAAGGTAATGAGGTTGACCTGATTCATCAATTACGTAAGACTTATGATTATCAAGCTAGTTTGGAAGTTGTGGCCAAGCCGTCCATTGACACGATAGTGGGCCATGGGCTATTAAGTCCGGTGATGATTCGTGGGAATCGGCATACAACGACAATTGTGGCGCTGGCCCCATTAGCGGTGGCCCTTGATTGGCAAGGTCAAGGTGTGGGGAGTGAATTGCTCAGCGAATTAGAGACGCGGGCTAGAATGGCTGGCTTTGCGGCAGTGAGCGTCGTGGGTGATATGACCTATTATGGCGGCCGCGGATACGTGATGGCTGAAGACTTTGCGATTCATAATAGCTTGCCCGTCCCAATGGGCAGTCACCTCATCAAACCCCTGACGGCCGGGGCCTTAGCCCATGTTGGCGGCATGCTGGAATACCCGGCGCCATTTCGGGACTAGGTTGATGGGTTAAAGATAAAAATAAAATTAGAGGTTGACGGGCATTTCTCATCGTGCTATTATCAAAGTCAATCAAATAACGAACGCTAATTTCCATTACCAAGTAGCGTGTCATCTGGGTGTCAGAAAGTCGGTGGTTGCTGCGAACCGATCAGGGTGATTACGACGAAATACAGTGGAATGTCCTGGTCCGCCAGGCGGAAAATAACTAGAGCCGTTACCTTCTAGTGAGTGGAGTGACTGGGTCTAGAACCAGTGGCTCAAGTTGGGTGGTACCACGGTTTAGTCTAAAATCGTCCCTGTTGCAGAAGATGCAGCAGGGGCGATTTTTTTGTACATAACTTGAGCTAAGAGGAGCGATTAACATGAAAGAAAATTCAACGAAAACGGGTAAACCAATTAGTTTTACAGAGGCTTTGATGATTTTGCTAGCCATGCTAGTAGTGATGGGGTTAGGGGTTATCAAGTTTGGATTATCACCAACCACCCCAGTTTTATTGGTTATTTCCTTGGTGATTCTATGGGCGAAGGTCCGCGGTGCCAATTGGGATACCATTCATGATGGCATTATTGACGGGATTAAAACTGGGATTATTCCCATTTTTATCTTTTTACTGATTGGGGCCTTGATTAGTGTCTGGATTGCCGCCGGGATTATTCCATCCATGATGGTCTTTGGTTTCCATATGATTTCGGCGCAATGGTTCGTGCCATCTGTTTTCCTAGTTTGTGCCATCATTGGTACTTCCATTGGGAGTGCGTTTACGATCATTTCAACTATCGGGATTGCCCTGTTCGGGATGGGGACGACGATGGGCTTCAATCCAGCATTAGTAGCTGGGGCAATCATTTCCGGCGCGATCTTCGGCGATAAGACGTCGCCGCTATCTGATTCAACGAACTTGGCCTCAGCCATTGCTGAATCTGAATTATTTGCGCATATTAAAAACTTGATGTGGTCCACGATTCCAGCATTCTTAGTTTCTTTGGTGCTCTACTTCTTCATGGGAAACGGGGCATCTGATGCGAATGCCATGGGCAAGATTAATGCGACGTTGACCACGTTGAATACCCACTTCTCGATCACTTGGTGGGCAGTTCTTCCAATTTTAGTTATGTTTGCCTGTGCTTGGCGGAAGATTCCGGCCATTCCCACGTTGCTGTTAAATATTGGGTTAGCTATTGTGATGATTTTTATTGAAAAGCCCACGACATCATTGAGCAGTATTGCGACGATGATTGAATCCGGATTTGTGTCCAAGACGGGTAATGGCAGTGTGGATGCCTTACTGACCCGGGGTGGAATTAGTGCCATGATGTCGACGGTGTCACTGATTATTCTGACACTCACCCTTGGCGGATTGCTGATGAAGTTCAATGTGATTCAGACGGTCATGGTCCCATTGGCTAAACGCCTACACGGAACCGGTTCATTAGTGACGGCCGCCATTCTAGCCGGGATCGGCGTCAACATCTTTGTTGGGGAACAATACCTTTCCGTTATCTTACCAGGGAAAGCCTTTAAGGAAACCTTCAACGCGCGTGGTTTAGATAACTTGGCACTGAGCCGGGTGCTTGAAGATGGGGGCACGGTTATCAACTACTTGGTTCCTTGGGGCGTGGCGGCCGTCTTCGCGGCTAACACGTTAGGCGTCTCTACACTGGCTTACCTGCCATTCTGTTTCTTCAGTCTGTTGTCACCTGTGTTCTCCATTCTCAGCGGGTTCACCGGTGTTGGCCTTAAACGGCTACCATCTAAAGATGATCGCAGTGCGACAGCAGCATCCATCGCGGCTAATGGTCGATAGATTGGAAAGTGAGTATCAGTAGAATAGAATCAGTTAGGGTCGGGCCTTTGGGCACGGCCTTTTCTTATGGATTCAGTATGCTAGCCAATTAAGGATAGTGAGGGACAAAATATACTGGTCTTGTGACGGATTCAGCAATATTCATAACCACTTACAAAACTTACATTACTTACATAACTTTCGATATGTATAAAAGTGAGCAAACTCGATATATGATTAAGCCATCAGATAAATTAATTCGGAGGCGACAACCATGAGCGTGCTCAAAGCAGTTGAATCAACGTTCACAAATGCAGCAATTATTAGTTCCATCACATCGACCATCTTTATTATTCTTCTCGGCTTCTTCCTACGGCGCCGGGGGACTTTTGGCGAGAACTTTGGTAAAGTGTTAACCAAGGTTGCCCTGACTGTGGCAATTCCAGCTTTAGCGTTTAACTCCTTCATGCAACCCATGGATGGCGACGCTTTTAAGCAAGGTATGGGTGTTTTAGTTTGGGGAATTGTGATTTATATTCTTTTGATTTTTATCACGCCCTTCATGTATCAACGTTATGTTAAGGGACAACGTGAAGTTTTAGCAATCTTAACCACGTTTGGTTCCACGACTTTCTTTGGGATTCCGATTGTCGGCGCCGTTTATGGGGCCAAAGGGGTCATGTATAGTTCCATTTTTAACATCGGGTACCGGATCTTCCTCTATTCATACGCCTACATCAAGATGTCCGGGTTGAAGATGGAAGCCAAGAATATCAAGAAAATGTTTGCCAATCCCATTGTTATCGCAACTTTCTTGGGGCTCTTCTTCTGGTTAGCCCAACACCTCGTTCCACAGGTGACGGTGCATGCCGCGATTAACGGCGTACAAACCACTGGGATGACGACCGTTGCCTTTTATCGGATCGATCAGACTGCACTGTGGCTTTACAAACCTCTGACTTACTTAGCGAACTTATCTTCACCACTGGCTTGGTTGGCAATCGGGGTAACGCTGGGGTCCATTTCCTTTGCCGATGCGGCTAAGGACAAGACACCCTGGTATTACGCTTTAAACAAAGTTATCTTGGTACCGCTATTAAATCTCGTGATCCTCTGGCTCTTGGATATCACCGGTATTTTACCGTTGAGTTTTGTCGCTGTTGCCACGGTAGTTGTTATGATGGCAACGCCAACGGCCTCTGTAGCTTCTGCGTACGCCATTAGCTTTGACCGAGAAGCAGTCTTGTCTTCCAATGCATCCTTTATCTCGACCATCTGTGCGGTAGTGATGATGCCAGTTTGGATTGCCATTCTCCAAGTGGTGAGTGGACTCGGCGTGTTCCATTAAAGAAAGGAAGTTTCCTAGTATGGTAAAAATTACATCTTACGGCGTCCGACCGATCGAGCAACCGTATTTCGATAAGCTAAATAAATATGATTTTGACATGACTTATGTTGAGGAACTCCTGACTCACGACAACGTGACAGCGGCTCAAGGCGCTGATGCCGTATTAGTACGGGGTAACTGTGTCGTTGACCGGCAAAACCTCGAGGCCTTTGCGGGTTGGGGGATTAAATACGTCTTCACGCGTTCCGTTGGGTTTAACCATATGGACCTACAGGCCGCAGCTGATCTGGGCATTGAAATGGCCCGTGTGCCGGGTTACTCGCCATACGCTGTGGCTGAATTGGCCTTCACACTCGGCATGACACTGTTCCGCCACGTGAACTTAGCGATCAGCCAAACCCGTCAGGCAGATTTCACGATCTCCAATGCGATGTTTAGCAAGGAAATCCACACGGCAACGGTCGGAATTGTCGGGATTGGTCGCTTGGGCTATACGGAAGCCAAGCTGTACAAGGCTTTGGGTGCCAAAGTTGTGGCATATGATCCGTATCCATCTGATGCCGCTAAAGAGCTGGCTGAATTAGTGGATTTACCAACGTTATTAGCCCAAAGTGACATTGTTTCGATTCATGTGCCATATTTCCCAGGTAAGAATGAAGATTTAGTCAATACTGACTTTATTCAGCAAATGAAGTCCGGTGCCGTTCTCATTAATACGGCCCGGGGGGAACTGGCTAACGTGCCAGCCATCCTTAAAGGTCTTGAGGATGGTCACCTTAGTGGCTACGGGACTGACGTGGTTGCTGACGAAGTGGCAATCATTGGTAAGCAATTCGCCAGTGTCAATGAAGTGCCTAACCAAGGGGTTCAAGACTTACTACGAGCTAATCCTAAAGTGTTGATTACACCGCACGTGGGATCGTATACGGAACCGGCCTTACAAGATATGATTCGCATTAGTTACGATAATTTTCATGATATCTTAACGACGGGGAAGACAGCTAACGCCATCCACGCCTAATCAAGTGAGCGTGAGACAACAAGAGCTCGGGACTTTTGTCTCGGACTCTTTTTTGCCGCGGGCGTTTCAGTTGCGACAAACCGGCCTGGTCAGGTATATTGGCAAATGAGGTGGCGGATGTGCAGAAATTGAAGAAACAACTCCCGTTTTGGGCCATTGTGATTGCCGTCATGGCACTAGCAATTGGGGTATCAGTGGCAACAACGGTGGTCCTGATCCACCGGGATACGGTAGCGGAGAATAAGCAAACGATTCAGCGGCGAATTCTGCGGGTGGCCCGTTCGACCGCTAAGATGCCGGCAGTTAAACGGGTCATTCGTGCCTCCAATGCGGGAGCTGATACGAATTTACAAACAGTGATTAAACCGTTGGTCAGTCGCGATGACGTAGATTTTATTGTGGTGATGAACCACCAGTTAATTCGTTTATCACATCCACGAGCGAAGAGTGTGGGCCATCATTTTAGTTCAGTTAAGGACCCAGCCCCAGCATTACGTGGTCAGATTCACTATTCCCAAAAGCCTGGCGTACTGGGACCAGAGTATCGGGTATTCCTGCCAGTTTATGACCGTGGCCGCGTTATTGGGGTCGTCTGTGTCGGCCTAACCCAACAGAATTTGGATCAGCAGTTACAGCATAAGACTCGGCCTATCTTGCTGGGCGGGTTACTGGGCTTTCTGATTGGCTGCATTTTGGCCATTTTATTGGGCATGTATCTCCGCTATCTGTTATTAGGCATGGAACCTAGCGAGATTTCCGAACGGATTGCGCGGCAAAAGTTAATTGATGATTCATTGCCGGAAGGAATCGTTGCAATTAACCGCAATGGGAGCATTATTTCTGCGAATCAAACGGCACAGCACCTGTTTGGTCAGCCGTTATCACTGAATGCCCCCTTGCCGGCAACACTTCGGGCACTCTTATTTGCGCCGGCGACCCGGCAGACCAGTGGGAGTGAAGTGGCGTTTCAAGATAAACGGCTATTGGTGACGACCAATGATCTCCGAGTGCGGGGACGGGTAATCGGACAAGTCTCGCTTATTCGTGATATGTCAGCCATTACGGACTTGATTGATAAGTTAGCCGGAACGGAGCATTACATCTCGTCGCTCCGGGCCCAAACGCATGAGTTTATGAATCAGCTACAAGTCATCAATGGCTTACTGGAGCTGGCTGAGTATCCCCGTGCGTTGCAGTTTATGCAGGAAATTAACAATTCCTATCACCAAGACGTCGGAGCAGTCACGGACAAAATTAAGTGGCCGGCCATGGTGGGGCTCATATTGGGTAAACGCAAAGAGGCTAAGGAACAAGGGTTTTCATTGACTATCGATGCCCAATCGGCGGTGACTCAGGTGACTTTCGAAAATCGGGTGGAAGTTCTCGCTTTACGGATTGTCAGTAATCTATTAGATAATGCGATTGCGGCAATTACAGCACCCAAGTCGACCGATCAGGTGACGCTGCGGTTAGTACTAACGGCAACTGGCACATTAACAATTGTCGTGACGGATACGGGCAGTGGGATTAGTCCAGCGGTGCGCACCCAGATGTTTACCCAAGGCTTCTCAACTAAGGGGCCACAGCGGGGATATGGGATGAGCTTGATTATGGCTGCTGTAACCACGCTGAAGGGGACTTTAGCCATAACGGCCAATTCTCCCCAAGGGACAGTGGTGACGATTCAAGTGGAGACGGGAGCGCCAAAATGAAAATATTAATTATTGAAGATGACCCGATGGTGCGGTTGATTAACCACCGCTTCTTAGAACGCATTCCCCAATTACAGGCGGCAACGATTGTGGAATGTCCGAGTGCAGTGGTAGCATTGGCACGACCGGATTTAGCAGAATATACGTTAATTCTATTAGATATGTATCTCCCCCAATTAAGTGGGACAGAATTTTTGGCTGAGCTCTTAGGCCGTCAGCTGCATCCGCAAGTAATTATGATGACGGCGGCTAACGACCAACAAACGTTAAAGGAAGCCGTGAACTATGGTGTGTTGGATTTCTTAATTAAGCCCTTTACGTTCGACCGGTTTCAACAAGCAATGGCTAAATTCACGCGGTTATTGGCAGTGGATGATAAGCACACGGTGTCACAGACCGACCTGGATAGCTTGTTCTTGGGGGTAACGGTGCCGGTTTCAACAACGACCACTGCCGAATTACCCAAGGGGCTAACCAAGTTATCACTACAGCGAATCGTCACGGCGCTGGCAACCTTAAAGCCGGGGTTTTCTAATCAAGATGTGGCAGATCAAACGGGGTTATCCCGGGTCTCCACCAAGAAATACGTGGATTTTTTGGTAGCTATGGGCTATCTGACCTCAGCGATTGTTTATCAGAGCAGTGGCCGGCCGTTGACCACCTTTCAAGTTGTGCCAACTAGTGAGCGGCTGATTCAACCGTACTTAACATGAACGAACCAAAATGGACCTGTCAGAAGACTTAACTTCTAGCAGGTCCATTTTTATAATGGCTATTAGTTGCCGGCCGTAAAGGGAACCAACCGGGATAACGGATTCGTTTTGGTCGAACGATAACCCAGCCACCCAATCAGGATGACGGCAAGTAAGCTCAGGCTAATCAGCCACCATAACGCACTGGTATAGCCGCTGTTAGCCCCGCCATAGAGCGCATTAAATGTTGAGTATACACCTTGAGACATCGGTGTGTGGGTACTCAACCAGCGATAAAAGCCGTTTAATGCTGGCCGTGGGATGATCGCACCACTTGCTACCACCTGACTTACTAGCAGTGGCAGTTGAAGAATCATGGAAGGGAGACCACCGCACAGAAAGGCAATGGCTAAGGTAAATTCAAAGACCGCTAAGCCAAAGAGTACCTGAACGCCGAATAGTTGCCAGAAAGCCGAACTGGAGAAGCTAATTAGGCAGCGGAGCGTTCCTAGCGTAACGAGTGGGGCGACTAGAACGCCGATGAATCCGTTAAGCTGGACGGCAAGTAAGGCAGACCATTTACCGATAACGTGGCGAGCACTCATGAACATCAGGGTTAAGACGAGACTCATCAGCATGATTCCTAGATAGGCACCTAAGTTCAGAAACATAGGAGCAAATTGATATTGATAATTGGTTGGTAACGCGTGCAGTTTAGTTGTGGTCGTGGCAACTTGACCCGTTAAGGTCGCTGCGGTTGCGGCTGCTTGCTTTTTAACTTGGGGCATTAAGCGTTGTTGTTGCTGGTGCTTTACCCGAGCAATTGCTTGTTGTTGTAGTTTTTTCAATTGTGCCGGTTGTTGTGCTAGCTGAGGTGATTTTGCCAAGGCAGCCTGGAGTTGTTGTTTAACTTGCTGTTTAGCCACGGCTTGTTGCTTTTGCATGAGGGCCTTGCCAGCCGATTGTGCGAGCATCTGGGTGACCTTGGCCGTAGTTAATTGGGAGGCAACTTGAGTAGTGACTTGAGTAGTGACGTTTTTGGTCACCATGTTTTGTAGCAAGCCGTTCGACTGATTAACGGTATACGTCAGCTTAGGCGCTTGGCCCCGGGTGACTCGCTGGTAGAAGCCCTTATCGATTTGAATAATGAGGGCAGCCTGCCGCGTATTTAACTGGCGTTTGGCGTTAGCAAATGAGGTCGCCGTGACCATTTTAAAGGGCAGTTTGTTTTCTAAGTGCGTTGCAATATTCTTGGAGACAGATGATTGGTCCTGATCTAGGACAACAACGCGAAGGTTTTGGGTCCCACTGGGGAGCTTGTTGAATCCGGGAACTGCTGCCAAGACAAAGATGAGACCACAGACCATTGCTAGAATAATGGCAACGTATGCTAAGGGATGTTTAAACCACTTTTTCAATGTAAAAACCCGCTTTCTTTTTGCGTGCAGGTTGATTAATTATTATAATGGACACAGCGCTGTATTTCTCAACCCAATGAGTAGTATAAAATGCTTAAAACCTAGCGTCAATGGTGTTAGATAGATAATGGACACATCTGAAAAAGTGATTATGGGAGGGATAATTTTGGGTGAGCGAACCGAGGATTATCGTTATGTCAAAACACAACACAAGATTTACACAGCTTTAATTGCACTATTAAAGAAACGGGCTTTTGATGATATTACGGTTAGGGATCTCTGTCAGGCCGCGCAGGTGAGTCGGAGTGGGTTCTATCTCCATTTTGTCGATAAGTATGACCTGGTTGACAGCTACGGTCGTGATCTGGTCAAAATGGGGATGCGATTATTTTACGCGAATCGGGGCAACGGCCTGGAGACCTTATATACGGAGCTGTTAACGCTGATTAATGAACAGGGCGATCTGATTACATTGCTGCTATCCCGGAAAGGTTCAGTTGAGATTCAGAATCAAATCAAGAATCAATTACGGCAGAATGCCGCTGACAATATTCTGCCATATTACGGCATTAAAAATCAGTCACCAGTAGCACAACGTTACCTGATTGCCATGACGACTGGTGCGGTACTTAGTATCTTGCAGGAGTGGCTGGATTCTGGTAAACAGGAGTCACCAGCCGAACTAGTGGCGGTCATGCAAGAACAGGTGATGCCGACACTGCAACGTAGCCAATTTCGGCTTTAAAATGAGCCAATAAAAAAACTCGCTAGGTGCTAATGCACGTAACGAGTTTTGTTTAAGCGGAACGCTACCCGCAATAAGGAACGGGTTTGCTGTAGTAATAGCCTTGCGCCATTTTAACATTGTACTTTTGTGCTAGTGCAACATCAGCTTTATCCTCGATGCCTTCTAAGGTAAAACCGAGGTGGTAGATGTCAGCAATTTGGCGCCAAGCGTCTAGGCTGCCCATCAGTTCCCCCTGTCGATGTTGTAAGCGGAAGTTCTGCATGGCAAATTTAATACTGTCCATGAACGGTAAGACGTCTTGAACACTGGGACACCACGGGTTGTCAGTGCCGACATCGTCTAAGCTGAGTTTAATACCGAATGATCGGTATAGTGCCACATAACGGTGTAGCTCGTCTAATGAAGGAGTCTCAGTCAATTCAATAATCAGTTTCAAATTCTTAACCGACTTTTTTAAGTGGATCAAGTGGCCAATGGTGCGGCTGTCAGTGAACTGCTGACGGTTGAGATTTAATGAAATTTCCGGATTATCTGGATGGTTTTGTAAAATATTAGTAATTTCTTGGTAGGATAGCGAGACTTGTTGTTCCATCGGTAGTGCCGTGAAGTCTTTAGGCGTTACCCAGTAGTCATGCGAATATGAACGCAGAAGAAGTTCATAGCCGGCAAGTTTTTGCGTGATGGCGTCAACTTGTGGCTGAACAAAGAATCGATACATGAATTGAAGATCTCCTTTCTACGGTAATTTAAAAGAGACATACGATAGTGACCATTATACAGCATGTGGGAATCAATTTATAGCCGTAATGATGTGTGAACGATGGTCTAGATAGCCCCAGATTAGGGAAAGTGTCCCCATAATGGCTTGATAAGATAGCAAAAATAGTAACACTTTTGAGAAAACGGTTTCGTGAAGCGCATTCACAAATTAGCGGGTCTAGTTGTAAGAAATTAGACCGATTAGGGGATAAAGTTAAACAAGGGACGTATTATGGCGGAGAACTTAAAACATGGACGTAAATTGGTGATCAAAAACAGGTAGTTTCAGAATGATACTGAAACTACCTGTTATAGGTGCTAACCAAGAGCTTGTTAAGCTGCAAATTAGTCTAAGTTTAATTCGTAAGCACGACGAGCGTTGTCGCCGGGTTCGGCAACGTGAATGATACCGCGGTACTGGTAGTCAAAACTAGCGGCAATAGCTTGCATTCGCTTGTTCATATTGTGGGTGTCAATGCGGAAGTTATGGATGCCAGTTTGATAGGCCTGACTGATCAGGTTAGAGAAGAAATAGTGGCTCAGGTGTTGACCAGCAAAGGCCGAACTTAAGGCAATCCGATGAATCGTGGCATAGGTGTCGGTGGTATTTTGCCAACCGGTCCCGGTAATCTCGTGGTAGTCAGCGTTGTCACCGACCACTTGGGCAGCGGTACCGGCAACTTGACCATCAACGATTAATAACCAACTCTGCTGATTGTTGATATCAGCGGTAATCGCGGCTTCATCGGGATAACCATCTTGCCACTGGGGACTGCCATCGGCTTTTAAGAGCGCTTTGGCATTGGCAATAATTGGCATAATAGCGGGTAAATCAGCTAGTGTGGCCTGTCTTAGATAGATCAAACTCATGAGATGTCCTCCTAGAAATAATGAAATTTACTTTCTAGCATACCACTTTTGTTTTTGTAGTCGCCATAAATATAGTGGTAAATATCTGACAATTAGATTGATACAATTAGTAACTGACTGGCAAAAGTAAGCCATTATCAATTGCTGCCGGACACCACCGTGCTATCCTGACAGCGGAGGTGTGACGTATGGGGAAAAAATTCAACCACCACTTTTACCGGCGTTGGCTATTTTGGTTTGGCATTGCTTTTTGGATAGCCGAGGCGCTCTCATGGTCATTTGATAACTGGTCGGTTAAGCTGTTAGGCGTTGCTATGGGGTTGTTTTTAATTATTTGGAGTATGGATAGCGAGTAGTTGTGCGTCGTGAAAACGCATAAAAAAAGCGCTCGAAAATATCGCGCGCTAGAGGTCATTAGTGATTTTGTTGAGCAAAGTAGGTTTGGGCGGCTGCTAACATGTCAGCAGTTTGCTGGTTTAACAAGGGTGGTAGGTCATCTAGAGGGAAGTACTGGAGGTCCAGTGTCTCATCCGTGGCTGCTGGTAGGAGATGCCCGCCAGTTGGCTTTACCCAGTACAGTTGGGAGATCACTTGGGTGACGTCACCGTTTGGATAGGTCGTAAATCCTTGGTCGAAGATTCCCAGTGACTGGATAATCTCAACATCCAAGCCGCTGTCTTCTTTGACTTCGCGGATGCAGGCGGTCGCAAAGGTCTCGCCGTATTCTAAGTAACCACCGGGCAAGCTCCAGTTATGCGTATCGGTCCGTAGATTCAGTAAAGCCTCGTGTCGCTCGTTGGTCACCAGACCACCAGAGGCATTAAGAATGATGGGTTTGTGACCGACGAGTTCGCGAATTTCCTTGATGTAATTTGCCATAGACGCTGACCTACTTTCTACTAAGAGTTAGGTTCAGTATACCCGATTTTGGGCCGTAGGGTTAGCGGGGCTGATGCCAGGTGTCCGCCAAAATGATAGCGATCAGCAGTAGCAGGCACGTCAAGAAGAATTCGATAATGAGGGCCCAAAGTGCAGTTCCTAAAAATTGGCTGGCTACCCAGTCGATAACGAGGCAGGCAATTAATGAAATAATAAATTTTACCCACCAATCAAGATTGTTCCTTAAATTTTTCATCTAAATCTCCCCCATAAAACTAGCTACTCTTAGCATATCAAGGACCGAATCAAAGAACAATTATTGATAGACAATTCGAGATTAAAAGCCGTTATTTAGGCGATAATCATGAACGTTAGTCAGTTGAACGGCAAAACGCGTGCCTCTTTTCCACTAGAAAGGGGCACGCGTTTTAAGTAAAGTTAAGCTTATTTCTTGATCCGCTTGTAGTTACTGTCGAAGTACTTGCCAGCCCGGATGTCGTCGGGCATGCCGGCGTATGGGGCTTCGCTAATAACATCTTCGTTGTCTTGACCAGCGTCACCCATGTACGTGATGTTGGCAAATTCGGGTACGACTAACTTAGGATAAGTGTCATACTTTTCACGGGATTCTTCCATTAAATCAATGTGTTCGTTTTGATAAGTTACCGTGATTTCGGGATGTTCTTCAACCCACTTAGGGAAGAAGATGGTACCGTTTAGCTTCTTTTCGTTGGGAACGAAATCAAGCGCAACGTCGGTTCCCGTTGGTTCTGTCCAGGCAACTTTGTAGATGCCGGGAACCAGCATCACAATGTTGGCCGCTTGGTCAGTAACCCACCGCCCAGCGACCATGCCACCATGGATTCGGTAATCAACGGTGTGGTCATTCTTAGCGTACCATTCGTATTCCCAGCCGTTGTCGTAGGTGTAGATGAAGTGGGTACCTAAAAAGTCGTCTAATGTTTTGAATTCTTTAGTCATCATAAAGCGCTCCTTTTTAATAGCAAACATGTAATTAATTACATGTTTTTGTTTACGTGATTACTGTAACGCGAAATTTCGGAAACGTCAATAATTTTCTTGCAGTTTTTTTATGAAACTGGTTCAATGAAGACAACAGTCAGGCAAGGAGGCGGCCATTATCGGTCAGCGAAATCGATTACAATATATTATCTTAGGACTGCTCAATCAGCGGCCGCAGACGGGTTATGACTTGACCAAAGCCTTTGAACATGAGATCGGTGAGTTTTGGCAGGCGCAACACAGCCAGATTTATCCGATGCTTAAACGCTTAGAAACCGCTGGTGACATTACCCATGAGGACACCGTCAGTGGGGAAAAGCTGGCTAAAAAGCAGTATTCATTAACGCCGACCGGGCATGATAAGTTGGTTGCGTGGGTGAGCGAGCCATCGCCAGAGTTGACGGCGACCAAGGACGAGTTTATTTTAAAGCTTTACTTCATTAAGACCAGCGATGATCCCCGTTTGCAGCCAATGTTGCAGGAGCAAGCGGCTTTACACCGGGCGCAACTGGCCCATCTACAAGAGCGCCAGCAGACGGTTTTTCCGGATCAAACGGCCATTGACCAGGCGTACGGGCATTATTTGATTTTGGATCATGCCATTGGCCGTGAGCGCTACTATGTCGAGTGGTTGGAAAAATACTTGAATTAAATGAATAGACGAAAAAGGTTCCGCAACGACGGATATAGTCGGGTTGCGGAACCTTTTTCGTGTCTAGCAGATTGATGATTAGGGCCGGGTGTTACCAACGTCAAAGTTAGGATTTATCCTGCTGAAGCAGTCCCATCATGGTAGTTTGTTGGAAAGTGGCGATGAGATCGTGAATGGTGGTCAATGATTCTTGTTGTCCGCCCAACAACCAATCCCGCCAAATGGCGTAGACACCAGCACTCATAAAACTAATCCAGTAGGTCTGCTGAGTCGATGTGATCCCGTGCCAAGTCACGTTAGTCGCATAGAAGGTCCGCATATTATCATTGAAGACCTGACGGATAATGTGTTCAAATCCCCGGTCTGCGGAGAGTTTGAGGGTTGTTGAGAAACTGGTGAAGAAGTCGCCAAGTGCCTGCAACTTGTCGGCTGTCGGTAGCTTGGCGATATCCGCAAAGCGGGCTGTAATGATGGGACCAAAGTAAGCTGTGAGCACGTCGTCAAGGGTATTGAAGTTACGATAAAAGGCCATGCGACTAACGCCAGCCCGCTTCACCACTTGAGTGACCGTTAAGTCGGCTAAATCTTTGGTGGCTAATAATTGGAGGAGGGCGGTCGCTAAGTAGTCTTGTGAATCTTGTTTAATTTGTTGGGCGTGTTTGGTCGCTGCCATTACAATTACTCCGTTCTGTCATAGATGCTCGTGATTGCCTTGAATTAGGTCTGGGGTCATTGTATGCTACTTCCACAGACGTTACAAGTGAAACGAAAGCGAGCGTGAATAATGATGAAAAAAGAATTAGTCGTTGTAACCGGTGGAAGTGGCTTTATTGCTATCCATATTATTTTACAATTACTCCAGCAGGGGTATGCCGTGCGAACGACAGTCCGGTCATTGAAACGGACAGCCTTAATTCATGAGATGTTAGCAACCGGTGGTGTGACTGATCTAACCGACTTGGAGATTACGGAAGCCGACTTAACCAGTGACGATCATTGGGCGGCAACGATGACGGGAGCGACTTACGTGATTCATGTGGCGTCACCGACCCCTAACCGGGTTTACCGGAATGAAGATGAGATGATTCGCCCGGCTATCGACGGGGTCTTGCGGGTGTTGACAGCTGCCCGTGATGCCGGTGTTTCGCGGGTGGTCTTGACCTCCGCTTATGGGGCGATCTTTGCGGGCCATCATCATCGAACGACCCCCTATACCGAAGCGGACTGGTCGGATGTGACGGCGAAGAAAATTCACCCTTATCAAAAATCCAAGACATTGGCTGAACAAGCGGCTTGGCAATTTATTAAAACGGCAGGACAAGGGATGGAGCTAGCGGCTGTAAATCCAGTTGGTGTGATGGGGCCTGTCTTGGCGAGTGATTACTCCCATTCTAATGTCCAGATTCAACAATTACTGGAGGGGCAGGTGAAGGCCGTTCCCAACGTTGATTCGGGATACGTTGACGTGCGGGATGTCGCTAGTCTCCACTTGCTAGCCATGACGCAACCGCAAGCAGCCGGTGAACGGTTCTTAGCGACTACCGGAGAAACGTTATCTATGTTAGACGTCGCAAATATTTTACGGGTAGCCTTTCCGCAGTTTGCATCTAAGTTACCCACTAAGACAATTTCTAATGCGACAATTAAAGCAGCAGCTCTGGTAAAACCAGATTTGAAGATGATTGCTTCTATCGTGGGTGAATACGCGGAAACTAGTAATGCTAAAGCGGTGAATCTGTTGGGATGGCAGCCACGGTCGGCCAAGACGGCCATCATTGCTACAGCGCAGTCGATGTTAGACTTAGGCATCGTACAGGGATAGGTTGAAAGTTAATTATATTGTTGCTTATGCAACAATATCGTGGTACACTTAGCCCCAGAAACTAAAAGGGGTGATGGCCATGCTGACAGTCAAGCAGACCAATGAATTGACCAGTCAGGAACTGGTTCAGGTGCTAAAGGAACGGGTTGCCGTCTTCGTTGTGGAGCAGAATTGCCCGTATCAAGAAGTGGATACCGATGATTTTGATGACCTTCACGTCCAGCTAACGGACGATGCTGGTCAATTGCAGGCGTACACGCGGATCATGGATCGCGGTGATTCGGTGACCTTTGGCCGGGTGTTGGTGGTTAAAGCTTATCGGGGCACTGGGTTGGGCCAACAGGTTGTGCAGGCAACGTTGGACGCAATCGCCAAGCGGTTTCCGGGCAAGCCTATTCAGATTCAGGCGCAGGCGTATTTGCAAAAGTTTTACGCCGGATTTGGGTTCAAACCAGTCTCAGCGGTTTATTTGGAGGATGATATCCCACACTTAGATATGCGTTTGGAGGCGACTCATGACTGACGTGTTACGGGAAGTGGGCAGTATTGCGCGGGCGTTGGATTCAATTGCTAACGTTGAGTTCAAGCAATATCAGCTGACCCGTGGCCAGTACGCTTATCTGGCGCGGATATGTGAGCACCCCGGGATCATTCAGGGCCAGTTGGCCGAGCTGATTAGGATTGATCGCACCACAACGGCGCACGCGGTTAAGCGACTGATTGACGGTGGCTTGGTGTATCGCGAACCGCTACCTGGTAACCAGAAGAGTAAGGTGTTGTACCCGACTGAAAAGGGGCAGGCCATCTATCCCATCTTGAAACGTGAAAATGATTATTCTAATCAAGTGGCCCTAGCAGGTTTGTCGGCAGATGATGTGGCTACGTTAAAGCGAATCCTACCGGTGATGAGTGCCAATGTCACGGCGGATTGGCAACGAGTGAAGGCCGGCGAAAAGCGAGATTACTAAAATAGAAACACCACGATGATAACCAATCGTGGTGTTTTTTTGTGGATCAGGCGATTAAATTGGAATAGGTTGTAGTTTAGGAGAACTGTTATCAGCTAGCCAGTTTTCTTTATTTGTAACATAGGTCTTCGTACTAAATAATTGATAATTTATGTATGATTTTGTTAATAATAAGTATATCATAAGGTATGGATAGGTAAGCAGCTGATCAGCACCATTGGGGAATGGTTTTAATCATCTATTTAGTAGAAGTTTCATGTAGCTAAATTCGGTAGCGCTGAACCTTTAAACTCTTGGAGGAGTAAATGGTTTTCTAACGTGAAGAACACAACGCCGGGATGATCACGAATTGCGTGATATCTCGGCGTTATACATAAATAAAGATAGGCAATAGATGAATTTCAGAGGACGATTATAAAACACGCTTCACGTGGCGTAGCGGAATTAAAAAGTATCGAATAATTAAGACGGGTATCCATTAATTAGTATGATTCGGTGGAGGGAGAAGGCTGTTATGAAAAAAAGAAGAGTCCTCATTGCAGCATTTTTGATTGTTGGAGTTTTTACTATTTTGGGGATAACGGGCGTGTGTCTTTTGACGCCCAACACACCGCAAAAGGCTGTGCGCTTTGCTATTCTGAAGAATGGTCACCCGATTATTGCATTGACAGAGACGCCTAAGAAGGTACCTGGGGGTAGCGTATATGGCTATTCCGGGAAAAGAGCTTGGCAGTATTATAAGGTTAAGACAGCATTTGATGCATCAAACGGGGAGATCAATATAAATACATTGGCAGTTAATAAGCCTAAAGCGGGATCAAATTTTTATCGGGTACATGTGGTTTATCCTGTGGCTTAGTAATTTGGTAGAGGTCTTATAAGCTCAATCATGCTGGGGTCTTAAACTCTTAGAGAAATAAATGATGTATGCATAACATGTAGGTAACTTTAAGCTTAGGGAGATGAATGGCATGCAGATTGCCAAGTTGTATTTAAAAGGATTGGTTCCATTTATTTTGATTATGTTAATTAGCAATTATGATGTGGCGCAACAGGCATTACGGTTCCAATTGAGTTGGTGGAATATTTACCTGATTGTGAGCTATGTCGTCATCTTTCCGGCCATTTATTTGGTGACGCGGCACCATATTGAGAACTCGCGGGATTTTGAGGGACAGCTCAATCAGCCACGAAAGAATGCGGAACAAGAATCGATGCGACTCGGTTCAAGCTATGCCAATACGGGCATGTTTGGTGTCACCAGAATCGGTGATGCGCAGGGCAAAGAGAGCTGGCTAGTCCGCTGGGGAATTGATTTTATTACGCGTCTCTTTTTATTATTCTGTGGTGTATTCGTGTTGGCCTATCGGTTATGGCAGGATCGACGGTAAGTCATCCCGGTGTGGCCTTGTGGAGCGGGGGGATAGCGTGTGAAACGAATGTTAATGATAATCTATCAGCGATGTTTGAGCTTGTTTTTCTTAGGCGTTGTCATCGTTGGCGAGGCGGTCATGACATCGCAAACTACGATGAACGATACCGCTACCGGGATTGCTAAAGTCAGCATAGCCAGTACGTTAGTCGTGGTTGTTCTAGCCTACTTCATGACGTTTGTGGTGTATGGATTGGTAGCTGGCGGCGTTTGGCTCTGGCAGCGCCGGTCGAGCTATGAATTGCTGGTTAATTTTTTCTCTAAACCAGCACGGTCCGTTAATTTCGCGGTAATTATTGGGTTGTTATTGCTGGGAAGTGCTAATGCCTATTTTGAGGACTATTTACCATCCCAGACAGCCGAGAAGTCAGTTAACCGGGCTATCCAGCGTAACCGGCTAAGGGAACTAACCACATCTGATCGGTTGTCCGCTGAGTTAAAACGGGGTCAGGCTATTTCCATAAGCGAAGAATTAACCATGAGCAATCACCAGCACATTTATTTGGCCAACCTTAAGGGCGACAACTCCGGAATTGAGATAACGTTAACCCGACAACGACGGGACTTACTGGGGATTGTGGCCAGCTACCGTGTCACGAAGATCTCGGATGAGAATGGACGCGGTATCTAAAGCTACAAGAAGCCCAATCAGTATTGATACGAATATGAGAAGGGTCGGGGACAAAAGTCTCGGGCTCTTTTTGCGTTGCCAAATATTGAGTGCCGAAACGTGCGCCAAAAGGCAGCTGGCGAGCATTAGCCACCTTTTGCCCCCCTCTTTTTTGAACGCCAATTTTGAATACATCGCCAGTTACGGTACGACCATGTTTGCCAATTAGGAAGTTTTTCTTTTATATATAACACATGTGACATATAATATATGTATTGACCTGATAAGGAAGTGATAACGGTGCACTATGGTATTTTATTATTAACGTTTTTAAGCGTTAACTTGGATTTCTTTTTCATGCTGATCTTCTTACTCAGACGGTATCCAGTGATCAAAGTTATGTGGGGGTACCTGCTGGGAAATTGGGTCTTGCTGATTTTAAGCTACCTGCTTGGCAAGGCACTGCTACTAGTTTTGCCAGAATGGTTACTGGGGATTTTGGGTTTCCTGCCGATCTATATGGCCTTCCATGATGAAGACGATGAAGATGGGCATAAAACCAGTCAGTCGCCAGTGTGGAGCGTTCTGGTCACGTACCTTTCCGTTTGTTCGGGCTGCAATCTAGCAATCTTCTTGCCGGTGTTGGTAGGTGAAACGTTGCCACATTTTATGCTTGCATTGGGATTTATTAGTCTATTAACGGTGGGGGCCGTCCTGCTGGTTAAAGGCGTGGCTCAGGTTCCAGCGGTGGAGACACTCATGGCGCAGCGCGGTGAGCAGCTGATGAAACTGTGTTATGTGTTGATCGGCCTCTATGTTTTTTGGGACAGTGGCTTAATCAGCCATTTGTTCGGTTATTTGCCGTAATAGAAAAGCCAACCGCATTAATTGGTTGGCTTTTTTTGAACATATAGGTAATCGGCTGCTGATAAGTTGACGATTATTTCTTCGTGGGCCGTGGTTTCCAAGTAGAGAAAATTCAGGTCTTCATCGCGACGAAGCAACCAAAGAGGCTGGTTAATTGTGAGGTGACAGTGTTGAAAATAAGCCACCAGACTGGGCGTTTCTAAATAGCTGACCAGCTTGGTTGGGGTGCGATCACTTAGCTGGCTAAGGGGCATGACGGTAGCGTCATTGAGTAGATCAGTCGTCATATCCCCGCCAAAAGGACTTTGCTGAGGATGGTCCAGAAAGGTCGCTAGGGCGGTTACAGTTGGTGGTTCCAAAGTGTCAGCCATTTGCCACGCCTGTTCGGGAATTTGGCTTAAAGGTAGGTGCAAGTGCTGGGCTAAGAAGACCTCACAGAGGCGGTATTTATAAAGCAAGCGCGTCGCTAATTCTCGGCCTTGGTCGGTTAGCGTCACGCCGGTGTAGCGGTGACGATTAACCAGGCCACACTTTTGAAGTTGGCGCGTCATCTCGGTGACGGTGGCTGGCGAGACGTTAGCGAAGGCTATAATCTGTTTGTTACTCACCCGTGGTCGGGCAAAATTACATTCAGCAATGATTTTAAGATATGTATGGTGATTTAACATGGTGGTCACTCCCCCCAGAGCTAATGATGTTAAAAGCCCCACCAAACCGTCGCTAACGGGAGCGCTGGTTTGGTGGGGCTTTTAGCCTAACGGACGACGAGAACGGAAATTGGCGCGTACTTCGCCATGTAAGCGGCCTGACTTCCCAGATACTTTTTGGGTCCTTTTTTGGCCAGCGAGCCGACAATGAGGACTTCGGGTTTGATACTTGGAATGACCGTGTTCACGATCTCCTTACCAGGATCGCCCTCGGCAATAACGGGGAAGACGTTCTCAACGCCTGCTTCATGCGCCTGTTGGACGTATTCGTTGACGTGTTCGACTAATTGGGCACGTTCACCGTGAATAAAGTCCTTACTCAGGGCTTCATAGACACTGCGGTCATCGCTTTCCAAAACGGAAACAATGTAGAGTTCCGCGTCTTCTAAGCGGGCCCGCTTAATCGCATACTTGAAGGCCAACTGTGAATCAGCCGAGTCATCGACCCCCACGAGGATTTTGGTAAAAATCTTCTTTTCAGTCATAGATGGAGACACTCCTTTCGTATAGAAGCTGGGACGTGCACTTACTTGGCAGACCAAGCTTCAGGCGGTTTAGACAATCGCTGCAAGTTAAACCGTCTTCTTTTTTAATTTCTCACTCCTAACGAAACAAGTCAAGCAAAATCCGTCTTCTTAAATAAAATTGTTCGGCCATAGTGGGATAAATTCGATTTTTTGCAAAAAATATTAAGGGACACAGAACTTTAATATTTAAATTTCATTAGCTGCCTAAGTCCTTGATATTACTGAGTTATAGTCAGATGATAAAAATTTTTGGAAGCAATTTTTTTGCTTAAATAATGGCTAAATAAACTTTTGTATGCCTAAAAAGTATTTTAAAATCATAAATTTTAATGTACAATGGGTCATGGATTTAAGGAAGGGAGTCTTAAAATTGAGTGATAATGTTCAAAAGAAACACAAATTAATCTCCTATGCCAACGGGCGTTCGTTGGAGGAGATTAACGGTAGTGTGGCAGTTCCCAAAAATATCAGCTTCTGGAAAGCGTTGTTTATGTATTCCGGTCCGGGTGCCCTGGTAGCGGTGGGGTATATGGACCCAGGTAACTGGTCCACGTCAATTACTGGAGGCCAGAATTTCCAGTACTTACTAATGTCCATTATCTTGATTTCAAGTTTGATCGCGATGTTATTACAATACATGGCGGCTAAACTTGGGATCGTGAGTCAAATGGACTTGGCCCAGGCCATCCGTGCCCGAACCAGTAAATCATTGGGGATTGTGTTATGGATTATGACAGAGTTTGCGATTATGGCGACGGATATTGCCGAAGTCATTGGGGCAGCGATTGCGCTGTATCTGCTATTCCATATTCCGTTAGTGATTGCGGTTTTCATTACAGTATTTGATGTCTTGCTATTATTGTTGCTAACGAAGATTGGTTTCCGTAAGATTGAAGCCATTGTGGTCTGCTTGATTTTAGTTATTTTGGTCGTCTTTGCTTACCAAGTTGCTTTGTCTAATCCTGATTGGGGTGGTGTTTTTGCCGGCTTGATTCCGAGCCCGAAGACGATTGCCTCAACTCCTCAAATCGGTGGTCAAACGCCAATTACTGGGGCACTTGGGATTATCGGGGCCACGGTAATGCCACATAATTTATATTTGCATTCGGCAATCTCGCAGACGCGGCAAATCAATCATGATGATGAGGAAGACGTTGCCCGGACGGTTCGGTTCTCCAGCTGGGATTCTAACATTCAGTTGACTTTGGCCTTCTTTGTTAACGCCTTGCTATTAATCATGGGAGTGGCCGTCTTCAAGAGTGGTGCGGTTAAAGATCCATCGTTCTTCGGCTTATTCCAGGCCCTATCTGATACCAATACCATGAGTAATGGGGTGTTGGCCGGCGTTGCTAAGACGGGAGCCTTATCAACCTTGTTTGCGGTCGCTCTATTAGCTTCGGGTCAAAATTCCACGATTACTGGAACGTTGACGGGTCAAGTTATCATGGAAGGTTTTGTTCACATGCGGATGCCACTTTGGTTACGGCGGTTGGTTACGCGATTAATCTCGGTTATTCCCGTCTTGATCTGTGTCATGATGACCAGTGGTAAGAGTGCGATTGATGAACATACCGCGTTAAATGATTTGATGAATAACTCGCAAGTCTTCTTAGCCTTCGCGTTGCCATTCTCGATGCTACCGTTATTGATGATGACGGATAGCAAGTTGGAAATGGGCGAGCGGTTTAAGAATTCGGCTTGGGTGAAGTGGCTCGGGTGGCTTTCCGTCTTGACTTTGACCGGGTTGAACTTGTATAACATGCCAGCCTCGATTCAAGGTTTTTACGGCGATGGGATCACGGCTAGTGAAACAATGACCGCCGACGTGATTGCCTGGGTTCTGAATGCAGCGATTATTGCGCTGCTAGTCTGGACGATCTATGAATTACGTAAGGGAAATCGGCGGCTAGCACAAGCTGTCGCAGCTGATGGAAAAACTAATTAAATAGGTAAGATTAAGGCAAAAGGACTGTCGCGGCTGGCGACAGTCCTTTTTGTCGTTAAGTAAGAAAGCGATGGACGGTAATTTGGTGGATTAAGTAATAATCCTAAAAAATGATTGCACTGATTTAAAAATATGGACAGTCTTAGTCGACCCTGCTATAATATTGAATGCATAAAGTTGAGATAGTAAAATAGCCAAACTCTGTGGGGAAAGCAAACACCGTATGATTGGCTTAATACCGCGGCCTACAGCCGAACAGCAAAATTGACTTACGCGTTAGAAAAGGGGAAATAACGTGACTTTTAAGAAAAACAGAAGACGTTTATACATGTTAATGATGATAACTGTTATCTTGGTCAGTGGTTGGCTGATGTTGAAACCACAGCCAGCGTATGCGGTTGATACAGATGGTGGTCTAGCTAAGGGACTGGCTAAGGTGCCCCAAGGGTTACCGCTATCCAAGTATTTTACTATAGGAACTAATTCGGCTAAACAAGTAAAAGTGATGGCGCCCACGGGTGGTTCGGCCGTCAATACCGAGGTCGTGAAGCTAACAGATGGCGGTGATCAAAGTGCCTCTATTTGGTCGAATGATGATTTTGACTTTAATTTGAACGCAGACCAAACGGCGTCAATGTGGTTATACTTTGGTACCAAGGGCGGAACAACGGCGACGGCCAATAGTGCCGGCGATGGCATGGCCTTTGTTTTACAAAATGGGAGTACGTCTGTAACGCCAGATTATGGGACCGTTAGTGCCGGTGAGACGCTGGGTGTTTGGGGTGTCGATACAGCTGGAACCAATAACCTACCAGCAACAGTGTCGGGCAAGGCAATTCCTAACAGTTGGGCGCTGGAGTTTGATACGTACTTGAATAATACGACGACTTTTGATGGAACGGGACAGGCCAGTTCTTTTGATGCAGACACCAGTGGTGGCACGTTAGCCAATCCCCATATTGCCTCTAATTATCCGGGGGACGCTGGTAGTTACACGATGCAAAAGAAATCAAATGGGGCGATCTTTTTTCCGAAAACTAGATATTATGCGACGTTAAATCATAAGGGGGTACTTCAGGGGTCCGATTTCCGTTATCTGGC
This sequence comes from Levilactobacillus brevis ATCC 14869 = DSM 20054, assembly GCF_001433855.1. Lineage (GTDB taxonomy): Bacteria > Bacillota > Bacilli > Lactobacillales > Lactobacillaceae > Levilactobacillus > Levilactobacillus brevis. The sequence goes on from NZ_AZCP01000004.1 coordinate 156,722, forward strand.
TGATGGTAATTGGCATCATTTGACGATTCATTATAATCACACAACCAAGGCCATGACGTACACTTTCAATGATAAAAATCCGGATACCGGAGTGTCGCAGACTGGCCAATCAGCAACGGTTACCTTAGATCCGACCAAATTTAAGTCAAGTACGGGTAAGCTGCGGTGGGGATTTACGAGCTCAACGGGATATTACTGGGAACCTAACTTGGTCGCTTTTGAAAAGATTCCGGACCTCGTGAATGCTGATGCTACAGTGACCATGACCGATGTAACGAAAAATAAACCAATTAATGCGGGAGACACCATTAATGGTAATGATCACGTAAAATTGGCGTATCAATTAGACTATAAGAGCGGTAGCACCGATTGGGAAGATATTGTCGCGGATCTTGACTTGCCAACGGGACTAACCTACCAGTCGGCGAAGATTGATTACACTACCGGAGCGAGTGAAACGGTCGACCTATCCGGTTTATCCGGTCAGGAACTGTCTCATAAATTGGGACACGCACTCAATGAAGGAAACCATCAGGCGGTGCTGACACTAACGGGGACGGCAAATAATGAAACAACTTCTGTGGATAATGCAACTAGTCAATTTCGGGGCACCCAAGCAGTAGTGCAGGCCACGACCAATAACTTTGAGATTAAGCAGGCTGACCTGAAATTAACGCCAACAAGTGATAGTCAAGGTGTTAGTAGTGGGCAGGATGCGAAGGTGACAGGGATCATTAGTGCGGCTAATAAGACGTTGGTGAACAATGAGTTAACGGTTCACGCCACGCTTAACGGTACAGCCTTAGCGGATACGAAGTTGACGGGAAATGGTAGTGATGGGGCCTTCACCATAACTGTACCTGCGGCTAAGTTAAATAACGGCGCGAATACATTGGCCTTATCAGCGTCTGACGCGGATGGGGTGACGTCGAATGAAGCAACTGTGATCTTAACGGTTGGTAGTCTACAGTTTACTCAGGTCAGTGGGGATGCCATATTTAGTGGCGAACTCACGGGACAAACAATGGCGTACCAGCGCAACGGTAATCTTGATATTCAGATTTCAGATACCCGACGTAAGGGAGCGGAGTGGCAGTTGCTGGTTAGTACCACGCCCCTAACCGATCAGACAGGCAAGGATTTGGCAGGCAACTTAATTTACGTGAGTGATAATCAGACACTGACGTTGAGTAGTGCAGGGCAAGCCGTTCTTACCCATGTCAATACGGGAAGTAATATCAAGACAGATGTGACTAGCGACTGGACGGCTAATCAGGGACTCTTACTGCAAACGAGAAGTGATGCGACTCCTGGCCAATATACGGGCGAGGTTACGTGGACGCTACAAAACACGGTTGAATAATCTGATAGTATCAAAAAGCACAGTCAAAACGGCTAGTTCCGTTAGACTGTGCTTTTTGATATCAATAATTATCGCCATTTAGAATGGAGCTTTTAACAATGACGTAATCCACCGTGCGAATGTCCAGCAGATTGCGGCCACCGGCATAGGAAATGGCAGATTGTAAATCCTCTTCCATCGCGGTGAGCGTCTGGTCGATGTCCCCACGGTAAGGTACCAACATTTGCTTACCTTCAACGTTGCGGTAGGCGCCCTTTTGTTTTTCAGAAGCGGACCCCCAGTATTGTTTGAAAGTCCGACCGTCAATCGTTAGTAGACTACCGGGTGACTGTTCGTGACCAGCTAACATGGAGCCAATCATGACCATGTTGGCACCGAAGCGAATGGACTTGGCAATGTCGCCGTTGTAGCGAATCCCGCCATCAGCGACAATCGGTTTCCGGGCAGCCTTGGCGCACAAGCGCACGGCCGCTAACTGCCACCCCCCGGTACCGAATCCAGTTTTAAGCTTGGTAATGCAAGCTTTACCGGGGCCAATCCCGACCTTAGTGGCATCGGCGCCGGCATTTTCCAATTCACGAACGGCTTCCGGTGTGCCCACATTGCCGGCAATTACAAAGCTATTCGGTAATTGCTGCTTAATATGGTGAATCATCCGAATTACGGCGTCGCTGTGACCGTGGGCAATGTCAATCGTGATGTATTCAGGCGTTAAGCCGGCCGTAGCCAGTTCATCGATGAAGGCAACTTCTTCGGGTTTGACGCCCACACTAATGGACGCAAAGAGTGACTTGGCTTGCATCCGTTCAATGAAGCCCCGGCGATCCTTGGGCTGAAAACGATGCATAACGTAGAAATAATCGTGTTCAGCTAACCAGATCGCTAATGGTTCATTGATGACGGTTTCCATGTTAGCGGGAACCACGGGGATCTTAAAGTGCCGGGGGCCGAATTCAATACTGGTATCGGCTTCACTGCGGCTATCAATGATACATTTGTTGGGAACGAGTTGAATATCTTCATAATCAAATACTTCAGCAGGGTGCATGAGCAATCACTCTTTCATTAAAGTTTAGGCGTTCCAGACATCTTGTAAAATATTCGTTTGTTCACGGTCGGGTCCGACAGATAGGGTGGCAATTTCCACACCGACCAATTCTGCCAGCCGCTTAACGTAGGTTTGGGCATTAGCTGGTAATTCGGCGACTGACCGGCAGTGGGTGATGTCTTCGTCCCACCCCGGAAGTTCCTCATAAACGGGCTGACATGCGTCAAGGTCCACTAGGCTAGCAGGGTAATGGTAAATGGTCTCACCGTTTAGCTGGTAAGCCTTGCAGATCTTAACTGTTTTGAGGCCGGTTAAGACATCTAAACAGTTGAGTGATAGGGTCGTCAAGCCAGATACCCGCTTAGCATGCCGGAGAACCACGCTATCGAACCAACCGATCCGACGTGGTCGTTTAGTAACCGTCCCGTATTCGTGACCCGTTTCGCGGATAGTATCGCCAATTTCGTCAAAGAGTTCAGTTGGGAATGGACCATCGCCAACCCGAGAAGTATAGGCTTTGCAGACACCGACAACGTGGTCGATCTTAGTTGGTCCGACGCCAGAACCAATGGTTACGCCACCAGCAACGGGGTTTGAGGACGTGACGAAGGGATACGTTCCGTGGTCAATATCCAACATGACCCCTTGGGCCCCTTCGAAAAGAACATTTTTGCCGGCATCTAACGCGTCATTGATGACAACGGATGTATCAGTCACGTAGCCCTTGAGCTGTTGCCCTAAAGCGTAGTAAGTTTCAAAAATATCGTCATAGTTTAGTGGTTCTTCATCATATAGTTTGGTGAGCACCTTGTTTTTTTCAATCAGGTTTTGGTGTAGCTTTTCCGCAAAGATATCGTGGTCCAAGAGATCCGCTACCCGAATGCCAATTCGTTCGGCCTTATCCATGTAAGCAGGGCCGATTCCTTTATTGGTGGTGCCAATCTTGCTGGCCTTAGCCTTTTCTTGCGCTTGGTCCAATAAGATATGGTATGGCAAGATAACGTGAGCACGGTCAGAAATCCGTAAATTATCCGTGGCAACGCCATTATCGTGGAGGTAGGTGAGTTCTTCAATCAGCGATTGCGGATTCAAGACGACCCCGTTACCGATAACACTGGTTTTGTCGGCATAAAAGATACCGGATGGAATTAAGCGTAATTTGAACGTTTGACCATTGAAGACAATGGTGTGGCCCGCGTTGTCACCGCCTTGGTAGCGGGCAATGACATCAGCCTTCTCACTTAGAAAATCCGTGATCTTTCCTTTTCCTTCATCGCCCCATTGACTACCAACTACTACTGTTGATGACATTGCAAACACCTCATCGTTTATTATTACTGAGCCGAACACCCAGCAAGAATTAGTGTACCAAGTTCGGAATTAAAAATCAACCTAAAAGCGAACTATTTTTTGAATTAGGCGTCTTAAAGTTCTGATAATTGCGGATAGAAACAAATAAAACCGGAAACTTACACCGATATTAATAGCAATTGTGGGATGTTCTATGTTATGATATTTACCGGATAATCATGATAAATAACCATTAATGTTCGTTTTTTAATGCATAATTAGGAGGAAATCGTGATGTTGGAACGGTATACGCGACCAGAGATGGGTCAGATTTGGTCATTAGAAAATCAATACGCGTCCTGGTTGGCAGTTGAGATTGCTATTGACGAGGCGTGGGCAAAGTTGGGAGAGGTTCCAGTTGCCGATGCCCAGAAGATTCGGGCAAATGCGCGGTTTGATGTTGAACGGATTGCGGAGATTGAGGCCGTAACGCACCATGATATGGTAGCTTTTACGCGGAATGTTTCTGAATCTTTAGGTGCTGAACGAAAGTGGATTCACTTCGGCGTGACGAGTACGGATGTCGTTGATACGGCACAAGGGTATCGTTTAAAGCAGGCTAATGCCGTTTTACGAGCAGATATCGTGACGCTAATTGCGACACTTAAAAATCTGGCACTAACCTATAAAGAGACGGTCATGATTGGTCGCACCCATGGCGTTCAAGCGGAACCCACGACTTTTGGTTTGAAAATTGCTCGGTGGTATGCCGAGATGCAACGGAATTTAGAGCGATTTGATCGGGCAGCCGCTGGTGTGGAAACCGGGAAAATCAGTGGGGCCGTGGGGACGTTTGCGAATGTACCACCGGAAGTTGAAGCGGCGGTCTGTGAGCAACTGGGAATCAGTGCCCAGCCCATTGCTAGTCAAGTGCTGCCACGAGACTTGCATGCGGACTACGTGGCAACCTTAGCCTTAATTGGAACGAGTATTGAAGAATTTGCGACGGAGATTCGTAGCCTTCAGCGTTCTGAAATTCATGAAGTTGAAGAGCATTTCAATCCCGGACAAAAGGGCTCATCGGCGATGCCTCATAAACGTAATCCGATTGGCTCGGAAAATGTTACCGGGTTGGCGCGGGTCTTACGGGGCACGGTCGTGACGGCGTATGAAAATGTCAGCCTTTGGCATGAACGCGACATTTCGCATTCATCGGCTGAACGGATGATCTTACCAGAAAGTACGACGCTACTGGATTACATGCTCAGTCGCTTTAATCGGATTTTGACCAATCTAGATGTCTTTCCTGAGACGATGAAAGCTAACATGAATCGGACCTATGGCCTGATTTATAGTCAACGCCTGTTATTGAAGTTGATTGAAAGCGGATTGAGTCGGGAAGCGGCTTATGATTTGGTGCAGCCATTGACAGCTCAAGCGTGGGATGAACAACGGCAATTCCGGCCACTGGTGGAAGCCAATACCGAGATTACGGCCCGTCTAACACCGGCTCAAATTGATGATGCGTTTGATTATCATTATCACTTGCGTCGCGTGGATGAGATTTTTAAACGGCTAGGCTTGCTCAATTAGAAAATATGTAAAAAACGGTTATGAATCGGGCAAATTCCCGGGTTCATAGCCGTTTTTTTATGGTTACGTGTAGGTTAACCGGCCAATTCTTGTTGGCGTCCCGCAGTAATTAAATCGGTCAGAACGGTTGGAACCGTTGGCTGCCATTTAAAGGGCGGGCGCTGGATGCGCGGGGTATCCAGCAAGAGCAGATCGTGTAAGGAGCCAAACCAATCCGACTGTTTTTCCGGGAGGGCGTGGGTAGGAACGCCAACCTGTTGGCCAATACCGGTAGTAATTGCCCGTAAATTTCCACCGTCTGAGGTTGCCGCTAAAAAGTGATGCTGGGGAGAATCAGAATTTTGTAGCAGATAATTTAGGACCAACACATATAGATGAGCAGCATCGGCGGCTTGGATTGAGCGCCAGATGTTTTGACCGGTTCCTAAATAGGCTGCCGTTCCTTTTTGTAGCGCGATGTGTCGCAATTTTTGGAGGAGGGGTGAAGACGCGGCAGATAGGACTACAGGAGCTAAATGAATCAGCGCGACCGGTTGATCTTGAGCGATTAAGCGATTAGCTAATTGAATACTTTTATGAGGCAGGTGGACAGGGACTTGTGGTTGTTTTGTGGCAGAGTGCGGGGTTAATGGCATATTAAACATGGAATTGCCACTCGTTAGTAACAGCGGCTTGCCGGAATCGCCAATACCTTTTGCTAACGCTGAAACTGCCAAAGCATCTAAGCTATCTGCGTGAGGAAAGTCCGCTGGATCACGGGGGTAACCGAGATGAATGACGGCGTCAGCTTGTTGGGCCATGGCAAGCAGAACATCGGGTGTTCCGAGACTACCACTAATAGGAAAAACACCGATATTTCTGAGTTCCTGAGCACTTTGTTCGGTTCGAGCTAAGCCCAGGACTTGATGATCCTGCTGTAGCAATTCACGGACAACCGCCCGACCAATGATGCCCGTTGCACCTGTAACAAAAATCTTCATAAACGCCAACGCCCCTTTTCATGTCACGCTATAAGATAACTAACCCACCAGCACCATTTTGGTAATCAGGCTTTTGGGCTGTCACCACAAGCTTTTCATTAACAAATGCCATCAAACCTAATGAACTCATTTCACGGCCGTAGCCGGACCCTTTTACACCGCCAAATGGTAATTCTGGTAGTGAACTCAGGAAGGTATTCACAAAGACCATTCCCGTTTCGATTTGCTGTGCGACCTGTTTTCCGTGGACAGGGTCACCAGAGAAGACGATGCCGCCCAGACCCAGTTCAGAATTATTTGCCAGATCAATGGCCGCCTGATCGTCAGCAACACGATAGACTTGTGCCACCGGGCCAAACATTTCTTCATAGAAGAGTGGATTGTCTGGTTGGATGTCTGTCAAAATGGTGGGTTGGAAAAATTGACCAGGTAAATCGATCGGTTCATTACCGTAAGCAACAGTGGCACCACCCGCAATGGCTCGGTCGACTTGATCCTGTAATTTTTCTTTGGCACGCTTAGAGTTCATCGGTGCCAGCGTTGTTTGATCGTCCATCGGATCGCCCGGAACCATGGCTTGGAATTTTTCTTTTAGTGCGGCTACGAATTGATCGTAAAGGCTATCTGCAACGATGAAACGCTTAGATGAAGTGCAGACCTGACCGGCGTTGTATAACCGAACGCGCCAAGCTAGGTTAACGGCTTCGTCAATATCTGCATCGGCTAAGACGATAAAGGCATCACTACCACCGAGTTCCATGGAGTTTTTCTTTAGGTTTTCACCAGCGGTCTTAGCGACAGCTTGTCCACCACGCTTCGACCCGGTTAAGGCCACACCTTGCACCCGTGGATCAGCAATAATATCACCAATTTGGTCGTAACTTAAAAATAGATTTTTGAAGGTTCCCCGTGGGGCATTTGCCTCGTTTACCAGTTGTTCGAAGGCCGCTGCGGAGCCTGGAGTGTTAGAAGCGTGTTTTAGAATCATCGGATTACCTACCATGAAGTTGGGTGCAAAGACCCGCATGATTTGATAGTAAGGGAAGTTCCAGGGTTCAACGGCCATAACGATGCCCGTTGCCTGCTTTTCAATTTCAGCATCACCGGTGGCTTGCGTGGTGATTGGCGTTGGAGCTAGTAAGTCCGCACCGTGATTGGCATAGTAGTCCGCAATCATCGCACAGAGTTCAACTTCGCCTTGGGATTCAGTAAATAATTTGCCCATATCAATCGTGGCAATTTTAGCCAATTGGTCTTTGTGGTCGCGCATCAAAGCGGCAATCCGGTGCAAGATTTGAGCACGATCGGCAATGGGTTCTTGGCGCCAAGCGTGGTAGCGTTCATCACCAAGCGCTAAGGCGTTCTCAATTTCTTCTGGAGTAGCGTTAGCGTACGTTTTAACAACCTCGTTAGTAAATGGATTAATTGTTTGATAAGCCATGTTAAAATCTCCTTCGTTATAATTACCGTCATTGTCTTGTCTATCACGTATGATTTTTGGGTAATGGTTTGGCGGTCGGCCCCAGATTAGGCAACTAATGCTGTGATTTTTACTTAATCAGCAATTGTGTGAGAGCGATGATTACCTTTACCATTGAAGGCATCGACAAACGTGCGGACAAAGTCGGCTAGTTTAACTTGACCAGCGGCAGTTTGTTTGGCCGATAAGTCAGCATAGATTTGTTCGGGTTGGCGTTGATAGTGACTCGTTTGAACGAGTGATGCGGCAATCTTTTCAGGTACGCCATTAGTCAGTAGGCCTTGTTCATACTGCTCATCTGAAATCTGTACCCAGTGCAAGTCGGGCATGTTTAGGGCTTGTTGTAAGGCTGTGACAAAGTCGGCGCCGGAGAAAGTGTCACTGTAGGCGTAATGAACGGTGATACCAGCTGGTGTGTGGGCGATGAGTGGGTAAACAACGGCAGCAATATCTGCTGGGGCCACCCACTTTTGTTCCAAGTCAGCGGTATTGTTAGCATAAATGGCGTGATCTTGCTTGATGGACGTTAAGTTACTAAATAGGTTGGCATAGAAGCCGGTTGGGCGAACGAAAGCGATGTTGATGTCTAGTGAACGAAGAACGCCTTCGATGAGGTTATAAGCATGTAAGGATCCAGCAACTTCATCGGCATCAGCACCAATGCTACTCAGGTCAACAACGTTTTTAACGCCGGCATTTTCGATCGCTTGGCGCCAGATCTGAGCTTGTTCAATGGCACCGGCGAATGGGTCCGTGCCAATTGAGCCAGATAGCATCAAGTAAACAACATCCTTACCAGTGAATGTTTCGGATAAGAAATCAATGTCCGTCATCGTTCCAATCGCGGCATGGGCCCCGGCGGCCTCAATCGTGGCGCGGCGTTGATCACTGGTTGAAATGACGGTGACGTCGTGGCCAGCTTGGACGAGTTGTGGAATGACCAAGCGATTAATATTTCCCATAGAACCTAGCATTGCAATTTTCATCATGAAGTAACTTCCTTTGAATTGGTTTAAAAAAGATACGTTTATCTTTTAACGTGAATACATCATAAAAGATAATTCTATCTTTGTCAAGCTTGAAAAAGATATTTTTATCTTTTATACTGAATTTATGAAGAAAAAAGATATGAGTAAACAATTAAAGATTCAAGATGCTGTTGCTGAGATTATTCTGACTGAAGGTGCTGCTAGCGTATCAACGACTAAGGTAGCCCGACGAGTGGGTATTGCCCAATCGAACGTTTATCTCTACTTTAAGGATAAACAGGCGTTACTCGATAGCGTCTATGAACGGGAAACGCAAAAGATTTTGGCAACTACCGAGATCGCTAGCCTACAGGATCAGAAAATACCATTAGAGGAGCGCGTTCGTCTGTACATTCAACAAGTCTATGATTTTTCATTGGCCAATCCGGATAGTCTGACGTTGATTCAACAAATTAAATTTTTACGGGGCCAGTCACCCGACTTATTGCCTAATGAATTGACGCCTAATAATACGGTTAGTCAGTTACTTCAGGCGGCGATTGATGAGGGGGTCTTGAAAGATTTGCCAGTCAGTCTACACATGAGTTTGGTATTTGCGATCATTAATCGGCATACCACTAACTTGCAGTTGGGACGCTATCCGGTTGATAAGTATAGTTTCAAAGAGATCTATCAATTTATTTGGGATGCGATGAAACGCTAATTAACGAAACACGCTAGTCCAGTGGATGAAATCCAGGGCTAGCGTGTTTTTATTATGGGACAATAAAAACCGCACCATCCGGGGAAGACGGTGCGGCCATCATGAGGAGTGCATTCGCATAAGGGGGGCGAATGCAATTTAGAGGAGTGGTTAGGCTTGAGGGAACCTAACCAAGGAATGATTCTCTTAGGGGGAAGAGAATCTAAAAGGGATTGGATATAGAATTTGACTAGTAACAGTTATTGGCTAATTACTATGGTTACTAATATACCCGGATTTTGTGAACATAAACGGGGCAAGTCATGATGACTTTGCGATAAATTAGTAAAGAAAAGCTAAAGTGTGAAGAAAATGGGGCGAATTACTTAAAGTAAGTTTGCAGAAAGGCGGTCACTCGTTGTTGGTAGCGTTCTGGGTTCATCCAGAAGCTCTCAGCGTGCGACGCATTTTTGACAATCCAAAGCTGTTTTGGCGCGTGAGTCGCCGCGTAGTTTTCGTAAGCCATGCCTACGGGGACATAAACATCCTTTTCGCCGTGAATAAAAAGAATCGGACGCGTATTCTTACGAAGCTGATCGGTTGACGTTACGTCGCCGAGATAGTAACCCAAGCGGCGTTTAGAGATTGTGCTGACGAGTGGTTCGATCGGGTACTTGGGTAAGTGAAATTGGCGTTTGAGCAGATAGGTTAACTCAGCTTCAATACTGGAGTAACCACAGTCGGCGATGATTGCTTTAACCTGTGGGGGTAAAGTTTCACCAGATAACATTTCCATCGTGGCGCCGCCCATACTGACACCAAATAATAAGATTTTGACATCGGCAGTTGAGCGGTCGATAACCTGCTGAATCCATTGTAGGTAGTCCAGCCGATCGAGCCACCCAAAGCTGATGTATTTACCCGCGCTTTCGCCGTGACCACGGTCGTCGGGTAGTAAGACGTTGAAGCCGAGGTGATGATACATTTGCGCGAAGTTCGCCATGGTTTCACCGTTGCCCTTGTAGCCATGTGAGATGATGACCGTTTGTTGGCTAGGGGTTGCAGCCGGGATGTATTCGGCCACCATTCGGTTTTTCGGATCATGTTCGTGTAAGTACCATTTTTCTTTCGTCACGTGCTGGTACCAATCGACGTAGGCGTAGTAGGCGTCTGCGTATTTCTGCTTGTCAGCTGAGGTTTCGGGAACATAATTGACCCGCTTAAAGGCAAAGTTGAAGAGGTGTTCGCTGGCGGCTAGGGAAGTGGCGGCGATACCAATAAGTGGGAGCGTTAAGGTCAAGGTACGTTTCTTCATCGATAATCAGGTCCTTTCATAAGGGTTGGCGGTAAAAAACCAGACTACCCGCAAATGCGGTTAGTCTGGTCGGATTGCCTAATCCAAATAGAGTTGCTTTAAATTATTCAAGTCGTTACGAGATAGCTTCAACACGTCGTGGAGGTAATCTTGCACCCCGCCATATTGCGTGTTAATCACTTTAATGGCGGCGTCTAGATAGTCGGCATTGACGGTCGAAAGCGCCCGAATGTTGGTGACAAAGGTTTCGGTGTGCCCGTCTCGACGAGCAGCGTCACTTTGCGCCTCAACTTTGGGCATGACGTTTTGATTGGTCAATAAGTAATCTGTTTTGATCACTTGGGGGTCGACATTCAAGGCACTTAACGCTAAGAAAGCGCCAATGCCCGTCCGGTCCTTACCAGCCGTACAATGGAATAACACGGATTGTTGCGCCGTGTCATTAGCGGACAAGGTCGCAAAGAAATCATGATAGGCGGCTTGGGCAGAAGGTAAGGTGATCATCTTTTGGTAAACATCTACCATGTGACGATAACCCGCTTGGTCATCGCCGTTGAAGCGCTGCTCGAGTTCGGCTTCTGTTGCCGAAGCATCGGTCTGATCGTCAGCTGGGAAAACGGGTAGAAAATGGTAGGTTGCACCGACCGGAACCCGATCCGGGGCCATTGTTTGCTCGTCTTTTGACCGAAAATCGACATCGGCCACGACACCATATTGACTGAGATGTTGCTGATCTTCCGGTGTTAAGCCTGCTAGACCTGCTGTCCGCAATAGCTTATGCCATTTGACCGTTTGATTGTCTAGCGTGGGGTAGCCTCCTAGTTCACGGAAGTTTAAGCCACCGGTCACGTTTAGATTTCGGTTATTTGTCATGCGTTTTCCCTGCCCTTTCATTAGCAACTGTCACATACCCTTATTCTAACGGTTTTGGGATAAATTACCTAGTAATTGATTCTCTAAGAGCGTTTTTCACGCAAACGCTGTATACTGGCAATAAGAGTTTTCGAGAATTGACGCTGAGAATAAGTAAAAGATAGGGTGATAAGTCGTGAGTTTGCGTGGGAAATGGTTATTATTCAAGACCCAGCACAGTCAGCTCAAGCAACAGATTCAACAGGCATTTTTGCAACCTAGTCGGCAAAATAGGGCTGTCATTCCTGAAAAATTTGCAACGTCAATTGTGACCAAAGAACGGCAAATTTTTGGTGGCCGATTATTGACCGCGGCCACGGGGGCACCGTTACCCCAACATGTATTACTGTTTCATGGCGGGGCTTATACCATGCAAGGGATTGATAGCCACCGCGAGTTGATGGAAACGTTGATCCAACAGGCCAATTTACGGGTAACATACGTCGACTATCCGCTGGTGCCAGAAGCCACGGTAGATGAAACGGTGGTTTTTGCGATGAACGCTTATGATTATTTGCGCGCCCAGTACCCTGACGATCAGTTCTTTTTGATGGGTGATTCGGCCGGGGGCGGCCTGGCGTTAACGTTGCTTCAACAACTGGTTAATCATCAAGAACCAATGCCAGCGGGCACTATTTTGGTGTCGCCATGGACCGATTTGAGTATGATGAACCCCGACCTTACGCTGGCGGCTAAGCGAGATCCTTACTTGACACTAGCCACATTAAAAAAGATTGGTTTTGACTATGCGGGCGACCATCCGGTGACCGATCCGGTGGTCAGCCCTATCTATGGTAACTTCGACAATCTGGGACCCGTGTTATTGTATTACGGCACCAATGAATTGTTGGCGGCAGATGATGAACGGCTATTGCAGAAACTGCAAGCGGCCAGTGGGACGCCATTTCAAGCGCATCAGATGCCATCAATGCTGCATGACTATATTTTGTGGCGGAAGTTACCCGAGACCAAGCAGACGTTGGCCGAGATTAAGCAGTTTATTTTGACAGGAGAACTTTAAAGTGGAGCGTATGACGTTGATTAGAAGTAGTCAATGTCATACGCTTTTGTTTTAGTAGGCTTATATTGATTTATCCGCAAAAAGATTTAGTGGTGTTGTTTTTTGTGTAAAACCCCATGTTAACTAGCGTATAATATAGCCATCAGGGGGGATTACATTTATGAAAAAGATAGGACTAATTGTGACGAGTCTGGTTGTCGGACTCGTCTGCTTCGGGGATACACAGGGACAGGCGGCCAAGTTGGTGACAGTTGCCACACCGTATCGTCAGAGTCGGCTCCAACACTTGCACCACGTGAAGAAAGTGGCTAAGAAGAAGACGGTGTCGTTGGATATTGTGTTAAAGCCACGGCAAACTAAAACGCTTAGTCAGCTGGCTTTGGCTGTGAACACCACCGATAGTCAGTCATTTAAGGGGTACTTAACACCGCAGCAATTTCGTGCCAAGTTCGGCCAATCCAGTGCGACTACGAGTCGTTTGACTCGTTATTTTCGGGCCCGCCATTTGCAAGCCACAGCAGCCAATAATGGTCTGTTAATCCGGGTCAAGGGGCATGTCGCCACGATTAATAAAGCCTTTGCGGTAAATCTCAAGACTGCGCGGTATCACGGCAAAAAGATCCAGTTTTCCAAGCAGGCCCCACGGTTGCCTAAGCAGGTGGCCCAACCCATCCGGGCAGTTGTTGGGGTAACGAACTTAATGATTGCCAAGAGTCTGACTACGAAATCGCCTGCTCAAGTCAAGCATTTAACCGCTAAACGGTCACCCACTAAGTTTCTGAAACAGTATCACGCCTCAAACTTAGCGACCAGTGGTCAACAAGGGGCCGGCCAAACAGTAGGGATTATTAGTTTTGGTCACGTGCCGACGGCGGCCATTAAACACTTTTGGCGGCAAGCGGGGGTACCCACAGCGGGGCGCTTAGAAACCAAAACCACGGGTGGCGCTACGGTTATGGACAATGGAGATGATAGTGATGATGAAACGGCACTGGATGCCGAACAGGCTGGCACGATTGCGCCCCGAGCGAAGGTTCGGGTTTATACGGCCAAGTTCAGTGATATTGGGTGGCTGGACGCGTTCACCACGGCCTTTGCTGAGAATCGTGCCAGTTCCCTGTCACTTAGTTGGGGACTTTCAGAAAATATCTTACGGGATTTGAACCGCGACCATCTGTTAACGCCACTATACGGCGACATTATGAACACCTTACTGGCTCAAGGAGCGATTCAGGGGATTTCGACCTTTGTGGCGAGTGGTGACACAGGAGCCTATGGTCAAAATTTAAGTGAATCGTCAGCGATGCCGGGAATTGAAGCTGATTTTCCAGCCGATAGTCCGTGGGTGACGGCAACCGGTGGTAGTACGCTGCCAATTAAAAAGACATTCGCACCAGGAATTAGTGTGAATGTTACCCGCGAACGGACGTGGGGTGGCGATATCTTCTTTAAGAGTTATCATCGGCACCCCTTGCAGTTTATCAAACACCCCATCTTACTAGAAGAGTTGACGGCGGCCAGCGGTGGCGGTATTTCCAGTTTATATGGAACTCCCAAATACCAACAAGGTGTTGCCGGCGTCAATACCTATAATGCACGCAAGTATCTCACGGCGGTGGGCCCCAAGTCAGGTCCCAAGTTGATTCACGGCTATCGAAGTGGACGGAACTACCCCGATGTGGTGGCGAATGCCGATCCGATTACGGGCTATGATATCTACTCGAAAAACAGTGGCTGGGAATTAATGGGGGGAACCAGTGCGGTTGCACCGCAATTTGCCGCGATGGCAGCGGTCATGAACAGTGATCGCTCGCAGCGGATGGGCCTTTGGAATCCCCAGCTCTACGCCTTGGCACAAACCGACCACTCGCCGTTTACTCGGCTTGATGCGGCAACTAATAATGGGAACCTGTATTATGTGGGTCAGCCGGGGAAAGTGTATAATCAGGCGGCTGGTCTGGGAACCGTCAATTTTGAAAAATTAGCACGGACTTATCAATAAGCCGGGTCATAAAAATAGCGATTACGGTCAACTACCGTAGTCGCTATTTTTATGACACATCAACATGATGTTTTAGTTGTGGAAAGACGTGGGTATCGGCCCAACCCATCACGATTCCTTGTGTGACCAGGGCCCAAACCGTCCCAAATCCAATCGCGTGAAGCTGCCCGGTAAAGAGGTAGGATAAGATGATGATAATCAGTGGTGGGGTGTAGCTCGCCCACTGAGCAATCACGGCCGACCCGCGCAAGTATTTAAAGCGCAGGATGTAGGCTAAGTCATCATTGGGGTGCATAATGATATTGCAACGGTTATAAATCGACACGGCAAACGCCACGCCGAACAGGCCGATGATATCCACAACGACGCGGCCAGTTAGGCTCAACTGACCAACGCCCAGCCAATCCCAGAAATAACCAATCCATTCAACGAGGTAACTAAACGGTACGATGTACAGTAAGTTAGACACGAAGCGCCGTCGGTCAAATTGACCGAGCAGGACTTGATTTAACAACGTAATGGCGATGCCATACAAAAAGAGCGTTGTTCCCAGTGGCACATGAATCCAGTTGGCGAGGTTGACGGACGATCCGGTCCAAACGGCACTCCCCAAATTGGTCGAGATCGTCAAGGCGTTAGCGGCGGAATTCAGGACAATGGAGAACCCTAAAAAGCGCATTCGTTGTCCAAAGTCCTGCATCTTCGCCACTGCTTTCGCCTACTTTCATTTTTGATATTAAGTCTAGTTTAGTTGAAGACGCCCACAATGAAAAGTGCTTTTACCAGAAATTTACATGCGCGGCATCCGCGCTGCTGATCGATCCACAAAATTTTGAAAGATCTGGCGCGATTCCGCATGGTGCTTGTACATGTTTTCGGGATGCCACTGGACGGCTAAAATTTGATCACTGGCCGTAGATTCCAGTGCTTCAACGACTTGATCGTCTGCTTGAGCCGTTACCGTGAGTGCCGGAGCGACGCGGTTAACAGCTTGGTGATGTCGTGAGTTCACGTAAGGTCGCTCGCCTGTTAACGTGGCCAAAGTACTGCCAGGAGTCACCGTGACGTGATGGCTAGGTTGATTACCAGCAGCGGCCTGGCTGTGCTTGATCTGCGCAGTTGGATCTTCACTAAGGTCTTGATACAGCGTGCCACCAAGGCCAACGTTGATTAACTGCAAGCCGCGGCAAATACCTAAGATAGCCTTATCAGCCGCTACGGCTTGTTTTAACAATTCGATTTCAAAAAGGTCGCGTTTCCGGTAGGTCTTCCCCAAGCGGACGTGCGGTTCTTCGCCGAAAAAGGTTGGGTCAACATCGAAGCCGCCGAGGAAAGCCACACCATCAAAGAGGGGCAAATAATCGGCAACATCGGCTGGGTCAATACTGGGGAGGATAACGGGTAAGCCGCCGGTCTTCACGATGGCCTCAATGACGGGGCGGGGGGCGAAGGCGGCATTTCGTTCATTAATAATATTCGTGGCCTCGTCGAGTGTATCAGCGGGGAGAGCTATGCGTGGACGCATGGCGTCGCTTCCTTTCAGATATAAGTATGCCTAAGTATACGCGTGCGTGTCACCTCTTGTCACCCAACGATCTGGTATTTTCGTGACGAAATAGTTCACAAATTTCCAGAATAACTCTACAATAAAGAGGTAATCTAATAAATTTAAGCGAGGTAAACGTGATGACAGAACGGCAGTTGATTCAAGAAATTTTGAATTCCGAAGCGGTGGAATACAGCTTTGAAAACGTCGATGAGGATTCCAAGGAATACACGCTTTTATTGACCCGACAGGACCAAGACGTGCGCGAAGTAACGACAATTAACGACGAAATCAAGAAATATTTCGAAAGCGCTAACTTTGATTATCAAGAAGAATTGAACCCAGACGGCGATGCTGATATTCGCCTAGTGATTAAACGTAACGATCAATAAATTTATCAAGTAGTCGGCGGGTTCTTCCGAGAGCCCGTTTTTTAGTGGCCTTTTTGGCCCAGACTGGGTAACATAGAGGTAGATACGCATTGAAGAAAGGACTTATCGCAGATGACTGTGGAGGAACTCTATCACCTAATGGCAGCTGAAATGGGCCCACAACCGTGGCTTAGGCCAGGGACACCGTGGGCTGAAACGCCCGTTGAGATCATGTTGGGAGCGATTTTAGTTCAAAATACCAACTGGCGAAACGTTGAGCCTGCGTTACTGAACTTAAAACAGGCGACGGGGTTTGCACCAGCAGCACTACGTCAGCTGACAGCGGCGGAACTGATGCCTTTGATTAAGACCAGTGGCTTTTATCGGCGGAAAGGGGCCGCTATTTTATCGTTGGCAGCGTGGCTGGGTCAGGCCAATGATGACTTGGCGGCTTTGAAGCAACGGGACGGTCAGCAGTTACGTCAGGAATTATTGGCAATTACCGGGATCGGACACGAGACGGCCGATTATATTTTGATGTACACGCTCGACCATGGCACGTTTATGGTGGATACGTATGCCCGCCGGCTGTTTGACTGGCTCGGGGCTGCGATGCCTAAGACGTATCCCGCGTTTCAAAAGCGGGTATTGAGTCAGTTTCCCTTGGCATTGACCGACTGCCAAGAATTTCACGCGTTGATTGATGAATTTGGCAAGCAAGTGAAAACCGATCGTGATTTTGCGACGTCCTTTTTAGCAGGGAAAAAACTCGTGGTATAAAGCTTAAGAAACCATCAAAGCGCCAAAAGCCGGGAGTAAAGGTTGGCGTTTTTCACAAGAGTCGTGCTATGATAAGTGCAACGATTTTGGAACCGGTTTCGTCATGATGGAATTTTGGAGGGAGTCAAGCAGATGGGACTTAAACAACCGGAAAATTATGTATTGGCGATTGATCAAGGTACGAGTAGTACACGGGCACTAATCTTTGATCACACGGGCCGCAAGGTGATCGAAGGGTACAAGGAAGTGCCGCAGTATTACCCACATCCAGGCTGGGTCGAATCTGACGCAAATGAGATTTGGAACAGTGTGTTGTCGGTGATTGCCAGTGCGCTAATTGATGCGTCAATTCACCCCGAAAATATCGAAGCTATTGGGATCAGTAGCCAACGGGAAACCACGATTGTGTGGGACAAGACGACCGGGGAACCCATCTATCATGCCATCGGCTGGCAAAGTCAGCAGACGGCCAGTCTCGCCAAAGAGTTAGTGGCGGCTGGGCGAGCAGAAACGATTAAGGAAAAGACCGGGCTCGTGGTGGATGCCTACTTCAGTGCCACGAAGGTGCGGTGGATTTTAGATCACGTCCCTGGTGCCCAGGAACGCGCTGAGCGGGGCGAGTTGTTATTTGGCACGGTTGATAGCTGGTTAGCGTGGAAGCTCTCGGGCGGCAACATTCACGTGACTGACTACAGTAATGCGAGTCGGACGATGCTGTTTAACATTCATACGTTGCAGTGGGATGCAGAAATTCTGCAGTGGCTAAATATTCCGGTCGCAATGTTGCCAGAAGTAAAATCGAGTTCAGAAGTTTATGGTGTGACCCAGAATTTCCAATTTTATGGCGTAGAAGTCCCAATTGCCGGCATCATCGGGGACCAATCAGCTGCGTTACTGGGACAATTGGCATTAACACCCGGTACGGTGAAAAACACGTACGGGGATGGGGCCTTTGTCGTGATGAACACGGGGCATGAACCACAATTGTCTAAGCATAATTTATTGACGACCATTGCGTATGGCCTCGATGGTGAGATTACGTATGCCCTAGAAGGGTCAATCCTTGTCGCGGGAACGGCGTTGGCTTGGCTGCATGAAAGCATGCAGATTATCAGTAATGTGCCGGAATCCCGGCAAGCGGCTATGGCGTCGACCAATAACGATGAAGTCTATGTGGTACCCGCGTTTAACGGATTAGGGGCACCTTACTGGGATCCTGATGCGAAGGGCGCTGTCTTTGGCCTTACCCGGGGAACGAATCGCAATGATTTTGTGAAGGCGACCTTGCAGTCGATTGCCTACCAGACGCGCGATGTCTTGCGCACGATGAAGCAAGATACCGGTATTGAAATTTCAGAATTGATGGCCGATGGGGGGGCCTCACGGAATCGCTACCTCATGCAGTTCCAGGCTGATATTATCAACACCCCAGTTCGGCGTGCAGCCGATGAAGAGACGACGGCGATGGGGGCGGCAATCGTGGCCGGATTGGCTGTCGGTTTTTGGCAGAACCTGGATGAGGTTAAAGCGATTCACAATGACGGTCGCTTGTTTACGCCAGATATGCCAGAAGACCGGCGTCAGCAGCTATACGCGGGCTGGCAACAGGCCGTGGCGGCGACACGGGCGTTTAAGCCAGAAAATTAAGCAGACTAAAACCGTGGAACACGCCAGCATGAGTGCTGGTGGTCCACGGCTTTTTAGTTGTCTTTAGTCAAAAAGACCGAAGATTCTCAGTCTGAGAATCTTCGGCCCAATGACCATGCTTATTTAATTAAAAACGCGTGCAATACCAGCGACATTAGAGCGTTGGCCGTTCTTGATAGGTTGGACCATGATCCGTGGTGGCCAGCTTTCGATGACCTTACCCTTGCCTAAATAAAGCGCAACGTGCCAGATGGTGTGGGTACCTGGTTGATAGTAGAAGACCAAGTCACCACGCTTTTTGTGGCTGTAAGCCACGTGCTTAAACTTCTTGCTAGCCCACAGGTTCCGTGAGTTCCATTCATTTCCAGGGTAGGCATGATGAATAGAGCTGATTGGTGCGGGGTTAATGCCCCCGGCGTAGAGGGCTTGCATGACCAAGCCAGAGCAGTCGGTACCATAAGCAGGACTCGTGGAAGAGCCAACTAGATAAGGATTACCCATGTATTTGTAGGCTTGCTTAATCATGGCTTCAATGTGGTCTTGACGGCCGTTCCAAGCGTGGGCACCCAGTGGGGCAACATAACGATCAATGCTGGTCCAACTGGATTTGGAGAAGCCTAGCTTCACCCACGTCTTTTCGTCAACGTTACCCGTGACCTTTAGATGATGCTTCTTTTGAAATGAACGAACGGCGTAGTAGGTTGCGGTGTTGTACTTGTTATAGCCGTTGGCCGTTCCCAAGCGTTTCATGATTTTCCAGGTCTTAATGCCTTCATAGTTGCGCTTAACGGTGTAGCCCACCTTGCCGTAAGGCTTGATCTGGGTGTAATTGACTTGGTAATACTTCTTAGGATTTTGATAACCCGCGGTTTTGGCAACGAAGGCTTTGTTAGCGGTCACGTATTTGCCAGTATTGGTTTTGAGCAGTGGAGCGTGGCCCTTAACTGTCACCACTTTTGTAATCTTGGCATAGTGATTGGCCTTGATGGTTGCTGCTTTCTTAGTCTTGGCGGCGTTTTGGTAGTAGACGACCGTCTTTTTGGTACGGATAATGCCAGGATTGGCAGTGTAATATTTCGTGTTAGCTTGGGCAACAACAGTGTTACTGCCGAGTCCCAAACTGGTTAAGGCTAAAATCAATAAACCTAATTTTTTCATGAGAAGCTCCCCTTATGTTAGTAACTTAATGCGCGATAAGCATCGTGCTTGCGGTGTGTCTGTAAGCTGGTTAATGTCATACTAGTTTTTTTCTTGGTCCAAGGGTCGTTGTAATAGGCCCGCGTCTTACTGTAGCCGGTGAGGGTGATTGCGTGATTAACAAAGCCGTCAACGTTAGCCACCCAGACAACAACGGGATGTCCGACATTAATCTTGGCCTTTAATTGGTTAAAGGACGCACCAGTCAAATTGGTAGCCGACCCAACGTGCTTTTTAACCAGTGGCATTAAGCCCTTGGGATAGATCCACCAGCCGGATTTGGAATAAGGATTACCAACGAACCCCTTATTCGGATTGGAACTACGGGGCATTTCATTGGCTAATGAGGTCTTAGTGACCTTGGCCCCAGCATATTGGAGCATCATGGTGGTGGCAGTTACTTCACAGCCCGTTGGTAATTGTGGCCGTTGACCAATTAGTGGCACCTTTAGGTAGCGGTAAGTTTTGACCGTTCCATTACGGTGAATCCACCCAACTTGTTTCGTCGTTGTTGTGGTGAACTTTAACCAGCTACCATCGGCCATGGTTTCTTCACGGGTGATGTGAACCGACTGATTGGCGTATTGCCGACCAGTGGCAATCGGTTTGGCATTCGCTGCGGATGATTTGGCGCCGCCAGAACGATAAACCTTGTAGTTATGAGTTTGATTTGGCCCAATCTTAGTATAGTAGTTAACAACCTTACGTTGACTGACGGGACGATAGACGGGTTGTTGGGTGACGGTAGACGAACTTTGGGCATCGGGTGTGGTACTGGCGGCGACCCCAATCGACCCGCTAAGAATTAGGCCGACGCCTAACGCCACGATGCTACTGATGAATCGTTTCATGATAAACGGTTCCCCCTTAGAATATGTATGATAAATGAATGACCGAGCCACCAAAATGCGGGCTTAGCGTCATTCTTATTGTACACGTTATGTTTAAGTTAAACAATGTTGAATGGGTAAACAAAAAAGCGGCAGCTAACGTGGTGAAGCACACGTTAACTGCCGTTTTTTTATGGTTATTGAATTTGATTAGCGAGGCGTAAAAATTCCGTGAGCTGACTCGCATCAATGCCGACCATGATGGCAGCTCGGAGTGGCATATTTTTCATGAGTTCACTGTTAGTGTCATCATTAGTCAGTTGATCAAGACTGGTTGCCATTTTTGTTTGTTCCAGAGCGGGACGCAGATCTGGTCGAGCCATGATGTCCCCAATGTAGGTATTAGCGGTAATGGGGGCCAAGTGTTTGGGATTCCAGGTAAGTGAGATATCTTGGCTGAGGTTTAGCTGACGAGATGATTGACCGACACTAATCGTATAGTTACCGTCATCCATTTGCCAGGAAGCGGTTCGGGCGTTGTACCAACTGAAATCACGTCGAGTCAGTATTCGAGTAATTGTTTTAGTTTCGCCAGAACGCAAAGCTGTTTTGACAAAGTCACGGAGTTCACGGCGCGGCACCTCTATGTGGCTGGCATGGTTAGCCACATAAATTTGAGAAATTTCTTGTCCGTCGACCGGACCATCATTAGTAAGTTGATAACGTAACGTCACCTGCTGATCTTGGACAGTAACCGTAAGATCATGATAGTTAAAATGGGTATAACTGAGACCAAAGCCAAATGGATAGCGTACAGCCCGTTGCTTCAAGTCGTAGTAGCGATATCCCACAAAAATATCTTCATGGTAATCTTCCGTTAACGGACTGGCATTAAAGGTTCCATAAGTCGGATTATCGGCTAACTTAAATGGAAAACTTTCCGCTAATTTTCCGCTGGGATTGACTGCACCAGTCAATACGTCCCAAGTGGCCTCACCAACAGCTTCTCCAGCCAAATAGGTTTCTAGGATAGCTGCGACGTCATCTGCCCAAGGCATTTCAATAGCTGAACCGTTTTGTAAAACAACAACGGTATGGTTGTTCACGGCAGCAACTTGGGAAATCAGGGTGTTTTGGTTTTCGGGTAAGGCCATGGTGGTCTTATCGAAGCCTTCTGATTCCAATGCTTCAGGGACGCCAGCAAAGATAACAACGGCGGGTGCTTTTTTAGCGGCCGCTACGGCTTGCGCCAATCGATTGGGGTCAGACTGCGTGGCGTTAACTTGATAAGCGGCTTGATAAGTTGTGTTGCCAGCAGCTTGAGCTACTGAGAGCGGTGTTGTAACCCGAAAAGCATTGACGTGGGAACTACCACCACCTTGGTACCGTGGCTTTTCCGCTAATTCACCTAGAATTGTGACATCTTGGAGATTATTTAATGGTAAGACTTGATGGTCATTTTTTAACAGAATAAAACTATTAGCCGCCAGTTGGCGAGCAAATTGATGTTGTTTTTCTTGGTCGTAAGCATGTGGCGTGCTATCCACATGCCACTCGTGAATCATTTTAAGAACACGTTTGACAGCAATATTGAGAGTGGCCTCGGTTAGGTCGCCGTGCTGTACGGCCTCGATAATTTCTGTTGTAGATTGAGGACCCTTTCCGGGCATTTCTAGATCAAGACCAGCTCGCAATGCCGCAATATGGTCGGCAACTGCGCCCCAATCGGACATGACAACGCCATCAAACCCCCACTCATCACGCAAGATTGTCGTTAATAGACGGAAGTTTTGTGAGTTTAGGGTGCCGTTAATCGCATTGTAAGAACACATGATGGTTGCAGGATGGGCTTTGGTCACAATCCGTTCAAAAGCAGCGAGATAAATTTCTCGCAGTGCTCGTTCACTCATATTTGAGGATGAGGTGAACCGCTGATTTTCACGGTTATTGGCGGCAAAGTGTTTAACACTAACGCCGACAGCTTGACTCTGGACGCCAGTTACGTATGCAGCACCCAGTTCACCAGCCACTAAGGGGTCTTCTGAAAAATACTCAAAGTTTCGACCGGCTAATGGGCTACGTTTGATATTAATACCTGGGCCTAATAAAATACTGACACCTTCGGCTTTAGCCGCGGTCCCCAGATGTTGCCCGAGGTGAGTTAAAGCACTGCGGTCAAAGGAACTAGCAGTCAGTGCTGAAGCTGGAAAGGTTACCGCTTTGACGCTTTGATTAAGACCCAAAGCATCCGCGCTACTGGCTTGCTTTCGCAAACCCGAAGGACCATCTGTCATCATAATTTTTTCCAAGTTTAGTCGTTCGACGCCAGCAGTAAACCAAAAATCTTTGCCGGAAACCAGACTGGCCTTTTCGGTCAAAGTCAGTTGATCAATAAAATCATTAGAAGGAATGGCTGTCATAGAGAGGCTCCTTTGTCATTTTATAAAAACGCTTACAAGAATCAGTGTATCAGGAATCCATAATAGCTGAAAGTACTGAATTGAACGAAAAATGACCCAAATCTGACTTACTGAGGATCCAATAGTGCAAATGACTTGTGAGCAAAACTGGAAGCATGATAGGCTGAAACTCCCTAATTTTTAGCGACAATTTGACGATAGGTTTTGGGCGACATAGCGGTCCAGCGCTTGAATTGGCGACTAAAATGTGAAGCATTTTGGTAGCCCAGTGTTTGGGCAATCTCACTGACACTAAATTGTGGCTTGAGTAGCATCTTTTTAGCCCATTTTAACTTAAGCGTCGATAAATACTGTTGGGGTGAAAAACCATAGGCCTCCTTGAATAGGCGGTTCCCATAGCCTTCACTGATACCAATAGAGGACATAAGATCAGCAATTGAAATCTGAATGGATGTTTCATCGATCGGATGAAGAATAGCCTCGTTAAGTGTTGATTTGAGGGTTTCCGCAATAATCTTAGCGTAGCGAGATTGATTAGCATTGGTGCTAGCGGTTTTTGTTGGAATCAAGCGATTGAAGGCCATAAGGATTTGTGACAGGTAAATTTGAATTTGCATTTTATCCTCGAAAGAATAGGTCGTGGTTGGTGAAACTAACTCAACCATTGCACCTAAAATTGGGCGAATTTCTCGGTTGATTGGATCCATTTTGGGAAAAAACACGGGGGAGTTTTGAATCAATTGCACAATGAAATTGGGCTCATCTAAATCAAAGTGAAAACAGAAATAAGTTAGTTGGTCAATAGCTTGTGCCGTGTGACGAAATCCAGGGGGAATCAGAACAAAATCCCCTTGATTTAAGTGATACTTTTCGTGCTCAATAGTGAGACATTCCTGACCATGCAAGATAAAAATTAATTCAAAGGCTTGGTGTTTATCTTGTGGAACGAACCAATCATTAGCGACCTGCTGATAATGACCGCCAAAAAAATTTAAATTCCAATCGAGAACTGGTAGGCGATGTGCATTTTTTAGGATATCCATAGTCAATTCCTTTCTCCCAAAGGTTTGATTTGGGTCTTTTTTAGCCGAACATAGCCATGTACAAGCATACACTAATCGGTAATAATTACCAGGTAAGCGTTTACAGAAACGATGAGTGAGGGACAAGTGATGAAAGATATTTTATATGGCACGGCCTATTATTACGAATATTTACCTGTTGATCGATTGGATAAGGATATCGAGATGATGAAAGCTGCTAACATCAATGTCGTTCGCATTGGTGAAAGTACATGGAGCACTTATGAGCCACAGGATGGTGTTTTTGATTTTTCACCTTTGGATAAAGTGCTTGATGCTATGCATACTGCCGGGATTCATGTAATTGTTGGTACCCCAACTTACGCTATTCCAACTTGGTTGGCCAAGACGTATCCAGAAGTTATGGTACAGGTTGATGGTCAGCGTAAACCGTATGGTGCTCGGCAAATTTTTGATATTACAAATCCAACATTTCTACGATATGCTGAACGAATCATTCGGAAAATGATGCAACATGTTGCACACTACCCTGCAGTCATTGGATTCCAAGTAGACAACGAAACCAAACACTATGGTACGTCAAGCGATAATGTTCAAAAAGGGTTTGTTCAGTTTTTAAAGCGTGAATTTAAAGGCGATTTAAAACAATTAAATCAGGAATTTGGACTGGATTATTGGAGTAACCGGATTAACGCATGGGAAGATTTTCCCTCAATGGACGGCACAATTAACGGAAGCCTACAAACGGCCTTTGAGACTTATCGGCAGAAACTAGTCACAGATTACTTATCTTGGCAGGTTTCTCTGGTTGATGACTATCGTCTCGCTGATCAATTTGTTACCCATAATTTTGATTTTGAATGGCGTGGTTATTCATATGGTATTCAACCAGAAGTCAATCATTTTGATGCTAGTGCCGCGTTGACTTATGCCGGAGGTGATATTTATCACCCGTCGCGTAAGCACTTGACGGGAACTGAACTCTCTTTTGCGGGTGATGAGTTGCGAACACTAAAGCATGATAATTATTTGGTAATGGAAACTCAGGCGCAAGCCTTTAAGCAGCAGGTTCCTTATCCAGGACAGTTGCGCCAATTGGCTTATAGCCATCTAGCTTCGGGGGCTAATATGGTGGAATACTGGCACTGGCATTCGATTCATAATTCGGCAGAGACTTACTGGAAGGGGATTCTCAGCCATGATTTTCAGCCGAATCCAATTTATGACGAGGTTAAACAAACCGGCACGGAATTGAAGCGTCTTTCAAGTCATTTGGTCAATTTAAAAATTAAGGCAAATGTTGCCTTCTTGGCTAGTAATCGTAGTTTTACAGCACTCAATGCCTTTCCATTTTCTGATAATCATAACTATAATGACCTCTTCCGATCGCTATATGATCAATTTTATCGATTGAATATTCGGACCGACATAACTGATGAGACTCATATTCGATTACAGGACTATCAATTAATTGTTGTGCCGGCTTTGTATAGTGTGAGCGATGCTTTCTTGGATAAACTCGATGACTACGTAAAACGTGGTGGACATGTGATCTATACGTTTAAGTCAGGTTTCACAAATGAACACGTCAAAGTACGCATGGATCAACAACCGGGCCGACTTACCCGCTCAACGGGGGTCCACTACAACCTATTTGTAGATCCAGATGGCACACAATTAGTTGGTCAGTCTCGAAGTTTGCGACAGATTGCAGATACGTCATTACAGGATTGGATGGAATTATTAATTCCTGATACAGCGGAGATTTTAGCAACGTACGATGATCCTAACTGGTCAAATTATGCAGCAATCACTAAAAATCATTACGGTCAAGGGTCGGTAATTTATCTAGGCTGTTATCCGTCTGCGGCGGTAATTTCTCAATTAGTGGCTGATTATACGCAAGAGTTAGGATTACGACGGTTCACTGCGGCTTTTCCAGTCATTATTAAGCAGGGAACGAATGACTTAGGTAAGACGGTGACCTACTACTTCAACTACTCAAGTGAAACACAACTCGTATCGAATCCAGTTCGCGGCACTAACTTGTTGAGCAATCAAGAAGTGGTCAACAAGTTAGTATTAAACCCGTGGGGTGTAGCGATTGTTGAGTCCGTATAAAAGGAGAAAAAACATGGATAATACAGCAAAAAATAGCGAGACAGTTGTATCGAAATTAACGATGAGTAAAGCTCACAAAGTTCGGTTTTCTATTAGCTTCTTTATCTTCGCGCTGTTATGGATGGGTGGTTTAGGAATTGTTTCTGCTGTTTTATTACCACAACATCTGAAGGATTTAGTGGGACCGACAGCTTCAACAGCCATTTTCGGTGTTCTTAATGCGGCAACAGCCATTGCATCATTACTATCTAATTTAGTTTTTGGAAATTTGTCCGATCGTACGCGGTCGCGATTAGGTCGACGGACGCCTTGGGTTATTGGTGGTGGACTTGTTGGCGGAATTTCCTTATTTGCAATTGGAATCTTGAATAACGCGTGGACGATTGGCGTGGCTTATTGTATTAGCATGGTTGGCTTAAATATGATGATCGCACCAGTTATTGCAACACTATCTGATCGTGTTTCAGACGATATGCGAGCAACGATGTCAGCATTTATGTCTGCTGGAACGACTTGTGGAACTTCCTTGGGAACTCTAATTGGCGCTTATTTTATCACCTTACAAATTCCTGGATTTGTGATTGCCGGTGTTTTAATGGGGGTTGCAGGCATTTGTACAGTCATTGTCTGGCCGACTGAACCATCTTCGAAAGATTTACCAGCTGTTGCGGGTGGTTTTAGTGAATTACTAGCATCATTTCGACCACCATTAAAGGGTGCCCGTGATTTTTGGTTAGCTTTTTTAGGCCGTACGCTGTTAATCTTTAGTTATTATATGATTCTGAATTATCAGTTATACATTTTGGAAAGCTACATTGGCCAAGGAAAAACTAGTGCAGCGGCCACCATTTCAGTGATGTCGGTTGTTACGATGATTGTGGGATTAGTTGGGTCTTTAGCCTCTGGTGCGATTTCTGATGCAATCGGTCGACGAAAGTTACCCGTTATTATTTCTGCTATTTTACTAGCGATTGGCTACCTGCTACCTTGGGTAATGCGTTCGGCAACCTCAATGATTTTATTTGCCGGTTTTGCCGGTTTGGGATATGCCGTTTATGGTGCGGTCGACCAGGCCTTGAATATTGATGTTTTACCGAATAAAGAAGAGGCTGGTAAAGACTTGGGAATCTTAAATATTGCGACAACCTTGGGACAAACGGTTGGACCCATTGTGACCAGTATCGTTGTTGTTATGGGTGGCTACAAGTTGGTTTTCCCAATCGCGATTGTCTTTGTCTTATTAGCATGTATCTTCATTCAGATGATCCGATCAACTAAATAATTTGGAAGATTGTAAGCGCTACAAATATATTGAGGAGGATAACAGATGACAACTTGGATTGAAAGTACGCCGGATGCGTATTTAACTGAGAAAACACCCACAACGATTACAGCAACCACCTCGCCAGATTTGCAATTGACAGGAGAACAGTTACAGAAATTGCGGGGATTTGGCGGTTGTTTTAATGAACTGGGGTACCTACCCCTCAGTAAGTTACCCGATGATCAGCAGCAAATGATTTATCGTGATTTATTTTCACCAGAAGGGCTGAACTTTACCTTTAATCGGACCCCAATTGGGGCGAATGATTTTGCAGAAACTTGGTACAGTTATGATGAAAGCGATGGGGATTATGCACTGGATGATTTCTCAGTAGCCCACGATGAACAGACGTTGATTCCCTATATTAGAAATGCCCAGCGTTATCAACCAAATTTGGAATTATTTGCCAGTCCGTGGACACCGCCGACTTGGATGAAGTTTCCTAAAGTCTATAACTTTGGACGAATTGTGATGACACCTGAGAATTTACAGGCGTATGCGGATTATTTCGTCAAGTACATTCGGGCTTATGAAAAAATAGGTATTCATATTCAACGTGTTTGCCCGCAAAATGAAGTATTTGCCGACCAGAAGTTTCCATCCTGTCGATGGCATAGTGAAGACTTACGTATCTTTATTCGAGATTATCTTGGCCCGACGTTCAAGCAAAATAACTTGGATACTGAAATATTTCTGGGGACGCTGAATGGTCCAGAGGACATGTCATTTGATGCATCCGGCATTAAAATGGATAACTATAATCGATACGTTGATAACATTTTATTTGATGACCAGGCCCGAAAATACATCACAGGAATTGGGTATCAATGGGCTGGGCAACATGCTATCGAACGGACGCATGCGTCGTGGCCAGAAATGGAGCTGATTCAGACTGAATCGGAATGTGGTTATGGTGAAAATACGTGGCAATATGCTGAATATATTTTCCATTTGGTCAACCATTACTTCACAGCAGGAGCAACAGCTTACACGTATTGGAATATGATTCTAGGTGATACCATTAGCACATGGGGATGGCACCAAAACTCGATGTTTTCAATTGATTCTAAGACACAAGCAGTCACCCGTAATCCTGAATATTATGTTATGCGGCACTATGCACATTATGTGAAGCCAGGGGCTCGCGTATTAGCGACAACGGGACATTTTAACTCAATGGGAAAGGCTTTTCGCAATCCGGATGGCCAAGTGGTCGTCGTTGTTCAGAATGCATTAAATCGCGAATTACCGTTTACCTTTGCCGATCCTGATCAACCGGATGAGGGAATTCAGGTAACACTAGCGCCGAACTCATTCAATACATTTGTACTCGATTAATTTGAAAAACCGTTGCCCTTCAACTGTGGGCAACGGTTTTTTAACGTCTAAATAATCTTAGCACCCAACACCGTTTCAAAATGGCGAAGGGCCCAAGTATGTCCAGTTGCATCAAAACTGGCAACGGCATTCTTTGGAACGACCAATTGATAACCCAAGTTGTAAGCATCGACAGCCGTATGTAGGACACAGATGTCGGTGCAGACGCCCGTTAAGACTAACGTATCGACATGGCGTTCGCGTAAGCGCAAATCAAGGTCAGTACCGGCGAAGGCACTGTAGCGGGTCTTAGCGAACTGCCAGACATTATCTGCCGACTGGTTTTGATTAAACCAGTCTTTGACCGGGCCATAGAGCTCATGCCCCCAGGTCCCCGCAACGTTATGCGTCGGAAATAAGCGACTTTCAGGATGATAAGGGTCATCGGGGGTATGGACATCGGTTGGGAGTAACACCCAGTCGCCAGCTTGCTGGGCTTGTTGGGCCAGCTCCGTAATGGTGGGGGCTAGCAACTGTCCCGGCTGACCACAGGTTAAGGCTCCCGAATCTGCAACAAAGTCATTAGTGTAGTCGATGATTAACAAAGCTTGATTAGTCATAATGGTCCTCACTTCCACGAGATTGATTACAGTATGTTGGCCGCTCAATAAATTGTCAATGAAAGTGGCTATTTATTTTTTTATAGATGCACATTGACAGATGATTTTTGTCGTCGTATATTATTAGTGAATCTATATTATACGTCGTATAGTATTGAGGAGGAAAATTAATGGCTATTCAAATTCCAACTGAACTATTAGACGGTTGCGTCTTGGGCCTGTTGACTCGGGGAGATTATTACGGTTATACGCTAACCCAAGAAGTGCGCCAGCAGATTCCAATTTCAGAGTCAACGTTGTATCCGGTCTTGCGACGGCTGAAAAAGAATGGCTGGTTAACAACCTACGATGAGCCTTTTCAGGGGCGTAACCGACGCTATTATCAGTTAACGGCATCGGGTCGTACGCGCTTAACCGAGATTCAAACGGACTGGGCAGCGTTTCAGCCAGCGATTACGACGTTATTAGGGGGAAACACACATGAATGATTACTTACAGGCGGTCCATCGCCTGATCGGCCAACTAACGACGGCGGAGCAACATGATGTTGTGGATTATTATCGAGAATACTTATTAGATGCTAACCTTGAGACTTACCAGCAAGCAGTTGATGAGTTGGGGACGCCGCGGTCATTAGCGCGCAAGATTTTGGCGGATTACTCGATCCGTTTATCAGAACAAGGAGGAGATCAGACTTCAGGACGAACACGTTCCTCGGTACAGGCAACTAAAGATAATGTTAAAACAGTTTGGTTAATTATTTTGGCACTATTATCGACGCCTATTACGATTCCCATTTTATTGGTAGTTGGTGCGCTATTTATTGCTTTTGCCGCTGTTTTATTTGGATTAGCGGTCGCGGCTTTAGCTGTTTTTGCTAGCATCGTGATTGTAGGTGTCGTAGCCACGATTGTGGGAATTGTGATGTTATTTCAGGCGCCTTGGACGGGGGTCTTTTATCTCGGTGTCGGCTGTCTGTCATTGGGCGCCAGTCTATTAGGTTGGTTAGTCATCAAGTGGTTGGGAATCAAATTGATTAGTGGCTTATCGTGGGCGGCCAAGGGGATTTATGACCGCTTTATTCCACGAAGTCGCGCGGAACGGGGGCGGAAACTATGAAGCGAAGTTTAATGGTCAGCGGAGGTCTTTTGATTCTTGGGGCGATCTTGTTAGGTTGTGGCTGGCAACATCGTGGTGATAAGCCGGTTGTGTGGAACCACCAAGATCGGCGATTTGAAGTGATTCAACAGAAAAAACAACGCCAGCGGTTAGACAGTTATCGACGCATTGTGATTGATACGACAGCGCCGGTTACGATTCGCCAAGGCGACACACGCCAGGTGACGCTACATAATTTCAGTAGTGCTAATAATCGGCTTCGCGCACGGGTCAGTCAGGGGACACTGACAGTTACCGGGGGTTCGACAACTATGAACTATGTTTTAGGCTTTGGAAGTGATGGTGGCGGAATTAACTTTAGTAGTAACGGTGATAAACGCGGTGTCGTTATCACGGTACCTAAAACACAGCGGTTAGATAGCATTGTTTCTAAGCGTGAGGGCGGAGAGCTATCTTTAAAAAAGATGACCGTCAAACAAATTTCCGTCAAGTCCACAGATGACGTCAGTTTTAATGATGTTCGCGTAACGAAGACCTTAGCCGTGGATACGACCGCTGGTGACATTAGTGGTAAACAGGTCAAAGCAGATCGCGTGGATTTAACTGCTGAGGAGGGGGACGTTAGCCTCACGCAGAGCCATTTTAAAGCAGTCAATAACCGTGTAATCAGTGGAGATGGCGATGTTCGCTTAGCCACAACCCAATTGGGCGGTGGTCACGTGGTCGCTAGTGACGGCGATATTCAGTTACACGATAATCGACTAATGGGGACTCTAAAGGCAACGGCGACTGATGGCGATATTTCAGCGCGAATTGCGCCAGCCGCGGGAGCTAAGGTGACGACCACGGATAGCGATGATGAAATTCATGTCGTGGGTCACTCGCGGTCTAGTGGTTACTGGTTGCGGCGCGCTGCCAGTGCGCAATACCGATTGTCCACGGATGATGGGGATATTACCGTGACACAATAAGTGGTGGTCAGACGAGTAGGGGAGAAACCAGTAAAAAGGCGGTGACTGCGGTTACGGCCTTTTTTGCTGGTTTCTAAGACCAAACGTGTTAAAATGTAGGAACTGCGTTAAACCGGATTAAACATCAAATTTAAGTTATAGAGGAGACTTTATCGTGCCTGATTCAACTTATTGGCAACAAATTGCTGACCACGCGCGGGCGGAAAACCGACCTTTTTTTAGTTTGGCGCCCATGGAGGCCGTTACCAACGCTATTTTTCGGCGGGTCGTCGCGAGAGCTGCGGCGCCGGATGTCTTTTTTACGGAGTTCACCAATGCCATTAGCATTACCCATCCCAAAGCCAAGTTTACCGTGGCTGGCCGGCTATACGTTGCCCCTGAAGAGGCCCACATGCCAGTCGCCCAATTGTGGGGGAATGATGGTGAAGCCTTTGCTCGGGCTGCGGAGGCGGTCAAGGACTTGGGGTATGAGGCCATTGATATCAATATGGGCTGTCCCGATTCGACGGTTATCAAAAATCATGGTGGTAGTGATCTAATCCGTAATTTCGATAGTGCAGCGGCGGTAATTGCGGGTGCTAAAACGGCCGGACTACCAGTCAGTGTCAAAACACGACTGGGGTACAGCCGATTGGATGAATGGCGTGACTGGTTAACTTTCTTGTTCCAACAAGATATTCCATTATTGACGATTCATTTGCGGACGAAAAAGGAAATGAGTCGGGTGCCGGCCCATTATGAAATGATTGATGACATCGTTAAGTTGCGGGATGAGATTGCGCCGGATACGTTACTTCAATTGAATGGGGATATCGAAAACTATACGGATGGTGTGGCACTAGCCCAGGCGCACCCCGGAGTTGATGGTATTATGATTGGGCGGGGGATTTTCACTAGCCCCTTTGCGTTTGAAGCGACACCACAAGAACATGACATTAAAGAACTGTTGGGTCTACTAAATTACCAATTGGATCTCTACGATGAGTTTGCCCAACGATTTGATACCTCGCGTTTTGCGTCATTGAAGCGGTTCTTCAAAATTTATGTGCGCAACCAGCGTAATGCGGCGAGCCTACGTAACGCTATGATGGAGACGCATACGACTGATGAAGTCCGTCAGTTGTTAGCCGACTCCGATCTGACGAAGTAATCATTGCCAAAAATAAATGAATTTAGCGCGTTTCACCAAGTGTTTGATTATTGGTGGCGCGCTTTTTTACGTTAGCAGGGTAAATCTACCGCTTTTCGCGACCAAAGTGGTAAGTTAGAGGAAATAAGTAAAAAGGTGATGACATGATGACCCACGTGCAGTTGACTGAAAAAATAACAGGTAATGTGGCGCGGTCTGTGAACCCCTTGGGATTACGAGCAATGATGACCCAACAAATGACAGCGATTACGAATCAGGGAACCTATCCGGGACCCCGCCGCGTTTTAGTTTTGGGCGGTTCATCGAGTTATGGACTAGCTAGCCGCTTAACGGCAACTTTTGGCGCCGGGGCTGACACATTATCAGTCGGCTATGATCGGCCACCACAAGGTGAGTCTTTAGGCAGTGCTGGCTGGTGGAATCAAGTTTACTTTAAACAAGCCGCTGAGCAGGCGGGCCATATCGCCCGCAACTTGAATGCAGATGTTTTTTCACCGGCCACGAAACGGGCAGTGATCGAGGAGATTCAAACGCACTTTGGTGGCGCTATCGATTTGTTGGTGTACTCGATTGCTGCGCCTAAGCGCGTGAATCCGGTGAATCCCACCGAGGTCTGGCGCTCAGTGATTAAGCCGCTGGGCCAAGCCGTCACGGATGCGACGTTAGATTTGGAGCATGAAAAAATAGTGTCGACGACTGTGCCCCCGGCCACTGCTACCGAACTGGCTGCCACAATTCATGTCATGGGGGGCGAAGATTGGGAATTATGGGTCCACGCGTTACAGGCTGCCGGGGTGTTAGCTCCCCAGTTTAAGACAGTTTTATATTCCTATGAAGGGCCGACTGCCACGGCGCCAATCTATCATGATGGCACACTGGGTCAGGCTAAGCGGGCAGCCGAAGCCAGTGCCCAGCGCCTGCAAACGTTATTAGCGCCCAGTGGTGGTGAGGCCTTGATCAGCGTTAATCGGTCAGTGACGACCAAAGCCTCCATGGTGATCCCCGGTTTTTCGCGTTACTGCATGGCGTTGTATCAAGTTGAGCAAGCAACTGGGGGTCATGAAGTCCCCGTCCAGCAGATTGACCGATTAATGCGGCAAATGATCTACGGCGATCACCGTGAGCTGGATGAGCGGGGGCGCTTACGTCCAGATGCCGCTGAGTTATCGCCAGCAGTGCAGGCACAAGTGATGCAGTTGTTGCCGCAATTAACCCCGGCGACCTTTACCACCGCTCTTCCTGGCTACCAACAGTTGCGGCGCGAATTTCGACAATTAAATGGTTTTGCGGTCCCCGGGATTGCCAACACGTTGGCGGATAGTGATCTACATGGTCTGACTTACTGATAAGGCACAAGCCGTGCTTTGTCTAGTGCGGCCACATGAATAACCGAGTAAACTAAAGTAAACCGCATAGTATCAGTACTTTTATGCAAACGGAACCAGAAAAAAACCCCAAAAATTGCGTCTTTTTACTAGGGAAACTCAGTAAAAAGGGCTATAATACTTAGCAGTTTCTAGCGAAATTGTGACAGTCGCTAGTCTATTTTGAACGAGGAGACCCTAAATTATGACGTCAGCAATTCAAATTATTTATGCCAGTCAATCTGGTCGGAACCAAGCCATTGCCGGACATTTACAAGCGCAATTAGCGTCTAAAGTCCAAACGGTGGTCACAGAAATCTCACAAGCCGATGCGTTTGCATTATCCGAAAACGATGCCGTTATTGTGGTTACGTATACGTACCACGATGGTGATCTGCCAGATGAAGCCCAAGACTTCTTTGAAGATTTAAAAGAAGTTGATTTGGCACGGACAAAGTTTGCAGTTCTTGGTTCCAGCTCTAAGAAACATATTCACTTCGGTCGCGCGGTCGATTACTTGACCATGCAGTTAAACTCAAGCAACGGTGAACAGGTTGCCGACTCCGTGAAGATCGATCAGGACCCCGACGATGCCGATTGGCAACGTGTCGATCAGTTGGCCCAACGTGTGTTAACCAGTTTAGCTTAGAGAATTTAATGACGAGGTGAAGGTAAAATGTACTTACGTAAGGCAAAGATTGAAGAATTGGATTTAGTTTGTGACATTATCGAAGATGGCAAGCAACAGTTAGCCGATGCCGGGATTGATCAATGGCAAGACAACTATCCTAACCGTGATGTGATTAAGGATGATATCGCTAATGGTCGAGCCGTTATCTACAATAGTGATGACCACGAAACATTAGGGGTGGCGGCGATTGTGCAAGCGCCAGATCATTCCTATGATACGTTGCAAGGTGAGTGGTTAAAGCAAACGGATAAATACGTGACGGTTCACCGGGTAGCCATCTTCTCTCACCACCAAGGCCAAGGATATGCGTCTAAACTATTCCAAGATCTGTTTAGCTATATTGGTGAACATCATCCTGAAAGCGAAAGCATCCGGATTGATACTCACAAAGATAACAAGAAGATGCAACACTTGATCGAAAAGTTTGGTTTTCAAAAGGTCGGCGAAATCGATGGTGTTTACAATCCATCCGACATTTGCTTTGTCTACGAAAAATTACTAACGAAGTAAGCCAAGTGATGGCGTATCTCATGATGAGATGCGCTTTTTTATTTTTGAATTGAAGTGGGGTCTGCCCGCTTGTGTTTTAAATCGGGTGATGATTGCCCGCCCTCTGGTCGCGCCAAAGGGGCTGGAACGTACCGGATACGACTTTAAGCCAAGTAAAGCCCACTTGTCTTAAAGCTCGGTCTTATCCTAAGCGCGCTAAACTCGCGCACTAAGGATAGCAACGGTACTGAGCCCATTTGCCACTTTTCGCCCGGGCTACGGTGGTGTGGCCGGGTCGCACTGGTTAAGTCCAATTAGAACAAGTCTATCTCGTTGTTTTGTGAATATTAGCATTGGTGTGTTGGTTATTACTCGTGCCCACAGCCACTCACATGAGACGCGTGTCTGGAAGGCGGCACGGCTACAACGACTCAAATAAAACGCATGTTTAGAAGACTGGCGGAAAGCATTACGGATCGGTGAGAACCATTGAAAGAATCCCTATTTTGCGGCATACTGGATAGAGAGTTGGGCTAGTTTGTAATCAAAATAAGAAAAAACGATTGCGAAAAACGTCTAAATCAGGTAGCATTTCCTAATAAAGTTTTAATATTTTGAACAGAAAGAGGGAATTGGATTGCAAAGAAGACTGAGCGCCCGTCAAATGCAGATGATTGCACTGGGCGGTACGATTGGCGTTGGACTATTTATGGGGTCTGGTTCCACCATTAAGTGGACGGGCCCGTCCGTCCTCATTGCCTATATTATTTCTGGCGTTTTTCTCTATTTGATTATGCGGGCTTTAGGTGAAATGTTGTATGTGCACCCCACAACGGGGTCCTTTGCCACGTTTGCCTCGGAATATATGCATCCAGTCTTTGGGTTCCTCACAGCATGGAGTAATATTTTTCAATTCATTGTGGTGGGGATGAGTGAAATGATCGCGTTAGGCGGTTATTTCCGATTTTGGTGGCCCAACCTACCGGATTGGATTCCAGGATTAGTCGCGATTACATTCCTCTGTATTGCCAATCTGATTTCAGTAAAAATGTTTGGCGAGCTAGAATTTTGGTTTGCCTTGATTAAAGTGGTTACGATTATTTTAATGATTATTGCCGGTTTAGGTCTCATTTTATTTGGGTTTGGTAATGGCGGTCATGCGATCGGTATCAGTAACTTATGGCGTAATGGTGGCTTCTTCACTGGCGGTGCCAAAGGGTTTATTTATGCGTTAGCCATTGTGTTGGCATCATATCAGGGGATTGAATTGATTGGTGTCACGGCTGGTGAAGCGGAGAATCCGCAACACACTTTGGTCGCCGCGATTCGGTCAACGGTGGCCCGCATTTTGATCTTTTACGTGGGAGCGATCTTTGTGATTGTCGCCATCTATCCATGGAATCAGCTGAACCAAATTGGGTCGCCATTTGTTCAGACGTTTGCGAAGATCGGGATTACCGCAGCGGCCTCCATCATTAACTTTGTGGTGATCACAGCGGCGTTGTCCGGTTCCAATTCCGGGATTTACAGTGCCAGTCGGATGGCCTTTACCCTAGCGGAGAAGCACCAATTACCAAAGAAGATGACTTTGTTAAATCGTCACGGTGTGCCTTTTTACTCCGTGGTAGCAATCTCCATTGGGATTGGTATCGGGGTGGTCTTAAATGTGGTCTTGCCCATGTACTTCAAGGATGCCAGTCAAATCTTCGTGATGGTTTACAGCTCCAGCGTGCTACCCGGCATGGTGCCATGGTTCGTGATTTTGATTAGTGAAATTGCCTTTCGCAAACAAAACCAGCAGCACATGGCGGAGCATCCATTCAAAATGCCATTTGCGCCTTGGTCCAACTATATTACGCTAGTATTCTTAGCGATTACGTTGATTTTCATGTTTTTGAATCCAGAAACACGGGTTTCAATTCTGGTAGGTGTGGTGTTCTTAATGGTGATGACCATCATTTACTTCAGAAAGTATCAACCACGAGAAAAAGCAAACAAGTCATGAAATGGGGTTAAACGATGAGTCGGCCAGGAAATTATGGTAAATCGAGTCGCTTAAAACAACTCCGACAGCTTAAACGAAAGAAACGCCAGCAGGCCAGTCGTACAATTGCTTGGGATCAGGTTGAGGACTTCTTGTTGGGCCGCTATCACTTGGTACAAGGCAATCGGTTACCAGCAACTGTGGACGCCACTGTGCAACGGTTCTTTAGCGAATGGCTACAAACGGCGTTGGCTCAAGGAGAACAACAGCCACGGTGGGATATTGCAGCAATTACGGCGACGACGTTTAAACGAATTGGTAATCAGGTGCCGTGGCAATTTTATGCCGTCTTGCTGGAGCAGGTCATGGCGTGGCAAAAGTTCTTGTTACGTGAGGGCCCGGTGGTGCCGCTCGCAACACCGCGGCGGATTATCAAACCCCTGACAGCGACGGCCTGGGCCGCACTAGTTGCCGATCAATTGGCGGTGAACTTACTAACGATTATGGCGACGCCGATTATGGCGACGCCGATTACGGCTAAGCAACGCGAGCAGTTGACCAAAAGCTTCTTAGCAGATGGTCACGTTCAATGGTCGGCGGTCGCTGCGCTCTTTTCGCCGTTGGGATTCACCATTCAAGCATCCGCTGACGAGGCAGCCCATCAGTGGCTAACTGAGTTACTAGCCTTAACGGTGAGCGACTTTCATCACTAAAGCACTAAATACGAAAGACCGGCTAAAAGCTGGTCTTTTTTTCTACGACCGATTACTATTCAAGATGACTTGAAGTGGGGATTGGTTAACTTTCAAAGCCGCTAACTAGTGGCTTAATGCTTTACGGTCATGGTCAGGGAGGTGAAGCTGATGACTCATCATGCCCCCAAACGGCGACTAACTGTCGCCATTAGTCTTTTCATAATCAGCGTATTAGCGTTCCCGGTTGATGCGGCAGCTGCTCAATCAACTGGGAATGTTGACCAGGAAACGGCAACCGTAGCAACAGCCGTTGATGCAGTACCGACCTTAGATGCAGTGCCCAATATTGATTTTGGCGAAAATAGCACGCCGAACACCCAGTCCGGCCGTTATCTGGCTGCCACGGTGGATCAGCCGTTACAAGTGACCAATCCCGGGCTCACGAGTGGCTGGGCGGTTCAACTTAAAAGCTCTGGTTTTACAGATCAAGTGGGGGATTCCTTGCGTGGAGCCATGCTGTTGCTTGGCACGCCAGCGATTATGTCGCCTAACACCGGCAATTCATCAACGCCGCCAACGGCCAATCAAGTCAGTGTGGCTGGATCTGATAGCGATCAAGTGATCTGGTCGGCACCGCAGAATGGTGGCTTAGGTCAGTGGGTCGCAACCTATGCGCTCAACACCATTCAACTAACTGTGCCGGCTGGACAAGTGGCCGGATTATATACCACAACCTTAACGTGGCAACTGGATGACGCGCCGCAATGACCGGCCGGGTAATTGCGTATTGGGGAAAGGGGGAGTT
This sequence comes from Levilactobacillus brevis ATCC 14869 = DSM 20054, assembly GCF_001433855.1. Taxonomy (GTDB): domain Bacteria; phylum Bacillota; class Bacilli; order Lactobacillales; family Lactobacillaceae; genus Levilactobacillus; species Levilactobacillus brevis. The sequence goes on from NZ_AZCP01000004.1 coordinate 195,881, forward strand.
GGCGGTGCTAAAATGGCGATGGGGTGCTGGCCTGCTTGCACTAGTGTTAGCTTTGGGTGTTAGCACGATTGCTCGGGCCGATAGTGATTATGATGATGCGTTGGCAACGGCTCCGCAGGGAATTTCGTTGAATAAAGATAATGCGATTTTAACGGTTGATACGTCTGGTTATAGCTCATCAGCCATTGTGAACGCGACTAATCCGGCGACACCGGGAACCCAGATCGCCATGGTGAATAACAACACCTACCAATTTGGGTCGATTTGGTCGACAGATGAGAACTACTTTGATTTAACACAGGATGAGACAGCCTCCATGTGGTTATATTTTGGCAATCAGGGGACCCAGGCCGCCGACGGAATGGCCTTTGTCTTGCAAAATGATCCCAGAGGCGTGGCGGCCATACCGGATTATCCAACGCCGGGAAAGGCCATTGGCGAAACCCTAGGTGTCTGGGGTGTCGATATGGCTAAACGCCAAGGCTCGGTCGATAAACTAGCGCAGACCGCTATTCAAGATAGCTGGGCCCTGGAATTTGATACCAATCGGAATGCCAGTACTGGCGGTAAGGCTGCCGGCTATGCCAACTCATTTGACATCGGTATGCCAGCCGTTCACATTGGGTCCAACTATCCCGGCGATGGGTCGTCGTATATTCGCCATGTCGACCACGGCCTTCCCGTGTTGGGGGTCATTCAGCCAGATAACTATTATTACGGACTCAACCATCTTGGCGTAATTGCGGACGAGTCACAGCCGAATTTTTTATCGAACGGTCAATGGCACCATGTGACCTTATCTTGGAAAGCGGCCGCTAAGCAGATGACGTATACGTTTAACGATAAAAACCCGCAAACCGGTGCCGTGCAGCCAGGTGTAAGCCGGACGGTCACGATTGATCCAACTAAGATTGACCCGAACAATACCGGAAAAATACGGTGGGGCTTTACTGGTGCGACTGGATCACGGTATGAAAATAACCTAGTGGTATTTGAAAGTGTTCCCGGCCTAGTAGAAGCCAATACCACGGCAACGATGACGGATCTGACTCAGAAGCAACCGGTAGATAGTTCTCACAGTGTGGTGAGTCACGATAAACTACAAGTAGATTACCATCTTGCGTATAATGGCGGTCGTCAGTCATGGTCGAGCATTGAGGGCCATTTGAAATTACCCGCTAATATCAGCTATGAGACCGCCAAGATTACCTATGCAAATCAACCAGCGGAAACACTTGATGCGAGTCAAATTAGTCAACAAAAGCTAACGGCAGCGCTCCACCAGTCGTTTAATCAGACTAACGACGCAGCGACCGTTAGTCTAACCGGAGAAGCTGATGAGGTCGCTAAAAGCACGACGGTTCCGGCAACCACGAGCACCTTTGTCTCAAATGCTTACGTGGGCACCGCCGATACGCCGAGCTTCCAGCTTAATCCCAATGTTGATTTGAATCTGAGTGTCACGAGTGACAACCCGTTAGCACTCAAACCAGAAACTGATACGGTGATGACCGGCAAAGTGCACCTGAACACGAGCGCCACGGCGCCACCGCAAGTCACGATTCACCCCGTGTTAAACGGGACGCGGCTTACCGCCATTACCCCAGCGACTGATGGCACCTTTTCACTGCCACTGGCGGCTAGTGATTTGCAGGCGGGGACCAACACCTTAACGTTGGTGGCAACTGCTGACACGGGTGATACCTCGAACACGGTGACCGTGCCCATTACGGTTGCTGGTGACTTGAAATTTAGCGATGTCGCGTCTACCAGCCATTTTCAGACGGCCACTTTAACCGGTCAAGATCAGGTGGTTAAACGGGGAGATGACTGGCGCTTAGCCGTGAGTGATACCCGTGGAACTGGCCGCCAATGGGTGCTGGATGTTCAGGCAACCCCGTTTGTAGCTGATAACGGGACGGCTTTGGCTGGGGGGCCGATGTATGTTGATGCGTATGGGTCAGTCGCAATTGACGAGGTACCAACCCCGATTGTTTGGCACACCACAGATGACCGTGATCACGACGGCGTTTATGATGTTATGGGGAATTGGTCTGCCGATCAGGGGCTCTTACTAGCCGTCGATGGTGGCGCTGTGAGTGGTAACTATACGAGTACGATCACTTGGACTTTGGGAGATGTTCCCAGTTAAGGCAGTAAAAAAGCTTTCCCCAATCAGATTGAGGGAAGCTTTTTAGTTAGGACTGAATTTAAGCTAGCAAACGTGTAATCATTTTTTCATAAATGGTGATGAAGCGGTGATACATGTCTAAGTCAACGTATTCATTCACTTGATGGGCCGTGATGTTCCCCGGGCCAAAGACCACGACGTCGATATCTGGATTAACCGCAACGAAGGATGACGCGTCAGTCCCACCAGGAACCCCGATGAGCGGTAAGACTTGTTGTAAGTCGGTCTCACCGATTTCCTTAGCCGCTTTAACCACTGGCGCATCATCGGCAGTGTGCACGGGATACAGGTTACTGTGAATATCTAGGGACAGTTGTTCCCCGTTAGCATTTAGCTCGTCGATGAGCTGCTGGATATCAGCGGCTAACTTGGTGTTCGGCACTTCCGGAATGGTTCTAATCTTAACCGAAATCGAGGCACTGGCTGGAACCGTGTTAATCTGCTCGCCACCCTGAATCAGAGTGACAACGGGAACCGTGGCCCCTAAGACCGGATTCTTCTTATCGGTGATAGTCGCGAAGTAGGCCTGTTGTTTTTGGTAGAAGGTTAGCAGTGAATCAATGGCATTTTTACCAATTTCTGGCATTGAACTATGTGCCGCCACACCTTGAGCACTCACTGTATACGTTAAAGAGCCCTTGTGTGCCAACTCAATAAAGTGTTGCTCAGTTGTTTGATTGGCCGCCATTAATTTATTAGCGCTATCTTGGTTAATTTGCAACATCTGTTGAATTTGCGGGGTGGCGACTGCTTGCTTAACGACACCGCTGGGTTCACCGACAATGAGCGTATCTAAGTCCTTGGCATAGCCAGCTTCAGCCAACTGCCGGGCACCAAATTGACCATATTCTTCACCGACCGTCGCCATTAAACGTAACGTCCCATGGAGTGGCACGTTATTTTCCTTCAAATGGATCATCGCAAAGACACCAGCCATTAAGCCAGATTTCATATCTGTAGTGCCTCGACCAAACATTTTACCATCGGCAATTTTGGCAGACAAAGCGTCTGCGTCCCACTTGGCAGCGTCACCCAAAGCCACGATATCCTCATGACCATCAAATCCCACGACAGGGCCGTTACCGTCGCCGATCTCGGCCACTAGGCTGACCCGATCAGGTTCGTAAGCGACCGCCTTACTATCAATACCATGCTTGGCCAATAAGTCAGCTAAGTAGTCGGCAACAATCTTTTCGTTACCATTAACTGTGTTGAGCTTGATGACGTCACTGAGTGCTTGCACAACTTCATCCATTTTTTCCACCTCATTAGTTTAAGTTGAAACGCGATACTGTAATTGGTTAATGAAAATAACCAAGCTCCCAACTTGATTACAGCACTTTTTAGGGGACTGGTCAAGGTAGGCGTTGGATCTGATTAGTAATGAAAATTTGATTCATGAAAGCATGAATGATTAGGGCTATTTTTAGATAATGGGGTACCATTTGTAAATCTGTGAAGAGCTTTACAAAGTAAGTGACTTATAGGAAAGAAAATTAGGCATAAGGTCCTGATAAATAAAGGTGTTGACATCATGTAAGCGCTTACGCATAATGAGAATTGCCTACTAGTAAACCATTAGACACACCATTAAACCAATATCTTGAGGAAGGAAGTTTTCGTGATGAAAGCTGCAGTTGTTCGTGATAGTTTAGATGGGTATGTAGATATTAAAGAGGTACCAGTACGGGAAATTAAGGCCAATGAAGCCTTAGTTGATGTGGAATATTGTGGTTTATGTCACACTGATTTACACGTCGCTCAAGGTGACTTTGGCAACACTGCTGGTCGAGTGATCGGCCACGAAGGGGTTGGCCGGGTTAAAGAAATTGGGAGTGACGTCACCAGCTTAAAGGTGGGGGACCGAGTATCAATCGCCTGGTTCTTTGCCGGGTGTGGTCACTGTGAATACTGTTTGACCGGCCGTGAAACACTGTGCCGGAACGTTGAAAATGCCGGGTTCAACGTGGATGGTGCGATGGCTGAACAGGTTATCGTGAAAGCTGATTATGCGGTCAAGGTACCAGAAAATCTTGATCCCGTGCAAGCCAGCTCGATCACGTGTGCTGGAGTCACCACATATAAGGCGTTAAAAGTTGCCAACATACATCCTGGTGAATGGGTCACTATTTATGGTTGTGGTGGTCTCGGAAACTTAGCCATCCAATGGGCGAAGAATGTCTTTAAGGCCCACGTTATTGCGATCGATATCAATGATGATAAACTAGCCAGTGCTAAAAAGGTCGGCGCTGATTTAACCTTCAATTCTAAGACAGAAGATTCTGGCGCTTGGGTGCAAGATAAAATCGGTGGTGCCCACGCCGCAGTGGTTACTGCCGTTTCACAAATTGCCTTTGACCAAGCGATTGGGTCTGTGCGGGCTGGTGCTCGCGTCGTTGCCGTTGGGCTGCCAAAGGGTGCCATGGAAGTATCCATCGTGAAAGTGGTCTTGGATGGTATCGAAATCGCTGGTTCTCTGGTAGGAACGCGACAAGATTTAGCTGAAGCCTTCCAGCTATGTGCTGAAGGGGATGTCACGCCAATCGTAGCCACCCGGAAACTCGATGAAGTTAATGACATTATTGATGAGATGAAAGCCGGGAAGATTGAAGGCCGGATGGTCGTCAAATTCTAAGGGTTTCTCCCAATTGGGAGAGAACCGCCCACATCGAACAGTATAGTATTGTAGAAATATCAAATAGCAATTCAAAAAGACGATGGCTAAAGCCACCGCCTTTTTTGGCTCATGAACCGTGTTGATACTCAAAATAACTCGTCAATGGCGTCGATGACGCGATAAGTCGCTACCATACTTAGCGCTTGGAGGAATTGACTCAGTCGATGCTGATCGGGGAAGGCCCCTTCAATGAGATGGGTAAAGTCGCCGGTCGTTTGGTAATGATGGCGAATGTCTTGACGATAGGTTTGAATAAGTTCACGATAGGCTGATTGTTGCTGGGCTGCAACGGCAACCTGAATGAAGACTTGTCGCATGAAGCCCATCTTTTCCAGGTCAACTTCGATGGTGTAACGCTTAATGATGCCAGCATCTTCCAAGCGTTGAATGCGTGCCGCAACGGCTGGGGGTGTTAGGTGAACGAGTTGGGCTAGTTGGGTCACCTTAATCCGGCAATTGTGATTCAGTTCCTTAATAATCTGTAAGTCTGTGGGATCACTCACGGTAAACACCTTTTTTTATCAAATTTTTTCGGGTAAAGACTTTCTTTTTAATATTAACAGTTAGGCGAAATAAATGTAAAGTAGGGGCTATTGCCGTTCAATAGGCCGAGGTCTTTTCTTAGGTAAATAACGAAATATTAGTATAATGAAATCGTACAGGCCCATGATGGTAATCGGGCAAAACGATAGAGGTTTGGAGGTTCCCAATGATAGAGTTTAAACAGGTTAGCAAACAATACACGGAACAATTGGCATTGGATGATCTGAATTTGACGATTCCAACCGGAGATTTTTTCGTATTGGTGGGACCTAGTGGGAGTGGTAAAACCACCACACTGAAGATGCTTAATCGGTTGATTGAACCAACCGATGGGGATATTTATTTTGATAATCAACGGTTAATCGACTATAAGCTACGTGATTTGCGGTTACAAATGGGGTATGTCTTACAAAACATTGCGTTATTCCCGAATCTAACCATTCAAGAAAATATTGCGATTCAAGCGGAATCTTTGGGGTGGCCCCGAAAAGAACGGGTGGCCCGGGCCCGAGCGTTGTTAGAACAAGTCGATTTGGACCCGGATCAATATGCCACGCGAATGCCGAGTGAACTCTCCGGTGGCGAACAGCAGCGGGTGGGAATTATTCGGGCATTAGCGATTAAGCCCAAGGTTGTTTTGATGGACGAACCCTTTAGTGCCCTAGATCCCTTGTCACGCAAGCAGTTACAGGACTTGGTGTTGCAACTACATCGCGAACTCAAGATGACTTTTGTCTTTGTCACCCATGATATGCATGAAGCATTACGCTTGGGTCAACACATTGCGGTCATGCGGTTAGGTCACATTCAACAGGTTGGTACGGGTGAAGAGATTATGCACCATCCAGCTAACGAGTTCGTACGCGGCTTTTTTGAAAATGAACATACACCCCGGCCGGCGACAGTCCAGGTATTGGTGAGTCAGGGGTATGGTGCAACCACCACAACGGCCGCTACGTTACCAGTAACGGCTACGGTCAATGAACTAGCGGCGGCCTTAAAGCAAGGGCCAGTTATCGTTGGCACTGCGTCAGGGAATCGGACATTGACGACCGCTGATTTATTAGACTATTTGGCACAAACGGAGGTGGAGTAGCGTGCAACAAATTTGGCATATCTTACACACGCAGGGCGGTGAAATCGTCCAGTCCATCGGCCAACATATCGGCTTATCGTTGATATCGTTACTCATTGCGGCAGTCATTGCGATTCCACTCGCGATTATTTTGATGAATCACCAACGGCTGGCTAAGGTGATGCTCCAGATCACTAGCATCTTACAGACTATTCCAAGTCTGGCATTGTTGGGAATCTTAATTCCACTGGTGGGGATTGGAACGGTGCCATCGATTATTGCGTTGGTGATTTACGCGGTCATGCCCATCTTCCAGAATACGTATTCGGGGTTAACGACCATTGACCCCAGTTTGGAGGAAGCAGCGACAGCGTTTGGGTTGTCACGGCGGATGAAGCTACTGCGGATTGAGTTGCCGTTAGCTTTGCCGATGATTATTTCAGGGATTCGGATTGCCATGGTCATGATCATTGGAACGGCCACTTTGGCCGCTTTGATTGGGGCTGGCGGACTGGGAACCTATATTCTGTTAGGGATTGAAACCAATAACAATGCGCTCCTAATTATTGGGGCCGTCTTGTCGGCGATTCTTGCGCTGGTTTTTGGGGCGGGAATCGACTGGTTAGGTCGCTTGTCTTTTAAAAAGGCGGGGATTGTGTTAGCAACACTGGTTGTGCTAATTGGTGGCTTTGCGGGTTATCGTCAATTGACTAACACGCAAACGACGCTCACCGTTGCCGGTAAATTGGGCAGTGAACCCGAGATTCTAATTAATATGTATAAGGACTTGATCGAACACGATCATCCGAATATTAAGGTCAATACGAAGGCTAATTTTGGTGCGACGTCATTTTTGTTTAAGGCGTTGCAATCGGGTTCCATTGATATTTATCCTGAATTTACCGGAACGGTATTAGAATCGCTGGTGAAAACCAAGCAATCGGCCAGTCACAGTCCGGCTAAAACCTACCAGTTGGCTAAGTCAGCCTTGAAGTCACAATACCAGATGGCTTATTTGAAACCCATGGCCTACCAAAATGGTTATGATTTGGCAGTCACGCGTCAGTTTTCTAAGAAGTATCACGTTAAGACGATTTCGGACTTAATTCAGGTTGAAAATCGGGTTCACGCGGGTTTTGACCCGGACTTTAATCAACAAAAAGATGGTTATCCCGGACTACGGCAGGCTTACGGGTTGAAGTTTGCTAGTGTTAAGACGATGGAACCCTCGATTCGCTATAAAGCAATTGCCAACGGCAAGGTGAACTTGGTTGATGGCTATACCACCGATCCGGAGGTTCAAGAGTATCATTTAGTGGTCTTAAAAGATGATCGACATTTCTTCCCGCCATATCAGGGCGCACCGTTGATGTCAGAGAAGCTATTGACAGATCATCCTGAACTACGGACGACACTCAACAAGTTAGCCGGGAAGGTAACAACCACGGATATGCAAAAAATGAACTATCAAGTATCCGTAAAGCACCAAAAAGCGGCAGTCGTTGCGCGGGATTATCTCAGAAGTCATGGTTTCTTGAATTAGAACCCGAACTTGACAATAATGAGAAATACGCTTAGAATTACCACTAATTTCTAATTGGTCTGTCATAAATAAAGCTCGGAGAAGAGTAGTGATAGTCGTGTTGTGCAGTGAGCCCGAACAGTGAGAACGGGTCAACCACGGTATCATGAAGATGAACTCCTAATAGCTATTGAGCGATTCACGTTGCTCAGTCGGTAGGAACCGTTAGCTTTCCGGGTATCAACTGGTACCGTTGAGGCAAGGTCTGTGAGGATCTTGTGAATTTAGGGTGGTAAAACGACGCGTTCGTCCCTTGAACTTAGTAATGAGTTCGGGGGACGAACGCGTTTTTTCGTGATTGACGGGCAGGCCATCAGACTTTTAGGAGGTTATTCAAATGACAGTAACGGCAATTAAATTTCCATATCGGTATGATGTCGTCGGGAGCTTATTACGACCGGTAGTTTTAAAGGATGCCCGGGCCCAGTTTGCGGCCGGAAAGATTGATGCAGAGCAGTTGCAAACCGTCCAGCGAGCCGAAACGAAGCGCGTCGTCGACCAACAGGTGGCATTAGGCCTCAAAGCAGTCACTGATGGTGAGTTTAACCGAAGCTGGTGGCATTTGGACTTTCTGTGGGGCCTAACTGGCGTGGGACACTATGATTATCATCAAAGCTATAAATTTCACGGGAGCCAGACGCGAACGGATAATGCCGATCTGATTGGGAAAGTGGCCTTTAATCCTGAGCATCCCTTTTTCACCAGTTTTCAGTATTTACAGAGCTTGGTCCCAGCAGGGGTGACGGTTAAGCAAACGATTCCCTCGCCGACCATGCTATTTCGAGATAATCGTAGTGACAATTGGGCCACGTATTATGAGACTTGGTCAGATTATCTGGATGATTTGGCCCAGGCTTATCACGACACAATCCAGCATTTTTATGACCTCGGCTGTCGCTATATCCAGCTTGACGATACCACGTGGGCATTTCTGATTAGCAAGCTCAATGAAACAGCGACAGATGCAGCGGCCCACCAGAAATACGTTACGCTAGCGACGGATGCCGTGCGGGTAATCAATCAACTATTAGCGGGTTTGCCAGATGATTTAACGGTAACGACGCACATCTGTCGGGGAAACTTCAAGTCAACGTATCTCTTTTCCGGTGGTTATGATGACGTGGCGGATTATCTAGGTCAATTGCATTATGACGGCCTTTTTCTTGAGTACGATAGTGATCGTGCCGGTGATTTCACGCCGCTGCGGAAAATCTGGCATGGTGATCCGGATAAGCGCTTAGTCTTAGGCCTGATTACATCAAAATTCGCGGAATTGGAAGATCCAACGGTGATTAAGGCGCGGATTCAGGCTGCAGCTCAGCAAGTGCCGTTAGCCAACTTGGCCTTGTCAACGCAATGTGGCTTTGCCTCGACGGAAGAAGGCAACACGTTAACCGAAGATCAGCAGTGGGCAAAACTCAAACTAGTCAAACAGATTGCTACAGACGTTTGGGAGGCTTAAACTGATAATGATAAAAATGTGTCCCCGTGGACGTTAAAAGTCTACGGGGACACATTTTAGTTTAGTCAGTCAAGCGATGAACAAATTCAGCGCCTAATTGTTGCGCGTAAAATTGGTAAGGTGCCAAGGCTTGTTGGGCGTCGATAAATTGTTCGTTTTCAGTCAGGTCGGTCTTCTTTAATGTCAGTTGGAGGTTAGTACTCATGAGCTGCATCTTTAAGCCACGGACAACCAATTGCATGCCCAGTGCGGCCTGAAATCCACCATGACCACCGTAGGAGACCAGGCTAACTGGCTTGCCGCGCCATTCAGTGTATAGATAATCCAAGGCATTCTTGAGAGGTGCCGGATACCCCCAATTGTATTGGGGAAAGAGAAGGACGAATCCATCGTAGCTTTGAATTAATTGACTCCACGCCTTCGTGTGTGCCAGCTCGTAATGACCATCTGAAGGTTGAGCGACTTCGTCTAAGAAGGGCAACTGAATGTCAGCGAGGTCAATGAGATCGATCTGAAGGTCAGATTGGGCCATCGCCGTTTGTAACCAAGTGGCAATGCTCATACTGATTCGGTTGGGTCGAGTTGATCCGATAATGATACCGATTTTTTTAGTCATGAAAAGCTCCTTAAATGTGTCATTAATTCGTGCATTATGCACACATCTTAGCACGCTTCTGTTATAATAACAATATGGATAATGATATTTTTGAAGCATTGTTTGAAATTGTCACGTTTTTTAATCAACCCCAGCAGGATCGTCAGTTACTGAAGCAGGCTAATTTGACGTTAGAACCGGCAGCCTTGCCCATCATTGTTAGAATTGGTCGGCAACCGGAGATTAGCATCGGTGAATTGGCTAATCAGATTGGGCGAAATCATTCGTCAATCAGTCGTCAGGTCGATAAGTTGGTCACAGCGGGATGGCTCGTGGAGGTCGAGCGACGGGATCAACGGATTCGGCAATTAACCTTAAGCGATCAGGGTAAACGCGCTTTATTACAAATTAAGGTTGCCCGCGAGGCTGGGTTACGTCAGCACTTGGCAGACTATTCCAATTCGGAACGGATCGAATTACTACAAGTCTTACAGCGATTGGCTAAAACATTAACCACACCTGACGATCCGGATGATAATCAGTAAAATGACTGCCGCAGTCATCATTGCGGCAGTCATTTTGTGCAAAAAAATTAACCTCATTGAATCGAACTGGGATTTAGTCTGATTCAATAAGGTTAATTATTCAATTGGACACAGTAACTAACGGTGCATTTTCCGGGTACACCGCCGACTGTTACCAAAAAAGCTTTAGTTTGTCGTCAGTTTGTTAAGCAATTGTTTTACGACATCTTTATAATAACAAAGAAATCAAGGGCTGCGGGCGATTTTGGCAATTTGTAATATTACAATTTTACGGGCCGATTTTAAATATCACAGATATTGTAAATGACTTGTACTGAGAGGGTTACTGTTGAATTTTAAAGGTAAAAATCAGCGTATATTTATTCATGAGGTGTCCGCTAAGCATGACGAGCAACTAGCGGAGGTTGATACGCCAATCTTCACAAGGATTACTTAATTACGACCATTATCGATTTACCCCATTGTTAAATTTTGATTGCAGACGACCAAAACAGATGCAAAGCTGACCAAAACTTGGTAAAATTCAATCAACGACTAAAAAGATTTGGAGGTGGACGTCTTGTACCGCTTGTACGCTGCATTACCAATTCCAGACCGCTAATTTAAAATTTGTTAAACGAAGGGAAGACCATTATTCATGGCGCAAGAATCAAAGATAACGGCAACAACCACTGAAACAGAGACCACCGACCCCGGACCCAGCCAGCAGCCGCCTTTATGGCAACGCTCGACTGAGTCCTTACTTGTTGATTTTAAAACCGACGAGACGCAAGGGTTAACAACTACTGAGGCCAAGCGACGACTTACAGAGAATGGTCCTAACGAACTGACCGCCAAAAAGCAATCGAACTTGTTGCGCTTCTTGAAGCAATTTAACAACTCGATTATTTATATTTTGGCTGCGGCGGCCTTGATCACTTTTCTTATGCACCACTATTCCGATTCGATTGTGATTGGGCTGGTGATTATTGCCAACGCGTTCATTGGCTATTTCCAGGAACGCTCGGCCGATAATGCCTTGGACCGGATAAAGGCGTTGTTGGTTTCTGAAGCCGTCGTCATTCGTGACGGTCAAAAAGTCACCTTACCAGCACGAGAGTTGGTAGCTGGTGATCTTGTTCAACTGGAAGCGGGAGATACGGTTCCAGCCGATATGCGGCTGATCAACGCAGACAACTTGAAGATTCAAGAGTCCGCGTTGACCGGGGAAACCGATTCAGTTGAAAAAGGAGAAGATCCGTTGTCAGCGGCGACCTTACCGTTGGCTGAACGGTCTAATCAGGCATTCGCTTCAACGGCGGTAACCAGTGGATCGGCGCGAGGTATCGTGACCACGACCGGTTCAGCAACTGAAATCGGAAGTATCCAGCAAAATGTGGCTGATGTGAAGCAGCAGGCCACTCCACTGATGAAGAACCTGAATAGCTTAGGTTTAGGGTTATCCATCGCCATTTTAATTGCGGCTGTGCTGTTATTTATCTTGGGAATGATGACCCACGTTTACAGTCTGCCAGTCTTGTTGGTGGCCGTCATTACGATGGTCGTTGGGTCGATGCCCGAAGGTTTGCCAGCTAGTACCTCAGTGGTGTTAGCGATGGGGACGCAGGCGATGACGAAACAAAATGTGATCGTCAAGACGTTGCCCGCGGTAGAAACGTTGGGTGCAGTGGATATTGTCAATACCGATAAGACCGGGACCTTGACCAAAAATGAAATGACCGTCACCGATGTATTAACGACTCAGGATACGTATACCGTGTCTGGCGTGGGCTACGATGCTACGGGGCAAGTCGAAAATGATGAAGGCCAACGAGTCGCTTGGCAAGAAGATCCTGACTTAGAGTGGTTAGTACAGATTGCTGGGCAAACCTCTGACGCAGAATTCCATGAGGAAGACGGTCAGTGGGTATTGACGGGTGAGCCAACCGATGGGGCGTTGACGGCGCTTTATCACAAGTTGGTGGGCCATGATCCAGCCCCACAAGAGATTGATTCACAGCCGTTTGACTCAGCCACCCGTTACTCTGCGCGACTGGTTGACTTCAAGGATCAGCGGTGGTTATTGGTTAAAGGTGCCCCACAAACCCTGATCCGCCAGATGAAAGAACAGGGCGAGACCGTTGATGAAGCGGCTTGGCAGGCCCGACTATCACAGCTAACCCACCAAGGTAAGCGGGTCGTGGCGTTGGGTTACCA
>NZ_AZCP01000004.1:208893-394717 GCF_001433855.1 Levilactobacillus brevis ATCC 14869 = DSM 20054
ATTGGGCAAGATTTTCATTTGGCCGGCATGGCGGGGATTATTGATCCACCCCGTCCTGGTGTGGCCGATGCTGTCCGGCAGCTGCGGTACGCCGGTATCAAGGTCAAAATGATTACCGGGGATGACCCGGAAACAGCTGCGGCGATTGCCGAACAGTTGAATTTGTCAGAACAGGCTAAGGCGATTACTGGGCCAGAACTGGCACAGCTAAGTGATGATGAGCTGGCGAAAAAGATTGACCAGTATACCGTCTTCGCGCGGACAACGCCAGCTGATAAGCTCCGAATTGTGAAGGCCCAACAGAGTCGCGGGCACGTCGTTTCCATGACTGGTGACGGGGTGAACGATGCGCCGGCCCTAAAACAAGCGGATATTGGTGTAGCAATGGGGATTCGGGGAACCGATGTCGCCAAAGACTCCGCTGATATGGTGTTAGCCGATGATGACTTTACGTCCTTGCTCGGTGCTGTGCGAGAAGGTCGACACGTCTTTGATAATATTCGTAAGACGATTCGCTTCCTGTTACCAACGAGTTTTGCCGAAGGCCTAATTGTGGTGATGAGTATTCTGATGGATCAATCATTGCCGTTATTCCCAACGCAACTGTTGTGGATTAACATGGTATCGGCACTGACGATTCAGTTTGCGTTTATCTTTGAACCGGCAGAAAGCGGCATTATGAAGCGGGGACCCCGGGACGTCACGCAAGGGATTCTCTCAAAGTATGACGTGTTTGAGGTGACCTACGTGTCCTTATTGATCTCTGGACTAGGGATGTTGGCTTATGACCTCCTGACAGCGCAAGGCTTATCTACCGTGGTCGGGAGTACCATGACGTTAAATGTGATCATCTTTGGTAAGATTTTCTACCTGTTTAACTTACAAAACGACCATCCGGTATTCTCTAAGTATTTCTTCAGAAATAAGATGAGCTTTGCTATTGTGGCCCTGTTGATTGCGTTACAGGCCGTGATTATTTACTGGCCAGCGATGCAAGGTGTCTTCCACACTACGAGCGCGAACTTCCACTACGGTTGGGGGATTCCAATCTTGGCGGGGATTGTTGTTTTAATCGTTACCGAGATTGCCAAATGGTTGCGTCACCGCTACGATGCCAAGATGGTGGCTCGAGAACAGCGTAATTTCTAATGACTGACGGGTGTGACGTGTATTAAGCGTCAGGCGTTAGTCATCAAATAATAACCAGCAGCTCCCTTGGAATTTGATTCCTGAGGGAGCTGCTTTTTTTGTTATTAGGAATAGAAATTTATTTCCACGGATTAACATTTCCCACAAATTTCGCTAGCTCTTAGCCCATGAGACTCCTATACTGGACTTACAAAGGGGGCGGAACAACAAATGATGAAAAAAAGTTCCGATTGTACCGAGATTTTAGTGGGTAAAGCCGCCAGTATGGACGGTTCCACGATTGTAGCACGTAACGAGGATGGCTATGGGCCAATTAACCCCATTAAATTTGTGATGCACCCAGCCGTTGACCAAACTGGCGCGTCATTTACGTCAGCCGTAACGGGGGTGGAAGTGCCCTTACCCGATCACGCGTACCGCTATACGGGTACCCCGCAGGCCGACCAAAGCGATGGTCAGTACGAAGAGGCCGGGATTAACGAGCTAAACGTTGGGATGAGTGCCACTGAGACCACGGCAACGAATGCCCGCGTCTTGGGCTATGACCCCTTGGTGGACGATGGCATTAACGAAGAAGCCATGATTACGCTAGTCCTACCTTACATTAAAAGTGCCAAGGAAGGCGCCGCACGATTAGGCGCTCTGATTGAAAAATACGGGACAGGCGAAAGTAACAGCATTGCGTTTAACGATCAAAATGATGTGTGGTACTTAGAAACAGCCGGTGGGCACCATTGGGCGGCTATGCGGCTACCAGAAGATACTTATGCCATTGCGCCGAACCAAACGCTGATGCAAACGGTGGATTTGCAAGACACTGATAATTTCTTAGTTGCCAGTGATCTAGTGGACTTTGTTGCGCAACACCACTTGAATCCGACACCGGACACGTTTAATTTCCGGGAAATTTTTGGGACACATGGTGAAGACGATGCCTACTACAATACGCCGCGGACTTGGTATGGTCAGAAGCTATTCAATCCGGAAATCACCGATCAACAACCAACGGATCAAGACATGCCGTTTACCAGAAAGCCAGCCAAGAAACTGGCGATTGAAGACGTGCAATTCTTCTTGTCATCCCACTACAACGGGACGCCCTATGATCCCTTTGGTACTTATGCCTCAGGGTCAGCAGCCGATCAGCGTAAGTACCGGCCGATTGCTATGGATCGTAACCAATGTTCGTCGATTCTTCAAATTAGAAATGACGTTCCCGCCGATCATGCGGCAATTCAGTGGATTGCGATGGGCTTCTTTGCCTACGCGCCATATGTGCCATTCTTTACCAACATTACAGACACGCCAGCTGACTATCAAAGCACGACAGCGGCAGTTGATGTGGCCAATGTTTATTGGTTAAATAAGACGTTATCCGTGTTGATTGAACCCCATTTCCACGACTATGTTGAGGCTGTTAACGCCTTTCGTGATGGGTGCCAGTCATATGCGCGGTCGCGCGTAGCGGCAACGGATGCGGCGGTTAGTGGTAACGTATCTGCCTTCCTCACGCAAAGTAATCAGATCACTGCTGGTGAGATTTCTAAACGCACGCGGGAGTTATTTGACACGATTGTCAAGCATGGCCTGTTATTATCAAAGACGGCTTGGGAAAAGGGGCAAAACTTATAAATTAGTCCGGGGGGACATAAGGGGGGAGAACCAACATGAAATGGATGAAGTTAGCATTCTTAGCCGGTCTAAGTCTAAGTTTATGGGGAACGACAACGGCTCAGGCGGCTAAGCGGACTGTCTTACCCAAGTATCCGCGGCAACGCCTATTTACGTTTAAGACCCGGCGGACTAAGGTGTACAGCTATCCGCGAGCGGCGTATGCCCGTAGCAAGGTGCTGGGCGTTAATAAGAGCACGAAAAAGCAGTGGACGGTTGATAAGGTCGTGACGGTTAATGGCAAACGCTACGTGCGTTTGGCGGCAGTCAGTGCCCAACCGTTGCATCACGGCACGGTTGCCCCACTGCCTGCTAAGCGCAATCAGTTGGCGGGAGGATACGTGGCCTTGCGACAATTACGCAGTCACTCAGTGATTCGGCAGTTAAAAGCCATTAAGAAAACGGCCTACTGGACGCCAACGACCGACCATGATTATTGGGATATGCCGGCGCGAACGATCGGGACGACGGCTGCCGTTCATTACGGCACGACTTATGGTTACCGAACGTTGTATGCGACCGAGTCGTTGACGACAACCCGTCAGAAACATTATCTGTATCTCACCACGGCAAATGGCAAAGGGATTGGTTGGCTACCAGCCAATGTGGTGATTAAGGGCACTTACCCCAACTTATTGCAGCGTGAGGTGAATCGGCAGTTAACAGGGATCACTGCCACGACCACGACAGTTGATGCGGCAGCCCACGTCAAGGTGGGTGTGGCGATGGCGGCCGGGGTGGTACAACGGGTTGTCTTGCTTCGCCAAGATAGTACAACGGTGACGTCTGACTTTGTTACTGGGCGGGCGGTGATCGCCACCACGCGGTCGGCAACGGGGAAAGTTGTTAAGACTGCGAAGGTTAAGCAAACCGCGCCTATCTTTAGCTTTACCGCCCGTGCAGATTTTGATATTCATGGGTATACCTATCGCGTCAAAGTAGCGCAAACTGGCGCCGTAACGATTCTCGGAACCGGTGGCTGGATCGCCTAAACTAACTTCGTTTACTGACTAAGTTAACTAAAAGATCTGGTTAGTGATCAGCTAAGGGATGCGCTACACTACCAGTGAGCCACGCGGTAGTGGCCGTGTGGCTCAGTTATAAAACGGGAAGCTGTGGGACGTCTACCATCAAAGAAGTCCCAACCGAGCGTAAATAAAAAACGAATCTGAGAATACTCAGGTTCGTTTTTTATTTGGTTGAATCAGTGGGGATGTTTTGGCGGATGACTCGGGCAGGGTTACCAGCAATGACGACGTTATCGCCAAAGGATTTGGTGACGGTCGAGTTGGCACCAACCACCACATTGTTACCTAAAGTCACGCCGGGCAAAATGACCGATCCGCCACCGACCCAAACGGAATCGCCTAAGGTTACCGGCTTACCTAGGCCAATGAACTTGTCGCGACCGCGGGGGTCCAGCGGGTGATAGGCCGCATAGATTTGTACGTGGGGCGCCAACATACAGTGATTACCAATGGTCACTGGTGCAATATCTAAGATGACATTGTCATAATTACACATAAAGTTATCGCCAACGTGAATGTTATAGCCAAAATCGCAACGGAAATTGGGTTGAATCCATGGGCTTTTACCAACAGAGCCAAAGAGCTGGCGGATGGTGTGGTCCTTTTCAGCAGCGGCGGTGTCGTCCAGTTCATTGATAATCTTGCATAAACGACGGGCTTTGGTCTCCTCAGCAGCTAACTCGGGATCCATGATGTTATAAGGTTCGCCCGCAAGAAATTTTTCTTTTTCTGTTTTCAAATGAAACCGCCTCCAGCGTTGTTTTGTTTATTGTAGCATAGTTTGCAGAATATTTATACGGATAAATATAGGGATCGAAAATTGGTTCGTTAATTTTTGGCCGGTTGCTATTTGGGATGAAGTTCGGTATACTTACAGCCGCTTTAGCCAAATTAGGCTAAAATTAAGGAGATGATCAACGATGATGGCATCGTTATTCGTACGGAAAAGTGCTGCTAGTTAGCGACACTTTTCTGCGAGACCCTTTCAGAGAAGTGTCAGGTTTGTCAATCTGAAAGGAATTTAATATCATGGAACCAACAATTACTGCCTATGAGTATAGTGACATCAAACAACACGTTAACGCCTTGGTAAGTGCCTATTTAGCCGTCAATGATCGCCATATGCGATCGATTATTCGGGCTGAGACAATTGCCTATGTGACACCATTCTTACCGGAGGGCGCCCCCTTAACGCAAGCATTTCTGGCTGGGTTACAGCCGGATCGCCTCAGTCGTAAGGAAGCGGCGAAGTTGTTACCGTTACTAGAACCCGCTGTGATTCCCTTTCCGCAGTTCAGTACCAAACAACTGGGAAAGCTGTTCCGCAAGGTGAAAAAGCTAAAACAACCAGCGTGGGCCAGTTTGAATCTGCATGAATTAACCTATCTTGGTTGGAACGATGGGGGCAGTCAGAAGAAATACCTGGTTATACCAGACCACGAGCGGTTTATCGGTATCCGCGGTGATCTGGCACCACAAACCGTCAAAGGGGTTTGCGCGATCTGTCAGACGATTGGTAACGTGTCGTTGTTTGTCTCAACGACGAAGACCTCTGGACTCGGGACATATACGCGCAACGGCAATTATATTTGTCGTGATAGTGCACAATGCAATCGGCAATTGACTGATCCACAAGCCCTACAGGACTTCTTAGCGGTCGTCCGGCCGCAACGTTAACTGAATAATCCACTGAGCGCGACGATTTTAGTCGGGCTCTTTTTATTTATGGAAAGGCCGATGCAAGATTAGTTCCGATGGTTCAAACCGGCGACCAGACGCGATTAACTAGCCATTAAAAAGAAACCGCTTTAGCAATTAAATTCGAAAAAAATTGGACAAAGGGGCCTAGATTGCCGGTCATTATCTGCTATAATGGTTAGTACTTTGTGAAATTTGATGAGTAAGAGGGATTGACATGTTAATGAAGTTAAGGATTGATGGGAAGTGGTGTCAATGACCCGCCAACACCATTTACGAGGCGTGCTATTGGCGAGCATTGCCTGCATGTTGTGGGGGATTTCTGGGGTTGCTGCGAGCACGTTGTTTACGTTAAATCATCACGTGACCGCTCTGTGGCTGACCCAGATTCGAATGATTAGCGCTGGGGCCATTCTGTTGATTTGGGGTCAACTAATTCACGCCCAGCCATTTCAAATTTGGCGGCAAAGAGCCACCGGACTACGTGTCATTAGCTACGGTCTACTGGGACTGGTCCCAGTTCAGCTATGTTACTTTGAAGCGGTGAAGTTTGGTAACGCGCCCATTGCGACAATCATTCAGTTCTTAGGCCCCTTTATCATTAGTATTTATTATTTCCTGTTTAAGCACATGACGCCGACTCGTCCCGAAGGCATTGGGATGGTGATGGCCTTCGTGGGGACCTTGTTGATTGTGACGCATGGACACTTGACTAGCCTAGCGATTTCACCAGTGGTGCTCATCTGGGGCGGTCTATCGGCAATCGGGGTGGCGACGAACACCTTGATCCCACGCCCCTTGTTACCTAAATTTGGGGCTATGGCGGTAACCGGTTGGGGCTTGTTCGTGGCCGGGATTTGCTTAAATGTCTTTGGCCCGTTGTGGCGAGTACATGTCACGCTAACCGCGGCTGAATGGGGGCTGGTTTTACTGATTATTATCTTTGGGACGGTCATTCCATTCTTAATGTTTGCCCACGCCTTAGGTTATATCTTACCAACAACGGCGAGTCTATTAGATGCTTTTGAACCCTTATCGGCGACGGTGTTCTCGGTCATCTTTTTAAATGTGCAACTGACAACTTTCGATTTAGTTGGTGGTGCTTTAATTATTTTAGCCGTCATGGTCTTATCCTTGAACGGTCGTAAGATGATGAACTTTTTCCGCCGTCGACGCGCAGAAACTTAGCAAAACCCAAAAGATCGGTCTACTCAGGACTTAAACAGCTGAGTGGACCGATCTTTTTTTATAGTGCAGGTAAACTATCTGGTAGACAGTTACCGTGTCATTTGACAGGTTTGAGTTTTAAGGTCATCGCGTTAATTGCCACAATCACGGTGCTAAGTGACATGATGACGGCACCGACCATGGGATCAAGCATGAAACCAATGGGGGCCAAGATTCCAGCTGCCAGTGGAATCGCGATTAAGTTGTAGCCAGCCCCCCACCAGAGGTTTTCGGTCATCTTCCGTGTCGTCGCGCGCGCTAAGTCTAGGAATTGAATGACGTCGGCTGGATCACTGGCGACCAAGATAATGTCCGCCGATTCAATCGCGACATCGGTACCAGAGCCAATTGCCATCCCGATATCTGCTCGGGCCAAACTTGGGGCATCGTTGACCCCATCGCCGATAAAGAGGACTTTACCAGAGGCTTGGTACTGTTGAACGAGACGTTCCTTGTCTTCTGGCAATAAGCGAGCTTGTACATCCTCAATCCCAACAGCGTGGGCGACCTTATTCGCCGTTTCTTGATTATCACCCGTCAGCATAACGGGGGTAATCCCTTGGCGCTTTAATTCACTGACGAGGTGCTGGGCGTTTGGTTTGATCTGATCACCTTCAGCGACTAACCCTAAGACCCGGTCACCTGTGACGAGATAGCTGAGTGAATTGCCTTCAGCGGCTAAGGTCTTGAATTGGGCTTGATCGTAAGTTAAGTGGTGTTGCTCCAAATAGGAAACGGCAACGACACCATAAGTGACGCCATCGATGGTACCAAACTGGCCCATCCCAGTTTCTTGATGCGTGTCAGTAGCGGCTGTGTAGGTAATTTGTTGTGCCTTAGCAGCGCTAAGAATCCCGGTTGCTAGTGGATGACTAGAGCCGCTTTCCAGGCTAGCTAGTAAGCGTAAAATGGTTTCTTCACTGTAGTCTTGGTCTAAGCTAATCAAATGGTTCACTTGAAAATGCCCCATAGTCAAAGTTCCCGTTTTATCCATCAGCGCAAACTTTAAGTGTTTGACATCTTCCATGGCATTGCGATTACGGATGAGTAAGCCATTTTGAGCGGCTAGTGCTGTACTCCGTGCGACAACTAATGGGACAGCCAAGCCCAATGCATGCGGGCAGGCGATGACGAAGACGGCTACCGCTACGGGAAGTGCCACGGCTAGGTTGGCCACCGTTAACCAAATGAGGAAAGCCAGAATACCAACGAATAAAGCGGCGTAGAACAACCAACCAGCCACGCGATCAGCCAAATTTTCTGAGGTTGACTTTGCATTCTTGGCATTTTGGATCAAGTCCATGACTTGAGCGAGATAACCGGAATCACCAGTTCCGGTGACTTTAGCCGTAAATGTTCCGGTGCCATTCACGGAACCGCCGATGACTTGGTCGCCCGTAACCTTTTTGACGGCAGCGGCTTCACCAGTGACTAGGGATTCATTAACTGCGGAGGTCCCAGTTACAATCGTCGCATCCGCGGGAATTTGCTCACCAGCACGAACAACCACTGTCTGGCCAACTTGTAGGTCATTTAGGGAAACGTCGTGGGTGGTGCCAGCGTCATCAACGACGTGGGCAGTTTGTGGGAGTAGCTTGCCTAAGGCATCCACGGCTGACCCGGCATTCATGACGGTGTTCATTTCAATCCAGTGTCCTAATAGCATGATGACAATTAAAGTGGAAAGTTCCCAGAAGAAATTGTTGACCATCGGGGTGACATGGAATAAGTCGTTAGCGATGACGGCATAAATACTGTAGATGTAAGCCACACCAACGCCCATCGTGATGAGCGTCATCATTGCCGGTTGCTTCATTTGGAGTTCGGCCTTGGCACCGCTGAAGAAGGGGGCACCACCATAAATGAAGAGAATCGTGCCTAAGATGGCGACGACCCAATCACTACCGGGAAAGGTTAACTGGAAGGGCAGGGTGACACCCATCATTGGTGACATGAGAATAATGGGGATGGTCAGAATCAGGGAAACCCAGAACTTACGCTTTAAGTTGCCCATGTGCATCATATGGCCATCGCCCATGTCCATATCGTTCATATTCATGTGATCGCCATGAGCCATATCCATTTGGTCCATGTGATCGTGGGTCATCATTTCGTGTTCTTTCATGATTCACAGCTCCCTTCACAATCTGCTGGTAAACAGTCACAGTCGACCATTTGAGGCGCCTGCGGTAGCTTCTGGGTTAGTGTCCCAATTAACTGTTGAATATCCGTTTGACTCAGTTCAGTTTGTTCTAATACGTGGGTCAAAGCTTTGCCGCGGTGCATCGCACACATCTGATCAAGCTCGGTTTGTAGGGCCGTGTCCATGGCCGTTTGTTCATCGATAAGTGGTGTGTAGATATATTGACGGCCTTGTTTGGTGGTTGCCAAGGCGCCTTTTTTGACCAGACGTCCAATTAAGGTCTTAATCGTCGGGGCTTTCCAGTCGTGTTGGCGCTCAAGAAGTTCAATGATGGTATGACTATCGGCCTGATTTAACGTCCACACAATCCGCATGACCCGCCATTCGGCGTCGGAAATGGAGACGGTTAATGTTGTATTTGACATAAGTGACTCCCCCCTTAGACTACAAATGTAATCTTTAATAACTGACTTGAGTCTACATCTGTAGTCATGATGTGTCAAGGAAGAGACTTTTTTACAAATGTGCTAATAATAAATTAAAGTTTCGGCAAAAATAGTTTAGCACTATGCCTTTTTAAAGATTATTTTTGTATAATACGAGTTACGTCAATCAAGAAAAGATAAACGATTAAAAAAATTGTGTTACGGAAAGGGGCGTTTAACACGTGAAGATGTTAAAACGCTGGTTACGGTGGGGGGCTGTACTGGGCCTTATCGGTAGCCTACTTGGTGGTGGACCAACCGCTAGTGCTGCGGCAACCAAGACGGTATCTAAGGTGGCTGCGCGGGCGGCCTACGTCATGGATGCGCAGAGCGGTCAGGTACTTTACCAACAAAATGCCAATAAAAAGTATCCGATTGCCTCGCTGTCCAAGTTGCTGACCGTTTACTTAACAGTGAAGGCCATTAATGATGGGCAAATTAAATGGACGGATAACGTGCCCATGAGTCAAGACTTGTTAAAGCTCAGTCATAGCTATACGTATTCGTCATTGCGGATGAAAAAGGGTGAAAGCTTTACGGTCCGTCAGTTAGTAGCGGCGGCGATGATTGCATCGTCCAATAGCGCGGCTACGGCTCTAGGCGAGTACGTTGCCGGAAGTAATGCAAAATTTATTCAGTTAATGAATCAACAGAGTCGAGACTGGGGAATCGATGCCCATTTTATCAGTTCATCGGGCCTGGATAATACGGATTTGAAGGATTATCATTTGGTATTAGCTGGAACTGGAAAAAAGGAAGAGAACTTGGTCTCTGCGAAAGCCATCACCGTGGTGGCCCAACACTTACTGGCTGCTGACCCAACGATAACAGCGGTTGCTAGCAAGACGCAGGCCACTATTAATGGCACCAAAATTTATAATGAGAATAGTTGTTTGCCCGGTAAATCACAGTACAAAAAGGCGAGTCACATTGATGGGCTGAAGACTGGCTATACTGAGAATGCGAAGTTATGTTTTACGGCGACCTATACCGTGAATGGGCAGCGGATGATTGCCACCATTCTGGGTGGTGACACAACTTTCTCAGCAATGAACAAGTTAATTAAACAACTCAAACAGAGCTATCGATTGGAGACTACCGCGCTAACCAGTCGGCAGATTCAGCTAGGCAATGGTTTGGCAACGACCGTCACTGCGGCACCAACTTCCCAGCAGGCGGGGGTGTGGTATCGGACGCAAGCTGGTGGCTTGACCACAGCGGTGCAAACCCGATTAACTGCACAACAACTACGTCGGGGAGTGGTATCGGCGGGCGATCCTGTTGCGCAAGCGACCGTCACCGACCGGCAAGCCGGTGTGCAGCAACAAATCACGTATCAAGCGGCTCAAACAGCCACATTATTTGCTGATCGGGTCGTGTTTCAACAAACTGATCAGACCGATCCGTTATTAACGGCCTTGGTTAAACCGATGGCCCAGATTTTTACGACCTAATCTACAAGGACTCAGGGACTGGAAATAACCAGTCCTTTTTTGATAAGTAGATGTTTTGAGTTGCCTTCGTGTGGGACGAAGGGGGTAAGATGGCATTATGAACGATTAAAGGAGGACTTTTGGATGACAACAATTACAGAAACCTTTGCGTTGAACAATGGTCTAGAGATGCCCAAGGTTGGTTTTGGGACGTGGCAAACGAAGCCGGGTCAAGAAACCTATGAAGCGGTTAGTCGCGCACTAACAGCTGGCTATCGATTTATTGATACGGCGAAGGCTTATCGCAATGAAGCGAGCGTTGGTGAGGCAATTCGTGACAGTGATGTCGCCCGAGAAGACCTCTTTATTCAGACAAAATTACCCGCTGAATCCAAGACTTATGATGAAACGTTAGCCGATTTCGAAAGTAGCTTAGCTGCGTTAGACTTAGACTATGTTGATTCTTACATTATTCATGCGCCGTGGCCGTGGGCCCAAATGGGTTCCAACCATGATGCTGAAAATCGTGAGGTTTGGCGTGCGATGCAGACGATTTATCAGAGCGGTCGAGCTAAAGCAATTGGGGTGTCTAACTTTAATTCCCATGACCTCAACAATTTGCTGACCTGGGATGGCTTAACGGTTAAGCCCGCTGTTGATCAAATTCAATACTATGTCGGTCACACTCAGGCCTCAATTGTCGATACAGCAACGGCAAATGAGATTGTCGTTCAAGCTTATTCACCCTTGGCAACGGGTGGTTTGGTGGATAGTCCAGAGCTAGAACGGGTAGCTGGTAACTATGGGGTCTCGATTCCACAATTAGCGTTACGGTTTGTCATTCAAAATGGGGTGGCACCACTCCCTAAGGCCCGGTCAATGGCTCATGTACAAGCTAATGCGCAGTTGGACTTTACGATTAATGAACAGGATATGGCGTTCTTAAATCGCCTGACTGATAATAACGGTTGGCATCCAGTCGGTGATTAACTAAGATTGCCTAAATTTTAAGCAAACCGCATAAAGTGATAAAAAAAGACCCCCCGCAGTTACTGGGCATCATCGCCAGTAACTGCGGGGGGTCTTCGTTTATTAAGCACCACTGATAGTGGTCGTGAGCTTAGATCGATTTAACAAGACGGAGCTTGCCACGACGGATAAGGAGCTAAATGCCATTGCTAGACCAGCCAGTTCAGGACTGAGTGATAAGCCAATCGCGAAGAAGACACCTGCCGCCACGGGAATACCAAGGACGTTATAGATGAAGGCCCAGAAGAGGTTTAGTTTAATACGACTAAACGTTTTTTGGCTCAACGCCAAGGCCTTATCGACGTCACGTAAGTCGTTTTTGACTAAGACAATGCCACCAGAATCAATGGCAATATCTGTGCCGGACCCCATTGCAATACCGACGTCGGCTGTCGTCAGTGCTGGCGCATCGTTGATACCATCACCGACAAAGGCCACTTTGCCATCATGTTGGAATTGCTTAATCTGGGCGGCCTTATCGCCTGGTAAGACATCGGCAATCACTTCATCAATCCCAATTTGTTGCGCGACAGCCTGGGCTACCCGTTGATTATCTCCTGTTAGCATGACGGTTCTTAGACCACGTGCACGTAAGGCTGCAATGGCCTCTTTTGAGGTTGGTTTAGGGGCATCTTGAATGGCGATCAACCCGATAATGCGGTCATCCAGACCCACAAATACCACGGTTTTGGCCTCGTTTTGCAGCCGGGTTTCCTGTTGTTGTAACTGCTTGTCAAAGGTCAGATCGCCTAAGAGTTTCTGGTTACCCACGACTCCTTGTTGACCACTAATGGTTGCGGCAACTCCCTTACCCTCAATCGCAGTGAAGTTCTCAACCGGAAGCGTGGAGATGTTGTCAGCTTTAGCCTTAGCTAAAATTGCTGCTGCCAATGGGTGTTCTGATGAGTCCTCTAGACTAGCAGCAATTTGAAGGACCTGCTTTGAATCCCCAATGATATCGGTGACTTGGGGCTTGCCGACAGTGAGTGTGCCTGTCTTGTCAAAAACAACGGTCTGAACGTCGTTAACGGCTTCCAGAACCTCCCCATTTTTGATAAGAATCCCCATTTTAGCGCCGCGTCCCGTGCCAACCATTAAGGCCGTGGGCGTCGCTAAACCCAGCGCACATGGGCAGGCAATAACGACAACGGAGACCGCAAAGATCAGTGCATTAGCGAGGCTGGCATTCAACAGAACGTACCAGGCGAGGAACGTGGCAATTGCCAGAATCAAGACAACCGGCACAAAAATGTCGGAGACCTTATCCGTTAATTTTTGAATAGGGGCGTGACTATTTTGGGCCTTTTTTACCAGGTCGACAATTTGCGATAGTAGGGTTTGATCCCCAATTTTATCGGCCTTAAACCAAAAGGTACCGGTGTTGTTTAGTGTCGAGCCGATGACAGGATCGGTTACCGTTTTGGTAACGGGCATACTTTCCCCCGTCACCATTGATTCGTCAACGCTGGAGCTACCCTTAACGATCGTCCCATCAACCGGGATCTTTTGGCCGGGTTTCACGCGAATGGTGTCACCTAATTTGACAGCAGCGAGGGGTACTTTGACAAAGTGATCGCCACGGCGTACCTCAGCGTCTTTGGCTTGCAAATTAACCAGTTTTTCAACGGCATTAGAGGCATTGTGCCGCATTTTTTCCTCAAAGACTTGTCCGAGGAGAACAAACGTTGTGACAAAAGCAGCACTTTCAAAAAAGACGGCTTGGTGGGTCACCATCGCATAGATACTGTAAAAGTAGGCCGTTGCCGTTCCAATAGCGACTAGTGTATCCATGTTAGCGTGGTGCTTGGTGAACGAGGCCCAAGCGCTTTGAATAAAGGGGCCGGCCGATAGTAGCATGATGACAGTGGTTAACCCAAGTTGGGTCCAAGCCCCGCCTGGCAGCATCCAGCCGAATGGCATTAAAATCATACCAGCCAACATTGGCAAGGAGAAAATGAATGAAATCCAAAAACGTTTAGTGATTGACAAGCGTGGCCAACTCCTTTTTATTTGATCGTTAAGTTACCGTGGAACATATCCATACCACAAGCCCATTGGAAGTTACCAGGCTTACTAGTATCAATGTGAATGACTTCCTTTTGATGACGTGGAAGTTCTTGGTTAATGCCAAAATCGGCGAAGACGACGTGGTCCAAACAACTGGACGCGTCTTGACGAACAAAACTTAGCGTTGCCGGGATACCTTGTTTGAGCACGATATTTTCGGGTGAGTAGCCACCATTGACTTCAATATCGATATTTTGGGTTTGCCCATGGGTGGCGGCAGTGACGGTAGTGGCGTGGTGGGGACCAAAGAACCACCAAAGAATAAAACCAATAATTAAGAGACCAACAATGAGTACAGTTAGTTTGAGCATGATAAACCAGTCCTTTCAGTCTAGATAAGTATGAGGAATACGGTAAGTGACACTAAAAATGGTGGTGATCACCTAATGACTTAATTCGGTCGAATCGCTAAACGACTAAACCAAGCCTTTGTTTACAAATGTAATCCCAATTAACGAAATTAGTATATCGCCATCGTTTACATCTGTCAACGATAAAATTCTGAAGCCAGGTGGCTGATTGGTTGCTTATCTTCAGTGAAGGGGTAATTAAAAAGCGATCCGTTCAGCTTCAATACCTGCTGAATGGATCGCGACGATTTATTATTATTTATGACTGAACTTAACCCCGAAACATAAAGATCCCCCGAATGATTTCCGCACCAATTAACACGATCATTGCTGACCAAGTCACTAACGTTACTATGCTCCCCATGGAAAAGACCTCCTTGTGTATGGTTTAACTACCTCTATTGTACGCTGAACCGCGTCATTCCGCAATAGACACCGCTTACATTTTTATGTTGAAATAAACAGCGGCTACCAAAAAGCCCCGAACAGTCGTCGGGGTCATTAGGAAGCTTATGAATGATGAACGTTAATCAACGTCGCAAAGGTGGCCGTACTGATCCCCGGTGTTACGCGTAGCCGGGATAGATTATAACGACCTTCATGTAAGCTTGCCAAGCCTTCTTGTGTTGTTAACGCCAGTTGATACCCTGCCTGTTTAGCTAATTTATGAGTAGCCGCGTTGGCGCGACCGGCGGGGTAACATAAGAGGGTGGTCGTTTGGTGGAGGTGCTGATCCAGCCATGATTTGGAGCTGATTATTTCCGTTCGTTGCTGGGCCGTTGTTAAGGCATTGAGGTCGAGGTGATGAACGGTGTGGCTACCAAAATCAACTAGGCCGGTTGCTTTCATCTGTTTAAGTTGGGCCAATGACAGATGATTGGTTTTGTGGGTGAAGCCAGTGATGACATTGATGGTCGCGTGAAAATGATCCTTTTTCAGGGTTGCCATAATTTTTGTATTGTCTTTATACGCATCATCTAAGGTTAGCCAGACGACTTTCTTTTGCGGAATGGTATTGGTCTTTAAAGCCCGAATTGCTTCGGCCGCAGTGAGGGTGCGGTAGTGATGCTGTTTTAAATACGTTAGTTCTTGAACGAACTGTTGCTTGGGCACGCGTAAATTATTGCCGCTAGAGATACTGTGATACATCAGAATTGGTAACTGAAGTGGTCGTTTAAGTTTGATCCACGGTTTAGTCGTGGCAACGTGAGTTGTTTTAACGTGACTGGTTTGTGTAACCGGACGATGGGCAGTTGCTGGTGTTGCTTGATGGGCAGATCGTTGACGAAGTCCAACCCCCACGATGATGGCAATGATGAGTACCAAACAACCACCTAAATACCCGAATTTTTTCTGCATGATAGTGTCCCCCAATAGTTTCATTATAAGGGGATCACCTTCAAAAAGGAAAATTAATCGGCACGTTGGGCCAATCGACGATAATAATCGATCGAATCCGGTGGTAGATGCAGGGCGGCAATGACCTCCTGATCAGTTTTTTGGGGATTACGCCGAAGATAGTTAATTAAGTAACCTTGATAT
Source organism: Levilactobacillus brevis ATCC 14869 = DSM 20054 (assembly GCF_001433855.1). GTDB lineage: Bacteria > Bacillota > Bacilli > Lactobacillales > Lactobacillaceae > Levilactobacillus > Levilactobacillus brevis. The sequence continues at coordinate 224,716 of NZ_AZCP01000004.1, forward strand.
AAAACGGTGGGACTCAAAGAAAAGCCAATAATCGCTTCATCCGGTCGTAAATACTTATGCAAACCAGGTAGCGTTAAATGGGGATCGGCCGCTGCGCGTTGTTTCAAAAACCAATCGGTGCACTGGAACCGTTGTTGCAAGGGAATAATGAAGGCCTGAAATCGCTTGAGAAACTGACGAGCAGCTGGCGACCAGTTAGTAGGCTGTAGTTGAGCGGTCATGCCGGGCGTTAAGAAAGCCTGTTCCGGATAGCCTTGGGCAATTAATAAGAGGGTCAATCGGGTGTATACGTGGAGGCGTTCATCACGCAAAAAGGTTTCAAGGTTGTCGACCCATTGATAATTAATTGGTTGAGCGGGTTGCTTGGGCTTGCTTTTAAGGTCCAGTGTGGGCAAATAAGGGGTCCATTGATGAGAAAAGAGAAATTTGAAGTAGACGTTGAGATGGGAAAGAATCTTATTGTAAGTTTGATTTTTAATTTGACGAGCCGTCACCAACATACTTAAATACTGCTGGACGTCGGTTGTTTGTAACTGATTGACTTGATGGGTACGTTGATAAGTTGGATTGAAGTTTTCTAAGTAGTGGAAAAAGTCCTTTAATGTTGCCGTGTACTCATCATGAGTGGCCGTAGCCATGTCACGCTGGTCGAGTAGACGATCAAAGGCATCCTGATAAGGATAATCAACAGACATTGGTTTACCTCACTTTCAAGCATGTTTAGCCTGATTATAGCAAATCTAAGACGGTAGTTAAAAATGAAAAACTGACCGCTAGCCCTCACTGATGAGAGCAGCGGTCAGTCTGTTGTTTTTTAACTATGATTGATTCACCGTACTTGCAGCGGCCCGCACGCGTTCACGTAGTTTTTCTTTAGCCGGATCGTTGAGAAAGGCACCGTCGATAGCATTGAGGGTCAACTGCTCCAGTAAAGACCAGTTGAGACCGAATTCATCGTGCATCCGCATGATTTCACTGGTGAGCGTGACGTCAGAAACGGTGCGATCATCCGTATTTAAGGTGACTTTTAATCCGGCGCTGAGGAATTCGGCTAGCGGAAAGGCGGTATAATCGACAACCGCTTTAGTTTGGACATTACTGGTGGGACACATTTCAATGGTGGCACCGGCTCGTTTGGCTTGGTTGATCGTTGCCGGGAAGCCGCTCATATGAACGCCATGACCAATTCGTTGCGCGCCGAGCGTTAGTGAGACCGCCACATTGTCCACGGGACCGGCTTCTCCAGCATGAAGGGTAAATGGCAGGCCAGTGGCTAACCCGGCCTTCACTGCGGGTGCCAAGTCAATGGCGGGATGGTTGGCTTCATCACCAGCAAAGTCTAGGCCAACAACGCCTTGGTCGGCAAAATCGGCTGCCGTCTTAAAGACCGCGATACAGTCCGCTAGGGGTTGATCGCGCATGGCACAAACGATTGCGTTGACTGGGATGCCGAATTCTCGAGTACCAGCATGCAAACCATCGAGTGTGGCGGCGATGGCTTCTTTAACGGTTAAACCTTGTGCGGTAAAAATTGCTGGGGCAAAGCGAGCCTCTAAGTAAATAAGGCCATCTTCGGCCGCGGTCTGAACCATATCGTAACCAGCAATTCGCAATTGTTCAGGCGTTTGCATCAGGTCAGTAACCACTTGGAATCGCTGCAAGTAATCAATCAGGCTAGTCGTTTCTAGCGGGGCCGTGACCAATTGGCGGAGGTCGGCATCATCGGCTGGTAGGGGGCTGTTCGTTACGGCCGCCATTTGCCGGATTGCTGAAAGTGAGATGGAACCATCAAGGTGGCAGTGTAACTCCACCTTGGGATAATGGCGGACATTTTCTGGGGTAAAGGGCTTAACGCTAGACATTACTGAACTCCTCCTTCGATTAAACACTTGTTCCTAGTATATCATGAAAGCGGTTAACCGCCAGCTAGGATCGATAATTTGTCGGGATTTAAGGCTGACCTCGTTGTTTCCCATTCTAAAGTTAAGCAATTGACCAAACTAACCGAATTGGGCGATTATGACTAAACAAGTGAATAACGCCGAATTGTTGGAAGTGAGCCCAACCGACTGGCAAATTTTACAATTTATAAAGATAGTGGAAAATCGTTGTTTCACTTGACTAAACATTATATGATAGGGGTACTTAATAGAAGTTTGATTTGTAGCCGTGATTTATGATAGAGAAATCATGAGGTGCTACAAGATTGGTTGTTAGTCTGGTTATGAACACACTAAAATAAATAACGCGGCTTAAAAATTGGCGAACGACCATTTGGGGGAGTGTCACCAAAAGCTTAGTAATCGGTTTGGTGGAAAAAGGAGTAATGGATATGGAACAATCTTACACGCGACTAACGCGGGAAGCAGTCCGGCGTCAGCATGCGGGCAAGCGGCGTTATATTACGGGATTTGATGGCATTCGGACGTTGGCAGTCTTAGGGGTTATTATCTATCATTTAGCGCCGTCAACACTTCAAGGGGGGTACTTAGGTGTTCCGATTTTCTTCGTGGTTTCGGGCTATCTGATTACATATTTACTGATTCAAGAGTGGGATAAGACCCAAGGCATCAATATTCTTGGCTTCTACGGCAGACGGCTAAAACGACTTTACCCGGCACTGGTCACCATGTTACTGGGGACCACGGCCTACATTACGCTATTTCAGCGGAGTCTGTTGTTAAATATTCGTGGTACGGTGCTGACAAATCTCATTTATGGGTACAATTGGTTTGAGATTAAGCACGGACAATCCTACTTCGATCGGTTTAGTGGGGAGTCGCCATTCACACATTTATGGTCACTGTCGATTGAAGGACAATTTTATCTCGTTTGGCCCTTTGTGGTACTGGGCTTGCTCTTATTCTTACGTAAGCGACTACGAGCAGCCGCTATTTTATTGGGCGTGGCCATTCTGTCGGCCGTATTGATGGCCATTCTATACGATCCGGCCAATACGAACCGGGTTTATTATGGTACTGATACGCGGATGTTTGCGATTTTGATTGGCACGGCGATGGCCTTCTTGTGGCCGGCTCACAAGCTCAATCCGCAAGTGACTTCCGCTCACCGGTTAATTTTGGATATTGCCGGTGGTTTGTCACTGCTCATGTTGATCTGGATGTTCTTCAATATGAGTGGCCAAGCAGCCAGCACTTATCGTGGTGGGATGTTCTGGTTTACGTTATTGTCAGGAATTCTAGTGGCAACGGTAGCGCATCCCGGCAGTGATTTGAATCGCGTGTTGACGAATCCGGTCTTCAGCTATATTGGGCAGCGAAGCTACGGCATTTACTTGTATCAATTTCCCGTTATGATTTTTTATGAGGCCCGGGTTAATATTGGTAATCACCCGTTACTAAATTCGCTGATTGAGCTGGCCTTGATTATGTTGGTCACGGAGTTGAGTTACCGGTTAATTGAGAATCCAATGCGCCATTACCATTATGGGCAACTTACGCAGGATGTGGTGCAGTATTTCCATCAACCTAGTCGCCATCGTTGGGCGAGCGGATTAGGGGTGGTTGCCGCCTTACTGTTTAGTTTATCGGCTGTGGGTTTCGTTCAACAACCAGCTAGCGCACAACCGACAGCGTTACAAAAGACGATTACGGCAAGACAAGCAGCGGCTAAGAAAAAGAATGCCGCGGCAGCCAAGAAACAACGCGCTTTGGCAAAAGCGGCCTCGCAACGAAAGCATGATAAGGCTGCGGCTTTAGCGAAGTTATCCAAAGCGGATAAAAAGATTGCGAAAACGTACTTCTTATCGGCTGATGAACTACGAAGTAGCAAGCAGACGCCGTTAACGGCGGTCGGCGATTCCGTGTTGCTGGACGACTCTGGTGACTTGCAACAAGTCTTTCCGGGGGCGGTTGTAGATGGGGCCGTTGGTCGGCAAGCTGATGCGGTTCCGGGAGTCATTCACAGCCTTGCTCAGCGGGGTGAACTAGCCAAGAATGTCTTAGTGAATATTGGGACTAATGGTTATGTGACGCCTCAGCAGGCCGATGATATTGTGCACGCAATTGGTACCGATCACCAAATCTTCTGGGTGACGGCGCACGTCCCAACCCGTGAATGGCAAGATTCAGTAAATAACCGAATTGCAAAAACGGCGGCTAAGTATAAAAATGTCCACGTTATTGATTGGTACACAACTGCGAAGACACATAGTAGTTGGTTTGTGAGTGATCATGTTCACCCGAATAATCAGGGTAATCGTTACTTCACATCACTAATTGCCAAAGCGATTGCTAAGGAAACGAAAGCGTGAGATTAAAAGCGTAAGTGCTAAGATATTTAGCATCTACGCTTTTTTAGTGGGCGCACTCATTTGGGGAAGTCAAGGTTTGTTGCCTGAATTTACTAGTGGATCAGTGTTTTTGCACATTCAGGACGACTTTCGAGTAGTCAAGTCGGTTGTCCGAGGAGAGATGTGCTATGATATCTGTGAATTCAGAGATGGGTTCGGACATATAATCTACGGGGGGTAATTGTTATGATGAAGAAAGTTGCAATGATTGCTGCAGCGGCAGCCATGGTATTACCATTAGGTGTAGGGGCGATTGCACCAACTAACGGGAGCGCAACAGCTTTAGCAGCGACCAAGACCGCGGCTAAGAAAACCACATTAACTTTGGTTAGCTCAAAGAGTATGAAGAAAGCGGCTTTCCACGTTAAGAGTGGCAGTCCAGCACTATATAGTGCTGCATTTGCCGCAGACAAAGCCAAAGTAACTATGGCCAAGAAAGGCTCATTGACGGGCCAAAAGACGTATTACGCAACGAAGAAGATTGTGGTTAAAACTAAAGCAACTAAGACAGCCAAGGCTAAGAGCGTGACGTATGTTTACGTGAAGACCTCCAATGGCAAGACCAAGGGCTGGGTTGCTTTGTCTAAGTTGACCAAGGGAATCTTTAAGGCAGCTGACGGCAAGAAGGTTACCAAGAAGGCCGCAGATAAGGTTGCTGGCAAGACCTACACATTGGTTAGCGCAACAAGTCTCAAGAAATCAGCTTTCCACTACAAGGGTAACGGTAGCGTGGCTTTCTTTACCGGCAAGTTTGCCGCAGATAAGGCTAAGGTAACCTTGACGAAGAAGGGGACTTTAGCTGGTGGCAAGACTTACTACGCAACCAAGAAGATCACGGTTAAAGAAAACAAGAAGAACGTGAACTACCTGTACGTTTCCAGCAAGGGCTGGGTTGTGGCGTCACAATTGACGGCTGGCAAGTTCATGCCTGCAGACTAAATTTAAAACGTGAATTATCTGAAAACGGCTGCCAATTGGTGGCCGTTTTTTGGGTGAAAAAAGGGCGGCCAAGTGGATCAAATAGTTACAACATGGCCTGTCACAATCCCCGCCAGATTAAGGATTCTTAATGTTTTTCGGTACCCGAAGTAACCGCTTTACAATCTTTGACAAAGCACGCATAATGGGTGTGTAAAAAGCAGCAAGAATCTACGGAGGTGTTTTTTGATGGTAAAGACAAAAGCAGTAATGATTGGTGCGGGTTTAGCAAATATGGCCGCAGCAGTTTATCTGATTCAAGAAGGCCATTGGCGTGGCGATCAGATTACTTTTTATGGCATCGATATGCACGGGTCCAATGATGGTGGGGAAGCACACGACTTCACGGATGAATACTGGAATAAGAATCATCCATTAGATAACCAGACTGGGTATGTGGCTCGGGGTGGTCGGATGTTAAACTACCGGACCTACGTTGATTTAATGGACTTACTGGACCGGATTCCGTCAACCACGGAGCCAGGAATGACGGCGGCCGAAGATACGCGTGACTTTGATGCACATCACCGGACGTTCGATAAAGCCCGTTTACTCCAAGGGGGTAAGGGGATCATTGATGGTGGCAAGCTGGGTCTGAACAATAAGGATCGGGTGCTGTTATCCAAGCTGGTTTTGATGCCAGATGACGAAGAAACAAAGTTGGATAATGTCACGATCGCCGAATACTTTAAGGACGACCCGCACATGTTCCAGACTAACTTTTGGTATATGTGGGAAACGACTTTCGCCTTTCGGGTAGAAAGTTCAGCTCAGGAACTGCGCCGTTACATGCACCAAATGATTTATGAATTTACGCAAATTGAACATTTAGTCGGAGTTAACCGGACGCGGTACAATCAGTTCGAAAGCATGATGCTACCACTGATTAATTACCTGAAAGGTCAAGGCGTCACCTTTATTGGTAACCGGATTGTCACTGATTGGGAATTTGCCGATAGTCCGATGCAAGATGAGATTACAGTTACCGGGATTCACGTGAAGAATACCACGGATGACACCGAAGAATTGGTACCAATTGACGATAACACCGCCGTTATCTTCACAAACGGGTCCATTACGGATTCCACTAGCATGGGGGATTACAACACTCCGGCTGTGGAAAATATGGAATACGGGATTAGTGCCGCACTGTGGAAGAAAGCCACGGAACGTTTCTATAATCTAGGCACGCCAGATAAGTTCTTTAACGACCGGAAGAATTCCGAATGGACCAGCTTTACGCTGACCACTAAGAATCACTTGTTGTTAAACGAAATTACACGGATCACCACACAGATGCCTGGGAATGCCCTGAACTCCTTCCTGTCCACGACGCCAATCACTAAGCTGGGGCAAAAGGATGTTAATATGTCGATTGTGGTGCACCATCAACCACATTTCACGACGCAAAAGCCTAATGAAACAGTTATTTGGGGATACTTCCTTTACCCACGACGGACTGGAGAGTTTGTCCACAAACAGTACATTAAGATGACTGGGAAAGAAATGGCACAAGAGTTGATTGGTCAATTGTCTAAAGTTGACCCAGGACCCGATAATATTAAGCACAAGGAAGCAGAAATTTTAGACAGTATTATTAATAATATTCCAGTGCACATGCCATATGCCTCGGCCTTATTTAACAATCGGGCTAAGACCGATCGGCCGGAAGTGATTCCAGCACACTCGACCAATCTTGCCTTTACGGGTGAGTTTGCAGAACAACCGTATCAGATGATTTTCACGGAGCAAAGTGCGGTTCGTTCAGGTGAAATTGCTGCCTATCACTTTGCGGGTATTTCCATGGATCATTTGGTCAAGACGCCGCGTTATGATAAAGATCCGAAGACGTTGTTGAAGGCCACACGCCGGATGTTTAGCTAAACGCTAGACTAGCGAGTTGCGGTCAAAAAAATAGGACCTCCCTAGAATCTGTCTGATTCTGGGGAAGCCCTATTTTTTTGACCCAGGAATTAACTAGCCATGGTGTTAATGTTGGTTCGATGTTGACGAGTTCCGGTCCAAAATGGCACCTTGACGACGCCCATCACTTTGTTAGCATCAACGTAACCCCAAGCGCGACTATCCTCGGAAATACTGCGATGGTCACCTAAGACGAAGTAGTGTCCCTGAGGAACGGTGTTGCCGCGGTAAGTCCAATGGTTCTTCTTAGCAAGACTGGCGAGGGTCCAGTTACCGGTCCCACCCGCACGTTCGGCCTGACTGATGAAAGACTGATTGATTTTTTGGTTGTTAACGTAAATATAGCCGTTCTTGCTGACCACCTTGTCACCGGGCAGACCAATCACCCGTTTGACATAGTTAGTGTTGGGGGCGGCAGCCGGGTCTTCACCATAGGCGTCAAAGACAATGACACTGAGTCGTTTTAACTTTAATGGCTTGATGACAACCATGCGTTCGTTGTTGGTTAGATTGGGTTCCATAGAGCCACCAGAAACCTTAACAACTTCAAATAGATAAGTACGAACAAGTAGGACAATGACGACCGCGACCACGATCGGCACCACCCAACTAAGAATGTTACGGAGGACTTTCATAAGTCAGACGATCTCCCTTGTTTACTAGACTTGATTGGTGTCATTCTAGCATAGCTTACCCTAACGTTTGCCTGTTTGGTGAAAAATTAACCAAATGACTAGAAATAACGATCTAGTGGTAGCGCTTTCGGTTAAACTGTGTCACAATAAAGGGTGTAAACTGATTGACCTAAAAGGAGGCCGCAACATGGCAGAACAACAAGAATTACTAACGGTTGCAACGGCAATGCTCGATAAGGCTTATACCCCGTATTCTCATTTTCACGTGGGTGCGGCGGCTGTGGGTGCCAGTGGTAAGATTTATGGTGGATGCAACATTGAAAACGCCTCGTTTGGTGCCACTAACTGTGCCGAACGAACGGCTATCTTCTCGGGAATTGCTGCCGGGGAGACACACTTTACGGCGTTATTGGTAACTGGCAACACGGATGGTCCCATTGCCCCTTGTGGCATCTGTCGCCAGGTCATTGCTGAATTCTTTGATGCCGACGCGCCAATCTACTTAACTAACCAGAAAGGGGCTTTTACGGCGACCACGGTAGCCGCGATTTTGCCTGGCGCCTTTACTGATTTGAACTAGATAGCGTAGGTTTATTTTAAATAAGGTTATTAGCACGTCCAGATCCTGATTTCTGGAGGTGCTATTTTTTAGCCCAGAACTGATAAAGCGAGGTAAACTGGTTGGCTTAACAAAGGAAAATCAGCATCTATGATAGGCCACCAATCGTTTATATCCCCCTATGAATGGTTGGTAGGATATTTTAACTGGCAATCAAACCCTGCATGGGAGTAGGCTCTTATCCAATTAACCAATCATTCTATGTAACTTTTCGATTGTTACCAGTCGTTGCAAATTGGGGTCACTTTTTCAGGGCTAGGCGCGGTATAATTTAACTAGACTAGGACTAATTTAAATGCGTGTTTTTGTTAGGTGTTTCGTGAGAATCCCGCTAAGCATGTTTTAGACAACGCTTGCAGAGAATTACCTTGGAAGCATTAACGATCTGCTAAAGACCCTTTATTTTTTGGGGAAGAGAGGCGATACTAATAAAGGGAACTAGCTAGAGTGTTCGTAAAGATGCCACCAAGATTGTAATTGGTGTAGTTGAACATGCGTAATATCTGCCAGTGGAATTTTTAAGGAACGACCAGCAGTTAAGCCAAGATAGACAGTGGAATCGGTGATAAAATCGATGGTTCCCGTGTATGTGGCCGCTTTGAGGGTGAGCGTTGTAACTTGGTTATTTTGGTAGGCATTTTGGAGTAGATGCCTAATTTGTGGACTGTTCGGGTACATGATGGGCACATCCTTTGTGGTAAGCACTTCGTACATTATTATAGAACAAACGTTCGACTTTTGAAACCAGTTTGCGAAACATTATCGGATAACTTAATTTCATGGTAAAATGTACGCAGGGTTATTCACCTGATAAGTTTGTTGTCAGATGATAGACCTAGAGGGTATGCATGCGGTCCCGTAGCCGTACGCAAAGTTGGGTGAAAAAAGGCAGCGGATACGCTGAACAAAGGAGTAATGGACGAATAATGACAGAGACAGCTAGTGAAGAAGTAACGGAAGCACAATTAAAAAAGGAATTCGATGATCTCTACATGCATATTTTTAAGTACATTGGGGACTTCGTTTCCATTCCGACGCAAAAGTACAATTTGACTTTCGAAGCATTCATGGTCATGGATAACGTGGCACGGAGCAAGAATGGTCAAACGTTGGTGGAATTAGCTAAATTGGAGGGCGTTTCGAAGAGTGCAATTGCGCGCCAAGTAAACGTTCTGTTAAAGGAAAATTATGTGATGCAAAAGGTTGACCCTAACGACCGCCGTGTCAAATATATTACGTTAACGGCGGCTGGTAGCCGGGTTCAACGGAACTTATCCCAGGCAACGGATGAACGGTTCCACCGTTGGCTAGAATTCTTTGGTGGTAAAGAAGAAGCTGAACGGTTTATCAAGGTCTTACACAAAGCCAACGAACGGGCTATTGCGGCGGGCTTCGTTGGATTCGATAGCTTACATGATAAGCGCCGGAATTCCAACCGTAGCCGGAACAGTCATGGCCGTACGGCTGAATAGCTTAAGATTAATCTTAACGAGGAAGTAGCGCGGAACGGAGGTTTCGGGCTACTTTTGGGTTAAAGCGAATGGATGATACACGTGGCAATTAACACGGATTCAGACGCGTTTAATAAAAGAAGCCGAGTTCTCAGGACGAAAGATCTTCTGAGAACTCGGCTTCTTTTAGTCACGGTCACTTTGCTGATCAAGGGTGATCTTTAAGCGACGTTCATTGTAGAACAACAAGGTAACAAACATGACGATGTATAACAGTAGTGGCAACCAAGCATAATTTAAAATAATCATGTGTTGTGTTGCAGTATTTTGCGGGTGATTAGCCACGTATCCGGACAAGTGAAACAATCCGGCCGTTACTAAACCACCAAGGCCTAAACCGACATTAACCCCAAAGTCATCAGTTGACGCTAAGATGCCCTCGGCTTGAATCCCCAAAGCCATCCCATAACGAATGGTATCGGCAATCATAATGGAAACTAGACCGATAATCAAACCGTTACCAACTGAATTGATTAGAATACCCGCGAATAAGGGAACTAATTGATTGAACAAGACCCCCAGCGTTAAGATCAGTTGACCACCGGCGGCCAAGGCGATCCCACCCAACATTGTTTGTTTTTTCCCCCAAACGTGAGCCGCACGAACAATCAGCAAGACACCAATTAGTGCGGCAAAAGTAAAGCTGTTGGCCCACGGAACCAGTGCCTCACTATGTTGGATATATTTGAAGTAGTAAATCGTCGTTTGGTTCTTAATGGCTGTGGTTAGCCAATATAACAAGATGACCACAGAGATGATTAACCACGGTTGGTTACGTCGTAGCATCCGACCGACAGCTCGCCACGATTGGTGAGCATGTTCTGGATTGGTAAAGCGCTCACGAACGTGGAAAAAGGTATTCCAGATTAATGCCAGTGAGATGGCGCCAAACAAAATGATTGTGAGCAAAAATCCATGTTGCTGATTGCCGTGGCCGAACCAAGCAACCAGTGGCAATGTGAAGACGGCCACGATAATTTGCACCGAGCTACCACCAAATTGACGGATGACCCCTAGGAGCGTTAGTTCAGATTCGTTTTGGGTCATGGTCGGTAGGATTGAAGTGATGGGTAGGTTAACCGCGGTGTAAAAGAAACCCAGGCCCAGGTAAGTCACGTATGCCCAAATAAGTTTTCCTTGGGCACCGAATGGCGGGGTGACGAAGGTCAGCACGGCAAACAATACGTACGGCAAGGCGTACCAGAGGAAAAAGGGGCGACTCTTGCCCCATTTAGAATGCGTGTGATCAATCAACACACCGATGAGCAGGCTTTCAACCACATCAGCCAGCCGCGCAACGATAAATAAAATAGCGGCGGCACTAGCTGACAGGCCATAAATATCAGTATAAAAGAACAGGAGATACGTGGTCATCATTTGAAAGACCAAGTTATCGGCTGCATCACTCAGGCCATAGCTAATACGTTCAGGCCACTTTGTTTGCCAAGGAGAGTTCAACGGGTTACCTCCGTGCCACTAATGGCGATGACTTTGTTGCGTTAACCGCCGATAAACGTCGGTACCAACTAGATCGTTGGTAACCATCCAGACGATATGGCCGAGGGCCTCGGAAATGTGTTCGTCTTTTGGCTGTTCTTTAGCGGTGGGAACGGTGCCCATGGCGGGCATGATGCCGAGATGGAAGGCTACCCAGATGGCTAGTCCAAACCAAGTACCGGCATCCTTTTTGATGGCGGGTACCTTTTCACCGAGAATTTGGTATAGCACAGCGAAAGTGGTTGAAAAGCCAAAGTGGATGACAAAGCCAGCCCAAGGAATCTCGTGTCCGGAGTAGTGATAGCTAGCGTTTAAGATGCTATCTGGAATGCCAACTTGTTTCATTAAGGTTTCTGGTGGATTGACGGCGTCTCGTTTTGCGGTTCGGGGGGGCAACACATTCTCCCAACCGAGCTTAACGAAGCCAGAGATGATACCGGCCGCGCCGCCTGCAATGATTGCTGCGGGTAAATTTAAATGACGATGATCAAATAAGGTCACGATGACTACCTCCTTTAAGTAAGTACACTATTGAGTATACCGGTCTTACCAGAATTTAGGGGGAAATTTGCTTGAAGCGTGAGGCCATCTGGATGGTTTTAGATATGTTAAGCTGATAAGAGAGTCATGAAGGAATTGTTACTGTCAATTGAGTGAGAGAGGAGCGCGGCATGGCAAACATGTTTGAGCAGGGTTATATTGAGATTCAAGACGCCACCCAAAATAATTTGAAGCACGTTAATTTACGAGTACCTAAGTACCAAACAACGGTCTTTGTGGGCCTATCCGGCTCGGGTAAATCATCATTAGTTTTCGATACCATTGCGGCCGCCTCGCGTCGCGAATTGAATGAAACTTTCCCGAGTTTTACCCAGCAATATCTGCCTAAGTTTGGTCAACCCCACGTGGGACAAATTGCACATTTACCCGTGGCGATTGTGATTGAACAACAGCGATTGGGAAAAAATGCGCGGTCAACGTTGGCAACGTATACGGGGATTTACTCGTTGCTACGGCTACTATTTTCGCGAATTGGGCAGCCATTTATTGGCTACTCTGATAGCTTTTCGTTTAACTTACCACAGGGGATGTGTCCCACGTGTCAGGGATTGGGCTACGTTGATGACATTGATGAAAGTAAGCTGATTGACCCGGAGAAGTCGTTAAATGAAGGTGCAATTACCTTCGTCAGCTTTGATCCGGGCACCTGGCGCTGGCGACGATATGGGACGAGCGGGCTATTTGATAACGATAAGCCGTTGAAAGACTATACGCCGGCCGAATATGATCTCTTGATGCATGCGCCCCAGCAGCGATTAGCGCATCCAGGAGCTGGTTTTCCGCGGACAGCGTTATATGAAGGTGTCGTTCCGCGGATTCGCCGGTCGATTATTGGTAAAAAAGAGGCGGCACATCATCGAGAAGCAATTGCGGCGATTGTGACGCGCAAACCCTGTCCCACTTGTCAGGGAACGCGCTTAAAACCAGAAGTTTTGAAAAACCGAATTAACGGGCAAAATATTGCGCAGGTCAGTGCAATGGATTTACGCCACGTGTTAGCGTTCTTACAACAAATTACAGTCCCACTGGCGGCCGACGTCGTGCGTGAATTAACGACGAAGATTCAGTCATTAGTGGCGATTGGTCTGGGATATCTGACCTTGGATCGGGGGACGAGTTCACTATCTGGTGGTGAGGCCCAACGGATAAAAATTGCGAAGTATCTGACCAGTTCCTTGGTTGATATGGTCTATATTTTAGATGAACCCAGCGTGGGGTTGCACCCGCATGATATTCAGCTGATTAAGCAGGCCCTAACGAAGCTGAAGGATAAGGGGAATACCGTGCTAGTGGTTGAGCACAATCCGGCTATGATTGCGTTTGCCGATTATGTTGTTGAAATGGGACCACAAGCTGGTCAAGGTGGTGGTACCGTAACGTTTACTGGTAGTTACGCAGACCTACTGGCGTCAGATACGTTAACGGGGAAGTGGCTGCGTGAACCCCATCACTGGGGACCCGAACGACAACCCACGGGACAATTAGCGCTCAGAAAGATCACCCAAAATAATTTACAAGATGTGAATATCGATGTGCCACTGGGCGTGATGACGGTCATTTCTGGTGTCGCCGGTTCGGGTAAGTCCTCCCTGGTGACGGCCATTAAGGCGCATCTGCAGGATGACTATATTGATTTGGCGCAAGCACCGGTGGGGATTAACATTCGTTCGACGCCAGCAACTTATCTAGGGATTTTGGATGATATTCGTAAGCTCTTTAGCCAAGCTAACGGTCGGGTAGGTACGAGCCTCTTCAGCTATAATGGTAAAGGCGCTTGTCCCCGGTGTAAGGGTAAAGGGGTCACCATTACTAACATGGCCTTCATGGACCCGGTTGTCCAAACTTGTGAGTTGTGCCACGGGAAACGCTATAGTGACGCCGCATTACAGTATCACTATCAAGACAAAAACATTGCGGAGGTTCTCCAAATGTCCGTGACAGCTGCGGCCACATTTTTTGCGGATACACCAGCAATTGCCAAGAAGTTAGCCAACTTGGATCGGGTCGGTCTGGGGTACTTGACGTTGGCACAACCGTTGACTACTTTATCGGGTGGTGAGCTACAACGTTTAAAGCTGGCGGTTGAATTGGGTAAGCAAGGGACGGTGTATCTTTTGGATGAACCCACCGCTGGGTTGCATTTGCAGGATACGGCACGGTTATTGAAATTGTTTAATGAATTGGTAGAGACTGGCAACTCATTAATCATTATTGAGCATAACTTGGCCGTGATCAGTCAGGCTGACTGGTTAATCGACGTAGGTCCTGATGCGGGTCGTTATGGTGGTCGCATTCAGTACAGTGGAACGCCACGACAGTCTGTGACAGTTGCTGATTCGAAAACAGGTGTTGCTTTGAAACAGTGGCAACAGGATACGAAAGGATGATGGGTTATGCCATTAATGCGAGTTGATATGATTCGTGGCCGTAGTAAAGCGGAGATTCGTCAGATTTTGGATATTGCTTATCAGGTAGCCTCTGAGGAATTTCATTTGTTGCCCCGTGACCGTTATCAGGTCGTCACACAACATGAGCCAGAAGAAATGGTGATTGAAGACGTCGGATTGGGACTCCCGCGATCGACCAAGTTTTTATTATTCAGCTTAACTTCTAGCCCGCGTGCGGAGGCTGATAAAGAACGGTTCTATGCGCGATTGGTTCAGGAGTTAAGTACGCACACGGATGTGGCCCCCAGTGATATTATGATTAATCTGGTCACCAATACTAAGGCCGATTGGAGTTTCGGCAACGGGGAAGCCCAGTTTTTGAATGGTAAATTATGATAAAAGAGGCGGCCGGTTGGTCGTCTTTTTTTGCTACGGATTAAACGTACGTTCCCCATTTTTGCCGAATTATGGTAGACTGAAAGAACATGATTTTTGAGGATGGAGGAAATGGCTTAATGGCAACCACAATTTTAACGCCAGCTGAGAATCGTTTCTTACAGCTGAGTCAGCCAGCACTACAATTAACGGAGCTGACGCGGGTTATGCCACTTTTGCGTGATCACCCAACCATTAAAGACAGTAGTGATTTTCTGTCGCGGTCTACTCGGCAACTCTTACTGGATCAACGAGTGAACTGGTTGGTTCAAGGCAGTGATGTTTGGAAGTTGTTAGCGCGGTTACCGTATGCCATTAATGCGAGTGATCGACGCGCAGACTGGCACCATTGTGCGTTGTGCCATAAGCCGGTGCGCTACGAGTACCATGTGGTGTTGCGAACGGATGGACATGAGATTTTGGTGGGGTCGGAGTGCGTCAAGAAGTTCATGAGTGATGAGATGCAATACTTGATGACCATTACAACGGAGGATAACTTTCACGCAGTGGCCCAGTATGATGACCTGACGGCACAGTATCCCCAGGTTCCTGAAATACTATGGGATCAACAGGCCTTGCCCCACTTACCACAACAGCATCGTCGACGTCAGCATTGGGTGAAGAATGGGACGAAGACAACGGTCACCGGTTATTTGAAGCACCGCCAACAGATATTGCCAGAAACCCAATTATCGCCTTATTTGGCAGAATATACGCAATTGCAGGCGGTTGATCGCCAAATGGCTGAACGGCAACAAGTCCAACAACAACACGCCGTTCAACAGCAGGCCCAACTGGCTGAAAAAGAAGCGGCAGCTGCATGGCAGGCGGCCGATCAAGCGCAGCTCACGGCAGAACAACAGTTGCGTGCGTCAACTAGCTATCAGACCTATTTACAGGCAGTAGCCGCCTTAATGGTGCAACATTTACCCTTGCCCCAATTTAAACAGCGTTTGCGTGGAATCACCATGCCACCAGCACTCGGTCAATTGGTAAATTCTTATCAACTCAGCGTGATGGCAACTGAATTTGCACGGACGGGCCAAATCACGGCTACGCGGCTTCAAATTGTGCCCCGTTACCTAGTCGCTGATCTGAATCGGTTCAGCCGGCAGTTGGCCGCGCAGCGCCAGCGGGATTGGGATGATGACGTCTTTAATGCAGCACTAGGGTTTGAGCTGACAGCTGACCAGCGGCGACAACGATTGACGCAGCTGCGGGATTGCTGGGAGGGTCGGCAATTATCCGATGCCTGTTATGCGACGCTATTGAGGTTACGGGAATCTTGGCAGCAGTCTCCAGTTATTCCGGCAACGTGGCCCGAAAAGCTGAGACAAGCTTTTCAAGTGCGGTTGGCCGAACAACCTGCCACTGGTTGGGTACCGGCCAAGAAAAATCACGTGACGCCCAGCCAACTTCGGCAATTGATAACGTCACAAGCAGACTTTGCAACAGTTGTCGCGCAGTATCATCGGCTGTACGCCTTGCCAACCGCTACAGAAGCGGTGACGCTGTCGGCCTTACATCGTTATTACTTAGTTAAAGCGGATCAACGGGCCGGTCGGTCCAAGGCGACGGCTAAGCTGGTAACGGAGTTGTTGAAAGAAGCTGTGGATGACTGATGGTTATGTGTATTAGCCAGTAAGTAATCAAAAAAATGAGATCATCCATCAGGATGGTCTCATTTTTAGTTAAATATGCTGAGGTTCATGACGGATATTTCCCAATGAAATTCCCAGCGATATCAGAATAAGCGGCCAGTTCAAGGCGACATTGTACAACCAGAAATGGTCGGCATTCGTGGGGCTAAAGAATGCCAGCAATGGCTGGGCCATAATGGCACTCACGGCGACTAACAGGCCGAACATGGTCAGTTGACCTAATAAGCCACCATAAGTTGAGAAGCGGTATTTATGAACGATAGCAAGATCGTGATCAATGTCCGTGGCTTCATAGAGGGTCGTGTTGATGGTGGGGTTATCGTAGCCGATATAAAGCGTAATCAGTAAGAGGGCCACGAGGTAGCTTAGCCGCCAAGGAATGAGCAGTAAAAGGTGTCCCACGATGAGACTGCCCTGACTGAGACGCTGGGCCAAAGCCGTTTGGTGTTTGGCGAGTACTTGGAAAACGGCGTAGCCGGCTTCAAAACCCAGTAAATACAACCCGAAGACGAGGTACATGCCGATGCTTCCCCAATAAAAATAGGCAAAAAAACTGTTGAACAGTAGAACAAAACTAATTAAGAAGCCCCGATTTAACAGGCGCATCTTGTAATCGGGGAGTACATGGCGATCGCTATACAACTCTATTGAGAAGACGATCAAAGCGATGGCAATAATGGTTAACGTTACCCAACTTGGGAGATTTAAATGTGCTTTGCGTAAAGTGGTTAATACGGCGATGCCGGCAAAGCCAATCAAGGACAGTAACCAGCGCCAGATGTGATGTAGTCGATGAATCTTGTGCGAACGATGTTGGTAGAAATCGTTGACGAAGTTCCCCAGTAAGACACCACCGGGGATGGCGCCGAGATAAAGTAAGGCCAGAACACTGAAAGTCAGGGTATAACTGAGGCCTAAGGACAAATCGATTGCCAGCATGATGCCTAATAAGGCAAAGACTAACCAGTAGAGACGTTTCATTTTGAAGCTGGTGGTATGGGTCAGGTGAAGCTTGATCGTCAAAAAGTAGGGCCAGATCGTAGCGGCGCTGTATCCCCATAAGAGGCTCCCAATGATGAGCCAACCGACACTAGAACTGAGGGCAAATAGCAGGCTCCCCAGTGCACCTAAAATCAGGGTGACCAGTAGATACGTCGTCGAATTAAGATTTAACCGCTTGGTGTAAAAGATGCTGGCTGCTCGTGAAATATAAAAGGCGACTAGAGCAATCAGAAACGTGGTACTTTGGGTTTGCTGATAGCGTAACAAAATTAAAATGTAGGGCAACATGATCCCCACGTTAGCTAGAAAGTTTAGTGTACCAATAGAAAAATCAATACCGGCTTGCCGGAAACGGGCCACCGTCATCAGCTCCTCAAAATTATTTAGTCCTAGTATAGCAAATTCCATGGATGGGATGCTTAATGTAGGGTCATAAGGTCACCTAAATAAGCCATGTCGCCAGAACTTGAAGTTTTGACAACATGGCTTATTTACCAGTAATAACGAATGAATTAACGTTCCGAAGAGGTCTTAGGCGTTAATCGCTTTTCAATAAAGGATAACACCAAATCGGTAATGATGGCCATCAAGGCGGTTGGTAACGCCCCCGCTAAGATAATAGCTCCACCATCAGTTGCGTTAGTTCCCCGGACAATGATGTCACCAAGACCACCAGAACCGATGAAGGAACCGATAACGGTAATCCCGATACCGATAACTAAGGCGTTACGAATCCCGGCGATAATGACGGATAAGGAAAGGGGGAGCCGAATGGTTTTCATGATTTGAAAGCCGGTCATCCCCATCCCCTTTCCGGCATCTAAGACGTCGCGGTCAACGCTCAACATCCCGGTGTAGGTATTTTTAATAATCGGGAGGAGTGAGTAAAGAAAGACCGTGACGATAACCGTCGTTTGGCCCAATCCCAGTCCTAGCATCAAGATCGATAGCATGGCTAACGAGGGGATGGTTTGAATAACATTGGCAATCCCGATAATGACGGGGGATAACCGCCGATATTGGGAGATCCAAATGCCTAATGGAATCCCGACAATTGCACCCAACAGCACCCCATAAATCGAAACGAGGAACGTTTGGTTAAATTGACTGAGCACGTACATCCCGTTGTGGCTAAAGTAATAGACCAACTGGCTAAACAGACCCATGTCTTTCATGTTAGTTGTTCCCTCCTTCGAAGTAGTGGTGTTGTTTCAAATAATTCATGGCAACTGTCTGCGGTTCTTCAAGTTCGTCGTCAACCTTGTAGTTCAGTTCCTGCATGGTCTTCAACGAGATCTTACCCTCGAGTTTTTCTAAGACGGGTTTCAGTTCCGGATGCTTTTTCAAAATGGCGTTAGTGGCCACTGGACTGGCATCGTATGGTGGGAAGAAATGCTTATCATCCTTCAGTAACTTCAGATGATAACTGGCAACCCGACCATCAGTGGAGTAGCCAAGAATGGCATCCATTTTATTAGCCGATAAGGCATCATAGAGCAGTCCAGTCTGCATCGGATAAACGGTGCCAAAGCTATAACCATACATTTTTTGGAACGATGGATACCCGTCACCTTGGCGGTTTTGCCAAATTTGGTCGATGCCGACCTTCATCTTAGGCGCCAACTTTTTCATATCACTGACGGTCTTTAAGTGATGCTGCTTGGCATACTTTTGGGTGACCATCCACGCGTAAGTATCCGCGAAGCCATACGTCTTAAAGTAGGTCATGTGATACCGATCTTGAAACCCTTTCGTCACCGTTGCCTTAACTTTGGCCGGGTCTCGTTCGAATTTCTCGTTAAGAATCGTGGTAAGGTCGGTCCCATAGAAACGAATGGCGGAAATATCGGCGTTGCCATTCTTTAACGCGTTAAAACTAACATTTCCGGACCCGAGGTTATTGATGATCGATGTTTTTAAGCTTGTGTCATGTTCAATCATGCCCGCAATCATATAGGCCATGATTTGTTGCTCAGTCGTATTTTGCGAGGCAATTCGTATTGTATCATTACCTGAACCAGCTAGACCTGGTAAGGAACAGCCACCCAGTGGTAAGAGGATGACAGCGGCCAAAAGTCCAGCGAGCCATTTTCGTAAGTGTTTGCGCATAGCGAGCCTCCTATCGTAATTGCCGTGGTGTCACGGCTGTTTCCAGTTTACCCAATAAGTAATCGACGATTAGTGCCAACAGGATAACCGGAATTGACCCGCCCAAGATTAAGTCGGAACGGTAGAGGTTCAAACCATTGAAAATGAAGTCACCTAGGCCACCAGCACCGATATAAGATGCCAACGTTGCCCAAGCAATCACATAGGTTGCTGAGAGCCGAATACCGGCCATAATCACGGGAGCTGCTAAGGGGATTTCGGCTCGCAGCATCATTTGCCACCAAGTCATGCCCATGCCTTTAGCGGCATCACGAACGGTTGGTGAGACCCCTTGCATCCCCAAATAGGTGTTCCGCAAGATGGGAAGTAGTGAGTAGATGAATAGGGCGACGATGGCTGGTGTCGATCCAATCCCAAAGATGGGAATCATCATGGCTAATAATGCCATGGCAGGGATCGTTTGAAGAACACCAGCTAACGTAATCACAAAATTCGCGCCGTGTTTCATTCGCGTCAGTAAAATTCCCAGCGGAACGGCTACGATAACGCCCAGAGCGAGTGCCGCTGCCGAAATGTAGAGATGTTGGCCGGTCTTACTGATCAGCTGTGTCCCATAAGTCGCTAGAAAATGCATCATTTCTCGGTGTCGCCCCCTTCATGAGTGGCTGCTGCGTGAATATCAGCATTGATTGGGGAAGCGGGAGTTTCATCAGCTTCTGGTGCTCCACGCAAAGCGTCATACACGATATCAACCAATGCGGTCCGCGTGACGATCCCGACGAGCCGTTTTTGTTTATCAACGACTGGAACGTTTTTAACCCCCTGTTTGAGAATCCGATCAACGGTATCACCGATTAGCGAGTCAGCTTTGACATAAAAGACCTTTTCGTTCGTCAGCTCACTGATTGGCGTATGTGGATCAGTCGTCCGGTTAATATCGTCTAAGTCAATGTAGCCTTGTAAGACCCCATTGGCATCTGTAACCAGCAAGGTATCCACTCGACGATCATGCATGACGTCAATGGCATCGTCTAACGTCTTATCTGGCGTAATAGCGACAGGGTTCTTTAACATGATTTGACTAACGGACAGGATATTTGGTTGGGCGCGAATCAAGCGTTCTTCACCAATCAAGTTCGTAACGAATTCGTTGGCTGGGTGACGCAAGATGTTTTCGGGCGTATCCACTTGGACCTGCTTACCTTGACTCATAATGACCACCTTGGTTGCTAGGTGGAGGGCTTCATCCATATCATGCGTCACAAAGATAAAGGTTTTACCCAAGTCCTCTTGTAAATGTTTGACTAAATCCTGTAATGATTCCCGCGTGATTGGGTCCAAGGCACCAAAGGGTTCATCCATTAGAATGATTTCTTGGTCAGCGGCCAAGGCACGTACGACCCCAATCCGTTGTTGTTGCCCACCGGATAATTCACCAGGGTAGCGTTGCAGCATCTCATCGGGGAGTTGGGCCAATTCAATCATTTTATGGGCTTGTTTAGCCCGTTTTTCTTTAGACCAGCCCAGCAATTTAGGGACGATTTCAATATTTTCTTGAATCGTCATGTGGGGCATTAACCCGATATTTTGAATGACATAACCGATTGAACGACGGAGCTTGACGGGGTCCATCTTCGAGATGTCCTTATCGTTGATCTTAATGGTACCAGAAGTTTGGTTGAGCATACGGTTAATCATCCGCATGGTCGTGGTCTTCCCGGAACCAGAGGTCCCAATAAAAGCAATAAATTCACCGCGGTCGACTTCAAGGTTGAAGTCGTCAACGGCAACTTTACCGTTGGGATATTCTTTACGTAGATGTTCCATTGAAAGTAGCATAGATTAACCTCCTGAGTAATGATGTTACTGAACCGGCAAAGTGCCGGAAATAAAAAGACGATCGGTGTGCCGGGAGCACACGTCAGAGCGGGAGCAACCTGGGGACCGGTCGTATTTGATTTTTCGGCTTACGATTAAACCTATTGTACACGATTTACCAGTAATTTCCAAACGGATACAATTCCTGGTGTTGATAATCATGTCATGTAAATGCCTGAACAACCCGGTCAAAACGCTGTACCCATCGGCTTGGGTGGCGATAGTCAAAATCTGTTTTTTGATAAGAAAATTCTTATTAAGAGGAGTGGATTTTTTACCAAAAAAAGGGTTGCCTTCGACCTGCTCGAACCCTGTATACTACATAACATCAACAAAACCGAAAGGGAGTTACGATCTTGAAACGAATCCTGCTTGCTGGCGCAATGGACGCGACCAGCCAAACCTTTGTCCGACAACTAAGCGAAAATAATCAGCTTCAGCTGACGGTGTACACCCCTAGTGCAGTGACCCTCCCCCAAACTGTGACCGCATTAACTGAGGAAACACTCGACGAAGGTGGTTTGACGGCTGCTATGATGGATCAAGACATCGTGGTGGCTTTGATCCCAACAATTAAGCTAGCTAATACTGTGACGACATTAATTACTGCCGCTCAGGCTACCGGAACGTCACAAGTGATTGTGAGTCGGACCGATGACATTGTTGAATTGCCGGGACAAATCCGCGATGCCCGTCGCCGATTAATGACAGCACATTTAAATTTTGACTTGGTTGATGGACTTGCTGGCGTAAGCACGTTGCTGGCGGTTAATCCAGCACCAACGGCGGTTTTTGACCCCGAAACGTCTTTTCCCATTGAACAAATGATGAGTTAAAGAAAACGCGTTGCCCATCAGGACAACGCGTTTTTTTATGCGGCTTGGGTTTTAGAGCGGCGAATTTCAGGAACTAGCCACCAAACCAGTAACAGGTTAATCAGCATGAGCAGAGCGGTTGAGATAAAGACGGCGTTGTAATTAAAGACACCGGCAATCCAACCACCCAGCAGTGACCCCAGCATATTACCGATTGACTGAAAGGACTGATTCCAACTGAAGACCGTCGACGTCAGTTCGACTGGCGAGTTTTTGGTCAGTAGGGTTTGAATCTCCGGGAACAATGCCCCGTCAGAAATGCCAATCATGAAGCGCAGAATCCCTAACATCCAGACGCTGGTGACAAAGCCTTGCGGTAAATACATGAGAAAGGCAAAGACGTAGCCGAAGATCAAGACTTTTCCCGAGCCGTGTTGATCGCCGTAACGACCTAATCGGGGTGAGGCAAAAATATTTGAAATCCCCGGTAATGCGGCAATTATCCCAGCAACTACCGTAATGGGACCGACGTTATGCATGAGTTCCTTGACGTACAAGCTAATAATGGGGGAGATGGAGATATTCCCAAATTGAACAATGAGCGTTGAGGATAACAAGACCAGAATTAATTTGGGATTAGGGAAGGCTGCCAGTGGATTATGACTTTTAGCCGCCCCAGGTTGCTTGACGACGGGCTTGAACTGTTCTTCAACGAAGACCCAACTTAAAATAAACGTCGAAAAGAGCAATAAGGCTGTGATGAAAAAGGTCAATCGAATGGAGAAGACCTGGGCCAAAACCCCACCGATGACCGGACCTAGTAGCATGCCACTCGTGACACCGGTCATTAATGTGCTGAGGGAAGCCCCACTGTGTTTACGGGGTGTTTGCGAGGCGACTAACGCCTGGGCATTAGAAATGAATCCGGCAAAGACACCCTGTAATGCCCGTAAGGCCACTAACTGCCAAACGCTGGTGGCAAAGCCCATTAAGGCCATGGCTACGGCCGTACCTAATGAAGCGCGCATTAACATGAGCTTACGACCCTTGCGATCGGCAACCATTCCCCAAAGGGGGGAAGCAATGGCACTGACAAAGAAGTCAGCAGCGTACACGAGGCCACTATACATGGTGACTTGTGACTTGGTGTAATCGCCAAGACTACTAATATATAGCGATAAAAATGGCATGATCTCACTAAATGCCATGCCGGCAACGAACGTACAGAACCAGAGAACCCGCAGATTACGCCGCCAAGGCCCGCGTTCTCTTTCAGCTTCGTCCAAAATATGTCAACTCCTATAACTTGAATTAATTGATCAGGTTACCCTAGGTAACGCGAACCAATTGTGACTTATCCGTAATGGTAACTTTACTAAGATACGCCCATAGCCGCGGAAGGTCAACGTTAACGACTCATTTGTATGCGCTCGCAATGGTTTAAATAAGGGGCTACCACTCAATGAAATTAAGTTTAGGTTACGGTTGAAAATAAAAAACGCCTAGGGCCAAAGTCCTAGACGTTTCGGGTTTCCAAATAGTGATTAATTCAATGTGGATCAACTAATGGTCGTTCATGCCACTCATTAGAGACTAGTCTTGTGGGAAATACGCACCATCGGCAATCTTTTCTAAGAGTCGCCGCGATGGGATGAAGAAGGCCGCCCCAGTAATGGGGGTGCTGAAGTCCAGTAGGCGATCGCTTTGGCTAAACATGTTGGTTAACATGCGTTGCGTCACGGTAAAGTGCCGCGCGTAGCCAATAAAGTAAGTTCCAACGATCCCTTTACCTGGTTCAGCGTAGGGCACATTCATGCGGACAATCTTGTGTTCAATATCACCATCATTGTCTTGTGAGGCAATGTTATGGGCATTCGGTAGCTTTTCGTCATCGTCTAGTTCCCGATCGCTGAATTTATGGCGACCAATCGCCTTTTCTTGATCCTCGGTGTGCAGGCCATTCCACGCGTCCATATTGTGGGTGTACTTCTGAGCAAAGGCGTAAGAACCATTAATAAATTCAGGATCTTCATCGCCAATCAATGCGTACTGCGTAGCATCTTGGCCAGCAGGATTTTCGGTCCCATCGATGAAGCCGATGATTGCTCGGCCCTCAAAATACCGGAACCCCGGTGTTTCATCGACAACGGTGGTCCAATCGCGTAAGAACTCACGGGCTTGATCGAGCACTTCGTAGACGACGGCCATCGTTTTGGCCCGGACGTGTAGGAATAGGTCAGCCGGAGTTGCCGGTGCGCTGTATTTAGGTCCGGTTACGCCGGTGAAATCAACGAGTTCTTTCGGTCGGTTGGCTGTAGGAAAAAGAAGCCGCCAAGCCGTTGCCCCAATACCGAAAGCAACTTTTAAATCAGCATCTGGATAGCGAATTACCATACTACGCTCAATTGCGGCCAAACGGTCGGCAAACTCGGCCAATGCTTCACGGTCGCCTGATAGGTCATCACGGTTAATTAGATACGTGGTAAACATGATATTATCGCCGGCGTCACGGTAGACATCTTGCGCGTCAGCTGGATTGATTGACATAAGAACATCCCCCTAATTCTAATAATCGATTTTAGTATAGCATGATCTCGGCGTTAGACGGTGAATAAGTTATCGAGTGATAATAGTTACGAAATAATGATACATAAAAAGAGCCTAAGCTATAGCTTAAGCTCAAAGATTTAGGCCTGTTCAAACTGATGAATGCCCGTCGCCAGACGATTCAAGCCATCTTGTAGGCGAGCTGGGGGACAAGCCACATTGATACGGACGAAGTCGTGACCGTCACCGCCATAGACCGCACCGGCAGAGATGAACAAGCCGGTTGTTTGCCGAATTGCCGAGCACAGGGCCTGGGTATCCTGGGTGACATCGCGACAGTCAATCCAGACCAGATAGGTGGCGTGACCAGCAATCACGTGTAGCTCTGGTAGTTGTTGCTGTACGAATGTCGTGAGGGTTTGCTTGTTAGCCGTAATTGTTGCGTTTAGTTCATGAACCCACTGTGAGCCAGTTGTATAGGCCGCAATCGAGCCAGGAATGGCAAAAGCGTTGGGTTCCGCCAGTTCGTCGGTATTGATCCCCCGGTCGACTTGGTTGCGTAAGTTCTCGTTGGGAATGATCAGAGTCGCAGCGTGTAAGGCAGCGACATTAAAGGTCTTGCTAGGAGATACCGCCGTTACACTAAGATTAGCCGCCAAATCACTTACAGCGGCAAATGGCGTATAGCCATGACCGGCATCCGTGATGTCACCGTGAATCTCATCACTAAAGACGGTGACGTGATGAGTGGCCGCCAGTTCCGCGATATGTTGCAGATCCGCCGATGTCCAGACCTTACCGACTGGATTGTGGGGGTTACAGAGGATCATCATGGTCGTGAGGGGTTCTGCCATCTTTGCCGCGAGATCGTCCCAGTCAATAGTATAGGCGCCCGCGTGAAATTGCAGGTCACTAGATAAGACGTGCCGACCGTTATTGACGATCGAATTATAGAAGATATTGTAGACGGGCGCTTGCACCAAGACGTTATCGCCGACGTGACTCAAACGGCGGACAGCTGAAGAGAGTGCAGGCACAACACCAGTCACAAAACGCATCCAATCCGTATTAGGGGCCCAGTTATGTTCCGTGGCGTACCAGTGTTGCACGGCTTCAAAGTAAGCTGCGGGAACCTCTTCGTAACCAAAGATGCCGCCGTCCGCCTTTTGTTTGATAGCGCTGATAATGCCGGGAGCGGTCCGGAAGTCCATGTCTGCTACCCACATGGGGAGCTCGTTGTCTTGGACGTCCCACTTAACTGAGTCAGTATGGCGCCGGTCGATCATTTCTGAAAAATCATACTGCATTACGGTAATGCCTCCTTGGTAGTTGTAATGGTGGTACGGTGTTCGTCAATGGTGGGATCATCGAAGATTACCTGACCAATTGCGGGTGCGGTGATTTGGCCGTTAACCGGATTTTTCACGCTATCAATTGCCGTATTGATGGTGGCGTCGATATCCGTGCAGTACTCGAAGGACAAGTCGGTATTGATAAGCGAACAGTTTTTGAGCGTGAGATGGTCCACGTAACACAGGCCTTGATCGCTTTCGAGCCAACAGTTGACGAAGGTAATGTTCTTGGTGTTCCACGCTAAATACTCGCCGATAATGGTGGAATCATAAACAGTGACGTTGTCACAATTCCAGAAGGCGTCATGGGTAATTAACGTGGAATGATGAACCTCGACGTTTTTACTACCGTCAAAGGCATAGTTCCCGGTGATTTTTAGGTGATCAGCATAGACATTTTCACTATTCATGCCGAAGTAATCACCCGTTGCCGTCACGTTACGCAAATCAACGTCTTGGCACCACCAAAGGGTTTCACCAGCGTCCGCAAAAGTTACATCGTCTAGTTTGAGATGACTAGCATGCCGAAAGGTCTTAGTGGCCCGAATCAAGCTGTGCTGCATGGTGAGATCGTCTGTGTACCAAATACCAGCGTGAGCGTCTGGCTGCCACGTCGTGTGCGTTAGATTAGCGTGATGGGCGTACCATAACGGGTACTTCCATTTGAAGATGGTGTGATCAATGGCGACACTACGCGCGTGCTTTAATGGGGATTCACCATCGACGAAGGTGCTATTGGTAATGTGGAGATCGTGACCTTGAAACAAGGCCCGTTCGCCAGTTAAAGTTTGTTGATTAATTTCTGTAGTCAAGTGTGTTGTCGACTCCTTTTATCCGTTGAAGTTACTAGAATTGGTGAGGCGTACTCGCTCACTAGTAACTAGTCTAGTACCTTCGAGTGGCTTTAAGGCAAGTCATTTAGTTAAAAATTTTAAATTTGACGTCGATACCAGTAGAAACGATCGACAATCAGCAGGCCACTGAGCCACATACCACCGAATAACAACCAGAATTTACCATTTGATAAGACGGGGGCCACGCTTTGTTGTTGAACACGGAACTGAAGATACTGATTGGCGTGGCCGATGATTGCTTGGGGTAATAAACGATAGGTTGCTGGCGCGGTGACGAGTTTTAGTGGTTGGGTGCCACGATTAGTCACACTTAGCGTGTAATGTCCCGCCATTTGGGGTGGGAAGTTCCAAGTTAAACGTGGTCGTTGTCCCCGCGATTGCCAGACCACTTTACCGTGAGCATCACGTAAGATTAACTGGCCCGTCAGTCGTCGCTGCCCCTGATTAATGATGATTTGATCGAAAGGAAGACTGGCAGTAAAGGGTTGTGTCAGTGTGTGATGGGGGGCAACCGTCAATCGGTGATTTTGGTAATACCGTCCCTCATTTTGACTAACGACACTGACCGGTTCGCTGTTAGAATGCACCATCAAACCGGCGTTTTGCCACGCTGCAATGCCTAAGAGCACCGTGAAGGCAGCACCAACACCTAGGGGTAACCAGCGTGATCGTAATGAATAACGCAAGACATTTACCGGTTGACGATAACCGGCGGCCGTACCAGCGAGTAGCAAGGGGAGTAGCGGGAGTGCATAGCGTTCTTCAGCCTCCCAGAAGATAATGTGAAAGCAGGCTAAGCCAATGAAAGTTAAGCCCCCCAATAGATAGGTAGCGGTTAAATGACGCCGTCGAAGCTGCTGAATTCCCCAGCCTAGGTTGACCAAGAGGAGGGTTAGATAGGTGATTTGACACCAGCTGGCAAGAAACCAATCGCTGGTGGCCCGGTGCTGGCGATACCAGTTAGGCGCCCGATCAAAGGCGGGATTAACTTGAAAACTATCGAAGGTCCCATTGGCCAAAAAGAGCCGTGCCTTTTGATAGAGGTGGCCGCTAATGCCAGCTGGCCCTAACGTGTCCAGCCGGTGCGTTAGGGTGGTTTTAGCCCACGCTCGTTTGGCAGATTGTGTTGGCTGTTGGCGAATGTGCGTGACATCTGGCCGATTGTATTGCCCCGAATAGTCGGGATTCCAGCTCATGGCGACCCAGCTAAGTGCCGGTAAGGCCTGGTCAGGGTTAAGGCGATAACCGTTGGCCCGCTGCCAATTGTGACTTAGTCCGTTGCCGGCAATTAAAGTTGCTAGCAAGATGAGGGTGAATAGGCACCGGGTGACGCTTTGATGAGGCGCCTGATTTGGTCGGAGCCACAGGGTAAGCAAGGTGGCAATCAATAGGACGACCAGATTAGCTTTTAACAAGTAGGCGGCGACTAAAAAGAGACTGAGTAACAGACTACGGCCCACGATTTGTTGCCAGGTTTCAGCTTGCTGAAGCCGATAAAATGTCACGACGGCAAGCATGATTAAAGGCAAGACGTAGACATCACTGTAGGTATTGAGCGCATATGCATAGAGTGGAACGGCCGTGATGACGAGACTTAAGAAGAGATTGGCGCGGGCAGGATTATGTTGGCGCAAGACGTGCCACACAGCGACTAGACCACAGTCCAACCAGATAAACTGAATCAGATTAAGGGTTACGCCAGTTCCGAGATGCATGAGGGTACTTAATAGGAGCGTAAAGGTGACATTGTTGGGGTACGTATAGAAGTAGGCTGCCCAGTGATGGTTACCCTGTAGCAAATTCAAGGCCTGTTGGTGAACAAAGTACAGATCAGCTCGGGGAGCGGCCACCCATGCGGTGGCCACCCATAGTTGAATGAGCAACAATAGCACCCACAGCCCGCCGGTTACCCACCAGTCAAACCGTTTTGGTAAGCGATGAAGGTAGCGAAATAACAATCCGATGCCCCCTAAATACAGGCCACTGGCGATGATTAATGCGAGCGGTTTCAACCAATCATGATCTACGCGAATGGTGACTGGAAATAAGGCTAGTAACCAAGTTAGCAGTAACCCAAGGCTAATCAGCCCCCCTAAGCCAACCGTTAATGTGTGTCGAATTTTCATGAATAGACTCCTTAATAAATGTGGTGGTCTTCACTTGGACTTATCTTATCTGAATGCGATGAGGTAAATGCCGGTGAGTAGGTATCCGTCTGGATGATGAACCGCGGTCGGTGTTTAACTTCCGTAAACGTGCGACCAATATATTCACCGATCATGCTGATCGCAACCAGCTGGAACCCTCCCAGAAGCCAGAGTGAGGCCATAATGGATGACCACCCGGTTACAACTGTCCCATAAAGGTGACTGATCAAGAACCAGAGTAACACGAACAGTGATCCGCCACAAATGGTCAAACCAACGTATAGTACCGCGCGAATGGGCGCAATTGAAAATGAAAGAATGCCATCTAACGCAAAACGAAGCATCTTACGCAAGGGATATTTAGAGACACCAGCTTGACGAGGTTGGCGTTTGTAAAATAACTTCGTGGCAGGAAAGCCTAATTGCGGGATGAGCCCCCGAATAAAGGGCCGACTTTCTTGGCAACGCATGAGCTCGGTGACGACGCGATGAGTCAACAACCGAAAGTCAGAATGGTTGGGAATCAAGTTCACCCCTAGTTTTCCCATTAACCAGTAGAAGCTTTGGGCAGTGGTTCGTTTGAACCAAGTATCCGTGGAGCGGTCATTGCGGACGCCGTAGACGATGTCATAACCGTCTTGCGCTTGGGCAATCATGGCTGGAATAATGGTTGGGTCATCTTGAAGATCAGCATCAATAGTGATAATGAGATCTGAATACTGATTGGCGACTTGCATGCCGGCCATCAGCGCTGCCTCCTGACCATAATTGCGACTGAACTGTAATCCGGTAAAGAGCGGATCTTGGTGGTGGAGCTGGGTGATGAGTGCCCAGGTCTGGTCTTGACTACCATCGTCCACAAATAGAAGTTTACTGTCAGTGGCGATTTGCTGATTGTCGATTAGGTGTTGAAGTAATGTTTGCAAGATAGGCGCGCTATTAGGCAACACCGGTTCTTCGTTGTAGCACGGCACAACGATTGTGAGCCGTGGTAGTTGATTGTTTTTCATGATAACGACCTCCCCATAAGTAGAGCATCCTGAAATTCCCCTAACTATTATCATAGGCCGATCTAACAGATGTGCATAAATCATGTATCAAACTTAAGGGATTCTTTCGGGAGATTAACTTTGCTTGATCTAACGGCTCTTTTTATGTCATTAAGATCCAGTTATTAGTCGGTTTGAGCAATTCTCATCAATGAAATGGGTCACCTGTATCACAAGGCCAAAGGGACTAGCTGATGAACTTTTAGACCGCCGTAAGATGTTAGTTATTGTTGATTTAACAGGCATTCCATTATAAATATAACTGTAAAATCCGGTAACTGAACTGCAATCGCCTTGTTACTGAATGCACACTTAAAAGGGCTATGGTAAGGAAGGTTTATGAAGCGAGGTGAATCAAACCGGAGGATGAGACCGGTGCTGGGGCTAATCAGGGCATCGCAAGTGAGTAGGGGATCATCAATTTACGAAGAGGAAGTGCCAAACAGATGTTGCATCAACAACAGTGGGCCAAACGATTAACCCAAGCAGTGGTTGCCGCAAGTGCGCTTATCGGTCTTGCGTGGGGTAGCCAGTCAGTGGTCCATGCAAGCACCCTTGCCATTCCAGATATTTCTGAATGGCAAGGTAAGTTAACGTCAAGTCAGGTAGCCAACTTGAAGAGTCAAGTTTCTTTTGTGATTAACCGGCGGCAGTACGGATCGTCGTACCAAGATTTATATGCGACTAATAATACGGCGCTTTACGTGAAATATGGGATTCCGTTTGGTGAATATGACTATGCACGCTTCACGAGTGCCGCCAGCGCTAAGGCGGAGGCCAAAGACTTTTACAATCGGTCTAATAAAAATGCGCAATTCTACGTTCTGGATTTTGAAGAAAATGACGTCACTTCAGGGACCACTAACGCCGCTGTTAAGGCGTGGTATGAGGAAATGAGTGCTTTAACGAGTAAGAAGTTAATCTTCTATTCCTACCAATCATTTGCGACAAGTTATGCCAATACGGCGCGCCAGAACTTTGATGCGCAGTGGATTGCGAACTATTCTACGACGCCCACCATTTCCTATGCGCTTTGGCAATATACAGATAATAACTATCTATCAGCATTAGGTGAGTATACGGATAATAGTCAAGCAGTGACGTCAGTTCATCCTATTTCTTGGTGGACGGACAGTGTGACAACGGCATTATCACACGTCACTTACGCATATAGTAGTTATAAGGCTGGACAACACATCTACCTACATAAAGGGGCAACTAAATATGTGGATGGTACAGCAATCTCGACTGCGGATCGGCAGAAATTTTATGCCATTTCCAAAGTGAAGAGTTTGACCCAATCTAAATCAAAGCAGGCATTGTATATCAGTTCACTGGGCAAATGGGTTTTGTCACAGGATGCGACCGGCTTTTGGGTTGGTCAGCACGGCTCATATACGCTACGTCAAAAATTAAATATTTACTCGAACGCAGCATTGACGAAGAAAACAGGAAGTAGCTATGCTTCAGGCACCACTGTGGCAGGAACGGTCGTTAAGGCGCCAAGCGGTAAATCTTATCGTATCAAGACCAGTAAGGGGTATATTTCTGCTAACACGCAGTACTCGAATCATGCTTACTATGAATCTCTAGGCTCGGCGAAGACCATTACAACCAAGAAAAAGGTGTATGAATATAGCAAATCAACATTCAAGCAAGCCAATCGGGCCTCGGCGGTGACTAAGGGAACCAAATTGACAGTTACGGCCGTTAAGAAACGATCGACAGGGTCTCGCTACTTTGTCTTGAGTAATGGCAAATATGTTACGGCTTTGCAAAGCTATGTTACCGAATAGGGAGGTTAAACCATGCAACGAAAAACAAAAATCGTGACGGCAGTGACTGCCGCTCTAGCGGTGTTAACATTGGGATCGGGGACAATCTTACAGATTCATGCGGCTAACGATGTCAGCTCAGTTGGGCAGACGGCTGCACCGACCACCGCGACGGCCGCTGGCACTAAATTGACGGCGACACGTGCCAGCGGTAATCAGCAGAATTATCGCGTGGCCTATACAGGACCCCGTGATCAATCAGCAACGTTTCAAAAGAAAACGTATGGGTCAACTAGTACCGCCGCTAGTCAGGTGGCCAACGTTGGTCACACAAATGGTGCTACGGTTAAATTGAATAGTGCGACCACCGCAGTTGTTCAGGGTACCATGGGCCACACCTACGTGCACTGGAACAAGGGTGATTGGTCAGTCACGGCGGTTACGAGTAACGCGGATACGACTGGCACCCCGGCGCAATTTGCCAAGCAAGTCAATCGTCAATTGACGCGTGCGAGCTTACCGAGTCAGGCTAAAACTGGCGCGATTACGGTTTACAGTCAAGATGACGACGATCAGACGAATTCAGTGACGTGGCAACAGGGCAAACAGGTCTATCAGGTCAGTGGTACGACGGCTGCGGCCACCGTTAAGGTTGCACAGAATGCGGATGACTAGTTGAGAGAATGCAGTTAAGCTAGGCGACTTAACTGAAATAGGTGTTCGTGATTATTTGCTGGTCACTTTTTGGCGGCAAGGCTGAGTCTGGGACAAAAGTCTCAGGCTCTTTGTGCGTTTCTGACTAGCTGACGTCGAAACGGGTACCAGCTAGTCGTCAGTTGTCCCACTCTTTTTTGTAATCCCCCCTAGTCAGAAACAGTTGGGAGCCGTAAACTAAGACTTAGTGACTAATTCTTGAGTCGTGTTGGAAAACCGATACTTATCAAGAGGAGAAAGTGATCAATTGGGAGGCGTCGCTGTGAAGAACTTGCGTCAACCAGAATCAGGCTTTTCCTGGTTCTATCAACGGTTTTTGAATAACCACATTACGATTCTGCTATTAAATATTTTTCTGTTATTGTTAGTGTTAAACGAACTAATGCAAAATGCGTGGCTTTTAGCCCCGGTCTGGCAATTTATTGGGATCGCCATGCCGGCTGTCGTGGTGGCCGGTATTCTCTTCTATGTATTGGATCCTTTGGTACACTTGATGGAACGGCGGTTACATTTACGACAGGGCCTCGCCATTGCGATCGCAATGATCGCAACCGCGGCAATTATTGTCATTATTTTTCTCAATCTGATTCCCTTTCTAACCAAGCAGACGACTGGGATCATTTCAGCGTTACCGCAGTTTGCCAATGATATGCTGCATAACTTGAATCACTTGAATCAGCAGCATCACTGGCTATCGAACAAGAATTTGGCGGATATTAATGAGCGTGTGTCAACGTATTTCTCTAAACGGGGGTTAAACTTGCTAACGGGAACGTTGAGTTCACTGGGTAATGTGGTCACCACAGTTAGTGACTGGATTATTACGATTATCACGGCCCCGCTAGTCTTGTTCTTCATGTTAAAGGATGGAACGCGGTTTCCACATTACATCAGTCAAGTCGTACCAACCGCCTATCGCAGTCGATTCGTGGTCATGTTAGACCAGATGAATGTGAAGGTGAGTTCCTATGTGCGTGGTCAATTAACGGTTGCCTTATGTGTGTTGATTATCTTCACAACTGGTTACTCAATTATTGGCCTACGGTATGCGCTGTTAATTGGTTTGCTAGCGGGACCATTGAATTTGATTCCGTACTTTGGTTCGGCGATCGCCTTAGTCCCAGCATTAATCATGGGGGTTGTGACCAGTCCATCGATGTTGTTGGGCGTTGTGATTGTTTATCTGATTGAATGGGTCTTAGAAACACAGGTCTTGTCACCGCTGATTATGGGAAATAGTCTGGCGATGCACCCGATTACCATTGTTTTTGTCCTGCTGGCTGGGGGCAAGATGTTCGGGTTAGTCGGGGTTATTTTCGGTGTACCCGGCTTTGCTGTTCTTAAGGTCTTAGCAACAACCGCTTTTCAGTGGTACCAAGAATATTCGGCACTGTATCCGGATGTTTTACCGCCGGATAAGTTGTCTCAGCCTTAACGGTTTATTAAGCGAGTTCAAAAATTTAAAATGGCGCTACCCTTTGGGCGGCGCCATTTTTTACGTTGATGGAGAAAAAGACAAGTGGTCTGAAATGATGAACTTTAAGTTTACGACAAGCCGGGTTTGGCATAATCGTTTACATGTTATGAAATGGAGGCGACCCTAATGAATTTTTTCAAACGGGCCTGGTTAAATGTATGGGCGAAGAAAGGCCGATCAATTCTGTTGATTTTGGTCTCATCGGCCATCCTAATGTTTGTCTTGGCCGGTCTACTGATTCGTAGTGCAGCGGTTAAGGCTACCAATCAAGCCAAGGAAGAGGTTGGGGCAACGGTGACGCTGTCAGCCAATCGACAGGCGGCATTTAAGAAGATGCAAAGCAGTAGTTCGAGTAGCAAGTCTAGTCGGCCAAAGTTAACGTTGACGCCGGTGAAGTTGAGCGATGCGACAAAGATTGCCAAGCTCAGCAATATCAGTAGTTACAACGTTACGAGTAGTACCTCAGTTAACGCCTCATCCTATGATACGGTGTCGACCAGTAGTGGGATGGGTGGCAACAGTAGCAGTGGCGGTCCTGGTGGTGGCATGAAATCCTCGACCAGTTCAGGTGATACCCAGATCGATGGGGTCACGGCAACGAGCCTAACTAGCGACTTTAGTGATAGCCAAAGTAAGATTACCAAGGGTCGTGGGATTACCACCGCCGATAAGGACACGAATCATGTAGTGATTGAAAAGGAATTAGCGAGTCAAAATGACTTATCCGTTGGTGATACGATAACCGTTAAGAAAACTACGGGTAGCAAGTCTAAAGTGAAATTGAAGATTGTCGGTATTTATAAAGCAAGCGCTACTAGTTCTAGTAGCAGTCCAATGAGTACGGATACGTCAAATACGATGTACACCTCTTACACGTTGGCCAATACTTTCAAAGGTAATAAGTACGCTGGGACGGCGGATTCTGTGACCTTTAATGTGAAGAATCCAGCGAAAGTCAGCAGTGTGAAAACAGCTGGCAAAAAGCTAATTAATACCAGTAAGTATGCCCTAAGTACGGATGACTCTAGCTATCAAACAGTCAAGGCCTCAATGGATAACGTGGAAAGCTTTGCCAATAAGATTGTTTGGTTAGTCGCGATTGCTGGAACGATTATCTTGGCCTTGATTGTCATCTTGATGATCCGAGAACGTCGATTTGAAATCGGAGTGTTGCTGTCTCTTGGAGAAGCGCGCTGGAAGATTATCGCCCAATTCTTTACGGAAATGCTGATGGTGATTGTGATTGCCGTCGCGATTGCGGGCGCCGGTGGGAAGCTTGTCGGTGATCAATTAGGGTCGCAACTGGTTTCGCAAAGTACCACGACGACGCAGACGTCAACCAGCAGTTCGACGGGACAACCCGGCGGTGGCGGTCAACCTGGCGGAAGCGGTAGTGGCATGAAGGGTGGCAACGGCGGCCCAGGTAACGTGGGACAATCTAGCAGCGCCACGAAGCAGGCCGATGCAGATCTCAATATCAGTGTCAGTGCGGTTGATTTGGCCGAACTGGGAGGTTTTGGCTTAGCCATTACATTCCTGTCAATTATGATCGCTTCGGGTGGTATTTTACGGCTAGAACCAAAGAAGGTACTTATTTCTTAAGGAGGCACGCACATGTTAAAAACTGAAGGTCTAGGCTATTGGTATCAGGATAAAGACCAACCGTTATTTCAAGACATTAACTTAGAGTTTGATATCGGGCAGTCCTACGCCATTCTTGGTCATTCCGGAACCGGGAAAACAACGTTTCTGTCGTTGATTGCCGGACTGGATAAACCCAAGGAAGGGGACATCTTGTTAGGAGATCGGTCTTTAAAAAAGATTGGCCTGACTAACTATCGGCGGAAAGATGTTTCGATTGTCTTTCAAGCCTATAACCTCTTTACCTACATGTCACCGTTAAATAATTTAATGACGGCGATGGCGATTACAGGCGCTAAACATGCCGGTGACAAGGTTTACGCAAAGCAAATTTTAAATGACTTCGGTATTAGTGAAGAGTTAGCCTTGCGTAACGTGCAACACCTTTCCGGTGGGCAACAGCAACGGGTCGCAATTGCTCGCACCATGGCATGTGACGCCCAGTTGGTGGTTGCTGACGAGCCAACTGGAAACCTAGACGAAGACAATACCAGAGACGTGATTGCCCAATTTCAAAAGATTGCCCATGAACAGCAAAAGTGTGTGATTATTGTAACCCACGAACCAGATGTGGCCGATCAATGTGATCACCAATTCCGTTTGGAAAATAAGCAGTTTACGCAATTGGCTTAGTTTATCGATAAAAAGGGTTAGTCTCCTTCAGCTCTGAGGGGACTAACCCTTTTGTGATGTCGGGCTGCGAGTCGCTTATGGTTTTGTCTTCTATTAGGACTTTGCGGCGCTTTTTCAGGTGGAAACTAGATTTTTTGGGAAATCAGCCGACAAACGCCTAAAAACTTGTTACAATTGTATGCGAATACAATCGCGTAAAACCGCTAGGACAACCGGTTGCGATTTGAGATGAAAGGACGACAATCATGGCGGACACACAGTGGTGGCAACACGCAGTTGGATACCAAATTTATCCACGGAGCTTTTTTGACAGTAACCACGACGGTGTGGGCGATCTGCCAGGGATTTTAACTAAAATTGATTATTTACAGTCACTCGGAATTGATTTCGTCTGGCTGTCAGCGTTTTACCCCTCTGGAAATGTGGATAGTGGATATGACGTTACGAATTACCGCGATGTGGCATCCCAATATGGAACACTAGCGGACTTTGATCGGTTAGTGACAGCCTTTCACGAGGCGGGGATTAAGGTGGTCATTGATCTGGCGTTGAATCATACCTCAGATCAACATCCGTGGTTCCAAGCGGCTTTAGCCGATCCGCAGGGTCCCTATCGTGATTACTATCTATGGCAACCGGCGACCGCGACCGTCCAGCCAAACAATTGGCAATCTGTTTTTGGCGATTCGGCGTGGACTTATGTGGCTGATCAACAGGCCGCTTATCTCCACACCTTTGCGGCTGAACAGCCTGACTTAAATTGGCGAAACCCAGCCGTTCGTCATGAAATGGTACAGATTATACAGTGGTGGGCTGATCGTGGTGTTGATGGGTTTCGTTTCGCTGGTGTTACACATCTTAAGAAGCGCACGGATTTTGCTGATGTGACGCCAGCTACCGCGTATTACGAAGATGTGGCGGATACGGTCACGTTACTAGCGGATTTAAAACCCGTATTGGTGAAAAATCACTTATTGACCATTGGTGAGGCCGGGGGGATTGACCCCAGTACCGCACAACGCTGGCTAGATCCGGCAACCGGTTTTTTTGACTTGCTGTTAGAATTTGACCATGTCCATTTCTGGGAACAGGCCACGCCTAAGCTCCCAGTTGCGGCGCTACGGGCGACTTTATCTAGGTGGCAGCAAAGTCTCGAAGGAACCGGGTGGAATACACTGTTTATTGAAAATCATGATCTCCCGCGGGCCGTTTCTTATTATGGTAACGATCAAGGTGAGTATCGACGCCGATCGGCTAAAGCGTTGGGAATGTTGTACCTATTGATGAAAGGGACACCGTTCATTTACCAAGGTCAGGAATTAGGCTTACCTAATGCTGGCTTTACCAAAATTGCGGATTATCGTGATTTAGATAGCCGGCGTTATTATCAGCGACAACGTGCTGCCGGTGTGGCTGAGCCACAGATTCTTTCACAATTGGCATTGCGGAGCCGGGATAACGCGCGGACGCCAATGCCGTGGACACATCAGCAGTATGGCGGCTTTTCCGATCATGAGCCCTGGCTCCAGATGGCCCCTGGTGTAGCGCAAATTAATGTTGAGCGTGAAAGTCACGATCCACATGCGGTACTTCCATTCTATCAGCAGCTCATTCGGATAAAAAAATCCGTACCAGCACTGCGATCAGGACGATATGAACTGATAGATACAGGAGATAATCAGCTGTATGTCTATCGGCGTACCCTAAACGGAGATAACTGGTTAGTCGTGGTCAACATGAGTGATCAACCAGCGACGACGCAAAATTTTGATCTGACAACTAGTGAATTGATTTTAACTAATCTACCAGTTGATGCGGCTTCTGATGACATGCAAATTCAGCCTTGGGAGGCCCGATTATATCATTGGCGACGATTAGAATAGGCTGAAATCGGGGCTATTCATCGTTGGCCTGAAATGTCTACGGGGTGAGAAATTTTCTCTCCCCCTTTTTATACCGTAAACTTTTCTTAAATGAACGTTTTGGCTTGCATTTTATACGGTTCTTCATTATTATTAAATGTATAGATATTTCTACGGGGTCAACGATTTTGCATATTGCTAAACGTGTTAATTATCTTGCCGGTTAGTAAATGATAAGGATATGATGAGAATGAAGAGTAGGGACGTACATGCGGAGAGCTTTTTTGAGTCCTTTATGGAACTTAAGCGTGAATTAGAAAAGGCAGCAACTCGTTTTCAACGGACAATGGGAATTTCAGTGGATCAATATGCAATTCTCCACAACATCTTGGAAAATCCCGGTAAATTAACGTCCGCAACGGTTGCAGATAGTCGTGGAATTTCTCGAGCAGCAGTGTCACGGGGAATTTCTCAGCTGATTCGGCGCGGATATGTGGAACAGAGTTACAAGAGTACGGATCGGCGAGTTCGGCCGTTATCATTAACGACAAGTGGCAAACAATTAGAAATTGATTGTCATGAGGCGTTAGAAAAAGCCGCACGAGTGATGAGTACAGCACAATTAGCTACTGATCATGAGTCTATCACAGTAGGTGAATTGACACAGATGTTAGCTGCGTTGACCACCAAAGATGATACTGAGGCCGATTAACAATTGAGAATAGACAGGAAAGAGGTGTGCCTATGGGGACACCTCTTTTTGATTTTGCCGCCAAAATAAATAGAGTGTGAGAATATGCGTTCCAGCAACATGTTGTTTCACGACTGGCTTAATTGAATTGAAAGCGCTTTATGTACAATTTTCCGGTGTGAAACAATATTCTACAATGGCGGCAATGTCAGTAAAAATCATGCTATAATCATTTCCGTTGTCCAAAAAGGACACCACAATATATTGTGTTATAGACTCGCTTATCGATAAGCTCGTACTAAATATAGAAAAATAAAATTAAGGGAGTTTATCGCAATGACCCATTATCTACAATTTTTGTCCCACCAACTTAAAGGGTGGCCGCAGCAAAACTATTATCTTTTTTTCTTCAGTCTGGGTTGTCAGGTGATGACATTAGTTAATGCTCCCATCACATGGTTGACATGTTTAACGTTTGTGGGCACGACTTTAGGTGTTTTGTGCGTGTTAGCCATTAATGCTGCCAAGTCAGTCAATGGCTGGCTTGGCGTCATATCTGCAATTTGTTTTGTGGTGACCGGCTTGGCTGCTAAAAATTATTTGAGTATTTTCGAACAAATTGCCTATGTGATCACCTTGGATATTCCAGTATTACTTAGTGCGAGCTGGAATGTAAATATGGCTGCTAAGATTCGTCGATTCACTGGTCGGAGTTGGGTTATAGCGGTATCGGCGACTTTGATAATTTATCTGGTATCCGGCTGGTCCATTGGCACGTTTACAGATGATCCACGGCCATGGGTTGACGCGATCAGTTTTGCCATTAGTTTAACCGCAGGGGTTATTTGTTTCTTACGGTTTAACAATCAATATGTGTGGTGGATTGCTTCTGGTTTAGCGCAAATGGTTTTATGGTTTATTTCGTTCCGTCAAGGCTCCGCGACGCTAGCTATGTTCATTAATAGCTCGATTTATTTGATGAATGATGTGCTGGCTTTCACCATTTCGCCTTGGTACAATGCCAAAGAACGGCAGCGATTGATTAAGCAAGAAGCGATCTATGCGACTGAGGTTGCTCACGCGCACTAGGCTAAATATTTTCAACATTATCGGGCGAATTTCATTCGTAGACGTGGTACACTTAATCTACTAATGAAGAGAAGAGGAACGTCCATGATTGTTGAACATAAGATTGGGGCCGGGGATCAAGACCTCATCTGGGTCATGGCGATGATTGAAGAAGATTCAGACCGGGAAGACTTACAGGTTAAGTACGGACTGACTGATGAGATTTTGACCTATGTAACCGATGAAAATGAGCGATCACACTATGATCGAGATGAGTATTTAAATACGCAGTTGTTTATTCTGCACGTGCCGGTCGTTGTTGATCAAGTCTCACAACGTTATATTACACGGCCGGTGGCTTTCTTGCTGAAGGGTAATCGCGTATTTTCGATTACGACGAAGCGGACTCAGTGGGTGAATCAGACGTTGAGCGAGCGGATGAAATTAGCGCAGATTTCAGATACCAATGAATTCATGTTGATTGGCCTATTTATTTTATTTGACCAATTTATTCCGCCAATTCGGAAAATCAATGCGGAACAAAATCGGTTGGATAAGCAACTAAATCAAGCGCCAGATAATAAAGACCTGATTGCGTTATCCAATCTGCAGCAGAGTCTGGCTTATTTCGTCAGCGCCACGCGAAATAATGCGATGATGGTGGTTAACCTCAGCAGTACGCCGTTTGGCAAACAATTGTCAGATAAGAATGCGGAACATTTGGCGGATGCTGTCATTGAAGCGCGCCAGACTTCCGAAATGACGTCGATTGAAGCTGACGTGGTCGATCGTATTTCCAACACGTTTAATAATGTTCTAAATAATAACTTGAACGATACTATGAAATTCCTCACAATCTGGTCGTTGGTGCTCACGATTCCAACGATCATTACGGGATTCTATGGCATGAACGTGCGCTTACCCTTTGCTAGTGATGCCATTTCGTGGATTTTCACGGTATTGCTCATGCTTGGATTGATGGGGATCGTGGCAGTAATGTTACGCCATCGCCATTTTTGGTAAGAATCAGACGGTTGCAGTTGCCTTTTGGGCGCTGCAATCGTCTTTTTTGATGAGACATTGAAAGCGTGAACAAATTCACTAACAAAAAGTAAGCAAAAATACTGGCATTTTGATTTAAAAGGGACTATGATAACGACAATCAATCATTACGGGGCGCAATAGTAATCGTATGTGACCCGCCACATGAACTTAAAGGAGCGCGATTGACATGACAAAGATGATTGCTGGACAAGCCTTAGTTAAAGTACTAGAAGCGTGGGATATTGACCACATTTATGGGATTCCGGGTGG
This sequence comes from Levilactobacillus brevis ATCC 14869 = DSM 20054, assembly GCF_001433855.1. GTDB lineage: Bacteria > Bacillota > Bacilli > Lactobacillales > Lactobacillaceae > Levilactobacillus > Levilactobacillus brevis. The sequence continues at coordinate 266,163 of NZ_AZCP01000004.1, forward strand.
ATCGATTAATCACACCGTGGAAGGACTTTATTTGGAAAAAGAGCACATCAACTATATTCAAGTCCGTCATGAAGAAGTTGGCGCACTGGCAGCCGCGGCTGATGCCAAGTTTACGGGAAAGATCGGTGTGGCTTTCGGTTCAGCTGGGCCTGGTGCGACCCATCTATTTAACGGCTTATACGATGCTAAGATGGATCATGTGCCAATGTTGGCCATTGTGGGTCAAGTTCCCCAGTCAACCATGAACACGAATTATTTCCAGGAAATGGATGAAACGCCGATGTTCAGTGATGTGGCGGTTTACAACCGAACGGCAACAACAGCAGAACAGTTGCCATATGTCATTAATCAGGCGATTCGGGAAGCCTACCGGCAAAAAGGACCAGCCGTTGTCATTATTCCGGAAGACTTGTCGGCCACAGAGATTGATTATGAACCCGTTAAGACGCCTAATGTGGTGGCGAATACCTTTACTCAAGTCGTTGACCCACAAGCGATTAAGGCAACACTTGAGTTACTAAAAGCGGCTAAGCATCCGCTAATCTATGCTGGTCGAGGGTTATTAGGTGCCCGGGCTGAACTGGTTAAGTTCAGTGAACAATTTAATATTCCCGTCATTAATACGGTTCCTGCAACTGGTGTGATTCCAACCAATCATCCGAATGCGTTGGGAACGTTTGGCCGCTTGGGCTCCAAGTCAGGCTTTGAGGCCCTACAGCACACGGATTTAATCTTATTCCTCGGGTCCGAATTTCCTTTCGCCCAGTTCTGGCCAAAAGATATTAAAATTATTCAAGTTAATAACAGTGCCTTTGATATTGGCAAAGTGGTACCGATTGATTATGCAGTTATTAGCGATGCGAAGAGTTACTTGCAAGCCATGATTGCGACTGGTGAAACGTTACCCGAAACCACTTGGTTAACCGCTAATCGGCAAAATAAGCAAAACTGGCAGACGTGGTTGGCTCAATTGGCTGCTGATGATAGTCAGGGATTGGCACCAGAAGCCGTCACAAAGAAGATTGCTGAACTAGCAGGTCCTAAGGATACCTATGGTGTTGATACCGGGAACGTCTCTGAATGGGCTGTCCGGGGGCTACCGATGGATCAAGAACAGCGGTTTGCCATCTCGGGACTCTTTGCCACGATGGGCTATGGCTTACCGGCTGGAATGGCCGGTGCGTTAAGCGTTCCGGATGCCCAAGCTTGGTCACTATCTGGTGATGGGGGCTTTGCAATGGTGGCACCGGATATTATTACCGAAGCCCGTTATGGCTTGCCAGTTATCAACGTGGTCTTCAGTAACCAGCGGTTTGGCTTTATCTACCGTGAACAAGTGGATACGAAACAACACCTGTATGGGGTCGATCTAACAGATGCTGATTGGGCTAAGGTTGCTGAAGGCTTAGGTGGTATTGGCTTCACCGTTACGAACAACCAAGAAGTGGCCCAAGTCTTTGACCAGATTAAGAAGTTGCAAGCCCAAGGAAACCGCAAGCCAATTGTGGTTAACGCGGTCATTAAAAATGATGACCCTATTGGAACGGCCTTTATGCCACTCGATCCACAACTCTATGGTGAAGAGACGGTCGCTGCCTATGCTAAGGAAAATCATATTGATCGGCAGCAGCAACCAGCATTGGGAGAGCTTCTCCGGGCACAAGGCGACACGCTTTAAACGTTAAAGATGAAACAGGCGTTATAAATTTTAAAGAGTCTAAACGGCACTTAGCTAAAAGTAAGGAGGCACTCTCGGATCTTGAGAATGCCTCCTTGCTTTTGTCTGTCACGTTTAATCAAAAATTAACGGTCGCTGGTTGACCGCGTTGGTAGCGCTACTATCCTAACCTTAGGAAGCAGCGTTATTTTATTTTAAATCGACTCGTGCTAAACTTCATGACCAAGCAAGGTCACTTAAGCAAAGAAACGAGGCGACTCACATGAAATTTGACTGGCGATATGCGTTTCATTCTTTTTGGTTTTTGATGGTACTCATGGTGTTGTTGAGTTTGACAACGGCTGTTGATCAAGTTCATGGCGTGCGAATTGCGCTAGGTGTAATTCTGGGGTTCCTGATTGTAGATAGTTTGTGGACGTGGCAGTATCCGTACTTCAATCGGTTAGACCGTCAAGGGGTGACCGCGCTGATTAACTTAGGTTTGTTTGTGGTGATTGCGGCCTTTACGTTAGCTCTCAAAACGGCGTGGTCTGCGAGTGTTTGGGGGTTTATGAGTTTTTGGCTGGCTAGTATTGGCGGGACGCTGGATGGCTATTTGGCACGACCCACTAGAGTCCTGGTTCACCAAACCCGCGGTGACTTACGCAAGAAGGCTGAAATTTTGCGAAATTCCACACATTAGGTGAAATTGTGGGGAGTCTGGGACAAACGTCTCGGACTCTTTTTGCGTATTAGCAAACAAAAAACGAGTCATAGCAGTCGCTATAACTCGTGGTTTATTAATTTTTATACGGTTATTCGGCGGCATAAGTCCAATCGTATGAGAGAAGTTGGTGGAATCGTTCACCGATTGGGACCCAGAGCTTGGCCTTGGCAATGTTAGTAATCGATTCCCAAAACAAGGGGTCATGCCGTTCTTGGTCACTTAAGTTAATGTTGACGTACTTCCCAGCTTCCGTTTTGGCGATAACGTAGGGATAAAATACCTTCGTAATCCGGGCGGGAGTAATGGTATGAATTTGCGGGTTGTCATCAATCAGCATATTGAACGCTTCCTTTCACTTGATGAATTCAGTATACCGGGGAAATGCTCAGACAACCAGTGGTTTTAGTTAAGGATTAACTGAGAAATTCTTAGTTTTCGTTAGCGCTGGGTAAACTAATGATAAAACAAGCACCATGTGGCGGATTATCCGTGATGGTAATTGTCCCCTTATTAAGCCGAACGAGCTGTGCAACGATGGCTAAGCCTAAGCCACTGCCTTCGATCTTATTGGAACGGGATTCATCGACGCGATAAAAGCGTTCAAAGATATGGGGGCGATCGGCAGTTGAGATTCCTGGGCCGTGGTCAGCAACACTGAGTGTGACGTGCTGGGCTTGTTTTGCAACCGTGACGTCAATGGATTGGTCGGGAGCACCATACTTGTGGGCATTGTCGAGCAGGGCTGTCAGTACTTGATGGAGCATGTCAGTATCGGCTAAGACCATCGTCGGGGTTGCGGGTCCATCATAGGTGATGGGCTGGTCAATCAACGGCTGATAATGGGCGATAACGGATTGGACCAGAGGATCAATATCGACGGGATGCAGGCTGATCTCCGCTCGGTCTGCCCGTGACAAGTGTAGGAGGTTTTCGATCAAGTGTTGCATGCGTAATGACTCCTGATCGATAAATCCCAGCGATTCGGGAATAATTTCGGGATGTTGTTTTCCGCGACGTTCAATTAATTTAAGGTTACCCCGAATCGTGGCGATGGGGGTCCGGAGTTCATGGGAAGCGTCTGAAATGAATTGACGTTCACGTTGTAGCCGGCCATTTTGTGCGGCGAGGAGCTGATTGAAGTCGCTAGCCAGTTGACCAATCTCCACGGGTTCACTTGGCTGTGGCAGTTCTGGCTGGGTAGCTTCGGAATTAGCCGCGGCTTGTTTGGCTGCTTGGGCTAGTGTGAGTGTCGGGGCACTCAAGCGCTTGGCCAGTCGGCGAACGTAGAGTAGGCCAATCAGCAAACTGAGTCCGATCGCGATAATCAAGACAGAAATTAAGACGTGAAGGTTGCCGATTAAAACGTGCATGCCGATAAACAAGGCGTAAGTCCGGCTACCAGTTCTTAAAGTTTCCGAGAAGAACAGGCCCCAGCCTTTAATATAGACTAAATGGGTAAAGGGAACGGACCACGTGTTAGCTTTGGCTAGTTGTTGCGCATGGGGGAGTAATGAAGTCGTGGTGCCGTTGGCGTTCTTAATCAACACAAACGTATTATGGGAATTTAGACCACTGCTCCGGTTAATGGTTAGCCAATCTTTAAAGTTGCTCACTTGGGTCGTCTGAAGACTAGCACTAAGCTTGGCCGCCTGGTCCTGTGCCCGCACAAGCTGGTCGATAGTTAAGGTGATACTGACGGTGATGACGATGATGACCCCAATCGTTAGTAACAGACTAGTGATAGAATGACGGATAATGTCGGCATAAGTTCGCGGTGGGGTTTTAGTGCTCATGGGCCTCATCTTCTTTCAGGCTGTAGCCAACACCGCGAACGGTGTGAAATAAATGTGGGGCGGCAGCTACGTCAATTTTATTTCTTAAATAACCAATATAAACGTCAACAACATTTTGTTGGCCGAGAAAGTCGACGCCCCAGACGTTATCGAGCAACTCGTCACGGGTGAAGACCTGACCGGGATGTTGCATGAGAAATAACAGTAGATCGTATTCACGCTGAGTGAGTTGAATGGTGTCCCCGGCACGATCGACTTGGCGCGTTTTGGTCACTAAGGTTAAATCACCCAAATGATAGGTTTGATCGAGGCCACTTTGGTGGGCCGTTCGTCGTTGAATCACGCGAATACGGGCTAGTAGTTCTTCGATTTCAAAGGGCTTAGTAATGTAGTCATCGGCACCATTGTCGAGGCCGGTCACCTTATCGCCCAGGTAATCTCGAGCAGTCATCATAATGACAGGTAACTCATCGTGTTTGCGAATCCGGCGTAAGACTTCCATCCCATCCATTTTAGGCAGCATCCAGTCGAGTAAAACCAATAATAGGCGATCTTTTTTCTGCTGATAGATTTCCCAGGCGGCAGCACCGTCAGTGGCTGTTAGAACGTCAAAGTCTTCAAACGTTAATTCTTTGGCTACATAACTAGCGAGACCCTCTTCGTCTTCAACTAATAGAATGGTGTTCTTCATGTAGGTTGCTCCTTAGTGTGACGTGATTTGTTGGCATGATACCATAATTCGGCAAGTGAAAAATAAGAAATTCATAGATAAAGCTTAATGTCATTTCAAGATTGTTTGGCGTTGTGATGGTATAACTAGATTATCGAATGACAACAACTAACCCAAAATTTGAGGAGTGGTTAAAATGACTAAAGTGAAAGCAATGGTAACCAAAATGATGTTAGGCGCGATGACGGTAGCAACGTTGATGGCGACCTCCGCAGGGGCTTCCGCCGCAACAGTGACGTCTAATGTAACGGCGCCAGAAATGGCGGTAGCAACGACGGTTAAGCTGGACACACACGCTAATACCGAGATTCAACCGACTAAGATTCATTTGAAGCGGGTAACTACCAAAGCCATTTCTAACCAAGTACAAACGGCCGTAGACGCAAGTGCGTTGAATTTGGATCAACAGCATCGCGATCGGCAACTAAAGTAAGCATACCGAATCAAGCTTAACGGCAACCAAACAGAACAGAAGCTAATTGACCAGTAGTGGCGAGACCGCTACTGATTTTTTAGTTAGATTTATTTTAGCATAATGGTAGTGCTGTTAACGGACTATTAAAAATGGTACCCTCAGAAATTAACTTTCTGAGAGTACCATTTTTCCTGTCAGTCATACACGTTTATATGCGAATAAGCGACTAACGTAAGGCCTCGGCAACAGGCGTGTTACCATTGACCAGTTCAATAATTTGTTTAGGTTGGGGATGCTTGACCACGGCAACCACGGCAGCGGCGACATCACGACGGGTGATCTTTTTCGTGTCACTGGTGGCGGGATCTAATGAGATCTGACCGGTTGGGGCATCGTTGGTTAAAGCGCCTGGCCGCAAAATAGTGTAATCTAAGTCTGTTCGGTGGCGTAACCACTGGTCGGCATAGTATTTGGCAACGTAGTATGGTCGAATACCGGATTGATTCCAGAAAGCACGATCGTCCGTTCCAAGTGCACTAATGAGAATGAAGCGTTTGATATCAGCCAATTCAGTGGCGTGCATAGCTTTGACAGCGCCATCCAAATCAATATTGAGCGTCATGTCATCACCGGTACTGCCACCAGAGCCAGCAGCAAAAACGACCGTATCAACACCGGCCATAGCGGGCACCATATCTTCAGCGGTCCCTAACAGATCAATGGTCCTTGGTTGACCACCAAGTTGCGTGATCGTATCGGCTTGTTCAGCGTTGCGAATACCGCCATAGACGGCTTCCCCAGTTGCTGCGAGTTGCTTAACGATGTGTTGGCCAACTTGACCATGGGCGCCAATAATTAATGTTGTCATCCAAAAAACCTCCTATACAAAAATAACTTTACTAACCCATACGATAACGGTTTTTAAAAATAAAGTCAGCTATTGTGACTTAATCAGCCTGAGACGTTGTTAAATCGGCAATTAAATTGTGTACAGTTGTCTTGTGAAAAAGATTACGATGCTTTCAGACTGGTTTTTCACCCGATAAGCCGTATAATAGAAGTAAATCATCTCTAGCAATTAGTTCACCCACTAGTTCCGATGGGGGGAGTGGTGGTGCTTAGCCGAAATTGTAACCGGTTAACTGGTTAAACGGTTGCGAACTAATTGAACGTGAGAAGAACTTTATTAGAAAAGGGGTCGTTTATTATGGCAACGATTTTAGTTCTCGGTGGCGGTTATGCAGGCATGCGGGCCATCAAGTTCTTACAGCGGGAGGTTCCGAGTGACGATCAGATTATTCTGGTCGACAAGACGAGCACGCACACGGAAAAAACCAATTTACACGAGGTGGCCGCAGGAACAATTGCACCTGATCGGATCACTTATGAAATTAATGATGTTATTGGTAAGCGGGTCACATTTATTCAAGATGAAGTGACCAATGTGGACGTGGACAGCAAGCAGGTTACACTGGTCGATCATGATCCAATCACGTATGATTATCTAATCCTGGCGTTAGGCTTTCAATCCGAAACCTTTGGCTTAAAGGGTGCGGTTGAAAATGCCTTGCCAATGGATGACTTGCAGACGTCAGAGGCGGTTTATCAACATATTGAAGCCAAGGCTAAGGGTTATGCTGAAAGTCAAGATCCGAATGACTTAACGATCGCAGTGTGTGGGGCCGGCTTTACGGGAATTGAACTGTTGGGTGAATTAAGCCAATCGTTACCAAAGCTCCAAACGCGGTACAATACGCCGGCATTTAAAGTTATCTGCTTAGAAATGGGTAAGACCATTTTGCCAATGTTTGATAAATCCTTGGCAGATTACGCCATGAAATTTATGGCAAAGCACAATATCGAAATGAAGTTAGGCGCAGCCATTACGGAAATCAAACCGGGGGCAGTGGTCTACAAGGACAAGAACACGGATGATGAACAGGAGCATGAAGTTGCTGCTAATACCATTGTCTGGACGGTGGGGGTCAGTGGCTCACACGTGATGGCGGATTCTGGTTTTGAACAACGACGAAACCGGGTAGTGGTCAAGGACGATTTGAGTCTAGAAGGCCATCCAGAAGTTTACGTGATTGGTGACGTTGCCGCAGTGATGGACCCGCAAAGTAATCGACCATATCCAACGACTGCCCAGATTGCACTGGCTTGTGGGGCGCATGCGGCCAAGAACATTGGCCTGATGTTACGTGGTCATGAGACCCGTCCATTTGTTTACAAATCCAGCGGTACGGTTGCTTCCTTGAGCGATCGTGACGGGATTGGTGAAATCTTCAGTAGCAATAAAAAGGTGCACGGTTACCTAGCCTCAGCCTTGAAGAAGGTCATTACCGACCGTTCACTGATGGAAAGTGCGCATTTGAGCACGACGTTAGCTAAAGGCCGTTTCGATCTGTATCACTAAAAAAACTAACAGAATAGAAGCAATATCGATACGATTAATTGTAAAGATCAGCCCCTCGAAATCAAACAGATTTTCGAGGGGCTTTTTGGTGTTTAGTTAGGAGGAGACTTGTGATGGCCTTTGGCACCGATAGTGGGGGATACTGAACTCAATAATTAATGATGGTCGGGCAGTTTATAATCTGTACACGGTCGGCAAACAGGGTTATTACGCGTAGTTGAGATTAATTTACGCTTACGGTTTGATTTTGTTCCAGTGGCGGTTTAATGGTAAAATACAGAGAAAAAGGGGGGGAGCGGGATGCTACAAAAGCAATTAACGACGCCACTAGGGCCAGTTACCGCGATGTCAGATGGGCTATCCTTGATGGGCCTGTGGTTTACCGATCAAAAGTATTATGGTAGCACCTTGCCTAAACTAACGGTTATTAGTGACCGACCGATTTTTACCCGGGTGCAAATGTGGCTGGATGCCTATTTTGCGGGTGATCAGCCAGCCATTGATTTTCCAGTCCGTCCACAGGGAACGCCGTTTCGCCAAGCGGTCTGGCAGCAATTACGGGAAATTCCTTATGGTACGGTGCTGACTTATGGTCAGTTAGCGACCCAACTTAGCGAGCAGTTAGGCCACTTTGTCGGGGGCCAAGCTATTGGCGGGGCAGTTGGACATAATCCGATTAGTCTAGTGATTCCCTGTCATCGGGTAGTGGCGAGCGATGGGGCATTAACGGGGTATGCCGGCGGCTTGGACCGTAAGCGAGCGCTGTTGCAATTAGAAGGCAGCTTAGCGGCTGGTTATGAGCAAGTTCCGCTGGCTTAAGGAAAAATATTAAGTTTGGGAAATAATAATTAATTGTGTGCAAAACTATGGCACAATTTTGGGGCTAATTGTGCTATAATCAAGGCTGTTCAAGGGCCGATAAAGACGATTATCAACATACATAATCGGTCAATGATTAAACGAGTTTTTTCACAAAAGGGGTTTCTTCTCTCGCTGAAACGCGTATAATTTTAGTCAGCTTAGGACGTTAGTTAAGATTACTAGCTTCTGGGGGGAAACTAGTGGTTTTTAACGCTAAATATACGATGGTGTATGAATGATTGGAGGTATCACGATGGCTGCATCAGAAACTAAGGAGCGGATTGCGGAGGCCTTGGCTTCGTTGCTGAACCACAATACGTTTGATAAGATCACGGTTCGTGAAATTGCGGACGAGGCGGAAGTTCATCGAAAGACGTTTTATTACTATTTCGCCGATAAGTATGAACTACTGGCATTTGTATACGAGCACTTCATAGTGGAGTCACCTCGACACGAACAACCAGTTGCCTTGACCTTAGAGAATTGGCGTCCAGCAGTAATTCAATTACTGGAACGGATCGCTGATAATTCAAAGATTTTCTTAAATGCTTACCCTTTGATGATGGGGTTTGGCGGCAATCAACGAATGAATTTGTGGCAGCACGATTATCCATTTTGCTTCACGCAATGCCAGAGTATCGTTATTTAAAAGAAGATGTGATTGAAACGTCGGCAGAGTTTATTGCTGCTGGGGCGTTAGGCATCATTAATAAATGGGCCAATGATAACTTCACGGCGAGTCCGCGGACGGTCTTGGACCAAATTACCACCGCTAATCGATTATTCAATGGTATTTTGGACCGTTGGAAGTTAAGTTAGTCAAAACGAGTTGTCAGGAAACTGACAACTTTTTTTGTGGTTTATTTTTGCCAAAATGCAACCGGTTGAAAACGGTTAAATAAGCTAGTTTCACTAATTATTTGAACTAATTATCACAAACAAAACGGTGGTATTTGGGCGATTTGACTAGTATAGTCATGTCTGTAAGGGGCATCTTGTGAAACTGGCGGGCCCCATTAAGGAGGAAATAAACGATGGCATATCAAACGACCAATCCTTATACGAATGAAGTGGTAAAGACCTATGAAAATGCGACCGCTGACGAGATTGAAGCGAGTCTGGCACAAGCACAAAAACTTTATAAACAATGGCGTAATGATCCAGTTAGCAGTCGGATTCCCGTGTTGCGGAAATTAGCACAAATTTTCCGCGATGAAACGGACGATCTGGCGAAAGTGTTGACCACAGAGATGGGCAAACTATTCGTTGAAGCGCAGGGTGAAGTCCAATTATGTGCGATGATTGCGGACTACTACGCAGAGCACGCTGAAGACTTATTAAAACCACGGAAAATTGAGTCAATTTCCGGTGACGCACAGCTTGAGAATCATCCGTTGGGTGTATTGATGGCCGTTGAGCCATGGAATTTCCCATACTACCAAATGATGCGGATCTTCGCGCCTAACTTTGCGGTTGGCGATCCGATTGTGTATAAGCATGCGGCAATCACGCCAGCTGCGGCTTTGGCGTTTGAAGATGCAGTCAAGCGCGCTGGTGCGCCGGCCGGTGCGCTAAAGAACTTGTTCTTATCCTATGATCAAGTATCAACGGTGGTGGCTGATAAACGGGTTCAGGGTGTCGCTTTAACCGGTTCAGAACGTGGTGGTGTTGCCGTAGCCGAAGAGGCTGGTAAGCATTTGAAAAAGACGACAATGGAGCTTGGTGGGGTAGATGCGTTCATCGTCGCTCACGATGCCAATATGGACGATGTTAAGGCAATTGCGCCTCGGGCACGGTTATATAATGCTGGGCAAGTCTGCACGTCATCCAAGCGCTTTATCGTTACTGCTAACCACTATGATGAATTCCTAGAGTCCTTAAAGGCAGCCTTTGCTTCCGTTAAGATGGGTGACCCGATGGATCCCAAAACAACCTTGGCGCCGATGAATTCACGTAAGGCAAAAGAAAAGTTACAGAAGCAAGTTGATGAGGCATTGACGAACGGTGCAACCGCCTATTACGTTCATGAACCGATTGACAGTGACGGGCAATTCTTTATGCCAACGATTTTGACGGATATCACCAAAGATAACCCCGCCTATGGTAAAGAAATGTTTGGACCGGTCGCCCAGGTCTACAAGGTCGCTGATGATGACGAAGCAGTGGCTTTGGCAAATGATGCGGACTACGGCTTAGGTGGCATTGTCTTTGCGGGTAGTGCAGAAGCTGGTGCTGAATTGGCTTCACGAATTGAAACAGGCATGGTCTTCGTCAATACGTTCTTCAGTTCCTTGCCAGAACTAGAATTTGGCGGTGTGAAGAGATCTGGTTTTGGCCGCGAATTGGGTCAGACGGGGATCTCCAGCTTTGTTAACCAAGAGTTAGTGGTTAAACGTGAGCACCCTAATGATAATGAAGCCGGCGGATTAGTTCTGCCACATAAATTTTAGCGAGTAAAAAAGCCGCTAGCATAAAAGTGCTGGCGGCTTTTTTGACGTTATAGGGATTGCACAATACTGGCCTGCGCGATTTTAGCGAGGTCAATAAAAGTGGCTTGCCGCTCTGGCGACATGCGATATTTCGGTGTGGTAATTGAAAAGGCGCCATATAGGTGATTAGCCTTGACTAAGGCAAATCCAATACAATACACGTCGGGTTCGTTTTCCTCATTATCAATCGAGTAACCGCGTTGACGAATACGCGTGAGATCTTGTTTCAAAGCAGTCTCTGACGTAATCGTATTGGGACCAATCTGTTGCAGTGGTCGTACCTGATCTAAATAATCTGCGAGCGCGCTGTCATCCAGAGTTGCAAGCATCGCTTTACCCATGGAAGAAGAATAAAGGTTCATACTACCGCCGATATGTGATTTGAGATTGACACTTTGGGGGCTTTCGTACTTTTCCACTAGCGTTACTTGATGATGGGCAATGACACCCAAGTTAATGGTTTCTGAAGTCTGATCGCGTAATTTTGAAAGGGGACCACGAGCCATATCACGAATATCGAAATCTTCGGCAACCCGTTGACCATAGCGAAAAAGTTCCATGCCTAACTGATAGTTTTTACCATCGCCAGTTCGGGTAACGAACCCGAGAACATCCAGGGTCGTTAAAATCTTTAACACCGTCGAGCTGGTCATATCGATCCCCTGACTGATTTCTTTCAAAGTGGGATTAGTTTCTGATTGTGCAATAAAGTCCATGATTTCTTTTGCCCGTACAAGGACCGTACCATATAATTTGGTTTCTGGCATACTGGTTCACTCCATAATTTCCGAATAAGAAATGCTTATGACCTAATATTACGCATTTTGCGATTAAAAGTAAACGGAAGCGTTATGAAGACGCTAGAAGTGCCAAAATTGGTGAGCCGAGCGCTAGTGAAAATCGCTCAGAAGCGCAATACCATGTTGAATTTCAGTAGTTGTAGCCGGATACTCTAAGGCGACAGGAACATCATTTGGTAGCTTTTGAAGTGCCTGCTGCCAGTCGATAATACCACGGTTTAAGGCAACCACCGTGGCTGCACCCGATGATTTAAGTTGAACATTTTTAACGTGGATATAGCGGGTAAATTCGCTGAGCTTATCGGCCACGACCAACTCGTCTTCATTAACGAATCGCCAGTTACCTAAGTCAAAAACAAATTGAATATTAACACCAGCGGCGTTGACGGCAGTTAGGAAAGTGAGAATATTTTGAGAACTCCCGTTAGCAATTGTCTGGTCATTTTCAACGTTAAATTCAACTTCTGAGTTAGCATAGGGGGATAAAGCCGTTGCCAGATCACCGGTAAATGCTGCAAAATGACCAATGTTCATTTTGAGGGCGTGAACCCCCATGGCTTGGGCCTCAGCAAAATATGTAGGGAGATTGGGGTTAAGTGTCCCAGCGGAATCAAAGATTTTTTCCGGAACACTATAAAATAACGTTAAGTGGTTTTCGCGGACAAAGTCCTTAATTGCAGGTGCCTCTTTGAGTGGATCAGAGAAAAATTCGCGGCGAACCTCTGCTTGGGCAATTCCCAAATGAACGATCCGTTGTAGCATGTTAAGTTGTGATTCGCCGGCCAGGTGCTGTTGGTTAAAAACGAGTGTATTGAGAACAATCTGTTGTTTATTCATGAAAAAACACCTCCACTTTTTTAAAAGCACGCTTATCGTAATCGCTTACAATTCAATCTGTCAAATTAAAAAAGCACTGATTAACCATCAATTGTGAAGCCAATCATTGATGAGATCAGTGTTTTTGTGTCGGAAAAATTATTTTTTTAAGGGACTAAAGTCCGAGCGTTGTGAAACCAACCGTAGAAATTCTTTCATCGACAGGTCTTCGACTTTCTTACTGGCATCATCGAGGAATTCGCTAGCTTCAGATGTATTGAATTGTTCAATTAAAACATAGGCAGTTAAGTATGCGAATAGCTGTTCTTTTGCCTTAGTCTGCATATTTGCCTTGGATACGTCACCTTTACTGATTGAGTCAACAAAGTGATAGGCAAATTCCTGCGGGTCAATGTGAATCTTTTTTGAATTCATCGTATTATCTCCTAACGTCTTAGCTCTGTAAGTATTACAGCAATTATCGGCTAGGTCAATATTGCCAGATGGTGCACAAAATGCCATCGCATTATTAATGCCGTGCTTGGCGGCTTTCAATTGTTTGGAGTGACTCAAAAAAATTAATTTGTAATGTGTTGAGCGATAGGAAATGATATGTCCAATAAAGAAAAAATAAAGTATGGACTAAACCCTGCTGCAGCGGGGTTCCTGAAAACGTTTTCTAAAAACATGCTAGTTGGCCCTTGATTTTTTTACTGAAGGGGCATATATTGAAATTGTCAAAAGGGAAATATAATTTCCAAATAAGAAAACCGGAGGGAACACACATGGCATTTAATATGGTAACGAAATATGCACATAGTCCTAAGGATATTGATCATTACAATACGGATGAATTACGTGATCAGTTCTTAATGGAAAAGATTTTTAATCCGGGTGATATCTTACTGACCTATACTTATAACGACCGGATGATCTTTGGTGGTGTGACGCCAACTGATCAACCACTTGAAATTAAATTAGATAAAGAGCTAGGGGTTAAGTACTTCTTGGAACGTCGTGAATTGGGCTTCATCAACATTGGTGGTGAAGGTAAAGTTACGATCGATGGTCATGAAGATACAATTGCACCGCACGATGGCTATTACATTAGTATGGGAACTAAGGAAATTAAGTTTGAGTCCGTGGATGCTAAGAATCCAGCCAAGTTTTATGTCGTATCGACACCAGCACACCGAGCTTACCCAACGAAGAAGTTGGCGTATAAAGATTCGATTGCGATGCCAATGGGCGATCAAGAACATATGAACAAGCGGACCATTCATAAGTACATCGATGCTTCCATCATGGATACCTGCCAGTTACAAATGGGGTACACGGTATTGGAACCAGGGAACTCTTGGAATACCATGCCAGCGCACACCCATGCCCGGCGGATGGAAACCTACCTTTACATTGAATTTGGTGCTGACGATACCCGAGTTGCCCACTTTATGGGAACACCAGAAAATACGAAGCACATTTGGTTGGAGCCAGAACAAGCAGTTGTTAACCCAAGTTACTCGATTCACTGTGGGGTTGGGACAACGAACTACGCTTTCATCTGGGCAATGTGTGGTGAGAATCAGACTTACGATGATATGGATGCAGTTGACATGCATCAATTACGTTAATATAGGAGGAATGACGTTATGGCACAGTCCCGTGAAGAGATTGAACATAATCAAGAATCATTGAATCAGTTCAAAATGGATTGGTTTAGCTTGGCTGGTAAAGTGGCGATTATTTCCGGTGGGAACACTGGTCTGGGCCAAGGTTATGCGGTTGCGATGGCTGAAGCTGGTGCTGACATATTTATCCCGACTTTTGGTAAAGAAGGTTGGGATGATACGCGGGCATTAATTGAGAAGCGTGGGCGTAAGGTTGAATTCATGCAAGCGGATTTGACGGAAGATGGCATTGCTGAAAAGGTTGTCGCCAAGGCGATGGACGTCTTCGGTCATATTGATATCCTGGTTAACAATGCGGGCATGATCAAACGTAATCCGATCCTGGAGTCTAAGGATAAGGATTGGGATCAAGTGATTGCAATTAACTTATCGGCGGTTTATCACATGTCATTGGCGGCTTCTAAAGAGTTCGCGAAGCAAAAATCCGGCAAGATTATCAATATTGGGTCCATGTTATCGTTCCAAGGTGGGAAATTCATTCCATCTTATACAGCGGCTAAGCATGGTGTTGCTGGTCTGACTAAGGCGTTTGCGAGCGAAATGGCAGCCTATAACGTTCAGGTTAATGCGATTGCCCCCGGTTATATTAAAACCGCAAATACGGCACCAATTCGTGCAGATAAGGCCCGTAATGATGAAATTTTAGGTCGGATTGCTGCCGGTCACTGGGGTGAACCTTACGAACTAATGGGTATTTCAGTTTATCTGGCAAGCAACGCAGCTAACTATATCAATGGTGCCATTATCCCGGTTGATGGGGGCTACTTGGTTCGTTAACAACTAAAAAATGGATGCAGAGCATTGACTCTGTATTTATTTTTGCCAAATTTGTGAAAAATCTTTCAAAAAATGAAATGTGCAGGTAGATATGATGAAAATCAAAAAGAATATTGAAAAAATACCTGGTGGCATGATGGTTGTTCCGCTGGTCATTGGCGCAATTATTCACACTATCTGGCCAAAAGCAGATGTTGCCCTAACTGGGGTGACCGGATCGTATATGGTTGGCACGTCGGTCATTCTCTTTATTTTCTTCTTTGCAGTTGGCACAAATATTAACTTGAAATCTTCTGGGAAAATTGCGGCCAAAGGGGTCACGCTTCTTCTTGGTAAAGTCATTCTAGCCGCTTTAATTGCGGTGGGATTAAATATGATTTTGCCTAAGGAAGGGGTGACTACCGGGGTCTTTACCGGATTGTCAGTGCTGGCGGTCTTGGCCGCTTTCAACGCTTCTAATGGTGGGCTGTATGTCGCTTTAATGACGACAATTCCTAATCGAGATGTTGATGTCGCGGCTTATCCCTTCTTCAGCATTCAATCGGGGCCTTTCTTTACGATGATTACTTTGGGGCTAGCTGGTATTGGCGCATTTCCCTGGCCGGCATTGGTCTCAACGTTAGTCCCATTTGTGTTAGGCATGATTGTTGGTGGGTTAGATCACGACATGCGCGACCTGTTTAGTCCCCTCCAAGGCGGACTGGTGCCATTCTTTGCCTTCACCATTGGGTATAGTTTGAACTTAGACATGATTTTACAATCAGGTTTAGTGGGCATTCTTGTAGGGGTCTTGGTCGTCTTTGTTTCCGGATACGTTTTATACTTACTCGATCGTTACGTCGTTCGATCAGATGGTTTGGCTGGATGGGCAGCCTCATCGACTGCTGGCGCCGCTGTGTCGGTTCCTATCGTGATTGCCCAGATGAATCCGGCGTTTAAATCAACGGCGGGTTCCGCAACGGCTATTGTTGCGACCAGCGTGTTAGTTTCAGCTATTCTGACACCAATTGTGACCATGTGGTATTACCGTCGATTAGTCAAAAAGGGCAAGGTTACCGTGGCGCACTCAGCAGCGGCGCAGACCCCAACCCCAGCTAAATAGTAAATTTGAGGTAAGGAAAGTGATGAATTATGGCTGAATTTTTAACGATTGGTGAACCAATGGCCGTCTTCGCGGCTGAGGACCTAGATGCTAACCTAGTTGACGCCCAGTGCTTTCATAAGTTCTTAGCGGGTGCTGAGTTGAACGTGGCCATTGGCGTTTCCCGGTTAGGCCATTCCGCCGATTACATTTCTGCGGTGGGGGCTGATCCATTTGGCCAATATATTACGAAGGCGATTGCCAAAGCAGGTATCAACACGCGGTATCTCAGCCAGAGTAACCATTTTTGGACGGGATTTTACTTGAAACAACGGGTCAGTCAAGGCGATCCAGCAACATATTATTTTCGTAAAAATTCGGCCGCAGCTAACTTTGATAAAAAGAACTTGGATCGCATTGATTTTACCGGCGTCAAGGTGGCTCATCTATCGGGCATCTTTGCGGCATTATCAGCCAATGACTTGACCGTTTTGAAGGACTTAACGCAACGATTGCTGGCACGACAGATCTTGGTCACGTTTGATCCCAACTTACGACCGGCATTATGGGTCAGTCGCCAACAAATGATTGATACAACCAATGAGTTGGCCCGACAAGCGAATATCGTTATGCCGGGAATTGGTGAAGGTGAGGTCTTGATGGGGTCGCGTGATCCTAACGAAATTGCGGACTTTTATCTGCAACAGAGTGACGTGACTCAAGCCGTGATTGTGAAGCTGGGGCCTGACGGTGCGTTGATTAAGCAACGTGATGGCCACCAAGAAGTGGTTACGGGCTTCCATGTGGCTTCCGTCGTCGATACGGTTGGGGCCGGGGATGGCTTTGCCGTGGGACTAATTTCTAGTTTGATTGAAGGTCACACACTGTCCGAGTCCGTGAAACGTGGTTGTGCCATTGGCGCCTTGGCGGTTACGTCACCAGGAGATAACGATGGGTATCCAACGCCGAGTGAATTGGCCCAATTTTATGCAGCCCAGGCGGCATTAAGTTAGCAGAAGGAGATTATCTAATGAAACGAGCGGAATTATTAAATAAAATGATTGATACCGGTGTGATTGCGGTTATTCGTGCAGAGACCCCCACTAAGGCCGTGAAAGTGGCGGATGCAGTCATTGCCGGTGGCGTTACGGGATTGGAGTTAACGTATAGTGTGCCCCATGCTGATACCGTTATTGGTGAGTTGGTCGACAAGTATGCTGGAAGCGCAGTCGTTGTTGGTGCCGGGACGGTGTTAGATGCCACCTCCGCCCGGTTAGCGATTATTGCTGGTGCGCAATTCATTGTTAGTCCCACGTTTGACAAAGATGTGGCCCTGATGTGCAATCTTTACCAAGTGCCATATGTTCCCGGAACGTATACGATTACGGAAGCTCAAACGGCTTTGAAGTTTGGGTCTGAAGTGGTGAAATTATTCCCAGGTGCCATGGCTGGCACGATGGCGATTAAAGAGTACCACGGGCCATTCCCATACTTGAATGTGATGCCATCGGGTGGCGTCAATGTCCAAAATATGGAAGATTGGTTTGCTGCGGGGGCCGCAGTGGTTGGTGCTGGCGGGGGCCTCACTGCCCCAGCGGCCGATGATGACTTTGCTGGTGTCACCAGAAATGCCAAAGAATATATGGATGAGTACAACCGAATTAAATCGGTACAACTGGTCTAGGTAAGAAGCACACGGGCAGTCGTGTGCTTTTTTCTATGATTACCGATTGAAGCACTACTGAATGATCTGGGAGATACTGTTGTACTTGTCTTCCCAGTTCAAAGTCCAATGATCTTTGTATGAAATAGATAGGAGAAATTTGAGCAGATCGGCCTTTTTAGGATCGTCTAAGAAGAGATAGGATTGTGGGACAACGAAATTTGAAAATTCATTTAGTAAGTGCTTACGTGGTATCTTTGGGAAAGATACGGCAGACTTTATTGGAATAATAAAGCCAGAATTATTGTCGCTAAAGTAATCGTGTATTTCGGTATAGTCATCATTTTGAAGCAAGCTACCAATAGTTGCTAAATTGCTAGCATTTGAAATAATTGGGGCGTCACAGTCGATGAAAAGTTCGATGCCGCCGTTGGGGCCTGTTGTGCAGACAAATGCCTGGAATGCGTCTTTGAAAAAACGTTTTCGGTACTCGATTATTTTGGTCTGATTCATAATGGCGCTGACGTACTCTGGGTGTAATGAGATTAGAAGTGTTCGGTTTAATGGTGTATATATCTCCTCTATGTCCATGAGGGTGGCCTCCCTTAACAGCTGGTTAATAGTGTTTTTATCAATAATATCATTTTACGGTGGGATAGGTAGATAACGCTTAGTTGACTGCAATTGCTTAGCAAGGGACGGTTAGCGAACGGGCTGTTCAATCCTATTGGAGTGAAACCTGCTATATTCGACAATCAAGGCAAATTCTTTCATTTTCTCACCGCAATGTGATACCCTGAACAAGAATGAATTGAAAGGGTGATGGATGATGACAGATCGTTTGAAAGATAAAGTGGCAATTATTACCGGCGGCGTTGCTGGTATTGGGTTAGGCATCGCTGAATGTTACGTGCGTGAAGGCGCTAAAGTTGTGGTAACCGCTAACCATAATGTGGATGGCGGGCATGCAGCCGTTGCTAAGTTTGGTGACGATGTCAGTCTGTTTGTTCAACAGGATGTGTCCAAAGAAGCTGACTGGCAAAAGGTGATTGATGCCACCATTGCCAAATTTGGCCGGGTGGATATTCTCGTGAACAATGCCGGAATCGGTGGCGTTAATACGGCTATCGAGGACTTGGACTTAGCTGATTGGCAGAAGGTCATTGACGTCAACTTGACGGCTAACTTCTTGGGCGAAAAGGCCGCCATTAAGGCAATGAAGCAGACGGCAGATGCTAAAGGTTCCATCATCAATGTGTCTTCTGTCGCGGGCTTAGTTGGTTTGCCGATGGCCCCAGCGTACTCTGCTAGTAAAGGGGGGAGTCGCTTGTTAACTCATGCGACGGCCCTGAACCTGGCGCAACGGGGCATTGACATTCGGGTTAACTCGGTTCATCCGGGGTGGATTGATACTTCGATTGTACCGGAAGCCGCTCGTCAACAGATTATTGCGACGATTCCAGTTGGTCACATGGGGCAACCACAAGATATCGGTGAAGTTTGTGTTTACCTTGGTAGCGATGAATCACGATTTGCCAACGGTGCCGAATTTACGGTTGACGGTGGTCAACGCGCTTAATTAAATATCTAAAAAATGGGATGATTTAGTCGATAGTCGGCTAGATCATCCCATTTGTCATACCCTGGATGGTATAAAAAAGTCCAACCAGAATGGCCGGACTCATAAGCTATTGAACGATGTGTAAGGTATTTAGAATCAGATAGATATTTAGGATAATTAAGATGACCGCAATAATCCAACCGAGGATCTTACTCCAAGTTCGGTTTGCAAACTCACCCATCAGCTTCTTACTGCTGGTAAAGATAACGAGTGGAATCATCGCAAATGGTAACGCGATACTCAAGAACACTTGAGAGAAGGTCAGTAGGTCTTCAATCTTGGCTTCATTACCGTGGTAAATAATGGCAAAGATAATCACGGGGGTTACGGAGAGTAGCCGGGTGATTAACCGTTGAGCCCATAGTGGCATCTTCAGGTTAATGAACCCTTCCATGATGATTTGACCAGCCAGAGTTCCCGTGATGGTTGAGCTTTGCCCAGACGATAGCAAGGCTAACGCGAACAGCATACTCAGCATGGGACTGGCAATGGCACCGACAATTTGACTGTCGCTTAAGGCGTTGAACAAGTCGACGAATCGACCTAAGTCACTGTTGGTACCGAAGAATAGGGCTGCCCCTAAGATTAATAGCAAGCTATTAACGACGAAAGCTAGTGTTAGTTGAATGTTTGAATCAATCGTCGTGAATTTAATTGCTTGGGCCACACTCTTGCGGTTCTTGCGGTCGAAGCTTCGTGTTTGTGAAATTGAAGACCCCAAGTACAAGTCATGCGGCATGACGGTCGCCCCAACAATCCCGAGTGACAGGTAGAGCATACCGTGGTTGGTAACTACCGTGCTGGATGGCAAGTAGCCCTTAAGCACTTCGCCCATGTGTGGCTGAGCTAGAATGACTTCATATAAGAAGACGAAGAGAATCACGGCGACTAATGTTGCCACAATGGCTTCAATTTTGCGGAAACCGAGTTTCATTAAGACCAATAGGACTAAGACATCCATCGCGGTAATGATAATCCCGACAATTAACGGGAACCCGAACAGGAGCTTTAACGCGATGGCCGACCCAATAATTTCAGCAATATCGGTGGCCATAATTGCCAGTTCAGTAATAATCCATAATGCAAAGCCGGTGCGCTTACCCGTATGTTCCCGGGTGAGTTGCGCCAAATCCTTACCAGTGACAATCCCCAGTCGGGCAGACATGGCTTGTAGTAGCATGGCAACTAAACTAGAGAGCAGGACCACGGTCAGCAAAGTGTATTTATACTGAGCCCCACCGGCAATTGACGTAATCCAGTTACCAGGGTCCATATAACCCACGGCAATTAAAGCACCGGGTCCAGTGTAGGCCATCAGTGTGCGCCAAAATCCGGCGTTTTGGGGGACCTCTACAGTCCCATTGACTTCATCTAAACTCTTTTGACCGCTACCGGTTGATTCGATCATATGGTGCTTGGTTTTCGTATCGGTTTCATGATTTTTCATAAAATCCCTCTTTTCTATTGGCTTAGAAATTCAGGTTGTCGAGTGACATCTGCCTTTCCGGGTAAACGCGAGTCAACGTTGGCATTGTTAGTGCGAATAATGCCAAAAAAACCGTGACCAACGCTCAGTGCGCGTTTTAATTCCACCCGTAAGTATAGGCTATTTTGCCGTAAAGTCAACCACACTGGTAATAATTTTTGGCTCACCAAAAATATTTTTATATGAAAAGATGATCTCTTAGATTGGCTAGTGAGGTTTAGGCTAGTATTTGAGAAAAGTGTGGTGCCGTTTCCATGTTTGGTAGATCAACTTTAGTATTTGGAACCCGGCTACGCCTTAAAGATAGTTACTAAACAAATTCATTGCTTTAACGTTATGATTCAATTCGATTCCGCTAAAATGGGGATAATAAAAATTTTTAGATGATTAGGGATCGCTAGGGGGCGGTCGCTCATGGCTTAGACGCTAATCAAAGAATTATTTTCTAGTATGAACAATAGATCATCTAGTTTTCAAAACCAGATGATTGCGTTATAATATCCTCAACATCAAAAACCGATACTAGGAGAAATGAGGTAACTACTATGAAAACAGAAAGAATCGCTATCCTAGTGGATTCGTGTTCAGACGTTCCCGCTGAGGTTCTTGAGGCAGCCGACATGGCTCTGATGCCCATGAATGTGGTCTTTCGTGATCGCGTATATGAAGACCGGGTGACGATTACCCCAACCGAATTTTACCGGCGACAGGCAACAGAGAAGGCCACAACGGCGAGTCCAACTGGCAAACGGATTTTAGATGCCCTAGAACGGATTCAGGCGTCGGGGTATACACATGTGATTGCGGTCTGTATCTCGGCTGCATTGTCGGGAACGTATCAGGAGACGCAACTCTTAGCTGAGGATTCACCACTTACTGTGCACGTGGTGAATACGCGTAGTGTCGGGATCGGCAGTGGATTTGCGGCTATTTATGCGGCTGAATTGCGCGAACAGGGGAAAACCTTTGAACAGATTGTGGCGGAGATTGAGCGGGTGACAGCGCAAACGAAGGTGTTCTTCTATGTCCCTAGCCTGAAGTATCTGCAAGCTGGTGGTCGAATTGGGCGTGTGGCTGGTATGGCTGGGACATTGTTGAATGTTAAGCCCATCATTTCTTGCGATCCTGAAGGCGTTTATTACCCAATTGCGAAGGTCCGGGGAGAGAAGCGGACGATTAGCAAACTACTTGATCTAGTGGCGACAACAATTGGAACGGCTAAGCGGGTGAATGTTGCTGTCTGTGACGGTGCGGACCCTGAGTTACGCCAGACAGTCCTAGAAAAGCTCCAAGCGGCCCACCCCAATGTCTTAAAGTGGTACGCAGGTGATGTTTCTCCGGCCCTAGGGGTGCACACCGGTCCTGGGTTGATTGGCGTTGGTATTCAGATACTGGACTAATAAAAAAGCCACGATAAGGTCGTGGCTTGAGGGGGTTACGAGCAGGAATCAAGTACTTTGGGGGAGTGCATTAGACTGCTCGTAAATAAGTGTATTATGAATTGAGTCAACATCGCTAATGGCAAGCGTTGGTTACCACTAACTTGCTTGTAGTGTACCTCCTAACCGAATTAGGTGCAATTGATTGGTTTTATAAATTTAATGATAATAAACATGGCCCGTAATCGTGTGATTATCTGACCATTAAAGCAACTAAGTATGGACATTAGTGAGCGCAAAAATAGCTACAAAACCGGGCCTGGTGCTTAGCCAGTTACCTGGATCATCTGCAAGTTAGGACTCAGCAGATGGTTGCATAAAAGTTAAGCAGCTGGTGACACAAACAGCCGATTGACGGACAATGAGTAATCAGTATAAAACGCATGACAGCTAGCTTTCTTGAGAGCAGTCATGCGTTTTTTTGACATAGAAAGGGCCCTGAGTAACATGCGGATTACTCAGGGCCTTATTAGGAATCTGTTAATAAATCACTTGTTTTGGGGGGAGTGCATCTATAGACAGTGATTCCTATCATCTATCACAGTGCTTAAGGTCAGAACGTATCACGAACTAACTATCGGTATCATAGTCGCTTCCCTTCTAATGCACAAGCAAATTGTAACTCTTTACTAAAAATGGCTAGAGGAATTAGCTGGTGAGTTCGGCTACCAATGAACCTAAGGTCAAATACGTGAAAATGGGGCTAAATCGGGATTTACCAAGGAAAATCACTTGCAGATAATTAAGCTAAGATCACGAGAAAAAACATAACTCATATAAGTTATAGGCTTAGACAGTTGTGCACTAACGGAATTAAACCATTCAAGTGGCAGGGCCCAATTCGCTAGACTGATGCAATCTGTCACAATTGGGCTGACGATTAACATGATCAAATATACACAAAAACATTAGTGCCAATTGCACGAATTATAGCCATTTTAATAAAAGTGTGAGTAAAACGGCTGTATTGCGCTATTTTTTAAGACAAAGTCATTTATCTTTCGCTAACTTTCAAGTAGACTAACCATAGAATTGTTTTTCATGTAGGAGGGTAAACATGAAAGTCATCATTGTTGGTAGTACACACGCTGGTACTAATGCAGCGTTACAAATTTTACGCGATCATCCGGAAACCGACGTGACTATTTATGAGCGACATGATAACGTGTCGTTCTTGTCTTGTGGGATTTCTCTATTCTTGGATGGTCAGGTTAAGCATCTCGAGGACATGTTCTATTCTTCACCTGAGCAGTTGGAAGCGGCCGGTGCGAAGGTATTAACCCGGCGCAATGTCATCAAGATCGATTCGGCAGAGAAGACGGTTGATGTCGTAAATATGGAAAACGGTGACGTTTCAACGGACACTTACGACAAACTGATTATGGCAACGGGGTCAACGGTGACGGTTCCCCCAATCTTCGGTATTGATGAAGATAAGGTCATGCTATGCAAGAACTATGAACAAGCAGTAGCGATTAATGAAGCTGCTAAAGGGAACAAACGAATTGCCATTATTGGTGCAGGATATATTGGAACGGAATTGGCAGAAAGTTATGCTCGGACGGGTCACGACGTCCAATTATTCCAATCCCGCGATATTATCCTGAACCATTATGTTGATAAGAGCTTATCTGATCGGATTGTAGATATGCTTAAAAAACAGGGCGTTCAGGTGTCGTTGAATCACCGAGTCACTTCATTTACGGGTAATGATAATGGCGAATTGGTGATTGAAACGAATGGCGGCGACTACGTAGCTGATTTAGCAGTTGTCTGCACGGGCTTTGTTCCTAACACGGAATTACTGCGAGGACAAGTTGAAATGGACCGTCACGGGGCCATCATTATCAACGATTATGTCCAAACGTCTAATCCAGATATTTTTGCTTGTGGGGATGCGAGTGTTGTTAACTTTAACCCAACTGGCAAGCCAGCTTACACACCTTTGGCAACCAATGCGGTTCGGCAAGGAATGTTAGCCGGGATCAATGTTTTTGGCAACATTCAACGGTATATGGGGACCCAAGCGACTTCGGCGATGAACATCTTCGGCCACACGTTGGCTTCAACGGGACTCACGATTGATCATGCCAAAGAAGCCGGAATGGATGCCGACCAAGTCACGTTTGAAGGAACTTGGCGGCCAACTTATATGCCAACGACAGATGACTTGACGATTAATTTGGTTTATAACCGGCAAAATCGTCGGATTCTAGGCGCTCAACTCTTCAGTGAGCATGAAGTGGCACAATCGGCTAATGCGATTTCGATTGCGATTCAAAATCGCAATACGATTGATGATTTAGCATTCGTTGATATGCTATTCAACCCAAACTTTGATGATCCATTTAACTACTTGAATTTAGTTGCACAACAGGCAGTTGAAAAGGAAGTTAAGCGAGGGAATAACCACCCACGCTTAACGGCTGGGATTGATCCAGATCCAGAAGCAACGGAAACGGATTAAAATGAATAAAGTCGGCTGGCGTGCGAACGCCGGCTTTTTTTTAGGTTAAAAAGAGTGACAGTGAATACCCCTTGGGGTATACTACGAGTATTGAATATCTTTTTAGGGGGATTTAGCCAAATGCAAGCAATTACAAGCAAGGAATTTGAACATATTGGTGACGATACAGCCGTTACGGTTGTCGACTTTTGGGCCGATTGGTGTGGGCCATGTAAGATGCAGACCCCGGTCTTAGAAGATTTAGATCAGGCGTATGGTGATCAAGTTAAGTTTGCCTCGCTTGATGTTGACCAGAACCAAGAACTGGCACAATCACTGGGAATTATGAGCATTCCATCGTTAGTGATTTTTAAAAACGGGATGCCAACGGAGAAGGTCGTTGGTTTTCACCCCAAGGCTGCACTGAAGAAGTATCTGGATGAGAAGCTTACCGAGGTAACGGCGTAATGGTTCAAACCACGGCGAATCAATTAAAGAATCGCTTGCGTCGGGCCGATGGTCAACTGCAAGGGATTCTAAAAATGGTTGATGAAGGTCGCGATTGTCAAGAAATCCTAACGCAATTGGCCGCCGTCCGATCAGGCGTTGAGCGGATGATGGGGGTAGTTGTGGCCGAAAACGTCAAGCAGTGTGTGGTCGATGAGTCGTTGACTGCTGAACAGCAAGCCCGGCTGCAATCAGCTTTAGACTTAGTTGTTAAAACCCACTGATTATTATGAAAAGTCGCCGAAATGGCGGCTTTTTTGGTATAATAAATAGGCATTTTTGAGAGGAGCGTATACTGTGGCAAAGGGATTTTCGATTATGATTTTTGCATTTATTGGCGGCAGTAGTCGTTATTTAGTGGGGCAGGCCATGCCAGCAACCACTGGGTTTCCGTGGGCAACCTTACTGATTAATTTAGTGGGGTGTGGCGTGTTAGCGTGGCTATCCCATGCCAAGCGCCTCACGGCACACTGGCCAGAAGCAGTAACGATTGGTCTAGGGGTTGGTGGCGTTGGTGCATTTACGACCTTCTCAACCTTTAGCGTCGAGACAGTTCGCTTACTTAATGGGCAGCATTGGGGGATAGCTGCTGCCTATCTGTCAGCCACTTTACTGGGAGGCTTATTGTGTAGTTGGTTAGGTGTCTGGACAGCGCGGCGGTGGTGGACCTTCCGCGTGGAGGAAGAGTGATGGTTGTGGTGGCTGGGTTAGGCGCGGCTGTGGGGGCATTAGGCCGTTATGGACTGACGCGCTTAGTTCAGTCACTGTATGGCAATCAGTGGCCATTAGCAACGCTCTTGATTAATTGGTTGGGCTGTTTGATTCTAGGATTAATTACGGGATGGCATTGGGATCAAACAACGATGGTATTAGTTGGTACTGGCGTCTTGGGTGGGTTTACCACGTATTCGACCTTTAGCCATGAATTAGTGATGTTAGCTGATCAACGGCGATATCTAGCGATGCTGGGCTACCTGAGTGCTAGCGTTATTGGTGGTCTCTTATTGGCCTTTGGCGGTTTTAGTCTGGGTATGGTCATTCGATGATTGATTAAAGAAATTAGTGGCGTTTTAGTCAGCAATTTTCTATGATGAAGTTAACAAGGAAAGAGAAAGGCGCGATGAGTGTGACAGAACATCTGACCGTGACGGCGCAAAATGCCGCTTTACGGCAACAATTATCACCACAAAACCAAGCCTACTGGGATGCGTTAGTGGTGGCGCTACGACAACAACCTAAATTTAAAGATGAGGCGACGCTACAACAACACTTACGGGAATTATTGCCAAGTCTAATCGTGGCGCAATCGGCCCAACAGACTGCGGCCCAATTCTATGGCGGTGATCCGGAGACAGTGGCTGCCAAGATGGGACAACCGGCGCGAACCAAGCCGCAATGGTTGACTTGGGATTTACTGGTGCCCGTGTTGATCTTCATTTCTAGCGGCATTCTGCCAGCCATTATCTTACCGGCAATACCATTACAAGGGTTGTTGGTGGCCGTGCAATTTGGTCTGTTTGTCATTGCTATGGTGGTTGGTCTGGGCGTTACCCGGCAGGCAACGCTGAGACGGCGGGTCTTAAGCTGGCTTGCCATTGTGGTTGTGCTACTGGTTGCGATGGGCATTGCTGCTAAGACCGTCCCAGCGCGTGGACTCGTGTACTTTCCGCGTGGCGGTGGCAGTCTAGTATTAGTGGGGTTTGCCTTAGTGGTGACGGGTTTCACGTGGTGGCATCACCGACGGCATGTCACGTCCTGGTTCCCGGCGGTATTGGGGAGCTTGTGGATTACTACGTTATTGGCATTACTGGCGCGATTCACTGGGACCGCTGGCTTGATGGTCACGACTACCGGTAATTTATTAATTGGGGTTGGGACAATTTTAGGTGACGTTAGTATCTTAATTATCGGTTGGCACATTTGGCAACTACGGCAAACACTTGCCCAAAAGGCAACTGACGAGCACTGATGACGCGGTCATCAGTGCTTTTTTAGGCCAAGTGTTTGGTGCCGCTTTGGCGGCATGGTACACTGAGATTAATTTCGTAACCGGTTTCTTTATCGGTCGAATAAGTTGTTTTTGGGGAGGATGTTTCAGTTGAAAAAGACGATTCAAGTTACACCAACGCGTAGTGGCCTCTGGCAGGATACCGATGTGACCTATGCTCAGGTTCCGGGATGGCTAGGACACGCCACGTTAGATCTCAAGTTAACCGTCATGCGGCCGTTTGAACACGCTAATCAGGCGTTACCCGTGATCTTTTGGTTTGGTGGTGGTGGCTGGATGGCGGTCGACCACAACGTCCATTTGCCGAACCTAGTTGATTTTGTGCGAGCGGGTTTTGTGGTGGTCAGTGTAGCCTACCGCAATAGTAACCAGGCGATTTGGCCAGCACCGTTAGTGGATGCGAAGAGTGCCATTCGGTATATGAAGGCGCATGCCGCCACGTATCAGATTGATCCGAATCGGATAGTGGTCATGGGCGAATCCGCTGGCGGTCACTTGGCTAGTATGGTGGCGGTGACGAATGGTTTGTCTCAGTTTGACGAAGGCCAGTATCTGGATTATACCAGTGAGGTTCAAGCGGCAGTAACGTGGTATGGGGTTGTCAATTTATTATCGGCTAAACAGGGGAGTCGCACGAACGATTTTGATTTCGTTTATCGAAATATTTTAGGCGCCGATCCAGAGACACATGCTGACTTGGTGACCCAGGCTGATCCCCAACACTTTGTAACGGCGACGACGGTGCCCTTTTTACTGTTACATGGTACGGATGATGAAGTGGTCCCTATTGAAGATAGCCGCCAATTTTACCAGTGCTTAACGGCAAAAGGGGTAACGGCCGATTTAATTGAACTTGAGCATGCCCAACACATGGATGAACAATTTATGCAGCCAGAGATTGTGACGTTGATTGTTGATTTTCTACGGCGCCAGTTGGCTATCTGAGGGAATAGTAGCCGTGATGGGGCGTTTAGGTGTAAAGTAAAGATGTAATCGCTAACTTAGCGGTCCATGAGCATCTATCATAACAAAGGAGTTGGCAATAATGGCAAAAGTTGAAAGTTTTACGTTAGACCATACCGCCGTTAAAGCACCATATGTTCGGTTAATTACGCGAGAAACTGGGACGAAGGGTGACGTGATCTCGAATTTTGATTTACGACTCGTCCAACCAAATGAAAACGCGATTCCGACGGCCGGATTACATACCATCGAGCATTTATTAGCGGGATATCTCCGTGATGAAATGAGCGGTGTCATTGACTGTTCACCGTTTGGCTGTCGGACGGGCTTCCATTTGATTACTTGGGGTGAACAATCGACAGAAGAAGTGGCTAAAGCATTGAAGGCTTCCTTGCATCGGATTGCTTACGATACGGAATGGAAGGACGTTCAAGGCACAGATAAGTACAGTTGTGGTAATTACCGCGACCACAGCTTATTCTCCGCTAAGGAATGGTGTAAAGCGATTTTGGATGAAGGTATTTCCAAGGACCCATTTACCCGAGAAGTTATTTAAGTGAATTAATGATGAGCCACGTACCGGATTATTTGGTGCGTGGCTTTTATTTTGCGTTACACTAAAGATAACTAGGTTAGGATAAGAAGGGGACTGTTATGTTCAGGTTACAGCGGTGGTTGATTGTGTTAGCTACGGTGTGCTTAACCGTCAGTCCATTGAGTGTGGCGACCGCTAAAACTTATCATCAGAAGTCGTCGGCCCTCAGTGTTGGCCGCAAGTGGACACTCAATGATCGACAGGTGCATTATGTGACGGCACCTAAAAAATATGCCCATGCGGCGCATCCACACGGACGAAATATCATGAAATCATCCCGGGGTGCGGCGGTGACATTTAAGACGTGGTACCAACTGCCATTACCAGGGTATCACGGTCAGGCATGGGGAAATCCACAAAGTGTCGCAACTTCAGGGCGTTACCTATACGTCTTGTATTGTCCGACGGCATGGCATAATCGCGGTCGGATTGTGCGGTATGATTTGCAAAAGCTCAAGCAAACCGGCTTATCGGCGACGCAACTGCAGACCATCTACTTGGCCCATGTGGGAGCTAAATTGGCTGCGCAGGCCGCTGTCAAAGTCGGTCCGGCGTTTGTGACGGGACACGGCCAATCTTTGGCCTATAATGGGCACAATCATCAATTATATCTGTGGTGCGATCGGGAAAAGAAGGCAGCAACGCCGATTAATCAATATGGTTATATTAACCAAATTAATCCAAAAACGTTAAAAACGCGCTACCAGATTCGATTTCGATTAAAGACGCGGCATTTTGCCGTACCTGGTGGACACGTGTTAGCCTTTGATCGGCGAGGACGGGCGTACTTTTGGAGTCGACCAACATCCCAGACAGTTTACATCTATCAAGGATCGGTTAGTCGGCACCACGTTCACTTTCGGTTAACCCATCAGGTCTTGAAGCATGGACCCGGTAGTCACGTTCAAAGTATGGGGTATAACCCACACACGAATCGGTTGTATTTGGTCGCAGATGGTTCTATAGCTAGTTTGCCGATTAGCAAGTTGGCTGGGAAGGGACATCTGACGTCACGGCAAGTTCGTTGGACCCGGCTGGCCTCAAAACGGGAATTTGAGGGATTAACCTTTACCAAGCAGGGCCGTGCGATCGTGTTAAGTAATCATAACCCCGAAGTATTGATGGGTAATCGAACGGCTTGGTAAATGTATGTTGGGCTGTAGCTAAATGAACAATCAAACCGGTCATTAAGAGCAAATGCTAAATTTCTACGGAGATTTAGCGTTTTTTATTGGGCGCTAGCTGGTGAAATTAGCATAATAAAATTTATAAAACATTGTCGTATTATTTCAGATGAAGACTTGTATAATGGGAATAATCGAAAGTTTCAAGGGGGAGTAGAAATGAAGCAACCACATTTGTTGCGCGGATTATGGCAGTTGAATCAGCGACTAAGTCAACGGCGAATGATGCAAGCTATTACAGCTGCGTTGCGGTTGGTTTATCCGTTTGTACTGGTTATGACCTTCATTGACGTGATTGGTCAAGGCTTTTTAATGAAGACCGGTTTCTTTTATCAGATTTATCACATTGGACACTGGTTACCCGGTATTACCATTTGGCAGCAAGGGTTTACGGCGTTGGGACTGGTGATTAATGGAGTCGTAGCCGTGATGATTGCGTTTGCGACGGGTTACTATTTAGCGCGGAGTTATCACGGGGACGCGTTAACGGTCGGTATTATGAGCGCATTAGCCTTTTTAACGTTGAACTTAAACTACGGGGCGCTAGGTGCGGCTCATGCGGGAGTGAGTGGTGTCCCACCATTTGTGACGACCAATCTGGGGCCGCAAGGAATTTTTCTGGCAATTGTGATTGGGCTGACCGTGGGCTGGCTGGCTAGCCATCTGATGCGGGGGTTGGCCACTTGGTATTTACGCCATCCACGACTGGGGCAGCTCGGATGGACCGGACGGATTGCGATTCCACTGATGAGTGTTTTAATTATGAACGGCGCGATTGGTCTAGGATTAAGTTGGTTAAACCATGGCGGGCTAAATGGCCTCGTCTATCAGGGCCTCAGCAACCTAGTAACCAATCCGGGGCATCGTGGACTTGTCATCTTGGCAGTGACGGCGTTGAATAATCTTTTCTGGTGGTTAGGGCTGATTGGTCCAGTGTCTTTAGCTGGTAATAGTGCCGTGACGTCGCTACAGAATTTAGCGTACGCCGTGCAGCATGGTTCTGGTTGGGGCGCTCCTAATCCGATTACGCTACATACGTTAGGCGATGCCTATGCAAACTTTGGTGGTGCGGGGATGACACTGGCGTTAGTGATTGCGATTTGGATAGGGTCCAAGCAAGTTAGCTATCGTCGGATAGCCAACCAAACCTTTTTACCGAATTTGGTGAATTTAAATGAGCCCATTTTATTGGGGTTACCCGTCTTGTTTAATCCCATTTTATTGATTCCATTTATTGTGGCACCAGCTGTTAATATTGGTTTAGCTTGGTGCGCGATTACGTGGAAGTTGGTGCCACCAATCGTTTATCCGGTCCCTCGGACGACGCCAGGACCATTAATGGCCTTTTTAGGGACTGGTGGTGACTGGCGGGCCTTCATCTTGAGCCTGGTGTGTCTGGTAGTGTCCGTCTTGATTTACTTGCCATTTATTCAGGTGTTAAATCAGGAAGGGGGGTCTGACCATGCGGCATAATTGGTGGCGCTGGCTACTAGGGATTGGGCTGATTTTAGTGGTCTTTATTCCCAGTCTAGCGTGGATGCAGCATCGCGTGACGCATTATAAATCGAACTATAAAACACCGCTGAATCCCACGATTATGGTGCCGGGGTCGAGTGCCAGTCAAAACCGGTTTGATGCGTTAATTTCGGAGTTGCGTAAGGAAACTAAAGTGGGACATAGTGTTCTAAAGGTCAAGGTCGCCACGAATGGTCAAGTGTCTTATACGGGATCAATTCGGCGCGGAGACAACCAACCGTTTATCGTGATTGCTTTTGAAAATAATCAAGATGGCTATACGAATATTAACAAACAGGCCCAGTGGCTAAATATTGCATTTAAGGATCTCGTCAAAACGTATCATTTTAACCATTTCTCGGCTTTGGGCCATTCCAATGGTGGCTTAATTCTAAGTTTATTTTTAGAAAAGTATTTTAGTGAAACGAAGCACGTCAACATTGATCGCCTAATGACGATTGCGACGCCGTATAATATGGAATCTGATAGTACGACCACACGCACGGCTATCCTGAAAGAATTGATTGCGGGACGTGAACAGCTACCAAAGAAGCTGACAGTTTATTCGGTTGCGGGGACGGAAAACTATTCCAGTGACGGGACCGTTCCTGCCAACAGTGTGAATCAAGGAAAATACGTCTTTCAAAATCAGGTGGCCCATTACACCCAAATTACGGTGACCGGTGATAATACAACGCATTCGGATTTACCACAAAATAAACAAATTGTTCTATTGATTCGGCAATATCTGCTCCAAGAAGAGTTGCCTGCTAAGGAACGGGCCAATAATCGCTCTGGTATTGTTCGTCGTTCAATTACGGGTGAGGCGGGTCTTCCTTAACGTTAGATGAAGTGAGGTGGCAACGTGAATTTTCGACAGTTAGAATATTTCCTAGCAGTAGCCAATGCCGGTCAAATCACAGCGGCAGCCCAACAACTGCATATGGCCCAGCCGCCATTAAGTTATCAGATTAAGCAATTGGAGGCCGAGCTAGGTGTCACCTTGTTAAATCGGGCGACAACGGGAATAACCCTGACACCAGCAGGACAGTTATTGCGAGACTATGCTCAACAACTGGTGGATTTACGGGACCGTGCTGATGGTCAAGTACGATCGCTGGGTCAAGGCTTAGCCGGTGTTTTATCAGTTGGGGTGATTTCATCTTCGATGGGTGCCACGCCCAATGCAAAATTACGGACTCTGACGCGACATTATCCCAAGGTTCAAATTCGACTATTCGAGGATAATACGTATGGCTTGATTGACCGGCTGGCTAAGCATCTCATTGATGTGGCGATTGTTCGCACGCCTTTCACGGCGCCAGGACTAGCCAGCAAAACGTTACAGACAGAATCAATGGTGGCCGTTGTCCCACAAAAATACGATCATTTTCAAGCGGCGACACTTAAGGTTGAGGATTTGGCTACGGTGCCACTGATTGTTTATCGACGATTTGAGCATTTGTTTCAAACGACCTTTACGGAAAAGCAAATTTCGCCATTTATTGCGTGTACGTGTGATGATGCCCGGACAGCTGTGCAGTGGGCGGAGGCGCGAATGGGAGTGGCGATCGTCCCCCGTTCCGTTGCCGAGCAAGCAACAGGAGTGACGACTCATGTGCGGCCAATTCGTTATCAGCCGTGGCGGACCACACTAAAGATTGTGTGGCCGGCAGATATTACGCCGAGCCCGTTGGTGCAGCGCTTCATTGACAGTTACTAGATATATGCTAAATACAAAATAGACCAGCTTACCATATTATTTTTATATGGCGAGCTGGTCTATTTTTGTAAGCGATTAAGTGGTGACTCTAGCGCCAATGCTGCCTACATGGTTGCGGGGGATTAAGAGTAAGGAGCAGTAGGTTATATTTGAAAATCATTGATCAAAATAGTGAAATTAATCTACGAGTATGCTGACTTAAAGCTTCTTTTTATTGTGAATGAAAATTCAATCGGTATGGACGACGCAGTGTGACTGGCTTGCCGCTCACGGAGGAAAGGTTGATAATTGATAGCGTAAGTTCAATTGATTGGAGGAATAATTGCGATGATTCAAACAGCGATACTGATGCTTGCTGTAGGTGTTTTTGCAGGCATTGCCGGGGCTATTCTCGGCATTGGTGGGGGGATGATTATCACCCCAATTTTAACTTTAGGGATGGGATTAAATATAAAATATGCGATCGGTGCCAGTATTATTGCCGTGATTGCGACCAGTTCAGGGTCCACGATCGCCTATCTTAGAGATAACGTACTAAACTTACGGGTCGCCATGTTCTTGGAAATTGCGACGACAACCGGCGCCATTGTTGACGGGTGTATTAGACCCCAAGTATCTATACTTACTCTTTGGGTGCTTACTCGTCTTTTCAGGGTGGAACATGTACCGCAAGTTACGGCGCGGACAAGAGGTTTTGCAACGGGTTGAGCCGGACAAGATTGCCGCGAAGTTGAAGCTGAATGGCTCATACTTCGACAAGGCTGAAATGAAAAACGTTGATTACCAAGTGGAACATGTGCCCGCTGGTTTTTCTGTGATGTTTGGTGCCGGAGTTGCCAGTGGTCTACTGGGAATTGGGTCTGGTGCGTTCAAGGTTATGGCGATGGATACGTTCATGAAGATGCCCCTTAAACCTTCTAGTTCAACATCTAATCTGATGATGGGCGTGACGGCTGCCGCTAGTGCCACCGTTTATTTCTTCAATGGGGCGATTTTACCGAGCATTGCGGTACCGATGGCGCTGGGGATTTTAGGGGGTGCCGTGATCGGTTCGCGTATCATGCAGGTCCTACCGGCGCGCTGGATTCGCATCGTCTTTATTCCGATCATTCTCTACATTGGATTGGAAATGTTATTTAAAGGATTGGGGGTTCATTTCTAATGGCTGCAAAAGAACCAACCACCGCCAAAGAAATGGCGCAAGTGCAAACGATCATTGGTCGTATTCTCCAAGTGGGGGTCATTTTTTCCGCAATTGTGATGTTAATTGGCCTGGTGTTATTTTTGGTGAGTGGCCAGTCGGGCTATAGTGGGTCATATGTGCCGCGACGAATGGGCTTAATTCTCCAAGGAACTTGGCAGTTAAAGCCGTATGCCATCATGATGCTGGGCGTTTATTGTCTGATTTTAACGCCAGTATTGCGAGTCGTCGTTTCAATCTACGCTTTTTATAAGGAACATGATCATTTATACGTGGCAATAACGACACTAGTCTTAGCAATCTTATTAGTAGCTTTAGCCATTGGGGTTACAGGGTAAAAGCACCTAAAAAAAGGAACGAGATCAGCTCTCGTTCCTTTTTGTATATAAGTTATTGAGCGGTATAACCACCATCAACTACAAATTCAGAACCCGTTGCAAATTTAGATTCGTTAGAAGCCAAGTAAACACAGATGTAGGCAATATCGTTAGGTTCACCGATATGGCCCATTGGCGTCTTGGTCCGTTGTGACATCGCTTCTTCGGCCCCTGGTAGGTCATCAACCAATGGTGTCTTGATGTAGCCAGGGTGAACAGTGTTTACCCGAACATCGTAGTCCTTTAGGGCACAATCTAAGGCAGCTGACTTGGACATAATCCGTACGGCCCCTTTAGATGCGTTGTAAGCCCCTAAGCTAGGATCACCCACAAAGCCTTCGATCGAAGACATGTTGATGATGGAAGCCCCTAAGCCTTTGTTCTTCATCCGTTGAATCCCTAATCGGGTACCGAAGAAGACACCATCAAGGTTGACGGCTAATAATTTACGCCATTCAGCAGTCGTGGTTTCTTCGACACTCTTGTTAACCGCGATCCCAGCGTTATTAACTAATGTAGAAACTGGGCCAAAGGCTTTTTCCGTTGCATCGAATAATTTCGTCCAGCCGTCTTCATCGGAAGAATCATGTTGGAAAAATTGAATCTGATCAGGAGTGCCGACACTCTTAGCTGCTTTTTCACCAACATCGCTGTGCCGGCCGGTAATCATGACCTTAGCCCCTTCTTCAACGAACTTCGTGGCGATAGCTAAACCGATACCCAACGTACCACCTGTAACGATTGCTACTTTTCCATCTAACCGGTTTGACATTTGAACGACCTCCATTTATTTAGTGAAAATAATCACATACGATGCTGCTATTATGCACCTTTTTTTTCGCTTTGCCAAGTTTTTTGTAAATTATTTTCACGTTTGTCAGGGTAGCGACCAATGGGGTGGAATATGCTACACTTATCGAAGAAGATGATAAGTGAGGCGAATCACCGTGGGGACACGTCAACCAGAACAATGGCGCCGTAATCTGGCGGTTTTATGGTTAGGAACATTCATTGCTGGCATGGGCTTTAGTGAAGTCATGCCGTTTATTTCGTTATATGTTGACGACTTGGGCCACTTTACCAAGGGACAGTTAACCATTTACAGTGGGCTGACCTATGCGGTAACGTTTCTGGTGATCGCACTGGTATCGCCTTTATGGGGCAAGTTAGCTGATCGGAAAGGCCGCAAGTTAATGCTGTTACGGTCATCGTTGGGAATGGCCGTCGTTATTGGCCTAATGGGTTTTGTTACCAATGTTTGGCAATTAATTGGCCTACGTTTCTTACAAGGTTTTTTCGCAGGTTATATTCCTAATGCCAGTGCACTGATTGCGGCAGAAACGCCCCAAGCGAAGAGTGGCAACGCACTGGGGATCTTAACGACGGGCTACGTTAGTGGTAATTTGATTGGCCCGGTGTTGGGTGGTATTTTAGCACAAGTCTTCTCAATTCGCTGGACGTTCATTTTGACAGGCATTTTTCTCGTCATTGTTTTCATTCTAAGTGCGACATTAGTGCATGAGCATTTCACGCCAATCAGTAAAGAAAAGCAAGCCCAGGCTGGTTTCTGGTTGGGGCAAGTGAAGAATCCGACGTTGATTATCGTCTTATTGGTCTCAACCATGTTTATTCAGATGGGAAATAATTCGATCACGCCGATTATCAGTCTCTATGTACGTCAGCTGATGGGCAACCAAGGCCCCATCACGTTAGTGGCCGGAATTGTTGCGGCGTTACCCGGTATTTCGACGTTAATGGCAGCACCCAAATTAGGTGAGTATGGGGATCGCAAGGGAACCCAACGCGTCTTGATTTTTGGCTACGCGTTTGCCGTTTTGATGTACTTTCCCCAGGGATTCGTAACTAGCGTTTGGCTACTAGGCCTGTTTCGCTTCATGATTGGGATCTCTGATGGGGCACTATTTCCAGCGGTGCAGACGATGCTAACGAAAAATGTGCCACACACATTAACGGGAACGGTCTTTAGTTGGAACCAGTCATTTCAGGCCTTAGGAAGCATGTTAGGCTCGATGTTGGGAGGTTTTGTAGCCAACTGGTTTAACTACAATGGTGTCTTTATCTTTACGGCATTCAGTCTCTTGTTGAACTTCCTTCTATTATGGTGGTTGGTACCAGAGATTCGCCAATGGCGGGGACCCGCATCCAAGGAGGCGTCTAAATGACCACTGATAATTTACCAGCACAATTTCCCAATGATCCCACATCACTTGAGGCCATCGATCGGTTTCGTTCGCTGATGTTAAACTATCGTAGCGCTGTTCAAGTGGTGCGAACCAAGATTCATTACTTAGACCAAGAATATCAAATTCAAAACGGGCATACGTTAGTCGATAGTTTACAGTCACGCATTAAGTCACCGGAAAGCATCTTAGAAAAAGTACAACGTAAGCACTTGGATTTTAATTTTGAGACGTTACCGCAACAGATGCATGATATTGCGGGGATTCGGATCATCGTTCGTTTCGAAGATGATATTGTGGCGATGGAGCGACGATTGGAGAAGCAACCTGATATTAAGGTTCTTCAACGTAAGGATTATGTGACGCGTCCTAAGTCAAATGGTTACCGCAGTTTGCATCTGATCTTGGCAGTGCCGGTGTACTTGGCTGCTGGGGTCAAGGCTGTGACAGTTGAGGTGCAGATCCGGACGATTGCCATGAACTTCTGGGCGTCACTCGAACATGAACTGAGTTATAAGAAAAACGTGCAGCATCAGACGGAGTTGCGGCAAGAACTCGTAGAGAAAGCCCAACTGGTCCATCAATTAGACCAGGATATGAATGACATCAAGAATCAGATTCGCTCAGAAGAGTCTAATTCCATGTCTTGAGGTGGTGATTGAAGGCACCAAAAAAGCCTTAGCATACGCCAAGGCTCCGGTTTATCGATCATGCTTAATGTGAAATTATTTTTCACTCGAAGCTTGGTCGTCACGGCTAAGTAGCGCGATCCCATTGACCGCGACCACCGCAACAACTGCCATTAAGATGCCCAATTGTAGGGGCTTCCAAGTCATTTGTTCCAGCGTCCCACCAATGTAACCGACAACTTCGCCAAAGATGACGGACCAAAAGATCACGACTAAATTAGATTCAAGCCACTTCACACGTGTCACCTCACAATCGTTATTAGTTTACCACGATTGCGGACAAATGGGGAGCTAAGTTTGTTAGTGATTTAAATATCTGAAATGGGGCATGGTCGTTGCGGTGACTGTGGGTATCAGGTATAATAATGACCATACGAATACGAACTGGTTGAAGCGACTGCTTTCAAGAATAAGTTCCGCCTTGGGTTGGGTGGACTATTTTGAAGTGGGCGCTTTTTTAATTTAAGGAGGCTACTTGTGGAGTTATTACGAGACTTAACCTTGATTTTATTGGCGACAACGGTGGTTGGACATTACTGCACGCGAATTGGGATTCCCGCCGTGATTGGTCAGTTACTAGTCGGCGTGATTGTGGGGCCGGCGATGCTTGGTTGGCTGTCGTTAACCCATTCGCTGGAAAGTTTTGCCGAAATTGGTGTCATTATTTTAATGTTTATTGCTGGATTAGAGAGTGACTTACAGTTATTGAAACGCTACTTGAAACCTAGCGTGTTGGTGGCCTTACTCGGTGTCTTGATCCCGGTTGCCGGGGTCTATCTAGTGGGGATGGCCTATCAGTTAAATACAGTTGAAAGTCTGTTCATCAGTGTTATCTTTGCCGCGACGTCGGTGTCAATTTCGGTGGAAGTGTTGAAGGAAATGAATGCACTGAATAGCCGTGAAGGGACGACAATTCTGGGGGCGGCGGTCGTTGATGATGTGTTGGCGGTGATTATTTTGAGCGTGTTGATTAGCACGACTGGAACCGCCGTTGGTACGACCGCAGCGTCTTCTAATCTATTGTTGACAACCTTGGAACAATTGGTCTACTTTGCTGCCATTTATTTTGTGGTTCGTTGGCTAGCATCTTACATGGTCCAGATTGGTCAGCGACTGATGATCCCAATGGGCTCAACATTGATGGCGATTATTTTATGTTTTGGAATGGCTTATGTCGCTGAACTTGTGGGTTTGAGTGATGTGGTCGGTGCGTTCTTTGCCGGAATTGCCATTTCACAAACGAGTGCCAAGGAAACGGTGGATCACCATATCGAACCAGTAGGCTATGCCTTGTTTATTCCGGTCTTTTTTGTCAGCATTGGGCTGAATATGAGCTTTAACGGACTGGGTAAGCAACTGGGATTTATCGCTGTCTTGACGGTCGTCGCCGTGTTGAGTAAACAACTGGGTGCCGGGGCTGGGGCTAAACTAGCCGGGTTTACTGGTGCCAGTTCCTTAGCCGTTGGGGCTGGAATGGTTTCGCGAGGAGAGATGGCGTTAATCATTGCCCAAATCGGTTATCAGGCGAAGTTGATGTCAGCCTCGCGGTATTCAGCGATCGTGACGGCAATCATCTTAGCGACATTGCTAGCCCCATTCCTGTTGCGCTGGACGATGGATCGTGTCCGAAAAACCGCGGAATAGTTAGTGGCTTAACGAAGTGGTTGTGATTGAAGTGAATTTGTAACTGACGATGGGTGGGCCTCCTATACTAAAAGTAAATGGGGAGGTGGCACACATGATCTTCAATCGACATTTTTATCGGAGTATTGCCTTTTGGCTAGGATGGGGATTCATTGGCCTAAAT
Source organism: Levilactobacillus brevis ATCC 14869 = DSM 20054 (assembly GCF_001433855.1). GTDB lineage: Bacteria > Bacillota > Bacilli > Lactobacillales > Lactobacillaceae > Levilactobacillus > Levilactobacillus brevis. The sequence continues at coordinate 305,841 of NZ_AZCP01000004.1, forward strand.
GTTTGGTTGGGCTGGCCCGTTCAAGAAGCGAAGGTAATGTGGTGGGGGATGCTTGGTGTATTAGTCATTGGTGTGGTATTAGTCGTTACAGGGCTTTTACGTAATCAAGAGTAAAGGAAAAGCGTGGCCGAAAATAATCTCGGTCACGCTTTTTATGATTTAATGACGGTGTTTCTTGGTTAGTGGTCGTTGCCATTCAACCGTAAACCAAAGTAAGATGAACAATGCCAGACAAGCGAGACTAATGATGGCGCCTAGTTTTAACCCGGGTGTCTGATAGGACAAAATGACATGGTTCTGGCCGACTTGAAGTGGTACCCCAATCATGCCGTTATAAGTTTGCTTAACGGGAATGAGTGATTGGGCCCGCATGAGGGACTTGATTTTAACTGATCGACCATTGACTGTGGCTGTCCAGCCAGGAACATCGGGGACAGCCAGGTATAATAATGACCGTTGACTAGTACCGGTCACGTTGCCTGAGAGTCGGTTCAGACGACTGTCAGCTTTGAGCTTGAATCGCTGTTGCTTCAGACGGTTAACCAAGGCTACGTAGCGTTTCTGATTCAACGAGACAAACTGATTATCATACCCCGTCGTTGGTGTTTGGGTGACATAACTAATCTTGAGAATTTGACCTTTTTGGTGCTGCCCTAAATTGATGACGTAGCGGAAGCCGTCCGCATTAATCAAGGGCTTCATCGACCGGCCATTGAGACGTAAGCTAGAATAGATAATAGAATTGGATGGTGAGTAGCCGTGCAATAGGCCTGTCGCATTAACGCGAACCGTGAAGGTTTGGACTGACGTATGGTCACCACGCATTTGGTGGCGAGTTTTGGTGGGAATAGTCGCGAGATCATGGGCCTTAGCCGCCCGCGTGTTGACTTTGAGTACAGAAACGGGTGCCAATGTGTCCGGTTTAGCCCCTAAGGCGGTCAAAATTTGTTGCTGGTTTGTCAAAGCCGCTTGATCTTTAAGCTGGAGCTTGGCTAATTGATTAGGAACTGCAAAGCCGATACCTGCATACGAATTGAGGCGAGTAACTGCTGGTGTTTGGTTGACATTCAGCCGGTATTTAACGCCCATTAGCGTGTCTGTCAGGTGTGTATATCCTTGGGCACTAATCCGGCGGACATTGGGGCTAAAGTAGCCGAGGTCGTGTTGGAAGACCCGCGATTGTTCTATGAGCGTTGAGCTGTAGGAACTAATGCCCGCGTAGTTGAACATAACGGGATCGTTGTAATGGTTATAAGCGCCATCGTAGGCTTTGGCGATGTTAGCATGTAGAAATTCAACCCGATGTAGATTAGTTTTGGTCTTCGTCGCTGTTACTTGATCCAGTAGGGTAGCATCTTGCCGGTAATATTTGGCAAATTTAGCCTGATTACCAAATTCCATGCCCTGAGTGGCAACCACAAAGTTCCCGCCCAGTTCACCGAAAAGAATGAGGGCCAGTAGACTAATTCGGACGGGTCGCCATTCACTGATGAACAGAAGCATGGTGTTGAGTAACAGGAGTCCGAGCGCTAACCAAAGTAAGTGAAAGGACGGCTGGCTGGCTGCATACAGCTCATGATTAAAGCTGGGGCGTAAGCGCAAGAAGAGCTTAGGAATGGCTTGTGCTGAGATGAACCCAACGACTAAAAAGCCAATTCCCCAAACCAAGGCCAAGACCTTTTGTGGATCATTCATTGTTTGAGCCGGATGCGTTTGCCAAGCCCGGTAGGCCGTCACTAACGCCAAGAAAGTGAAGAAGTAGACGTTACGGAACGGGAATCCGGCCGGTTGCTGGAACATGTGCCAAATGGTATTGAGGACAGTCACAAACAGACTCAAGCCCATGGCAATTAATAACCACATGGTGCGGCGCTTTTCGACCGCATGAATCTGTGGCGAAACAAAGTAGACGATGAGTAGCAAAAACATTAAGGTACCCATGAAGAGTGAGGGGGCATGATAAAGGTGAGAAACATAGGTGCTGGTGCCTGGGGCAAATTGGGCCAATACTTCTGTTCCGAATTGTCCAGTTGGTAGGTAGTTGTTCACAAAGACATTACTTTTACCCGTTAGTAACATGCCCAATGCCGTTGGGATGAGCACCACCATTGACATCCCACCAGCCAGTAAGGAACCGATGATAAATTGCCGAATGGCCGCGCGGTGCATCCGCCAGACATCTTTGAATGGTGTTGGCGTGGGTTGATGTTCGATGATTAAGTAGATAAAGTACAAGACCGAAAACAGGCAGGTCATATAGCCTAAATAATAATTGCAAAAAATCGTAATGGTTAAACTAATGGTGTATAAGCCATAATGGTGCTGACTGACCAATCGATGTAGGCCCAAGGCCACCAATGGTAACCAAATTAACGCATCCAGCCACATCATGTCATAAAAGTACATGGCGACAAACCCACATAGACTGTAGGCGGTGGTGAATAGGAGCATAGACCACCCACTCTTAAGAAAAGCATGCCGCAAGAAGATGGCCATTGTGAGGCCCATTGCGCTGATCTTTAACATGATGATCCAACTTACCGCAATGGGTAAATTGGCCGCCGAGAAGGCAAAAATCAGCAGATTAAATGGACTAATCGCATAGTAGGTCAGAAGAGGCACGACGGCGCTCCCTGAACCTAACGAAAACGAAAAAAGATGGAACTGACCATGTAATATGGTTGCCCGTAGATTTTCTAAGATAGGGATATATTGTGTCCCCATGTCACTTAAAAGTAAGTTCCGGTTACCAAAAGGCGTGATCCTGAGATGCCAAAAAGCCAGACACATAATGATAAGCGGTATTAAAAATGCGCCCCCATACACCCAGCGACTAACGCGCAATGCGGCCAGTCGTTGGGTGGATTGTTGCTGTTTCATGAAAAATCCCTCCGTTGTAAAACCCACATGATGTCTAACCCTATTAGGATATCATATGGACGACTTTGTTCAAAGTTTACCCCTTTATCCTGATAGTTCCGTGAATAACTCGTTAAACTTCGCAAAAACTTAGCCTTTCGTAAGGAAATTAACTTAAGGTTGCGTTATCGTTAATCAGGTAGACTATACTTTTATAATGAGAGTCCGACGTCACTGGTACTAGAAAACGTGATAGTTGGTGAAAAAGAAAGGGAGGCATGCCCGTTGCGTACGACCGCCAAGGTATTAGTCGTGGAAGATGAGAAGGCATTATCCGCGGACATTGTTGAGTTAATCGAACCGATTTGTGAAACAACAACAGCTTTCGATGGTGAGCAAGGAGAATTTTTGGCAAGTCAGGGCGTCTTTGACGCCATTATTTTGGACCTGATGTTACCAGGTGAAAGTGGGTTGGATCTCTTGCTCCACATCCGCAACCAGGGGGTCAAGACACCGGTGTTGATTCTAACCGCTAAAGACACCATTGCTGATAAGTTACGCGGCTTTAATGACGGTGCGGATGACTATGTGACTAAGCCTTTTCACCGAGAAGAATTATTAGCGCGAATGAAGGCTCTGTTAAAACGGACTGGTCATCTGAATAGTAGTGATACGATTGCGCTGGGACAACTGGAAATTAACACCAGTAAACATCTGGCCACCTTTAATGGCGCACCACTGACGTTAAAGGGGCGGGAATTTGATTTGCTAGCTTACTTAGTAGCGAATCCAGGGACCATTATTACCAAGGAACAAATCTTCAATCGGCTCTGGGGATTTGATTCCGAGACCAGTCTTTCCGTGGTTGAAGTGTATATGAGTAACCTGAGAAAGGAGCTCAAACACGCTGGCAGTGATCTGTCATTACGAACGATTCGTAATGCGGGTTACATTGTGGAGGCCCCAGATGAGCAATAAGGTTAACCGGGCCCAACGACGGCGCTTGTTTTTAAGTAGCTTCATTGGTTTTACGATTATTTTTATCTTATTAGGGGTCATCGTGTTTGTGCTATTTCGGCGAGCGATTCTAACAAGCACGGATCAGGCTTTACGAGTCGAACGGAGTGCCCGGTTGGCGGGGCCACCGAAGAAGCAACGGCTTCAAAAACCGTTTGGGCAGGCCACCCGGGATCTACAACGTGGTCAGCAGCAGACGACCCATCCGTTTATGACGACCACGGTGGTCTTTAATCGAAATGGCAAAATTCTTAATCGATCACAGCTGGGTTCGCGATATGACACCCTGAAAACCCTGACGTTGAATAAGTCAGAAACCGGAAAAATTCGGTCGGTTGTGGTGAATGGCAAGTATAATTTTCGAACGTTATTAGTCAAAATCCCCAAGGATAATGGAGACAAAACGGTTGCTGGCCATTACCTGATGATCTTAGAAAATATTGATCCGCAAAAAGCGGCGATGAGCAGCTTTACCCGGGTGATGTTGATAACGATGGGGATATTTTGGCTATTGTCAATTTTGATGAGCGTGTGGATGTCACGGCTGACGATGCGACCTATTTTACGTTCGTGGGAGCGGCAAACTGAATTTGTGGGGAATGCGGCCCATGAACTGCGAACGCCACTAACGATTATCCAAAATAAATTGGAGTTATTATTGACCAAACCCAACGATAAGATCATTGACCAGGCGGAAAATATCGCCATTGCCAATAGTGAAAGCCAACGATTGCAAAAATTAACGCAAGATTTACTGGCATTAGCGCGTTCGGATTCTAATACGTTGCAAACCAATTTTGAAGTGACGCGATTGGCTCAATTTATGACGGATATAGTGGAACCTTACAGTGAGATTGCCGCAAGTCAGGGGAAATCTCTGTCATTAACGCCGGTGACTGACTTTAAGGCGACGCTGGATCAAAACCTTATTCACCAGCTGATGAATATCCTGATTGATAATGCGCTTAAATACTCGCCACAGGGGCGCGCGATCACCATTTCTGCGCGACTGGTTGGCCGAAAATGGCAGTTGATCGTTGCAGATCAGGGAATTGGGATTCAAGCAGGCGATCGTCGACGGATTTTTGATCGGTTCTATCGGGTAGATACGTCACGGAGTCGGCAAACTGGTGGCAATGGGCTGGGATTGTCGATTGCCCAGTGGATTGTGGGCCTGCATCATGGCACAATTGTTGTCAAAGACAATTTACCTCAAGGGACACAATTTGTGGCGACTTTTCCACTGAATCCCAGTGCGAGTCTGACCGGACGACGGGACAAGAAACAGTGAGATAGCTTCCTGACACGGGCTAGCCATAGGCTGACCCGTTTTTGGTGTGGCTAAGGTTGACATTATGGGAAAAAGTTTCAAAGATTGCGGTTGTATGGTAAGATTTGAGTCATTGAGAAGTGTTAGTGCATAAGGAGCTTGTAAATAAAGATGTTAACTATCCGTGATATTGCTGCGAAGGCTGGTGTGTCCGTATCCACCGCGTCGCGGGCTTTAAATAATAATCCCCGTATCAGTCAGGCAACCCGTGAGCGGATTCAAGCATTGGCTGAAGCCGAGGGATATTTACCAAATTATAATGCGAAAAATCTGACTGCCGGAGAGTCCAATGCCGTGGGGGTTGTTTTTGCTACGGCTGATCGCAGTCAACCAGAAAATCCTTTTTTTATTGATATTCTCCGAGGAATCAACGCGCAGCTGGTGCAACGAGACTATGTCCTGTCAGTTGCCATTAGCAAAACGGCTGATGAACTTTTGAAGAATGTTAAGGCCATGGTTGCTCAGGGGAAAATTAAGCGGTTTGTGTTGTTATATGCCCACCAGGATGATCCGATCGCAGCTTTTTTACGGCAGCATCATCTCCGCTTCGTAACGATTGGTCAGCCGGATGACAATGCCAATGACTATTTTGTAGATAATGACAACTTAGAAGCGGGGATTGGTGGGGCGACCTTTCTACTCAATCAATTGCAGGTGAAGCATCCCGTATTTGTCGAATCAGCCCATGATTGGGCTTACGAGCAACAACGGCGACAGGGATATGAACGGGTGGCGGCAACCTTTAATGTCGAACCGTTGACGTGTCGGCTAGGCGAGTTGAACCGCGTGCGGGCATTTATCAAGCGGCACCCTGAGATTGATGGGATTATGGCGACTGACGATTTTAACGGTATCGAATTCTATCGATTGATGCGCGAACAGTATGGAATTAATCATTTTCCAATGGTTAGTTTCAACCAGTCGTTACCCAATGGGCTAACGGATGCGGATCTACATTCCGTGAACTTATTTCCTGAGAAGATGGGATCGGCGACAGTGGCCCTATTATTTAGTGACAAGGAGCCGTTAGAGACACCGACACCGGGACAAATAAAAATTCCATTTGAAATTAAATAGGTTATTAACAGCCCATATCATCGACGCCAATCGCCGGTGGTGGGCTTTTTTAATTGTCAGTGGTTCTTATTTTGAACTGGAACGATCCAATAAATTTTAAAAAAAGTTTGCGCAAGCGGTTGCATTGAAATGAAAGCGGTGCCATAATAGTGGGGTACTTTATATTAGCAATTATTTATAAACCTTGAGGAGGTTTTCGTATGTCAGATGTTGTGACTGAAGATACGTCTGCGGCAGCAGCCAAAAAGAAAAACGGGTTGCCGACGCTTCCTGCCAGCACCATTTGGATGATTAACTTTGGGTTCTTAGGGGTGCAAACCGCCTTTACCCTGCAAAGTTCACAAATGAGCCGGATCTTCCAAACCATTGGGGCCGATCCGAATAGCTTGGGGTGGTTCTTCATTTTGCCACCATTAGCTGGCTTGATTGTCCAACCGATTGTTGGATATTACTCTGATCGAACATGGGCGCCTAAATTAGGAGGTCGCCGGTTACCGTACCTGTTACTAGGAACGATTGTTGCGGTGATTGTTATGTGTCTGTTGCCTAACTCTGGGAGTCTAGGCTTTGGTTATGCGTCATTAGCAGCGCTGTTATTTGGTGCAATTACAGTGGCGTTCTTGGACCTTTCTTCCAATGTCGCCATGCAACCCTTCAAGATGATGGTTGGGGACATGGTCAATGATGACCAAAAGAGTTATGCTTACGGGATCCAAAGTTTCTTATCCAACACGGGTGCTGTGGTTGCTGCGATCCTCCCATTCCTGTTTGCAATGATTGGGATTGCCAACACTGCTGCTAAAGGGGTTGTCCCGGCAACAGTTAAGGTAGCCTTTTATGTTGGTGCCGCACTGTTAGTTATTACAAGTTTGTTTACGATTTTCCGTGTTAAAGAATATGATCCAGATACTTATGCCAAATACCATGGGATTACCAAAGAAGATAACGCCCAAGGTGGTAACTGGTGGACATTGTTGAAGTCCGCACCAAAGGTCTTCTGGACGGTAACCTTGGTTCAATTCTTCTGCTGGGTTGCTTTCCAGTACTTGTGGACTTACTCTGCTGGTGCGATTGCGGCCAACGTTTGGCACACGACCAACGCTGCTTCAGCTGGCTACCAAGCAGCTGGTAACTGGTACGGTGTCTTAGCTGCCGTTCAATCAATTGCCGCGGTGGTTTGGTCTTACGTTTTGGCTAAGTTGCCAAACAGCATGCACAAGTTGGGTTATGCTGGGAGTCTTGGTTTAGGTGCTCTTGGGTTCTTATCCGTCTTCTTCTTACACAACCAATACGCCTTGATTGTTTCCTTTATCTTAGTCGGTATTGCTTGGGCTGCGATGAACACTTACCCATTGACGATGGTAACCAACGCCTTGTCAGGTGCCCACATGGGGACTTACTTAGGGCTGTTCAACGGTTCTATCTGCTTACCACAGATTGTGGCTTCCCTGGCCAGCTTTGCTTTGTTCCCATTATTGGGCGGTGCTCAAGCCAACATGTTCTTGTTAGCTGGGATCATCATGGCAATCGGTGCCTTGTCCGTTGGAACGATTAAAGAAACATTCCGTGCTTAGTCTGAGTATTGATTGAACAATTAGAAATGAATGAAAAGGAGTAATGTCAACCATGAAACGAATTTTTGAGGTCCAACCATGGAACGTAATTACGCATACTTTTGACCCCAAAGACAAACGTCTCCAAGAATCCATGACCAGTTTAGGTAATGGCTACATGGGGATGCGGGGTGACTTTGAAGAAGGCTATAGTGGCGATTCCCTCCAAGGCATTTACTTGGGTGGTGTCTGGTATCCAGACAAAACCCGGGTTGGTTGGTGGAAGAATGGCTATCCGAAGTACTTTGGTAAGGTCGTCAATGCCGTCAACTTTATCAAGTTACCGATTGAAATTAACGGTGAACCCGTTGATTTGGCAAAAGATAAGATTAGTGACTTTACCTTAGACCTTGATATGCATCAGGGTGTCTTGAACCGGTCTTTTGTCGTTGAACGCGGTGCTGTTCGCGTAGCCTTGAATTTCCAACGTTTCTTAAGTGTTGCTCAGCCAGAATTGTCCGTACAAAAAGTAACGGTCAAGAACCTGAGCGATGCTGAGGTTGACGTGACCCTAAAGCCAAGTATCGATGCCGCTGTGATGAACGAAGAAGCTAATTACGATGAACGCTTCTGGGATGTCTTGGCCACTGACCAACAGGCAGATCGGGGGAGCATCGTTGCCAAGACCACGCCTAATCCATTTGGGACACCCCGGTTTACTTCCGGGATGGAAATGCGGTTGGTAACGGACTTAAAGAACGTTGTCATCACGCAACCAAATGAAAAAGAAGTTACGACGGCGTATACCGGTAAGCTGGCCCCACAGGCAAGCGCTGAATTAGAAAAGCGCGTGATTGTGGTAACGTCACGGGATTACGACACACAAGAAAGCTTAACGGCAGCCATGCATCAGTTGAGCGACAAAGTGGCCCAATCTTCATATGAAGACTTGTTGAACGCACATACGGCCATCTGGGCCCAACGGTGGGAAAAATCTGACGTTGTGATCCAAGGTGACGATGAGTCACAACAAGGGATTCGCTTTAACCTGTTCCAGTTGTTCTCCACGTACTACGGTGACGATGCACGCTTGAATATCGGACCTAAAGGCTTTACGGGCGAGAAGTATGGTGGTGCAACTTACTGGGATACCGAAGCCTTTGCTTTCCCTGTTTATCTTGGGATTACTGATCCTAAGGTCACGCGTAACCTCTTGATGTACCGTTACAAGCAATTAGATGGTGCTTACATCAACGCACAAGAACAAGGGCTCAAAGGGGCCTTGTTCCCAATGGTGACCTTCGATGGGATTGAATGCCATAATGAATGGGAAATCACCTTCGAAGAAATTCACCGAAATGGTGACATTGCCTTTGCCATCTACAACTACACACGTTACACCGGTGACGACAGTTATGTCTTGCATGAAGGGGCCAAGGTGCTGACCGAAATTTCTCGGTTCTGGGCCGACCGGGTTCACTTCAGTAAGCGTAATAACCAGTATATGATTCATGGGGTTACGGGCGCTGATGAGTATGAAAACAACGTTGATAACAACTGGGATACCAACATGTTGGCTCAGTGGACGTTGAAGTACACACTAGAAATCTTGGGTAAGGTTGATCAGGATACCGCCAAGCAATTGAATGTTTCCAATGAGGAAAAGACGAAGTGGCAAGACATTGTCGATCGGATGTATCTGCCTTACGATAAGGATCTGAACATTTTTGTTCAACACGATGGGTTCTTGGATAAGGATATCGAACCCGTCAGCTCGATTCCAGCTGACCAACGGCCAATTAACCAAAACTGGTCGTGGGATAAGATCTTGCGGTCGCCTTACATTAAGCAAGGGGATGTCTTGCAAGGAATCTGGGACTTTATTGATGATTACACGCCAGAACAAAAGAAGGCCAACTTTGACTTCTACGAACCACTGACGGTGCACGAATCTAGTTTGTCCCCAGCAATCCACTCGGTATTAGCTGCTGACTTGCATTACGAGGATAAGGCCGTAGAATTGTACTCACGGACGGCACGACTGGATTTGGATAACTACAATAATGACACGACAGATGGCTTACACATTACGGCCATGACTGGTGGCTGGATTGCGGTAGTTCAAGGCTTCGCGGGCATGCGGGTTCGCGATGGGCAGTTGCATTATGCCCCATTCTTGCCAAAGACGTGGACAAGCTACACCTTCCGGCAAGTCTTCCGTGATCGGCTGATTGAAGTCAGCGTTCACGCAGATGGCCCTCACTTCAAGCTACTCAGTGGCGAACCACTGACGATTGACGTGGCTGGTGAAAAGGTTGAATTAACCCAAAACGTGACAGCTTAATCTAAAAAAGGGACGACTGAGAAATTAATCTCGGTCGTCCTTTTTGTGTGGTATTTAGAAGTCATTAGGCAAAACATCTTGTTGGAAAGCTTTAGCCCGAGGTAGCGGCGCATCCGCTTGCCAGTAAGTAAGCCATTCCCCGGAAATGGTTAAGCTTTCGAGATCCAGCTGATCTTGAATCAAAAGGTCACTTTCGAGGCGGTGCTTAAATGCCGCTAACAGGTCACCAATAATTGTTAAGTTAGCCTGCAAGTTGTCGCCACCTAAGTCCATAAGCTCATCTTCAAATTGTTCACGAATCGCATGTTCAATCGCTTTAAGCTGACGTTCGTGCTGGCGCGTCAACTTGGGTTGATTGTTGGCGTCAAAGGCGATGGCACTTGCAACTCCAACAAATTGGGCATTGATTGTCGGCTCGTCCAAGCTTTCAGGGGTGTTTTTGGCGTAACCAAAAATTGGAAATTCACGGAGAATGGTATAAACTTCGGTCATTGATGATCAGTCCTTTGTTTTTCGCAGCCGTGCTGCTGTTAATTAGTGTTAGTGTACGGCATGAAAAAAGCCACGTCAAACGCGGTTAAGCGACTGATGTGGCTGAGTTTGGTTTAACGTTAGATTACCAGCTGGCCTTTTGAACCCCGGGGATTTTACCCTCGTGGGCAAGTTGCCGGAAGTTCAACCGTGAGAGGCCAAACTTCCGCATGTACGCGTGTGGTCGGCCATCAAGATGGTCACGGCGATGGATACGAGTAGGGGAAGCATCGCGTGGTAAAAGGGCTAACGCGGCGTAGTCACCAGCGGCCTTTAACTCTGCACGACGATCGGCAAACTTCTCAACAGTTGCTTCAATACGTTTTGCTTTCGCAATCTTGGATTTCTTAGCCAATAAATGAATCTCCTTTGATAGTAATTATTACGCTTTACCAATTTAGCATAGCTGATTTGTCCAGTCAATTAATGTGTCTTCAATAACGCGTGTGTGTTGCTAGCCTTCCGTTGAGACACGTTTCAAGAGTTACAAAAAGTCCTGAACACCTGTCCAGGACTCACTAAATCGACGCTTAATAGGTTAATTCATAAGTGATGTCATAACGTTTGGTTTCACCAGCTGGAAGTGAGACGTCACCGAATTCAGGGTGATTGGGTGAATCAGGGAGACTTTGGGCTTCTAGAGCGATTCCCATGTAGGGCTGACCAGCACCAGTGGTTAATTTCATATCTGACGTAAAGGAATTAGCCGTGAAGACCACCAGACCATCGCGTTGTGATTTAATTGTTACAGCGCGGTTGGTTTGGGGATCACTTAGCTTGGCAATTGTGCCATCAGTACCAGGAACAACGTGGTAGACATCATCAAATCCTTTTTCGGGGATGTCTTGTAGGCCCCGGATGGCTTGCCCAAGATTTTGCCCATCAGCGAAATCATAGGGAGTTCCTGCATTGGCAATCATTTTACCAGTTGGTAGTTTTTCATCATCAAGTGCTAAATGTTCTTGGCTGTTGACTTGCAACGTCTGCCCCGAGATCAGCTGGTCGTCGCTGAGGTTGAAGTAAACGTGAAGCGTTGGATTGAAGAGCGTGAGGGCCGTTGAATTAGCTTCAAACGTTAAGGTAACACGATCCTGGTTGTCTAAAGCATAGATCATTTTGGCGGTTAAATCGCCAGGAAATGAGTCATCAGTATGCTTAAACGTATGGGTTAGGATGATCTTAGCTTGCTGGGGATCGCTTGTGTCGAGCGCACCAGCCCAGTTGACCGTGTTGAATCCATGCGGGCCACCATGCAACGTATTGTGGCCTTCATTGGTATCTAATTGTGTCGTCGTTCCATCTAAAGTGACTTGCCCTCGAGTAATTCGGCCGCCAGTCCGACCGATGCCCATGCAAACGTAAAACGGATTGTCGAGGTAATCAGCCATTTTGTGGTAAGATAGCACCAAATTATGGTCGCCGTTTCCCGTCGGTACCGTTAATTTATGAAGGGTGGCGCCCCAACTGAGAATGGATAATTTAACACCGTTGTCATTTTCAATCGTGTATTCAGTGACAGCCTGGTCCTGATAAGTATCCCAATGATTTGTTGTCGTTTGCATAGAATAATCCTCGATTCTTTTAATTTAAAGCGTTTTCAATTTAGTTCTATCATATATTTTCATCCGGACAATTGTCAACTTTAATTCTAGCAAATTAAATAGAGAAGTTTTATATTTGCTTTGATACAAGCTATTTTAAGACCTAAAAATTATTCGGATGAATTTAATAACATATTGATAGTGAAATAACAAATGCAACGGTGAAGATAATTTCACTTGTGTACAATTGAGGAAACTGGCATAATGAATAAGTTAAAGAAGGCGGCGTAATGAGAAAGTTTTTGCTGAAAAGTGGTTTGATTGGTGTGGGTGCATGGTGGAGCTATCGGTGGCTAAGTCAACGAACTGCCGTCAAGGTTCCCCTAAATCATCGACGGACTGACGTACCTTATACAACTACCCCGACCTTATTTATTCCCGGATGGGGTGGTAATGCTTGGACCTACAATGGTCTTTTACGTTGGTTAGCCCGTCACGGCTATGGTCATCAGGTCATGACCATAGTGGTTGACCGGCGGGGCCAATTGCGGGTTCAAGGGGATTGGTCAATGCAAGCTGACAATCCGTTGATTCAAGTTCTATTTGCGCACCCGTTCACGCGGGACTATCAACAGCAGATTGCGTGGTTGACGACTGTTTTACGAGAATTAAAAAGCCACACCCAAGTGGCGACTTATAATATGGTCGCCCACTCTTGGGGTGGCAGTGCAGCAGTTAATCAATTGGTTCGGCAAGGGAGCACAACAGATTTACCGCGTTTGAATCGACTGGTCTTGCTGGGGGCACCGGTTAACGAAGCCACACCGACCAAGCCAGATGCCATGTACGAGCGTCTAACGGCAACTAAACAAAATCTGACAGCCATTACACCGGGCATCATCCACAACGTGTATGGCCTATTAGCTGGTCGATTAACGGATGGGGAAGTACCGGTTCACCAGATTACAGCATTACGTGCCGTTGTCCGCGATAGTCCCTTGCAGTACCGCGAACATCCAGTGCCAGGAATTGGCCATGGTCGTTTGCATTCGGCCCCACAAATGTGGCAATTGATTGCCCATCTATTGTGGTCACCAGATCAGGGTTTTAATTAACGTTAACCTTGATCTGCTAAGATAGTATCAATGATGTCTAATACACCTTCGTGGTTGTTATCATGGGGAGTAATGAGGTCGGCGACTTCTTTAACAGAGTCAGTCCCGTTGCGCATGGCAACGCCCAAACCAACGTGGGCAAGCATTTCCCGATCGTTGTCGTTATCACCAAATGCCGCAATTTCCGCCGGTGTAATGTGCCAAGTGGCCGCTAGTTGGGTTAATCCCACAGCTTTGTTCATATGAGGGGCGACGATATCGATGCTACCAAATCCGCTGGCAGTGGCATTGATTAAACCAGGAAAGTGGGCGTTGAGTTTGGCTGCGATAGTCTGAATACTGTCGTTGGGCCACTCACCGTTAATTTTATAAATGGTATCGTTGACCTGAGTTAGATCGTCAACGCGGACTAAATTATTAAAGAAATAGTCCTGACTAGCCTCGTCGAGAGAGCGGTCTTGGCGATTAAGGTAGGTGCCGTGAGCACCCGAGAGGCGTAAAAGTTGCGGACGAAGCGTCTGATCGGCTAAAATAGCCTGAACCACCTCGCGGACCACGGGTAGTGGTAATTGGGCTTCGGCAAGGGTACGGTTATGATCAACGATCAAGCCACCGTTTTCGGCAACAAAGGTTTGCACCTGGGGTGTCGGGGCAAACACATCTTTTAGATGGCCGAGGTGGTTGCCACTGGCAACGACAAAGCGAATGCCGGCGGACGATAGGCGATTCAGCTGAGCAGCGAACCGATTGTGATTGTAGGTGCGTTGTTGATTCAGAAAGGTACCATCGACGTCTGTAGCAATCAATTTAATACGTGTCATAAAGTTCTCCCTTAGTTTTAAAATTTCTTAACATTAATGATAAAGGCTTCGTAGTGGGAATTCAATGGGGGAGTTAATGAGAAATATGACAAAAAAGTTGCAAATTGCTGGTTTTTTTATTTGGTATGCTATAAACTATTAATAAATCAGTAACATACAGGCGGAAAATAAGGGCTATAATAAATGATTAGCGGGTAAGAATAGTAACTTTAACCGTAATTATAAGGCAGAAAGGAAGACTTACTTAATGACGCAAACAAATGATTTGAATCAATCCTTAGAATGGTTCTCCCAACTTCAAAAGATTATGCGGCCAGTGACGACTATCAAAACGGAGGATATCACGATCTCGTTAGAACAGTTTAACTTGTTGCATGCAATCACTGACCAAAAGGATGATTTTACGCCAACTAAATTTGCTGGCCAAATTGGGGTATCTAAATCAATGATCTCTGGTCAAATTTCCCGGTTGTTGCGGGCAGGGTTAATCGAAAGCATTGCTTCTACGATTGATCGTCGGCAACACAACCTGAAGCTGACGCCAGATGGTGTCAAAGTATACACGCAAGTTCGGGGTCAAGTGGTTGACCGGTTGAACGGCTTGCATGATGATATTGCCAAATTAATGTAAGCAAAGCGACTTAAGTTACTCTTAAAAAATAAGCCCCGCCACAACCGAAATCTTTCAATCGTGTAACAATTAGGTTAAGACGACCCAACGGTTAGATGTCTTAGCTATAATGGTTATGAAGGAAGAATTTGGAAGTGGAGGGGATTTTTTGAAATTACGGGTTAAACTAGGTCTAATAGCAACCGTTGCTATGGGGGCAACGCTGTTGGGACTGAATCCAATAAGTGTGACATCGCAGCAATCAACAACTGGTGTTGCGTATGCAGCGACGACGATTAATGCTAAGCATCAAGGTTTGGTGGGTGATGGTGCCACCAGTAATAATACCGCCTTACAGGCCATGATTGATAAGTGGTCAGATAATGTGACCATTCATGTTCCTAAGGGGACGTACTTATTTGATGCGGGTAATATTAAATTACATTCAAATATTACCTTTAAGTTTGATAAAGGTGCCGTTTTTCGGATCACTGGCGGTCAACGGGTTAACTTTGTTTACCCAAGTCCAGAAGCTGGTTATGATGGTGGAATTAGTAATGTGACGTGGCAAAATGCGACCTTCCAAGGTGATAACACCAGTGCCGGTCAAAGTGTCTTCACACAAAGCATTCACCATGCCCAGAACGTCAACTTTGATAAGTGTGTGTTCGATAATGCTGAATCACCAACTGGACACTACATTGATATCGATGGTAGCCACAATGTGAACATTACCAATTCAGTATTCACGGGCTTTAATGGTTCACAGGACTATAAGGAAGCCATTCAAGTAGATTACTCGAATAAAAAGGCAATGTCCTACAAGAACGCGGGCGACCAGTACGATAACTTACCTAGTTATGATGTTACGGTTGACAATAACCAATTCTTACCAGTTTCTAAGAAGTCTGGTCAAGTTCAATCATATGCCCCTAACCCAATTGGTGAGCACGTCATCTATGGGCATGGTGCGGCTGGAATCATTCATGATGTTCACTTTACGAACAATACGGTTGTTGATCCCAAACCATTGTTGGGGAATGGTGTGGCTACGATCCACTTCAAGGGAATTTCTAACTTGTGGATCACGGGGAACAAGTTCATTAACCAACATGTTTTAGGTTCAGGAAACTATATTTATTTATACAATTCTGAAGCAGATTATCAAATGACGAACCTGAACATCACGAATAATACATTTACAAATGTTAATCCGACTAAACAATATATTTACCTGGACAGCAGTACGGCGCAAAATCCGATGACTGATGTGACAATTAATGGAAATAAAGCCACAACGCAGCGATCAATTGTCCCATTTGTTAATAGTAACTTTGACTTGACCGGCGATAGTATCAAGATTGCCAGCAATTCAGTTAAGAAGCAAAAGGCAACGACCACTACGGTTAAGCCAAAGCAAAAGATTACAACGACCAAGGTTAACAAAAATGCACAAAAGTTCAAGAAGCGTAAACAAACCAATAAGACGGAAAAGTATGTCAGTGGTTTGGCAACGCAACACGCGCAGTTGAAGAGTAATTACAAGACTTATTCTCTCTATAATCACATTCACGGTCATAAGAACTGGAACATTATGAAATTCGACTGGAAGAAGATTAAGAGTCAACGTGTTTACATTGATATGCGGGCGACGGCTGATTCTGGTCAATGGTACCGGATTCGCTTCAGTAAGAATGCCACAACGAAGTATTGGATTCGAAAGGGCGCTTTAGATTTTGATAAAATTACGGTTGAAGAATATAATCGTGATTTAAACTTGATGAAAGTTTATCCGGTCTACTCCCTACCATTTAATGATTCGCAACTAGCCAAGGCTAAGGGAACGACCGCCGATATTTCGGAACGGCGGGTAACGATTACACATCGAGCGAAACGAACCGATTCCAATGGTCAGGTAACGACCTATTACCAAATGGACAATGGGTTATGGACGCGAGCATTGGCGTTTGATTTAGATTCATAATGAATAGTTGAAAAAGACACCGCTAGCAGACTGTTGGCGGTGTCTTTTTGTCTGGTAATTGTTGCGGTGGCTTTCAATTTAGATAAATATAAAAGAAAATTAGATGCACAAAGCAGAAAAAGAACGACAATTCTGGTAAAATAAAGTCATGTAAGCGCATAATTTCACGTTTTCTTCAAATTTACAGCGAAAAACGTTCGGATTCGTTTGTTACAGTAGGATTACAGGGTTGGTTAGACCACAAAAAGACGAGAAAGCTTGCGTTTTTTTAAAAAGTCGGTTGAAATCGAGGGTAATGGGTTTCATCGTTACCGATTGTGGTGTACAATACTTACCATAGTTAGCACTCATAGAGAAGAGTGCTAATACCAAGTACCTCATCGAATAGAGTTAAAATGGAGGGCGATTTTATGATTAAAATGTACTTTCACGCAAAAACGACGGCTGTTACCAAGGCAATGAAATGGTTGGCTAACCATGATGCCAAATTTACAGCTCGTGATATTAAAAAACAACCATTAACCCGGGATGAAATCCTGTACATGCTATCTTTAACTGAAGAAGGAACCGATGACTTGATTTCGACCCGTTCTAAGGCCTACAAAGCATTACCAGCTTCTGTGCAAGACATGGGCATGAATGAATTGGTTGATCTGCTGCAAAAGAACCCCGGAATCTTGAAGAATCCGATTGTGGTTGATCGCAACAAATTAGCCACTGGTTTCGACCTCGAAACGATTCGCGAATTCGTGCCGGCTTCTTACCGGAAAAAGGAATTGGCTAGTTTCTTCAAGATTTTGAATGGTAGCAAGAACAGTCTAGGTGTGTCACCAGCATAATAGAAGATTAAGGATTAACCGTGGTCAGTGGATCACGGTTTTTTTGTGCCGTAATCGTGAGAAAATATAGACGTATACAAAAAAGCCGTACGTAGTAGCACGGCTTTTTTGTAGTGGATTTAGCTTAATGTTGCCGGACGGGAATACCCGACTGTATGCCACCAGGAAACATTTGTGGCTTCGGTAATGACACCGTTTAATTGGGCATCGATCATTTTGTGGTTACCCAGGTAGATCCCACAGTGTGTAATATTGCTAGCGCTGGTACCGAAGAAGATTAAGTCGCCGGCCTTGGCATTAGCGGCACTAACGTGGGTGTAGCTATCGTATTGTGCTTGCGCCGTTCGTGGCAGCGTTTGCCCAATAGCTTGATTAAAGACATATTTGGTAAAGCCCGAGCAATCAAAGGCACTTGGTCCGTTACCGCCGTAGGCATAAGGTTTGCCTAGTTGTGTCTTGGCAGCTTTTAAAATAGAATCATAGGTTCCGGTCCCTGTAGATGAAGTTGTTGTTGCCGTGTGGGCATAGCTCTTCTTTTGCAAATACCCGTGCCAGATCCAACCAGCAGCAGTCTTTCTGCCGTTGGTGACATAGTAGTAGAGGTATTTAACCCCATTCTTTTTGATGATGTAACGTTTTTTAGTGGCGTGCCACGTGGTGTTGGGATAATTTTTTAAGTAATGGGTCTTCTTCCCAAAGGTCATGTTAGTGGCCGTTCCCCCTAAGTTGTAGGTCCACCCCGTCGCGCTCTTGCGTGTATAGGCGGTACTAGCCATATTGCTGGTACTAACAATTGTATTTGTACTATTGGCATGAGCGGTGGTGCTTTGACTCAATGCGGGTACTAAAGCGGCGGCAAATGCCACGGCGAAACTAACTTTTTGTAGTGTCTTCATTTTGCAATTCCATCCCTCATATGTATTGTTGTGATCTCAGTAGTGTTATCAAAGTACAGTTACTAAGATAGTCGTTATGAGTTACAGAATGGTTACGGTGCAAAATCATTGGCATTACTATTTTGTGCGTAATCGTAATATTACAAGGCTTGGGCCACTTATACTAGGCGTTTGCCCAGTTGAATTGATTAAAAATTAGATGCGCTTGTTGCTAATCGGCAATTGCCGCTGGTAAGTCATATAGGCGGCCGTTGGTGGAAAGGGTAGTCGGGACTGTAAGTGCATAGCCAAAGGATCAGTCGTATCAAATTCACCGGCTAGTGTGTGAAAATGCCGTTGTAGCCAATTTAAAATGACTGGTAATAGATGGTCTAATTGGCCACTGTGCCGTTCTCCTGGCCAAGCGATTGCGACGGACGTGGGGGAGTCGGCAAAGGAAAATAGCCAAGCTTCTAGGTGTTCATTGACCATTAAGGCCAGTGGTGCCTCAAGAATTTGATCTCTAAAAATACGAGCTTGCCACGCTTCAGGTGATTGGGAGATTACGGGGTTATTGAGGTGTGTCTGGGCATAGTCCTGATAAGCCCAAGCACTCAGTTGCTGACAGAGTTTTGGATTTGCTAAGACTTGCGCCGCACTTAAGACGGTTGCATGGGCATCCGGTAATCCAGTTGTCGTCAGTGTTAATTGGGGAAGATAGGTCGTGCGAATAAGATGGAATTCGTGCTTAGTTAGCCAGAGATTAAAGGGATGTTGCGGTGCAAAGTCACGGGTGATGAGGGATTGATGGTGCCCGCTTAATGCTTGCTGCGTCACATCTGTGAGAATTTGTTGGCTGATAGACGTAAAGCTGGGACGCGTTGGGTCAACGTAGCCAGCAAAGTATAGCGCGTGGGGATGAAGGGCGTTTGTCCAAGTCGTAACCAATCCTTGTGGTTGGTGAGGATCACCGTACAAGGTAGGGTGCCGATGCTCTAATTGTTGTGGTAGCTCTCGTGTCTTGGCGAGCTGGTGTAATAGGGGATAAATAGTTGTCAAAGCGAGTCACCTTCTTAGAAAAATTAAGCTTAGTATAGGCCATAAAAATTAATAGTGACAAATGAACACATCTATTTTTTAGCCAGAACCGTTGTGGTGGTGAAATATCCGTCAAAATAACTAGCCGTTTACCAATTAATGGGTGATTGCCTGTTGATTGTTAGGAGGAGTAGCGCGAGAATAAGGTTGGAAACTTTTATGAAGAAAGTAGGGATTAAACGATATGGAAACTAAACGTACCCATTTTAAAATGTATAAAAGCGGTCGCCGTTGGGTATTTGCCTGTGCGGTCATTGCAGCTTTGGCAGGTGGCGTAACGGTAACGGCACAAGCTGACGTAACTGATGATACCAGTTCTAGTATGACGACTAGCAGTCAGGCAGCAACGTCATCAGAGAGTAGTACTAGTGCGACGAGTAGTGTGGTGAGTCAGTCAAGCGTCAGTGCCGCTAGTCAAAGCAGTACGTCAGTGGCTCAGGAGAACGGTAGCAGTACAACGCAGACATCTACAGCTACGCAGACGACTGAGTCAACAACCGAAAAGACGGCAACCGCAGCGACTAAGACAATAGCCAAGGCAAAGAAGGCTAAAGCGACGACCCACACGACAACCGCAATTGTTCCGGGGAGTCGGTTAAGCCTAGCTTTGGCAAATACCTTAAAAGCTAAAACACGTACCGGTGCAACGCGTAAGCAACAGTTGGGGCACACGAACGCACTCAGTTCTGCTGCTACCAAGGCCCGGACGGCTAAGGCAACCGTTGCTAGTTTGTTACAAAAACTGGCCGATCAAACGCCGGCAACTACTACGGCATTAACGCCATATGCGGACAGCGGCATTCAAGCAGGTGGGAGTGTCTACGATGATTTCCCGGATTTAGATAATTTACTGGGGGTCTCCTCAGTCTTTCATATCTTTGCGCGGGAAGCTGAGTTGAACGCCCACACAAATGGTAACGTTGCGGTACAAAATTTGATTGGCAACGTGAACTTCGGAACAAACATCATTGAAGAACTATTGGATAAAGATATTTCTTACATACAAAACCTAACCAATATTGCTGGTAGTTCATTTGTCTCAGGGGGGGATACCCGTGAAAACAAGGTGATCTTCGGGGACGGCATTGAAGTAGATATTAGTAATCCTAACCGGCCGATGGTCAATGGCGTCTATATTGATCACTTGCTAGCCTCAGAAGTTTATCAAGATCAAAATGGGCAAACGTACATTGATTTTGATGCTGAGTTTGCTAAGTTAAAAGCACTCAATGAGTCGTTAGCGAATACGGCAAGCGAAGTGACGTATTCGAATAGCGATTTTGATGACTTGAATAAGCGGGTCATCGACGTTAGTTCTATGACGCCGAATGCCAATAATCAAATTGTCATTAATGTGACACCGGATGTTCTTGCTGGCAACACGCCATTAACCATTTCTGGGTTATCACCAGATGCTGATGGGACGACGGTGATTATTAATGTGGATACGGGTGGTCAATCGGACTATACGATCAACTCACAAATTAAAATCATTTACAGTGATGGAACGGAACGAAATAACCAAGAGACCGAAGACTTTGGTGACAACCATTTGCTGTGGAACTTTTATGACAGTACCGCTAGTGATAAGCAGTATGGCGGCACGATTAACGTTAACGCACCGTTCCAAGGAAGTGTCCTCGCGCCTTCTGCGACAGTAGTGGCTAATCAAAACTTGGATGGTAATATTATTGCTGACAAAGTGGTTGTTAATGCGGAAACCCACCGGTGGGACTTGCAAGACAATACGGACGCCGAAGATGAACCGGAATACGAAGAGGTCATGACGCTTCCGGGAATTGGGATTGAATTACCGAATATTGAAGAACCAAACACAGAGGAACCAAACACAGAGGAACCAAACACAGAAGAGCCTAACACTGAGGAACCTAATACAGAGGAGCCTAACACAGGAGACCCCAACGTTGAGGAACCGCAAACTGAAGAACCAACCGATGAAGAGACGACGTATGAACATGAACAACCTAATTTAGCTGATGAATACGAAGACGATTTGATTGATTTTGAAGAAGAAGGGAACACAGCGGCCGAAGAGACTTTGCTCAATAAGGTTGACGCGGCAATTGCTCAAGCTAAGGCGGCAGGAAACCAAGCCCTAGTTGCTGAATTGCAAACAGTCCGTGGCGAGATTCTGGCAGCCTTGGGACTGGCCGATGGCTTACCACAAACGGGTGAAGCCCATCAAGGCTGGTTACAAGTGCTTGGCTTGGCCTTAGCTGGTGGTCTGCTAGGGACAACCATTATTCGCCGGAAACGGCAAGATTAACGCAAAGAATGTCAAAGGAGCTGTGACGAATAGGTCACGGCTCCTTTTTTGTTATTAGACAATCATACGCAGTCCCATCACGATAAGCAACAGCCCCATGAACGGCTTAACGTATTGATTGAGTTTTTGTGGATCAATATGCATCAGTAAGCGTGGGGCACACAACGCCCCTAAGACAGCCCCAATCATGAGACTCAGGCCAACAGACCAGTCAATATTGTTAGCGGATAGGTGAAATAGGAGCCCGACTAGGGAGGTTCCGACTAAGACGTAAGCGGAAGTAGCTGCCGCTGGTAACATATCAATCCCTAGAACTAATAACCCAGCAATAATAGGGCCACCACCACTAAGTCCAGCGACACCAACCATAATGCCACTGAGCGCCCCATAAATGGTCGCCTGTGCCCGTTGATGGGGCGCTGGGCGATCATTGTGACTAAGGAATCGCTTAATCAGAATTTGAAGACCCAAGCCCATTAAGATAAGGGCGACCAGCCAAGTATAAAGCTTACCGGGTATGTATGGCGCAAGCAACGCCCCCACAATGGTCGCGGGAATGGCGGTGAGTAACATCTGATTACCAACTCTGAAGTGTATTTGGCCAGTTCGGTAATGACCATAAGCCCCCACCACTAGAGATGGAAAGGCCGTGAATAAGGACGTGGATGCTGCCACGGCCGGCGCTAATCCAAAAACACTGGTTAATAAGCCCAGATAAATGGCTGCGCCCCCACCATCAGTTGACAAGACTAAAATCCCGACTAAAAATCCAATTAATACTAAGCCTAACCACATGAGCAACCGTGTCGTCTCCTTGTTTGTAAGAACTTTATTGATCAGTTTAACGACTAACGGAAATATCGTCAATGTCTGTGACTAAAAGTTGGATCTTGTTGTATGATGAAAGGCAACATAGGATTCAGGAGGCAGACAATGAAATTAGAACAGCAACGCGTATTAATTGTCGGTGGAACGTCAGGTTTTGGTAAAGCAGTAGCGCAACAGGCACTGCAGGCTGGTGCCCAAGTGCATATTATTGGCCACCAGCAAGCACATGTCGATACCACCATTGCTCAATTACGGACCTTAGGGGTCATTAAGGGAACGGCATTAGATGCACAATCTGAGGCAGCTTTAACAGCTTTTTTTGAGCAACAGTCGCCATTCAATCACGTCTTATCATTTTTGGGTGGGGCAATGGGTGGTGGCTTCTTGGATAATTCAGTCGCGACTATTCGTCAAGCGATTGAAGATAAATTCTTTGCCAATTTACAGTTGTCAAAGATGGCAGCCACCCATCTTATTGATGGTGGTTCATTGATCCTAACATCAGGTGCTGGCGGGCACCCAGCCGACGCGTCTGGAGCCATTATTGGTAACCAGGCGATCAATACGTTGGTCGCCGGTTTAGCGGTAGAAATGGCGCCGCACTATCGGGTTAATGCGGTGGCCCCGACTTGGACGCCGACAGGATTGTGGCGGCAGTTGACCCCGCAGGCAATCCAGGAACAATCAGCTGCGTTTGCAAAGGGGGTGCCCCTACAGCGAGTCGCCACTAAAGACGAGGTTGCTTCGGCCTATCTGTACTTAATGAGCAATGATTTCGTAACGGGCCAGGTGCTTCATGTGGATGGCGGTGTGGATTTATAAAGGGGGTCAAGGAGAGTTAAGTATCGTTGACCTCACGTTTTCGTATTAGATGGTTGGAGATCAAAAGCGCCCGGAATCTTTCCCGGACGCTTTTTTATGGCAAAACGGCTAACGTTTGACTGACTTGATTTGTAAGATTAAGATACCGCCGATGAGAGAGAAGATAAAGGAAATGATGAAGATACCAGCGTAACCAAATAGAGCAATGACACCAGCGGCAATTACCGGTGCGATGGCCTGCGTAATGGTATTCCCGAGATTATAGATTCCCAGGAAGAAGGCCACACGGTTTTGGTCGGGAATCACTTCCAGGTTTAGGAGGTTATCCAGTGAATTCCATAAGCCCATACCAATGCCAGCAGCGAATGCATAGGTAATAATTCCCAAATTGTCGCGGAAGAAAAAGAGCATCAGGGCACCGAATGCCAGAAAAAGCGTGGAGAAGCCAACCGGGAGTTTTAAAATCTTAAATTTATCAGACAGTGGACCCGCAACAAAGCCCATGAAGACGCCAAAGATTAGCATGATGAGGTTAATCAATTGAATGGCAGATTGTGTCTGGTTCCCCCGATGGAGAAAATCAGTCATAATGTAGAGAATGTAGCCGGTGATTGCAAAATTACCGACACCTTGGAATAGTTTGGCAATTAAGGCAAGGTAATAATCGCGCCCAACGGACCACCGTGGAAAAATAGCAGCGGCATCTTTTAAAGTGAGTTTTTGATGCGCTGGTTGTGTCGTCACGGATTGTTCGGCTAGGTTGCTTGGTTCATGAACGATCAAAGTGGCAATGGAGACACCGATAAAAGTAAAAATCCCAAAAATAATGAAGCCTAAGCGAAACTGACTTAAGAATAGTGCGCCAACGACATTAAAGCCATTATTACCGAGTGCCATTCCCAAGCCACCATAGGCCGAAGACGCCGTTGCGCGACCATCTTCTGGTGCAAAATCAATCCACGCAACCATGGGGGCCACGATGAAGTTGAGGGCGGCTTGGCCCACCATCCAGGCTGTTAGCAAAATGGGGATGTTGGGGGAAAATGAGGCAGCAATCATGGCAAGCATAAAGACGAAGGCGCCGCCCATCAACCATGGTGCACGTTTGCCGAAGCGTGAGTGGGTCTTATCGGAAAGCGCCCCCGCAATCATGTTGGAAAGCGCGGCGACAATCATGCCACAAGTAGAGAAGAGCGCGACGAGTTCAACTTTGTGAGGCGCGTCAAAGTGTTGAATCAATGCCGGTAAGAAGAGACTATTCATGACGATGTAAGGGCCTAACCAACTAGCTGGTCCAATGATCAGGCCGGGAATCAGACGTTTAAGGGGGATGATTACTTTATTCATGAGTTAAGTCCTCGGTTTCATAATTTTTGACAGTGTAGTAATCAAAGTCAGCAAATGAGACGTGTTGGTAAGCATCAACTGCACCAATAAAATTGAAGAGGCCAGTAAACCCGCCAATTTCGCCTGGTTCACCGTTAACGCCTTCATCGGATAAGTAGCTGACATCAATCGGTGCTTCTAGCACTGACCACTCAGCCTGTTGGGGCAATTGATAACTGACTTGGGCCCAGCCATCGTGGTAGTCGATTTTTAAGGCGACATGACCATCTGGAATGTCAACGGTTATCCGGTGATCGATGCGTTCTCCTAGCTTAGCCTGAAGAATTCGTAAGACTGTCCGGTCTTCTGTATCGGCTTGGCATAAGCGGACATATAACCAGTTATTGGCATCGTAATACAAGCCCAGTCCAGCTGTTTGTGAGTAGTGAGTCGGATGAAAAGTCAGTGCCGTTTGACTTGTGTAGGTCAGAGCGGTTGCCCGCGTGCCCATAATGGCGGGATTGAACTGGGAAAACAATGAATTTTGACCGTAAATGCGTAAGTGCTCGGGATGCTCGGTGATGTTAACCCAATCCGTGGTCTGCTGATGGTAAGGGGTCATGAAGTGGTGATCAACAACTTTGGCGGTAAAATCAGTGTGAATATCCGCCGTATGAGTTTGTTTTGGGGATGAGTAGTCACTGGGAGCAGGCGTGGTGAGTTTGGCTAGATTGCTGCCATCAGCCATTTGCAGCCAACCATCAGTTGTCCACCTCATTTTTTGTAAGGCTGTTTCTCGGCCTAATGGATTCAACGGTTTATTGGGGAGTGGACGAGACATGAGGTGAGCCACGTACCACTCACCAGTAGGGGTTTGAACCAATGAACCGTGGCCGGCCTTCTGCATGGGTGCACGGGGATCAAAGCGTTCAAAATGGCCAGCATCAGGATCACCTAACGAAAAGAGGTGTTGAGGCGATGAGGTGATGATGGGTTCGCCAGTTGGGTTGGGTTCATACGGACCGAAGATTTGACGTGATCGGCCCATCTCGATACCGTGAGCGTAGCCAGTGCCACCAGCAGCGATTAGTAAATAGTAGTAGTCATTGTGATGGTAAATCTGGGGCGCTTCGGCACAACCACGGGTAGTAAAACCCGTGGTAACACGATGCCAATTGCCAATAATACCGCCATGTTCAAGGTCAACTTCCGCAATGACAATGTGTCCGGGTGCTTGGTAACCATCCCTGGTTTCCCATTCCAAAATGGACAGGTAGTGTTTGCCATCTTCATCGTGGAAAAGAGCGGGATCAAAACCGATTGAGGTTAGGTAAATAGGTGCCGACCACGGACCCTGAATGCTGTCGGCAGATATTGCAAAAGAGTCGGCATTAAATTCGCGACCGGCCATATTTTGCATGTGAGAATAGGCTAGCCAAAACTTATGGGTTTGCGAGTCGTAGGATAAATGTGGGGCCCAAATACCAGCAGGTGTGTTGGTGCCACGAAGATTGACCTCATCTTGGGTGAGAGCGTAAGTGAGGAGCTCCCAGTTAACTAAATCAGTTGAATGAAAGATTTGAACGCCAGGCGTCCAGTGGAACGTCGAGGTTGCGATGTAATAATCATCAGCTACTCGAATGATTGACGGATCGGGTGCCATACCGGGAATAATTGGATTTTGAATTAAAGTCATCTATTTTCACACTCCATTTGTTAAACCTCATGTTAAAATGAACACTACAGTGATAGGATTATAAGTTAGTTGTTCACAAGCCCTAACCTGATAGATTCACAATAATGTGTAAGCGGATACAAGTCAATTTGACGTATAAAGATAGTCATGAAAAGACGTCACTTAGGTCATAATTGTCATTTTTTTAGGAGGCGAGCTAATGCGACAACATCATGAGAATGTGATTTCTAATCTGGATATTGGTATACGGTTTTACGAGTCAACGGTGACAACGAGTGGTTATGTGCCGTTTCACTGGCATAGTAGTATTGAATTAGTTTGCGTATTGGCAGGGCAGTTGACCTTTCAGTTTGACGGTGTCGCGCATGTTATTCAGGCAAATCAATTTGAAGTTATTTCGTCAGGGGTTATCCATGATGTGACCAATACGCCGAATCATGCGCTGGTTCTGCAGATTCCCTTACCCTTTATTGAAAAGTACGTGAAGGACCCGGCAACCTTAAACTTTCAATTAACCGGGCAAGAACAAACGGCTGATTATCACCGGATTGTGACGTGGTTTCAGGAGCTTAATCGAGTTAACCAGCAACATCAGGCGGGGTATTTGTTTGATGAAGGCGTTTTGGTGCTACTGATGCTCAAAACGCTGGTAGTTAATTTTACGGACGAGAAAAACCCACTGACAACGACGGCCAGTGGGCTAAAGGATTTGATTATTTATATTAATGATCACTATCGCGCTAAACTACGCGTGCAAGATCTCGCGCGTCGATTTGGGTATAACACCAGTTATTTATCACGGCTCTTCAAGCAGCAGACCGGCGTGACCTTAATCGAGTATCTCTATATGGTCCGGCTTAGCCGATTCTATCAGGAGCTAACGACCACCGATACACCGATTAGCCAGCTACTCGATCAACATGGGCTAACCAATCACCGGACGGCCCGGGAGATGTGTTTGCAGATGTATGGGCTGCTACCTAAGCAACTTAGAACGCGCGCTCGAACTAACTAATTGCCCTTGGTCTCACTCGGGGTTGCACTATATTATTAATAACTGGTCCAGCCGCCATCAACGGGGACAACGGTCCCATTAACGTAACTAGCTGCATCGGAACAGAGGAACAAAGCGGTCTGCGCGATTTCGGCACTCGTACCGGGTTCAGGGGATAGTGGCATCCCCACATTTTGACGGGCCATGCCTTCCTGATCGACACCCGTCATGGATTCGGCAATGTTCGTCTTGATACCACCGGGGGCAATTGCGTTGGTTCGGATGCCCATGTTTTCATACATGTAGGCGGTATTTTTGGTAAGGCCAACGACGGCGTGCTTTGACGCGGTATAGGCTGCGCCGGCCCGCCCGCCACCTAAACCACCGACAGAAGCAATGTTCAAAATAACGCCAGACTTTTGCTTAGTGAAAATCTTTAGGACTTCTCGGGTTGCCAGCATGACGCTAGTGGTATTAACCGTCATGACCTTATCCCACAATTCATTAGTGAGTGTGCCAACTGGAGCCATATTATCCATGATCCCGGCATTGTTGACCAAAATATCGAGACGGCCGAAATGATCAACCGCGCTTTGAACCATAGCGACCACGTCAGCCTCTTTGGTCACATTGGTTACACTGGCAATTGCCTGACCACCAGCTGTGGTAATGGCCGTCACAACCTCATTTAAGCGGTCCTGATTAATGTCAGCGGCAACGATCTTGGCGCCTTCTTTGGCAAATAATTCGGCCATTGATCGACCCATACCAGAGCCAGCCCCCGTAATAATTGCCACTTTATCGACTAATTGTTGAACCATCCAACTCACTCCTATCGGTTATTGATTTAGCATCTAATTGCTTAAGTTTATTATAGTCTTATTTACTAAAGAAAGCGCTTGATAGACCAGAGGTCACTATAGTTGACGTCAAACGGCTTTCATGTAACAATAAAAGTAACAAAAGGAGCGATGAACGATGAAATATGTTATTACCGGGGCGACTGGTCATCTTGGCCGTCAAATTACCCGCCAGTTAGCGCAGCGAGTAGCACCTGAAGAGATAACGTTAGGGGTGCACACGCCCAGTAAAGCCACTGAATTTGTTCAGCAGGGGATGACGGTTCTACCATTGGATTACCAAGATGTGACCAGTTTGGTAGCCAGTTTGCGTCAGGCTGATGTGGCGATTTATGTGCCCAGCAAGAGTCATGATAGTTTTAGTCGCGTGAGTGAATTTGAAAATGTCGTGACGGCAGCAGAACAGGCGCAGGTCAAACACTTACTGGTGATGGGTTTTATTGCCGATCAAGTGAATAATCCGTTTGATCTATCGGCGTTTTATGGCTATGTTCCCCGTCGTTTAGCAGCCAGTACGTTGGACTATACAGTCGTCCGCAACGCGCTGTATGCTGATCCGCTAGTCCCTTATCTACCAGAACTGATTGCGCGTGGTAATGTTATCTATCCGATGGGCGATGCGTCACTAAGCTTTATTAGTCTGGCGGAAAGCGCAGCGGCATTCGCGCAATTAGCGGTGACGCCGACGTTATGGCGTCAGCCTATTTACACCTTGACTCAGGAACGTTCGTATACGATGCCCGCTTTGGCTGAGGTTTTGAGTACTGCTAGTGAGGCTAAGATTGGGTATGCACCGGTAACGTTGCCCCAGTTTGCCGCGTTATATAACGAAGGAAATGAGGGTCATATGTTAGCGTCAATGTATGCCGGTGGTGCGCAAGGGTTATTGGCGACGGTTAGCACGGACTTTCGGCAGATCATGGGGCGTCCAGCGCAGAGCTTACCAGACTTTTTAAGCGCGACACTTGCGAAGTAAGGCGGGATCAGTATAATTATTCGGTAAAGATATTTAGGGGGGACTCATGATGCGCTATTCACATAAGCTTAGTGATGCAGTTCATATCTTGGCCTATATTGTTATTTACCGGGATCATGATTTATCTAGTGCGGCCATTGCGGCGAGTGTTACGTCTAACCCGGCGCTGGTTCGTCGATTGATGGGCGCTTTGCGACGGGCTAACCTGTTAGCCACGACGCAAGGTGCAGCGGCACCAAAACTGGCACGTGATCCTGCCTTGATAACGTTGCTGGATATTTATCAGGCTGTGGAAAATCCGGGGGGTCTGCTACACGTTGATGAGGAGACCAATCCAAAATGCATTGTTGGTGGCAATATTCAAGCCACTTTGGAGACGGCCTATAGTGAGGTGCAACAGGCAGCGGAGCGGCAGATGCAGCAGATAACGTTAGCAAGTCTAATTACGGATATTTGGACGCGTGAACGAGAAAAAAGTAGCACACACTAAAAAGGTCGCGACGATTGTCGGGACCTTTTTTGGTGGCAATTAATGATGAAGTTCATCAGCGAAGAAAGTATCAACGACGCGCTGACTGGCATGACCATCTTCCCAAGCGTTAAAGCGTTGGCTAAATCGTTGGTAAGCCGCAGCGTATTGTTGCGTAACGGCTGGTAAATCATGTAGGGCGGCCAAAATGTCGTCGTTAGTCTTGAGTAGGGGCCCCGGCAGATCAGTCTCCATGTTGAGGTAAAATCCCCGGAGGACACTTCCATACTTTTCGTAGTCATAAACAAAGTACAGAATAGGCCGTTTTAAAATGGCGTAGTCGAAAAAGACACTGGAATAATCGGTAATTAAGACATCGGCAATTAAATATAATTCGCTAATATCATCGTAACTAGATTCGTTGTAAACAAAATCACCAAAGCCGGTTGTGTCTAAGTGTTCAGTGATAAAGTAATGCGTGCGGAGAACTAAAACATACTCGTCACCGAGTTCTCGTTTTAGTCGATCAATATCTAGCTTTAACGTGAATTTGTAATCCCCAACGCCGTAGTAATCATCATCACGCCAAGTTGGGGCGTAGAGAATAATTTTTTTGTCGAGGGGAATCCCCAACTTACGTTTGATTTGTTGGGCCTGCTCGTCCTTATCTGGCGCACTCAAAATATCGTTGCGCGGATACCCCGATGGTAACATTTGGTCGGTGGGGTACATGAAGGCATGTTCAAAAACGTCGACGGAGAATTGGTTAGCCGTGACGAGATAGTCCCACTGACGCGATTGTTGGTAAAAAATCGATTTGTACAGCGGGTTGGCACTGGCAACGTTATCCATGTCAAACACCAAGTGTTTCAAAGGTGTGCCATGCCAAGTCGCTAGAAATTTAGTGCCTGGACGTTTGATGAACCACTTCGGTTGGCGCATGTTAATGACTTGAAATTTGGCGGTGGCTAAGTAATACATGTAACGCCAACCGAAGCGCTTGACGACCTTGGTATTGGACCGACCGGCCGGCGTTTCACTAACCCCTGGATTCATCACCCAAACGTGGTGAAAGCGACCAGGGTAGTTCTTTTCAAGATAGTTATAAATGGCTTTAGGACTATCAGAAAAGTTGCGACCGAGAAAAGACTCATACAAAATGGTTCGGGGTTTAATGGGCAACTTGGTGAACCACCAGTTGTAGGCCAAGCGGGTAATACCTCGCCCCCGGTGACGGATCACACGATTCAACTGTCGTAAGCGAACCAATACGTTGATCTGAAATTGAGGAACGCGTGGTTGGCGACGAATCGCGCGTAAGATTTGACGGCTATTGTGGGGTAACTCGCGTAAGGTATCAGGATCAACGAGCTGTAAATAGTCGTGCAACTGGTCCATTAACGCAGGACTATCAGCAACGGTAGTTTCGGAGCTGGTCGCTAACGCTTGATAGAGATAGCGGTGTAACCGATCTAAAGTGAATCGACTGAAGGCCACATGTAAAGGACCGACCGGTAAGTCCACCAGAGCCAACTGCCAAGCAGCAAGCCGGTGGTGCCAGCGATGGGGGTCCTCTAATTGGTGAATGGACGGTTGATTGATGGGATCATTGTGTTTAACACGTACATATAGGGGATCGGCTAGTCGCAGATAGGTCGGCGTTGCCAGCATTGCCTGCGTTAGGAAGTGGTAATCAGGGTAGAGGGCGTTGGCCTCATCAAATTGCCAATGATGTTGCTCGACCAGTTGGCGATTGAGTATCTTGCCCGTTATTTTAGCTTGACGACCAAATTGCTCAAATCGATCTTCGCCAGTGAATAACAAATACTTGTGGGTGAGCCAGTTCTGAACCGCGGAAGAAGCTGGTGTGGTAGTCGGTAGCTCAGTCAGCAAGTCAGCGGGTAAATTAAGTGATCGATTCCGCAGACGCTGGCGTTTAGGACCACCCCACTTGGGTAGTGTGTCAGTTGCCGAGGTCTGCGTGAGACTGTTGACAAAAGAAACGTGTGGTTCATAGGTCGGGTATTGATTTAAGTCGATAAAGGTTGTGGATTTTAGGCCTTCCAGCGCAGTAACCGTTGCTAACGCCGTTGGAAGCAGGTAATCATCACTATCAACAAAGACCAACCAGTCGCCCTGAGCAACAGCCATGGCGGCGTTGCGGGCGGCGCCAACGGTTGAAGCTTTGGGGTGTACCTGACGAATGGTAAATGGTGCTTGCCATTCCGTCTGGTCCAAGTCAATCGGTAAGGTACCCGCAATCAACCATTCAAAATCAGTGGTCGTTTGGGCCATTAAGTTGGTTTTTAATGCCAATAATTGGTCATATTCGCTGGGTAAGTACGGTGTAATCAAACTAAATTTCATGAGATCCCCCTAGTAGAATAACTGATGAGCCACTCGAGGTGACAGCATCCGCAGCAAACCTAAGCGTGACCACCGATGGATTGGGGGCGTCTGAGTTTGTTTAATTTGCGTCAGTAACTGAAGATGTGTCGCCGTCGATACTTGACGGCGTCCGGCAACGTTCAAAATCTGGTTAAATTGTTGTTGACGATATTGGGTTATGAGTGGAGCCCATCCCAAAGCCAAATGATCAAGATCAATCATTTGAAGTTCAGAGAGCCAGCGCAAAGGTGTTGTAACAGTCCATGACTGTCTTGCGATAGTGGGAACGTGCAGTCGGATGACTTCAGTTGCTGATTGTAGCAAAGAAAGTGTCTGCTGCAATGAAACTAAGGGTATATCAGGAAACAATTGCATACTAGGCAATAATAAGCCAGTTGGTCGTAATCGTTGACTCAAGTATTTAAGGCTTTGAATATTCGTTTGAATGCTATAGTTTTGGAGACCCCAAAGTGCCAATTGTTGAGCACTGGTTGTATCTGAACGATCAGTTACCAACTGGTGTAAAGTAGTTTGGAGACGATTTTCTATATGTTGGGTAAGATAGTCCTGAATTTGAAGGTCCAACGCTATGCTACTGTCAAAAGTTGCGAGACTAATGAGACAGTTGGGATGCTGCTGAATAACTTGAGCCCACTGGCGAAAAGCGCCAGGTAAAAGATGATCTGTGTCACGTAAATTCAGTAAGTATGTCCGTTCTGCTGGGATAATGTCAGGATGACCTACAGCTAATGACCAAGCCTCGGCTTGATGTTGCTGAGTTGAAGTCAAAGTTTGACCCTCAGGTAACTGTAGATTCAAAGAGATATCCGTGAAGCGCTGGCCGTTGACTTCCTCGATGAGTGTGGTTAACCGCACCCAGTCTAGCTGCGCTTGAGGGACGATATTAAGATAGATGTGCATAATTTTCCTTCTCCGGTAAGTAAGTTAGATTGACAAAAAAATAATTATTAAGGTTCATTATACCCGCATGCGGGTGAGATACCAGATTTTTATATAAAACGGGATTGAATTAGAAGACAAATTAATGATTCTTAGGATTGATTTTTCACTAGATGGTATTGTATATAAGCTATTTTTCTTTGCCGAACATGTATCTTATTTAATTTTCAGATTTACAACAGAAAAAGTTTAATTAAATTTGTCGTCTAAAAAAAATCTTCCACTTTGTATTGGAAGATGTTTTTTAGACTTATTGCATTAGACCTGGTCAATTACGCTGTTTAGGTGGGAGACCATTTGTCCAAGTTGTGTTGAATTTAGATTTAGACATCATCGCGGCTTAGCAAGGTAATGGCCTCGCCTTGTGCTTGACGGCGATCGATGTTTTGCTCGCCCCAGACACAGAGTTCGTGCAGGATACCGGACAGACTCTGGCCGTAGTCAGTTAAAGTGTAGTCGACTTTAGGTGGTACTTGCTTATAAACGTGACGTTCGACAATATTAGCGGCTTCCAACTCCCGTAATTGTTGCGTTAACATTTTTTGTGAAATTTGGGGGATGGCCCGCGCCAGTTCACCAGTCCGCATGGTTTGATGACGTAGGTGGCATAAAATAATGGATTTCCATTTACCGCCAATAATTTCCATCGTTGCTTCAACACCAATATGATAGGTTTTTGTGCTCATCAAAGCGCCTCCTGATTAATTATTACTTTTTGGTGGGTATCGCACTTTAAAGTGGGTTCTTGTTCTGGATATCCTAACCAGTATAATCATAACTCATACAACAGACAACTGGTATCTAGAGGAGGTTCCTATGACAAAAAAGATTTCACCAACGTTAACTTTATTGGCACTTGCTGTAAGTGCATTTGCAATTGGATCAACGGAATTTATTAGTGTGGGATTAATTCCCATGCTCATTCAAAGTTTTCATGTGAGCTTGGCACAAGCCGGCTTAACGGTTTCTGTCTATGCCTTGGGTATTATGGTCGGTGCGCCGCTGATGACGTTACTAACCGGTCAAATGAATCGACACACCTTAATGTTGATGATTATGGGATTGTTTATTGCTGGTAATTTACTGGCCGCTTTGGCACCGACATTTAGTATCCTATTAGCTGGTCGTGTTGTTGCGGCCTTAGCTCATGGCATTTTTATGACGGTGGCGTCCGTCATTGCTGCGGATGTTGTGGCTCCAGCTAAACGGGCATCGGCGATTGCAGTTATGTTTACCGGGCTGACGGTGGCCACTGTAACGGGTGTGCCATTGGGGACCATGATTGGGCAACTGGGCGGTTGGCGGTGGTCCTTTATCTTTATCAGCGTGATTGGCGTGATCGGACTTGTTGCCGACTACATCTTAATTCCACGCCAGTTACCGTTACCAAGTCGCGCAACGGCTAAAGGGATTTTGCGGGTCTTAAAGACACCACAACTACTATTGGCCTTATTAGTGACGGCGTTGGGTTATGGTGGAACTTTTGTGGCCTACACCTATCTGTCGCCATTATTAGAAACGAAGATGGGCTGGTCAGCTCAGGCGGTCGTCGTGATTCTCGTTGTTTACGGGGCAATGGTGGCGTTAGGAAATACACTAGGTGGTCGCTGGGCTAATGCCCATCCCTTGCCAGCCTTATTGAAGATGTTCGTTGGTTTAATGGTGACCTTGTTGGTATTAACGGTAACGTTACACAGTCAGTGGCTGGGTCTCTTAACTGTGCTAGTCATGGGATTCTTTGCCTTTATGAACGTTCCGGGACTACAACTCTACATCGTACAGGTGGCCGAACAACAGACGCCACAAGATATCACGATGGCTTCCGCATTAAATATTTCAGCTTTCAATGTGGGGATTGCGTTGGGGTCGGCGATTGGCGGTCAAGTGACCAGTCAATTTGGCTTAGCATGGACACCACTTTTTGGAGCATTAATGGTAGGACTTAGCATTGTCGCAACGATGGGATTGATTTGGCTGGCCCGACCGGCTCGACGGTTAATCAATAAATTCAATCATCTTTAAAATGAAAAGGACGCCCATAATCGGACGTCCTTTTTTTGCTTTTACAGCATGAAGTTTGAGACTAGTTTAAGGCAAATCATTACCAGCAGCGAAGTAAATATCGTACCATTCCTGCTTGGTTAAGGTAACATCAGCACCGGCCGCACTATCCTTGATGTGTGTCGGATTCATGGTACCAAGCAACACTTGAATGTTGGCGGGGTGGCGAAGAATCCAGGCAATTGCAATACCGTTTTTAGAAACACCATATTTGTCAGCCAATTCCTGCAACTTTTGGTTGAGTTCAGGGTATTTCGGGTCATTAATGAACATACCTTCAAATAACCCATACTGGAACGGTGACCACGCTTGAATGGTCACATGGTGGCGCCGAGAAAATTCAAGAATTCCCCCGTCATGGTCAACAGAACGGCTGTCGGTCATGTTGACGTGAAGTCCGGCATCAATCATACCCGTATGAGCGGCACTGAATTGGAGTTGGTTGAACATTAACTTTTGATCAACGACATCTTGCAGCATTAAGTATTGTTGCACGTTGAAGTTGGAGACCCCAAAGTGCCGAACCTTGCCAGATCGTTGCAAGGTGTCAAATGCATCGGCAATCTCGGCCGGTTCCATCAGTGGATCGGGACGGTGTAAGAGAAAGGCATCCAGGTAATCAATATTCATCCGTTCCAAAATACCATCGACGGCATCGATCAAATGTTGCTTAGAAAAGTCATAACGCTTCCCAAAGACTAGGTCATCATGGCTCCGTTGCGGGTCAACGATAATGCCACCCTTGGATTGAATATAGAAGTCATCGCGCTTCAGACCAGAGGCCTTCAACGCTGCGCCAAAGGTCTTTTCAGATTGACCATTGACATAAATGTCAGCCGAATCAATATAATTAATCCCGGCCTCGTGAGCTGCCTGTAAAGCCTTGACGGCGTCTGCTTGTTCTAAGACGCCCATCCGCATGATTCCTAATGCAACTGCTGAGGCTTGCCAGTTAGTATTGCCAAGTTGTCGTTGTTTCATCAGAAAAACTCCTTCGTTTTCAGATTAGTCACGTACATCCTTAAGTGTACACCGTCCGGCTAATTTTTTCGCGCTAGATGACTTTTGGGGAAAAAGGTTGACTTTTTGCCAGCAACCGTTATAGTTAATTACGCAAGTAACTAACCAACAAACGAGTGGGGGATTTTAACATGACAACGAAAGCAGTCGTCAGTGTCAGCGATTTAGAGAAAACGTATGGCAAACCTAATGAACGTCAGTATACAGCCTTAAAGGGCCTTAATTTTACGGTGGACGCCGGGGAGTTCGTCGGCATCATGGGCGCATCTGGTTCGGGGAAGACCACCTTGCTGAACATGCTATCCACACTGGATACGCCGACTAAAGGTGACGTCGTGGTTAATGGTCATGATGTGACCAAAATGCGTGGCAACCAGTTGGCGGATTTCCGGGCCGAAGAAGTCGGCTTCATCTTCCAAGACTTTAATCTACTAGAAAGTTTAACGGCGGAAGAAAATATTGGCTTGCCGTTAGCATTAAAAGGAACATCGTCGAAAGTGATGGATCAAGCTATTCACGAGGTCGCAGCCACTTTGTCGATTTCCGATTTGTTAACGAAATATCCGGCTGAACTTTCTGGTGGGCAAAAACAACGGGTAGCGGCGGCTCGGGCCATTGTTCATCACCCCGCAATTTTGATGGGTGATGAGCCAACCGGTGCTTTAGACTCAACCAGTGCCCGGGAACTTTTGGACTTGATGACGACCATCAATGAACAACAGAAAATGTCCGTCCTATTAGTGACGCATGATCCCTTCTCAGCAAGCTTCTGTCAACGGATCTTATTCATTAAAGACGGTCAGATTGGTTCAGAGTTACGGCGTGGGGAACAAGATCGGCGAGCATTTTACCAACAAATTTTAAATGAGCTCGGAACGTTCAACGAGTAGGGGGGCGCAACATGTTAGCAAAATTAGCACTTGCTGGGATTAAAAATCGGCGGCGAGATTATCTGGTCTTATTGGCGGGGTTAACCATGTCGGCGGCCATCTTCTATATGTTTGCCAACTTGGCAACCAACAAGGCTTTCATTTCGGCCAATGCGGTGGTATCACAAGCTGTTATTATCTTTGGCTTTGGGGCCGTGTTATTAATCTTGATTAGTCTGGTCTACATTATGTATGCGAACAGCTTTTTATTGAGTATGCGGCAGCATGACTATGGTGTTTTCATGATGCTGGGCGCTAAGCGGCGACGAATTGGTCAACTGGTCTTTTTGGAAACCTTGATTTTAGGGACGATCGCGACCGCCATCGGGATTGGTTTAGGGTTAGCGATGAGTAAGTTCCTAGTGGGCTTCTTATTGAATCTATTAGGCCTTCACTTGGCCCACTTACAAGCAGTTTATGTGCCAGCGATTATTGCGACCGCAGTCCTTTACGTGGGGTTGTTCGTCTTGGC
This sequence comes from Levilactobacillus brevis ATCC 14869 = DSM 20054, assembly GCF_001433855.1. Classification (GTDB taxonomy): domain Bacteria; phylum Bacillota; class Bacilli; order Lactobacillales; family Lactobacillaceae; genus Levilactobacillus; species Levilactobacillus brevis. Next base: position 343,523 of record NZ_AZCP01000004.1, read on the forward strand.
ATCGCTCTTTAACTTACTGCATTTAACCCGTTCCACGGTTTTAAAATTACTTCACAGTGATGACCAGGCCGACCAGCCTAAGGTCAATCCAGGGAAACAAATCGGTCAGGCATTGCTGGGCATTGTTTTGTTAGCGATTGGTTATTGGGCCTTAGCCGCGATCAAATTGCTACAAGTCATGGCTATTCCAATTGCGCTAGTGACCATCACCTGTGGCACCTATTTATTATTCCGGGCGACCTTACTAGTGGTTATTCGGGCGTTACGGCACACCAGTTGGGCAAAAAAGCATCTGAACGGGTTCTTATTGGGCCAACTAAACTTCCGGGTGTATAACTACACGCGAATGTTAACCATTGTTTCATTACTGTTTGCGATGGCCTTGGGGGCCATTACCGTTGGTTCGGGATACCATCGGCAATTGCCACAAATGGCGGGGAGTTTTGATGCTTATACCCTGGCGGTCCACAACGTGACCCCCAAGCAACAGAAGTTGATTAATCAACTGCACGTTAGCCATCAAGCAACTTATACGCAAAAACGGCAAGGCAAAGTAGTTTATTACAATGCGACTGAACTGCGCCAACAACCGTTTGAACAATTGCGTACGACGGGAAAGAGCTTAGGTAAAAATCAGTACTATACAGAAAGTTTGTCAGCCTTTCAAAAGAAGGGGCTGGCTGGCATGGACTTCCAGAACTTGGCTATCCGCGGAGCCTATACGTTCTACACACCGAAAATTCTGAAGGCGCAGCAATTTAGTCGTCAAGCCGGCAAGACCATGACAGTGACGACCTTACGTGTAAAAAACATGCAACAGGATCAACGAGTCTTAAAGCACCTAAATCAAACGGAACTTGACCGTTACCCATTACCCACAGGCATGACGGTCGGTAGTTATCAAAGCTTTACCATGATGAATGCCTTCTTTGGTGGACTCGAATTCATGGGGTATTTCTTGGGGATTGCCTTTCTAGCTATGCTGGCATCTTGTTTGATGTTCAAGATTCTTTCTGGCGCTCCAGGCGACCAACGTCGTTACCGGATGCTGTACAAGGTTGGTGTTCGTCAGGGACTGATGCGTGCGGGCATTGCAAAAGAAATTGGGATTTTATTCCTCATTCCTGGTATCATGGGTATAGTTGACGTTTTGTTTGGTTTACAAATGTTTAAACCGCTGATGCAAGCACCGATGAGTCCGTATCTAGGAATTGGTAGCACGTTCTTAATCTTTATTGGACTGTATGCCATTTATTATGTAATCACGCTAGCACTATACTGGCGCATCGTGTTGCCCAAGCAAGCAGATTAGTCGACAAAATGAGTTTAAAAAAGAATGTGGGATAAACCATGAAATTTAACTTTGATAGCCCGGAACCCATTTATTTGCAGGTAGCCGAACAATTAGAAGAGGCCATCTTTACCGGTATCTACCGGGCTGGCGAACAGGTTCCGTCTACGACAGAGATGTCGAAAGAATTTCATATCAACCCGGCGACGGCGCTTAAAGGCATGAATCGGCTAGTGACTGCACAGATCATTGAAAAGCGGCGCGGCGTGGGCATGTTTGTCACCGCCACAGCAGCTGAAACGATTCGTCAGAAACGGCGGGCGCAGTTCTATGAACGTTATGTCAACCGTTTTACGGCTGAAGCCAAGAAGTTAAATCTGTCCGAAACTGAATTGATTGCTCTGGTGACACGAAGTTACCATGAAGCTTAATCAAAAAGTGGTCATCCGTGAGTCTGCGGGTGACCACTTTTTGGGGTAAGCAAGTTGGTTTACAAATAGGGATAACTGCGGTATAACTAATTGTGCACAATTGATTAGGCATTATTTTCAGAAAGAGGGATTTGATGATGAAAATCACAATGACAGCTGCGGCTCAGGACTTTTTACGGACCCACGTCCAACCAGACACGGTTTTACTACTCACGTTAGATGATGGTTCTAACCGTTATTCGACACTCGGTGGAAGCTGTGCGATTGGTGACAAGTTTCAGTTTGTGGCGCTGACGGAAAAGGATCCAGCTTATGCCATTCCGGTAGAAAACGATGCGGGAATCCAGTTGTGGACTAACGCTGATACGGAACTCTATTTAAACAACGGATTGACGTTGGATCGGGTCTTCAATCAACTTGCATTACGTGATGATACAGGTATTTTGGACAGCGCAGTCGGGCTGATTACGTACTCAGCTGAAGAGAAATCAAAATTAGACTTGAAGAAAGAAATGCAAACTTTAGGGACACGTATTTGCTAGTTTCCAGTTTGTCGGCATGGGCCAAGTTGCCCATGCTTTTTTTATGGACTCGTATTCCATTGATGGGGGCTTTATTTGAAAATTGAATTATTCAAATGATGAATAAAAGATGGCCACTGTCTATTGTCAGGTAATAGGTGGCACGCGTATACTGATAGTATGCAAAGTTCCGGGAGGGGATTTATTTGAGAAAGATTCATCAAGGTTGGCGAATACTAATCGGCTTAATTGGTTTGCTGGGCATTCTGATTATTAGCCAGTGGGCAGTACCAGCCCAAGCAGCTACTAATTATAATGGCGCGAACTTCACGACAGCGGCTAAGGTCACTAACGGACCAGATTTTAAGCACGCTGATACGATTGATATCCAATATCATCTGGATTTTGGCACAACACCTTTACATAATGGCGACACGATTACGTTAGATTTTCCTGAAAATTTACGGGGAAAAACACCAGGTGATACGTTCGATGTAACGGATGAATCTGGTGAGGTGATTGGAAAAGCCGTTGTCTCAGATACCGGTGTGGTAATCACCATGAACGATGCATTGGAAGGGAAAACCAATGCGAAGTTAACCCTGAATTTGGCAACCAAATATCGGTACGACGATACGGGCGAGAAAGATGTGGTCTTTCCACTAGAAAATAATGGCAGTAGCACTTCAACCATTAATATGGTTGCTAACGAAGCTAATCTGTCTAAGAATGGAACGATTCAAGATGATGGCACCATCAAGTGGACCATTTTAGTGAACCGGAAAAATTTACATTTAAAGAATGTTGAGATCAGTGACACAATCGGGGATCATCAAGAAATGATTCACGGTGTCACAGTCAGCAAGGCTTATTGGACCAGCGCGACTGGCTACAAACGTGAAAAGCCAGCAATGACGGCTGATGATTATCAGGTGACGTATCACGATCAGGGGTTTGATTTGGCCTTTAACGACGATTTGGATCAAATGGTCGCGATTGATTACTATACCAAGATCACCGACCCATCATTGATTGATTCGGGCTACAAGTTCCGTAACAACGCCGAAATGACTTGGGGTGGTGGCACCTCCGGCACGAAGCAGTCTGAACAGGCCAATGGGAAGGTTTCTTCTTCAAAGGGCAATAGTGGTTCTGGTAGTGGCGATGTCAACGAAACCACGGAAGAACCTGAAGACAAGGATACTGGAACGATTGATACCGACAACGGTACCGAGACTGATGCCGAAGAAGCCGCTCGTGAAGAGGCTGAGGATAAAGAAGAGGCTGCTAAAGAAGCCGAAGCAGCGGCCGCAAAGAAACAAGCGGCTAAAGCCAAGCAGACAGCAGCTAAGGCTAAGCAGACAACGGTCAAGCCAAAGACAACCGCAAAAGCAACCGCCACACAATCGGCTGGTCGAACGGTTAATCATAACCGGAAATTACCGCAGACTGATGAGGCACCGGTGGCTTGGGCCACATTAAGTGGTTTGGGATTGCTACTGGCTGTAGGAAGTGTTCGGGTCTTACGTCGTCATTAATGATAGTTTTAAAAAGCGATTGGTCCGTTGCGGATCAGTCGCTTTTTATTCATGATGACTGAAACCGTCATGTGTTTGAGATCACAATAATTGTTATAATGAAGTGACTTAAAAGTATTATTTTGGGGGTACCGTGATGGGAAAATTACAGGAATACAAACGATTTTGGTTTGTGGTGAGTCTAGGTGTGATCGCTTTAGGCCTGCAGTTTTTGGCACACCAAGCAGGGCTGGCACAATTATTAGTCAGTGCCCTTGGCATTTGTTTAGCCCTGCTTATGTTTGTGGACATGGTGAAGACTTTACGCTCTGGCAAATTCGGTGTGGATCTGTTGGCGATTACCGCCGTTGTGGCAACTTTAGCCGTGGGTGAGTATTGGGCAGCGTTAATCGTCTTACTCATGTTGACGGGGGGCGACGCGCTAGAAGACTTTGCGGCGCAGCGAGCCAATAGTGAGCTACAAACGCTACTTGACCAATCGCCGCAGACGGCCCACGTGGTTGATGGCGAGACAGTTACGGATGTTGCGGTCAATACAGTTACGGTGGGCGCCCGACTGCTGGTCAAGCCCGGCGAGGTCATGCCTGTTGATGGGACGTTGATTACGGGGCCGACGACAGTTAATGAGGCGTCACTGACGGGTGAAGCACGGCCCATTGAAAAAGCAATTGGCGATACGGTCATGTCTGGGAGCATCAATGGTGAAGCGGCGGTGTATCTCCGCGCAGATCAGACCGCTGAGAATAGTCAGTATCAAAATATCGTTCGCTTGGTAAAGCAAGCAGAAGCGCAGCCGGCCAAGTTTGTACGAATGGCGGATCGCTACGCTGTACCGTTTACGATTCTGGCTTACATCATTGTGGGGATTGCCTGGGCAATTTCACAGACGCCGGTCCGGTTTGCTGAGGTTTTAGTCGTGGCATCACCGTGTCCGTTAATTCTCGCAGCCCCGATTGCATTAATTTCGGGGATGAGTCGGGCGAGTCGCAACGGGATCATTGTCAAAACTGGGACGACATTGGAAAAATTAGCACAGGTCAAAACGGTGGCTTTTGATAAAACGGGAACGATTACGCAGGGAAAATTAGTGGTGGATCAGGTGGTACCGCAAGGGGCGCAGTCGGCCGATCGGCTGTTACAACTGGCAGCCAGCGCGGAACAGCATTCTAGCCACGTTTTGGCCCAGTCGTTAGTTGCTGCTAATCGATTACCATTGTTAACGGCAACCGATGTGACGGAAACGACGGCGCAAGGGGTAGTGGCGACTATCAACGGCCAGCAGGTTCGTGCAGGTAAAGCGGCATTTGTCACGTCAGAGTCGATCACCAAACCGGATCAAACGGCTGTTTATGTGGCGGTCGATGACGTCTATCAGGGATACGTCAGCTTCAATGATCGCGTACGACCAGAAGCAGCTACAACTATGACGCGACTACGCCAAGCGGGAGTCGCGCACTTGATGATGATTTCTGGGGATCGTCGGCCAATTGCAGAACAAATTGCCCAAGAGGTGGGGTTAGACCAAGTTCACGCGGAATGTTTGCCCGCCGGTAAGATTGCAGTATTGGATCAGCTAGCTGCGAACCAACGGCCGGTAGCGATGGTCGGTGACGGGATTAATGATGCACCATCTTTGGCAACCGCCGATGTTGGGATCGCAATGGGGGCCCATGGGGCAACGGCTGCCAGTGAATCAGCTGATGCCGTGGTGCTCAAGGATGACCTCACGCGAGTCAGTACGGCGCGAGTCATTGCGCAAGACACCATGCGGGTCGCCCGGCAGTCCGTATTGATTGGGATTTTTATTTGTACCGGCTTAATGCTGATTGCCACGACTGGGATTATTCCAGCCATTGTTGGCGCGGTCTTCCAAGAAGTGGTCGACACTGTGACAATCCTATACGCGTTACGGGCCCGGTCAGATCGGACTTCGTTAGAGAACTAATAAAAGGTACGGATACTGCTGGATTTGTCTGGCAAGTATTCGTACCTTTTTGACGTCAGGGCCACTAGTCAGCCTGTGCTTTGCGCCGTTGATCGCGGCGAATAATTTCATACAATCCCACTAATAAAAGGACTAAGACCACGGCTAAGATAACGGTTTTGATGTTACCAGATAACAGTTCATCGCCACCAAAGGCGTAGAGAAATGATACGGGCAGAGACCCCATTACAATACAGCTAAAAGTGGTGGCAAACGACGGTCGTAATTCTAGCGCCGTGTAGTTGACCAGTACGGTCGGTAACATCGGAATAGCATAGCCAATGCTTAGCCCTAACCGCGGATGGCGCATAGTCTTTAACTTGTCAGTGAGGTATTGAAAGCGACTGGGTTTCGAGCGTTTGGGAAACTGGCTCATGAGGTAAATGGCCAGCAGGTTGCCCAGTGTAATACCAGTTAGGTTAATCACGAACCCGGGCCAGCGACCAAAGAAGATACCAGATAAGATAGCAATTGCTGAAATTGGCACCCCAGGGATGGCTGAACCAATGGCAATAGCCGCAACGAGGATAATGGCGTTATGTCGTCCCTGATGGCGCAACTGATTAATTAAAACGGCGCGATCCCGATTGAAGTGGGTTGCTAGAATCGTGGTACCAGTCGTGCGGTAGTCAATCCATAACCAACTTAGCAAGGCAACCAATCCCACGATGCCCAGACCAATCAGCCAGTATTTATATCGATTTGTCATGAGCGGTGCTCCTTTGCCATTAGATACTCTTAACTTACCATAAATCTACGAGAAAGAGAACGAACAGATTGAGTAATCGCCGGTTCGGGGAGTATGATGAAAGGGTAACAAGAAATCTGATCGTAGGGGAGCCAGAAAAATGACAAAATCACTTAATACCGATTATTTTTTTGATGAAGCGGCCTATAACACCCATGATGGTGGGTATGTGCCGCTGGCAGAACCGAAGACACCACAACAAGCCTTACGGATTCCGCCGTTATTGAAGCCAGATAAAGAAACCGCGACGGATACCTACTATACGGTCGAGGCCCAAGCTGGTGAAACCCAACTGTTACCCGGTAAGAAGACCAAGACGTGGGGCTATAACACCAGTCTACTGGGGCAAACATTGGTTTTTGCGCAGGGTAAAACGATGCATATTGATTTGAAGAATAGCTTACCAGAACTGACGACATTTCACTGGCACGGTTTAAATGTCCCCGGGCCATATACGGACGGTGGCTGTCATGCACCGGTCTATCCGGGACAGACGCGGCACATTGATTTTAAAGTGGACCAACCGGCAGCAACCTTATGGTTACACGCGCACCCGTGTCCATCAACGGCGGAACAGGTCTGGAAGGGGCTTGCGGCCTTAGCCTTAGTAACCGATGATCACGAGGCACAGTTGCCATTGCCACATACTTATGGCGTTGATGACGTTCCACTGATTTTACAGGATCGGCGGTTCCATGAAGATAATCAGTGGGACTATGAAGCGGATTATGATCCCGACGGTGTTCAGGGCCCGACACCACTGATTAATGGGACAGTTAACCCGTACTTTGACGTGACAACCCAACGGCTGCGCTTACGGTTATTAGATGGCGCTAATCGGCGGGAATGGCGGTTGCATTTTAGTCAGGATCTGCCGTTTACCCAGGTTGCTTCGGATGGCGGTTTGCTGCCAGAACCGGTGGCCTTTACACATTTGATGTTGACTTGTGCTGAACGTGCTGAAATTATTGTTGATTTTGGTGACGTGACACCGGGAGAGACCGTCACGCTGTATAGTGACGACGTGCCGTTGGTTCGTTTCCGAGTTCATGAATTTACGCCAGATACGGCTGTGCTCCCAGAACATTTGGTTGAGATACCAAATCCGGACGTGACACCGGATATGCCGATTCGTAAAGTGGTGATGTCCGGCATGGATGAGACGGTCATGATGGACGGCAAAAAGTTTGGCATGCAACGGATCGATGCCAAACAGCAGGTTGGTAATGTTGAACTGTGGGATGTTACCAATACGAATGATATGGACGGCGGCATGGTGCATCCGTTCCATATGCATGGTACGCAGTTCTTAGTAGTCTCACGTAACGGGCACGCCCCATATCCGAATGAACACGGTTTTAAGGATACAGTTGGTGTTAACCCTGGGGAGACCGTGCGGTTAAAGGTTTGGTTTGACCACACAGGGGTCTACATGTATCATTGTCACATCATCGAACACGAAGATGGCGGCATGATGGCTCAAATTGAGGTCTTTGATCCGCAACACCCACAAACCTATAAATTAATGGATATGGAGACCCTGATGAAGGCCGTGGCTGAAGAACGCGGTATTGCCGTCAAAGATTTACATTTGGCGGGGATGAGTTCCTATGAGAAGATGGGGATGGAGATGTAGTCGGTAGAATGAAAAGGCAATCACATTATGTGGTTGCCTTTTCATTATTCACCATGCTTTTTCCCCCGCAAAACATGATCCACGTGGGCAAGGGTTTCGTTAACAATATCTAAAATATGGGGGTCATCGAGCTCATAGAAATTTTGTTTACCAATACGTTGGGCGGTGACCAGTTGTTCTTTCTTCAGGAGAGCCAGTTGATGAGATACAACCGACTGTTCGACCTGTAAGTACTGACCCAGTTCACTCACGTTGAGTGATCGCTGTTCCAATAGGTAAAGAATTTGCAGTCGCGTGGGATTGCTTAGAAGTTTGAAAATAGCTTGTGCTGCAGCCAATTTGGGCGCTTGAATGGTAGTGACGGGTTCTTCAGTAGACGACATTTAAATAGGTTGCTCCTTTCATATGAATATGATAACATATGTTAAAAATAACATATTGGAGATGACCGACCATGTTACAACCAATTTTAACCGGAGTGACGGCTTACATCTCAACCGGATTAGATTACCTTGTTATTCTAATGATAATTTTCAGCCGCGTAAAGCCTCAAGATCGCTGGCTCGTGTTAATTGGTGACTTTATCGGTACATTGATTCTGGTTGGGAGCTCTCTGGCCTTGGCCTTCTTCTTAGGTTTTGTACCAACCCCTTGGGTTCTTGGATTATTAGGCCTAATTCCCATCTATTTAGGCATCAAATTGGGACTTCAAGGCGATGACGATGATGTGGCCGCGGTTGAACGCCGGGTCAGTCAGCCCCGGGGATTGATTGCGAATGTCGTGCTGATTACCGTTGCTACGTGTGGCGCCGACAATATTGGGATCTACGTGCCCCTATTTACCACTGTTGCGACTAGTAAGATTCCATTAATTTTAATCACGTTTGCCGGCATGGTCGTTGTGTTTTGGGAACTGGGATTTCGACTGGCGACATTGCCAGTGATTGCTGGCGTGTTAGAGAAGTGGGGGCGTCATCTGACCGTCGTGGTTTATATTCTGCTTGGCGGGTATATTTTGTGGGACAACGGGACGATTCACCAACTATTGCGTTGGCTATAGACGTAAAAAACCAGTATCACAGCCATGAACCGGCTGGATACTGGTTTTTGTATGAATCACGATTTAAAAGAATAGCTTGCTGGCAATGGTGACCCCAGCTAGTAAGACCACGGACGATAAGGTTGCGGCTAGAAAGGCGTTGCCCCCCCGTTGGAAGATAACGCGGAAATTCACGCTCATACCAAGAGCGGCCATTGCCATCCCCAAGAAGATGTAGGCAAGTTTAACCAGACCAGCCAACGTGGTGGCTCCTAAGGGGACCCAGGTGCCAATGATACTGGTTAATAGGAAACCGGCCATAAACCAGGGAATTGGTAATTTGGTTGGACCATCGTTTGTGGTTGTTGTGGCGGTTTGTCTTTGGTACCACCAGCCAATGATCAAGGCAGCCGGAGCCAATAAGAGTACTCGTGATAACTTGGTAATAATCGCGGTGTCCAGACTCACAGGGCCCCCAGCACTACCTGCGGCAACGGCGTGGGCAATTTCATGCAGTGAGCCACCCGTCATGACGCCGAATTGAACGGCAGTCAGGTGCAATAGAGGTTTCAACCCGATTTCAATTAGGGTAAAGACAGTTCCTAAAATCGCTACGATGGCAACGGCCAAGACTTCGTTTTCCCTTTGTCGTTCAGCTTGATCGGCAGGGACTTTAATCTGTGGAGAGACGCCCATGACGGCGGCGGCACCACAGATGCTCGTACCCGTAGCGGTTAGAATAGCTAGTTCTCGGTCGACCCCAAGCTTACGACTCAAGTTATACGTCAAGAAGACCATCCCAGTAACGACGACGGCAGCCAGCGTGATGGTTTTGACCCCCGCTTGGGCCAATTGCAGAAGATTTAACTTGAAACCTAAAAGAATAATACCTAATCGTAAAAATTTATTGCTAATGAATCCAATGCCATCCCGGTTGACGGCAACCATCCGGGGTGCGAGTTGGCAAGCCATCCCTAATAATAAGGCGATGACCAAGGCACCAACTAAGTTCAAATAGGGCAATTGGGCCAGTTCGCTACCGGCTACCGCACAAATTAACGTAATGACAGCCGCTCCCCAGAAGCTGCGGGTTACTAGGGTATTGCGAATATCCATATCAATTTCCTCCTCTATGATTGATAACTTTAGTTTACCGGAAGTCGATTATAAGATAAAATTGGGATATTTAATGACGATATAAATTTTACTTATGAGGAGCGATGATATGCTAGATAAACGATACGAAACCCTGTTGGTTTTAGTGCAAACAAAGTCCTATACCCAGACGGCCCAACGGCTCTTTATTACTCAGCCGGCAGTGTCTCAACAGATTAAGAGTTTGGAAATGGAGCTGAACGTGAAACTGGTTCGGTATCAACGACCACGGCTGACCATCACGCCAGCGGGTCAAGAATTGGCAGCCTTTGTGCAGCGGATTCAAGTGCAGGCCAATAAGGTGGTCACGGCCTTACAGCACCCTCAGGTGACGCGGCAAGTGATTTTTAGCACGACACTGTCCTTGAGCGAATTCTTAGCGCCCCAGTTGATTCAAGCGATTCAGGCTACCCAGCAATTTCGCGACATTCAATGCCGGGTGACTAACACGCAAGCCGCCTTGACCGCGATTGATCGCGGAACCAGCGACTTTGCTTTGATCGAAGGCAATTTTGACAAGACGCGATATGATTATCAGATAGTTCGTGAGGAACCATTTGTTGCCGTGGTGGCCGCCAATCATCCACTGGCGCAGCAGGCACAAGTTAGTTGGGCGGACTTGACGGCTTATCCATTATTGCTGCGGGAATTGGGATCTGGTAGTCGAGAGATTCTGACCAATCTGGCTCAGGCAGCCAATGTAACGCTAGCGGAGTTTTCGCAGACGGTGACGATTAATAATCTGGCGGCAATTCGGCAGTTGTTGTTGCGGGGAGCAGGGATTAGTTTTGTTTATCGGTCGGTTGTGGCGAGTGAATTAACGACTGGAAAGTTAGTGACATTACGGTTACCAGCGGGGGAATTGCTCCATGAATTGGCGGTGGTATATGCGCGCGATAGCTTTTTTGCTGCGGATTATCAGCGCTGGACACAAGCTTTACGACAACCTGGTAATTAAGTCGCTTAAAAGATGAGCTTAACAGTGGACAAACCCGGTTCTTTGTTGGTAGCATGAGACTATTGTCGAAAAATATGGAGAAGGGGTGAACCGTTGTGACACGCAAAACAAAACGGGCCATTTTTATTTTAATTTTTAGTGAATTTCTAGTCTGCTTGGGAATTAGTTTAGTGATTCCGGTCATGCCGTTTTTAAAAACAGAACTGCATTTGTCGGCGACTGATATGGGGATCATGAATGCCCTGTTTGCGCTGGCACAATTTGTGGCGTCACCCCTCATCGGTCGATTGTCCGATAAGATTGGCCGTAAGCCAGTTTTGACGGTGGGGTTACTGTTATATATGGTATCGGAAGTCCTATTCGCACTGACGAACTATCTTTGGGTCTTTGATATTTCCCGCCTAATTGGTGGGCTATCAGCCGCCATGGTTGTGCCAACTGCGATGGCGTTAGCGTCAGACATTACAACTAAACGACAACGGGCCAAGGTGATTGGCTGGCTATCAGCGGCCTTTAGTGGTGGCTTGATTTTGGGCCCCGGTATTGGTGGTATATTAGCTGGTATCAGCTACAAAACCCCATTTTGGGTGGCTGGGGCCTTAGGCTTATTAAGCGCAATTGTTTTGATTGCGTTACTTCCTAGTGATGCTGAAAATAAGCGGGTAGTAGAAGAACCCGAACAAGCGAAAACGACTGCTCACCCAATGAGTCGTGCGTTTTGGACGCTACCCATTATTATTTTATTTACGATGATTTTAGTGTCATCATTTGGCCTACAGGGATTTGAAAGTATTTACAGCATTTATGTTAACGAAGTCTTTAACTTCAGTCTGAGTAATATTGCCTTAGTATTAACTCTGAATGGATTGATTTCACTATTCTTGCAGGTGGCGTTGTTCGATACCATGGTCAGCAAGTGGGGTGAGCGGCGGGTGATTCGCCTTTGCTTCTTCCTCGCGGCAATCTGTACCATTTGGATTACGCAGGCCCACACGAAGTTAGAAGTAATGGTCGCTACATTGATTATTTTCTCAGCGTTTGACCTCTTACGGCCAGCCATTACCACGCTCTTAACCAAGGCTAGCGAGTCGGACCAGGGTTTAATCAACGGCTTGAATATGTCCTTAACGAGCATTGGGAACATTGTGGGACCGATTATGTCCGGCATGTTATTGGATTGGAATACGCACGTTCCGTATCTGGTCGTGGCTGTCTTCTTGATTGTGTCGTATCTGATGGCCTTTTTACTAAAACAACCGGGCAAGCAGCAGTCGACCGTTAATTGATTGTGATAGTAAAAAACGCGTGTTTTTAGGGATCAATTAGATTCTTAGAAACACGCGTTTTTTGAGTTCAACGGGTGTTACGACAAATTAAAAAGCAACTAGATGGTTCTCTAGCTGCTCCCCCCAAGGCCCCGATGGCCGTCTATTCTGTTGGTAGGCCCCCTCAAGCCATACCGATTCACTAGCTATCATAACTCCCCCAAGTTGTGATAGTAGTTAAGATCAGCAACCTAACCGGATAAGGCAACGCCAATCATGGCCGTCGTTGTTATCCTGATGTTGCAAGTTCATTATAACGGGGATCAAGGATGGGGGTAATCCCATAATCTAATAATTGGCTTACTAAATTTAACTATCTTGCCTCCTAACATGTTATGCTATGACTGAAAGCGGTTACGGTTAAACCGTGCGGGAAAACATGGCTCAATGACAGATAGAAGAAGGGGCGTCAGTATGCCACATCCGTATCATGAACGACTAAACTTTAAGACAGAATTGCCATTGCGAGTTATTTCACACGGGACGGTGGGGCCAAAAATGGTCTTGCCCCACTGGCATCGCGCGGTTGAATTGGCCTATGCTTACCGAGGACAGCCTGGAACGGTGCACATTGGCCGCTCGACCTATCATATGCTGGCTGACCACCTCTACGTGATTAATTCGGAGGTAGTGCACAGTTATGAGACGTTTCTGGATGAGGATAACCAAATTGTGACGCTGCTTTTACCGGCGTCCTGGTTACGCAATGCTGTGGCCGATGAGCAGCTGCCCGTTTGGGGGCCACTGGACCTTGACCTGCAATCGGCAGTATATCAGCCGCTGGCGAAGGCCGTTCAGACGTTGGTTGCGGGAGTGATTACACCTTCATCAGCGCGATCAGCCTATCTCACGAGCTTGGGAGCTGAATATCAATTGGTCGGCCAATTACTCAAGCATCTCACGGTTAATGGCCAAGTGACCAGTGATCAGTTACCATTACCAGCACCACTCAGGCAGGCCGTTACGGAATTACAGGAGAACTACGCGCAACCCGTTTCAATTGCCAATTTAGCGGAGCAACTAAATTACTCCAGTGTTTATTTTTCCCGCTACTTTAAGGATTATATGGGGATTTCACCCAAGGCGTATCTCGGCCAGATTCGCTTAGAACGGGCGACATCACTGCTGATGACGTCACAGGATTCAATCCAAAATATTGCACTCAAGACGGGCTTTAGCACCGAGAAAAACTTCTTTGTGACGTTCAAGCAATACTACCAAATGACTCCACGGACTTATCGCCAACGTTATTCGGCACAGCAAAGCTGGTCCTAAGCGGGTGACAGGCGGCACTTTTTATGATACACTACCCTAATATGTCATAACGAAAATAAGTTGAAACCAACGTTGCCGTTAATCAGACACGTTGGTTTTTTCTGTCAAAATAGGAGGAATCGTTCATGTTAACCGTCAATAATGTCAGTATGCAGTTCTCCGATCGGAAACTCTACGATGATGTTAATCTCAAGTTCACCCCAGGTAACTGCTACGGGGTCATTGGCGCTAACGGCGCTGGAAAGTCAACTTTCCTAAAGATTATCGAAGGTAAATTGAAACCCACCAGTGGGAACGTTTCAATGGGAACCAATGAGCGGATGTCGAGTCTGAATCAAGATCACTTTGCCTTTGAAGATAGCATCGTCATGGATACGGTCATTCGGGGGCACCAAAAGCTCTACGATATCATGACAGAAAAGAATGCCATTTACATGAAGCCAGATTTTAGTGATGCTGATGGGATTCGGGCTGCTGAATTGGAAGCCGAATTTGGTGAAATGGGCGGCTGGGAAGCCGAAGCTGAAGCCAGTCAGATGTTGCAAGCCTTGGGGATTGATGATTCTTTACACAATGTCTTGATGAGTGAACTGACCGAATCCCAAAAGGTCAAGGTGTTGTTGGGCCAAGCCTTGTTCGGTCATCCGGATGTGCTATTGCTGGATGAGCCGACCAACGGGTTAGATGTCCAGTCGATTAGCTGGCTGGAAAACTTTTTGGCAGGTTACGAGAATACCGTTATTGTGGTCTCTCATGACCGGCATTTCTTGAATCAGGTCTGTACCCACATGTGTGACGTGGATTTTGGTAAGATCACGTTATTTGTCGGGAACTATGACTTTTGGATGGAATCCAGTGAATTAGCGGCGCAATTAAAGGCGAATGCAAACGCCAAGAAGGCTGACCAGATTAAACAATTGCAAGAGTTCGTGGCGCGATTTAGTGCCAACGCCTCCAAGTCTAAGCAGGCAACGTCACGGAAGAAGCAACTGGAAAAGATCACGCTGGATGACATTAAGCCATCTTCACGAAAATATCCGTATATTAAGTTCACCCCGGAACGCGACTTGGGTAATGACTTGCTTCGAGTCGAGCACGTGTCAAAGGCCATTGACGGCGTCACCATTTTAGATGATGTGAGCTTTACCCTGCGGCCCGATGAGAAGACGGCGTTCATTAGCCGGAATGATTTGACGACGACAACGTTGATGCAAATTATTGCCGGTGATGTCCAACCGGATAGTGGTAACGTGGTGTGGGGCCAAACCACCAGCACGACGTATCTACCGAAGAATGTTAATGACTACTTTGCCAATAATGACTTATCCGTGTTGGATTGGTTACGCCAATTTGCCTCGAAAGAAGAGAGTGATAATACCTTCTTGCGCGGATTTCTGGGCAAAATGCTCTTTTCTGGGGATGACGTGAATCGTGCGGTTGATGTGATGTCCGGGGGCGAAAAGGTCCGGGCAATGTTATCGAAAATGATGTTGAGTAAGGCAAATGTGTTGCTGTTAGATGATCCAACCAACCACTTGGATTTGGAATCGATCACGGCGTTGAACGATAGTTTGGTTGCTTTTAACGGCGCAATCGTCTTTACCTCACATGACCACGAGTTCATTCAAACCATTGCTAACCGAATTATTGAAGTGAGTTCTAAGGGATTGGTTGACCGAGCAGATACCACTTATGACGAATTCTTAGGTCATGAGCAGGTTCAGGCTCAGGTGGCAGCTTTGTATGATGGTGAATAACGAGACTAACTATTGAGCTGACTTTGGGATGCTCATAAGGTTGAAAAGGGCACTGGACGTGAAATACACGTTCAGTGCCCTTTTAATATGCCATAATAGAAACTAGTCGAGGAGGTTTTATTGATGCAAATGACAACAACCGATGGGATACAACTTAGTTATGATGATACGGGAACCGGGATTCCGATTATTTTATTAACCGGAATTGGTGGTAACCGAGAAATCTGGACGGCCCAGCTTAAACCATTACTGACGCAGGGGTATCGGGTTATTCGGTTGGATGCTCGAAATCAGGGCGCTTCAGCACACACAATTAAAGGGCGCCGGATATCCCGTCACGCGACCGATTTAGCCGAATTAATCGCACAGCTTCAACTAACTACTTGTATTTTAATGGGGAATTCTATGGGAGCGGCCACGATTTTCGCGTACCTATCTCTATTCGGTACGCAGCATGTTCAGGCCGTGATTGACGTTGACCAAAGTCCTAAAATGATTACGGATACCAGTTGGTCATACGGCTTTAAATCATTGACTTGGGAAAACTTTCATGAACAACTAAGACACCCGCTGGGGCATTCAACGGTTCAGCGGTTACCCGATGATACGTACCAGGCGGTTCAGATGGCTAACCAGGCTCATCCGTATGACGCACAACTGAACTATCCGTTACTGCTTGATCATGCAACGCAAGACTGGCGGGACGTGTTGCTTAACTTTCATCAGCCTTGCTTATTTGTGGCAGGGGAACAATCACCATATTTTGATCCGGCATTTGCAACGGTTAGTGCCGAGCTAACGCCACATGGACAGTCCCAGATTATTCCGAATTGTGGACACGTTGTGATGGCAGAACAACCCGTAGTCTTTAATCAAATACTGCTATCATTTTTGGCGTCATGGTAACTCAAACTTCGTCTTTAGCAGTTAGAATTCGTTGGGCAATTCCTTCGTCCATAACCAAGTCAGTTAAAAGTTTACCACGCAATGCCCCCAAGGCCGCGTAGGTCTTAAACTTGCTCTTAATGACGCCAAAGCGACGGGGGGTTGCCATAACATCCTCCAAGGGAATACCCACGGTTGTATCGCGTTCGGGAATTAAAAAATGTCCGTGAATATCATAGGGGCGACCGAACAACATACCGGCGACGTCTGCGGGATCGACACCTGGAAAAATTTGGTCTTTAGCCTGATGCCAAGCGGGAATAGAATCTACCGAAGAGAGCGTCCCAATACCGCAAAATAGTAGATCCATTCGGTTGGCAACCTTTAGGCAGTGTTCGAGAGCTGGTTCTTCCGGTAATAAATCATGCACAACTTGGTTGATGACGTATAGTGGTGCTGGAAGGGTAACGTAATCAGCTTCAAATCTGGAGGCGGCATGTTCAACCATCCGTGTGGACCCTGTTCGGGAATTGTATTTCATGTTTTCACCCACGAATTGCGTGAAAATTAGGTCTTCATTGAGCTCCGACTTGAAGTGATCGATAATACTGTGGACAGTGCCCCCCCAAGCCAGACCAACAACATGGCTATCAGCGATTAAAGGCTGTAAGCGATTAGCCGCATAGGCAATAACATTGTCGGCGTTGGCGTCTGAGCTACCATCCCCGCGTAGAATGGCGATGTGTTGAATATCAAAGATCTGTTTGAATCGAGTTTCGAGTTGAAAGTTACGCGCGACAGGGGCCTTAATTTGAATAGAAACGATACCCGATTTGAGGGCTTCGTCTAAGTAGTTCGTAATGTGATAACGACTTAAATTATATTTACGAGAAAGCTCGGAGACAGCCAAACCAGAATAATAATAGTCCTGGGCGAGCTGTACGAGTAATTCTTCATGAGTCATATTTTTTTCCATACTAAAAATCCTCCGCTAATGCTGTGGACTAAGTATACCATTATTCGTAACTGAATCGTTTAGGCTAGTTGCCAAGCAACTAGCCTTTTTTATATTTTAAAAAAATGTGCTTTTTTTAAAATATTAATATCGTCATTTTAAAAATTAAAAAAATCAATTAAAATTTGCAAAATTTAAAAAGTCGGAGTAAGATAGGCCTTGTTAAAAAATGAACGATCTTAGCACTGATTAGGTAAAAATGCTGAAAGGAAGTAACGCCATTGGATAAAGATGAAATTGTTAAATTACATGCGACCCATACTGGAGTTCTGGAAATGGCTCCGGAATTAGCAGTTGAAAATAAAACTGATTTGGGTAAGGCTTACACACCTGGTGTGGCGACTATCTCAAAGGCGATTGAAAAGGACCCTAGTTTAAAAGACCAACTCACCTTGAGTGGTAAGTTGGTCGCAGTTGTAACAGATGGCTCGGCAGTTTTAGGGTTAGGGAATATTGGCCCCGCCGGCGGATTACCCGTTGTTGAAGGGAAATCATTGCTATACAAGGATTTGGCCGGCGTTGATGCATTACCGATTGCCATTAAACAAGTGCCAATTGATGAATTTGTTCAGACCGTTCAGAACACGTCATTATCTTTTGCCGGTATTCATTTGGAAGATATTGCCGCACCGCGTTGCTTTGAAATTGAGGATAAGTTACGCCAGACGTTGGATATTCCGGTTTACCATGACGATCAAGAAGGAACCGCAATTGTGGTACTTGCGGGGCTGCTGAATGCGGCTAAAGTTGTGGGCAAGAACTTGGCCGATCTCAAGGTCGTCTTAAATGGTGTAGGGGCGTCGGGTGTAGCGACGGCAAAGCTGTTACACGGTGTCGGTGTTCAACACATCACGTTGGTTGATATTGATGGGGTGGTTAAGCCAGATTCAACGACCTATAACACGTATCAAACGACATTGGCGAAAGAAATTGGTTTAAGTGTTACGGGCAACAGCTTAGACGATGTGATTGATGATCAGGACGTCTTCATCGGTTTATCTGATGCTGATGTTTTGACGGGCGCTCAAGTTGAACGCATGGCTGATCAACCAATTATTTTTGCCTTGGCCAATCCCAAACCAGAAATTGATCCAGCAGTCGCTCACGCAGCCCATGCTGGGGTTGTAGCTACTGGCTCAGGCCAATATCCTAACCAAGTCAATAATATCCTAGTGTTCCCAGGGCTGTTCAAGGGATTACTTCTAAGCGGGCTAAAATCAGTAGACCTAGCGGTTGAAGAAGTTGTTGCACGAGCTTTGGCACAAATGATCACTGCTCCAACACCAGAAAAAATTATTCCAGGTGTGTTTGATGATGGGGTTGTTGAAACTGTCACACAAGCATTACTTAATTCTAAAAAATAGGGTTTTTCGAAAAGGAAGTAAATATCATGGATGTATTCCTCACCTCGATTCAAAGCGTGTTAGCAATTGTGATTATGATTGCCGTTGGGTATTATGGTCAACTTCGTGGTTGGTTCGATGAAAAGTTTTCGGGTTCACTTTCTAAATTAATCATGCGGATCGCCTTACCTGCTTCAATTTTTATGGCAATGATGAAGTATTTCAATCCGTCCAACCTGGCGAATTTATCGGCAGGCGTTATTTACACGATTATCTCGATTCTTGTGGGTTACGTTGTTGCTTGGATCGCTGTCCGTGCCTTTAAAGTACCACATGGGCGTCGTGGTTTAATGATGACAGCAATTAATGGGGCCAATACCGTATTTATTGGGATGCCCTTGAACGTGGCTTTGTTTGGGGAAGTTTCGGTTCCTTATTTACTGACGTATTACATCGTCAACACAGTTATTATTTGGACATTAGGTGTTTGGGTTATCGCCGGTGATGATCCAACGATTGACCGTGAAGGTGGCAATAAGGCGAAATTTGATTGGCATCACCTAATTCCAGCGCCACTATGGGGGTTCATTGTGGCATTGCCATTTATCTATATCCCTGGGTTAGAAAATGGTCTTATGAAATTGACCTTTGCGACGACGGCCTTGTCAGATATTGGTGCGTTGGTAACGCCCTTGTCTTTAATCTATATCGGGATTATGCTCCGTCGCTTTGGCATTTTGAATATGCGGTTCGATGGTAATGTTATTTGGACGTTATTGGGTCGCTTTGCCATTTCACCCATTATCATGGCAATCATCGTATTCTGTGGTTTCCATATTGGTATTCACATGAACAGTGTTTTCCAACAAACTTTGATCATTCAGGCTGCTACACCATCGTTGGCTGTATTACCTATCTTGGCGAATACGTACCATGGTGATGTAAAGTTTGCGACAAACATTGTTGTATCGACCTCGGTCTTGTTTATTATCGTTGTTCCAATTATCATGGTCTTACAAAACCTGTAGATCATGCTACAAGTGAAGGGGGAGCAGTACTATCAATAATGACGTTCAATCTTTAAATTTAAATGATCGAGTAGTTTTTGATGATTGGCAAGCCTTTCTGGAATCACTAGGTATCAGCAATTTTCAGCCGAATGAATTGGCTCAAATTGATCATACACTCGGAATTTATAATGATCAGCATCAGTTAGTTGCGACAGGGTCGGTTGCGGGCAATGTTCTTAAATATGTGGGTGTCTGCAATAAAGAATCGGCGCAAGGTAGTCACTTTAATACGATCATATCTGCATTGATGAATCTATTAGCTGAGCGGGAAATCTTCCATGTTTTTGTTTTTACTAAAAACAAGTACTCGGCGAGCTTTCAGCATGTTGGTTTTAAGGAATTAGCACATACGGATTTAGGCGCGGTTTTAGAAACGGGAGATACAGACGTTGCGGACTACGTTGCGCGAATTCCACAGGCCGTTGATCAGGCGCAGCAACGGGTTGCGGGAATCGTCATGAACGCAAATCCCTTTACGTTAGGTCATCGATATTTAGTGGAACAGGCCGCTAAGGAAAATGATCGGGTTTATGTATTTGTTGTTCAAGACAACGTTTCTTTATTTACAACAGATGAACGCCGTCAACTGGTTCAACAGGGGACACGAGATTTAAGTAATGTGACGGTGGTCAGTGGTGGTCAATATATGGTCAGTTATGTCACATTTCCAGCTTACTTTTTACCCACACCGAATGAGGCAATTCGCTACCAAACAACGATAGATGCTCGGATATTTAAGAACCAGATTGCGCCGCGATTAAATATTCAAACGCGTTATTTGGGGAGTGAACCCTTTTCACGGACAACCGGAATTTATAATCAAGTGCTCCGAAAAGAACTACCGCCAGAAATTATGGTTAAGGTGATTGATCGCAAACGGGTGGGGCAACAAGTTATTACCGCAACGCAGGTTCGTCAAGCAATTGCGGCCGATAAACTTGAAACAGTGCAGTCGTTTTTGCCCGCGACAACGCTAACATTTATTCAGCAACACAAGCGAACATTACAGTCGAGAATTCAGGAAGGAATGACGATTAATGGAAATTAAAAAGACAGCCATTGCCGGTACATTGGAATCTTCTGATATTCAATTGACGATTTCAGCCGCGACAAATGGTATTAGCATTGATTTACAATCGGATGTTAAGAAGGTTTTTGGCGACCAAATCGAGGGAGTTATCAAACAAACACTCAGCGATATGGGAATTGCGGCAGCTAAGGTAAAAGCAGTTGATAAGGGTGCACTGGACTGTGTGATTAAGGCCCGGACGATTGCTGCTGTCCAACGTGCAACGGAAACAACGGAACAACCAGCATGGGAGGTGCTCTAATGGCTGAAAGTGAAGAACGGTTACGACGCACAATGATGTTTGTGCCGGGGAATAACCCAGCTATGGTTAAGGATGCAGGCATCTATGGTGCTGACTCTATTATGTTTGACCTAGAAGATGCAGTATCATTACCCGAAAAGGATGCAGCGCGTGTTTTGGTCTATGAAGCCTTGCAATCACAAGACTATGGTGAAGCAGAGCTGGTTGTTCGAGTGAACGGTCAGGATACGCCCTTCTACGATAATGATGTGAAGGCCATGGTCAAGGCTGGAATTGATGTGATTCGGTTGCCTAAAGCCGAGTCAGCAGCAATGGTCGAAAAGCTTGATCAAGATGTGGCCGCTGCTGAAAAAGAATTTGGTCGTGAAGCAGGGTCGATCCATATCATGGCAGCCATCGAAAGTGCGAAGGGTGTTTTACAGGCACCAGCGATTGCGGCTGCTTCGGATCGGATGATTGGGGTAGCGTTGTCTGCAGAAGATTATACGACTGATATGAAGACACACCGTTATCCAGACGGACAAGAACTTCTGTTTGCTCGTAATATGGTTTTACATGCAGCTCGTGCAGCGGGCATAGCGGCATTTGATACGGTCTTTACAAATATGGATGATACCGAAGGATTCTACCGTGAAACGGCCTATATT
The DNA here is from genome assembly GCF_001433855.1 of Levilactobacillus brevis ATCC 14869 = DSM 20054. GTDB lineage: Bacteria > Bacillota > Bacilli > Lactobacillales > Lactobacillaceae > Levilactobacillus > Levilactobacillus brevis. The sequence continues at coordinate 365,472 of NZ_AZCP01000004.1, forward strand.
CATCAATTAGGCTTTGACGGTAAGTCATTGGTCAATCCACGGCAAATTGCCATGGTCAATAAGGTCTACGAACCAACAGAAGCCGAAATCAGCAATGCCAAGAATGTGATTAATGCCATTCAAGAGGCCAAATTAAAAGGTTCTGGTGTTATTTCCATGAATGGTCAAATGGTTGACCGGCCAGTTGTGTTACGTGCACAACGAGTTATGAAGCTAGCCAAGGCGTCCAACTTAGTCGATGAGGAGGGAAACTACATTGAAAAATAATGTTGATCGAGAATTACCAACGGATTTATTACAACAGATGAACTACCAGCCGTTTGCTACGACTGAAATCGGTCATCCCGAAGTTCAACGTGTAGCGCCTAAAGTTCGGGTTACCACTGGTGATGACAAGGTAGTTGACTCAATTAAAAAAGTTGTAGCGGCTACGTTAAAAGACGGTATGACGATTTCCTTTCACCACCATTTTCGTAACGGAGACTTCGTTTTTAATGAAGTAATGCGGGTGATCATTGATGCTGGTTTCAAGAACCTAACGTTGGCGCCATCCTCTTTAACCGGGGTCATGAATGATATTGTTATTGAAGCCATTAAAGCAGGAACGATTACAAATATCACCAGTTCAGGGATGCGGGGCTCATTAGGTGACTTTGTTTCTCATGGTGGCCTAGAAAATCCAGTGATCTTCCGTTCTCATGGTAACCGAGCACGGGCCATTGAGCATGGAGACATTAAGATTGATGTTGCGTTCTTGGGTGTACCTAGCGCAGATAAATTGGGGAATGCCAATGGGATGGAAGGCGATGCCGTCTTTGGTTCACTAGGTTATGCCCTGATGGACGCTCAGTATGCAGATAAGGTTGTTTTGCTGACAGATAATATTGTGGACTATCCCAATACGCCAGCGTCAATTAAACAAACCCAAGTAGATTATGTTATTAAAGTTGATAAAGTTGGTGACCCAGACAAGATTGGTTCGGGGGCTACCCGTTTTACCAAAGATCCTAAGGAATTAAAGATTGCTGAAACGGTCAACAACGTTATTACGCATTCACCGTACTTCAAGGATGGTTTCTCATTCCAAACGGGTTCAGGTGGTGCGGCCTTAGCCGTAACCCGCTATCTACGTCAGTCGATGATTGATAATCAAATCAAGGCCTCATTTGCCTTGGGTGGTATCACTAAGCCAACGACCGATCTCTTAAATGAAGGACTAGTTCAGAAAGTTATGGACGTTCAAGACTTTGATAAGGGTGCAGCAGATTCAATGCATACCAACCGTAATCAACAAGAGATTGATGCGTCTTGGTATGCTGATCCAGATAATAAGGGGGCCATGGTTGACCAGCTTGACGTTGTCATTTTGAGTGCATTAGAGATTGATACAAAGTTTAATGTCAATGTTATGACGGGATCTGATGGGGTCATCCGTGGGGCCATTGGTGGTCACCAAGATGCAGCAACAGGGAAATTAACGATCATTTCAGCACCATTAGTCCGCGGTCGGATTGCTACCGTTGTCCCAGACGTAACAACGGTGGTAACACCAGGCGACTCGGTGGACGTCTTGGTAACGGAATATGGTATTGCGATTAATCCTAAGCGACAAGATTTGCGGCAAGCTTTGAGTCACATTCCAGGAGTGCCAGTTTATGACATTGCTGATTTACAAAAGATGGCGGAAAAGCGTGTTGGGACACCGAAACCACTTGAATTTACTGATCGGACAGTTGCCTTGATTGAGTATCGTGATGGGACTATTATTGATACAGTCAAACAAGTAAAAGATTAAGTAAAATGATTTGAACGGGTTAGTCCTGTTAGATCAATAAGAAGGAGCAAGGAGTCTGGGACCGTTGTCTCAGACTCCTTGTTGTTAAACTGGTTGTAAGGAGGCCTCTCGATGATGGCACATAGTATTTTTGAAACAGGTTCACCGGTCGACATTGCTATGGTGTTGGCAAACCGGGATCGGCGTGTGGCAGTCCAGCAACGAATCTTAGAACAGACACCAGATGAAACTCTGATTGTAACGAAGCTAAATGTTCCAGGACCAATTAAGAACAATGCGGCGTTGCAGCAGCTATTTACGATGGGCGTAAGTCGATTTCGGTCGGTATTGACCCAAGTGAATCTTGCGGTGATACCAATTACGGAATGGCATGAATTAACGGGAAATGAGTTGTTTTGGCGGTCATCGGCTACCAGTGCCGCCGTTAAGCGTGCAGCAGTGACATTTGAAGATACGGATGTGTTGGGACGAATTTTTGACGTGGATATTCTAACTGGTAATCCGGCCAAAGCGATTTCACGAACTGCCTTGGGATTTCCAGTACGGCGTTGCTTTGTCTGTCAACGGCCAGCCAAAGAATGTGCCCGGTCACGACGTCATTCGGTTGCTGAATTACAAGCCTATTTTGACCGATTGTATCAGCAAGTTAGCCACTAATGGAGGAGAAGTCCGTGATAAATGAACAAACCCAAACGCCACTGGTTAGAAATGCGATCCGTGCCTTATTGTATGAAGTGACGGTCACACCTAAGCCGGGACTTGTTGATCCAGCTAGTCAGGGGCCTCATCCAGATATGACGGCGTTTACCTTTATCAACAGTGCCTTAAGTTTACAGCCTTACTTTAGTCAATGTGAGCAGGTCGGTCGCCAGTTTGAGACGGCAGATTTAACTCAGCTGTTTCACCAACTACGTCCACTAGGGGTTGTGGCAGAGCGGGAGATGTTTACCGCAACAGCTGGTGTGAATACGCACAAGGGAGCAGTCTTTTCTTTGGGAATCTTGGTCGCGGCTAGTGCCTATCAGGTGGCTCACCCGACAAAAGACTTACGCAAGATTGTACAGGAAATGCTGATGGGATTGATGGCACGTGACTTTGACGGATTGGCAACGAAAGACCCGACAATGTTAACGGCGGGAGAACGAATGTACTTACAATATGGTATTAAAGGAATTCGGGGTGAAGCAGAGGCCGGGTACCCTACGGTCTTTCGTTGGGCTTTACCAGCATTGCGTCAGAGTACAGGGACACTGAATCAGCGGTTATTGGATACTTTGCTGACTATTGTGGCGAATTCAATAGATACAAACTTAGTGAAGCGAGCCGGCAACAGTGAGGTAGTTGACTGGGCCCATACCGAAGCGCATACGTATTTAGCGCTTGGTGGTAGTCAGACAGCGGCTGGGTGGCAGAAACTCGTTGAACTGAATCAGGTCTTTGACCAACGGCATTTAAGCTTGGGGGGATCGGCAGATCTTTTGATCTTGACAATCTTTTTAGGTCTACAAGAAGGTACCATAACTGCGCCATAAAAAGAGTGATTGGCATGAAAACATGTCAGTCACTCTTTTTATTCTTAAAATAAACGAATGAGAATAACGCCACCTACTAAACACAATAGGCCTAGAAACTGAACTGGCATCGTAGGATTTCGCTTAGCTCCAAGTAACCCAAATTGGTCAATCAATAGGCCACCAGTTAACTGCCCGAGTAAAGCAAACACTACTGTTTGGCCGGTGCCGAGAATCGGTGCCAGGTAAGTGTTACCTAAAACAAAGATACCGCCCAATAAACCACCTAGCCAAATCCACCACGGTTTTCCGTGACCGATGGCATTGGCAATATGACTGAGATTGCGATCAACGACGAAGACAATCACCAATAATGTCATAGCACCAATTAAAAACGAGATGAATGATGCGTGAACTGCCGAATGTAAAACGACACCTAAATGGCCGTTAATCGTCGTTTGCACAGCACCTAAGGCACCACCGACAATTCCTAACAATCGCCATGGCCAGGGATTGCCACTGGTCGTCGTGGTAGTTTGATGTTGTAAGATATCTGGTAAGGCAACAGTCACTAGGATACCAATCAACACTAGAATGACCCCGATGAACCGGGCTGGTGTGAGAGATTGTTGGGTAGCCGTTAGCCAACCAAACGTATCAATTAGGAGTCCCATTAAGACTTGACCTAAAATTGGCATAATGGCAGTTTGCACGGCGCCAATATGGGGAAAGAGGAGGATGTTGGTCGTTAAGAAGATGACGCCAAGGAACCCACCGATCCACAACCACCATGGCTCTTGAGCTAGTAGCTGGGACGAGACACCAAGCGATTGATGTGAGGCGAGGGTTACCAAGGCGAGAAAGAGCGTTCCAATGGTGAATGAGACAAATGAAGCCTGATAGGGCGAGCCAATAAAGGCCCGCAAACGTGAATTAATGGCGGTCTGGCAAGAGATGATGCCACCAATAATAATACCGATGGTTACGGGAAGCATAAGAAAATCCTCCTCTGAGTAAAAATAAAAGGTCGGCGGTTGGAAATACCGGCTCCCTTTCAGTATAACCTATTTATCGGCATGCAAAGCTAATGTGTCAATTCGTTTAAAGAAGGCATCATGATCCACAGTAGTCACTAAGGTTACGGGCCGACCAGTCGGTGTTTCAAATGTTCGCCCACGACCAGGGCCTTCAGTTAAAACATCACTGGTGACGCGTTTAGTTGTGACGATTTCGGGAAACTCGCTGGCAACAGTCGTTAGCACATCCCATAAGAAGTAAGTAGAGTTCGTCTCAAAGTGTTGTAGAGCGGGCACCAAGGCATAACCTTGGCCAATAAAGTCAATTGCAGGATGCTGGCGTAATGTTGCCCAGTGCTGGCGAATGGCCGGGGTCAATGGGACTTGACGAGTACTTTCAAGTCCAACCATTTGGATAGTGAGGTCACTATCCCAGACGGTCTTAACGGCCTGCGGGTCCCAATAAGCATTCCACTCAGTAGTCCCGTCTTGTTCAGGTTCGGCAACATTGCCACGACCATCAAAGGTACCACCCATCCAGTATAGTTGTTCAATTTTGGCCGTAATTGACGGGTCTGCCTGCAAGGCTCGTGCGAGATCAGTTAAAGGGCCTGTCATGACCAAAGTAGTTTTCTCCGAGGTAGTCTGGAGTTTGTCAACGAGATCTAAATGTGCCGGCTTGGGCGCAACGGGCGTAACAACGGTTCCCGACTCATTTAGAATCGGCAGGGCATCTAAGCTAAAGGCATCTAGCCGCCATTCTTTCGGGAATGGGTGAACGCCGCGAGAGTCAGAGGCGGCGACCTCTAGGTGAGTATCGTGACCGAAACGATCGATGACTTTACGGGTAGCTGCTAGGGCTGGCTCTAGATAGGAATCGGCGCCAACCACACCAACGCCAGTTAAATGGACATCTGGCATTTGTAACAGCAGTAGTAGTGATACTAAATCGTCGACACTTCCGTCATGATTAAAATACACGTTACGCATCTGAAATCGCTCCCTTTATTTACGAACATTATTGTTTTAATATCATATTATAGTTCACATAATAGCAAAAGCATCAATAGTTTGCAAGTAAAGTCGATGACGGATTTAGTTAGGGTTAAGGAAGCGCGTGTATACTGGGTTCTAAGTTGATTAATAGGAATCAATAGAGAGGATGACGGATCTATGCAACCAGCCCGTAAAGAACCCAAACGCTGGCTAGTGCTGCTACTAGCCGGAATCATTCTGTTTGTCGGTGGCGGTGGGACCGGCTATATGTTGGGACAACAACAAGCAAAGTCGGCCCAAACGACACAGATGAAAAATGGCCCCAAAAATATGAAGGGGCAACCATCAGGAAAACCGAGTGGGATGCCTAAACAAAATAGCAGTAGTAATTAACGAACAATAGCCATTGCTTGTTGGATTATAAAACGTGTATCATCGGGACTGTCGTAAAGCTCCGGTGATACACGTCTTTTAGTTTGATGTGGTGATGGTGGCAAGTGAAACGGTAGCACTTTCGGGGTATAAATTCATGCGTTGTGCGCGGTATGACCAATCACCGTGGGCGAACTTGGTCCGATCGACATCGAAGACAATCTGGTTGGTTTGGCGATTGACTTCAACAAATTCACTACGCTTGCCATTGTCAGCATAGCCAAAGCCAATGAGCGTATTGCCTTTGCCCACAGCGTAGCTACTCCCGACAATATTCGTAAAGTTCCGTTTGCCGAGCGTTTTGCCAAAGCTCCACGTCTTTTTAACGGTCTTATGGAGTTGGTTAATCGTGACAATTTCCCCTGCTGACCATTGCTTAGATTGCTTGGTTTTTCCGCGGGTAACAGGGACATTGTTATCGTAGTACTCCAGTTTAATTGTAGCGCCCTGATGTTGTGATTGATGAATCAGGTTGACGGCGTGTTGACCGCCACTATAACGGAACTGTTTACTTTGAGGATTCAACAAGTAGTGTTGATAGGATGCCGGTAATTTTTGTGGTGCAGCCAGAATCCATTGTAATTTGGTGGTCTTGTAGTTGATAGCGAAAATCATATCCTGATTGCGTCCAGAAACGATGAGTTCACCCCGTTTTTTATCATAAACCATTGAATTCTGGTGGAACCAGTCAATTTTTCCGTCAGGACGATGGGTGCCAGTATACGTGGTGTAAGCTGAACGGGGGAGAATGCGCTTGAAATCAATTACTTTGACAATCTTGCCGGTCTTATAATTAATTTCAATCATGGTATCTTCAACGTACTTATTACTACCATCATCGACGGTTAGCAAGAGGTTATGATTGGGCAATTCAATGGCATCGTGATGAATGACGGTGTTAGTCGCTAATTTATACGGTTCTTTACGAGTGGGGAAGAGACCACTGAAGTTATATTGCCGGTAGACACGACCGTAAAAGTCGGTTTCTCGCAGGGCGTTGTACTTATGCTCATCGGGTGAAATTTTGGTGAGAATTAACAAGTGGTGATTGCTGAGCTGCTTAAAAATGTGGGAAATTTTATTGGTACTGTACCATCGGATCTTTCCCCGTGCATCTAGTCCATACGTGTAGCCCTGGCTGGACACGGCAAAGGTTAATTTAGTATGGCCGGTTCCCAAAGCCATTTGTTGAGGGTTACTGGTTTTTAGCGTATTTTTACCAATGCCCTTCGGTATGTGCCCGGTTTTTAATCGGTAGGTGGTACGCGAGGTTTGCCCGTCTTTTTGGGTAAAGGTCAGCGTGACACGGTTGGTTCGATTGGCATATAGGCCTAAGACCCCCACCGAATGGGCTGTTTTGTAGCCGGATAGCTTTTTGGTGATGGTCGTCGCTGGTCGGTCACCATGGACGGTCAAGGTGACCCGAGTTTTGGCGGCGGTTTTAACCAAGATTAACCCAGACAGGGGAGACGTTTGGTAAGGATTAACAATCACTTTGGCGTGCTGCGGTCCGGTTGGGAGCTGGTGAAGCTCGCGCCGGTAGGTCGTGGTTAGGTGATTAGTTGCCGTTGTATTTTTAGTCGATAGAGCCGGTCGTAAATTTAGTTTGATTTGAGATAAACGTAAAATATCTGTCTTTTGATACTGCTGGTGAACGAGTAGATAGCGGCGAATCTTGTGACGCTCATGATAAGCTGCAGCACCACCAACAATGATCAGAATAAGCAAGACGCCTAGACTGATTTTCCAAAACTTTTTCATGTTATGGATAACTCCTTTAAATAATTAATGCTGGTATTCGTTGATAGATTCCTGCTTAGTTTAGCAAGTATTTTGATAGGTAACAAGTCGTAGGCGAGAAGTGACAGTCGAGAGTGGGTCTTTGATCTGAAAAATTGTATACTAAAAGGGTAAAAAGCTTAGCTTTAGGGAGGGTTAACCAATGACACAAAGTTTTATCGTAGACGAAGCATTTTGGCAACTGTTTCCAGAGGTTGAAATTGCCTTTTTGACAGCCCAAGACATTGATAATCATGCTAAGGGGCAAGTTCCCACAGATTTGCTGACGACGGCCAATCACGTTGCCGCAACTAAGTGGGTGCCGAATGATCCGATTAGTCAAAACACAGTTGTCCAGGACTGGCGACAGGCTTTCCAACAGTTTAAAACCAAAAAGGGTGCGCGCTGTGCGGTCGAGAATCTGTTGAAACGGGCCAAAAATGGCAAAGGGGTTGGCACCATTAATCCAGTCGTGGATGTTTATAACTCGGTCTCGCTTGAGTGGGCCTTTCCAGTGGCTGCTGAAGATATGGATCAAATCAAAGGCGATATCCATTTGACGGTTGCTCAGGGTGGGGAACGTTTTCGTCCCATCGGGGAGGACGACGTGGAGACGGCTCTGTCAGGAGAAGTCATCTACCGCGATGCTTATGATGTCATCTCTCGATGCTGGGCTTGGCGGGATAGTGCCAGAGTTGAGGCTACCGAAGCCACGCAGAATCTGTTATTCTATATGGAGAATGTTAATCCACAACGCCACGCTGACCATGTGGCGGCAACCGCTGCTTTACAAACCCGGCTGCACGATTATTTGGGGATAAGCACAACGTTACACGTCGTGACCCATGATCAGCCTAGTGTGGCGTTTAAGGATTAGCTGATTATTTGAGGGGGAATAAAGATGACATCACAAGATCGAATTGATCTAAAGGCCGGTGCCAAACGGCAGATTTTAGATAACTATAAATTTTATGTCTTATTATCTATTCTATGGATGGCACTATGGTGGATTGGCGATACCATGTATACCCGTAATATGAATATTATTTCGCAGATCAATGCGGGGAGCGCTGGTTTTTCGTTGAGCGGCCTCTTCTCATTTGCGGGATTATTTATGATCGTGGCGGCTATGCTGCGGGCTGGATCGCAGCTAACTATGATTGATATTGACCGGGGAAGCACGCAAATGGACAATCCCATTCAGCGGAGCTTTACGCTGTTTGACAAGGGCCAATATTTCTTAGGTTGGCTATTTATTAGTATTTTGGTTGCGATTCTGACGTTCCTCTGGTCCCTTTTACTAGTAGTGCCCGGAATCATTAAGGCGTATTCTTACTCACAGGCCTTTTACATTTACCGCGATGCTTATGACCGTGGTGAATCAATGACGGCATTACAAGCAATTACTCAATCTCGGGAAATGATGAACGGCTACAAGAGTTTCTTGTTTATTATGGACTTGAGCTTTCTGCTTTGGGGCCTGCTGGTAGTTGTAACATTTGGCCTAGCGGGACTGTTTGTTCTGCCGTACTATGATTTAGCACGAGCGAAGTTTTATAACCAATTGGGTTGGCGACAAACTGAAACACAGTCGGCAGCATCGACTGACGATGATCGTTAAACTAACAGTGGACTGGGCCTAGGCTCAGTCTTTTTTTACTTAAAATTGATTGGACTGGACCAAAAAAATCCGAAAGGGGGTTGTCAAATCGAGTGTACTAGGTATAATAGTACAGATAGAACACGTAGCCAAACACCAAGGGGTGAACACACATGCAAGTCAATGATCAGTCTGGATTACCATATTACGAGCAATTGATTTTGCACGTCAAACAGCAAATTGTTCAGGGGATTTTACAACCGGGTGATCGGCTACCCTCGGTGCGCGATATGGCGCGACAAGAACAATTGAATCCCAATACTGTGAGCAAAGCATATAAGCAATTAGAAGCACAACAGGTGATCACAACGGTTCACGGTAAAGGAACCTACGTCCGAGAAACGGCCGTGGCTGCTGGAGATTCGGCACAAGTTGTGGCTACCAAAAAGCAGCTATTCACATTACTAACGGAGCTTCGTTATTTAGGCGTTCCGTTGGACGAAGTTGTTAAATGGATTAAAGAGGCTTATCAGGGGGTAGAACAATGACGCTACAAGTAAAGGCACTCAGTAAGGCCATCAACCACCAACAGATTATTGAAGACATCAGTTTTGATTGGGCGCCGGGTGAGATCATCGGTCTGGTCGGGCGTAATGGTGTGGGTAAGACCACCTTATTTCGAACACTAACCAATCAATACGTTGCGGAGCAAGGGCAGGTACTGATTGATGGACAGAGCACGACTCGACACCCACTACAGCAGCGGCAGTTGTTCTTCTTAGATGGGCAATATAATTTTTTAAGTAATTATCGATTGTGGGAAATTCCCGAATTTTTCCGGCTGGTTTATGCCCAGTTCGATCAACAACGTTATCAAGACTTACTGGTTCAATTCGAATTGGATCGGAACAGCCAATACCGACGGTTGTCTAAAGGTATGCGTGCGTTGGTTAACCTCATCTTGGCATTAACCTCAAATGCGACGTATATTATTTTGGATGAACCCTTTGATGGCCTAGATGTAATTGTCAGAGAAAATATTGCCACGATGGTGATCGATGAGGTCGCTGACCAACAAAAGGGCTTTTTGATTTCATCGCATGATCTAAATGAACTAGATGGCTTAAGTGATCGCGTACTTTTGTTAAAGGACAGTCGATTAGTTCAAGATTACCATTTGGAAGAGATTCGCGAGACGGCTAAAAAATTACAATTGGTTTTCAATGACAAAACGATTCCGGCGGTGCTCAAAGAACATAGTCAACTTATCCGTGTGTCTGGTCGGGTATTAGTGGTGGTCATTACTCATTACACACCAGAGATAGACCAGCAATTACGGGCATTGAATCCGGTCTTGTTAGAGGAATTACCGTTGACATTGGAAGACCTGTTCCGGGCTAATTTAGCCCACGACACGGGTTATCAGTTAATGAAATAGGAGGGTTAGCAGATGCATAATCAATTGGATCGATTGATTTGGCGCCGTCATCGACGATTATTCTTGGCATTAGGCGCATTGGCACTTTTTGCTAATGTCGTGATGGTGATCATTGCTCTAAGTTCACGACAAACTGCCGGCGCCCATCAATTAGTAGGCGCAAGTATTCATCATTGGGCAACCTATAAGGGTGACTACTTTACAGCTTATTCCTACTGGCTAATCTTCGTTTATTGGTTAGCGGGATTGCTGCTAATGAATCAGGACTTGAAGGATAACTTTAACCAGTTCCTATTTACCAGTGGTTTTTCACGTCAGCGGGTTTATTGGACAAAGCTCCGCCAATCTTTAGTCGTCCTATTAGGAATTTCAATCGTTACGATTGCCGTGCAGTACAGCTTGTATTGGTTAATGAAGCCTCACGGTGTTAGCTTTACACTAGCTTGGCCGGGATTACTAACCTCATGGATTAGTGGACTGGCTGTGGCAACGGGGTTGTTTGCGATTTGTTGGTTTGCGGCGTTAATTATTGGGCAAACCGGGGCGTTGATCGTGACGGTTACCGGCTTTACCTTGTCACTTATGAGTGTAGGAGCGATTAGCCAACCAATCTTAACTAACCGACCATTTTCCTTATCAGGTAGTCAATTAACTTGGTTAGTAATTGGTGTTTGGCTGATTGCGGCGATTATTTTATTTGTATGGGGAGCAGTACTTTATCAACACCTGTCATTGGAACACAATGGAGAATATCTCATGGTGCCCCGGTTGAAACGACCGGTGTATCTTGTCTTTGTGATTTATGTGACCGGAATATTTTCGTGGGGCGACACGAGTTGGATGGCAGATGTTGTGACCTTTTTAATCACGGTTATCTTTGGATATGCCTGGTTGTGGCGTCCACGTATCGGGGAACGGTTGCATCAGTGGCGCGCACGGCATGATGGCTAAAGAGTCAAGTTTGATGGTTATCGGGTAGAAGAAACACTTGGGGTAGTTGGATGAATCGTTGGGGGATGATTCATCTGTATTGAAAAGCTGTTGGATGAAAAACATCCAGCAGCTTTTTTGTGGTCTTATTTATCAGCTTTGAAGTATAGGTAACCAACATATAGGGTGAAAAGGTCGAGTGTTTGGTGGGGGTCCAACTGAAAGATCTGCTGCAATCGGTCAAGGCGATAGCTCAAGGTATTACGATGGATATGTAAGGCCGCGGCCGTTTGCAAGACGTTGGTGTTGAGTCGGACGAACATGCCTAAAGTCTTAATTAATTCGCGGCCATTTGCGGTACTGGCTAACTTCTGAAAGCGTTGTTGTAGGTCGGTAACGTGCAGATGACCATCTAGTAATGCTTGAATGAAGGCGATTTGCGAGTAGTGAATAAAATCAGGGCGCTGAAAGATTTGGCTGATGCGTAAGGTCTGTCGGGCCTGTCGCACAGAGTTACCAACGTTACGATCAAATAAGCCAATGCCCAATCGGTGCTGTCCCGTTTGGCAATAGGCCGTGAATCGCGCAATGGTTGCCGGTAAGGCTGTTAAGACAATTAAAGTAGTCGTATCAAGGTCGAACTGAAAATCGGTCGCATCCAATAGTCCAATGGGTAAAGTCTGTTTGGGTAAGACAATGGCTGTACGGGGTTTGAGGATATCAATTCCCAACTGTTGCGCTTCCAGTAACAAGTTTGTATTCGTGTCAATCTGCTGGGTGACCTGTGACCAGTGATATAGGAATCGATTCAACGTTGTTTCGTATTGCTTTTTCTGAAGGTTGTGCTGATTTTGATCGAGCAATAGCTCGGTGGCTACCCGTAGCAGAGAGGCTAACGGCGTGACTTTTTCAGGGTCACCAGTGATACCAATAACGCCAATAATTTGGTCGTTAAAAACAATTGGCATATTCACACCAGGTTGGCCGTGATCGCCGTAAGAATCGTGCATCGGTAATGTTGTTTGTTGATTAATGGCCGCCACGGCGCCGACATGCAAGGTATTTAACCGCTGGGGGTCACCACTAGCAATGATATAGCCTTGGTCGTCCATCATATTGACGTTATAGGGGATCTGCGTCATCATTTTATTCACAATATCTTGCGCGAGTTTAGGGTCTAGTTTCATCGGGCACCGGTCCTTTGTTCAAAATGGTAGCGTAAAAAGAGAAAATCTTTGATCAATTATTATCATAAGCGTTTGACCGAAAAAATACAGGGAGAATTTTCCAAAAAATAGCGCTAATTTTTGGGCAGATTGCCGATTGTACCAATTTGAAAAGTCGATTAAAGTTAAAGACATAGTTACATTGCTCAATTAGTAACAAATAATTAGTTCGGTAAGTGACTAAATTGTGAGCTAGAAAAGCGACTGGTTTACGTCTAGCGAGATAATTGATAAAAAAGTAAGGAGTGTCGTACGATGGCAGTATCTGTAAGTTGGATTGGGGCATTGTTGGGGTTAGCATTAGCCATTGGTTTAATTCTCAAAAAACTTAATCCGGTTTATGCGCTATTATTGGGAACGATTGTTGGGGCGTTAATTGGTGGTGCTAACTTGACACAGACCGTTAACATCGTGGTTGCTGGGTCGCAGAGTGTTATGGGAACAGTGATTCGGGTGCTAGCGGCCGGTGTTTTTGCTGGTGTTATGATGGAGTCTGGCGCAGCTAATGCAATAGCTCGGGGAATCGTCGATCGATTTGGTGAGAGTTTAGCAATTCTCTCGTTAGCGTTGGCGACGATGATTATTACAGCCGTGGGGGTGTTTATTCCCGTAGCCGTACTGATCGTAGCGCCAATTGCACTGGAGGTAGGCAGTCGGATGCGAATTTCAAAATTAGCCTTATTAGTGGCTTTATCTGGTGGGGGCAAGGCAGGCAATATTATTTCGCCGAATCCCAATACGATTGCGGCGGCTCACGGCTTCAATATAGAGCTTAGTCAACTCATGGTTGCTGACTTTGTACCGGCGATATTTGGTTTGATCGCGAGCGTATTACTAGCCACATTATTGCGGCATCATGGTGCGATTGCCACCATGGCTGATGTTGCGGCTAATCAAAAACAACAAGCAGCCAGTGATGTGTCCGTATTACCGTCATTAAAAGCAGCAATTGTGGCACCAGTGCTGGCGATTGTCTTACTGCTACTGAACCCAATTGGTCATATTCTTCACATTGCTTTACTTGAGAAGTTTGAAGTGGACGCGATGTATATTCTGCCATTAGCTGGATTGGTGGGTATGTTAGCCATGCACCAAGGTAAGCAGGTCTTAGCTTATACGAAGGCTGGGATGGCCCGAATGACAGACGTAGTTTTGATTCTGATTGGGGCTGGTGCCATTGGGGGCTTAATCACGACTTCCACCTTGCCAAGTGTTATTGTCTATTTAATCAAGATTTCAGGAATTTCAGGAACTTTCTTAGCACCGATTGCCGGAATTCTAATGGCGGCAGCAACGGCTTCAACCTCTACTGGGGTTATTTTAGCTACTGGGTCATTCGGCAAAGCTATTTTGGCCTTTGGAACCGCGCCCTTAGCCGCAGCGGTTATGGTGCATACGGGGGCAACCGTTATTGATCACCTGCCCCAAGGAAATTATTTTCACGTAACTGCCAATGCCATGAACATGACGTTAAAGGAGCGGATGCAGTCTGTTCCGTATGAAACCATGGTTGGGTTAACCATGACCGTTGTCGGGGTCCTCATGTATGCTGTACTGTAAAGGAGATCTATCATGAAATTTGTTATTGCGCCAGATTCATTTAAAGGAAGTTTAACGGCACAGGAGGCGGCTCAAGCAATTGCCACAGGCTTGCGGCGAGTCTTCCCTAATGCGACTTATGAACTTGTGCCAATGGCCGATGGTGGTGAGGGAACGGTGCAATCATTAGTTGACGCCACGCAGGGTGACTTTCGCCAAGCGGTCGTGCTCAACCCGTTAGGTCAACCCGTGACGGCAACCTATGGGTTGTTGGGCGATCATCAAACGGCTGTGATTGAAATGGCAGCCGCCAGCGGTATCCAGTTCATCAATGACCAGACGAAAAATCCTTTGATAACAACAACCTATGGAACAGGGCAATTGATGTTGGATGCGATAACGCATGGTGCTAAGGAATTGATTATTGGGATTGGTGGTAGTGCCACAACCGATGGCGGGCAAGGGATGGCGGAAGCTTTAGGGGTTCGCTTCTTGAATCAACAGGGACAGCCCATTCAACGTGGCGGTGGTGGATTAGCCGAACTTGCGACGATCGATATGTCTCAAGTTGATCCATTGGTTAAGCAGGTACATGTGCGGATTGCCTCGGATGTGACCAATCCGTTGGTCGGACCACAGGGGTCAGCTGCTGTTTTTGGTCCACAGAAGGGTGCCACACCAGAAATGGTTGCGACATTGGACCGGAATTTACAACACTATGCGACGATTATTCAAGAAACTCTGGGCGTAGATTTAGCCGATTATCCGGGTGCCGGAGCCGCTGGGGGTCTGGGCGCTGGACTTCTAGCTTTTACGCAATCGTCGATGGAAAAGGGCATTGAGATTGTCGTTCGCGAAACCCACTTAAAAGAACGGGCGGTTCAGGCCGACTATGTGTTCACCGGTGAAGGGGCAATTGATTTCCAAACCCAGTATGGGAAGACGCCTATGGGAACTGCCCAAGCTGTTAAGGCTGTCAGTCCACAGGCTAAAGTCATTGGACTAGCCGGCAATGTTGGAACGGGAATTGACCAACTGTATGGTTTAGGGATTGACGCAGTTTTTGGTATCTTACCCGGAGTGGTACCGTTAACGACGGCAATGGCGACTGGTGCAGAGAATTTAACGCGTACGGCAGAAAATATTGCCCGGTTGTTGTCAGTACATGATTAGCCTGATCTCAAGGCACACACGTCAATTTTAAACGGATAGAAGCCTAACCACACGGTGTTGCGGTTAGGCTTTTTGGTTGGTTTGATCGGAAATTTATTGCAGGGGTCTTGGTTGGGTAGCGTTAAGGCGGGCAACGCAGTATGATAAAAATAAGAAACGATGGTACTGTCAACCAGTTTTGATGGTGACCATTTAGAGGAGTGAAGATAATGGAACTTTTAGCGTCAAGCGCAACGCTAATTGTGGTTGCAACCCTGAGTATTGTCATTAATCGGCAATTCTTATCCCGGGTATCGGTTAACTATGTCAGCATGTTATTGGGTGGCTTGTTGGCGGCAATTCCAGTGTTAAATGGATTAGTCACTAAATTTGATTCGGACATATTTATTGGTTTAATTGTGGCCCCTTTACTGTTTTTTGAGGGGCAGAGTACCAGAATGAATCGTGTCGGGCGTAATTTTCGTCAGATTATCAGTCTGACGATTGTGATGGTCGTTCTATGTGCGGTGGTTGCAGGATTTGGGGCGGCCTGGATGGGAACGCTGGGACTACCATTGGCGTTTATCCTAGCGGCCATTAGTACGCCAACTGATGCAACGGCCACGGAGTCGGTAACAATGGGATTGGTGTTACCAGAACGTGAAGCGTTGTCGCTTAAGCTGGAATCACTATTTAACGACGCTTCCGGGATTATTCTCTTGAATATGGCGATTCTCTGGTACGTTAATGGGTATATTAATTACGGTCAAACCCTAGTGGATTTTGGGTACTCTGCCTTAGGGGGAATTATTTGGGGAAGTGTCATCAGTGCGATCCTGATCTATATTCGACAACGTATGTTGCGGTCGCGACTGAACTTTTTGAATAATACGTATAACAACGGGACGCCCCTTAAAGTCATGTATTTATTAACGCCATATCTCATTTATTTTGTTGCTGAACGCCTCAATGTCTCGGGGATTATCGCGGTTGTCTTCGCCGGATTAGTCCATAATGCCGAAGGAGAACGCAGTGCGTTAGCTAATCCCAAGCTGGCTTACGATAACTTTAGTCTCCGTGATCTTATTAGCGATGTCCTTAACAGTGTGGTCTTCGTTGTTCTCGGAATCATGTTAGTTCGCACGGCGTTTGATAAATCCGTGACTTACCACGGCAGCTTGGTTTGGGTGGAGTTGGGTGTCATCCTCTATGTTGCCAATCTGCTGGTACGGTATTTATATAGTCATTGGGTTCAGCATCGTGATAACCGGTCAGCGTGGATTTTTGCTTTGGGCGGTATTCATGGTGCCGTTACATTTGCTTTAGCTTTTACGGTGGCCGCTACGCAGGTTAAAACACAGGACTTTAATTTAGTATTAATGTCGGAAAGTGTTTTGATTATTTTGAGTATGATTGTGCCAACGATTTTGTTTAAGTTTATTCTGCCTAAGACACCTACAGATCCGGCTTTTGACCGTAAAATCGCTAAGGTACGGGCCGAGATGATTCAAATTGGTATCCAGCGGATTCTGCGAATGGACGACCTCTCTGAGGAATTTCAAAAGGCAATTATTTTTGATTTGAGATCCCAAAACGGTCAGACAACGGTCAAACAGTTTATCGGTGAATGGCAACGGATGATTCGGCATGCCGAATATAGTGCGGCCCAGATGGATCAGCTAACCACCGCTTACCAATGGGTGTTTCATTCGGAACGGAATTATCTGATTGATTTATATTTTAACCAAAAAGTGATTTCAACCCGGTTATTCAACAGTCTCTATCGAGAGGTTGATACGGCTGAGATGATGGTGTTGGATTATAGTTTTCGCCAATAGATAATAGATCGAGTCAGGTTGTGAGGTATCGATTATTTAGACGTGAATCTCATTTAGAAATGACTGCGAACAAAAGGCACTGAACTGGCATTAGTCAGTTCGGTGCCTTTTAAGATAGGTGTCTTTCTTTGCTAATGACGGGGGTTATCGGGCCGTTGCAGAGTTGACTGTAAATACCACGCATACAGATGTTTGGCTGCTGACAGCTTTAGATAACGTAATTGAATCTCTTGATTATGATTACCATGCCGAACGTTAATGGTTAGGTGGGCGAGGTGGGTGCGTTTCATCCAAATGGATTGTCGTAAATGCAGGGACTGGATTTTGGTGACTGGGATAAAGTAACGGTCACGCGTCCACCAGTGGCCGGTCTGCACCGCTAATAAATCTGAGGTAATGAGACCGCCTGCCGTATTAGTTGCTGAAAAGTACCCCTGTAGTGCCGCCAGCAATAAGATGGGCAAGCTAATCCATGCCCAAGTTGGCAACCAATAGCTCAATAAACCAAGCGGTATTGCGACAATTAGCAGGGCATTTCGGATTTGATAGCGTCTGCGAGGGACGGTCAAAGCCGTTAAGGAAGGCAACGTGGTAGGAAGCCACGTGATAAAGGGATGTAAGGTGGCCATGGCTTGATCGGCTTGAATAACTGGCATGATCACGAGATCGTTGTCATCTTCATCACCAGCAGCCTTAGAAGCAATCAGAACCTGAACGGTCTGAAGGTGTAGCCATTGACGCAATAGATTTTGTTTAAACCGGACCGCTTGAATACGGTTGAGTGGAGCACTGACGGTGTTGCGTTGAAAGAATCCTCGCGCCGTTTCTAATTGATCGGCCTGACGCGTGAGTTCGAAGTGATAGTACCGTTGTAATGTCCAAATGAAGGCACCGAGCCAAGCAATCACAATGAGAGCGACAATGGCGCTCACCAACAGAACTCGGGCTAAGTGGGTGGCATCAGTGACTAGCGCTGTTGTCATAGATTTTGGTAGTTTGTTATATAGGCCGAGTAAGACCAACAAGAAGGGCACAAAAATCATAGAGGTTAGCCCAAATTTAACGAGGTCTTGTGGGTTAATACGATAGTAAGCTTGGACGGTGTCTGTCGCGACGGTGGTCTGGTCGGGGATGACCGCAGCTGATCCGGTAGTAGTTGTGGGTTTAGTTTGGCGATAGCGGGCAATTAAATGGGCCGCGGTCGTTGGAACGGCAGCTAGGCGTGCTTCGGGCGTATGGTCTTCGTGACTAGCAGTTTCAATCAATAGTTCCTCTAACTGGAATGGTCGCAAGTAAAACCACTGTTTACGCTGGACGGTCTGAATCCGGGAATAAGGAATATGTTCATGGTGCCGCACCAAAATACCGGAATGAATGATAATGGCTGTTGGTGTGATTTGATAGGTTAAGGTGGCCCAACGCAAAATGGGCCAGCCACAAAAGACCAGAATTAATAGTATCAGGCTAATGGTAAATCCAAGATGGCCAAGCCGTGCGGTAAGTAAGATGACCAGCAGGTACCAATAATCCTTTAGTGCCTGAGCAATTTGTTGCAGGACGCCTAATGGATGGGTGTGTTTAGGCTTGGTCATGGCGTGCCTCCTGGGCCAAACGCATGATTTGTTCACGAAGGCGCTCAGCATCCGCTAGTTCTAGCCCATCAATACTGTGACTGGTGGATGCAGTGGCAACCGTCACTTTAGTAAGATGCTGCCACTGTAACAACGGTCCAGCCGATAGTGTGACGTTTTGAACCCGTGCGATTGGAATGGCAATTCGTTCTTGAAAAATAAAACCGGCTTGCATATCAACGGCTAAATCTGAGATTTGATACCGTGTGAAGCGATAGCGATAGGGAATCAGTCCGAGCTCAATCCCCGGTTCAAGCAAAGTGAGCATTAAGCCACCGATGCTTAGCCACAGGGGCCAATTCCAAAAGTGATAAGCCAGCCAAAGGAGACCGCTGATGACCAGTAAAACTAATAAGTTGCCGAGGGCACTGTAGCCCCAGATTCGTTTGATTCGTGGTGGTAGATGGTGTGCAGTCGATTGGTTCATAAATTAGTAAGCCCCTCTCCGAATAGTCTTAGTCTACAGGTGAGCGGGAGAACTGACAACCCATCTTTGGCTTAGCGGTTCAAAATAAAAAAACTTAAAACCAGGCCCGCTAAGACGTCAAACGGTAAACTTACTAGCCAAACTGATAACCGCAATTGACGGATTTTTTAAGACCCCGTATAATAATCTGCAACAACCACATAGTCCTTTTAAATTAGTCCCGTGAGGCTAACAAGGGTCCGGTAGAATTCATTGATGAAATGAAGCTAGCGGCCTAAATCCTTGCGGAATTTGGCCGCTTTTTTTATGGCCGTCGGTTGAAATTAGAAACATGGAGGAATTTTTTACATGGCACAGATTTACGTAGCAAGTCCGTTTTTTAGTCCCGAACAGGTCGATCGCGTCAAGCGGTTAGAAGCGGCGTTGAGCGCTAATCCAACAGTAACTGATTTTTATTCACCACGCTTACATCAGGATGCCGAACACGAACAGTTCACTAAGCCGTGGGCCACAGAAATCTTCCATCGCGATATGGATCAAATTGCAGCAGCCGATGTTATTGTGACGGTACTGGACTTTGAAGCTAAGAACCTAGATTCCGGTACGGCATACGAATTAGGGGTGGCAACGATGAGTCACAAGCCAATTCTAGCTTTACAAGAAAAGGATGAAGCCGTTAACCTGATGATTACGGAAAGCTTGCACTGGTACACCAAGCAGGTCAAGGATTTTGAGACGTATGATTTTAAAACTCTGCCAGTCGGTGAGTTCGTTGGAGAAATTCTGTAATTAGATACTAGGCATAAAAGTGAAAGGTGAGGGCCGATGGCACAAGAAGTTAAGGTAGCTGCAACCGAAGAAACACAATCGTTTGGGCATGTTGAATCAATCCCGTTGGCCCATCGACGAATGTCCAATTGGGATTTGTTTGCCACTTGGATTGGGGCCAACGCGAACAATGGGACGTGGTACATTGGCGGCGTTATCGCGGCTTGTGGATTTCTCACGGCGTCGACAACGTTGATTATTGTGGGGCTGGTCTCGTATGCGCTATTGGCAGTTGCCAGTTATATGGGTTACCAAACGGGGGTTCCGGCGATGGCACTCACGCGGGCCTCATTTGGTTTACGGGGAAGCTTTATCCCATCGCTGATCAATGTCGTCCAATTTATCGGCTGGGCTGCGGTGAACACCTTTATTGCAGCCACCTCGATTAGCTATATCTTTGGTGAACTGTTTGGCTGGCCATTGTACGGTAAACCAGGCGGGACGTTTGGCCTGATTGTGGGGATTCTCATTATGAGTGCTTTGCATTTACTGAGCATTTCTTTGGGGGAACGGTCTGTTCGCTTGATTGAACGAATTGGGATTGTTTTGGTTGTCGTGTTTGTTCTATGGGAATCTGTCGTGGTTTTTCGGACCGTCTCATTTCATGCAATCTTAACCTGGCAACCGCCCCATCATTTGCGAATGTCATCAGGAGTCGCGGCGGATACTTTAGCGGCTTTCAATCTAGCATGGGTGACAGCAGCTTCTGATTTTAGCCGCTTTACGGCCAAAAAATCAGCGGCAACGACAGCCTCCTTTTTGGGCGCTAACTTAGGACTCTTCTGGTTTGCCTTTATTGGTCTATTTGCGACAATTGGCACGGCAGTTTCCCTGAACCATTTTGACCCTAATAACTCTGATCCGAGCACCGTGGCCGCTAAACTAGGCTTAGGGATCATTGCCTTACTGGTCATCGTGTTGACGAGTACGACGGCCAACGCCGTCAATCTGATGTCTGCCGGCTCAGCACTCACCAATATGACGCATCGGTTGTCGCTGAATGTTAGTTTGTGGTTGGTAACAATTGCTGCCACACTGGTAACCTTTATTCCCGTTTATTTGGCCAGTTTCTTAGATGTCTTTGAGACTTTTCTCGACGGGATTGGGATGTTCTTAGGGCCAGAAATTGCGATTTTCTTAGTGGATTATTTCTTCTTAAAAGGAAAACACTATCGCCTCGCAGAATTAACGAAGGTGCAGGGAGCGTACTGGTATACCCACGGCATCAATTGGATTGCCGTAGCCAGTTGGCTCTTAGGGGTTGCTGCATACTGGGGGTTAAAACAAGTACCAGCGATTGCAACCACCACGGGGGCCACATTCATCGCCATGGCTATCACGGCCGCCATTTACGGATGTGGGATGCGGCTTACCAAAGCACAACCGGTTACAGCTAAATAATGATAAAAGTAACGCCTCCAGTTAACCTTTGCGACTGGAGGCGTTTTTAATTAATCTACCTATAAAAGGCCGGGATATCCGAGTGGCTGAATGCCCAAATTAAGGGGAGCCGTGGTAGAATATGTAACAACAGATAATGAGAAGGGGTGGCTGAAATGATGCAAGAAATGCCAATTTTACCATTAGTAGAACGGCTGACGGCTGGGCAAAGTGTGACGCTATCGATCAGTGACGGACAGGAGATTCACATTGCGCCAGAAGTCATCACCGGCAAGTTAACCGGGAACTTCATCAGTAGTGCGTTACCACAGGTTCGCTACGATGATCCCCGAATTATTTTAAAAGAAACTTTGGCAAAATTAGATGAACAGAGTTTAACGATCACAAGTATTGATTAACATTCGGTCGGTGGCACGACGTATTTGCGTGTACAAATGAGGTGCTGCTGGTTAACCACGATGGGGGAGAGCATTGTGAAGATTGATTTTGCTATGCTGACGACTAAGGAGGTTTTGCGGTTACGACTGCTAACCTATATCGAAGACCAACAGGGACACTTTAATTTAACTGATTTTGCCACGTCAGCTGAGATCAGTTATTCACGGGCCTATCACAGCCTGTTGAATTTACGGACAGAATTGCAGCAATTGGATGCGGCGACGACCCTGACAAAGGATGCGCTAGAGACGACTGTCACATTAGATGAGTATCGGCATTGGTTATATCAGCACAGTCTACCGTATCTGGTCATGGCGGCGAGTCTGACGGCAGAGTATACCTCAACCGCGGCTTTTTGTGCTGCTCATCAGGTGAGCTTGTCAACACTTAATCGACGGTTACGACCAATGAAGCAACAGCTCACGCAATATAATTTACAATTGGTCGCTACACCCTTACGGCTAACGGGCAATGAGACGTTGATTCAATTGTTGTATTTCATGCTCTATACCACGACGTTAACGCCGATAAGTGAATTGCCAGGCTTACCAGATAAAATGCGACCGTTGCACGATGCGCTAATGACAACCTATACGACTTCCAAGCTCTATCAGGAATCATCCGGGCTAAAATATCGCCGGGATTTGTTGATTACGTTGGCATTATTGCGCTTATCTCAAGGCTATCGTTATCCGGCCTTACGCTTACCGTTGGCTCATTTAACGGATTTACGCCAATTAGCGACGCAATTTCAGCAACAATTGGGGGACACGCCACAACAAGCCTTGGCTGAGCTGGCGACCTTAGATTACTTGTTGACGACTTCCCCGTATTTTGTGCGGGCATTACAGCCGGATGCGATGGCCCGTTTATATCGCGGACTTCGCCAGCGAACCACACCGGCTTATGAATTAGCCCCCGGAGTAGTTGAACTGGCAGATTTTGCGACGGGACACGATTGGTTTGCCAATTGGTTATTTGCCTTGTGCCAATTTATGTTGCTCTTTAAAGTCGATCCGTTCATGCGGGCTGAAATTACCGCGTTGTACCGGCCAACGCCGGAATCAACGGCCGCTGGTACAGCCATTATTACCAGCATGGGAAGCTTATATCCACAGCAAGTGGGGGTGGCCGATCAACGATTGATTCAAAAATATCTGAGCAAGTATACGAACGGGTTGTCGCTAACGGCCGCTAAAGTGGAAATTTTAGTATCACATGATATGTACGGCGTGACCACTGACATTTTTAATCGGTTACTGAGCGGGGTGGTTCACGTCAGTCTGCTAACGGAGCAAACAACGATTGTTGATCAACAACGGGCGAATTACTTGGTTATTTATGGGGTGGATGAAACTGCTGTGTCATTTGCTCAGCGCCATCACCTAGAGACGTTTCATTGGATCAAGGAACTGGATTATGGCGAGAACTTCGATCGATTGTTACGTACGTTACGCCATCATGATCTGTCCTTGTTTGCCCTAGACTTTAATAATCGGGGAACACATTTGGAATCGTAAAGTTAGGATACGCTGGAATCGAAGTGATTCTGGGTATCCTTTTTCATTATCAATGGTGCATGCTTAATCTTATTTAGTGATGTCTCACAAGTAAAAGTGCGGTAGAATAAGGACAAAAATGATTGGGAGGTAGTGAGATGACGCCAACAGCATTTAATACCGGGCGGGTACAAGTGAATAAGACAATCGCGGAGCTGCGATCTTTGGGTAAGGACGCGCGTGAACGAGTTCCGTTCTCACAATTGGGTCAGTACCAGCCACTTGATCGGGATAGTAATCAACTGATGGATCGGATTCGCCGGTTGCTGATTCCAGAATTGTTACCAGAACGTACGCGGCGAATGGCTGCCTCACCTTTTGCTTTTTTTCGCGGAACTGCGGAGTTAATGGAAGCCGATCTCCGGCAGCAGCCCAATTCTACGATTGAGACATTTGTTTGTGGGGATGCCCATATCGGTAATTTTGGTTTTTATGCGTCACCAGAACGACGCTTGCTATTCGATTTAAATGATTTTGATGAAGCCGGCATCAATCCGTGGGAGTGGGATCTCAAACGATTACTAGTTAGTGTTTTACTGGCGGCTCAGGCCAATGGAATTAAAGAAAAGAAGATTAAACAGTTTTTGCCGACGGTTGCCGCTAGTTATCGAAAGAGTATGAAGCAAATGTTCACGCAAACCACGCTAGCGCGCTTTTATCCCTTAAATGACGTTGAAAAACTCATTCAGGCTAGCGCATTGACGGATGCCGATTCACAACTGCTGATGACAATTATCAATCGGGCCAGCAAACGTGACTCCGAGCAGGTCGTCCGAAAGTTTACTACTTTGGATAGCCGAGGTAACTTGTGCTTCCGCGAAAATGCACCAAAAACCACGCATGTGACCGACGATGTGACGACCCATATCGCAACTTATTTTGCGGCTTACCGGCAAACGGTACGACCGGATGTGAATTTGTTATTATCGCAATACCATTTGACGGATGTCGTCCGGCACAGTGTTGGGGTGGGAAGCTTTGGTTCACGGTGTTATTTGGTCTTATTGACCAGCATCGATGGCTCTCATTTGGTGCTACAAATTAAAGAAGCCCTGCCAACTCGACAACAAGGCAGTCAGACACTGGCGCAATTAACGGTGGCTCAAGAACAGACAGAAGGCCAACGGATTGTCGATTGCCAAAAGATTTTGCAGTCAGCGTCTGACTCGTTTCTCGGCTACTTTGCGGGGAATCAACACAGCTTCTATGTTCGGCAGTTCCGTGACATGAAAGAATCTATCGATTTAACGCAGCTAGATTGGGGCCAGTTGCAGACCTACGCGAATACCTGCGCCTGGACACTAGCGATTGCCCATTGTCAGAGTCCTACAGCAGCCATGATCCGGGGCTATATCGGTGGCGGTAAACAGTTTGATGAACAACTAGCAGCTTTTGCCAGTGCTTACGCACAACAGGTGCAGACGGACTACGAAAGCTTTGTGGCCTATCGCCTACCTACGAAGCAACCTTAGCCATCTTGGGCGGGTTCGTGCTACAATGAAACCGAATACATATCGGTGAGGTGAACGGACATGTCTGGACAGGAACAGATTCAGCAAATCATGCAGCTCTACGGGGCGATAACTCGGTGCTATAATCATCCGTTAGATAACTTGACCGTTAACTTGCCACAATGCCAATTGTTGGGGTATGTGGCTAGTGACC
Organism: Levilactobacillus brevis ATCC 14869 = DSM 20054; assembly: GCF_001433855.1. Taxonomy (GTDB): domain Bacteria; phylum Bacillota; class Bacilli; order Lactobacillales; family Lactobacillaceae; genus Levilactobacillus; species Levilactobacillus brevis. Next base: position 390,673 of record NZ_AZCP01000004.1, read on the forward strand.
ATTTGTCGGTTGCCCAAGTGGCTAAACGGTTAGGATTTTCGGCTACTAGAACGTCCAATTTAGTTGTTGATCTGTGTCGACAGGGGTATTTGAAACAGCAATTGGCGCCAGATGATCGGCGCCGTCGCTACTTGGAATTAACGACGACTGGACGAACATTACTCGCAACGATTGAACAACAATTACCGTCGGCGTTATCGGTTCTTCTGACCGATTTACAACGGACGACGCACTAAAAAAATCTCATCACCAGGGGGTTACCCCAAGTGATGAGATTTTTTAGTGGGTCCTTTTAAGAATGACTTTCACGTTTTTTCAATGAACGGACTGATTGCCGATGGTACCAGCCATCGGCTAAGAGACCGGCCAGTAAACACATGAATAGGCCCCCTGCACCCAGACTGGCTAGGCCAATGACCGTTAATGTGAGTTGACCACTAACAATGGCAGCAAGGCCGGCAATGACAAGCACGGCGATAAACAAAGGAGCAAGTGTCTCCATAAAAAATTTGGTATGGGTCATGAACCTCTCACTTTCTGTAAAAAATAGACTAGCTGATATTATCTTGCAAATGGTATGAAAATACAAGGAAAAATCGAATTTTAGCATTATTATTTTATCGGGTAATATAAAATAAAAGTTAGACGCGGCTAAAAATAGCTTTACAAACGCTGATGAGTCAGTATAATAGTGACATACTGAGGAGATAGGGGAATTGAAAGAATGACAGACAACGTTTCAGCAAAGTCGGTACAAGGCGACTTGACAAACGGACCGTCATTGGCGGAGATTAATGGGTCAGTACGGGTTCCTAAGGAGAAAGGGTTCGTTCGTAACTTATTAGCTTTTTCGGGGCCGGGGGCCCTCGTCGCCGTTGGTTATATGGATCCGGGGAATTGGGTGACGTCGATTGGTGGTGGCGCCCAATATGGTTACTTACTTATGTCCGTGATCTTAATGTCGAGTTTAATTGCGATGCTGCTACAATACATGGCGGCTAAACTGGGCATTGTGACGCAGATGGATTTGGCCCAAGCAACCCGGGCGCATACGGGGAAGCGGATTGGCGCGGTGCTATGGGTCATGACGGAGTTGGCCATTATGGCAACGGATATCGCTGAGGTTATTGGGGGAGCGATTGCCTTAAAACTTTTGTTTGGTGTCCCCCTGATTTTAGGGGTATCGCTAACGGTTTTAGATGTTTTATTACTATTGTTATTAACCAAATTAGGCTTTCGAAAGATTGAAGCGATTGTCCTGTGCTTGATTTTGGTAATTCTGGTGGTCTTCGCATATGAGGTCGTCATCGCCCAACCTAATATGGGGCAAGCAGTAGCGAGCTTTGTGCCGCAAGCAGAGATTATGCGGCCGGGACAGTTGACGATGGCATTGGGAATTGTTGGGGCAACAGTTATGCCGCACAATTTATACCTGCACTCATCTATTGCGCAGACGCGAAAGTTTGATCGGCAGGACCCAGCCGAAATGGCCCGGGCAGTTAAATTCACAGCGTGGGATTCGAATATTCAGCTATTTGGTGCTTTTATTATCAATTGTTTACTTCTATTGTTAGGAGCGGCGATGTTTTTCGGCAAAGATGCTGGTGCACTGGGAACATTTGGCCAGCTCTATGATGCGCTGCAAGACAATCGACTGGCGGGAGCAGTGGCCTCACCCGTATTATCGACGCTCTTTGCAGTTGCTTTACTTGCCTCTGGGCAGAATTCAACGATTACGGGAACCTTGACGGGACAGGTAATCATGGAAGGGTTTATCAATATGCGATTACCCATTTGGGTTCGGCGCCTAGTGACCCGGTTGATTTCTGTCGCCCCCGTCATTATTGTGACCATCTTGTATGGTGGTAGTGAGCAGGCGCTAGATCGGCTGTTGGTCAACTCACAGGTTTTCCTGTCCATTGCGTTGCCGTTTTCAATGATTCCATTGACGATTTTCACATCATCAAAGCGGATTATGGGTGCTCGGTGGGTTAATCGGTGGTGGGTAACCACGTTGGCTTGGGGCTGTACGGCTATCTTGACGGTATTAAATATTCAGATTGTTTGGGCGACGATGACGACGCTCTTTTGATAATGGTGTATTGACTTTTACACAGGACCCCGGTATCATCGAGTGCATAAGCAAAGAAGCAGTTCAGTAGTGGTGGCGGCTCCGGTTGAGAGATTTGACGGTGCTGGGAGTCAAAACGTCCGTGACCATGAATTACCCTGTGGAGCGGCCGAGGTATCGGCGGGTCATTCCGTTAACAATGACGAGCGGTTGTCAATCGACAACAACTTGGGTGGTAACGCGGATTTCAATTCGTCCCTGATGGTTTTAACCATTGGGGACTTTTTTATTGGAGAAATAATTAGGAGGACGAGCGTATGTCAATTATTGATGAGTTAAAGTGGCGAGGTGCGATTAATCAGCAGACTGATGAAGCTGGGTTGGCCGAATTGGTCGATGAGAAGTCAGTGGGGCTCTATGCAGGAATTGATCCTACGGGAGATTCTATGCATATTGGACACTTGATTCCTTTCATGATTTTGAAACGATTCCAGCTAGCAGGACACCGGCCACATATTTTAATCGGTGGGGCAACTGGGTCAATTGGGGACCCTTCTGGTAAGAAGGCCGAACGGGTTTTACAAACAATGGATCAGGTGCATCATAATGAAGCGTGCTTGACGAAGCAAATGGAACATCTCTTTGGTCAAGACGGTTCCTTTAAGATTGTTAACAACTACGACTGGCTGTCTAAAGTTTCCTTATTAGATTTTCTTCGTGATTATGGGAAGCTCTTTAACGTCAATAACATGTTAAACAAAGAAGTCGTGGCCTCTCGATTGGAAGTTGGGATTTCTTACACTGAATTCACGTACCAAATTCTGCAATCCATTGATTTTCTACATCTATATGAAGCAGAAGATGTACAACTCCAAATTGGGGGTGCCGATCAATGGGGAAATATCACGGCCGGAATTGATTTGATCCATAAGCAAAAGGGTGCGGATGCTAAGGCTTATGGGTTAACGATTCCATTATTGTTGAAAGCTGATGGCACGAAGTTTGGTAAGTCGGAAGGCGGTAATATTTGGTTAGATCCCGAAAAGACATCACCTTACGAATTCTACCAATTCTGGATTAATACGGATGATCGGGATGTTATCAAGTTCTTGAAGTACTTTACGTTCTTAGATCAAGATGAGATTAAACAATTGGCAGATGCTGTAGCTACCCATCCAGAAAAACGGGAAGCTCAAATTCGGTTAGCTGAAGAAGTTACGGCGTTCGTTCATGGGAAAGAGGCCGTGGTGGAGGCCCAGCATATCACGAAGGCCTTATTCTCCGGGGATGTTGCGGCGTTAACGGCGAGCGAAATTGAACAAGGCTTCAAGAAGATGCCAGCAGTAACGGTTAGTCCAGCCAAGAAGAATATTGTGGAATGGTTGGTGGATGATACCCAGATTGAATCTTCACGGCGTCAAGCACGGGAAGATTTAACCAATGGTGCTATCCGGATTAACGGCGAAAAGGTAACTGATACGGATGCTGAAATTGACCCGGCTAGTGCTTTTGATGGTAAGTTTGTCATTGTTCGGCGCGGGAAGAAGCGGTATTTCTTGGCTCGCGTAGTGGGTTAAATAGGATTTTAGGAAGCACGAACGTTCATTGCGAATGTTCGTGCTTTTTGTTGGAAAAAGTAAAACCGAACGGTTATAATTTAAGAGTCAGGGAACACACGGCCTCCGGGTAACTATTCAACGGCTTTCAGGTAAATGATATGTCTTTGAAAAAAGATGCAATTATTTTCATATTTTAGTTGACGTGTCGGTGCTCACTTGGTATAGTTATATACGTTGTCACGACGAGTAACCAACTAGACCAATTCGAAAGATTGAAATTAGTTGTTGACAAGTAAGACAACGATATGATATATTAATTAAGCTGTCGCATTGAGATAGCGAATCAACGAGAAACGTTGTTAAATCAAATTTCTTGTTGACATCAAATCAGCAACATGATATGATGATTAAGTTG
>NZ_AZCP01000005.1:0-95464 GCF_001433855.1 Levilactobacillus brevis ATCC 14869 = DSM 20054
GCCACGCGATTATTCCGGCATAGCTCAGTTGGTAGAGCACCTGACTGTTAATCAGGTTGTCGACGGTTCGAGCCCGCCTGCCGGAGTCGGGTTAACCAGGTTAACCGGAGGGTATATGCCGGCTTAGCTCAGCTGGTAGAGCATCGGTATCGTAAACCGAGGGTCGGGGATTCGAATTCCTCAGCCGGCATCAGATAATCATCAGTCATTTGACTGGTGATTTTTTTGTGTCTAGTTATAAAAGCGCTTTCACAAAGCTATCTAATTGGTATAGCTTGATTATAAAAATTGGTATATTCCTTAGAATGCCTATGTGGCGGCATAAAAGGCACATAAAATAATATTGATAAATTTAAAATTAGTATTGTGGTCTATGGCTTGAAGTGCTATTCTATATCTATCGAATGAAGAACGAAAAGGGAGAAATCGATCATGAAAAATGTTCTATTACTATCTGGAAATGAAAACTCAAGTCACTTGTTTTTAGGCGAAGCTAAGCGGACTGCTGAAACTCGGCACATGCCACTTAATTTCAGTGCTGCCAGTATTCAGGATTTAACACCGGATATGTTAGCAGAGCAGGATCTTGTATTGCTAGTGCCACGAGCAGTTAACCAAGCTGAAGTGACGACGCTTAAGGCACAAGTTCCGACGATGACGATCCCTAATGATATTTACGGTTGGTTGAACGGTCAGGCATTGGTAAAGTTTGCTTGTGAGAAATTGCAATTATTACCAGTAGCAGCCGTTTAAGGATATCTATGCAAATTTGAAAGCCGATTTGTGAGCATTCACAAATCGGCTTTTTTTATTGATTTTTATTCATTAACTCGGTAACTAGCTGAATGAATAAAAAATAAGAGGATTGCATGAGATGACTAATAATTTCATCATTGTTTTTTGTTGATTTTACGGTCAATGAAGACGTTTTTATCAGGAAAACCGTTGCGTAACAGGACTTCGTGCAGTATAATAACTACTATGTTTTATTAGAGGTCTATGAGACACCGGCGCCATCGGTTTTAACGATGGATGGTGCAGAAAATAAAATTATTCATTTTCAGAAATGCAATGGAGGTATTATCGTTTTGAATAACAAACCGGAAGCAACCAGCGAAGACCGAACTTTCTTCGGTCAACCGCGTGGGTTATCAACCCTGTTCTTCACAGAAATGTGGGAACGGTTCAGTTACTACGGCATGCGAGCTATCTTAATCTACTACATGTACTACTCAGTTACTAAGGGTGGTCTTGGGTTTGATCAAGGAACGGCAGCATCTGTAATGTCGATTTACGGATCTATGGTTTACCTATCCTCTGTCTTAGGTGGTTACTTGAGTGACCGTGTCTGGGGGAGTCGGCGGACTGTGTTTATTGGTGGGGTGCTCATCATGTTTGGGCATATTGCCTTGTCAGTTCCCGCTGGTAAAATGGCTTTGTTTGTCTCGATCCTATTAATTGTGTTAGGTACTGGGTTATTGAAGCCAAATGTTTCTGAAATGGTTGGTGGCCTATATAACGAAGGCGACACGCGTCGTGATTCCGGGTTTACCATCTTTGTGTTCGGGATTAATGTTGGTTCTTTAGTTGCCCCTTACTTAGTCGGCTGGTTAGGGTTAAGTTATAACTTCCACTTAGGGTTCTCCTTAGCTGCTATTGGGATGTTCTTAGGGCTAGTCCAATACTGGATTGGTGGTAAGAAGTACTTGAGCAAAGATAGCCTTTATCCAACCGATCCATTGGAACCAGGCGACATGAAGAAGTTAGTCGTTCGGAGCACAATTGGATTAGTGGCCTTTGTCTTAGTCTTGTTGTTGATGGCTCTCTTGGGTTCATTGAACTTAACCAACTTCGTGCTCTTATTGACCATCATTGCGTTGGCAACCCCCGTAATCTACTTTACAATTTTCTTAACGAGCAAAAAGGTTACGGCCACGGAACGCAAACACGTGTGGGCTTACTTGGGATTGTTTATCGCCGCAATGATTTTCTGGGCAATTGAAGAACAAGGCTCATCTGTTCTGGCCTTATTTGCTGCTAATCAAACCAATAATGTGGTGTTAGGTTTCCACATTCCACCTGCATGGTATCAATCACTGAACCCACTGTTCATCTTGCTCTATACACCATTCTTTGCAATGATGTGGAACCGTTGGGGGAAGAAGCAACCAAGTTCACCAGCGAAGTTCGCTACTGGGATGTTGTTTGCCGGTGCTTCATACTTAATTATGGTGATTCCGGTCGCCTTATTCGGTTCTAGCGCTAAAGTTAGTCCTTTATGGTTAGTCGGTAGCTGGGCAGTTATTGAAATTGCTGAATTGCTGATTTCACCAATTGGATTATCGGTAACGACTAAGTTGGCACCGAAGGCTTTCCAATCACAAATGATGAGTATGTGGTTCTTAGCAGATTCTGCTGGGCAAGCCGTTAACGCTCAGATTGTTAAGCTATATACACCAGGGAATGAAGCTAATTACTTCTTAGGCGTCGCGATTGTTGCCATTGTCGCTGGTATTATTATGGTTGCCCTAGTTAAACCAATTAAGAACTTAATGGCTGGAATTAAATAAGTTTAATTCACTGCTAAAAGTGCTACTCTATTATCGGAGTAGCACTTTTTTAATCGAGGAGATGGGCCTATCGTTCGAGTAGCTTTAACCAGTGATCTTCACTTCGATGTGAATCAGCAAGATACCGCTAAGATCTTACCGCAGATGGCAGCTTATTTAATTGCGCAGCGGGTTGGTGTGTATTTAATCGCTGGTGATTTGACCAACCATTTTGCCCAATCGTTGGCGGCAGTCGAGCAACTGCAGCGGCTAATTGCACCAGCCCAGGTTCGATTTATTGCTGGTAACCATGATATGCTTCATGATATCACGTATGCGGGCCTAGAATCGCCGCTAGCGCCCACTTACTTGCATCGTGGGTATTTAGATGTGGCGGGGACTAACTGGCAAATAATCGGCAATAACGGCTGGTATGACTATCAATTTGCCCACAATCTGTGGGGCCGTGATTTTGCGACGTGGAAACGGGCCTTTTGGGTGGATGGCAGTATCGATCAGCCACAGGGCGATGTTGCCCGTATGGATCGGGTATTAGCCCAAGTAACGGTACAACTCCAACAGGCGCAATTGGCTCACAAGCGGGTCTTATTCATGACACATTTTGTGCCACGGCAAGCGTATATCCGCTATACAACGGATGACCGATTTTGGAATATGGCCAATGCCATGCTGGGGAGCCCCCGCTTGGGACGCTTATTAGAAAGCTATCACGTTCCGGTGGTCCAGTTCGGTCACGTCCATCGGCATTTTAGGCCGCAGACTTTTGGCAATACCACGTATTATAATCAGTCAGTGGGTTATTATAACCGCCGCATTAATGAGTGGACCCAGACGGATTTTATGACTGAATGGCGGCAACGATTACACTTTTTGACGCTAAAATAAAAAAAGTCGCAAAAAGTGCTTGACGGTTTATGCATATTTTTGTATGATAGTGAAGTTGATTCGTTACGACGATTCATCTTTTGGTGGGGTAGCGAAGTCTGGCTAAACGCGGCGGACTGTAAATCCGCTCCTTCGGGTTCGGTGGTTCGAATCCACTCCCCACCATTTTATTATTGGGCTATAGCCAAGTGGTAAGGCAACGGGTTTTGATCCCGTGATGCGCTGGTTCGAACCCAGCTAGCCCAACTAAGAACCAGTCACGGTGTGTGACTGGTTTTTTTATGCGCTTTTTTCCACCCGCAAGCCATTAAAAATTGACAATTTCGACAATTTTCGCTAAAGTCAAACTAACAATTGCTCCAGACCATTTGTGTCTTTACTAGCGATCTCGTTAGCTTATTAGGTTCATCATTGCTAGACCAGTTATGAGGACCTTAGTTAGCGATAGAATGTTTATTGATCAAGGAGGAAGCGGCATGAAGATTGGATTTATTGGCGTTGGTGGGATGGCTCAAGCCATTATTGGTGGCTTATTGCAGGCTAAGACGTTTGCACCAACGGAAATTGTGGTGCACAGTCATCGTAAAGAAAGCTACGAATCCTACGCCCAAGCTCATGGATTACAGACGGCGGAACAAAATAGCGATGTTGCCGATCAAAGCGACTTAGTCGTGGTCGCAGTGACACCGAACGTTGCGGCGAGTGTGTTACAAGAAATCAAGCCGCAAGTCGCTGATGGGCAGACCACAGTGATTTCCATTGTGGCTGGATTATCTTTAGCTGAAATGGCTGATATTTTGGGAGATAACGTTCCGATTTTACGGACACTCCCAAATGTTAACGTTGAAGTGGGGGCCGGAATGACCGCTGTGGCGGCAAATGCTCGCTTGACCGGTACTGATTTAGATGCTGCTTTACGGGTGTTCAATACAATTGGGTCAACGACGACTTTGGCAGAAGACCAATTTGGTGTCTTTAGTGCCTTAGCAGGGAGTTCACCGGCATACATCGACTTCTTTATTGATAGTCTCAGCCGAGCAGGTGTCAAGTACGGTTTAACCAAGGCACAGGCTACCCAAATTGCAGCACAAGCCACTTTGGGGTCAGCCAAAATGGTTTTGGAAAGTGACAAAATTCCGTTTGCCTTGATTGACCAAGTCGCTTCACCCGGAGGCAGTACCGTTGCGGGATTGCTAGCGATGGAAGAAGCGGGGTTGATGACGGCCGTTGTTAAGGGCATTGATGCGACCATTAAGCGTGATGCCGGCGATCCAGCCTAAAAGAATAACATGAGTTGTCTTTCTGGTCTATACCGATTATAATGAGTGTATTGACCACTTCTGGTAAATATTGAGGAGGAGACTCATGAGTATTGTTTTAAAGCACGCGCAGATTTATACGGGTGAAACCGTAATTGACGATGGTTATATTCGGTTTGATCAACAGGTAGAAGCCGTTGGCCCAGTGGCTGATTTTCGGCCACTTCCTGCTGATGAGATTCACGTGGTAACCGGGCAAGTCATTGTTCCTGGCTTTATTGATGTTCATAGCCATGGGGGCTACGGGTATGATAGTATGGATGGGGACCCCGATCAGATTGATAAGATGGTTAATCTGATGTCCTTAGAGGGGATTACGTCCGTATTTCCAACGACGATGACCCAATCTAACGACGCCATTGACCATGCCATGCAGGGCATTGCTATTGCAGCTGAGCGGAATCCGTTAATTCAGGGTGTCCACCTAGAGGGACCATTTATTGCGGCTATTTTCAAGGGCGCACAACCAGAAAAGTACATTAAGGATCCAGACGTGACTTTGCTAGACCGTTGGAACAAGTTATCGGGTAATCGAGTTAAGCTCATTACTTATGCGCCAGAAGATGCTGGCGCCGAGAAATTTGAAAGCTACTGTTTAGCTAATGGGATTGTGCCCTCAGTGGGACATTCAAACGCAACGCGTGAACAATTATTAGCGAGTCGGGCGACTCATGTAACCCACCTCTATAATGCGCAACGGGGGCTACGGCACCGTGAACCAGGGGTGACCGGCCACGCGATGCTGGAAGATAATCTATACTGCGAAATTATCTGTGACGGGTTCCATATTGTGCCAGATATGATTAAACTCGCTTATGAGCAAAAGGGTGCGCAACGCCTAGAGTTAGTGACCGATTCGATGCGAGCTAAAGGGATGCCTGAAGGGGTCAGTGAATTGGGTGGTCAAAAGGTCATTGTTAAGGATCGACAGGCCCGCCTAGAAAGTGGCAATTTAGCCGGTTCTGTTCTGCGTTATGATGAAGCCTTTCGCAATGTCATGGCCTTCACGGGCTGCTCGGTAGCGGAAGCGGTTCAAATGAGTTCCGTTAATCAGGCAGCTGAATTTGGGTTGACCCAAAAGGGCAAGTTAGTTCCTGGTCGGGATGCTGATTTGAATCTGTTAGACCGGAGCTTAAACGTCAAAACGACTTATAGTTTGGGACGTAATATGCAAAATTTAATTAAGTAATTTAAAGTGTGATTTTAGAAGGGACGTTGGTTGCTGTGAGTTCACCGATTTATATTCAAATTCATAATGACATTAAACGGGCAATTGAAGCCGGAAAGTGGGCAGTGGGCGACCGAATTCCATCTGAACGGGAGCTGTCGCGGAATTTTGATGTGAGTCGGATGACGTTACGGCAAGCCATTCAAACCTTAGTAGATGAAGGTATTTTGGAGCGCCAGGTTGGTTCTGGAACCTACGTTGCGAATCAAAAGGTTCAAGAAAAAATGTCCGGGGTAACTAGTTTTACGGATTTGATGCTGACCCAAGGGAAGCAACCAACCAGTAAGACTATTTCCTACCATGTGATGAATCCTTCGCTGAGTGAAGCGGAAAAGCTGAAACTAAATGAAGACGATCAAGTCTTGCGGATGGAACGAATTCGTTATGGTGACGATGTGCCAATCTGTTTTGAAGTGGCAACTGTGCCAGAGAAGCTAGTCGATGGGTTGAGTAAAAAAGAAGTGACGAGTTCTTTGTACCGAGCCTTGGAAGATAAAAAGCAATTGAGTCCAGGGAAGGCCCAACAAACGGTTTCAGCGATGTCTGCTTCCGAACGCATTGCGGAATACCTGAGTATTAAACGGGGCGACGCTATTTTACGGCTCCGTCAGGTCACGTACCTACAAGACGGAACGCCGTTTGAATATGTGCGGACCCAATACGTTGGCGAACGATTTGAGTTTTATTTGGAAAAATAAATAAAAGTGCCTCACAAGCGTTAAATTAACGCGATTGTGAGGCACTTTGTGTAAAAGCAGGTGAAGCGATGATCACGATCAGACCAGCGCGGGCCGATGATGATTTTTCGGCACTCGCACAACTCTATCTAACTGCGTGGCAGACGAGTTACCAAGACATGTTACCAGCAGACTTTTTGAATCAGTTAACTGTCGATCAATATCACCCCGAAGCAAATTGGCAGCACCTGTTCGTGGCTGTGAATGAGCAGGATCAGTTTGTCGGTGTCTGTTCATACGGCCCTTCCAGGCGACAACGATTTGCGGGTTACGGCGAAATCAATTCCATTTACTTGTTGCCGACACAGCAGCGTCAGGGAATCGGGCAGCGTTTGATGCATGCTGCCTTGGGCACCTTACGTGCTAATGGATTTGATCGTATTGTCTTGTGGGTGTTGACGGATAATCAGGCGGCTCAACACTTTTATTGGCACGTCGGGTTTCGACCAACAACGGTAACGATGACCCAGGGACCGCTTAACGAGACGGCTTTTGTTTGGCTTGCTGACGAACCAAGCGGAGATAATGGGGAATAACGGCGATTCGTTTGAGACGCTTGGGCTCTTTCAATGTTCGGTATAGCCACTCGATGTGATGGTCTTGCCAGAATTTTGGTGCACGCACAACGGCACCAGCCAGAACATCGAAACTACCACCGACGCCCATCCACAAACCGTGAGTCACGTGACGATGGTCGGCAATGAATTGTTCCTGTTTGGGAAAGCCTAGAGCTGCGAAGACCATGTCTGGTTGTTGCGCCTGGATATCGGCGACAATTGGTGTGGCGTCTTTAAAGTAACCGTCGTGAAGGCCCACAACCTGTAAGCCGGGGTAATCGCGGGCAAGCACTTCTTTTAATTGCGCAATTACCGTGGGCTTGGCCCCTAGAAAATAGGCGGACCGATGTTGGTCGCTGCCCCATTTCAGAAGAGCTTGTAAGGTATCAAAACCGGTAATTCGTTCTGGGAGCGGTTGGTTGAGGATTTGAGCCCCATTTAAGATACCAATGCCATCTGGGGTAATAAAATCGGCCGTGAGTAGTAATTGTTGGTAGTCGGGATGATCGTGACCGTACATCACAATTTCTGGATTGGCAGTAACGACAAAGGTGTTTTGTTGCTGGATAATCCGGTGCTGTACTTCGGTGAGAAATTCCGCCGCAGTTGTTTTCACAAAGGGAATATCTAAAACGGTGACGGTTGGAAAGGTCGATTGCATGAGGTGACTCCTTTCAAGGATTGATTCGCCAATGACCTAAGTCATCGGATCCACATTAAATTTTATGACGCTCTGTTTGTTTCATGCTAAAATAGGGCTATTAGTACGAGAACTAAAAGAGAAGAGTCCGGCTTGAAAACCAGCTAAGGGAGTAGCTTATTATGACGAATTTGTATCCTGACGACAGTTATACTCTGCATACGGATGCCTATCAGATCAACATGATTCAGACGTATTACGAACAAGGAATTGCCGACAAACACGCTGTTTTTGAAGTGTTCTTTCGCGATATGCCCTTTCAAAATGGGTACGCGGTGTTTGCTGGCTTAGAGCACATTGTTCATTATATCCAAAATCTCCATTTTTCCCAAACAGATATTGATTACTTACGGGAAGCTGAAGATTATTCAGCTGAATTTTTAGATTACTTAGCTAATTTTAAATTTCGCGGGTCCATTCGTTCTGCGGTTGAAGGCGAGTTGGTGTATGCCCATGAACCGCTGCTGCAGGTTGAAGGACCGCTGGCCGACTGCCAATTAGTCGAAACGGCTATTTTGAATATTATTAACTACCAAACTTTAATTGCCACTAAAGCCGCTCGGATTCGTTCGGTAGCCGGGGATGACGCCCTTATGGAATTTGGGACACGACGCGCCCAGGAATTTGATGCGGCTATTTGGGGCACCCGGGCCGCTTACATTGGTGGCTTTGATGCAACTTCAAATGTGCGCGCTGGAAAGATTTTTGGGATTCCGATTAGTGGCACGCATGCCCATGCGTTGGTTCAGACTTACGGCAATGATTATGATGCCTTCATGGCTTATGCGCAGACCCATCATGACTGTGTCTTTTTAGTGGATACCTATGATACATTGCGTAGCGGCGTGCCCAATGCCATCAAGGTGGCCCAAGAACTGGGTGATCGAATTAATTTCCAAGGGGTGCGGATTGATTCCGGCGATATGGCCTACTTGTCTAAACGGGTGCGTCAAAAGCTGGATGAAGCAGGATTCCCTAATGCTAAAATTTTTGCATCTAATGATCTAGATGAAAAAACAATTCAAAGCTTGAAGATGCAGGACGCTAAGATTGACGTTTGGGGAATTGGAACCAAGTTGATCACCGCCTTTGATCAACCAGCTTTAGGTGCCGTTTATAAGATGGTGGCCATTGAAAATGATGCCGGGCAGATGCAAGGAACGATTAAGCTATCCAATAACGCTGAAAAGGTCACAACACCCGGTAAAAAACAGGTTTGGCGGATTACGAAGAAGGCCGATGGCAAGACTGAGGGGGATTATGTGGCTTTGATTGACGAAGATCCACGGAATGAAGACTCTCTCTTCATGTTCCACCCCAGCTTCACGTATATCAATAAGACCGTTAACGACTTCAACGCGCGTCCCATTTTACAACCAATTTTTGAAGATGGTGAATTGGTGTATAAGTTACCAACGCTATCAGCGGTTCGGGATCGGTGTCGTGGTGCCCTAGCCAATCTGTGGCCAGAATACAAGCGAGACTTGAATCCCCAAAAGTATCCGGTCGACTTGTCACAAGACTGTTGGGATCATAAAATGGCGATTATCAAAGAGATTCATAGTTACGTTCAAAAAATGCCTGAATAAATAGGTAAATGAGTGAAGGGGGTTGTCTGAAATGCGAGCAAAACAACGAGAAATTATTGATGCCTTGAAGGTTAAGCCAACGATTGATCCGGCAACGGAGATTCGACGGAGTGTTGATTTTTTGAAGGCTTATTTGCAACGATATGACTTTATGAAAACGTTGGTGCTAGGAATTTCTGGTGGGCAAGATTCAACCTTAACCGGCCTGCTTTGCGAACAAGCTGTGACGGAATTACGCCAGGAGACCGGCGATAATGACTATCGGTTTATCGCGGTTCGTTTACCCTATGGCGAACAGGCCGATGAGGATGATGCCATGATGGCGATTGACTTCATGGATGCCGATGAGGTCCAGCGAGTTAATATTAAGCCGGCAACTGATGCGATGATTCAGGCGGTTGAAGCAAGTGGTAAGCCGATTAGTGATTTTAACAAAGGCAATGTTAAAGCGCGCCAACGGATGATTGCCCAGTATGCCATTGCCGGTGCTCGGTCCGGTGCGGTCGTGGGTACAGACCATGCCGCGGAGGCTGTGACGGGATTTTACACCAAGTATGGCGATGGGGCGACCGATATTTGTCCGATTTGGCGGTTGGATAAGCGTCAAGGAGCTGCGATGCTGGCCCAACTAGGTGCTCCAGAGCACCTATACAAGAAGGTACCAACGGCTGATTTGGAGGATGACCGACCAGCATTACCTGACGAGGCTGCCTTGGGCGTTCGCTATGAGGATATCGACGACTATTTGGAAGGGCGGTCTGTTAGCGAGGCAGCGGCGAGTCGAATTGAAGACTGGTACGCCAAGACCGCTCATAAGCGGCATTTGCCGGTAAACGTTTACGACACGTTTTGGCAAGAATAGAAGACGGGGGATTAACTGATGCGAAAAAATGATATGAATGGTTATATTCAAGCACTATCGCGCGTTTTACAAGGCACTGAAGATGCCGCTGGCGAAATGAATACCGACTTCGAAACGATGCGTGGGGCGATTGACCACCAAACAGTTGGTGAATTATCGCAGGTTGAGCTGCAAAAGATCGTTGATAATTTCCAACGTGGGACTGATGGTTATGAAGCTAATTTAAATAAATTGGAACAGACTAGTGTGCCCGTCCGTGTATTGGGCAAGCACAAGTCCTTAGTAGCTGCTTATCGGACTTACGTGGAGGCTTGTCAGGCAATGACTGATAGTATTGATGTTGAACATCAAACAGCCGATCAAGCCGCGTTTGACGCAGCTGAAGCTACGCAAGAAAATGCGATGGAAAAGGTTACCGCGGCAACGCAACGGATTATGACCAGTCCAATGTAAGCTGTTAAAAAGCCCGAGGCTATCTCGGGCTTTTTTGGTATTAGAATTGCTGGCCTTCTGGTCGCGGCAAATGGGCTGGAACGTACCGGACACGACTTACGAAGAGGTTGAGCTTCGAGACTTGTGGATTTGCAAGGTGCCCATTTGGCAACCGAAACGATAACGCCTAACGACCAAAGCGGGTTAGGTTCCCAGAACATGGTATAATGCGAGTATGAAGAAATAACGGAGGGGTTGCATGGCAACGAAACAAGAAACAGCTTTAAGTGAATTAGCTCAGCCAATTCATCAAACGTTGAGTCAATATCGTGTGCGGCAGATTCAAGCCGTCTTGACCCTATTGGATGAAGGTAATACGGTGCCCTTTATCGCTCGGTACCGAAAAGAGCGGACGGGATCACTAGATGAAGTCGCCATTCGCGATATTGAAGACGAAGCCCATCGGCTGACCAAATTGAATCAACGGCGCGACGATGTATTAAAGCTGATTGCAGAGCAAGGTAAATTAACGCCGGCACTCAAAGAAAACTTGATGCACGCAACTGTGCTACAACAGGTGGAAGATCTTTATTTGCCATACAAGCAAAAGCGGCGCACCAAAGCAACGATTGCTCGGGAAGCCGGGTTGGCACCGCTAGCTAATTGGTTATTAACGTTCCCAACGGGTGGCTTAGATGAACGGGCAGCTGCTCTAGCGGCCGCAGATAAGGGATTGCCTGATGTGGCGAGTGTCTGGGCTGGTGTCCACGAAATCTTGGCAGAAACATTTAGTGAACAGGCCGCCTTTCGTGAATGGATTCGACGTTATACGTGGCAGCATGGAGAGTTAACCAGTAAGCTTAAGCGCGGGGCCGCTACGGAGGATGAACAACAAGTTTACGCGACGTACTATGAATTTACGCAGAGCTTAAAGCAGGTGCCGCCGTATCGGGTGTTAGCGATTAATCGGGGTGAACGAGAAAAGATCCTATCTGTGGGAATTAATGTTGATGCGACGTCCATTCTGCAATATGGTCACTTTCGGCTAGTGGGTCAGCACCGCGGACCAGCTGTGGAAAAAGTCACAGCGGCATTTGCGGATGCTTATAAGCGCTTTTTAGGCCCGGCAATTGAACGGGAATTACGCCGACAATTAACGGATCAGGCCGATGAACATGCCATTCAAGTGTTTGGCAATAACCTGTATCACTTGTTGATGCAGGCACCCCTCAAAGGGAAAATTGTGATGGGGTTTGATCCGGCGTATCGAACCGGTTGTAAGCTAGCAATTATGGATGCTAATGGTCGCTTTTTAGCTAAACAAGTCATTTATCCACATAAGCCGGCCGATGCTAAGAAACGGGCGGCGGCAACACCAGTATTTAAAAAATTGCTTGAGGACTATCACGTTGAAATGATTGCCATTGGTAATGGGACCGCTAGTCGTGAATCCGAAGAATTTGTGAGTCAAATACTGAAGACATTGAACCGGCCAGTGTACTATGTGTTGGTCAATGAAGCCGGTGCCTCAGTGTACTCGGCTAGTGCCAATGCGCGGACTGAATTTGCTGATTTTCACGTTGAAGAGCGGTCAGCGGTCAGTATTGGTCGACGGTTGCAAGATCCTTTAGCTGAATTAATTAAGATTGATCCGAAAGCTGTCGGGGTCGGGCAGTACCAACACGACGTTCCCGAAAAAGCGTTGGATGAACAACTTGATCGAGTCGTTGAAACGGCGGTTAACCAAGTTGGGGTTAATGTTAATACGGCAAGTCCCGAATTGCTCACCCATATTTCGGGCCTAACAACGACGACTGCTAAGAACATTGTCGCTTACCGTAACGATCATGGCGCCTTTAACAGTCGGCAGGCCCTGCAACAGGTGCCTCGTTTGGGGCCGAAAGCCTACCAACAAGCGGTGGGCTTCTTACGAATTATTGAGGGCAGTGACCCGCTGGATAACACGGATATCCATCCGGAAAGTTATTCAGCCGCCCGTCAGCTATTAACCGGGTTGAACCTCACAACCACGAGCGTTGGCACCCCGCAATTGCAACAGCAATTAGCCAAACTCAATCAGCAACAGTGGGCGAACCAGTTGAGGATTGGACCAGCAACCTTGGCGGATATTGTGACCGGGTTAAGTAAACCTGGTCGTGACTTACGGGATAGTATGCCAGCCCCGCTGTTACGGCAGGATGTGTTGACGATGGCCGACTTGCAACCGGGAATGGAATTGCAAGGTACCGTCCGGAACGTCGTTGATTTTGGTGCGTTTGTGGATATTGGGGTTAAGCAGGATGGCTTGGTCCACATTTCCCAGTTAGCTGATCACTACGTCAGTGATCCTAGCACGGTAGTCACAATTGGTGATGTGGTGACAGTTTGGGTGTTGAGTGTTGATGAGAATCGCCAACGCATTCAGTTGACGATGAAGCAGGCTGCTCGTGACTGATGCAGAACTTCAGCGGCTGGTCGAGCACATTTCTCAAGTCAGCTTTGGTCGTCCGTTTCGCCACCAAGCCACGTTTAACGCACGACTGCGGACGACGGGCGGGCGATACCGACTGACCGATCACAACATTGAATTGAATCCCAAAATGTTAACTGAGCATGATTTAGCTACGCTAATTGGCGTGATTAAGCATGAATTGTGTCACTACCATTTACATTTAGCCGGGCAGTCGGGACAACATCGCACGGCGGCCTTCAAACAGCTATTAAAGCAAGTCGGCGGCTTACGATTTGCACCAGCACCGGCCCCGGTCATCAAGCCCCGCCATTGGCAAATGTATCAGTGTACCCGGTGTCAGCAGGTCTATTACCGGGCGCGAAAAATTAATGTGAATAAGCTCGTGTGTGGTCGGTGTCGGGGACGACTAAAGTGGCGGCAAACCATCTTAGCAACGACTCGGCCGCATGCATAAGGAGGTCAAAATCATGGGAAAGACAATTATTCGGGTACCAGCGACAGCGGCAAACCTCGGTCCTGGTATTGATTCAATTGGAGCAGCGTTACATTTATACTTGACGGTGATTATTGAAGAAAAGACAGAAAAGTGGCGGGTTAATCATGCCTTAGGGACAGAAATTCCTCGGGATGAAAACAACTTGATGGTCAAGACGGCCTTACAGGTTAACCCCAAGTTGACGCCCCATCAATTGACAGTTATGTCGGATATTCCGGTATCTCGCGGATTAGGTAGTTCAACGAGTGCCATTATCGCTGGGATTAAGATTGCCAATGAGTTGGGTGAAATGGACTTAACAATTCCGGAACAGTTAAACTGGGCCGTTAAATTGGGCGGTGAGTTGGATAATGTCGCACCAGCGTTGTTGGGACAGGCGGCGGTCGCCACGGTAAATGAAGATGAGACTACGGCAATCAAGTTACCCTTGCCTGAGCTGCGGGTTTTAGTCTTTATCCCAGGCCAAAAGTTACTAGCACGCAAGAGTCGTGAGGCTTTGCCAAAGGACTTGCCATTTGCGACAGCGGTTCATGCCAGTGGTGTGGCGAATGTCTTAGTGGCGGCATTGCTGACCAAGGATTGGGAATTAGCAGCGAAAATGATTGAACGCGATGAATTTCACGAACAAGCGCGTTCACAGTTGGTGCCTGAATTGAAACAAATCCGGGATGCAGCCCATGAGTTGGGGATCACAGGAACGTACCTAAGTGGGGCTGGTCCAACAGTTGTGACCTTTGGTACATCGGCGCAAGTGACGCTATTGCGGACAAAACTGGCGAAGCTTGATTTGGCCGGTAGTCTGCGTATCTTGGATTTGGACCCTGATGGTGCTACGGTTTTGACGGACGCTTAGACGTTGGCCTAGGCGGTTAACGACTAAATAACCAATTATTTTGAATTAACTTACAAAAAATATTGTCAGGATGAAAATCATTTGGTATACTATTTCTTGTGAGTTAATGCGGCCATGGCGGAATTGGCAGACGCGCAAGATTAAGGATCTTGTCCGGGTAATCCGGGTGGAAGTTCGAATCTTCTTGGCCGCATCTATAACGAAAAAGAGTGAGGATCAGCGGTAAAACGTTGATTCTCGCTCTTTTTATTTCACTGAATGAGAACGCAAGGCGCAGATCGTCCTCACAAAAAAGATACTTAGAACAACACAGTCAGTGTCTGCCAAGTACCTTTTAGTATATCTAGCGTTAGAAATCTTGCGTTAAGTTACAGCTTGAATAATCGCTGGGCATTTTGACGAAACATCTTGGTCTTAAGGGACGGGGATAGTAAATCAGTGGTTTCCAATTTATTTGCTAAGCCAATCACTGCTGGTGTTGGTGTGTAAGGTGTGTCGGATGCGTATAATAATTTGTCGGGGTCAATTAATTCAAGGAGTGCCGGTAATTGCTGCGATAATACCATACCAGCAACGTCAAAGTATTGGCTACTCATGACACTTTGAATATCCAATTGTTCGGGGGTTAACTTAGGATTTAATCCCCTAGCAAAAGGAATTCGATTAGCCACTAGGGGTAAGACGGCACCTGCATGGGGGATGATAAATTTAATGTTTGGGTACCGGGTAAAAATACCGTGGGTCAGCATATTGACGACCGTGCGAGTGGTATCAAAGAAGAACTCTAGAATGGGCTGTGGCACGTCTTGATTGACGTGGGAATCGATTATTCCGGGTGCATTAGGGTGTAAGGCCACAATAGCATGCTGATCGTCTAAGGCCTGCATGATGGGGTCCAGTTGTGGATCTCCAAGATAAACGCCGCGTGAATTAGTGGGTAAGGTAAACCCCGCAGCTTGGCCGTCAGTGGCGATTTGCTTAATCGTTGATAGGCTTTCGTCAACGTAAGGAAGTGGAATTGAGGCGAAAAAACCAATCTTATCCGGGTACTTATTATGCTGAGTCGTGGCATACTCGTTAACTTCGGTCGCTAAGTCAAAGGTGCTGCTAGCCTCTCCGGTATTAATATGGGGTGAAGAGATGGAAAGGATTGAGTAATCAATTTTAGCTTGATCCATGATGCCTAACGTGGTGTCGATACTGTATTCGGGGGTTTTAACACCATCACCCATATCGTTGAACTGATCCTTTAAGAATTTTTTGTAGCCCGGTGAAAGATAGTGGGCGTGAACATCAATTTTGTTATAAAGCATATCAACAGCTTCTTTCTATGTGACTTTTAACGAAAAATGGCGGCCAAGGTGGTGGCAAAGCCCTCTGGTTTTTGGGCGTATCCTAAATGACCGCCAGGAATATCGTAAATCGTAACGTGCCAGTAGTCTGCTAAAAAGTGGTTAACCATCTGCGGATAAGAGCCTAGAGAATCGGTACCGTTAAGCAGGCTAATCTGATCACGGTATTTCTTCAATTGGTCAATATCAATTTGCCGACTGGTGTATTGGCGAATTTCGTATTTGAACCAATACTGCATCCCCTTGATTCGCTGATCAGTGGCTACAGCATCAGCCTTAACGGCAGGCTTACCCATCATTTGGGCGTCTAGCTGACCAATACGCATGGCCTTAAAGAATAACGTCATAGCGGCTTGCATATCACCATCTAGAGCCGTGGCAACGATTTCGTTATTTTTGGCCTGATCCGTATGTGCGCTCGGCAAAAAACTATTGATGGGTGGTTCATGAAAGGCAATCTGTTCCACGATGTCTGGAAAGTCTTGGAGCGTTTCCATGGCAACGATTGAACCAGATGAGCTTCCCATAAGGTAGACTTTTTGGTGGGGACTTAGAAAGTGAGCCAACGCGTTGACATCGGCTGCATCGGTTTTGATCCGGTAAGTGTTAGTGATATCCGCGATATCGTCTGGGGTCGGGGCGGTCAATTCGCTTTGCCCATAGCCACGACGATCGTACATAACGACTGTGAAGTGATTTTGGAGAAACTTGGCGGCGCCGGCAAAAATGTCACCAGTTCCGTTGGCTCCGGGAATCATGATCAGTAGCGGACCAGTTCCCAGCGTTGTATACGCAATATTTGCATCTTTAACTTTTAAAATAGCCATCGCCAATGCTCCTTGTTTTATGATTTAATGAACGTAGTCGTTTGAAGATTCAAACGATAAAATGTATTATAGACTCATGCCATGAGTCTGACAAGTCAAAAGTCTAAGGGGAGTGAATTTAATCATGAAATCAGGTGTTTTAACGCGGGAGACAGTCTTACAACAAGCCGAGACAATCGTTGCCCAGAATGGCTTTTCCAAGTTAACCTACAATGGATTAGCCCGGCAATGTGGCGTTAAACCGCAATCGTTGTATCGTTACGTCGATAATATTGCTGATGTTAAAAGTGGTGTAATTTCCCTTTACATTCAGCAATTAACGGCAAATATTGCCAGTCAACTCACCGAAGATACAGGTAAGACGGCACTTTTACACGGTGGGGTATTATTTTTAACGCAAACACAGATGGGAATTAGTTTTGCCGACATGGTTGCTGGAATTGTCGAGTTTGGGGAGAACCAACAAGTCCGAGCCGCACTTAATGATTTAAGGGACATGTTTGGTCAGTACATCGAACAGGTAACGACTGATCCTAGCCAGTTGGAGATGAACAAACGCCTTTATTTTGAGATGTGTATCGGGAACATTGCGCTATTTAATACCAGCACATTTCCGGTTGACAAGGGCGTCCAGATTTTACAACAGAATCTAAAGCGGGTCTTGGAGTTGTTTTAATAACTGACAAAAAGAATCAGTCTGGCTGGGAAGTGTACCGAGCGGACTGATTCTTTTGGTTTGAATGGCAGGATTAAGCTTGAATCCAAGTGACTAATTGCGGCCACCATCGGGTATAAGCGCTGACGAGTCGGCCAGTGATTAAGGCCGATAGTATGGTTCCCTCCCGGACGCCGACTAGCCCGTGAAGGCCAAATAAGGCCAAGATGATCGCGACAACAACCATTGCGCCATCACACCAGACCTTGGCTCGGGGGAATTCTCGGTGGGTAGCGACGGCAACGGCACCTGCTATGCCTTCGCCAGCCATCACGATTGTTTTCGAATTAACCTCAAAGAAGACGCCCCAAGCGAGAATGACAATACTGAGTAAGGTGGCTAGTAGCTGGGCCCCGTAGTGCTGTAGTGGCAGCCAGCTTAACCAGTGAGTAAAAGCATCAATTAAGACACCGAAAATAACGGAAGGAATTAGCTGCAACCAGGCCCAAGGGGAAAACTCATGGCGCAGAAAGGCCGCTTCTAATAAGATGAGCACGATCATGAAGAGAATCGTGACTTGCCCAATTGTGAGTGGGGTCATGAGACTTACAACATTAGGAATGCTAGAAATTGGCGAGGTTCCCAAGCTGGCAAGTTTGGCGAGAGCCACAGCAATGGCCATAAGGATTAGGCCAAATGTGAGACAACTATAGTGTTTTAAAAAAGAGATAAATGCTGTCGTGAGTTTTCAGTTCCTTTCTTGTCGCTGTTGGAGGGTCTGGTAAATGGCCGCAAGCTGTTGACCAGTCACCTGAGCATTAGCCTGTGGGGTTGTCGCAAATAAGGCCTGCCACCACGCGCCCATCACTTGACGAATCTGGTCGGCCTGCTGGTAGCCAGTTGGTGTTAGGGTAATGCGTTGGGCACGGCCATCTTGTGGATCGGGAGTCCGCTCAACCAATTGTTTAGTGGTTAAAGCGCGTAAGTCACGAGCGACCAGACTGGGGTCTAGTACCATTTGATGGGCAATCTCCCGTTGCGTGAGTCCGGGATGATCGGCAACAAATAAGAGCAGGTCGCCTGTCGTTGCTCGCAAGTCGAGGGCTGCAATTTGCTCATTGAAGTCATGCTTAGATTGGCGGTAAATACTGGCAATATATTTATTAAAGGTAATGGGTTGAGTCATGAGTAACCTCTTTTATAAAAAATAGTGGATAAGTCCATTAAATTCTTAAATTGGAGACTTGTCAACCAGTGAGTTAAATGACAAACAGATAACAATTGCTTGCCGCAATCGTTTTCAACGCAAATGGGTCTTCAAAAAATCTTAAGAAGCGTGTAAGATTATTTCTTAATGGCAAAGACTTCAAGCAAAAAGACTGACATTCGTCTGGTTAGGCGTTATGATAGTTTTCTTGCGTCAATTTGATTGACAAAAAATTCAAAGGAGGTCCGCACATGAGCGACTTGACCAAGGGTAATTCCCTGAAACTAATTTTCTTCTTTACGATTCCACTGTTGATTGGTAATCTATTCCAACAGTTATACAATGTCTCTGATACAGTGGTGGTTGGCCAAACCCTTGGTGTTAAGGCGCTTGCCGCTGTGGGGGCCACTGGTTCAATCAACTTTTTAATTATTGGGTTTGCCCAAGGGTTGACGGCGGGATTAGCGATTATTACGGCTACACGATTTGGCGCCCGGGATTATAAGGGCGTCCGGCAATCTTTTGCGGCGAGCATCATTATTTCAATTTTGATGACGATTGTTTTGACGGTTCTGTCACTAACATTTGTTGACCCGATTTTAAAATTAATGCAGACACCAGCCAGTATTTTTGCCAATGCGCGGATCTTTATCAGTACCATCTTTGCCGGAATCTTTGCATCGATGGCGTTTAACTTGTTATCTAATATTATTCGTGCACTGGGGGATTCCCGAACGCCATTAATCTTTTTGGTCATCGGGACCGTTGTTAACGTTGTTTTAGAGTTATTATTTATTTTAGTCTTTCACATGGGGGTTGCCGGTGCCGGCTGGGCGACGGTCATTTCCCAAGTGGTTGCTTCCTTGTTGTGTGTGGTGTACATCATTCGTTCGATTCCGTTACTGCACATTACGCGGGATGATTTCAAAGTGAGTGCTAATGAATTGTGGCAGCATTTTTCAACAGGGATGCCCATGGGTTTTCAGCTATCGATCATTGCGATTGGGACGATGGTGATGCAGGCCGCCCTGAACTCGTTAGGGACTGACTCTGTGGCTGCTTCTACGGCTGCTTCTAAGGTCGATCAATTGTGTTCTCTACCAATGTCCTCATTTGGGGTAACCATGGCTACTTTTGCCGCACAGAACTTTGGTGCCGGTAAGTATGGGCGGATCATGGAAGGGGTTAAGAAAACTCTCTGGCTGTCTGGTAGCTTTGCCGTCTTTGCCGGAGCCTTGGTGATCTTTTTTGGGAAACCCATTGTGACGCTGATTATTGGAACGGCAGACGAACATGTTATCCAATTATCTCAGACCTACTTCAATATTATTGGGAGTACTTACCTGCTATTGAGCGTGCTCTTCATTATTCGCAATACGCTACAAGGACTGGGACGACGGGTCTTGCCGACGCTTGCCGGTGTTGGTGAATTAACCATGCGGGTCTTTGCCGCTTTGGTCATGGTTAAAGCATTTGGCTATGCTGGGGCCGTTTCCGCAGAACCGTTGGCTTGGTTAGGTTCCTGTGCGATTTTGATTCCATCATGGATTCGAGCGGTTCGGCAACTTCGTAATCTGCAACGTTCGGTGGAAGTGGTCGAAGGGGAGCCGGCGACAACGGCATTACCCAAAAAAGCCGTGTCAGCAGATTCCCATTAGGCAATAAAGCATGATAAACTAAGGTGTGGCCTTCGGGTCAGACCTTTTTCTTTTATACGATCTTAAATTTTTAATGAACGAGGAGTGCTGGCCAAATGAAGACGTTTATTTTTGATGTTGATGGCACCTTATTAGATACGGAAGCCATGTATATGAAATCGTTACAAGCAATCTTACACGAACGCGGGATTGAGCGATCTTATGCGGAACTCGCAACGACCTTTGGCATTCCTAGTAAAGACGCGTTGATTCGCCTGAACGTCCCCGATATTGAGGGTGTATTAGCCGAATGGGGCCCACGAACCCAAGATTATCGGGATACGGTTGCCATTTATGATGGGATTCCGGTTGCCTTGGAACAATTACGGTCAGCGGGGGCCCAACTGGCCATTATGACCTCTAAGCGTCGATTTGAATATGATCGAGATGTTGTCAGCTTAGGATTGGACCAATATTTTGACCAGGCAGTGGTTGCTGAAGATATTGCGCATGGTAAGCCAGCACCTGACGGGATTTTATTGGCGATGCAGCGATTAACCGCCCAACCAAGTGACACCATCTATTTAGGCGACACGGTGTATGACGCTGAGGCCTCCGCGGCAGCTGGCGTCACCTTTGGCTTTGCCGCTTGGAATGGACGAACACCGCGGGATTTTACGCCAGATGTTAGCCTAACGACTCCGCAGGCCATGCTTGATCTGTTGTAAAAATACCGGAGTGGTAGATGGAAACGCTTTTTTATGCTATATTAAATGCAGACGCCATTTACAGAAAACGGCTAATTTAGCGGAACGAATAAAGGGGTGGCAGAATGCTCGCCATAATCGTCACAAGTCACGGAGAATTTGCCCGTGGAATTTTGCAAAGTGCAGAAATGATTTTTGGAAAAGCCCAAAAGGTTGTTGCGGTGACATTAGCGGCTAATGAAAGTGTTGAGGATTTGGCAAATCATTACCAAGCAGCCATCGCAGATATGCAACCCGTTTCGGAGTTGCTGTTTTTAGTTGATCTGTGGGGTGGCTCACCATTTAACGCTGCGAGTCGGGTGGTGGCCCAACAGCCAGATAAATATGGCCTCGTGGCTGGTCTGAATTTGCCAATGCTAATTGAAGCATTGTCCATTCAGAATCAAACGTTAGCGGAAGTGATTCCCCATCTTGAGCGAGCGGCTCAGGGCGGAATTCGCCATTTGGATTTACAAGCAGGTGCAAGAGAGGACGACTTATTATGACCATGACAATTAAATTAGCGCGGGTTGATAACCGCTTATTACATGGTCAGGTCGCTACGGTCTGGACCAAGACGGTTAAACCTAATCGTATCTTAGTGGTATCGGATGCGGTTGCGCAGGATCAGTTACGTAAGGTCTTGATTACCCAAGCGGCGCCTGCTGAAGCTAAAGCTAACGTGATATCGGTGGCTAAAATGACCCAAATCTATCAGGATAGTCGGTTTGATGGGTTTCAACCGATTATCTTAACCGAAAGCCTAGCTGAGATGGCCCAACTAGCAGCCGCTGGCATTGATTTGACCGCTACAGGGGTTAATGTGGGTAATCTGCCATATACGGCGGGGAAAACGATGTTGACCAACAGTGTGTCGGCCGATGCAGCCGATGTTGCAGCGGCCCGACAGTTGGTGGCGGCCGGGGTACCTGTCTATACGCAGACAGTGCCAACCGATCGACAACAGGATTTCTTGACATTGGCAACTAAAAAAGGCTTGTCTTAATACCTCACTCGGTGGGTTACTCTCATCGAGCGGGGTGTTTTTGCGAGTAAACAGATTTAAGATGATATGAAGGGAGTCAAGCAGCTAGTGAATGTTTGGGGTGTATTACTTATCGCCTTTTTGGCCGGGGTTGAAGGGGTGATTGACGAATGGGAATTCCATCAGCCCATTGTTGCCTGTACCCTTGTGGGATTGGCAACGGGGAATTTAGTAACGGGGATTGCGCTGGGGGCTTCACTTCAGTTGGTCACGTTAGGGTGGATGAACATTGGTGCGGCGGTGGCACCAGATCCAGCATTGGCTGCTGTGGTGGCTGCTTGGTGGGTGAGTGGCCCGGCACATCTGCCGGTCGCCATGGGAGTCATTGTGGCGATCCCATTAGCACTGATTGGTCAGGGGTTAACCCGCGGATTACGCCAACTGATCGTACCACTGGTTCGACAGGCTGATGTGGCAGCCGCTAATGGTAATTTACGACAAATTGATTGGCTACAGCGCGGTGCCGTGGTCTCACAAGGACTACGGGTGTTAGTACCGACGGCCCTATTAATGATGGTCCCAACGCAGTGGTTGCAAATAGGCTATCAGGCAATTCCAGCGGTACTGCAAGGTGGATTGCGCGTGACCGCCGGTTTATTGGTTATTGTCAGTTTTGCCATTGTGATTAATATGATGGCAACGCGGCAATTGTGGCCGTTTTTCTTCATTGGATTTGCACTGGCCACGGATAGCCACCTTAGTCTGGTCGCTTTGGGGCTGATTGGATTTGGCTTAGCCATCATTTACTTACGATTGGGCCATCCACATGGTGGTGGCACCGGCCCAACCTCTACGGATGAAGATGAATTGGATCGTGAACTAGATGACTTGTAAGGAGACAGCGAACATGACAGATTCGGGAGCACCAAAAACATTAACCTTAGGCGACCAGCTTTTGATTTTTGGCCGCTCTGGATGGGAACAGGCTGCTTGGAATTATCCGCGGTTACAAAATCTGGGCTTCTGTTATATTATGATTCCGGCAATTCGACGGCTCTATGCGACTGATCAGGCTGAAATGCGGGCTGCGGCTCAGCGACACCTAGAACTCTTTAATACCATGCCCTATATGCAGTCCTTAATTACGGGAGTGACATTATCTTTAGAAGAGGATCGAGCGAATGGAAAACCTGTGAGTGCTACCGACATCAATGCGGTTAAGGTTGGGATGATGGGTTCCTTGGCCGGTGTGGCTGATCCGGTTTGGTGGGGCACCTGGCGGCCAATCCTGAGTGCTTTTGCCGCTAGTTTGGCTCTGAGTGGGTTCGGTATCGTTGGACCACTGGTTTTCTTCTTAGGTTGGAATTTAGTACGACTCGGGTTTCGATGGGGCGCGCAGCGTTGGGGATATCGGCAAGGCCTGAAAGTGGTGACGAGCCTCAGTAGTGGGGTCTTACAACAATTGACGTTGGGAGCTTCAATTGTGGGAATGTTTGTGATGGGGGCCATCATTCCCCGATGGACTCACGTTAGATTGGCCCCAATTATTGCGACGAGCCACCAGACAACCTTATCGCTCCAAGCAATGATGGATCAATTATTGCCGGGACTCGTTCCCCTCATCTTAACGGTGGGGTGTGTGGGGTTGCTACGGCGCCATGTAAAACCGTTGTGGCTATTAGCGGGTGTCTTTGTATTGGGCATTGGCGGCTACTGGTTAGGCATTTTCTATTGAAAAAAGGTGGTCACTGGTCTTTACTCAGTGATCACCTTTTTGGATTGGCAACGTTATCAATGATGGTTTGACTCTATGGTCGTTGGTCGATGGGGCTTGAGTTGCACGTCGAAGACTTCTAAGAAGAAGGCAACCAGTGGCACGCCGACGATTAATCCCCAAGCGCCGACGATTCTTTCACTAACGATTAATGTAATAAAGGTCACGAAAATAGGCAAGTTAGTCGCATTGGCCATGAGACGGGGATGAAGAAAGTAAGATTCAAACAAGTGAATTAAAATCACGAGAACTAACACCGCAGTCAAGCGCAGAATGCCACCACTGATAAAAGCGATAATGGTCAGTGGAATGAGCGAGATTAACACACCAGCAACCGGAATCAAGCCGAGAAAGAAAACCATAATTCCGAGAATTAAGAGGCTAGGCATGCCGATTAACCAAAGGCCAATCACCATCAACACTGTATTGATGGAACAGATCATCAATTGGGTTTCGATAACCGTACCGAAAATAGTCACAAATTTCAGAATCAACTCACCCATGGGGACAAACAAACGGGAAAAGCGGCTTTTGGTAAATGCATGAACGAAGTGGCGTAACTGGGTCTTCGTGAGATTGAAAATAAAGCTAAAGAAGAAGGCCAAAATAACGGTTTCCACACCAGAACTAAAGCGGGATAACTTAACAATGCCACTTGTAAATAAGGTTTTACCGTTGTTGATCACTGAGGCATTTTGAGTCAGATTTTTAATCCATCTGGTCAGGGTGGTTTCTAATTGGGGATAGGTAGTGACCAGTTCCTTGAGCGTGTGTGGTAATCGGGAAACTTCCGTGACCAGTGGCGGGATGATTTGCGCAAATGCAGCTACTAGAATCCCTAAAAAGATCAGATACACTAACAGGGTCGCAATTAAATGGTGAACGTGAAGCCGGTGTTCAAGTCCCATAGTAGCCGCATTACCAAGATAGATGAAGATGATCGTGAACAGCGTTAAGGATAAGAAGGCCCGGGCGTTCCAGGCAAGGATGATGAGCAAGATTAGTGCAAAGTAATAAGCAGTTAATGGGCTTTGCCAAAATCGTTTCAGAGCAGATACCATGTTGTTATTCCCCCTCGAGATAAGTACTTTAAGCCTACACGCCACCAATGGGGAATGCAACCAGCTACTGATGAGCAATACCAAACACCCCACTCGACAGTTAATTTGTCGAGTGGGGTGTTTGCGATAGGTCGTTAGTTATTGGATCGTGACGCGATCCCGGCCAGTTTGTTTGGAGTGGTATAAGTTACTATCTGCGCGATGGAAAATATCGACTCGCTGATCGTCGTCAGTACGAAGTTGGGTCACCCCAACCGAAATACTAATCGAGATTTGATGACCATCATGAGAGAAGTGTGCCTCACGAACGCGCTGCGCGATAGAGTGAACTAAGGGCGCCGCCTGTTCGGTGGTATAGCCAGTAAATAGAATCGTAAATTCTTCGCCACCAGTGCGGTAGAGGTGAAGGGTTTCATCGAGTTCACCAAGTTGCTTAGTCACTAATTGGGCGGTGTGGCTGAGAACGTAGTCACCGGCTAAATGCCCATAGGTATCATTTACTTGTTTGAAGTGGTCAATGTCAAACAACATAAGCGTTAGTGGCTGATTTGTTGTGCGACTGTGGGCAAATTGTTCTTCGAAATCATTTTTAAAAGCAAAGTAGTTATTAACGTGTGTCAATTCATCAAAGTTAGTGGTGTAGGTTAACTGGGCCAGAGTTGCGGCACCGGTCATAAGTGAATCAACGTAGAGGTACATCATACTTAACAATAGGAAGATGAATAGCATTTCCCACAGAATATTAGTCGTCGTGAGGTGAAAGCGAAAGCCGATAAGGGCCCACAAAATTGCTGATAAGATCAGTGATGGGATGATGAAGCGGAAATAGTCTGTCCAATGATCTTGTTTACGGGTGCGCATGGCCTTCATGACGTAAAATAAGGCGACGTAGACACCGGCATAAATCCAGGAGAGAGGGATCCCTAGCGTGCCATTAATGCCCATATAGATGAGAATTGTACCAATCGTCTCCCACCAATGAATATCCATTAACAAGAAATAACTGACAAAAACGACCGCAAAAATTTTAAAATTGCTAAAAACCCAACTGTTAGCTGAGTCGCGAACTGAGAATTGGAGGCCAAATATGATCACAATCATATAGAGGAGGCCAAAGACATTCCGAACAGTTTCGGGGTCGGGATGGTAGCCGAACTTTTGTAACAGGCGGACGATCCGGTTGGTTAAAAACCAATATAAGGTTAAGACCCCCAGTAAGAAAAAGAGACTTGTAATTGCGGGCGCCACGAACCAGTGTGACCAGGTCATGGTTAGTTGTCCTCCAATCTGCTATAAGTTTCAATGTTAATTAGTCCATTAATTACATATTAATTCATTTATTTAACGACTGCTATTAATATCATATCATATTAGTAAAAGTTAAAAAAATGCCCAAAAATAAGACAACGGCCACTGTCGTTGTCTTATTTTTGAGATGAATGAGGATTAAACCAAGCTAGGCTTGCCATAAAGGTAACCTTGATGGAGTGTAATGTGATTTTTCTTGGCCAATGCTTGATCTTTTTCATCTTCGACACCTTCGAGAATTAGGCGTAGCCGATAATCACGGGCAACCTGAGCCCAGAACGCTAGACTCGATGGGATTAAGGCCTCTTCACCGGTTTGCCGGAGATTTTGCATCGCGAATTTGATTTCATCGACGAACGGCAGCAGGTCGCGAATATTTTGATAAGTATTTGATCCAGTGCCAACATCATCGAGAACTAGATCAATCCCATACTGATGCACAGCAAGACTGAAGGTCTTTATCTCTTCAAGCGAAGGTGCCTCGGTCAACTCAATGGTTAGAGCGGCTGGGGCAATCCGTTTTTTCAAAGCGATGATCGATCCTAGTGTCAGTGGATTTCGCAATTGCTGATTGTCAATGTTAAATGCTAAAACCTGATTATTGACAGCTGTATGCAATGAATTAGCGGTTTCCTCCAATAGTTTCGTTTGTTCTGGGATAGAGATATCTGTGAAGTGTTTAGGTAATACCCAGCAATCGTGCTGTTGTTTGCGTAAAAGTACTTCATAGCCAAAGACTCGGTGATTATCTTGATTAATTTGTGGTTGAACAAAAAAATGATACATAACCGTGTGCTCCTTTTAGTAGCTTTTTTTGCTGGTAAATCGGCTTGTTAGTTTACATCCATTTTAACGCATTTTCGAAAAAGAACAACGCCTATATCGTTTATTCCGATGACGGACATTAACTTTTAAGAAATCCACGAAGTCCGGTGAGATTTAAGGCCACTATTTTTTGTTTCAGCTCAGCAGACGACATCTCAATTTGACCCGTAATGCGCAGCCGGAACAGGGTTAAGGTGCCGTCGATAAGAAAATTAGCGCAAATCTTGGCATCGGCTTTGCTTAGGCCATAACCGAGTTGAAAGTTTTGAGTTAAACCGATGGCAACTTGGCGCTTAGCCCGCCGTGATACAAAGCTATAGTCGTCAGAGGTGAGGATAAAGGTGTAAAAGTCTGGGGCTTCTTCGAAAAAAGCCGACAGACGGTCGTACCAGAAGCCAGGTTCGACAGTTGAATATGTCGTTCCTGGGGTGGGAAACAATAGTTTTAAGAGTTTATCGGCAATTTCGTCAGCGAAACTGTAGGCCAAGTCGTCGATAGAGTCATAGTGCAAATAGAATGTCTTGCGATTGATATTAGCTTCATCGGTGAGTTGTTTAACGGTAATGTCATGGTAAGGATATTGTCGGGCAATTTTACGATAGGCCTGACGTAAGGCTGTTTTGGTACGTTGAACACGTCGATCGGTCATCAGTTCCTCCTAGTTAGACCCCAAATGAGGCGAAAGTGTGGCTTAATCCTCAGGTTGGGTCTTTTTGTTGTGGAAGTTCTCCGCCAAAATACGTATGCTGTATGACCGAATGAGGTTAAGTTGTTCACACTATAGCATAAACAAGGGGGAAGTGCGATGATTAAAGCAGAATGGCGGTATTTAAAACAGCATAAGCTGCTAATGATTGTTTTATTTGTGATTATGTTGATCCCGTCGATATATGCAGTAACCTTTTTAAAGTCGATGTGGGACCCTTATGGGAAACTATCAGATCTGCCGGTGGCTGTGGTGAACCATGACCACGCTGTAGATTATCAGGGGCAACACCTGGCAGCCGGGCAGACTCTGTCAACCAATTTGCGACACTCTCAGGGGATGGATTTCAAAATTGTTGGTGCCCAAAGTGCCGCTCGGGGCCTCAAGGCGGGAAAATACTATATGATTGTGACGATTCCACAAAACTTTTCGCACAACGCGACGACATTAATGACCAAACGGCCAAGTAAGATGGTATTACATTATGAAACGAGCGCCGGGCACAATTTTACTGCGGCTAAGATGACGGAAAGTGCCGCCAAAGCGGCCGCACAAAGCGTGGGTGAGCAGGTGACGAAGAGCTATGCACAAACGATGTTTACGTCAATCAAAAAGTTGGGAACGGGATTGACGACGGCAGCAAAGGGCAACCACCAGTTAGCACAGGGTAGCCGTCAACTGACGGTGGCGGATCAAAAGGTCGCCGGTGGTTTAAAGACGTTAGCAGCTAGTTCTGTCAAACTAACTAATGGTGAACAGACACTTACCGAGCACCTGCAAACGTATGTTACTGGCGTCAACCAAGCTCAAGCGGGAAGTCAGCAACTAACAACGGGGTTGGACCAACTGTTACAGAAGTCTCAGCAATTAATTGTGGGCAGCCAAAGACTGGCAACGGGGAGTCAACGGGTCAGCAAAGGCGTGGACGCCTATACGCAGGGAGCAGACCACGTGAACGTGGCTGCTGGTCAATTAGCCAGTGGGTCACAAACGGTCAGTACTGGGGCCCAACGGTACGTTGCTGGTGTGACGAATGCCAATGCTGGTGCTCGGACGTTGAGTCAGCAGTTAGTTACACTGAATCAAAAGACGACTCAGTTAAATACCAATTTGAACCAGGTGGCTGACCATAGTCAGTCGTTAAGTTCGGGTGTCGGACAATTGACGACCGGTAGCGCGGCACTGGCAGCGGGGTTGAAGAAGGTACAAACGACATTTGGTGGCTCGGCCACGCAACAGGCGGCCTTAAAACATGCGGTTAGTCGCTTGGCAGAGAGTACGACAACCCAGGCCGCAGTTAAGCAGGATGCAGAAAAGTTAGAGACGGCCTTAACGACAATGACTAACGCTAAGACAACAGCTGAGTCGAGCTTGCACAGTCAACTAGCAGCGACTGCGGATAAGGCTGGATTAACGGCTAGTCAAAAGGCGGCAATGTTAAAGACGGCCGACACAGCCAGCAGCCAGAACGATCAATCTTTAAATGCGGTCCAACGGGCGGCCCAACAATTAAGCCAAGATCTGAGCGAACTGCCAGATAGTACGAATGTTGCGGCACTTTCAACCCAACTCACGATGGCCGCAAGTAAGCAGAATGAATTGGCGACGGCAATTGATACTTTGACGATTAATGCAGACACGCTCAGCCAGCATTTAGCGACAGCCAATTCGGGGTTATCAGCACTGAACACGGGGTTGCAAACATTGGCGTCTAAGTCCACTCAGTTAACTAGTGGTGTCAGTCAATTAGCTGATGGGGCAGGAACTTTGGCTGCTGGAACGCAAGCGTTGCACACTAAGGGAAATTCTCTAACAGCTGGTACGACAAAGCTGGCTTCAGGAAGTAGCCAGTTAGCGACGGGAACCCAACAGTTAACAGCTAAAAATCAGCAGTTAACTAGTGGGGCAGCCCAAGTGACTGCGGGTCTGACGAAGTTAGCGCAACAGACGCCAGCGTTAAAACAAGGGGTTACAAAGCTGGATACCGGGGCGACTAAGCTGACAAGTGGCTTAACGACCTTGGCGACTAATGGACCAAGGTTGACGTCGGGGATGCAAACCATTCTTGCTGGTAATCAGCAGGCAACGGCTGGCACACGGAAACTAGCAACTGGGGCCGAGTCAGTGACGACTGGCACAGCCAAAGTACAAACGGGTAATCAAAAATTAGCTACCTCACTTAAAAAGGCGGGGGATCGTGCGACGGTACATCCGTCTCAGCTAACTTACCGGCAGTTTGCTAAACCAACGACTACTAGCCATACGGAGCGCGACGATGCACCCAATAATGGCACGGGAATGGCACCATACATGGTGTCTGTCTCCCTCTTTGTGGGGGCTTTGGCCTTCAATATGATGTTTGATATGTATACACCACGGAAATATCCGCGAAGTGGGGTGGCTTGGTGGACAGGTAAGGCATCAATTATGGGGGCATTTGTTCTAGGCGAAGCGATACTGATTATCAGTCTTTTGGAATTAATTGATGGTCTGGCACCCGTTCATGCATGGGCAACTTTCGTGATGATTTTGTGCACAGGAGCGGCCTTCATGGCAATTGTGTATTGGCTGAATTTGGTGTTAGGACGACCGGGGGCCTTTTTCGCCATGATCTTGATGGTGTTACAGTTGGGTGGCTCGGCCGGTACTTACCCAATTCAGCTATCGAATGGCTTTTTTAACGCCATTCATCCCTGGTTGCCGATGACCTATTCTGTCAATGGATTACGGGAGACGCTGATGATTGGAAATACAGCGCTTCCTGAGATGGGCATATTGTTGGGGGTTACGGTGGCCTTTTCTGGATTGGCAGTTTTGTTTTATGCACGACGTCATGGTCGGATATCGGCGATGGATTTTACGGATAAGGTGCCGGGTACGCAGACTAAATCCTAATTTAAGGGACCAGTAGACTGAATGACACGGAAATAATTTGCAATAATAAATAGGGTTTCCAAGAAGCTACCTAGTTCTTGGAAACCCTATTTATGGTATTAACCGATGTGGCAATATGTCAGCGAGGTCTTTCGCTGGGTTAGTGGGCCGCTTCTTGCTGAATCTTGGCAAGCTGGCGGTATTGAGATTGCATCCAACTCAAGTAGGTCTTACCTTTAGGTAGTGTTTCAGTAACGTTTAGGACGGGGACGTGATGTTGCTTGGCTAATTTGACCATAGTTGCGACAGTTTTGTCACTAGCTTGGGAGTTGTTTACGAAAAAGGCAATTCGGTGATTGATGATATCTTGGCGCATAGCTTTGATGGATTTAGGCGAAGGATCGGTGCCATTTTCAACGGCCATTTCAAAGCTAGAATTATTACGCCGATAGCCGAGGGCCGTTAAGGCGTAGTCAAAAACAGGTTCGCTAACGTCAACTCGTTGTTGATGACTTCGCTGCTTGAGCGTCTTTATCTGTTGCTGTAAGGGGGCTAGGTGGCGAATATAAGCGGCAGCGTTTTTTTGATAAATCTGTTTGTACTTGGGGGCCTGTTTACCGAACTGAGTGGCAAGGGCATTAG
Organism: Levilactobacillus brevis ATCC 14869 = DSM 20054; assembly: GCF_001433855.1. Lineage (GTDB taxonomy): Bacteria > Bacillota > Bacilli > Lactobacillales > Lactobacillaceae > Levilactobacillus > Levilactobacillus brevis. The sequence goes on from NZ_AZCP01000005.1 coordinate 31,301, forward strand.
CTAGAGCCGCCATTGTCTGTGGATCATACCAAAGATGCTCGTTGTCCCCAACTCTTTTCTTCATAACATCTTCACCGACACGCAAATTAGTGACGCCCTTACGTCCAGAGCTCTTCACGAGCTTTTGCATCCAGGCGTCATAACCGATGCCGTTGGAAAGAACCACATTGGCCGTGGTGACAGCCTGTGCGTCTTTGGGGGTGGGGTCAAAGTCATGCGGATCAATGCTAGGACTCTTAATGATTGTCGTGACAGTACCGTGATCCCCAAGGACGGCTTGTGCCACTTCACCATAAAAGTCGAGACTGGCAACGACGTGGATTGGCTTTGCCTGACTAGTGGTAGCTTTCTTTTGGGACGAACAAGCGGCTAAGGTGCCACCGAGTGTGAACAAGACGATTAACAAGGATAGCTTTTTCCAAAAAGATGACATGATTTTCTCTCCTCAATCTAAATAGTAATTATTACTATTTAGATATTATAGAAAAATTGTCAAATTGGCAAGGGGAATTTTTAATTTCGTGTAAATAAAAACCAACCATTCGCAAAGGAATGGTTGGTTTTTATAGTTTATTAGTAGCCGTAACCACTGTTATCACTGCTACCGTATGCGGTAGAACCAGTCGTGTCAGTATCAGCATCCGTTGTAAATTTAGTCGTATTGGCTAATTCCAATGTTTTACGAATATGATTGGACACTTTTTTAAGCTCACTAGTTGTTGGGACTTGGTAAGATAAGCCATCAATCATGGCATCTTGTCCTTGTAGTGTTTCTGACTTGATATGATGAGAAGCGTCTCCATATTTAGCCCGAATCTGCATCAGATCATCGAAGGTCAAATCAGTCTTCAAGTTACCATTGAGTGATTTGAGGATGGTTTGATAGCGTGTAATTGATGATAAGCCAGCGGCCTTAACGACCATTTTCTGAAGGACCTGCCGTTGTCGCTTTTGCCGGCCATAATCACCTAACGGATCTTCGTGGCGCATCCGGGAGTAGGCGAGGGCTTGCTTGCCGTTCAAGTGAATCTTCTTACCCTTGGTGACATTAGCGGCACCATAATGGAAAGTCAGTGGTGGTGTAACATCGACACCACCAACAGCATCTACCATTTTTTCCAAGCCACCCATATTCACGATGGCATAAAAGTCGATGGGAATATCTAGCAGATTCTCAACGGTCTTTACAGCCGTTTTCGAACCGCCAATGGTGTAAGCCGCATTAATCTTTTGAACCGAAGCGTTGACACCAGAGCCAACCGTTACCCGTGTGTCCCGAGGGATACTAGTGAGATAGGCCGTTTCCTTTGTCGGATTGATGGTGGCAACCATCAAGGTGTCGGTTCGGCCGACATCAGAACGTCCTAAGGCCCCCGTATCAGTCCCCATTAACAGAATCGAGAAGGGTTTATTCTTCTTTAAGACCGCTGAGACATTACGACTTTTAGCTGCGTTAGAAGATTCATAGGTTTGACTGAACGTTTTTTTGGCCGAGTTCCATGCTTGATACCCGTAAGCTAGGCCCCCGCCTAGCAATACGAGTAGGGCAATTACGATAGTCCACATCACGGGGCGATGGGGATGTACCTGTGGTGCTTTATAGTGAGAGTTACGGTCGGCACGGCTGCTATAGACCTGTTCGAAATCTTCCGGTCGATGTTGCCGTCTTGTTTCGTTATCATTTGGCATAGTTATTTCCTCATCCTCATCAAAATCTTTACCCATTATAAATCGGAACGGGGCCTTATAAGGTAAAAAGGCCCGTTGACTTTACCAGATCTTAAAATTCCCCTGGAATTAATCTGTAGACTCAATTAATTTATTAGACCATAAAAACGGCGATTCGTAAACGTTCGGACCGGATAAATTCGTGAAAAACTGGGCCAATTAGTCCAAATTTTAAAAAATCTTAGTCATTGTCAAGGTAAGGGTAAGGCTGATAAATGTGGAATTGTAACCGGTTGCGTCAAGGATAGATAGCAGGGGCGTGCTATAATTAAAAGCGTTGCTTAAGAAACTCTAATTTTTTTACAATCTTTAACAGGGAGGTCCCGGAATGGCCGTCTTTATTCGTAGTGTTTCCGGTGTTTTAATTATCTTAGTGATGATTGGCCTCGGGTACGTTCTATCGCGGCGAGGGTGGTTTGATGAACAAGCCCCTAAGCTGATCGCACGGTTGGTTACCCAAATTGCGTTGCCAGCTTACATGATTAGTACGATTACAGCGAAATTCTCGGCAGAGACCTTGAAAAGGACTTTACCGGATCTCCGTTTTCCAGTGGTGTCGATGCTAATTATGTTTGGTCTGTCGATCCTAGCCTTTCATATTTTCCGAATCCATCCCAATCGGCGGGGATTATTTGAGTCCATGTTTTTGAATTCAAATACGGTTTTTGTGGGTCTACCCGTCAATCAAGCCTTATTTGGTGAAAAAAGTTTGCCATTTGTGTTGGTCTATTATATGGCCAATACCACGTTTTTCTGGACACTGGGTGTGTATCTGATTCAACGCGATGGGCAAGCTGGGTCAAAATTTGACCTTAAGCAGACTTTAGGTAAAATCTTTTCGCCACCATTATTAGGCTTTATGGTGGGGGTCTTGCTGGTCTTATTAAATATCCAATTGCCTAATTGGATTATGCAGGACTTTCAATACGTCGGAGGGCTGACCATTCCCTTATCGATGATCTTTATTGGCACGGCGATTGCCGGGGCCGGGTTGCAAAATGTTCGGTTAGACCGTGATAGCTTGGGGATTTTACTAGGTCGGTTCATTATTGCGCCGGTGTTAATGGCCTTGTTGGTATTGCCAACTGGTATGCCAATATTAATGAAACAAGTCTTTATTTTACAGGCAGCGATGCCCGTCATGACCAATGCCCCGGTCGTGGCTAAGTTGTACCACGCTGACGCTGATTATGCCGCCATTATGGTAACCGAAACGACCCTCCTAAGTTTAGTGGTGATTCCGATTCTCATGGTCATTGTGCAGCACGTGGCTTAAGTTACGGGGTGTCTTTTAAGGAGGAACGAGTTCTAGTTTTGAGAAAAACACTGTTATACATCGCGTTTTCAACGTTAATGTTTAGTTCGATGGAAATTGCTTTGAAGTCGGCGGGTGGGGCCTTTAATCCCATCCAATTGAACCTAATTCGGTTCTTTATCGGTGGGTTAGTCCTCTTGCCAATCGCGTTACGGGCACTACATAAGCAACATCACCGTTTGACCAAGTCCGATTGGGGCTTGTTTTTTCTAACGGGGTTCGTGTGTGTCATTATTAGTATGACCCTTTATCAACTGGCAATTTCTGTTGACGAGGCCTCAACGGTAGCTGTTTTATTCAGCTGTAACCCAGTCTTTGCTTTAATCTTCTCTTACCTGATCTTGCATGAACGACTCGGCCGTGCAAACTTGATAGCCGTGATTGTTTCAATCGTTGGGCTAGTGGTGATTGTTAATCCCGCACATTTGACGAATCCAGTCGGACTGATTTTGGCAATTGGCTCAGCGTTAACTTTTGGGTTGTATAGCATCGTTTCACGATGGGGATCTGTACGGCACCAGTTTAATGGCATTATTATGACCTGTTTCACATTCTTTGCGGGGGCCTTGGAGCTCTTGGTGGTGATGTTAGTCACGCATATTCCAGTTGTTGCCGGCGGTATGCGACAAGTTGGCTGGTTACGCCAGTTTGCGGCACTACCGATTTTGCAAAATGTCAGTTTGCAGTATTTTTGGATTTTGTTCTTTATAGGTGTTTGTGTGACCGGTGGTGGTTTCGCCTTTTACTTTTTGGCAATGGAACGCTCCGACGTGTCGACAGCGTCACTGGTGTTCTTCATCAAGCCGGGGCTAGCGCCCATCTTGGCAGCCGTTTTAATTCATGAAAAGATCTTGACCAATACCATCGTTGGGATTGTCATTATCCTGATTGGGTCTGTGATTACCTTCATGGGTAACCAAGTTAAGGCTCGCGAATCGGCTTTGGCTGAGGAAGACGCGCGTGAATTTCAAGAAGCGGATGATGCGGTTGCAACTAAATTGACGGTACATTCAGAGTCGCCAATTGATTAATGCAATAAGACTGAACAGGGGCGAACTGCCAACTGTTCAGCTTTTTTTATGAGAAGAACTATGCGTGAAAATTTACACAAGTTGTGGGTAGCTATGTTATGATTAGCGGTGAGAATTGAGATAGAAAGGAAGCGTGATTAATGGCAACACTGGTCATATTACGGCATGGAGAGAGTGTCGCCAATCGCGACAATATTTTTACCGGATGGAGCGATGTCCCTTTGACTGCTCGGGGACGAGAACAAGCTCAAGCGGCGGGACAATTAGTTGCGCAGACCGGGATTCAGTTTTCAGCGTTGCATACGTCAATGCTCCAACGCGCAATTGTGACGTCACACATTGTGCTTGCTGCGATTGACCAGTTGTACATTCCAGAGTACAAGTCTTGGCGGCTGAATGAACGGCATTATGGCGCCTTGCGAGGGAAAAATAAAGCCGTCATCCAGCAGCAGGTAGGTGAACAGCAGGTTAAGATTTGGCGACGAAGCTTTTCTGCCGTCCCCCCACTGTTAGATCATGTGAGTCAAGATCGACGTTACGATGTATTTGGACCGCACGTTGAGCCCCGGGGTGAGAGCTTAGAAATGGCGTACCATCGCCTGATGCCTTATTGGGAAGACCAGGTGGCACCGCGGTTGCTCGATGGTCAAAACCAGCTCATTGTGGCTCATGGAAGTACGTTGCGGGCGCTGATTAAGTATCTTGATCGGGTGGCGGATGCTGATATTAGTCAGGTAGAAGTGGCTAATGGTGAACCGATTCGTTATGAATTTGATTCGCGGCTTAATGTATTGGACAAACAAGTGCTTTAAATTGTTTAAAGAAATAATAAGTTCGGTTAGTCGGCGAAAATAATCAGGTGATCTGATTGTTTTTGGCCGGCTTTTTCGTATAATCAGGTTAAAGGTTAGATTGACTCTAATTGGGGGATTGAGAAAATTGAATAAACGAAACTTACGCCATTGGGCGGTTTTGCTCGCTGTCATCGTGGGGATTGGCGGCGTGGTGTTGGGGATGCACCAAATCGATCAACAAGACAAGCAGGAAGTTGCGGCGACTAATCATCGGCATGCGCGGCAGACCCATGCGGTGATTGCTAAAGCGGCGGCGATTAGTCGGCAACAGCGCAATCATCAGAAAACGGCGTTTGATAAAGCTAACTCTGGTAAGTCGGCCCCGAAGTTCAGTGCACACTTGCGGCAAGAATTGAAGAATCGAAAGTTCGTGGGCACGGCTTTGGTGGTTAAGAAGGGTCATGTCGTGTATCAACAGGCGTTTGGGATGGCCAATGCCCAACACCATAAGAAAAATACGGTTCGGTCACAATTTATGATTAATTCTGTCCAAAAGTCGATGACGGGGATGCTGGTGATGAAGGCTGCCCAGACTGGGCAATTGCAATTGACCGATAAGTTAAGTCAATATTACCCATCGATTCCTGGGAGCCAACGGGTCACCATTCGGCAAATGCTGAATATGGAGGCCGGGATCGTTGGTCAGCTGCGGCCTGCTACGACCTTGACTGAAAATGAAGTGTACAAGTATGCCAGTCAAAATGCCAAAGTGGATGCGAAAAAGGTTGGGCAGTTTGACTATCAACCGATTTGTTATGCGCTACTAGCGGGGATCTTGCATCAGGTCACGCATGATTCTTACTACGAGTTATTTTATCAGCAACTAGTGACACCACTGAATTTGAACCATACGAGTTTTGCTCAACTGCGAACGACGACTAAGGGCATGACATTGGGATATGCGGGTGCCGTTCCACGAGATTACAGTCAGCCGCATAAACCGGCGCCAGCCAATTTAGCGAGTCAGCTAGCGACGGGGAATGCAACGATGAGTGCGGGGGATGTCTTCCGGGCAGAACGGGCGATCATTTCAGGCAGTTTGTTAAGTACTAAGGCCGGGGCTAATGTACTCCATGAACGGCAGCAATCGATTCATTACGCTGGTGGCATGTATCATTTGGATAATCAACGTGGTTATTATGGCCATGGCATGGGTGATGATTATGAGAGTACCTTTGTGATGAGTCATGACGGACAGACCGGTGTGGTGTTCCTGTCGAATAATTTTGAGAAGAAAACGATGTACCCTGAGTGGTCGACGGAAGGTTTAGCGATGGCGACCTTTGATCATATTATGAAACCAATGAAATTGAAATAACCAGGTGTCAGCGGTGAACGTGTGCCGCTGACTTTTTTTATTGACGTATTGGTACACGTATAGGTGCGTGATATTATCGTGACAATATAAAAAACGCCCGAGAAAATTCTCGGACGTTTTTTCGAGTAGCCAATTAAGCTAAAGCACCCATTGGGTCCCATGGTGCTAGGACAGTTGGTTTCTCAGTTTCTTGAGTAGTCTTCAAGTCAGCTGGCAAGAATTGTTTGTTAACCACAACTTGGTAACAATACTTGTCCAACCAAGCATCACTCATGACGAAGTAACCCTTAGTTCCGACCTTTTCACCCCAGGAGTTTTCAACCTTCCACTTGGTTGGTTGACCATCGACTAAGTCAACGCCAGTTAAGACCATGGCATGGGTCATCAGGCTTTCGCCGTAGTCCAACTTTTCAGCTTTAGTCATGGAGAAGTCAACGTTAAAGAGGGTATCTTTATCGTAGTACTTAGTGTCCATGATTCCCTTTTGCCGTTCGGATTCTTGACCAACATCACAACCGAACCAAACAGATTGGCCAGCTTGGAGTTGCTTGATGGCTAATTGCTTAAAGTCTTCGATGGAGACGTTCAAGTGCTTAACCGCGCGTCCGCCAACGACGTTACCCAACATTTCCACCGTGTAGGTGTGATTGTATGGCTTGTCAGCTGTTGGGGCGTTAATAATGGAAACGTAATCGTTGAGATCCCAACCGACGTACTTATCGAAGAAGGTCTTAGGTGTCAGACCTTTATCAATGTGGTAGTTTTTATCGTCATCACGATATTCGAAATCAAATTCGCTTACGGGTTCGCCCAACGTAAAGGCTAAGATCCGGTAGTCTTCTTGAAGCATCTTGTCTTTAGCAGCTGCGATTTCATCGTCGCTCGCTTTGTCGGCAACCAATTGACGTAAGATAGTGGCATCCTTACGTAGCTTTAAGTTCAGCGTGCTGTTGAGCTCGTTAGACTTGGAACTGTTGTAAGTTTCGGGCATCACAGACTTAGGGACGATTCCGTACTTTTCAATGATGGCACAGAGCATATCCCATTGACCACCATCTTGTTGTGGGGTTGTCATGAGAAAGGCCACTTTACGGCTAGACGTTGGTTGATCTGCCGTTGCCAAAACATTTTCGTAGAAATAGTTGGCCTTTTCAAACTTATCCCAGAAGTATGTGTAGTTCTGGGATAGTTCAAAGTCGCTTAACTTAAAGAGATCAGCTAAATGATGCCGCATGGTATTTAATGCAGCAAACATCCAGCAACGACCACTTTGCTTTTGGTTGGCCACTTTACCTGTGTCCAAGTCGATGGAAAATACTGGGCTCATGTCGGCTTCAGAAGCATAGTCGGCTGCTGTGGCTAAGATTCCTTGATGCGTCACGGCACGTTCGATCACCTTGGCACTAGCATCGCTGGCTAAGGCTTGTTGATAACGAGCGGTTTGATCCGCTGTGATTTCTTTACTCACTATCTTCACTCTCCTAACTATTCTCTCATTGTACGCCAATCTTCTCATTTTTTGTATAGCTTTAGAGAAGTTGGCGAAGATTCGCTAGTAAATCACGGTAGTATAGGGGATAATTGACAGAAATGACTTCTAAAAATGAGCGGTTATGTGGGCCATTGGTTCGGGGACAGACGATAGCTTCTCATTATTGAATGGGGGTGGGAAAGTGGTTAATTTAGGCGATTCAATTTACTACCTGGTCTGTTTTGTGGTGCTCTTTGCCTTAATTGGCGGGATCATTTTTGGGATTTATTGGGTGATTCGGCATTTTAAGTAATACTGGACTACTGGACAGGGGCGTTAACCTGGTCCGGTGAGTCGTTAGCTAAAAAAGCCCATTTGACGGCGAGAAACCGGCAAATGGGCAATCAGTTATTAACTATTTAATTAGTCGCGAGCATTCAAAACTTCGGGACCGTCCTGACGACCAACGATGACAGTGTTGACCGTGTCTAAGAACAGACCGTGTTCAACGACACCTACAATGCCATTGAGTGTATTCGCTAAGTCGTGGGGGTGATCAATCCGGCCGAGGTGTAAGTCAATGATGTAGTTTTTGGAATCGGTCAAGACATGTTCACCAGTATCTGTCATCCGGAAGCTGGGGTTGAAGCCCATCTTGTTTAGCTTTTCTAGAACGTGGCTGGAACCAAATGGAATCACTTCTAAGGGGAGTGGGAAGGCACCTAAATGGTGAACCATTTTGCTTTCGTCAACGATCCACATGTTTTTAGTGGAGTTGATAGCGACAATTTTTTCCCAGAGATGAGCGGCACCGCCACCCTTGATTCCTTGGAAGTTGTCATCAATTTCATCGGCCCCGTCGATGGTTAAATCGAGGTGATCGACTTCGTCAAGTTCCTTGATGGTAATCCCAAGGGATTCAGCTTGCTTGGCAGAACGGTCTGACGTGGCAACACCGATGATGTGTAGGCCTTCATTTTTAACCCGTTCCCCAAGGGCATCAATCATGTAACGGACGGTTGAGCCAGTCCCGATGCCTAAGATCATGCCATCTTCAACGTATTTAACTGCTTCTTGACCAACGAGGGCCTTTAATGCGTTTTGATCCATTAGTAAATTACTCCTCTTCTACGTGTTCTAAGTGTAAAGCGGCTGGTTGAATTGCCGCCGCACCGGTCACTGGCAACTGATTGGCTGCCAATAATTGTGGTGCTGGATGCTGGACGAAGTACCGTTTGGCATAGGGGTCCAACACATTGACTGTGACGTTAGCGGCCGTTGCAAGCTTAGTAAAACGATTTATCAGTTGCTCAGCTAGTTCAGCCGCAGGTTGGTTGGGGCGCACAAATAATTGTTCCAAAACCCAACGTGAATCGCTTAACGGTAGATAGTGTAAGCGCGCCAACAGCTGTTCATCAACCGTGATACTCAGTTGACCAGGTTGTTCCGTGATTGTCATACGGGCACTCCTTTCATGACCAGTCTTACTCTTTGATTCTGGTCTATCAGGCGACACTTGTCAACTCCTTTTATGGATGGAAAAAACTTCTTAAGAGCGAAGAATTTTACTGGTAATCTACGGGCAGGTTGCTTATTCTGGTAACAGAACGAAAAAGATTAAGGGAGTGCTGTTAACCATGCAACGAGGATTTGAAATTGTGAGTAAGTACGCGGATCAGGGATTAACACTGCCTTACCGAACGACTAAACAATCGGCGGGTTATGATTTTGAGTGTGCCACTGATTTTACCTTACCGTCCATTTGGCGACATGATGTGTTGCATGCCTTTAAGCAATTACGTCACCGTGAGGCGTTGACAACTGATGAACTGACAGCGGGGCAGCATGATTTAAAACCATACCTGGTCCCAACGGGGATTAAGGCCTACATGCAGCCGGGGGAAGTCTTGATTTTAGCCAATCGATCGAGCAATCCATTGAAGCATCAATTAGTATTGCCCAACGGTGTCGGCGTGATTGACGCAGATTATTATAATAACGAGAAAAACGAGGGTGAAATTTTTGTGCAACTCCTGAATTTTGGCCTCCGCGATGTTGTCATCAAGAAAGGCCAGCGAATCGCGCAAGGCATTTTCATGCCATATTTACGGGCCGATGATGAACAGGCACCGCAACAGGAACGTATCGGTGGCTTTGGCTCATCTGATCGGACTTAATTGATTCGTAAATTCCCTGACAGACTAGTGGGGATTTATCGGTTAGATATGCTAAAATATACACAGTAGACCAATTTGAAAAAGAGGGATGAATGTGGCGAAACCAAGAACAACGTATGTGTGTCAAAATTGTGATTATAGCTCACCCCGTTATTTGGGGCGTTGTCCCAATTGTGGTGAGTGGAACACGATGGTGGAAGAAGTCGTCACACCGGCTGCCGCCAAGCCACAATCAACCCGGACCACTGCTTCCGGAGAACGGTCACACCCACAACTCATGAGTGAGATTAAACACTCAACGGAAAGCCGAACGAAGACGCAAATGGAAGAACTGAACCGAGTGCTGGGTGGGGGAATTGTGCCGGGATCTTTGATCCTAATCGGTGGTGATCCTGGAATTGGAAAATCAACCCTCTTGCTTCAAGTATCGGGGCAACTCAGCCAAACAGGCGGTAAAGTGTTGTATGTTTCTGGAGAAGAAAGTGCGTCACAGATTAAAATGCGGGCGGATCGGTTAGTCGTCAATAGCGACCACTTGTATCTTTATCCAGAAACTGATATGGCCAGTATTCGCGCGAACATTGAACAGATGAAACCTGATTACGTGGTCATTGATTCCGTTCAGACCATGCAGGCGCCGGGAATCGAGTCGGCGATTGGTTCGGTCTCACAAATTCGTGCGGTCACTGGTGAGCTGATGCAGATTGCCAAAACCAATGGCATCACTATTTTTGTGGTGGGGCATGTGACGAAGGGCGGCGCAATTGCCGGTCCTAAGATTCTGGAACACATGGTAGATACGGTTCTTTACTTTGAAGGTGACCTCCATCATACGTACCGAATTCTCCGAGCGGTCAAGAACCGATTCGGGTCAACGAATGAGTTGGGTATCTTTGAAATGCGTGAAGGTGGCTTGTATGAAGTTGCTAATCCGTCAGAAATTTTCTTGGAAGAACGATTGAAGGACGCAACCGGCTCGGCCATTGTGGTATCAATGGAAGGTACGCGGCCAATTTTGGTAGAAGTTCAGGCGTTAATTACACCATCGGTCTTTGGTAATGCGCAACGCACATCCAGCGGCCTGGATCGTAATCGGGTGTCGTTGTTGATGGCTGTGCTAGAAAAACGGGCCAATCTAATGCTCCAAAATCAAGATGCATTTTTAAAGGCAGCAGGTGGCGTTAAGCTGGATGAACCGGCGATTGATTTGGCAATTGCACTGTCGATTGCATCGAGTTATCGCGATACGGCCACGCAGCCAACGGATTGTTTTGTCGGTGAAGTTGGCCTGACTGGTGAAATCCGTCGGGTTAATCGAATTGAACAACGGGTTGCGGAAGCGAAAAAACTGGGCTTTAAGCGGATCTTCATTCCCAAGAATAACCTTCAAGGGTGGACGCCCGATCCCGGAATTGATGTGGTCGGCGTGTCAACGTTACGACAAGCGTTAAAACTGGCTTTGGACGTGTAAGGCCAAAGTAACTTTGAAGGGAGGTGAATGTAAACATGCATAAGAAGACAGTTATTTTGATTATTTTCGCTATCTTAGGTGGCGTGATGGGTGCCGCATATTTCACCCGGGCTTGGTTAGTGATGGGCATTACCAGCCGACTGGTCAACAACATCATTGTTAATATCTTGCTTGGTGCTATTATTTTCCTTATTTTGGGATCGCTTTTTGCGGGTGTGCTGGTTCGATTGATCAATCGAATCGAAGCGTACCTGAATCGACAGAACCCGATGACGTTGATCTTCGGTAGCTTGCTAACGATTGTTGGTCTAGCCCTCGCCTTATTGATTTCACAATTCTTGTTCCGAGTACCGTCATTTTTCATCGGCACAGTTATTCCGTGGATTTTGATGATTTTATTTGGGTACTTTGGTTACCGGATTGGGGCGCGGCTGAGTAAGATTCGACTTGAAGAATGGCGTAAGCTGTTCCAGTCGCGAAGCAAGAAAGCTGAAGAAGAGACCGACAAACAGGTCTTGGATAAGGAAACGGAACCAAACTTCCATCACTATAAGATTTTGGATACCAATATCCTGATTGACGGTCGGATTTATGATCTGGCTAAGACGGGATTTCTAGAAGGAACCTTACTAGTCCCCAACTTCGTGCTCTATGAATTACAGTACATTGCAGATTCTAGCGACTCAATCAAACGGGTCCGGGGTCGACGCGGATTGGACATTTTAAACAAGTTGCAAAATGAACATATTATGCCCATCGAGATGTATGAGGGGGACTTCGAAGATATTCCAGAAGTTGATAGCAAACTGATCGCACTGGCCAAGCAAAATGGTGGTGTGATTGTGACTAACGATTACAATCTCAATAAAGTGATCCAGTTCCAAAATGTTCAGGTCTTGAATATTAATTCTTTGGCTAATGCGTTGAAGCCCCGAGTGATTCCGGGAGAAAACCTGCACGTGATGGTTGTGAAGAATGGGACCGAACGACAACAAGGGGTTGCTTATCTTGATGATGGAACAATGGTTGTCGTGGAAGATGGCCGTTACTTTATCAATAAGCAGTTAGACGTTGTAGTGACGAGTGCTATTCAAACGGATGCTGGTCGGATGATTTTTGCCAAGCCATTGCATTCTAACAAGAATATTGAAGAACAGGCCAACGCTGGCAAAGAAGGCAAGGGAAGTAATTCCGCAAAGCCAACTAAGCGGTCGCGGTAGAATGAAGGTCTCACGGCAATGGCCGTGGGGCTTTTATTTTGAAAATTTTAACGTGGGTGCCTTTCAGCTAGGTGGTTCATGTGAGTTCTATGGATGTTTAGGATAAGATCAGTCTGGACCGCCTTTCAAAAATTTCTGAAAGCCATTTAGGTGCCATACCTTTATTTTTCAGGCCAGTCATTGTACACTTAACTTAATCTGTCATAATCTGATGACGGCACAGCAGTAACGCTATGAAAAAAACTAGAAAGAGGCGTAACGTTTTGGCGAAAAATTCAATTCGGGTTCGGTATGCTCCGAGCCCAACCGGTCATTTGCACATTGGTAATGCCCGGACGGCCATTTTTAATTATTTATTTGCCCGTCACAATAAGGGTAAGTTCATCATCCGGATCGAGGATACGGATACGAAACGCAATATCGAAGACGGTGAACGGAGCCAATTGGAAAACTTAAAGTGGCTCGGTTTGGATTGGGATGAGGGTCCTGATGTTGGTGGTGACTATGGTCCTTACCGGCAGTCTGAACGTCGCGATATTTATACGCCATTGATTCAACAATTGTTGGACGAAGGCAAGGCTTATGAATCTTACCGGACGGAAGAAGAACTTCAAGCCGACCGGGAAGCCCAAAAGGCGCGCAAAGAAATGCCCCATTACGAGTATGAATATGCCGGGATGTCGGAAGAAGAAAAGCAAGCTGCCATTGACGAAGCAAAGGCTAAAGGCTTAAAGCCAGTTATTCGATTCCGCGTTCCTAAGGATGAAGTCTTTGCCTGGGACGATATGGTTAAGGGTCACGTGTCCTTTAATTCGGATACCATTGGTGGTGACTTTGTCATTGCTAAGCGTGATGGTATGCCAACTTATAATTTTGCCGTGGTTGTGGACGATCACAAGATGGCCATCAGTCATGTTTTCCGGGGCGACGATCACGTTGCCAACACGCCTAAGCAATTGATGATCTATCAAGCGTTTGGTTGGGAAGCACCAAAGTTTGGTCACATGAGTCTGATTATTAGCAAGGACACCGGTAAGAAGTTGTCTAAGCGAGATGAATCTGTTCTCCAATTCATCGAACAGTATCGTAGCTTGGGTTACTTGCCAGAAGCGATGTTTAACTTCATCTTGTTGTTAGGTTGGTCACCAGTTGGTGAAGAGGAAATCTTCAACAAGAAACAATTTATCAAGATGTACGATGAAACGCGTCTGAGCTCGTCACCGGCCACTTTTGACAGTGACAAGTTGGAATGGTTAAACAACCGTTACGTTAAGGATGCCGATGACAGTACCATTATGGATCTGGCTTTGAAGCAATTGATTAAGGCTGGGAACATGCCTGCTAATCCAGATGCCAAGACTATCGAATGGGCTCGCCAATTAATCAATCTGTACAAGCGTCAAATGAGCTACATGGCCCAGATTAATGACATGGCTTCGGTCTTCTTTGAAGAACCAGAGCAGGTGTCCGGTGAGGCGTTTGATGAAATCAATAACGACACCGCACCAGTTGTCTTAAAAGAATTTGCTGCTCAGATCGAAGCGTTGGATCTCTTTGATTCCGTGGAAATTTTCAAGGTAATCAAGTCAGTTCAAGCTAAGACGGGCATCAAAGGTCGTCAGTTGTGGATGCCAATTCGGATTGCTGTGACGCACGAAATGCACGGTCCAGAATTACCAGAATCAATCGAGTTAGTTGGGCGGGAGACTGCCTTAGAACACATTCACCAAACGCTGGCCCAATTAAAAGGCTAATATTTGGTAAAGAAGCCGTGTGAGGGCTAGTTAGCCTTCATTCGGCTTCTTTGTTTTTGGTCGGATTATGCTACAATGGAGCTAATACTTTGTCAGTTGACCAATGACTTAACCAAAATGATTGTAAACTATGTGACACGAGAGGAGCTTCGGGATGCTGAAAGTCTTTAATACGATGACGCGTCAAAAGGAAACATTTGAACCGATTACCCCCGGAATGGTCAACATGTACGTGTGTGGCCCGACGGTGTATAACTATATTCACATTGGAAATGCGCGGAGTGCCATTGCCTTTGATACCATTCGCCGATACTTTGAGTACCGCGGCTATCAGGTGAAGTATGTCTCAAACTTCACGGATGTTGATGACAAGATGATTAACGAGGCCAACAAAGAGGGCATTACGGTTCCTGAACTAGGTGATCGATTTATCGCGGCCTTTAAAGAAGATACAGCTGCGTTGAATATTGAACCGGCAACCGTGAATCCCCGCGCAACTGAGCATATTAATGAAATTATTGAATTCGTCCAAGACCTGATTGATAAGGATTATGCTTATCCGGTTGATGGGGACGTTTACTACCGAGCCCACAAGTTCAGTCATTATGGGGAATTAGCCCATTTGAACTTGGATGATCTCGAAGAAGGGGCTTCTCAGCACACCAACGACGAAGAAACCGCCCGCAAAGAAGATCCCGTCGATTTTGCCCTGTGGAAGGGCGCAAAGCCGGGTGAAATTTCGTGGCCATCTCCTTGGGGCGCTGGCCGTCCAGGTTGGCACATCGAATGTTCCGTCATGTCGACGCACTATTTGGGCGAAACGTTTGATATTCATGGCGGCGGTGAGGACTTGATTTTCCCGCATCACCAAAACGAAATTGCGCAAAGCGAAGCCAAAACAGGGAAAACCTTTGTTCATTACTGGTTGCATAATGGTTTTGTGACGATCGGTGATGACAATGAAAAGATGAGTAAGTCACTTGGTAACTTTGTGACGGTTCACGATATCTTGAAGACGGTGGATCCGCAAACGTTGCGTTTCTTTATGTCGACAACGCAGTACCGGCGACCAATCCAATATACCCAGCAGAATCTGGATACAGCAGAACGGAACCTGGAACGATTGCAGACGGCCTACGATAACATGGGCTATCGACTGAAGGACGCTGAGGCTGGTAATGATCCTAAGGTGGAACAAGAAACGCGGCAAATTGTCGCCGATTATATTGATGCGATGGATGATGACTTTAACGTGCAAAATGGGATTGCTAAAGTCCATGAATTAGCACGATTAGGGAATGTTTATGCTGAACGGCCAGTGGTGTTTGCTGGGACACTGGACTTTATTCGTCAGACGTTGAGTGATTTGTTAAGCGTCTTTGGCATTAAATTTGCCGCCGCAGCCACCCTAGATGATGACCGCATCCAAGCCCTCATTGATGAGCGCTTGGCCGCTCGGAAATCACGGGACTTCTTGCGAAGTGATGAGATTCGTGAGCAATTGAAGAGTCAAGGAATTATTTTGGAAGACACGCCCCAAGGGACGCGTTGGCGAAAGGAAAATTAATGAGTGAAGTAGATTATCGACAACTAAACGGGGTCGCATTGGCCTATATGGGGGATGCGGCTTATGAAGTCATCATTCGACGGCATTTAATTGCCGAGGGATTGGCTAAACCGAACCACCTCCAAAAAACAGCAACTCACTATGTTTCGGCAAAGGCGCAAGCAGCCTTGATTAACTTAATGGAACAAGACGAGGTGTTAAGCGAAGCCGAGTGGACGATGTTCAAACGTGGGCGAAATGCCAAGAGCTACACGCATGCTAAGAATACAGACGTGGTCACTTATCGGATTTCAACTGGATTTGAAGCGTTGATGGGATATCTGGCGTTGAGTGACCAGCAAAAACGGGTTGCCGAATTGGGTCAGTGGTGCATTGAACAAGTAGAAGCGGGGCGGACTGAAAAATGAAACCAGTTGAGAATAATGAAGAAAATAATGATTTTGTCATCGGTCGGCATCCGGCAGTAGCAGCACTACGAAGTCAGCAGACCATCAACAAGGTCTTCTTGCAAAGTGGGCTCAAGGCAGAAGCACTGGATGAAATTCGTCAATTGGCTAAGAAACGGCATTTAGTCATTTCCGAAGTACCCAAGCAGAAACTAGATTTGTTAACGGATCATCAGAACCACCAAGGTGTGGCCTTAGGCGTATCGGCGTTTGCTTATGCGACAATTGATGATCTCTTTGACCGTGCGGCTGCGGCCGGTGAAGCCCCATTCTTCTTGGTTTTAGACGGGGTAGAAGATCCACATAACTTAGGATCGATTCTCCGGACAGCTGATGCCAGTGGTGTTCATGGCATTATTATTCCTAAGCGACGAGCGGTAGGATTGACGTCGGTGGTGGCTAAGACTTCGACTGGGGCGATTGAACGGGTACCCGTTGCGCGAGTGACCAACTTGGTCAATACCGTTCGCGAATTAAAAGATCGTGGTGTCTGGGTCTTTGGTACCGATATGGCAGGGACTGATTATCGTGACTGGGATGCTAAGGGCGCTAGTGCGCTGATTATTGGTAATGAAGGTAAGGGAATTTCGCGACTACTCAAGGAAACCGTTGACCAAATGTTGACGATTCCCATGGTGGGGGAAGTTCAAAGCCTTAATGCCAGTGTTGCTGCTGGCTTGCTGATGTATCAGGGATTTAGCTCCCGGCACCCAGTCCAGCATTAATTGCAGCAGTGAGTGAGGGAGAGCGTCAATGAAAGAAGACATTTTAATTGTGGATGCCTATAACATGATTGGCAACTGGCCCAAGCTCAATCGCTTAAAGCTAACGGACCGTTTACCTGAGGCCCGTGATGAGCTGCTAAACATGTTGGCAAATTATAAAAAATTACGGGATGCAAGTATTACAGTGGTTTTTGACGCGATGTACGTTCCCGGAATTTCTAAAAGTTATCGCCAGTTTGACCTTGAAGTCGTGTGGACTAATCGAGATGAAACGGCGGATAGTTATATCGAACGATTGGCGAAAGAACGTCAAACACGGTTCACTCAAGTGACCGTTGCAACCAGTGACCAGGCTGAACAGTGGACGATCTTCTCTGAAGGTGCATTGCGGATTCCAGCTGGTGAGTTATTGCGTGATATTGAACGGGCCCAAAATGAGGTAAAACAAACAGCTCGTGAGTTTGCCGATCGAGGGCTTGTCCGTAAATCACCGTGGAATGATCAGCAACTGTATAAGTTAGAAAAGCTGCGGGATCAAATGATGGCGCGGCCACCTAAAAAGAAAAAAGATTAAAACACGTGTTCTCTGGGGACACGCCCAGTCTTCCTTTAGACTAGAGTTACTAGCTAAAGGAGGGCTTTTTCTTTGACTGAATTAACAGACCGCACATTAATTTGCCAGCTGCAGCAATCGATGGATTCTTCGGGATTAGCGATCTTATTTGACCGCTATCGGCCAGTCTTGTATCGTTTACAGCAGACTTACTATATTCCGGGATTTGAACAAGATGATTGGATTCAAGAAGCCCGGTTAGTTTTGTATACCGCCGTTCAGAAATTCCAGTTGGAGCGGACAACCAGTTTTGGGGCCTTCTATCGGCTAAATCTAACGCACCGAATTTTTGACCTTATTCGGCAGACACAAGCTCTGAAGCGGCAGATGAATCATACAGCGGTTTCTATTGAGGCCCAGTCGAGTTATTTTGCGGATACGTTACCTGATTTTCGATGGGCCTTGCGGGAGCAATTAGAAGTAAAAGAGGCCATTTGGCAATTGCTGCCACGATTGTCGGTAGTAGAACGAACGGTTTTTGTGGGCATTCTTCGTGGGGACTCTTTAGAATTGATTAGTCAACATCAGGCACTAACGTACAAGCAGGCCCGTTCGGCTGCCCAGCGAAGTCAAGCTAAGTTACGCCGACTCCTCGCCGAATGATTGACGTCACGAGCAAACGATGGTAAGCTACTACGGTATGAGTTAAAGTGGATTTGATCAAAGGTGGTGGCAAGATGGCTCAACGAAAGATCGCTCTGGCTTGTTCAGTTTGCGGGTCGCGGAATTACACCATCACTGCGAGTGCGACGCGCACGAAACGTCTAGAGGTTATGAAATTCTGTAAATTCTGTGGTAAGCACACATTACATCGAGAAACCCGTTAAGTTGACTATTCACGACAAACATTAATTTTAGGGAGGCAACACCATGCATTTAATCCGTTTCTTCAAATCAGT
Source organism: Levilactobacillus brevis ATCC 14869 = DSM 20054 (assembly GCF_001433855.1). Taxonomy (GTDB): domain Bacteria; phylum Bacillota; class Bacilli; order Lactobacillales; family Lactobacillaceae; genus Levilactobacillus; species Levilactobacillus brevis. Next base: position 49,890 of record NZ_AZCP01000005.1, read on the forward strand.
CGGTGCCGAAATGAAGCAAGTTTCTTGGCCCGGTGTTAAGCAGACACGGCACGATACCGGAACAGTGGTTGGGATTTCCGTCCTGTTCTCCATTTTCTTTGCGGTTGTGGACTGGATCGTGCAATTTGGCTTAAAGTTCCTTTCCTAATGGAATTGTCGGTAGTCAAATAACACTAAATATGCTATATTAATTGGTAACAGGGAACTTCGTGGATTGCGGAGTTTTTTTATTTTGCTCGAAAAGTCAATAAAGCTAAAGGAGTGCACCAAACATGGTTGAGTCAGCTGAAAAGCAATGGTACGTGCTGCATACTTACGCAGGGTACGAAAATAAGGTAATGGCAAACTTGGAATCGCGGGCCGAATCAATGGGAATGCAAGACAACATTTTCCGCGTGGTTGTCCCCGAAGAAGAGGAACACGAAGTTAAGAATGGTAAGGATAAGGTCACGATGGAAAAGACCTTCCCAGGCTACGTCTTAGTGGAAATGGTCATGAGTGATCAATCTTGGTATATCGTGCGGAACACACCTGGTGTCACTGGATTCTTAGGGTCCCATGGTCAAGGTAGTAAGCCAACGCCATTGTTGCCTGATGAAGTAGAACGGATTTTGCGTCGCGTTGGTATTTCTGCGCGCCATGCTGAACTGGATGTTGCACCTGGCGATTCAGTAACGATCGTCGATGGCGCCTTCAGTGGTTTAGTTGGTAAGATTACTGAAGTCGACAACGAAAAGATGAAGCTGAAGGTTAACATCGACATGTTTGGTCGAGAAACCAGTACCGAATTAAACTTCGATCAAGTTGATCCAATCGTTTAAGACTAAGTAGCGGCTTAACCGTTTCAGACAAGTTCCTGGATAATGCTGACGTTGGTTAATGTTGATTTAGAAAAGAACTTGTGGCAGTAGGTAAAGTGTGGTATGATTCTCAGGTATGCGTGACGCATATTGTTAACGTGGGAGGAGCAAACTAACAGCTCCACTTACCACATCACGGACTCAAGGAGGTATTGTCTCGTGGCTAAAAAAGTAGCTAATGTCGTTAAATTACAGATTCCCGCGGGTAAAGCAACACCAGCTCCCCCAGTTGGACCAGCATTGGGCCAAGCAGGGATCAACATCATGGGCTTCACTAAGGAATTCAACGCTCGTACCGCTGACCAAGCTGGTATGATCATTCCTGTTGTGATTAGTGTCTATGAAGATCGTTCCTTTGATTTCATCACCAAGACTCCTCCAGCAGCAACGCTGTTGAAGAAGGCTGCTGGTGTTGAACATGGTTCCGGCGAACCTAACACGAACAAGGTTGCAACTGTAACCAAGGATCAAGTTAAGCAAATCGCTGAAACGAAAATGCAAGATCTAAACGCAGCTGACGTTGAAGCAGCTATGCGCATGATTGAAGGTACTGCCCGGAGCATGGGCTTCACGGTCGAAGGTTAAGCTCAGTTTCGGATAGTCGGACACTTCACGAAAATGAAATGTGTCAAGTGGGAGGTTTATCCGTTACAACCACATTTGCAAGGAGGAATACACAAAAATGGCTCACAAACGAGGTAAAAAGTATCAAGACGCTGCCAAGCAGGTCGAGGCTGACAAGGTCTACGGCATGGGCGACGCCATTGATTTAGTAAAGAAGATTGATTTCGCTAAGTTTGATGCAACGGTTGAAGTTGCTTTCAAGCTTAACGTTGACACGAAGCAAGCGGACCAACAACTCCGTGGCGCATTAGTATTACCAAATGGTACCGGTAAGGAAACCACGGTAATCGTATTCGCTAAGGGTGACCAAGCTAAGGCTGCTGAAGCAGCTGGTGCTGACGTTGTTGGCGAACAAGACTTAGTAGAACGCATCCAAGACGGCTGGTTGGACTTTGACGTTGCAATTGCAACGCCAGATATGATGGCCCAAGTTGGTCGTTTGGGTCGGGTCTTAGGACCTAAGGGCTTAATGCCTAACCCTAAGACGGGTACGGTTACCATGAACGTGGAAAAGGCCGTTTCCGATGCTAAGAATGGTCAAGTTACTTACCGGACTGACCGGGATGGTAACGTGGCTGTACCATTTGGTAAGGTTTCTTTTGATGCTGACAAGCTTGCCGGCAACTTAAAGAGCATTGCTGAAACGATTGTTCGTATTCGTCCTGCTGCTGTACGTGGCACTTACGTTCAACACGTTTCAATTTCTTCAACGTTTGGCCCTAGCGTCGACGTTGACTTGGCTTCATTATTAGCCTAAGTTAAAGCGTGAAATAAAAAAATCCCTAACATGCCGTTGACACTTAGTGTTCGGTGATGTATTCTTATTAAGTTATGAATTGATCTACCTAAGACTCAGGTGACCAAATTGGTCTTAATCACCGCCTGCCGAGGCAGAAGTTTACTTAAACTTTTGACTCCTTATGTCTTGGTGGCATAGGGATTTTTTTATCCCACCAAACTATTCTGGGAGGTGAACAATGTGAGTGAAAAAGCTATTGCAGTTAAAGCACAACACGTCGAAAGCGTCGTTGAAAAATTTAACAATGCAACCAGTGCAATCGTTGTTGATTACCGTGGGTTAACGGTGGAACAAGTAACCGACCTACGTAAGCAATTGCGTGATGCAGGCGTTCAAATGAACGTCATCAAGAACAAGATCTTGACCCGGGCTGCTGAAAAGGCGGGTTACGGCGATTTGAATGATGTATTCGCTGGCCCAACGGCCGTTGCTTTCTCTAACGAGGATCCAATTGCCCCAGCTAAGGTTTTGAAGAAGTTTGCTGATAGCGTAGATGCTCTTGAAATCAAGGGTGGTTACATCGAAGGAAACATCGTTTCAATCGATGAAATCAACGTATACGCTACCTTGCCTAGTCGTGAAGAATTACTCGCTACTTTGGCAAGTCAACTTCAAGCACCCGTTCGGAACGTGGCCTACGCAATCAAGGCTATCGTGGACAAGGGCGACGAAGGCGACGCAGCTTAAAGTTTCGTTACGTAACATCAAAAAAACAATTATTGGAGGAAATCTATCATGGCTTTTGATAAAGACACGATCATCGCTTCTCTTAAAGAAGCATCAATTACTGACCTTAGCGACTTAGTTAAGGCAATCGAAGACGAATTTGGCGTTTCAGCTGCTGCTCCTGTAGCCGCAGCCGGTGCTGCTGGTGGCGACGCTGCTGGTGCCAAGGACTCATTCGACGTTGAAATGACTGAATCTGGTGATGCTAAGGTTAAGGCCATCAAGGCTGTCCGTGAAATCACTGGTCTTGGTTTGAAGGACGCTAAGGGTCTTGTTGACAACGTACCATCTGTCATCAAGGAAGGCGTTTCTGAAGACGAAGCTAACGACATCAAGGAAAGCCTTGAAGCCGTTGGTGCCGTGGTTACTTTGAAGTAATCATCTTCACTTACGAAATAATGAACCGCTATCTTCGGGTAGCGGTTTTTTTGTACAATTTTTTATTTAAGTTTCGCAAAAGTCAAAAGGGACTACCAAGAGCGTATTGATGTTGAGCAATATTAGAAACGTAACGGTGTGTTGGGTGAAGAGTCTACGCCGCTTCGTGATGATAATCAGTCGTTATTAAAGGTATGGGGCCGTTAAGCACATGCAATTGGGCAGGAAATTCCTTTAAAAAGTCGTATGCGGACTCAAGCTAAATAGCTGGGTCCGTATTTTCGTGTCCAGATTTAAAAAAAGTTAACTGCTATAATGGTGAGCCATGATTGTCTTTTACCGCAGAACTTGCGATAATAGAAAGGAGTAAGGGGGAACCAATATGGGGCGAAAATTATGGGGACGGATTCAGAAACATTTGCCATTAATTAAAGCAATTTTTATCTTTTCAATTTTAATCTTTGTGATTCAGACGGTTGGTCGGATTGCCCACGAGGTGAACGGCCAGCAGCTGCGATCGGAGTTGGCAACATTAGATACCGGCACGATCTTGCTGTTGATCGCTGGTGGCTTTTTGGCGGTGACACCGATGTTGATCTATGATTTCACGATTGTCGAATTTTTGCCAGGAAAATTTTCTTGGAGCTATATTGTTCGCAGTGGGTGGACCACCAATACATTTACTAATCTGGCTGGAATGGGTGGCTTGTTAGGCGCTAGTCTACGGGCTAACTTTTACGCGCGATCAGCGACTAAAAAGCAAGTGGTTTATGCGATCTCTAAGATTGCTTTGTTCCTGTTGGCGGGGCTATCGTTGGCCTGTTGGGTGGCGTTAATCTTGCTGTTTGGCTTTGACATTGGTCAGCCTTACCGGGGATATTGGATCTGGCTATTAGGTGGGGGGCTGTATTTTCCGGGCATCTTTCTCTTTACGCGTATTAGCGATAACGAGTTTTTTGCTGACCTGACATTGCGTCGGGAATTGAAACTAATTTTGGGATCAAGTCTCGAATGGGCCAGTTGTGCGGGCTTTTTCCTAGTCATTGGTTGGGCGTTAGGCTTGCCAATATCTTTAGCGGCGGTATTTCCGATGTTTGTCGTGGCTTCAGTAGCCGGGGTTGTTTCAATGATCCCCGGTGGGTTGGGGTCATTTGATGTTTTTATGATTATTGGTCTAGGATTTTTAGGGGTGAGTCGTGCCGATGCGACTGGTTGGCTACTCTTGTATCGGCTATTTTATTACTTATTGCCATTTTTAGTGGGGGTCGGTTTCTTCATTCATGATACCGGCCGCCGATTAAATCGGTTCTTAGATGGCCTCCCAGTGGCGATTTTACGCCGCGGGGCTCATTGGTTGGTGACAACCTTTATGTATTTTTCCGGGGTGATGATGTTATTATTTGCCACAATTCCGGATGTTGTCTTGGCCAATCGGGTTTATCTGCGGTTTGTGCCGTACATGTTTTATTTTTTGAGTCAGGTGACTAACATTGTGATGGCCTTCTTACTAATTGGACTAGCACGAGGGGTCGGCGCTCACGTCAAACGCGCTTTCTGGCCGACACTGGTGGTCCTCGTTGTGGCGATTGTGATGACCTTATGGCGGGAGAACTTCCCAGTAGGACTAGCTCTTTTACTTGGCTTAGTTTTGATTTGCTTATTAGTTGCGCGACCGGAACTGTATCGAACCAGTTTTCATTATTCATGGGGCGGGTTACTCATTGATGGCAGCATTTACGTGGGCACTTTTTTGATGTACACGCTGCTGGGTCTATCGACCTTGCAAGGTCCGCACCATCGGCCATGGTTTCCTCGTGCTTGGCTACTCCCATCAACGCAAGTTTGGTTGAACGGGTTAGGCGGCTTGTTAGTCGCATTATTAATTATGGTAAGCGTTTATCGATACTTAGCGTGGACGCAACCCCAATGGTTGCACTTAGATTACGATGCGCCACGAATGCGTGCAATTATTGTGCGCTTTGGTGGTAATGAGGTCAGTCACTTGGCCTTTTTACATGATAAGCAAGCCTATTTCTACCAAGAAAACGGTGAAGATCAACTGTTCATATTATTCCGGCAGAAGGCCGATAAACTATTGGTTATGGGCGAACCGATTGGTAATCAGGAAAAATTAGAGCCAGCATTACAGGCCTTCATGAAGGATGCAAATTTGGCCGGATTACGACCGGTATTTTATGAAATCAGTGAATCCTTAACCCTTCGGTTACATGAAATGGGATTTGATTTTATTAAGATCGGAGAAGAAGGGCACGTTGCTTTGTCTACCTTTAGCTTGGCAGGAAAAGCCCATCGTGGTGAACGGGCTTTGATGAACAAGTTTGATCGGGAAGGCTATCGATTCGAATTACTTCAGCCGCCATTACGGGCCCATCAGGTCAATGAGCTACGACGAATTTCAGATGATTGGTTACGCGGAGAAACAGAAAAGGGTTTCTCGATGGGCTTCTTTGACGCGGCTTATTTGGATGAGGCACCGGTAGCGGTGATGCGCAACAAGGCAGGCGACATTGTGGCGTTTGCTAATCTAATGCCCACAGGCGATCAGCGGATGACTTCGATTGATTTGATGCGTGCTAGCCCGCAGGCACCGTCTGGCATCATGGATGGGTTATTTATCTATCTATTTGACTACAGCCGGCAGCAAGGCTATGAGAACTTCAATCTAGGGATGGCCCCATTGGCGAATGTTGGGGTTTCATCATTTAGTTTTATTGAGGAGCGTGCAGCGCATCTGATTTATGAGTACGGGTCTAGTTTCTATAGCTTTCAAGGATTACGAGCATATAAGGCGAAATACGTGACGGATTGGCAGCCGAAATATTTGGCGTATCGACGGCGGCAATCGTTAGTCTTTAGTATGTTGCAGTTAATGCTGGTGATCAATCGGCCAGGATCAACACCAGCGGTCGAACCTAAATGGTTGGGTGGCTGGTTTGCCAGTGCAATTCGTTGGCAGAATCGAAATAATTATTAGGAATGTCAAGAACGAAAGTGGGGTAAGCGGCGATTAGTTGCCTTTTGCCCACTTTTTGGCATTGGATATTTGGAAACACCAAAAGAGCCTGAGATTTTTATCCCAGGCTCTTTTGGCGTGATCTAATTCGTGTATTTGTAAGGCAATTGGTGTTTAAAGGTGGCAAAACCGCTAAAGATGTCATCAATGGTTGTGGCATCAATGAAAAGGTCCATGTTTTCCTGTGGGGCAAAGCCCGCGTCGCAAGATTTTTGCATCATGGCAACCAGGTCATCAAAGTAGTGGTCAATATTGAATAGGGCAATTGGCTTTTGATGAACATTGATTTGACTCCATGAGAGCATGGTGGTGAATTCTTCAAATGTTCCAAAGCCCCCCGGTAAGACGATGAAGGCATCAGATTGGCGGAGCATTTCATCCTTACGCTCATCCATCGTGGCAGTCTCGATAAACGTCGTGACATCGTCTTTAGCCAAGCCCATCTCGCGTAAGAAGGTGGGAATAATGCCGATGACCTGACCACCAGCGGCCATTGTTGACGTGGCAATCGCGCCCATCAGGCCCTCTTTACCACCACCATAAACAACGGGATGGTCATGATGTGCTAGATAAGTACCTAAGGCATTGGTTTGTTCTAAAAATTGTGGGTCATAGCCGTGGTTAGACCCACAGAAAACACAGACATTTTTAATGGTTGGCATACTTGATTCCCCCAAAGTTTGATTAAGTCTAGTATACCGCAAAAAGACATTGCTAGACTTGTCAATGACGATCAAGCTGACTCATTTTGCCCGGATTAGTTTGCTAAACTTAACTAGTGATACGCCTCAGTGGTTCTTTTATGCGGGGGGCCTTATGCTGAATTCGTAATCGTTAGAAATGACTTTTAAGGAGGACGCTATGATGACTATGAAGAAGATTGTTGTCGCTGGTGGGGGAACGCTCGGGAGTCAAATTGCTTATCAAACAGCTTTCAGTGGATTTGATGTGACACTATATGATATTAATGCTGGGGCAATTAGCGCTGCTAAGCGTCGAATGACCACTTGGGATCAAGCGTATGCGCATGAGGTACACGCCACGCCTGAACAGATTCAGGCGACTAATGCGCGGCTAACTTATGAAACAGATTTGGGTGTGGCCGTAACGGATGCTGATTTGGTAATTGAGGCCATTCCAGAAGTCGTTGATATTAAAAATGAGTTCTATAGTCATTTGGCGCAGGTCGCACCAGCCAAGACTATTTTTGCAACGAATACATCAACTCTGCTGCCGAGCCAGTTTGCGGCCATTACGCAGCGTCCTGAGAAGTTTTTAGCCTTGCACTTTGCTAACCACATTTGGGCGAATAATACGGCTGAAATTATGGGCCATCCAACAACCGACCCAGCAGTTTATGAGACAGTCGTAGATTTTGCGCATGCGATTGGCATGATTACGATTGAACTGCATAAGGAACAATCCGGATACGTGCTGAACAGTCTATTGATCCCGTGGGTTGATGCCGCTTTGATTTTGTGGGTTAAAGGCATTGCCGATGTGGAAACGATTGACAAGACTTGGATGTTAGCCGGTGGTTCGCCAATTGGGCCTTTCGGTATTTTGGATGAAGTCGGCTTACGGACGGCCTATAACATCATGTTAGCGGCTAGCCAGCAACCAGGAAAGGAAGACTTGGTTACAGTCGTACAAAAACTTAAGGTCGATATGTTGGATCAAAATAAATTGGGGCAAGAAAGTGGCCAAGGTTTCTATCATTATCCGGACCCGGCTTTCCGCCAGTCAGAATTTTTAACGAATAACGTGACCTCATTATAACGAGAGCACAGAGATGCTACACGCACCGGTTAACGTGAAATAAGCGAATTTGTAATTAAAGACAAAAATCCCCCGCCAATACAGCCATAATGGGTGTATCAGCGGGGGATTTTGTTAGCTTATTTACTTGGATCTTGCGGATCAGCTGGTTCACCAATCGTATAGTCATCACTGCTCATGGCTTCAACGTTACCCAGTAGGTAGCCATTCCCGACTTGAGAGAAGAAGTCGTGGTTGGCTGTGGATGTGGAGATCCCATTCATTACGACGGGGTCGACATCTTCTGCGGTATCTGGGAAGAGGGGATCTTGACCCAAGTTCATGAGGGCCTTATTCGCATTGTAGCGGATAAAGGTCAGAACTTTTTCCGTCCAACCAATTTGATCGTAAAGTGTATGGGTGTATTTTTCTTCATTATCGTAAAGCTGATAAAGAAAATCATACATCCAGTCTTTCATTTGTTGTTGTTCAGCATCTGTTAATTCTTTCATTCCCAATTGGAATTTATAACCGATGTAGGTGCCATGGACGGATTCGTCCCGGAGAATTAACTTGATGATTTCAGCCACGTTGTTTAGTTTGTTATGGCCGAGATAATACAGAGGTGTGAAAAAACCAGAATAGAACAAGAAGGTTTCCAAAAAGACACTTGAAATCTTCTTTTTAAGCGGGTGCTCGTCATCGTGATAGAGATCATAAATCCGTTTGGTCTTATTTTGCAAAAATTCTTCAGAGTCACTCCATTGGAAAATTTCGTCGATTTCATCTGGCGTGTTAAGGGTGGAAAAGATCGTTGAATAGCTTTTAGCATGAACGGATTCCATGAATTGAATGTTATTCAACACGGCAGTTTCATGAGGGGTCCGAATATCCCGTCGTAAGGCTGCCATACCGTCTTGGGACTGCAAGGTATCCAATAACGTGAGACCACCAAAGACATGGCCAACGACCCATTGGTGATCCGTATCTAGTGTGCGCCAATCATCTAAGTCGTTAGACACCGGAATTCGTGTATCTAGCCAAAACTGTTCTGTTAATTTTTCCCAAGTTGCTTTATCAATCTCGTCAGAAACTGCGTTCCAGTTAATGGCGTTGTAATTTTCAATTCGTGCCATGGATGACCACTCCTTTTTACTCGTCTAATGGTGCTTAGATAACGCAGCTCTCACATTGGTTAGCGCCGACTTCACCGTTATTATCGGTAAAGGTCCGCACGTAATAGAGGGACTTAATGCCCTTGCGGAAAGCATAGTTGCGCAGAATGCTAAGGTCACGGGTTGTCATCTTATCAGTCCGACCATCTTTCCATTCGTAGAGACCGGCTGGAATGGTTGAACGCATGAACAGCGTCAAACTCATGCCTTGATCCACGTGCTTTTGCGCGGCCGCGTAAACATCAATTACTCGTCGCATATCGGTATCATAGGCTGATTTGTAATAAGGCATCGTGTCGTTGCTGAGATAAGGAGCTGGATAATAGATTTTACCAATCTTCTTTTCCTGGCGTTCTTCGATCCGATTGATGATCGGGTGTAAGCTAGCCGTGGTGTCATTGATGTAAGAGATAGACCCATTTGGGGCAACGGCCATCCGGTTCTGATGGTACAGACCATCTTGCATAACGGCTGCCTTCAGTTCGGCCCAATCCTCTGGTGCGGGTAACCAAACGTTGGCAAATAATTCTTGAACCTTGGCTGACGTTGGCCGCCAATCAGTTTCTGTGTAGCGGTCAAAGTAATGACCATCAGCGTAAGCACTCTTGTCAAAGTTATGGAAGGTCTCGTGTCGTTCTTTAGCAATTTCGTTAGACGCTTTTAACGTCCAGTAGTTCAATAACATGAAGTAGACACTGGTAAAGGCGATACTGTCTTTAGATCCATACATCATGTGATTTTTAGCAAAGTAACTGTGTAAGCCCATAGCGCCTAACCCGATGGTATGACCTAACTGATTACCCTTTTGAATAGAAGGGACGACATCGATATCTGAATGGTCGGTGACATAGGTTAGGGCTCGTACCATGGTTTCCACGGAGTGACCGAAGTCAGGAGAAGACATCAAGTTAACGATATTGGTTGAGCCCAAGTTGCAGGAAATATCGGTCCCTAGCTTGACGTATTCTTGTTTATTGTTGACGGTTGACGGCGTTTGAACCTGCATGATTTCGGAACAGAGATTGCTCATAACGATCCGACCATCAATTGGGTTTTCTCGGTTAGCCGTGTCAATGTTAACAATGTATGGGTAGCCAGACTCTTGTTGTAGCTTACCAATGTCGGTCTCAAGGTCACGCGCCTTCATCTTCTTTTTATGGATATCGGGATTGGCAACCAGATTGTCATATTCGGCCGTGATGTCCACGTATGAGAAGGGTTTCCCGTAAATGCGCTCAACGTCGTATGGGCTAAATAAGTACATATCAGCATCAGCCGCACAGAGTTCGTAGAATTTATCGGGAACGGTGATACCAAGGGATAACGTTTTTAAGCGAATTTTTTCGTCGGCGTTTTCTTTCTTCGCACTCAAAAAGGCCACAATATCTGGATGGAAGACGCTTAAGTAGACGACGCCAGCGCCTTGCCGTTGACCTAATTGATTGGAGTAAGAGAAGCTGTCTTCTAGTAACTTCATTACTGGAACCACACCAGAGGCGGCGCCTTCAATGTGTTTGATGGGATCGCCGGCGCCACGTAAGTTGGACAGGCTAATCCCAACACCACCACCGATTCTGGATAGTTGTAGAGCGGAGTTGATGGTCCGCCCAATGGTGTTCATATCATCGGTTGACTGAATCAAGAAACAAGAGACCAACTCACCCCGGCGAGACCGGCCGGCATTTAAAAAGCTGGGTGTTGCTGGTTGATAACGTTGATGGATGATTTCATCAGCTAAATCATGGGCTAACCGTTGATCACCGCCACCAAAATCTAAGGCGTTCATTGCTACGCGGTCAATGAAATTTTCTAGATAAAATTCATTATCGTCCGTCTTTAGGGCGTATTGGGCGTAAAATTTGTAAGCAGCCATGAAGGACTTAAAGTGGAAATCCTGGGCCTTGAGGTAATCATATAAGTCTTCAATAAAGCTGAAAGGATAAGCCGTTACGACGGCTTCTTCGATGTAGTTTTCGGCAATGAGAAAGTCAAAACGTTCCTTGAGGGAAGCAAAAGTTTTCGTATTGGGGATCACGTTTTCCTTCAAGAAGGCTTGGAGCGCTTCTTGATCCTTGTTTAGCGGAATCTGACCATCTACCGGGATGTTGATTTCATTATTCAGGTCATAGTAAGTGACATCGGGTAAGTGCTTTAAACTCATACAATCAACTCTTCCTTCTCTTAAAAATAGCGGTAAAAATCAAATAAAAATGACGCCACCGTGAACAAACACGACGTCGCCAAGACGGGTTTGTGCCGAGCTAATGTGTTAGCCCGCGATTTGCGTTAACTGGTCTGGGCGAAACCCATAAAAAGCTGGTACACCAGGTGCTTCGACCACTGGGACAGCTTGGAACCCTTTGTCTTTCAAATAAGAAACGTATTCGGGATGTTGATTAATATTCCGTTCTTCAAACTCCACATTGTGTTCGCTAAGGAAACGCTTTGTCATCTTACATTGCATACAATTGTTCTTTGAGTAAATTGTTACTTTCATGGTGAGCCACATCCTCTAAAAATTCATTTATTAATGAGTTCAGTGTACACCAGATATCAAAAAATTCAATCAAAAAAGACACCATATTTGGTAGTTGAAACATACAATAACTACCAAATATGGTGTCTGAACGACTAATCTTTTTTTATTGGCCTCTGCGCACTAACTACGGTAAAATAAAGAGTAAAAGGTGGCGGAGAAATTTGACTAATCACTATTATACACAAAATCCAGATGTTTTACACGAAGAACAGCATTGGCCGTTTACCCTCTTAGGTAACGAATTGTTGTTTACCACCGACAACGGGGTGTTTTCTAAAAATCGGGTGGATTATGGGTCACGGGTTTTATTAGCGGCATTTAACGCGGCCAAAACACCAGTAGGGCCGTGGTTGGACTTGGGGACCGGGTATGGTCCAATCGGCTTGGCGTTAGCAAAGCGATGGCCAGATCGGCAGGTTACAATGGTGGATGTTAATGAATTGGCATTAGAGCTGGCCCGAAAAAACGCAACTGCGAATCAGATTGAAAACGTTGAAATTAAGACCTCAGATATTTATGACCAAGTCACACAACGTTATGCGGCTATCTTAACGAACCCACCGGTCCGGGCGGGTAAGCAAGTGGTAACGGCTATGCTAACCGGGGCTGCCGATCATCTGCTACCCGGTGGGACTTTGACGGTGGTCTTGCAGAAGAAGCAAGGGGCGCCATCGGCGGAAAAGACCATGCAAGCCACTTTTGGCAATTGTACCATTATCAAAAAAGACAAGGGTTACTACATCTTGGAAAGTACGAAGGACGCGTTAGCTTAGAAAGAAGGATACCTGAGTGCGGGAACAAACTTATACGGCGCAGCAGCGTCACTACATGGAAGAAGCACTCTTTGAAGCTGAGCAGGCCGCAGTGATTGGAGAAGTGCCAATTGGGGCGGTTATTGTCCATAACGGTCAGATCATTGGGCGCGGTCATAATCTGCGCGAGCACGGGCATGATGCAACGTTACATGCTGAGATTCGGGCAATTGAAGAAGCATGTGCGACGTTGCAGAGCTGGCGTTTGAACGATTGTCAGCTATACGTTACGATTGAGCCTTGTTTGATGTGTAGTGGGGCCATCATTAATGCGCGGATACCCGAAGTTTTTTATGGCGCTCGTGATCCTAAGGCCGGCGCCGTTGATAGTCTGTATGCTACGCTGACAGACTCACGATTGAATCATACCGTGGCGGTTCATGAGGGACTGTTAGCTAAAGATGCTGGTGAGCGAATGGTGGCGTTCTTTAAAGCAGCCCGTCGCCGACAAAAGGCGGCTAAGAAGGCTAGAAAAGCCACCCAAGTTAACGCTACTGATAAGCTGCTAGACAGCACTAAGAAATCATGATATAGTAGTACTTGCCGTTAAGGCCTTGGAGCAAGGGTGGGCTTACGAATCGTGTCAGGTCCGGAAGGAAGCAGCACTAAGTTTGTTTCGCTTTGTGCTTCAAGTTTATGAGCTAATTCCAACTCCTAGTCATTGACTGGGAGTTTTTTCATGTCTAAAATTATCGGATTAATTTCTACTAAATTCTGATGACTGAGTCGTGACAGCGACCGACTAAAAAGGCTATAATTGAACAGTAATTTTTAATCAGTAATTAATGAGAAGGGGACGACTGGCATGGCTTATCAAGCACTTTACCGGGTGTGGCGCCCGCAACAGTTTAAAGATATGATCGGGCAAGAAGTGGTCACACGTACGCTAAAAAATGCCATTACCACTAAACAAATTAGTCATGCCTACCTGTTTGCCGGCCCTCGAGGAACGGGGAAAACGTCGGCAGCGAAGATTTTTGCTAAGGCGATTAACTGTCATCATCAAACGGATGGTGAGCCGTGTAATGAATGTGACACCTGTCAGGCGATTACCAATGGCACCCTGAATGATGTGATTGAAATCGATGCGGCTTCCAATAATGGGGTCGAAGAAATTCGTGATATTCGCGATAAGGTTAAATACGCGCCAACCGTTGCGGATTATAAAGTCTATATCATCGATGAAGTGCATATGTTGTCAACTGGGGCGTTCAATGCACTGTTGAAAACGTTGGAAGAGCCACCGGCCAATGTGATCTTTATTTTAGCCACGACGGAACCGCATAAGATTCCCGCAACCATTATTTCGCGAACCCAACGCTTTGATTTTAAACGGATTGCGGCCAGCGATAGTTATAGTCGGATGACTTACATCTTGGATCAAAAGGGTGTGACGTACGATGAACAGGCGCTTAAGGTCATTGCTAAGGCGGCCGAAGGGGGCATGCGGGATGCGTTGAGCATTTTGGATCAAGCCCTGTCGTTTGGTGATAATGAGATCACTTTGGATAATGCCTTGCTGGTGACGGGAAGTGTGACCCATGAATTGCTGGCGACTTACATGCAACAGGTCGTGGCGGGTGACACGAAAGCGGCCTTGGCGACTTTACAATCGGTCTTAGAGGCGGGCAAGGATGCAGAGCGCTTCAGCGAAGACGTGATTGGTTACGCGCGGGATCTGTTGCTGTATCAACAAGCGCCCCAGATGGTGGAAGAAGCTGAGATGGGGAGTGTCAGTGAAGATTTCCAGACATTGGCTCAGCAAACACCGGCTTCTGCGATGTATGCCATGATTAATGAATTGAATGCGATTCAACAACAGATGCGCTACACGACCCATCCGGATGTGTATTTGGAAATCTTGACTATCAAGTTGGCTGAAATTGGTCGACAAAAGACTGCGTCAACGACAGCACCAACTGGAACAGTGCCGGCACCGGAGCAGCCAGCCGCTAACGCTAGCGAACTGGCCAGCTTGCAACGTGAGGTTGAACAATTACGGACGACGGTTAAGCATCTGGAGCAGGCACCGACAACACCTAAGGCTGCGACAAAACCACGAATAACGAAGCAGGCTCCGGTTAAAGAGGTCAATTTAGCGAAGATTTATCCAGTTTTGGGGGCGGCTACCCGGGATAAGCTGAATCAATTACAAGAGGTTTGGCCGGACATTCTAAATAGTCTATCGACTTCGCAACGGGCAGTGATGAAGGTTTCTCAACCGGTTGCGGCAGCGGATTCAGGTGTCATTGTGGCGTTTGATTATTCTTTCTTATACCAGCGAGCGACGTCAGATCAAGAACTGACAGACGCACTAGAAAATGGGATGGATCGGATGATTGGGACCGCTTTGCCCGTGGTGTTCGTTCCGAAAGAAGAATGGCCGACGATTCGGAAGAATTATTTGACGGCGCATAAGGATGAGTTGCAAAATACGAATAATGAACCGGCTGAAAGTCAGGCACCTCAGTCTAATCCGGTTGTGGCAAAAGCAGAAGAATTGTTTGGTAGCGTCGTTGACGTGAAAGCAGATTAATAAATGAAAGGATGATTAATGATGCGGAACATGGGAAATATGGGGAATATGATGAAACAAATGCGTCAAATGCAAAAGAAAATGGAAGAGGATCAAGCCAATTTAAATGCGCAGTCCTTTACCGGCGTATCACCAGATAGTTTGGTGCAAGCAACCTTTACGGGCGAACGAAAAATGACGGATTTAACGATCAAGCCAGAAGCAATTGATCCTGATGATCCTGACATGTTGGCCGATTTAGTTTTAGCGGCCGTTAATGATGCATTGGGTCAAGTTGACGATGCGACAAAACAATCGCTAGGGAAGTACACACAAGGGATGAATATTCCAGGAATGTAAGCAAGAAAGGACGTTTGCGGCATGCAGTATCCAGAACCCATTGCCCAGTTGATTGATGGGTACATGAAATTGCCAGGAATTGGACAGAAGTCGGCGACACGTTTGGCTTTCTTTACGATTGATATGGCTGAAGACGATGTGACGGCTTTTTCTAAGGCGTTGATTGCCGCCAAACGGGATCTTCATTTTTGCTCAATCTGTGGCAACATCACGGAGGGTGATCCGTGTTCAATTTGTGCAGATAAGACGCGCGACCAAACCCATGTACTGGTGGTTGAACAACCTAAAGACATCATGGTTATGGAAAAGATGAAAGAATATCATGGCTTATACCATGTTTTACATGGGGTCATGTCGCCGATTGAAGGCAAGGGCCCTGAGGATTTGAATATTGCGAGCCTGATTAATCGACTCCAACAAAACCCTAATATTAAAGAAGTCATTATTGCGACGAACGCGACACCAGAAGGGGAAGCAACGGCAATGTACTTGTCCCGGTTGATTAAGCCGGCGGGTATCAAAGTGACGCGCTTAGCCCATGGCTTGTCAGTCGGCAGCGATATTGAATACGCCGATGAAATGACCTTATTTAAGGCCGTTGAAGGGCGGACAGAGATGTAGGTCAGGAGGCTAGGCAAATGTTTGGTAGAAAAAAACGACAGTTACCCCGTTTAAAGGCAGCATATGATGACCAGCTGTTGACGGCTATCGATCGCGCTAAAGATCGTTGGGACCACGCGAAGCAAACAGAAGAAGCCATTGCGGACGCGGATAATCAGGTAACCGCTAATACAGCTTTGACCCGGCAAACGTATCTCTTTTTATATCGAGAAGCCCGTCGGCGTCAGGTTAAAGGACGGCATATTTCGGCGGCTGTTTTTCGAGATTAATTGGTATTGAGGCTTGAGAGGATTATTCTCAAGCCTTTTTTGCGTGTCAGTAACTGATGGTGCTAGTTAGGTTCCAGTAAGCAAATTTCGGTTAAGTTATCCTCAGCGGATTCTCTGAGAAATCCGGCAATGCAAATAGACATCATTTCTGAATTCAAGTACAATATACCTATCAATAAAAAATGGGGTCGAGTCGATTGTCAGGAACATTTATTAGTTTTGAAGGTCCAGATGGTGCTGGTAAAACCAGTGCATTACAAGCTATTACCACGCAAATCAAACCGGTATTAGGCGATCAACTGGTGATTACCAGAGAACCGGGTGGCAATCCGATTTCTGAAAGTATCCGGGCCATTATTTTGGATCGTGCCAATACGGCAATGGATTATCGAACAGAGGCGCTATTGTATGCGGCAGCCCGGCGGCAGCATTTGGCGCAGACCATTTTACCAGCCTTGGCTGCGGATAAGTTGGTGCTGTGTGATCGGTATGTCGACAGCTCAGTCGCCTATCAGGGTGCTGGTCGACAAATCGGTGAGGACGCTGTTGCTCAAATGAATACTTTTGCAACAGATGGACTGCTGCCCGCCTTGACGGTGTATTTTGATGTTCCTGCCGAAATTGGGTTACGCCGGATTCAAGCTCACCGTGATCCCCAAAAGGTCGATCGCTTAGATGTTGAACAGGCGGCCTTCCATGACCGTGTGCGGGCTGCCTATTTACGGTTACAGGCCGCGCATCCCGACCGTATCAAGCTAATTGATGCCACGCAGAATCGTGAAACGGTTGTGACCACGGCATTAACCTTGATTAAGCAGGCAGCACAAAATTATTTTGACTAAGTAGCGGTATGAGGGAGGAAACGAGTATGAAGTTATTAATTGCCATCGTCCAAGATAAGGACGCAAATCGCTTAAGTAATGAATTTATCGATCATGATATTCGGGCAACTCGGTTGTCAACGACGGGTGGGTTCTTAAAGTCGGGGAATACAACCTACATGATTGGATTGGAAGATGAACGGGTCGATGAAGTCTTAGAAATGATCAAGACAGCTAGTCACACTCGGCAACAGTTCATGACACCACCAGTTAATTTGGATGCGCAATTGGATAGCACATCGGCTTATCCCGTTGAAGTTCAGGTTGGTGGTGCAACGGTCTTTGTACTACCAGTCGATCAATTTCACCAATTCTAGGAGGCTACGATGACTGAAGAATCTGTGGTAGCGGTGGCCCAACGATTGCAGCCACAGTTAGTCACCCATCTCATGACTTTGATTCAAACCAAACGTTTGGCGCACGCCTACCTATTTAATGGTGCTGATGGAACCGGACGCCAGCAGGTCGCACAGACGGTGGCGATGCGGTTATTCTGCCAAAATGTAACAGATAATCTGCCCTGTGGTCAGTGTTCGGAGTGTCGACGGATTTTAGCCGGTGATCATCCCGATGTGGTTAGTGTTGTTCCCGATGGGCAACGGATTAAGGTGGATCAAGTTCGCTATTTAAAAGCGGAGTTTACGAAAAGTGCGGTTGAGGGTAATCAAAAGATCTTTATCGTGGATCAAGTTGAACGGATGACGACGGGGGCTGCCAATAGTCTGCTCAAATTTATTGAGGAACCCGTTGGGAATACCGTGGCATTACTGCTAACGGCTAATAAAAATTTGATTTTGCCAACGATTCTGTCGCGAACACAGATCGTTGATTTTTTGCGAGTAGCGCCGCAAGCGTTGTTAACAGCCTTAGCTGATGCAGGGATAACCCCTAGTCAACGTTACTTATTGACGACCCTGACTGAAAGTGTCACAGCGGCGCAAGACTTAGTGGTCGATGATTGGCTAAAGGATGCGCAGCAAGCGGTTGGTCAGTGGTTTAGCGCATGTTGTACGGGCGATGAACGGGCCTTTGTGCGGGTCCAAACGGAATTGGTGCCGCTAGCACTTAACCGCGACCGACAAGGTGTTTTGTTAGATATGGTGGTTCAAGCTTGGCACGACGCACTTCGGCAGCAAAATGCAACGCTTGAGGCGGCGTCATTGGCGTTTCCCCAGGTGGCACAGGCCAGTCAACAGGTTGCCCAACGGCTTTCAATTGATCAATTGGTACATGTAATGACATTAACCTTAGCAACACGGGGCCAATTGGCTGGTAATTTGAATTTTCAAGCAATTTTAGAAGCCTTGACGCTGGAAATACTGACGATCACGGCACGTTAGGTTAGATATGAAGGGGTGGCAATGTTGGATAAACAGGAAATTTATGATCAATTTAAAAATCTGGAAGGCCAGCTACACGCCATGCTCGCCCAGTTCGCTGACCTCCAGGGTGAAATGACGCAGGCACTGGAGCAAAATGCCGAATTAGAAATTGAAAATCAGCATCTCCGAGAACTTGTGCGAGAACTTCAACGAACGTTGCCGGAGGACCCGGAAACGCCGCAGGGATTGTCTAAATCGCGGCAGATCTTAGAAAAACTGTATGAGGAAGGCTTTCACGTCTGCCGTGAGTTTTACGGAACTCGGCGTAAACAAGACGAAGAGTGCGCCTTTTGTTTAGAGGTTATTTATCGCGATCAATAGGAGGCGTCAACGTGGAACAGCAACGCAGTTTTCAAACTGAAACGGGGGGACACTTGTATCTGGTCCCCACGCCAATTGGTAATTTAGATGACATGACTTTTCGAGCGGTCAAAACGTTAACGGCGGTCGATTTAATCGCGGCAGAGGATACGCGTAACACGCAGAAATTATTAAATCATTTTGAAATTACCACTAAGCAAATCAGTTTTCATGAACATAATACACAAGAACGAATTCCGCAATTGATTGCGAAGTTAAAACAAGGCATGCAGATTGCTCAGGTGAGTGATGCGGGCATGCCGTCGATTTCAGATCCCGGCCATGAATTGGTTAATGCTTGTATTGACGCTCATATACCAGTGGTGCCATTACCCGGAGCAAATGCCGGGCTAACAGCGTTAATCGCATCAGGATTAGCACCACAACCCTTTTACTTTTATGGTTTCTTAGATCGTAAGCCTAAGGATCAAAAAGCGGAGATCGCCGGCCTTGCCCAACGACCGGAAACGTTGATTTTTTATGAAGCGCCCCATCGCTTGAAAAAGACGCTTCAAAATTTGTCGGCTGGTTTTGGCGATGAGCGACCAGCCGTGCTTTGTCGGGAACTGACGAAGCGCTACGAAGAGTTTTTACGCGGCTCATTAGCTGAATTAGCAAATTGGGCGGCTACGGATACCGTTCGTGGTGAGTTTGTCGTATTGGTTGGTGGCAATCCGGCCCCAACGACGGCGGCCACGACGGCGGTTGATTTAAGCGAACCAATCGATGTACAAGTTGATCGATTAATTGCGGCGGGTGAGAAGCCCAATGATGCGATTAAAGAAGTCGCCAAATTACGTGGCGCGAAGAAACAAGAAATTTATCGACAATATCATCATTTAGACGAGGAGTGACCTAGGTGGCCGCAAATGAATTTTCCGAAACACACCGGGTCGTTTACTATGAAGCAGACGATACCGGCCAATTAACCTTAGCGATGCTAATCAATTTATTTGTGTTGGTATCAGAAGACCAAAATGATGCTTTAGGATTGAGTACGGCCTTTGTTCAAAGTCATGGTGTTGGTTGGGTCGTTACCCAATACCACCTCCACATTGATGAATTGCCACGAACGGGTGCCCAAGTAACGATTAAGACGCGGGCAACGGCCTATAACCGTTACTTTGCGTACCGGGAATACTGGTTATTAGATGATGCTGGTCAAGTGTTGGCCTATGGCGAAGGTATCTGGGTGACAATGAGTTATGCAACACGCAAGATTACCACCATCCCCGCCGAAGTCATGGCACCTTACCACAGTGAAGAGCAAACGCGTCTACCACGGTTGCCACGACCTGATCACTTTGACGAGGCCGTGAATCAAACGCTCAAACCTTATACCGTTCGTTACTTTGATATTGATGGTAACGGGCACGTGAATAATGCCCATTACTTTGACTGGATGTTAGATGTTTTGCCAGCAACTTTTTTGCGGGCGCATCATCCGACTGATGTAAAAATCCGATTTGAAAATGAGGTTCAGTATGGGCATCAAGTTACCAGCGAATTGTCTCAAGCAGCGGCCTTAACAACGCAACATATGATCAAAGTGGGCGACCTTACAGCGGTTAAAGCGACGATTCAATGGGATAACCGCTAACTTTTGGTTAATTTCAAGCAGGGTTACTGTGGTTCTTAGCAGTTTGTGGTAGTATAGTAAACTGATAAAAGCAGTGAATGGACGTAATTGCCGCGGAAGTATCACTAGCGGTGGGCAATTGGGGACAGCTCGAGTGCCCCATTTTGGTAAAGCACAGTGAAGGGGAACACAAGATATTATGAAGATTTTAGCAATTGATACGTCGAATCGACCGCTGAGCGTTGCGGTATTGGACGATACGACCGTTCTTGCGGCTATTACGGTGACGGTTCATCAGAAACATGCAGAATATCTGTTGCCGGAAATTGAACGACTTTTAGCCATGGCGGCTCTAAAACCAGGTGATTTAGATCGGGTGGTAGTGGCTGCTGGTCCGGGGTCGTACACCGGCATTCGGATTGCGGTGACAACCGCCAAGACTTTGGCAGCAACTTTGGATCTAGACTTAGTGGCCGTATCCAGCTTAGCGACGTTAGCTGCTAATGTGCCGGTTGAGGGTGCGTTGGTGGCTCCCATTTTTGACGCGCGGAATCAAAACGTCTTTGCCGGGTTATACCGGATTAAAGCGGGCATGCCGGTACCAGTGATTGCCGATGCGCACGTCAATATCACAACATTTTTGACGGCAGTGACGGAGTATGCGGAACCCGTTTGGTTTTTGGGCGATGCGGCTCACTTTGACGACCTGATTAATACCACTGTCTCTGCGGCGACACCAGGCGTGAGTCCGTGGATGAATTTGCCACAAGCTGCCACGATCGGTCTGTTGGGCCAGCAGCTCAGTCCGGTGACTGACGTTGATCGGTTCGTGCCAAACTATTTACGTTTAACGCAAGCAGAAGCCGAATGGCGAGCTAAGAACCCTAATGAGGATACTGAATCGTATGTTGAAAAAATTTAAAGTCTGGTATAAAAATGTATTTGGGAGTCGTCGTGAACTCGTCCGTGAAGAAGCCATGGATGTGAAAAATCATCGGGTCGAAATACGCGATACCACGTATTTTGTCGCTAAGGCGTTGTTTACAGATATCCCAGAGATGATTGATATTGAACGCGCTGTTTATGCCGGAAAGGCGCCCTGGGATGCCACGGCGTTTGCCAACGAATTGCGGCGGGAAAAAGACCGATTGTATTTGGTTATTCGCAAGAATGATCGGTTATTAGCCTTCATTGGCAGCACGTTTGATGAACGGACGCGAGACGCGCATATTACGAATATTGCTGTCTTGCCTGACTATCAAAGTCGGGGGCTGGGTCGTTTTTTAATGGGGATTATGATTAAAAAGGCTCGGCACTTAAATTACAAGACCGTTAGCTTGGAAGTTCGGGTATCCAATAAAAATGCGCAAAAACTTTATCGTGATTTGGACTTCGAACAAACCGGTATTAAACGGGGGTATTACTTCGGTGACCACGAAGATGCTGCCGATATGGTTTTGTATTTAAAAAATGACGAAGCTGATGCATCGGTAGCAACCGAAAAGGACGAGTAGGCACTTGGCCACTCGTCTTTTTGCGAGAAAATAAATGGGAGTGAGTCCAACGGAAAAGCGAAATTTGATTTTAGCATTCGAATCAAGTTGTGATGAAACAAGTGTGGCAGTGATTGAAGACGGTCATCGGATTTTATCCAATATTGTGGCTACGCAGATCAAGAGCCATCAGCGTTTTGGTGGTGTTGTGCCAGAAGTTGCCAGTCGTCATCATATTGAAGAAATTACCTTGTGCATTGAAGACGCGCTTGCCGAAGCTCAGGTTAGTTATGATGATCTGACTGCAGTGGCCGTTACTTATGGACCAGGATTGGTAGGGGCGTTATTGATTGGTGTAACAGCGGCTAAGACCGTTGCGTTTGCCCACAATCTGCCGTTGATTCCGGTGAATCACATGGCGGGTCACATTTATGCTGCCCGCTACGTTGAACCAATTGAATTTCCAGCTATGGCGTTGTTGGTATCTGGCGGGCATACGGAATTGGTTTACATGCCAGCAGAAAATCAATTTGAAATTATTGGTGAAACGCGCGACGATGCCGCCGGGGAGGCTTATGATAAAGTGGGTCGAGTGATGGGCGTTAATTATCCGGCTGGTAAGACGGTGGATGACTGGGCGCACCAAGGCCACGATACCTTTAAATTTCCCCGAGCAATGGAAAAAGACGATAACTTCGATTTCAGTTTCAGTGGATTGAAGAGTGCTTTTATTAACACCACCCATCATGCCGACCAGATTGGCGAAACGCTTAATAAGCAAGACTTGGCGGCTAGTTTCCAGCAGGCTGTGGTCGACGTGTTAGCCGAGAAAACCCAACGGGCATTGGCCGATTATCCAGTTAAACAATTGATTCTGGCTGGTGGCGTTGCTGCCAACCGTGGGTTACGGGAACGACTAGCAGCTGATCTAGCCAGCAACCCCACAACGCATTTGGTCAAGGCACCCTTGAAGTTGTGTGGAGATAATGCAGCGATGATTGGTGCGTTTGCCTACGTGGCCTATCAACATGGTGTTTTGGCGGATACGAGCTTGAATGCCGACCCTAGCTTGGAGTTTGATTGGGTAGCTGATCCAGTTAAATAGTTGATGGTCATTTGATTGATTGAAAATAAATCGCGATAAATATAAAAGAGTGAGCCGGCCTAGCCAGTTCACTCTTTTTGTTAATCATAAATCGTGTCTCGCCGATAAACGAGAATACCGGCCAAAGTTAAGAGAATCGAAAACCCAATTGCGAGCCACAAAACCAGTGACCAGCTGAGCTGGCCTAACCACCCGAATAAGACGGGACCCGCTGCAGCTAGGAGGTAGCCAGCAGACTGAGCCATACCGGAGAGGTCTGCTGTTTCAAAGCCATTAGTCGTTTGTTGCGTGAAGAAGATTACGGCGAGATTGAAAGCAGCGCCGGAGCCAAAGCCCAACAGTAAGCATAATAGCACGGCAACACTAAAGGAGAAATGGGGAAGCAAGATGCCTGCCGTTCCCCCAATGAAGCCAACGCCGACTGTCCCAATCATAGCGGCAGTTCCGCGATGAGAGTTTGACAGGGTGGGGACTAAGTAGGCGAGTGGTAAGCCGGCTAGTTGCATCACCGTGACCAAGTTTCCTGCCGCAATGGTTGAAAATCCCCGGGTACTAAGAATGGTGGGTAACCAAGTGAGCAAAGAGTAATAGACCAAAGCCTGTAACC
This sequence comes from Levilactobacillus brevis ATCC 14869 = DSM 20054, assembly GCF_001433855.1. Taxonomy (GTDB): domain Bacteria; phylum Bacillota; class Bacilli; order Lactobacillales; family Lactobacillaceae; genus Levilactobacillus; species Levilactobacillus brevis. The sequence goes on from NZ_AZCP01000005.1 coordinate 73,767, forward strand.
CAAAGAAGGCGGTGACAATCCAGGCGCGAGGGGTGCGCCAAACGCTGGGATGGGTATCAGGGGTATGATGTGCCGTTATCACGGGTGCTGGGTGATTGAATTTTAGATTGGGTAACCAGACGACTAAGTTCACAAGCCCGATTGCGGATAACACGGCAATGGTTAATGAAAGTGGCCAGTGTGCAGCAAGGACGCCAGAAAGTCCGGTGCCCAACGATCCAATCAATAACATCGATAGCGTGTATTCACTGGTTGCTACGTTAATTTTAGTGGGGAAATTATCCTTAATGACGGCTGGAATGAGGACGTTACCGCCATCAACACCGATCCCGACCAGAAAGGTTCCCAGTAATAGACTGGCTACGGTGGGGATGACCCGTAAGTAACTGCCCACCGCCAGTAAGATCAGCATGACATAAATGGTCCATTCATTACCAAAGCGGCGCCCCCAGCGCGCAATCAATGGTGACATGACAGCGAACGTTAGGAGGGGAATAGTGGTGATAAGCCCAGCTAATGAACTGGGCAGACCAATCGTTTGCTGGAGACTGTGCATGAGCCCAGGCATCATGGTGATGGGGAGCCGCATATTGGTCGCCACTAACATCATCCCTAAGGTGAGGTAGCGACTGTGTTCGTGTGGTGTGTTCATGATATCAACTTCTCTTTCTCTCTTATTTCGATGATTATCGAACAATGAAGGCAAAAACTACAGGGTTGCAAGGAACCCTGGTAAGACGCGATCGAACGTTGATTGACGTAACGATAGATACTTGGTCTGTGCGACCTGACGGGTATTGGTTAAACCGACTAACCGCAATGCTTTGAAATGATAAGACACGGTTGACTTGCTAATATTCAACTGACCCCCAATCTCACTGCAAGTCAATTCACGTTGGGCCTGATAGAGCACCCGAATGATCCGTAAGCGGTTTGGTTCAGCCAATGCTTTAAAGATGGCGGCTCGTTCATCGTCAGTGACCAATGAGGCTGTTTCGATATTCATAGAACTAAGTATACCTATTTTAGTGAGATTCGCAAGATGAGTCAGCAAAGAAACGCAATTTAAAAAAGCCACCCCAGGGGAGTGGCTAGAGAGACTAAGTGATAGACATTAGTCAGCAAAATTTTCTAACGCGAGACTCTTTTCAGTCCAGTCGTCTTCAGTTTGAGCGAGCGTGGTGGTAACAGTCGTGAGTTGGGCCTGTAAATCAGCCAATTTAGCGACGTCGTTAAAGTTCTCGGGAGCGCTCATGGCAGTTTCGATTTGTGACTTTTCAGTTTCTAACTGCGCGAGTTGTTCTTCTAAGGCGTCAACTTGACGTGAGAGTTTGCGTTTGGCTTTTTGCTGTTCTTTTTGTTGTTGATAATCAACCTGCGTTTTCTTAGGAGCAATTGTTGTTGGGTGGGCGGCTTCCGCCTCAGCCGCTTCCTTCTCGGCATACGCTGTTTGCTCCGCCTTTTTAGAAACGTAGTAGTCATAGTTGCCCAGATAACGGGTCGTTCCCTTTGGACCGAGTTCAACGACTTGCGTGGCGACTTGATTGATGAAATAACGGTCATGGGAAACAAATAGAATCGTGCCATCAAATTCGTTCAGAGCGTTTTCTAAGACTTCGCGGCTGTCGATGTCCAAGTGGTTAGTCGGTTCGTCGAGCATTAGGAAATTATCGTGACGAAGTGCTAACTTGGTCAATAGCAGGCGTGCCCGTTCGCCCCCACTGAGACTATGCACGCTTTTATCAACATCACTACCGGTAAAGAGAAAGCTACCCAAAATTGAACGAATATCGCCTTCGCGGGTCGTGGGATGATCATCCCAAAGTTCGTGGAGCACCGTTTTTTTCTCGTGCAGGGTGGCTTGGTCCTGGTCATAGTAACCAGTGTCCACACCAGTCCCAAAGATAATCTGTCCTTGAATGGCGGGGAGACGTCCCAAAATGGTTTTGAGAAGCGTTGATTTACCAATGCCGTTAGGTCCCACAATGGCGACCGCTTGGTGCTTTTTGATGTCTAAGTTAACGGGGGCACAGAGGATCTGTTGGTCGTAGCCCACTGCACCGTTCACAACATCTAAGACGACGTTACCACTCTGACGGTGTGGTTGAAATTGGAAACGGGCGACCTTTTCGTCACCCTCGGGCTTGTCAATTCGGTCCATCTTTTCCAATTGTTTCCGTCGCGCTTGAGCCCGCTTAGTCGTGGACGCTCGGACAATGTTTTTGTTAACAAAGTCCTCGAGTTTAGAAATTTCGGTCTGTTGTTTATCGTACTCTTTCCATTCCTGGCGTAAGCGCTCAGCTTTAGCAGTGATGTAATGGGAATAATTGCCGGGGTAGTGAACCAAGCCACCATGGGCCATATCGTAGACGTCGTTGACAACATGATCGAGAAAGTACCGGTCATGGGAGACAACCAAAATGGCACCTGAGTAGCCCTGAAGGTAACTCTCTAGCCAGGTCAAGGTTTCTACGTCCAGGTGGTTAGTCGGTTCATCTAAAATGAGCAAGTCGGGTCGTTCAAGCAAGAGTTTGGCTAGGGCTAATTGGGTACGCTGCCCACCGGAGAGTTCATTAATGGGTTTGTCATAGTAAGCTTCACCAAACTCAAATCCATGTAAAACGCCGCGAATCTCAGCTTGATAGCCGTAACCATTATGGTCACTGAAGTCCTGTTGTAATTGATCGTAGGTCGCGCTGATTTGTTGGAACTGTTCCGTATCGGCAATTACTGCCGGGTCACTCATTTGCTGTTCAAGATCATGAATGCGATCTTCCATAGCACGGACTTCAGCGAAGACACTAAGCATCTCATTCCAAACAGTCTCACTGGAAGCCAGACCGGCATTTTGGGCTTGATAACCAATCGTCAATCCACGCTTAGTGGTAATTTGGCCTTCATCAGGCGTTGTTTCACCAGCAATCATTTTAAGCAGCGTTGATTTGCCGGCACCGTTACGGCCAACTAAGGCCACGCGCCCGTGTTCGGGGACATCTAAACTAACATTTTCAAAGAGGACACTGGCGCCAAAGCGGCGAGTGACCTGCTGTACTTGTAAGAGAATCACAGTGACTAAACCTCCTTTTTCCGTTTAAAAGTCATGGGTCTATTTTAGCATATTCTTAGAGCAGACCGAAATTCCGAAATAATTGTGAAAAATATTTGCAAATTCTTTCACAAAGCGGGCGGCTATGCTATAATTTATAAGAAAGCAATTTTCACAATCAGTAAACAATTTTAGAGAAAGCGTTGTTGCCAATTGGTGATGACGACTAGGGTTGATTAGGAGGTCTCGTTTTTTGACAGAACAAAAAATTCCTCGCGCCACAGCGAAACGGTTACCCATTTATTACCGTTATCTCAATATCCTGTTGGACGCGGATAAAACACGGGTTTCATCGACAGAGCTATCTGAAGCCGTTAAGGTGGATTCAGCGACTATTCGGCGTGATTTTTCGTATTTCTGTGCCTTAGGCAAACGGGGATATGGCTATGACGTTGAGAGTTTGATTAAGTTCTTTAAGAAAATCTTGAATCAGGATCGGCTAACTAATGTGGCCCTAATTGGGGTTGGGAATCTGGGACATGCCCTATTAAACTTTAATTTTCATCAGGATGGCAATGTGCGAATCAGTGCGGCCTTTGATGTTAATGAGACCATTGCCAACACCATTCAAAGTGGCGTCCCTATCTATCCGATGACAGATTTACGGACACAATTGGAAGAACAACAGATTCAAGTGGCTATTTTAACCGTTCCTTCCGATGTCGCCCAGTCTGTTACGGATGACGCCGTTGCCGGTGGCGTCAAAGGAATCTTGAACTTTACACCGCTACGAATCACGGTACCAAAAGATGTCCGCGTACAAAACGTTGATTTGACTAATGAGTTGCAAACACTCATTTACTTCTTGGAACATTACAATAGCAAAGAATAATTGGAAGTCGTAATCGATTGTGATTGCGACTTTTTGGTTGTCATGAAAAAGATGGGCGAATTACTTTGTCAAATTCCTTGATTTTTACTGGGAAAAACCATATATTAGATATTGTTGATTAGCACTTATGTTAGTCAAGTGCTAACAGTGCTAAAAAGTAAGTTTATTGGAGGGATTTAAGTGTTAAAACCATTAGGAGACCGCGTCATTTTAGATCAACCACAAGAAGAAGAAACCACGGTTGGCGGCATTGTTTTAGCAAGTAATGCGCAAGAAAAGCCATCAACGGCAAACGTCGTTGCTGTGAGCGATGGTCGTGTGTTAGACAATGGCGACAAGGTAGCCCCAACTGTTAAGGTTGGCGACAAGGTATTGTTCGATAAGTATGCTGGTACTGAAGTAAAGTATGACGGCCAGACTTACCTTGTTTTACACGAAAAGGATTTAGTTGCCGTTATCGACTAAGCCTTTCCCACTGATCTAAGAGACAATTAAAAATAATATGAGGTGAATTTGAATTATGGCTAAAGAATTGAAGTTCTCTGAAGACGCACGCAGCAAGATGCTTGCTGGTGTTGATAAATTAGCGAACACCGTTAAGACCACCTTAGGACCTAAGGGGCGTAACGTGGTTCTCGAACAAAGTTATGGCAACCCAACCATCACTAACGATGGGGTAACAATTGCTAAAGCAATTGAATTAGAAGATCACTTTGAAAATATGGGCGCAAAGCTCGTTTCCGAAGTTGCTTCCAAGACCAACGATATTGCTGGTGATGGGACCACTACGGCGACTGTATTGACGCAAGCTATCGTTAACGAAGGCATGAAGAACGTTACCGCTGGGGCTAACCCAGTCGGAATCCGTCGTGGGATTGAAAAGGCGACTGGTGCCGCTGTTGATGCTTTGCACAAGATGTCTCATGACGTTAAGACTAAAGATGATATCGCCCAGATTGCTTCCATTTCTTCTGCAAGTAAAGAAACCGGTAAGTTAATTGCGGACGCCATGGAAAAGGTTGGTAACGATGGTGTTATCACCATTGAAGAATCCCGTGGGGTTGATACGAGCTTAGACGTCGTTGAAGGGATGCAATTCGACCGTGGTTACATGTCACAATACATGGTCACGGATAATGATAAGATGGAAGCAAACCTTGACAATCCATACATCTTAATCACAGACAAGAAGATTGCCAACATCCAAGACATCTTGCCATTGTTGCAATCAGTTGTTGAACAAAGTCGTTCACTCTTAATCATCGCTGATGATATCACGGGTGAAGCTTTGCCAACCTTGGTCTTGAACAAGATGCGTGGAACGTTCAACGTTGTCGCAGTCAAGGCACCTGGCTTTGGTGATCGTCGTAAAGCACAATTGCAAGATATCGCCGTTTTGACTGGTGGGACTGTGATTACCGATGACTTAGGCTTGAACCTGAAGGACACGACGATTGATCAATTGGGTCAAGCCCAAAAGGTTAACGTGACTAAGGATGACACCACGGTGGTTGAAGGCGCTGGTTCTAAGGACCAAATCGCTGCTCGCGTGGCTGAAATCAAGGGCCAAATTGAAGACACCACGTCTGACTTTGACCGTGATAAGCTGAAGGAACGTTTAGCTAAGTTATCTGGTGGTGTTGCTGTGGTTCGGGTCGGTGCAGCTACTGAAACCGAATTGAAGGAACGCAAGTACCGGATTGAAGATGCCCTGAACGCGACTCGAGCTGCCGTTGAAGAAGGCTTCGTTGCTGGTGGTGGTACCGCATTGATCAATGTTATCGGTGACGTTGCTAAGCTTGAAGCTGAAGGCGACGAAAAGACCGGGATCAACATCGTTTTACGTGCTTTGGAAGAACCGGTTCGTCAAATCGCACAAAACGCCGGTGTTGAAGGCTCTGTTGTGGTTGAACACCTGAAGGGTGAAAAGCCAGGTGTTGGTTACAACGCTGCTGACAACAAGTACGAAGACATGGTTGCTGCGGGAATTACCGACCCAACTAAGGTAACCCGTTCTGCTCTGCAAAACGCTGCTTCTGTATCTGCTTTGTTGTTGACGACGGAAGCCGTTGTGGCTGAAAAGCCAGAAGACAATCCAGCACCAGCTGCACCAGCAGCTAATCCAGGTATGGGCGGCATGATGTAAGCGTCGACCATCAATGGATAAATTTTAAGCATTAAAGTGAAGGAAGAATCCACCAAAATTTGGTAGGATTCTTCTTTTTTTGTCATTAGCGATAAAAATCTAGAAAATAGCCAGTCGTTAAAACACAGTCAGGCCGGTGCTTAACTCAGTCATGCCGTCAATAATAGGGGCGCAATAAATTAAAGTGAAAATCAACCCTTTATTTCTCAGGCCGTTTGCTGGATAATAGAAAAGTTCGCAAACACATTCGGGTGTTGCGAACTGCTTGAATTGTGGTAATGTGGAGCTAGTTGTAGTAGACTTACCACACATTCAAATGTGATGTAAATGTGCACTTATTGGCGGGTTACGGCCCGCTTTCATTTTTATTGGAGATAAGGAGTAAATAGTCATGTGGCGTTATTTAAAGCGGGTTTTAATTGGAAAACCCCTCAAGACCATGGACGAAGGCGGTCAGGCGCTAACGAAGTTTAAGGCGTTGGCCCTATTGTCGTCTGATGCGTTATCATCCGTGGCTTATGGTACTGAGCAAATCACAACCGTCCTCATCACGTTGTCGGCGGCAGCCCTTTATTATCAATTGTGGGTCGCTGCTTTGGTGTTGGTGCTGTTATTTGCGATCACGCTTTCTTACCAGCAAATCATTCACGCCTATCCTTCTGGGGGTGGCGCTTATGTGGTGGCTAGCACGAATTGGGGGCAATCAGCCGGACTAGTCGCTGGTGGGTCGCTGTTGGTTGATTATATGCTGACAGTGGCGGTATCAACGACTTCGGGGACTGAAGCGATTACGTCAGCGATTCCGGCCCTGTATCCGTATTCGGTGCTAGTATCGGTGCTGATTGTGATTGGGATTATGTTGCTGAACCTACGGGGGATGCGCGAATCGGCATCATTTCTAACCCTTCCGGTTTACCTATTTATCTTCATGATTATTGTGATGATTGGGGTCGGATTCTATAACATTGTTAGTGGTCATATTACCTACCATGCGGCCGCATCAGTGGGTCAACCGGTACAAGGGATGACACTGTTGCTGTTCCTTCGGGCCTTTTCTTCTGGGTCATCATCCTTAACTGGGGTGGAAGCGATTAGTAATGCCGTTCCTAACTTTAAGGAGCCTAAACGACACAATGCGGCGGCAACCTTAGCAATTATGGCCGGCATCTTGGCAATCTTCTTTGCTGGGATTACGTTCTTAAGTTATTACATGGGGATTCGTCCTCAAAGTAATCAAACGGTACTCTCCCAGATTGGGATTGGCGTTTTTGGTCACGGTGTCTTGTATTATCTGTTGCAATTATCAACGGCCCTGATTTTGGCGGTTGCCGCTAATACAGGGTTCTCAGCATTTCCAATCCTAGCGTATAATTTGGCCAAAGATAAGTTCTTGCCACACGCCTACCTAGACCGTGGCGATCGGTTAGGGTACTCTAACGGGATTATTTCATTGGCCGTTGGGGCAATTGTCCTAATCTTCATCTTCCATGGTCAAACGACACTACTGATTCCCTTATATGCATTAGGGGTTTTCGTGCCATTTGTGCTATCGCAGTCAGGGATGATTATTCACTGGTTTAGAGAGCGCGAGGGCTTCTGGTTAGGCAAAGCATTTATTAACTTAATCGGTGCTGGGATTTCACTGGGACTAGTCGTGTTATTACTCCTCTTACACTTTGGCAACGTGTGGCCATACGTCATCATCATGCCACTGGTTTTATTGCTGTTTTATCGAATCAACGGTCATTACCATAATGTCGCCAAACAATTGCGGGTGGCAGCGAAGGAAAAAGCAGATATCCATGAGTACGATGGGGCAACCGTTATTGTCTTGGTTAGCAACATCACTCGGGTAACAACTGGGGCCATTAATTATGCCCGCTCAATTGGTGATTATGTTATTGCCATGCATGTGTCCTTTGATGAGAACCCAGAGAAGGAACATAAGACGGCGCAAGAGTTTAAAGAAGAGTTTCCGGATATTCGTTTCGTGGATATTCACTCGTCGTATCGGTCAATTGCAACGCCAACCCTGCGTTTCTGTGATGTGATTGCGAAACGGGCTGCTGAGCGTAACTTTACAACGACCGTGTTGGTACCGCAATTTGTACCGCGGCATCCTTGGCAGAACGTTTTGCATAACCAAACGGCATTACGTTTACGAGCGATTTTAAACTCACGGGAAAACATCATTGTTTCAACTTATAATTATCACTTAAAAGAGTAGTTCAGTTACTCAGCAAAATAAAATGGGATCACCAGGCGTTAATGGCTGGTGGTCCCATTTTTTAATGCCGGAAAACATGCAGCGAAGAGACGGTCTAATTGGCTCAGCGTAAGTCTTTAACCGATTCTGGCATAAGCTATCAATTATCAGCTTAACCGGCTAATTAGGGGACGTCAGGCTGCTGAGAAGTGAGCTTTAAGTGTAAAGAAAAACACCGACCTCAATTAGGTCGGTGTTTAGATTGAAATTAGTTTTAGTACAAGCCCATCATTGATGCAAATGGTGGTACCACGATGTCAACGACAATCGAGATGATAACCACAGCGATGGAAGCCATTGAACCTTGGATGGAACCAAGTTGTAAGGCCTTAGCAGAACCAACCGTGTGACCGGCAGTTCCTAAACCAAGTCCGGCACCGATAGGATCGCTGTTAACCCGGAATAACTTAACGAGCCAGTCACCCAAGGCGTAGATGATAACGGCGTTCAGGATGCAGACCATTGCAGTGATCGCCGTGTTCCCGCCGATTGCACCGGCAATTGGCATTGCGATCGCAGTCGTAGCAGCTTGTGGCAACATTGATGCAATTCCCATGTTGTCCAAACCAAACAACTTCGATACACCGTAAATGACGAACAGTGAAATAACCAATCCAACGATTAAGGAAAGAATAATTTCTAGCCAGAACTTCTTGACCACATCATTCCGCCGATACAACGGAATGGCGAAGGCAATCGTTGCTGGGTTCAGGAACCAGAAGATAATGTTCCCACCAGGTAAGTAGGCTGACTTGTAGAACGTTGCGGTATCCGTCCCGAAGGCGTGAGCCATTAAGTAAAGCACGAAGATCCCTAAGACCATCCCAACAAATAGGGGTTGGAATAAGAAGAAGCCCTTACCGATTTTGAATAACCATTGGCCAATTAAGTAGACCATTAATGATAGAAAAATACCAAATAAAGCATTACCGGCAGAAGCACCAGCGGCGTTAGTCCCTAAGGCGTCGCCGAGCCATTTGCCCCAAACTGCCATGTGGGCGGTTGCTGTTAAAGTAATCATAAATTTTCATCCTTTTCTAGTGAAAGTAGGTAGAAGCGAACGGTTTATTCCTCGACGTTAACGTCACGATGGAAAACGTTCTTCCGAAGCCAGATAAAGCCAGCAGTCGTGTAAGCGACAACCACCAAAAGGACAATCGTAGAAATCAAGGCAACAATGACGATTTGAACCCCTTCAGCCTTCAAGATATCCAAGTTAGCAGCTAATTGGATACCAGATGGTACGAATAGAAAGGCAATCAAACTGATCATGAAGTCCCCAAATTTTTCGACGTTCCGTAACTTCACGATATGAGTGGCTAATAAGATGTAGAGAATAACTAAACCAATCACAGGTGTTGGTACGGGGAACGTTGCTGGGAACAGTGGGGAAATTAGGCTGGAAACAAACAGGATGGCAGCGAAGATCCCCATTTGAATTAAGATGGGTGAAGCTTGTTCTTCTTCAGCCGTTTCTGTCTTTGGTGTTTTATCATTAGCAGCCAATAGAAAAATCTCCTTTCGAAATACAAACCAATAGTGACGATCAACGAGGAAAGGTTTCACAAGGAAATAGGATAAATAGCATAGGTACAAATAAAATGTGAAACCTTTCTCAATAACACAATCTTATTATATGGCTTTTAGGTGATTTGCACAAGAGAAATCTGCGGATTAAGGGCATTTGACTGTACACTTGTGCACGAAATAGCCTGTATAGGCGTTAAGGAAACGCTTACACAAACTTTTGCAAATGAAGCATACTTCACAAGCAAGATGCGTAAACCCTTGTGAAGTATTTAAAGTACCACTATCTGGTTAAATTTTTAAGTAGAACTCGCAAATGGCGGTTGTGTTTAAATTCTGAGATTTGTATAATTAGCAAAAGGAATGAAAAGAAAGAGGACACCTTATGAAATTTGAGATTATTGTTAGCTTGTTTGCTACCATGATTATCTCCGCGGTCCTAACCCCGTTTGTGCGCCGCTTTGCGTTTCAAATTGGTGCGGTGGATAAACCTAATCAGCGACGGGTCAACAAAGTACCGATGCCAACGTTAGGTGGCCTAGCCATCTTCATTGCGTTTACATTTTCAACGATGTTTTTGTTACGCGATCAGATGCCCACACAGCAATTGTGGGGGTTGTTCGGCGGTGAATGTATAATTGTAGCTGAAGGCATGATTGATGATGTCTTTGAACTGTCACCAAAGCAAAAAATTTTGGGACAATTATTAGCCGCCTTAGAAGTCTATTTTGTTGCCGGCGTAAAGATGCGTTATTTAACGTTACCGTTCATCGGTGTTTGGCATTTTGGCTGGCTGGCGTTACCCATTACGTTGCTTTGGATCGTGGCGATTGTGAACGCGATTAACCTCATTGATGGACTGGACGGTTTAGCGACCGGGGTTTCCATCATTGCGTTGACAACCACTGGTATTACTGGATTATTTTTCTTGAACGTTGCCAATACATGGGTTGCCATTATGATCTTTGCTTTAGTGGCGGCAATGTTGGGCTTCTTACCTTATAACTTTTTCCCGGCACGCATTTATTTGGGTGATACGGGGGCACAGTTTATCGGTTTCATGATTGCCTGTTTTTCGTTGTATGGGCTCAAGAACGTCACCTTTATTTCCGTGGTGATCCCAGTGATTATTTTGGGTGTGCCAATTACTGACACAGTTTATGCGATGATCCGGCGAATTTTGAATCGCCAGCCGATCTCACACGCAGACAAGCACCATTTGCATCACCGGCTCATGCAACTAGGGCTTACCCATCGACAAACGGTTTTGGTGATTTATGGGATTGCCTTAATTTTCTCGTTTATTTCGTTGCTATACCCGTTGTCGACCATCTGGGGGTCAGTCTTACTGACCATTGCGATTTTGGTTGGCCTAGAGCTTTTTGTGGAAGCAATCGGATTGGTTGGGTCTAATCGACAACCGTTGTTGCATTGGATTAACCGCGTGGTACAGAAGTTAACCTCTAAAAATTCAGATTAAGCCAAAGAGGCGTCTCAGAAGTTACTTCTGGGGCGCCTCTTTATATCTGGATGTTAATCTACATGGCGACTAGCATTAACCTCAACCGGAACTTCATGGTAATCAATGTTGCCGAGTCGACTCGTTAACCGGTCACTTAATAAATTCTGAATAGCGCCTTGAGTGGCACCGACGGCTGCCAAGTCGACGGCAATGGTCACGGTTACCGTGGTCGCATAATCGGTTCCTAAGACAGTAATGTTTTGCTCAGTGAGGTAGTGGCTCAGTCGATCATAATTCGCGTAGTCCACGGTTAAAATAAGGGCTTGCTGCCGGACCCGCTTAACCACACCGGTTGCTTCAATACCGGTTGAGGTGGCATTACTATAGGCCCGAATTAAACCACCGGCACCGAGCTTAATGCCACCAAAATAGCGGGTGACCACGGCAATCGTATTATGCAGGTGATTACGCTGCAGAACTGTTAAAATGGGAACACCAGCTGTTCCTGACGGTTCACCATTATCACTTTCCCGTTGAACATCATCGTGATCGCCTAGTAGGTAGGCCCAACAGTGGTGGGTTGCTTTAGGTTCCCGGGCGATGATTTGAGCGATGAATGCCTTTGCTTCTTCTTCGGTTGAAATCCGTCCTAGGTCAGCAATAAAGCGTGATTTTTTAATTTCTAACTCGTGCGTACCATTCGTCCGAATGGTTAGATAATCTGTTTCCATAATCAAAAACATCCTTAAAAATTATTAACGGGGCGCTGCGGAGTTAACCATAACGACTTAAAGGAGGCCCCGAAATGATAGAAGATGACGTGTTGTTTGGCCGGCAAGTGCCCTTGGAAGGGCCACCACAGTTGCCGAACGTTGTTGCGCAACCGGCAATTAAAAGGGTGGGACAACGACAACAGTGTCAGCGGTGCTGGCAGTGGTTACGACCACAAGATCAATTACCTAATGGCACATGGTATTGCCGTCAATGCTTACAAATGGGCCGGTTGACGTCACAACATAAATTATACACTATTTCAGAGCCCAACCGGTTTTCAATGTTAGCAAAATCACCACTAACTTGGTCGGGGCAATTAAGTGCGCAACAATGGACCGCCGCCCAAGACGTGATGACCCAGATGCGAGCACAGCACAATCATTTATTATGGGCAGTGACTGGGGCAGGAAAGACGGAGATTGTTTATCCGGCGTTAGCATGGGCCTTGCAACGGGGATGGCGGGTGGCATGGGCATCGCCGCGGGTCGATGTCTGTTTGGAATTAGCACCACGATTACGTCAGGCCTTCCAAGCAATCACACAGACCGTTCTTTATGGTGATCAATTAGAGCCGTACCGCTATTGTCAGCTAACTATCTGCACGACGCATCAGCTATTACGGTTTAAAGCGGCGTTTGACTGGGTGATTGTTGATGAAGTGGATGCGTTTCCTTTAGCAATGAGCCCGTTACTACAAGAAGCCATTCAGCACGCGCAAAAGGCCTCAGGGAGTCATTTGTATTTAACAGCGACACCCGATGAACGCTTACAACGGCAAGTCGCGCGCCACCAATTGACAGTGACTTATGTACCTTTGCGGTATCACGGCCATTTGCTGCCCCAAATTCAGGTGCAAGTGACCTGGCAATGGCGTAGAAGACTGCAACGACGTGGCTTACCAGCAGTGATTTTACGCCAGATTCAGCACTTTTTGACCGAACGACGGCCTTTTTTGATATTTGTGCCACATGTGGCAGATCTGGTGCTGGTCGAGCGGGCGTTAAAGTTGGCCGGAATTTCTGGTGGAGCTACCGTCCATGCTAGTGACCCTGAGCGCCAGGCCAAGGTGCAGGCAATGCGTGACCAACAGCTAACTTTTTTAGTGACTACCACTATTTTGGAACGGGGCGTGACTTTTCCCGGGATCGCGGTCCTGATTTTGGGTGGCGACGATCCAATCTTTTCCACTGCAGCGCTAGTGCAAATCGCCGGTCGTGTCGGGCGGAGCAGTCAGGACCCAACTGGTAGCGTTATTTGTTATTGTCAAACGCATACGCAAACTATCCGCGCGGCGCGGGGAATGATTGCGCGTCTCAACTGGCAAGGTAAACGTCAGGGAGGGCAACCATGACGGTCTGTGTTTGGTGTCAGCGTCCCTTGAAGACGTCCCTGACGTTGGCTCAGTTTTGGCGCTGGGGCCCGGTAACCCCACCCGACATCTGTGCTCCTTGTCAGAAGCGCTTAACGCCAATCGGTGATCAGCACTGTCCTCAGTGTGGGCGCCAACAGATGACTTGTCAGTTGTGTCAGGATTGCCAACGCTGGGATCAGCCGTTGGTCAATCGGGCACTATACTGTTATGATGCTGAGATGAAAGCCTACATGCAGCAGTATAAATTTCAAGGCGACTATGCACTGCGACGGGTGCTACAACGGGCGTTAGCGACGGCGTTAACCCAATTAACCTATGATATATTGGTACCTATTCCGATTGCTCAATCGACTTGGCAGTCGCGGGGATTCAATCAGGTGACGGGCTGGTTGACCGGTCAAGCCTACTACCAGGTCCTACAAGTGATTGACCAAGATAAAGCGACGCCACAGTCGGCCAAAAATCGAACGCAACGCTTATTAACTCCCCAGCCCTTCACCTTAGCGTCACAGGCGAAAGACCTGTGTCACGGCCAGCGGGTTTTGTTGTTGGATGATGTGTATACCACAGGAAGAACGTTGCGGCATGCCGCAACGCAAATTAATTTGACCGGGGCGAAAGCGGTTACTAGCTTGACCTTAGCCCGTTAGAGCGGAAAAAAATAATTAGATTAATTGTGTCTGGTCACGCTTTCTATTATAATAATAGTAAGCAAAGCATATTAGAAGAGTGGTCCTTCTAATGCTAAGCAAGCCGAGAGATCTCGGTTGAAGGGAGAGAAGTTTTATGCTCACATTTAATATTCGTGGAGAAAACATCGAAGTTACTGACGCAATCCGGGATTACGTTGAAAAACGGATCAGCAAGTTGGAGAAATATTTCGACAACAATGTTGAGGCAATTGCGCACATCAACCTGAAGGTCTACCAAAATAAGACGGCGAAGGTTGAAGTAACAATCCCACTCCCATACTTGACATTACGGGCAGAGGAGACCTCTCCTGACTTATATGCAAGTGTTGATTTGGTTACGGACAAGTTGGAACGTCAAATTCGCAAGTACAAGACCAAAGTCAACCGTAAGTCACGGGAGAAGGGTTACAAGAATCTTGACTTCTCAACAGAAACTTCCGAAAGTGATAAGCCGGCTGAAGGTAGCGAGTTAGAAGTTGTCCGGACTAAGCGGGTTTCATTGAAGCCAATGGATACTGAAGAAGCTGTTTTACAAATGGACATGTTGGGTCACGACTTCTTCATCTATGAAGATGCCGAGTCTGACGGAATCAGTATCGTTTACCGTCGTAATGATGGTCGGTATGGCTTAATTGAAGCTGACGACGCTGAATAAGTAAAATCAGTTTACGAAGCATCGCGTTTACGCGGTGCTTTTTTTGTCGATTTATGGCGGAAGAAAGCGGTTTAACGGGGGCGGTCGTGGGGGAATTGTTTCATCTTGGCCCGGATAGTGGTAGAATGTAGGTTGATTTATTGCAAATAAATGGGTAACTTTAAATAGACTTATTTTAAAAGTACTGAAGGGAATTCTCACATGCCAAATATTTTGAAACGATGGGTCGAAAGTGATCGCCGAACTTTACGACGCCTCAGTAATTTAGCGGATAAAGTCGGCGCCTATGCGGACGACTACGCACAACTTTCAGATGATGATCTGAAAGCAAAAACGCCTGAGTTTAAGCAGCGTTACCAAGACGGCGAAACGTTGGACGACCTGCTTCCTGAAGCCTTTGCGGCTATTCGTGAAGGTGCTAAGCGGGTGCTTGGCTTGTATCCTTTCCATGTGCAAATCATGGGGGGCATCGTGCTGCACGAAGGTAACATTGCTGAAATGAAAACCGGTGAAGGAAAAACCTTGACGGCCACGATGCCCGTTTACCTGAACGCCTTAGCAGGCAAAGGGGTGCACGTGGTAACGGTTAACGAATACCTGTCTGCACGGGATGCTACTGAAATGGGTGAGCTCTATAATTGGATGGGGTTAACGGTTGGATTGAACTCAGCCGAAAAATCACCAGAAGAAAAGCGAGAAGCTTACCAAGCAGATATTACTTACTCCACCAACGGTGAAATTGGGTTTGATTATCTGCGGGATAACATGGTGGTCTACAAAGAAGATATGGTGCAACGGCCATTGAACTTTGCGATTGTCGATGAAGTGGACTCCATCTTGATTGATGAAGCGCGGACACCATTGATTATTTCTGGTCAATCCGAAGGGACAAGTGCGCTTTATCGGCGTGTTGACCGGTTTGCTAAGACGTTACATGAAAAAGATGACTTTAAAATCGATTTGGAATCTAAGACGGTGGCGTTGACGGATACCGGGATCGAAAAGGCTGAAAAGTACTTCAACTTGAAGAACTTGTACGATACGGACAACACGGCTTTGACCCACCATATGGACCAAGCGTTGCGGGCAAACTTTATCATGCTACGTGACAAGGATTACGTGGTTCAAGATGGTGAAGTCTTGATCGTTGACTCCTTTACGGGTCGGGTAATGGATGGTCGGCGTTATTCTGATGGCCTGCACCAAGCGATTGAGGCTAAGGAAGGCGTCGAGATTCAAGAAGAAACCAAGACGATGGCTAACATCACGTATCAAAACTTGTTCCGGATGTACAAGAAACTTTCTGGGATGACCGGGACGGCTAAGACCGAAGCGGAAGAATTCCGAGAAATTTATAACATGGAAGTTGTTTCCGTGCCAACGAACAAGCCAGTTGTCCGGGTCGATGAACCGGATTTGCTGTACCCAACATTGGAATCGAAATTTAACGCCGTTGTTAAGGAAATCAAGGACCTACACGAAAAGGGTCAACCGATGTTAATCGGGACCGTGGCCGTAGAAACGTCTGAGTATTTGTCACAACGGTTGGATGAAGAAAACATTCCGCACGTGGTCTTGAACGCGAAGAACCATGCGAAGGAAGCCGACATCATCCAAAATGCCGGTCAACGTGGAGCTGTCACCATTGCCACCAACATGGCTGGTCGGGGAACTGATATTAAATTGGGACCGGGCGTCGTGGAAATCGGTGGACTGGCCGTCATTGGGACGGAACGTCATGAGTCACGGCGGATTGATAACCAGCTTCGAGGCCGTTCAGGTCGGCAAGGTGATCCTGGTATGACGCAATTCTACCTGTCCTTGGAAGATGATTTGATGCGGCGATTTGGTTCTGACCGGGTCAAGGGCTTCTTGGAACGGATGAACGTTGATGGCGAAGATGCTGTCATTCGGAGTCGGATGATCACTAAGCAAGTTGAATCAGCGCAAAAGCGGGTTGAAGGGAATAACTATGATTCCCGGAAGAACGTGTTGCAATATGATGATGTTATGCGCCAACAACGGGATGTCATGTATGGTGAACGTAACCAAGTCATCAATCAGGATAAGTCACTGAAGTGGGTATTAATGCCAATGATTAAACGGACCGTTGATCGGGTCGTTAGTCTGCATACGCAAGGTGAACAAAGTGATTGGGATTTGGATACACTCTTAGACTTCGGTATTTCTGCAATGGTTTCACCAGATAAGATTAGTTTGGATGATCTGAAGAACAAATCAGCCGACGAAATTAAGGCCTTCTTTATGGAACTGGCAGAAGACGTGTACGCAGAAAAGCAAAAACAACTTTATGATCCAGCACAAATGCTTGAATTTGAAAAAGTGGTGTTACTGCGGGTGGTTGATTCGCACTGGACTGATCACATCGATGCGATGGATCAATTACGGCAATCAATTGGTCTGCGGGGTTATGGTCAGTTGAATCCATTGGTTGAATACCAACAGGATGGGTTCCGGATGTTTGAAGAAATGATTTCAGATATCGACTATGATGCAACGCGCTTGTTCATGAAGTCTGAAATTCGACAGAATATTACCCGTTAAACGGGCGACGAACGAGGCGGGAAGTTTTCCGACCTCGTTTTGTCTTTAAAATAACACAAAAAAGGAGCCCAACATGATGGAATTAAGTGATGCTAAACGTGAACTAACCGCCATGCAAGAACAACTAACCGGCTTTAGGGGGTCACTTTGACTTTGATGCCTTGAATGAAAGTATCAGCGTCAATGAAGGCCAAATGGCCCAACCAGATTTTTGGGATGATGCCCAGGCGGCTCAGCGTTTAATCGATGAGACCAACGAGATGAAGAAAAAAGTCGACGAGTTTCAGCGGTTGGTCACGCAGGTTGAAAATCTGATGGTAGCCCTAGAGCTATTACAAGAGGAACCGGATGCAGAGATGCAGGCGGAGTTTGAAACTGATTTTGCCACTGCCCAGGCGGCTTTGCGGCAATACCGGTTGAACTTATTATTGAATCAAAAATATGACCATAACAATGCACTGTTGGAAATTCACCCGGGAGCTGGGGGCACGGAATCCCAAGATTGGGGTGACATGTTGCTACGAATGTATACTCGTTGGGCAGAACAACATGACTTTAAAGTAACCGTGCTGGACTATCAGCCGGGGGATGTTGCTGGGTTGAGTAGTGTGACCTTAGCAATTGCTGGTCGTAATGCCTATGGCTATTTACGTTCTGAGAAGGGGGTCCACCGACTCGTCCGAATCTCGCCGTTTGATTCGGCGGGACGACGGCACACGTCATTTGCGTCCGTTGATGTCTTACCAGAACTGGATGATTCAGTGGACATTGATATTAATCCTGCCGAATTGAAGGTCGATGTTTACCGGGCTTCTGGTGCTGGTGGTCAACATGTTAACAAGACCTCTTCAGCGGTGCGGATTACCCATATTCCAACGGGAATTGTGACACAGAGTCAAGCGCAACGGTCACAATTACAAAACCGCCAAACCGCCTTGGCTATGTTACGCGCTAAGCTGTATGAACGCGCGGAGGAAAAGAAGGCACAAGAAAAGGCGGCTTTAGAAGGTGACCAAATGGAAATCGGTTGGGGCTCACAGATTCGCTCCTACGTATTCCACCCATATACCATGGTTAAAGATCACCGAACCAATTACGAAACGGGTAATGGACAAGCTGTGATGGATGGCGATCTGGACCCATTCATTGATGCTTTCTTGCAATGGCAACTGAGTCAAAAAAATCCAGACTAAAACCATCTTGCAATCGAACGGTTAGACGGGTAACGCGAATGTCGTGTTACCCGTTTTTATTTCATGCTATACTGGGGACAGCAATTTTTTCAGGAAAGGTGTCGATTTCATGCGGACTTTGATTGCATGTGGAAGCTTTTTATTGCAACCGCTGGTTTGGTTAGCTATTTTACGGGTTTGGCTGGCCAGTCGAGCACGAATCACAACAGAACGGCGAAATTTTGGAAGTGCAGTGTATAGCGATCATTACGAGTTACGGCATATGCTGACGCAGGGACTGCTTTTAGGCCTTGGCTTGTCAGTGATTAATTTATTAATTGGGTTCAGCCTACCAGTGATCTGGATCTTAGCATATGAGGGTTTAGCAATTCTGACGTTAATTTTATTACCAACAACGATTCTGCCATTGACCTTGATTGCCGGGGCCACCTTAATCACGCTTTTGGGGGGAACTTACATAACGCCAAAACCGGATCTGAGTGCATGGGGATTGCGATGGGCCACCGTACCCGTCCAAAATTACTTCTGGCTAGCCTTGGCTTTCTTTTTGTTGATGGGCCATTGGATCACTCATTATGGCGGGCGGTTCACCAGTCCCAAGATTTATGCGAAGCAACGGGGCAAACAAATCGCCGGTTATCCGTGGCGTGAACTACTAGTATTACCAATGGTGACGCTGGTTCCCGGCGATTGGATCACCAGTCACTGGGCATTTTGGCCGGTCTTTTCCTGGCAAGGTCACCAATTTGCCATTCTCGTGTTACCCCTAATCTTGGGACTAAGATTTACCGTCTTTCGTCAAGCACCGCAGCAGGTCTATCACGCTTTAGGCCGCCGATTAATTTGGTTAGCTTTAGCGGCAATCATCGGGATCGGATGGAGCTATTGGCGACCTCAGGATGCGGTTTGGGGCATAATAATTCTATTAGTTGGTTATGTGGCTGTGTTATGGCAAGCTAAACGCTATGATGCCCGTCAGCCCTTCTGGTATTCTCAAGTGGATGATGGGGTGCGCGTTTTAGCTATTCGGCCACGGACGCCAGCCGTAAAATTAGATTTAGAGCCAGGGGATATTATTTTGGAATGTAATCATCAACCAGTGGTGAGTGAAACAAGCTTTTATGAGGCATTACTAGCGAATCCGGCTTATTGTCATTTGAGAGTTCGCAACATGGCTGGTGAATTGAAGATGACCGAAACTGCTATTTATTCTGGCGCACCACACGAAATTGGCATTGTCCTATTCAGAGATCAGGAGGGGTAAAACTATGAGTCGAGTCTTAGTCGTTGATGATGAACCCGCTATTGTGACGTTGTTACAATACAATTTGGAACAAGCAGATTATCAGGTCGTTACCGCTATCGACGGCGAGCAGGCCCTAAATCTCGCCTTACATGAAAAATTTGATGTAATCTTATTGGACCTGATGCTGCCCAAAATGGATGGGGTGGAAGTGACCAAACGATTGCGGCAAGAAAAAGTCAAGACGCCGATCATTATGATTACCGCTAAAACCAGCGAATTTGATACCGTCTTTGGTCTGGAGTTGGGGGCCGATGATTATATTACGAAGCCATTTAGTCCGCGGGAAGTGATTGCCCGGATGAAAGCCGTGATGCGTCGCTACCATGAAGAAGAGCCTACCGATGCGGTTCCAAGTCAACAAGGACACCGATTACAGGTGGGGGATCTCACCATTGACCAAGACAAATTTCAGGTTAAACGGGGAAATCAAGCGATTGAACTAACCCCTAAGGAATTTGAATTGTTGTTGTTTTTTGCTAAGCGTCCCGGAAAAGTCTGGAGTCGTGAACAATTACTAGAAGGCGTTTGGGGCTTTGATTACAGTGGGCAAACGCGGATGGTGGACATCCACGTCTCCCATTTACGAGAAAAAATTGAGCAAGACTCGAAGCATCCAACGTTACTAAAGACCGTTCGTGGATTTGGCTACACCTTTGAGGTTCAGCCATGATTCGGCGACTTGGCGAAGCTTTTGTGATTGGCGGGGTGGTTAATTCTTTTTTGGTGTGGGCGGTTCAACCAGCTCATTTGGAACCAGCATTACTCATTGCGTGGTCACTCACGCTATTGGAGACCGTGGTGATTGGTTATGGTTGGCGTTGGGCGGAACGGCGAATCACGATTTTAACCAAAAAAGTTGAGGGAATTCGGCATGCAGAAACGCCAGCTCACGTTCTGTTATCACCGCGCGATCCCTTTTACCGGTTGGCGTTGCAGATTAATTATTTGCAAACGCATCAACGCAAGGTTCAGCGGCAAGTTGCCGGGCAGAATCAAGAATTTGCGACACTATTGGATTACTTACCGATTGGGGTGATGGTTATTGATCGGTATCGCAAAGTGGAACTGGCAAATCCGGCGATGGAACAGTTTTTACAACAGCCCATTTCACCGCGTCGACACCCATTCACACAAGACGTTCGCCAGTTTGAACTGGCCAGTTTGATTAATTCAGCGCTCAGCGAACGGCAAACCCAACATCAAACGCTCAAGTTACCGGGGTCACCCCACGAACGGACGGTTGATGCCCGAGCGATTTATACGGCGACTTCACAAGATTACTTTCAAGTGCTCGTACTGTTGTATGACGTGACGGAAGTGTACGCGGTTGAACAGATGCAGATGGATTTTATGTCGAATGCGTCCCACGAGTTAAAAACGCCGGTCACTGCAATCTCTGGGTTTGCTAAAACCCTGTTGGCTGGAGCTAAGGACGACCCTGAAAAGTCCGTGGAGTTTTTACAGATCATCGATCAGCAAAGCGAACGACTAGTGGAATTGATTAATGACGTTTTGACGATCTCACATATTGAATCGGGCAATAATGTGGAGATGACCACGGTACCGCTAGGGCACTTGGTAGCAAGTCAGGTGAATTTATTAACGCCACTAGCAACGGTTAATCACATCACTTTACACAATCAGGTTGCTAGTGAGTTACAGGTGACGACTGACCAACGTAAATTGGATCAGATTTTAAAGAATGTTTTGAGTAATGCCATTAAGTACAATCGACCACAGGGGCGGGTGACCGTCACCGCCACTGTGACAGTCCACGATTGGCAATTGATTGTGCAAGATAC
>NZ_AZCP01000005.1:95591-147173 GCF_001433855.1 Levilactobacillus brevis ATCC 14869 = DSM 20054
ACCAGCAGCGGGTCTTTGAACGATTCTATCGGGCCGATGTGTCACATTCCAACCAATTGGTTAGTGGAACCGGATTGGGCCTAGCAATTGTACGGGAGTTAGTCCAGTCGCTAAACGGCAAGATTGACCTTCAAAGTGAGTTAGGTACAGGAACGACAGTAACGATGACGTTTTCAAGACAATAATCGCTAAATGACGAGTCGGAGACAAAAGTCTCGGGCTCTTTTTGTGTTTCCAAATATTAGGTGCCGAAACGGGCGCTCGCTAACCGCCTTTTGTCTCACTCTCGTTTTGGAGCGCAGACGATTAAATTGACTAATTCGGGTTATATTTACACAACCTTTACAATACGTCTACATGACATTTACATTGCTCCGCTATACTAGCTTTTGAAATGGTTGAGCCGCGACGCTCAACTGACTAGGAGGTCAACGGTATGTCGAAAAAACGCTGGGTGCAAGGACTCGTGCTGGTTATCTTAATGGCATTGGGAATTTATGCTTACCAGACGCGTGAGGTCAGTCATGCGGGTGAATCAATCACAGCAGTTGGTTCTACGGCACTACAACCGCTCGTAGAAGCAGCTGGTGAACAGTATACGGGTGAACATCTCGGAACGTTTATTAACGTGCAGGGTGGCGGTACTGGAACCGGACTTAGCCAGATTCAAGAAGGTGCGGTTCAGATTGGTAATTCCGACCTATTTGCTGGGGAACAAAAAGGGATTAACGCCCGGCAATTGGTGGATCATCGGGTTGCCGTTGTTGGAATTACGCCCATCGTGAATAAAAAAGTGGGCGTGAAAAACCTCTCAACTAATCAATTAATCAAAATTTTTACGGGTCAGATTACCAATTGGAAAGAAGTTGGAGGGGCGGATCAGAGCATCGTGTTGATCAACCGGGCGCAAGGAAGTGGCACTCGGGCCACTTTTGAACAATTTGGCTTGGCCAATCATCGTTCTAAGACAGCTCAGGAACAAGATTCTTCTGGAATGGTGCGCACAATTGTGGCGACGACCCCCGGTGCAATCAGTTACGTTGCTTTTTCTTACGTCAATAAAACGGTGCAAGCCTTGTCGTTAAATCATGTTGCACCGACAGAGGTGAATGTGACGACAAATGATTGGCGAATCTGGTCTTATGAACATCTCTACACCAAAGGCCAACCAACCGGTCTGACGAAAGCTTTTATCACTTACGTTCAGTCGCCGGCTATTCAAAATACGTTGGTGCGGCAATTAGGTTACTTGTCACCGGATCAAATGTTGGTGGAACGGGATGCTAATGGACATATTACTAAGACAGGAGGGGCCTAGATGGATAACAAGCAATTAGAGCAACAGTTAAAGCGGCGTTCGAAAGCCGCTAAATTGGAAATCTGGGGGCGAACCATCAGTCTGACGGCCTTGTTACTGATTGTTGCCGTGGTGGTCGCCATTATTGGATTTGTGGCTTCAAAGGGAATTGCGACGTTTACCAGTAATCACGTCAATCTTTGGGATTTTCTGTCTGGCAAAAATTGGAATCCAGGTATCACGGACGCGCATGGTAAACCAGAAGTGGGCGCACTGCCCATGATTGTTGGCTCCTTTCTGATTACGATTCTGTCAGCCATTGTCGCAACACCATTTGCGATCGGTACGGCAGTCTTTATGAATGAAATTTCGCCTAATCGTGGCGCCAAGATCTTGCAGCCAGTAACAGAGCTGTTGGTGGGAATTCCATCAGTTGTTTATGGGTTTATTGGTTTATCCGTAGTTGTTCCGGCGACGCGAGCCATCTTTGGTGGTAGTGGCTTTGGGATTTTATCGGGAACTTGTGTGTTGTTTGTGATGATCTTGCCGACAGTGACATCCATGAGTGCGGATGCCTTAAAGGCCGTTCCCCGTTACTACCGAGAAGCATCACTGGCATTGGGAGCGACGCAGTGGCAAACGATTTATAAAGTTGTCCTGCGAGCTGCTACGCCAGGACTCATGACTGCCGTAGTATTCGGTATGGCGCGAGCATTCGGTGAAGCACTAGCCGTTCAAATGGTGATTGGGAATGCGGCGTTAATGCCAAGTAGTTTAGTGTCCCCCTCGGCAACCTTAACGTCTGTGTTAACAACAGGTATTGGTAATACGGTGATGGGTTCACTACAAAATAACGCCTTGTGGTCACTAGCATTAGTGCTGTTATTAATGTCACTCGTCTTTAACCTGATTATTCGCTTAATTGGTCGAAAGGGGCGCTTGCAATAATGAATTCCAAAACACAAAATAAAGTCGCCATTGGCGGACTTTACGGCATTGCGGGCCTAGTGGTTCTCATCTTATTGGCGCTGCTAGGTTATATCTTAATCAGTGGGTTGCCACAGTTAAACTGGCACTTTTTAACGGCACCCGCTAAGGCCTTTCTCAAGGGCGGTGGTGTAGGCGTTCAGCTATTCAATTCGTTTTATTTACTGATTTTGGCCATGTTGATCTCGTTTCCTATTGCTCTTGGTGCCGCGATTTACCTTTATGAGTATGCTAAGGATAATTGGGTGACCACCACGATTCGAACGGCCATTGAAATTTTGAGTTCATTACCGTCTGTTGTGGTTGGCCTGTTTGGCTTTCTCTTCTTCGTTGTTAAGTTACGCTTGGGATTTTCCATTCTTTCAGGCGCGTTTGCCTTAACTTTCTTCAATTTACCGTTATTGACGCGGAGTATTGAAGATTCGCTACGGACGATTAGTGACGTTCAGCGTGAGGGGGGACTAGCCTTGGGATTGTCACGATGGGAGACCGTTACCCGTGTGATTTTACCAGCTGCTGTTCCCAGCATCTTAACCGGTGTTATTCTGAGTGCGGGCCGGGTGTTTGGGGAAGCGGCTGCGTTGATTTACACGGCCGGACAAAGTGCCCCAGCTTTGAATTTCGCTGATTGGAATCCCTTCAACATTTCCAGTCCCTTGAATCCGATGCGACCAGCTGAAACTTTAGCCGTACACATTTGGAAAATTAATTCTGAAGGGATTATGCCAGACGCTAAAGCCATTTCGTCTGGATCATCGGCCGTGTTGGTTCTGGCTATATTATTGTTTAACTTTGCCGCCCGTTACCTGGGCAAGCGTTTATACAAACGACTAACGTCGGCCTAAGGAGGACACGCCATGTTTATTAATAATGATGTTACCAAGGCGGCCGAAATGGAAGAACGGCACGTGATTAAGATGACCGATCCAAAACATCCAGTCATTTTGTCAACAGAAGACCTGCATGTGTTTTATGGAAAAAAGGAAGCACTATTTGAGGGTGACCTTGAGTTTGCTAGTAATCAAATCACGGCGCTGATTGGACCGTCGGGTTCGGGAAAATCAACCTTTTTACGCTCATTGAATCGAATGAATGATCGGATTGCGACGGTAACCGGTCGGATTATGTATCGTGGCGTGGACATCAATCAGCCGGCCGTTGACGTGTACGAGATGCGCCGGCGAGTAGGCATGGTTTTCCAACGGCCCAATCCATTCGCCAAGTCGATTTACGACAACATTGCTTTTGCTTTGCAGTTACGGGGGGTAACGAATAAGCAACAGCTAGATGAGATTGTGGAAACGTCACTTAAACAAGCGGCTTTGTGGGAACAAGTCAAAGATGATTTGAATAAGAGTGCCTTGGCGTTGTCTGGGGGGCAAGCGCAGCGGTTGTGTATTGCGCGTGCCATTGCCGTTAAGCCAGATATCTTGTTACTAGACGAACCGGCCAGTGCCTTAGATCCAGTGTCAACGAGCCAATTAGAAGATACGTTGTTGGAATTAAAGCAGCATTATACCATCATTATCGTGACGCACAATATGCAACAAGCTGGGCGAATTAGTGAATATACGGCCTTTTTTAACCAAGGGCGTGTGTTGGAATATGATACAACCAGCCATATCTTTACCAATCCATCGGTACAGGTAACGAGTGATTATGTTTCGGGGAACTTTGGCTAAGAGGAGGAACAAATAATGAGTAAGGAAATTTTAACGACCAAGGATCTACATTTATACTACGGTGACAAGGAAGCCTTGAAGGGCATCAACTTGAACTTCAATGAGAAGGGCATCACCGCCTTAATTGGTCCCTCAGGGTGTGGGAAGTCAACCTACTTGCGGACGTTAAATCGGATGAATGATTTAATTCCTAACGTCACGATTACGGGAACCATCAAATTCAAAGGAGCCGATCTGTATTCACCCAATGCCGACACGGTTCAGATTCGTAAAGAGATTGGCATGGTATTTCAACAACCCAATCCCTTCCCATTTTCCATTTACGATAACGTAATTTACGGGTTACGTATCGCCGGAGAAAAAGATAAAGAAAAATTAGATGCGGTCGTTGAAAAATCCTTGCGTCAAGCAGCGGTGTGGGATGAGGTGAAAGATCACCTGCATGAAAGTGCACTAGCGCTATCAGGTGGACAGCAACAACGGGTCTGCATTGCTCGCGTTTTAGCGGTTTCGCCTGAGATTATCTTACTTGATGAACCAACTAGTGCGCTAGATCCAGTGTCAAGTAGTCAAATCGAAGCAACCCTCTTGAATTTACGCCACGATTATACGATTATTACAGTAACTCACAACTTACAACAGGCATCACGGATTGCGGATCGGACGGCATTCTTTATGAATGGTGAGTTAATCGAAGTGGATCAAACTAAGAACATCTTTATGAACCCAGCAAATAAGCAAACGGAAGACTACATTAGTGGTCGCTTTGGATAAGGAGGCAGTTTATGCGTAGACTATTTGATGACGAGTTGGCAGATTTAGATGCGGACTTTACTGAAATGGGGATGTTGGTCAGCGAAGTGATCGAGCAGGCGGTAGAGTCGTTTACCAATCGAGATGCCGTAGCGGCCCAAAAAATAATTGACCAGGATCACCAAATTAATGAACGAGAAATTGCGTTGGAAAAAAAGACATTTGAAATGATCGCGTTATACCAACCGGTGACCACTGACCTGCGAGAAATTGTGACGATTCTAAAAGCAGTGTCGGAGCTAGAACGAGCGGGGGATCATGCGCGTAACATCGCGCATGCCACCATTAAATTTGGTGATAAGCAAAAAATTCCAGTGATCGAGCAATTGATCGGGCAGATGGGACACTTGACGACCCAAATGGTTAAAGATGTTTTGAGTGCTTACGTTAACAAAGATGAGCACGAAGCCCGCGAGTTAGCGGCAGTTGACCGGCAGCTAGATGACTTGAATCACCAAGTACGAGCCGATAGCTATCAGCAAATGCGGTTGGATGCAGCATTTGAAACGGGAGCTTCAATTTACCTGAATGTAGCGCAGGATTTAAGCCGGATTGGTGATTATGTGACTAATGTCTGTGAATGGATTATTTACCTCAAGTCAGGCCAAATCATTGAGTTAAATTCAGCTAGTCAATCTGATACGACTGATTAAGCACCCTAAACGTTAACCAAAACTGAAGATTTATGACAACGGTCACTGAAGACTTGCTTTCAGTGGCCGCTTTCGCTATTCTGAGCCTATCGGGGAAGTTATTAAAAAAATCCCTTTAAATGATTGGCTTTTAACACAGTTAATCAGATATGATAGACTTAATCTAATAACTGATAAAAAGGAGTGTCCGCCTATGGCAGAAAAAAAGCGTCTAGTCCGTTCTCGTACGAATCGTTTGATTGGTGGGGTATTGGGCGGAATTGCAGAGTATTTTGATTGGAATGCTAATTTATTACGGGTGATTTATGTGTTAATTTCACTTGCCATTCCTACTCATGGCTTGTTGGGGTTGATGGTGTATGTCGTGGTCATGAGCTTCATGCCACTGGATGATTCCCGGCCAGCTGGTCCTGGTTTTAAGGATCTCTTTCGTGGTAGTTCTGAGCCGCAACGACCAGACCGTAAAGTTATCCATGATGTCACGGAACAAGATGTTAAGGATTCACATAAGGGGGAAAATTAAATGCGGTTTTGGCCCCGGATTTTTGTTAATGCCTTAATTTTCCTTGCGTTAGCTGGTTTCTTCCAAAGCTCACTCGCTGGGTCGTTTCAAAATTCATTTTATGTCTCCAGTGTCTGGGTGGCATTGATTGCGAGCTTAGTCTTAGCCCTGTTAAATGCGGTGGTGAAGCCCATTCTGTTCGTTTTGTCGCTGCCAATTACCATCCTCACATTGGGATTATTTAGTGTCGTGATCAACGCGGCCATGCTGGAATTGACGTCGTGGTTTGTCGGGAGTAGCTTTGCTTTTGCCTCGTTTGGCACGACGTTGATTATTGCGATTGTAATGTCGTTATGTAATGCGATTATCAGTGATCATTTTGCCCAGCATTAAGTTGTGAATAACGATTTAATTTGGTAGGAGTCACTACCGGAAAGTGCTAAAATTAAAGTAGTTTACGATGTAGTAAGGAGGAGCGCCCATGACCGAAAGTGTCACAGTGGCCGAACTCGTCAAAGCGAACCGCTTGGATGTATATACGGGTAAAGACAATTTAGATCGAAAAATTACGACTAGTGATATTTCACGACCTGGATTGGAATTAACCGGTTATTTTAATTACTACCCGGCGAAACGGGTTCAACTATTAGGAATTACCGAAACATCCTTTGCTAAAGGGATGAGTCATAAAGAACTGTTAAATGTTATGCGTAAAATGTGTCAGCCAGAAACACCTGCGTTTGTTATTTCCACCCAATTAGATCCACCAGAGGAATTAACGCAGTCTGCCGAAGAGGCCGGAATCCCAATTTTGGGTACCAAGCTGACAACGTCGCGGGTTTTGAGTAATATGACCAACTTCTTAGAAGGCAAACTCGCCGAACGTCAATCTGTTCACGGGGTCTTGGTGGATATCTATGGTGTTGGGGTCATGATTACCGGAGATTCTGGTGTTGGTAAAAGTGAAACTGCTTTGGAACTGGTTAAACGGGGTCATCGACTGATTGCGGATGATCGAGTAGAGGTTTATCAACAAGATGAACAAACCTTAGTTGGTGCTGCACCAGCCATTCTAAGTCACCTATTAGAAATTCGGGGGATTGGGATTATTGATGTGATGAATCTCTTTGGTGCTGGCGCTGTCCGAAGCGAAACGGATATCGACCTGATTGTCCACCTAGAGTTGTGGCAAGATGATAATCATTTTGATCGCCTAGGCAATAATAGTGAAACCCAACGCTTCTTTGACGTCGTGGTACCTAAGATTAGTATCCCCGTTAAGACAGGGCGAAACCTAGCAATCATCATTGAAGCGGCGGCGATGAATTTCCGCGCACGTTCAATGGGTTACGATGCAACCAAAGTGTTTGATGACAATCTAAAGCGCTTAATTAAACAAAATGCGAATAAATCATAAGGGAGATGGGCGTTATCTTTTCACCAATTGTGGCGGCGCTTAACCCCATCGCCATTCATTTAGGACCAATTGCGGTTCACTGGTACGGCGTCATTATCGCGACGGGGGTCATCATTGCGGTGACACTAGCGGTGCGTGAGGGTCGTCGTCGAGGCATTAATCCGGATGATATTTATGACATGATTTTATGGGCTCTGCCGGCAGCCCTAATTGCCGCCCGGCTATATTATGTGATTTTTAATTGGAGTTATTACGCGCAGCATGCCAGTGAGATAATTGCAATCTGGGATGGAGGAATTGCCATCTATGGGTCCTTAATTGGGGCTGGAATTGTGGTGGTTCTCTTCTGTCGTTCACGGTTCATTCCCACGTGGCTGATGCTTGATGTGGCCGCACCGACGGTTATTTTAGGTCAAGCTATTGGTCGTTGGGGTAATTTCATGAATCAAGAGGCGTTTGGTCGCGTGACGAGTTTAGCCTTTTTACAAGGGCTTCATCTACCTCACTGGATTATTAGTCAAATGTTGATTAACGGTGCCTACCGTCAACCAACGTTTTTGTATGAATCCACGTGGAGTTTGATGGGATTCGTCGTGTTAATGAGTTTGCGGCACTATCCTGGTTTATTCAAGCAGGGTGAAGTATTCTTGGCTTACGTCATGTGGTATTCGTTTGGCCGCTTTTTCATTGAAGGCATGCGCACAGATAGCTTGTGGTTATTCCACCTGTTGCGGATTTCGCAAGCGTTGTCTGTCGTATTATTTGTCGGTGCATTAGTGATTTGGATTTACCGTCGGCGCGCAACAACGCCACCAATTGATTATCTAGCGGGCAATCCATTTCGCGAAAAAACCAATCTTTCTAAATAAGGAGAATCCATTACTATGTCAGAGAAAATTGCAGTACTCGGTGCCGGTTCGTGGGGCTCGATTTTAGCGAGCGTCTTGGATGAAAACGGACATGATGTTCGGCTATGGTCATACAACCCCAAACAGGTTGAAGAATTGAATACGCAACATACCAATACCCACTACATCAAGGACTTTACGTTTTCTCCTTCGCTAGTGGCTTACTCCGATTTAGCGAGTGCCTTAACGGATGTAGATGCGATCTTATTCGTTGTCCCAACGAAAGCCATTCGTTCGGTGGCGGGTCAAGTGGCAACTATTTTGCAAGATCAGCACTTACAACCACAATTAATTCATGCTAGCAAGGGGATTGAACAACAGACCTATAAGCGGCTCTCTCAAGTTTTGGAAGAAGAAATTCCAGCTGAGAATCGCCAGGCGGTTACGGTCTTGTCTGGTCCTAGTCACGCGGAAGATGTGGCCCGTAAAGATATTACGTTGGTTACTGCTGCCAGTGCTAGCCCAGAGGCTGCCAAATATGTGCAAAAGTTGTTCATGACATCCTACTTCCGGGTTTACACTAATCCAGATATTATTGGGGTTGAAATTGGTGCAGCTTTGAAGAATATTATTGCGTTGGGTGCTGGTGCACTACACGGCTTGGGCTATGGCGATAATGCTAAAGCGGCCTTGATGACGCGTGGCCTAGCTGAAATTTCACGACTAGGGACATCGTTTGGCGCTGATCCTATGACCTTCATTGGACTATCCGGTGTTGGTGATATTATCGTGACGGCGACAAGCTCAAATTCACGTAATTGGCGCGCTGGTGATGAACTGGGACGTGGTGAAGCTTTAGATGATGTTATTAACCATATGGGGATGGTTATTGAAGGCTTAGCAACCACCAAGGCGGCATACGAGCTTTCCCGTGAACGTGGTGTCTCAATGCCGATCACGGAAGCCATCTATCAAGTCATTTATGAAGGAAAGGACATTCGCACCGCAATTTCTGATTTAATGCAACGCGAAGGTCGATCTGAATTTTAGGAATACTCTGGGGATACTGAGGAAGGAACGTTTAATTATGAGAAAAGTTAGAAAAGCCGTCATTCCAGCAGCTGGATTAGGAACCCGTTTTTTACCAGCCACGAAGGCTTTAGCTAAAGAAATGTTACCGATTGTTGATAAGCCAACTATCCAATTTATCGTGGAGGAAGCGCGCAAATCGGGAATTGAAGATATTGTGATTGTCGATGGGAAATCTAAGCGATCCATCGAAGACCATTTTGACTCCAATCCAGAATTGGAAGCTAATCTAGAAGCTAAGCACAAAGATGAAATGCTACGACAAGTTAAGGAAACGACTGGCATGAATCTATACTTTATCCGACAACCGTACCCACGTGGGTTGGGGGATGCAGTATTGACGGCGAAGGCCTTTATTGGTGATGAACCATTTATCGTGATGTTAGGCGATGATATGACAGATAGCAAGGTGCCCTTAACCAAGCAATTGATTGATCGCTATGATCAAACGGGGGCTTCAACCTTGGCTGTGATGCGAGTTCCACATAAGGATACGGCGAAGTATGGAGTCATTAATCCGTCTGAAGAAACGGCGCCAGGTTTGTACAACGTTACCAACTTTGTGGAAAAGCCAGAACCAGATGAAGCACCTAGTGATCTAGCCATTATTGGTCGTTACCTCTTTACGCCAGAAATCTTTGAAGCGTTGGAAAACACCCCAGTGGGCTTAGGCAATGAATTACAACTGACAGACGCCATTGATAACCTCAATAAAACACAACGCGTGTTTGCCCACGAATATACAGGCAAACGGTTTGATGTCGGCAATAAGTTCGGCTGGATTCAGACCAATATTGCGTATGGTCTTCAACATCCAGAAACAAAAACGCAGTTACGCGAGTACATTAAGACCTTAGGCGCTCAGCTTGCCAAGGAAGATGAACAAACACCCAAGTCAAAATAGGTGACAAACTTACTTTTTACTAGTAAAGTGTCAGTATTATCACAGCACAAGAGTGGAAGGGAGCGTTAACCTTGAAAAGTTACGATGTTATTGTCATTGGTGCCGGACCAGGCGGCATGACGGGGGCGTTATACGCTTCACGGGCTAATTTATCGGTATTAATGCTAGATCGTGGGATTTATGGCGGTCAAATGAACAATACGGCAGCGATTGAAAACTATCCTGGATTCAAGTCAGTCTTAGGGCCGGATTTGGCTAAGGATATGTATGAAGGTTCGACCCAATTTGGTGCCGAGTACGCTTATGGTAGCGTGACGGCGATTGAGGATCATGGTGATCATAAGATCGTTAAAACCGATGATGGTGATTACGAGACTAAGGCCGTTATTGTGGCAACTGGTTCCGAATACAAGAAGCTAGGCGTGCCTGGGGAAGATAAATTTGGTGGCCGCGGTGTTTCTTACTGTGCGGTCTGCGACGGCGCGTTCTTTAAGAACCGTGAAGTGGTCGTCATTGGTGGCGGTGATTCGGCTGTTGAAGAAGGCTTATATTTAGCGGGTCTTGCTTCAAAGGTTACGATCATCCATCGGCGTGATCAATTGCGGGCACAAAAGATCTTACAGGATCGGGCTTTTGCAAATGACAAGATCGAATTTGTTTGGAATACGAATGTCACTGAAATTTTGGGTGACGATATGAAGGTTACCGGTGTTGCCACTAAAAATAATCAAACCGGTGAAACGGGTGAGATTGCGGCTAGTGGGGTCTTCATTTACGTGGGAACCTTACCAATGACCGACGCCTTTACTGATTTGGGCATTACCGACGATGCTGGTTGGATTAAAACCAATGATCATATGGCAACGGCGGTTCCCGGGATCTTTGCTATCGGTGACGTGCGACAAAAAGATTTGCGGCAGATCACCACGGCGGTTGGCGATGGTGGTATTGCCGGTCAAGCAGTCTTTAGCTACTTGGAAGATCTAAAGTCACAAGCAGCTTCAGCACAATAATGGTAAACTTAGCGGAGACAACCTTAACCGGTGTTTCCGCTTTTTTTGCGGTCGTGGAGACACAAATAATAATCAAAAGGGAGTGGCGGGTTTATGGGAATGAATCAGTTCTTACAGAGTTTAAGTGATCTAGAAACGATTGATCGAGCACCGGGATATTTCAAGTTTGAGCAACATTCAGTTGCAGCGCATTCGTTTAAAGTGGCCGAAGTAGCCCAATTCTTGGCCGACGTTGAAGAACAGGCTGGGCATACAGTTAATTGGCGATTAGTCTATGAAAAGGCCTTGAATCATGATTACACGGAACGCTTTATCGGCGATATTAAGACGCCAGTGAAGTACGCAACTCCGGAGCTCCGAAAAATGTTGGCTGATGTTGAGGATTCGCTGACAGCTAACTTCATTCAAAATGAAATTCCGTCCCAGTTTCAGGCGGCTTATACGCGGCGGTTGGGGGAAGGCAAAGACGAAACTTTGGAAGGACAGATCTTATCCGTTGCTGATAAAGTGGATTTGCTTTATGAATCGTTTGGCGAAATTCAAAAGGGTAATCCGGAACCCGTTTTTACAGAAATCTATCGGGAAAGTTTGACCACGATTTTGAAGTTTAAGCAGTTAGCCTGTGTCCAATATTTCTTAGCGGAAGTCTTACCAGAAATGTTGGCCGCTGATTTCAGTGACCGGCAGAAGCTGGCACAACTGACTAACCAACTTTTGGAGGAGCCATCTAAATGAAATTAGCAGAAGTGTGGAATCAACATCTGACTACAGGAACGGTGCGGCCATTAACTCATGACGATGATGAGTTGATTTATCAGTTTCAGGCTAGTCATCCAGCGTATTTTGCGCATTTTCAAGATCATCCGGTGACACGGCAAGAGGCCATTCAAGATGTAACGGATGTGCCGTTGAACGCAACAGTTGATCAAAAGGCCTATTTGGGGATTTTTAAAGATCAGCAACTGATTGTTTTAGTTGATTTAATTATTGATTACCCGCTACCAAGTTTGGTGTGGGTTGGGATGTGGTTACCGGCAAAGGGCGTGTCATCCGTAGAATTAGCTAGCTATTATCAGAGCTTAGTAACCACGTTAAAAACAGCCGGTGCGGTACAATTGCAACTAAGTAATTTCATGGGCGATCGGCAAATGAAACAATTCTGGGAAGATCAGGGATTAGTAGCGGTACAAACGACAACGGTGACTAAGGGAAGCCGGGCCGCTAATGTAACGATCTATCAGGATAAGTTTCGGTAACGGACCGGCAAACTGGCGAAAGTATGTTCGGTATGGTAGAATATTTGAGCACGATGGGAAACGAGCCGTTTCCCATCTTTTCTGATGAATAAAAATGGGTAAGGAGGTTACCAGTCATGATCGATCGACAAACAGATCGGGCCTTTGATTTGGTCTCAAAATATCAACCTACCGGCGATCAACCGGAGGCAATTAATCAATTAACACACGGCATTGAGGCCGGTGAGAAGGCTCAGATTTTGCTGGGCGCCACTGGGACCGGGAAGACGTTCACGATTTCCAATGTCATTAAAAACGTGAATAAACCGACACTGGTGTTGTCACATAACAAAACGTTGGCCGGCCAATTATATGGAGAATTCAAGCAATTTTTCCCTAATAATGCGGTGGAATATTTTGTGAGTTATTACGATTATTATCAACCGGAGGCCTATGTGCCTTCTAGTGACACTTACATTGAAAAGGATTCGTCCATCAATGATGAGATTGATAAGTTACGGCATTCGGCAACGAGTTCACTCTTAGAACGGAATGATGTGATCGTGGTGGCCTCCGTTTCCTCTATTTTTGGTTTAGGGGACCCTACCGAATATAAGAATCATGTGGTTTCATTACGGGTCGGTCAGGAGATTGAACGTGATGCTTTGTTGCGTAAGCTCGTTAATATTCAATTTGAACGCAATGATTATGATTTCCAACGGGGCCGCTTCCGGGTTCACGGTGATGTTGTGGAAATTTTCCCAGCGTCGCGAGATGAGCGGGCGCTGCGAGTCGAGTTTTTTGGTGATGAGATTGATCGTATTCGGGAAGTCGATGCCCTGACTGGGGAAATTGTGGGTGACCGAGAACACGTGGCCATCTTCCCAGCAACCCACTTTATGACGAACGATGATATCATGGCCCAAGCAACGGCCGGGATTGAAGGCGAGCTAAAAGAGCGATTAGCTGAATTGGAAAATGACGGTAAATTACTGGAAGCACAGCGACTCAAACAGCGGACGACCTATGATCTTGAAATGATGCGCGAGATGGGTTACACCAGTGGGATTGAAAATTATTCGCGCTGGATGGATGGTCGGCAAGCAGGCGAACCACCGTATACCTTATTAGACTTTTTCCCCAAGGATTTTCTCCTAGTGGTCGATGAATCACACGTTACTATGCCGCAAGTGCGGGGGATGTACAACGGGGACCGGGCACGGAAGCAACAATTAGTGGATTACGGATTTCGGTTGCCCAGTGCGTTAGACAATCGGCCGCTTAAGCTAAACGAAGTCGAACAGCACATCAATCAGGTTATTTACATGTCAGCGACTCCCGGACCGTACGAAGCCGAGCAAACGGATCACGTGGTGCAACAGATTATTCGACCGACTGGCTTGTTAGATCCGACGATTGATGTTCGACCGATTATGGGTCAAATGGATGATCTAGTCGGCGAGATTAATCAGCGGATTGAGAAGAATGAGCGCACGTTTGTCACGACCTTAACGAAAAAAATGGCCGAAGATTTGACGGATTATCTCAAGGATCTGGGTATCAAAGTGGCTTATTTACATTCGGACATTAAGACACTCGAACGGACCGAGATCATGCGGGATTTACGGCTGGGTAAATATGATGTGCTAGTCGGGATTAATCTTTTGCGTGAAGGGATTGATATTCCCGAAGTCTCACTAGTTGCCATCTTAGATGCTGACAAGGAAGGCTTTTTGCGTAATGAACGGTCGTTGATTCAAACGATTGGTCGAGCGGCCCGAAACTCACACGGATCGGTGATTATGTATGCTGATTCAGTTACGGATTCCATGCAAGCTGCGATGGATGAGACGGCTCGACGGCGACAGATTCAAATCGCTTATAACAAAGAACATGGGATTACGCCAACGACCATCATCAAGCCAATTCGGGACCTCATTGCCGTTTCAAAGAAGAACGACAATGCGGGTGAAAAGGATGATTTCGTAGCGAGTGACTTTGAAGATATGACCAAGGAAGATCAAGAAAAGTTGATTGCTCGGCTTGAAGATGAGATGCGTGCAGCGGCTAAGAAATTGGACTTTGAACAGGCGGCCTCATTGCGCGATACCATTATGGATATGAAGACTGAGATTGGTGATTAGTGAGTAAGGAGACGACAATTTGTTAAACGATAAGATCGTGATTCACGGGGCCCGCGCCCATAACTTAAAAGATATCGATGTGACGATTCCTAAGAATAAGCTAGTGGTGATTAGTGGCTTATCCGGTTCTGGCAAAAGTTCGTTGGCATTTGATACCCTATATGCGGAAGGACAACGGCGCTATGTCGAAAGTCTGTCCTCCTATGCACGTCAATTCTTGGGTCAGATGGATAAACCAGACGTGGATTCTATCGATGGATTGAGTCCAGCAATCTCGATTGACCAAAAAACCACGTCTAAGAACCCGCGCTCAACCGTGGGAACGGTGACTGAAATTAATGATTATTTGCGTTTACTTTGGGCCCGGGTCGGGACACCCATCTGTCCCAATGATGGCACTGAGATTACTAGCCAAAGTGTTGAGCAGATGGTGGACCAAGTCTTGGCGCTACCAGAGCGAACTAAACTGCAAGTATTATCACCAATCGTGCGTGCTAAAAAGGGACAACATAAAAAGATTTTTGAGAAGATTCAACGAGAAGGTTTTGTGCGGGTTTGCGTCGATGGGGAAACCATGGATTTGGACTCAGTGCCAGAGCTTAATAAGAACCAAAGTCACGATATCGCTATTGTGATTGATCGGGTTGTCGTCAAGTCAGGGATTCGCTCACGGCTATTTGATTCATTTGAGGCGGCATTGCGGCTAAGTGGTGGTTATGCGATCGCAGATTTAATTGATGGCGAACCAATGATCTTTTCGGAACACTACGCTTGTCCCGTCTGTGGTTTTACCGTGGGTGAGTTAGAACCCCGATTATTTTCATTTAACGCACCATTTGGCGCCTGTCCCGACTGTGACGGACTGGGGGTTAAGTTGGAAGTTGACTTAGACCTAGTGGTGCCTGATAAGACGAAGACCTTGCGTGAAGGGGCCTTAGAGCCGTGGAATCCAATTAGCTCACAATATTACCCAGCACTGTTAGAGCAGGCTTGTACGGCGTTTAACGTTGACATGGATACGCCATTTGAAGAACTTTCTAAAAACGATCAAGCTTTGGTCTTGTATGGCTCACAAGGTAAGGAATTTCATTTTCATTATGAAAATGATTTCGGTGGTGTTCGGGATGTGGATGTAGCTTTTGAAGGGGTTATTCCGAACATTGATCGGCGTTATCACGAAACCAATAGTGATTTTACCCGCGATGTGATGCGTAAGTATATGACAGAACTGACCTGTCAAACCTGCCATGGTTATCGGTTGAATCGTCAAGCATTGAGTGTCAAGATTAATCATCAACACATTGGGGAAGTCTCCAACTTGCCAGTTGATAAGGAGTTGGGCTTCTTTAAGGAACTGAGCTTTGGTGAACAAGACCAAGTGATTGCCCAACCGATTTTAAAAGAAATTAAGGATCGCTTGACCTTCCTGCGTAACGTTGGGCTGGACTACCTGACATTGAGTCGGTCAGCCCGAACCTTGTCTGGGGGTGAAGCCCAGCGAATTCGCTTGGCTACTCAAATCGGGTCGAATCTTTCTGGTGTGCTGTATATTTTAGATGAACCGTCTATCGGTCTTCATCAGCGCGATAACGATCGGTTAATTGCTTCTCTAAAACAGATGCGTGATCTCGGCAATACGTTGATTGTGGTGGAGCATGATGAGGACACCATGCGCGCTGCCGATTATATTGTGGATATTGGCCCGGGGGCTGGTGAGAATGGTGGTCACGTCATGGCTGCCGGAACACCGAAGCAAGTCATGCGGTCACGTAAGTCACTGACTGGGCAGTATTTGTCGGGTAAGCAGTATATTCCAGTCCCGTTAGAACGACGTACGGGTAATGGCAAAAGCATTCGGATCACTGGGGCTGCTGAAAATAACCTCAAAGACATCACGGTTGATTTTCCATTGGGCGAGTTTGTTGTGGTGACGGGGGTTTCTGGTTCTGGGAAATCAACGCTGGTTAATACGATTTTGAAACGGGCACTAGCGCAAAAGCTTAACAATAACTCGGAAAAGCCCGGAAAGTTCAAGAGTATCGCCGGGGTAAAGAATATTGAACGACTGGTCGATATTGACCAGAGTCCAATTGGGCGGACACCACGGAGTAATCCAGCCACCTATACCGGTGTTTTTGATGATGTCCGGACACTCTTTGCTCAAACTAACGATGCCAAGTTGCGGGGTTATCAAAAGGGACGGTTCAGCTTTAACACTAAGGGCGGCCGGTGTGAGGCCTGTCATGGTGATGGTATTTTAAAGATTGAAATGAACTTTTTACCAGATGTTTATGTCCCCTGTGAGGTTTGTCATGGAACCCGGTACAATTCTGAAACGTTGGAAGTTGAATACAAAGGGAAGAACATCGCTGATGTCTTGGATATGACTGTCAGTGAGGCGCTTCAATTCTTTGAAGCAATCCCTAAGATTACGCGTAAGTTGCAAACCATCCAAGACGTTGGCTTAGGTTATGTAAAATTAGGTCAGCCAGCGACAACATTATCTGGTGGCGAAGCCCAACGGATGAAATTAGCGTCAGAATTGCACAAGCAACAAAACGGGAAAAACTTCTATATCCTAGATGAACCAACCACCGGGTTACATGCGGATGATATTAAACGTCTGCTGGTGGTCTTGCATCGACTCGTTGATAAAGGTAATACGGTACTAGTCATTGAACACAATCTCGATGTCGTTAAAACCGCAGACCATTTGATTGATTTAGGACCAGAGGGTGGCGAAGCTGGGGGCAATATTGTGGCAACAGGTACCCCAGAGGAATTAGCACAAGTCACAAATAGTTATACTGGTCAGTATTTGAAGCCAGTCTTAGAACGAGACCGGCAACGGACAGAAGCAGATCAGCAAGCATAGATTGTTAAAGATGGGGCCGTGGCGAGAGTCATGGCCTTTTTTAGGTCTACTTGGTCGGGCTAGTAGTCCTGCCCCCCTTGTGAGAACTGGAAAAAACCAGTACAATAGTTGAAAACCGGTCGTCATGTGACCGGTGTTGTGAGGAGATGCAGACGATGTTTAATATGAATCGGTCCCGTTGGGGCTTTGACTGGGGAGAATTTATCCTCGGTATCTTATTTATTGTGGCTGCCGGTGGCCTCTTACGATCCCCTAAGATTGGATTGACAAGTTTAGCCATTATCTTTGCTGTGATGGCTTTGTTGAGTGGTTTGACCACGATCGCCGGATATAAAAAACTGCGAGATGTAACGGGGTTCCGGGCTAACTTCGCGTTAGTCTTAGGTATTCTGGATATTTTAATTGCAGTCGTTTTCTTCTTTGATATGAATAGCGCAATCGTAACGTTAGGCTACTTGTTTGCGCTGTGGTTTATCTTTGATTCTATTGAACGACTATTGGTTGCCAGTCATTTACGAGATTTCGGTGGCGGATTCTTCTGGTTATCAGTGATTCTAGATGTCATCAGCCTGATCTTAGGGATTATGTTGTTTATCCATCCCGTGATTGCGGCGCTATCTTTAAACTGGTTGATTGCCATGTTCTTTATTGTCTTTGGAATTAATGCGATCTGGATTGCGATTGCCCGGAGTCGCTCCTAAATTAAAACGCTATGGTGTGTGCTTGTTAGCGCATCATAGCGTTTTTTTGTGGAAAAATTCAGTAGATTTAAGGGAATCGTTAGGAAAAGACACGCCCGGTGTGCTATACTGCATAAAGATTGTTTTCAAAAAGGAGCGGAAGTGCCATGACTGAGGATATTCGCCTGGTGATCATCACTGGGATGAGTGGGGCGGGGAAAACCGTTGCCATGCAAAGCTTCGAAGATTTAGGTTACTTTTGTATCGATAACATGCCGCCTTCGCTATTACCGAAGTTTTGGGATTTAGTCCGTGAATCCGGTAAATTAAGTAAAATTGCTTTGGTGATCGATTTGCGGTCACGGGCATTTTATGATGAGATCGTGCGGATGTTAAACGACGTGGCGGTTCACGGAACCATGAATGCGCAGGTCTTGTTCCTAGATGCTTCCGATGCTGAATTGGTTTCGCGCTACAAAGAAACACGGCGTTCCCATCCATTGGCACGAAATGGCCGGGTCCTTGAAGGTATTTCGCGTGAACGAGAACTCTTAGCGCCAATTCGCCAAGCTGCTCAGTTGGTGATTGATACCACGAAGTTAAGCCCGCGAAAGCTCCGCGAAGAAATTTTCCATAATTACGAAACAGAAACAACCCAAGCCTTTCATATTGAATTGATGTCATTTGGCTTTAAATATGGATTACCTATTGATGCCGATATTGTCATGGACGTGCGGTTCTTACCTAACCCGTATTATTTACCGGAACTGCGGAATCAAACGGGAATGGATCAACCGGTCTATGACTATGTTATGAATCAACCACAAACGGAAGAGTTCTATCAACGCTTCTTGGGTCTGCTGACGACGATTGTTCCTGGATACAAGCAAGAGGGAAAATCCAGCTTAACCATTGCAATTGGATGTACGGGTGGTCAACACCGATCAGTTGCGTTAACGCAACGATTGGGGCAAGCCCTTGGTAACACCTACCCGGTGCACGTGACCCATCGGGATATTGAAAAGAGAAAGGAGTCCGCTAATCGCTCATGAGAGAACTGACTAGCCGCCGACCTAAGATTGTGGTCATTGGCGGAGGGACCGGATTGCCAGTCATTTTACGCAATTTACGGGACCAGAATGTGGACATCACGGCTGTCGTGACGGTGGCCGATGATGGCGGATCATCAGGTATCATTCGGCATTACGTAAACGTGGTGCCGCCTGGTGATATTCGTAACGTCATGGTGGCGTTAGCGGAAATTCCTGATATTTATAAAGAATTGTTCCAATATCGGTTTGAAACCACAGATGATTTTTTTGCCGGTCACGCGATTGGTAATCTGATTATCGCAGCCCTTTCAGAAATGAAAGGGGGCATCTTTGATGCAGTTCAAGAATTGTCACAACTTATGCGAGTTAATGGGCATATTTATCCTGCCGCCAACGAACCATTGGAGTTACACGCGCAATTTGCCGATGGCAGTACGTTAAGTGGTGAATCGGAAATTACAGCGGCTCATAAGCTGATTAAACGCGTGTGGGTTGAAACCAGTAATCACCACCAGCAACCGCAGGCCGTTCAGCCGGTCATTGATGCGATCATGAATGCGGACCAAATTGTTTTGGGCCCCGGAAGTCTATTCACCAGTATTTTGCCCAATCTAATGATTGATAGTGTCGGTCAGGCGGTCAAAGATAGTGCTGCTGAGGTTGTCTATATTTGTAATATCATGACCCAAAAAGGGGAAACCGAAAGTTTCTCCGATGCTGACCATGTTCGGGTGCTTAACCACCATTTGGATGCGAACTTTATTGATACGGTGTTGGTTAACACGCGTAAAGTGCCAGATCAGTACATTGACTATCAGCGGTGGGATGAAATGTCCCAACCGGTACGGCATGATTTTCAAGGGTTACGTGATCAGGGATGTCGGGTCATCTCAACCGACTTCTTGCAATTACGTGATAATGGGGCCTTTCACAACGGGCAAGAGGTCGTGCGTGAACTCTTGAACCTGATTGGTCAGCCGCGTTATCGAATGAAGGGGAGGCCTTAACGGTGTCGTATGCCAGTGAAGTAAAAAAGGAATTGACCACGTTGGAGGTCCACCGAGAAAATGCTAAAGCAGAACTCGTTGCACTGATTCGAATGAACGGTGCTTTGGGACTTGCTAATCGGCATTTTGTCTTGAACGTGCAGACAGAAAATCCAGCGATTGCCCGCCGAATGTATCAATTGCTCAAACAGTTTTATGATTTGGAAAGTGAGCTACTGGTTCGGCGAAAGATGAAGCTCAAGAAAAATAATCTCTACATCGTTCGGGTCAAAACGGGCGTTACAGAGGTTCTTTCCGATCTTGGAATTTTTGACGGGATGCAGCTGCTGGAATCGGTTCCTAACGAAATTTTGGATGATGATATGCGGGTGCGGTCCTACTTACGCGGCGCGTTTTTAGCCGGTGGTTCTGTGAACAATCCAGAAACCAGCCGGTATCATTTGGAGATTTATTCTTTGTATGAAGAACACAATCAAGTGATTGCTGACATGATGAATCGCTATGAGCTAAATGCGCGGACCATCGTTCGTCGTAGTGGATATATTACCTACCTCAAAGGGGCCGAAAAGATTGCGGACTTTCTTTCACTAATTGGCGCGACGACGGCCATGCTACGATTCGAGGATGTCCGGATTATGCGGGACATGCGCAATTCGGTCAACCGGTTAGTTAATTGTGAAAATGCCAATCTAGACAAGGTAGCTAATGCGTCAACCCGTCAGATTGATAATATCGAGTTTATTGATGCTACTGTCGGGTTAGGCCAGTTACCAACTAAGCTGCGAGAAGTGGCAGAGGCCCGATTAGAACATAAAGAAGTAAGCTTGAAAGAGTTGGGGGATCTGGTTCCTGGTGGTCCCATCTCAAAATCGGGAATTAATCACCGGTTGCGTAAAATTAATGATTACGCTAAGCAACTACGTGAAGAGGCCACGGCCTAGTTAAAAGACCAGTCAATCGTTTAAAACGATTGACTGGTCTTTTTGTCGTAATTGGCATTAGTATATGGTCCCAAAAACGCAAAAAAAAGCGCCGTCGAATGACGACACTTTTGGGGTTAATCACTACTTCTTTTGTTCACTACTGTTGGTCATGATGTGGTCAATTAATCCATAATCAACCGCTTCTTGAGCACTCAAGTAGTTGTCTCGTTCAGTATCTTGATTGAGGCGTTCAATCGGTTGACCGGAATTCTCTGCTAAAATCTTGTTGATCAATTCACGGGTCTTCAAGATTTCACGAGCAGCAATTTCGATTTCCGTTTGTTGTCCTTGGGCACCACCAGATGGTTGGTGAATCATCACTTGGGCGTGAGGCAAAGCAAAACGCTTGCCCTTAGTCCCAGATGAAGCCAAGACACTTGCCATGGAAGCTGCCATCCCTAACGTGATCGTTTGCACGTCAGATTGGATGAAGTTCATGGTATCATAGATGGCCAAGCCGGAAGAAACGACACCACCAGGTGAGTTGATGTAGAGTGAAATGTCCTTGGTTGAGTCTTGGGCATCCAAGAAGAGTAACTGCGCGATGATGGCGTTGGCCATGTCATCTTCAATTGGACCAGATAACATGATAATCCGGTCTTTTAATAGTCGTGAATAAATATCATAGGCCCGTTCGCCACGGGATGATTGTTCAATAACTGTTGGTACTAAATTCATGACAAGATAGCCTCCCTTTTACATTTGAATGGCTAGCGATAGCTAACATGATGCTAGTGTACCGCTAAGGTCAGAGTAGGTCAAACAAAAACACTTCGTTTAATTCTGACAGCCAATTGACTAGAATTATCATAACAGAGTTTGTCCAAAGGTCACGTATTCTGTCAGTCCCTGACCACTTACGGGGGAAAACGAACCAGTTACGGTAAAATCATTTTCTTTGTTGAAGC
Source organism: Levilactobacillus brevis ATCC 14869 = DSM 20054 (assembly GCF_001433855.1). GTDB lineage: Bacteria > Bacillota > Bacilli > Lactobacillales > Lactobacillaceae > Levilactobacillus > Levilactobacillus brevis. Next base: position 117,681 of record NZ_AZCP01000005.1, read on the forward strand.
AATATGGTTAACTTAAACGTAGTAATAGGGGGTGAAGATTTGAAGATTCGATTGGAAGTTGATGATCAGGCCAATGAGCCAGAGATTACAATTCGGGCCAATAGTCCACAGGTTGCTAATGCATTGGCAACGGCATTTCAAAATGCTACGCCACAATATCAGCAGATAGCCTTACGTCAACGTGGGCAGAATTACCAAATTGCGCTACAGGATATTTTGTTTTTTGAGGCTGCCGATCATCAAGTCATGGCTCATACAGCGGACCAGGTTTTTAATACGCGCCAGCGCCTATACGAGCTAGCAGATGAATTACCAGCCAACTTTCAACGGGTCTCCAAATCGGCAATCCTGAACCGACAACAGATTTTTTCGTTAACTAAATCAGTTACCGGTAATTTGGTTCGGTTTAAGCACTCGCACAAGCAGTTGTACGTGTCACGACGGTATTATCAAGCATTGAAATTAGCATTGGAACGAAAGGGGTAACAATTATGCGACGAAATTGGTTTTGGGGTATTTTCTTAGTTCTGGCGGCCGGTATTTTGGTCGTCAGTCAATTGGGATTATTTAGCCTACATATTGGCTTTTGGACGATCGTCATTGCGATGTTTTTAGTGGCGGGTTTTGTGGCTAGCTTAATTCACTTAGCGGTACCGGGGATGGTGTTTTCTCTAGCATTTTTGGCGATTATTTTTGCTCGGCCCTTAGGTATTGCTGCCTTGGCGCCGTGGACTATTCTAGGAGCGGCTTTGCTGTTAACGATCGGGCTGTCGTTAATCATTAAGCCGCGTTGGTATCACGCGTATGTTAACCGCCAGGAATGGCATCATCATTGGGCGGAAAATCATGATGATGTTGAAAGTATCAGTGATCAAGATGCCGTGGTGGACGTTAACATGAGCAGTAGCATTCGCTATATTCAGTCCCCAGATTTTCGTCAGGCAGTGATTAAGGTATCTATGGGCAATGCCAAAGTGTATTTTGATGAGGTGCAGCTCAACCCGTCTGGTGCGTCAATTGTGTTAGAGACGTCGTTTAGCGGTGCCGAATTATACATTCCCCGAACGTGGAACGTGAAGACGAATATTGATGTTAATTTTGGTACGGTGGAGGAAAAGGGGATTCAAGAAGCCCAGAACGAGGCGCCCGCTGTTTCAATTACCGGCAAGGTGAGTTTTGGCGGGGTGACGATTATCTACATTTAATGGGAAATTGAAAAATATTTACCCAGCCACTTGAATTTATATTCAGCATCGGGTATAGTAATTAAGTGCTCAAAAGTACCGATGTTGTTTTGCGCCTGTAGTGTAATGGATCGCACGTAAGATTCCGGTTCTTGAGATGGGGGTTCGATTCCCTCCAGGCGCATCAGTGGTCGTGACGTTGTTGACGTTGCGGCTTTTTTGTTGCCAAAAAAACTGCGATGAAATCATCGCAGTTACTTGGTTGTCTGTGGCTTAAGTCGCTCCCATTGTCGCCGTAATGGCATTGCAATTAATGGGGCTACAAGGACATCCAAGATTAATTCAGGAATACCGTTAGTGAAAAGCGAAATCATCAATACATACCCCAATGTTTGGTTACCCGTGGCGCCGAAAGCTGTGGCAACAGCAGGCGTTTGATAAAATAAAAAGACCAACCCTAAAACTAACACTGTATTGGTTAGTGCGGCACAACCAGCCGCGACTTGCATAGCTTGGCGCATGGACCACTGTCGATGACGTCCCCAAAGATAAAGACTACCAGCCACAAGTCCCATCAGCAAACGGGGTAAAATGGAAATCAGTGGATTAGTGAAGATTAACGGTGCCACGGGGCTAGAAGGCCAAGTAAAGGCCCGAACAAAGGTGATAAGTCCCCAGAAGCCACCGATGAGCAACCCGTCGCGTGGGCCTAAAGCACTCCCAGCGACAATAACAGTGAGACCGATTAGTGTCATACTAAAGGGGCCAAAAGGAATATATCCAAGAAACGGGACCAGATTTTGCAAAAGTACAATCGCCATTAATAGTGCATCAACCACGAGGCGAAATGTTTTGTGTCGCGTCATAAATGAAACCTCCACCAAAACTTAATGTCGCCATTATAGCATGATTAGCCACGTAAAAAAGCAGAATTTGGCTTGTATTTTTATCCAAAATCAGTTATAGTAGTTGAGGTGTTGTTGTAATGCGCCCGTAGTGTAATGGATCGCACGTAAGATTCCGGTTCTTGAAATGGGGGTTCGATTCCCTCCGGGCGCATCGGTAAGTCGAGAGGATGATCTCGGCTTTTTTTGTGCAAATTTCGGCATTTAATCATGTAAAGGCTTCCATTAATTCTCTAGGTTAATCACTTGCTAAAGGGCGGGGTGGGGCTTATACTAGTAGTCGTTAAAGGTTGGCGAAAGTTGGCCTTAAATTTTTGGTCAGGGTGGGCGATAATTAGCCACCGCTGGTCGGACATCGTCCCACTAGGAGGTTACCGACATGCATGAGGATTGGCAATGGGTAGAGGCCATCATGCCTCAAATGGTTACAAAGCTAACCAGCCGTTTCCGTATCCTACAGGGTGTTGCAAACCTTCAACCCGTTGGTCGTCGAACCTTAGCGACAAACTTGGCTTGCTCAGAGCGAACTGTGCGGACAACGACAGATGCCTTAGCCGGTCTGGGCTATATTCAAATGTCAGTTAAGGGCATGCAAGTTACGGCGGCTGGGCAACGCGTTTTGCAAGGCTTAGCACCGGTAATGAATGACTTGGCTGGTCGGCAACAACGGGAACAGACACTGGCGCAACAGTTAGGTATTGCCCATTGTACGATTGTGCCGGGTGATAGCACGGCCGCTAATGGGTCATTGAACGCTATGGCCCAGGCAGCTAACCGAGTCTTGACTGACGAAATGCCAACGGGACACAGTACAGTTGCTGTAATGGGTGGTCATACGTTGGCTGCGGTAGCTCAGGTGCTCACACCGGCCTTGTCGATTAATCGTCAATTGTTGTTTGTCCCTGCCCGTGGTGGTGTTGGGGAGTCTCCGGCGATTCAAGCCAACACGGTTGCTGCAGAGATGGCCCAGCAGACCAATAGTGATTTTCGGCAATTGTATGTTCCAGAACAGTTAACGACAGCAACCTATAAGCCCTTATTTGCAGAGCCAGCAATTCATGAGGTGTTGCAATTAATTGGGCAGAGTAACGTCGTGATTCACGGCATTGGTCAGGCGTTTGTCATGGCCAAACGGCGCAAGATGGCGCCCCACGTGATTGCTGATCTGGCTGCGGCCCATGCGGTCGGAGAAGCCTTTGGTTACTTTTATGATGCCGAGGGCCACGTGGTGAGCAAGTTTCCCCGAATTGGATTGGAAATTGGCGATTTAGCCGCTAAACAATTAGTGATTGCGGTGGCTGGTGGTGCCGAAAAGGGCACAGCCATTGCTGCATACATGCGTTTGGCGCCAGCACAGACTTGGTTAATTACTGATGAAGGTGCTGCTGACTTTGTTTTAAAAAAGTGATACACTTAACATGTACTGCTTTTTAAAAAAATATTCTTTGTTTGCTTCCTGAAGGAGGAAATCACAGTATGACTGTAAAGATTGGTATTAATGGTTTCGGCCGTATCGGCCGTTTAGCTTTCAAGCGGATTCACGAACTCAAGTCAAATGACATCGAAGTTGTTGCCATCAATGATTTGACGACGCCCTCAATGTTAGCTTACTTGTTAAAGTATGACTCAACTCATGGTCGTTTCCCTGGCGAAGTTTCTGCTACGGATACGGGTATCGTAGTTGACGGCAAGGAATACCCAGTTTACGCTGAACCAAAGGCTCAAGATATTCCTTGGGTTAAGAATGACGGCGTTGACTTCGTCCTTGAATGTACCGGTTTCTACACTTCTGAAGAAAAGGCTCACGCCCACATCGATGCTGGTGTTAAGCGGGTATTAGTATCTGCTCCAGCCGGTGCCGTTACGACGGTTGTTCCTGGCGTTAACTTGGACGTTTTGAGCAAGGATGACATCATCGTTTCTGCTGGTTCTTGCACGACCAACTGTTTAGCCCCAATGGCTTACTTCTTGAATGAAGAATTCGGGATCAAGGCCGGGACTATGACGACGATCCATGCCTTCACTGCTACGCAACAAATCTTAGATGGCCCTCGTGGCAAGAAGATGCGTAACAACCGGACTGCCAGTGTTAACACGATTCCTCACTCAACTGGTGCCGCTAAGGCTATCGGTTTGGTTATCCCTGACTTGAAGGGTAAGTTACAAGGCCATGCACAACGGGTATCTGTTGTTGATGGTTCTTTGACTGAATTAGTTGCCGTTCTGGACAAGAAGGTTACTGCTGACGAAATCAACGATGCAATGAAGAAGCACACTGAAGGTAACGAAGCCTTTGGTTACAATGCTGACGAAATCGTATCAACTGATATCATCGACGACGACCATGGTTCTGTCTTTGACCCAACCCAAACGGAAGTTACGACTGCCGGTGACACGCAACTTGTTAAGACAGTTGCTTGGTACGACAACGAATGGGGCTTCACTTGTAACATGGTTCGGACGTTATTGCACTTTGCAACGCTCTAATCTACAAGCTGATTCAACATTTTAAAATAAGACTCACGAACGTGGCGGAGGGAGGTAATTTCTCCGCCACGTTTTTGTTAGTCGATTAAAAAATCGCATAAGTCCTTTGAATTTCTGGGATAAGTGCTGTATATTGTGAAAGTAATCTTTTAAATGATATTTTCAAGGAGGATTCCAAATTGGCTAAATTAACAGTTTCCGATTTAGACTTAAAGGGCAAAAAAGTCCTGATGCGGGTCGATTTTAACGTCCCAATCAAAGACGGCGTTATTGGTAACGATAACCGGATCGTCGCAGCTTTACCAACCATCAAGTATGTGATTGAACATGGTGGTAAGGCCATTCTCTTATCCCACTTAGGTCGGATCAAGAAGGAAGAAGACAAGCCTGGTTTGTCCATGCGTCCAGTCGCAGAACGCCTGTCAAACTTGTTAAACAAGCCAGTCACTTTCGTTCCAACCACGGAAGGCAAGCAACTTGAAGACGCAATTGATGGCTTAAATGACGGTGATGTTTTGGTTATGGAAAACACGCGTTATGAAGACGTCAAAGATGGCGAAAACGTTAAGCGTGAATCTGGTAACGACCCTGAATTGGGCAAGTACTGGGCTTCATTGGGTGATGTCTTCGTTAATGATGCATTTGGAACGGCGCACCGTTCACATGCTTCTAACGTCGGTATCGCTTCTAACATGAGCCAAACGGCTGCTGGTTTCTTAATGGAAAAGGAAATCACCTTTATCGGTGGTGCTGTTGATAACCCAGAACACCCATTTGTTGCCATCCTAGGTGGTGCCAAGGTGTCTGATAAGATCGGTGTTATCGATAACTTGTTGGCTAAAGCTGATAAGATTCTTATCGGTGGTGGGATGACCTACACCTTCTATGCTGCCAAGGGTATGAAGATTGGGAATTCATTGGTTGAAACGGACAAGATTGACTTAGCTAAGGAAATCTTGGACAAGGCCGGCGACAAGTTGGTCTTACCAGTTGATTCCGTGGTTGCTGAGAAGTTTGACAACGACGCACCACACAAGACAGTCGAAGGCGATGTGCCAGATGGCTACATGGCTTTGGATATCGGCCCTAAGTCAGTTGCTGAATTCAAGGATGTCTTGAAGGATGCGAAGACGGTTGTTTGGAACGGCCCAATGGGTGTCTTTGAAATGAGCAACTATGCCGAAGGAACTTTGGAAATTGGGAAGTTCTTGGGTACGTTGACGAATGCTAAGACCATTGTCGGTGGTGGTGATTCCACTGCTGCTGTTCAACAACTTGGTGTTGCTGACAAGCTTTCCCACATTTCTACTGGTGGTGGCGCTTCTCTGGAATACCTTGAAGGTAAGACGTTACCAGGAATTGCTGCAATTTCTGATAAATAAATTAATGAAGAGCTGTGGTGGGTGTCACCATGGCTTTTTGTTGTGATTGCTACTACCAATAAAGAGTCTTCGCTGGCTAATCCGGCGGGAATTCGGTAAGATGGTGAGCGTAATCAATTTATTATTTAGAAGGGGTGGATGAGGTTGCGAATACCACTCATTGCTGGCAATTGGAAAATGAATAAGTCGGTCACTGAGGCACGTCAATTCATCGATGCCGTACAGGGTCAATTACCGCAGGCAGATGTTATTGAAACGGCCGTGGCGGCGCCAGCGTTGTTTTTACAAACGATGCTGGATGCCAATGCTGAAGGGACACTGCGAATTGCTGCAGAAACCTGTTACTACGAAGATGAAGGGGCCTATACGGGAGAAACCAGCCCACGGGCACTTCATGAAATGGGGATTCCCTACACGATCGTGGGTCATTCGGAACGTCGCCGGTACTTTAATGAGACCGATGATGTGATTAATCGTAAGGTGCAAGCGGTCTTTCGTAACGGCATGACACCTATTCTGTGTTGTGATGAAACGATGGGTCGGCGAACCGCTGGTGAAAAGATCCATTGGGTCGTTAATCAAGTTTCAGCAGCCTTAAAAGGGGTTAGTGCCGAAGATGCCGCTAAGATCGTCGTTGCTTACGAACCTAGCTGGGCGATTGGTAGTGGCACCTCAGCATCATCTGATCAGGCCGAAGAGGGTTGTTATTTGATTCGGCAGACACTAGCTGACATCTACTCGGATGATTTGGCCAACGGTGTGCGGGTATTGTATGGTGGTAGTGTGAAGCCAGATAATATTGCCGGTTTGATGGCTAAATCAAATGTGGATGGTGTGTTAGCGGGTGGTTCCAGTTTGGATGAAACCTCATTTATTCAGCTGGCTAACTACCAAAATTTGTAATTCGGTCAAAATGTGATTGAAAGTTCAAAGTTAAACTTATAGAATGAAACATGGGATTGTCGTTTTGTTCCCGTGAAGCCAAACACTCATAAGGAGAGAATACAAAAATGTCTATTATTTCTGATATTTACGCACGCGAAGTCTTAGATTCTCGTGGTAACCCAACTGTTGAAGTTGAACTATACACTGAAGCCGGTGCAATGGGCCGAGGGATTGTTCCTTCTGGTGCTTCAACTGGTGAACATGAAGCCGTAGAACTTCGTGATGGCGACAAGAGTCGTTTCATGGGTAAGGGTGTTACTAAGGCTGTTGATAACGTCAACAACATCATCGCCAAGGAAATCATTGGTTACGATGTGACTGATCAACGGGCCATCGACCAAGCTATGATCGACTTAGACGGTACACCAAACAAGGGTAAGTTAGGTGCTAATGCCATTTTAGGTGTTTCATTGGCTGCTGCCCGTGCTGCTGCTGACGAATTAGGCCAACCTTTGTACAACTACTTAGGCGGGTTCAATGGTCATGTTTTACCAACACCAATGATGAACGTTATCAATGGTGGGAAGCACGCCAACAACAAGGTTGACTTCCAAGAATTCATGATTATGCCTGTTGGTGCTAAGTCTGTTACGGAAGCTATCCGGATGGGCTCAGAAACGTTCCACAATTTGAAGAACTTGTTGAACGAAAAGGGTTACTCTACTGCCGTTGGTGACGAAGGTGGTTTTGCCCCTGACTTGAAGAACAACGAAGAACCATTTGAAATCTTGGTTGAAGCAATCAAGAACGCTGGCTACGTACCTGGTAAGGATGTTGCCATTGCCTTTGACTGTGCTTCATCAGAATTCTACAATGCTGACACGAAGAAGTACGAATTAGTTGGTGACGGTAAAGAATACACGGCCGAAGAATTCGTTAGCTTGCTTGAAAGCATTGTTGACAAGTACCCAGTTGTTTCTATCGAAGATCCTTTGGATGAAAACGAATGGGAAGACTGGCAAATGGCTACTGAACGTCTTGGCAAGAAGGTTCAATTGGTTGGTGACGACTTGTTCGTTACGAACACGGACTACTTGGCTAAGGGAATCAAGATGGGCGTTGGTAACTCTATCTTAATCAAGCTGAACCAAATCGGAACTTTGACTGAAACGGTTGAAGCTGTTGAAATGGCTAAGCAAGCTGGTTACACGGCTGTCATCTCTCACCGTTCTGGTGAAACTGAAGACACCACGATTGCTGACTTGGTTGTTGCTTTGAACGCTGGTCAAATCAAGACTGGTTCTATGAGCCGTGGCGAACGGATCGCTAAGTACAACCAATTAATGCGGATCGAAGACCAATTAGGTAAGACTTCCGAATACAAGGGGATTCACTCCTTCTACAACTTGGATGAAGATGCGCGGATGGCCATCATCAACAAGTAAGCTAAAGTGAAAATGAAGAAGCAGACCCAGCGATGGGTTTGCTTCTTTTTTTGTTGTTTGGCATGCCTAGTCTTAATTTCTACGGAGTTATTGCTAACGAGGGAGGAATTGATGATGAAATGGCATCGAATAGTGCGTCACCTAGCCGTGATCTTAACGGGAATGGTTTGGGGAAGTCAGAGCCTGAGCGCTCAGGCTGCTGAACCGTACGAGTTGGAGATCATGTATAAAGTTGAAGCGCGTGATGAATTGGGCGTTAAAGCTTCACGTGTCTTTGCGACGGTTAAGCAGCAAGTGATTCCAGGGGAACCATTTCCCGGGCACCCCCAGTTATCACAGTTAAAACCGTTATATATACCACCTGCGGCCGATCGTCCAGGTAGTAGCGCTAGAATAATTCGCTATGTAGCGATGGAATACAACGTGGCCAAAGTCCATTTGCGCTTCGTTGATGAACAAAAGACCGTTGTCAGTCAGCGTGAATCAAAGGCACCGCTGCAAATTGGTGGACTCGTCTATATCACAGCACCAACCGGGTACCAACTGGCGGCCTCACAAGTCGCTGAACGATTTGCGTTACAGCCGGAAGACACGTGGACCATTGGGGTTCAGAAAGTGACGGGCGCCGAAACGCCATCTGGTGGGGATAAACCTACACCACCAGATCCAGCTCCTGAGCCAGTTACGCCAGATATTCCCAAGCCACAACCAACACCTGAACCGCCAACGCCAGATATTCCCAAACCGCAACCAAATCCCTTGCCGATGCCACAGCCGACCCCGACACCAATGCCGCAGCCCATTTTAGATCAGACGACTGTTGGAGCGACAGGAGATAAGCCAACTAAACAGCCAACGCCAGTTCGTCCCCCGGTTTCGGTTGGTCATCAAGCTCCGCGTGATTGGTGGCAGTCCATTCCGACGGCTCAAGCATCAAAACAAGGCCTACACTCACCGTCTATGACCAAGCCTAAAGAATTTAGGGACAATCATCGCCGGGTACGGAATACACGGACTTCGCGATTACGGACAGCCAGAGCGCCCGTGCCAAGTTCTGATACTGCAACAGCTAAGGCGACAACACTCCATGCAACTCGTCGGCTGCCCCAGACCAACGAACGGGCAAGTGCCGCAAGTTGGTGGGGATTCGCCGGTATTTGGGGATGTTTAGGATACGTTGTCTATCGGCGAATTCGTTTTTAATCTTAGAAATATGTGTGCTAAACTGGTAAATAGACATTTATTTACTAGTGGGGGTGCAAGCGACTCATGAAACACCAGCAACGAACACAGCATGATCTAACCCGACTAAATGCCATTGTTTTGGGGTGTTTAGTCGGGTTATTTGCCGGAATTGTCGTTAGTACGTTCCGATTGATTATTGAACATCTTTTAAGCTTGGTTCAGGCAGTCTATGGCTGGTTGGGTCAGCATCCGTGGGGACTAGTTCCCTGGGCGATTCTATTGGTGTTAATGGCACTTATGATTGGTCATTGGGTCAAACAAACACCGATGATTAAAGGTTCTGGAATTCCCCAAATTGAAGGGCAATTGGCTGGTGAATTAGACTATGCTTGGTGGCCAGTCCTCTGGAAGAAATTTGTTAGTGGTATTTTAGGCATTGGGTCCGGGCTATTCTTGGGACGTGAAGGGCCATCAATTCAATTGGGTGGTACCGTGGCTCAGGGGTTGGCAGACCGGCTAGGTTTTAGTGGTAGTCGGCGTCGTTTGATGATAGCCAGCGGGGCTTCCGCGGGACTTTCCGCGGCTTTTAACGCACCAATCGCGGCAACTTTGTTTATTTTGGAAGAAGTTTATCACAACTTTTCAACCTTAGTATGGCTCACATCACTAACAAGTGCCGTTGTTGCCAACTTCGTGTCTAACGAAATTTTTGGATTGACGCCGGTGTTACATATTGTTTATCGGCAGGCCCTACCGCTGAAATATTATGGCCTGTTACTCCTATTGGGGATCGGTTTAGGCGGGCTAGGCTATGGCTACCAGTGGGTAACGCTCCGTGTTGGCCACTGGTATGGCCGATTAACTTGGCTGCCACGCCAGTTTGACGGAATCATCCCCTTTTTATTGGTTATTCCAGTGGGACTTTGGTGGCCGATTACTTTAGGTGGCGGCAATCAATTGATTGTCCAGTTTGCCCAGCAAACACCGTTATTGGTACCATTAATTGGTTATTTTATTCTCCGGTTTGTCTTTTCGACGATTAGCTATGGCTCGGGGCTACCGGGCGGTATTTTTCTGCCTATTTTAACCTTAGGCGCATTGTTGGGCGCTATTGGCGCGCGGTGCTTTGTTGCTGTTGGTTGGTTACCGACTATGTATGTGGCTAATTTTATGATTTATGCGATGGCTGGTTATTTTGCCGGTATTTCCAAGGCGCCATTTACAGCAATTTTATTAATCACTGAAATGGTGGGCACGCTTCAACATTTAATGCCACTGGCAGTGGTGGCAATTGTGGCTTACATTACGGTTGATGTTTTGGGCGGGGCACCAATTTATGAAGCCATGCTGCAACAAATGGTGGTTCCCGCAAAGGCCCAGTCAGATGGGCCAACTGATCAATTGGAGTTTCCCGTTAATGAGGGGGCCGGGCTTGCTGGACGGCAGGTCCGGGACTTAGCTTGGCCACCGGATACCTTACTGGTAGGCATCCGTCGTGGCGAACGACAGGTGATTCCGAACGGTGACACGATCTTAAGAGCAGGAGATACCCTGTTGATTTTTACCTATCAGCATAATCGGGCATTTGTCCGACAACAACTCACCCACTTAAACGATTCTTCTACCCAGCCGAGCGATTAACGAAGCCGGGGGCTGGTAAAACGTGGCTGATTATGATAAATTAGATGGAGTATAGTTAGACCTATTAGACCTATTCGATAGGTAGGAGGCAAATTCGTGTATAACTTTTTAATGACCTGTATTTTAATTGTCGCAGTGCTGATCATTATCGCAGTAATGATGCAGCCCGCCAAGACCAACGACGCGTTATCCGCTTTATCTGGTGGTGCGGATGACTTATTTGCAAAGCAGAAACCCCGAGGGTTTGAAGCTTTTATGCAAAAAGTCACAGTTGTTTTGGGAATCCTGTTTTTTGGATTGGCAATGGCTTTAGTTTATTTATCATCACACTAGAGTAAAATGTGGGCCTCCTGTTTGTTTGTTACAGGGGGCTTTTTTACAGAGTAACTTTAAAATAGCGGAAAGTGGTGGTTTTACATGATTCGAAAACCAACCCCGCTCTTCTTTGAGCAGGGACCTCAAGCAGTGATTCTACTGCACGCTTACTCCGGTAGTTCCAACGACATGCGGTTATTGGCTCGGCGACTTCAGGGCGAGAATTATACCGTCTTGGCGCCCATCTTTTCGGGCCACGCAACCGGCGATCCCGCGGACATTTTACGGCAGGGCTCACCACAGCAATGGTGGCAGGACACGCAAGCAGCGATTGCCAATTTGCGGCAGCGAGGTTACCAACAGATTGCCATTTTTGGGTTGTCTTTGGGCGGCCTCTTTGCGACGCGGGCTTTGATGGCTGATCCAGAGTTGCAGGGTGGTGGCACAATTGCGTCGCCCGTTATCTTTCGGGGGCAGACTAACGTGCCAGCGGCATTTATGCAAATGGCCCAGGCGGCTTATCAGTCACAAGGGTTGTCAGCCGATGAACAGACTAGGCGCTTGGCCTGGCTGAAGGAACAGCTGCCAGCACAATTGACAGCAATTCAGGCATTTGCGGATACCACGGCGACCCACTTGGAGCGTGTCAAACAACCGGTCTTTATTGCCCAGGGTGACGCGGATCAGATGATTGACCCCCGTTCTGGGCAATGGCTAGCAGATGCTTATCCATCTGAACAAATTGATTTTCATGAGTATGCCGGTGCCGGCCATGTGCTGACGGTTAATGCGGCACACCATGCATTGGAAACAGACATTTTGGCGTTTTTACAAACAATCTTTAAAAATAACGAGGAATAGATAGTGCAAGATAATACTTTAAAAACAGATTTAACAGCTTTCTTCCGATCACATTCGGACCAAAGCTATACAGTTGAAGGCATTTCAGATGCGCTCCATTATCACGGTTCAGCTGCATTTAAGCTCATCGTGCAGGAATTGGCGCAATTAGAACGTGACGGGCTTGTTCAAGTTACCGATCACGGTCATTTCCAATTAGATCCCAGCCAACGAACCTTGACGGGAATCTTTCATGGCAATGATAAGGGTTTCGGGTTTGTGGCTTATGATGAAAATAAGATCGAGCCGGACGCTTACATTGCACCTGATAATACCTTGCGGGCTTTGAATGGCGATACAGTCAAAATCGAAATCATTCGATCAGGCGATCCCAGAAGCGGTAAGGGACCCGAAGGTAAAGTGACCGAAATTGTGGAGCATCATTACGAACAAGTTGTCGGTGAGTTTATGCAAACCGACGACGATGCGGGCTACTTGGGACAAGTTCGTTTGACGGACAAGAAGGTCATGAAGTATAAGTTCTATGTGACCAACGTGGGCTTAAACCCAACTTCGGGCGAAGTTGTTACGGCTGAAATTACGGAATATCCGAGTGCAGAGCATCCCGATGCTATGGTGGGAATTGCCAAGCAAGTGATCGGTAGTGTTGATGATCCCGGAATTGATATTTTACAAGTGGTCTACCAACACAACATTCCTTCTGAATTTCCAGAAGAAGTGATGCAGGCCGCTGACGAAATTCCCGATCACGTCTTGCCTGAGGAAACCAAAGGCCGTGAAGACATCACTGACCAAGATTTGGTTACCATTGATGGTGAGTCGTCCAAAGATTTGGATGATGCCGTAACGGTATGGAAGTTGCCTAATGGTAACTATCATTTAGGTGTTCACATTGCTGACGTGTCCCACTATGTCAAGGAAGATTCTATCTTAGACAAGGAAGCTTACAAGCGGGGAACGAGTGTCTACTTGACCGATCGGGTTATTCCAATGTTACCGCGGCGTTTGTCTAATGGGATTTGTTCTCTTAACGAGGGTGAACTCCGCTTATGTATGAGCTGTGACATGGAAATCGATCAGTCCGGGAATGTTGTGAAGCACCGGATTCATCCGTCAGTTATGCGTTCAAAAGCACGAATGACGTATACGGCGGTTAACCAGGTCTTAGAAGCCCACGATCAATTGACCATGGACCGTTACAAGGAACTGGTGCCAATGTTTGAAGACATGGGTGACTTACACCGGATTTTGGTCAAGCATCGTAAGCAACGTGGGGCCATTGATTTTGATGACCGTGAAGCTGAAATTATTGTGGATGCACAAGGCCACGCCATTGATGTGCAGTTGCGGACTCGTGGAATTGCTGAACGCATGATTGAATCCTTCATGTTGGCAGCTAACGAAACGGTGGCGGAACATTATTTCCGGGCGAAGGTACCGTTCTTGTACCGGGTCCACGAAACGCCAGATGGTGATCGGGTCAAGAGTTTCTTCGAATTCTTAACGGCCTTTGGGATCAATGTTAAGGGTGATCCTAATCACCTACGGCCAAAGATGTTGCAAGGGGTCTTAAAGCAAGTAGCCGGTAAGCCTGAAGAAACCATGGTGTCGGTTATGATGCTGCGGAGCTTGAAGCAGGCGCGGTATGCGGATCAATCCTTGGGACACTTTGGGTTGGGTGCGGAATTCTACACCCACTTTACTTCACCAATCCGCCGGTATCCTGATACGATGGTTCATCGGATGATTCACTATTATGAAGATCACGGTATTAACGATGCCAGCAAGCAAAAGTTTGCCCCAATTTTGGAAGAAATTGGTGTTCATACATCTGAGGCTGAACGGCGCGCAATTGATGCAGAACGTGATACGAATGACATGAAGATGGCTGAATATATGGCCGATCATGTGGGCGAAGAGTTCGATGCGGTTGTTAGTTCGGTCATGAAGTTCGGGATGTTTGTTGAATTACCTAATACGATTGAAGGCTTGATTCATATTAGCCGGATGCAAGATGATTACTACGAATATGTTGAAAAGTATATGGCACTGGTTGGTCGGAATACGCGGCGAACTTACCGAATTGGCCAGGAAATTCGGGTCAAGGTCATTCATGTTGATAAAGAACAAAGTGAAATTGACTTTGAACTGTTAAATCCAGAGGCCGCACCGGTCAGCGACTTACTGCCGCATCGTGAGCATCGCTCACGTGGTGGCAATTATCACGGGCGGAGTAACAACAACCGCAATGGTAATCAGCATGGTGGCAACCATAGTAACGGGAACCACCGGAACAATAACCAACGGTCAACGAATTCGCACAATGGTGGCAACCATCGGAATAACAATAACCATGGTGGTCAACAACGGAACAATTCGCAAGGTGGCCGGCACTAAGCGAGGTGACACAACTTGGCAAAAAAGAAGTCCAAGAAAACACCAGATAATGTTTTAGCGCAGAACCGTAAGGCCCGTCATGATTACACCGTGTTAGAAACGGTCGAGGCTGGTATTGCTTTGACTGGAACGGAAATCAAGTCGGTGCGCGAACGACGGGTTAACTTGCAAGATGGTTTTGCCCAAATTCGCAATAATGAAGCTTGGCTCATGAATGTCCACATTAGTGAGTATGTTCAAGGAAACCGATTTAACCATGATCCATTGCGTAACCGCAAGCTCTTGTTGCATAAAAAGGAGATTCGGCGGTTAGGGCAGGCGACCATGGATAAAGGGGTAACGTTGGTACCATTGCGGATGTATCTTAAGCATGGTTTTGCCAAGGTCCTCATCGGGGTAGCCCAAGGTAAACGTGAATTTGATAAGCGAGAAACCATTAAACGCCGTGAACAAGATCGACAAATTGCACGGGTGATGAAGCATTATTAATACTGAGAGGAGACAACAGGACGTGGTTCGTTTGGTTGTCTCCTTTTTTCATCGGGAGGTTAATAGGGATGGTGGCAAAAATTCAGGTTAGCGACTTGCATAAGTCGTTTGGTCAAAATGAAATTCTAAAAGGACTCACATTAGATGTTCAGGAACAAGAAGTGCTCTGTTTAATAGGACCATCTGGGTCAGGAAAGAGCACGTTTTTAAGGTGCTTAAATGGGCTGGAATCAGTTACGAGTGGGACGGTGATGGTGAACGGTCAGCGGGTTGGTGACCCGCACGTTAACCTGAATCATATCCGTGAAAACATTGGCATGGTTTTCCAGCATTTTAATTTATTTCCACATCTATCGGTTTTACAAAACGTGACGCTGGGTCCCGTACAACTTAATGGGTTGAGCCGAGCTGATGCTGATGCGCGAGCAAAAAAGTTGTTGGCGCAAGTGGGCCTCGCTGATAAAGCCACAGCCATGCCCCATGCGCTGTCTGGCGGTCAGCAACAGCGAGTAGCCATTGCCCGCGCTCTAGCAATGGAACCAGAGATTATGTTATTTGACGAACCGACATCGGCATTAGATCCAGAAATGGTTGGTGACGTCTTGGCCGTGATGCAGCAATTGGCTGAGTCTGGTATGACGATGGTCGTGGTTACTCACGAAATGGGATTTGCTAAAAATGTGGCGGACCGGGTCGCTTTTATGGATGATGGTATCATTCAGGAGTTGGGTACACCGACTACGGTATTTGAGCATCCGCAGAATTCGCGAACAAAGGTTTTTTTGAATAAAATCTTGAATGTGTAGTCAACGCATGCTTGTGGCTGCTTCAAGGAAACTAAAAAACAATCGCTATTTTCAGAAAGCCACGAATTCTGAAGATAGCGATTGTTTTTATTAATATCATAATTAGTCAGCTAGTTTTTTTACAGGTTGTCGCGCCACGCTTGGTGCTACTTCACCTGGAGACAGGGTTCGTGGTGCCCAAGCTTTCAGCGGATTCGGTAGCCGTTGTTGATGCTTGGCCCAACGATCCAAAATCGTTGCAAGACAGATAACTAAGGCCTCATGGTCTGGATGGTCAACCGTTAAGGCGACAGTGTTACCGGAGGCGGAGACCCGATCAATGGATGCGATGAGGTCGCGACCATGATAAATCTTAAAGTGCCCATGGTTAAGGTTCCCCATGATAATCCAGTTTAATCCTCGGACAAACAGGACTTCGCGAATGACACCAAACGTTTTGCTGACGCGGCCAACGAGTTGGCGATGATAAAGGAGGCGAAACTTGGGGAGCAGGCCAAGGGTTTCTTGTTTGACCTCGGCCTCTAGACTCCCAGCAATGGTATAAACCGAGACAACGTCGGCCCGCAGTCCCCATTTACCAACCAGTAAGTAGCGTGACTGATTGTGTTGGTCACGAACAACGGATGTCGCCTTAGCCGATAGGGCAGCCTGATTGAGATAAAGTACACGCATGGGAATCCTCCTTATCCAGTAAATGAACAACTCACTGTGTTCATTCTACCATGTTTCATCGGTTGGCGATGAATAATATCATTTGCGCGGCGGGTATGCTAAAATAAAACCGAGGTGTTGGGAATGAAACCGTTTATTCATAATGATTGGTGGCCGGTATTAGAGCCCGAATTTGAGAAGCCCTATTATCAAGAATTACGGCGCTTCTTGGTGGAGGAGTATCAACATTACCGGATTGATCCAGACATGTATCACATTTTTACCGCGTTCGAGTGGACGCCATTTAGCCAGGTAAAAGTGGTTATTTTGGGTCAAGACCCGTATCACAATCCAGGCCAGGCGCATGGGTGCAGTTTCTCGGTTTTACCGGGAACCGAAATACCACCGTCACTGGTGAACATTTATAAAGAGTTACAAGATGATTTAGGCGTTCAACCGGTGCAACACGGCTATTTGAAACATTGGGCCGACCAGGGCGTCTTGCTCTTGAACTCAGTGTTGACCGTGCGTGAAGGCATTAAAACCGCTAATACGCATCGGGGACATGGTTGGGAACAACTGACGGATTCGGCAATTGAAAAGTTATCAGCTCGGCCGGAACCTGTGATTTTTATTTTGTGGGGGAGTGCAGCGCGGTCAAAAATTAAATTGATCGATACCCAGACAAATATTGTGTTACAGTCACCACATCCTAGTCCCTTATCAGCTTATCGTGGTTTCTTTGGGTCCAAACCGTTTTCTAAAACCAACATCGCACTAACGTCATTAGGGGAAACACCCATTGACTGGCAGTTGCCGCAGCAGGTGACCGTCAGTGATGAGTCAACCTCAGACACACATTAACTGGGTAACCATAAGAGAATTGATTCGTGGGATATTTTATTTGGAGGTCGTCATTTATGGAACTTTTTGATAGTCTCAAGCAAAAAATTAATGGTCAAAATAAAACCATCGTCTTTCCCGAGGGGGAGGATGAACGCGTCTTAGGTGCCGCTAGTCGATTGGTCGCTGATGGGTTGGTCAAAGCAATTGTCTTGGGCAAACAAAGTCAGATTGAGACCACGGCAACGAACCATGCAATTGATCTGAGCCAGTTAACGATTCTGGACCCAGCCCAGATGCCAAGCGATCAACATCAGGCGATGTTAGATGCGTTGGTTGAACGTCGTAAGGGTAAGAATACACCGGAACAAGCTGCCGAAATGCTAAAAGATCCGAACTACGTAGGAACTATGATGGTTTATATGGGGCAGGCTGACGGTATGGTTTCTGGTGCGGTGCACGCAACTGGTGATACAGTGCGTCCAGCCCTACAAATTATTAAAACTAAAGCTGGCGTTCACCGTATTAGTGGGGCCTTTATCATGCAAAAGGGTGACGAACGCTACGTATTTGCCGACTGTGCGATTAATATTGAATTGGATGCAGCCGGAATGGCTGAAGTGGCCATTGAAAGTGCACACACGGCTAAGGTCTTTGATATTGATCCCAAAGTTGCCATGCTGAGCTTCTCCACTAAAGGATCAGCCAAAGGTGATATGGTGACGAAGGTTCAAGAGGCAACGGCTTTGGCCCATGAATCGGCGCCAGACCTACCATTAGATGGTGAATTACAATTTGATGCGGCCTTTGTTCCCAGTGTCGGGACGCAAAAGGCGCCTGATTCTAAGGTTGCTGGGCATGCCAATGTCTTCGTCTTTCCTGAATTACAATCTGGAAATATTGGCTACAAGATTGCGCAACGGTTTGGCGGCTTCGAAGCCATCGGACCAATTTTGCAAGGCTTGAACAAGCCAGTTTCCGACTTATCTCGTGGGTGTAATGAGGAAGATGTGTACAAGGTAGCCATCATTACGGCGGCACAATCACTATAACGGATAAAAGAGGTGCCCGGATTGCGATTTATTAGCGGTCCGGGTATTATTTATGGGTAATCAGATAGTTAAGAAGAAAAGGACGTGACAGGCGTGTTTGAAATAACGGTAACAAGTCCGGAAGAAACGATGGCACTCGGACAACAATTAGCAGCTGGGTTACATGCCCAAGATGTTATTTTGTTAGATGGCGATTTAGGTGCTGGTAAAACGACATTCACTAAGGGATTGGCAGTCGGGCTTGGCATCAAACGGCACGTCAAAAGTCCGACCTTTACCATTATTAGAGAATACCAGGGCGGTCGTTTACCGTTGTACCATATGGACGTCTACCGGTTAGAAAATGGTGGTGGAGATGAATTGGGGCTAGATGAATACTTTAATGGCGATGGTGTTAATGTTATTGAGTGGTCAAAATTCATTGCGGACGAACTACCGGCCGCTTATTTACGAATCGTTTTCAAACGAGATGATGAAGCGGGAGAGTCACAACGAACCTTACGCTTTGA
Source organism: Levilactobacillus brevis ATCC 14869 = DSM 20054 (assembly GCF_001433855.1). GTDB lineage: Bacteria > Bacillota > Bacilli > Lactobacillales > Lactobacillaceae > Levilactobacillus > Levilactobacillus brevis. Next base: position 136,718 of record NZ_AZCP01000005.1, read on the forward strand.
GCCAGTCGGTGCGCATTTTGAAAAATTAGTCGCACAATTGGCGGTGGCTCATGAGTGAAGAAGTCAGCATTCGGCTACCAGAAGCAACGGAAGCCCAGGCGCTTTTAACCCTGATGGATCAGCTCCAACAGGAGAGTGACACTTTTAGTTTGGCGGATGCCGCTGAACCGCTCAGCGCCGCCCAAGAAGCAGATCAGCTGGTTCAGATCCAGCAGAGTACCCGCCACTTATTGTTGGTTGCCAGCGTGGGACCGCAGTTGATCGGCGTGTGTTCGGTTGCGCCAACGCCACAGGGCAATGTGGGCGAATTAGGTGTGGCGGTTGCTAAGGCTTACTGGCATGTAGGGATTGGTACCGCATTGGTTGATGAGGCCTTGTATTGGTTAGAAACGGCGAGTGACCTGCAAGCAATTGGTTTAGAAGTCCAAACACGTAATGTACCTGCCGTTAAACTTTATCAAAAATTGGGCTTTGAGCGGACGGCTAACCCGGCCACAACGGTCATTGATGCCAGTGGGCAATCAGTAACCGCTATTGAAATGGTGTATCAACGACATTCAGCAAATTAAGGTGACGACAAAGATGATCTATCAAGCAGCTTCACAGCGGTATGAGCGGATGGTTTACCGTTCTTTGGGAACAAGTGGCATTAAATTATCGGCCATTGGATTAGGATTGTGGAATAACTTCGGCAGTGTCGATGCTAATGATCGGCAGGCTGCAATCATTCACCAAGCGTTTGATTTGGGAATTACCTATTTTGATTTGGCGAATAACTACGGTCCGGAACCGGGTAGTGCGGAAAGCAATTTTGGACGGATTCTGGCCCGGGACCTGCACACTTATCGTGATGAGTTATTTATTGCCAGTAAGGCAGGCTACGTGATGTGGCCTGGACCTTATGGTAATTGGGGGTCACGTAAGAGTCTGATTGCCAGCGCTGACCAGAGCTTACGGCGTACAGGCTTGGACTACTTTGATGTCTTTTATAGTCATCGACCGGACCCGCAAACCGATCCGGAAGAAACCGCTTTGGCGTTGGATCAATTGGTCCGTTCCGGCAAAACATTATATGTGGGATTATCCAATTATAATGGGGAACAAACGCGGCAAATGGCCCAGATTTTTCGGGAGTTACGAACCCCCTATATTATCAATCAACCCCGTTATAATTTATTAAATCGGCAGATTGAAACGGACTTACTCCCAGAGTTAGCCAACCAGCACCAAGCTGCGGTGAGTTTCAGTTCACTGTGCCAGGGACTATTGACAGATAAATACTTACATGGTGTGCCAGCAGACTCGCGGGCCAATAAGGCAACGATTCCGTTCTTACATCCGGCACAAGTTGACCAGACCTTGCAGACGATTCAGGCGCTCAATCAGGTGGCTCAACGCCGTCATCAGAGTTTGGCGCAGATGGCATTGGCATGGAACTTACGGCAACCAACGATGGCGAGCGTCCTAATTGGGGCTAGTCGTCCAGAACAGGTTGTCGCTAATGTTCAGGCCTTAGATCATTTGGACTTTACGCCCGCTGAATTAACGGAAATTGATACAATCTTGGATCGACAAGCACCGATTGACTGGTCCGCAAAATAATGTGATCAAAAAACTAGTATCGCCAAAAATAAATTGGCAGATACTAGTTTTTTAATATATAGCAGGTCGCACCAGCTTTGGCTAAGCAGTGACTGAAACAAAGGATTTCAGTGGTTGTGTCCCAAAATGCTGGGCTTCATAAAGCAGAATATTCGCACATGCCAGGCTATCATCTAGCGCATTGTGGTGATGATGTAAGTCAATGTCAAGTTCGTCACAGACTGTGTCTAGCTTATGGTTTGGAAATTCTGGGAAAAATTTGCGACTCGTTTTAACGGTGTCTAATGTCAGGTACCGGGCGGGTGGCAGGTTATAGTGTTCCAAGCTACTGCGTAAAACGCCATTGTCAAATGGGGCATTGTGCGCAATCACTAGGCGATCCCGCTGAAAGAATGGGGCAACGTGCTGCCAAACTTCTGGGAAGGTAGGGGCGTTGGCAACGTCTCGTTCATGAATCCCGTGGATTTGAACATTCCGCCAAAAGAAGTCGGTATCCGGCTTAATTAATGAGTAAAACTCGTCGACGACTTGGTCATTACGGACAATAGTGAGGGCAAGCGAGCAGGCACTGTAGCGTTTGCCACTTGCCGTTTCAAAGTCCATTGCAACAAAATTCACGGTCATCTTTCCTTTCGATTATCAATTAAACAGTGAGATCAGTCACGTCCAACTCCACTGGACAATGATCAGAACCCATAATTTGGTCTAGAATTTTAGCGTCTTGCAGATGATTTTGCAAGCGCTGACTGGTGATAAAGTAATCAATTCGCCAACCAGCATTGTTATCGCGAGCATGGAATCGGTAGCTCCACCAAGAATAACGTTCGGTCACATCTGGGTTAAAGTAACGAAATGTATCCGTATAGCCGGCCGCTAGTAGCGCGGTCATTTTCGCTCGTTCTTCATCGGTAAAACCGGCATTATGATGATTGGTTTTGGGGTTCTTCAAATCGATTTCGGTATGGGCAACATTGAGGTCGCCACAAAAAATCACTGGTTTTTTGGCATCTAGCTTTTGAATGAAGGTCAAGAAGGCGTGTTCCCAACCTAGACGAAAGTCAAGCCGTTTAAGGCCGCTCCCCGAGTTGGGAGTGTAACAGGTTAGGACATAAAAGTCGGGATACTCTAACGTAATCGCTCGTCCCTCGTGGTCAAATTCAGGCGCATCGATGCCGTAGATGACATTCAGGGGTTGATGTTTGGTAAAGAGTGCCGTTCCGGAGTATCCTTTGCGTTCGGCATAATTCCAATACTGATAATAGCCTGGCAGATCGAGTTCAATTTGTCCGGCCTGCAACTTAGTTTCTTGAATGCCGAAGAAATCAGCATCAAGCTCCTGAAAGGTCTCGACAAACCCTTTTTTGACAATTGCCCGTAAGCCATTCACGTTCCAAGAAATAAATTTCATGTGGCACCTCCAACTACTTGTTAGTATACCAGAAAAGTTAGATTTTACTGTAATTGAAGCGTTGATTACCGAACAGGGGGTGTTTCATGGTAAAATAGGACTATTAATGTTCAAAAAGTTTGATCGGTAATTAACCAAACGATACTTAAATCTTTGCGGAACGAGGGAAAATTCATGATGATGGCAGATATAGCGACGGCATTTCCAGCAATTAAGATTTTGCGTGATGAGCCTTTAGCGCATTACACCCACACGAAGACTGGGGGTCCCGCCGACTACTTGGCCTTTCCAACAAATGTCCAGGAGACCAAGTCACTGTTAGCATATGCCAATCAGATTAGCTTACCCGTCACAGTAGTTGGGAACGCTAGTAACCTGATTGTGCGAGATGGTGGTATTCGTGGCTTAGTGATGATTCTGACACAGATGGCGGCCATTACAACAGCCGGTAATACGGTCACCGCTGAGGCGGGAGCGGCATTGATTACGACGACGCAAGTGGCCCAAGCACATGCATTAAGTGGCTTGGAATTTGCCGCCGGCATCCCTGGTAGTGTTGGGGGGGCAATCTTTATGAACGCTGGGGCTTATGGTGGTGAGATTAGCACCGTGGCAGTTGCCGCTGAGGTCTTGACGCCAGAAGGCGAGATTCGGACCTTAAATCAAACAGAACTTGATTTTGGCTATCGGCATAGTTCGATTCAGGATTATCATGATATCGTCTTGACAGCAACGTTTGCGCTGACTCCTGGGGATGGTGCCGCAATTCAAGCCCAAATGGATGACTTGAATGCACGGCGGGCTGCTAAACAACCGCTAGAACTACCATCCTGTGGGAGCGTCTTTAAGCGTCCAGTTGGACATTATACGGGTCAGTTGATTCAAGAAGCTGGGTTGCAAGGTTTGAAATGGGGTGGCGCCCAAGTGTCGACCAAACATGCTGGGTTTATTGTGAACATTGACCATGCAACTGCAACGGATTATCTGGAACTAATTCACCATATCCAAGCCGTTATTTTAGAAAAAGATGGAGTGACCTTAGAAACTGAGGTCCGTATTATTGGTGAAGAACCAACGACTCAAAAATAAAAAGGAGTGACCTTATGTGCCTATAGTTGAAGCAGTGATTCTGTTAATTGTGTTAGTGTTACTTTCCAATATTATCAGTCACTACCTCACGTTTATTCCGGTTAGTTTAATTCAGATTGCACTTGGCTTAGTGGTCGCATTAGTGTGGCAATTCGAAGTGCCGCTGGAAACGGATTGGTTTTTGCTGCTATTCATTGCGCCATTACTGTATAACGATGGCCGGCGCTTTCCAAGACAAGAATTGTGGCGGTTGCGGGGGCCAATCTTCGCTAATGCCATTTGGCTGGTATTTCTAACGACAATTCTTGGTGGGTTTCTCATCTATGAATTGATTCCGAAGATGCCATTTACCGTGGCGTTAGCGTTGGCGGCTATTTTGTCACCAACTGATCCGGTGGCGGTGCAGTCAATTTCTAAGCAAGCTAAGTTACCAGCGAGTCTGATGCATTTGGTCAGCGGTGAGAGCTTAATCAATGATGCCAGTGGCCTGATTGCGTTTAAATATGCGATTGCGGCGACGGTCACGGGAACTTTCTCGGCTGGAACGGCCGTGGGGGATTTCTTTTATATCAGTGTTGTCGGGTTCTTATCCGGGTTAATTTTTATGACGGCTATTCAGTTATTAATGGATGTCCTGCGGCGCCAAGGCATCGATGATGTGATTTTCAATACGGTGCTTCAAATTGCGACGCCGTTTGTGATTTATCTAGTGACCGAAGAGATTACGCATGCTTCTGGCGTGATTGCCGTGGTTACGGCCGGTGTATTGTATCATGCCCGGGAGAATCGGATCGTTGATGACTCGCCGGAGTTAAAGTTAGTTACGGAAAAGGTCTGGGATATTATTATCTATTCTTTGAATGGGATTGTCTTTGTGATCTTAGGAATTGAGCTGCCAGTCGCAACCTCTGAAGTGATCAAGGGCGGCCAGTTCAATACGTGGGAAGCCTTGTTCTTTGCGTTTATGGCGTGGGTTATTTTGGTTGCCATTCGAACGGCTTGGACGTATGGTTATGTGTTATTTGAACGATTAAATCACAAAGCGCCCAAGGATCGTCCAGGTTTTCGGATGTCTCTTCTGTCGGGGCTTTCAGGCGTCAGAGGCGCTGTGACCATGGCCGGGGTATTATCGGTGCCAGCAACTATTGCTTCTGGTGCGAGTTTTCCCACCCGTTCTTTGATGCTGTTTGTGGCATCGGGTGTCATTATTATTAGTTTGGTGGCTGCCACGGTGACGTTGCCATTAATTTCAACGTCTAAGCAACCGTTACAAACACGGGCGAGTGCTAGTGATGAAGGTGCCAATGAGATTGATTTAGATGCTGATGGCGATGAGATTCCCGCCAATCAAGTCCGACAGATTAGTGAGGACGAAGCGCGGGCGTACATCATGCGGTTAGCCATCTCGAAGATTGAAGAGATGCGCCGACCGGACAATCAGCGGGCAGCCTATGATTTGATTTTGGATTATCAATTTATCATTCGTCGGTTGGAAATGAACTATCGCGCGGATACCGCTATGCAAAAGGTCTTAGCCGATGAGATTAAATTACGACAAGTGGCCTTGGCTGGTGAACGGGCCTCACTTAAAGAACTTCGACAGGCTGAAAAAATTACGCAAACTAGTTATGTTGGGGCCTTGCGGCGAATTGAAAATCTAGAAAGTCGGTTGACTCAGGTAGCAGGAAATACGATGCCAAGTGTTATGCGATATTGGCGAGTCTTTTTCAAGCATATGTTCCGTAACGCGGCTTACTGGCTGCACTCAGAGGATACGGAGCGGTTACATGCAGAGAACCACTTGATTGAACGAGAAACGTCTAAGGCCGCCATCAAAGCGTTATCGCAATATTTGGCGAGTTCAGACGTTGATGAGACCCAGTTCGATAACCAAGCGGTCTACCATTTATTGGTTCAATATCGAAATCGAATTGAACGAGCTAAAGCAGAAACGGCGCCCGGTCATGAGGAACAGTATCAGCATCAGATTAACAAGATGCGGGTCCGAGCCTTGGGAGCCGAGCGTTCCGGTATCCAGACCTTGTTGGAAGCCGGAAACATTACTTGGAATATGGCATCACATTTGCGGCAATACGTGAATTACTCAGAAAACGTGCTCGTGATGTCTTTGAATAGTGAAGATGGCTAAATAAAAACTCGGTGGTCCCTGATGGGGGTCACCGAGTTTTTTTGATGGTGTTAGTCATTCAGCCGATTTAGAAGGATTATTCGCCATAATAATATGCAAAATCCAATAGCAGAATAGTTGGATAAAGGTCATTAGACCAACGAAAATCCATAAATTACTGGTCCACATATTTAGTAGTGGTCGAATAAATTGTTCTGGATTCAAGAAGAGATAGATGGTATGAATACGTAAGAACCGGCCAATGTAGACGCCAACGGAGGTTAAGAATGTTAAGGTTAAGACAACTAGCAACCGTACGCCACGGTTATCATGAGCTATTCGGGCAGTTAGCACGTGACTGACATAGTTCAAGCTCCAGAAACCCAAGAAGGCGCAACTAACGGCACTGGTCAGCATATAAGTGAAATAGATCCATAAGTGTGGAGTTACCCGAAGTAATCCACTAACCGCGTATGGTTGCAGGAGCGAAAGGTGAAAGAGGTCAGTCAGTAGATAAGGCGCGTTTGGATAAAAGAGTAACCAGATCAAGACCAATGGCCAAAAAAGCCAGCCACTACGCGGACGTTGTTTACCGATATGGAAGCTCAGTTCAATCGGAATGTATCCCAAAAAGGTATTAAGGACAAGAAAACCAAAGGGATCTTTTGCCCGGAAAAAGAGAAAAATTAACCAGGCAATGAAAAATCCCCGAATTTCCCAGCGGGCACGCCGACTCATAAGCAATCACCAGACCTTTCACAACTAACTACCTCTATTTTACAGCGCCGGCGCTGTAAGCGGACAGAATATGACTTCTATGTTAACAGATTATCCAAGTAATAATGACCCCCTAATATAGACTTTAAGAAATCCATAAGCATTTTAGTCGGTTAAAATGGGACTTTGCGCTGGATTATGTGAATCAGGGCGAAATGTTTGCGGGGCCGTGCTATAATAAAATTTGAATTCAATTTGGAGGGAAAGTTATGAACCTGGATTGGGGAAATCTCCTGACTTTGGGGCATTTGGTGAACCTACTCGACATTTTAGTTGTTTGGTTCGTGATTTATGAACTCATTGTCATGTTACGGGGAACGAAAGCGATTCAACTCTTTCGAGGCGTCATCTTAATTCTAATTGTCCGGTTTATTAGCGCTTATTTAGGCTTGAACACCGTTTCATGGTTAGTGGATCAGGTGATTAACTGGTCAGTTATTGCGATCATCATTGTTTTCCAACCGGAAATTCGGCGCGGCTTGGAGCATCTGGGTCGAGGCTCACTATTTGTGCGGGTCCGACATGAAAATGAAGCTGCCAATAAAGTGATCGATGGTTTAGACAAGGCCATTCAGTATATGTCAAAACGTCGAATTGGGGCGTTGATGACAATTCAGCGGGACACAGGGCTGGAAGACTATATTGAAACCGGGATTGATCTGGACGCAGAACTAACAGGTGAATTATTGATCAATATCTTTATTCCCAACACCCCACTGCATGATGGGGCTGTGATCATTCGCGATAATCGCGTGGCGGTCGCTGCAGCCTATTTACCACTATCCGAAAGTAATCTTATTCCTAAAGAACTGGGGACGCGTCATCGCGCCGCCGTTGGGATTTCGGAAGTTACAGATGCATTGACCATCGTAATCTCTGAGGAAACGGGTGAAGTGTCCATCACCAAGAACAACGAGCTTTTACGGGGATTAACCCAGACCGATTACCTGAAGTTCTTGCGAAATGAACTCATGAATCAAGAAGCACCAGCCACCACGAACAATATTTTTGTTAAGGCGATGGATTGGGTGGATCAACGGTTTAGAGGGGGGCGGCGCTAATGAAAAATGAGCGTTATACAACGTGGCTCTACCGTATTCTGGCGTTAATCTTAGCGATTCTACTTTTCTCATATGTTAATAGTACGAAGTCGTCTAGTAATAATCAGTCAAGTTCTACTGGCAGTACCACATCTTTGACGGCCACCAAAACAATGACGGTATCGGTTCCTTTACAGCTTAATGTTAACAGTAATAAGTATTTTGTTACCGGGTATCCGCAAAAAGTAAAGGTGACCTTGAAGGGACCGTTGGCGTTAGTCACGACAACCGCCAACACCCAGAATTTTAAGGTCTATGCGGCCTTAAGCGATCTAGGCGTAGGCAAGCACAAAGTCACCTTACATCAAGAAGGACTTAATCATGAAATTGAGTCGACGATTAAGCCTGAGAAGATTACCGTAGATATCGAACCACGGCGTACGGTCTCTTTCCCGGTTAAGGTTCGTTATAATAGCCAAAATATTGCGGCTGGTTACTCAGCCGGGAAGGCAACTTCCGATACGACAACGGTCAAAGCAACGGGCGCCGCTAATGAAATATCACGGGTCAAGCAGGTCGTTGCTCAATTGACGGTTCCCGCTAACACCAAGAAAACGATTAGTAGTCAGGCGGTTATTGAGGCCATTGATCGTAGTGGTAAAACTGTGAATGTCATTTTGACGCCATCAACTACAACCGTGAATTTACCCATTACCTCGGATGGTCAAAGTAAAAAGGTTGGCGTGAACTTGAACGCGAAGAACGGCTCGTCCGGAACGACGTATAAACTAAGCAGTGACACCACCAAGGTCACCGCTTACGGTAGTGCGACACAGCTAAAGAAGCTTAGTAAGGTTGATGTGGACGTAGATGTCAGTGACGTCAAGAGTCAAGCAACTAAGACGGTCACACTGGACACGAGTGATAATAACGTAACGGCGTTTGATCCGACCACGATTAAAGTGACGGTCAAGGCGACAACAAAGTAAGTAAACAATTTGAGAAATGAGGAATTTTGTGATGAAGTATTTTGGAACTGATGGAGTCCGTGGCGTAGCTAATCAGGAACTAACACCTGAGTTGGCATTTAAAGTTGGTCGATTTGGCGGGTATGTCTTGACGCAACACGCTGATAGTCAAAATGCCCATCCCCAAGTTTTGGTAGCTCGCGATACCCGGATTTCTGGCGAATTGTTAGAGAATGCCTTGGTCGCTGGTCTATTATCAGTAGGGATCGAAGTATTGCGCTTAGGTGTGATTACGACGCCTGCTGTGGCTTATCTAGTGCGGACGCAAGGTGCGGCAGCCGGTGTCATGATTACAGCTTCGCATAACCCAGTTGAATACAACGGGATTAAGTACTTTGGTAATGATGGTTACAAGTTGTCCGATGAGATGGAAGAGGAAATTGAAGCACTCTTGGATGCGCCAACGGATGACTTACCGCGACCAACGACTGATGGTTTAGGTACCGTTGAGGATTACTCAGAAGGTAGTCAGAAATACATTCAGTTCTTGGAACAAACGATTGCTGATGACTTGGATGGTTTGCACATCGCCGTTGATTCTGCCAATGGATCAACCAGTGGATTAGTGTCTCGCTTATATGCCGATCTTAATTTAGATTTTGATACGATTGCAACGACGCCGAATGGGTTAAACATCAATGATCAAGTGGGCTCAACGCATCCTGAACAATTGCAAAAATTTGTGGTTGATCAGGGCGCAGCGATTGGGTTGGCTTTTGATGGTGATGGTGACCGGTGTATCGCGGTTGACGAAGAAGGCCATTTGGTTGATGGTGATAAGATCATGTACATTTGTGGAAAGTACATGGCAGAACATGGCCGTCTGAAAAAAGACACGATTGTGACGACGGTGATGAGTAACCTCGGTATGTATAAGGCGATGGAAGCTCATGATTTACAATCGGTGAAGACCAAAGTTGGTGACCGTTATGTTGTTGAAGAAATGCGGAAGTCAGGCTATAACTTGGGCGGCGAACAGTCTGGTCACATTGTCTTTTTAGACTTTAATACGACCGGTGATGGGTTACTGACTAGTCTACAATTACTGCATATCTTAAAAGTTACCGGTAAGAAGTTATCAGAGCTGGCCGCAGACGTGAAGACTTATCCACAAAAGCTGGTGAACGTCAAGGTGTCAGATAAGCAAGCGGCCTTGACGAATCCGCAGGTACAGGCAATGATTGCGACTGTAGAAAAGGAAATGAATGGTGACGGCCGTGTGTTAGTTCGGCCTTCAGGAACTGAACCCTTGTTACGGGTGATGGCAGAGGTGCCAACGGAAGAAACTGTGGCAGCCTATGTTGATCGAATTGCGGATGTGGTTCGGGCTGAAGTGGGTGTCGAATAAAGTAAAGATGTTTGTGTGGCGGGGATGGTTCCCGCC
>NZ_AZCP01000005.1:147325-184553 GCF_001433855.1 Levilactobacillus brevis ATCC 14869 = DSM 20054
TTGCCATCCGTTAGAAATAATAGACCGGTTTTATTTTTTATAATTGACAACCCTAACAGAACGCTGTAAAGTATAGTCATTCAGAGATGATTTTCAAAACGTTTCAGTCTATACCAATTTTAGAGAAAACTGATACATTTCGCTAATCAAACTAACCGACCCGACCGGATAACCGGAAGTGGTGTCGAGCAAAGGAAGATAAACTTATGTGTGGAATTGTTGGAGTGACGGGTAACGATAACGCCGTTAAAATTTTAGTTAATGGGCTACAAAAGTTGGAATATCGCGGCTATGATTCAGCCGGAATCTATGTTAATGACCAAAAAGGCCAGGATTATTTGGTAAAGGCCAAGGGCCGGATTTCCGAATTAAGTGCTAAGATTACGCCAGAAGTTCACGGATCAACTGGGATTGGTCATACGCGTTGGGCAACGCATGGGGTGGTTAGCGTGGATAATGCGCACCCACATTTCTCCAACGACGACCGCTTTTACTTGGTTCACAATGGTGTGATTGATAACTTCCAAGAACTTAAGGCGCAATATTTAAGTGATGTACCTTTCCGGAGCCAAACGGATACAGAAGTTGTCGTACAGTTGATTGATAAGTTTGCGGTAGAAGATCACTTAGATGCTAAGCAGGCTTTCTTGAAGACACTAGGCCTGCTGAAGGGTTCCTCATATGCCTTCTTAATGATGGATCGGGAACAACCAGACACATTATTTGTGGCTAAGAACAAGAGCCCCTTATTAATTGGTGTCGGCGATGGCTTCAACGTTGTCTGCTCAGATGCCTTGGCCATGTTACGGGAAACCCACGATTTCTTGGAATTAATGGATGGTGAAGTTGTAACGATCACGCCAGATAAAGTGGCAATCGAAGACGCTGATGGTCAGACTGTTGAGCGGAAACCTTTCCACGTTGACATGAACGCTGATGAAGCAGACAAGGGCACTTATCCATTCTACATGTTAAAAGAAGTTGATGAACAACCTAACGTGATGCGTAAATTAGCCCAAACGTATCTGTCAGAACACGGCGAACCTAACATTGACAAGCAATTGCTACAAGCAATGGAAGCCGCTGATCGGTTGTATATCATTGGCGCTGGGACGAGTTACCACGCTGGGCTGATTGGTAAGCGCCTCTTTGAAAACTTGGCTCACATTCCAACGGAAGTTCACGTGTCATCAGAATTTGCGTATGAACAACCGATGTTATCTGAGAAGCCATTCTTTATTTTCCTGACCCAATCTGGAGAAACAGCTGATAGTCGTGAAGTTTTGGTTAACGTGAACGATGCGGGTTACCCGAGCTTGACAATCACCAATGTGCAAAACTCCACGTTATCACGTGAAGCCACTTACACCTTGTTGTTACATGCCGGTCCAGAAATTGCGGTGGCTTCAACTAAGGCGTACACGGCCCAAATTGCTTTGGAAGCTATCTTGGCCAAGGCTTTAGGTGAATTAACTGGCCAGATCATTGCGCAGAATTTCAATATTCGGCAACAGTTGGGACTCGTCGCAACTGGGATGCAAGCTATTGTGGATGAAAAGGATAAGCTGGAAGAGATGTCTTCCAAGTACTTGTTAAAGACTAACCGGGCGTTTTACATTGGCCGGGGGATCGACCACGCCGTTTCCTTAGAAGCAGCTTTGAAGCTGAAAGAGATTTCTTATATTCAGTGTGAAGGCTTCGCGTCTGGTGAATTAAAGCATGGCACGATTGCATTAATTGAGGCTGGAACACCAGTTATTGGGTTTATTACGCAGGCGAAGACGGCTGGTTTAACCCGGAGTAACTTACAAGAAACGATGGCCCGTGGTGCACAAACCTTGACGATTGTCCGGGAAAGTTTAGCCGTAGATGGTGATGACTTAGTCTTACCGGATGTCGATGAGATGTTAATGCCACTCTTAAGTGTCGTACCAGCACAATTGTTGGCTTACTACACGAGTTTAAATAAGGGCTTAGATGTTGATAAGCCACGGAACTTGGCTAAGAGTGTGACAGTTGAATAACTAGATAAGTTGAAAAGGTCGAGACAATTGTCTCGGCCTTTTTTGTGTTTATGGGAACCTGTAACGACAGGGACTTCTGCTTGCGTAAACGGGATTTTCGCTGTATAGTACTTACAGTTAATTAATGAAAACGGTGGTGAAAAAATGAAGTATACAAAACGAGTGGATACCCATAAGAACCAGAAACAACGCGATGCAACTTTTGAGAAGTTCCGGAAACAACAAAATGAATTAAGTGCGAACCGGCGAGGTATTCGTCGGAAATAGCGGCGGTTGCCATGTGGCAGGCCGCTTTTTTATTTGATAAACAATTTTTTTGAGCAAAGGACTTGCGAAACCGGTCTAGAGCATTTATAATTGGACTATACCATTAGAGAGGGAGACTGAATGAGATGAAACAATTAGCTAATATGAATGTTCAAATCGTCAGTGATAAAATTGCCGGAGGACAGGCCGGCTATCAGGTCTTTGAAACGGTTTTGCAGCAGGGAGCTAAAGTACTAGGTTTGGCAACGGGGAGTACGCCAGTCACAATCTATGATCGGCTGGTGGCCAGTGATTTGGATTTTAGTCAGTTGACGTCCGTTAATTTAGATGAATACGTGGGTTTAAGTGCAGATCATCCCCAAAGTTACCATTATTTTATGCAACAGCACTTATTTGCCGCTAAACCGTTTGCCCACTCCTATGTACCGGACGGGACTAACTTAGATGAGCAGGCGGCAACTACGGCGTATGATGACATTATTGCAGCGAATCCAATTGATTTGCAGCTATTAGGGTTGGGCCAAAATGGTCACATCGGTTTTAATGAGCCGGGAACACCAGCGGACTCCACCACCCATAAAGTCGCATTAACGGCCTCCACGATTGCGGCCAACGCGCGGTTTTTCGATAATGCCGACGAGGTGCCACGTTATGCTTATTCAATGGGGATTGGCTCAATTCTAAAGGCTAAACAAATCTTAATTGTAGCTTATGGTGAAGCAAAGGCCGCTGCCGTGGCCGCCATGATTCAAGGGCCAGTTACACCGGATGTACCAGCCAGCTTTTTGCAGACTCATCCGAATGTTACGGTGATTTTGGATGAAGCGGCGGCTAGTCGTTTAGATTAAAGCTATGTTACAACACGATTTTATCTTAAGTTTTTCTTTTGAGACCCCGTCAAACTATGGTATTCTTTACCTGAAAGCGATTTTAAGGGGGAAACCGATAAAATGGTGCGAATAAAACGATGGCTACTAGCGGCACTGGTGATGAGTGCCGGTGTCAGTGGCTTTATGTTAACGAAGGGGACGAGTCATGCGGCGACGACGGACCCACAAACCTTTATTTCAACGCTCAAAAGTCCCGTCACGACTGTTGCCAATCAGTATAAGCTATACCCGTCTGTGATGATGGCCCAAGCGGCACTTGAAAGTGCCTGGGGAACCAGCACATTGACAACGACCGCAAATAATTATTTTGGCATTAAAGGGAGCTACAATGGTGCTTCCGTGACGATGAAAACGGCTGAGTATGATAGTAATGGTCAATTATATTATACGAATGCGAACTTTCGTAAATATCCAAGTGCTAAGGCGTCAATGACGGACAATGCTAAGCTTTTACGTAATGGGACCAGTTATAACACCAGTATTTACAGTGGTACTTGGCGGGAAAATGCGGCAACGTATGCAGATGCCGCTAATGCGCTGACTGGTACGTACGCCACGGCGCCCACTTATGGAAGTAGCTTGATTTCAATTATTAAGCAGTATGGGTTGAACACGTTGCTGGATGCTAGTGCTTCCGATAGTTCGAGTTCCAATTCAAATTCTGGCTCAACACCAAAACCTAAACCAGTGGTCTACTCTAAAGCAACTTATTATGGTGCCAGCGGGACGCAAACGGCTCGATTAAGTGGGCAGTATGCGACTTATCGGTTGTATAACCACGTGAAGGGAACCCGCGCCAATATCACTAAAACGGCCTGGAGCAAAGTTGCTGCTGGAAAGAATGTCTTAGTTTACTTGGACATGCGGGGCGTTAAAAAAGATGCATCAACCGGGAAGAAGACGACTTGGTATCGCATTCGGTTCGCCAAAAACACCTCCGCTAAGAAATATTGGGTATATGCCAAGGCGTTGACGTTGCCAACCGTAAAATATACGAGTGGCACGGCTACGGTCAAAGTGAATAATACAGTTAGTGGCAGCTATTATGATCATGTTTTTAATTCACCTTATTTGGCAAAGTCCATGGGGGCCCTAAATAAGCTAACGGCGAAGTCCTATGTGGCTGATAAACAAGCAATCAAAACACAGGATGGTTATAGGTCAACGTGGTACCGGATTAAGGTTGGTAAACAATCGTATTGGATTGCAGCCACCGAGACGGCTGCGGCACCGCAGTATGACGCGGTTACTTATTCAGCAACTAGCGGAACCAAAAAGTTAAGTGCTAAGTACAGTAAATATACGCTCTATAATCACGTTAAAAAAACCCATTTCAATCAGAAAACTTACAAATGGCCTGCGGGTAGTAAAAAGGGCACTAAGGTAACGGTTAATTTCAAAGGTGTGAAAACGGCTTATAAGACCACGTGGTACCGGATTCAGTTTAACGGTAGTCAGACGAATTACTGGGTTGATGCCCGGGCTTTGGCTTAAGTTGTTGCATAACTGGAACAAGTAAAAGGGTTTCTCGGAATCAAGCAGATTCTGAGAAGCCCTTTTTGGTGTTGTAATAATGTCTTGCTCAACTTAATTAGTCGCTAACTGTTGGGGTTGAGCGGGGGTGGCGGCAGCCGTGCGGGGCTTGTAGCCAATTAAACGCATGGCGTTGAAAATGACGACTAAGATGGAGGCTTCGTGCACGAACATACCACTTGCCATGTAGATATACCCATAGACTAAACCGATTAGGAGAAACGCCACCGTGAGAATGGCAATTGCAATATTTTCCTTAGTATTGGCAGATGTTTTTTTCGTTAAGCCCACTGCGTGACTGAGTGCGGTAAAACTCGATTGCATGAGGACCACATCAGCCGTTTCAATAGCAACGTCGGTTCCACCCCCCATAGCAATCCCGACATTGGCTGTTGCTAGGGAAGGGCTATCGTTAATCCCGTCACCCACGAAGGCAACATTGCGGCCCATGTCTTGGAACTTCTTAACAAAGGTAACTTTGTCGGCTGGGAGAAGATCTGCGTGAACTTCGTCAATTCCCAATGATTCAGCTACAGCTTGAGCGGTCGCTTGGTTGTCCCCGGTTAACATGACTAAATGCTTGATTCCTTGGCGTTTCATTGCAGCTAAAGCACCAGGAACTTCAGGTCGAACGGTGTCGGCTACGCCCAAAATCATAGCGAGTTGCCCAGCATAACCGACCAACACCGTGGATTGCCCGGTATCTTGCATCGCATGTAGGTCGCTTAGCTGGTCCTCGGTGAGGGAAATCTGATGATCTTTGAGTAAGGCGGCATTGCCGACGTATAATGGTGCGTCGTGCCATTGGCCGATCATTCCTCGCCCCTTGATGGTCTCGGTAGACATCGTAACGGGAGTATCTGGCGATTGGGCAGTTAAGTGTGCAACAATTGCTTGGGCTAAGGGATGATCAGAAGTCTGTTCGATCTGCGCAACACCCGTTAGTAATGAGTGATCGGTTGTATATTGCTTGGTTGAAGCAACAGTCATTTTACCGGTCGTTAAGGTCCCAGTCTTATCAAAGACGATGGTATCGACTTTGGCTAGGCTTTCAACGACATCGCCTCCCTTAATGAGGATACCGTGTTTGGCGCCGTTACCGATACCAGCGACGTTAGAAACGGGGGCACCAATAACCAAAGCACCAGGGCATCCCAGTACAAGCACGGTGATCGCTAAACGTAAATCACGCGAGAAAATAAAAACTAGAATCGCGATGACTAGGACAGCCGGCGTATAGTATTGCGCGAATTTATCAATGAATTTTTCCGCGGGTGATTTAGTGTCTTGGGCTTCTTCAACCAACTCAATAATCTTGGAAAAAGTAGTCTCGTCACCGACTTGGGTGGCCGTAATCTTCAAGGTGCCACTTTCGACCATTGCCCCTGAGTAAACGTGATCGCCGTGTTGCTTATTAATGGGCCGTGATTCGCCAGTAATTGAGGCTTCGTTGACGTAACCAGTACCATCTGTGATTGTGCCGTCAACGGGGATTTGACCACCAGCCTTAACTAAAACCAGGTTACCTTCTTCTAAGTCATCGACATCAACCTCTTCGGTAGTATCATCGTCATTGACTAATAGTGCAGTTGTCGGTGCCATTTCAGTTAAGGATTGAATGGCTCCCCGCGTTTTGGCTAGTGTTTTTTGCTCGAGATAGGAACCAAAGAGAAAGAGGAAAGTCACAATGGCTGACTCTTCAAATTCACCGATGGCAAAGGCGCCGATGACGGCAATCCCGACGAGAAGTTCAATACTGAAGACCCTGGCTTTAAGGGCGCCGATGGCGCGTAAGACAATGGGGGCTGCTGCAATTACCGAAGCAATAATCCAAGCAGTATCCGTGATATAAGGAACTTTTGTGAACCATGTGTTGAGAAAGCCAAGAATGATCAGACCAGCTGACCAAAAGGTAATGGGATTAGTATGGGAATAAATATAACGTTGAATTGTCATAAGTGAACGATCCTTTCTTTAAAAGACAGTTTTAAGTGTTGGGTTCCTTGTTGATGAGTTTATTATGCCTGCTTTTTGCCTAGCTTAACTTGATGTGAATCAAGTTAGCGAGAATAGTTGGTGAAATGAGTAAAATTAATAGAATTATGGACGATTCAAAATGCCCCTGAATGGCCAAGTAAAGGTCATTTAGGGGCAACGGTTAACTCGCTATTAGATTTGTTGATAACTAGTGGTCTGCGCGTCATAAGTAAGTGTAACCACACGATCGCTTAAGGCTAGGTGAATGGTCTGATAAGCGGCAGAAAAGCCGTGATGAGTTAGCGTTACTGAAACTTGGTGAGGATCAACGCTGAGGTGATAACAATTATATTGACCAGTCTGATAGTCGAAATTGCTTCCGTTATCCTGATAATGGTCATAAGTCCCTTGATCGCCGAACAGCTGGAAAGTCATTGATGAGTCGGGGGTTTCCGCAATATGATCAACGGCTGGTCCCCAAGGAAGTAGCGTTTGCCGTTTGATGAACAATGGCAGCTTGTCCAGGGGCGCTTGAACCACGATGTCTTGCTGTCCGGCGTAGGTTTGGTGAGTCCAGAAGTCAACCCATTCGCCAGCTGGCAGATAGACGAGCCGTTGCCGCTTGGACTTTTGGACGATTGGCGCCACGAGGATCTGGTCGCCGACCATGAATTCATCGTCAAGATTTTGAGTCCGGTGATCAGTCGGATAATTCAAGACTAAAGGCCGCATAATCGGTAATCCTGTGTGACTTTCCTGTGCGAATAAATCATAGAGGTATGGGATAAACCGATAGCGTAGTTTAAGATACTTGCGGTAAATGCTAAGGGTTGGCTCACCAAAGGCCCAAGGCTCCTGCCGACGAGTCCCCATTGCCGCATGATTTCGCAATAGGGGGCTAAAGATGGCCGCTTCAATCCAACGGGTGAGTAGTTCCGGGCTAGTATCCGACGCAAAACCGCCGATATCGGTTCCCACAAAGCTAAAACCACTTAAACCTAAGTTGCAAAGCTGGGGAATCATCATCTGTAAATGAGGCCACATGCTCCGATTGTCGCCAGTCCAAACGGTCGCGTACTTTTGCGTACCGGCATAAGCGGCGCGGGTGATAACAAATGGGCGTTTGCCTTGATGTTGTTTGAGGCCCTCATAGGTGGCTTGTGCCATGTTATGGCCATAAACGTTGTGCATTTTTCGGTGAGTTGCGGGTTGGTCCTGGTCGTAGAAGACGGTGTTTTCTGGAATCTCGCCATCAAAAGAGGCGGGCTCATTCATGTCGTTCCAGATTCCCGCCACCCCTAAATCTGTCAGGAATTTCGTATTGTTGGCCCACCACTGGCGGACGGCCGGACGACCAAAGTCGGGAAATGCGGAGTCACCAGGCCAGACCTTATTGATATAGACTTCACCAGTCGGAGTTTTCACGAAATAATTCTGGGCAACACCAGTAGTATAAACGGGGTAATCAGGGTCTTGTTTGACACCGGGATCAATAATTGGCACGACCTTGATTCCGCGGGCCTTCAGGCGGGCAATGAATTTTTGTGGATCAGCATACTTGGTGTGATCCCACGTAAAGACGCGGTAACCATTCATGTAATCGACATCGAAATGAATCGCATCACAAGGCAAATCATACTTCTTTAAGTTATCCGCGATGGCCTGAACTTCGGTTTGACTGGCGCTATACCCCCAACGGGATTGTTGATAACCTAACGTCCATTTTTGGGGCAATGGTGTGCGGCCTGTTAGATAAGTATAGGTTGTGACAATATCCTTGAGGGTGTGACCACCCAGAATATAATAATCAAGATTGCCTGCAACGGCAGTGTAGACATAATAATGGGGGTCTTCCTTGCCTAAGTCGAGATGACTCTTGTATGGGTTATCGAAAAATAAACCATACGGGTGACCATTTTTTAATCCCAACATAACGGGAATTGACTTGTAGATATTGGGTAAGATCTCTAATTGTGGATCGGGATAGTCTATATTCCAATTATCATATTCAAAGCCCCGCTTGTTAAGGTAGCCGGTCTTGTCACCCAAACCATAGAGTTGCTCATCGGAGGCGAGGTCTTTAACAACCTGAAAATAATCAGCATCGTGGGCTGATTGGGTTGTCGCACTATGACCTTCTGCTTCTACCAATTTTTGATGAACCTTATCGACTCCCTTATCTAAGAGGTGCCGTTCACCACGGTAATCGGTTACCAATGGAGCGCCTTGCGCATCATAAACATCAATATGGCGATCGGCATCTAGGCTGACGGCTAAGGCCGACGTTCGTAATTCATAGTGATTATCTTTAGTGGTTAATGTAAAGGGCGTTGATTGCTGCTTGTTACCGGTAATGGCGTAAGAGTGCCCTGACTCGCCACGATTACTGAACACCCGAATAATCGTTAGGGTGAGAACGGTTAGTTGCAAGGCACCTTGCGAATAAGCAAACGTCACGGTTTGCTGTTGTTGCTGATAGTGAGGTAAGTTAGACATTTGAGGGAACTCCTTTAATCAAGATATCGGGTTGGAACGGATTAGTCACTAGTTGACGAGCCTGATAAAGGCTGTCTAGTCGCCAATGCAACCGGTTACTTCAATCTAACCGCTTTTGTCAGAAAAATGCAACCGGTGGGCTAACAAAAAAACGACGCCGCCTCACAGGACGTCGTCGCTTTTTGATTTAGGGGAATTAATTAATCATCGTCGTCTTCATCCTCATCATCTAAACCGGTATGAGCCGAATTACCCAAAACGGCTTGAAGTTCGCGGATGATGTGATTGTTGGTTCCACGAAGGGTTACCAAGAAGGTGGCTAGTGCAGGCCGACTTTCTTTTTCAGCGAGCTTAATGGCCCGATCAATAAAGAGATTGTGGGTATCCGCATCATGAATCAATTCGTTGAGTTGATCTGTAGCGGCGTAATACTTTTTGTCGCCACCTTCTTGTAACATGTTATAGTCATGATACTCTGTCGTAGTGGTTGAGACGATTTCACCTTCATCTAGTAGTAATTCACCTAGCGCATCAAATTGGTTACGGTAAGTGGTGATGTAGGTAGTGAGGAGTTGACGGACGCTGAGTGCTAGGGGACCTTTTATTGACCAACGAACCTGATGGAACTTGACAATGGAAATATGCAGATTAGCTAAGATGTGGTTGGTCATGGCACCAGCGGTGGGAACGTGGTGATCATGTTCGGTTTGCGCTTTTTCAGCAGCGTAACGGTCTTCAATAGTTGTCGTCATGGGCGAGACATCCTTTCTAATATGACAAGATTATAGGTCTTTAACTTTGGCGCTTTTAACGGTATAGCCTAAATCGGTAACGGCCGCTTCTAAACTTTCAGCACTCACTTTGTCAGTGTTGAATTCAGCTTTGATTTTGCTGGCATTAAAGAGAACTTTGACATTTTCAACGCCGTCTTTTTTACTCAGGGCGCCTTCGATTTTAGTCATGCAAGACGGGCAGGTTAGGTCATCTAATTTCATGGTTACTTTACTCATTGGGAAAACCTCCTTGAAAGTTGTTTAACTTGATTACAAAGCTTAGTATACGGAGCTACTGACGAGATTAACTTGACTCAAATCAAGTTGAGAAGATTTTCGGAAAATACTTTAATTGACCAGAGAAGTAGACGGTACTAAAGAAAAAGCTAAGCTCAACGAGATTTTTTCCACAAAGCGGAAATATTTGGTATAATACAACAGACTAAGCTCAGGCACTGTGCTGGGTAATGCAGGTAGCGCAAATTTTGAGTTAGGAAGTTTAATTCATGGATAATTCTTATAAAATTAAAGTACAACATGTGACAAAGGAATACGATCTTTACAAGAGTCAGGCGGAAAAGTTGCGGTCATTTTTCTCACTAAGCAATTCTAAGGTGCCACATTTTTGGTCTTTAATGGGCATTTCACTAGAAGTGAAGGCTGGAGAAACGTTGGGCTTGATTGGGGTTAACGGATCTGGTAAATCAACGCTCTCTAATATTATTTCCGGAATTATTCCGCAAACGACCGGGACGGTGGATGTGCGTGGTGATACCTCAATTATTGCTATTGGTGCGGGGCTACGGGGTAATCTAACCGGCTTGGAAAATATTCGCTTGAAGGCACTCATGCAGGGGTTAACCAACCCAGAGATTGATGCCTTAATGGATGATATCGTTTCGTTTGCGGATATTGGTGACTTCTTGTATCAACCCGTTAAGAGCTATTCATCAGGGATGAAATCTCGGTTGGGCTTTTCGATTGCGGTACACGTTAATCCAGATATCTTGATCATTGATGAAGCCTTATCCGTCGGGGATGATACCTTCTATCAAAAGTGTGTGGACAAAATTTCTGAGTTCAAAGATGAAGGGAAAACCATTGTCTTTGTTAGTCACTCATTAAAGCAGATTGAGATTTTGTGTGATCGGGTTGCTTGGATTCATTACGGAACGTTAAAAGAAATTGGTGCTACTGAAGCGGTGGTTAAGCACTACCGCGAGTTTACCAAGTGGTTCAAGGGACAAAGCAAGAAGGAAAAGAAACACTTCCAACGGCAGATGAAAGCTAACCAGAAGGCATTTGATATTGATGCTTACCAGCAACAGGTGATTGAGGAACGACAGGCTAATGATCCGAGCGATCAGAATGTTGCCGCAGAAGTTAAAAAGGACTTCTATGGTTCAGTTATCAGCGAAAAGATGAGTTGGGGTAATCGGTTCTTGACCATCGCAGTGGGAATCGTGTTTGTGTTAGCCTGTCTGATCAACGTTTCAGGGCACTCACTGGGAGACGTGATACAAAACCCAGGGAATATCGTGCACCCAGAAACGGTTCTCCACGATACCAATGCCACGTCTGGTGTCAAATAATAGAATAATGAGAAAACAAATAGATTTTTATCATTTAACGTGGTATCGTTAAATTACCATTTATTTACCTCTTTAGCTGATTTCCCAATGAATTGGTTAAAGGTTTATCTCTCATTTGGTGAAGACTAAATGGTGGGGGCTGGAAGTTATTTCCGGCCCTTTTTGCGTTGATGACTAACTGTCTCAGGGTCAACGCGGTGTTTAGCGGAAATCATCAAAAATAAAAACGTTTTTCTGAAAAAGTATTGACAGCGCTTACAAATACCGGTATATTATAGCTTGTAAGGTATTAATAATTACCTTCTAATCAATTCTCTTTCTCTCTTATGCCGACCACTGCCATTCCCTGGTAGTGGTTTTGTTTTGTTCGTAGACCGGTTATAATAGATCTATTGCGCGGAGGTGAGAGTGATGAAGAGTCACGAAGTATTTACGTTGATTGAAGAGATAACGCGTTTAGATGGCAGTAAGTATATGGAAATTAGTAATATGGTGCAAAATGGTCGGGCTGAGTTGGCGGTTGAACGGGGACTCATTAAAGAAGTTCGGATTTTACAATTAAACATCGCCCATACGCCACACGTTCAGGCATACGAGGATTATGTTAATGAGCACTATGCGATGCCTGAAGAAGACTTTACTGAGTTTCAGGAATGGGCCAAGCCGGCCGAGGTTCAAGAAGAAGTCACAGCAATCTTACATGAAAATCACATTGGATAGGTAACTTAAGTAACTTACTTAAACCGTAACTAGGGATCTTGTTGGTAGATCCCTGGTTTTTTTGGTATGGAGCAATGGGGAGGGAGACGTTAATCGTTTCGTCTATCGGTATATAAACCAAATGTCAGTTTGAATGGCTACAAAATTGTGGTGCTCAACTAATTTTCGTGCT
This sequence comes from Levilactobacillus brevis ATCC 14869 = DSM 20054, assembly GCF_001433855.1. GTDB lineage: Bacteria > Bacillota > Bacilli > Lactobacillales > Lactobacillaceae > Levilactobacillus > Levilactobacillus brevis. Next base: position 159,770 of record NZ_AZCP01000005.1, read on the forward strand.
ACGATGAATTCGGATTCATAAGTTACATATTTTGTTTTGGGAGGGTATTTCTTATGAAAAAATCTTTAACTGTTATGAGTGCGTTATTAATGCTGGCGAGTGCGGGCGCCGGTATTTCAGTCAATCAAGCTGTTGGTAACCCAGCAACTGCTCAAGCGGCCAGTTTAAACGCCGCTAAGCTGGCAAATGGTCGGTATAGTGTTCAGTTTAATGTTTACAAGACTGGGACTACCACACCGTCTGAGGCCGCTAATTACTTAGATAGCACGGCAACCGTTAGCGTTAAGAATAAACAGGCCACAGTGACAATCAAAGCGACTGCTGCTGGGAGCTCCTATATTAAGGCGCTGACCCTAGGGGGCAAGACGGGCACTGTTAAACAGGCAACGAGTGGTAACACCTATACCTTTACAAAGGTAGATTTAACTAAGACACAAACGATTGGTTTTTCACTGGCTGTGCCAATGAATGGGCAAACCATGACCATGCAAGAAGCAGCAACGCTTCAGTTTAAGACCAACACGCTTAAAGCAACCAGCAAGACCACCAAAAAGGCGGTTGCCCTGAGTACTAAACGGGTTAAAGCGGCTGCTAAGAAAGTAAGTGGTACAACGACTAAGGGTGCCAAAGTAACCGTTAAACATAACAAGACAACCTTGGGCAAGACGACAACTAAAAAGACGGCTTACACGGTTAAACTGAAAAAGGCAGTTAAGAAGAGTTGGAAATTAAAGGTAACCGCTACTAAAGCCGGTTATAAGCCAGTAACTAAGACGGTAACGGTTAAGTAAAACAAGCCATGGCAACCATGACGGCGACAACGAGATCAAGACGTCTAGTCTGGTCTCGTTGTTTTGTCTAATGCCAAAAAGAATGGAAAATGGGGGAGTTTATCAATGAAAGTTCGACAACAATTCTGGCGGTGGCTCGGTTGTTTGGTACTGATTTGGGCCATCTTTATTGGTTGGTCAGGAACAGCGCATGCGGCAGCACTGAGTAATGGGGTGTACCAGGTTCCCATGAAGATTATTAAGGCCGATAGCAATGCAACTTCATCAGCGAATCCGTTTTTCACGGATTCGGCAGTGGCGCGAGTTCAAGATCAACAGACAACGCTCTTGATAACATCTAACGGCGCGCAATATATCAAGTCGATGAAAATCAGTGGTCAACCGGTAACTAAGGTCAAGGCGGTTAACCAGCAAACCATTTATCAGGTGAATCTAACTGGTCAGACGAGTCCATTGACAACAACGTTTAGTTTGACAACGCCGTTGGGGGCGATGAATGAAACGGCCCGGCTAGCATTAGATTGGGAAAAAGCGCAACGACTCAGCACAACAACGACAACGAGTGAACTATTGGACCAGACAACGACACTGGCTGATACGGCAAAAAGTAGCAGTCAGGCAAGTTCTCAGGACAAGTCTTCGCAGCAGACAACTCCAGCGACAACCACGAAGACGAGTACGGCCCAAACGGCTAAAATAGTTAAAGCAACTGCTAAAACCGAATACTGGCGGTATCAAGTGCTACAGGGAACGAAAATGAAGAAGTCCGAAGCGGATCAATACTATACGGATCTTGCTAAGGTTACCCCAACTAAGCAAGGCTATCGCGTGACACTGACAGTCAAGTATGCCAAGTCATTAAAGTTAGGGAGTCGGGCAGTTGTGCCTGAATCAATCAATCGAATGGCACCGCAGCAAGTAAGCTATGGTCAAACGGCTAAGGCATATACCATGCAGTATAGTTTTATGGTCGCTAATCGACAAGACTTAGCCAGTCAATTGATACCCGGAAAGATTCACGTGACGGTGCCGGTTATGTCGATTAGTGAAACCTTTCCGATTCGCTTCCGATTTGCCAGCAGTGGATCAGCAGATCAGACTCAGGCGGCAACCGTTGCTGCATTGCCGAAAACCACTGAACAGGCAACTACAGCAACAGCGCCATCTACTACGCACCATGCTGCAGCTAAGGCAACGTTGCCAAAGACGGGTGAACAGCAGTCGTCATGGTCGATGTTGGGTTGGTTGGGACTCATCGCTTGTGGTTATGTATTAGGGGGGAAACAACGTGAAGCAGCAGATTAAGAATTGGCTATGTGTCGGATTATTTGCGCTCTTATTTTTGTGGTTAATTCCAACCCCGGCACACGCGCAATCAATCGATTATGCGGCGTTAAAGTATGGAACCAAGCAAACGTCAATGGCGAGCGGTTACTTCGTTCATCCGGCGACGGTAACGGTGAGAAATCATGCTTATGTGGTTACGATGGATATTAAGACAGCTAAAAAGCTGACTAATTGGCCGGTCAAGGTGTTGTCAGTTGACGGTCAGGCACCAACCAACGTGCGCAAGGAAAAGGATTCGGCAGGTAACTCGCATTTATATTATTCATTCACGACGACCAATTTAAAACGGGCGGTTACAGCTAAGCTCGCGATTAATGTGCCGGATGTATACCGCGCTAAGCATTTGATTACTTTTAAATTTCAAACAGCCCATCTGCCGGCACTAACCCAAGCAAAAACGGCAACAACGGCGAAAAAAGTACCAGCAGTCAAGACATCAAAAAAGACGAACACATCAACTGCCAGTTCAACGTCAGCGGTCAAACCAACCAAGTCGGTTCACCACCAGTCAAAGTCTAAGGAGCAACCGACAACGTCATCAAGTTCGTCAAGTCATCAGCCAAGTGCGAAGACCTTAGCCAACCAGCAGTCCGCAACTAATGCGGATCGAGTTCCCCAACAGAGCACGCATTGGGGCCGGTTAATTGCTGGTATCGTAGCGATTTTGGTTGTTGTCGGTGGCGGTAGCTGGTGGTATGTTGGCCGACATTAGGAGGAAAAGCAAATGCGAAATCCTAGAAAAATTGGCTTAATAACACTGGCTGTGCTCGTACTCTGTGGAATAATTGGCGGTGGTCTGGCTTGGCGTCAGCAATATCGACAACAGACCCAGCCACGGATTGTGGCCACGACCTATGCCATCGTGCAAATTGCGGTCAAACTTCATTTACCGTTAGTGGGCGTTCCGACGACGGCTAATACGATGCCCAAACAGTATCAGCATGTCACTAAGGTTGGTAGCCCAATGAATCCCAGCGTAGAGAAGATTGCAGCGCTGAAACCGACCGTGGTGTATTCGGTGACCACGTTGGATGATCAGTTTGGTGCAGCCTTTAAGGCCCAACACGTTACGCCGCACTTTTTAGATTTGACGAGTGTTGGTCATTTGCAGACAACGCTGACACAGTTGGGACAACGGTACCAGCGCCAGTCGGCTGCAGCTAAACAAAATCGGTTGATTAATCAGGCAAAACAACGGGTCAAGCAACGGGCGCAACGACAAAAAGCACCACGGGTATTAGTCCTCATGGGCTTGCCGGGTGCCAGTTATATGATTGCTACCAATCGGTCCTATGTGGGTGATTTGGTCCGATTAGCCGGTGGTCAAAATGTGTTTACGAGTCAGCATCAAGAATACCAGCAACCAAACGACGAAGCCATTCAAAAGGCTAATCCACAGGTAATTTTACGTTTGGCCCATGCCATGCCAACCATGGTGACCAAGCAATTCAACCAGGAATTTAAGTCTAATCGGATGTGGTCGAAAACGGCGGCGGTTAAACACCACCGTGTCTATGATCTAACGGAACCGACATTTGATGCGACGGCCAATATGCAAGTTGTCGCAGCGCTTAATCAGGTGAGTCGTTGGCTCTATCCCCAGGAGGTGCCAGCATGAAGCAACATGCGGGCTGGTGGTATACCGGAATCTTAGGCTTACTGCTGGTGACGATTGTACTAGCGATGATGGTTGGCACCACCTGGCTGGGCATTGCGCAGATTTTCCGCGCCGTGACACGACCGGCAAGTTCAGATTTTACGACCGTGTTTACATTACGGGTGCCACGAATTCTAAGCAGTCTAATTTGTGGTGGAAGTTTAGCAGTCGCCGGGGCCCTGTTTCAAGCGGTTTTTCGTAACCCAATTGCCGATCCCAGTATTTTAGGGGTGAGTGCGGCAGCTAATTTTTTCAAATTAGGGGGCGCACTGTTGTTGCCCGCCATGTGGGGCCGCAATTGGTTCTTCGCTCTGGGGGGCGGCTTAGTCGCCTTGGCCATTTTAACCAGTGGCCGCGCATTAGCTGATCCCTACCGCTTAATTATTGTTGGGGTCGCTTTGGATGCGACCTTTGTGGGCTTGCAACAGTTACTCAGTAGCGGGGCGACGCAAATCAGCTCCAGTACGTTTAATGGTATGACGTGGTCAGAGACTACCGTGCTCTTGATTTTGGGGGTTATTGGACTGATAGGGGCCTTGTTGATTGCACCTTGGGCCAATTACCTAAAGTTGACTGATATGGCACTGAGCCACGTTGGTGTGCCCGTCAGCGTTATTCGTTGGAGTCTGCTGCTATTAGGCATGTATTTGGCGGTTAGTGTTACCGCAGTCGTGGGCGCGATTCCCTTTGTCGGAATCGTCGTCCCCAATATTGCGCGACGCTTAGTCGGACATGATTATCAGACGGTCTTGCCGTTTTCAATGTTGGCGGGCGCTTGGCTGATGTTAGCAGCAGATACATTGGGACGAACGGTTATTAGTCCCAGCGAGATCTCGGCAGCGACGATGATGGCGATTATCGGTGGGCCGTTTGTGATTTTGTTACTACAACGGGGGCGAGGGTTTTATGGAATGTCGACACGTTAGTTATCATTATCCACGACAAAAAAGTGGCCTCACTGCATTATCTGGCGAATTACCGACTGGAAAAATCACCACGATCATTGGCCCGAATGGAGCAGGAAAGTCAACGCTATTACAACTGTTGGCAAGACAATTGTTGCCCCAATCTGGGGAGATTCGTTTGGCCGACCAACCGCTGACTCATTGGACCACCAAGCAGCTGGCCCAACGAGTGGCAATGGTCACCCAACATCATCAGCTATATGATGAGTTGATGGTTCAGGAGGTTGTTGCCATGGGACGGTTACCATATCATAACTTATGGCAAACGGTGCCGTTTCATGAGGTGCAGCCTTATTTGGCGCAAACGGGGTTACTTGCTTTAGCCGATCAGTTCATGCAAGATTTGTCAGGTGGTCAACAGCAACGTGCGTGGCTAGCCGCAGCTCTGGCTCAGGAACCGGCCGTTTTGCTGCTGGACGAACCGACCACGTACTTAGATGTACACTATCAGCAGACCCTGATGACGCAGTTGCAATCGTTGGCGGCTAAGGGCATGACGGTTGTTCAGGTGCTACATGACATCAATCAAGCTTTTCAGGTGAGTGATTGGCTGTGGTTATTGAATGATGGTCGTTTGGCCGCCAGTGGAACTCCGGCCCAATTGCGTGATCCACAACTGCTGGAACGGGTGTTTAATACCACTGTGGAAGTGGTCACGGTGCCGCGATTTGGTCCTTATATCGTGCAATTGCCCAATTAGATTATGTGAAATTTTAAAAAATGAGCACCCGCGAAACGAAAGGTTCCGTAGATGCTCATTTTTTAGTTGATCAATGACTCTCCGCCTTGATTTGATTGATTCGTTCAAATAAAATACCATCGCGTAAGCCGGCGTTGGAAAAAGTAATTAACTGTGAATCAAGTAGGCGCATTAGCAGGGCAACCGGGACTAAGCCACCGACGATAATGTCCGCTCGGTCCTTGGAAAGCCCCGGTACCTTTTTTCGTTCAGCCAGGTTGAGACCAAGTAGTTGCGTTAAGGTGTTATAGACATCGGTGGCAGTTAATTTGTAACCATGGATATCTTCCACATTTAAGAAGTTTTTCTTACGGCGATTAATTTTAGCCAATGTTCGATTGGCACCGCCTAAACCAATGATCGGTAAGTTGGTCGCTTCACGTAACCACCAAACGTCGTTGAAGACGTTGTTAACAAACGTCATGGCGGAGAAAAGCGAGTCGGCTTGAATCCGGTCATTTTCTAAATAAGCTTGAGATAGCGTGACAGATCCTAGGGGGATTGATACAACGTGTTTCATCTGGCGATTCTGAACCAAGATGAGTTCGGAAGATGCGCCCCCAGTATCGACCAGTAAGCCGTTGACGATCGGGAGTGTATGGATAACACCCAGATAGTCGTAGCGCGCCTCTGTTGCGCCAGAGATCACCTTAAACGTCAATCCCAGCTGATCTTTAACCTGCTTGAGAAATTGCTTTTGGTTCGTGGCTTGGCGAACGGCTGCTGTAGCCACAGCCACAATGCGGGGATGATCGAGCTTATCATAGATGGCCTTAAACTCACTTAACGCCGCTAGTGTCCGGTCTATAGCCGCGGGTTGTAACTGCTGATCAACGCCCATATTTTCTGATAGACGGACGTAACGTTTTTCAGCCGCTAAGGTATGGTGATCGCCGGTATCATCAAGTTTACTGATGGTCATCCGGACAGAATTGGATCCAAGATCAATGACGACTAAAGTTTCCATATTATTCAGGACTCCGATCAATTGGGGATTGTGGTTGATTCTTAGGGCTTAGCATTGGTTTAAATTGATGTGTGCCAGATTGATTAGTGGCTGTTGGCTTAGCTGCTAAACGCTGCTTAGTTGCTTCTGCCATGAACGTGGCTTGAGCATCGAGGGCGTCCAGTCCCCGTCGATCAACACGAGTGAAGGTCCGGTCAGCGAGCAAGACCCGGGTCTTCACATTATCTTGCCATAGGGTATCAAAGATGGCAAAGACCCGCTGACGTAAATCAGCCTGTAGAATCGGGAAGAGTAATTCTACTCGGCGGTTAAGGTTACGTGTCATGAGGTCCGCACTAGACAAGTGGACTTGGGGATCACCGGCATTAGCGAAGGCATAAATACGGCTATGTTCCAAATAACGACCGACGATAGAGTGGACTTCAATGTGGTCGCTGACTTTAGGAATCCCGACGTTTAAACAGCAAATCCCGCGGACAATCAGTTTGACATGAACGCCAGCGTGTGACGCTTCGTAAAGCTTCGCAATCATGGCTGAGTCTGATAGGGAGTTCATCTTCATTTCAATCCAGGCGGGTTGACCAGCTTTAGCGTTAGTAATTTCCTGATCAATTTTAGCAGTGATAAAATGCCGGATACCATCAGGAGACATGTGGAGCTGGTGAAAGTAGGGCGGTTCCGAATAGCCGGATAGCATATTAAAGATATTTGAGGCGTCGATGCCCATGTCCGTATTGGTTGTCATGAGCCCCATGTCTGTGTAGAAATGGGCCGTAACATCATTGTAATTACCAGTGCCCATATGCATGTAGCGACGAATTCCATCAGCTTCGCGACGAACGATAAGGGCTAACTTACAGTGGGTCTTAAGGCCAATGAGACCGTAGATAACGTGGCAGCCCATCTTTTCAAGTTGCTGGGCCCAGTGGACATTATTTTCTTCGTCAAAGCGGGCCTTGACCTCCACGAGAACAGTGACTTGTTTGCCGTTTTGAGCTGCCCGCCCAAGGTACTTAATAATCGGTGAGTTAGACGAAACCCGATAGAGTGTCATCTTAATGGCGAGCACATCATCATCTGCTGCTGCCTGGCGAATCAATTCGGTAACGGCGCCAAACGTGTCGTAGGGATGGTGGACCAACACATCATGTTGGCGAATGGTTTTAAACACATCGTCGTCAGGCGTGAAACCCGGCGTGCGATTGGCGGTGAATGGCGCGTAACGTTCGTCATCGTGATCGCTAATCTGCTTGGTCAGTTGACTCAGAAAGGTGAGATCGATGGGTCCGCTGATTTCGTAAACGGCATAGTCTGCCACGTTAAGTGCGTTGACGAGTCGCCGTCGAAGCGCTGGGCTGATACCATTTTCCACTTCGAGGCGAACCGCGCCGCCGTGTTCTCGTCGTTTAAGCTGCTGTTCAACTTCCTTTAGTAGGTCAGAGGTATCTTCTTCCGCAACATCAAGATCCATATCGCGGATAACCCGATAAGTGGTGGCTTCCTTGACTTGGTAGCCGATGAAGAGATTGCCAATAAAGGTTTTAATCACATCTTCTAACATCATGAAGTCGTTAGGAGCACCAGGTAAGCGCACCGTTCGTGGGAAAATATCGGGGACTTGAACTGTTGCGAAGCGTTTATCTTTTTTATCGCCATCCTTATAAAGACGCAGGGCGATGTTCAATGTGTTATTGCCGATAAACGGGAATGGTCGGGAGCTGTCGACGGCCATCGGGGTCAAAGCGGGCGACAGTTCGTCGTTGAAATACTTTTCAATAAATCGTGCTTGCTGTGGTGTCAGGTCTTGGGGTGTCAAAACGTGTACGTCTAAATTGCCAAGTGCTGGTAACAACATACGATTTAATGTGGAATACTGTTTGATGACTTGGTCATGTGCTTTAGCATTGACCGCCAGTAATTGGTCCTTAGCGGTCATGCCTGAAGCATCGGGTTTGGGATAATTGACAGCGGCAAGCTTGGATAGGGATGCCACCCGGACCATAAAGAATTCATCAACGTTGCTTTGGGTGATTCCCAAGAAGCGGACGCGTTCGAGTAACGGATTAGTTTTGTCCCGAGCTTCTTCCAAAACACGATCGTTAAAGTCTAGCCAGCTCAATTCGCGGTTGGTATAGTACTGCGGGAGTGTGAAGTCGAGTGTCATTTGTGTAATCTCCTTTGTTTTAGTACTGGCTGTAGGCCGAAAACATCCGTAAAGAATTTAGCCTTATAAGTAAAGGCCCAATGAATCAGTGACAGCTCATCATCACTGAAGACCGTGATAATCACGCGATCGGCACGAACAGATACCGAAATTTTTTGAATCGTTTGCTGGTGGGCATCGTCTAAAGCATCAGCCAACCGTAAGATAGCTGATAATTTGGCGACGACTAAGCGTTTATCACTGTCTAATTGTTGAAAATGGGCCAGATCTTCACCAGGGGTCCGAGTGCTGTGATAACGGGAGACCGCGGCGATAATTTGCGTCTCTTCTTGTGATAGTCCCAGTAAATCGGACTGTTTCAAAACATAATCCGAGTGTAAATAATGCTGGTGGGTATCAATAAATCCCCCAATATCGTGAACAATCGTCGCCACTTCGAGTAATAAACGGTCACGGGTGGTTAGATGATGTAAAGTTCGTAACTGATCGAATAAATGTAACGCAAAGCGGCGCACCAACTGCATGTGGTGCGGTTCTACGCGATAGCGTTGCGCTAGATCTTCAGCGGAAGCCAAAATTTGGTTTTCAAAGTGGGCTGTTTTATGATAACCCGCCATAATTGCTTGATTGGTCGTTAATCCGTCAATGACGTTGAGGTTAACCAGTTGGATTTTCTCAGCGTGAACGACGGTTAGCAATTTTTTGATTAGCAAAACGACAGGCAAAATTAGTTCAACGTTTTCTTCGGTGAGATGAAGCCGTTCCATCAGGTATTGATCGGAAGCGCCGGCAACCTCCCGACTGAACTGATTGAAGTCGTCAAGGGTCAGTGGGGCACTGATAGCCCCCTGTGGAATGAAGTACGCATTTAGCGGTTCGGCACCAATTAAGATAACCTGATTGGAAACGGTCTGCAAATCGGCCGGCAAAAATCGATAGAAGTCATCCACTTTACTATTGATGTAGTCATCCAAGACATCGACTGGATTCGGGGCCGTTGTCCGTAAGTCTTGCAAGACTTCTTTAATCCGCACGGGTCCTAACTTCATATTGTGAGATGCTACAAGTTGTTCTTGTGCGAAAAAGGAAAGCGTCGTGCTGCCAGAATTTAAGCCGATAATTGCGGCATGGTGTTTGACCAGATGATGATAATGGTCGAACTTTAAGGCTACGGCTTCATTGCGCACGAAGGACTCCTCGCCCCACGAGAGCCATTCGATGTGTAGACCAGTACGAACGTAGAGTTGATCTCGAATAAACTCAGCATTAGGTGCTGAAGATAACGCTTGTGAGCCCCAGAGTTGATAGTGGGTGACGCCATAGTCTTTAATGATTTGTAAGAAACCACGTAGTGCTTCAGCGGCCTCGGCGACCGTTTCAAAATCGATGTCTTCGTGATTGTAAATATTTTCCCCAATAGCGACGGTTGATTTGACGCGTTCCACTTGGGTACCAGATTTTAAGTTAACGATGGATAGCTCAATACTTGAGACGTTGACCAGCATTGCGCCAAAATAGTCATCAGCCATGGTCATTCAACTACTTTCTCTTAAAATTTAGTCAGTAAAAACTTGATTGTCCATAATAACCCGTTCCAAATGTTTTTCGGTGCGCTGATTTTCTGGTGGTAAGGCCAGATAGTCCCCATACATCCTAGTTAAAATCGTAGCATAGTTTCGGGGAACCTGAACCTGCAAGTGCTCAAAGGGAACGGTGGTTAGGTCGCTTAGTTCCGCAACCGTGAAGACTTCCTTAGCATAGGCGTATTGAGAGGCCAAGTTTTTGACCTGTGGTAGCGTGATTTCTGATTGATATTGGGTCATCACGGCCTGACGTTCTGCCTTAAGGGCGTTAACACTGGTTAATTGTTCTGAGCTGAGCGGACTTTGAAGCTTGCGAAGCGGGTTATCCACCAGATGATAGCGTAGTTGGAGCAAGATTCGCGTATTTAGCAGCTGAAACTTGGTCGACTGCTTTTGTTGGGCGCTAGTGTCTTGGGGAATCCGATCTAGGGGAAAGATATCAATGAAAATACCTTTACGGGCATTGTTGACATTACGTTTCTCCTCAATATAGGTGCGGCGATCTAGCAGTTTAGCGTAGCTCAGGCCGTAGTTTTCATCACTAGTGGGCGTTTGTAAAAAGTAGGGGCTATCTGCTAGATGAGTAGGGGCTGCGGCAAGGAGCTGGTCATAATCGGCGCGTAAGAGACCGACGTCAACATCATCATCCCATGGAATGAAGCCTTGATGGCGGATTGCGCCCAATAATGAGCCGCCCATCAAAAAGTAAGGGAGACCAAGCTGATGGCAAAGCTGATCCAGTTGGGCGAGATTACCGAGTTCAACTTGGTGAATACGTTCAATTAAAGTGGGCATGATAGATTCCTTTCTAGCGTTAAGTTAAGGGATAATGGCTTTGATGAATAATCTGGTGGTGAGTATCCTTGAATGTAACGGTGATGGGCTGGCTATTCTTAGGCTCAAAGATGGCCAAACCGGTAACGGTTTTACCAGGTGCCACATCCATGACTGTACGATTTAGTTTGTTATTGTCTTGCGTTTGATTAGTAGTAAAGGCTAAGTTGCCAGTTTGCAGTTGGTGGCCGCTTTGTTGCGCACTGACTGCACTTTGCCAGATGTCGTTGGGAATGATGGATTTGGCTTGGTGATTAGTCACCGAATAGTACAGGACGAATAAGTTGCGATTAGCCGTTGAACTAGCAGTGACTTTACTCCCCGTTAGGTTGAAGGTGACATCTTTAATCGTAAAGCGTTGTTGCTTAAAAGTGGCCGTTGGTGCTTGTGAGGCTGCTGAAGATGAATGGGAAGCTGCTTGCGATGAGGTTGTTTGACTGGAACGCGACGTGGCAGTTTGATGGCCGGGTTCCTGTTGACTAGATAGTTGTTTTTGGCCACAACCCGTTAATAAAAGTAGTGTCCCCAATAGAACTATTTTGTGAGATAACATGGAAATTCCCCCTAAACGAACTTATCTCTATTTTAGCATAAGGTTGGTCCAGACCACCGGTAAAAGACTGGTATTTGATAAGGGTAAATGCTAAGATAAAAAACGTATTTTTAGAAATGTAGGTGGGGTAATCATGGTTGAGCAGGAACAACCGTTGCTGGACGCTTTTATTGATGTCTACATGAGTTCGTTGAAATATTTAGATGAATTTATTTCCGAACCAGCGCAGGCCTTTCACTTGTCTTTTGAACAGTATCTGATTCTCCGTGAAATTACGCAGAACGATCAGGTGACACTGATGGATATTGCCAGTAAACGGCAGGTAACACGCAGCGCTATTTCGCGGCAAATCAAGGTGTTGTTGAAAGCAGGCTATTTGCAACAACAACCAGATGAAAACGATCGGCGCCGGCTGTACTTGTTGGTGACGCCGACGGGTGCTAAAGCGGAGCGTGCTATTCGCCAACGAATCAACCAACGCTTTCAAGGGTGGCTGGATGTTTATGGTGATCAACGGGCTCACGAGATCCTCGACTTTATCCGTGATTTTAGCCAAGTGACGCAAATGAAAAAATAACGCTATGTCGCGTTTAACTACTAGGTGACGACTGGTGGAGAGAAGGAGATTGAAGTCAATGAGCAAAAAGCGCATGAGCGATGAAGAAGAAAAGCGCTGGCGCAAGATTGTCTTCATGGATGATGCACATGCTGACAAGACCGTCCGCAAGACACGGCCATACGTATATGGCGAAGAGCCAATGAAGCAATCGTGGTGGGAGCGCCTAACAGCGCGCTTCAGTCGGCGTTAACGTAAAAAGCAGCAACTCGCTGGTAGGACTAGCGGGTTGTTGCTTTTTTAGTGTTAATTAATGGACAATTGGAGGAGCTGGCGAGAATTCCTGAACTAACTTGACCTGAACGTTGTCACTACCGCTCATGAGCTTCGCTACAGGGCACCGGCGCTCAGCCAAATCAACCATTGCCTTAGCTGTATCCAGGTCAACGCCGGGAAGCTTAATTTCTGCGGTCACGTAAAACTGTAGGCCTCGTCGGTCGCGAGCCATCTCAACAATTGTGTGGACCTGCGAGGTGTGCGGAAGATCTCGCCGCTGTTCAATCGCTTCCAAGGTGGCATTTAGGCAAGTGCTTAAAGCTAGCCCAACGAATTGCTCGGGATTGGCACCCGGCTGATCGTTGGACGGACTGCTAGTTAAAACATCTAAGCCACCGGGAATATAGGAGTGACTTTCTAAGCCATCATCGTTAATGGCAACGGTTCGATAGAGTGGTGGAAACTTTTCGCGATCAATAGCCAAAAGACCAACTTCTTTCTGTATATTTATCCTTAGACTACGCCGGTTAAGAAAAAAAGACAATTGTTTTACTTATAAATGTAAGGGCTTGCTTAATAGCTACACCAGTGGCAATTTTAGCTGATAATGAGTGGGTGCAATTAACGCTATATCGGACAACAACCGGTTGCATGTGGCAACTATACCAATTTTAAAAATTAACGTTATTGATTTTAGAGATATTGACCTGAAAGCTTGCTCTGTAGGTAAATGGGTTTATGTAGAAATTTTGCACTTTTTTGGCCGATAGAGTAGACCGCTACCAAATTAATGCTTATAATGTAAGGGACAAGCAGTAGAAGATTGGCGAATTGAGTTTGGGGGGAGCCAAATGTTAAACGAAAAGCTGTCAAATGAACAGAAACGGTTCCAAATGATTACTTGGCGGGCAAAGCAACACGGCGCACAGGTTGTGGAGGGCGATTTGATGCGCCAATTCACGGCAACCGTCGCTGAACAAAAGGCGTTACTTGCTAATGTACATCAACAACGGACAACATCTGTGAGCTAACACCGCGGATAATTAACCAACTAGACCTAACCCTGATTGGCGAGCATGACTCATGATAGGCAACTGTGCAATTCATTGAGGAGGTAAGGCTGATGAAACATCCAATGAGCTATTATGGTTACTATGTGGTCGGTGGTATCTTTGTGGGCATTATGGCTTTTGCAATCGTCCACTTGGTTGAATTATGGTTGGTTGTTAGTAATATGTAAGTCACTTAAGCAATTGAACTTAAATACGCGCGGCACCTGTGAAGGATGCCGCGCGTATTTTTTGAATGAAAATAAAAAAGCTAGTTACGATGGACGCAACCAGCAGAATAGAAGTATGTGTACGGCCCCAACGGTGTTAATAATGGCTAAATGTCAATTAACTCCTCCAACGATTGAAAGCCCGTAGCAGGTTCTCACCTGAATATGTGTCTTCATTATAACGTGTGGTGGTAGTTCTGTAAACCACAAATTTAAGGATATCTTTAAATGAGTTGGCTTAACAGAATAATTAAGGTGACCAGTGCGGGAAAACCTTGAAGCCAGAAAATTTGTCGCTTGACCGTCAAACTACCATAAAGTGCCACAATAACGATGAATCCCAGTAGAAGGGCCGTCGTTATTAAACTGGTGGGCATCGGTAATAGCCATTGAGCTAGAATCAAAATGACAGCTAGCATCCCATTATAAATGCCTTGATTGGCTAGTGCTTTTTGCGCAGGAACCTGACGAACGAAGGTTATGGGCATCCCAAAAGCCCGCGCTTGTTGTTCTGGGCGTCCCCACATTTCCAGTGCCATGATGCCCAAATGCTCGATAGCAATGAGGTAAATTAAAATTGTTAAAATTTCAAACATGATAATTGCCTTCCTTTGTAAGACTGAGTATAGTTATAGTATAACTTAATAATGATGTGGATTGCCACTCGTTAACATTTAAAAACATTATCGACTTTAAGCTATTTTTTAGTTTGGCGTGTAGAATAATTAGGTGAGGATATTTGTCAGGGGAGCTTGGGTTATTTCTGGGGAGAACAGTAACCTATTACAAACTTTAAGAAAACGAATGGAGGAAATTCCCATGAGACTCCTTGACTTAACTGGACAACAATTCGGCAGACTGACGGTTATCCGTCGTGACGGCACTGCTAAAAATGGTAATGCGACTTGGTTGTGTAAATGTAACTGTGGTAATTTGGTGACCGTCGATAGTTATCGACTGCGCCATGGGATTACGGTGAGTTGTGGGTGTTATCGCCGTGACATTAGTAAAGAACGGTTGACCAAGGACCCCCGAACGCGTGAACAGATTGGCAATGCGATGAATTTACCATTAGTTAATGGGAGCAACGTTGCCGCACTGACTAAGCTCAGCTCGCGTAATATCTCGGGTGTGATCGGTGTTAGTTTTGATAAACGATCGGGTAAATGGGCTGCTCGTCTATTTTATCATGGACGCTACATCTTAAACCAGACTTTTACAGACTTTGATGAAGCGGTAGAAGCGCGGCGTCGAGCTGAAGAACAATTAACTCAAAATGATCATTTTCAACTAAAGGCCTCTGCTGAAGGCTAAGTAGGCACAATCAACAGAATAATAGAAGCCAAAAAGGGGTCGCCATTGGGCGATCTTTTTTGGTGGAGAATAATGTTTGACGGTAGCTGAGCAGCTCGGTATGCTGAGACTAGAGAAAAGAGAGGAAGAGATCGAATGGCTTATCGGGAAGAAGCAGATACTTTAGGGACGGTGAAGGTGCCAGCCGAAGCTCTGTGGGGCGCCCAAACGGAACGTAGTCGCCACAATTTCACAACGGGCCCCACGATGCCGATGGCGGTGATTCGAGCACTTCTACATTTGAAGCGGGCAGCAGCAATCGCTAATCGTGATTTAGGTAGTTTACGCGAAGCTAAAGCACAACTGATTGTTCAGGCGATTGATCAGTTGTTGGCATTGCCGGATGAGAAATTACAGGCCGATTTCCCGTTACGAGTCTATCAAACCGGTTCGGGAACCCAAACAAATATGAATGTGAATGAAGTGATTGCCCATCAAGCCACCAACTTAGCACCCACCAGTGGTATTTTGCCGAATGATGATGTTAATCAAAGTCAAAGCTCTAATGATACCTTTCCAACGGCGATGGCGGTGACTGCCTATGATGCAATTCACCAGCTAGTGCCAGTTGTACAGAGGTTGATTGATGAATTGACCCAAAAACAAGCAGATTATTGGCGAGTTGTTAAGATTGGTCGCACCCATCTGCAAGATGCCACGCCCCTCACATTTGGCCAAGAGGTGAGCGGTTGGGTAAGCATGTTAACGCATGATCTGCAGTATATTCAGTCGCTAATGCCAACGCTATTGGAGTTACCAATTGGTGGTACCGCGGTTGGAACCGGATTGAATGCGGCCCCCGGATTCGCTGTGGCCGTTGCGGAACAGTTACAACAGGCGTATGGCTACCCATTTACGGCTAAAACCAATAAGTTTTTTGGGTTAGCGGCTCATTCGGGGTTAACCGTTGTTCACGGAGCAGTGAAAACGTTAGCCGGTGATTTGTTGAAAATCGCTAATGACGTGCGTTTTTTGGCGAGTGGGCCTCGAGCCGGTTATGGGGAACTGAATATTCCGGCCAATGAGCCGGGGTCGTCGATCATGCCAGGCAAGGTGAACCCCACGCAAGCAGAAGCCCTTACGATGGCGGCGACACGAGTCATGGGAAACGATGTCACGATTAGTCTGGCGGCGTCGCAGGGGAATTTTGAAATGAATGTTTATAAACCAGTAATTATTGCAACCTTTTTGGAATCAACGACGTTGTTAATCGGAACAATTCAGGGCTTTACGGACCGATTGGTTCACGGATTAACGGTTAACCAAGACCGGATGAGAAATTTGGTTGATGAATCCCTAATGACGGTAACGGCGTTGTCGCCACACATTGGGTATCACGCCAGTGCGCAAATTGCCCAGATGGCCGAGCAGAAGAATTTGACGTTACGTGCAGCCGCTTTGCAGTCGGGACAAGTAACGGCGGCACAATTTGACAAATGGGTCGATCCATTGGCAATGACTAATGTTGACCGACCGGATTAGATGAAATTTAACCTTAAGCCAGCTCGAGCAGAAGCTGGCTTTTTCAATCAGTCAAAAAAATGTGACCTTTCTGAAAGTTATTCGTTAACTATGTGGGGAGGAGGAAAGTATGGACTTACAGCAGTATGAGCATTTGGTGACCCAATTGGCGACGGAAGTACGACGATATCTGATTAAACGGGGCGCGCAGCCAGAAGTCGCGGCGGATATTGTACAAGATGTTTTTGTGAAATTACTGGAAATGGAATTGGTTTTGCCACCGGAAAAGTTACGGCCCTATATGTATCGGGTGGCTTGGTCAACATACTTAGATCAGTATCGGCGAACACGGCGATATCAACTGTTAGTGCGTCAATATTTAATTCCGACTGCAGTCACGGTTGTCCGACCGATTGACGATAGTGACCTAACAGCGGCTTTACAAAAACTATCAGCAAAAGAACAGCGGCTACTGGTCTTGCGGTATGATCAGGCGTTAAGTTTGGCCGAGATTGCCAAACGACTGGGGATTCGCCTGGCGGCAGTAAAGATGCGGCTGTATCGCGTACATCGAAAATTAGAAAAGATAATGAGGGGGACAACATATGAATGAGGAACAACAATTCAAGCGACTAGCAACTAAAGTAAAAGTACGACGTTGGTTAATGACCGCAGTGATTGCAATCGTTGTGATGGTTATCGGTGGGGGAAGTTTTGTGGGGTACACAAAAATGGCATCCCAAAAAGCATCGACGGCGCTCAATAAGTATTTTGATATTACGCATGAGATCTTAGCGCCTAATATTCAATATAGTGATCAATATTTGGAGAATACCTCTTTCTTCGGGGGAACGTTAGTTAGTCACCAGTACAAGGAAATTGAGGGGTATCGTGAGACATGGTCACCGGAACGGGCCAACTATTCGTGGACAAGAGGCGCACAGTTGCCAGATATGTTAAATAGCGCGGATAGTAATCAGCAACGGACGGCACTATATGATCGGGAGACGGCACATAAAATTCCCATGTTTTTTAATCTGAAGACAGTGTCACCGAATATTAAACCGACGCAGGAACTTAAGAAAGTTGCCGTTGTGAAAGGTCATGTGGCGGAAATCGCGCTTACGTTTAAGCAACCGTTGACGTATCGTCAAATTCAGGACAAATTACCAGCTAACTTGCATGCCGTATGGTATTGGATCGGGATTAGTGGTCATTCAGATGCAACACTAGTGGACAATAACTACTTGGGCGTTCAGGGGAGCCAAACCGGAAAGCTCAATGCTGCCAAGTATCGATACTTCCATAAGATGCTACTGGCGGCGAAGGATAAAGAAGGTGGGTATGGTGATACGTTTGCGTACGCTGGACGTTATGCCAAAAGCCATGCGACATTAGCGCAAGCAAAATTTACTGGAGTGATCGTTACTGGCAATAGTGAAGCTTTTAAGGCACTGAAAGAAGCTAATTGGATTGCGGCAAGTTCGGTTGGTTATTTTCAAGCGCGAACAGCTATAAAATGAAAAAAAGATTAAAACGTCTTGACTGTTTTATCATTAAATACTAATCTTATAGGCAAGCAGTAGTCTTGGATAGATGATAACTAAGGTGATTGGTAACTAAAATGTCCTTAACGGAACTGAGTCTGTGGGGACATTTTTTAATACAACCAGTCGTTGAGGTGTGGAGGATGATTAAATGACAATGACTTTGAAACAGGCTGTTGAGCAGGCATTGGTCGCAGATCACGATCGATTGGCAGCATATCTAAAATTAGAAACGGTGTCAGCCCAACACCGAGAAATTGACGAGACTGTCGATTTTCTAGAGCAAGCCTTTAAGTCGGTTGGGGCAACGGTCACGGTTTGGCGAGATGTCGCCGGTAGTCATCCATTTGTTTTTGCCACGTTACCGGCGGGACCCACGGGTAATGCGGATAAGACACTCTTGTTTTACAACCATTACGATGTACAGCCGCCGGAACCGTTGGACGAGTGGCAAACAGCGCCGTTTGATTTAACCGAAGTTGATGGCAAATATGTCGCGCGTGGCATATCTGATGATAAGGGGGAACTGATGTCCCGCCTCTCAGCAGTCAAGGCCCTGCAAGCAACGTCGGGTCTGCCGTGTAATTTGAAATTTGTTGTGGAAGGTGAAGAAGAAATTGGCAGTCCTCATATCGCTCCGATGGTCCAGCAACATGCCGCTGAATTGGCGGCTGACGTAATTGTTTGGGAAACGGGTGGCAAGGATGCTGATGAAAATTTTGATATTACTTGCGGTGTGAAGGGGATCATGAGCTTTGAGTTGCGCGTTAAGACGGCAGAGAAAGATTTGCATTCGTCATTAGCCGCTTATGCGGATAACGCGGCTTGGCGGTTAACGCGAGCACTGGCGTCGTTGCGTGGCCCGGATAATCGAGTTCTGGTTGAGGGATTTTATGATGATGTGCGTGCGTTGACGGCGGAAGAGCAACGGGCAACCGCGGCTTTACCCTTCAACGAAACCACGACTCGAGAAAATTTCGGTCTCAAACGGCCATTGGTGACAACTGATCCGGTAGCCGCGTTGGTTAATGCAACCACGATGACTATTAATGGGTTGTCGAGCGGGTATGAAGGCGAAGGAGTTAAGACGGTACTGCCGAAACAGGCCACAGCTAAATTGGATTGTCGGTTGGTTCCAAACCAGGAACCGAAGAAATTGGCTCAGTTAATCCAAGCTCAGTTAGTGCGAAACGGATTTGAAGACGTTGAGGTAGTTTATCTGTTAGGTGAAAAGCCATTCCGGTCGAAGTTAACAGATCCATTTGTACAATTGGCTGTGAAGACAGCGGCTAAGGTCTATGGGGATCGGGTAAAACTAGTACCGAATGCAGCCGGAACGGGTCCGCAAGTCTTCTTTGGGGAAACATTACAGGCACCAATCGTGGCTTTTGGAACAACCTGGGCTGGGTCAGGTCCCCATGCACCTAACGAGAACATCCGAATTGCTGATTATCAACAAGATGCCTGGTACACCGCAGAAGTGTTGCGGGATTTTGGGGTGGAATAAGAGCGTAAATGTAGTGATATTAATAAAATGCTGACTCCTCACTTAGGGAAGTCAGTGTTTTATTAAAGAATCGAGAAGGTTAACGTATCAGAAATGAATGAATAAGATTGATTGGTCCATTCTAATGGCCTAATTGATAGGCACGAATTTGTTTGAGTATCGTTAGCAATAATGTTTATAATTAGATAAACAAGAACAGAATGGAGTAGGTTGGAAATGGCATATTCGATGAAGGACATTGCTAAGGAGGCCAATGTTTCGTTAACAGCTGTGTCATTGGTGTTAAATAATAAAGAAACACGGGTTTCAGAAACTAAAAAAGCAGAAATAAAAAGAATTGCAAAACGTATGAATTATCGGCCTAACTCTGCGGCTGTTTCGTTAAGCAAAAATATTAGTTACAATATCGCATTGATTGTGCCAGACATCACAAATCCTTTTTTTGCTCGAATTGTCCGTGAGATTACAACCTTTCTGAATAAAAAAGGATATGGAACACTACTGATTGACAGTGAAAATTCTTATAAAAATGAAAAAGCGGCGCTACAAAATTTGATTTCTCGAGGCGTTGATGGCATTTTGCTAGTCCCCTCTAATGAGATTTTTTCGAAAAATGAAGCAGAAGTAACAGATCTTTTACAAAACATAGCGAAGCCGTTGGTGTTGCTCAATGCCTACACGGATCGAGATGTCAGTTATGTTAATTTTGATAATACCAAAGGTGCAGAAATGGCTACACAAGAGTTAATCAAATATGGGCATCAACAAATTGGGTTTATTCGGGGAGAAGATAATTTTATAAATGCTCTTGAACGCTATAAAGGGTATGAGAAAGTACTCAAAAGAAATGGTATTCCTTTAAATAAAAAGCTTGTATTTAAAGGGGACTATAGTATGGCGAGCGGCTATCGATTGGCGCCTAAAATTATGGAAAATACTGAATTAACGGCTATTGTGAGTTCAAATGATCTTATGCTCTTTGGTGTAATTAAATGGGCTAAAGAACACCAAATTCCAATATTTAAACGATTATCAATGATTGGTTTTGATAACACGCCCTACACGGAAATCTTGGAAGTCCCGCTAACAACTATTGATCAAGATACTGAAAAAATGGCAACTGAAGCTAGTGATCTGTTGTTAAGAATGATTCAAACTAAGAAAAAAATTGTGAAAAGAATTATTATTGATCCTATTTTGATTCGTCGACAATCGATCTGGAAGCGTCACTGTTAATATGTTTTCACGAATATTTAAAGAAATGTAAAAATTTTTTCTCAAGAGAATCGGTCAAGTCTAACTTGACTTTTAAAAACGACATGATAAGATTGGTTCAAAATGATAACGCTTACAAGCGTTATTTATTTTTTTACTTTGATAAAGCGCTTTACCATTCGATTTAAACCATCTTTAATTTGTGCGCACAATTAAAGAATCGACAACAAGAAAATATCAGGAGTGATTGAAATGTCTAAAATTCTTTTGACCGGTGAATCATGGATTTCTACAACGACCGAATACAAAGGTTACGATTCTTTTACCAGTACAAAATTGGAAATTGGTTGTACGAAACTGTTGGCTGATTTACAGCAATTGGGACATCTAGTGACGCACTTGCCAGCCCATGATGTGCCTGAGCATTTTCCTTGGACCAAAGCAGAATTGGATCAATACGATGTGATTATTTTGTCAGATATTGGCTCGAATTCACTTGTGTTGGCTAACCAAGTCTTTGCCGAAGGAAAATCTACAGTTAATCGAATGGACCTGCTGAAACAATGGGTATTGAATGGAGGTGCTTTAATGATGGCTGGCGGATATTTATCTTTTGGTGGCTTTGAAGGAAAAGCACATTATCATAATACGCCAGTCGAGGAAGTGCTTCCTGTCCAAATTTCAGCCTTTGACGACCGGATTGAGGCGCCTCAGGGACTGGTTCCACAAGAGGTTCTAAAAAATGCAATTAGTAGTGGATTAGGTGAGTTTCCTGGTATCTTAGGTTATCAACAAGTAGTGGCTAAGTCAGATAGTGAGACTCTAATGACAGTCGAAAAGGACCCATTATTAGTGATCGGGCAAGCCGGAAAAGGACGCACGTTAGCTTATATGACAGACATTGCTCCTCACTGGGCGTCTACAGATTTTATGTCGTGGGAACATTATGGTGAGTTTTTTTCTCGGTGTATAAATTGGCTCACTCAGGGGAATAAGTAAGTTTTTTGAATCTTGCTAAGTGCGAATTGAAAAGGAATGGAGAGGTATCCATTATGAATGAGTTGAAAGCAAAAAGTACAACTGAAAAAACGGTGGTTGTCCCATTACTTCTAATTGCAACGATTTTGGCCGGTATGTTGTCACCTATGCAGTCTGCCGTTAATGGTCAGGTTGGTAAGCAATTGGGGGATGGAAATGCTTCCGCTGTTATCTCTTTTGGTTCGGGTCTGGTGGTCATGGCAATTGTTATTTTAGCGCGGAAATCTACTCGCCAACAATTCAGTTCAATTCCGAAAAAGATAGCGTCCCGATCATTACCATGGTGGAACTGGTTGGCTGGTTGCTGTGGTGCCATGGTAGTTTTTTCAGAAGGTGCTTCAGCTTCTGTGCTTGGTGTTGCAACGTTTCAGACAACTTTGATTTCGGGAATGGTGATTTCGGGATTGGTTTGTGATCGATTAGGAATTGGGGTCGCAATTAAACAACCATTTAATTTTCCACGAGTTTTGGGAGCATTATTGGCGATTGTCGCAACTGTACTTGTGGTTTTACCTAGTTGGCAGGCGCCTAAGGTTATTGCTTTAGCTATTTTGCCATTTCTAGCGGGCTTGTTAGCAGGATGGCAACCTGCTGGTAATTCAGCGGTAGCTCAGGAGACTGGGTCCATGCTCGTTTCAATCACTTGGAATTTTATTGTTGGTTTTAGTATTCTAGGCTTAGCCTTATTGATACGGATTGGAATGGGGCAAGTTACAGTAAGCCTTCCTGAAGCTTGGTGGATGTATTTGGGTGGACCACTCGGTCTCTTGTCAATTGCATTGATGGCTTTACTAGTCCGCGGTTTAGGATTATTGCTTCTGGGGCTTGCGTCTACCGCAGGTCAATTGATTGGTTCGGTGTTGATTGATTGGTTGATTCCATCATTGGGCAATCAAGTGTACCTGGTTACTATTCTAGGCGCGGTAGTTGCGTTAGCTGGTGCTGGTATTGCAATGGTTCCTTCAGCAAATAAACACGTTAAGTTAGATGAGCTAGAAGGAAAGAGTTAATAGGAGGGATATTATGTGTACAGGAATTGGTTTGGTCAGCCAACAGGGACATCCGTTTTGGGGAAGAACACAGGACTTTGAACAACACTTTGAATACGCTGGTGTCAAGATTCCACAGGGATATGAATTTACGGCAGCGTTTACACCATTTATTGCCGAGCGGAATGTTATGGGAATTGCATGGGCCAAGGATTTGCATCAATCACCGGTTCTCTTAGATGGTATTAATGATTATGGTATTTGTGGTGGATCTTTTTATTTCGATCATTTTTTCAAGTGTGCAGCGACTGAAACGATCCAATCAACAGGAAAATTAGCCATTCGAGGTGAAGAGTTATGTACGTGGATTTTAACGCATTATCGTAGTCTCGATGAAATTAAACAACGATTAGGTAAAGATGTTGGGATTACTAACGAGGTTGGACCAATGATGGGAATGTCGGTCCCACAACACTGTATTTTTCATGATGAAACGGGACGCGCACTTGTGGTTGAACCCTCTCAAAAGAATGGGTTTAGAATATTTGAAAATCCAGTGGATATTTTTACCAATGCACCAACTTTTGATTGGCATCTGAATAATTTAAAAGCTTGGCTGGAGCGGACGACTAAACGGACGTATACTTACGACAATACAGAAGGAATAGTCCAAATCGGATTTAATGAGACTTCTAGTGGGTTGGTAGGTATCCCAGCTGATTACAAACCAGAATCTCGTTTTTTACGAGCAGCATTTGCAAAACTATTATCTATTGATGTTGACGATGATACGGCAATGAATCAGGTCTTCCAGCTGTTAACGACGGTGAATACGCCAAAAGGGGCGCTGAGAATTGATCAGCCTGAGACACCAGTTGCTTGGACACAATACACGGCGGGATATGATATTCAGAAAAAGATTTTGTATGCATTCACTTATGATAATCGGAATCTTCGCTCGCTTGAATATGGTGATCCGGCTACTTGGGGCTCAGAATTACATTATTTTAGCTTTATTTCTAAGCAGACGACTACGCCATTTGTAGAAAAGAATCAGTGGATGGCGGGGGAAAATACCATTTAGAGAAATAATAAAAGCATGCTCTCGCAGTTGCGAAGGCATGCTTTTATGAGTTTGAATAAATTAAAAATCACAAATTAGATAAGAGTTATTTCTAAGCATTTAACGAGTCAATTAAAGGTCTTCTCGAACTAATGGCATACTCATGCAACGAGGACCGCCACGGCCTCGTGACAATTCACTTGATAAGACATCAATCACTTTTAGACCATGCTTACGTAATAATTCATTAGAAACGTAATTCCGGTTGTAAGTAACTACAACACCGGGTGCAATTGCCAAAGTATTGGAGCCGTCATTCCATTGTTCACGGCCAGCAATGATTGGATCGCCGTTACCCGTTGGAATCAAATCCAAATCGTCAAGGTTCAAAGCATCCTTCAAGACCTTCTTCAAATCGGTTTGGTGATCAAGGCTTAATTGACCATCTTTACCTGGCGTAATCGTCCAAGTATCGATATGACCACCTTCACCTAAGATACCTGGGTGAACCGTAAATTGATCGGTATTAATCATCGTGAAGACCGTATCCAAGTGCATCATGGCATGGTTATGTGGAATCTTAATAGCGATAACCTTGTCAAAATGGCTCTTGGCAAACAAGTTGCGGGCAATGTCTTCAATCGCATCAGCAGAGGTCCGTTGAGAAACCCCAATTGCCAAAACGTGATCGGACAAGACTAATTCGTCCCCGCCTTCGATTCGTGTATCATGGTTTCGGTCACGCCAAACATTGAGACCCTTATTAGCAAATCGATGATGATACTTGATGATTGTTTCCATAAAGAGTGATTCACGTTGCCGAGCGGCGAATGTCATATGGTTGATACTCAACCCATCACCGATTGAAGCGGCAGGATCCCGCGTGAAGTATAAGTTAGG
>NZ_AZCP01000006.1 GCF_001433855.1 Levilactobacillus brevis ATCC 14869 = DSM 20054
AAGTGCTCCGTGACAACTTTTAAAGTATATCATGTCGTCCAAATCATGTCAACATCTTTTTAAAACTTTTGAATATATATTCAACCAGGTGGCTGAGATATTCAGATGCTCGATGCCTTTCGACAACATAAATCATTGTATCAGTTGCTGTTTGACGCGTCAAGCATTATTTTCAAATTGTATGACTATTCAGCAATTTGTTTTTTATGCATTTCTGTCGTTCACAGCAACAGGTAATATCTTACCAAGCATCCCGTCTTAGGTCAAGGGAAAAATGAAAAAAATAAAGGCCCCTCTTTAGGAGGAGACCTTTTCTTGATCTAAACGTCGTGACGCTTCCGCTTTCCAACCGGATAGTCGGTCCGCAATTGGTTTAAAACCAATGTTGATTCGATGATTCGTCCAATAGTGTCGATGCTGATGTGGTAATGTCTCCTGATTAAAGTCAACATGTTCCAAACACCTTAACGACAAGCTAATCTTACCTGTAAACTCATCGATGTCTAAAATAACAACATCCACCTCTTGGTTAACTGCTAGATAATCATGGATATCCTTAACATAGCCACAATGACATTCTGAAATATGAATCAGTCCCTGGCGATGACCGCCAAGACTGACAAAGGCCCCATAAGGCTGAATTCCGGTAATATGGCCGGTCACCCGTTGGCCAATCTGAAATGCCATGCTACCGTCCTCCTTCTTATAGTAGGTTTTTGATTAGTCATTTTCTTGAATCGTCACTTTATCCATTGTTACAGGCATTGCTGGCTGATCACTAGCATCCGTCTTGACCTGAGCGATGGCATCGACAACATCCATTCCCGAGATCACTTGACCAAAGACTGTGTGGCGGAAGTCCAACCATGGCGTACCACCATTCTTATAGGCATCAACGATTTCATCAGGGAAGCCAGCATCCTTCATTTGGCCTTGCATTTGTTCAGTCATGTCCTTATCTTGCACAATAAAGAATTGACTACCGTTAGTATTCGGGCCAGCATTGGCCATTGACACGGCACCACGCAAGTTATAAAGCTCTTGTGAGAACTCATCTTCAAATGGTTGTCCCCAGATACTTTCGCCACCCATCCCAGTACCAGTTGGATCGCCACCCTGAATCATAAAGTTAGGAATGACCCGGTGAAAAGTTAAGCCATCATAGTAACCAGCCTGAGCGTGGGTTACAAAGTTTTCAACCGTCTTTGGTGCTTGTTCGGGGAACAGCTGTAGCTGAATAGTCCCCATCGATGTCTCAATCGTGACTTGTGGGCCCCTGGCGTTAGCCAAATCAATTTGTGGAAACTTTGTCATAATTATCCTCCATATCTTTTCAAACACTATCTTTTATCTATTATCACCGCCAGTCAACAAAAATGCAACTGACGCGGTCGGTGTTATACTGAAATTAATTAACTAATAAAGGAGATCCCTCATGGCAAAACCAGCAACTGCTTTAAAACAACGTACTATTGATCTACTCAACCAGCGCGGTGTCAATTTAGAAGACATTGCCGACCTGGTTATTTTCTTACAAAAAAACTTCATTAAAGACTTGAGTCCTGAATTAGCCTTGGATAGTGTCCAAACCGTCCTAAGCAAACGAGAAGTTCAAAATGCCATTATCACAGGTATCCAACTAGATATTGCAGCTGAAAATCACACACTCTTGGAACCCCTTCAAACCATTGTTGAACGTGATGAGGGTCTTTACGGTGTTGATGAAACCATGGCGCTATCCATCGTCGATATCTATGGGTCAATTGGCTTTACCAATTATGGTTACATCGACCGGGTTAAACCGGGAATCCTAGCCAAATTGAATGCCCATGAACCCGGAATCATTCACACTTTTTTAGATGATTTAGTTGGAGCCATTGCTGCCGCAGCTGCAGCACGATTGGCCCATGACGATCAGGGGGAACAAGATACACCCTTTAAGTAATTCTCATAATTTCATTAAGCTTCACTGATTCTGCTGACAGTGAGGTGTCT
The DNA here is from genome assembly GCF_001433855.1 of Levilactobacillus brevis ATCC 14869 = DSM 20054. GTDB lineage: Bacteria > Bacillota > Bacilli > Lactobacillales > Lactobacillaceae > Levilactobacillus > Levilactobacillus brevis. Next base: position 1,996 of record NZ_AZCP01000006.1, read on the forward strand.
TCTGACTTACACTATGGTCACTAAATTAAAATGTATAAGGAGAACCTTAATGGGATATTTAATTGATTTTGTCCTTCACATTGACAGTCACTTGGTCAATATCGTCAATACCTTTGGCGGCTGGACCTATATCATCTTGTTTGCCATCATCTTTATCGAAACTGGTGCGGTTATCTTACCATTTCTACCGGGTGATTCGTTGCTCTTTGCCGCTGCAGCTCTAGCGGCTAATCCCGCTTATGGCCTAAATATCTGGCTTTTTAGTGGTCTATTCTTACTCGCAGCTGTTGCCGGTGATTCCCTTAACTTCTATCTTGGTAGCAAGGCGGGCGCCGCTCTGTCGAATCATTCCTGGTTTGGCCGTCTGATTAATAAAGACAAACTGGCTCAATCGGAAGCGTTCTTCCGTAAACACGGGCCCCTCGCAATTTTCCTAGGCCGCTTCATGCCAATTATTCGGACATTCGTTCCGTTCACTGCGGCGGGCTCAAAGTTTCCGTATGGCCGCTTCTTAACCTACAACGTTAGCGCTGCTATCACTTGGGTCTTTATCTGTTCCGGTGGTGGGTACTTCTTTGGTAACATTCCGTTTGTGAAAGAACACTTCTCCGCAGTTGTTCTGGGAATTATCATCATTTCACTGATTCCAGCCATCGTTGGTTGGCTAAGAGGTCGACACCCTGCAACGCCCAATCGCGTTCCTGAAGACGACTAAACCTATTCTCCACGCCAAGTCATTAGGACTTGGCTTTTTGTTTACGCCCATTTCCATCTAATAATCAGCGCTTCCGCCACCTATAGTTTATGTGTTTCAAGATAAGTAATCTTCTGGGCCAAAAGATTATCTGTTTTCTCCAGTTGCCGCATCTTTTCTTGAACGGTTTGCCGATAACCTTTTAGATAGTCTACTCGGTCTTGCATGCGGGCCTCTTGCACCCCCATCAAACTTTTAACAGGAACGCCCATCTCTCGTAGTAATACAATGACTTTAATCCACTCAACATCTTCTGCCGTATACTCCCGGTAATTATGAACATCCCGGCTAATCGGTCCGATAATCTTATATTCCTCATAATAACGAAGCGTTGCTTTAGATATCCCCACCATTTCAGCCGTCTTTTCTGCCGAATACACCGTTTTAACTGTCATTAGAAACTCCTTGCTATCAAGTTTACTTGATAGTTTAGAATCAATTTACATTCAAATCAAGGAGATCTTCTTATGACTAATAAAAAAGTGGCTGTCATCATTGGTGGTAATTCAGGCGTTGGTAAACGAACTGCCCTTGATCTGGCACGACAGGACGTAAATATCATTATCGTTGCTCGCAATACCAACAAGGGCCAGCAGGTTGTACAATCGATACGGCAACAAACTGGTAACTCTGATATCCAATTCATAGCGGCCGATCTGACCACTGAGTCCGCAGCGGCATCCTTAGCCAGCCAACTGGCTCTGCGGTTAGATCGCATCGACATTCTCGTCAGTTCCTTAGGTATTTTGACAACTGACCAGCAACTAACGCCCGACGGTTACGATCAAAATTTTGTTTTGAATTACTTGACTCACTTTTGGCTCATTAACGCCCTTCTCCCTTTAATCAAAAATTCTGCACAAGGACGAATTCTATTAATTGGGGCACTGCCAATCATTGTCCGTCGTTTAACCCCCACTTCACCGCAACCCGTCCCGAGTAGCTCTTCTTATAGCGGGTTGACCGTCACGAGCAACGCACTGGTTGGACGACTGTTACTAACAAGGAAACTAGCCACGATTCTTCAAGGAACAGCTATCACCATTAACATCTTCCATCCTGGAAACGTCCCGGACTCCAGTTACGGCACTCAGTCGACTGGCTGGCTTTTACGATTGTTTGGCCCCTTAATAGCCCAACTATCCAAGAAAAATCAACCAATCGGTGCTCGCCTTGCTACCGCCCCAGAGTTAGCCTCCGTAACGGGCCAATTCTTCAATGAATCCGGGAAAGTTATTCGATTACCGCAACAATTCTCACCAAGTCTAACCACTGATTGGTGGCAAACTAGTTGTAAGCTAACCTCCCAACCACTCAACTACTAATAGTCCCTTCTGACCAGCAAAACTTACTTTTTAGTTCCTATGCCACTTTAAAGTGGGTACTTCCGGTAATCACCATTTCGCTGTAGTATCGTGATACTATCAAATTGCAGGAGGCCTTTCCCATGATCACAAGCTTAACTGACCGCATCACTTTAAATAATGGTACCCAAATCCCCGGTCTAGGATTAGGGGTTTTTAAAATTGATAATACCACTACGGCAACAACCGTTGCTTCAGCCATTCAACAAGGGTACCGGCTCATCGATACTGCCCAAATTTATGGCAATGAGACCGGGACCGGAGCAGGTATTCAACAAGGACTAGCCGCAACTGGCTTACAACGTGCCGATCTGTTTATCACCTCCAAGGTTTGGAACGCGCACTTAACTTATGATGAAACCATTACTGCTTTTAACGATAGTCTCTCTAGCTTAGGGCTCGACTATCTCGATCTATATTTAATTCATTGGCCTGGACACGATGCCTACCGCGATGCTTGGCGGGCATTAGAAGACTTATATCGAGCGGGTAAAATTAAGGCCCTTGGCGTCAGCAACTTTGAACCGCATCACTTGAAAGACCTGCTCACCTTTGCTAAGGTTATGCCAGTTATTGACCAAGTCGAACGGCACCCTAAGTTAAACCAGGCGGCACTACGCACGTTCACAGCCCACCATGATATCAAGTTGCAGGCGTGGTCCCCACTCATGCAAGGACAGATTTTAGACAATCCCGTTCTACAGGAGATTGCGGCCAGTCATCATAAGACAGTCGCTCAAGTCATTCTCCGCTGGGATATTCAACAAGACATTCTGCTTGTCGTTAAATCGGTTAAGCCGAAACGCCTCGCTAGCAATGCCGCCGTCTTTGACTTTAAGTTATCGCCTGAAGATATGCAGCGTATTGACGCCCTCAATGCCGACTTACGCGTGGGACCCAACCCTGATGAATTTGATTTCTGACCTAGGAGGTTACATCAATGGATTTACATTTAACCGGAAAAACAGCGCTTATTACGGGATCTACTAAAGGTATCGGCAAGGCCATTGCAACTGAACTGGCTCGTGAAGGGGCCGATGTCATTATTAATGGTCGCCAAGCTTCGGTCGTTGAGCACGTCGTACAAGAACTCACTACGGCCTTCCCAACGACCCATCCCCGTGGAATTGCTGCCGACATTGCCCAGTCGGCAGACCAGCAAAAACTCTTTACGCAAGTCCCACAAGTTGATATTCTCATTAACAATATGGGAATCTTTGAGCCTATGGCCTACCAAGAAATTACCGATGACGTTTGGCGTAAATTCTTTGACGTTAACGTTTTAGCGGGTAATGCCTTAGCTAAATTTTATCTTCCCAAAATGCTAGCTCAAGACTTCGGTCGGATTATCTTTATCGCCAGTGAAGAAGCCATCATGCCTTCTGGTGAAATGCCACAATACAGTATGACCAAGTCCATGAACCTCTCCTTAGCTAAAAGCTTGTCAAAATTGACCGTTGCGACACACGTTACCGTGAATACCATCATGCCAGGCTCCACCATTACCGAGGGTGTTCAAACTATGTTGAACACTATGTACGCTGACAGTGGTCTACCACGAGACCAATGGGAAGCTGATTTCATGAAGAACCATCGTTCACGCTCCCAAATTCAACGCTTGATTCGACCAGCTGAAATTGGTCGATTTACTGCCTTCGTAGCCAGCCCAGATGCTAGTTCCTTTTCCGGTGAGGCCTTACGTCTAGATGGTGGATTGGTGCCAACAATTATGTAAGGCACTAGTCCTATAGCTAGTTTTTTTGGTTGACTTGGCTTGCCACTCATGCGATACTAGTCGAGGTGCCAAACCACGGTGAGGGTACGCGATCGGCGCGCAAGCGTTCCGAAGGTCGCCGCACCTCACCATTGCAGCATAACGGTCAAACGTTGTGCTGTTTTTTTGTGAATTTTTTTCTACATAATAAAACTAGGAGTGCCCCGCGTCATAGGGGTCACTCCTAGTTTTAATTTGACTATTCAGTTCGATTTTGCAGTTTAGAATGGCGCAAACCATAACCAAAGTAAACCCCAACTCCCACCAAGAGCCATAGCCCCACGGAAATCTTGGTCACGTTCGGCAACATAATAATAAAGTAAATGCTGGCTACCCCAGCCAAAATAGGTAGAAATGGGTACAATGGCATCTTAAAGCCATGATTTTCAATATCGGTTCGTCGCCGCAAGGGAATGACCCCAAAGGAAATAAAGGCAAACGCCAGCAATGTTCCCGCATTAATGAGCGAAGCCAATTCTGTCAGCGGCACCAGTCCCGCAAAGAACGCCTGCACAACCGTTGCAACAATAATGGCATTCTTGGGCACGGCACGCTTAAAACTAATCTCACCCATACGAGCCGGTAACAAGCCATCGCGCCCCAACGCATAAACCAGCCGAGAACCGCCAAAAAACATGGTAATCATCGACGTAAAAATACCGATTAATGCCCCAATGGTAATCAACTTATTCCACGTATTCAAGTGAATAAGTTGTAACGCATAGGCGGCCGGATCATCCACATTTAGTTGCCGATAATTAACAATCCCCGTCAGAACTAACGAAAAGGCGACGTATAAGATAACTGATACGACAACGGTTCCTAAAATACCCCGAACAACATTTTTCTCCGGTTCAATTGTTTCGGCTGAGTTAGCGGCCAGCGCATCAAACCCAATAAAAGCAAAGAAGACAGTTGCCGCGGCCGTTGAAATCCCACCTAGCCCCCACGGTGATGTTCGGAACTTTTGCGGATAAAATGGGACATAGTTCGCCGACTTAATGTAAAATACACCAACTACAATAAATAATATAATAATTGCGACTTTGATGACCACCGCCACATTCTCCACGCGTTTAGATAGCGTCGTCCCGTGAACAATAATGAACGCCACAATGAGCACAATCAGCGTTGCTGATAAATTGATCACGCCACCTTCCATCGGCCCTGCCTGCAAAGCTCGCGGCAAGTTGAAACCAACAGCGTGTAAAATATTATTATTAAAATACGCTGCAAACCCGGTTGCTTCGGCGGACACCGCTAGAAAATATTCCAAAATCAAGGCCCATCCTAGAATCCAGCCCACAATTTCGCCATAAACGACAGAACCAAATGAATAGGCTGATCCAGCAACTGGCATCGCTGAGGAGAATTCAGCATATGCCATCCCAACAATTCCAGAAACCAGTGCGGCGAGTAAAAAGGCCACAGCCACGGCGGGACCAGCGTGCAAGGCCGCCTCATGCCCAGGAAGAATGAAAATCCCCGTCCCAATCACGGCACCAATTCCTAACGCTACCAAATCACGTGCACGCAGCGTCTTGGATAACCGAGCATCTGCTTTCAAATATGTTGCAATTGACTCTTTTTTAAATATGTCTTTCATAACCCACCCCTATAAGTAATCATTCTGCCACGAATCTTTTAACTGTAATCTAATTAAGTTGCCATTTCAACCCCATTTTATGGTTAATTCCCCTAATTAGCAAATAGCGTTGACCGTTTAAGACCATGAACCCCCAAATTCTCAAAAAAAATGACGTGCCCCGTTAAGGGACGCGTCATTTCCTTTATGCAATTAATCTCGTCGTTTCAGCTCATACCAGCCGTAGCCACCAATACCTACAAGGATGAGAAGTACCCCTCCAACTACTTGTAGACCTTGACTGGTCGTTCGTTGCTCACCGGTCTGTGGCAGGCTATGTCCACTAGCATAAACCGCACCATTACTGTGACCCATTCGATGTTCCGTTCCCGTGCTTGACGGCGTCATCCCGGTCGACATAGTCCCAGTTGGGGCACCTGTTCCCGTCGAAATCGAACCATTCGTAGTCGCTGTTACCACGTGTTTAGGTGTCACTCGGCTTGACGGTGCTACCTTTGGCTTAACGGTTGCTACCGGCGTGCTAGGCGTCTTAGGATGTCCCGGCTTGGTCGTAATAGGCGTACCTGGAGTCGTCGGATGCTTTGGCATCGTTGGTGGTACCGTTGGTTTTATCGGCTTAGTTGGCTTTACCGGTGGTGTCACACCAGGCTTGGTTGGAGACGTGACACCCGGTTTTGTCGGCGGTACCGTGGTTCCTGGATTTTCGGGTTTCGTCGGTGGCGTGGTCCCCGGATTGCTGGGTTCCGTTGGATTCGTAGGGGTGCCAGGCTCCGTCGGCTCAGTTGGTGTAGTCGTTCCCGGATTACCCGGCTCCGTTGGATTCGTTGGATTTTCCGGTTCTGTTGGCGTTGTCGTCCCTGGATTCTCTTTTAAGGGATCGTCTTGCGCCGTTACACTCACCGCGGCCGTCTGATTAGCAACAATCGTAAATGTCACTGGTTTTTCGCTCACTTGATACCCGCTGGGTGCAGCCGTTTCAATAAACTCATACGCACCTGGCTCTAATTTTTCATACGTAATTTTACCCTGTTCGTCTGTCTTTAATCCCGTTGCAACGACCGTTCCGTCGGCCTTTTTCAACGTGTAAACCGCACCCGCTAAGACCTTACCTTCTGGGTCAGTTTTGGTTAATACAACTGAACCAGTGGCCGTGTCTGGCTGCGTACCACCACCAGTTGCACTACCGCCCCAGGCAATAGTAGAATCACTCTTTTGACCATTAAACGTAACAGAGTTTTCCCAACCATTTTGATCAAAATTCGTTGGTGTTGTGTCATAGGTTACTCGAGCAGCATTGGTCACACCGGGAACCGTGATGGTTAGTTGACTACCACTAACCGCTACACTAGGCGTTACATTTGACGAGCCCACAAAGACGCCAGTTGGCATCAACTGCCCCCGTTCTGCAGTGGCCGAGCCCTCAATATACGTTTGGCCGGGTCCCATGGTATCAGTTAACACCGCGTCATTTGCATCTTTACCGGCTTGTGCAGCATAAATCGTCCATCGTAATTTGGTCGGTCGCCCTTGCGCATCTGACTCAAGAATAATGCCTTGCTTTGCGATCTTATTACTCTGCGCATTATTCCCAGAACTTTCACCAGCCTTAACCGCGAAATTCAAGGTACCGGCACGGTTGGTCGCCGGCGCAGCTAACGCATTCGTAAAGGTAATAACACCGCTTGCTTCTCCGGCCTTAATCGTGAAAACCCCAACTTCTCGACCAGTGTCATCTGGAATTGAGATCACCATATCGCTGGCCGCATAAACACCATTCGGGAGGGAAACCACTGCTGTATCACCACTAGTTATTGGTATCCCATCCTTAATCGCCCATTTATAACTTACCTTATAGCTTTGACCGACTGTCACATTGGTAATAGGGGTCCCATCAAAATTCGTTAACTTAGCATCGCTCCCCTGTAATCCAACGGTTGGAACCGTATCAGCTTGAGCCGACATACTTTGCGTCAGAAATCCTCCTGCTAACAAAAAAGTCAACGCGACAAGCAAGCTCCACAGAACTGTGCGCGTTTTTCGTCTCATGTTAACACCTCCTCCAAAAACAAAACCGACAACTTATTTCCTAACGCTGCCCACACTATACGCGAAAATGATGGGCTGTCAGTAAATAACCCATTCGAATGGTTAATTTTAGCTAGTTCGTGCCCCAAACTAGCTAATTTCACGTTAAGTTCGTTTACAAGCGGATTCGTTGCGGTTCCACCGTTGAAGCGGCTTCGCTATTCTATAGTTAAGAAGCGATGGCCGTTCATTGATTCAAGACAAAAAGATGAAACCTAGTAGCCAACTAGACTTCATCCTTCATTATGGTGCTTTCTATTCCGCTCAATACTTTTGTTTCGCCCTAGTCAAGGTTAGCTGGGAGCATCATCAAGTGACCACGTTAATTCGCCTTGATAGTTTCCAGCCGTCGCGCCACTATCGATTGAAAGAAACATCCCTGTTTGGTGGTCCCAATCATCGGTAACGCCATAAACATTATGGTTTTTTGCCTGTTTTTTAGTCGTTTCGTGCGTCACAATTGGCGTCATTTCCTTTTCAATTGGTAGCTTTCCTTCGCGAGTCGCATAGACTGGCTTGCCACGTAAATGATCGCCTGCTTCGTTAATAAAGGCCGCAGCTTTCACACTCAAGCGCCATTTAGAACCAGCGCCTCGTGTATCTTGCACAGACAATTCCCAACCATCACCACGTTTTAATTCCTGGCGTTGACCAGTCAGTTGTTTCGATTCAAACGACACGTCACTAGGTGCCGTTAATTCTAAACAGCCTGAACAAGAAATCGTCACCTCTTCTGCATTTGACCGTAACTCACCAGAAGTCGCCACAACTTCAATGACATTATTACCCTTTTGTAATTGGTTAGCTTGCAACGTAACCTTAAACGTCCCATCTTCAGCAACTTTGACCGGTTCTTTTTGAACCTTGCCGTTGATCGTTACGTGCACCCAAATTGGCTCGTCATGTGCAAGGGAGGCAGCACTATCTAAGTCAACTTGACCGGTAATGGTGGTTGACTCGTTGACTGGCAGTGAGAGATGTTGATCGCTTGTGACCGTTAACGTTAATTCTTGACTGGGATTAATGACAAAATCAGGTGTCGTTAATTCACCAATCATCACGTTAGACGTGTATTTACTAGTTGTGCTCGCGACCTCACGCCGGTCTTTGACCGCGGCGGCGCGACCCGTAAATCGAATACTAGCCGTGGCAACATCCTTATTTAGCTTCTCTGCCAAGAAGACATTAATTGACTGGCCTTGACGATCATCAAGGGAAATATTTTGCACTTGCCCATTACTATACGTGACTTCGGCCTTATCATAATCAATATCCGTAGGGAGCTTTAAGTAGCTTTGAATATTCGCCCAGTTAGCTTGCTGCCCATCTTGATAGTTGAACTGATAGGATAGCTCGAGCTTATCCTTGGCAAAGACTTCATCCCCCGCCTTAACTTCCTTCTTCCGCGTAAGATTTTTTAGTGTTGTAGTTGTCTTACCGTCGATAAGATCTGGTGTTTTTTCGAAGACAACAAACTGATTTGATGCTTGACCAGAAGACGTTGTCCCCGTGAACCCCCATCGTGCTTTACCTGTTCGGTCTGGATCAATGAGGTTTACATTAACATCTACTGTTTGTTGTTGCCCAGTAAGTTTTTCTCCTGTCTTAGGGTCCTTGTCATCAAAGATGTACGTCATCTGGCCGTATGAATCATTTTCATGGTTAGCCGGTTGCCACTTAAACGTGACATGCCGCCACTCACCATTCGATAAAAACTTAGTTTGTCCACGAATACCATCATCAATTAATCCTTGATGCAACATGCCATAATAGTAATTCATATTATTAGCCGGCGTATGTCCACTTCCAAACCATCCTGAATCTTTATATCGCTCGTATGTTTCTGGCTTTGCTGCATAGTTAGAAGCGATATGCTCAATATGTTTGGAAACCAGCACATCGAATGAACTAACTTTTTGAGCCGCATACTTTCCTTTTTCAACATTCGCGTGCGTATCAAATTCCACGGCCCAAGCATTTTGCATGGCGGTCTTCGCAAGCTCAGTTAATTTGGACTGATACCTATCGACATCTGACGCCCAAATACCCAAACCTTCTCCTGGAACACTACCATACTCGTCCAATTCTGGCATCGCGTTAATACCTCGCGAATCATTATGCAAAGAAAATGCCATACCCTCACCAGACTTTCCACGCTGATTACCAAAGTATAACCACATGGATGCCGTTTGAGGTTCATTTAGATTAAATTCACTACCACGTTTGGACCAAACCGATGCGTACTCACTTATGTGCCGCGTCATTGATACCACCTGTGCTTCTGGCGTATCTGGATTATTTCCATTTACGACTTCAGCTCTACTTTTATTATCATTATTTGTTTTTTCAGTCGTCACGACTGAATCGTCCTGATTCATCACAATTCCTAACGGTGCTGTTTCTAATGCTTTCTTGTAGTCAGCAGGGTTAATCGTTCCCATATCCGCTGCCTGAGCAGTCATGCCACCAGTACCGACGGCCATCAAAATCGCCCCAGCACATATCCACTTCTTTAACACCTTCATCCCTCCGATAATTAAGTCATTTTATTTTCAAACGTTCGCGCCACTAGTCAATGACACCTCAACTTTTTTGATCAATTTCATTTGGTATAAGAATATTCATAAAGACGGTTTCATTCATCACATAACAAAGGGTCTGTAGCGTTTGCGACAAGCGCAAACCGGCAGGCCCAACGAGTCATTCTTCATCACAGGTTCACTGTGACCCAACGCTCTATGAACAACAATCTCCTCCTTATTTGTTACTGTGGCGCGTTGCTTAACTGCCAAGTCAGATTAGAAACATACGATCCTGGTAACTGACCAGCCGGAACTGACAACTTGAAATCACTCAAAGCGTACTCCGTATCCCAAATGCCCAGACCACCTTTGACTGGTGCAGACAGAACTAGTTGATTTTGTCCATCACCGCTCAAGGAAACTGCACTCATCGCTGGCTTAGGTGAAGCGTTATCTGCATTAGCCGGGGCTACCCCAGCCGCCGCAAATGATAGCTTCGCGCCATATAGCGAATTGTTGGCAGTCGAATCCGTAAATGCCGAATTCATTACCTGAACGTTCCAGCCACTGGCAATCCCATCGTTGGCCACTTCTAGATCGGAGTCTACTTTAGCCGCCTGAACGCTGAGATCCGTTGAGCCATTAGGCGTTGCATTACTCCCAAAGTCAATATTTGGCACCTTACTTAATGTCAGTGACGGGTTAGTCGTTGTAAATACCGTCGTTGCTTGACTGTCTTTAGGTGTCAACGTCGCACTAGGACTTGAAGAACCAGAACTTGAGGAACTACCTGCTGCTAATGCTGGTACTGCGGCCGCTAATCCTAAGCCTAATCCGACTACAGCTAAACTGCTTAACCAAATTTTTTTCATTTGGAGAGCCATAATCCACACTTCCTTAGTTAAATCTAGCTGTTAACAGGTTTATACACATTTGTCATCATACTGATTGACAACCTACCCCCACCACAAAATTTAAACCGTGCCGACCACTCTGTTCGTCAGCGTTCAAACTAACGTCACGTGGAGTAACCCTCCGCTTGATTCACGAGTATCATACTCACTTCCGCCTTAAAAAACTAGTCAACAGCCGGAGTTTCGTATCTATTCACTTAGTGATGGTAACCGCTCACAATTTATTTTTAATAGCCTTTTACCAACTGATTGATTGCGGGGGCCACTGATCATTCCCAAAAATCGTCACTCCTACTGGTGCCGATCAGCCCTAGAAACTCCTGAATTATCGTGCGGTCGCTACTGCTATTCTTAACAAATCATTCATACGCACAACTTAATAATTTTAGTTAAATTATCATCCCCCCATTATCTTTGGCCCTTTAATCAAACTAAATTTAAGATAACTGATTGGTCAAGAATCAACGTTTCTCCTTCGAAAATCTCCCCAGCCCGTTCTACCCCAAAACAAAAAAACGTCATTCATTAATGAATGACGTGCCGTTAAATACTTATTGATGCCCTAATTAAGCTTGGTGAATCGCGTGTCTACCACGCCAATACAACCAGCCTACACCCAGTTCAAATAGAACAAACGCTAAGATAAAGCAATGCAGAAAGAATGTATCCGGTAACGCGTTAATAATTGGGTCCAGATCCGGATCAAACAGCCAATCATTATTTCGGAACAGGACTTGATGAAAGGCAATGAAGAACCCATTAAAATTAATCGTCAACATCACACCCAAAAATACAGGAATGACCGCCGCCACTTGGGCCGGTCGAATCAGTCGCCATTCCTCCCCCCGCTGATGTAGTTGTCGTAAGAACCAGCCAGCCGGAATGATCGACAACACTAACACGATATGATTAATCAAAAATAATCGTTTAACATCTTCAAAATGAATCATGCCGGTAAAAGAAGTTGGAAAGTTAGTCATATTTAACTCCGTCACCCACGGCAATTCCAAATAGCGTAGCAACTGGTAATAATTGTGCATAATCCTTGTCGGTGACATATTCACGAGGTGCGTAATTCCTAACCAGTGAATATCGAGTCGATATAGCCAGAATGCATTGATCGTTAAGGTTATCGTTAGCGTTAGTAATGCTAAAAATAACGCCGTGAAACCACTCCAACGGTTTAACCTAGTCACGTGGTCCCACCTCGAGATCCCATCGATCCAGCGCACTTACGGTGTAGGTCGGCTGAATATTTTGCTGGGCAACTTGTTCAGGAGTCGAGACACCCGTATACGTCAACAACGTATCCACACCGGCATGAATACCGGCAAGAATGTCGGTTTGATAATTATCCCCAACCATAATAGCTTGGTCCGCCGCTACTCCTAATTGGTGCAACGCATTTTCCAACAGAATCGGTTCAGGTTTACCAATAAAGATCGGGTCCGTTTGGGTAGCATACCGCACCAAATCAACCAGTGCACCCGCACCTGGCATTAGCCCCCGTGCCTTGGGAATATTAGAATCTGAATTCGTGCCAATGAAGGTTGAGCCACTGCGAATGGCAAGAATTGCCTTAGCAAATTTTTCATACGTCACATCACTATCTAACCCAACCACAACGTATTCTGGATGTTCTTCATCCACCGTAAATCCTTTAGCCGCCAGCGCCTGATGCAGACCAATCTCGCCTACCACATAAACAGTTCGCTTACCGGTAGCCCCTGCACGTTGATCTAAATAATCAGCCGTTGCTAAACCAGCCGTATAAACATTATCCGTGGTGACGTGAATATTATGATTGTCAGCTAGATTAGCCACCACATCAACCGGGAGTTTGGTCGTATTATTCGTTACGAATTTGAACGGAATTTGTGCAGCCTGCAGCCGTTCTACAAAAGCTTTCGCCTTAGGGTAACGTTTAGCCCCAGCGTAAATGGTGCCATCCAAGTCGATTAAATAAGCTTGATACTTTTTCACTGCAACCGCTCCCTACTCTTCTTCCTTTTTTCGAATGGTAAAATGTCGCCGACCTTGACCACCCGTTGCGACGGTCACCGTCTTAGCTGCCGTTGACGTTGGCTTAACCGTCGTCCGCCGTTCTTCCGTGTATGGATGGGTCGTATTCCGCCGCCGATGCCGAGACCGCCGCCGATGGTTATTATTCGCATGACTGGGCTTGTCTCCGGCAGTATCCGCCTTAACTGCTGGTTGTGCAGCCGTTGCGGTTGTTTTTTCAACTTTAGGGCCATTGGTATTACGCCGACGTCGATTTCGCCGCGGTTTGGGTGCTGTTTTAACGTCTAAATTATGCAGGATAAAATAAGCACACCCAAAGTTACACATTTCATATAAATAATCCTGAACGGCTTCAATCTGATTTTGTTTCGCACCGGAACGCTCTTCGGCATAAAATCCCTTCAAGCGAAGTTGTTCAAATCCCCAGTCGCCAACAATATAATCGAATTTACTTAAAATCGTACTGAACCGGGCCGCAAACTCCGTAAAGTCAAAACCGTCACGTACATTAACGACCAATTCATAAGGGTGGTTATTAATCGTTAAATGTGTTTCATCCACCCGCACCACTTCAGCGGCTGGCTCGCGGGTTTCTTTTTGTTGGGCAACTAGTGCCTCCAAATCTTTGCGATCCACCGTCGTCATCCTCTCATTTGTTAAGTTAACGGATAGTGCCGCGCCAAGTACTGTGCGAACACTTCTCGTAATAAGTCGTCATATAAAATTTGGTTCTTACCAACAATCGAAATTGTCGGGAAAAACGGAATAAACAGGTAATGATCTACCATTGCGATGCGATATTGACGGGTAGGTGACAAGGGTTCACCGCGCCACGTAACTTGATGAGTTACCGCATCATAGGCCAGACCTAGGTAATTGAGTTCGCCAAAGATTTTACCGCGAAAGCCCATCCCTTTTTGTGGGAACCGACGTAAAAATAACCGAGCCAGCTCAAATTCTTGGACGAGCCGCCAAAGATCATAACCACTTAGTGTCACCGTCATTACGTGCATATTGTGCGGTAATAACTGATGCAGTTGATTTTGATTAACCACACCACTGGGCAAATCTTGTAGAAATAAGCCAGCGTTCAATATGGCTGCTTGCGTACCCGCATATTCCGCAATAGCATGCAGCCCTTCACGGACCAATCGGGGTTGTCCAGTGGGATCGGCTTCCATCGCTGTCGGTAAATTAGCGACTCGTTGCTCAGATAAGATGGATTCTCCCAGATCTTGTAAACCTGTAATCTCAGCAGTATCGCCATCCGCAACCGGTAACGTTGCCGTTTCCGTTACACTAGCCACCGCTGATTTCACCTGATGATCCGGTGTGATTGACAACTCAATCTTGCCGATATACCGCCCAAATTTGCCAGCTGCTGCTAGTAAGCTTTGATGATCATGTTCTCCATGTGGCAATAAGTGATGCGTATGACTGCCGATGATTACCGTGACCTGTGGAAACCGTTTGGCTAGTAAGCGATCGACATCCAGCCCAAGATGGGACAACAGCACACAGACATCGAACTGACCAGCGAAGCGCTGTAAGAGTGCCGCTAAGGTCGGTTGCACGTCTAAAATCTGCCACCCGGCCAACGGATAGGTTAGATGATACGGCGCCGTCAATCCCAGAATTAATAGCCGCGTCCCAGCCGCCGTTGTTAACAAGCGATGATCAATGGCCCAGTCTGGTAGTTCATGGGTGTCTGGTGTGCGTAAGTTACCCAGGATCACTGGAAAATTCGCATGGTCGTACAGGTGGTCTAATTGCGCCCGCACAAACCCCAGTCCTTCATTATTCCCAATCGTGACACCATCATACCCAATTTGATTCATTAACTGGATATTTTGCTGACCGTTAGTCGCTTCACTAACTGGATGTACCCGGTCAACGTGATCACCCAGATCAAAGGTGTACACCGTTGCCCCATCGGCCATCACTTGTTGGCGCGTTGTTTTGAGATACCGCCGAATGCGCGGCCAATTTTCAAAATGCGAATGCAGGTCATTGGTGTGCAAGATTGTTATCCGTTCCATCATCTCATTCTCCTCTTAACACTGCTTTTAATCCTACGGCATCCAAACGGAACGGTCAAGCGCTATTGTTTTTCACGGAACTCCTGAGCCTTACCCGTGACCATCTGTTCAATTTCCGTTGGTGAAAACGGCGTACCAAATGGAACACTGGTAGTCAAGTACCGTTGTTCCGGTGTATCAACACCAACGTTAATATTTTCTTTAACCGGAACAGCATAGTGATGAATGTGCCCGTGCAAATTAATAATCTGATTGACAATCCCCAACATCATCGGATAATGCGTTAAGTAATATTGCCGATGATCGTACTTAATCAATGCTCCCACATCATGAAAGGCAAATTTGGGTTGACCATGGTCACTAAAATTATGGGCCGCCAAGTATTTAAATAACGCTCGGCTATCATGATTGCCCTTAATCAATTCTAAATGACCGTTCAGTTGCGATAAGACATTGAAGACCGCCTCATCGGACTTGATGGCTGGTTTCGTAAAATATAGGGCAATGTCGCCCAAGTGATAAACCGTGTCCGTTTCAGCCACACGAGCATTCCAGTTATCAATAATGGTTTGATTCATTTCATCAACACTGGCAAACGGTCGTGGTGCAAAGTCGCTATCACCTAATAAATCTTTGTGGAAAAAATGCGTATCTGATGTAAAGAATTGCATCTGCTGAGCCTCCTTTATAACGTGTCCAGTGGTTGTTTGGTCGTAGGTGCAGGGAAAGCTTGGTCTAACTGTGCCAATTCTTCCGCCGTTAAGGTTAACGCACCAGCAGCGATATTTTGCTGCATGTGAGCAATCGAACTCGTTTGGGGAATTGCCAAGATCTGGGGTTGACGAATCACCCAAGCTAACAAAACTTGATAGACTGTGGCGTGATGAGCTGCCGCAACCTGCTGTACGATTGCGTTCGTTGTCAGATGATGCCCCCAGACATCCCCCTGAGCAATCGGTGAGTAGGCAATCAACGGTAACTGATGGGCCCGCTGCCACGGGAGTACATCATATTCCAATCCACGACTCCCCAAATGATAAAGGTCCTCATTGGCCGCCGCTTGATTGCCACCCGGGAGTGACCACAGTTCATTAAGATCCGCCTGATCAAAATTTGAAATTCCCCAGGCACGAATCTTGCCCGTCGTTTGTAGCTGCTGCAAGGTGCTTACAGTTTCAACCAAGGGAACAGTGCCCCGCCAGTGATACAAATATAAATCCAAATAATCCGTGCGTAACCGCTGTAAACTGGCGTCTAAACTCACAGCCATTTTTTGCCGTGACGCATTTTCTGGCAAGACTTTAGAAATCAAAAATAAATCTTCCCGTCGTTCATTAGCCAGTGCTTCGCCAACCAGAGACTCAGCACGGCCTGCGCCATACATTTCAGCCGTGTCAATGACCCGGGCTCCGGCCGCGATTCCTGCTTGAATTGCCGCAATCTCTGCCGATCGTTGTGCCGGTTGATCGCCCATATGCCATGTGCCAATGCCGATAGCCGGAACAGTTTGTCCCGCAATGGTCAATTGCTTCATCTTTAACGCCTCCGTTATTTACTTATTACCCCTATCCTAGCACTTCCCCCTATTTTTCGCTGGTTCCAATCCCTTATCTAATCAAAAACAGGATCGGGTATGCTCACCGATCCTGTCCTTGATTAGTTTGAAGTTTTATCAGTTTGCGACCGGTTGTCTACAGCTTGTTGGTCATGCCAAACTTTTCCAACACTGAGTGCAACCAGCCAAGCCACTGATCCCATTAAGGCAATCAATGTATCCGTTCGGAACAGCAAGATGATCGCCACCATCGCCAGAAAGGCTAAAATAAAATAATCACTCCACGGGAAGAACGGCATCTTAAAATCAGTCGTTAAGCCATTGGCTAATTGTTGCTTTTTATATTTTAGATGCGCCACGACAATGGCTCCCCAGATAAAGAGAAAACAAGTGGTCGCAATACTAGAAACAAATGCAAAAACATGCCCGGGAATAATAAAGTTCAAGCCAACTGAAATAGCAATAACCAGCGTTGAAAATCGCAATGCATGAACCGGAACTTGCGCGTGCGACAATGTCCCCATTCGCCGAGCAAAGGCCCCTTTACCTTGGTACGTCAGCGAAAATAACATCCGGCCGGTTGTAAAGAGGGAACTGTTGCAGGCCGAAGCCGCCGCGGTCAATACAACGAAATTAATGACGGCCGCCGCCGATTGGATGCCCACGTTCTTAAAGACTTGAACGAACGGACTACTAGTTGGTGAGACTGCGGTCCACGGGTAAATACACATCAACGCCAATAGGGAACCTAAGTAAAATAAAATAATCCGCATCGGAATCTCATTAATCGCCTTAGGAATAACTTTTCGGGGGTTAGCCGTTTCTGAAGCGGTCATCCCGACCATTTCAATCCCCACAAAACTAAAGAGAACCATTTGAAAGGATAGAAAGAACCCCTTAGCGCCGTTGGCAAAGAAGTGACCAGTAGTCAGGTTAGCTACACTGGCATGCCCCGCTGGCGTGGGAAAATGAACCGCAACCATGTAAGCCCCCGCCAAGATCAGCGCAATAATAGCCACCACTTTAATAATGGCAAACCAAAACTCCGTCTCGCCAAACGCACTAACGGTAACAGAATTAAGTGTCAGCAAAACACCTAATAAGACAACTCCGGTGACCCATTGTGGTAAATGAGGAAACCAAAATTGCATGTATTGTCCTGCCGCTGTAATTTCAGCCATTGCAATCGTAATCCAGCAAACCCAATAGGTCCAACCGGCAACGAAGCTCATATTATCGCCTAAATAACGTTTAATGAAATCAATGTAAGAATGTGCATCTAAGTCCGACAGTAACAGTTCACCGAGCGCGCGCATTAATAGAAAACACATCACGCCAGTTACTAAGTACGCCAGTAAAATAGCGGGTCCTGCTAAATGAATCGACTGCCCGGCGCCCAGAAATAAACCAGTTCCAATCGTGCCCCCCAGCGCGATGAGCTGAACGTGGCGACTTTGAAGTCCCCGCGAAAATTCTTGGGTTTCATTTGATTGACTTTTTTTCATCTTAATCGCCCCTTTGTTGAAATACATTATACACGGCTGATAGATTAACGCTAGCGACCACCTAATGGCATTCCTCCAGCCAAGACGGCCTCAACCGCGGTATAAAAGAATTTCATTCATCTTATACATATATAAATGATACTTGTTCAACTTTAGGTGAAAAAAAGACACGCTGGCTTTCTGCCAACGTGTCAGTCAATCGATCTTATTTCCGTAAACGCTCAATATCACGGACAATCATTAATTCCTCATCAGTTGGAATTAAGAGTGTCTTAATCTTTGAACCTGCCTTACTCAAGTCGCGTTCTACGCCACGAATGTTGTTCTTTTCAGAATCAACACCAATTCCAAAGTAAGCCAATTTATCCGCAACCTCTTGACGAATGGTAATATCATTTTCGCCAACACCAGCCGTGAAGACAATCGCATCGGCACCACCTAATTCGGCTAGGTAAGCCCCAACGTAACGCACAATCCGGTTGATGAACATGTCCCGAGCTAACTTGGCCCGTGGATTCTTAGCTTGAACCTTTTCCAGATCTCGCATATCAGCTGATACACCAGAAACACCCACTAAGCCTGACTTCTTATTCAGAATGTTAATCATATCATTGGGCTTTTCAATGTTCAGCTTTTCCATCAAGTAAGCGACTAATGAGGCATCAATATCCCCAGAACGGGTTGCCATTTCAATCCCAGCCAATGGCGTGAAGCCCATGGATGTATCATATGACTTGCCATCCTTGATCGCTGTAATTGAGCCACCAGCACCCAAGTGCATCGTGATTAACTTCAGGTCTTCTAATGGCTTGCCCAACATTTCAGCAGCACGATGGGCAACGTAACGGTGGCTTGTCCCATGGGCACCGTACTTCCGAGCGCCGTACTTTTCATAGTATTCGTAAGGAATGGCATACATGTAATTTTCTTGAGGCATTGACGTATGGAATGACGTGTCAAAGACCGCCACGCTCACCACGTTAGGCAAGATCTTCTTAAAGGCCTTGATGCCCATGGCTGCAGCTGGATTATGCAGTGGCGCGTATTCTGCCAAGTCTTCAATCTTTTGTAAGACATCGTCATCAATGATGGCTGAATCTTTGAATTCTTGCCCACCAGCAACGACACGGTGACCAACACCCGTGATTTCATCAAAGTTCGTAATAATCTTGAGTTCAGTCAATTGGTCTAACATCAATTGAATAGCTTCGTTATGATCGTTGATATCTTGATGAGTTTCGTACTTTTGCCCATCACCATACTTGATTTCAACTAACGAATTACCCAAACTAATCCGGTCAATGGCGCCTTCGGCAATAACTTCTTCTTCCGGCATCTGGAATAGTTTGAACTTTAATGTTGAACTTCCGGCGTTAACGGCTAATGATTTTCCCATGTAGTAACTTCTCCTTTTATTGACGATCCGTCAGTAGGTTTTGTTCTTCCCACTCGACGATTTCTGCGACAAATTTCTGAAACGCTGACTGATCCTTAAATGATGGGAACTCACCCAACATCACCTGCTCAACTTGCTTGGCATTAGCGCCTGGCTTTTGTAAGAACAAGATTGCCTTTTGTGCATTCGCATTGGCAAATAACTCACTTGGCAAGTTCAGCAGTCCTTGTAGATAGACATTATTTGGCAACCATTTCAACAAGCCCTTGGCCGCCTCAGTTTGAAACAGCTGAGTTGGTACCAGGAAAACGCCAATTCCACCCGGCGTTAGCTGATTAACTGCTTGCTCCAACAATAGGTGGTGAACGAATGAGTGGCCTTCGGTAGCATGCGTTTGAAAGTTAGCCGCATTATCATCGATTGGATAATAACCAATCGGCAAATCAGCCACAATCAAGTCGCTGGCCGGAACCAGCAATTGTTCCAAAGCATCTTGGTGAATGAGCTCAACCGGTAACCGTTGTAAATCACTCGACGTCTGCGCAATCGCTAGCATGGTATCATCATTGTCAACACCATACGCCGCAATCTCACCCGCAACCACATCTTTCAATTGCGCCAATACCGCTGTCAACAAATTCCCAGTCCCCACCGTTAAATCAAGCACCGTCAAATGTTGTTTATTCTTTTCTAAACGTGCAACCAAATATCCCATAATATACGCAATCGTATCTGGCGTTAGTTGGTGGTTGGCTTGAATGTCATCAACTCGAATTGCCTTTAACATGGCCAATTGAACGGCCCGGCGAACCGTAGGCGCATCAAAACTTTGCCAATCGACTTGCTGATAAAGCGCCGTCAATTTAGCCACAGTTAGTGCGTCTGGTTTCCCGTCTTCAACTTGAACTTGCCCGTTGAGGAGATTATCTCCCGTTTCAACGAAGGCATCTAAATAAGATGTGCTTAGCACTGCTTGTAAGGTGGTCGTCGATTCATCTAACACCTTAAAGAGTGCTTCTGTCTGTTCTTGTGACAGCACGCTTCGCCTCCTTGTGAAATTGACCTGATTCGTTGTATCCGCTATCTATAGTACCGATTTTTCGAAAGTTATTCAAGCAATCTTTGTGGCTAATCCTATTTTAACGGCTTTACAGCGGTATGACCCGGTACTTTTTTCACATGCTTGGTCGTTTGCTGCTTCAATCGTCGCGTGGCTTGGTTATACTCCGTGATTAACCGCGTTGTGCTCTCTCGCCGGGCAGCTTGACCACTGACAACCAGTATCACTAATAGACTAATCCCCGCTAAGAAGAATAGTGCCCACAGCATTAAGAATCCTTGCCGCGTAGATCCAGTAACACGTGCTGTGATGGTAATCCCTCCTGTCGAATCGTCATTTTTACCAATCCTGAATAAGGTGTCGCCTGCCACTTAACCGCCACCACATGTTTCAATAATGGGTAATAACCTTGTCCCCGGCTATTGGTTAATTTTAAAATCTGGTGGTGTAATGAGACATGCACAGTCGTTTGCCGCTGTTGATCCCACAATTTGAGAATAGTGCCAGTTGTCGAGCAAAACTGATATTTCCCAGGTTGCTCCAAAACCCGGACCGCTTGATACCAAGCAACTGGATCATGTTGCAAGGGGCGCACCAACCGGCGATCCGTCCCGGTTGCCAATAAGAACAGGCCGCTCGCAACGACTAAAGCTAGTACGGCTTCAATCAGCGTAAATCCATGACGATTCATGGCTGTGCCTCAGCCCAAGCTAGCAATGCTTGATCATGCCGATATCGAGCCTGCGTCAACTGCTCCTGACGTTGCTGGGCCAAATGTTCCGTTGTCAGTAACACGTGTTGGGCCGTTGTCACTGTCAAAGCGACAATACTTAACGCTAATAATGCATCTGGCAGTAACCAGCCTTGTCGCTTAATGCCGCTTTGATGTTGCGCCCACATAAAAAATCGCCCCTCCTAATTGAAATGTCTGATACCACCACAAATGATTGGCCGTACTGAACCACTCAATCGTCAAGGCTGGCGCTGCACCGGTCGCTGAAATGCCCCATTCATACGCACCACCCCGCCACTTCAACGATTTGGGTGGCGTCAAGCGATGTAATTCATGGTAGGGTGCCATCTGATAAAGCGTCAGTTCACCTGTCTGGCGATTGATTTTAACGGCTACCGGCCGTCGCTGCTGTTGCGCAACCTGACGACCCGCTGTCCACATTTGCTGCCAAGTAGACCAGAAGGCACGCTCAGCCATTCGCTGGTATTGTCGATGGCTTTGCGTTCCAACTAAAACGGTTAAGCTCAAGGTAATAACTAAGACAAGGAGCGTTTCATATAACGTAAATCCCCGTTTATTTTGATTCATGAATCGCCTGGTCATCTTTGATATGAATACCCTCGCGTTTGGCTTGGGTTACCTGTTGGGGGGTCAAATACTTAGCCGCTTTAAGTTCTTGAAAGCTAACGGTCTTCGTGCCCTCATGATCATCCAAGTAAGCCGTTACTTGGCCCTGCACCACCGTCAGCATGGCCCCACCGTGGATGTGTTGGGCATGGCGCCGCTGACCATTCAAGTTGGGCAAAATAATTAGGACCAATAGGGAAATAATAAATAAAACAATCGTCATCTCAATTAGCGTAAACCCTCGTCGCCGCTTAATCATGGTAAACCTCCTGTAAATTCTGATACATCGGTAACAGTAAGGTTAAGTAAGCGCCCACGACCATCACAGCGACCACCCCCAGTAAGATTGGTTGAACTAGTGCCAGTAGTCGTTCACTTCGCGCGACCAGCTCACGGTATTGCAGCTCACTATATGCTTGTAATTCTCGACCCAATTGTGCGTGTGTACTACCTTTTTGAAGAAAGACGACTAATTGGGCCGGAATATACGGCTGCCCACGCAACCAGCGCAACGGCGACTGACCAGTCATTAATTTCAGCTCCAATGCCTGGGCTAACTGGCGTAACAGCGCCTTATCGGGTAACTGATTTAAAACGCGTAACATTTGTTTCACACTCAAGCCAGTTCTAATCAGTTGACTTAAATTGGCCGTCAGATAATAAGCATAATATGCCCGAACTAGTTGACCAACAAACGGAACTCGTAAATACAGCGTTGCCAGCCGTAACCGCGGCTGTCTATGCCACCACTGCCAGGCTCCTACTAGTCCTAACAAACAGCTACCACCGAGTCCCAGCCAACCGTACCAACCTCCTTGATTGCCAATCGATTGGACCGCTAAGTCCCCCTGGAGCTGCGGTAAAATGCCCACCTTTAACGTCACAAATAGGCCGAGCATACTCACCAATAGCCCTAATGGATACATCAACAGTTGCTGAAAGCGACGACGCTGAGTTGCTGCCAATCGTAAAAATTGGGCCGCTTGTTGTAAAGCCGGTTGTAGATCACCGTGGGCCAGCGTCAGTCTTAATTGAAAATACACATTGGCTTGTAAGTAAGGTGCCAACACGTCAATTAACGGTGTGCCTTGTTCCAATTGCTGTTCAATCGTGGCTAGGCTACGGGGAAATTCGCCGGCCACCGTTCGTAGAAACGCAATGGCTTGCTTCAAAGAAAAGCCACTGGCTAACTGATCCGCCAACAACTGGCAAAACCGGGCCTGTGTCGCCAATGACCACTTACCCGGTTTGGAAACTCGCCGCTGTTTTGGCTGTAATATGTCCAGACTGCGCTGCTGTTTCAAGTGCATGCCGCCACCTTTCTGAAACGGTTGTCGTTTCTTGCCAAAGATCTGATTCAGTCAAGATATCCAACAAAACGGCCGGGCCCTGCTGGATGCGAGGAATTAGTCGCTGGTAGCAAGCGGCCGTTAAGACTTGTTGTAACTGTGTGGCATCTACTCCGAGATCTAGTAATCGATTCACCGTTCCAGCGGCACTTTTAGCATGAACCGTACTCAAAACTAAGTGACCACTCAACGCTGCACGAACCGCAGCCTGTGCCGTCACGGCGTCCCGAATTTCACCAATGATAAATGCATCCGGGCGATGACGTAAGCCAACCTTAATCAGGGTATCATAGGCCATACCAGCAGCTTCATTGACTTGTAATTGAATAAATTGCGGTTCCTTGATCTCCACTGGGTCTTCAATCGCTAGGACGACCGCTGTCGCAGCTAGCTTTTGCGCTGTTGTGTACATGGTGGTTGTTTTTCCCGCACCTGTGGGCCCGGAAAATAACATTAACCCGCGTTGTTGCGCCAATTGCTGTAGAACTCCGGCCTGTTGTGGTACTAAATAGGCATTTTGCGTCTGCTGATAAGCGTAAATTAACCGGATTACGAGTGACTCCTGATGCGCATAATCCCCAACGGTTGAGAACCGCAACTCGACTGGGTATGGCTTATGCCAGGTCAGTGCGCCTACCTGTGGCCGGCGACGCTCACTAACCGTCATATTGGCATGAAATTTGAAGTAAGCAATTAGTTGTTCCCCCACAGTCCGCGTCACGGTTTGCCACGTCACTACTCCCGTGACGCAACGTAAGCGAATTTGGAGTCCTGCTTTCACAGGCAAAACGTAAAGATCACTTGCGCGCTGCTCAATTGCCGTCGCAATCATTTGTTCAATCAACGTGTCGATCAATCTGCCTCACCTCCGGGTGCTTTTAGTTATCTCCGCAATCGCCATCGGTTAGCATTAAAATGCGTGAAAAAAAAGAGACCCGCAGGCCTCTTTTTCCTCAAATCTTATTCAACACCTTCAGGCAACACCGCTGCTTCATAAATATCTGAAACATCATCGTTGTCTTCAAGTTCGTCAATTAAACCTTGGTATTGAGAAGCCTTAGCTTCTGGAACTTCGGTCGTGTTTTGTGGGAACATCCGCGCTTCAGCCGTGTCCAAGGAATAACCCTTTTCTTGTAAAGCATCACGCACAGCCGTAACTGATGAAGGATCCGTATAGATCTTAAATGCGTCATCAGTCGTTTCCATGTCGTCTGCCCCGGCGTCAAGTGCGTCCATCAACATCGTATCTTCATCCGTATCGAGGTCTTCACGGAGGATCACAATGTAACCCTTCCGATCAAACATGTATGAAACGGACCCTGCTGCACCCAGTGAGCCACCATGGTGCGTGAAGGCAGAACGGATAGCAGCCGCCGTCCGGTTCTTGTTATCCGTTAAGGCAGCAACCATGATTGCTGTCCCGGCTGGACCATAACCTTCGTAGGTGATTTCTTCGAACTTAGCGCCACCAACACCAGAAGCTTTATCTAAAGCCCGCTTGATGTTTTCTTTAGGCATGTTAGCTGCCCGCGCCTTGTCCATTTCCAAACGAAGTTGAGGGTTACCGTCGGGATCAGGACCACCTGCTTTTGCAGCTTGGTACAAATCACGTGAGATTTTTTGGAAAATTTTTCCACGTTTTGCATCCTGAGCATTTTTCCGGCCCTGGATGTTATGCCATTTAGAATGTCCTGACATCGTAACTCCTCTTTTCTAAAATTTATTCGAATATCCGTATAAAACAGACACTGTTTATATTAGCACTTACTCAACATTCATTCAATTACTAGGCCCATAAATTCGCTATTCATTTAAAATGTATAAATTTTTATAGATTTACCGTGTTATACGGACGTTACCGCTTTCATATACGAATAATCAGTGTATAAAAATAGATATATCAAAATAAAACTTGTATAAATACGCACTATCTATTATACTCGTTAGCAATAACAAAATTATTGAGGAGCTATTATATGAAAAAACACGTCATTTTAGTCCTTGCGTTACTATTGACGATGGTATTTGGCATGAGCACACTGACCACGAGTACGGCGCATGCAGCCACCGACAGTTCACTAACCAAGGTTCAAAAAAAGGGGACGTTGGTCATGGGGACCTCCCCTGACTACCCACCTTATGAATTTCAAGCTACTGTTCACGGCAAGACTAAGATTGTTGGAATGGACGTGGCAGTTGGTGAGAAGATTGCTAAGGATTTAGGCGTTAAGTTGGTCGTTAAATCCATGTCCTTTGACTCTTTACTCGTGGCTTTACAAACAGGTAAAGTGGATATGGTAATCTCCGGGATGAACCCCACCGCCGCTCGGAAAAAAAGCGTTGATTTCACCCACACCTACTATCAGGGTGGCTATAGTATCGTCATCAACAAGAACGATAAGGGCATCTATAAAAATAAAGATTCCTTTGTCGGTAAGACCATCGGGGCCCAGACTGGTTCAACGATGTATAACGAATCTAAAAAGCAAACCTCAGGCACAACCGTTAAAGGTATGACGTCCGTTTCCGACCTCATTTTGGCCCTGCAAAGTCATAAGATCCAAGGGGTCGCCATGGAAAAGCCATCAGCTCAAGCCTACGTTGCAAACAACAAAGAACTGGCGGCGATTCCCAGCGATTTCAATCTAAATGCTTCTGATACGAGTGCCGCGGTCGCCTTCAAGAAAGGCTCATCAGCCCTCGTTCACGCAGCCAACAAATCTGTTGACCAGATTAAAACACAAAATCTAGTCAACAAAACTTACTTGCCAGCGGCTGGTAAGTATTTAAAAACTAATACTGTCAACACCAGTATGTGGCACTATTGGAAGGCTTTTCTAACTGGGGTTGAATATACGTTAATTATCACCGTTTGCTCCGTCTTCTTTGGCTTCATTCTCGGGGTCTTACTCGCACTTGCCCGGATGGGTCAAGGTGGCGTCTTCCGGACCGGCTTACGTTGGTTAGCAACGGCTTACGTCGAATTTATTCGGGGAACACCAATGATGGTCCAGGTCATGTTCGTCTACTTTGGTTTAGGCCTCATCGTCAATTTGCCTGCACTGACCTCGGGGATTATCGCCATCTCCCTTAACTCTGGTGCCTACGTTGCTGAATACATTCGAGGAGGCATTAATTCCGTTGACGCTGGCCAGACTGAAGCTGCTCGTAGCTTAGGGATGTCCAGTGGCGCCACAATGCGTTACGTTATCTTGCCCCAGGCATTGAAGAATATCTGGCCATCATTGGGAAACGAGTTTATTACCTTAATCAAGGACAGTTCGATCGTTTCAATCATCGGGGTCTCCGAATTGATCTTCCAAAGCAATATTGTTCGGTCTGATACTTACCGTGGTGTTGCCCCAATTGCCGTTATCATGGTCCTTTACTTCATCTTGACCTTTACGGCTTCGCGAATTTTGAATTACTTCGAAAGGAGAATGCAACATGACTAAACCAATTATTGAGGTTAAAAACCTAGCTAAAAACTTTGGCAAAAACACGGTTTTAAAGGATATCACTGAAGACGTGATGCCTGGTCAAGTTATCGTGGTTATCGGCCCGTCTGGTAGTGGTAAATCAACCTTTCTTCGCTGTCTCAATCTCCTTGAAACACCAACCAGTGGTGAAGTCGCCTTTACCGGTGAAAATCTAACGACCTTAGATGCCAAACGAGTCAATGAACTCCGCGAACAAATGGGAATGGTCTTCCAAGGCTTTAACCTCTTCCCTAACATGAGCGTTCTCGAAAATATTAAGCTGGCACCCATGAAAGTCAAAGGTGTGGATGACAAGACCGCAACCCAACGAGCCCATGAACTTTTACAACAAGTTAATCTGGATGATCATGCCGACGCCTTCCCTAACAGCTTATCTGGTGGTCAAGCACAACGGGTTGCTATTGCCCGTGCGCTTGCGATGGACCCCA
The DNA here is from genome assembly GCF_001433855.1 of Levilactobacillus brevis ATCC 14869 = DSM 20054. Lineage (GTDB taxonomy): Bacteria > Bacillota > Bacilli > Lactobacillales > Lactobacillaceae > Levilactobacillus > Levilactobacillus brevis. The sequence goes on from NZ_AZCP01000006.1 coordinate 29,229, forward strand.
AAGTCATGCTCTTCGATGAACCTACTTCCGCACTTGACCCTGAAATGGTTGGCGAAGTACTCAATGTCATGCAAGATTTAGCGAATCAAGGAATGACGATGGTGGTCGTCACCCATGAAATGGGGTTTGCTAAATCCGTTGCCGATCAAGTCTGGTTCATGGCTGACGGCTACATCCAAGAAACGAATACCCCGGATGAGTTCTTTAGTCATCCCCAAACCGAACGTGCTCAAGATTTTCTATCAAAAATTTTAATTTAAAAAAAGCCACACAATTAGGAATTAACCCGATTGTGTGGCTTTTCTATTCACATCATTTAGGCGTTGCGGAATGTGCGATGACCCAGTAATACAACCAAGCCAACAATTATTTCTGCGATACCCATAAAAATAATGACAGCCAACCCATTATGCCCAATCGTGGTGAGCAATGCGGCCACCGTTTGACTAGAACTGGTTACCACTAACGGTAACCCAACATAGCTCACCGCACCGGCTATAGTTGTCAACAGCCCGCCTAACGTTAATCCTGGCCCCAGACTAGCAAAAACGTGGTGAACACTTAACGCGTAAAAGAACGTCACGACTAGAAGTAATAACGTCGCAATCATCACCCACAAATTCACCTTCTGAGCGAATTGAATTTTTATTGCCGCCTGCTTCATCGCCGGGGTACCAAATGCCGCCTTAGCCAATTTTCCAGCCTGTTTCGCTATACGACTAATCACCCGATTAGAGGCCGTGGTGCCCATGGTAACCGCCTGACTACTAACCGCACTCGATAAATCAGTGTCATCCACTGATGTCGTGGGTGTTTGCCCATACAATTGAGCGACGCCCATCGCCAAGTACGGTTGCGCCAGGCTAGTCGTAATCGGTGACCCGGAGATCCCGTAACTTTGCAATTCATCATTTAATTGATTAATTACCTTTTCCCCGGTTGTGGAACGAGAAACAACGCCGGCTGTGTACGTGGCATTAAAGACGGTCATTCTTAGACCAACCGTTAGAGTCAACAATAAAACTAGAACAGCTAACCACCGAGCTAACGCCGGGCGCCGTTGATAAGGGCTCACCGATTGGGTTTCTTGTATCTCTGGTTCTTCAGTGGCATGATACCGTGCCATTCGACTATTGGCGCTCACTCCAGCACCTCCCATAAAGCAATTTCATTGTTTTCATTTTAGCACATCACCATTTTATCTGGGTTAAACTGACCTTAACCGTCTCTAACCTTAACCTTTTCCCAATTTTTGCCAAAATAAAAGGCACCGGTCCCCCGGTGCCTAGATATCACTTCGTTGAGCTACGCTTCATTAACCCATAAGGTAAGATAACCGTGTTTTCCTCAACTGTTTCATTATTCATCAGCTTCGTCAGCAACCGCATTGCCACCGCACCAATATCGTACAGTGGTTGTGTGATTGAGCTCATCTTGGGCCGAACCAGTTCCGTTAGCTTGGTATCGTTACTGGTAATCACTTCAAACTCACCAGGAACATCAACCCCAGCATCGGTCAGACCGTTCATTACCCCTGCAGCCAATTCATCATCACCCACAAATGCTGCCGTTGCACCCGCAGCATTCAAGGCTGGTTCTAGTGATTGACCCGCTTTATAGGTATAGTCAGTTTCAAAGACTAACTTTTCATCATAGGTAATCCCAGCATCTTTCAATGCCTTCTTATAACCCTTTAACCGGTAATCATGATTGATGGCCTGATCCATTGGGCCAGAAACGAAGGCGACTTTTTTATTGCCGTGATCAATCAAGTTTTTAACGGCTTCTGCCACCGCCGCAACGTAATCAATGTTAACGCTTGGTTGGGCCTTTTCAGCATCCACGGAACCAGCCAATACAACTGGTGCCTTAGAACGCTTGAATTCTTCACGCAATTCGTCCGTAACCTGATTACCCATAAAGATAATCCCGTCAACTTGCTTAGCCATCAAGGTATTGAGCACTTGAACTTCTTTGCCACCATTTTCATCAGAGTTCGTCAAAATGATATTATACTTGTACATCATCGCAATATCATCAATTCCTCGCGCTAATGAAGAGAAATAGGCGTTCGTCACGTCAGGAATAATTACTCCCACCGTGGTCGTTTTCTTGCTGGCTAATCCACGTGCAACGGCGTTAGGCCGGTAGTCCAACCGATCAATAACTTCTAAAACCTTTTTCCGTGTGGCCGGTTCGACATTCGGATTGCCATTAACGACCCGGGAGACGGTAGCCATTGAAACTGCCGCTTCACGGGCCACATCGTAAATTGTTACAGTTTGTTTTTCCATAGCGATAGCCCTTTCTTCCTTGTTTTGATTTGTTTTCATCCGTTTTCAAGCAACTTGACCAGTATACAGAACCTCGCCGATTCGCGCAACATTGAAAACGTTTTCAAATCAAAGAATACCTTAATTTCATAGAATTTTCAAGCCAGATTGCTGCATATGGTATAATTAAAGTACTTTTTGAAGGGGTGAATTGAATGACGAAACTTGAACAAATCCAGCAATGGACCGCACAACACCACGCTAGTATGACTTATCTGAGCAATCCCAAGACCATCGAGTACCTGACGGGCTTTGGGAGCGACCCAATCGAACGGGTTCTGGCCTTAGTCGTCTTCCCCGACCAAGACCCCTTTATCTTTGCGCCAGCTCTTGAAGTCGAAGTCATCAAAGAAACGGGATGGCAATTCCCAGTCATTGGTTACCTGGATCATGAAAATCCTTGGGCCATGATTGCGGACCAAGTTAAGCAACGCCACGTAAACCCAGAACACGTGGCCATTGAAAAGGGTCAACTACAAGTTGCCCGGATGGAAGCCCTCGCAGCGCAGTTTAGTGCACCTAGCTTTGACCTTGACATCACCAGTTTCATTGAACACATGCGCTTGATTAAGTCTGCCGATGAAATCAAGAAGTTGGAAATTGCCGGTAAGTGGGATGACTTTGCCTTTGAACATGGCTTTGCAGCCGTGAAGGCCGGTAAAACGGAGCAATCAGCCGTTGCCGAGTTGCAGTACGCTTTGATGAAGGAAGGCATTATGGAAATGTCTTTCGGTAGCCTCGTTCAGGCCGGTGCCCACGCCGCTGAACCGCATGGTGCCACTAACGATACCAAATTTCAAAACAATGAACTGGTCCTATTCGATTTAGGGACGGTCTATGACGGTTACATTTCTGATGCGTCACGAACCGTTGCTTTGGGGACACCAAGTGCTAAAGAAAAGGAAATCTACGACGTCTGTCTGGAAGCCCAATTAACCGCACAAGCCGCCGTTAAACCAGGGATGACTGCCGCTGAGCTGGATAAAATTGCTCGCGACATCATTACCAAGGCGGGTTATGGGGAATACTTTATTCACCGGCTCGGTCATGGCATGGGTATGAGTGATCATGAATTTCCTTCCATTATGGCGGGAAATGACTTGGTTCTGGAACCAGGCATGTGCTTCTCCATTGAACCAGGCATCTACATTCCTGGCGTTGCTGGAGTACGGATCGAAGATTGTGTTCACGTTACCGCTGATGGTAGCTTACCCTTTACACACACGTCAAAGGAACTCACTTACGTGGGATAATCCTTTAAAGGACTGGTTAACCAGTCCTTTTTATTTTGGGCAATAAAAAAGGGATTAACCGACTCGTTAATCCCGCAATCATGCTTATTCAACTGGCTTTTCTGGCACATCATCAGCACTAGGTGTCGCTGCATCGGCCGTTGCCGTTGCTTCATCGCTACTCAAGACAATATCGTCATCCGCATCAGCGGCCGTTTCATCACTAGCGGCATCATGCCAAGCCGGTGCATCTGCTTTGTTAGCCAAGCGTTCGTCCAAGGCTTCCTTAAAATCGTCAGCAGCGTCAGCAGCATAAAAGGCGTAATCAATGGCCCGATCCTTTAAGGCATTGTAACGGTCACGCGCGGCGTCCTTTAAGGCTTCGCGTTGTTCCAAATCTAAGGCGTGATAAGCCGCATAGGCTGCCCCACCCAATACCAATCCTGCCAATAACTTGTGTTTTGCCATATTGATGACTTCCCTTCGTGATTAGTTCTTGTTTTTGCGATTCCGATACAAATCAAAAGCGGTCTTGCTGACACGTGCGGCCATCGACGTTTTTGCCGTCTTCTTAGCCGTCACGCCCACGCGATCCGTTAAATTACGGGTCGCCGTATTCAGATCTGAGACACTTTCACCGAGATCAGCGGCAGCCTGAAATACGGGATCAATCGTGGCAACCTTTTTATTCACGTCCGTCAGCAGTTCATTCGCATTAGCCATAATATCTTCGGCTTGGTGACTAATGACATCAATATCTGACGTCATCGACTTCATTGAGCGATTGACCTCACCCAACGTTTTATTCATCTTTACTAAGAACATGCCAATGAAGAGAACCAAGATCAAAAATGCAATTGCTGCGATCAGGCCCGCTACTTGTCCACCGGTCATGACAACCCCTCCTTGTGCTTCATTACTTACCAATAGAATAGCATTCTCACCGCTTACACGCAATTAATACTCTGCATTTCACCACCATTTATTTATAGTGGGCTGGGCGTGTCTTAAAAAATCTGCTAAACTGAGGGATAAATGACTTCAGCTAAAGGAGACGCAAATCGTGACCAGCTTAGTAACCCCCACCGCCACTTCGAGTAAGTGGTTGCAACATTATTTAAGTTCCTTTGACTGGGAAAAATTCTGGCATCTGATCACCAGTCGCTTTTTAAGTTTAATTTTCCTCACTCTGTTGTTCTTCGTGATTAACGTTGTGGGCAAATGGATTCTCCATCGCTCATTTAAACGCTACCTCAAGCCCGCAGCAGACGGTACTGGCAGCAATCGGCTCCAGACGATTAGCATGCTCAGCCTCAATCTCTTTCACTATACGGTGCTCTTCTTTTGGATTTACGCCCTGTTATCAACCTTGGGTGTGCCCGTTGGGACGTTAGTCGCCGGCGCTGGGATCTTCAGTCTAGCTTTAGGACTCGGAGCCCAAGGCTTTGTCAGCGACCTTGTCACTGGTATTTCCATTCTATTAGAACAACAATTCGATGTGGGTGATACAGTCAAGATTGGCACGATTGAGGGCACCGTCACAGCCATGGGCTTGCGAACGACTCAAGTCACCGGGGCGGACGGTACCATCAATTTCATCCCCAATCGAAACATTACTATTGTGGCGAACCGCTCGCGCAACGATATGCGTGCCACCGTCAATATTCCAATTGCCCCCACCACACCGGTCGAACAATTGCCAGCAATCATTCGAAACGTCAATGAGCGCTTAATGCCGGAACATCCCAGTGTCATTGGCGAACCGGCGTTAACTGGTGTCGTCACCTTGCCCACTGGCGAGTTGGTCTACCAGGTGATTGTCGTTGCCAAGAGTGGAAGTCAGTTTGCTCTTCAAGCAACCTTTTTGACTGCCTATTTAAAAGCCATTCGGGAGGCCGGTATTCATTTACCGACCCATACGCCAGCACCAGTTGCTGGTCAATAATGCGTCTCAGAAAAGAGACTGCGATATAAGCCCCTAAAAATTAGGCGACCAGCGAAAATCCGAAGATTTTCGCTGGTCGCCTTTTTGTGACAACGTGAGATAGTGACGATGGCTTTTTGTATAAAGATCGTTATGCTATTTAAACTAACTAATCTTCACTAGTTAACAGTCGCGCGTACCACAATCCTAGCAACGAAAGCCAAGCCGCCAGGATCATTGCTGCTTGAAACCCCTGAGTAAAGGTCACCGCTGTTTGAACGCGTCCAAAGTAACCAAAGACTGCTACAGCCAAGGTTGTTCCAATCGCACCACCCAGCAAACGAAAAACATTATAAATACCGGAGGCCTTGCCTAATGCAACTGGCGCCACAGTGCTTAACACGGCTTTTTGTAAGGCTGGCCCGGCCATTGATAAGCCGCATCCTGCCAGAATCAAAGGGCCCACATACCAACCGTATCCCCGAGTTGGCGCAGCCAGTCCTGCCAGTGCACCATAACCCACCCCCTGATTCAACAACCCCAACATGGCCATTCGTCGCTCACCAAATCGGTCCACAGCCCACCCAGCAAATGGCGCCACCATGACCAAGGTTCCGGTCCACGGTAATAATTCCAATCCCGCCGTCAACGCATTGGCTTGCCCAACGATCTGAAAAAACTGCGGTAAGAAGAAAACCACCCCGTACATCGACGCATATAGTAAAAATGTTGCCCAGTTGCCGCCACGAAAGACTGCCGAGTGGAAAAAGTCCAATGGCATTAGTGGCTGCGATGCCCGTTTCTGCCGCCAAATAAACCAAGCTCCCAGTAACCCACTACCGACACCGATACTCATGGCGACCACGCGATCCACTTGCGCTGACGTCAGTGCCGATAATGCCCAAATTAGGCCGGCCGAGGCCACCATAATCAGACTGGCATCTAATCCGCTTAACCGCTCACGACGACCATAGCTTTCCGGAAGCAGGCGCCCCGTTAGCCCCAAAGCAACCACGCCAACCGGCACGTTAATCCAGAAAATCCATTGCCAACTTAATCGGGCAACAATCAAGCCACCTAAGGACGGCCCGACAATCAAGGCTAATCCCCCAATTCCGCTCCAAATGCCCAAAGCACGACCACGTTCACTTACGGGTAATGCGTGTGACAAAATTGCCATAGACAGCGGCGTCATCACCGATGCGCCCACGCCTTCCACTACCCGGGCAATGATTAGCCATGTAATATTAGTCGCTAACGCACATAAAATTGATCCGAGGGTAAAAATCACTAAACCATAACTGTAGACCCGTCGCCGACCATATCTTTCTCCCAAAGCAACTCCGACCAATAACACCGCCGCAATCGTAATGTTATAGGCATTCAATGCCCATTGAAGTGTTCCTACCGTTATTCCAAAATCTAATCGAATAGCTGTCGATGCTGTCGTCACAATCATCGAATCCATCATTGACATAAAAAATCCCAGCGAGGTTAGTATCAGAATCCACTTGGTTTGAGTCCCTTGTCTGTTCATTGTCCATTCCTTACCTTCTGCCATGAACGTCTTTCAATCGCGATTAAAATAGTTCAAATATTTTTGAACTATTTTACCATACCATCCCGGTTAACGGCTGACAAGCAAAAACCGTTATAAAAAAAGTGATACCGTTTCGGCACCACTTAACCACGTTACTATCGTTGCCTATCCGCAAAAAAATCCGTGACGTAAGTTTGAAATACTACGGGGTTCAACTGCACGTATTTTTCACGGGCTTCTTTACGCGCCGTAATTAACCCTGCATTCTGTAACAACTTAAAATGATAGGTGCCTGACGTCTTACTAATCTGGATGGCCTGTTGGACTTCACCACAGGCCACCTCATGGTCAAGCTGTTTTAAGTAATGGACGATCTTCAAGCGGACCGGATCAGCCAACGCTTTAAAAACTTTAAGCTGTTGCTGCGGATCAACTTGCTGTTTTCCTGCCATTAGCTAACCTCCCTTAACGGTCCAGTCGCCACCAGTCGACCGTACAGAATATACTCAGCGCGAATAAAATAACAAATGAGGCAAAATGCCCTGCCCCTGTGGCGGCCATAATAGCTAAACCAATGGTAAAGAGCCACAAAATTGCGATGAAAACGCCTAGAATAATTTTCATAATTCGGCTCACCCCCCGTCCAGATTCGTTTCAGATTATTATCATTAATTAAACCACGTAAAAAAAATAGAATCAACTACGTCTTAAGCGGATAGAAGCTAACCGATCAAGATCATTAGTTTCACTAAGTTCTGTCCTATACACAAAAAAGGCCTCACTACAGTAAATCCTGTGTGGAGCCCGGTCAAGCCAATACTCTCATTTCTAAATCATTCTATCGGTTGGTGTTTCAAACGCGATATCTCTTTTAATCCCGCGCTCATCAAAACAAACACGATTATCCAGGCTAACACAATCAACAAAATTAGCTTTAGATAAGCGCTACCTAAAATAGTGATGTCCCAATCCCACGCAGCGTGCATCATCACTGATAGAATAAAAAATACAAGAAAACGTGTATCTAATAACTGGCTGAACTTAAACGGTTGGTCACGTTTAACAATCATAATCGCTCCACCAGATATCGCCGCCCACACTAAATGACCCCCAATGGCCGACCAACCACGTAAAATGGCCACTGCTACGAGCTGACTACCTGCATCATAAATATATCCAGCCGTTTCAAAAGCCGCGAATCCTGCACCGACCGCTGCACCAATTAAGATACCGTCCAAGATATGGCGAACATTCAATTGGCTAATAAAGTACGAAATAATTAAAACCTTCCCTAGTTCTTCAACAACGCCAATTGACACGGAATCCTTGAGTGTTAAGACGCCCAAATACTGACTTGTTGTACTAAAAGTCACAAATTGATACAAGAATAACGTGACAACTAATGAAAATATACCACCGATGAAGAAAACCTTGATCACTTCAAACAAACTAATATCTTTGAATGCATTGGCTTCAAAGAAAAAGACCAGCCCAGAAAATGGGACAGCAAATGCACCAACCAAAATTAGTCCTGGAACTGCTTTATCATTGTGGAAACTTACGGCCATATACAAAAGCACCACAAAGGCCAACAGAAAACCGATTAAAATTCGAGAAAACAGCCATGGTTTAGCCCATTCATCCGACACATCCGCTAATGCGGGCGTCGTGCTTTCGGTCCCTGCAATAAAAATGGCATCTGCTTCTTTTTTAGAATGATGTTTAAAAACCTCTGAAAACAAGTCTGAAATATTTACTTTGACGGCACCTTTTTCGCCAGTGTATTGATTTAGTTTCGCCGTTGCACTGTCATAAATTCCTGTAATTTGATTTGTATTTGTAGCTGGTTGATCTTGACTAACTGTTAATGTTTCTCCACAACTCGGACAAAACTTAGCATTTTCTCGAACCGGCTTCCCACAATGTGGACAGTATTTCATATTTATTCCTCGCTTACGCCAATATATTTTGATACAGCATTAATCCTAATTTATTCATCGCCGCCAGTTGATCAGTTTCCTCTCCATCTTCAGATAGTACTACTGCCACAAAAGCACCCTGGCTATTTCGGACGATTTCGGCATCATTTTGTACCCCATAATCTGCATACTCCCCAGTCTTATTGTAAACCGTTGCTGTACTAGGAAGCTGATTGGGTAACTTTGTCCGATTTTGATTCTTTCTCAAGATAGCTAACATTTCATCATCAGCCTCACGCGAAACCAAATGATGATTGTAGATCATCTTGAGTGTCGTTCCCATATCACGCGCGGACGTCGTATTATCACGCCCATTATCTAGTGCCTTCGTATCCAACATCTTTCGCCGCAACTTTGTATCAGTTGCACCCATGCTTTTAATCTTATTATTGATTAACTGAAAGCCACCCAATTTGTCAATCATAATGTTAGCTCCCGTATTATCACTATCGTCGATCATATATTCAATGATCTCTCGATAGCTTAATTCGGTTCCCGCACGCATATTTTGAATGACACCAGTGCCACCAACTTTTTCATCATTCGTTAATGTATGCGTATCATTCAAGTTGAAAACACCCTCCTTAGCCATTGCATAGGCGGTAACCATAATATAGATTTTGATGCTGCTTGCCGATCGCTGCGATCCGTTATTCACAACGACACTTTGCTCGCTGTTAACCGGCGATACATACACCGAATTTGTTCCACCAATTGCTCCCACAGTTGCTCCAATATCTTTTTTGATTTCAGTCACATTAAAGTTAACTGATTTATGCTTCTCACCACTAGAACTAGTACCTGATTCTTTAGTCGCGACATTTGAACGCTCCTTATTAGTCACTGCCGGTGTGCTTGGTGCCTTAGAAGAGGCACTCGGATGGCCATAAACAAAATACGCACCAACACCAATTAATAAAATAATCACCAGTCCACTCACAAGACGTACCCCCTTAGGGAGCCGTGACACCCTTTGCTTATCCGGTGTACCACCAGTCATCATCGATGCCCCATCGGGCGCTGACGAAAGTTTTCCTTGAGAACTTTCTGATTCTGAACCAGATTGAGATTTCTCCTTTCCATCAATAGCATGTTGAACCTGGGGTCTTTCCTGGGCGCTGGATATCGCATTGTCACTTCCATTTGCCATGGTGCTTGTCACATCTGCAGCAGACGTAGGAACCTGCTGTTCTGCCAAATCGTGTACGGCATTTGAACGATTACTCTGTTGTAATTGTTCTTCATTGCCCGTATCTTTTGGTGTAGCTGACTGAAAATCGTACCCACAGTTCTCACAGAAACGACTTTCACTGGTGTTTACTGTTTGGCATTGGGGACACTTTTTTAGATTATCAATAAATTTGATCCCACAATTCTCACAAAAAGCAGCATTATCTGGATTTTCATGATTACAATTTTGACACTTTCTCATACGATCTATCCCCACTAACTAAAATTGTGACCGCAATTAGGACAGAATTTAGTGTCAGCTGACACGACATGTTGACAATCCGGACAGGTCATTTCCTTAGGTTTGGGGTTCAAGTCCGTACCACAGTTGGGGCAGAACTTCGTATTTAAGCCAACCTGCGCATGACAATTAGGACATTCCTTACCCAACTTGGTACCACAAGAGGCACAGAATTTAGCACCCTCAGCATTGATGGCTTTACAATTTGGACATACAATTTCTCCATCATGTGCACTTTGACTAGCGGCCATTGATACCGTTACCGATTTACCACCACTCATAATAAATTGTTCAACAAAAGCAAATAGCTCTTCAGGCAGTTTCTTCTGATTCCACGCGCCAATCGCCGCGGTGACTGCTAATGGAGCAAAAGCCACCATTCCAATGGTTGCTGCTCCTGCTTTATCAATCCATTTTCCCGAACCAACATTCACCATAATCTGGTCTTCACCAGCTTTGAATATTTGCACTTGAACAGCCGAATCCATACCAACAACCTTTTTCCAACTGTCTTCTTGTTTAGCCTGTACCAAATAGCCTTCATTAGTTTGCATAACTTCTGTATGTAACTGTTTTTTCTCACGAAGCCAGCCCTGAATGGCCTGCCCAATCTTTTCAACATCTAATCCATCACTTAACTTAAAAATTTTCGAATCTGCCATAATAAAATCACTCCGTTTCTCTATTTTCTTTTGCTGCTCTTAAGACTGAATGTACCCATTTTTGCGAGTAGCCATATTTACGAGCTAAATTAACTTGGTTATGACCGTCAAATTCCGTCACCACATATTTTGCCGCAACTTTACGGTCATACAAATGAATCGGAAAATTCAATTGGGTCCCTTTATAATGCTCGTAAATAATCATCATCGATTCGGTTCCAACTAAATCGTTTAGGCTGCTATAAAATTGATGTAAGGCATTTAGTTCAACTTTTTCAGCCACGCAATGTCCCCCCTTAATTCAACGTATTTTAGTCTTATTACTTATCCCGCCTTATTCACGATTTAGATAAATAAGCACATTGTATTGCTTTACAAATTGCTTAATGTAGTGCATATTATTAATTCATAAATCTTTACAATTATCTTGCAGGAGGTAATTGCAAATGGCTTTTAAAATCCGACATGATCGTAAAGAAACAGTGAATAAAACTGTTCGGTTTCCCCTCCCACTTGTGGAGAAAATTGAGCATGCTATCTCTGGCGAAGATGTTACATTCTCGACTTTTGTTATTCAGGCTTGTGAATATGCACTTGATAACATGGAAGATCCCAAAGATAAACAGAATTAGTTTGATCAACGACTAAGCAATCTTTACGTTTAGTTTATCGCAATACAAGCTGCATTGCAAATTGCACTGTGGCTTTTTTATTTACTCATTTTCTCTTAACGGCCCTTCAATTTTATCCGATCGAATTTTTTAATATCTATAACATCCATGTCTGACCATTCAATGAACGCAAAAAACCATCACCAACTCTCGTTAGTGATGGTTTTATCTGAATCACTGGTTACTTCATACACCTTCTGATACGGTAACTGCGTCCTATTATTTTATATCTCTACCAATTACTGGTACGCGTGGTGTCACCTCATAATTCTCATCCAAATTATGTGCCAAGTAATTAACACGTTTTAAGATTTCTCGGCGCGTAATAATCCCTTGAAAAACCTGCTGTTCATCAATCAATGGGATAAACGGTTCATCAACTAAGTAACTTAAAATGGTTTCCAACCGTGCTGGATCATCCACCCAATGTTCTACTGGCCGCATCGCATCTGCTACCGTGTAGTTACTTAATTGTTCAACAGCCGCGCCTGGAACCTTTAACAATTGGTCGGTAATCGCGGCTAACGGTAATAACCCTTGCAGGTGATCATCCGCATCCAACACAGGAATCCGCGTATAGCCAACCTTAGATAACACCATCAGGGCGTGTTCTAGCGTATTGGTAGCCGTCACATTTGCTACCACCTCAGCGGGAATCACATAACTTTTCGGGTCCTTGCGTAACATCTGCTCGACAGCAGGGTCAATCATAGGTGAGTCATCCTTTCTGCATTAGGGCCGCTTAAAACTAAAATCAAGATCGGTAACTGGCTGGGCATCGCGCGTGTAATATTGCACGTCCCATTGATCCGCAGTTACTGTAACCACCGCACAGGTGCCGCCCAGTTGGCGATACTCACCTCGCGGCTGACTAATACTCCCGGGATTGACAAAAACGTGCCCACCAACTGCTTCCGCCGCCAATTCATGCGTATGACCAAAGAACACCAGGTCTGCTTGCACTTCATCCGCATGCAGCTTTAGCTTGGTTAAATCCCAGTGCACGGCATCATAATGTCCATGGGTCAATAACACCTTACAGTCATCAACTGTAGGCGTTTCGACTAGCGGCAATTCACTATCGAAGTCCATGTTACCTTGAACCACATATGCCCCTTTGAACCAAGGATCGGCTGCTTCCATCTCAGAATCACCACAGTGAAATACTGCATCCGGCTTTAGTGCCTGCCGTAAACTAACCAATATCTCACGATCACCATGATTATCACTAACTACCAACCAACGTGCCATGCTTAGTCCTCCCACCATTGATCAAACTGCGGCAACATCGCTGCTGTGGCCTTAGCCCGGTGACTATGCTGATTCTTCTGGACTAATCCCATCTCAGCAAAGGTCTGGCCTTCAGCAGGGACGTAGAATAAGGGATCATACCCAAAACCATCGGCTCCCCGCGGTGCTGTCAGAATTTCGCCACGAACTTCACCCGTTGCCACTAATTTTTTACCATTAGGCTTAATCAACACGAGTGACGTGTGAAAAGCCGCCCCGCGCTTCTCGGCGGGAACATCATGTAACTCTGCCAGCAATTTCGCGTTATTCTTAGCATCATCATGATCCCCCGCATAACGCGCGGAATAAATACCAGGTGCCCCGTTCAAAGCATCTACCATTAAGCCAGAATCATCCGCTAGTACGGGCAACTGAGTTGCTTGGGCCACTGCTGTCGCCTTTAAAGTTGCATTCTCAGTAAACGTCTGACCCGTTTCAGCGACCTGATCCAGTGTCGGAAAATCAGCCAGAGTTTTGACCTGCAAGCCTTTCGGTTCAAAAATAGCGCGGAATTCACGGGCCTTCCCCGCATTATTGGTGGCAATTACAATTGTGTTTGTCATTTTAGTTAACCTCCATCGGGGTTGTCAGCTGGGCAATAGACACGTGCTTTGCTGGCGTCGGTTGCTGATCCAACCACTGACTAGCTAATGTATCAAAGTGAGCCGTCTCCCCCGTGGTAAAGAACTGGGCCGTTCCACGCGTTGTGGCTGGATTAAGTAACCCGTGCGTCTTTAGGATAGCCGCTGCTTGTTCCGCAGTTGCTAAGCCGGGGTCCACCAAAGTCACCTGTGAACCCACAGTGCGCTGAATAGCACTTCGCAATAATGGAAAATGCGTACAACCCATCACCAACGTATCAATTTTCTTATCCGTAAGTGACGCCAAGTTTGCCGCTACTACGGACTGGGCATGTGTGGTCGTTAAGTCATTTTGCTCAGCCAGCGTCACCATTTCCGGACAAGCCACACTAAAAATTTGACTATTAGGTGCTGCTGCTAAAATATCTCGCCGGTACTGGTCACTCTTAACCGTTCCGGCCGTTGCAATCACCCCAATTCGGTGATTACGGGTTGTCTGCACCGCGGCCTGCGCACCCGGTGCAATAACGCCGATTACCGGAATGGGCAATGTTTGCTGCATCGTTGTCAGAGCCGCCGCGGTTGCCGTGTTACACGCAATCACCAACGCTTTGATTCCCGCTTGTTGGCGTAAAAATTGCGCAATTTGTTTGGTAAACATTGTGACCTCAGCCACCGAGCGCGGTCCATATGGCAAACGCGCCTGATCGCCCAAAAATACTGTATTTTCAGTGGGCAACAACCGTTGAACTTCCTTTAAGACGGTCAAACCACCGACCCCTGAATCCATTAGACCAATCGGATCATTTTGCATGAAGCAACGCTCCTTCTCGATTTACTTGAAACTATATTATCGCCTTTTTATGAACCGGTTTCAAGTTACAGCCATTTAAAACTGTCATACAGACGTAAAAAATTGTTAAATTTCTGTCATCAAGAACTTCGCGAAAAAATTACGGTATAATAAATTATATGAAACTATTCGGATGAAGGAGTCTACCATCGTGAAAAACTTATATCAAACCGCTATGCAGGATGCTGCCGGCGAAGCAAATTTTCCGCAACTATTACTGCGAGAAGCACTTTTACCGGAATTATTAGGGGAAGATCAGGGCGCCATTACGTATTGGGCGGGCAAGTCACTCGCCCGTCGGTTTCCAATCGGTAACCCACAAGACGCTAGTGCGTTCTTTGCCCAAGCCGGATTTGGCACGCTAACGATGGTGAAGCAAACGGCCCAGTCCACGCGGTGGCAATTAAGTGGCGACATTGTCCGCTTACGTAAAACCCTTAGTGGTGACGAAGCTTTCACGCTGGAAGCTGGATTTCTCGCTGAAATGATGGCCCAACAACTGGGGGTTGCTGCCGAAGCTGAACTCGTCGATACACCACGCAAACTGCAAAACCAAGCGGTAACTTTTGAAGTCTACACCGATCCCACAGACGTTATTCCGGACTACGATGCGCCACAACCGCTGACCATTAATCATCCGAAACCGATGACTGATGAGGACACTGCCACGGACTAAGCGTCAAAATATTGGGAGTCACAGCAGGCGTCCCATTTCAAATTCTAATAATAAAAGCGTGTCGGATAATCCGACACGCTTTTATTATTACAGGTATTGATCCAAGATCTTCTTTAATTGATCCTTTGAGTGGTAACCCACAATTGAGTCCACTACGGTGCCATCTTTCTTAACCAGCAACGTTGGGATACTCATGATCCCAAAGGATTGTGGTGTATTCGGGTTAGCGTCAACATCCATCTTGTTGAATGTGACTTGATCGCCCATTTCGTCGGCTAATTGTTCGACGACAGGTGATTGCATCCGACAAGGACCACACCAAGTTGCCCAAAAGTCAGTTAACGTCACGCCCTTGGCCGTATCTGCTTCAAAGGTTTTGTCCGTTGTTTCTACTACTGTTGCCATAACCAATTACCTCCCTAGTTCTCAATACAAGCTTTAGTCTACCAGAAATAACCAAAATCACAACTAAATTGCTTACAATTTGTTAGCCTTACTTAAAGTGCACAACCGTTGAACCATCGCCACCGGCATTAGCCGGAGAAAAACCGAAACTTTTAATCCGATTATTACGCTTCAAATAGTCCGTAACACCCTTTCGAAGTGCCCCTGTCCCTTTCCCATGAATGATGGTAACGGACGGATAGCCAGCCAACAGGGCCGAGTCAATGTAACGATCAACCTCTGCCATGGCTTCTTCATATCGGTGCCCTCGCAAATCCAACGTTGCGGACATGCCGCTTGATCCACTACGTTTGACACTAGCCCGTGGTTGTTTAGCTGATTTAGCCGGATCTTGGGCCTTTTCCAAGTCATTAGTCGCGATCTTCATCTTCAAGATTCCTAGTTGAACCTCCCAATGCTGGTCGTCCAACTGCTCCATCAAGACACCAACCTGTCCATATGACTTCACTAAGACGCTATCGCCCTTATGAAAGTCAAGCTTAGCCTTTTCTCGCCGCAGTACGCGATTTTTCTTCAGCTTACTATCCTGCTGTAAGGCGTTCAGTGCCCCTTGAGCAGCAATCAATTCATCTTCCTTGACCACGCTCTTACCAGCGGCCAATTGCTTCTTACGGAGATCTGAAATAATCTGATTGGCCCGCTTACGGGACTCATCGACTAATCGGTTAGCCTCGCGCTTAGCATCTGTCATCAACTGATCCTTCTGGTGCTGGTAAGCATCGAATTGTTTTTTCAGTTGAGCATGCAGCTCATCCGCCTCGGCTAATTCTTGACGTAACCGTTCTGCGTCCGCATCTGCATGCCGCTTTTGTTCCGTCAAATCAGAAATCATCGCATTTAGGTCCTGACTGTCCTGATCGGTCAAGCCACGTGCCGCAGCAACGACCTGTTCAGGCATCCCCAACCGAGCGGCAATATCCAAAGCATTGCTTCGTCCTGGAATCCCAATCAGCAAGTGATAAGTGGGTTGTAACGTCTCACCGTCAAACTCCATACTAGCATTAATCGTTTCTGGTCGGTTGTACCCATACGCTTTAAGTTCCGGGTAGTGGGTGGACGCCATGACATAACTCCCCAGTGTCCCCATTTGATCCAAGATGGCAATCGCCAGTGCGGCCCCTTCTTGTGGGTCGGTTCCGGCACCCAACTCATCAACAACAATTAGACTGCGTTCATCGGCCTGCCGCAAAATAGCAACAATGTTTTCCATATGCCCTGAGAACGTACTCAAACTTTGTTCGATCGATTGTTCATCCCCAATATCGGCAAAAATATCATCGAAAATACCAATGACACTATTTTCATTGGCCGGGATAAAGAGACCCGACTGCCCCATTAATTGAACCAAGGCCAACGTTTTGAGCGTAATCGTTTTCCCACCCGTGTTGGGTCCAGTAACGATGATGGTCTTGTAGTCGCGACCAATGGTAATGTCGTTAGCAACGACTTTCTTGGGGTCAATCAATGGGTGCCGTGCTTGACGCAAATTGACCTGATTGTTCTCTGACAACTTAGGCTCCGTTGCCTTTAATTGATGGGCGTACTTCGCCTTGGCATTAATAAAATCAAAATGCCCGAGAATTTCTGAATTACGCAGAATTTCTGCTTGATAGGGGTCTAACAATGCCGTTAACTCTGCCAGAATTCGCTGTTCTTCATGCCGTTCATCAATTTGGTTTTGACGCAAGCGATTGTTAAGACCCACGACCGCTTGCGGTTCAATAAATAACGTCTGACCACTTGCGCTTTGATCGTGGACAATGCCACCGAACCGTTGTTTATACTCTGCGCGGACCGGAATCACATAACGTTCGTCACGAATCGTAACAATGGTCTCACTGAGATACTTGGCGTCCTTGCCCCGGGTATATTGGTCCATCGTCTGACGAATTGCCACTTCTGTTTGGGCAATGTGTTGTCGAATCTGCCGTAAGGCTGGTGACGCCTCGTCGGTGATATGACCGTCCCCCTCTAAGGAAGTTCGTAATCGCCGAGTCACGTCGGGTAACGTCACCAACTCTTTGACCACGCGATCTAACCGCCGCAGGGAAACGTCCTTTTCCGTTAAATCTCGGAAAAATTTAACCACCGAGCTAGTCGTCCAGAGCACCCGACTAATTTGCGCCAACTCTAGCCCATTCAAAGCCGCTTCCATAGCTAGTCGGTGTAAATGTGGCCGAATATCATCCAACTTTGGTAACGGAATACCATTTTCTAATCGGTAAATATCCGCACCATCGCGAGATTCATCTAACCAAATCTGTAATTGTTTTGCATCTGCTGTGGGGGCTAGTTCGGCCAGCTCATGCTGTCCAGCTGCCGAGACCAGATACCCTCGTAGCGCCTGTTTAATGCGCTCGTATTCCATAATCTTAAGTGTTTTTTGATTCATCGGATTCTCCTCTCCCGAATCAGTCTACTGTTCGTGTTCAGTCAGCCACCAGTTATAGACCTGTTTGGATAAAACTGGGGTCTTCTTAACGATCCATTGCGCCACTGGCGACTGCTGGTAACTGGTTTGAAAACTGGTACTGGGTAATAAAATCAATAGGTTCAATGTCAAAAAAATCACGACATAGCGAATCACTAAATTAATCAGACCACCCGCTAGCGAGTTGACTTGATGAATGACCGGTAACCACGTGACCTTATTAATCCCATAGGCTACTCGCCGAACGATAAAATAGCCCACGGTTAAGATCGCCGAAAAGGCTAGACCATTAAGAAAAAAGCTACTGCTCTGGCTAGCAGTCACCGCACTTACCGAACTGTTCAACGAAACCTTACCAATAAATTGCCCAATTCCAGCCGCCAATGGTTTGGCGCCAAAGCGGGCAATGACCCAAACAATCAAATAGCCCACGGTTTTAATCAGTTGCAAAACGAGTCCTCGGCGATAGCCCCGCCGAAAACCCAGAACGAGGATTGCTAAAATTAGTAAGCTTAAGACCAAATTAGTCCTCCGTTTCTGTCGTCTCGTCAGTTGCCGTATCGTCTTGAGCGGCAACCATTTTCAGTTGGTCGGAGACAGCATTAAACGCCATCAAAATGGCTGCGTCTTCTTTACTCATATTAGGTGATAATTGTTTTAATTGTGTGAACTGCTCATTCAAAACTTCTGTCACCGCTCGCATATGTTCATCAGTCGCTTGACCAACGATCGTATACGTTTTGCCGGCAATAACCGCTTTAAAGCGATGTGTGTCTTCCGTCATGGTTAAATTCCCCCTGTTTTACACAATGCCTTATTTTACCATTAATCCGTTGGCGGTCGCACCCCTCGCACGCAAAATTGTGATGAACTTAAAATTCGGCATACAAAAAAGGACGGAATGTCTTCCGCCCTTTCATCATCGTGATTAGTCTTTGCTACCGGCGTTAGGATCAATGGTCCCGTCCGCTAAGAAAGTATTCAAGACTGATTCAACCATGTCCCATTCTTCGTCGGACTCGATCAATTGCAAGTCACCACCGGATGGGTTAGCTGGATCATCATCAGCAGGTAGCGCGTAGGCTTGGATATCAACTTCCTCGTCATCGCTCTTACCAGCTGGGTAAATCAAAATATATGACTTACCAAAATCGTCAGATTCAAAGGTAAATAAAACATCGTATAATTCTTCATTACCGTTTTCATCAACTAATGTAATTTGTTCTTGGTCTTCGTTCATGGGAAACCTCACTTTTCTCGGGTTAATTTACCGTGCCGATCTAAATAGTTCTGCAGGATTAACCCGGCTGCTAATTTATCAATCACTTGCTTACGCTTACGGCGTGACGTATCAGCTTGTTCCACTAACATACGCTCCGCCTCAACGGTTGTCAACCGCTCATCTTCAAAGTCAACGGGTAAGTTAAATCGGGCCGTCAACATATCACCATAGCGCTTTGAAGCCTCAGCTCTGGGACCCAATGAGTTATTCATATTCTTAGGAAGACCAACCACAAACCCTTGCACATCATGACTGGCGATTAATTCGCCAACCCGATCAAGGCCAAATTGTTCTTCGTCTTCATTAATCCGAATAATCTCAACACCTTGTGCCGTCCAACCTAGTGCATCACTAACCGCAACACCTACAGTTCGTGACCCAACGTCTAATCCCATTAACTTCATGACTTTTTCACCGATCCATTCTGATTCAAGTATACCCGAACCAACTCTTCGATGATCTCATCGCGCTCATGCTTACGAATCAAGTTCCGTGCATCATTGATACGCGGAATGTACGCAGGATCGCCCGATAGCAGGTAACCGACAATCTGATTAATGGGATTGTACCCTTTTTCCTCTAGCGCTTGGTAAACCGTCACTAACGTATCGTGAACATCCTTTGGTTGATTAGCGCCAAAGTCGAAATACATCGTTTTGTCTAATGAACTCACTATAAAACACCCCCGTACTTCCTCACTTTGATTTAATTTTACTCGATTGCTTGGCAAACTACAATTAAGGTCACTTAATGTAATCTATTCGTAATACTGTAAAATGTTGGCTTACTTTTGTTCAGCCAACCAACCGGCTGCTGCCGTCATCGCATCTGGTAGGCCTGCTGGATTCTTACCACCCGCTTGGGCCAAATTTGGCCGACCGCCACCACCACCATTGATCTTAGGTGAAATGGCCTTAATCAGGTCACCAGCTTTGACTTGCTTTTGCTTATCCGCACTCACTGCCACAATTAGATTGGCTTTGCCATTAACTTCTGCGCCTAAGACCAGCACATCAGACAAGGCTTGGTCGCGCCACGTATCTGCCAAAGCACGCAATTGATCCATTTTGGAAACTTGAACGGTTCCACTGATCAATTGGTAATTACCAGCTGTCGTGACGTGGTCAAAGACGGCCCCAGCTTCTTGGCTGGCTAATTTACCTTCTAAGGTTGCTTGTTGTTGTTCTAAGGCCTTCACTTGGGCTTGTAAGGCTTGGACCTTCTGTTCGATTTCATCGACCTGAGTGACCTTTAAATCGGCTCCTACGGCATTTAAAATCTCATCGTGGTCATGCAAGTAAGCATAGGCCGCTGCAGAGGTTACCGCTTCAATCCGGCGAACACCAGCACCCACGCCAGATTCAGAGGTAATCTTGAATAAGCCAATTTCATTAGTGTTCTTAACGTGATTCCCACCACAAAATTCAGTGACAAAGTCCCCGGCACTAACCACCCGGACAACCTTTCCATACTTTTCACTAAATAGCGCAATGGCACCCATCTTTTTGGCTGATTCAATGTCTGTTTCAACGGTTGTTACTGGCAATTCTTCAAAGATCTTCTGGTTAACCAGTGCTTCGGCCTTGGCCAAATCAGCTGGATCTACTTGACCGAAGTGGGTGAAATCGAATCGCAAGTAATCGCCCTCGACCAGTGAGCCCGCCTGTTGGGTGTGTTCCCCAAAGACTTCCCGCAAAGCTTTATCCAGCAAGTGGGTCGCCGTATGGTTTTTCTCAACCTTGCTGTGGAAGATCGTATCAACCTTCAACTGATAGGTGGCACCGGTTTCCATCGGCGCAACCACCGTTAAGGTATGCAGATTCTGGCCATTTGGTGCATGTTGAACATCCGCAACGTGGGCCACCACATGACCAGCTTCATCCAAGATGTCCCCTTTATCGGCAACTTGACCACCCATTTCAGCGTAAAATGGCGTCACATCAAACATGGCTTCGGCTGTGCCACTGGTGACGTTGTCAACCAGTTCGTCCCCTGCGACCAAGACCGTTAGCTTACTGGTCGTGGCTAACTGCGTGTAGCCCACATATTCACTTGGCGTCTTAACATTGATCAACAGATCATGTTGTAACCCCATTGCTTTTTGCTTGCCCCGCGCATTACGGGCACGATCTTTTTGCTTTTGCATTTCGGCTTTGAAGCCAGCCTCATCAACGGTAATCCCTTGATCGTCGGCGTATTCTTCCGTCAATTCAACTGGGAACCCATACGTATCATAGAGCTTGAAGGCGTCGGCTCCAGCAATTTGATTACCGCCCTGTTGCTTCAAATCGGCAATCAAACTGTTCAACAGATTCAATCCATCCGTCAACGTTTCGCCGAATCGATCTTCTTCTGAACGAACCACCTTAGCGATGTAGTCACTTTGCTCGAGAACTTCTGGGTAATAAGCTTGCATAATTTGACCAACAACCGGTACTAATTGGTCCAGAAAAGCCCCATCAATGCCGAGCTTTTGTCCGTTCACAATGGCCCGCCGAATTAACCGACGAATAACGTAGCCACGGCCTTCATTACCAGGCAAGGCCCCATCACCAATGGCAAACGTAATGGCCCGCGCATGATCGGCAATTACCTTAAATGAAATATCATCTTCGGCATTAGCCCCATAACGCTTTCCGGCGCTTAAGGCTGCTGTTTTTTCAATCAGTGGCATAAACAGGTCGGTTTCAAAATTAGTTTTGGCATTTTGGAAAATCGACACAACCCGTTCCAGGCCCATCCCCGTATCAATGTTTTTCCGTGGGAGCGGTTTGTAAGTGCCATCCGGTTCATGGTTGAACTGGGAGAACACGATGTTCCAAACTTCCAAGTAGCGTTCATTTTCGCCACCAGGATAATTTTCAGGATCGTCAGCGGCTAAGTTGTTAAAGGCTTCGCCCCGATCATAGAAAATTTCAGAATCTGGACCTGAAGGCCCCTCACCAATATCCCAGAAGTTATCTTCGACGGCAATGATGTGGTCGGGAGCAACCCCTACCGCTTCCCAAGCATCCTTAGCATCCGTATCCTTGGGGTAAACCGTCATATACAATTTATCAGGGTCCCAACCAAACCAGTCAGGTGAGGTCAGTAATTCCCACGCCCAGGCAATTGCTTCTTTCTTGAAGTAATCACCAACGGAGAAGTTTCCGAGCATTTCAAACAACGTGTGGTGCCGGGCCGTTTTCCCAACATTTTCAATATCGTTAGTCCGAATACTCTTTTGCGAACTGGTCAATCGGGGGTTTTCGGGAACCACTTGACCAGAGAAATACTTCTTCATTGTGGCTACACCAGAGTTAATCCAAAGTAAAGACGGATCATCCTTGGGGACCAATGACGCGCTAGGTTCAATAGTATGCCCTTTGGACTTGAAGAAGTCCAGATACATCTGCCGAATTTGACTACTTGTTAATTCTTTCATCGCTGCAATAACCTCCCAAAAAATGTCAAAAACACCGTTGCCCGTAAAGACGCCGAAGCGCGGTACCACTTTACTTGCAACGATGTTTTAATCGTTAACCTCTTAAACTCATAACGCTGAGTCGCGTTGTTTGTGAGGGAGCACCAAGGCCATCGTGACTCGTTTTTCGCAGCATCCAAAACGTTTCTGAAAATCACGCTGACGTGGCATATCCTCAGCTCATATATTATTGAAATATATTTAAACAGTTAGTTTATTTGTCTCCACTAGAAAGTATAGAGACCCGATTAGTCCTTGTCAATTGCAGAATGTTATTGATAACGATCGGATTCACGCTTACGCCGTTTCCGTTCACTTCGCGCACTCTGCCGTTGCGCAATCCGCCGTTCCTGATCTTTCTTGCGGTGAATTGCTTGCTTGATCTGATGCTTATACCCTGGCTTGATCTTTTTCTTCTTCTTCTTGACTAAACCAATCAGAGTTGGATCTAGCTTTTCCGTACTCTTAACCCGTTTCTGCCGCCGATTCCGGTCATAGGAATCCACAATTTCACCATTACTAATTCGTTTAGGTTGGAACTTAATCCCCATGGCTTCAATCTCGGCAATCTTGGCTTCTTCATCTGGTGAATACAAGGTAATCGCCGTTCCTGGCATACCTTGCCGCCCCGTTCGGCCAACCCGGTGAACAAAGAAATCCAAATCTTCAGGAATATCATCATTAATGACGTGTGAAACACCTTCAATATCAATACCCCGTGCCGCCAGATCCGTTGCGACAACGAATTGGAATTGAAGATTCTTCACTTCACGCATGACCCGTTTACGTTCACGAGGCTTAATCCCCCCATGAATCATGGCAACCTTTAGCCCTTGCGATTGCAAAAAGTCATGAATCTGTTCAACCCGGGTCTTCGTATTCGCGAAGATTAAAACCAGATAGGGTTCCCCCATCGTAATTAATTGGTAAATTAACTGGTTCTTGTTTTGACCCTTGGTTGAAATCAACCAATTATCAATTGTAGAACTAATCACAGTGGCCGTTGGAATCTCTTCAACAACCGGATGATTCATATATTTACGTAAAAACGGATCTAACCGTTGGGGAATTGTGGCTGAAAAGACCATCATTTGCAGGTTTTTCGGCATTCTGCCAGCGATTTTGTCCACTTGATCTAAGAAACCAAGATCCAAAGTCATATCGGCTTCATCGACCACAAACTGACGAGTCGTATGCACGTCCAACGCCTGTGATTGAATCAAATCTTGCACCCGACCGGGCGTCCCAATCACCAGTTGTGGTTGGTAATGCCGCAGCTTTTCAATTTGTCGTTGTTTATCCGTTCCACCAACGTAGTTTCCAATGCGAATTTCAAAGGGGGCTTCCGCCGCCAATTGTTCCGCCGCCGTACGAATCTGGTAAGCCAGTTCACGGCTTGGCGTGGTAATTACGGCTTGTACTTGGTTCTCAGAAGTCAATTGATTAAAGATGGGTAGTAAGAACGTATGGGTCTTACCACTCCCGGTTTGTGACTGACCAACGACATCGTGGCCAGCACTAATTACTGGGATTAGTTTTTCCTGAACAGCGGTTGGCTGTTGAAACCCAATCTTTTGTAGCGCCGTCATCAGATACGGCTGCAAGTTAAAATTTTTAAAATCTGCGGTCATTCATTTTCTCCTTTAGTGTCCGCCACTAACTGATCCAGTTCGTGGATGACTTGGTCAATTTCGGCCTGGTCTTTAGCCGCCGCACCACTGGCCAGCGCGTGGCCGCCCCCGCCGTGGCGCTTGGCTAATTCATTGATCGAAGGCCCCTTCGATCGTAGTCGTACGCGGAAAGTCTTGTCCTTGGACTCTACAAAGATGGCCCAAGCCACGACTGATGTGATCTTACCTGGCAGTGGCACAATGGCTGACGTGGAATCACTAGCCGCCAAACCAAAAGATTCGACAATTTCATCCGTCAACTTGAGGTACGCTGCACCACTGGGCAAAATTTCCAAGTTCTGATAGGCATAAGCCGACAGCCGAGCCATCTCTGGTGAAATTTCATCTTCGGCTTGATTAACCGCCGTCATTGAAAAATCATAAGCTAATAGCTTACCCGCCACTGCAAACGTGTTGGCTGATGTTGCCGGATACATGAAACGTCCGGTATCCCCTACGATACCTGCATAAAGTAGTCGTGCTGCATCATCGGGCATCGTCAAGTCAGCGTGATTCGCTTCAAACCAATCATAGATGATCTCTGAGGTACTGGAAGCCTGTGGTAATACCCACTGCAAATCACCGAATGCGTCATCATTAGGATGATGATCAATCTTAATGACTGCGGCCCCTGTTTGCCAGCGTTCATCATCTACTCGTGGTTGGTTCGCCGTATCCACGACGATCACTAAGGCCTGGTGATACGTGTCATCACTAACCTCTTGATCGGCTTGCCCCATCCAGTCAAATCCCGGATAGTGCTTACCCACAGCCAACACCGTTTTTTCAGGAAAACTAGCGCGTAAAATAGCACGCAACGCCAACTGGGCTCCGATACAATCCGGATCAGGACGCTGGTGACGGTGAATAATAATGGTTTGATACTGTTTGATTTTTTCTAAAATGGCTGTTTCAATTGCCATGTGGTTCACCCATTTTCTATCCGATTTTTCGACGAAGACGCGTCGATACCGCGTTTTAGTATACAAGTTTTGCCGACTAATTACAAAGAAAGTCTGCTAATTCAATCGATCCGAGTCAAATAATGGCAACCGCACATTTTCAAACGTCTGCGCGGCCAACCCCGTAATCGTAATGCCAAGTAACCGAACCTGCTCGTTTTCGCCAGCAACACTTTGATATAAATCCAATGCTAAATCGTAATAAGTCTGCGCATCGTTCGCAATAAAATCGGCTTGGGTGTAGCGCTTAGTGAGGGTTTTAAACGCACTGGTTCGCAGCTTTAACACCAAGGTTTTACCGTGCCGCTGTTTTTCTTGAACCGTTGCCGCCACCATTTCGGCCAGTCGTTGTAATTGATTTTCAACTTCACCTAACGTGGTCAGTGGCGGCCCGTATGTCCGTTCCTTGCCAATAGATTTACGTTCACGCTGGTAGGCAACCGGCCGCTCATCAATTCCCCGGACCCGCTGATACAAAACATAGCCAAATTTGCCAAACTCATGAATGAGGGCCAACTCCGACCAGTGATACAGGTCGGCTCCGGTATGAATGCCCAACTCATGCATTTTAGGTACCGTCTTCTTCCCAACTCCCCGAAACCGTTCGATCGGTAACGCCATCAAAAAATCATGAGCGTCTTCCGGCAAAATAACACTGACGCCAACCGGTTTTCGAAAGTCCGAAGCTTCCTTAGCCAAAAACTTGCTATAGGAAATGCCCGTTGAGCAGGTTAAATGGGTCTTTTCAAAAATCTCGACCTGAATTTCATGAGCTACCTGGACGGCTGAATGTAAATGATGTTTATTCTCAGTCACATCCAAATAGGCTTCATCAAAAGCCACTGGTTCAATTTTATCCGTGTACTCGTGAAAAATTTCATGAATTTGGTCAGAAATTTGCCGATACAACGGAAAATTGGGCGGTTGAAAAATGGCCTGCGGGGCTAATTTCAATGCCTCGTTGGCATTCATGGCTGAATGTACCCCCAACTGCCGGGCCGCATAATTGGCTGTAGCAACCACGCCGCGTCCACCGGTTTTCCGTGGGTCTTGAGCAATAATTAACGGGTGCTGTTTAAATGCTGGATGGTCACGCTCCTCAATTGACGCATAAAAAGCATCCATGTCAACGTGAATAATTTTTCGTTGAGTAAATTGAGCTGGAATCAACGTCACCACCTCCTCGAATAGTTAAATTATACCCGAACGGGCGTTTGCCTTCAACTTAAAACCCGCATATCTAACCCCTAAAAAGCCGAAAAAAAACGGCCTCCAGGAGACCGCACTTTTATGACACTTATTTAGCTGATTCATCGTCAGTCTTTTCAGCTGGTTCATCACTGGCTGATTCGTCAGTATTTTCAGCTGGCGTGTCTGCACTAGCACTAGTTGTGTCAGCACTGACAGGTGCCGTGACAGCTTGTGGTGCCTGTGACGTTACTTGAGCGATTGCTCGTAAGTCAAAGACCAAGTAGATACCGTCACAATCCAAGGTAACCGTTTGGTCAGCTTGGTTGATTTCATCGATAACCCCGTGTAACCGGCTAATCGTGATGACATGGTCACCCTTTTTAAGTTGGCTCATCATGTCCTTATGCTTCTTTTGCTGCTTTTGTTGTGGCCGCAACATTAAGAAATACATCAAGCCTAAGAAAACAACTAGAATAAGTAATGTTGAGTACCCACCACCAGCGGCAGCACCAATTGCAAGATTTCCTAACACATTTGTTCACCCCTTTATGCTCTATCTATTGGACAACTTTACCAGAATCCGGGGAATCCGTCCAATTATTTCTAGAAATTCTTCGGATGTTCGGCATTGTAGCCATACGTTTCAAAAACCTCTTCGCGAAGTTCCGTCAAATTATCATCCATAATCGCCTGGCGAACACGCTTCATCAATTGATGCAAGAAGTAGAGATTATGATAACTAGCCAGACGTTGGCCAAAGGCTTCATCCGCTTTAAACAAATGACGTAAGTAAGCCCGGGTATAATTCCGACACGTGTAACAATCACAGTCAGGATCCAATGGTCGAAAATCATGGGCGTAAGCCGCATTCTTCACGACTAATCGACCATGGGTGGTCATGCACGTCCCTTTACGAGCAATTCGGGTTGGCAACACGCAGTCAAACATATCAACGCCACGCATAACCCCGTCAATCAGTGAATCAGCTGTTCCAACTCCCATTAAGTACCGGGGTTTATTGGTTGGCAACAAGGGCGTCGTGAAATCTAAAACCCGGTTCATCTCAGCCTTGGATTCCCCAACTGACAAGCCGCCAATGGAGTAACCCGGAAAATCTAAACTGACCAAGTCTTTGGCAGATTGGCGCCGTAAATCCTCAAAACCAGCCCCCTGAACGATACCAAACAAGCCTTGAGTGGCGGGGTTAGCATGCGCCCGAAGTCCCCGTTCAGCCCACCGACTCGTACGTTCTAACGAATGTTTGACGTAGTCGTAACTCTCAAAAAATGGTGGGCACTCATCTAAGCTCATCATGATATCTGGGCCCAGCTTATTTTGAATGTCAATGGCCTTTTCTGGTGACAAGAATAGGCGATCCCCGTTAAGTTCATTACGGAAATGCACGCCCTCTTCGGTTAACTTCCGGTGCTTAGCCAGTGAAAAGACTTGAAAGCCACCGGAGTCGGTCAAAATCCCCTTGTCCCAGTTCATAAATTTATGCAATCCACCAGCCTCTTGCACGAGGTCTGGGCCTGGTTGCAGCCACAAGTGATAAGTATTGGCCAAGATCACCTGTGAGCCCATTTCATCCAATTCTTCCGGGCTAATTGCCCCCTTGATGGCTGCTTGGGTCCCCACTGGCATAAACATCGGCGTCTTAAAGGTTCCATGTGGGGTAATCAATTCGCCAAGCCGGGCGCCAGTGTGCTTTTCAGTTTTAATCAAATGATACTTAATCGCGGGTTCCATGAATCATCCTCCAATTGCATTACTTGATAAACATTGCGTCGCCAAAGCTAAAGAACCGGTACTTTTCTTCAATGGCATGGTGATAAGCGTTTAAGATCTGATCGCGGCCCGTGAAAGCAGCGACTAACATGACGAGCGTAGATTTAGGCAAATGGAAATTCGTAATGAAGGCATTGACCACTTGCCACTGATAACCCGGTTTAATAAAAATATCCGTCCAGCCAGAATCCGGCTTAATTTCACCCTTAAACTTCGTCCCAATCGTTTCTAGGGTACGAATTGACGTCGTTCCCGTTGCGATAATCCGACCACCATTGGCCCGAACCTCATTCAACGTTGACGCAGCCGCTTCATCTAGACGATAAAACTCACTGTGCATCTTATGATCTTCAATATTAGCCTCTTCAACTGGTCGGAACGTCCCTAAACCGACGTGTAAGGTGATATAAACCAGTTTAACCCCTTTAGCAGCTACCTGATCTAACAATTCTTGCGTCCAATGTAGTCCCGCCGTTGGTGCAGCGGCAGACCCATTTTCCTTCGCGTAGACTGTCTGGTAACGGTCCGGATCATCTAACTTCTCTTTGATATATGGTGGCAGTGGGGTTTCACCCAGCTGTTCCAAGATCTCCATAAAAATTCCATCATAGTGAAATTCGATCAGCCGAATCCCGTCTTCACGTTCTTCCGTCACCGTTGCTGTCAATTGGCCATCACCAAAGGTAACAGTTGTTCCGACACGTAAGCGCTTAGCCGGCTTCATTAACGTTTCCCACACGTCACCTTCGACATTGTGCAATAACAGGACTTCCACGTGTCCACCAGTTTCTGGCTTAATGCCGTACAGCCGGGCTGGCATGACCCGTGAATTATTCATCACAACGGCATCCCCGGCGTGTAGTTCATCTAAGATATCGTAGAAGTGCTTATCTTCTAACGTATTAGCTTGATGGTCCAACACCAGTAGCCGCGACGTATCACGTTGCTTAATGGGGGTCTGGGCAATGAGTTCATGTGGTAAATCGTAATCAAAATCGTCTAGCGTATAAGCCATAATCAGTTCGACTCCTTTAGTTGTTATCTGGCATGGTGCGTCCCAAGTGTTGATAGCCGGTAGCCGTCACAACTCGACCACGTGCCGTTCGTTTTAAATACCCCCGCTGTAAGAGGTAGGGTTCATACATCGCAGCAACTGTTTCGGTTTCCTCACCAATGTTGGCCGCCAAGGTATTCAACCCCACCGGACCACCATTGTAATAGTCAATCATCGTCTCTAATAGCTTAATATCGGTGGCATCTAGGCCTGCCGAGTCCACCCGTAACAAATCTAGGGCATGGTCAACAATTGCCAAATCTATCTGGTCGTGGTCTGGGGCCACTTCCGCGAAATCACGAATCCGTTTTAACAACCGGTTGGCAATTCGCGGTGTTCCTCGCGAACGCAAGGCAATCTCATGAGCTCCCTCAGTTGCAATGGCCGTATGAAAGATATCAGCCGACCGCAGTACAATTTCCTGTAAATCAGTTGTTTCATAATAGGCCATATGCTCCACAATACCAAAACGATCACGCAATGGGGCCGACAATAATCCTGCTCGGGTCGTCGCACCAATTAACGTAAAGGGTGGCAGAGGGAAATGCACGGGATGAGCAGTTGGTCCCTGTCCCACCACGATATCAATGTAGAAATCCTCCATTGCTGAATACAACATTTCTTCAACAATCTTAGGCAGTCGGTGAATTTCATCGATAAATAAAATATCTCCGGGTTGCAACTCATTCAGTAACGCCACCAAATCACCCGGCTTTTCAATCGCTGGCCCACTAGTGGTGCGAATCTGAACACCCATTTCGTTGGCAATCACCATCGCTAACGTGGTTTTCCCCAGACCCGGTGGTCCATATAGCAAAACGTGATCCAACGATTCTTCGCGTTGTTTAGCCGCTTGAATATACACCGACAATTCATGTTTAATTGGTTCTTGCCCAATGTATTGCGCTAAGACTTGGGGCCGTAACGACTTTTCAACAGAATCTTCATGGTCATCAGCCGTTTCTGGGGATACGACGCGTTCATCATCTACCATTGCTTTTCCCCCTTCCTATTTAGTCAACAACCGCAATCCTTCACTCAAGTAATCATTGGTTGTTTGACCATTAAACTGACGCAATTGCGCGGTGATTTTCTTAACCGCCGTCTCCCGGTATCCCAGTGCCGTCAACGCTGCCAAGGCATCGGCTAACTGCGGATTTTCAGTAGTTGTCGGGGCCACTTCTGGTGTGAACAGGGTATTATCATCAGTAGCCGGTGCTAAATCATCTAACTTATTTTGCAAGTCTAACACGATTTGACCAGCCGTCTTCTTTCCCACCCCAGGGAACTTGGTTAAGAATCCAGTATCGTTGGTTTTAATTGCCATCATCAGTCCCTGATGATCCGGGTTAGCCAAAATGGCCAACGCACTTTTAGGGCCAATACCGTTGACATTGATTAATTTTAGAAATAATTGTTTTTCGGCAAAATCGCTAAACCCGTATAAGGTTTGTGCCGTATCGCTGACTGCCTGATACACATAAATCGTAACTGCTGTGGCACTCACTTCATAACGATAAGGGTTCGCCGTATTCACTAAATAACCGACGCCATTGACATCTACCACTACATGGTCCGGATAGACCGCTGTAATGAGGCCGTGAAGGTATTCGTACATTCCAGTAACTCTCCTTTAAGAAAACGTATGTTTGCTTCTCAAATTGTACCACATCAGGTTGCAAAACTGGTAATTTTACTGGTCCAGCCTGCAACCCAATCATCTGGTCACTTACACCCATTACCGGCAATCCAACAGGCCTTACGCCTCTTCCCAATCATCCCCACTGTGGTGTGGGTCCTGAATTCGCTTGAATAATTTTTCCAAATCCTGATCCGTGAAATGAACCAAAACCGGTCGGCCATGTGGACAGTTGAAAGGATTCTCAGCTGTTGCCAATTTCTGGAGTAACGCCCGGGCTTGCTGATCGTCAAGGTGATGATTGGCTTTAATTGCCCGTTTACAACTCATCATAATTGCCGTCTTTTCCCGAAAAGCAGCGACCGAGATTTTGCCATCTTTGAGTACCCAATCAATCATTTCTTGAATGGTTGCCGTCTCTTGTCCTGCTTTGAACCACGTTGGATGTTCGTGCACAATGAAGCTGTTTGGTCCAAATGAGTCTAAGTGAATGCCCACACTTGCCAATGTTTCCAAGTGATTCGTCAACTCCAAGACATCCGTCGTTGGATAATCTAATACGATTGGCACCAATAATTTCTGTTCATCATCACTGACTTCTCCAATTGCCTGACGGTAAAATTCATAATTCACCCGTTCTTGAGCCGCGTGTTGGTCAACCAGGTATAGGCCATCATCCGCTTCTGCTAACAAGTAAGTTCCATGAACCTGTCCTAAATAGCGCAAAGTTGGGAACCGTTGTGCGGGTGTTGCTTGAACGGGTTCAATTGGTGCTATTGACTCTACGGCAGGCTGGTCGACAGCATCTGGGGCCGCGGATTGTCCCAATGGCGCGGCGACCTGCTCTTGCCGATACTTGGCATCAAATTGCTGAACTGCTGGTGTCGCAAAATCACGCTTATCATGAACCACGACTGGTTCAACGGGGACTTCCTCCGGCGTTTGTAACGGTGCGGGCTGCCCCGCTGACGTCGCGACCGGCGCAGCGTCACTGGGCTGGGCAGCACTTTCACTAGGCATCTGTTGGGCACCACGAACCTGCCGATCGGACATGTCGTACTTGGCCGAGACGTCATTTAACGCCATCGTCAGTTGATCTGTTGTTTTAGTTTCTGGTTGTTTGGTTTGGACCTCATCAAAAACATCTGGAATCAGATTTTCTTGGGACAAGCGCTTGAAGACGGTCTCTTGAATGAGCTGGGTTAACTCAGCTTCTTGGCTGATGCGTACTTCTTGCTTGGTTGGATGCACGTTCACATCCACTAAAAGTGGATCCATCTGGATGTCTAAAACCGCCAGTGGGTAGCGACCAACCATTAACTTGGAGCCGTATCCCGCAATCAACGCCTTACTCAATTGAAAGTTGTGGATATAACGCCCATTCAACAAAAGTGAAATATACTGCCGACTTGCACGCGTCAGTTCCGGTAAACTTACATATCCCGTTATCCGAAAGTCTGGATTTTGCCCACTAATCGCCACCATCTTGCGGGCACTCTGGACACCATAAATACCGGCAATGACTTGTTGTAAGTCACCACGCCCAGTTGTCCGGGTCAGCTCGCGACCATTATGGACTAATGAAAAAGCAACCGTCGGATAACTCAGTGCTAAGCGATTAACGATATCCGTAATCCGCGCTAATTCCGTTGCTGGTGACTTCAGATACTTCAACCGAGCAGGAACGTTACCAAACAGCTCTTTAACAATCACCGTGGTTCCCTTACGCGCTTCGGCCGCCTTGTGTTCTTGAATAATCCCACCGACATTATGAATCTCAGTTCCGACACCGCCAGTTGACGTAATCAAGGTCACATCGGCGACAGACGCGATACTAGGCAACGCTTCACCACGAAAGCCCAACGACTTAATCCGAAACAAGTCACGCCGATCCGTAATTTTACTGGTAGCATGCCGCTTAAAAGCCATCTCACTATCTTCATCGGCAATCCCATCACCGTCATCAACAACGACAATACGCTGTAGGCCGGCTTCTTCTACCGTAATATCAATTTGCGTGCTGTGAGCATCGATGGCATTTTCCACCAATTCTTTAACCACTGAGGCTGGTCGCTCAACCACTTCACCCGCTGCAATCTGGTCAGCTAGAACTGACGCTAATTCATGAATTTTTGGCACTGCCATCCGCTCCTTTCGTCATTATTTAGTCAGCTTTTGTTGCCACTGGTAGACCTGATTCATAATCGCCATGGGGGTCATCCCCATGAGATTCAACTGACTGATCTGTTCCAATACCTTAGCCTGAGCTGGGCTCAACTCTGGGGCATCTGAGAACAACGATAATTGTTGGTCCGTTTCCGGAACTGCTGCCACCTTTTCTTGCGGTTCTGACGCGCTTGCGACAACGTCCTGTGCTACCACCGAATCACTTACCGGTGCTTGGGCAGGCTCAGCCGGTGCACTGCTTGACTGAGAAGCAGCTGCTACTGGCTGATTAGCCGCACTTTGTTCCAGATCTGTCAAAATAACTTCGGCACGTTGAAGCAGCTTGGTTGGCATTCCTGCTAACTTGGCCACGTGAATACCGTAAGACTTGTCCGCAGGGCCTGGTTGCATCTGGTGCAAGAAAACTAAGTCGCCATCTCGTTCAACGGCACCCACATGAACATTCTTTAATTGCTTGAGTGATTCATCTAAAGCCGTTAGTTCGTGATAGTGCGTTGAGAACAACGTCTTGGCATGAACGCGATTATGAACGTACTCAATGATCGCTTGAGCCAAAGCCATCCCATCATAGGTCGCCGTTCCCCGGCCAATTTCATCAAATAGAATCAAACTGTTAGCCGTGGCGTGACTCAGTGCCCGATTGGCCTCTTGCATTTCGACCATGAACGTACTCTGCCCCGAAATTAAATCATCGGCCGCACCAATCCGTGTAAAGATCTGATCGAAGATGGGCATTTCAGCTGCTTCAGCTGGGACAAAGCAACCCATTTGCGCCATAATCACCGTCAAGGCTAATTGGCGCATATAGGTACTTTTACCAGACATATTGGGTCCCGTAATCAGCAAAATATTGGTTTGGTCATCCATCGTAACATCATTGGGCACATAAGATTGTCGGCCTAATACTTTTTCAACCACCGGATGCCGACCTTGGGTAATCTTTAACTGATGACCACTCACTAGCTTAGGCTGAACAAAGTGATAGTCTTCGCTGACGACTGCAAAGCTCTGCAAGACATCCAAACTGGCGATAACTGCGGCTAATTTTTGCAGTCTCGTAATGGCCGCTTTAACTTGTTCGCGAAGTTCCACGAACAACTTATATTCCAACGCCACCGATTTTTCCTCAGCCTCTAAAATCAACCGTTCTTTTTCCTTTAATTCTGGTGTCGAGAACCGTTCGGCATTGGTCAAAGTCTGTTTTCGCTCATAGCGGTCGGCCGGTAATTTACTCAAATTGACCTTAGTCACTTCAATGTAATAGCCAAAGACATGGTTGTAGCCAATTTTTAAATTATTAATCCCAGTAACTTCACGTTCATGGGCTTCCAATTCGGCTAACCAGGTCTTCCCATTACGCATAGCGTCACGATACTCGTCAAGTTGCGCATTAAACCCATCACGAATAACGCCACCATCGGCAACGGATAAGGGCGGTTCCGGAACAATCGCAGCACGAATGGCATCAGCCACGTCACTGACTGGATCCAAGCCCGCCAAAGTGGCATCAAAGACCGGCTCATCAAGTTCTTCAATGGTATGTTGAATCTGTGGGACTTGTTCGAGGGACGTTTGCAGCTGGATCAAATCACGGCCGTTAACGCTCCCAAAGGCCACTCGACCAGCCAATCGTTCAAGATCATAGACTTTGACCAACTCTTCTTGCAAGCTATTTCGTTCAAAGTAATGATCCAGCAGCGCGGCCACGCGTGCTTGCCGGTTTTCAATCTGTTGACGATCAATTAATGGGCGATCTAACCACTGCTTTAACAGTCGACCACCCATAGCTGTCTTGGTTTCATCCAGCAACCACAGTAGCGTTCCTGACTTTTTCTTGGTCCGCAAGTTTTGCGTCAGTTCCAGATTCGTTTGCGAAGCGTGATCCATCTTCAAAAAGGCCGTTGGTTGATAGACAACTGCCCGTTGCAAATGCGCTAAACTTCGCTTTTGCGTCATCGTCACATAGGTCACTAAGACACCCACAACTTGCCGTAATAAATCCGTGGTTAAGTCCTGCTCGACGTAGCTAATCTCTGAGCTAGTTTGGATGGCATCTTGCGTCGAAATCATCATGCCTAACTGCTTCATGCGTTGGCGTAGTCCCTCGGCAACCGTGGTATCAACCACGACTTCTTTGGTTTGTAGACTCATCAGCTCGTTCAACACAGCATCCTCGCCAGTGATCGCAGCGGCTTTCAGCTCACCGGTTGACAAGTCGGTGTAGGCCAGACCATATTCGCCTGAATCAGCCAACGTCAAGGCTGTCAGATAATTATTACGCTTGGCACCAGCTGCGCCAGTATCCGTTTGTGTCCCCGGCGTGACCAGTTGGATTACTTCGCGCTTAACCATCCCTTTGGCAAGCTTGGGATCTTCCATTTGTTCACAAATGGCAACCTTATAGCCCTGATCTACCAAAATATCAATGTAGCTCTGGACGGCCTTATGGGGCACGCCACACATTGGGATGGGATTCTTGGCGCTGTGACTCCGGGTCGTTAGCGTCAACTCCAACAATTGTGACCCCTTGACTGCATCCTCATTAAACATCTCATAGAAGTCACCGAGACGATAGAATAAAAAGGCATCGGGGTATTGATCCTTAATCTTCTGATACTGCTCCATCATAGGGGTTGTGCTTGTTTTAGTCATGAAAAATGGTTCATCCTTCCATCATCGATTAACTTTGGTAGGGGTGCTGCGGGCTAATCAGGATTGGCCGAATTGCCGTTGCATGCCCCGTTTTATCATTCAAATCAATTACGGCGCCGGAAAGTAGTCCCGGACCAGCCGCCTGTACCGTGTAACGCGTTGGTCGTTGATTCTCAAAGCGCTCAATCACACTATCTGCTTGCATGCCTAAAATACTATCAGCAGGACCGGTCATACCGGCTTCCGTCATAAAGGCCGTCCCGCCAGCTAAGACCTGCGCATCGCTAGTTTGGACGTGTGTGTGCGTACCAACAACCGCGGAAACCTGGCCATCATAGCGCATAGCAAAGGCCCGTTTTTCACTTGTTGTCTCGGCATGAAAATCAACAAACACAAAGTCTGTTTCTAACTTAGGGAACAAGTCATGCATCTTAGCAAAGGGATCGTCTAAAGGATTCATAAAGACTCGGCCTTGCAGATTAACAACGGCCAATGTCTGCTGATTAACCTTTACTTTAGTCCACCCTTGCCCGGGGGTGACGCCGGGAAAATTGGCTGGCCGAACTAGTCGCTTGGCATCACCAATGAAGTCATACAATTCAGCGTTATCCCACGTATGATTGCCCATCGTCACTACATCGGCGCCATCCTTGAGAAGCTGCTTATAAATGGTTTGACTAATCCCGCGGCCAACCGGGGTTGAATTTTCCCCATTCACAATCGTCACCTGTGGTTTTAGGTCCCGCTTGAGCTGTGGCAGGTACTCATGAATCATCGCCATTCCTAAGTTCCCAACAACATCGCCGACAAACAAAATTCGCATTTTCGTTCCCCTATCTAGCCTTCGTGGCCACTGACCCATGAGCCAGTTCTATTAAATACCCTCTATTTTACCATGCTTTGCGTCTAAACAGACGTAAAAAAGCTAGAACCAACTGGCCTAGCTTCTCTGACTTATTTTGCATATTCAACTGATCGTACTTCCCGAATAACAGAAACCTTGACGTGACCTGGATAATCCAAGTCACCCTCAATCTGCTGTTTAATGTCTCGTGCCAAGACCACAGCATCCGTATCCGAAATCCGATCGGGCCGTACAATGACTCGAACCTCTCGTCCCGCTTGAATGGCAAAACTATGATCCACGCCGTCAAATTCATTGGCAATGGTCTCCAGTTTATCCAAACGGTGAATATAGCTTTCTAAGGAATCCGAGCGTGCACCTGGACGCGTCGCTGAAATGATATCAGCGGTGCTAACCAGTTCCGCAATCACAGACTGCGCGGCCGTTTCTTCTGCTTGAGCGGCGATTGCATTGACGACAACGGAACTTTCACGATACTTCTTTGTCAGTTCCATTCCCGTGGTAATGTAAGAATTATCGTCTTCATGCTCGGCAGCACGACCAATATCGTGTAATAATCCTGCACGTTTTGCTAACGTAACATCCTCACCTAATTCAGCTGCCAACACCCCAGTGATTTTAGCAACTTCGATTGAATGGGCCAACGCGTTTTGCCCATGAGAAATCCGAAAGTTCAAGCGACCAACGAGCTTGACCAACTCGGGATGCATGGAATGAATGCCCAGGTCAAAGGTTGCTTGCTCGCCAAGCTCCCGGACGTGTTCGTCCAGTTCTTTTTTGGCCTTTGCCACCATTTCTTCAATCCGGGCTGGATGAATCCGCCCGTC
Organism: Levilactobacillus brevis ATCC 14869 = DSM 20054; assembly: GCF_001433855.1. Lineage (GTDB taxonomy): Bacteria > Bacillota > Bacilli > Lactobacillales > Lactobacillaceae > Levilactobacillus > Levilactobacillus brevis. The sequence goes on from NZ_AZCP01000006.1 coordinate 66,917, forward strand.
TTGAATCAATTTTTCCAACGCAATCTTGGCCACTTCCCGCCGTAATGGATCAAATCCACTCAACACCACTGCTTCCGGCGTATCATCAATAATTAAATCAATACCCGTTAGCGTTTCGAGTGTTCGAATGTTTCGCCCTTCACGACCGATGATCCGGCCTTTCATGTCATCATTTGGTAACGTCACCACAGTAATCGTAGTTTCAGTTACCATATCAGCAGCACTTCGCTGAATAGCTGACACAATCAGATCCTTAGCGTTGGCCTGAGCCGTCTTACGCGCGGTCTCTTCACTTTCTTTAATCATCTTTGCTCGTTCGCTGGCCAAAGCTGTTTTGGCTTCGGAAATAATCAGCTCACGCGCATCATCCTGGGATAAGGCGGCAACGGCTTCCACCGCTGCCTGGCGTTTTTCAATCAGTGAGTCTGCTTGCTGTTGCTTCTTAACTAAATTCTGCTCTTCAGCACTGAGTTTCTTGTCCCGTCGATTTAGCGAGTTTTCGCGTTTTTCCAGAGAGTTATCTTTCCGGTCCAACGTTTCTTCCCGTTGAATCAAGCGATCTTCTTGCTTCTGAACTTCGGCACGACGTTCTTTCAGCTCGGTTTCGACCTCTGCGCGGTACTTGTGACTGTCTTCCTTGGCCTCTAACAGAGCTTCCTTGGTCGCAGTCTCAGCCTGCTTCTTAGCTTCAGCTAAGACACCAGCAGCGGTGTACTTAGCTGCATCTAGTTTCCGCTCGTGAACGGACTTACGTAAATAATACCCGCCCACAACACCAACAACGATAGCGATGATTGCGAGGATTACAATTGGAACACTCATGATTCCACCTCCGCATCATCAAAAATGACTAATAGTTAAATCAGACGTTTTAAGATGTTCATTTGCTAATTTGACACAACCTTAATTTTAATGGTTGCCCTCAATGCTGTCAACTAAACTCGCCGGAATCCACCAGTATCCACGCAAATAATTCATTAATCACGGGTTTGCCGGTTAAGACGGTTAACCTTAGGTTGGTTAACTTCTAAGAATTAAGAATTTTCTCGAACTAAAGTGATCTTTACTAACCCGACTATTCAGGGGTTATTTCAATTACGTTCAAAATTGCAGCAACTATGATTCTTAATAAGAAAGGAGTGCTGTCACATGAAGAAGATTATCTTGGCCTTTTCAGTTATGCTGCTTGATTGTCTCTGGATCGTTACTTCACCACACTTCGGTATGAACCAAATTATCGGTCTGATTATTCTCTTAGGCGTTACCGGCTATCTGCTGAGCAAACTGCAACGTCAACAATAAGCTAGCGTACCACTTCTTTAAATTTAAAAGATTATAAAAACCTCTAAGATCGATTAGTCGGTCTTAGAGGTTCTGGTCATGATTATTTAGCTGATTTGTCTGGTGCTAACTCAATCTGACCGGGAGTAACATCGGCCGGTTTATCTTTAGCCTTTGTCTTCCCTTTATCCTTGTCTTTAGGCGCATCAGTCTTCGTCTCAGTTGCTTTAGTCGCTGCGGCTTCTTCATCGCCAACACCGTAAGCAGCCCGGACACGTTGATTAACTTCAGCCATCATATCTGGATGATCTGCCAAGTACTGTTTAGCATTCTCTCGGCCTTGACCAATTCGGTCTTCACCATAAGAATACCAAGAACCGCTTTTATCAACGATATCTTTCTCAACCGCCATGTCGAGCAATTCACCGGTTTGTGAGATTCCTTGCCCGTACATGATATCAACTTCGGCCCGTTTAAATGGCGGCGCAACCTTGTTCTTAACGACCTTGATTCGCGTTCGGTTACCGATAACATCCGTGCCATCTTTAATCTGTTCGGCCCGTCGTACCTCTAACCGCACTGTTGCATAGAATTTCAGTGCCCGGCCACCTGGTGTGGTCTCTGGATTACCAAACATCACACCAACTTTTTCCCGAATCTGATTGATAAATAACGCGATTGTCTTCGTTTTATTGATGGTCCCAGATAGCTTCCGTAAGGCTTGTGACATCAATCGGGCTTGCAGACCCACGTGAGCATCACCCATTTCGCCTTCAATTTCAGCACGTGGCACTAAGGCTGCCACGGAATCAACCACGACAATGTCAATCGCACCACTGGAAATCAAGGCATCAGCGATTTGCAAGCCTTGTTCCCCAGTATCTGGCTGCGACAGCAATAAATCATCAATGTTAACCCCTAATGCCGTTGCATAGGCTGGATCCAACGCATTTTCAGCATCAATATAGGCGGCTGTTCCACCACGCTTTTGGACCTCGGCAACTGCGTGCAGAGCAACGGTCGTCTTCCCAGAAGATTCTGGACCATAAATTTCTACAATCCGTCCGCGAGGGTAACCGCCGACACCCAAGGCAACGTCAAGTGCTAACGAGCCTGATGGTACGGTCTCAACTTCGAGGTTACTATTGTCCCCTAATCGCATAATCGAGCCTTTACCAAAGTCTTTTTCAATCTTCTTCAGCGCTTTATCCAGCGCCGCTTGTCGTTCGTCAGCCATTGAGAACCTCCTTAATGGATCAATATTCAAGTAATACTATACGGGTTTACTAACTAAAAAGCAAGCAAAAGCAGAACAAAAGTTCCCCTTTTTTTATTTTACTTTTTGCAATGTTCGTCGCAACCAGTCCAACCCGGTCAAGACACTCCGTTCCCGAATTGCCGATCGCGTACCCGTCAAATGTAACAGTTTTGCCTGTGGTTGTTGCCCCCGTTGCGCTAAACCTAACCAGACTGTTCCAGCCGGTTGGCCTTCCAAGGCGTCCGGGCCAGCAACTCCCGTGAAGCTCAACGAAAAATCAGTATCCAGCCGTTCTCGAGAACGTGATGCCATTTCCTTAGCTGTGGCCGCACTAACCACACCATCTTGATCAATCGTGGCCTGCGAGACTCCCAATAAGTCATGCTTGGCACTGGCCGCATAGGTGACAAAACCACCAGGGAAAACCACCGAAACACCGGGAACACTTCCCAAGGTACTTTGAAATTGACCGGCCGTTAAGCTCTCAGCAGCCGTAATGGTCAATTGACGGTCAATTAGTGTCTGAACCACCACTGCCGCCAATGAATTATCATCACCATAACCATAAAGATAATCCCCTACGCGGGCCTTAATCGTCGCCGTTAAGTCATCTAAGAGGCGTTGCCCTTGCATCTCATCCGGGGCCTGTGCGGTTAAACGTAACGTTACTTCATTAACTTTAGCATAAGGAGCGATGGTCGGATTAGTCTGCTGGTCAATCAGATCACTCAGTTGAGTGACCAATTGACTTTCGCCGATGCCAAAGAACCGAAGTACCCGTGAAGACAAGTACTCACTTCGTGGATATGTTTGCTTCAGCAGGGGTAAGGCTTGCTCACGAAACATGGGTTCAGTCTCACTTGGTGGTCCCGGTAATAGCATGATGTCCGCACCATCAGGATCTTGATAAAAAGCTCCCACAGCTAACCCAGTCCGATTTGCTAAGGGTTGACTGCCTGCTGGATATAAAGCTTGTAGGCGATTATTAGGCGTCATCTCACGGCCATTGATAGCAAACCGGCGACGAATCTTAGCCATTGCCAACGCATCTTCAACCAACTTTACGCCTAACAAGTGAGCGACCGTTTGTTTTGTCAAATCATCTTTGGTCGGTCCTAATCCCCCACTAATAATCACTAAATCGCTCCGCGAACGGGCTTGTTCAACAACAGCCGTTAACCGGGTTGCGTTATCACCTACTAGAGAATGGTAATACACCTCAATCCCAGCTTCCGCCAGTTCGCGCGCAATGAAGGCAGAGTTCGTATCCACAATTTGCCCGAGTAAAATCTCTGTACCAACCGCAATAATTTCTGCTTGCACTTGAATCCCTCCCGATGATGCCTTAGTTACTTCCGCAAAAAGTTCCCGTTAGTTTTTATTCCGCTGAAGATTCCGCAAAAACTTGTCGGTTTTGAACAAAGTAATCAATTCCCGAGTAAATCGTGAAGAATAAGCAAATGTAGAAGAACGTCAACGCCATTGGGAAGTGTAGCGTACTAAAGCCGATGTTATTCAATAATAACAAAATAATTCCGACCATTTGAGTCGTGGTTTTTATCTTACCTGGCCAAGCTGCTGCTAAGACTTGACCACCCGTTTCAACCACGATTAACCGTAAACCAGTGACGGCTAGTTCGCGACAGACGATAATGGCCACTCCCCACGCTGGCACAGCGTTCATCGAAACTAACAAAATAAAGGCCGTCATGACAATCATCTTATCTGCCAACGGATCTGCAAATTTGCCGAAATTCGTTACCAGATGCTGCCGCCGTGCAATCTGCCCATCTAAGAAATCAGTAATCGAAGCCGCCGCAAAAACAACGGCGCCCCAAATTTGCGCAACCGGAATCGCCGTTCCTAGCCACGTAACCGTTCCCCAATTCAAAGGCAAGACCAGTAACAAAATAAAGATGGGAATCAAAATAATTCGAACAATAGTTAGACGATTGGGTAAATTCACAACAATTCCTCCTTATAAATAAATAAAAAAGCGTACCGGTCGCAACGGACCGACCCGCTTTCTGGTTACTTCAGTTCCAACGTCACAGTTTGTACTTGAGAAGACGTGGTTGTACTTGAACTAGATGCACTACTGGTACTGGTTGATGAGTTGAAGTTAAAGCTCTTGCCATCAATCTTTACCTTAGTTGCCGGTGCATTACCAAACTTAAAGGTCACACTCGTGGCTGAGCTTGGAATCGTTAACGAATGTGAGGTTGATGTCGACAAAGTCCCTTGCCAAGTTGTTGCCCCACTAATTGTTACTGACATCCAAGCGCTACTCGTAGCTGACAAACTAACCTTTGGCTTGCTTGATGCATTCTTTAGTTCCCAAGTTGAGCCAGACGTCGTTGAACTCAGTTTCTTAAAGGTTGCTGTCTTAGCCGCCTTCTTTTTCGAAGAGCTCTTTGAAGAAGATGACTGACTGCTACTGCTACTCGTCTTGGTACTGCTACCTGAAACGCTAACCGAGCTACTATCAACATTATCCTTGGTGCCTGAATTACCATTATGCGCGGCCGCCACCCAAATTCCGACTAAAACCGCTAACACCACAATGACAATGCCAATTACGGGAATTGTCCGGCGTAACTGAACATAACGATCATCAACTTTACGCTGTTGTGATCGGGTTTCTGGATTACTTTCATTGACCTTATCAACGTATTCTTGCGTCTGTGTACTAGGAAGCGTACTGTCAAATTGTTTCAGCAGCTCAGCACCATCCAAGTCAACCATATCAGCATACTGCTTGATAAAGGCCCGAACATAAAAATCGCCGGGTAACTCATCAAAGTTCTGATCTTCAATCGCAATCAAATAACGCTTTTGAATCTTAGTTGCTTGTTGCAAATCATCTAAGGTAAACCCCTTAGCAATTCGCGCATCCCGCAGCGTCTTTCCCAAAGTTACTTTGCTGTTATCACTCATGATTTAATTCTCCACCTGTTCAAAATTTCTCTATATGCAGTATAGCATAGGCACCGCCTCAATTTCAGCGACAGCACCTAGAATTCAGGATTTAACGGTTTCTTAACCTCCGTTTACGGCAGAATCGTGTAGACCGTCCGCTGACTAGCCGCTAAAAATGCCGCTAAGGCCTGTTGCACATCTGCAAAGGTCAACTGCTCCAAAATCGTCAGTTCATCAAAAATTGTCGTACCACCGAACAAGGGGCCATCATACTGATTGGCAATTGCCTCAACCGAGTTAATTGCCCCAATCAAACGGCCAATTGCCTCTCGTTTGACGAGGTCAAATTGTTCCTGAGCCGCAACCAGTTGCGCTGCTGCATCATCTAAAATTGCCGTTAATTCACTCACAAAGGTCTCCGGATGATCCGTGTCCCCTGCTAGTTGAGCAAAATGTGCGCCCCGTTGGACTTGGAAGTCATAGCCAAAACTATCATCAATAATGTTAGCATCATATAAGCGTAAATAGTGATCACCCGTGTCGTTGAATAATAGATCCAATGCTAATGACACAGCGGCACTATAGCGCAATCCAGCGCGACCAGCGGGAACCTCATCGTACCCCCGCAGGCCAATGCTAACTTTTGGCCGTGTGACCGTTAGATGCCGCGTCGTTTGGGGGACAATTTCAGCCGCGGGTGTTTGCGGTGATGCTACGCGCTGAATGGGCTCATTAGGTCCAAACGTTTTGCGTGCTTGATTAGCCGTAATCCAGGCCAGCACAGTTTCTGGCTCCAATTGACCAACGATTACCAAGCTCATATTGCTCGGATGATAAAATGTCTGATAGGCCGCATACAAATCATCCGCCGTGATTTGGGCAATTGACTCAACGGTTCCCGCAATATCAATGTGCAGCGGCTCGCGTGGATATAACTGGCCGATCATGCCAAAGTAGCTTTGCCACCCTGGATCATCATCATACATTTGAATTTCTTGACCGATAATCCCTTTTTCCTTGTTCACAGTTGCCGCGGTGAAATACGGTTCTTGGACAAAATCTAGCAAAATATCTAAGTTTTCTCGAACGTGATTCGTGGTTGAAAACAAATAGCTAGTTTGCGTAAAACTCGTAAAGGCATTCGCGCTTGCGCCATATTGTCCAAATAAATCAAACGCATCGTGATCCTCTTTTTCAAATAATTTATGTTCCAGAAAATGGGCAATGCCATCAGGGAACCGGACCGCCTGCTGCTGACCACGCGGCACAAATTCATTATCAATGGCACCATAATTTGTTGTCATAACCGCAAAAGTCTTATGAAAATCGGCCTTAGGAATCAAGATAACTTTGAGACCATTTTCGAGCGTGGTTTGATACACCGTCTCGCCTAGACGACTATACGCGTGTTTCGTTAGCATCACCGGTCTCCTTTCCATGTAAACAATAAGTTGCCTGTAGACTAACTTGCTGCGCTACACGTTGCACGTCAGCCACGGTCACTTGCGCCAATTTTTCCTGCCAATGCGTTAAAGGCTCTTGCAAATGCGTTAAACCACTGTTTAAGGCTCCCGTCAATTGCCGTTGCGGACTATCTAAACTGGCAAGTCGGGCATTCAATAAGCTTGCTTTAACTTCGGCCAAAAGTTCGGTCGACAATTTACCAGCTTGAAGGGCTTGCAACTGCTCCGTCACAATCGCAATCACCCGTTCTTGATTCTGTGCCTGAATCCCGGTCTGCACCGTCAATGCGCCAGTAAATGGATTGTAATCACTGCTAGCATAATAGGCTAGACTGGCTTTTTCTCGAACATTGGTAAACAGCAACGACAGCGGTGTGCCACCGAAAGCCGCATTAAAGACAACTGCCGGTAAGAAGTCAGCGTCTGACCGATAGATCGGTAACTGGTAAGCCAGATTTAACTTAGCTTGCACAACTGGTGCCTCGTCGTCTCCCGCCTGAACCTGTGACCGGGCCGTCCAGCGATAGTAGGGCTCAGTCGTTGGTTCAAGTCGCTCCGCCAATGGCCAAGCCGCTAATGCCGTTGTCACACGTTTCTCACTTACATCGCCAATGACCGCCACGTGAACAGCATCGTGCGCCAACATCTCGTGATAAGTCGCCAAAATATCATTCGCAGTCAACTCACCTAACGTTGTCACATCACCCAAAGCACTCATTGCTTGCGCTGGTTGTCCCGTAAATAAGAGTTCCTGCAACCGTCGATTGGCCAGATACTGTTTATCATCGTCTAACGACTTGATAGCGGTCAACAAATTTTGGCGTTGTTGCGTAAACGTTGTGGGATCAAAGTTACCGTTGGGTAATAACGGCGCGAATAAAACGGCCTGTAGTAGCGCCATGCCACGTTCAAATAAGGGCATCGTATCCTGATATTGTGCTAAATACTGTTCATCAACGACGGAACACGTCAAGCGAATCACGTGCTTAGTCCCCAACTTCACCACACTGATCCCAAAACTGGCACCGTATAATCGTGAGAGCTGACGCGCTAATGCTGTTTGGGTTGGATACTCGGCCGTACTGGTTTCCAACACTTGGGCCAGCAACGCCCGAGCCGTAATGGCCGTCGCCTGTAAGGGTGCGACAAAGTCCACTTTAATGCCAATGGTCTTAAATTTTTTCGTGGGTAACAAATCCAGTGTTACCCCATCTCGTATGCGAACGTGCACGCGTCATGGCCTCCTCTAGTAAAATACTAATCGGTGTTTAATTTTAAGGGAACCACGACATAAATACAAGCAACCGACCACAGAAAAACACAATGATTTCCCAACAAGCTGGGCATCATTGTGTTTATTGATCTATTTTAATAGTGGCGTGTCAACGTTGCTACCAAACCATTTTTCATTAATTTTCTTTAACGTCCCGTTAGCCGCCAACTGCTTTAACCCCGCGTTAATCTTGTGTCGCATTGTCACATCACCTTTACGCATCCCCACCGCAAACTTTTCCTTGGGTAGTGCGCCGGTTGTGACGCGATAATTTTCAGGGTGAGCCTGGTGCTTAATATAATAGTTGGCGTACGTACTATCTATCAACAATCCCTGAATCCGACCAACATTCAAATCAATGAAGGCATTCGTAAAGGAATCATAAGTAACCGCCTCGTGATTTTTAATTCGATTCTTCAGTAACTTCGGATACGTGTCAATATCATTGGCCCCCGACGACCCGGTCTGAGCCCCTAAGACTTTACCTTGCATATCGGCAAAGGAGTTAATCTTATTTTTCTTCAGTGTCACTAAGACCTGATCGTTATACAAATACGTGTCAGAGAAAGCCGCTTGTTTCTGGCGTTGCGGTGTGATTGAAAAACCGTTCCAAATCAAATCAATCGTCCCATTATGGAGCTCCGTCACATTCATGTTCCAATCAATCGTTTGAAAATCAACCTTGATGCCATACAGTTTAAAGACAGCTCGGGCCAAATCAATATCATACCCGACTAACTTACCACTCTTCTGCCGAAACCCCATCGGTACGAAGCTATCATCTAATCCAACAACCACTTTCTTTTGCTGCTTAACTTTAGACCAAGTATCCGCCGTATTAGCTCGTTGGGTCACGGTTCGACAGCCCGCCAAAAGTCCACTTAGTCCAATGCAAACAGCTAAGAGTGCCCAAATTCGTAATCCTTTTTTCATTTAAGCACCCTCCTAACTCTTGGCTTCAACCCGTAACATCTGATCCGCAATCGCTTCGGCAAATGGGATATCATGGGTCACGACGATCTGGGTAATTCCCTCATCTCGCAGTTGAACAATAATCTGTTGCACTTCGCGGCGAAGATCTGGGTCTAACGCCGACGTTGGTTCATCATAGCATAACAATTTAGGTCGCATCGCTAAGGCCCGTACAATGGCAACCCGTTGCTTCTGCCCACCGGACAATTCATATGGGTACAAATCAGCCTGATCAGCCAAATTCAATTGTGCCAATAAAGTCTGAGCCGTTTCATTGGCTTCAGCCGCTGACTGTTTAAGCACCATAGTGGGAGCCAACGTCACATTTTGTCGGACTGTCAAATTAGGGAAAAGTTGATAATCCTGAAAAACAACCCCGATTACTGCGTCATTGTCCCGATTGGTTGCTGGATCAAAAGGCTGTCCATCCAACAAGAACTGGCCACTATCAACCGTTTCAAGTCCGCTGATACACCGTAGTAGCGTTGTTTTACCAGCGCCTGAGGGCCCGACAATGGTTAAGATTTTACCATCCGTTACGGTTAAGTTCAGATTATCCAGAATGGTCTTACCACCAAATTTTTTTGTAATTCCTTTAAGCTCTAACATACTGTGACCATCCTTTCATTAACGCCAGTAACTATAGTGTTTTTCCAACCGTTTCAAAACAATCGTGCAAACCGCCGTGAGTAGCAAGTAAATCACACCAACTAGAACCAACGGTACCAAGGTCACATCACGCGACATGGCAACATTACCTGCTCGTAATAAATCACCCAAGCCAATAACATAAACCAGTGAAGAATCCTTGATTAAGTTAATAACCTCATTTCCAATTGATGGTAAAACAATTTTGACCACTTGAGGAATCACAATTCGCCGTAACGTTTGCCACCGAGTCAGTCGTAACACTCGAGCACTCTCGTACTGTCCCACTGGAATAGCCTGTAACCCACCCCGGAAGATCTCGGCAAAGTACGCCGTATAGTTTAAGATGAAAGCAAATAATGCCGCATCATAACGCTGGAAAACAACCCCAATGATCGGTAACCCGTAAAAAACAAAAATTAATTGCAATAACAGGGGTGTTCCTCGCATCAACCACACATAGATATTAATTAACCAAGTCAAGGGTTTAAACCGCGTGGTCATTCCCAAGCCGACTAAAATCCCTAATGGAATCGCCACAATAATCGTCCAAAAGAAAATGGATAACGTCATGCCCGTTCCAGAAACCAATGATGGTAAAATCTCATTTACGTAGTGCATCTAATTCTCCTCCTTCTAACAACTAAAAAACGCCCCCTTGAGATTGAAATCTCAAGAGGGCGTTTGAACGCGGTACCACCTCATGCTTTCGACGAACTCACGTCACGCCGACTCACGGAGTTCCCCGTTTCTCACTGTCATTTCATCGGTGAAATAAAAAAGTCCTCTTAGGTCCAAAGACCTAAGAGGACGATCACATCGTGGTTCCACCTCTGTTTGTTGACACATCACTGCGTCAACCTCAGCGAGTTGCAAGCAACTCCAGCGATAACGGGCTAACCCGGACCATTCTACTTCATTCAAACGGCCAACTCACAGATGTGTTTCGCCAAATTAAGACCGCTTCTTCCCATCAACCGAAGCTTTCTGATGACCCTTAATTCAACTACTCTTCTGTTCACTGTCTTTTTTCTTTCGTTGACAGTATCCTACGATTTTTATTGGAAACTGTCAAGTGCTTTTTTTTAGCCGCGGTGAAACCAACTGCTAACCCGATGCCAAAAACCGGTATCTTCTTGCTCTTCAATCTTCATTAAAGGCACCGTCTCGCCTTCCAAGCGACGGGCAACATTCCGATACCCTTGACCAGCCGGATTTTCAGTTTCCATCACAACCGGTTCCCCTTGGTTAGAGGTCGTGATGACAGCATCGTCATCAAAAATAATTCCTAGGAGTTCAATGCCCAAATGGTGCGTGATTTCATCAATATCCATCATTGACCCATCTTGCATCATATTGCGGCGAATACGGTTGATCAGCAACCGTGGTGCTTCTGTCAGGGGATGTTGTTCCAGTAATCCCACAACTCGATCGGCATCACGGACAGCTGAAATTTCCGGCGTCGTTACGACAATCGCGGCATCAGCACCAGCAACTGCGTTCATGAAACCCTGTTCGATTCCCGCTGGACAGTCAATCAAAACATAGTCATATTCTGGCTTTAATTCATCCACAATTTCTTTGACCTGTTCAGGTTCCAAAGCTGTCTTATCGGTATTTTGAGCAGCTGGCAACAAATAAAGCTTATCATCAAACCGCTTATCCTTAACCAACGCCTGCGGTAATTTAGCCCGGCCTTCCGCCACATCCACAATATCATAAATGATTCGGTTATCCAGCCCTAAAACCACGTCCAAATTCCGTAAACCGATGTCTAGGTCCATTAAGCACACCCGTTTACCCATTAAGGCTAAAGCCGTGCCAATGTTGGCGCTCGTCGTTGTTTTACCAACGCCACCCTTACCGGAGGTGATCACAATTGCTTTTCCCATTATTAAATTCCTCCAATCTGGTTGTACAACTTCGGATTGATTTTCTTCAAGTTCGCTAATTTACCGAACGTCAACACGTGTAAGTCATTGACGTGGGCAATTGTTTGTTGTGAGTCGCTCAATTGTCCTGGTTCAACAATCTCAAACTGCTCAGCAATTCGAACCTGTTGGGCATTTTGTAAGTTTCCCATAATCAATTTTGATTCATCATCGGGATACCCCGCTTGCAAAATCCCGGCGACATCCCCCATTGAGAAGATATTCCCCGTTGTCCGCAGTTTACCACCTTCATGAATCTTGCCTAAGAACAGAACGTCACCAGTCATGGCAACCTCCTGCCCATTACGAATCACTTTACTCAGGAGATGAACATTTTCACGCTCACGTAGCTGAACCGCATCAGCGATCGTCATAACATTTGCGGCAATTTTATGAATTTCAAATCGCGGATATTGGGCGATCAATTGCTCAATTCGAGCCTTTTCATCCGCCGTCAAAATTCGATCTTCTGTCAAAACATCCAACGAGACTTTCGACGCTGCTAACGCCTGCGGATCTACCTTGAGATTTTCTAGTAATACTTTTAAATCGACCAAGATCTGGTCCAGACTCGCTGATTGCTTTAAGACCAAGTCATAGCCGTTTTGCGTTCCGCGTAATACGGCAGCCTGCATAGTGTTCGTTCCCTCCACCTATTTTAACCAATTATACACCCAACGAATGGGGAAATATAAGATGACAAACATTGCCAAATTAAACGCCAGTGTTGGCCCTAAAGTATTCACCAAAAAGGCATTCCCCGAGGCATCATTGAGGTGCATCGCCCGGCTCGCTAAGTACCCCAAGGCTTCCACGACTGTAATGTCAATGAAATAGACCAAGAGACCACTCAAAAAGTTCGGTCGAATCCAACTCACTAGTCGACGCGTCATGTAGATGACCAACGGAAAAATAAAGACGTATAGACCAAAGATCCCCGTGTAATAGAGATCAAATACGGCCCCCGCCACTGCTGCCCATCGCGCCAACGGCATCGAAAGGGCACTATCTGCTTCAAAAATAGCGCCACACACTAACCACAACACCACTAAATGACTAACCATGGTTGATGGTGTTCGAAATAACTGAACGCTAAAAACTTGGCTAACAGTCCCATCTATCAATAACCAAAAGAATAAGCCGATGGGGAAGCCAAAGCGTAACTTTGATAATCGATACACGACTAATCCCCCTCTACGACTTCGTCACAGCAACCGTCACAATATTTAGGTCACTGAGATCAGTAGCTGGTGTAATGTAGAGTTTCGTGGATAACCCGTAGTCATCTCCAGTTGTCTTGGCAACTTTCCCCACATACAAGCCCTTGGGTGTTAGCCCACCTAAACCACTGGTAACGACCTTATCACCCTTGCTGATCTTAGCTTTGGTTGTAATGTTATTCATGGTAATTTGACCAGTTGCGGCCTTATACCCACTTAGAACACCATTAACTGTCTTGCCAGACTTCGTCGTAATTGAAACGGCAAAGCGATTAGCAGAGTCATTATTATCGGTGATTAATTCCACCTTCGAGTTGGTTTTATTAACTTCGGCAACCCGGCCAATTAAACCAGAGCCAGACATAACCGGCATGTTCTTTTGAACACCGGCAGACGCCCCTTTGTTAATCACCACTTGATTTTGCCAAGATGATGGTGTCCGCGTAATAACCGATGCCGTTACCGCTGTGTAATCCGTTAACGAGTTATTTAGACTAACTTCTTTTTTCAGCTGTTGGTTTTCTTTGGCCAGTGTTTGATCACGTACTTTAGTCTGAGCCAACTCGCTGACTTGTTTTTTCAGTTGTTGGTTTTCTTGATACGTATTCAACAATTCAGAAATGGAACTAACTGAACCACTCAACCCATTACTAGGAATTGCCACAACCCGATCGACTAGACCAACAATATCATTACCAAATTGTTGCACCAACGGCGGCGTCGATTTCTTGTTACGGATAGCAACAGACACTGTCATCAAAGCAAAGCTGACAATCAAGCAAACGATGATAATCACTAGTCGCCGATTGAAAGAAAATTTCTGCATGTTTGACCTCCATTTTTCGGGTACGCCCTTAACGACATACCGTCACAATAAAGAAGCGGGAAGCTGCCTTCCCGCTAGTCCCTATTTTTTCTTCATGACATCGATACTCTTTAATGATTCACCAGTACCAGCAGCCACACAATCCAATGGGTCACTTGCAATGGAGACCGGAACTTTGGTTGCTTCCGCAATTACTTCTGATAAGTTTTTCAATAGCGCACCACCACCAGTTAACACAATCCCATGATCAATCACATCGGCTGCGATTTCTGGTGAAGTTTCTTCAAGGGTTTCCTTGATTGCTGTAATCACATCTTGGACGGGTTCTTGAATTGCCTTAGCGACATCAACCGCCGACACTTCAACGGCTTTGGGCAGACCTGTAATCAAGTCACGTCCGCGAATCGTTGCGCCCTCAATCTTCTCAGCTGCCTCAACTGATGCGGAACCAATGTCCATCTTCAGCTTTTCAGCAGTCCGTTCACCGATTAACAGGTTAAAGTTAGACCGCACATAAGTTGCAATCGCATCATCTAACTTATCACCCGCTACCCGAATCGAACGGCTAGACACAATGCCCCCTAGGGAAATCGTTGCAACATCGGTGGTCCCACCACCCATATCAACAACCATGCTTCCAGTTGGGTCCATTACGGGCAAGCCAGCGCCAATTGCCGCAGCAAATGGTTCCTCAATCACATAAGCATCGCGCGCACCGGCAACCCGAGTGGCGTCAATCACTGCTCGTTTTTCAACTTCCGTTACACCGCTAGGCACACAAACCATGACATATGGCTTACCGCTTGAACGACCAACTGTTTTTTCGATGAAGTATTTCATCATGGCAACCGTTGTATCGTAGTCGGCAATCACACCATCTTTCATTGGCCGAATAGCCACAATGCTACCCGGTGTCCGGCCGATCATTGCGCGTGCGTCTTCACCGACGGACACAATTTCTCCGGACTTTGTGTTCTTGGCGACAACAGAAGGTTCACGAAGAACGATTCCCTTACCGTCAACGTAAACAATGGTATTGGCGGTACCTAAATCGATTCCAATATTTTTCGTTCCTAATCCGAACACTATGTTTCATCCCTTCATTGTCAACAAAATTTTAATGGATTTTTGTCTTATTCATTGATAGACGTATTATAACATACCTATCTACGTGAGAACACGTCGTCAATGTCAAGAATACCGAACTTTTAACGAGAAAGAAATACCTAAAAGTGATTTTAATTAGTTTTTAAAGGTTCTATCCTTTTTTCAACCGTTTTCGGTAAAATTCCGGCTTCCTTAAAACTAAAATAGCTATGCAGTCCCACCACAAAGCCATCCAATAGCGGAATTCCCATTAACTGTCCGCAGGCCGCTAACCGTTGCATAAACGCGCGATCACTAGTGGATGGTTGTGGCTGCCCACTCGGATGATTATGGGCCACAATTACTGTTGCAGCGCCACTCATCACCGCAACCCGGAAAATTTCTCGGGGATGGACGGGACAACTATTGAGTGTCCCCTGAAAAACGGTTTGTCGTTCGATAATTCGGTGTTGGGCATCCAGCGCCAATACCTCTAGTTGCTCCTGCAATAGGTAACGTAAGTCATCCATCAAGACTTGTCCCAGCTGACTGCTTGCCAGAACTTCACCTAAAATGGGCCGGGGTGCTTTTTCGGCCCACCGCCCTAACTCAATGGCTGTCAATAAGGCCTGACGTTGCCGATTTCCACTAACATAAGCCCGTTGCTGCCGACGACTGGCATACCGCACAGCGGCCACACTGTGAAAATACTGAAAAAAGCGCTGTCTTTCACTGGCGTGTGCTAGTCCCAAGCTGACCAATACTCGGCCGACCAATTGTGGTTCCGTTTGTGTCGTTAATTGTACCCGTTGCATGCGCCTCACCTCTTACAGCTTAGCTCCGCACTTATTGGCTTACGACGCGTCTGTTTCCTTAAAATAATGTCGAACTTCAGAAATAAAATACAAGGAGCCCGTGAGTAGCACAACATCCTCAGCAGACATGGTTGCCAGGATTTGTTTCAAGGCACTCGGCCAATCCGGCGCTGAACTTAATCGCTCGTGTGTCGTCGCTGCTTGTTCTAAGGCATCAGGACTGGCAGCCTGCCGTTTACCCGGCCCTTGAAACTGCGTCACAACCACATGAACGTTGGGGACCTGTAAGAGAGTCTTCACCATCTGCTGGTACTGCTTATCGGCCAAAATTGCCAGAATCACATAAACCTCTCGATCACCAAAGTGTTGACGCAAAAGTTGGGCCATTTCCACCATTGCTGGCTCATTGTGGGCACCATCAATCACCATCAGTGGTTGCTCATTCACCCGTTCAAAACGACCGGGCCACGCCGTGTGACTCAGCCCCTGTCGAATGGTAGTCACACTCACTGGCAATTGACGTTGCTGGTGATAGACCAGAAAAGCCGTTAGAGCCGTCGCGGCATTATCAATTTGATATTGCCCCAGTAAGTCGATTTGCAAATGTTGCCATCGATTCGTTTTAAACGCAAAACCGAAGCGCTCGCCCCACTGGTCATGTGGTTGATTGTTCACCTGAAAGTCTCGACCTAATGCAACTATCATGGCTGATTTAGCAGCCGCCGTTTGATCCATCACCGCTAATGCTTCGGGTGTCAAGCGACCACAGATAACGGGGACTTGTGGTTTAATAATCCCGGCCTTTTGCGCGGCAATCTCGGGAATGGTATCACCCAAAATTTTCATATGGTCTAACCCAATCGTGGTAATCACGCTGACTGCCGGTGTGATGATATTGGTGGAATCATACAAGCCACCCAAGCCAACCTCAACAATGACCATATCCACGGGGTGCTGGGCAAAGTAGCAAAACATCAGTGCTGTATCAATTTCAAATTCAGTCGGTCCATTCTCGGCCAGTTCTTGATCTAACTGCGCGACAACCGGCTGAACCTGTTGCGTCATCGCCACTAAGTCATCATCACTGATGGGAGTGCCATCCGTACTAATCCGTTCGTTAAAGCGCGTGATGAACGGTGAGGTAAACGTCCCCACCGTCTGCCCTTCTGCCATGAATAAGTCACGTAGAAATGCGACAGTCGACCCTTTACCATTGGTGCCCGCCACATGAATCATGGTTAACTTTTCCTGTGGGTTGCCTAGTCGCCGCATAAATTCGCGCATTCGATCGAGTGTCGGCTTTTTTTTGAAGCGATCCCGTCCATGAATAAATTGTAATGCTTCAGCATACGTCGTTATCAAAATCTACCCCTCCCGCATAATCACTGTGTTTAAGTGTAGCAGATTTTGCCCAAAATAAAACTGGGTTGGCCCGTCTCCGATGTGGAAACGACCCAATCCAGTTTTATTTAAGCTTACAGTTGACGCTTAATTTCAGCTAATCGTTGCTGCGTTGCTTCTAACTTCTTTTGGTTATCAGCTTGCTTTTCTCGTTCACCAGCAACCACTGCTTCGGGAGCGTTGGCAACAAATCGTTCATTGCCCAACTTCTTTTCAGCCCGTTGCACTTCTGCCGTGAACTTCGCAACTTCTTTTTCCAACCGAGCGGCTTCGTCATTCAAATCGACCAATTCAGCCAGAGGTACGGACACTTCAGCATCCGTAATCACTGACGTCATAGCCAGCTTTGGTGCGACTAAATCAGCGCCAATTTCCAGCGCTTTAGGATGAACAAACCGATCGATATAGTCTTTGTTGGCTTCAAAGACCGCCTGTAGCTTCGCATCACTCGTCTTGATCTGAAGGTCAATTGGTGTGGACATTGGGGCGTTAGCTTCCGCTCGAATGTTTCGCACAGCCTTAATCAAGTCAATCAGACTCGTCATATCACTTTCCGCCGTTGGATTCGTAAATTCAGGATGATCGACTGGGTAGGCTGCCGTTACTAACGATTGCCCATCATGTGGCATCGCTTGCCAAATCGCTTCCGTGACAAACGGCATGATCGGTTGCAGTAAGCGTAACGTTTGATCCAAGACGTAAGCCAACAGGTCTTGCTTGTTGGCCTTAGCCGTTTCATCATCACCCGTTAAGACTTCCTTACTCATTTCGATATACCAGTCACAAAAATCGTTCCAGATAAAGTTATACAAAGCGCGACCGGCTTCACCAAATTCGAACTTGTCAAACATCTCAGTAACGTGCTTAACCGTATCGTTTAATCGACTTAAAATCCATTTGTCGGTTAAATCCCAAGTTTCAGCAGCTGGCACAACGGGTTGCGTCTTATCGCCCAGATTCATGATGACAAAGCGGCTGGCATTCCAAATCTTATTAATGAAATTCCAAGCAGCATCCATCTTGGTGTAACTGAACCGCACATCCTGGCCAGCCGTTGAACCAGTTGACAAGAACCACCGCAAAGCATCGGCACCGTACTTATCGATCACTTCCATCGGATCGATCCCATTACCCAAGGACTTGCTCATCTTGCGGCCCTCTTCATCACGAATAAGTCCATGAAGGAGAACATTTTTGAATGGTCGCTTACCCGTAAATTCAAGACTTTGGAACATCATCCGTGAAACCCAGAAGAAGATGATATCATAACCCGTTACTAAAGTACTAGTGGGGAAGTAACGTTTGAAATCAGCGCTATCTTCATCAGGCCAGCCCATTGTTGAAAATGGCCATAAGGCACTGGAGAACCACGTGTCTAAGACATCTGGATCTTGTTCCCAGTTTTCAATATCTTTAGGCGCCTTCGTATCAACGTAGACCTCACCAGTCTGCTTGTTATACCACGCTGGAATCCGGTGGCCCCACCAGAGTTGACGTGAAATAACCCAATCATGGACGTTATCCATCCATTGTGTAAAGGTATTTTCAAATCGTTCTGGTACAAAGTTAACGGCATCGTCACCTTGTTGATTCTTGATAGCTTCATCAGCTAATGGCTTCATTTTCACAAACCACTGAGTTGATAAGCGCGCTTCAACTTGTACCCCGGTCCGTTCAGAGTGCCCCACGGAATGCACGATTGGGTCAACTTTCAGCAATAACCCCTGTTCATCAAGATCAGCGACCATCGCTTTACGGGCATCAAACCGATCCATGCCCGCATACTTGCCCGCCTTCTCATTCATGGAGGCGTCGTCATTCATGGTATTGATCCGTTCCAAATTATGCCGATTACCAACTAAGAAGTCATTGGGATCGTGTGCTGGCGTAATCTTTACCATCCCTGTCCCAAACTCAGGATCAACGTATTGATCGGTAATAATTGGAATTTCTCGGTCGGCTAACGGCAAGATCACCTTTTTACCAACCAATTCTTTGTAACGTTCATCACCCGGGTTCACCGCAACCGCCGTATCACCCATCATTGTTTCTGGACGGGTCGTGGCAATTTCGATGTAATGCTGACCGTTAAACGTGTCGTCTGGGTTAGCAAATGGGTACTTAACGTGATAAAACGCACCTTTATCGTCCTTATGAATCACTTCAATATCAGACAAAGCTGTCCGCGCTTGGGGATCCCAGTTAATGATGTATTCGCCACGGTAAATAAGGCCCTTCTTGTACAAGGTGACAAAGACCTTCTTAACGGCATCTGATAAACCATCATCTAACGTAAAGCGTTCACGAGAATAATCCAGTGACAGCCCCATCTTAGCCCACTGCTTGTGAATGGTGTCGGCGTATTCGTCTTTCCATTCCCAAACCTTTTCAACGAATTTCTCCCGACCGAGGTCATAACGAGAAATACCTTGTTCACGTAACTTAGCTTCCACTTTTGCTTGAGTCGCAATCCCCGCGTGGTCCATTCCGGGTAACCACAGCGTATCGTAACCTTGCATCCGTTTCTGACGAATTAACATATCTTGCAATGTCGTATCCCAAGCATGGCCTAAATGTAGCTTACCAGTTACATTTGGCGGCGGAATCACAATCGAATAAGGTTTGGCCTTTTGGTCGCCACTAGGTTTAAAGACATCTTCGTCTAGCCAAGTTTGGTATCGTCCCGCTTCAACGGCGGTTGGATCATACTTGGTCGGCATATCAATTTGCTTGTCTGCCATAAAAATCAAGTCCTTTCTAAATGTAGAAGCGCTGTGTGCTGGCACAAAAAAACTCTCCATCCTATCAATTAGGACGAAGAGTCTTCGCGGTACCACCTAAATTGGGCATTTATGCCCCACTTAACTTCTTTGTTAACGGAGAGTGCTCCGGAAAGGGCCTACTATTAGTTCAGCCCTTCAGCTCGCAAGCTACGTTCACGTCATCCCCACCACCGGTTTCCAGCATTCCCAGCTCTCTATTGGTCGGTCATCACGCTACTGACTTGTTCAACGCTAGTTTTACTTAGTGTACTCAAGATTGACCTAAACGTCAACTCGTGGAACCAGTTTTTCCAGTGCTTCAATTGCGGCTAAATAATTAGGTTCATCCGTTTGCTCATTGACGACCTGACGGTAAACAATCTTACCGGTATCATCAATAATCCAAATTGAACGTGCTAAGTTTCCGGCATTGGGGATGTATAACCCCATTTCATAACCAAAGGATAATTCAGTATCCGACAACATATCAATGTTTTCAACACCTTCTGCTGCACACCACCCCGTCTGTTGGGCAATGGTGTTGTTAGAAACGGTGTAGAACTTCGCTGCTGGGTAATGATCCGCTTGTTGAATAAATTTCCGCGTCTGCATGGTGCAAACAGGCGTTTCCAAGTCAGGTACCACACTAATTAAGGCTACTTTGCCGATTAAATTAGCCGTTTTCACCTTGGTATCGTTTTGATCAAACAATTTAAACTTTGGTAATTGTGTCCCCACTTCTGGCAGGTCGCCAGACAGAGACATCTTGTCGCCGCGCACTGAAACTTCCACGCAGATCAACCCCTTCACATTAATTAATCGGTCATTCACCGATCGTTGCCCTAATTATCGCGCATTTAACGGGTGAAAAACAAGCGTTTTGACAGGAAAAACCAAAAAAGGAAGTCAACCATTGGTCAACTTCCTTTCAGATTAAAGTAACTCTGCAAAGACATCTTCATTTTGATTCAAATAGTTATCGTCCGGATGGATATCCGTGATAATCATCCCGTCTAACGCTTCTTGCATCAGACCATCCACGTCAATATATTTTTCATATTTACGAGATTTCTCTAAATCTGGATGGGTTTTCGGTGCCGGTGGTGTAAAGATCGTACAGCAATCTTCATATGGCAAGATCGATAGATCATAAGTGTCGATGTTTTCGGCAACCTTGATAATCTCCGTCTTATCCATCGACAATAGTGGCCGCAGGATTGGCATCGATGTGACATCATTAATAGCTGCCATACTTTCCAACGTTTGTGAGGCCACCTGTCCCAGGGACTCCCCATTAAAGATTCCTTTAGCGTGCCGACGTTCAGCCACTGCCGCAGCTAGTCGCAACATTAACCGCCGTTGAATCGTCATCAGATAGCCTTCTGGTACCTTTTCTTTAATCGTCTCTTGAATCTTCGTGAACGGTACTTGAATAAACTGGATGCTCCCAGAGTAACCCGCTAGCCGAGCCGTTAATTCTTTGGCCTTGGCGAGTGCCTGTTCAGATGTATATGGCGGACTGAAGAAATGAACCATATCCAACTTAACGCCACGGCGCATGCCGTAATAGGCCGCTACTGGTGAATCAATTCCTCCAGATAGCATCATGACTGCCTTGCCGCCAGTTCCAACTGGTAATCCACCAGCACCTTGAATCGTCTGGCCGGACAAGAAGACCCCATTAAGACGGACTTCGACCCGTAAAGTTAAGTCTGGTTGCTTCATCTTAACCTGAATGCCAGGGACGTTCTCTAAAATATAACCGCCCAATAGGTCATTCAAATGGTTCGTATCATATTCAAATTGTTTATCTTGCCGCCGGGTATTAATCTTGAAAGTCATCCCCGGTGTAAAGATTTCCTGCACCATCGCTAAAGCCGTGGCTTTAATAGCCGCGATATCTTTCTCAACTTTCACGGAAGGTGAAAAGTTCTCGATACCAAAGACGCCCTTTAACCGATCCATCACTGCCGTTGAATCAGCACCATTTAAGGTCACATGTAATCGGTCATGCTGCGCTTTGACTTCAATCCCGTCAAACTGATGCAAGGCTTTGCGGGTATTTTGACCGAGTTGTTTGATAAAGTCTTTCTTGTTCTTTCCCTTTGTCGACAACTCGCCATACCGCACCATAATCTCGCTGTATTCCATTGCGCGACCCCTTTCGTCGTTTAGCGTAACTTGGCAAACCCACGATAGAGTTCGTCAAATACTTGATTAAATTGTTCAGCTTCAGCCAACGTGTTGTGTTCATCCAACGATACGCGAACCGCACTGGTTGCAATGCCATCATCAATCTTCATGGCTTGTAATGTACTGGATTCAACGTGTTTTTTAGAGGAGCAGGCACTCGTGGTTGAGATATAAATCCCGTGTTCTTCAAAGGCATGGACGATAGTTTCGCCCCGAACACCTTCAATCGCAAAACACAGAATGTGTGGTGCAAATACCGGTAAATCTTTAGAAAAAATCGTGACATGTGAAAATGTCTTGATGTGGTTAAGAATTGCTAACCGTACCTCTTGTTGTTGCTGGACTTTTGTAGCTTCATCGTCTAACAACAGCCGTAGTGCTTTAGCCATTGCAGCAATTGCGGGTAAGTTTTCAGTTCCGGAACGTAGATCCCGTTCCTGACCACCACCTGTCATCAACGGGGCAATCGTCCGACCTTGGCGCTTATACATAAAGCCAATGCCACGTGGCGCATGAAATTTGTGTCCCGAGAACGTGATAAAGTCAACCCGATCATTAAAGATCAGATCGTGTAGTCCTTTACCAATCCCTTGAACGGCATCAATATGCCAGTGAATTTTAGGAAAGTCCCGCATCACATCCGCAATTTCAGCCAAGGGTTGTACGGCACCAATTTCGTTGTTGACGGCCATCGTTGACACTAAAATCGTGGTTGGCCGAATAGCAGATCGCAAATCGCTTGCCGAAACTCGGCCGTTCTCATCAACGGGCAAATAAGTCACCTCAAAGCCCAGTTGCTTCAACTGTTCCATGGAGTTGTGCACGGCGGGGTGCTCGACTTCGGTTGTAATCAAGTGATTACCAAATTCACGTTTTGCAATCGCCGTTCCTTTGATGGCCCAGTTATCGCCTTCGGTTCCCCCACTCGTGAAGAGAATCTCACTGAGTGAAACACCTAGTAAATCGGCAATCTGTTGGCGCGACTGTTCCAATAGATTAAATGCCTGTTCGCCAAAGTTATGCAAACTAGATGGGTTACCCCAATATCGTTCACTGACTTTCGCATAAGTATCCACAACCGCCGGTGCTGCCTTAGTTGTGGCACTATTATCAAAATAAATCATGCTGAACCCTCTTATCTCTTTTCTATTGGTTCGACTCCGATAGAAATTCTTTCTCATTATAAACACAAACGTCGTGAACCACAAGGGGGAGCCACATAATGTTAACGACACAAAAAACGCGAACCCTCTAACGAGCGGTTCACGTTTCCATCAATCTTTAGTTGTACGGTGCGGTTTATCCGTTCCTTTACGTTGATAATAGGCATCTTCTAGCCGCTTGTATGACCCAGGCTCAACTTCATCTAAAACGGTCGCAATTGTTTCTAGGGCCTGCGCATACTGGTACTGATGTTCAAACAAATCCGAGGCCTTTTGACTAGCTTCGGCCACATTGGCATGACTCGTTTGGTAGCGGTTGGCATACTGCAACAGTTGTTCCGCCAGTTGGGAACTGTCCACTAAGTCTTCAGTCTTCTCTCGTAAGGTGTCTAAATCGGTTTGAATGATCAATAGCTGTTTCGTAATACGTTCCATGTCAATTTGGGGCTGGTCCATATCCGTTGCTAATTGTGCCACCTCATCGCGAACCACGAAGAAATAATCCAAGTAAGATTGCGGAATGCCCGGCAAGTTCAAATTTTCCACCTGACGTCTTAAGCTATGTAGATCAAAATCAAATTGTTGCAAGGTGTCACGAGCCTGACGTTCTTCATCAGCGAGTCCCGCCACACTCTTCAAAATATCGGCTTGCTGTTTCTCAATTTGTTCCAAGTCTTTTTCTTGCTGCTGTTGATGCGCTAAAATCTGGGAGTACGTTGCCGTTTTTCCGGTTAGCGTTTGCACATCTTGTTGATAAATACCATCAATGTGTCGTAACTGCTCATTAAGCTCGCGAGCCGTTTCTAATTCATGATGATCTAACGTGTAGTTTTGTCCGAGACGATCCAGTTCATTTAATAGCATATGACTTTGATTCTGAGCATGCGCAATGAACTTAGCAATCCCATCTAAGTTTTTTTCAACGGGTTGTTTAGCGTCAATTTCTGTTTGCATCAGATCATAAATCTGGTCAATTTGTTTGGCAATTCGTTCGTTGACCACCTGCGCATCTGCCGGTCGAAGGTCACTAAGCGTTGCCAAGTTCTCTTGAATGTGCTGTTCAATTGCTGTGACTTGCGCCACAATGTCTTGATCGCCGAAGTGAAAGTGTTCAGCGCTCAATTGCTGATAACCGGCTTTTAACTCCTTCAATTGATCGGGGAAAACCACAGTCAGGTCTTTATACAACGGTGGAATCGTGTCAATTAGGTCATCTAATTGTTTCGTATCATCTTGTAATTGGCTTAAAACGTCAGCCGCTCGTTCATGGTCGCCTTCTTGGGTCAACTGGGTGAACGTGTCAAAGTTCCCTTCTAACTGACCCAAGCGTTCCTCTAAACCATCAATACTAGGGCCAAATGCAAAATTTTTGGCCAGCAAAGTCTTTCGTAAGTCTTGATACTTATGCTCTAATTGCTGAACGGCCTCTCGGTGCTGCTTATCAACTTCTTGCAAACTAGCCAACTTTTCTTGGACGGATTGAACCAGCTCGTCTGTCTGGTTAACGAGTAAGGTTACCTTATCAAGGTTTTTCTTTAGTTGAAGCACATTTACCCCACGGGCATCCGCGAGCAATTGACTGAGCTGTTCATCAATTCGGGGAAACCGATTCGTGGTAATGTCCGCATAGTCGGTCTGTAAACTTTGATACTGTTCTAAGGACTGTCCGGTTAGACTTAATTGTTCAACCAATGCCAACTCGTCTTTTAACGGGATGGCTACCATGGATTCTTTTTTTGTCGTTAGCGCTGCCACTTGTCGTCGGATACGTTGCTGGTATACCAGCACGCCAACGTAAATGACAATCGCTAGTATCACGATTCCAATTAGCACACCTATCATAATTGACCCCATCCTTCATCGCTTTTCATCATTTATCCGAGTTGCAAAATCGCCCGGTTCAATTTACAATTTAATCTAACCTCGATTATAGCATAACTCACGCCTAGGCTTCACTAGGTTTTCACGATTCTCTATCCGTTTTTATGTGTAATTGAATGATTCAAACATTAAACTTTGGAGGTCTTTACAATGAGTGAGTCCCTAAATCCAATCATCACCAAACAGTTGGATGCCCTATTATATGGAGAAACAAACCTGGTGGCCAACTTATCTAATGCCGCAGCGTTACTTAATCAAACCTTATCAGACATCAATTGGGCTGGCTTTTACCTCTATCAGCCCGAAACGGATGATTTAATTCTGGGACCGTTCCAAGGTAATGTCGCCTGTGTGCATATTGAAAATAACCACGGTGTCTGCGGCACAGCATTAGCCACGCAAACCACACAGCGGATCGCCGACGTTCATCAATTTCCTGGGCACATCGCTTGTGACTCGGCTAGCAATGCCGAAATTGTAGTTCCGTTGACCATTGGTGAAACGAAATTTGGCGTCTTAGACATTGACTCACCAACTAAAGACCGGTTTACAGCCGCTGACCAACAGGTCTTAGAAGAATTTGCTCGGGTTTTGCTGTCACACATTGACAAAGCCTAGCGTTTCCGGTTATACTGGTCGTTGTGTAAAATAATGCAGCGATAAGTGGTAAGCTCGTCAACAGATTGTTGCCGTTACATTGGTTCAAGAAGTAACCTGCGGCTGCATACGGTGAAACTTGCAAAGCAACCTGCACGAATACTAAACTTATAAACAGCTTATTTTACTCCAAATAACTTATTTATTGGAGGAACTATCTATGTCTCGTTACACTGGCCCAAGCTGGCGTATTTCCCGTCGTTTAGGGGTATCCCTTTCCGGCACTGGTAAAGAATTAAACCGTCGTCCTTATGCACCTGGTGATCATGGTCAAGGTCGTCGTCAAAAGTTATCTGAATACGGTACGCAATTGCGTGAAAAGCAAAAGCTCCGGTTCACTTACGGCATGACTGAACGTCAATTCTACAACTTGTTCAAACGTGCCGGCAAGATCAAGGAAGGTACCCATGGTACTAACTTCATGATCTTACTCGAACGTCGTCTGGACAACATGGTTTACCGTTTAGGTTTGGCAACGACTCGTCGTCAAGCTCGTCAATTGGTTAACCATGGTCACATCACCGTTGATGGCCAACGGGTTGATATTCCTTCATACGAAGTGAAGATTGGCCAAGTCATCTCTGTTCGTGAAAAATCCAAGGACATGGCAATCATCAAGGGCGCTGTTGAAGCCGTTGTTGGTCGTCCACAATACGTTGAATTCGACGCTGACAAGTTGGAAGGTTCCCTTACCCGCTTCCCTCAACGTGAAGAACTCGATGCAGAACTCGATGATTCCTTAATCGTTGAATACTACAACCGTTAAGATTAATTTTAACTGGTGGAAAAACACCCGTCATTTGGCGGGTGTTTTTTTTCATGATCATCAGTGTATTTCATCCACTCTTTAACGTTTTTGGACGAATGACATTGCACGATTTACTGGTCTTATGCTAACCTATTAAAGTAATCCCCCTATTTTATTTATCTGCTACTACACTTTTAGCTGTGATAGTGGATTATTTAAACTAGCCTGGATTATCTGACCAAGTACTGATGTCTGAAAAAGCTGATCAGAAACGAGGAGGAGTTCGTATGCAAGAAAATGGTAAAGTCACTCCACAAGAAATCAAGGGCTGGAACTGGGGAGCCTTTATGTACAATGTATTTTGGGGTATTGGTAACAAAACCTATCTACCACTACTCACTATTATCCCAATCTTCAATATTGTATGGATTTTCATTGTTGGCTTTAAGGGAAATGAATGGGCTTGGCAAAAAGGCGACTATCAAGACGTTGAAACATTCAAAGCTGTCCAAGCTACTTGGAACCGTGCCGGTCTTTTCAACTTTATTATTGCAATTGCTATTTTTGTTTTATATTGGGTGTTCATTGGTTCAATGATTGCCAGCTTGTTTAACAACTATTAGTCACAAACCACCCGGTCAATAAAGAGACCGGGTGGTTTTAATTTAATCAGCAATCAATTGTTGGTATATCGGTAATAACGCTACCACTGTGTCACGAATGATAGCCGCCTGATCATCTGGCGTTGTCGTGAAAAAATCACTACCACGCATAAAATTACGGCCAAGTTGCCACTCCGCGTGTCGGTTAACCTGCTCACGCATCAGTGCTTGATAATTGGTCAACGTTAGCGGCTGACCACAATTTTTATCGGTATGGTCATTTCCACATTCGAATGTACTCGGCAGATTTAACACATCAGCCAATTGGACTTGCCCCAATAATCCTTGGCGATTTTTGGCTTCTTGTAAAACCGCCAACCAGATAAAGAAGCGATCATCCCAAAAACCAATCTCAAGATGCGGTAACATTTTGTACCCTCGTTTGGATGTGCTAAAGGCAACCCACGTATCAGTTGGTGGATTCTTCGTTCGCCGTCGATGTTGGGAGACGTGCTGATAAATGGGCACAGATAATTCCGCTAACACCGGCTCTAAATCCCCAGCGGTAATCAAAAATTTCGGATCAATTTGTTTCTGGATTTTTCCGAGTCGCCCAGCCAGTGTTTGATCCTCAAATACTTGAAAATCTTGGTCTTGATACATATCCCAATCCCCTTTCTAAACGTTCGTTCAGTTCCATGTTATACTAGGAGAACTAACTTGAAAAGAAGGGAAACTCATGTCTGAAAAAACACCGATGGAACAACACCTGCAAACCGCTATGTATGGCACACCAAAAATCAATCCCGATGAGCAGCGCAAATATCTCGGGACTTTTCGTGAACGTGTTTCTCTTGCCATGACGATTGCTGAGGTCACTAATCGTGATAATATTAGCGACTTTGTTACGGAAATTACAGATCATCCTAACTATCAAGTCATTTTTAACGGCCATATTGACCAAGCTGATTTGGCCCCTTACTTGAAGTTAGTTGGCCAACACAATCTCAAATTCACCATTCGAGAAGAAGCCATCTACGGCATTAACGACAGTGACCTGGGGTTAGTTGTTGCTAGTGATCAAGCCATTAATCAGTCCCCCATTACACTACGTGACAAATATCCAGTATCATCAGCTGAGACAACCTCATCACCAACTAAGACCAGCTGGTTCGATAAGTTGCTTGGTCGTTAAGAAAGGAGTCCCCGTCGTGGCACAACAACCTTTAGCTTACCGCATGCGCCCGCAACGTCTGGAGGACATCGTCGGTCAACAAGACCTCGTGGCCCCTGGAAAAATCATTGCCCGCATGGTGGCAGCTAAATTACTTTCATCAATGATTTTATACGGTCCGCCTGGCACTGGTAAAACGAGTATCGCCAGCGCTATTGCCGGGTCCACACAATACGCCTTTCGGAAGCTAAATGCGGCGACTGATTCAAAAAAGGATCTCCAGATTGTGGCCGAGGAAGCCAAAATGAGTGGGACGGTTATTCTTTTATTGGATGAAATCCATCGTTTAGACAAAACTAAACAAGATTTTCTGTTGCCCCACTTAGAAAGTGGTCGCATCGTTCTAATCGGCGCAACTACGGAGAACCCCTATATCAACATCAATCCTGCCATTCGCAGCCGAACTCAGATTTTTGAAGTTCATCCGCTAACACCAGATGACATTAAAGTCGCTTTGCATCGCGCACTCACGGATACCGAAAATGGTCTGGGGAAGCTGCCCATCGACTTAGACACTGAGGCCTTGAACTTTATCGCCGGCGCCACCAATGGCGATCTCCGTAGTGCGCTGAACGGTTTGGAATTAGCTGCCCAATCAACTCCAGCGGCCGATGGCGACCGCATTCATATCACTTTAGCCGTTGCTGAAGCTTGTTTTCAACGAAAAGCGCTCATGGGTGATAAGGATGGCGATGCCCACTACGATGTCATCTCCGCATTTCAAAAATCCATCCGCGGTAGTGATACCGATGCCGCGCTACACTATCTCGCCCAACTTGTTGCTGCTGGCGATCTCCCGGCCATTTGCCGGCGCTTGATGGTGATTGCCTATGAAGATATTGGCATGGCTAATCTCCCGGCAGCTGCCCGCACCGTCCAAGCCGTGCAAGCAGCCCAGCAATTGGGCTTACCCGAAGGACGTATTCCTTTAGCTGATGCCGTTATTGAACTCTGTCTATCGCCAAAATCTGATTCAGGGATTAGTGCCATTGACGCCGCCTTAGCTGACGTGTTAAATGGTCACAACGGTGCTGTGCCCGATCATTTAAAGGATGCTCACTACGCTGGCGCCAAGCAACTTGGTCATGGGACCGATTATAAGTATCCACATAACTTTCCCAATGACTGGGTAAAACAACAGTATTTGCCCGACACACTAAAAAATGCCGAGTATTACCACCCTAAAACCAACGGACGCTTTGAAACTCAACTGGCGCAACAATACCAGCGACTTCTCACAGCTAACCGACACTGAAAAATTGAATTTTTAATATTTATATGCTACCATACAAGTAGTTCTAAGGTGTACGCGTTGTCTCACTACAAGTTGCCGAACAAGTAATTCATTTTAGGGATCGCAAGATGCTGAGGAAGATGACATGCCTTTTCACTTGGAAGTCAGGCGCCTCGGCTAGCTTTCCCCCCTGCATTGTCATCGCGGGTCAACATGACTGGACAATTAACGGCACCACTTAGATCGCCAAAGCTTTGCTTTGAAGGCCATTCCATTGAATGGTCTTTTTCTTTTGCTTAAATGACCAGTTACCACATATTTCCTTTCACTGGTGAGTTCGGTATAATAGACCGTACCGTATCATTTATTCATTATTATTATTTACTAAGGAGGTCTCTTCATGGCCATCACCATTTTAATGGCTTGCTATACCCTGCTGGCTTTAGGAATTGGTTGGTACTTTTATGCTCATCGACGTCGTGCTTTCTTAGTCTTTCATCCCGAAAGTAGTCACGAATTAAGTCGTGTCTTGACGATCAGTGGTGTTGTTATGCTACTGATTGGTGTGCTGTCGGCAGTCGCCACCATCATGAACAACATGGTCTTCATTTCAACCATGTTGTTAGTCGGCGTTATTGCGATTATCAGTATTCAATTGATTCTATTACACTGGTTCCCTAAGGCGTAATCGGTTACACTTTCTCGCAGCTTTTTTACCATATCGCTTTTTATTTGCAGATAAATAACGTATGATAAGAGTATAAAGTAATGAGAGGTGAATATTATGTTACAACAATACAAGCACATTTTAGTCCCAGTCGATGGTTCCTATGAAGCCGAATTAGCTTTCAAGAAAGCGGTCGCTGTGGCTAAACGTAACGATGCTGATTTACATCTCGTTCACGTTGTTGATACACGGGCTTTCCAAAACATTTCTAGCTTTGATACCAGCATGGTTGAACAAGTCACAGAAACGGCCAAGAAGACCCTCGACAAGTACGTGGCTGATGCCAAGGCAGATGGTCTTGACAAGATTGATTACGCCATTGAATACGGGGCACCGAAGACCATCATTGCCAGAGATGTTCCTCGGGATAATGACACCGATTTGATTATGATTGGTGCTACCGGGTTAAACGCAGTTGAACGGCTATTAATCGGGTCTGTAACGGAATACGTCACACGGACAGCAGTTTGTGACGTGATCGTCGTACGGACGGACTTAGATAATCAACCAGCCAAAGCAGCGCACCCCGCAGAATAAATTTGCTAACTAATGCTTTAACTATTTGAAAATGGACGAGAAACCAAATTGGCTTCTCGTCCATTTTTATTTGCGCTAATCCGCGTCAGTCCTTTAACTAAACCCGTTCACTTGATCGCTCCAAGCCGGTAGGTCATCAGTAGTAACATTTAACCGTTCCTGCAATGCTTGATTGTGAGTCACCAAGGCTAGGGTTTTAGCAATCATCAAGCTACGCTTAGCTGCCGTTCTCGCCAATAGTGCCTGTTCGCCTAAGCCCTTAACCTCATACAACACATCAATCAAATATAATGAAGCCCGGTGTTTAACGACCCGTAACGCCGCTTCAACATTGGTAAGCGCCTGTTGTGGCTGTTCCAGCTTTAGGTACATCAACGCAATCTGATAACGTGCCCAGACCAGACGCTGAAAGCTACTCTCATCATGCCATTCAAAATTCGTCAAATAGCTGGTTGCCTCACCTAAATAGTATCGCGCCTGATCTCGATCTTGTCGCATTAAGTAGGCCGATGCCATCCCCACATTACCAATAATCGCATAAAGGTCCCAAGCCATATGAAATGAGCGCCGCAAAACCAAATTGAAGTGAAAAATCGCTTCATCTGGTCGCTGTTCAACCGTTAGCTCAGCAAATCCCCGATAATAATGATAGCGCTCACGGTCAAAAGCACTAGCCGCCTCCGTTGAAACATCCACTTGGTCCAATCGTGCTGCCATCTCAGTATACTTATCTTGCCGTAGATCTAAACAAATGGCATCAAACTGCTCATCCAAGCCACTTCCCACACCGGCTAAGATATCTCCGAGTGAGACATTTAATCGGCGACACACTTGTAAAATAATCTTAATACTGGGAATCTTATCCTTTTTTTCCATCAAACTAACCGTTGCTTGTGTACAAATTCCATCGGCTAATTCTTGCTGCGACAAATTTTTCTGTTTCCGATATTGTTTGACCTTACTCCCTAAAAGTCGCATCTGCTCTCTCCCTCACGAATTATGATCGTGCTGCTAATTTATAATAAAAGCCGAACATTTATTACAATCAGGTCGTTAGTCCTTTTCACGTTCTAACAACCACTGATGTCCCCTGAAAATAAATAATATCGTCGACTGGCTTCACCATTAATATCAATCATAAGTGATTTATCAGGAATTTCAAGCAAAATACGTTATCATGAGGGAACTCTAATCTGTCTAGTCCATTCTTTCATTCAAATATAAATTCATTAATATTTTATCGAACATTAACCATTTAATCGTTCTCGGTATTCGCTTATTCCTGGATCAATAGCTTCATGAGCAATTAAATGTAACTCAAAACAAAATTCTGCAATACTGCCCAACGCTGTGTCGCAACTGGCTGATGGACAACCCAACGTAACCGTGAGGCCTCATTGGTAATCTGACCATTAGTCCCTAGAGCCCACATCCGCGCCATTGCCACTGACGTATCCGGCGTCCAAACATAAGTGTTGATACGTTGCTGAGCTGCCGCCAAAATAAATTCTTGGCTCAATGAAATCCGTTGAAATGAATAAAAGTCGGCTGGCACCGAACGCGGCGATACCCAATTAAATGGTGTAATATAACCGACTGGCAACCGCGGAACTTTTTGCTTCAACCGTGTGACTACCCGATAGTCTAGCGAGTGAACGGCATCATGGTCGTGGATCAGTCGCTGACCATATTGACTGGCAAACCGTTGAATCATATGGGGCGTATCTTGTGGCGTTGTTTTCATCTCTACTAAGAGTCGCTGATGTTTGGCTTCTGCCGCTCTTAAGTACGTTTCCCAGCCAACTAAGTGATCCCGATAACCGTTCTCGCGAACGACTAGCCGCTGTAGTTGCTTTAGCGTTAAGTCATGTGGCGTCACTGAGCGTTGCGCTAATTGCTGTAGGTTTTCATCATGTAAGACGACCCAGTGACGGTCTTTGGTCTCATGCAGGTCCATTTCAACATAGGCTGGTCGTTGTTTGCTAACATGTCGCAAAGCCCCCAGCGTGTTCTGAACGCCATGGCCCGCGTCTACTCCCCGATGACTAATAATTGCTGTCGCCATAAACTGCGGTTGCTGATTAACCGACTGCCAGGCATTTAGTCCACCAACCAGTACCAGCGAGATGAGCAAGCGCCAATCAGGCAGCCGCCATGGTGACCCAAAAGCGGCTGATTGCCCACCCGCTAGACGTAATACGCCAATGAATAACCAAACGCCAACTGCTGATAAAACAGCCCAGATCAAAAACGCCAAGCCCACTGTCATTGGCCGACTGAATGACTCCGGTAATCGAGAACCACTCCACCAGGCAACACCAACCAACAATTCCGCAGTGAACAGGCCTAAGAATCCGCCACCAATCCCCCACCATCCTGAGCGCCACCACCCTTTCTGGCACGGGGGTAATGGGTACGGTGCAATCCGGCGGAGAAATCGGGGTAAATAATACCCGCCAGCAATAGCCAACACCAGATAACCCATGATGGCAATTCCGCCAAGAACGTGCCGGTGGAGTCCCACAAAATTAATCAGTGTTGCTGGCAATCGCAACCGGACCAATAACCGGCTACTAAGCCCCCAGAGGCCAAAGGGTAAGGTTAATAGTGTCAGCCAAGCCATTGCCAAGCCCCATCGCCACCAATGCCGCCACACCAGCCACCATGTGGCTTTGACCGTTAAATTATCCCCTCGCCAGCTCGCCAAGACGCGGGTGATTTGCCACGCGACTAACACCACAGTAAGTACAGCGAGTCCACCAAACCACCCATACGTAGCCGGATTAGTTCCCACCAATCGCAAACTAGTTAATAGGACAACGACACCAGCCCACCCTGTTACCAACTGTTTCTCCATCTTCATCAGATCGTCTCCTGTCCACAAAAAAAGTCGGTTGGAACGTCTCCGTTCACAACCGACCATTAAATCAACCTAAGCTTTAGGTTTGTAAGTTGAAGCTGCCGAATGATCATCCAACGGAATGAAATCGTAAGCCAGTTCATCCTGATAGTGGAACTCTGACAACGCTAACTCAATCAAGCGATCAATTAAATCAGCATAGTTAATGCCAGTTGCTTGCCACAATTGTGGATACAAACTGATGTTGGTAAACCCTGGTAAGGTGTTAACTTCACCAACATACGGTACCCCATCCTTGGAAACCAAGTAATCAATCCGGGCCATTCCTTTGAGTCCTAATGCCGCATACGTTTGTAGACCCATTTGCGTAATTTCTTGGGTCAACTCATCCGAAAGCTTGACGGGCACTTCAAACGTCACACCACTAGCATCAACAAACTTGTTGTTATAGTCGTAGAAGACATCAGATTCTGGTACCCGAATGGCTCCTAACTTGGATGCTTGCGGTTGTTCATTCCCCAAAATGGAAATCTCAACTTCTTGCGGACCATCAATGGTTTGTTCCACTAGGACTTTATAGTCGTACCGGAAGGCATCAGCAACGCCGTCCAGATACTCCTGGGCATTACTTGCCTTGTGAATTCCCACAGATGAGCCTTGATTAGCAGGCTTAATGAAGACATTATCTCCAAGCCGCGACTGAATCGTCGCGTAGTCGAAGTCTGCCCGATTATCGGGCGTTAAGACAACATACTTGGTATTCCGAATGCCATGAGCCGTTAAGACCTGTTTCGTCATATCCTTATCAAAGGACACCGCTGATGCTAAGACGCCACTCCCCACGAAAGGCTTTTTCAGTAACCGGAAAAGCCCTTGGATGGTGCCGTCTTCGCCCAAATTACCATGAATAATTGGGAAGAAAACATCAATGTCCTTTGCCTGAGATAAATTCCAAATGGGTGCCAATGGGTTAGAAGCGTCTACTTTGGCTTGTTCCTCTGCCGCAACTGTTGCTTCATCTTCGCCGTCAAATACTCGCCGAGAAGCCGCATCACTAAGCACAAATCCATCACGCGTTAATAAGAATAAACTAACGTTGTAACGATCCTTGTCCATCGCATCGTAAATATTGTGCGCCGAACGCTTCGACACATCATGCTCCGAGGAATTACCACCGAATAATAGACCTACGTGTAACTTTGTTTTCGTTTCCATTTTGCCACTCATCCTATCGTATATATTTCGGTTAGCCTTTAGTATACCATTTCTAAATTTCTTTGAAAATCAAATTAACCTAAAAAATCGATAGTTGAGTTCAAATATTTTTGTAAAGACGCCGGTAACTCCGATTGTAGCCGTAGCGAATCCAGTAACCGTTTGCGATTAAAGAAGCGGTTCCACCCCGCAATCGTATCCGGACGCCGATGTAACGCCACTTGCTGTCGCCACTGTTTTAGGGACAGTAGGAGGGTATCTGCATATAACTGATGGCGATTTGCCAGTTCGGACAAATACATCGCCATTCGATCATTCTCGCCGTAAATCAAAGGGGTATTGAGCCGCTTAACCCGCTCTAATAAGGTCATCATCAAGAACAACTTATCAGCTCGGGGAAGCGCCTCAGTACCGGCCAAAACGGTTAATAAATCGGTAATGGCCGTAAAAGCATGGGCCCAGCCGTGCTGGTTAACAAACCCCCGCGTGTCCGTTTCTAAACAAAGATATGTCGCCGCTAAAATAACTATCCGACGCAGATCAGGTGTATGCGACTGCACATCCGGAGTCACAAAATGGAGAACGACTGCTAACATGGCTACTCGAGCAGAACGACCAAAAACAGCCGTGTTAGCTGGTTCTAAGATATGGCTAAACAGAGCATCTGGCCGACTCAATTCATCAAGCAAAAATGCCATCTGAGCAGAGTCTAATGCATCCTGTTGCAAAGCATCATACAAGGTAAAGTTAATGCCTTGATAACGCAAGGCCATATCCGTTGAAGATAGATGGGCGGTTAGTAACGTTAACTTTTCGTGAGTCAGTGTCACCGGAACATTTTGTTCTAATTGATGGCGAAGTTCTGCTAAAACATCCTTCACGCCATCCTGATCATCTGGTAACACCACAGCCGTTCGCCGCCGTCGCGGAATACCATCCATGAGTTTCCCCAATCGCGTTCCTAATGACTGGTACACGGCCCCATTTCTTACTTGCTCATTTAGGCCGCTTAATTGGCGCATTAGCTGCTCTAACTGTTCGTCCATCCAAAAACCTCCAACATCTTCATTGTGCCACTATTCTACCTTACCTGTATTAATGACTGGCTGTGAACCTCGCTCATTAATGATTGAGACCATCATATTATTAATTAACTGCAGCTTTTGATTATCCGTTAAGTGCAAATCCGTTTCCGCAGCCAGCTGCTCAATAGCCCCTTCCGTGATCGATACAGCACCTTCAACAATAATCTTACGCGCCGAAAGAATGGCTTGGGACTGTTGCCGCTGAAGCATCGCTGAGGCAATCTCTGTCGCGTAGGCCAAATGGGTTAACCGGGTCTCAATAATCTGAACCCCGGCAACCTCCAACCGAGCCTGTAACTCCTCAGTCAGGTGATTCGACACCTCCGTCGGATTACTCCGCAGCGTTAGTGCCTGATGATCACCGAAGTTATCGTAGGCGTACTCTGATGCCACGTGGCGAATGGCTGATTCACTCTGAATTTCCACAAACTTTTCGTAATCCTCAACAGCAAACAAGGCCTTGCTTGTGTCGACAACCTTAAACACGATCACCGCAGCGATTTCGACTGGATTTCCTTGTAAATCATTCACCTTTAAAATGGCACTATTAAAGTTCCGAACCCGTAATGATACCGTGGTCTTCGTCGTTAGTGGCACCGTTAAATACAGTCCCGATTCTTTAATTGTTCCAATGTAACGGCCGAAGAAGGTGAGAACTTTCGATTGATTAGGTCCAATAATCGTTAAGCTACTAGCTGCCAAAACAGCCAATACCACCAAAATAGCCCCTAAGACTCCCCATCCCACGACCGATAAGTAAGCACCCAATCCTAGAATCACTAATACCAGAATTAGTCCTAAATAACCATTGATATGGAAAACTGGTTTTTCCGTCATGTGACTCACCCCGTTTCTTATTAATATCTCTATTATACCCGACTCCACCCAAAACCACTAGATAACGGCAAGACCACTAAAAAAAGCCCGGATTACGACTAACCGCAATCCGAGCCTTAACTATTAATCTTCTTTAACATCAACAAACCATGCTGCCGCAGTGTCTTGCCCATTCAAAGCGTCAAAATCAGTCGCTAAGGCCGGATTAACTGCTGTTACCCGTCCAGAAACTGGACTAGGAATATCTGAAACCGCTTTGTCGGCTTCCACACTCAACAGGTTCTCGCCCTGCTTAACGGTGTCGCCTACGGTTGGCAACTTAGCGAACTTAATCGAACCCAATTCGTCTTGGCCTTCTGTTGTTAAGCCAATCCGTGTACCATCGTCAACTGCTTCGGTCCAGAAATACTTTACCATTCCACTCATGTAAAAATCTCCTTTACTTGAACGACTCATTTCGACTAAACATGTAACTCTTATAATGATACCGCATTGACATGATTAAGCCAATCCCAATCAGGTTCCCGATCAAAGCAGATCCCCCTTGACTGACAAATGGCAATGGAATCCCGGTCAATGGCAACAGCCCGATACTCATCCCAATGTTTTCAAAAACGTGGAATAAAATCATCATGATAACCCCAGTTGAAATATACGCATAAAAGACATTCTTGGTATCAAACGTTACTCGGATCATTTGGTAAATCAACAAGAAATACAGGAAGATCAAAACACAGCCGCCAATAAAGCCAAAGTTCTCTCCAATGACAGAGAAAATCATATCCGATTCTCGAACTGGTACATACACATGCGACACATTAAAACCAGTCCCGAAAATTCCACCGGACCCAACTGCTTTCATGCTTTGCCACAGTTGGTAGCCACTATCGGTCGTATCCTGTGATGGATGCAACCACGTATTTACCCGGGAAAATTGATAGGCTTTAAACCCAACGGTCTGTAGGAGTTTTTGCCCACCGGAAGTCGTCACCAAGGCTAATGCTGACCCACCAACGACGGCGATAAGCCCAAACGCTGGCGCAATAATTTTCCAAGTGATCCCGGAAACCAAAATAACCCCACCCACAATGGCAAAGAACACCAACATGGTCCCGAAGTCATTTTGTAATTTCAATAACACGGCGACCGGAATCGTCCACAAAATTAGCTTACCAATCAACGTCCAGTCCGAGCGAACCGTGTGTACCGGGTTAGCATTATTGTGTTCCGTCACCACCCGTGCCAGCATCAAAATAAAGGCTGGCTTCATCACTTCTGATGGCTGAAAAGTCAATGAGCCAATTGCAAACCAGCTCTTCGCCCCGGTATTAACAAAATACGCTCGGCTATAGAAGACCAACACCGCCAGTAACAGGAAAATACCAAGCCCATACAAAACCGGCGCTACCTTCCACAACTGTTCTGAATCAAATTGCATAATAATGATAATCGCCACGGTACCAATCACATACCACGCCAACTGCGAAACAACGGCCGACGTGATACTCGTTCCACTTGTATCGTGTTTTGCCGCCACGTAAATCGAAGCCAAACCAATCAACGCTAACATTAAGACACAAAAGATAATGCCCCAGTCAATTCGTGATTCTGCATCGCTTCGTTGTTCGGTTGCATTCTTTGCCACAATGAATTGCTCCTTAACTCAACTAAGATTTGTCTTCATTATAAAGGCCGAAGTGAAATTCGACGTTTCGCTTCGGCCAACTTTACTAAAATTTATTAACCACGATGGAGGTGGTAATCCCGCAATAAGAGTTCTACACCCTCATCGACAGATTTCACCCGGTAAACGTCGCCATCATTTAACTGCGCTTCAAATCGATCCTCAACTGGCGTTACCGTTCCAATTGTATCAGACCCAATTTTTAAAATAGACGCTTTTTGACCATCTGGGAGTTTTTGTTCATCAATAGTTACTTGCACGGATTTTTCTCGTTTACTCATGCCAACTCTCCTTTATTTATGGGGGTGTCGCTCAATTTCATCTAGTTGCATCGCTTGCCGATACGCTGCCTCAGCGGCCGTATTTCGTTTCAGGGTAAAGTGATCCGGCACGGGATCAATCCCACCGCGAACAAATGGCTGGCACCGTAAGATACGCGCCAATCCCATTAAGCTCCCCTTCAACGCGCCATGCTTTGATAAAGCCTGGACCATGTAAGTTGAACAGGTCGGGTAATACCGACAAGTTGGCGGGAACAACGGCGAAATAAACCGCTGATACCCCCGAACGAACCAAATCAGGATGTGTCGCACGACCAGCCCCCCTTTTTACTTATGCTTAGGCGTTATTTTCTTGGGCATTTTTGGTATCCATGTGTTCCAATAACACACCGGCACCTTTGGCAACATTATCCAATGGATCTTCAGAAATGATCACTGGAACCGTCAACCGTTCAGAGAAGAGCTTATCAATGCCATCTAACAAGGCACCACCACCGGTCAGCATGATTCCCCGGTCAATAATGTCAGCCGCTAATTCTGGCGGCGTCGTTTCCAAAACAGCCATTGCTGCTGCCACAATCTGTTCGACAGAGTCATGAATCGCCACTTCAACTTCGGCCGCGTTAATGGTAGTCGTGGTTGGCATACCGCTAACAGAATCCCGACCCCGAACTTCCATCGTCTTCTCTTCGTTACCAGGTTCTGGATAAGCCGTCCCGATCTTAATCTTAACCGTTTCAGCAGTTCGTTCCCCAATAATTAAGTTATGTTTGTGCTTCAAGTAATTAACAATTTCTGTGTTCATCCGGTCACCAGCCACACGAATCGACCGACTGGCCACGATATCACCTAACGATAAGATAGCAATATCACTGGTTCCACCACCCATATCGATAACCATGTTACCACTAGGCTTGAAGATATCCATCCCAGCACCTAAAGCGGCAACCTTAGGTTCTGCTTCCAGATAAACCTTGGCCCCGCCAGACTTTTCAGCAGCTTGAACGATGGCCTTTCGTTCGATTTCAGTAATGTTCGTTGGTGCACAGATCATAATATTAGGCTTAGATAAGAAGCCCTTTACGCTTAATTTCGTGATGAAATAGGAGAGCATGGCTTCAGTGATATCGAAATCGGAGATAACGCCGTCCTTTAAGGGACGAATTGCCCGAATATTGCCGGGAGTCCGACCAACCATCCGGTACGCTTCAGAGCCCACCGCTAATACCTTATCAGTCTTCGTGTCAATTGCGACGACTGATGGTTCATTTAATACGATTCCCTTACCGACCACGTAGATTAATACGTTCGCCGTTCCTAGGTCAATGCCAATGTCTTTCGCCATACTTATGTGTCCTCCTGAGTTTTAATGCCAATTTTCAACATTTCATTATACCATAAACTGCCACAACTCTAAATAGCTCGTCGCTAGACCAAATAAAAAGGTGGCCAGTACATGCCACCTCAGCTTTGCTAATTATTGATGTGCGAATTCTTTAAAACGACGGCATCGTTGTCAGGTGCAGATACCCGTTTCACTTCTGCTCCTAACTCGGCCAACTTCTTATGGAAGTCATAGTAGCCTCGATCTAAGTATTTTAAATTCGTCACTTGCGTGTAACCGTCAGCAACCAGTCCCGCTAAAACCAATGCAGCAGCAGCCCGTAAATCAGTTGCGGCAACTTCAGCACCATTAAAATCAGTTGGTCCGTGCATCACAACCGTCCGACCATTTACTTGATACTGGGCATTCATCCGTCGAAGTTCCTCAAGATGCATGAACCGGTTTTCAAACACCGTTTCAGTCATCGTACTGGTTCCTTCAGCGGCTAATTGTAAGATGGTCATCTGTGGTTGCATATCGGTTGGAAAGCCCGGATATGGCAGCGTCTTCACATCCGTTGGTTGTAAGCGATCTGGTCCAATAACCCGGATACCAGCAGCTTCTTCCGTCACTTGAACGCCCATCTCTTGGAGCTTAGAAATCAGTGGCTTGTTGTGTTCCACAATGCCATCCTGAATCAAGACGTTACCGTGCGTCAACGCAGCGCCAACCATGAAGGTTCCCGCTTCAATACGATCTTGAACCACACTATGTTCCGTACCATGCATCTGATCAACACCATCAACCCGAATGGTTTCAGTGCCAGCACCACGTACGTTAGCCCCCATCTTATTTAAGATGTTAGCCAAATCAACAATTTCTGGTTCGCGAGCAACGTTATCAATCACCGTTGTGCCCTTGGCCAAACAAGCAGCCATCAGGATATTTTGCGTAGCCCCAACACTTGGAAAATCAAGATAAATATGTGCACCTTGCAAACGATCAGCAAAGGCTTCGATATAACCATCATGCTGTTCAATCCGCGCTCCCAGCGCTTCTAGACCCTTCAAATGCAAGTCAATTGGTCGTGTCCCAATGGCACAACCACCTGGCAAGGCCACACGAGCATGACCCAAGCGCGCTAACAACGGCCCCATCACAACGATTGAGGCCCGCATCTTTGAGACGTACTCAAAGGGAGCTTCACTTGAGACCTGCTTCGTTGCGTCAATCGTCACTTCTCGTTTGGCTTCATCAAAGTCAACCTTTAAATTCAAGAAGCGTAAGACCTTATTCATCGTATAGACATCAGACAAAACCGGAACATTTGCTAAATGGGTGATTCCATCCTGAGCCAAAATACTTGCTGCTAAAATTGGCAACACGGCACTTTTGGCCCCTTCGATATGAACCACACCAGATAAGCGGTTCCCACCATGAACGATAATTTTTTCCATGGGATACCTCCAAAAATTTTATGAGTCTACCGTAACAGGTAGCCCAGGTTACGAACGTTATTAATGAAGTCCAAAAAGAATGAGCTACAGCCAAACCCAACAGCAACCGCTAACATCACAATCAACACTCGTGATTGTCGTGGATAAAAGGTCATCAGTCGTTCAATATGTAACGCTGAAATCGCCCAAAATGCGAGGGCAATAAAGAACAAATGACTAATGATGGTTAGAATCCCCTGTAGTCCAACGAGTCTCATTTTCTCAATCCTTCCTAAACATTCTCACTAACTATAGCATAATTCTTTTCCCTTGTCCCTGAGAATGCGGTAAAAACGGCGTTTGTAATATTACAATTATTATATTCAATCAATTTAACTATCCAACCACTTTGTCATTATAACTAAAAAGGACCTCCCATTGTGGGAGATCCTTTCGTCAATTGCTGGTTAAAAACAAAGAACGTTTTTAATGCTTGGCAACGTTAATCCGGTTAACCGCACGCCGTAAGGCCACTTCAGCCCGGGCAAGCGTATCGGCATCATGTGCCTCTTGTGCCTTCTTAATCGTTGCTTCAGCCCGTTCCCGTGCATTCTCAGCACGGTTAACGTCAATATCGTCTTGACGTTCTGCACTATCCGCAACAATGGTCGCTACATTGCCAGAAAATTCCAAGAAACCACCATTAACGGCAATTTCATCTTCATTTTCTCCACGTTTAACCCGTGCTTCTTCCACTTCAAGTGAAGCAATCACGGGAACGTGATTCGGCATAATCCCTAATTGCCCACTTTTAGTGGTCACAATTAACAGATCGCCTTGTTCATTGTAGACTTGACCATCAGGAGTAACGATACTAACAGATAACACTGATTGATTATCAGCCAATTAGAATCCCTCCCTAGTTGTTGGCAACGGCGTCATTCATTTGCTTAGCCTTTTCTACAGCGTCTTCAATGGCACCGCAGTTCCGGAAAGCATCTTCTGGTAAGTCATCGTACTTACCATCTAAGATACCCTTAAAACTCCGGATTGTATCTTCAAGCTTAACGTACTTCCCGTCCATACCCGTAAACTGTGAAGCCACAGAGAATGGTTGTGACAAGAAGAATTGAATCCGCCGCGCCCGTTGAACAATCGTTTGTTCTTCATCAGATAATTCATCCATCCCAAGGATTGAGATGATATCTTGCAATTCATGATACCGTTGCAACACGTGTTGCACTTCGGTAGCCACGTCATAGTGTTCTTGACCGATGATTTCAGGGGCCAAGGCCGTTGACGTTGATGCCAATGGGTCCACGGCTGGGTAGATCCCTTGTTGTGTCAACGCACGTTCCAAGTTGGTCGTTGCATCCAAATGGGCGAACGTCGTCGCAGGGGCAGGGTCGGTATAGTCATCGGCAGGCACATAAACGGCCTGAATTGACGTAATTGACCCCTTCTTCGTTGACGTAATCCGTTCCTGTAACTGACCCATTTCAGTAGCCAACGTTGGTTGGTAACCAACGGCTGAAGGAATCCGACCCAAGAGGGCAGAAACTTCAGAACCGGCTTGCGTAAACCGGAAAATGTTATCGATAAAGAGCAACACATCTTGGCCCTTCACATCACGGAAGTATTCCGCAATGGTCAAACCAGTCAAGGCAACTCGCATCCGGGCACCAGGGGGTTCGTTCATTTGACCATAAACCATGGCCGTCTGCTTTAGAACCCCAGAACCTTTCATTTCCCAGTACATGTCGTTACCTTCACGGGTCCGTTCACCAACACCGGTGAAGACGGAAATCCCGTTATGGCCTTGGGCAATGTTATGGATTAATTCTTGAATTAAAACGGTCTTACCAACACCGGCACCACCGAACAACCCAATCTTCCCACCACGAACGTAAGGTTCGAGTAAGTCAATCACCTTAATCCCAGTTTCTAGGATTTCAGTTGTAGGGTTTAATTCGTCATACTTTGGTGCATCACGGTGAATTGGCATCCGTTCAGCGTCTGGTCCAAATTCGGCACCGCCGTCAATTGGATCCCCGAGCACGTTGAACACCCGACCAAGGGTATCGTCACCGACTGGAACAGAAATCGAAGCACCAGTGTTTTCGACTTCCAATCCTCGGCGAAGACCATCGGTACCGTCCATGGCAATGGTCCGCATAACCCCGTCACCTAATTCCAAGGCAACTTCGGTTACAAGGACACTACCATCATCTTTTTTGATGTTAAGGGCAGTGTTGATGTCAGGTAATTCATCGTTCAACGGGAATTCAACGTCAACAACAGGTCCGATAACTTGAACAATTTTACCAGCACTCATTATTCGTTAATTCTTCCCGTCATTAATTATTTAAGGCTTCCTGACCACCAGTAATTTCGGTGATTTCAGTCGTAATCGCTGCTTGTCGTGCACGGTTATAGTGCAGTTGCAACGTTGCAATCAAATCATCAGCATTATCCGTGGCGGACTGCATCGCATTGGTACTTGATGCATGTTCGGCAGTCTTTGCGTCCAAGATCGCACCATAAACCAAGCTTTCTGCGTACTGTGGCAGAACGACTTGTAACACTTCTTCTTCAGAAGGTTCCGTGTCGTATTCAGCAGTCAATGGCGCTGCTTGGGTGTCCTTAGCCGCATCAGTTGACATTGTTTCCTTATCAACTGGCAACATTTTTTCAGCCCGAAAACGGGATGAAATCCGGTTAACAAAGTGGTTGTAGCAGACGAAGAGTTCATCGAAAACTTCGTTGTTGAACATGGTGGTAACGGTCTTAACAATTTCCCGAACTTCATTAAATTCTGGAACGTCACTGACCCCACGATATTCATAAGCCACATTAACACCCCGGTGCTTGTAAAAATCCGCACCAGTTCCCCCAACGGCTAACACCATGTAGTCGTCTGGATTAGGTGTCCGTTCTTTAATGAACACATTTGTATCCCGTAAAACGCTGCTATTATAGCTTCCCACCATACCACGATCGGAGGTGATTACCAAATAAGCGGTTTTCTTTACCGGACGGTTCGACTGTAGGCTACTTGAGGAATTATCCAACAGATGAGACTGCGAAAGATGCATGACGACAGCCTTAACTTTAGAAACATA
This sequence comes from Levilactobacillus brevis ATCC 14869 = DSM 20054, assembly GCF_001433855.1. Classification (GTDB taxonomy): domain Bacteria; phylum Bacillota; class Bacilli; order Lactobacillales; family Lactobacillaceae; genus Levilactobacillus; species Levilactobacillus brevis. The sequence continues at coordinate 111,592 of NZ_AZCP01000006.1, forward strand.
GTCTTGGTAGCCGACTGCTTGTTTCTGAATCTTATTTAACTTCGCCGTCGAAACCATGTGCATTGCCGACGTAATCTGCCGGGTTGCTTTCGTGGAATTAATTCGACGTTGAACGTCATGAATTGATTCAGCCATTATTTCTCACCATCCTTCCTTCAAGTAATCTTAATCAGCCGTTTGGGCTGCCGTATCATCTGCTTCGGCAGTTGGTTGGAACATCCCATCGAATTCCTTGATTGCGTCTTCCAGTGTGTTGCCTTCTGGCAAGTTTCCAGTCGTCGTAATCGAATCTTCAAGGTCCTTGTGACTAGCGTCCATGTAATCAAACAATTCGTTTTGATAACGTAAAACGTCAGCAACTTCCAACTTGTCCAAATGACCATGAGTCAAAGCAAACAAGATAATAACTTCCTTAGCAACTGGAACAGATTCATGCAAGCCTTGCTTCAAGACTTCCACAGTCCGTTCCCCACGTGCTAACCGTGCTTGCGTAGCGGCATCCAAATCAGAGCCAAATTGAGCGAATGATTCCAGTTCCTTGTAGGCGGACAAGTCCAACCGCAAAGTCCCGGCAACCTTCTTCATGGCCTTGATCTGAGCGTCCCCACCAACCCGAGAAACGGAAGTCCCGGCATCCATGGCTGGCCGAACACCTGAATAGAAGGAATCACTGTTCAGGAAGATTTGACCATCGGTGATGGAAATAACGTTGGTTGGAATGTAAGCAGAAACATCACCGGCCTTGGTTTCAATGACTGGCAAAGCCGTCATCGAACCGCCACCAAGTTCATCGTTCAACTTAGCTGCCCGTTCCAATAAACGAGAGTGGGTGTAGAAAATATCACCAGGGTAAGCTTCACGACCTGGTGCACGCCGCAAAATCAAAGAAAGTTCACGATAAGCATCGGCTTGCTTGGTTAAATCATCATAGACAATCAACACATGCTTGCCATTGTGCATGAACTCTTCACCCATCGCTGCACCGGCATATGGTGCGATGTACAGCATAGGTGCTGGTTCGGAAGGACTAGCGGTAACCACGATCGTGTAGTCCATCGCGCCGAATTTTTCCAGCGTTGAAACTTGCGCCCGCACCGTTGAAGCCTTCTGACCAATTGCGACGTAGATACAAATCATATCTTGGTCTTTTTGGTTAATGATCGTATCGATGGCAATGGAAGACTTCCCAGTCTTCCGGTCACCAATGATCAATTCACGTTGACCACGACCAATTGGAACTAAGGCATCAATGGCCTTGATCCCGGTTTGTAGAGGTTCACTAACCCCTTGCCGGTCCATAACCCCTGGTGCTTTATGTTCAATTGGACGCGTCTTATCCGTGGAAATGTCCCCTTTACCGTCAATTGCTTGACCCAATGGGTTAACAACCCGGCCAATCAGTTGATCGCCAACGGGAACTTCCATGATTCGGCCAGTCCGCTTAACCGTATCGCCTTCAGTGATTCCAGTGAAATCACCCAAGATAACAATACCAACGTCACTGGCTTCGAGGTTTTGGACCATCCCATAAACCCCGTTGTCAAACAACAGTAACTCACCTTGTAAGGCATTGTTCAGACCGTGGGCCCGAGCGACACCATCACCAACGTAAGTAACCGTACCAGTTTCTTCAACTGAGATTTCATCTTGATAGCTTTCTAATTGTTGTTTAATTAGAGCACTGATTTCCTCAGCTTTAATGCTCATGAAAGTTTCACCTCTTTATCACCGAATTCGTTATGCGAGCAGTTGCTGCCGTAAACGATTAATTTTAGTTCGTAAGCTACCGTCAAGAATCGTGTCCGCAGCTTTAACAATAACCCCACCAATAACATCAGGATCAACTTTACTGCTTAAAACGACCTTTTCTGCCCCAACGCGCTTGGCGTAAACGGCTTCAATTTGAGACTTTTGTTCCGCGGACAGTTCAACCGCCGTGGTCACCTCAGCATAAACCGTGTGGTGCAGTTCATCATACAGCACTTGGAATTGATCGATAATATCGACCATGTTTTCCATGCGACCATAATCATAGACCATTTGAATCAGATTCTTGATATACGGTGATGCTTGCTTCAACAATGGTTGAAGTAACGCTTCGCGATCAGCAACCTGCAGGCTAGCGTCTGAGAGCATCGTGCTCAACTGTGGGTTGTCCTGGAAGATACGCCGAAGTTCTTGTAGCTCTGTGTAGCCTGACTCCAGTTGGTCTTTTTCGGACAACAAATCAAATAATGCTTGTGAGTAGCGCTTAGCTACCGTTGCCCTATTAAGACTCATGTTGCTTCCCCAACCCTTCGATATAAGAATCAATTAATGCCTTTTGATCGTCAGCCTTTAATTCTCGTTGAATGATCTTGGAAGCAATCTCAATAGATAAGTCCGCCACATCGTTCCGAGCATTTGACAAAGCGTCTTGCCGTTCTTGTTCGATGTCCTTTTGGGCATTTTGCTTCAACGTTTGGACGTCTGCTTGGGCTTGGGTCACGATTTGTTCCCGTTGCTGTTGGCCATTGGCCTTGGCATCGTTAACGATCGTTTGGGCTTCTGACCGTGAGCTTGCTAATGCAGCTTGACGCTTTTGAACTAATTCAGCAGCATCATTGCGGGACTTTTCAGCTGAGTCAATATCATTACTGATTTTGTCAGCCCGGTCCTGCATCATCTTAGTCACTGGCTTCCAAGCCAAGACTTTAATAATCCACATTAATAGTAAGAAACACACGGCGTAAAAGATCGAATCACCATAGTACAGGCCTTGACCAACCACTAAATGTGAGAGCATCTATTGACACCTCCTTTTACTATCAGATAGAAACATTATCGTCAGTTAAACTACTTGTTCATAACCATCAAAGCCACAACGAAGGCGATGATAGGCATGGCTTCAACAAGCCCAACCCCGATAAACATGTTCGTCCGTAATTGACCTGATAGTTCAGGCTGACGGGCCATACCTTCTAGCATTTTGGAAATAACGATACCATCACCTACACCACCACCAATAGCGGCTCCGGCCATAGCGATACCAGCTGCAATAGCTCCCATAATCTGTGTTTCCTCCTTAAAATTAAATAATTCCTTTATTCCTCAACTTCAAGCTTTTGAGAAATGTAAACAGATGACAACGTCACGAAAACGAACGCTTGGATTGCCCCTAAGAAAGCAGAGAATCCTTGCCAAATCATTTCGATTGGTACAGCGACCACCATCGTTGCGATGCCGTGTGAAATTGCCAGCTCCCAGATCAACTTCAATAGCATTTCACCAGAGAAGATAACCCCGAAGATACGAAGGCCCAACGTCAAGAAGTTCGTGAACTCTTCAAAAATACTAATTGGTAGCCAGAACACGAATGGTTTCATGTAATTCGCAAAGTGGGTCTTGTACCCTAACTTGCGGACCCCAGCAAACTGGGCCAGCATCAATGTCATCAATGAGAAAGTCAACGTCACGATTGGATCAGACGTTGGACTTCGGACGATTGTGGCACCGCCGCTGGTAGCCAATTGGATAAATAACCCTAATTGGTTAGACAAGAACAGGAACAAGAACAACGTGAATCCATACAAACCAAACCCGCCAACTTCCTTAGCAGGAATGGAACCCTTCAAAATTCCGTTGGTAAAATCAATCAGCCATTCCAAAAAGTTTTGCCCTTTGGTTGGCTTCATGGCCAAGTTTCTGGAAGTGAAAAAAATAACCGCAACGACCAGCAAGAAAACCACCAAGCCAGAAACAACGTTCGCAGTACTAAAAGTCAGTCCCAGAAATTGGAAGGTCGAAACTGGACCATCATTCACCGAATATCACCTCTTTTCAACACTATATGGACGCAATCCCCAAGGTAATTTCCTCAATAAATCAGGTATTTCCATTAAGAAAAGCGGAATAGCAAACGAAGCGAGTGCTCCATTCAAATACACTGGAAATGATACCACCAATTCACACAAAAAACAAAACAATTTTTCAGGGTCTAAACATTCTAATCGACTTAAAGGGAAGTATCGCCATATCAACAACGAGAACGTTTTCAAATTGTAATTGCGTGCGCAAATTGCCTCATATTTTGTGAACATTGTCAAGCGAAATTTATTTCAGCAAAACAAAGAAGAGATTCGACCCTAAATTGGTCGAATCTCTTTGACGTTTATTTCGTTCCAAATAAGCGGTCCCCGGCATCCCCGAGACCTGGCACAATATAGCCATCTTCATTAAGATGGTCATCTAAAGCGGCTGTATAGATGTCAATATCTGGATGTTTTTCACGGAGGGCTTTAACCCCTTCTGGTGCGGATACCAAACACACAAACTTAATGTTGCTGGCACCGCGCTTCTTCAGGGCATCAATCGCCATAATCGCTGATCCACCCGTTGCTAGCATTGGGTCGACCACGAAGACCTGCCGTTGACCAATATCAGATGGCAATTTAACGAAGTATTCATGTGGTTGAAGCGTTTCTTCATCCCGGTACATCCCAATATGACCAACCTTGGCCGCTGGAATTAATTCGAGAATCCCATCAACCATACCAATTCCTGCTCGTAAAATTGGGACAATAGCCACTTTCTTACCAGCAAGTTCTTTAGCGGTCATCTTAGCCACTGGCGTCTCGATCTTTTTATCTTGCAATGGCATGTCGCGTGAGACCTCGTAAGCCATTAACGTCGAGATTTCATTGACAACTTCACGGAAACTGCGGGTCCCGCAGTCTTTGTTCCGGATAATCGTCAGTTTGTGTTGAATCAACGGGTGGTCAAGTACTTGAAACTTCCCCATGAATAAACGCTCCTTTATGATTTCTTACAATTGTACCATGTATTATCGCTATCAAACTGATTAATTTAAAATGAAAACGTTTTTTTTCACAAATTAATCCAATTGCGACAAAGGATGGGCACTGGTCAGTTCCTTAACCTGTTGCCGAACACCGGCTAAGACCGCTTCATCCTCGGGATTTAAGAGCGTTTTGACAATCAGCTGAGCCACTTCACGTGATTCATCTGCGTTGAACCCACGAGTCGTAATCGCTGGCGTTCCTAAGCGAATACCCGATGTTTTAAATGGACTGAGTGTTTCATTAGGAATCGCTTCTTTATTCGTGGTAATCAAGACACTATCTAATAATTCTTGTGCTTGTTTGCCGTTTAATGCCGTCTGGGATAAATCTAACGTCATTAAGTGATTATCTGTGCCACCAGAAACGACCCGAACTGTTGGTAACTGGCTAAATTCATCAGCCATGGCTTGGGCATTGGTGATAATTTGTTGCGCGTATTCCTTAAAAGCCGGTTGGCTATCTTCAAAGAATGCCGCTGCCTTTCCTGCAATCACATGTTCTAAAGGTCCCCCCTGAGTTCCCGGGAAAACAGCCGAATTGATCTTTTTCGCATTCTCCGCTTGAGAGAGAATCAGACCGCCACGGGGTCCCCGTAACGTCTTATGCGTTGTCGTGGTTACGACATCAGCGATTCCTACTGGACTTGGATGAAGACCAGTCGCCACTAAACCAGCAATATGGGCCATATCCACCATTAAATAAGCCCCGACTTCATCGGCAATGGATCGGAAAGCTTGCCAATCAATCGTCCGTGAATAGGCTGAAGCCCCTGCCACAATCAACTGTGGCTTCACTTTTCGTGCAAGATCCCGAATCATGTCATAATCCAGTAACTCAGTTTCCGGATTCAAGGCATAGCTATAACTGTTGTACAGCTTACCCGAGAAGTTCACCTTGGCCCCGTGGGTCAAATGTCCACCGGCATCCAACCCCATCCCTAAAATCGTGTCTCCAGGTTTGAGGAAAGCCGCATAGACAGCCTGGTTGGCCTGTGATCCAGAGTGAGGTTGAACATTGGCATATTCCGCCCCAAATAATTTTTTTGCTCGATCAATGGCTAGTTGTTCCACCACGTCAATATACTGCGTGCCGCCGTAGTAGCGCTTCCCGGGATACCCTTCGGCGTACTTATTGGTCAACACGGAGCCTTGAGCTGTTCGCACAGCGTGACTAACAATATTTTCTGAGGCAATCAACTCAATGGTTTCCTCTTGACGTTGTTCTTCATCAGCAATAGCGCCCCATAACGCTGGATCTTTTTCTTTAAAATTCAAACGGCGATCCCTCCTAGACTGTAGTTGGTATTATTTTACCAAACTTTCCAGTCAAGTGGGACCGCCGTGCTTACAAATCTTTAATTTGTGAAATGCTGTTGTCCGGCCGACTTATTCAACCGGTTCATGTAGGCCGCGCCTAAGCCCTCAGCCGTGAACCCTTGGGCCAAGATCCCCGTCACGGGTGATTCTAAATCAAAATGCCGTAGCCCAGCAAATAACCGGTGACTCGCACTGGTTAAATCATGACCAAGTGAGAAAGCCTCGACGTTATCTGGTAGGTTGTGGGCCTGTAAAATCCGGTCGGCGGCCATCACACCAATCGTCCCTGACTGTTCGCTAGCCCATTGCAGCGCCGCCGTCCAATCTGCTTCATGGTCCACGATGGTGACCTGCGCATTGGGCGCATAATGTTTGTACTTCATGCCAGGTGCCTTAGGAACTTCAGTTTTGCCCACCTTATGGTGACTGGATTGAACGGTCCCAATCACGGCAGCCAACTGTTCTTCCGTCACACCACCTGGCCGTAAGATCGTGGGAATATCCGTCGACATGTCCAATACCGTCGATTCAACACCGACCTTGGTCGGACCATCGTCCAAAATACCAGCAATTTTGCCATTCAAGTCATGGTATACGTGCTTAGCCAACGTTGGGCTAGGCTTGCCCGAAGTGTTCGCTGACGGTCCAACTAATGGTACTCCGGCTGCCTTAATCAGTGCCAAAGTGGCCGCGTTATCCGGATTACGGAAAGCAGCCGTGTTGAGTCCACCCGTTACCGCAGAAGACAGCTTCCCTGGTTGTAGCGCAAAAATCAAGGTTAACGGGCCTGGCCAAAATGCTTTGATCAGCGCCTCAGCCTTATCTGACAACGGTTGGGCAAATGCCTTTACCGTTTCTTCGCCAGTAACGTGTACAATCAACGGATTGTCGCTTGGCCGGCCTTTGGCTAAGTAGACCTGTTTAACGGCCGCTTCATTGGTTGCATCGGCCCCCAAGCCATAGACGGTCTCCGTTGGAAAGGCCACTAACTGACCTGCCTGAATGGCAGCCGCTGCCTCAGCAATTTGATCAGTGTTAAATATTTTGGTTTCCATCTTATCTCTCAACTCTCCTATCCCTTTGATGTTAAGTGGACATGGATCATGCGATCATGCCCATTAATATCTGATTTAACGGTCACCTGTGCATCTGGTAACGCCTGTTTAAAAATCTGTTTCACTGCCGCGCCCTGATGGTACCCAATTTCGGCAAAAAAGTCGCCGGTTGGTACCAAATACGTCGTCAGAACTTGCGCAAAGCGCTGATAAAACGCTAGTCCATGATCGGCAGCATACAATGCCTGCTCCGGCTCATAACGTTTCACACTGGTATCCATCTCCGGCATTTCAGTACGATCAATGTATGGTGGATTAGACACAATGACGTCAAAGCGCTGACCCGTAACTGGCGCCAATAGATCCCCTGTCGCCCACGTCAGTTGTGCGGTGAGGCGTTGCGCATTCTTTTGCGCAACTGCGATGGCGGCATCCGAAATATCGGTCGCTGTCACCAACCACGTGGGTCGTTCTTTTTTCAAGGTCACGGCAATCGCGCCACTGCCAGTGCCCACATCAATGACCTTAGCAGTGGACTGCTGAACCACCTGTAGCACCCATTCTACCAATTCTTCCGTTTCTGGTCGGGGAATCAAAGTAGCCGGGGTTACCCGAAACTCACGACCATAAAAGGGCGCGTATCCCAGCACGTATTGCGCTGGTTCCCCCGCGCAAACACGAGCAAGTTGCGCCTGGAACGCTTGGGTCTGGGTTGGTGATAGTGCTTCACGGTAATGCTGCACTAACTCCGTAAACCGCCACTGATTACCTTCCAGCATCAGATACTGGGCCAGTTCAGGGTCTTGTCCGGCCATCTGCAACTGCTGCTTAGCAGCTTGCAAGATCGCTAACACCGTTTGCTTAGCCATTATTCTTTAAGTCTTCAAGCTTAGCGGCCTGGTCAGACACAATCAAGGCATCAATAATATCATCTAATTCACCATTCATGATCCGATCCAGCTTGTTCAGTGTCAGCCCAATTCGGTGATCAGTCACCCGGTTTTGTGGATAGTTATACGTCCGGATTCGTTCAGAACGATCCCCTGTCCCCACTGCCGACTTCCGTTCAGCGTTATAGGCACTTTCTTCTTCTTGCTTGTAGTAATCGTAGACCCGCGCCCGCAAAATTTGCATCGCTTTGGCCCGGTTTTGTTGTTGTGACCGTTCGTCTTGCATAGCGACGACAATTCCAGTCGGTAAGTGGGTCATCCGAACTGCTGATGAGGTCTTGTTAATATGTTGTCCACCAGCACCGGAAGACCGGTAAACATCTGTCCGAATATCTTTAGGATCAATATCAATATCCACGTCTTCTTCTTCAGGCATGACACCGACCGTCGCGGTACTGGTATGCACTCGACCCGCTGATTCTGTTACGGGAACTCGTTGAACCCGGTGCGCGCCATTCTCATACTTCAGCTTGGAATAAACTTTATTCCCGGTAATCATCATAACGATTTCCTTAAAGCCGCCCACTTCAGTCGCATTCTCATCAACCACTTCGATTTGCCAGCCCTGACGTTCTGCGTACTTGGAGTACATGCTAAAGAGGTCTGCCGCAAATAAGCTGGCTTCGTCGCCACCAGCAGCCCCATGAATTTCCATGATGATGTTCTTATCATCGTTAGGATCCTTAGGCAACAGTAAAACTTTGATGTCTTCTTCTAAGGCGGCCTTTTGTGCCGTTAACTCCTTTAATTCATCTTTAATCATCGATTCCATATCGGCATCTAACTTGTCACGAAGCATCTCATCATCGTCCGCAATCTGTTGGGTGACATCTTGATACTGATGGTACTTATCGACCGTTTCTCGTAGTTCTCCCTCTTCTTTAGAGAGGGCCATAAAACGCTGCGTATCTGCAATCACTTCTGGATCACTGATTAACTCATTGAGCTCGTCATACCGGTCTGCGACCGCCTGCAGCTTATCAAACATTTCATCCATTTTTTCTTAACCTCGTTTCGTTATTTCCCAATCTGATCCAATGGTGGGTTGAAATAGTGGCGACGACAAACGGGGTAATAGGCTTCATTACCACCAATTTGCACTTGTTCGCCCTCGTACACGGGTTGGTCATTGTGAAAGCGCAAATTCATAATCGCTTTTTTGGTGCAGAACCAGCAAATCGTCTTCATTTCTTCTATTTTATCTGCGTACAACAACAGGTATTTGGAACCTTCGAATAATTCGTTACGAAAATCGTTCTTTAAACCAAACGTCATAACCGGAATCTTCAGCTCATCAACCACCTTGGCCAACTGAAACACATGTGCTTTGGTCAAAAACTGCGCCTCATCAATTAATACGCAGTTCGCTTGGGCATCAATACGTTGAATTTCTTCAAAGAGATCCGTGTCTTGAAAAATAGGATGTGCTTGCCGTTTTAGTCCAATTCGACTGGCGATGTAACCGACCTCATCACGGGTATCTAATCCACTGGTCATGATGATCACTCGCTTATGTTGTTCCTCATAGTTATGGGCGACCTTTAAGATTTCAATGGTCTTCCCGCTATTCATTGCACCATACCGAAAAAATAGCTGCGCCACGTTACTCCCACCTTTTTGACAGTTTCTATCTATTATAGCTGATTGCCCCGGAAAATTCGACCGTCCAACCAGCAAACTTTCTTAGCGATTTGGCAAAGTTCAAGCGCTAGACTCCCCTAATGGCCGAAAAAATGCTAAAATTAAGGCTTGAATATTAAGGAACCCGACATTAAAAAAATTGTCGCAATTAAGGAGCGAAAAGTTCATGTCATTTAGAAGCGGCGTTGCCACCTTCGCGGGGAAATCCTCTTACTGGTTTCTCCATACCTTTCTTCACGGAGGAAGTTCTCTTCCCGGAAAAATTACGTTAAAGCTTGATCCGAATATTTTACGCACACTAGGTGCCAAATACGATGTCATCGTTATTACCGGGACTAACGGTAAGACGCTAACAACGGCTCTGACCGTTTCGGTCCTCCACGAAAAGTACCCGGCCATTTTAACGAACCCCACCGGGTCCAACATGGAACAAGGGATCGTTACCACCTTTTTGAACGCCAAGAACCCCAAGACGGGGCGTCCGTTGGCTGTCTTGGAAGTCGATGAAGCCAACGTAATCAAAGTCACACATTACATTGAACCTAAAGCCTTTGTCTTCACCAATATTTTCCGTGATCAAATGGATCGTTACGGTGAAATCTACACGACCTACCAAAAAATCTTGGACGGAGTGGCTTTGGCCCCTAAAGCAACGATTATTGCCAATGGCGATTCCCCCATTTTCAACTCCAAGGAACTCCCGAACCCAATTCAATACTACGGGTTTGATAATGAACCTGACACTGACATGAAAGCCAAGCCCAATACAGATGGCGTTTTATGCCCCGTCTGTCAGCATATTTTACATTACCACTCCTTGACCTACAGTAACCAAGGAAAGTACTTCTGTCCCAACTGTGGCTTTGCCCGTCCAGAGCTTACTTATCGGTTAACCGCACTGGGCGAACAGACCCCCACTTCATCTCACTTTGATGTTGATGGTCATCCATTCACCATTCAGGTTGGTGGTACCTATAACATCTACAATGCACTGGCAGCATACGCTGTTGGCCGCTTTATGGGCGTGGCTCCGGAACAAATTGCTCACGCCTTTACAGCAAATGAACGGGTCTTCGGTCGGCAGGAAGTCATCAATGTGGGCGACAAACGAGTCACCATTATTTTAGTGAAGAATCCAGTGGGTCTCGATCAGGTCTTACACATGATTGGCACCGATAAAGAACAATTCTCATTTGTCGCCCTGTTGAATGCGAACTACGCGGATGGTATTGATACCAGTTGGATTTGGGACGGCGATTTCGAACAGTTAACGGCGCTTGACATTCCTACGTTCATTACCGGTGGTGAGCGTTATAAAGATATTACCTTCCGCTTAAAGGTGGCCGGCGTCCCCGACGACCAGCACATTGTGGAACCCGATTTGGAAAAAGTCGTCGACCGTATCACGGACTTACCGACGGAACGGGTCTACGTTCTTGCAACTTATACAGCCATGTTACAGTTGCGTAAGATTTTAGCCACCAAAGGCTACATTAAGGAGGGATTTGGCGCATGAGTACTCATTTAACCATTGCTCACCTCTATGGTGATCTGATGAATACGTACGGTGATGCTGGTAATATTTTGGCGCTTAATTACTATGCCAAACAAATGGACGTCACCTTAGATGCTAAAGTTGTCAGTTTAGAAGAAGACTTCAAGGCAGCAGATTACGACATGGTCTTGTTTGGTGGCGGCCAGGACTTTGAACAAACCATCGTGGCCCAAGACATCCAAACTAAAAAAGCTGAATTGATTAAGTTTATCGAAGATGACGGGCCAGTACTAGCCATTTGCGGTGGTTTCCAATTATTGGGTCACTACTACATTGGTGCTAATGGTGAAAAGCTCCCCGGAATTGGTGCCTTAGATCATTACACCCTTGATCAGGATAATAACCGATTTATCGGTGATATTGAAATTAAGAATGCCGAAACTGGTGAAATTTACCATGGCTTTGAGAATCATCAAGGCCGGACTTTCTTGGGCAAGGGTGAACGACCATTAGGAAACGTGATCACGGGTAAGGGCAATAACGGTGAAGACGGTACCGAAGGCGCTATTTACAAGAACGTCTATTGTTCTTACTTCCATGGCCCCATCTTGACACGCAACGGTGAGATTGCCAAACACCTGTTGTTAGCAGCGCTTCGCCGAAAATACCCAGAGGCTGATTTCACAACCCAAGCCGCACTTCCAATCCCGGCAACTTTCTAAAGATATAAAAAACGATGTGTCCACCCTACTCGTGGAGACATCGTTTTTAATCGGTTTATTGTCGACTTTTCTCAGCTAAATAAGTGCTAATCACCGCATTTCGTTGATCCAAATAAGGCTCGTTAGGTGCTATCGGATGCACACGATTCGTTAAGAAAACCATGGCTTGTTGCATCAGTGGGTCAATGACCAGATACGTTCCCGTAAAGCCCGAATGCCAAATGACTCGGTGAGCAGTTGGCCACTGCGCTGTGGTTAATGCCCAGCCCAATGAGCGACCAGCCTGGTGGGTCGGTGTCCAATCGCTCAGTAAGTGGTGAACCCACTGCGGCGGCAAGACCGTTGCGGCCGCTTCTGGTCGTAAGTAGGCCTGACAAAATCGGGTCAAATCGGCAACGGTACTAAACAGCCCCGCTGACCCACACCGGCGTTGTAGCACCAACCCTTTGGGATCATGAACCATCCCACGAATCACGCCCCGCTCAGCTGTTATTGCTGTTGGAACACACTGTTCAGCATTGGTTGGTGTAAACGTGCTGTGCTGCATGCCCAAAGGCGTCAAAACTCGTTGCTGGGCAACCGCTTGAATGGGTTGTTGGAGAATCTGCTCGACAATCCAGCCTAAAAAAATATAGTTCACATCGGCGTAAACCATCTGCCGATTGAATGTGGGACCAACGTGTAACTGCAATAAAGCCGCCGTTAATTCCGGGGCAGCTAACTGATCGCGATGGGGAATATACCCAGTGATCCCGGAGGTATGGGTTAATAGATGCTGAATGGTGACGCGTGAATCTTGCCATTGGGGTAACCAATCAGACACCGAATCTGTCAAATGTAGCCGTCCTTGTGCTAACAACTGTAAGACGACACTCAAGGTTCCCACCACTTTGGTTAGGGACGCTACATCGTATAACATTCCGGGACGTAATGGCTCCGCTTGGGGCACCAATGCTGCCTGACCGATGACCCCCGTTTCTACACGATCACCATCAATAAAGCTATAGCTGACGCCCGGAACCACGCCGTCCGTTACTAGCCGGTGCAACGCCAGTTTTGTTTGTGGATAAGTCACGCCCTCACCCCTTTCTACTTGTCACCCATTGTACCCATCTTTCTTGCCCCCATGCAACTCGCGAGATTAAAAAAGATTAGCCATCACGTCATCCGCGATCAAGGCTAATCTTTTTATTTTATGCTAAGTTGTTTCCAGAGAATTGACTGTTGTACAAATCAGCGTAGAACCCATTTGCAGCTAACAAGCTATCATGATTCCCCGTCTCAACGATGTGCCCATGGTTCATGACCACAATATTTTCAGCATTTTGAATGGTTGATAAGCGGTGTGCGACAACAAAGCTTGTCCGACCCGCTAATAAGCGTTGCATCGCGTGCTGAATCAGCATTTCCGTCCGCGTATCAACTGAACTAGTCGCCTCATCCAAAATTAAAACATCTGGATCGGCCACAAATGCCCGTGCAATGGTTAATAACTGTCGTTGTCCTTGTGAAATATTGGTTGCTGCTTCATTCAAGACCGTCTCATAACCTTCTGGTAATTGACGAATGAACGTATCGGCATGGGCGGCCTTGGCTGCCGCATAAACCTCATCATCCGTTGCATCTTCTCGACCATACTTAATATTGTCAAAGATACTCCCCGTGAAGAGCCATGTATCTTGTAAGACCATGGCAAAGTGACGCCGTAATTCCGGTCGACTAACCGACTGCGTATTTTGACCCCGATATTTAATTTCCCCAGAACGAACATCATAGAAGCGCTCCAGTAAATTAATAATCGTCGTCTTTCCGGCACCAGTTGGCCCGACAATGGCCACCATCTCGCCCGGTTTAACTTTCAAGTTAAAGTCTGCAATCAGCGGATTAGCTGGAACGTACTGGAAAGCTACATCGTTGAACTCAATCACATTGCCATTGGCCGCAGTGGCTTCTGGTAGGGTTCCCGTAGCTTCCGTCGACATATCCGTTTCATCCAGCACCGCGAAAATCCGCTCGGCTGATGCAATGGTGGCTTGGATCGTATTGGTCAAGTTAGCCATTTGCGTAATCGGTTGTGAAAACTGGTTGGTATACTGCAAGAACGCTTGCACGTTCCCCAAGCTAACCGTCCCGTTAGCAACTTGAATCCCACCGATAACTGCTACAGCTAAATAATCCAAGTTTTTAACAAAGTTCATCAACGGAAAAATTAAGCTAGAAACAAACTGTGCTTTCCAAGCAGAACGGTAGTATTTGTTGTTATGCTCTTCAAACTCTGCTTGAGCCTCGGCCTCTTGATTAAACGTCTTCACAACTGTATGTCCAGCATAAGTTTCTTCGACTGTGTCATTTAACAAGCCTAGGTTCTTCTGTTGACTGGCAAAGAATCGCTGAGATCTAGGCGCTACGATCATGACAACAACCAGACTCAAAGGCACTGAAATCAAGGCCACCAACGTTAACCAGCCGCTAATGGTGAGCATCATATAGAGCACACCGAAGAACGTCAGAACACTGGTTACCATTTGTGAGAGCGTCTGCTGCAGCGTCCCACCAATGTTATCCATATCATTCGCCATCCGTGACATCAAGTCACCGTTGCTATGTGTATCATAATAACTGATCGGTAGACGCTGCATCTTTTGTTTCAAATCTCGCCGTAGTCGGTAAACGACTCGCTGCGAGATCCAGCTCATAATCAGCTGTTGCACAATCCCGAAGATTGCCGCACCAGCATACATCACGCCAACCACCACTAAGATATGACCAATCTTGCCAAAATCAATTGGTAGACTGTGAATCCCAATGCCGGCCTTCAATTGCGCCTGACCTTTCATCACACCTTTAAAGAGTTCAGTCGTAGCCTGGCCCAAAATTTTAGGCGTTCTAATCTGTAAAACAACCGAGACAATCGCAAAAATTAACACGACAAAAATCCCAGGAAGCCAGCGCTTCATGTACCGAAATAACCGACCCGTCGTTTTCCAAAAGTTCTGTGGCCGCTGTTTAGTTGCGGACCCACGTCCATTACGCATCGACAGCATCCCCCTTTCGGATTTGCGAATCAAGAATTTCTTGATAAGTCTTGTTGGTGGCCTTTAATTCATCGTGCGTACCTTGACCCACAATCTTCCCACCATCAATCACCAAAATCAGATCGGCATCGGCAACCGTAGACACCCGTTGCGCCACGATAACGGTCACACCAGCCTGAACTTGCTCGTCTTGGCGCAATTGTTGTCGTAGTAAGGCATCCGTCTTAAAGTCCAGTGCTGAGAATGAATCATCGAAAATATAAACACTCGCGCGCTTTAAAATCGTTCGTGCAATCACCAGCCGTTGTCGCTGACCACCAGAGAAGTTATCCCCATTTTGCTCAACAACCGCGTCTAAGCCGCCCTCTTCTTTAACAAAGTCACTCGCCTGAGCAACATCTAGAGCATGCCATATTTGACTGTCACTGGCATCTTGCATGCCATAAACCATATTGCTACGAATCGTCCCTGAAAACAGTACGGCTTTTTGCTGGGTAATTGACACCGCCGCATGCAAGGCCTGTTGACTCATTGCTGTTAGGGCAGTGCCGTTTAGCTTAATTTGACCGCTCTCTGGATCAAACAACCGAGGAATCAGGTTCACCAGTGTTGATTTACCGGAACCCGTCCCCCCAATAATCGCCACCGTTTGTCCAGCCGTCGCCTGAAAATTAACGTCTGCTAGCGCCAACTTTTCGGCGCCTGTATAGCGGAAATTGACATGGTCAAAAACCAAACTAGCTGCTTGATCCTTAACTGTCACGGGTTGATCTGGATCATTAATCTTAGACTTCAAGTCCATCACTTCATTGATTCGGGCAGCTGAAGCCTGGGCCCGGGGAACAAAGACGAAGACCATCGAAACCATCATAAAACTAATCAATAATTGTGTGGCGTAAGTCATAAAGGCCACTAGGTTCCCAACCTCCATAGATTGGTTGCCAATCAATTGCCCCCCATACCAAACGATCCCAATATTTGTTCCGCTCACAATCAACGTAATAATTGGGAACATCAATGATACAATCATGAAAACCTTAATCCCAGTTTTCGTGTAATCTTGGTTGGCTCCTTCAAAACGATCCTGTTCGAACTGATCTTGGTTAAACGCCCGAATGACCCGCACCCCCGTCAGTCCTTCACGAAAGACCAAGTTGATGCGATCAATCTTCTTTTGCAGACTCTTAAAGAGTGGTACCGCAAAATACATCACTAATCCCGTAAACAAGGCCAAAACTGGTAATGCCACTAAGAAGACCATTGTCAGCCGCGGACTCTTAACATAGGCCAAGACCCCCGCACCAACTAGCATGATCGGCGCCATTAACATCATCCGTAACATTTGAACCATAACATTTTGAATCTGGACCACATCATTAGTCGTCCGGGTAATTAGTGACGCATTACCGACGGTTTCAAATTCTTCCGTTGATGCATAAGTAACTTTCTTAAAAATAGCACTGCGGATTCGTTGTCCCATCTTTTGGGATTGAGTGGCAGCAAAATAGACATTCCCTGCCGCTCCCAGAACACCAATGAAACTTAAAAGGAGCATTTTGCCCCCTGTTCGCCAGATGTAACCAATATCGTTATTCGCAATTCCCTTGTCAATGATATTTGAGGTTAGCGTTGGTAACGATAGGTCACAGGCAACTTGAATAATCATAAAACCCACAGCAAGGACTACTGCCCACCAGTCCAAGTGTTTTCGGGCAAGTCGCATCATTAGAAATTTGGCCTTCTTTCTTTGCATTACTCTATGAAACATCAAAAAAGCATATGCGATAATTATACTCGCCTATTGACCGTTTGCAATAAAGGATTACCGTTCTATCTTACTGGCAAACCAGCAAATATTTGTTACAATGTAGACACCGAAGGGAGAAAGAGAACTGTGGCGAGTAACTCGGATTCAATCTATAACGTCTTAACCTACATTCATCGGCATCAAGACCGCGTACGTTTTATTCGTCAACGCAACAGCAATGTCATTGCGATTGGCGTTCCGGATACGGTTCCTGTAGCTAATCCGGAAATTTACTTTCCGGTGGGTCACCTGCTAGTCAACCGGATGGACAATGATTTTCTCGCGAAGCATGGTGAGCTACTGAATGACTTCTTCGCCCGTACTAATAGCTCTAAGCTTGACTATCAAGAAGTCTGGATCACAACCAGCTACATTAAAAATGCCCAAACGTATTTGGTTGAACTGTCATTTGAATAAAAAATCGCCATTCACTGACTCGTGAGTGGCGATTTTTTTATTCAACTTAACTGAACAATCCTCGCGAGATCCAAAGACCCCCGCCGACAACCAAAACCGCAACAATCAAAAAACGAAAGATTGCCGCAAAGGCCACTAAGACAATCGCACCGATGATTAACGTGCCCACTAGGCCTAATAGCCAACCGGCCAGGCCAAAGACCAATCGTAAAAGTGGAAATAACAGTAATAGTAGTAAAAGTAATAAAATCACGGATGAATGCCCCCCGTTAAACCAGTCTATTTGATTAGCAGCTATTCTACCGCATTTTTATTAAAAACGCACCTGCCGTTACTCCAAAGTAATTTGTTGGCGTCCCATCTTTTTCGAACGATACAAATGAGAGTCAACCCGTTTATAGAAATCCAAGGGGTTGTGATCCGTACGATGCAAACTCGAAACGCCCACTGAGATGGTAACGTTGAGTTCCACATCATTATACGGAATTCGCAGGGCTTTCACCCGATCAAAGAACTCCTGCACCAACGGTTGCGCTTGGGCCACAGTGTAGCCTGGAAAAATCACGTTAAACTCTTCGCCACCGGTTCGGTACAACACAATCTGCTCATCTTTTTCTTTTAATACATCAACAACCGTACTGGAAACTTGCTTCAACACTTCATCACCAGCCAAATGGCCATACGTATCATTCACACATTTGAAGTGATCGATATCAAACATTGCCATTGTTAGATTGTTGTGCCGGATGAGGCTTCGACTAAAATGATAGCTAATAGCGCGATCATACGCCGCGTAATTTTGTACATGGGTTAACGCATCCCAATTAGCAGACTGAAATAGTCGATCTTTAATGCGCCGATCCTTATCCTGAATCTTAAAGTACCCGTACATCAAAGTTGCCAAAAAGGCATAATCCGCAATTTCAATCCAATAAGTTACCCAAGGCAAGTGAAAGCGCATCTTGACTAAAAACCAGAGGACCATTCCAAAACTAAGTGCCACTAGAATATAGCGGGGATACGGCCAACGCCACAAATGAACGCTGTGTTGATAAGCGACCACGTAAAAGCCTACAAAAACCAACGTGAATACCCAGGATAATGGGGCAGTTACATTTCCATTCATTAACATGAACCCAATAGCGACTACAAAAACTAACCAATATGGAATTTTAAGTTGTAGGAAATAAGCAACAAACAAAAGTAGGAGCAATTGAAAATTAACAAAGGTCCATCCTAGATGGCTATCTTGAACCAACAATTGCAGTGCAAATACCGAGATAATCGCACAAATCGTTCCAACTGCAATTTGAACCTTCTGCACGTTAACTGGCTTACTTTGTGATTCGGCTTTAGTCGTCGCCCAAGTGAAAATTGACCAATAAAGGGTAATTACCCCAAGTACAAAGAAAATACTCGTGATAATTGGGGGAACTAGCCACATTGTCCATGACATTACATCATTCTCCTTGGAAATTAATTAGGTTTATCTCTAAACTTTCCTTATCAGTATACCGCGAAAAACAACTGATAACATCTACATTCTGCTATTTTATATAATAAAACCATATATTTTTATCAAAGATAATATATTAAGGGCTTACGCTTTTTAGCACATACCCTATTTTAATTCCCGTTAAAATAACGTATGATGGATGTAGATATTTTTTTAAGGAGGATGGCCACATCATGTATCGTTATTTTTTGCAGCCGCAAATTGATGTTTTAAACAATTCACTAATCGGCTACGAAATGCTAATTCGGCAACAGATTGATGATAAATGGGTCTTGCCACACGACTTTGCCTCAATTCCAATCGACGTGCAGGCCGACCTCATTCAGCGCACAGCGCAGAAGCTAATTTTAAAGATCGGTTCGGTTTCGTATAACGTTAACCGCAGTCAATTCATTGATCCAACGATTGCACAAGCTATTATTGACGCACAACAACAAATTTATCCCATTACCCTTGTCTTAGAGGTTACTGAAGAAATTACGGATAAAACCATTTCCACTCAACAACTAATCGATCAGGTCCACTACTTTGATGAACATGGCATTCAGTTGAGCCTAGATGATGTGGGCACCGGGGTCAACACCTATGATCACTTGGAGCCGGTGTTGTCTTACGCCAGTGAAATCAAATTTGCTATGCAGAACTTTCGCCAAGAAGATCGCGCTGATGAAATCCCGGATAACTTAAAATTCTGGAAAAAGATTGCGGAAGAATACAAACTCCGCCTGATTCTGGAAGGAGTCGAAAATCAAGCTGAACATGATATGGCTAATCGTCTCCAGATTGATCTTCGACAAGGGTGGTTCTATGGCAAACCCCACTTATTTAAATTATAATGATGAAACAAGACTATCGGGCAACGGTGTCTTGTTTTTATTTTGGCTTGAAAGAGAGGAATTATTGCAATGAAAGCTGTGACCACCCGTATCTTACACGACAAGGTTCTATGGATTGCCGCGGTGGCTGCTGGGCTTAGTTTATTTGTCGGCCGCCCACAAGTCCATGATATTAACTGGACCACCATCTGGTCACTGCTAGCGTTGATGGTTTGTGTCCAACTGCTTAACGGCTACCACGTTTTAGACCAACTTAGTCAACAGTTACTAACACATTCCCATAATCAACGACAAATTGTGCAATACACTGTCCTATTAGCCTTTGTAGGCGCTATGTTTTTAACCAATGATGTTGCCATCTTAACCTTATTCCCCATGTATATCCGACTAGCACATCAACAGCACTTGCCCATTGCCTTCCCCACTACCCTAATTGTGCTAGCGGCCAACCTGGGAAGTGCCTTTACACCATTTGGTAATCCACAAAATCTCTTCTTAGTGGCTCACTACCACATTGACGGCCTGGCCTTTCTAAAATTGTCAACGCCATTAATGCTTATCGGATTATTCAGCTTAGCTGGACTCACTTATGGTATCGCGCCTCGATCAACTAAGGCTGCCCCTACACGACTCTTTCCTCAGCATCCCGGAAAGATTGCCTTAACCATTCTTCTGTTCGGCTTAACCCTATTGGGAATCTTTCAAATATTTCCTTTGGGTTGGATAACCGTGATTGTTATCATTAGCGGTTGGCTACTAAATCGCGCCGCCATCAAGCAAGTGGATTATGGCCTTCTGCTGACCTTTATCTGTTTCTTCATTTTAGTCAGTTCATTCAGTCATAATGCTACATTAACAACCTTGATTGCCCACGTCACCCGTACCCCAGTCGCAAGTTATCTCACCGGTTTGACCATCAGTCAGGTAATCAGTAACGTTCCGGCCACCGTGTTGTTAGCGAACTTTACCAATCACCTAACTGCTCTGTATTGGGGCGTTAACTTGGGGGGGCTAGGCACCTTAGTGGCCTCCCTTGCCAATCTGTTGGCCCTCAAACAACTTCTTTTCCTAACCAATCGGCCTACCGTCCGGGAGTTCTTTAAGGTCTTTGCCCTCGTGAATCTAGGATTGCTAATTGTTCTGGGAACAATTGGCTACTATTGGATACGCTAGTTTGTTTCTGCTGTCCACAAAAAAGCCGTCAACAACGCATAACCGCAGTTAACGACTCACCTTCTATTTAGATTTACCAGAAACATCACTTCATACTTACACAAGTCAGTGACTGTTAACCACCTTGGTTAGCAGTTTTTAATTCAACAAGTTTAGCGTAATTAGTTTGTAGTTTCCCTTAACGTTATTAGTTGTGTGTTGGACTACCTTTGACCCTTTATTTTTAATCAGGTACATTTTTGTCGCTTCCGTATAACTTACATTTTGAATCTTAGTAACAATTAATTTTTGTCCCTCTTTCAGCAAATACTCCTTCTCACCTTTATTCTTTGAGATTGGATCAATATAGGCCCCATGGAACCCGGCTGGAATATTGATTCTCAAAAGACACTGACTACTGAATCCTAAGGCGACTTGCTTAGAGAGACTAGTAGAAGAGAAGGCCTTGTCTTGATAGATTGATCCAACGCTTAATCCCCGGTTATTTAGTGAGAGCTTTAAGCCTTTGTTAGATATACCACGATAAACTGTCGTATTGTAACGTAGCTTGAATTTAGAAATCCCCTTTTGGACCAGTTGCGCTTTTTTGACAACTTTTTTCTGACCTTTACCATTTCTCAAATACCCATTAATTTTTTCATAACCATCACCAGTATAATAACCGACCGCCTGTACACTCTTTTTCCCGATTTTTGAGGACCATTTTTTAGAATCCTTAGCCAGCACTTTAATTTGCTTTTTACTTAGTGATTTTACATCACTGGAATATACAAATTGCTTATCGTTACTTAAAAATAATTTATCCGTGCTTTGCGGTTCCGTAACAATATGTCCTCCCTCAACCGTCTGCCGCACTGTTAATGGCACATTTTTATTGATAGACACACTGGCAGTATAATCAGGCGCCTTACCAATTGCTTTATAAGCAATTGCATTCTTCTTTGTGACTAGATATCGGTATTTTGAATCATGAATATAATTATTGCGAGTAGTCATAGAAACTATAGAGTCCCCTGAAGCAAAAGAGGCCGCATTCACATTCTTTGTCCCTATAGTCAAAACCCCGCCGATAACAATTAAAGACAACCCCAATTTTCTTAGCATATTCCCCTATCCCCTTTCAACTAATCCCATTATATATTAGTTGTTGAAAAAATATCATCACTTTTCATCCCCATTTTAAAACTTTCAAATACTCTGCTCTTCTGTCAAAATGTGAACTAAACCCTGCCACCATCTATAAAACACTAAAGTACTAAAAAAGCCGCTGTCATAAGGGTTTTGACACCCTAAGACAACGACTGATAAGTAAGAATTGGGTATACTGGGCTCGAACCAGTAAATTACGGATTCAGAGTCCGCTGCCTTACCAATTTGGCGAATACCCAATAAGCTGTGATGCTTGAAACAACTATTTAATAGTAACTTGTTCCGCTTTAGGTGTCAACCAGTTTTCCTGAAAAAACCGGTATTTTGTATGAATTCCCACTTGTGTGTAATTTTATGCAAAGAACAATTGACATTTTTCGTTGGATAGCGTAAATTAGATACTGCTAGTAAATGACATTGCCCGCTGGTCAAACTGGTTTAAGACGTCGCCCTCTCAAGGCGGAGTTACGGGTTCGAGCCCCGTGCGGGTGATACTGATATACTGAAAGGTGATAAAACGTTGATTTAATAACGTTTTATCACCTTTTTTTCGTTTATTAACTAGTAGAATCGCACCTTTTCCAGATGCATAGAAAAAGACGACAAACTCTGATTAAATGACGTTTGTCGTCTTTTCTGCTTAGCGTGATCGTCCACTTTCCTTAGTATGCGGCATTAGCCAAACAATTACGTTAATGACCAGTCCAACAAATGGAAATGGTGGGAAAAACCAAGTAATAACTAACGTTACTAAGTTAATACCAAATGACAGATTCTCCTGATGGCTCAGATTATACATATTATCAATGTGATTTTTGGCAATAACTTGACGCCGCAAAACAGCCATCGTCAAATTAAAAAGTAATACATTGATAATATAAAGAATCGCCGATGGGCGGGCAAAAATATCAGCACCCAACCACGCCGTCGTAGCCGGTAGTAATGAGGCTACAAACAGCCAAATAAAGTTGACCCAAATAATTTGGTTATTAATTGTTTGGGCTTGGGAAAAGAGAAAATGATGATTGACCCACATCGTCGCTATAAAAATAAAGGTCATTATATAAGCGGCAAACTGCGGCAATATAGCAATCAGTGCCTGAGCAGAATGGTTATGCTCTGGTAGTCTAAGTTCCAAGACCAATATGGTTAAAATTATAGCAATGACAGCATCCGTAAATGCCTCAAATCTCTCTTTTTTCATCATCGTCAATCTCCTTCGCTTTAAAACAATATTTCATTATACGCTAACGGTCTTGTCGCATACATATCACCGCTATTTGTCAGTAAATAATCCCTATCTTCAATGCCTTTAAGTTCAAACACCCCTTGCCTATATGTTAAACTGTGTCTAAATCAACTTAAGGAGGGATGGCCGGTGAATCTCCATTACCGAAAATTCAATTGGCTCTATTTGCTGGTATTTATCATCGTCGTTGAAGGGATTGGTAGCTTGTCGGCACTCTTCGCTGGCAATATCCAACAACACTACAATTCATTAACACTGCCTGTCTTGTCACCACCGGATTATTTATTTGGGATTGTTTGGCCGATTCTCTACGCCTTAATTGGCATCTCTGGCTATTTGATCTTTCTGCATACCACTAAAGCTAATCGCGCGACCAACTACACCCTATTTTTACTTCAATTATTTATCAACTTTGTATGGAGCATTCTATTTTTCAACTACAATGCCTACTGGATCGGGTTCCTTGTCATCATTGTCTTAGACCTACTAGTCTTACTCTGTATTGGACAGTTCTATAAAACTTCTAAATTAGCTTCATTATTGCTGGTCCCCTATCTGATCTGGATTGTTTTTGCTTCTTATTTAACCATTGGTGTCGCCATCTTAAACTAACCGTCACCTCGCAAAAAAGCTCTAGTCATAAATTGGCTAGAGTTTTTTTGTGTAACTGATAAATAAGTTTTAGTGGGAACCGAATAAGTTCATTATAGCACAAACTATTTTCAAAACCTCATTATTTTAGGAAAAGGTGCTGTCAAATGATTGAACAGCACCCTAAAGGAGATAAAAAATGTAAACGTGCTCCCTATTTATGGCACATCGTTAATGTTAGCACAATGGAATTCAGCAATCAAGTTCATACACCGGTATTAAATTAGGTGTTAATCAGATCAACCTGCCAATTGAAGGAGCACCACGCTATATGCTAAAAAAATGGCGGGCACTTTAAACCTGTGTCCACCACTTACTGACTCATTTTATTTACGACGATACCACCAGGTGCTGCCACCAACTACCAACAAAATCAACAATCCGACTCCGCTCAGGAATAGCCCAATTCGTAGTCCTGGCGTGTGATAAGTTAAAACAATCCGATGATTTCCTGGAGCAAGACGTGCCCCAATAAAACCAACGTTAACCCGTTTGGTTGCCTGCGCTTGACCATCAACTGTCAACCGCCAGCCAGATGAATAAGGAATTGATGTCGTTAGCACACTAGCTTGCGATGCTTGTGTGGTTCCAGTCACCCGGTTATCACGCACCGTCAGCTGTCGTAGTCCTTGACGTTTCAATTGCATCAACCGTTGCTGATACCCTTTGCCAAACGGTACGGCTACTAACTTCACTGACTTAAAGTTCAGGCGCTTCACACCACCCTTAAAAGTCAGCTTAATCGTCCGGCGCGGCTTGGCTGAGTAGCCTAGATTAAGCAGTACCCGATGTTTCACCTGATAATCTGATAAATTAGTTTGTCCCAACTGATTAAAGCTAGCCACATTGTGAAACGAGCTAACTGTCATTGAGTAGGCACCATCGCTCATTCGCCACAAGGCGTTTCGAAGAACGTTCAATCGCTGAATACCCGTATAGGCAGTATTGCTGAACGCGCTGGTCGTCTTGGCCCCGTGATAATTATTAGCCACATTCAGGCGCTGTGCCTGAATGCCATCCAACTCCAGATACAGTTCCGTATGCGCGGTTCGTTGCGGTCGATCCACTTTCAAGCGATACGTTACGGGATTATTCTGATTATCACTGGTCATTTGCCGTAAACCATGTTGATTCTTTTTAGCATTCTGCCGTAAGATTTGTCGATTCTGCCGGGTCAATTGCTTTAGGCGGGCTTGACCTGTCCGAATATTAACAGACCGGTCCTTATTTTTCTTCCGCAATGAAGACTTTGTGACCTGAGCCAACTGAGCATCATTTTGGTTACCCTGTTGCCGGTACGTGACCACTTTCTTCAAACTATCTAACACAGTCGTATCGTCCTGAACGACACGATAAGCGATTGGGCGGCCCTGCTTATGATACGTTCGCGTGGGTACCCCGTGGGCGCCACCCGCAACCAGTGCCCCGGTGGTTAACGCCTGCTCACGTTCAACACCATTTAATTGCCAAAACTGAGTTGCATTTAATTGGTGCGTCTGCAAATAGGCCAATGGGAGAGCGTATTTAGACTGAAGCAAAACGGTATTGTAATTATTGCCAAGATCATGCACCGGCTGATCGCGGAATGTGACGCGCTTACCTTGGCGTTTAACTGGTCGATAGCCGTCTGGAAAGGCTTGAATGCCCAACTGATTACTACGAGCAAAAATGGTTCGCACGCCCAACAGGTTATTTAACGTGGTCCGCCCATCAGCTTGATTGATGGGTTTATTCATCTTGAACTGAGAGTTATCCATTGCCTGACTAAAATCACCAATAGCGCCATTTTGAATCGAGAAGTAGCTCATAATATCATGCGTTCCCAAGTTCATCCCCATATTGGTTTTCGCATCAGTTGCGTAATAATAGTATCGACTGGTTGCTGAACGATGAAAGCCACCCTGTGCCTTAACGAATCGCTGAGCGCCATCGTAATAATTCTTTTGAAATTTCGTTGCGACGCCGCGCGCCAATAACTGCTGACTTGCCCCACCAGAATTAGGACTGAAATAGCCATAACCATTAGCTACAATGTTTAAGCCTAATAAACTGAGCAGAGCCATTTGCCATAAACGTGGGGTCCACTGGTAAAAGGACCCAACAATCACAGCTCCCAGCGTTAATAAAAGCAGACCATACATCGTAAAGTCATGTCGATGGTTATTATAGATAAAGCCGTTGGCAGCCCAGACAATGATTAATAAGCCTAAAACGCTCCAAATAAGCGTTGCGATATCACCGCGACTAAATTGTGGCAACTCATCGACGAAGGTCATCACGGCCAAACTAAAGGCTAAACATCCCAACAAGAGCCAACGTTGCGATGGCGTTGTTCCGCCATTCATTACGGCCGCAACGGCTGGCAATAGCACCCCAACCATCAACAAAATTAGACTGATATTCAACCACAGGTACCGACGGAAATGGCGCAAAACAAACACCAAGGCCAAAAAGGTGAGTCCGCTCAGGCCTAAATTCACCCAAAACTGTAGCGGATTTCCCGTCGTAATAATCGCATTGGGAAACCGTAAATAATAATTCAAGGGATATAACCAGTACCCATTCGCAAAGTTAGCGGTTGCCCGTGTCGAGCTGAGAACACCTAAAAGCGAGGGGATAAATAAGACGCCCGCTAGTAAGAAACCCGTCAAGCCAGCCCCAACCAATTGCCACAGTACGCGCCAGTGAGGCAGCGACACTGTTTGTCTAATGGCCAAGTACCGTAAAACAGCATAAACTAAACTTCCTAGCGCTAGAATATACGCAAAGTAAAAATTACTAATCAAAGCTAGACCTGTAAAAATAGCCAATGGTATCCATGATTTTCCACTTAAAACATGGTCGATTCCATAAGCTAAAAGTGGAAAAAGAATCATTGGTAACAGAAAGAACGGATGCCGGATACTAACGTATAAGCTATATCCGGTAAACGTATAGGCTAAGGTTCCTACCAATTGACTCGCGGGTTTGAATGACCGCTGCCGTGCAAAGAATAGAAAGGCTAATCCGCTCGCGTAGAGTCTTAGCAAAATTAACAAATTATAGCCTAATTCCAAGCGTCCTTTCGGAAAAAAAGCAATCAAATAACTGAAGGGATCGCCCAAAACATAATAAGAAAATGTCGTCAGCTTATCAGCACCCAACCCTAGATCCCACGACCAACCGGTCAAGCTTCCTTGGTGCAGCCACGTATAAAACTTTTCTAAGATTGGGTAGTGTTGCGCTAAACCGTCTCCTTCCCAGATAAAGGACTTCCCCGTTAACAAAAAAATACCATAAAGTGCCACTACTAAGATCATAAACATCCCCGTGTAGTAGGCATATTGTCGTTTCGTTGCTTTCAAAATCTTCTCCCCTTAATCATATGTAACATTAGTTGTCCCCTTCCCCTGAGGACGCCATTAACTATGATAAAAGTTATTGTTTTATCATACAAGTCAACTAACCAAACTGTAATCCAAATTTTAATTCCCGTTACCTGAATGTCGTCAAAAAATCATATCACGGATACATTTTAGCATGTTCAACTAGCCGACCGTAGCTTTCTGCTTAGTCAGTCCATTAGTTATCCCAACAAAAATGGCCCAAGGCAAATGCCTTGAACCATTTTTTCTTAACGATTCTTCTAAAATTAAAGTCGTGCGTTTAATTCTTTGCCCAAGTCTTCAAATCCTGGTTTGCCCAACAAGGCAAACATATTTGTCTTGTAAGCTTCCACACCGGGTTGGTTGAATGGGTTAATCCCATTTAAGTAACCAGAAACTGCAACGGCTACTTCAAAGAAGTAAATCAAATAGCCCAAGGTGTATGGTGTTTGATCTGGAATGTGCACACTCATATTTGGTACACCGCCATCTGTATGCGCCAGCACAACGCCTTCGTATGCCTTCTGGTTAACAAAGCTCATCGGCTTGCCTTCCAAATACTTCAACCCATCCAGGTCATCTTCAGCACTTGGCACAGTAACGTCATTTTGCGGCTTATCAACCACAACGACCGTTTCCATCAAGTTACGTAACCCTTCTTGGATATATTGGCCTAAGGAGTGCAAATCCGTACTGAAGTTAGCAGAAGATGGGTAAATCCCTTTTTGATCTTTACCTTCAGATTCACCGGTCAGTTGCTTCCACCATTCAGCAAAGTATTGTAACCGTGGTTCATAGTTTTCCAATAGCTCAGTCGTGTAGCCTTTACGATACAAAATATTACGCGTAGCGGCATATTGATAAGCTTCGTTCTTGGTCAGGTCAGGGTCTGTGTAAGTTTCTTGGGCATCAGCTGCCCCTTGCATCAATTGGTCGATATCTGCTCCGGATGCAGCAATTGGCAATAAACCAACCGCCGTCAATACGGAGTAACGACCACCGACGCCGTCAGGAATAACGAATGTCTCGTAACCCGCAGCATCAGCTTCCGTCTTCAAGGCCCCACGCTGCTTATCCGTAGTTGCATAGATTCGGCTCTTGGCGCCTTCTTCACCATACTTCTTAATAAGCATGTCCTTGAAAATGCGGAAAGCAATTGAAGGTTCCGTCGTGGTCCCAGACTTCGAAATAACATTAACAGAGAAGTCGCGGTCACCAATTAGGTTAATCAAGTCATGCAGATAGTCTGGGCTGATTGAATTCCCAGCAAAGAAGACTTGCGGACCTTGCCGCTTTTCGGCTGGTAGCGTGTTAAAGAAGGTATCGTGCAAAAAGTCCACGGCCA
Source organism: Levilactobacillus brevis ATCC 14869 = DSM 20054 (assembly GCF_001433855.1). Lineage (GTDB taxonomy): Bacteria > Bacillota > Bacilli > Lactobacillales > Lactobacillaceae > Levilactobacillus > Levilactobacillus brevis. The sequence goes on from NZ_AZCP01000006.1 coordinate 140,155, forward strand.
TCTTAGCACCCAGATAAGATCCCCCGATACCAATGACGATAAAGACTTCGGAATCCGAGCGAATCTTCTTAGCAGCTGCCTTAATGCGGGCAAATTCGGCTTTATCATAATCTTTTGGTAAAGTCAGCCAGTCACGGAAGTCACTTCCGGCGCCAGTGCCTTGACGCAATTGTGCGTCAGCGGCATTAACCATTGCTTGCATTTCTCCCAGTTCATTGTCATGAATAAACGGTGTCAGTTTGGAACGATCAAAGGCGATATGTGCCATATTTAGATAACCTCACTTTTATTATTATTGACTAGTCCATTATAACGCATTTACTCAAAAAGTAAATGGTCTAGTCCGCATTTTTTCAAAATATAAAAAGGCTGATAACCCACGTTATCAGCCTTTTTATTACCCTTTCATGACACCAAGAGTCACCCCACCAATGACCACTAGAATTGAGCCAATAGTGATGTAGACCATTTCACGTTTTGTTTTCTTTTCACCCAATAACCAAATGCTACCGAAAGTTGAAATAACAATCCCACATTGTGCTAATGAGTAGCTAATGGCCAGTCCAACTTTAGGAATTGCCATGAACATAAAGAAGTTCCCAATCCCCCAAACTAGCCCAGTCATGATATTCTTTACCGTTGCTTTATGCCAAACCTGTTGCCGAGAGAATAGCACGAAAATAATCGCACCCAGAATCATGCCCAACGATTGTGGGAACAAAACTGTCTTAGAATCTAAGCCAGATCCGGTAACAATTACCGTGTAGAGCACGTAGCCAATTGTTGAAATAATAATGGCAATCGTCCCTCGACCAGCTTCCACCGGTTCACTGGTTCCAGCAGCGGCACGCTTGTCGCGTAAAGATGTCATCGCTGCGCCAGCAATTAAGACAATCACAGCGATTGTGCCCATCGTCACCATCTTAGTCGTCTTCCATTCATGAAAGAGCAACACGCCAGCCAAGGCGGTACCGACTAATTGTAAACCGGTTGAAATCGGTACGGTCCGTGAAATCCCAATAAACTTCATCGATTGGAATTGTTCAAACTGACCAACTGCCCAGCATAACCCAGAAGCAACACCGACTAACATCGACATCCGGGTAATCGGTTCGTGAAAATAGACTAGGGAAAACAACCCGAATAAAACGGCCCCTGCTGTCATACCCAGGGTTTGCTGGTAAGAAGTTCCGCCCAAACGTCCACTGATTAATCCAATACTTCCCCAACAAACGGTGGGGATCAAAGCTAAAAGAATATACATTTTGTAAGCCTCAATTCTCGTTTCATTTATGTCAATCTTCTCTGTAAGCGCTTTTTAATTTGCAATAGTTAGTTTAAAGGTTTCTATTCTAAATGTAAACCATTATTGCTCAAAAAAAGACCGTTAGGCGAGTGGTCTAACCACTCAAAACGGCCTTTTTTAGCAATTTTCACGTGCTTTCATTATTCGACGATTAACAGCAATCCCCGAAGTGCTTCACTATGACGGTCAGCATCGTTCTGCAAAAAATCGGCTGGTGCATGAAATTCTGTGGAAGCAGTTACATGACCGGTATAATTTTGCGTGGCGTCACTCACAGCCTGCTTTAATCGCTTCATAGAATAGGTCGGTGTCGTCGTAGTCACCAAAATCTGACTACCACTTTGAGCCACTTGCAAAGCTTGTGCCACTAAAGCGGGTAAATCTTGTTCTAGTGTAAAGGCACGTTTTTTGCCTCGAATAAAAGCGGGTGGATTGATTGTAATCGTATCAAATGTGAGACCATGCTTGATGGCATAGTCCAAGTAATTAGGCACATCCATCGTCCGCATTTCAACTGCTGCTTGATCAAGATTGTTAGCCGCTAACTGAGCCTGAATCGTGGTGGTTGCCCGATTAGTCGGATCAACCGTAATGGCTTCAACGGCACCACCTAACATGGCAGCAGTTACGACCCCAGTTTCCGCACTGAATAAATTCAGAAGCCGCTTTTGCTGACTAGTCTGCTTAACCCAATCACGAACCTCCCGAAATTCCAGAGCAAGTTGCTGGCGGCTAATAGTTAGGTCGACCGGATAGGTTACGCCATTTTCTAGCACAGACGTCACCGATTTAGGGAATTGCCCACTAACCAGTTGCATCTTCTCTTGCCCGGAGGTAGCCGCTAAAATGGTTTGCCCTTTACCTAAAACGCGTTCAAAACCAGCATAAATTAATTTAGCCTGCCGTTTCAGGGCTTGATTTTGCCACCGAAAGACAAATTGGCCATTGTACACATCGACCACTAGTCCCCCGAGATTATCACCACTACCGTTAAACAACCGGTAGGCGGATACATCGGTAAAGGCCGAACGCTTGGCTACAGCCGCTCGGAATTTGCTGGCAAAGAAACGTTCATCAATCGCTTCGTTTTCTCGCAGGCTCAATACATACCCGATCCCCCGATGTTGTTTGGCAAAGTAGGCGGTCGCCACAAAATGGCCGTGATTTTCTAGTTGGACCCAAGCGCCGTCTTCAAAATCTTGACGATCTTCTAAGTCAGTTAAAGATACGATAGGATAGCCGTCCTCAAACTTACGGACCGACTTCCCGGTAATTTGTACTCGTTTCAAAAGTTTCCTCCTTAATGGTTCCTCTCATTGTATCACGGTTGGACGCTAGGCCCTAACGCTATTCATTAGTTTTCGCACGTTGTGAATGGGTCTGATGCTGATCTGGGAAAATAACCGTAAAGGTTGTCCCCACACCCTCTTTACTCGTCACACTAATTTTCCCATGATGAAGTTGGACTAATTGGTGGACAATCGACAAGCCCAAGCCGGATTCACCATACTTGGTATTCTTGCGTGATGGGTCCGCCTTATAGTACCGTTCCCAAATATTTTTCAATTGTTCGTCAGACATGCCCATCCCCGTATCAGCAACCTTAACAATTGTTTCTTCATATCCACGTTGCGCCGACAAGGTAATCGTGCCATTCTGCGTAAACTGAATGGCATTTTGCGTGATATTAAACATGACCTGAACAAAGCGGTCATAGTCTGCGTAAACCTCAATTTCTTTGGGAGCCTGCAATTCCAGAACATTGCCGGAGTCATCTGCCTTTTGTTTTAGCTGTTCCACAATGTTATGCAACGCATCAACTGCATTAAATTCATGTAAGTTCAATGCGATCTGATTAGACCGAATCTTTTCATAATCCAAGTTCTCATTAACTAGACGAATCAGACGACTCGTTTCACTACGCATTAACTCAATGCTTTCTTCTTTGCTTTCCTCGGGAATGGCGTCATACGCCAACCCCTCCAGCAACCCGTTGATTGTTGTCAGTGGTGTCCGCATTTCGTGTGACGCATTGGCCATGAACTCACGCCGCCGTTTCTCTTGGCGTTGAATCTCCTCTTGTGACGCTTTCAATGAATGGGTCATCCCATTAAAATCATTGATCAAATCATCAATTTCATCTCGGTTACGACTAGCCATTTGAACATCATAGTTTCCCCTGGCCACTTGGTTGGTCGCCTTTCGCAATCGATTAATCCGTGACGTATAGTACCGCGCTAAAATGTAGCTCGCAACGATTGCAACTAAACAGGAAAATAGGAGTGAGCGAATCAGATTACGGTTAATCTGATTCACGTTAGTATTAATATCTGAAACAAAAGCCCCCATAACCACTACAGCAACTAGTTTATGATTATAGAAATAAGGCTTCATCACTTCAGTCACTGCCGGACTAACACGTCCATTCTTGTTGCGAACCCGGCGGTCAACGACTTTATGAATAATCTGATTATTTTTCAATTTTTTCCAGTCGGTCTGATTGATCGCTTGTTGATAGATATTAGCCGGAAACACAATGCGATTTGACGAACTGTAAATCGTGGTACTGATCGCCTGGTTTTGTAACAGTTGTTCACTATTCTCTAAGGCCGTCGTATCAAAGTTAACCGTCTTTGGGCTTTGCGAACTGATCCGCAGCGATTGCTCAATCAAGCTGTTTGAATATTTTTCTAGCGAATTCCACGTGTTGCTATACACCATGTGACGGGTCATTTGTGAATAGGATACCCCCATTAGCACCAAAATGATCGTAATCGCCGCAAAGAAGCCTAGCATTTGCTGGTACATGAGTTTCATTGCTGATCTGCTCCACTATCATCAAATTTATAACCAACGCCCCACACGGTCTGAATGATCTGTGGGCCAACCTTTTCAATCTTCTGCCGTAACTTTTTAATATGGGCATCAACCGTCCGCTCATCGCCATAATACTCATAATCCCAAACTAACTGTAGCAATTGTTCACGTGAGAATACCTGTCGTGGCTTTTGGGCCAGGGTTTTTAGTAGATCAAATTCCTTAGGCGTGAGATCCTGAATCTGATGACCATTCAAGTAGGCCTCCCGCGTCTTGGTATTTAACTTAAAGTTCTCCGTGACAACATCAAAGGCCTCAGTCTCGTTCAATGGTTCAGCTTCGGTCGGCTTAGCGGTGGGCCCCAATTCAGCCCGGCGATGTAAGGCCTTGATCCGCGCAATCAAGGTAATCGGACTAAATGGCTTGGTGACATAATCATCAGCCCCCATTTCCAGTCCCAATACTTGATCACTTTCGGAGTCCCGGGCCGTTAGCATAATAATTGGAACGGTCGGCGAAAGTTTACGAATTTCAGCACTGACCTGCATGCCATCCATACCAGGCAAGTTCAAATCCAGCGTTACCATATCCCAAATGTTGGGGTTAGCTGAAAACATCTCCACTGCTTCGTTACCATCGTAGGCAAATTCGGCGTCCCATTGCTCTTTTTTAAAAAACATCGACATCATTTGTGATACGGAATGGTTGTCTTCAATCATTAATAACTTCATTGCTACCTCCAAAGGTTGCACACCCCGGGCATTAGCAAAAAGTTCGTTAGCCATAGTACCCTGAAACTACCAGGTTTATCAGAAATGACGATGATAGAACTATGAAGATTCTGTAACTTTTTGTCTGCCATAAATTAGCCCAGTGGTGTTGCTGACTTAGTTACCTATTATACTATACTGAAAGTCAAGATTTTTCCTTAAATTAAGCGTTATGGGCGAAATATTTTGCAGACGTCGTAGAATATGCTAAACTAGTAAAGTAATTGTCACGGGGCCGTTCTGGATTCGACTGGTATAGGTTGCGCCCCAACTGCACTCCGTAGCGGCATCTACGTTAAAAGGTCCAGTTTAATTATAACTGCAAAAAATAATAACAATTCTTACGCTTTAGCTGCTTAATAGGCGCTTAACGTAGATCCTCCTAGGCTTGTCCGTGGTCTAGATCTGGGTCCTAAATTTAACGGACTTACGCTAACGACTCCCACCTGAAGTACGTTAGAAGAGAAAAATCAGGTTAGCTGTTCATGTGGGCCCTGACAGGCGGCAAGTTGGGCAGTGAAACCTTAAGTAGTCTGAATATGAGTGTAGACGTTGGGGTGGCAATATGCTAGGACGCGGGTTCGATCCCCGCCGGCTCCATATATGAGGAATCACGGGGTGTTATAAGCCCTTAAAACGCCGGTGTAAAGGCGTTTTTATTTTTGGCCGTTTTCATAGATTAGCACAATTTGATTACCTTTCGTTACCTTTTTGATTACCTTTTACAGAATTTAGAATCATCACGGCAGGGCAATGGGGCTATCGGTTATTTTAACCGGTGGCCTTTTATTTTGCCCTCAGATACCACAAAAGCCCCACCCGAACCGTCGGGTAGAGCTTTGCTTGTGTGTAATACAGAGACGCATTACTATTAAGTTTTAATGTTATCGGCTAGAGTCAATTATACTACCTGCTGCAGGGATGACCTAACTAGTTATGCTCTGTCGTCCCCACTCTGAGGCGTATTCCAAACACACGTTCACGATTGCAGGTAGGTGCTTATAGGTTCAGGGTTACGTATCACCCTACCTAGCTGTATCATAATGGCAGGGAGTGAGTTTATATGAGTAATAGAATGCTAAAGAAAAAGATTGAACATCAACGGATTTATTTAAGTATTGCTGTTACAGTCGGTGTGCTATTCGTAGTTGCCAATATCTTAGTCCAGTAGTCAGGATATCACAATGGAAAGTAAAAAAGTAATTGCTTCGCCGTATGTGGCTATTGCGGTTAGTTTCCTGTCCCTACTGGCAAACGTAATTAATCTAATTTTGAGGTGATAGCTTGGCAACACATATTAATTTAAACAATCCAGACATTATGACTGCGAAAGACGCCGCCTTGCGCTGGGGTAAAGCTCAAGACTATGTTCGCCAAGTCCTACGCAGTAACCCTGCACGCTTTCCTGATGGGACAGTTAGAGTATTCTCTCGCCAAATTCTCGTGACGCGTGAGGGAATGGAAACAGTAACCGGTCACGGCGAGATTGCGCAACATAAGTAACAACCATCTTTCTTATTCAGAGGATGATTTTTAATTTACGTTTAGCAGCGTTACACTACTTGTGTACCACATATATATTAGGGGGTAACTACATGAAAAAGTTAACACACAAATACGCCACTGCTCTCATGCTGCTAGGGACAGTTGCAGGGATTGGACTTACTGCGGGGACAACTACAGCAAGTGCTAAAGCTAAAACACCCACTGCTGCACAGATAGCTGCTGCTCGCAAAAAAATAGCAGCTAACGAGAAAAAAGTTGATAGTGCTATTGATAAAATTGATATTAGTAATTTATCTAATCTAAACTCTATTTATACTTATGGCCCTATTGCAACTCAAACCGTGCAGCCATATAACATGTATCAAACCTACAAACTGAAAAGTCCGTTAACATTGACCAACGAGTTTAGACACAAGACTGTCACTTTACCCAAGGGCTCAGTTGTCACTGGTTTAAATGACGGCAAAGGTAACTTTCAAAATATTGATAACACTACCCTAAGTATCAAGAATCAGAAAAAGGTGTTCAAAAAATTAGGCAATTGGCACCGTAGCTTTGCAATGTCCAAGAATAACGGTGGCGCAATGCAAAAGTACACTCGCAGTACTGCCTTTTCTAAAAACTCGCTGGCAAGTTTCCCACAATTATCAGTTAAGACTGCAAAAGCACAATATGATAACGCGGCCTCAAGCCTACCTTTCATTTCAGTAACTGCTGATAGCCAACTTGCTTACCACAAGACGGGCCAAACTTTCAGCGCTATTAGTTACGCCAAAATTAAAAAGTTCAAGCGTACTCACTCAACCATCACTTACTACCTAAACAAGCGATTATCCGGTGTAACTACCAGAAAAATCAAGGTTGGTAACTCATATCAGTACAAGTTAAGTCTTAGACTGGGGCACGTTTTCCAGAGTAGTGATAGTTACAATGGTGACGCTGGTGCCTACAATCTGACTGTAAACAATGGCAAACAAGCCTTTTTCCTACCACTCGACAATGTAGCTGAGTCCTATATTTCCTCAATAAACGGCGATGAATACGTTAGTGATAATGATAAAAAAGTATCAACTGCTTTCGTCGAGGGACTATATTAGACCTTTTCAAAGAGACTACCCACAACAGGGTGGCCTCTCAGACCCGTCACTACTCCACACAGAGCACCACAAAACCAATGTACCAGTCCACAACTAACAATACACAGGGAAGAAAAAACCAGCAACACTAACACACCATTCAAAAACTCCCTACTACGTATTGGTACACTCTCAGAATCACCGTTCAGCAATATGGTAATAACTATGTCAGTGCTAATGACAAAACGGTATAACCGGCTTTAATTAGAACACTATATTCATAACAATCATAATTTTACCAAATACAGGTAACCCATGACTCTACTCCTATCCCCCGCAATAGCAAAAAGTGTATTTGTTTCGCACTTTCATCCCATAGACGGTATGATAAACTCAGAGTTAAGTGATGGGAGGAAATAAACATGACAAGTCCGATTCACGTAATGTCCGAAATTGGTAAGTTAAAGACGGTAATGCTCAAGCGG
>NZ_AZCP01000007.1:0-70961 GCF_001433855.1 Levilactobacillus brevis ATCC 14869 = DSM 20054
CCGATAGTAGTTGGGGGATCGCCCCCTGCGAGGATAGGACGTTGCCACGCGAGTTGTGGAACCCAGTGATTGGGTTCCACTTTTTTATTGCCATTGTTTTTAAAATCGGTGATAATAGACTTATGCCGCTTTAGCTCAGAAGGTAGAGCGTTTCCATGGTAAGGAAGAGGTCGTTGGTTCAAATCCAATAAGCGGCTTAATGGAAAAACCAGTCTAAATGAAACTGACAGCTGGCAAAGCCAAGTGACAGTTGTTCAGGAGACTAAAGAAAACAACGTAAGTGAAAGGCACCCACACGAACCTAGTGCGAGTGCCTTTTACTTACGTTGTTGCAGATGGGTCCAAGCCCGCTCCAATTCTAAGTGATAATTGTTAAAGCCAATCTGGGTTAAGTGGCGTTCAGCGACATCTGGAGTAAAGTAAGCGATACGTTGTAACTCGGCATGCTGGGGTGTCAGATCGCTAAGTGACTGTGTTGTTTGAAAAGCAAACCACGCCTCGACCCAATGACTGTACGAGCGAATCCAGAAGTTATCCGCAGAAGTAACAGTTCGGTGAAAACCCAATTCTTCCGCCAGTTCACGTTGCATGCCTGCTTCAATCGTTTCGCCCGCCAAAACCGAGCCACCCGCTGAACAGTCCCAATAATTCGGAAAGTTTATTTTATCGGCAACCCGTTGTTGCAAGAGTACCGACCCAGCCGCGTTAAAAATAAAGGCGTCAACCACTAGATGAAACTCACCCGCAGCTAATGTTTCATGGCGCTGGCGGTCATCAATTCGCTGGAACTGGTGATTATAGATATCCCAATGTTCCGTTAACCGATCTGCCACCATACCGCTCATCTCCTACGTTAAGCCTACCACGTTTAGGCTTCATCGTAGCGCGTTATTTCAAATTGATGATTCTCGTATTTAGCCATATAAACGTCACGGATGTTATTGACGCCATGCTGTTTGAGTTGTTGCATTAGCCAATCTTCATCGTGATTCATTAGCTCTAATACATCTGCGTCAATTTGCCCATCCACGATAATGGGATAGCGGATAGATCCATCACCCTGACGTAGAATTGTGAGACTCCCATTCTGCTCGACAATTGCGCGTTTAACGTCATCAATCTGATAAACGCCCGCTGTTCGAAGCTTAAAGTCAATTTCTTTAGCGGATAGGTTTGCTTTTAAACAGTTATGGACGAGCAGGTGACCATTACGAATCACTGTAATCGGGCCACCATCAATGAATTTACCGACGGGGTGCACATGAATTTTGAGATAGCGCATGACTAGAATTAACAGTGACCAAATTAATAGAACAATGACGAACTGAATTAACGTAATTGAACTGTTGTAAATGACCCCACCGATGATTCCCCCTAATACATAGTTCTGAACTTGATCGATCGCTGAAGTTGGGGCTAAATTACCCTTACCAGTGAAGTTGATCAGAACGGTCATAAAAATAAAACCAACCACTAACTTAATGGCAACATCTGAATAATCGAACATGGGCTACTCCTTTACAAGCTTTATTTTAGGTTGATGTAACGTGACTTTCTCTATAAGGTATGCGGAATTATCGGAATTATAATCTAAGCGATAGTACCCGTCCGGCGCCTTAATCAGCAGATTGGTATTACTAGTCGTCGCATTGACTGCTAACTTTTTAGGGCTGACGCGCAGTTGCTGAGCGACATTAGTAACAATTCCCGTGATTTCGCCGGTTTGTTCACTGGCCGATCGCAAGGAGACCAGGCTGTTGATTTGCAATCCCAAAACGAGTAGTAGTAAGGTCCCGGTGATGATACTCAAATCCTTATATTTAACATTCCATCGGTGACGCAAGTAATAGAAGAATAACCCCATGAACGCGACTAACAGGGCAATTAGTAGCGCAATACGTAAATATTGCCACGTGCTGTGCTGTGTCGTGAGGTAATGATACGTATAAAATGTCATTATGTACTCCCTTCAATAGTTTCTAGGATATAGTTTATCACGAATTTTGCGTTTGACGATAGTGCTTGGCTCGAGGAAGCCAGGAGTTGAGCAGGCTATGAATACCTGGTTGGTAGCGAGATAACGGTAATGTTTTAAGGCGGGAGGCTAAGTCGTTGGCTTGTTCAAAGTCTCCAAAGTAGGCATTCCAAATGCATAAGCATAACTGCTGTGCAAGGGCACCGTCAGTGCTGAGATGATTCAGATAGCCAGCCTCGACTTGGTTTCTAAATGCCCGGGCAGCCGCATATTCTTGATGAACCAGTAAAACCTGTAGGGCAACGAGGTCAAAGCTCGAGCGACCATCCATGACATCAAATTGATCGGTGGTTGCGGTCACGTAGCGTTCACACGTGACGTGAAAGCGGCGAATGATTGCGGGCAGTGGTTCGTGTTTAAACCCTGCCAGTGCTAATAACACGGGCCCCATCTTCAGGTCTTGCAGCGTCCACGTTTTGGTGAACGTGAATTGCTGCCAAAGATGCGCCATGGCGGGACTGAGAACGACATGCTCGTGATCGAAAGCCACCAGTAACGTGGCTGCCATCACCGCCATCCGTTGTTCAGTGGGGTTATCACTGGCTTGGTAGCGCTGGGCTAAATGACTGAGCAACGGAAAGTTTTGTTGATCGTAAGCTAACATAATTTGACTGTTGAGATCGGTTGCGGTGTCGGGTTGATAGTCGTTTTGGATGAACCGAAACTCACCGGCACTAACGCCTAGCCGATCTAAGATTAAGAATAACTTGCTGGCCCCCAGATCATGCTGGCCGCTTTCTAAACGAATGGCAAATGATCGTGAAACGATGCCCTGGTAAATTTCCTTTTGCGTGAAGCCCTTAGCTAAACGGATTTGTTTAAGTGTACAACCGATTGTCTGCATCATGCAGTCCTCCTAACGATGGTACGTGGCAAATTTGCCACATATTATACGTCACATTTTTGATAAATACCAATACAATTAACCTTAACTTAAGCGCCAATACCGATTGGGCGGTGTTGACTGAGGAGGCGTATCAGATGGATACACAAGTTTCCAATCGTCAATCGGTTATACAAATTGTTAAGGCTGCCAGCAGTGATATTATGACGACACTAGGTGGAGACACATTTGGTTTTGCACTGGGGCTGATGCTACTACACACAACGCACTCGGCCATGAGTTTTGGGTTAGGCTCGATTATTTATCCGTTGGTCGGCCTATTGTTAGTGATCCCAGTAGGTAACCTAGTCGATCACCAGCCCCACCGACTACTAATTTTAGGGAGTAAATTAGCCGGTATCCTAGCATTCGCGTTATATGCACTACTGGTGCCATGGCTCAGCATGCCAATGTTATTAGCAGTAATGATGTTAACGATCGTTGCTTGTTGTGATAAGGTGACGACAACAGCTTTTACGGCAGCTGTACGGGAGCTAGTTAATCCGGCTCATATTAAGACCTTGGCGACTATTGAGCAGGCGGCGACTGCTACCATTCAGTTGGTTTCACCCATTATTGCAGCTGCTTTATACGCATGGATTGGGTTTGCTGGTATCGTGTGGATAGAATTGGGGATGGAAATTATTTCGGCCTTAATCGTACTAACTATGCGTTTTCATCCGGTTACTCGTTTGCTGGCAGATGACCACGCTAAGTCGCAATGGCAACAATTTCGGGTGGGATTATGCTATATTCGTGATCGCTTCACGTTGCGGACTATTGTTCTAGTGGGTATTTTACTGAATTTCTTATTCAGCTCAATTGATATTGGGTTGCCTTATGCGATTGTGCAAACTCGGCATCTTAGCAGTGCCCAATTAAGTTGGGTACTGAGTGCATTTGCCGCAGGTATCTTATTAGGTAATCTATTGTTAATGGTGCTGCCAACATTCAAACGGATCTTACGGCTGGTCTTAGGACTTGGGGCTGTCATTGGTCTACTCGTTGTTTTATTAGGAAGTGTCTTTTTAAGCGCGCTAAACGGTCAGTGGTTGATTGGACTACTAATCGGGTGGTCACTGCTGGTTGGGATTGTGTTAGCATTCATCAATACACCGATGTCAGTGTACATGCAGCTGACAGTTCCCACGGAGCTACTAGGTCGTGTGGATGCCACCTTTAGTACGCTCATGCAGTTGGCCTTACCACTTGGGACGCTGGTTTACGGTAGCCTATTTCAAGCCTGTGCGGCCGGGCCAGTCTATTTGGTAACGGGACTCGTCATTATCGGCTATCTCAGTTACAACATGTGGCGGATCCATCACAGCGTGGCAACCGAGCAAATTGGTAACGACGAGTGACGGGTCGTGCTAAACTGAACTTATGAAAGTCAAAGAAGGAGGACATTTCGGATGGCAGACTTTGATTGCATTGTGATTGGTGGTGGCCCCGGTGGGTTGGCCGCAGCGTATGGCTTACACGAACGTGGCCTGAAGATTGCTGTGGTTGAAAAAGATTTATGGGGCGGAACATGTCCCAATCGCGGGTGCGACCCGAAGAAAATTTTGATGGCGGCAGTTGAAGCTCAAGGACGAAGTGAAGCGTTGCAAGGTCATGGCTTAACCGGTGTACCACAAATTGACTGGTCGTCGTTGATGGCAACGAAACGGGCGTATACGGAGAAGATTCCAACGGGCACTCAGGGTGGCTTACAATCAGCTGGTATCGCCAACTATCATGGTGAAGCTAGTTTTGAGGCGGATGGTCACCTGACAGTGGGGGACACCCAACTGTCAGCGACGAATTTCATTATCGCAACGGGACAAGCTCCACGTATTCCCAATATTACGGGACAGGAATGGTTGCGTACCAGTAATGATTTCTTGGACCTAGATACACTGCCCGCAGATATTACGTTGATGGGGGCCGGATACGTTGGTATTGAATTGGCGGCCATTGCCAATGCTGCTGGTAGTCAGGTCCATCTAATCCATCATAGTGATCGGCCATTACGGGGGTTCGATGGTGAATTAGTAGCGGCTTTGTTGAAACGCTTAACGGCTGATGGCATAGATGTGCAATTGGACACGGATATCACGGCGGTAACGCCAGCTGATGATCAATATCAAGTGACCACCGCGAGTGGAAAGACCTGGGCAACTGGACTTGTATTTGCCACAGCTGGACGGCTTCCCGTAACGGCGGGATTGCATTTGGAACGTGTGAATGTGACGACCACGGCTCATGGTATTCAGGTGAATGATCATCTACAGACGACTAATCCACGGGTCTTTGCCTTGGGGGATGTCGTGGATCGTCCCCAGCCTAAGCTCACCCCAGTGGCGGGTTTTGAAGGACGTTATTTGACGCAAACGCTGGCCAAACAAGACCAACCAGCCATCACCTATCCTGTGATTCCAGCGGTCGTTTATGGTAAAACGCAATTGGCCCAACTGGGTGTCACACCAGCAACGGCGACTCAGCAGCCAGAGACCTATGCCGTTAGTGATTTGGATCTAACGTCATGGTATAGTTATCGACGAATTCAAGACGCTGATGCGCGAATCAAGATCGTGACAGAACGATCCACCCAACGGATTGTTGGGGCAACAATGTTGAGCAGTGAAGCAGAACAAGTCATCAACTACTTGGATTTTGTGATTCAAAATCAACTCACACCAACGGATATTGAGCAGGCTATTTTGGCTTACCCGACGTTGGCGTCTGACCTCACTTATTTTGGATAGTCATCATTAACTTTGGAGCCTGGGACAAAAGTCTCAGGCTTTTTTGCGTTCCCCAATATTGGATGTCAAAAGGTATGCCAGCTAATCACCAGTTGTCCCACTTATAAGGGCTTTAGTGAGCAAAACAAAAATGATAGGTCTATAATTTTAGTTAACCAGTGATTATCATCTGAATAACGGTAATGACTTTGAGAGGGGATGATATGTTATTCAATTTGATAACTTTAATTATGCTAAGAGAATTAGGCATGTTTCCGGATTACATAAACGTGAGGTCCATCTATGGGGAGAATTAGCTGTGGTTCTGTGTATTTTGATGTATGTCGCGTACATTCCAGAAATCGTGGCGAATTTTATGGGTCATCCAGTATCACCGTTGCAGCCATTTACGGCCGCAATTTGTGCCTTTGCCTGGGTGGAATATGGCTGGCACCGTGCGCATAAGGATTGGCCAATTATTATTTCAAATATTCCCGGAGTTGTTTTGGGGATCATTACGGTGGTAACGGTCTACATACATTAGATTATTTCCGAGAAATTAAAAGCGGTATCGACAAGGTGTCCATCCATTGTCGATGCCGCTTTTAATTTAGATTGACTGCTGGCAACTTGTAATGTCGCTAATACTAGAAGTTATATAAGTGGATGAGGTTACTAGAGTGAATTGAAATGCTCATATAGTAGTTATCTTTAGCTGGTATAAACGATTGATCTTTAATTTTAAAAGTTAGTATTTATGTTTCAGAATGGCTGGTTGTCAGGGGCTTACTGCGTGAAAGCACCTGAAAAATATAACAATATTAGTCCAGGAATTAATAAAATTATTCCCCAAATATATTGTTTAATCATGCTCGTATCACCAAAGAATAATCGAGTTTTTACAAAAAATTTAGCGAAAGTTATGCAGATAAGTGACAGTACCACAAATATTATACCTAATATTCTCATTTTATTTCCCCCTTATTAATAAAGGCAGTATACAGAAATTTGCTAGCGATGTATAACTCTTTTTGTGGAAAATATGGAAAATTACTTTTTAAAATAAGAAACATCGGTTTAGAAATTTTAGGCTGGTTAATTGTCATGTACTCTGTTGTCGGTGTCTGTTTTAGCGTATGATAGAACGTATCAATTTCAAAAGGAGGGGTCCGGATGACATTTCTGGGTGTGTTATGTTTAATTCTGGTGCTAACCACATTGGCAGGCCATTTGGCTAATCGATTGGGTGTGCCGGCGGTTATCGGCGAACTGGTTGTAGGGATCATCTTAGGTCCGGCCATGCTGAATTGGATTCAGCTAAATAGCCTAGTAAGTTTATTTGCCAATATTGGTGTTGTAATTTTAATGTTTCTGGGAGGGCTGGAGAGTAATCTACAGTTATTGATGAAGTATTTGCGCCCAGCAATCATCGTGGCGACCTCCGGTGTTATTTTTCCGGTTGTATTAATGGGAGCGGCCGCCTGGTGGTGGGGCTTTTCACCATTGGAGGCATTGTTCATCGGGGTGATTTTCTCGGCGACGTCCGTTTCGATCTCAGTGGCGGTACTCAAGGAATATCATGCATTGACCAGTCGAGAAGGGGCGACAATTTTAGGGGCCGCAGTGGCTGATGACATCATTGGCGTCGTTTTATTGTCACTGATGATTAGTCTACTGGCCAGTCAGGGTATCCAAACGGCCGGACATCATCCAGCCCTAGCCATTGTGTTGTTAGAGCAGGTGGCCTTTTTCGGTGGCACTTATATTCTCGTAAAATGGTTAGCTCCGTATCTGATGCATTTAAGCGAGCGACTGGTGATGGCGTCCAGTGTGACTATTATGTCGATGGTCATTTGTCTCGGGATGGCTTGGATTGCGGACTTAGTGGGACTAAGTGGCGCAATTGGTGCGTTTTTTGCCGGCATTGCGGTGGCCCACACCCCATATCGAGCGGTGTTGGCCGATCACGTTGAACCCTTGGGAAATGCTATTTTTATTCCAGTTTTTTTCGTCAGTGTAGGGTTGAACATGACCTTGGATCACTTTGCTGAAAATCTGGGACTGATTCTTATTTTGACTTTATTAGCGTGTCTTAGCAAGTTGGTTGGTTGCGGTTTGGGAGCCCGACTCAGCGGATTCACGGGAACGAGTAGTACGGTCATTGGTACGGGGATGATTGCCCGTGGTGAGATGGGGTTAATTACCGCTCAGATTGGTCATCAGGCGGGATTACTACAAGGCAGCGACTATTCCGCAATGATTTTAGTCATCATTTTGGCGACCGTGTTAGCACCGTTATTGTTAAAGCAAACGTTAAAACGATTACCACAGAAACCATTACAATCGATTAACTAATTAGTGATGTAGCTAGAGAGACTCCTATTGGAGGCTCTCTTTTTTTATAGCAAAGTTGTCGACTATTGAAAAAATATTTTTAGGTTAACGTTTTCCCAACCGATACACCGCTGTCAATGGCTTTATGGAACTTCGTTGCTTTTGTTTGCCTTAAAAACGTAATGAAAGCGTTTGACAATTATTGGGAAAACGTTTACCATAACATCGTGAAATCACCAACTGGATTTTAGTGAATGACAGGATGATGGAGGCTTGAAAATGGCAGATAGAACCGTAATTGATGCAGCAGTTTTTGCCCAAGCATTTGCCAGTGCGGCAGCTCAGGCAGGGATTGAGACGAAACAGGTGACTCCCGCGGCTAAAAAATATTTATTAAGTTATCTAACCGCCTTTTACTTGGCTAATGATTTTAATCAAGCGGAAGCTCAAAATTTTGCGACGACTTCAGAGGTTAAATTTAAAGATATGAGTTTTGAACAGCTACTCGAGCGTATCAGTCAGCTTAATCAATATTAGGGGGAAGCTCACATGACAGTTATTTTAAACACATGGATTTTTGAGGCATTGGTCAAACAGGGAATCTCTCAGACAGCACTGATGCAACGGGTCGCTGACCTTGGCGCCGATGGCATTGAGGTACGTCGTGAATATTTCCGGGATTTACCACACGAAACAGCGGCCATTGGTCGGCTAGCACAGCGGCTGGGATTAACGGTGAACTACAGTGTCCCCGATGATGTATTTACGGCTACTGGTGCATTCAATCCACAATTAGCCACTTACTTTGCTGAGGGTCAGACCATGGGAATTAGTAAAATCAAATTCAACACAGGACACTTCGACCGGTTTACTGGAGATTTAGCTGCTGAATTGTCAGCGCTTCCACTCGACCAAATTGAAATGAATGTGGAAAATGACCAGACAACGGTTTCTGGAACGGTACCAGCCATCACAGCTTTTCTCAAAGCAGCGCAGCAGGCAACACCGGCCAATATTGGCTATGTCTATGACTTGGGTAATTGGGCATTCACGCATGGTGATGCCGCAGCTAGCGCCCAGGCTCTAGAGCCATATACGAACTACATTCATTTGAAAAACACCGAGGATCAGGCTGGTCAGTTAGTAACGACGGCGGATTTGGATACGGGAATGTATGATTGGCGACAATTATTGACGCTTTTACCCCATGATGTGCCAGTTGCTTTGGAGTATCCAATGGAGACGGATGCGGCAATTACCCAACAACTCCAGCTACTACGTGCGGAAGTGGGTGATTAAGATGGCCTCCACGATGAGCGCGGTTTTGCTGTTATTGACCTTTGTTGGATTTATTTACTACATCGTCAAAGGGGGAAACCTGATGATTGGTTTCTTCGTGATGGCGATTCTCTGGGCCGTGATTGGTCAAATTCCGGCCGACCAAGTGATTCAAAAAGTTTTTGCCGAGCCAGCCTTAAATTATGGTCCCACGATTATTTACATTATCTTTGGTTCCTGGTTCGGTCGAGTCTTAGTTGATAGTGGCATTGCCCCAGCAATCTCTGAAGCAACGAATAGGGTAGGCAAAAAGCGGCCATTACTTGCCGTCTTATTGGTCTTAATCGTGACGGCTTTTATCTTTGTGAGTGCTTATGGTGTGGGGTCGGTGATTGCTATTGGTGTTATCCTACTGCCGATCATGTTGTCAGTGGGATTGCCACGAGACATTGCACTATCAGCATTTTCGATGGCCATTGGGGCGCCAATGTATTTAAACGTGGTGCTGTATAACCAGATCAAGGCTTTCTTTCCCAAAGCACAATACGGCGGGACCTATTTGATCTTTGGTGTTTGTGCAACATTGGTCCAATTACTGGCGGTGATGCTCTTTATCTTCTGGCATCGTAAAAAAATCGATCCGTCAAAAGCCGATGAGAATCTAAAAATCATTGGTGCCGAAACGCAGCAAGCCACCGATGTTCGGGTGCCTAAGCTCGCTTTTGTTGTGCCGATTATCCCCGTATTGATGAACATGCTATTCAAATGGGATGCGATTCCAGCCTTAACCTTAGCGACGCTACTAGCGATGTTATTAACCGGTAAGTTTAAGGGGTATCAGAAGTTTGTCACTTTTTTAAACGATACGATTAAACAAGCAATCAGCGATATTGCCGGATTGATTATGTTCTTAATGGCGTTAATCATGTTCAGCGGTGCTGCTTCAATGGATGCTGTACGGTTTAGGCCCTTATTTGAGGCTGTCTTACCACACAATATGCTGATTCTCGCGTTGGCCTTTGGTGTCTTGGCGCCGTTGGCCTTATTCCGGGGACCATTTCACGTGTGGGGTGCCGGAGCAGCGACCGCAGCCGTTTTATCTGGAATTGGCTTGTTCTCAGATGCGTTCTTGTTACCGCTACTTTATGTACCAACACTATTAGCGGTCTCAACAGATATTACACAATCTTGGAATGTCTGGGGACTGGATTACATGAAAGTTCAAACCCGGGATTTCTTAAAACACGGGGTACCCATCATGTGGGGCGTGTCGATTATTAATGAACTACTAGTTTATTGCTTCTTTGGTTAAACATGGTAGAAAAGGAGAACACAACGATGAGTGAAATATTAACGATTGGCGAACCGATTGTCACGTTCGCTTCTAAAGAACCGGATGTTTCTTTGCGTGATGCTTTAGAATTCCACAAAATTTTGGGCGGAGCCGAATTAAACGTTGCCATTGGGGCACAACGATTAGGCCATTCCGTCGATTACATTTCTCAAGTGGGTGAAGAACCCCTTGGCGATTACGTCATTAAGACCATTAAGGAGCATCACGTGGGAACGCGCTACATTACTCGGGATGCGGATTACTGGACGGCGTTTCAATTGAAAGATCGAGTGACGCAAGGTAATCCTACGACGCAGAATTATCGACGGGGGTCAGCGGCTGCACATTTAACGCCAGCGGTGGTCGATCAAATTGACTTGACCGATGTGCGGGCAGCCCATATGTCCGGGATTTTCCCAGCTATTTCGGCAACTGCTGAAGCGGCGTTTCGCACATTACTTAAGCGATTAGAGGCGGCTAATATCTTAACCACCTTCGACCCCAATCTCCGACCAACGCTGTGGCCTAGTCGTGACAAGATGGTGACAACGCTAAATGAATTGGCTGGACATGCCGAGATTGTTTTGCCAGGGGTTGAAGAGGGGAAAATCTTGATGGGATCGACCGATCCAGAAAAGATTGCCGACTTTTACCTGCGGGGGGCGCGAACTAAAGTGGTTATTGTCAAGGTGGGCCCAGCCGGAGCCTACGTCAAGCAGCAATCGGGTGAAAGCTATACGGTCACCGGATTTAAGGTTGCTCAGGTTGCTGACACCGTTGGTGCGGGTGATGGGTTTGCCATGGGCGTCTTGACGGCGCTTCTAGAACATAAATCATTACGTTCGGCAGTGATGCGAGGAAACGCAGTAGGTGCCTTACAGGTCCAAACGTATGGTGATAACGATGGCTACCCGACACCAGCTGGCTTACAAGCATTTTATCAACAAGAAGGAGTTGTCGAAGACTAATGGATTTACAAGTTGCAATTGATCGGGTCACGTTGGATAAGGCGATTGACCTGGCTAAACAGTTAGACACACAGGTTGATGTGATTGAGTTTGGCACATCATTGATTAAGGATTATGGTTTGGTACAGATTCACGCGCAGCTCCCTAAGCTCCAGCATGCCAAACTATTACTCGACCTAAAGACCATTGATGAGGGTGAGTATGAATTTGACAAGGGATTTGCAACGGGAGATATTCTCACGGCGATGGGCGCTGCTTCAGCCGATACGCTGACAAAAGTATACGCATTGTCCCAGTCACGAGGAAAGCAATTGTTTATTGATATGATGGAGATTACGGCCGATAAGACGGCTCAGATCGTGAATCATCCGGCGGCAATTTATGGCATTCATCATGCCAAGGATTCTAAAGCGGGGTTTGATGCGGCTGCTACCGTTGCTGCCTTTCATGAAGACTATCCGATGGTTCAGCACATCTCTGTAGCCGGTGGAATTGATTTAGCTATGGCCCAGAAGTTAGCGACTCAAGGAATTGCTGAATCGGTTATTGTGGGAAGCGCGATTGTTAAGACAGCCGATCCAGTGGCTGCCGCGCAAAAATTTATGGAGGTTATGCACAAATGACATTGATTGATCAGGTTACCCAAGAAGTGAATGAAGTTATGGGCATGATTGACGAAAGTCAGTTAGATCAAGCGGAAAAATTGATTCAAAAGGATCGGCGAATCTTTGTGCTGGGGGCCGGTCGCTCTGGCTTAATGGCAAAAGGGTTTGCGATGCGGCTGATGCATATTGGCTATACGGTGTTTGTAATTGGTGAAACGATTACGCCGTCAATTCAAGCTGGGGATGTATTATTGGCAGTTTCCGGTTCCGGGAAGACAGCCAGCATTTTGGAACTGGCTGAAAAGGCTGCCGCGAGTGGCGTGACGGTGATTGCGGTTACCAGCCATGCAGATTCGCCGTTAGGAAAGGTGGGCCAAGCGGTGATTGTGGTTCCCGGTGCAACCAAGACTGGGGACGGTGTTAAATCGATTCAGCTATTGAGCACGTTATTTGATCAGAGTGTTCACTTAACGTTAGATGTTTTATGTTTGAAGTTAAGTCGGCGTGATAAGGTATCTAATGACGCGGCGGCCGCCACACATAGTAATATGGAATAATATCTGACTAACAGGCAACGCATACGGGGGCGTTGCCTGTTTTTTGTCGTTAAGAAACTTTTCCAGCGGCGCCTTTTTCTGGTAGACTAAAACAATAAGCTGATGAACGGTTCAGCTATAAATCCGGGTTAATGGGGCGAATGAAACGATGGCACGTAAAGCGAATAAAAATGCAAATATTAAGGATGTTGCGGCGTTGGCCGGCGTTTCGATTGCGACCGTCTCACGGTTTTTGAATGGCAATCTTGGTCGAATGTCGGCAGCGACAGCCACTAAAGTGCAAGAGGCCATTACGAAGCTCAACTACGTGCCCAACTCAGTGGCGCGACAGATGATTACCCAATCCAGCAAACTGATTGCGGTCATTGTTGCTAACATTGATGATTACTTTTCTACAGAGTTGTTTAAGGGAATTAGTTCTATCTTGGAAAGTAGAGGGTATATTGGGGTATTGTTCGATGCCAATGCCGATATTGAACGGGAAAAGACACTTCTACGGGCGATTGGGTCGCGGGGGTTTGATGGGTTAATCTTACAATCGTTTAGTAATCCCCAGACGGTTCAAGAAATTTTGCATCAGCAGATGCCGGTTGTGAGTGTCGACCGGGAAATGGATGCTTGTCCTTGGCCGCAAGTGGTGACGGATAATTTTGAAGCGGCTAAGGCGGCGACAACGGCCTTTCGACAGCAAGGCTATCAGCACGTGGTCGTGTTGACTTCTGAATTGGAACTTAGTCGCACCCGACAGGAACGGTATCGGGGCATTCTGGCGGCGGCCCAGGATGTGGATGTCTTGGAAGTCTCGGAATCCTCGTACAACCATAGTGAGGTGCATCAGCGGTTAACCCAGTTGATTACTCAAAATGATCAGAAAACAGTGGCATTTGCGCTGAAGGAACGCTGGTTATTGGAATTTTTCCCGAATTTAATTATTTCCGGACTGATTGATAATCAAACTGTGACAGCCACGGGTTTTGCCGATACGGACTTTATTCGGCGAATGGAACCGAAGTTGACGCTGATTACGCAGAATCCCTTTCTCATGGGTGCCAGCTCGGCTGAAATAATGTTGCGACAATTGGCGGGCGAAAAAGTAGCACCAGAAAAAATGGTGATCCCAGCAAAATTACAGTAAAAAAGTTGGCCCTTTCAGCAACAGGAAAAGGCCAACTTTTTTTAAAATGATTTGTTATTTTATTGGGATGATGCCCAGAGAAACTAGCCAGGTAAGGCTGCCAATGACGAGCCAGATAAGATAAAAGATAGCGAGTCCCTGTTGATAGTGAGGAAGCCCCCGCCAGCCATGGGCACGTAAACGGCTGATTGTCAGCCCAGTCATTATGAGGCTGAGCACGCCCATCATTAACAGACCGAAAAGAATAAATACATCTGGATGAAAGGGGTCATTCTGAGCTAATGCCACACTGCCATCGATGATTAAGAACAACGGGAATCCGAGACATAATCCGTTAATTCCCAGTTCCAACCACATCCGTCGCTTAGTTATATGCATCTTGACATCTCCCTCTACAGTCAGTATACCATGGACTTTTTTCGGTAAATAGGACTTGCTTTCGCACTAATAGACGCGTAAATTAAAGCGCAGGGAAGTTATATAGGAGGAAAATCATGCATAAATCTGCTTTTTTGATTGGTCTGGGAGCTTTGGCTTTGGCGTTAGGGGTCACCGATCTGACATCTGCTCAGGCGGCAACGTGGCATGCGGGAACACCTAAGGTCATGCGCCATACGTGGTTTTATAATGGTAAAGGGGATAATAAGGCCTATATCACATACACCAAGACTAAAAGTACCGGAAATCTCTTTGGGTTAGACGCAACAACTGACCGGTATTATCGGTTACCCGGGTATGGGCTGAAGAAGCTGAAATATCAGTCTTTAGGGCATCACATCTACCAACTGTCTGGCATTCAGTATTCGCCAGCTGGACAAACGGTTCAGTTTGATGGTCAGCGAATGACGTATAAAGTTAAGGTGACAGCTAAGCAATTACATTTTTACAAGGGTTATCACAATTATGTTCGTCAGGTAAAGTTTACTACGACGAAGACACCGGCAGCTTTGAAGTAAAGTCGGCTTAGGCTGGCAATAAAAACCCGTCCACTATAACCAATCGAGGTTACAGTGGACGGGTTTAGTGTTGTCCGGGGTCGGAATTATTTCCTGGAAAACGTTCGTAGCAATTAATTCTGAAATTCATGTTCAATCTGTAAGTCTGCTTGCGGAATCTTACCAGAGGCAATCAGAGGGGATGCAGCACCGATGCATAGTAGTGTCAGGTGATGCATGGCTCGTGATGCGATGGTATACAGCGTCCCGGTTAATTGCTCATCTGGGTAATTTTCGGCGGAGACATTGTAGGCGATAACGCTATCGAACTCTAAGCCTTTGGCCAGGTAGATAGGTAAGACCACAACACCCTTAGGCAGTGATCGGTCGGTATCCGTTAACCGGGTTAGATCAAAGTCGGCATGGAGCTTTTGGTACACGAGCTTGGCTTCAGCCGTACTTTTTGTCAGAATGGCGACCGTTCCATTGGTTGCTAATTCTAATTTAAGTTCGTGAGCCAAGGCTTTGAACGCCGCTGCTTCATCGTAGCGAATGACCACTTTGGGCAGGTCGCCCGGCCGGTTAAAGGCTTCAATCTGATCACCATCGGGGAGTAAAGCCTTCGCGAAGGTTGTGATGGGTAACGTTGAGCGGTAGGAGCGTCGCAAGGTGATCAGACGCGAGCGCTTGATATTTAGTGCGGCATTGAGTTTTTTGAGAATACTTTCCGGCGATTCAACGGCTTTGAATAAGGCCTGTTCGCTGTCGCCCAATAAGGTGAGCTTGGCTCGTGGAAAGGCGTGTTGTAAATAAATAAGTTGCGCCATGGAGTAATCTTGCATTTCATCGACAAATAAATGCTGCATGCGGTGATTAGCACCACCGCCAATTAAAATATCACGAAGGTACAATAGTGGGGCAGCATCCGTTAAGGCGAGATGGTGAAATTCGATATCATGTTGGTAACTCGCGATGGCGTCTTGCCAGTCAGTAGAGGTGACATCTTCTGGTAACGGACACTGTTTCAAAAAGGCAGTGTATTGGCTATACGCGTCTAAAAAGTACCCATTATAAATAGCGTCATCGACTTGTCGCAAGCGTCGGCGAACGATTTGCCGAGCGATGTAGTCGATCTCATCGTCGAGCTGTTCAAATTTACCTAAGTGTTTTTCGCCTAAGAGGTTGTGATAGTCCTCGTCACTGAGTTGGTCGATGGTGTCGTGAACCCAGTCGGCCTTGGCTTCTTCAGCGATCCGATGCTTCAAGCGCTTTTCCAATTCATTTTTGGTACGCAAGAAGCGATCAGCTGGTGCTGCCGCAGTTGGAAATTGGCGATAGATATCACGAATTTCTTCTTTTGAAAAGAACACCCGACCATGAAACCGGATATCCGTAAACAGTAAATCATCAGCCGTACATTGATGACAGTACTCGTTGATAGCCGTCATTAAGGCAGCACTTTCTTGGAAGTTTCGTAAGGAGAGGTTTACGGGATGTTGCTGATCAGTTTCGTAACGGTCGAATTGCGTTTGCACCGTTAAGCCTTGGAACCGTTGCGTTAGAAACTCGGCTAAGGTGACTTGGCGCATGTTGCGCTCACCGAGGCTGGGTAGAACATCACTAATGTAGTGGCTGAACAACCGATTGGGCGAGAATAAGACGATCTGATCGGCCTCAAGATCGCGCCGACTGTGATATAACAGGAAGGCAATCCGCTGTAAAATGGCCGATGTCTTACCAGAGCCGGCAACCCCTTGGACCACTAAGAGGTCACTGCGGGTGTCACGAATAATATCGTTTTGTTCCCGTTGGATGGTTGCCACAATATTTTGCATGGTGGCGTCGTTTTGCTCACCCAAGGCGTGCTGCAGCATTTCATCTCCAACGGTTTCGTTGGTGTCAAACATACTTTCAATTTGACCATCTTGAATCAGAAACTGTCGCTTCTTGAGTAGCTTGGTCTGCTGGTCACCAGCTGGGGTGTGATAAGCGACCTGTCCTAAGACCCCATTGTAATAAATACTAGAAATAGGGGCACGCCAGTCATAAACTAAGAAATTTTGATCGTCATCAACGAACGAGGCAGTGCCAATGTAAAGTGACTCGCTGTCGGTTTCACCGGGATCTTGGATATCGATGCGACCAAAGTACGGAGATTTTTGTAAGTTTTTAAACGTATCTAATTGATCTTGAATGATATTTTGATTTTCAGTTAAACGAGAAACTAATGCCCGTTGTTGCTGGAGTTCGGCACTGGTTTCGATTCGGTCATCGACTTCGAACCAGTTAACCGAGGTGTTTTCGCTGTAATTTTGCAACACGTTACGTAGTTCTTGATGGGCCGCTTGGTAGTCCGCATCGGTTTTGGCGATGCGTTGACCAATGGCGTGAGCAACCTGGTCAACACGCTGTTGTTCTTGTGCTTCTTCGCTGGTGGTCAAACTGACCGCCTCCTTTGGATAGGCTAAAGTGCCTAACAAGTTTAGTCATATTTGGGGAGTGTGTCAAACGATTGCGCCTAGTTTATTTTAATAAGTTTTTTGGCATAGGATTGCCTGTCTTAGGACTTACGATAAATGAGTACATTTGTCGAGATTGCCCGCCCTCTGGTCGTAGCAAATGGGCTGGAACGTACCGGACACGACTTTAAGCCAAGAAGATCACTTGTCTCAAAGCTCGGTCTTATCCTAAGCGCGCTAAACCCGCTCACTAAGGATAACGACGGTACTGAGCCCATTTGCCACTTCCCGTCGGGCTACTGTGGCGTGGTGTGGTCACGTTGGTTAAACCTTAAGTCCGATTAGAACAATTATATTTAGCTGTTTTGGAAGTATTAACCTAATTATTTGTGATCGTTGGTATTGTTGTACTGGCAACTACTTGTGGCTGTTATTGATTCCTACTAGTTCTTAGCCTGGAAGTCACGTGGCGGTTGTAACCTACAAAAGTCTCTATGCTTACCGCTCACTGAAATTCGCCAGATTTTGCGACATTATAGTTTACATCCACCCCTAAAACCTCTAAAATGAACCTATGTAAGACTAACGATAAAAGTAGTCCAAATTCAGAGAGGAAATGGCTTGGTGCAACGTTTCCAGTGACGAAGTGGGTCGTTAGATCACTTTAAAATTCGATGATTAGTGTCGCGGGGTCGCCGTTATCGACAAGAGGCAGTCATGAACTGCAAATTAGGTGGTACCGCGCGTTAGCGTCCTTTTAGCAAGTAGCTAAGAGGGCGCTTTTTTGGAAAGGATGAAGATAATGAGTAAACACGTCATTTTAACAGGGGATCGCCCCACTGGTAAGCTACATATTGGTCATTACGTTGGTTCATTGAAAAACCGCGTTGCGTTACAAAACACTGGCGATTATGAGACCTATATCATGATTGCTGACATGCAAGCCCTGACTGATAATGCACGAGATCCAGAAAAAATTCGGCACAGTTTGTTACAAGTTGCCTTAGATTATTTAGCAGTGGGGATTGATCCGGCTAAATCAACGATTTTAGTTCAATCACAAATTCCAGCACTTAATGAATTAACGATGGCTTATTTGAATTTGGTCTCCGTTTCTCGGTTAAATCGCAACCCAACGGTGAAGACTGAAATTAAGCAAAAGGCGTTTGGTGAAAGTGTGCCCGCCGGTTTCTTTATCTACCCAGTGAGTCAGGCCGCTGATATTACCGCTTTTAAAGCAGACACGGTGCCCGTAGGTGAAGACCAAGAACCCATGTTGGAACAAACTCGTGAAATTGTGCGGAGTTTCAACAATATTTATGACCAACAAATTTTAGTTGAACCAGAAGGGTATTTCCCACCTAAAGGCCAAGGCCGAATTCCTGGACTAGATGGCAACGCTAAAATGAGTAAGTCTTTGGATAATGCCATCTACTTGGGCGATAGCGCCGACACGATTCAAAAGAAGATCATGTCGATGTACACCGATCCCGAACATATCCACGTGGAAGATCCCGGTCATGTTGAGGGCAATACGGTTTTCACGTATCTGGATATTTTTGCCGATGATACAGCCAAAGTTGCTGATTTAAAGGCCCAATACCAACATGGCGGCTTGGGTGACGTGAAGATCAAACGGTATCTCAATGAGGTCTTGCAGGCAAAGCTAGAACCTATTCGGCATCGGCGCGAACAATTTGCCGCTGATGAAACCGGTGTTTATGATATCTTGAAGCAAGGTAGTGAACGGGCAAACCAAGTGGCTGCTCAGACCTTACATGAAGTGCGTCACGCGATTGGAATTGACTACTTCGGGTAACCGGGAATGGGGGATGTGCGATGCAAAATTTAGCCATAGTTGATCTAGGTTCTAATTCCGTGCGGATGGCTGTTAATGAGCTTCACGACGATGGCACTTATCGTGAAGTGAACCGTATCAAAGCCGATAGCCGGCTATCCGAGGGGATGGGCCCAGAAAAGATCTTGCAACCCAAGGCCATGGATCGCACGATTGCGGCACTAAAATCGTTTCGACCGTATTACGAGCAATTGCCACACCTCATTGTTCGGGGTATTGCCACGGCAGCAGTTCGCCAGGCACGCAACCGTGAAGAATTTTTGAAACGGGTCGCGGCTGCTACAGACATTGACTTAGAAGTTTTGTCCGGTGATCAAGAAGCCTACTATGATTATTTAGGCGCTGTTAATCGGTTGAAGATTAAGGATTGCTTGCTACTAGATACTGGTGGGGCCAGCTGTGAGTTAGTTCACGTCAAAGACGGTAAAGCAGCCAGCTTAATCAGTGTGCCATTTGGGGCTGTTAATCTCTCAGAACAATTCCGATTAGATGATCGGGTAACGGCCGTCGATTTATTCTCCGCGCAGGTCTTTTTGCGGGAACGACTACAAGATATTTGGTGGCTAAACGACGCCAAGCACTTACCCTTGGTTCTACTGGGAGGTGCCAATCGCACATTGGCCCGGATGAACCGTCAACAACAAAAGATTTTACACGTTGAAAACATTCACGGCTACCGGTTAACCACTGGTCAAGTCATGAAAACCTTTGAACGCCTGTTACGGGTGCCATTAGCCGAGCGTAAACGTATCTCGGGGTTGGAACCTGAACGGGCCGATATTATTATTGGTGGGATGCTCCCATTAGTCACGCTACTGCAAATGTTAGATTCTGACCGGGTGATTTTCTCGGAAAGTGGCGTGCGTGAGGGGATTATCTCTGAGTACCTGAGCCAACGATAGGAGGTCCGATTGTGATGCTAATGCCATTTTATCGATTATCATATGCAGCTAGGCGGGATCATTTAGCACAACGCGCTCACTTAACCGTGGCGCAGTTAGCGTTAATTGCCGCACGACGGCAAGCGACTGATGATCAACTCATTGAGAACTATTTGACGACTTACGGGATACCCGAGGGCGTGGCAGTGAATCTGCGCGTTGATGGGCATGACGTGATGGTTCCCATGGTAACTGAAGAACCATCCGTCATCGCTGCCGCTAGTAATGGTGGTCGCTTATTGATGAGTGAGGTGGGCATTACCACCACAGTCAAACAACGTGAATTGATGGGTCAGATTGTTTTTAGTCATGTAACCGATCAGGCACATTTACGTGACTGGCTAATGGCTCATGAGTCCCGACTCTTGGAAGTGGCGAATGCCGCTCATCCGAGCCTGTTAACCCATGGCGGTGGTGCACGATCAATTCGTGTGCGGTGTCTACCACCAGATTGGGTGTCACTTGATTTATTCATTGATGTCGGTGAGGCGATGGGGGCTAACTTGGTAAACACGTTAGCTGAGGCAGTTGCTACCGAGATTCGAACACAACTTGACGTTGATATTTTAATGAGCATTTTAAGTAATTATGCGACCCATAGTTTAGCCACCGCTACTTGTGCAGTGCCAGTGGCCCAATTAGCCACCAGAACACTCACGGGCCAGCAGGTGGCCGAACGAATCTGTCAGGCCAGCGCGTTAGCCCAAGTTGATCCTTATCGTGCTGTGACGCACAATAAAGGCATTATGAATGGGATTGATGCGGTTGTTCTCGCGATGGGGAATGACTGGCGATCGGTTGAAAGTGGTGCGCACGCTT
The DNA here is from genome assembly GCF_001433855.1 of Levilactobacillus brevis ATCC 14869 = DSM 20054. Taxonomy (GTDB): domain Bacteria; phylum Bacillota; class Bacilli; order Lactobacillales; family Lactobacillaceae; genus Levilactobacillus; species Levilactobacillus brevis. The sequence goes on from NZ_AZCP01000007.1 coordinate 20,867, forward strand.
ATGCGAGTCGCAGTGGTCAGTATCAGGGGCTCAGTCGCTGGTGGTTAGCGGATGGGCAACTCCATGGTGAATTGACGTTGCCGTTGGCCTTGGGGGTTGTTGGCGGTGCCACACGAGTTTTACCACTCGTACGGGTCAATCAACAACTCGCTCAGATCACGACAGCCCGGCAGTTAATGGGACTTACGGCCGCCGTTGGCCTTGCGCAAAATGTTGCGGCACTGCGCGCTTTAGTGAGCGATGGCATTCAACGGGGGCACATGGCACTACAGCGCAAATCACTGGCCTTATCGGTGGGTGCGACGCCAGCTGAGTTACCAGCGGTGCTCGATCGGTTGAAAACCATTACCCAGCCGACCACAACACAGGCACAAGCAGCCTTGGCTGCCATTCGACAAGAAAATTTAAAGAAATAGGTGAATAGACAAACATGCAAGCAAAAGATGTGCAACTCAATACGGAGGTGCAGGGCCTGTTAGACCAAGTTAACGCCTTGTATCCGGGTAAGGTGTCGGTATCTTTTATTAGTGATCAACGAGTGGGGTTTGTACGCCACGATCAGGCTCAGCAAGTTAAAGTGGGCGATGATATTGTCATTCAGGTTGCTGATCTGACCGCACCAAACTACACAGCAGCTCATGAGCTGGTCCATTTACTCATGGTACTGTCTGGCTTTCCCCAAGTTTTCTTCTCCTTAACCACGGGGCAACCGCAGTTGGATGAACAACTTATGATTATGGGGACGGAACTATATGACATCGTTAGCCATATGGTAGTCGTTAAAGAGCAGCAAAAACATCAGCTGATCACTGACGAGATTAAACAGCTTTACTTAAACGGGATCACGGCAACGTTGAAGCCAGAACCAACACCAGTTGATGACGAAATGACGTTACGAACGTTGACACTATTGGATGCGCTGGTCTTCTTCGGGACGGACGATCAAGCGGTCATGGACCAGTTTGAACGAGACTATCCGATTAGTTTAGCGGCTGCAAAAAAGCTTTACGCAATTATCACCGAAAAGCCAGTGACGTCACCATTCTCTTTACGTCGCAATGTCGTCAAACTCTTCAAAGCCTTTGATGAACAGCTGGAGGCTTGGCACTTGCCAGCCCTGCACAATACAGAGTTCACGACGCTATCGAGTGTATTATCTCAGCGTCAACTGAGCCTAGAAGTGAAGCAAGTCTTTGAATTTTATCACTCAGATATGCACGAAAAGACAACCCAACGCCGGGCATATGTTGGAATCAATCGAACGGATCAACAAAATGCGTTTGTTCTGCCAGCACCGGCGCCTAAAGAAGACTCACCAGAGTACTTTACTAAGTATTATAATTTGACAGTTGAGGAGCTCTTTAAGCAATTGAAGATGCCATATATTTTACGGTAACCATAGCGTTATGAAGGGATGATGGGGATGGCAGCAACTTTACAACAGGCATTCGATGCAGCTAAACACATTGTTTTCTTAACGGGTGCTGGGGTATCAACACCGTCAGGGATTCCGGATTACCGCTCAAAAAATGGCTTGTATACCGGTCATCGCAACGCGGAATACTATTTGAGCCACACGTGTTTGGCTCAGGAACCCGAGACGTTCTACGATTATGTCAAACAAAATTTATATTATCCGCAGGCGCAACCCAATGTCATTCATACTAAGCAGGCGGCGCTAACCCAACAAGGACGGGCGACAGTCATCACGCAAAATATTGACAACCTGTATCGATTGGCGAAAACGCAACATCTGATCGAGTTTCATGGGAATCTATATCGGGTATATTGCCAGATCTGTGGGCAAGAGGTTGCTTGGCAAGACTATTTGCAGTCACCTTATCATGAGAGTGATGGCGGTTGGTTACGGCCAGATGTCGTCCTTTACGAAGAGGGACTGAATCAAGTCAATGTTCAGCGAGCGGTTGCTGCTATGCAGACGGCCGATCTCGTTGTAATTGTCGGCACGTCAATGCGTGTTTATCCGTTTGCTGGTTTATTAGATTATCGGGCGCCACAGGCCCAAGTTGTGGCGATTAATCAAGAGTCGCTGAATTTGGGAATTGATTATCAAATGATTCAGACAGATGCAACGAGTTTCTTTGAAACGTTAACCGTATAGGGGGGTCTAGCAATGAGCCATCAGGAGATTATCCAAGAGCTGCGCCAACTGGTGCGCCGATTACGTTGGCTAAATGTGCTGCAATTGATTCCCGATACGTTGATTATCTATGGCATTTTACAATTGGCTTTTGGCGGGCAGATTGTGACGTTGTTCAATCAGAGTTTTGCGCGGCAACAGGCGGTCTTAATAACGGTTCTGTTTGCTTTAATTGATTTATGCGTGACGGGCATTCGGTATAACGACCGTTTAGCTGGTAAACGCCTGATTAGTCAGTTAAATGGGCGTTTGACAACACCGGAGGCTGAACTAATTAAGCAATTTGAACGGTTTAAGTGAGGGGGGATTGGATGATTACCATTGGATTGACCACTTGGAAAGAACATCCCGCTTTGATTGGCGGTGAGGAGCGCCCCGTAACCCTGACTGAATACGCAGGACGTTTACCTGTCGTTGAGTTAGATACGCCCTTTTACGGTATCCCTCGCCAAAGTACGGTGGCGAATTGGCAAGCGGCAGTACCTGATGGGTTTCAATACATTTTGAAAGCCAATCAGGTCATGACACGTCATGATCGGCAACACCCTCTGGATGAAGCAGGGATTACAGCGGCTTTTGACCAGTTCATTATGGCCATTCAGCCCATGGTAACGGCCGGAAAACTCATGACGGTGCTGTTCCAGTTTCCACCGTTCTTCAATCGGACGACGGCGAATATTCAATATTTACGCGATGTTCGGCTGAAAATGGGAAAACTGCCGGTAGCCGTCGAATTCCGGAGTCCCAGTTGGTTTGAGACACCGGGTATGACTGCGGATGTCATGGCCTATCTCCAGTCGTTGAAGTTAACCAATGTGACAACTGATGAGCCCCACAACTTAAATGATGGGATTCCGTTAGTCGAAACGGTCACGACACCGGAGTTAGCAGTGGTGCGGCTTCATGGTCGCAATGCACAAGGCTGGTTCAACCAGGGCGCTGATTGGCGGAAGACCCGTACGCTTTATCGTTATAGTGAACCCGAATTGCAAGACATTGCTGTATTGGTGAAACGGGTCGCACAGCACGCCCAACAGGTGTGTGTGATTTTTAACAACAATTCAGCTAAGGACGCGGCACCTAATGCGTTACGGCTACAGGAAATTTTAGGCTTACATTGGCAGAATCTGGCGCCACAACAGCTAGACTTGTTTTGAAGTAGTAACGGTTAGTTCTATGGCTCACTGGTGGTTTAAATTGCCCGTCCACTGGCCGCGTCAAATGGGCTGGAATAACCACTAATATGAGATGTTTGTGACGGCCGAGAAAAATCAGCGTCTACAGTTGCCTGCAAAAGACACTAGCAGATTTATCCATAAAACCCCGGTTGTCTGCTATGGCTCAACCGGGGTTTATGCTATACTTGGTTAGAATTTACATTAAAATCTAACCTGAAAATTACGAAATAATTTAGAGCGAGGGAAGGCTTTTATTTTATGGCAGACAAACCAAGTTTTTACATTACCACGCCGATTTACTACCCATCTGGACGGTTACATATCGGTAATTCTTATACGACAATTGCGTGTGACACGGTTGCTCGTTACAAGCGGAGCAATGGGTATGATGTGTTCTTCTTAACCGGGACAGATGAACATGGCCTGAAGATTGAAGATAAGGCCAAGGCCCAAAACCAAACGCCTCAAGAATATGTGGACGGCATGGCGACGGGCATCAAGCAGTTGTGGAAGACGTTAGAGATTTCCAATGACAAGTTCATTCGGACAACAGACCATGAACACGTGGCCGCTGTTCAGGCGATCTTTGACCGGTTACTCAAACAGGGTGATATTTACTTGGGTGAGTATGAAGGCTGGTACTCCGAAGATGATGAAGAATACTTTACGGAAACCCAATTGGCCAAAGTCTATCGGGATGCCGATGGCAAAATGATCGGTGGGCAAGCGCCTTCTGGTCATGATGTCTCTCTAGTAAAGGAACAATCCTACTTCTTCAAAATGAGTAAGTATGCTGACTGGTTGTTGGATTTCTACCACAGCCATCCGCACTTTATCCAACCAGAATCACGAATGACAGAAATGATTAATAACTTCATCAAGCCTGGATTGGAAGACCTCGCTGTTTCGCGGACAACTTTCAGCTGGGGGGTACCAGTCAAGAGTGATCCTAAGCACGTTGTTTACGTGTGGATTGACGCTCTTTTAAACTATATCACCGCGTTGGGTTACACCAGTGATGATGATGGCCTCTTTAAGAAGTTCTGGCCCGCTGATGTGCAAATGGTGGGTAAAGAAATTGTTCGTTTCCATTCCATCTATTGGCCAATTGTGCTCCATGCCTTAGGGCTAGAAATGCCCAAGGAATTATTTGCCCACGGTTGGTTATTGATGAAAGACGGCAAGATGTCTAAATCTAAGGGTAACGTGATTTATCCAGAAACCTTGGTTGATCGATATGGGCTGGATGCGTTGCGGTACTACCTGATGCGAGCAATGCCTTACGGTAATGATGGGGTCTTTTCACCAGAAGACTTTGTTGATCGGCTAAACTATGATTTGGCTAATGATTTGGGGAATTTATTGAACCGGACCGTTGCAATGATTAACAAATATGAGGGTGGCCAATTACCACAATATCAAGCTGGAGTTACCGAGTTTGATGCTGATTTGGAAGCCACAGCAGCCACAGTCATCACGAACTATCATGACTTGATGAACCAAATGCATTTTGCTGATGCTTTGGCAGAAATTTGGAAGTTAGTAGCGCGGAGCAATAAGTATATCGATGAAACGGAACCTTGGAAGTTAGCCAAAGATGATAGCAAGGCTACAGAATTGGCTGCTGTTATGGCTCATTTGGCTGCTAGCTTGCGGGTCATTGCCACGCTTATCAGTCCAGTTATGACGCATGCCCCTAAGGAAATCTTTGACCAATTGGGCTTAGACGTTGCCACCTTAACGATGACGGACTTGATGTTAGCTGACCTACCAGCAGGTAAGCAAGTCGTCGCTAAGGGAACCCCTATTTTCCCACGGATTGATGTGCAAGAAGAAGTCGACTTTATTCAGGGTAAGATGACCAAGTCAGAAAAGACGAAGGGACGGGCAGCCATGGCCGCTAAAGCAGAAGCCCAACAGGCCGCTAATGAACCAGCAGCTGAAGACTTAACTTTAAACAAGCCGAAAATTCGGTTTGATAAGTTCGAAAAAATTGAATTACGAGTCGCTGAAATCAAAGCCGTTGACCATGTTGACGGGGCTGATAAATTACTGAAGTTCCAATTAGATGCTGGCGATCAGGGGACCCGGCAAATTCTTTCCGGAATTGCTGAGTGGTATCCAGAACCACAAGAACTAGTGGGCAAGAAGGTCGTCATTGTGGCGAACTTGAAGCCACGAAAGATGAGAGGACAAGTTAGTCAAGGGATGTTATTGTCTGCCGAACATGATGGACAAGTGACCTTGCTGACCTTACCTGACAGTCTGGTTAACGGTTCTGACGTTAGCTAGAATGGTGTCGGGCACACCTGTCTGACCGATGATTGTTGTATGTCTAACATAAAACGTGGACGGTAGAGGCGTTAAGCCGTCCGTCCACGTTTTTTAACTTACGGAAAAGGAGACCCATGATGAAAATCTTTGATTCGCATACCCATCTCAATAGCGAAGAATTTCTGGATGACGTGCCGGGGTATCTCAAACGCGCGGCCGAGCTGGGCGTGGTTAAGATGACCAATATTGGCTCCAACACGCAGTTGAATGCGGATGCCATTAAGCTGGCTCACCAATATGACCAGTTATTCGCCGCAGTTGGTTGGCATCCCGAGGACTCAAAGAATTATGATGACGGGGCTGAAAAATTACTTGAAGAACAATTGACAGATAGTCGCGTAGTCGCACTGGGTGAAATTGGCCTAGATTATCACTGGGATACGTCACCCCAAGACGTGCAACGGCGGGTATTTGCTCGGCAAATTGCGATTGCTAAAGAAGTTGGTAAACCGATCGTGGTTCATAATCGGGATGCTTTTGCCGACACGTACCGCATCATTAAAGAAGCTGACATTCGCGACATCGGCGGTGTGATGCATAGCTTTAATGGTGACCCCGAGTGGCTGAAGAAGTTTCTTGATTTAGGGATGCACATTTCTTATTCAGGTGTCGCTAGTTTTAAGAATGCCCACGAGGTCCACGATGCCGTTCGCGCGACACCATTAGACGTGATGATGGTCGAGACGGATGCGCCATATTTGACACCTGAACCGCATCGTGGTGAGCAAAATGAACCGGGCTTTACGCGTTACACGGTGGAAGCGATCGCTAAAGAACGTGAGACGACACCGGAAGTAATTGCGGCCGCCACGTTTAAAAACGCAGAGGAGTTTTATAAGATTGAAGAAGATTAAAGAAGTCCTAGTGGTTGAAGGCAAGGACGATACGAAGCAAATTAATCGCGCGGTGAATGCTGATACGATTGAAACACGGGGGTCCGCTATTGACGATGATACGTTGACGTTAATTCAAAAATTGGCGGATCAGCGTGGCGTGATCATTTTTACAGATCCTGACTTCTCAGGTGAAAAAATTCGCAAGATTGTGGCTGAAGCCGTTCCGAATGCCAAGCACGCGTTTTTACCTAAAGCGGCGGGACGTCCGGAAAAAGCGGGTGGTTCACTAGGCGTCGAACATGCCAGTCCAGCCGCTATTCGCGCGGCTCTCGATCACGTTTATACGGAGACAACGGCAGCCCCTACCTTGATTACGCATGATGATTTGCTGGCGGCAGGGTTAATTGGTGGTGCTGGCGCTAAAGCACGACGTGAACAATTAGGAGAGATTCTCCAGATTGGCTACGTTAATGGCAAACAACTTGAAAAACGACTACGGATGTTTGGTATTCAGCCAGCCGATTTTGCCGCTGCCTTACAGCAGGTCCGTGAAAAGGAGCAATCACATGACAAATGAACTTCCTGAAATTGGATCACCAGCCCGTACCAAGGCAATTTTGAACCGCTATCGCCTGGTAGCTAAAAAGAGTCTCGGGCAAAACTTCCTGTCTGACCTCAATATTTTACGTAATATTGTGGCTGCGGGTGATGTGAATGATCACGATAATGTGATTGAAATTGGGCCCGGGATTGGGGCGTTGACCGAGCAGATTGCCAAACGGGCCCACAAGGTGGTGGCGTTTGAGATTGATGAGAACCTCTTGCCGGTCTTAGATGAAACCTTGATGGATTATAAAAATGTTAAAATCATCAATGAAGATATCTTAAAGGCCAATTTACCAGCAGTGGTAGCAGATGAATTCGAAGCAGATCGGCCTTTGAAGTTAGTGGCCAACTTGCCGTATTACATTACGACACCAATCTTGATGGGTGTTTTGCAGAGTACGGTTAGGTTTGAGGCAATTGTGGTTATGATGCAGGCTGAAGTGGCCGAACGACTAGTTGCCGAGCCAGGAACGAAAGCCTATGGCTCTTTATCAGTGATTATGCAGTACCGGGCGCACGTGGAGATTGCTTTCAATGTTCCTCGAACAGCGTTCATTCCCCAACCTAACGTGGATTCAGCCATTATTCGCTTGACGCCACGCGAAGCGCTACCAGTGAATCCGTACGAAGACAAGGCTTTATTTAGTTTTGTTAAGGGGTGCTTTGCACATCGTCGAAAATCGTTGTGGAACAATCTTCAGGGGATTTTTGGTAAACAGCCAGAGGTTCGTGAACGAATTGAAACAGTTTTGAATCAAACGGGTATTTCGCGTCAGCTGCGGCCAGAACGCTTAACGCTACTTAATTTTATCGAATTAACGAACGCTTTCCACAATGAGGGATTGATGTAACCCTTACCAACTATGGATTCTTGCGGTTTTGAGGGTGTTGTGGTATAATTTGCAATTTTTGTGAAACGATGATATAATTGTTTCACAGAGGTGAAGTGCATGCCAACAAGTTTAGCGAACATTAAGAACAAACTGGACGATCGCATTGGCGAAAAGCTCATGGTGATTGCTCAGGCCGGTCGTAAAAAAACGACAGAGCGGCATGGAATTCTTCGGGAAACTTACCCAGCAGTTTTTGTGGTTGATTTAGACCAAGATGAAAACTCGTTCGAACGGGTTTCCTACAGTTATACCGATATTTTAACCAAGAACATCGAAGTTGACTTTGATGAATAAATAATTGGGCCGGATAAGGCCTTTTTATTTTGCCGTCAACCATAGTATAATGGGCTTAATCAGATTCACGAGAACAGTAGACGATGCGTCTACTTGAGAAGTAAGGTGGAGCTCATGCAACTGATCGAAAAGGCGCCAGCCAAGATAAACCTCGGGCTCGACACGCCTTACCATCACCAAGATGGGGCGGAAGAGTGGAATATGGTTATGACGTCCGTTGACTTGGCTGACTATGTGGAAATTCAAACGTTGACGAAGCATAAGCGGATTCGTGTGGCTTCGGATAGCGGCTTTTTGCCGAATGATCAACGGAACCTCGCTTTTCAGGCGGCCCATTTATTACAGACAAACTATGGTATTGACGAAGGGGTCAATATTCGCATTAAAAAAAATATTCCCGTAGCGGCTGGCTTGGGTGGTGGTTCTTCCGATGCTGCGGCTGTCTTACGGGGACTAAACCAATTGTGGTCGTTGGGACTTAGCTGGCAAGAGTTGGCGGAGTTGGGGTTACAAATTGACTCCGATGTACCTTACTGTGTGTATGGTCGGACAGCACATGTACGAGGTCGAGGCGAACGGATCACACCACTATCAAAGCTTCCGGCAGCGTGGGTAGTTTTAGCTAAACCCAAGGTGAGTGTATCAACGCCCAGCATCTTACAGCAGATTCAGTATGATCATTTGGAACATCCGGACATTGATGGCTTGTTACGCGCGATCCGCGAGCAGGATATTCAAGGGATGTGTGCGGTGATGGGCAATGCGCTGGAACCCTTGACGGCTCACCGCTATCCGGAGATCACCCAAATTAAACAACAAATGATGAAATTTGGTGCGGATGCAGCGCAAATGAGTGGCACGGGGCCCACAGTCTTTGGGCTATGTAGTAAGCAGTCTCGAGCACAACGGGTGTTTAATGGAATGAAGGGGTTCTGTCGCGAGGTGTATTTGGTGCGGCCATTGCCTTAGAGGAGAGCTGACAAATGACGGCAGATGAAGTTTTTCAAGCGATTCAGGCAGATCCAGAAAACCAAGCTTTCACGGCGCAAGGTATTTTGCCGTTGTATCATATAGAGGAAAATGCCGAGATCCTGCTGATTAGTCAAGCGCCCAGTCGACAGGCGCAGGCATCAATGACGTTTTGGGATGATCCCAGTGGAGATCGATTGCGTAGCTGGATGGGCGTGACGAAAGACCAATTTTATCATTCCGGCAAGATTGGTGTGTTGCCGTTAGACTTTTACTATCCGGGCAAACACGCTCACGGTGGTGATTTACCACCACGGAAGGGCTTTGCGGAAAAATGGCATGCACCGTTATTAGCGTTGATGCCTAAAGTAAAGTTGACCTTATTAATTGGTCAATATGCGCAAAAAGCTTACTTGTCTAATCGGCAAAAGACGTTGACCGCCACGGTGGCCCATTTTCAAGACTATCTACCGGCGTATTTTCCGTTAGTTCACCCGTCACCGTTGAATTATGGGTGGCAAAATCAACACCCGTGGTTTATGACGGATGTGGTCCCCGTGTTGCAACAGCGAATTCAATCAATTATAAAATAAAGATCTTCCTGTAGCGGGGGATTGATCAAAAAAACAGTTCTCCCAACGACTCACTGGTCGTTAGGGGAACTGTTTTTAGTTTGTCAGATTACAGCTTAATCGTTGTAGCTGCACCATCCAGGGTGACCTGAGTGGTCTTACCGTTTTCGTGAATATAGATGGTAGCATTACCGTTTAAACCAGTGGTTGTGACCTTGAGTTCGTTACCAGTTCGGTCAACCGTGACCTTACCAGCATCTTTGCCTTTTTGATCCACAACCGCAACACTGGTGGTACCTTCGTGCATGTCGTATAAGTGAATATCCAAGTCCTTGGTGAAATCATAGTCGGCATGAACGGCCTTAGGATTCCGTAAGAGAATGGTATTTTCACGGGCGAGAACAGGGAGGTCTAACTCACTGTAGTTTTGACTGAGCCACTTACCATCTTTGACATCGTAGAATTCGTTGTCATCGATAATGCTGGTCCATTTGCCAGCTGGTAGATAGAGATTGACGTGACCTTCATGATTGAAGACCGGTGCCACCAGAATTTGACTTCCCAACATATATTGGTTATCCAACGTGTGCGCCGTGAGGTCTTGGGTAAAGTCGAACCACATTGGCCGCATTAGTGGGTTACCATAAGCGGCGTTATGAGCTGCTTGGGTGTACAGGTAGGGCATTAAGGATAGTTTCAAATTGACATACTTGCGCGTATTTTCCACGGCTTCGTCATCGAAGTTCCATGGGACCCGGTAAACGTTACTACCGTGATAACGACTGTGAGAAGATAGCAAGCCAAATTGCGTCCACCGCTTGTACAGATCAGCCGTTGGTGTATCGGGGCCATCCTCGAAACCACCAATGTCATGACTCCAAAAGGCAAAGCCAGAACTCAAGAATGACAGCCCACCATGTAAGGTGTCGGCCATGTTCTTGAAAGTGGACAAGGCATCGCCACCCCAGTGAACCGGGTACTTTTGAGAACCGACTGTTGCGGAACGGGCAAAGACAACAGCTTCACCTTTCCCCTTGGCTTCTTCAATGGTTTCAAAGACCGCTTGGTTGTATTGCAGGGTGTAGTAATTGTGTTCTCGTTTCGGATCGGAGCCATCAAAGAAGACGGCATCGTCGACTGGAATCCGTTCACCAAAGTCGGTCTTAAAGCAATCAACCCCCATATCAAGTAGGGCTTGAAGCTTGCTCTTGTACCACTTCACGGCGTCAGGGTTGGTAAAGTCCACGAAGGCGTTACCGGCCTGCCAGAGATCCCATTGCCAAATGGTGCCATTTTCACGCTTGACGAAGTAACCTTTTTCTTTACCTTCTTCAAACATCTTCCCTTTTTGGGCGATGTACGGGTTGATCCAAACACAGACCTTAATACCGCGGTCGTGAATCTTCTTAATTAGGCTAGCGGGATCTGGGAACTCGTCACGATCCCATTCCATGTTGCTCCATTCGAAGCCCTTTTGCCAGAAGCAGTCAAAGTGGAAGACATCTAGTGGAATATTGCGTTCCTTCATGCCATCGATGAATTTCATAACTGTTTTTTCACTGTAGTCTGTGGTAAATGAGGTGGTCAACCACAAGCCGAAAGACCATGCTGGTGGTAATTGCATTTGACCGGTCAGTTGGGTGTACCGGTGCAAGATTTCTTGTGGCGTTGGCCCATAGATGACATAGTATTGCAGTGATTGACCTTCAGTACTGAATTGTACCCGGTCAACATTTTCAGAGGTAATCTCGAAATCGACCGTTTGTGGTTGGTCAACGAAGACACCGTAGCCAGCATCCGTTAAATAGAAGGGGATGTTCTTGTAAGATTGTTCAGAAGCTGTCCCACCATCTTGATTGGTGATTTTGACTTCTTGACCATTCTTAATGAAGTTACCAAACCGTTCACCGAGACCATAAACCTTGTCGTCTACGCCCACGTTCAGTTGTTCGCGCATGTAATCCTTATTAGTTGAGGAATCATGGATGACCCCTTGGGCCTTGTCTAAGGATTGGGTCAACAAATGATCCCCATTTAAGAAGTCTAATTGGAACGCCTGCTTAAAGGGAATCCGGGCCGTTAGTCCGCCAGAGGTAAAGGTCAATTCATCATCGCCCGTGGTAATGGCAACATCTGGGTTTTGATTGTTGATATGGTAGGCGGGGCCTTTTTCGTTTTGATCGAAGTGCGTCAGCTTAACACCAATCACCCCTTCAACGGGTGAGGTTAGGTCGATCGTACTCATGCCTAGGTTAAGTTCGTCGCCGCGTTCATTGATAAACTTGAATGGCGCGTACAGCGTTAACTTGTTATCAGTTTGCTTGTAGTCAAAGACTTCTCGTGGGGATTCAATTTGGTATTGTGGTCGGGTTAACCAGTAGCCGTTCGTAAACTTCATGGAAGAACACCTCTCAAAATTTTTAGAAAATTGAATTTCTTAATCGACAAACTCAGTGTACTTGTGATTTTTGCAAATGTCAACGCTTTCATTTAGCCAAAAGCATGAAATAGTGACGACTCATGTAGTAAATTGGTTTACTAAACCAACTGGGTATTGACAAGTGTAAGCGGTTCCAGTATGCTTAGTTTCGAAAATTGAATTTTCTTGAATGTCGACGATTCAGCATTAATTTTCAGTATCACATAATGGATTCATAAACTATAGAGGTGTTTAATATGAGTGAAAATGCTGCTAAAGCCGAGCCAGCCATGAAAAATATGGTTCCTTGGAACGAGCGAATTGCCTATAGCTTTAGTGACTTCGCCTGCAACCTGTCCTTCCAAATGGTGGGGACATACTTAATGATTTTCTATACCGATACCTTTGGCCTAAGTGCTGCGGCTGTCGGAACGTTATTCTTAGCTGCTCGGATTGTGGATGCCTTTGATGGGCCTTTCTGGGGGATCATGATTGACCACACCCACACCAAATGGGGGAAGAGTCGACCGTACTGGTTATGGTTCTCAATTCCATTTGCAGTCTTCTGTGTGTTAGTCTTTACGACACCAAATATGAGTTTAACCGGCAAATTAGTCTGGGCTTACGTCACTTATATTGGGGTCGATGTGCTTTACTCGGCGGTTAATATTCCTATTACCTCAATTCTGCCATCATTAACGAGTAACCCACAAGAACGGGTCACGTTATCGACTATTCGACAATTTATGGGAACTGCTGGTGCCACGTTAATCACTGGAATTACCTTGACGATGGTCGCTTTCTTCGGTCATGGGTCTACGACAAGTCCTCGTGGCTGGTTCATCTGGGCCTTGATTGTTGCTGTGATTGTGGTTGTTATTTTTGGATTTGTCTTCAAGTACACGACTGAACGGGTTCAAACCAAGAGTTCTCGTAAGTCGATTCCAATCAAAGACTCCTTGAAAGCCTTGAAGCGTAACTGGCCATGGGCTATCATTATCTTTATCAACTTTATTTACTGGATGGGGATGCAAACGCGGTCACAAGTGACGGTTTACTTCTTCAAGTACAACATGCATGATGCCACGTTAGCTTCTCTTGTATTGAGCTTACAATTGGTGGCCTTGGTTGCCGTGGTTCTGACACCATGGACGGCTAGCCGAATTGGTAAGCGAAACACGATGCTCGGTGGGATGATCTTGGCCGTGATTGGTCAATTACTCTTGAGCTTGGGCGCTAACAATCTGAGTGTGCCAATGATTATCTTTGCGACGGTTATTGGCTACTTAGGAACGGGTTATGTTTCTGGTTTAATTGCCGTTATGTTGGCCGACGCCGTGGATTACGGTGAGTGGATCAACGGTGTACGGGCCGAAGGAATTGTAACGTCATTTTCTAGCTTCAGTGCCAAACTGGGGATGGGAATTGGTGGTGTGATCACTGGTTGGATTTTGACTGGGACCGGTTACGTTGCCAACAAGACCCAAACGGCTGGTGCCTTACACGGGATCGAATTAAACTACATTTGGGTGCCACTCTTGGGCTTTGCCTTATCCGGAATTGCGTTGATGTTCTACCATGTTGATGGCATCGAAAAGAAGATGCAAAGCGACTTGGCTGAAAAGCACGCTCGTGAAAACGCCGAAGACGGTGAATAAATCAAAAAGTGAGTGACCCAAGATGATTATCAATAAGGACGTCATGCGGGACCATAATGAACGGTCCGTTCTTCAAGCAATTGTGAATCACGGTCCCATTTCAAGAACTGAGGTTTCTAAGCTCTTAGGGCTTAATAAAGTCACAGTTTCTGACATTATTGGGTCGTTAACTGAACGCAAATTGGTGACCAGTCAGGGTGAGGCCCGAGCTGCCGCTTCAGGCAGCGGTCGCCGGCCGGAATTAGTGGCTTACAATGTGACTTATGGTTACGTGATTAATTTCAGCATTTCAGGGTTAACCTTAGAGATGCTGGTGACACAATTAGATGGACGGGCACTCGAATATGGTGAGAGTCCGATTGATAATTTAACGGTGCATCAAATCGTTGCCAAAATGGAAGAGATGATTCGGCAGCTACCTAAATTCAAGGTGGACAATGGCTTACAGGCGATATCCATTGCGATTTTTGGGGTGGTTTATCAAAATGAAATTATCAGTTCACCCTTCGTGGACTTTGAAGATGTTGATTTGGTGGGCTACTTTAAGCAGCGCTATCATGTTCCAGTGATTATGGAAAATGAAGCGAACTTGTCAGCAATCTTTGAACAGGATTACAGCAAGCAGGAGTTACAAAGCTTGGTGTCAATTAGTATTCACGAAGGCGTTGGGGCCGGGATCTTGCTGAATAAACAATTGTATACTGGAAACTACGGTCGAGCTGGTGAAGTTGGGCAAATGCTGTTAACTGAACCGGACAAGCCACGGCAGCGACTGGCTAAGCTGACGAATTTCGATCAGGAATGGTCGCAATCTGCTTTGTTAGCTAAAGCTGCTCACCTGAAAGGGCGACCGACATACACGCTAGCAGACTTGGTGCGGGCTAATGAACAAGGGGATGCGCAAATCACACGTCTAATTGAGGACTTTTGCTATCAATTGGCCGTGGTGACGAGCAATCTGATTATTGCGTACGATCCACAACTGATTTTCTTCAATTCCCCATTGATTGACCAGTTACCGGAAATTTTAAAAAATGTTCAAATGAAATTGAGTTTTATGCCACTAGTGCCACCACTGGTTATGTCTAAGGACGTTAAGTATGCCACGCTGTTAGGTGGGGCCTCCTTAGCCATTCACAAGGTGCTGGACATGACTGGCACGCGGTTAATTCTGCATCATTAGTGCCACCGAAAAAATACGATACGGCCAGCTCGCGGTGAGCAGGGCAGTATCGTATTTTTTACAAAATGGATTGTTGTGGTATGACAACGCAGTTGGATTCAGCTATGACAATTACTTTTGGTGGGACTTGCCCGCCCTCTGGTCGCGGTAAATGGGCTGGAACGTACCGGACAAGGCTAGAGGGTGTCACAGCGACTGAAAAATAAGTAAGGATAAATCCTAAGGAGGATGTATTGTGACTAAAAAAACATTACCAGCAGATTTTTTATGGGGTGGTGCTGTAGCAGCACACCAAGTTGAAGGCGCTTACGACGTCGGTGGTAAGGGATTAAGCGTGGCCGATGTTATGACGGCCGCCGGGACGCACGATGAACGGCGGATTACCGCCGGTGTTCAACCCAATGAGTTCTATCCTAACCATGAAGCTGTGGATTTTTATCATCAGTATCCCGCGGATGTCAAACTCTTTGCCGAAATGGGCTTCAAGTGTTTTCGAACGTCGATTGCGTGGTCCCGAATTTTTCCACAAGGTGATGAGGTCGAACCCAATGAAGCCGGACTCGCCTTCTATGATCGTCTGTTTGATGAGTGTCATAAATATCACATTGAACCGGTCGTGACGTTGTCCCATTTTGAGATGCCCTATCACTTAGTGACCAAATACGGTGGTTTCCGAAGTCGGCAAACGATTAAGTTCTTTACCCGCTTTGCTCAAACGGTCTTTGAACGATACCACGACAAGGTGACCTACTGGTTGACCTTTAACGAAATTAATAATCAAATTAACTACGATCGGGCCTTCACGCTCTTTACCAATTCAGGTATTCAAGTACAGCCGGGAGAAAATGCCGAAGCAGTGATGTATCAAGCCAGCCATTACGAGGTTGTTGCCAGTGCGATTGCGGTTCAAATCGCCCACACAATTAATCCTGATTTTCAGGTTGGGGCGATGGTCGCATTTTCACCAGTTTATCCCGCCACGGATAAGCCCCGTGATGTCTTCAAGGCACAACGGGCTATGCAGGCGCGCTTCTGGTATTCCGATGTTCAAGTTGAAGGTCAGTATCCGACTTGGTTGACCAACTACTTTGAAACCAAGGGGTTTGATCTGGACATCACCGCAGCTGACTTAGCTAATTTGCGGCAAGGTACGGTCGATTACTTGGGCTTTAGCTACTACATGTCTTTTGCCACCGCGGCGACTGACGATGAGGATGACCAATTCTCTTATAACGAAACTGATGATTTGGTGACCAACCAATTTGTTCCGCAATCCGCTTGGGGCTGGCAAGTTGATCCACAAGGACTGCGGTATGGTTTGAACTGGATGAACGACCGCTACCACTTGCCTTTGTTCATTGTGGAAAATGGCATTGGCGCGATTGACCAGTTGACGGCAACTCATGAGGTCCATGATCAATACCGGATTGACTATCTGCATGACCATATTGAACAAATGGAGTTGGCGATGACCGAAGATGGCGTGCCAGTAATGGGATATACTCCGTGGAGTGCCATTGACATTGTTTCTGCCAGCACGGGTCAATTATCCAAACGGTATGGGTTCATCTATGTCGATCGGAACGATGATGGCAGTGGGAGCCTCGCTCGCTACCGTAAGGATTCATTTTATTGGTATCAACGGGTAATTGCCTCGAATGGGGCTGACTTAACGCCGACTGGTGGTGAACATGATGGCAGTAAAGCGTGATCCCTTATTAGTGATTGATATCGGCGGTACCACGGTTAAATATGGTGTGTGGCAGGCAGAACAGCTCACCGATAAAGGAAAATTCATGACCCCCGCTACGTGGCCGGAGTTATTAGCGGCGTTGACACAGTTAAAAGTGAGACAGACCAGCGCTATTACGGGGGTCGCCATCAGCTTACCTGGAAGTGTTGATCCAGTAGCTGGTAAAATTTCAGGGACGAGTGCCGTGAGTTATTTGAATAATTTTCCGATTAAGGCCGTCTTGACCCGTGCCTTAGGTGTTCCGGTAAGTATTCAAAATGATGCGAATTGTGCGGCATTAGCGGAGTTATGGCAAGGAAATGCTCAAGGGCTCGACAGTGCGGTCTTCATGATTATCGGAACCGGGATTGGGGGTGCGGTAGTGATGAACGGACAGCTCATGACCGGCCCGCAGCAGTTTTCCGGTGAGTTTGGTTACATGGTGATGAACGAGCAGGGAGCAACGCTGAGCGAAATTGGGAGTCCGGTAAAAATGGCCACCCGGTTTACCCAATTGAAACACTTGGCGACGTCGGTATCTGCCCAGACAGTCTTTCAGGCGGCCCAAGCCGGTGATCCCGTTGCCCAGACTTGTGTGACCGAGATGACCCATTGGTTGAGTTGTGGGGCCTTCAATCTGTCTGTTGGGTTGAATCCCCAACGGGTATTAATTGGCGGAGGAATCTCGGCACGGCCGGGCTTTGTCGCTGACTTACAGGATCAGGTTCAACAGTTAATGGTGGCGCACCACTCACCATTAACCGTTGATCTACAGCCCTGCCGCTTCTTAAATGATGCCAACTTGATTGGCGCAGCTGCTCAGTTTTATACGGAACATCCGGCCAATGCCGCATTAAGCGCTAATGGAAACGAGTAATGACATGTGATAAATGGAGCCTGGGAAAAAAACTCAGACTCTTTTTTGTGTTAGGTTGGTGAAAAAATTTATTATGAGAGAACATAGCAATTTGTTGACTTTTTCTCATTTGATTTTAATATTACAAGTAACGGCTGAGAGTTAGACGAGGGGATAAAATGGAGGTGGGACAATGATGAGCATGCAAGTTCGGACGGTGGGAGCGTATCTTTGGTCATTAGCCCAAGGCACCCTGGTCCTAGGAGCTTTGCTGGCAATTGCTGGTGAAGGTGGTGACGGTCACTGGTCATTTCAAGTCACTCCGTTTGTTAGCTGGGTGATGCTAAGCTGGCTGGTCTGTTACCCGATATTACGAAAAACTTATCGCCGACTGTATCAGCAGAATAATCAGGAAATGGCGTCCTATAAGAAGCGATCATTAGATTTACACCATCAGGATATGGCCAATAGCCATCAGGGGTATCGGTGGTCACCTAATGGGGTGTCAACCAATCCCTGGGAATATAACTTGGCAAATACGCAAAGTACTGATGAAATTTTGAATCCGATTTATATTTTTTGTGTCCATCAGTGGATCACTTTTTTATTGTTGATGTTTGGCCCATTGTTAGTGTTAGGTGTCTGGCTGGTTAAAGGCATTAAGTGGGTCGTCAAGCCAAAGTAGGGGTAAGGGGATGACGACATGGCACAGGTCATTGGGGAATACGGATTACTTGGATTCATATCAATAGTGGGGATTGTGACAATTGTGAATGGGTCCAGCTATCGAAAAGAAAGTCTGTGGTTGCAGCTTTCAGGCTGGCTGAACGTGGGATGCCTGTTGATAGGGTGGCTGAGCTTTTTTCTACTCCGGCCGTTGTTTAGCGATATTATCGCTGTGTTGGCCGGTATCATTTGGTTGGCGGCGTTGGAACATGGTTGGGCAATGGGGCGGATTCACTGGCAACATCATGTTGCTCGGTTAGCAGTGTTACTGATTCTAGTTAGCCTAGCAATTGATTAATTTATAAAAGGGGGAACGTGGTCATTGGCGACCAGGTTCTCCCTTTTGAAAGTAGTTTAAGATTAATCGCTATCCAGACCATTACGGCGATAAGCGTAAAGAAACAGGCCCACGCCGATAACTAGCCAAATAAGTAGCACGGCAATATCTTGGAAATCCCAGTGATAGCCCTGATCCAAGGTTTGATCGACCAATCGAGTGAGGATCCCCGAATAGGTTAGGTTGGCAAGCATCTCAAGCGTGTGGTTGAGAACGCGGAAGAAGGGCAGCATGGTGAAGATAAATAGCAACGGCATGCTGACGATCCCAGCCTGTGTTTGATTTTTTGACAAGATTCCCGTCATGTAACCCAGTAACATGCTGATGAGCGCACAGATGGTAGATATTAACAGAAAGCTGCCCCAGGGAATGACGGACCACGCCACCCCAGCAATAGGGATCATTAGAACGTTAACTACTTCAATAATTACCAGTACTGGTAAAGCACTGCCAATGAAGAAATCTAATCCGCTGACAGAAGCAGTCATCAAGACGCGTAGGGTGTGTTTTTCCTTTTCTTCGGCCAATGGACCACTGCACATCATAATACCACCCATAACGGTATTGAATAGCAGGCCGAAACTAAGCAAGTAGGCGCCACCCATGGCACTCGCAGCGTCGGCGGCAGTTGATTGGTCGTGAATAATTAGACGTAATAGATAGACCATTAACATCGAAAAGGCGGGGATAAATGAAATGGATAAGTTATGAATAATCATGTGAAGCTTGAGTTGTGCAATTGCCTGAATTTTTTGCCAGTGGCGGTTCATTCTAAATTCCTCCCGGTAACTTCTAAGAAAACGTCTTCTAGTGTGGGCTCTCCTGAGTGAATGGTCACAATATGACCAGCGGTTATTTCCCGGGCAATAATCGTCTGCCCAGCTGGACCACTGAGGGTTTGTGCGGCAGTCTCTCCCTGAAATAAGACACGATAATTTTGATGCCGGTTATATTTTAACCGTAAGGCTTGTGGTGTACCCAACTCAACGATTTGACCGTCGTTAAGTAAAGCGACTTGGTCACAAAGTTTAGTGGCTTCGGTCATGTTGTGCGTGGTGAGAAAGATAGCAGTTCCTTGATCTCGAAGATCTCGGATTAAGTGATGAATCGCCAGTGCCGTGCTGGGATCTAAACCACTAGTTGGTTCGTCTAGAAATAGGACTGCTGGGGCATGCAACACGGCGCGCGCTAAGATTAATCGTTGTCGCTGTCCTTGTGACAGCTTTCCTGCCAATTGCTGCTGTTGTTCGCTGAGGCCGACGCGGGCTAGTAGCGGGGTAACCTTCGTCGTAGCAACGCCCAATAATTTGGCAAAGAAACGAAGGTTGGCGGTAACCGATAATCGGTCGTACAGGCCACTATTGTGGGTAACGATCCCCACATGTTCATAAATGGCGGGTGTTAGTTGGGTGACGTCGTGTCCTAAGACAGTGGCCGTTCCGGCACTGGGAGCGAGTTGCCCAGTTAAAATTTTAAGGGTCGTTGTTTTACCAGCACCCGAGGGGCCGAGAAAACCGAAGATCTCTCCTTGATGAACGGTAAAGGAAAGATCACGTAACGCACTAGTGGTTTTAAAATGTTTTGCTAGATGCTGAACCTGAATGGCAGTGGTTGTCATGTGTCGTTGCTCCTTTGAGGTTTAAAATAGATTAGGTCACAGGACTTAATCGCTGCCTCTAATTTAGCAGCATCGGGACGATATGTCGTTAAAATCGGGCCAATTGTGCTGAATGATTGGCGAGTAGTGACCACAGTAAGGTGGGTGGTACCACTAAAAAGAGATCAAAGTGCGTAATTCTTCCAACCGGGTGCGTGATAAAGGAAGTTTTGGTGCTGGATGGCCCTTGAGAATAAGGGTATAGCTGTTGCGTGAATAGCTAATCAGTTCGGCGATTCGCTGTAAATTAACTAAGTAGGAACGGTGACACCGAAAGAAACCAAAGCGTTGAAGTTTGGCTTCCAGTTCTGTCAGCGTCAAGGTAGAGGAAAAGGTATCATTGCCAACGTGGACCGTACTGATGGAATTGATGCTTTCGATGAAGTCAATTTCGTCAGGACTAAAGAAGATGGTTTTATCGTCTTGTTTGCAGGCAATCTTAAAGACTTGTGTGGGGTGAATAGCGGGACCGGTCGTGTCAGGCGTATCTGGTTTTAAATCGACGCTTTCTAATCCCGTTGGGCTGTATCGATAAATGGTGTCACTGACTAGGAGGAGTTCTTCCAAGTAAGGAGCGGTGCAGATAACGGTCACACCCGATTGTCGTAGGTATGCGAGTCCTTGAAGGTACAGCTGAATCCCGTCATCGCTGAGTTCATTTAAGGGATTTTCTAAGAAGGCTAAATCAGGATGTAAAACAACCAGGCGTAAAAGGACAACGCGCTGTTGTTGGTCTTGACTCAGCCGTTTTAGTGGTAGATGCCAGACCTCATGAAGGGCTAGTGCTTCTTGGGCAGCCGCAAGGTCGATTGGATGAGCACTAAGCTTCAGAAATAGGTGGGCGTATTGACTTACGGTAAGCTGGGGGTACCCCGCATCCGTCGTTAAATTAGCCATGATTGTGGTATCGTTTCGGACAAGTTGACCACTGGTGGGTCGGGTTTTTCCAGTCAATAAATTAAAAAAGCAACGACTTTCTTGGTGCGTGACTTTAAGCCCAATTTGGCTGCCTGCAGGGATGGTCAAGGTAATATTTTTGAGCAGCGTCCCTTGCGACGTTTGTTTTAAGACTTTTTCGAAGATAATGGGTGTCACATTATTCACGCTCCTAGTCAGTTTTCTTCATTATCTCTAACCGATTAAACCTTGTCAAAATGGTCAGGGAATTAGTGGCACGATTAGCAGTTTTTCGGTACAGTGAAGGTAATACAAAAAGAAATGGGGTAATCGTGATGAAGACTTGGCAAAAAGTAGTGAGTGGGGCTGCTGCACTTTCTGCGGTGGGTGCTGTTAGCGTACTGGGTGCCGCGGCCGGATTGTATTTAGCGGCGACAAAGTCTTATGCTCGCAGTCGCCAACAATCCAAAGAACGGGCGATTAGTGAGAATACAGCTGCTGATAATGCCTGGTATTTGCGCCATCATCCGGTTGAATGGACACAAATGACGGCAGATGGGTTATGCTTACGCGCAAGCTGGTTAGCTGCTAAGCAACCAACAACGAAAGTGGTCATCTTAGCCCATGGCCTAGGTCATGCTCGCGAGCAAATGATTCCATGGGCCCGGGTTTTTCATGATTGGGGCTATGCCGTATTGATGCCCGATGCTCGCGCTCACGGTGAAAGCGATGGTCATACGATTGGCTATGGGTGGCCAGATCGGCACGATTACCAGGGCTGGATTACGCAGGTTATTGACCAAAACGGTGCGGACAGCCAGATTGTACTGCTAGGAATTTCCATGGGTGCCGCGACTGTGATGGCGACGGCTGGTGAGGACTTACCAACGAATGTTAAAGCAATTATTGCCGATTCAGGATATGCCAGTGTCTTGGGCGAGGCGCGTTATCGCATGTGGCATAATTTTCATGTTCCAGCCCGGCCAACCTTAACGATTGCTGACCAATACTCACGGTGGGGCGATTACCGTTTGGCGGATGGTGACATTGCGGGACAATTGAAGAAAAGCCAGATCCCATTATTACTGATTCACGGGGCCAAGGATACGACGGTTCCGGTGGAAAACTTAGATATTTTGTACCAAGCGGCGGCCGGACCGAAACAAAAATATTGTGATCCTAACGCCGAACATATTGCTACGCGGGATGCGGACCCCGTCAAATATGATCAACTTGTCGCGGATTTTTTGTCAACGATCATTGCGTAATCGAGTGAAACGCTGGTTGACAAGTTTTCAATATCTGGTAAACTACTAAACGGTAATCATTACTGTTTACATTTAATTTTTGAAGGATTGGGATGACGGACGTGCAGCGAAAGAAGTGGCTAAATGGGCATCAGATAGGGTTATTAGGTGTGATGGTCATGGTATTGGTCACACTAACCACACTAACAGGGTGTCAGCCGACTTCGACAGCTAAGCAGTCCCGACAAATTAATGTGGTTGCTACATTGGGATTTTATGGTGAAGCGGCGCAGGCAATTCTCGGCCATAGTGGTCACGTGACGACTGTGATTAATAGCCCCAGCATTGATGCTGAAAGTTATGAACCGGATATCAAAACGGCCAAACAAGTTGCCCACGCTGATGTGGTAGTTGAAAATGGCCTGGGATATGACAGCTGGATGGATCGGGTGGTTGCCGCTAATCAAGATGCCGGTACCAAAACATTAACGATTGGTAAGTTGATGGGAAAAAAGACCGGTGACAATCCGCATTTATGGTCCGATCCCACCGTGATGATGACGGTAACTCAGCGACTAGTGACCCAATTCAGCCGACTGAATCCCAGTCAAGCAGCAACCTATCGTCGCCGCGGTGCCGCCTATGAGCGTCAGCTAGCAGTATTACCTAAGTTGGCGCGGCAGATCAAGCGACAGGCGAAAGGCCAGCAAGTGGCGGTTAGTGAACCTGTTTTCGATCTTGCCTTGACGGCCATGGGGTATCGTGTGAGTGACGGGCACTTTGCCCAGGCCATCGAAGAGGACAGCGATCCGACTCCGGCCGATATTACCCACCTTCAAGCGCAAATCAAACATCATCGCATCGCATTTTTTGTAGAAAATACCCAAAATTCCAGCAAGAATGTGACGGCCATGGTGCAACTCGCACGACGGTATCATGTGCCGGTAGTCAAGGTCACAGAGACTATGCCGGCCCATCAAAGCTATCGTACGTGGATGCTTAGTCAGTACCAGCAAGTCAAACGGATTCAGGAGGACAGTCACTCATGACGACAACGCCAATTTTAAAATTAGATCATTTAGGCGTGACCTTCCCCAATCACCCCGTTTTCACCGATCTGAACTTAACGATCCATCAAGGAGAATTTTGGAGTATCGTTGGTAAAAATGGGGTGGGAAAGACCACGTTAATGCGCACGATCCTACACCAACTGCGGCCAACACACGGACAGGTGCAATACTTACCGCATACCGCGGATGTCAAGATCGGGTATGTTCCCCAATTTCGTAACATCGATGCCGATTATCCGCTGACCATTCAAGATTTTGTCGGTTTAAACCTCACGGGGTGGAAATGGCCCTGGTTATCGCGGTCAGAGCGGAAAAAAATTGAGCGAATTTTGACGGAAACTGGGCTAACCACGCTGGCTAAGCGGCCGATTGGTCAAGCCTCCGGTGGAGAACGACAAAAGGCCTATCTCGCCCAAGCCTTAGTGGAGGCGCCTAACTTGTTGATTCTCGATGAATCGACGGCGAGCTTAGACCCAGTAACCAAGACCGAATTACTGGATTTAGTCGTTGAGTTAAATCAACGCCTGAAGTTAACGGTGCTATTTGTCACCCATGATATTCCGATGGCCCGTAAGTACAGTTCACGTTACCTCATGTTGACCCCCCAAGGTACCGAGCAAGGACCGATTGCGGGGCTAACGCAAGAGAAGGTGTGGGAGGGCGAACATGTTTAATTATGAATTTATGCGTAACGCCTTTGCGGCGGGAACCATTATTGCGATTATCTGTGGCATTATGGGGGTCTTCGTGATTGCCCGGAATATGTCATTTTTGACCCATACCTTGTCGGAAATTGGGTTTTCCGGGGCCGCTTTCGGGGTCTTCGCTGGCTGGGCGCCGCTGAACGGAATGCTCCTGTTTACCGTTGTTAGTTCGGTCATTGTTGGTCAGTTGAGTGCGCGGAGTGAACGGCGGGAGGCTGCCACTAGTGCGATCTCGGCATTATTTATTGGGTTGGGAATTTTATTCTTGTCATTAGCCAATAAGAATGCCAGTTACGCAACCAGTATTTTATTTGGGAGCGTCATTGGCATCAGTGCCAGTGATGTGCGCCAGATGTTGTGGCTATCCATCTTAGTTCTAATCGTGGTCTTTGTGATCTATCGATTCTTAAAATTTGATTCTTTTGACCATACGGGTGCCCGGGTTAAGGGGTTATGGACCAATACCTTATCCATCACCTTCCTGGTTTTAGTCGCCTTGAGTGTGAGTGTGGCGGCCCAAATTGTGGGGTCGTTACTGATCTTCATTTTATTAACGCTTCCTGCGGCCACAGCCAAATACTTTGCCCATACCGTGAGTGGCATGATGATCCTGGCGATTGGTTTGGCGCTGATTGGGGTCTGGGCCGGCTTAACGCTAAGCTATGTCACTAATTATCCCGTGTCGTTTTTTATCGCGGCAATTGAGGCAATTTTCTACTTTATTGCGTTGGGATGGCAACGACTTCAAACAGCAGAATAGATAATAATAGTAAACGGGACGTAGGCCAGTGATGGTCTGCGTCCCGTTTATTAGTTCTTGCAAAGTCTGATATATTTGAAACAGAAATATTCCGGAAAAATAAACCTAAAGATAATCCTAACGCAACTATTACATATTGTTTTTTCATGCGCCTTTTCTCCTAAAGTATAGTGAAAGTGTCAGAACTGGCAGAATGATTGGCATAGCAATCATTTCTATGAACAGCATAGCTACTTGGATATCTAAGAAATCTTTTTCTCTATCATAAATAGGAAGTTGCAAAACACTTGAGAAAAATATGGGGTCTTTTCTTGAGAAATTAAAATGATCATGTGTTGTTAATCTGAATGTTAGTTCGCGCTTGGCGATGAGAATTTGGGCAATTGGTAATAGGCTATAGCAAAGAGTGAAGTACCAAGAGGTAGCATCCCAATTGAAAATAAAGTAACCAGGGATAAACCGGCAGTTTACGAGAATGAGTAATACGAAGATTGGCAGACCTTGCAGATAGGAAACAACGTAGTTTAGTGGCCGACTAAAATCAGCAGTCACTTGCATGCGAAGTGCCAGTATATTGTGGTGCATACGATTCCCTCCCCATTGTTATAATTATTATACGTGATGACAAAGAAAGCACAGTTATGAGGTGCTGAGGTGGGATTGTTTTTAAATTGGTCAAACTTTGGTTAGTAGTGACGAGATGAGATTTATTCCTTCAATACGGTGGTGAATGTGCAAACTGGGGGTCTAGAACGTTTACTTAATTTGATGAATTAATAGCACCGAGTCATGATGCTGGCACATTAGAAATTACTCGTGGTTGTCTCCTTTACCACAAAGCCTGGCCCAACATTCACAGCGACTTACATGAGACGCGTGTCTGGAAGGCGGATCAGCAAGGGAGAGCATGCGGAACTGACCGATTTTTACAGCGAATAAGCTGTGAGTAATGGTTGGTTTTCTTAAAATTCCGCAAGTTTTCAGATTTCTCATGGAAATATAGCGAAAAACCCGAACAATTATGCTAAAATTGGCCTTACATATCATTGATAGAAAATAGTTGAGGTGAAGTAGTTGAAAGTCAGAAGAAGTGACCGATTGGTCGATATGACCCGGTATTTGCTAGAACGGCCCCATCAATTGGTCTCATTGACCTTTTTTGCGGCCCGTTACGAATCAGCCAAGTCCTCGATTAGCGAAGACTTAACGATTCTGAAACGGACATTTCAGAACCGCGGTACCGGCTTGTTAGAAACGGTTCCCGGGGCGGCTGGCGGGGCACGGTTTATTCCTTATATTCTCCGTGAAGAAGCCGAACGTTTTGTGGAAGACATGATTGATGAGTTGTCTGCAGCCGACCGGTATTTGCCCGGTGGTTACGTCTACATGTCAGATATCCTCGGCCGGCCAGCAGCATTACGGCAGATTGGGCGGATTTTAGCCACCCAGTATTTGAACCAAAACGTGGACGTCGTCGTCACTGTCGCCACCAAGGGGATTCCATTGGCCCAGAGTGTGGCTAATTACCTGAACGTCCCATTTGTGATTGTCCGGCACGACTCACAGATTACAGAAGGCTCGACGGTCAGTGTGAACTATGTTTCTGGTTCGACTAAACGTATTGAACGGATGGCACTCTCTAAGCGAAGTGTGAAACCCGGTTCACGTGTATTAATTGTGGATGATTATATGAAGGGTGGCGGGACAGTCGGTGGTCTGCGCTCCCTCGTTGATGAGTTTGATTCCCAGTTGGCAGGTGTCGCCGTCTTTGCTGAAGGGGATTTTGCTGGGCAACGAACGGTTAGCAAATATACGTCTCTGGTCAAGATTCAAACGCAAGATGAACAGATCAAGGTTGCGCCCGGAAACTATTTAACGCAAATTTTTGGTGACGAAACTACTCAATTAAATTAGCTAGGAGATCGTTAAATGACAACGAGAAATACTATTATCCTTGCTGCTGGTAAGGGCACTCGGATGAAGTCAAAACTGTATAAGGTACTGCACAAAGTTTGTGGCAAAGCGATGGTCGACCACGTATTAACGCAAGTGGAAAAGACAGATATGTCCAAGATTGTCACGGTTGTGGGCTACGGAGCCGATGAGGTTAAGTCAACGTTAGGTGACCGGACACAATACGCGTTACAAGCCGAACAACTGGGGACGGGGCATGCGGTCCTACAGACCGAACCCATGCTAAAGGATGAAGCCGGCACAACATTAATTGTGAGTGGTGATACGCCACTATTCCGGGCAGAGACGTTTGAAGATTTATTTGCTTATCATGAAGCCAAACATGCCGCTGCCACGATTTTAACGTCAATGGCGCCAGACCCCACCGGTTACGGTCGGATTGTTCGGAATAATATTGGTATCGTGGAAAAGATTGTTGAACAAAAGGATGCCAATTCTGAAGAACAAGAAATCCACGAAATTAATACCGGCGTGTACGTGTTTGATAATCAAAAGTTATTTAAAGCGCTCCATGAGACGTCAAATGATAACGCTCAAGGAGAATATTACCTGACAGACGTCATCGAAATTTTGAAGCATCAAGGAGATATTGTGGCCGCTTATCAAATGGCTAATTTTGATGAGTCGATGGGAGTTAATGATCGGGTCGCCCTGTCTGCGGCAACCAAAATCATGCGTGACCGCATTAACGAAGCCCACATGCGTGATGGTGTGACGTTAATCGATCCCGCGACAACCTACATTGATGCAGGTGTCAAGATTGGTGCAGATACTATCATTGAACCTGGTGTTTTACTGAAAGGAAACACAGTAATTGGGGAGGACTGCTACATTGGTGCCCACTCTGAATTACGGAATGCGGTACTGGCTGACCACGTCACGGTAACCTCGTCCTTATTGGAAGATTCCGATATGGCCAGTGGGTCGAACATTGGACCCAATAGTCATTTACGGCCAGAATCTCACATTGGACCTAAAGTTCATTTGGGGAACTTTGTTGAAGTTAAGAAGGCGACGATTGGTGAAGGCACCAAAGTGGGTCATTTGACTTATGTGGGTAACGCTAAATTAGGTCAGAACATCAACGTGGGTTGTGGCGTGGTCTTCGTCAACTATGACGGTAAGAACAAGCATGAAACTGTCGTGGGGGATGATGCCTTTATCGGCTCAAACTCTAATTTGGTTGCGCCACTAGACGTTGCCGACCATAGTTTTATTGCAGCCGGCTCTACAATTACCGATGCCGTAAACCGCTACGATATGGCAATTGCTCGTCAGCGCCAAACGAATAAACCCAATTATTATCAGAAACTACCTTATCGCGGTGAAGATTAAGCGGAAGGTCTTGTGTTTCCCGACGCGATAGCATAAAATTATTGTAGGAAATTCAGGCAGACTAATGCTATTGGAGGAAATTATGGCTACGCAATATTTTGACCCTAAATTAAAGATTTTTGCGTTGAACTCCAACAAACCGTTGGCACAAAAGATTGCTGACGAGGTTGGTGTTGAGTTAGGGAAAACGTCGGTGGACCGTTTCAGTGATGGTGAAATTCGGATCAACATTGAACAAAGTGTCCGGGGATGTCACGTGTACGTGATTCAATCAACGTCAGCTCCCGTTAACGATAACTTAATGGAACTGTTGATTATGATTGATGCGTTACGGCGGGCCAGTGCGGCAACCATTAACGTGGTCATTCCGTACTACGGGTACGCTCGTCAAGACCGGAAAGCCCGGTCACGAGAACCAATTACGGCTAAGCTGGTCGCAAATATGTTGCAAACGGCCGGGGTTACCCGGGTCTTGGCACTTGATTTGCATGCAGCTCAAATTCAAGGGTTCTTCGATGTACCAGTGGATCATTTGATGGGTGCGCCGCTCCTGGCCGACTACTTCATTAACAGTGGTTTGGCTGAAAATGCGGTCGTGGTTTCACCTGACCATGGTGGTGTGACGCGGGCCCGGGCGTTAGCCGAATTCTTGAAGGCGCCAATTGCGATTATCGATAAGCGGCGGCCTAAGGCTAATGTGGCTGAAATCATGAATATTATTGGAGACGTCAAAGGTAAGCGGTGTATCATGATTGATGACATGATTGATACAGCCGGAACGATTACATTAGGGTCACAAGCTCTAATGGATGCCGGTGCCTTGGAAGTGTATGCTAGTTGTACTCATCCGGTCTTATCTGGGCCAGCTATTGAACGGATTAAGAAGTCGCCAATCAAGAAGTTAGTGGTGACGGATTCGATTCAGTTAACTGCTGACAAGATGATTGATAAGGTTGAACAGATCTCTGTGGGTCCATTGATGGGTCAAGCTATCAAGCGGATTAATGAGAATCGCCCAGTCAGTCCATTGTTCAAGAATCGGTTTCACAGTCAAGAACAATAAAGTCATCTAAAAACTTGAGCGGCGCGGTGCGTTGGCTCAAGTTTTTTCATTAAGTGATGGACAATAGATGGGATTAGGTTTGGCTACGAGAGTGAGGAATGACAATATGAAGAAATGGCAACGAGCAGCGACCGGAACGGTTGGTGCAGGCTTATTGGTGGCCTTAGTGATGAAGATTTTAGGCCAGTCATTGTTAACCATTGGTAATTTATTATTCATGGTTGGTCTAGCCTTAATTGTTTTTGGTGCTATCTGTGTGTTGCTACGCGGGCATCTATTGACGGGGACTCGGCGATTGTTCCGCCGCGCCTTTAGACAAAAGGTGGAGCCATTGCCAGATGAGAAAGTACCCGTGCGCCACGTGGCGAGCGTAAAAAACAGCCCCATTGTCATCAATGCCCCTGCCCGTTTTGGGTTAGTCGCAGGTGTCTGCTACGTGATTTTGGGAATCGTTTTTACCATTTAAATTTGACTTAAAGACAGTCGTTGACGACTGCCTTTTTTATACTCAAAAAGGCCGGGGGTTCCCCCAGCCATAATTTCCAGCGTAACAGGTTATCTTAGATGACTTGATCATCCAGTTCACCGATTGCTTCAATCATCCGTTCTACTTCGCTACGAGAGACGGTCGAACGGGTGAGGGCGGCTGAGAGTTGGTCAGTGAGTCCGGATAACGCCGTGTAAAAGTGCTGATCGGCAATAAATTGGCTGTGTTTGCCCATGATAAACCGCAGTGTATCTGCCGAACACGTGGCATTAACATCTGCCGATCGGAGTTGAAGAATATGGTGAATATCACTTAATGGTAAGCCCGCCCGCCGTAGGCTATGAATAATGCGATAGGTTGCTAGGTCGGCTATTGTATAGTTGCGGTGATTCGTAGCAGTTCGTTGGGGAATCAACAAATCCGCCCGTTCATAAGTCCGCAGGGTGCTACAATTACAGCCGACCTTACCAGCGAAATCTCTGGTGTTCATCGCACGTCACCTCCTCTCGATTGCGAATAGGTTACCACGTTAAGGAACTGAGGGGGTCAAGGACTACTGAAAATAATCAAAATTCAGGGTGGTTAGGCCAGTTATTTAAAAAATCGGGTAAATTGCTAAAGGGTGAAGTTACGTTTGCCCATGATAGTTAGCCAAGACGCTTCTGGGGAAGAACCGCTGCGACTACTCAGAAAAATCTGGTATACTGAACGCAAATAATGTGAACGTGTGAGTTAGTTTTTAGGAGAGTTATTTGTATGGTAGATAGCGTATCAAAACGGGTCGTTCATGATCTGAAACAGCGAATTCTGGCTGGAGATTTTGCCACTAAAAGACTGCCAGATGAACAGCAATTAAGCGAATGGTATCAAGTCAGTCGTAGCACAGTAAAGCGGGCTGTGAATCGATTGGCTGAGCAGGGCATTGTTTTTAGAAAACGTGGGGCGGGGACCTTTATTAACCCCTTCTTTTTGAAGAATAAATCGGCCTTTCACTATGAAGGGAAAAATTTGGGTGTGACGGATAGCTTTCAGGTCGGGGATAGCCAACCGAAGAGTGAATTACTAGACTACCAAGTGATTGTAGCCACCCCAGAGTTACAGCAGGATCTATTTTTAGAAAGCACTGATTTTGTTTACCAGATTAAACGTCTGCGGTTATTTGATCAGCGACCTATTATTATTGAGACAGGATATATTCCAATTAAGATTTTGCCGGCATTAACGCCGACAGTTGCCCAGCACTCAATCTTTAATTATTTACAAGAGATTAAGGGACAGTCTGTCAGTCGTTCTTTTTTGTCAATTTCGGCTGAGCCGTCAACCAGAGAAGATCAGCAGTTATTAAATCTTTCTAAAACTGAACCGGTTGGCGTCATGGCGGGCATTTTCTTCTTAGATGACGGTACTCCCTTTGAAGTTTCCAATATGCGCTTGCATTATCAGTATCTGAAATATAATACGTTTGTGAATCTGGATCAGGACTAGAATACCTGTCAGACTAGCGGGTTGGCCCCTACACAATCAAGCACCCCTTGAAGAAAATTGCCGGAAGTTGAGCAGTTTACTTGAAGGGGTGTTTGTGAAATGGCATAATGAGAATCGAATTATTTGGAATTGGACCGTATCAATTTCAGATAATGTTGACTTTTTGAAAAAAGTCAGTATCATAGGTAGTGTAAATTGACCTCTTGTGATTTACGTTGATGGTTTTTTGACGTTATGTTACTTGAAGAAGGAGTGTAAAAATTCATGGCAGTAGATTACGATTCCAAGTCTTACTTGGAAAAAGTTGACGCTTGGTGGCGTGCCACGACTTACCTTTCCGGTGGTATGATTTTTCTGAAGAGCAACCCATTGTTCTCAGTTACAAACACACCCATCCAAAAGGATGATGTTAAGGTTAAGCCTATTGGACACTGGGGGACTATCTCCGGCCAAACTTTCCTGTACGCACATGCTAACCGTTTGATCAACAAGTACGGCTTGAACATGTTCTACATTGGTGGTCCTGGTCACGGTGGCCAAGTAATGGTAACCAACTCTTACTTGGATGGCACCTACACGGATGCTTACCCTGAAATTACCCAAGACCTCGAAGGGATGTCCCGTTTGTACAAGCGGTTCTCATTCCCAGGTGGGATTGGTTCTCACATGACTGCTCAAACTCCAGGTTCTCTCCACGAAGGTGGCGAACTTGGTTACTCACTTTCCCACGCAACTGGTGCTGTCTTAGACAACCCAGACCAAATTGCCTTCACGGTTGTTGGTGATGGGGAAGTTGAAACGGGCCCTGCAATGACTGCATGGAACTCCATCAAGTTCTTGAACCCTAAGAACGACGGTGCTGTGTTGCCAATTCTTGACCTTAACGGGTTCAAGATTTCTAACCCAACTATCTTCTCACGGATGAGCGATGACAAGATCGCTAAGTTCTTTGAAGGTTTGGGCTGGTCACCTCGTTTCCTCGAAAACGATGACATTCATGATTACATGACTTACCACGAAAAAGCGGCTAAGTTATTTGATCAAGCAATTGCTGATATTAAGCAAATCCAAAAAGACGCTCGTGAAAACGGCAAGTACGAAGATGGGACTATCCCAGCTTGGCCAGTTGTTATTGCGCGCTTACCAAAGGGTTGGGGCGGTCCTAAGCACAACCCAGCCGGCGAACCAATCGAAGGTTCATTCCGTGCTCACCAAGTTCCACTTGGTTTAAGCCAAAACAACTTCGAAGAACTTCCTGAATTCGAAGAATGGATGAACTCATACAAGCCAGCTGAATTATTCAATGCTGACGGTTCATTGAAGGCAGAAGTCGCTGACTTTGCCCCTAAGGGTGACAAGCGGATGGCTGCTAACCCAGTTGCTAATGGTGGCCGTGCTCGTGGCGAAAAGCCAGAAACACTCGACTTACCAAACTGGAAAGACTACGCTAACGACATCAACGAATCTAACCGTGGGACTCAGTTGCCAGATGGTAACAAGAACATGGATATGAACGTTCTGTCAACCTTCTTTGCTGGCGTTGCCACAAAGAACCCAACATCATTCCGGATCTTCGGACCTGATGAAACGATGTCTAACCGTCTTTGGGAAATGTTCAAGATTACGAACCGTCAATGGATGAGTAAGGTCAAGGAACCAAATGACCAATACGAAGCTCCAGAAGGCCGTATCTTGGATGCCCAATTATCAGAACACCAAGCTGAAGGTTGGCTTGAAGGTTACACCTTAACTGGTCGTACCGGTGTGTTCACTTCTTACGAATCATTCTTGCGGGTTGTTGACTCAATGACCACGCAACACTTCAAGTGGATTCGTCAAGCCGCTGCAGAACCATGGCGGAATGATTACCCATCCTTGAACTTGGTTTCAACATCCACTGTGTTCCAACAAGACCACAATGGTTACACTCACCAAGATCCAGGTATGTTAACCCACTTGGCTGAAAAGAAGTCTGACTTTATCCGTCAATACCTTCCAGCTGATGGGAACACATTGTTAGCTGTCTTTGACCGGGCCTTCAAGGACCGTCAAAAGGTTAACCACATTGTTGCTTCTAAGCAACCTCGTCAACAATGGTTCTCAATCGACGAAGCCGAAGAATTGGCTACGAAGGGTCTTAAGACCATCGACTGGGCTTCTACTGTTGCTGAAGGTGAAGATGCTGATATCGTCTTTGCTTCTGCTGGTGTTGAACCAACCATCGAAACGTTGGCAGCTGTTGACTTGATCAACGATGCTTTCCCAGCTGTTAAGATGCGTTACGTGAACGTTGTTGAACTAGAACGTCTGCAAAAGAAGAACGGCCCATTGAACGATGACCGTGCACTTAGCGACAGCGAATTCAGTTCATTCTTCGGCGAATCTGGTACGCCAGTTGTCTTTGGCTTCCATGGTTACGAAGACTTGATCGAATCCTTCTTCTACGAACGTCAACACCTTGGTTTACACGTTCATGGTTACCGTGAAGATGGTGATATCACGACTGCTTACGACATGCGTGTATACTCCGAATTGGATCGGTTCCACCAAGCTAAAGATGCTGTTAACACCTTGATTGCCAAGGGCGTTATCGACGAAGCTGCCGGCAAGGCCTTCGACAAGAAGATGGACGACATCTTAGCTAAGCACTTTAAGATTACCCGTGACGAAGGTCGCGATATTGAAGAATTCACTAAGTGGCAATGGACGCCATTGAAGAAGTAATTCTTTGATTAACTAAAATTGAAACGCCACAAGTTGGTGTGAACATTTTGAACCGTTACTCAAGCGTGAAAGCGCCTGGGTAACGGTTTTTTGTGTATAATAACAGCCGCTGAGAATACCGAATGTTTAGGATTCTCAGCGACTATTTTTAAAGTATTAGGGGTAGCGTTAATAAATATTTGGTAATTAAATCAATGGGAACACATTGAAGGTATTGGCTGTGTGTTGATTGGGGTCAAAATAAAAACGGTCAACGCCGGATTATCCAAGCGTTGACCGAAGTTATATAGGCGGGAGTTTTTGAAAACTAGGCTAAAAGCAGGCTAGTTTTCGTTCAAAGCATACTTACGAATTGCGGCGGCCACACCATTTTCCGCGTTGGTTAAGGTGACAGCCTGTGCGGCTTCTTTTACTTCGTCAATCGCGTTGCCCATTGCGACCCCTAGACCGGCATATTTAATCATGGTTAAATCATTGCCTTGATCGCCGAGGGTCATCACGTCATCCGCGGTCAAACCAAGTTGATCGACCAGTTCGCTCAGAGTGCCCCCTTTGCTAGCCCGCCGATTCATGACTTCGATGAAGTAGGGTGCACTTTGGACGACACTGAATCGGTCCTTGAAGTCTTGTGGCATATTAGCTTTAACCTGTTCGATAACTTGGGGATAGTCGACAAACATGGCCTTTGAAATCGTTAAGTCACGAGGTGTTTCGCTGACTTCGCGGTACCGAATGAGCATCCGGACCAGATAACTTTCGGCAATGGTATACGCACTGATATCTTTATTGGCCGTGTAGATGTAATCGGGTGTCTCAATTTGGAAATGTGCGCGTACTTTGCGGGCCCAAGCTTCCAGATCAATGTAGTCCTCGTAAGTTAGTGAGTGATTGGTGAGGACTTTGCCAGAGATCGTTTGGGCAACGGACCCATTAAAGGTGATGGCATATTGGTCATCGCCACTGATACCCATGGCATCAAGGTACGGTTGCACGCCAGTTAAAGGTCGGCCGGTGCAGAGTACCACCTTGATACCTTGGGCCTTAGCTGCTTGTACGGCGTCAATGGTTTCTTGAGCCAGTTCGTTTTTTTCATTGAGTAGGGTGCCGTCGATGTCAATTGCGATGAGTTTGATGGTCATAGAAGATTCTCCTTTTAATGTGAAATGAAAGTGGTTATTTGGGTTGAATCAGTTGGTTATTTTGAATATAGCTGCTGAACTCGTCATAGATTGGCTGGAAGATTTCCGGGGCGTCATCGCCGGGATTGAGTAATTCCTTGGGGAAGAAGAAGCGTTGATCGCCAGTGAACTTACCCCGAATGGCGTTGACCAAATCTGAGACCGTCGATAATTCCAACAAGGTGCCATCGGGTTCTTGAAGTTCGATTTGTGTCAGCGGGTGCGTGATCCGGGGATCATAGGCATCGTCATAAGGCAAATCATAGCTATTGTCCGTGGCCGTATAGTAGTCGGTATTGAAGCCAACCGAGCGAATTAGTTGCCGCAGTTGCGGTAATAGAGCTTGCGTTGCCTCATTATATTCGACACTCTTGAGGGGTTTGCGGTCTAAGAAGCGATGGGCGAGGTCAGCCAAGATTTTATCTGGCGACTGCCGCCAGTGGGTGAAGTAAGTGGTTAACACACCGTCGTCCAAATTCAGATAATCTTGTAAGTCAAACTGCCGATTAAAGAATGGTAACAGTAAGTGGGGAATAAAACTTTCATCCGTTTGATCCGCTTGATACAGTTCATTGGCGCGGCCCAGTAAGTGATCTAAGATGACTTCCATTGCCCGAGAAACGGGGTGAAAATAAACTTGTTGATACATCTGGAAGCGACTGACAATATAGTCTTCGACGGCATGCATGCCGTTCATGGCAAACGCAATGCCCCCTTGGTAGGGACGCATCACCCGCAAAATCCGGGTTAAGTCAAAGGTCCCGTATTGAGTGGCGGTGAAGTAGGCGTCCCGTAACAAGTAGTCCATGCGGTCCGCGTCAATTTGACTCGAGATCATTTGGACCACTTGGGGGTTAGGGTACGTTTTTTGAATAACACTGGCCACTGCTTCGGGAAAGTTGGGACTGACCCGACGGAGAACTTGGTTAACCTCGGTTTCCGGTGAAGTCAAGATTTCAACTGTAATGGCTTCATGATTGGTATGGAAGATGTGTTCAAATGTATGAGAATACGGCCCATGCCCGATGTCATGTAAGAGTGCCGCACATAATGCTGTTAAGCGTTCACGATCATCCCAGCCACCGTCACCGGGGGTCTTCATAGGATAGTTCCGTTGGAAATTATCGCAAATCTGGCGGGTAATTTCGTAGACGCCCAATGAATGACCAAAACGGGAATGTTCGGCACCATGGAAAATTAACGAGGCGGTTCCGAGTTGTTTAATCCGCCGGAGTCGTTGAAATTCACGGGTATTGATGAGATCTAAAATCACTTGATGTTGGACGTAAATATAATTGTGAACCGGGTCCCGGAGAACTTTTTCTCGGGGAAGTCGTTGTTGTGCGTAAGTCACAGAGAGTCCTCCTTATTAAGCTGTGGTTGGCGGCGTGCCATTTGGGCGGTAGCGTGGTCCAGGTGGGCGCCGAATTCGGGAGTTGCCATCGCCTGTGCGAGTAGTGTTCGCCCAACTTTTAGGCCCGCCTGTTCAGCAGCAGTGATAAACCGCTGTTGCGCATCAGCTACCATTAAGTTTTGTCCAATTAACGCGGCCGTAGTGGTCATGGTAGCGGGGTCGACATCGGGAAAGTCCCACGTGTTTTCCTGTCCAGCCAGACCGGCTGTGTAAAAATCACGAATCATTTGGCCCCGAGCCAATTGGTCACCATTAACGCTGAGGTAAAGCATCGTGACCAGCGCGTGGGGACTACGCCGCTGGGCGATTCCGGCAATTTTTAGACCATTAACACTCAGGTCATAATCGCCAGGACAATAGGAATGGGTGATTTCATAATGTTGAATTGCCAATTCCGGCCAGGCGGCATCAACCAGGGTAGTCATTTGCGCATAGGCAGCATCGACACTCATTGGAGGTGTCGTTAATGGGGCAAACAGAGAGACGTTTAAGATACCGGCATCGCTAACCACGGCCAGCCCCCCAGAATTTCTGAGGACGTAATCGTAACCATGTCGTTGAATGGCCTTAATGGCCGCTGTAAGGTCTGGCAAGCGTTTGTCCTTCAATCCCATGATAACGGTGGGCTGCATGGTCCAGAAGTGAAGAATTGGCTGTTTAAGCTCGGCTACGAGGTCGAGGAGGGCGTTGGTATAGCCAAACGCCTGATTTTTTTGTGTGGCCGCAATTGGAGTGGTCACAGTTTGAATGGTATTCGTGGGGAGGTCGAGAAACATGGTACCTACCTTCTTTCATTCAGTCCACGGTTGGCAAGGTCCCGACCGTGTGAAACCTATTTTCTATTATACTAGAAGTGGCGCTAAAAGTAAGCTTGGCTCATCATTGATTCAGTGGTGGTGAAAAAAGTACGCGCTCTGGGCCGCTGGTTTCTTAATTGAAGTGTGACTATCCGTCCTCTGGTCGCGGTAAATGGGCTGGAACGTACCGGGCACGACTTGAAGCCAAGCAGGTCACTTGTCTTAAAGCTCGGTCTTATCCTAAGCGCGCTAAAAACGCGCACCAAGGATAACGACGGTACTGAGCCCATTTGCCGCTTTCCGCCGGGCTACGGTGTGTGGCATGGCAACGTTAGTATTGATGTGCTGGTCACTATCTGCGGCTGTAACCGAGTTCAACCAGTCTTGGTCTGGAAGGCGGCCCTATAAGGTACCACAACGATGTTTATGAAGCACATGATGAGGACGGTCCAGCAAGGCACCACTTAAAGTGGGGGTATCGGTATGATTCACTAGATTCCGTGATAATTGGTGGGCTTTCGGCGGTAAATGTCTTATAATTAGTCCAGACAATTCAATGGAAAGGAAGGGTGTAAATGGATCAATTATCAACGGGGGTTCCCGTGATGATTCACTTGGAAACACACATCAAACAAGACGATAATGTTTCAGACTACCAATTGGATGTAGATGGGCAACTGGTGCAGATGGGCCAAAACCTATATCTGCGTTATTTGGAACCCAATGACGAAACGGGTGAGAAGACCCCAGTGACCATGAAATTCACCCCCGAAGGTGAGGTCCACTTGACCCGTAATGCAGAGGCTGAATTACGCTTACATTTTGTCAGTGGTAAACGGGTGACCGCCCGGTACAAAACACCGTATGGTATCATGCCAATTGAGACGGTAACGCCTTATTTGGAAACGAGTTTCAAGGAACGCCCCTTCAGTGGCAACGTCAAGATTGATTACCTCTTGTACGCCGGTGAGGAATTAGTTGGGAACTACAAGATTCGATTGCAATTTACGGCATAAACGCGTATTATGTTTAGTAGACTGTGGAAAGGACGTGCACCAGTTTGGAATTAAAAGTCTTTGAGGGCCAGAATAAAAAGGAATTATCAATGATTGAAGTCGCTCATGCTATTTTGTCGCAGCACGGCGACGTGATGGGGTTTGCTGACTTAGCTAACGCCGTCCAATCATACTTGGGCGACAGCGACGAAGAGATTCGTGACCGGCTGTCCCAATTTTATACGGATTTAAATGTCGATGGTAGTTTCATTTCTCTGGGTGATAACCTTTGGGGACTGCGAACTTGGTATCCGTTTGAATCCATCGATGAAGCGACGGTTCATGCTGAGGAAGATGAAGATCAACCTAAGCGTAAGAAGCGGAAGAAGGTTAACGCCTTCTTAGCTGACACCACCGATGATGATGACGTGATCGACTACGACGATGACGATCCAGAAGATGATGACAACAGCACCTACGTTGACGACAACGACGATGATGATGTTACTTCCGGAACCGGTTCGACCCCTGATTTGGGTAAATTACAGACCGGCTTAGGCATCGACGACGATGACGAAGAAGATGACACGGAAGATATTCCAGATGGCATCGAAGATCAGCTCTCACAAATGGATGCACCAGATGACGATGATGAAAATCTCGACTTCTCGGCTGACGATGATGAGGCTGATGACGAAGACGAAGAAGAAAACGACGACGAAAATCAAAAATAATTTTCGTGGTTCGCTTGACCTCTTCGCCAAAAGCAGGTATTATATTTTTTGGGCTCCTTGCTACTTGTAGTGAGGACAACTGAACGGTGAGCTCCCTATTCGCAATGGATAGGGAGCTTTTTTATAGTTTTAAATGGCTACCGGACGACCCTAAATAATCTTACAAGGAGTTAGCACATGACCAAATATATTTTTGTGACTGGCGGCGTGGTTTCATCACTAGGTAAGGGGATTGTGGCCGCTTCCCTAGGACGGCTGTTAAAAAACCGTGGTTTAAACGTAACCATTCAGAAATTCGATCCGTATATTAACGTGGATCCCGGCACGATGAACCCTTATCAACATGGGGAAGTTTTCGTCACCGATGATGGGACTGAAACGGATCTTGACTTGGGTCATTACGAGCGTTTTATCGATAACAATTTGAACAAATACTCCAATGTGACAACTGGTAAGATTTACTCGGAAGTTCTGGAAAAGGAACGTCACGGCGATTACTTGGGGGCAACCGTTCAAGTAATCCCACATATCACGGGAATGATCAAAGAAAAGATCATGCGTGCGGGTAAGACCTTAGGCGCCGACTTTGTGATTACCGAAATTGGTGGGACCGTTGGGGATATTGAATCCCAACCTTTCTTGGAAGCCATTCGGCAGATGAAGGCCGAAGTTGGTGATGAAAACGTGGTTTATATTCACACGACGTTAGTCCCATACTTGCATGCGGCTCACGAAATGAAGACCAAGCCAACACAACACTCCGTTCGCGAATTACGGAGCATTGGGATTCAACCCAATATCTTAGTTGTGCGGACGGAAGCACCGATCACGGATGACATGCGTAAGAAGATTGCATTGTTCTGTGACGTGGACCCATCGGCTGTGATTGAGTCCATGGATGTTCCGACCATTTATTCAATTCCATTGCGTTTACAAGACCAAGGGTTAGACCAAATTGTATTGGATCACTTTGGTGTGGATGCACCAAAGGCTGATATGACTGCTTGGGCGCAAATGGTTGATCACATGCAGCACCTGTCACGGACAATCAAGATTGCTTTGGTTGGGAAGTATGTTGCCTTGCATGATGCCTACATCTCTGTGGCCGAAGCCTTACAACATGCCGGTTACCCAGTGGATGCCAATATTGATCTCCAAATGATTGATGCCGAAAAGATTACGGATGACACAGTCCAAGATATTTTAGGATCAGCGGACGGAATCATTGTGCCGGGGGGCTTTGGTGATCGCGGTATCGAAGGGATGATTACGGCAATTAAGTATGCGCGGGAACAAGACGTGCCATTCCTAGGGATTTGCTTAGGGATGCAAGTTGCCAGCATCGAATTTGCCCGTGATGTCTTAGGCTATGCAGATGCCAACTCTACAGAAATGAATCCAGACACGAGTCACAAAATTATTGACTTGATGGCTGACCAAGCTGACGTTCATGAAATGGGCGGCACGCAGCGGTTGGGTCTGTACCCTTGCAAGTTGAAAGCGGGTAGCCGAGCAGCCGCAGCTTATGATAACCAAGAGATGATTCAAGAACGTCACCGTCACCGGTATGAATTCAATAATCAATATCGTGACGAAATGACGGCCAAAGGACTGGTCTTCTCTGGAACGTCACCTGACGATCACTTGGTCGAAGTGGTTGAGTTGCCAGAAAAGAAGTTCTTTGTGGCTGCACAATACCATCCTGAATTCTTGTCACGACCAAATCGTCCAGAAGGTCTTTTCCGCGACTTTGTGGCAGCGGCCAGTCGAGAAGTTAAGGACTAAAGTTCAAAATCCAAGAGAGTATCACCGCTTGAAGTCGGTGGTGCTCTTTTTTTGTGATATTTGGTTGGTAATGGCACCTTTTTACCGGCACCACGGTGGTATGGAGACAGCCACGCAGCATAGACTGGCAGGGGAAATAGTGTGGTGCCGCGCCGACGGGACGCAATTACCCTTGGCCACCGCCGTGCAGGTTGCCCAGGGCACCAATACGCAGCCCAGCCAAGTTACGGATATTACTGGGACCTGGCAGAACACCACTGGCATTCGATTACATGTGTCGAGTGCCGCCAGTCGCGGAAACTATCACGGTCAGTTGACGTGGACCTTAACCAATAGTCCTGGGTAAAGGATGGCGGAATTAATCATGGAGTGATTGACGCTAGTGCGGCTAGCGTCTTTTTAGTGTGGTTAGGGGTGGTTGTTAATGTTAATAGAATGGGCAATAAATGGATTATCTTGAGAAATTGAAGAAGCGTGACAGGTTGACGTAAAACTATGAGACCAGTCAATAGCGTGAGAATAGGTAAAATTAATTCTTGCCCATTTTATGTAAGCGGAAACATTTCGGGGCTTGAATAGCGATTGTTCACATAAGAAAGGTTTATAATTAATATTGTTATAATCAGCGTTAAAGTGCATATGAGGTGGGGTAGTGATGAGAAAACAGCGAATATACAAGTGGATTTTGATGGTAGCCATGTTGATAGCTGGCATACTACTTGGTGGACCAGCGATTCGTGCGGCGGCTGACGATAGGGTTACTTTGGATTTTTATACGCCGGCGTGGGAAGGTAAAGTTCCGGAAACGCGAGTTGCTAACGTGGAGGTGACTCCTAATACTTTTTTTCCAGCAGGGTGTTCACTATCAGTGAGCTTTAAAGATAGTTCACTGATTTCAGAGTCGATGACTGTTCAGGACGCTTTACCAAATTCGGTTACTATGCCCGATGTAGAAACGTATCGAAAACTTCTGTTACTTTATTCATTGCTTGCAAATGGTGTTTATGGAGGGAAGACTCTTGTTTCTAACTCTGATCGGTTAAAATATTTGAGTAATGCATATGATAACACTTCAATAAGTACAGCTGATATAGAAAATTCATTGAAAGAGAAAGTAACGGTATACCCGAAGAGTCCAGGACACTACTATGTAGTACTACCGGGAAAACCCAATAAATATACGGCTAAGATAACCATTAATCAACTCGATGATCAGGGGGGAAAGTCAGAAATTGCGACGACCACAGCAAAGTCAGCGTATGAAACGATGCCATTTGCAATATCAACAGAGGACTTGGCGGAGGGGGATAAAACCGTAATTAATACAGAGACGGGTCAGGCAGTGCCGATAACGAATTTAGTGGGTACGTTTGAAACATTCCCCGTTGACATGAATCAAGGCCCACAGACGTTCACCATTGTGCCCCAAGACCAGCTCTTACATGCCACCGTTAACTACAAGTTCGCAGATGGTACAGAAGCTGCGCCTTCGGCTAAACTCAGTGGTTATGCAGGGTTGACTACTGTATCGGCGAAATCACCAACAATTTCCGGTTACACCCCGGATCAAAAAGAAGTGGCGGTGGCCTTTGCGCCAACCGAAAAGACGTATACCGTGACCTACAAAGCTAACCCAACCACCCCGACGGCTACTGAGTCGTCAGCCAGTTCCAGCACCGCTGACGAGGCGCCTACTTTTACGCCATTCAAGATTTATGGCAAGCGGGCGCTATACACTTACAAGAATGCCACATTTAAGAAGAATCAACGCGTGAGTCATTATGCTCAAAAATCTAAAGCCTATGCGCCAATCTTTGAAGTTGTCGGAACGGCCAGATCTACCAGTGGGCACTTACGATACAAGCTAGCAGGTGGGACTTACGTGACCGCCAACGCTGATTATGTTGGTGCCCTTTATTGGCAAGGCATGTATCAAAAATTATACGTGACAAATCCTAAGGGAACGAATGCTTACGATGGGACGAGCTTTGCACAAGCAACCAAACAGAAGCATTACCGACAGGGAACAGCCTTAACAGTTGTTAAACAGACTCAGGTTGGTCAAACAACGCGTTATGAACTGACCAACGGAGCATACGTGACCGGTAATAAGCAATGGGTTTCTCCAACCAAGCCTCGGCTGGTTAAACAAGTTAAAGTTAAGCGGACGATCAGACTCTATCGAGATGTTAATGGGTCGACGTTCATTAAGCGAATTAAGCCGGGAAAGACACTGACCGTTACCGGTTGGGACTATTCGCATGGGCGTAACCCAAAGCTATCCGGGACTTTGCGTTACCGAGTAGCTGGCGGGTATATTACGGCTAACCGGCAGTTTGTGATGGCAAATTAGTCGGAGCTTGTGTAGCATCAAATGGCGACAAACAACTTAAATCACACATTAAAAGCACGCAGTTCACTGAATTGCGTGCTTTTAGCATCTCTAAGGTTAACGATTAATCTACCTGCGTGACACTAGCGACCGCTGCTTCAATTGCTGGAATGAGGGGGCTGTCGGCGTCAATATGGGCTTCGTCAAAGCGCCGTTGCCACCAGCTCCGGCGAATGGTTTGAACCTGACTGACGATGGCGTCACCGGTGGATGTGAGCTGTAAGTTTAAGGATTTTCCAGCTCCGGCGGTCTTAACCAGATAGTCTAAAGCTTGTAACTTGTTGACCTCACGAGTGGTTAGCCCCTTATCAATCACGAGCGCCTTAGCCACTTGATTTTGATTGATGTGAGGATGCTCGTGAACGGTTAGCAACACACAAGCGGCAGTCGGATTTAGCCCAAGTTCCTTAAAGGCGGCTCGGGTATCCTTATAGTATTTACGGTGCAAAATAGAAATGTTTTGGGCGAGATAACCAAGATCTGTCATGCGTATTCTTCCTTTATGAGTGTCTGTGTTGACAAAACAACTTAAACTTATTATGATAGCCGTATGTTGATTTGTCAACACACATGAACGCAGACTAAAAAAGCGAGGTTGAATAGATGCCAACCACTAAAAACGGCGCGCAGGCGCTGATTCAAAGTATGATTAATCAGGGAATTAAGTATGTTTTTGGGATTCCCGGCGCGAAGGTCGATCAGTTATTTGAGAGCCTTCAATACAGTCAAGATCCGCGGACACCTAAGTTGGTTGTGACCCGCCACGAACAGAACGCGGCTTTGATTGCGGCCGGAATTGGGCGGTTAACTGGGAAACCGGGCGTTGTTGCCACAACGTCAGGTCCAGGTGTCTCCAATCTGGCAACCAGTTTAATTACGGCGACAGCAGAAGGCGACCCCGTAATTGCTTTGGGTGGGCAAGTGCCCCAAGATGATCTCGGGCGATTGACGCATCAGAGCATTCCCAGTCAAGAATTATTGGTAACCGCCACTAAGAGTAGCGTTGAAGTTCAACACGCGGATAACCTGTCAGAAGCATTTGCTAACGCCTATCGGCTGGCGCAGGCCCCTAAGGCGGGAGCAACGTTTCTATCGCTCCCGCAAAATGTGTTAAGTGCCCCCGTCGAACGACCGGAAATTGGTACCGTTTCGCCCGTGCAACAGGGAGTGGCGGATGAAGCCACCTTAACGGCCATGGTGGACCAGATTAAAGCCGCTAAATTGCCGGTAATTTTGGCTGGCATGCGGGC
This sequence comes from Levilactobacillus brevis ATCC 14869 = DSM 20054, assembly GCF_001433855.1. GTDB lineage: Bacteria > Bacillota > Bacilli > Lactobacillales > Lactobacillaceae > Levilactobacillus > Levilactobacillus brevis. The sequence goes on from NZ_AZCP01000007.1 coordinate 65,569, forward strand.
TTCTGCCAGCGACGTGACAGCTGCTATTCGCCGGCTACTGGATCAAGTAGACCTGCCAGTGGTAGAGACATTTCAAGGTGCCGGTGTCGTCTCACATGCGGGTGAGGATAACTACTTTGGTCGGGTAGGACTATTCCGCAACCAAATTGGCGATAATCTGTTGAAACGCAGTGACTTGGTGATTGCGATTGGGTATGATCCTGTTGAATATGAAGCACGGTTGTGGAATGTTGATCGCCACGGGGCCGTCATCAATCTCGACAGTGTGGTGCCAGAGATTAGCACGGATTATCAGCCGGAAATGGTGATTCACGCGGATATTGCTAAAACTGTTGACGCCTTAACGGCTAAATTACCGACTGAGTGGGCCTTGCCAGCAACCGTGCACGATGACCTAGCTGAGTTGCGCCACGCCTTTAGTCAACAGGCGGTTGCCCCAACTGCTGACGATTCCCATGGCATTCATCCTTTAGCCATTATTCAAGCGCTCCAAGCGCAAGTGACGGATGAGACGACGGTGGCGGTGGATGTTGGTAGTTTTTACATTTGGCTGGCCCGATACTTCCGGAGTTATCAACCTCGGCACCTGTTATTCAGTAATGGGATGCAGACATTGGGCGTGGCCTTACCCTGGGCGATTGCGGCGGCTTTAGAGCGACCAGGGCAACCCGTTGTATCCGTATCGGGCGATGGCGGCTTTCTCTTCTCCGGGCAAGAGTTAGAAACAGCTGTCCGGTTAAAGTTGCCGATCGTCCAATTAATCTGGGACGATGGCCATTATGATATGGTTCGCTTTCAAGAGATCGCTAAGTACGGACATGACGCGGGGGTTGACTTCGGTCCAGTGGATTACGTGAAGTACGCTGAAAGCTTTGGTGCCAAGGGGCTGCGGGTTACCCAAACGGATCAATTGGCGGCAACATTAGCGGAAGCCTTCCAAGCAAGCGGGCCTGTGATTGTCCAGATACCAGTTGATTATCGGGATAATCAGCAGTTAAAATCACAATTACTTACGGACGTGCTCAATTAAAAGGAAGTTATGACATGACAAACACAACAGTTTTATACCAACACGGAACGTTGGCCCTCTTAGTGCCGGGATTGTTAGCTGGTACCTTGACGATGGGCGAACTACTGCAGCATGGTGATACCGGTATTGGGACGGGTGAAGGTCTTGATGGTGAACTAATTATTCTGGACGGCGCACCTTATCAGGTAGATAGTGCGGGACGGGTTAATGTGGTAGCGGATGCGTTTACGTTGCCTTTTGCGAACAGTCACTATGCGGCTTACAAGCCTTTAATGACGGTGACAGCGGCAACCCGTTCGGCAGTTGAGAAACAGATCCTGGCGACGGCTGAACAGCCCAATATTTTCTTCTCTGTTAAACTGACGGGGACGTTTACGGATGTCACCACACGGGCTGTGGCTAAATCGCAACCGCCATATGACTCATTAGCCGAAACGGCTCGACATCAAAGTATTTTTAAGAGAAAACAGGTTGAGGGGACCTTGCTGAGCTACTACGCACCGCAGTTATTTGATGGAGTGGCCGTGGGTGGTTTTCATCACCACTTTCTGTCAGCCGATCATGACTTTGGTGGTCACTTGCTAGACTTCGGCCAAGCAAGTGGCACGGTGATGATCCAGACTTTTGCAACGTTAGAACAGCATTTCCCAGTGGCAGACGCCGCTTATCAGCACCATGATTTTTCACAAGATAATATTATGGCTGATCTGCACCAAGCAGAAGGTTAGCTGAATGCCAGCGAATAAGTCGACTGGTTGAAAATAGTTAGTTAGCAACAAGTAGAAACCGTCTTTGAATTGAAATTATTCAAAGACGGTTTTTGTGTGGTCTAATACCAGAATTGCTTGGCATGGACATGGTTTGTATGGATTAGAATTGAGCATTTGTTGTTGATGCTTAGGGTCGTTTATTTGTTGTGGAACCAAGTCAATTGCCTATCTAGGAAATGAAAGATTAGAAACTTCCACAATATGGTTTCATTAAGAAAGATGCCTAGTATCTTGATAGTTCGGCGCAACTCTAACGGAAACTATAAGGAGAATAGCACGTTGAATGACATGTTAAAGTGCAGTTAGAGTGATATAATACCTGTTGAATAGTTCAATAATTGATGAGTATTTATAGAAAACATTTTTACGGAATTTTTGTTTTTGGGGGAACAGGTAGATTAATTATATTTTTAACACGTTTGTTCTTAGCTAGTTTCATCCGGTTGAATAGGTACAATAATTAAAGAATTTAATTAAGCACCTGTCTTATAAGGATGAGTAATGGATTTAACGTTAACTGTATGTATAAACTTTTTGGGCTTAATCTATCTAGTTTGTTGTTTACATAAACGTCTGGGTTTTGGAGGTAGAATCGTGCGGAATCGTTTAAATAAGATGGAACCAGAAGGGAAGACTCACTATAAGCTTTATAAGTCAGGGAGACGCTGGGTAACTGCTGGTATAACGGTCTTCTCAGTTGGAATCGGTTTGACCTTTAGTCAGGTTGGCCAGGCTAAGGCGGCAACGAACAGTGACACTGATGAGACTGAGAACAGTGCTACTGTCAGTTCCAATTCACCAACAGAAACTAAAAATGCGGTGGTATTGAAATCCAGTAGTGCGGCCGCAACATCCACTGCGGCTGCTGCGGTATCCGTCTCAACTGCTAGTGATAGTCAATCGACAGCAACTTCGGCAGCTTCAACCAGTCGTGCAGTGTCAGGGGCTGCTACGGAAGCCGCTGCCTCTGACTCGGCAGCAACACAACCAACGGCCTCAAATGCGGATAGTCAAAGTGCAGAGAACACCCGTGGGTCGGCGGCAAGTGATACTACCAGTCAGGCAGTTGCTAGTCAGGAAAGTCGGCAAGTTGCTGAGACTACTAATAATGCCGCCTCTGCTGGCTCTTCGGTTACCACAGCGACAAATACGAACGCTATGCCTATCACTAGCCGGATCATGAAGACCGCAGCTTTGGCTAGTGAAGCTGAGACCAAGCCCACCGTATCGTTAGTAACTACGGGGACCGTGTCGATGAACTATGGTGAAGCGTCGCTGGCGGATCTAGAATCTCATATTAGTTCTCCAGATGAGACGCCAGTTAACGACGTCGCCTACTATATTCAAGATGCAGCGGGCAATTACTTAGAAGATGTAAACGGCAACAAGGTCAATTTGCTATATGCACTTTTTCTGGACTCTGCTGACGTCAGTAGTTACGTTGATGTTGTGTATACTGATGAACATGGGCAGGTCACGAAATATTCCGGAGATACGGACTTTTCAACGCTCGACCAAATTGGTAGTTACTCAGTGACGATCAATGCAGCAGGTAAAGCTGCGATGAGCCGGGTTATGCAAGACTATAATGCTTACGATACCTCGACCAGTGATTTGGATGACTTTGTCCCAACCTTTTCGACTGGGTCCTCCGATTATACCTTTACAATTAACATTGTCCCTGTAAAAATCACAGCCACCACTGGTAAGAATGGGCTAATTATACTTCGGCCTTCACAGTTGTATACGGGATCATTGACAATGTTGCCGGTAGTCACCGTTAAAAATGCAACAAAGCAAAATATCCTTCAAATTAGTAACGGCGAAATCGGCGATGCTAAACCAGGCGTAGCCGGCAAGGTCGGTCAACGTGTTTTAACGTTGGCAGATTTTACTTATACGTATCAAGGCACCGAAACTAACTTGACCGGGGCGGACACTGGCAAATATGCAATCACCCTTAATGACGCTGGTCGGAAGGCAGTTCAAACTGCGCTGGGGTCGAATTATATTCTGGATGATGCGGCAGTTTTCACCACGACTGGTGCGGTGCAGGCTGCTGGTCTCGGGTTAACGATAGCCAATAATACAGTGACCTATAATGGCAAGCCTCAGGGGACATCCGTAGCTGTAACGACTGGAACCGCGTATGATCACTTTGATTTTACTACGACGACTGACACGAACGTCGGTACCTATGACAACCTGACATACGCGTTAGCGGATCCCACGCAAGCGGCGATTTTGGCTAAAAACTATACCGTTACCACGACGGATGGGACGTTGGTGATCACGCCAGCAGATCTGACAGTCACGGTCAAGGATGATAATGCAGTTTATGACGGCCGAGCACATGGCACGACTGCAACTGTTACTAGCGGGACCAATTATGATCAGTTAGCATTTACCGCAGTTGCAGCAGATGGCAGTGGTGCGACGACTTATACTACGGTCGGCACTTATGCAATGACTGGGACTACGGCAGCCGATACCAGTAATTATAAAATTTCGTATGTCAATGGAACGCTGACAATTGATCCCGCCAAAGCAACGATTACGGTTCCCAACCGGGTCTATTGGGCTGACGGAACGCAAAAGAATTTGACGGCGGTGGTTACCGGGACCGTTGATGGCGAGACTTTGAAGTATCGTGTGACGGACGGCATGAGTGCGGTTGGGACTAAGACAATCACGGCCACTCCTGACGCTGATGATTTGGTGAATAAAAACTATACAATTTCAATCATTCCTGGCACCTTGACCATTGGTGATATTGCGGTGAAGTACCTTTACGAACATGTGGATGCCGATGGTCAGACTCAGGTAGATGCTACGGAAACTGGTACGGCGACACACGCTACGGACGCAACTGCCACGGACTATTTGACCTACACTACGGTTGACAAACCCAAGACGGGCTATGCGTTAGCGCCCAATACTGGACTAGCTTATAATGGCACGTTAACTGATCAGGGTGGGACCGTGACGTATCGTTATTTGGCCAAGACTGAAACGGCGATCGTAACGTATTTTGACCAAACTGATAACAAGGTTATTAAGACGGAACCCTTACAAGGAGCGTACGGGACAACGGATGCGTATCGGACGGCTGATACGATTGCCGCGTATGAGAATGCGGGCTACGACCTGGTCGATGATGACTATCCAACAGCCGGGGTGGTCTATGACCAGGACGGCAGTGTTCAAGAGTACCAGGTTACGCTTGTTCATAAATTTGTAACACGCACGCCAGATAATCCGGGTACGCCAGGCGAACCAATCGACCCCGATAAACCGAATGGAGCAGAGTATCCAGTCGGGACTGCCTTGGGGGATTTAACTGAGCAAGTCAGTCAAACGATTCAGTATTTATACAAGGATGGCAGCACTGCTAAGCCGGACAATGTTCAAGCGGTTAATTTTAGTCGTAACGTCACGGTGGATGAAGTTAATGGCACAGTCGTCTACACAGATTGGTTGACTGATGACGGGGCCGTGACTGGTCGTTTTGAGGCTGTTGATTCACCTCTGATTACTGGTTATACGGCTGATTTAACCAGTGTTGCCGGCAATCCCGCCGTTTCATGGCGGGG
>NZ_AZCP01000007.1:71120-118231 GCF_001433855.1 Levilactobacillus brevis ATCC 14869 = DSM 20054
CCAAACTGATAACAAGGTCATTAAGACGGAAACCTTACAAGGGGCGTACGGGACAACGGATGCGTATCGGACGGCTGATACGATTGCCGCGTATGAGAATGCGGGCTACGACCTGGTCAGTGATGGTTATCCAACAGCCGGGGTAGTCTATGACCAGGACGGAATTGTTCAAGCATATACGGTAACTTTGAAGCATAAATTGATCACGGTCACCCCGGACAATCCCGGAGTGGCGGGTGATCCAATCAACCCAGATAATCCGGATGGACCGAAGTACCCAAACGGAACGGCAGCAAAAGATTTATCCAAAAAAGTTAGTCGAACCATTAGGTATCAATTTGAGAATGGCGAGTTAGCTGGTATGGATAATGTTCAGACAGTCTCCTTTAGTCGTAATGTAACTATTGACGTCGTAGCCGGCACGAAAGTCTATACGGATTGGTTGAATGATAGTAGTTTAACCGGAAGCTATAAAGCGGTCGATTCACCGATGATTGCGGGCTATACGGCCGATAAACCGAGGGTCGGTAATACGTCAGTGTTGGGAACTGATCAAGATAACGATATCGTTGTGACGTACACGGCTAATTCAAAAGAAGCCACGGTGACGTACGTTGATGCCACCACGGGTACCGTTCTTACTACGGTGAGCTTGACCGGTAGTCCTGATACACCGTCCGATTATCGCACGGCTACGACGATTGCGGCTTACGTTAAACAAGGCTACGAATTAGTGAGTGATGACTACCCAACTTCAGGGGCGCCGTTTAGTGAGGGTGGTGTTAACTACACCGTTCGTCTGGCCCACGCAACTGACACGACGCCAGAGACTAAGACAATTACCCAAACGGTTCATTATCAAGCTAACAATGGCACACCACTGCATACGGATACGATAAGCACAATTACTTTTACCCGGACTAAAGTGGTTGATCACGTGACGGGGGCCGTTGCTTATAGTGGTTGGTCAACGAGTAAAGATGACAACACCTTCGTCAGCGTACCAGCGATAGCTATCGCTGGCTATCATCCGTCCGTCACTGGGACGCAGGCCGTAACAGTCACGCCAGATAGCGCTGATGATGTCCAAACGATTAATTATGTTGCCGACACGGTTACCATTAAGACGCCTGATCAGCCGGTAAAGGCTAAAAAGTCACAGAAGAAGCAAAAGAAAGTCGTTCAGGTAAAACAACTGAAAAAGATTAAGCAACCAGTTCAGATGGCCGGTGCGACTGCCGCGGCACTTGAATTAGGAAAGACGACTAGGCCTATAAAGCAAGCTGAAAAAAACAAGCAAGCTGTAGAAAATAAGCAAGTGACAACGCGTGAGCAGGCTACGGCACAGAAGCGAGCGACTTTGCCACAAACGAATGATAACCGACAAGCGAGTGTTACAGCCGAAATTCTTGGGCTAATTGTAGCGGTTCTACTAGCGGGACTAAGCACAATGCTTAAAAGACGTCATGAAGGCTGATAGGTGTCGATTTGTTACATGGATTATGGCGCAATTAGGTTACGGTTGTTTTACATCAGAATCTAGCACAATGCTAGATTCTTTTTTATCAGTTTAATTAGCTTTAAGCTCAAACTGGTAACGTTAGAGAATCGCTAAACGAGTTTGATTAATAACCTTTCTAACCGCAATTTGGTAGGCAAAAATTAAATTTTGCGATGATTTTCGCGCTTTTTTTGGATGTTTATATTACAATTTCGGCGAAATAGTGGGAAACGGTTGTCTTTTAGTGCGGGATTATTTATTATTGTATTTGACTGTATGGAATTATATGGAAGTAAATTTAAGTGAGGAACACATCACAATGAAGAAAATGATTATTCATGGCGGCCAACGGCTCACTGGTGAAGTGACGATTGGCGGCGCGAAAAACAGCACAGTAGCGTTAATTCCGGCAGCGATTTTGGCTGATACACCGGTGCGTTTTGATATGGTACCGGATATTCTTGATGTCCACAATTTGATGTTAATTTTGAAATCAATGAACGTACATTCTACGTTTGAAGACGGGGTCTTAACCATTGACCCCACTGAGATTGTTGAAGCGCCACTCCCAAGTAAAGCAATTAAGAGCTTGCGCGCGTCGTATTATTTTATGGGGTCCTTGTTGGGGCGGTTCCAACGGGCCACGCTGAGCTTTCCTGGTGGAGACAATATTGGGCCACGGCCGATTGATCAACACATCAAGGCGTTTAAGGCGCTGGGAGCAAGTGTTACTGAACATGATGGCACAGTGAAGATTACTACGGGTCCGGAAGGCTTACATGGCGCGCGGATCTTCTTAGATATGGTGTCCGTGGGGGCTACGATTAATGCCATTTTGGCTGCCGTTAAAGCGGTGGGCACTACGGTGATTGAAAATGCGGCCAAGGAACCAGAAATCATTGATATTGCCACGTTCCTTAATAACATGGGCGCGCACGTCCGTGGGGCTGGTACCGATGTTATTCGAATTGAGGGTGTGCCAACGCTACGGGCGATGAACACCCACACGATCATTCCTGACCGCATTGAAGCGGGAACGTATTTGTCGATGGCGGCAGCCATGGGTGATGGGATTGTTGTGAAGAATGTGATTCCGGAACATTTGGAATCTTTCACGGCTAAGCTTATTGAGATGGGTGTGCCACTAGAGATTAGTGAAGATAGCATCTATGTTCCCCGGGTGACAGAACTCACGCCAATTCAAGTGAAGACAATGCCATTTCCTGGTTTTGCGACCGACTTACAACAGCCCTTGACGCCACTCTTGTTCCGGGCAGCTGGTAGCAGTGTCATCATTGATACGATCTACCCCAAGCGCATCAAGCACATTGCCGAATTGCGGAAGATGGGGGCTAACATCCGATCTGAAGATGGGATGATTGTGGTTGACCCGAGTGATGACTTAATTGGCGGCCATGTGCAGGCGGGCGAGATTCGCGCCGGGGCCTCCTTAGTGATTGCTGGACTGATGGCAACGGGCGATACGGAGATTGATCAAGCCGATAATATCTTACGGGGGTATGACCGGATCGTGGCTAAATTAACAGCTTTGAATGCGAACGTTGAGATCGTGGAGGATAGTTTAGTTGAAAATGGTCGCGATTAGCCATTGATGGCTGGCGTAATCCATGGTATAATTCAACGGTTGACGATTAATCAATCTCTGGTTCAGTCAATGAATCAGGGCAAAGGAGCGTAATACATTATGAAGCAAGGAATTCATCCAGATTACCGCGAAGTTGTGTTCCAAGACTCAAGTACTGGTTTCCAGTTCTTGTCTGGTTCAACGGCAACTTCTGACGAAACGGTTGAATGGGAAGATGGCAACACTTACCCATTGATCCGTGTCGAAATTACTTCTGATTCCCACCCATTCTACACAGGTAAGCAAAAGTTTACCCAAGCCGATGGTGCTGTGGACCGTTTCAACAAGAAGTACGGTTTATCCAACGACTAATTATAAAGTTTATGATTTGTCTGGCCGGTGGGCAGCTTAGCTGTCACCGGTTTTTTGTTTGGCCTGGTTTGGCTGTTGGATAGCCTATCTGGTGGATTGAAGCGCCGGGCTTTGTTTTTAATCGTAAATGGCGTAAAATTCAGAACCGAAGAGATTATGAAATTGGGGATTGGAGTAAAGTAAAATGGCAGAGAAAAAACAAACACCCAAGAAGCACCGCTGGCGGTGGCTATGGACCGTTTTGTTTATCTTCTTATTAGCAATCTCGTTGGCCTTAATCTTCAACGAGCAGATTAAAAATTGGTTGATCTCTTCCTATCAACCACGGATTTCACGTAAATCGGTTCAAAGTAATCAAAAGAAGAAAGCGTCATATGACTTTAGTAAGGTAAAATCGTTGGATTTCTCAACGGTGGCCAATGCCCGCTGGAATACAGCGGATATTCATGTCGTTGGTGAGATTTTGATGCCCCAGTCCAAGGTTCATTTGCCAATCGCTAAGGGGATTAGCAATGAGGTCTTGGCTCTGACCGCGGGAACCATGCGACCGGACCAGAAGATGGGGGAAGGTAACTATCCGTTAGCTGGGCACCATATGGCCTCACAGACGATTTTATTCAGTCCCCTGTACTGGAAGACTCGGGTTGGACAAAAGATTTATCTGACGGATGCTAAGCGTGTCTATGAGTATCAGGTGAGCGTGCGGAAGTTCATTCCGGCAACGGACGTGCAGGTTATCGCACAAACCAAGCAAAAACTGGTCACCTTAATTACGTGTGATGCTACCGGTGCAAACCGCTTGATGATTCGGGGGAAATATGTGAAGCAGATGGCCTATAAGGACGCACCAACGTCTGTTCAAAAAGGGTTCCATGGTAGCTTTAACAACCGAAGTTAAAACTGATAAGTATGAGGTAATTACCGCAATGACGGCGATTGCCTCATTTTTTATGCTGTAAATAAGGATATAGGACGATTGAAAGCGCATACTGTGTTGCTTTTTTTAATCAGTTTTGGTATAAGGTATAAACGACGCGGTACATCTTTAATTTGTGTCCACATTTTGCTGAACGGCTAAAAGTAAGGTCGGTTAGTAATCAAACGATAATCTTTGAAATGCTTATACGTAGGCGTTTTACGAAAATAAACAAGATAATTGTTTATGGTCCAATCATTTTTCAAAAAAATCTCTACCACAGAAGAATAATTGTGGACAAAAAATTAATACCATGATATTATAAGTGTGGATATTGAGAGGGCCATGATAAGCTTCTGATGACTAGCAGGAGCGGCCGACGGTGAAAGCAATAGAGTGTGTTTCTGGAAAAGGGGGAGCAACGATGACCCACAAAATTTTAAAAATGTTGATGTTAACAGCTTTGTTGGCGGGCATTGGGACTAGCTCTCTGACTAATGCGCAGGCTGACTCAACCCAAAAGACCACAGCTTCAGCAACATTGGTTTCGGGGGTTAATGGTGGGATCAAGTTAGACTCCGCCCCAGATGTTAGTTTTTCCGCGCAGTTAACCGGGAACGAGATCAAAGATTTAGCTGGCGCCCAAACGGATGATTTACAAGTAACCAATGCCGGCTCAGCAACTGGTTGGAACGTGAAAGTTGCTGCTTCGGCCATGACGGACGCTGATGGTCAGCCGTTAGCTGGTGCAACGTATGGATTCACAACTACGGCGGCTAAACCTTTGGATGAAAACAATAACTCTACAGCGACTGCCAACAACCTCAGCTTTGACGGTGCTGGTAGTGGCGAACAAATTGCCATGCAGGCTGCCCCAAAAGAGGGCTTGGGAATTTGGCAAGGTAACTATGCCAAACCACAAATGACGGTGCCGGCTAACGCCATGGGTGGTGTGTACACGGCAACATTGACGTGGACGTTGGGTAACACGCCAGAATAGACTAGTTGACTGTATGTGGTAGTTGACGAGGGATTTTACAATAACTAAGGTGAACCGTGAGATGACGCTTTTATCAGCGCTGCTATCGAGTTTTGCCTTAGCTACTAGTGAATTTAACTTAAGCTAAATAAAGATTGATACCACAACTAATAAATAGTGGACAAATAGCACAAAGCGTGCTAATATGTAAATGAATCGTTGATAGGCACGAAAGATGAGCGGCTAACAGATACGCTTTAGCCATCTATAATTACGTTCATTGAGGTGCTCGTAAGTTACTAGGGGATTACAAGCAAGGATATAAAGGAGATAATGATAATGACTAAGACGACTGTGAAATTTGCTGCGATTGCTGCTTTGGTTGCTGGATTAGGATTGGTTTCTGCTACTACCGCGAATGCGGCGACGTTTGGCACAGATGCTAACAGTGGGAGCACGACAACTAAGACTACTTTGAAAGCCAGTGATACAACAACGGGGGATAATGGGGTTGTATTGAAATCTGCTCCAGACATCGACTTTGGAACGATTCAATTGAATGGTGATGCGGTTACTAGCACTGCGGATAACACAAACGTAACTGATACGTTAACGGTGGTTAACGCCGGGCACAAAGATGGTTGGAATGTTCAAGTGCAAAACGATGCCATGGTTAGTGGTTCAGATACCTTGACTGGTGCAACGATCACGTTGCCAACGGTTACACCAAGCAATGGTGTTGCTGGTGATACCAGTGTTGGTGCTACCACGAAGGTTGAACTGCCTGGTGCCGGCTCTCAAGGTGCTACTAATGTTATGACTGCGCCAGCTAAAGGCGGGGTCGGGACTTGGAATGCTGATTACTCATCAACCAAGCCAACGTTATCTGTACCAGCTAACTCAGTTGAGGGTGCTTACACCTCTAACTTAACTTGGAGCTTGGTTGATTCCGTAAAGGCATAAGCGATATTAATTGAAATCTGTTAAAGCTTGGACGATTGTTCAGGCTTTTTTTATTTTTAGTAAATACTGAAAACCAAAACTAAATTGCGGTAATAAAGCTTGCTATTTAGCGAGTAGTTTAACGTGTCGTTTATAGTGTAGTTACATTATGCAATGATACATCGAGCCTGGCAATTAGCCATATTACGGAGATGATTTCGCTACCAAAATCTATAGACAAGACCTATCCTATGGGGAATTGCTTGGCAGATTGGATACGGTGTGAAACGTATGAATGGGATTCCTGATTAATCGCAAATAATGTTGTTACCACATAAGATTAATAGTGGACAAAAATATGATTATGCGTTATACTGAATTCGAAGGTTAGGAATGAGTTAAGCAGCTCGATGAAGATAGCGAGAACAACTAGGGTATTCTCGAGCCAAGCACCTGAACTAGCCATAGTAGATAAGTTAAAGCCACTGAGGATATATTAAAGGGGATAATGATAATGAAAAAGACTTTAAGCATTATTGCGACGGTTGCTGCTTTTGCTGGTTTAGGTTTGGCTTCGGGAACAGTTGCTCACGCGGCTGTTGATTCAACTGGTACAGGGGCGACAACGGATGCTAACATTACGTTGAAGACCGGTGATACAACGCAAGGTGCCGGCGGGATTACGTTAACGGACGCACCAAGTTACACGTTTAACGCCGCTACCTTGAATGGTGAAAAGCAAGCAACTAATACGACGGCTACGGGTAACTTAACAGTTAAGAACCCTGGGGTTGCTTCTGGTTGGAATGTTACAGTGGCTAATGATGCAATGACTGACGGTACACATACTTTGGATGGTGGTAGCTTGGTATTGACGTCTACCGGGGCTACAACGACTGATTCAAAGAATACAACTACGCCGGCTACACCGACAGCATCACAAACGGTGACCCTGGGAACAGGCGCTGACGGTACAGCTGCTCAATCCGTAATGACTGCTGCAGCAGAAAAAGGTTTAGGTATTTGGAACGCCAACTATACGAATGCGACTTTGAACATTCCATCTTCTGCGATTGCTGCAGATTCAACGACTGGTTCAGCTTACAAGACGAACTTGACTTGGACGTTGGCTAACACACCAGCATAATCGACTCATTTAAATATTGAATTCAAAGGCATAGGCATTCTTAGTGAATGGTTTCTATGCCTTTTTTATATGGCATGTAATTGGTTATAAGTTCCAGTATGGCTCACTTGCAGGAAGAAACTAAATTAATGATCTAAGTATAGTGGATGAATCATTTCGACTAATTACCTAATTAATCGTGGCATTATACTAACATGCTACGCATGCAGGGGTAGCTAAGCCAAAGATTAATCCGTCAATGGAATATATTGGAATAGTTAGATTGGCCAATTGGAAAAAGGGGTTACATTTAATCTGTTATAAATGTTTCTTGCACATATGATTAATGATGGACAAGAATTGACGTCGGTTGTATACTGAACGTAGAAGTTTGAACGGTATTATGTGATTGGTTAGGTAAGATGACTAGGGTTTGCTTAATCGGACGAGCAACAAGCTAAATGACATTAGGAATACTGGAAAGACTGTGATCTTCCAGTACTAAAAAGAACAATTACATAATAATGAAGATTTATGGTTTTCGGTAGTTGAGGAGGAATCACTCATGAGGAGTAAATTACTAGGGCTAAGTGTTGTGATGATGACAGTTTTATTTGATAGTTTGGCAGGGGCGAAAACGGCACAGGCGGCGTACACAGATGATAGTGATGCGAAGAACGCTTTGGCAACTATGCCCAAGGGATTGCCGTTGTCCACTTACTTTGCTCCCGGACAAGATTACGATTCGACGGGATTGCAAGGCGGCTTTACGCCTGAAGTCCGTGATTCAAATAATAGCAGTAGTAGTGGTACCCAGGCCATGCAGTTAACGGCCGATAGTTATAACGGTGGAGCCGCAGTATGGTCCAAGGACGGCTCCAAGTTTAATTTGTATAAAAATCAAAAAGCCAGTATGTGGTTGTATTTTGGTAATAAGGGAAGCAGTGCTGGCGATGGAATGGCATTTGTTCTTCAGAATAATAGTTCGGGTGGCACAGGAACTTATAGTGACAAAGGGCAGAGCCTAGGCGTTTGGGGAAAAGATGTATCAACTGATTCCAATGGGACTAAGACACAAAAAACGATAGCCGATTCAGCGATTCCCAAGAGTTGGGCGTTGGAGTTCGATACATTCGTTAACTCGGCGAAACCGAATGGGACGGATTTTGTACTTCCAAGTCCTAATCCGGATGGAATCACCAAGATTTCTGGTAATATAGGTACAGCTACTCTGTTCAACACGAACGCACCAACTACGGCTGCTAATAATACATTAAAAGTAGCGAATAATAATATTGCGGATGCGGCTAATGGATACGATGCCAATGCGGGGAATGTTAGTTCCTATCCACACATTGCTTCTAATTATCCCGGAGAGCCAAGTACGTATACTCTTAATTCGTTAGGCTCAGTGTATATTGGTGGGTATAAGGCCTTTTTGTCAGGGACACCGACGGATACACAGCAATTAACCTACAACTGGGCTACTTTAAATCACGAAGGTGTATTATCCTATCCAAACACTGGACGTGGTGGAAAGCTATCAAATGGTAAATGGCATCACTTGTCGATTGATTACAAGGCAGCAACATCTACTAGCGATGGCGTTATGACCTACACCTATGACGATAAAGATCCGGACACAGGCGCTAAGCAAACCAATGGGACCGATCATGGTGCACTGGAAGAGAATAAAATGTCACAACAGTTTAACATTACGCCCTCAAAGCTAGGTGCATCGGAAGCTAACCCAACTGTTTGGTGGGGCTTCACTGGGTCGACTGGGATGGCAAGTGAAAACAATTTAGTCGCGTTTGAACAAATTCCTAATGTGGCTAACATTAACTCTAGTGGAACTATGACCGACACGACCACCAATAAAGATGTTACGGACAACGCTACTATTCAAGGTAATGACCACGTCAAAGTTAATTACAATGTGTCTTATGATAGTGGGACGTCTGCCTGGGAGAACATTAAATCAAAAATTGCGGTACCACAAAACATTACGTATAAAACGGCTAAGATTACCTATACTAAAAAATCCGGTGCGACCGAAACAGTCACTTTAGATTCATCAGATATTTCACAGAATGGAATCGATCTACAACTGGATCACGATCTGAACAACGAAAGTGACAGCGACTACGTTTCCGCTGATATTACGTTAACGGGGGTGGCGAAGAACCCATCGACGCAAACAACTATTGCTGCGACTACTGGGAGCTTCACGGGGACGCAAGCAATTACTTCTGTTGATATTCCGTCATTTAAGATTGCGCCATCAACGTTGAATCTGCAGTTGGATCAGTCAAAAGTAACGGCTTCCGGTGATAGTGATGTGCAGTTGACTGGGAAGATTACCTCAACGGCTACTTTGGACAGCAATGATAAGCTCATCTTGCACCCGTCTATTAACGGGAATGATTTGGCTACCAGTAAGCTGAGCGCGACTGATAAACCGGGCATCTTCACTGTGTCGGTTCCGATTAAACAGTTAAGCAGTGGCGAGAATACGTTTGAAGTTTATGCGACCGATAGTACGGGGAACTCGTCTAACACGGGTACCGTGACGATCACGCTGGGGTCGTTGTCTTTTGGCACCGTCTCTGATAGTGCGGCTTTCAAAGATACAACGTTAGATGGCAGTCAGCAGACTGCTGGTACGAATGGCGATTGGAACCTTAATGTCCAAGATACTCGGGCCGTTGGTAGTCAATGGACGTTATCTGCCAAGATCTCACAGCCGTTTAAGGTCAATGATCAAGCTTTAAAGGGCAGCTTGATGTATAAGACGGCCAACGGAACAGAAGCCATCACGGCGGATAATACACCGATTGTGACGCACACCAAAACGGCTAATGACAGTTCGACAACGAATGTCGCTGGTAGCTGGAATACGGATTCTGGCTTGCTATTAGATGTGGGTAGTAGCAATACGGCCGGCACTTACAGCGGGCAATTGACATGGACCTTACAGGACGCACCACAATAAGTTATTAATTAGGAGCAGTTTTAGCAATCAGCTAAAGCTGCTTTTTTGTCGTGGTCAACCAGCTGTGACCACTGAAGGTTGCGCCGGCTAGCTACGATTATGGCTCATGGTTCATAGAATGAATGCCCAAAAAGGTAGGGTCGATTAAGCTGGTCAGTGATAGCGGGTAAGGATTGGGTGAGGATAATGGGAAAAGATAGTTATGACAGGCAACTATCTGCCTTTGAAGATCTGCGGTATGAATGGGTGTAACTGGAAACTATATGAACGACTTTAAAAAGGGCGGATTTTACATAATCCTGATAAAAAAATATTAGTGAAATCGAATTCAATTGATAATTCAAACAATGAACAAGCCTTGACGTACCAGTAAAAAAGACTAATGGTTAGCATCAGAACGAAAGAAAGAATACCAAATTATCGAAAAAAACCGGCTATCCATTTCGATAACTATGGACAAAGTAAAAAAGACGTGCTATTCTATACATGAATCATCGATGAGTTCAACGAAGAAAGTTATAGATAATGTTGGTCTGTAAGTTAGTTAATCACAAGTTGAGAATTTGGTTTGCCATTTTCTCACCTAACGTGAGGATGGGGACAGTGATGAGATTTAAAAAAATCTGGTTGTTGCTGTTAGGCCTCCTAATCGTTGCTGGTGGGGGACAATCCGTAGTGGCTTTAGCGGATGTTCAGCAATCTACTTACCAAGTGGAGCTGACACCGAGTAAAGATGCGTCCGGCGCAATTGCCGGAGGGGATGGTGACTTTGGCGTTGGCGATAGCGGGAATCCTAGCAATAGCTCAGCAACGAAGTCACCGAGTGGTAGTCGGGTCACACCGACCGCAGCTCAGGGCCAAGACGGTGACCAGGTATCTGGAACACCGACGCGGTCCGGTTTGAGTGGACGTTTACCACAATTGTCAGAAGGCCAGTGGTACGGTTTTGGGTCAATGGCAGGTATCATCATATTATTGCTGATTTGGATCGGCATGTTGTTAAAACGTAGGAAGCAAGAAAATTAAAAAACTTTAAGTTGAGGGGATAATATTATGACTAAGAAAACTTTACAATTTGTAGCAGCTGCAGCTATGGTAGCAGGTTTGGGCTTTGGTTCAGTTTCCACCGCCTTTGCGGCTAGTGACAGTGCCAGTGGGACTAACACGGGGGATTTGCACACGACTGCTAAGGTTTCATTGACTGCCGGTTCCACTTCTGGTGGGGACAACGGTGATGGCGGTAACGCTGGTGATGGGGCATTGGCCTTAGTTAGCGCACCAAATTACACGATTGATGGTGGTGAACTTGGCGGGTCAAAGGCATTGAAATTAGCCGGTACTGCTGACGGCAGTACGCCAGTTCAAACGGTTAACCCTGGTCTTAAGACCAACTGGGGCGTTACTGTGAAGAGTAGCCAATTCGTGACAACTAGTAAAACAGAATTGCAAGGTGCTGTGTTGACCTTAACTAAGACTGGTGTTACCTCACCAACTGGTTCAACTTCTTCGACTGCACCTACTGCCGAGGATTCTATTGCATTGAATGGTGATGGGACTTCTGAACAATCTGTTGTTAAGGCTACTGGTAATGAAAATATTACTGGTGATGCCAAGGCGGTTGGTGTTGGTACATGGAACACGAACTTCGATACCGCTAGCTTGGCTGTTCCAGATGGGAACACGGCCGGCGATTACACTTCTAACTTAACTTGGACTCTAAAGAACGCCCCATTCTAAGACGTTTAGGCATCGATAGTGAGGAGGCGTCGTCGTGAAACGTTTGTTATGGTTTATGGCCTCGCTAACTCTAGGGATCATGTTTACGGCGCAGTCGAATGCCCTGGCCAATTCAGGGTCATTATCGACCACTGCTAAAGTAACCTTAAGCGGAGATGGAAGTACTAAGCCGGTTAATCCCGGTGGACCAACCGATCCAGATGATTCTGGGAATAACGGGACTGGTTCCAAGGGTAAATTAACTTTGGATTACGTACCAAATTTAACGTTCAAGCAACAGCGGGTTACTAAAGGGCAAATTGTAACGACGGCCACCAATCGTGGTGCTTACGTACAAATTAGCGACCGCCGTTTCACGGGTGCGGGTTGGCAGTTACAAGTCAAACCCAGTCCCTTAGTTGGCGAAAAAGATTTTTCTGAAATTTCAGCGGCGGCCTTACAGTTGGGTTCAGCTTCCTTTGCTAAGGCAAGCACAACCAATGTGAGTGCTAGTCCGACGGTCACCGACTCGGCGACCAGCTTGATTCCGATTGGCAGCTATTCACTGGTTGCTTCGGCGAACAAAGGAACTGGTCTGGGGACGTGGTTGTTACAGGTAAACCGTAGTACGATTGCACCAACCAAGCTATTGGTAAATAATGCTGATGTCAAGCAACAGCAGACTTATCAGGGTGCATTAACTTGGTTACTGACTGATACGCCGCAATAAGTAGAAAAGTTAGTAGCGGTGGCGACAGCCACCGCTACTTTTGTTATAATATAGGTAAAAAGTGGGAATTGGAGGCTACATCATGAAGCGTTATTGGCAATGGATTTTGGCATTGGGGGCACTGCTAACTTTTGCGGGCTGGCATACCACGACAGCCCACGCTGAAGGGGTTGGCTACACCGTATCGGCAAAGCTGCCAAAGAACCAGGATGATAAGAATGTCACCTATTTTGCTCTGCGGGTTAAACCTAATCAGCAAGAGAAATTAGGGGTGGTTATCTCTAATCAAAGCAAGAAGTCAGCAACTTTCCAATATGGTGTCAATCAAGCGATTACGAATAACAACGGGGTTATTGACTATAGTAATAGTAATCCGAAGCTTGATAGCTCATTAAAAGTGGGTATTAAGGACGTTTTTAACGAACAGAAGCTACAGAAGGTAACGGTGCCGGCGAAGACGTCTAAGACCGTTTACGTGACCTATAAGATGCCTAGCAAGAAGATTGACGGGATGATCTTAGGTGGTGTTTACGTCAAGAAGATGGCCGGTAAGGAAGCCAAGGCGAAAAAAGGGGTTACGATTACCAATCAATTCGCCTATGTAATTGGTGTTCGCCTGCGTGAAAGCAGTGTCGATGTCGCACCTGACATGAAGTTAAATGAAGTTCGGGCTGGTCAAATCAACGCCTATAACCAGGTGGAAGCGAACCTCCAAAACCCACGTCCCGGTCTGATGTCTCAATTGAAGGTTAAGACCAAGGTCACTGAGGTTGGCAAGACCAAGGTTGTCTTACAAAACGAAAAGTCGAATATGGCGATGGCACCTAATAGTAACTTTAACTATGCCATTCCATGGGGCGATACCCAATTGAAGGCGGGAACGTACACGTTAACGTTGGACGCAACAGCTAAGGGCGGTTATCACTGGCATTTCGTTAAAAACTTTACGGTGACCCAAAAGCAAATCAACAGTTTGAAGAATAAGATTAATACGCCACAACAGCACAACTACCTCTGGTGGTTTGTTGCTGGCGGGATTCTGATTATCTTATTGTTAGCGATTATCATTTACTTGTTGCTCAAGCGCAAGCGTAATGACGATGACGATAAGCAAGAGTCGAAATAACTGAGTAAGTTACAACACGGTTCTACTGACAGAGTAGAGCCGTGTTTTTTTGTGGAAATTATTAATTGGACACTTTTACAAATGTGCTGATATTATTTAACCGATATAATGGTGTTTACAGGATATAATTTGATAATTGTTTTAAAATAAACTGGTTAATGAGTGACGATACATGTTGATCCAAAAGCGTTTTAAGGGGTTTAACAATCTGGATAAAGAGTGTTTTAATGATTACTGTTAAACGGTATTGATAAGTGTGGCCTTTCATGAATTATTTTGTTATACTGTGTGTAAGTTATAGGGGAGTCATGGAAACCAACTGACCGATGAAATTCGAATTGGGGACTAGGAGATGGCATATTATGAAGTTTAAGCAACGACTGATCGGGGCGATAGGAGTACTAGTAGTCCTCGGTTTGATCGGTCAGATGTCAGTGGCCTATGCGGATGCCGATTATGATAAAGCCAAGGCTAATGCGCCGCAGGGGCTACCACTAAGCAACTATTTTAAATTTGGTGATTTTGCGGGTAATTCGGCTAAGGTTGTGGATACGGGACGAAGTGATGGGACACAGATGGTTCAGTTGACGGATGCGAAAGCGGAAGTCGGGACAATCTGGACCGGAGATGACTATGCCCTCGATCTCAATAAGAATGCCACGGCATCGATGTGGATGTACTTTGGAAACTACCCGGTGGATGCGGGGGACGGGATGGCTTTTGTGATCCAAAATGATACGCGCGGCGTCAATGCCGTATCACGGGCTTCTGATGGGACTGTCGGCAATGGGCAAACTTTAGGTGTCTGGGGAGTTGACGATAATCCGAAGGGGACAGCGGCGCAGATTGCCAGTCGAGGTATTCAAAATAGCTGGGCCCTGGAATTCGATACGTACCTGAACAGTAATAACTTTGACTTACGAACCGGAGTAGCTAAGCAACACATTGCTTCTAATTATCCAGGATATGCGGGGAGCTATGGTTCCGGTGGCGACTTCTTTTATTTGAATCACAATGGGTTGATGAAGGATAGTAGTGATCCGAATTACCTGCTTTCATCGCGAGATAACACTTGGAAACACTTAACACTTAAATGGGACGCGGCTGCGTCAACGATCACGTATGCCTTTAATGATAAGAATCCGGCCACCGGTGACGCAAAGACGGCGACGGGAACCCAGACCGTTACGATTGACCGGAGTAAGATCGATCCCAACGGTACAGGTAAGGCACGTTGGGGCTTCACGGGTTCAACCGGAGAACTCTGGGAAAATAATTTGGTGATCTTTGAGCAGTTACCCGGAATTGTTAACAGTTCGGCGTCAGCGACCATTACCAATACGCGGACTGACAAGCAGATTGCCACGGGTGATGCCATTGATGCGGGAACACCGCTTCGGGCGGATTATCGCTTAGATTATACGAGTGGCTCTAAAAGTTGGACCGGGATTAGCGCTAAGATCAATCTACCGAACAATTTTGCTGCCAACTACGCAAAGGTCACCTACGCTAATGGAAAAACAACCTTGCTTGATACGTCCCAACTGTCGGACCAAGCGTTGACGGCAGCCATTGATGACCTGAATACGACTAACAATGTGGCGACGGTTTCGGTATACGGTTCGGCAACGAATTCAAGTACGTCGTCAGCCGTGAGTGTGCCGGCCGCAACCAGTCACTTTAACGGCTCAAATGCGTTGACGATGGCGAGTACGCCGGCCTACATGATTAACCCTCGTAACAGCTGGCAACTAGGCTTGTACTTTGGTGCGGTGGGTACTGGGACGACCACAACGTCGATGACTACGACAGCGGATGGGGTCGATTTGACTGGATATTTTACGTTTGCACAAGATAATACACCCAACTCAGGAGCGTCAATCAATGGTTCAGCAGTTGACTTGTATCCTAGTATTAACGGAAAGGCGTTAAGTTCGGTTAAAGTGTCTTCCGGTACTTCGCGGCAATTCAGTTATCATGTTGCCGCAGCTGACTTAGCGAGTGGTGAGAATCGGGTGACCCTGACGGCCGGATATACTGCCTCCACGGGTACCATTTATTCAACACCAATTACTGCGACGGTAACGGCCGGAGCGCTAGGGTTTCAATCGGTCAGCGACACGCTTAACTTCGACGAGACGCTGACCGGGAGTACTGAGACGATTGCGCCGGTTAGCCAGCCAGATGTGTCGGTTAGTGATACTCGTGGGGGTCAGAACAGTTGGACCGTCAAGGCGGCATTAACAGGGATGAGCACTAATTTCCCCGGGACGTTGATCTACCAGCCAGGTGATGGTTCATCGGTGTCGTTAAATAATCAAGCGGCAACAATTGATACAGGAAAAGCCGCTAGTTCAGCAACCGATGTTAGTGATGACTGGAGCCAGACTTGGACGGGGGCCTCTTCTAAGGGCCTATTCTTGAAGGTGCCAGGGTCGTCGACTTCTGGTAATTATAACGGTCAGATTAATTGGGAGCTAGACGATACGCCTAGCTAGAAAAATATCTAAAAAGACTTGTCAGGAATCTTGAATGATTTTTGACGGTCTTTTTTGTTAATATTTGTCGTTATATGTAAGAGTTACGGATAGGCCGAATTGTCCTAAAATAAGATAAATGGTAATGGTCAATAAGTGCTGCTAGTCGACATCTTTTCTATTACCAATGGAAATGAAGCTTGATTAATTAACCGATAAATAAAGGTGTCTTTTCCTAGTTGTACTTGGTAAAATGAAAGCGGTTAAACATCTATTAGATTAATAAAATTCAAACGATGTTTTGTGAATGGTTTATATTGTACGCTTCAAAGGGCAAAGCTACATAGGGAGACGATACAATGGGGATGAAACGTTGGTTCTTAGGTGGCTTGGCGCTGGTTGTGGCGGGGTTACTAGGTGGTCCAGTTGCTCAGGCCGATAATAATGATTTGAATAATGCGATTAGTTCAGCGCCACAAGGACTGCCTTTGAATGATTATTTTAAACTGGGGACATTTAGTACCAGCACTGGCGGCGGTAATTCCGCTAAAGTAATTGATAGTAATCGTGGTGATGGGACGCAATTGGTTCAGCTAACGGATACCACGAATGAAGTGGGGACTATTTGGACGGCGGATAACTATCGGCTTAACTTGAATCAGAACGCGACAGCCTCTATGTGGCTGTACTTTGGCTATCGGACGTCTAGTGCGGGCGATGGGATGGCGTTCGTGTTACAAAATGATGCTCGGGGTGTGGACGCTATTGCTAAAACGACCAGTGGGGCGGTTGGTGATGGTGAAACGCTGGGGGTCTGGGGTGTTGACGATGGTATTACTAATCCACAAATTCAATCACGAGCGATTCAGAATAGCTGGGCGTTAGAGTTTGATAGCTTCAGTAATACGCAGAGTCGCAAGGGATCGGCCTTCGATACATCGATTGGGTCTTATCCCCATATTGCGTCTAACTATCCAGGTGCTGGTCTGACGTATGTTACGAATAATTTGAGCCCTGATAATCCCTATGTGCTTATGCAACACCAGGGTGTCATTCAAAATAACAGTTTTAATCTCCTATCCAATGGCGCTTGGCATCATGTGACGATGAAGTGGGACGCGGCCGCTAAGACGATGACGTATAGTTATAACGATAAGGACCCAAGCACCGGCAACGCCCAGACACCTGTGGGGACGAAGACCGTTTCCATCGATCCGACGAAGATTGATCCGAATAATACGGGCTACGCGCGCTGGGGATTCACAGGCTCAACTGGTACAAACTGGGAGAATAACCTGGTGATCTTCGAGCAAGTTCCGGGCGTGGTTAACAGTAGTGCATCCGTGACGGCAACGGACTTGACGGCCGATAAGGTGATTGCGGCGGGGGACACCGTTACATCGGGTGACCAGCTACAGTTGGCGTATAAGTTAAACTACGACAGTGGCTCGCAAGATTGGAAGAATGTTGTGGCCAAAATTGCGATTCCCAATAATATGACGGTAAGCTATGCGAAGGTGACTTATGCGGATGGGAAGAGTGAGCTGATTGACCCAAGTACCATCAGTGCTCAGACGCTGAAGTACCAGCTAACGCGTGACTTGAATGGCACTAATGCACCGGCCACTATCACTGTTATTGGCAACGCTATGGGGGTTAAAAACGCCACGACAGCCGTCGCAGCAGCGAAGAGCACATTTAATGGGAGTAATGCCCTAACGAATGCGACCACGCCAAACTTTACGATTAGCGCTGCCTCTAACTGGAATTTGCGGTTATTCTTTGGCGCTGCTGCTAATGGAACTAAGACGAGCCAGATTGATTTGGATGGCATCAAAGATACTACGTTAACCGGGCATTTTACCTATTCGTTAACGAGTACGGCTAGTGATGCTGGCTACGGGGGAACAGCCGGCAAGGCGGTGACCTTGCGACCCACGGTAAATGGACAGACGCAAACGTCCACGACTGCCGGAGATGGCGGCACCTTTTCGTATACGGTGCCGGCTAGTTTGTTGTTGCCGGGAGCCAATACCGTGACGCTCTACGCAACTTACAACGGTGGGACCAACGTGTCAGATGTGATTAAGGCGACAATCAATGTGGGGTCGTTAGCCTTTTCGAATGTGACCAGCAACATTGCCTTTAATGCAAAGCTAACTGGAACGTCGGCCACGATTGCGCCAAGTAGCCAACCCAATATTTCTGTCGTGGATACGCGAGTGACAGGTAAACACTGGGCCTTGAGCGCTAATCTGACGGGATTAGCGGCGAGTTTTCCGGGGGAAGTGGTGTACCAACCAGGAAATGGGAGCGTGACCACCTTGAGTAGCCAAGATGCGGCCATTGATACGGGAAGTTCGGCTGCTACCACGGACGTTAGCAAGCAGTGGTCCAGTACGTGGACGGATTCATCATCGAGGGGGGTGTTTTTAAAGATTCCAAGTGCGACGACGGCTGGAACTTACGACGGCACAATCACGTGGAGTCTAAAGAACGCACCGAGTTAAGCAGACTATCACGAGTAAAATTAAAAGAGTCGATCCCTTTAGCGTGCTTGAAAGGATCGACTCTTTAGTTGCTTTAGGGGGTTAGGCCGTCTTTTGTGACAGCTTATCTAGCCAGGCCGGCAGTGACTTAGCCAATTCCTGATAGGTCAATTCGAACTTATGCGTGTACCACGGATCGTCAATCGCTTCGTGTTGATGATCGGGTAAGATGTCTAGGCATAAATGGACCTTGGCAGCGTCTGCAGGGGTGGGTGCCAAACGTTTGAGGTTAGCGACATTGCTGTGATCCATCGTAATAATGGTATCAGCCCACGCAAAGTCGGCAGCCGTGATTGGTCGTGAACGATGATCACTAGCATCCAATCCATGTTCCCGTAACGTTTTCAAGGCGCCGGGATGGGGATGATTGCCCTCTTCTTCGGGACTAGTTGCCACTGATGCCACCGCAAACTGATCGGTCAATTGCCGGTCAGCTACTAATTGTTGGAAAATGACCTCGGCCATGGGGGAGCGACAAATGTTACCTAAACAGACAAACAAAATGTGTTGCATAAAGAAATCCTCCTAACAAATGGTAAAATAAAGCCAAGTTGCTGGTCTCGGGTGGGGCCTTTTGCTATGATTAGTTTAGCAGAAAACTCGGTCGGTTCCTAGGCCAAGCCAGTAGCCCGATACGTGAGTTTTGTAGGGGACAAAATAATTTTTTGGAGGCGTGATTTTATGGTTGCGATTATTGCGATTATCATTATTGTTTTACTCGTTATCTGGTATGTTGCCAGTTATAACGGTCTGATTCGGAGTCGGACAAATGTCCAAGAATCCTGGAGTCAAATTGACGTTCAATTAAAGCGGCGAAATGACTTAATTCCCAATTTGGTATCCACAACCAAGGGATATGCCAACTTTGAGCAATCGACGTTAAAGAAAGTGGTTGCCTTGCGTAATCAATTGACGGCGGTACCTGCTGATGACCATCAACAGACGATGGAAGTCTCTAATCAGTTATCGACGACGTTACGGTCGTTATTCGCTCTGTCTGAAAACTACCCGGATTTAAAGGCCAATGCTCAATTTAGCCAATTGATGGAAGAGCTGACGAATACGGAAAACAAGATTGCTTATTCGCGGCAATTGTACAACAGTTCGGTAGCAAGCTTGACCGTGAAGATTCAGTCCTTCCCAAGTAACATCGTGGCTAAGGTGCACCATTTCCAAGCTGGTGAATACTTGCAAGTGCCAGAAGAAGAAAAAACCACGCCCAAGGTTAACTTTGACGACTTTGGGTCAGATAAGTAGGCGATCATATGTTATATGACCAAATTGCTATGAATAAACGGCGCACGGGTTACGTCATGTTTGGCTTCGGCGTCTTAACTTTAGCGATTGGTGCAGCATTGGGTTACCTCTTTTGGAACAGTTGGGTGTCAGGAACCGTGATTGCCGCAGTGGTGGCGGTGGTCTACATGTTGATTATGATTAGCCAGTCAACCAATGTGGTGATGAGCATGAATCATGCCCGTGAGATTAAAGATGTCAGTCAGGCGCCGCAGCTATGGCATTTGATTGAGGATATGGCGTTGGTGGCCCAAGTACCAATGCCGCGGGTCTTCATCATTGATGATCCCAGCCCCAATGCGTTTGCAACCGGAAATGATCCCAAACATGCAGCTGTCGCGGTAACTACCGGTATTTTAGAACGGTTGAACCGAGAAGAGCTAGAAGGGGTTATTGGGCATGAAATGTCCCATGTTCGTAACTATGATATTCGCTTACAGACCATTGCGTTAGCCCTTTCCGCAGCCATCAGTTTATTGGTTAACTTTGCCAGTAATTGGTTCTGGTGGGGCGGTGCATCTCGGCGGCGGGATGACCGCGATGATTCGGCTGGTAATATCATTGGTTTGGTCATTTCCGTTTTTCTGATTATCTTGGCGCCATTAGCGGCTAGTATTGCGCAGATGGCCCTCTCGCGTAATCGAGAATATTTGGCAGATGCCTCTAGTGTTGAGCTGACGCGTAATCCACAAGGCCTGATTAGTGCGTTACGAAAGATTGATGACAGTCAGCCCATGAAAGCTGCCGATCCTAACAGTGCGGCCCTTTATATCAGTGATCCATTCAAGCACAAACAAAAATTTGCCGACCTCTTTGCGACTCACCCACCGATTGCCGATCGAATTGCTCGGCTGGAAAAAATGTAAAATAAGTGGGCGCTGATCGGCGGTTTCGTAGTACAATTAGGTGTGATTGAAACTAGGGGAAAGAGTGTGCAACCATGCGCGGAAATTTTATCTATATTAGTCTAGAGCCGGTGACGAATATGATCTATTCACTGGGAATTTTACCCGCTGATTTTTTGAACGGGATCCCGGCTATTCCGAACCAATTATTATTGCTGAACGAAGAGTCTGGCAACGATGTGGAAATTAATCCGCATACCCGATTGCAGACCATAACCGGGCAAGCGCAGATTCGCCGGTATTTGTTAGGTAAACACGACCACGCTGTTAAATGGCTAGATTATGCCCACGGTGATGACTTGGACTTCTTACTGCCCACGGAGATTGCTGAACTGTTATATCTAGCCCACATGGATACCCACATTCGCACGCCTTTTTATGCTAAACTTCAGAACAATTATGTTTCTTTGAGCTTAAGAGACGGGTTCTATAAGACGTATTACCGCCACTTAGGTGATGTGGATCACGTTTTAGAAGTTAGTATCAAGCGGCATTTGCGCGCCATGCACAATAACCGTTGGGTCTTTGCCCGTCCGTTGGCAATCAGCGATGTGCCGCATGAAATTCTGTTACAGCTGACGCAAGGGCTAATGGATGGCATGATTGTGGCGTTCGATCAGCTAGTTGAACGACGGCGAGTTTATGTGATTCCTGTGCGCGCGATTACCCATCCGGAGCACCAAAATGCGTGGTACACACAAGAGGATGTTTACGCCGACTCTCGTGAGGTCGCTAGTTTGCGTTATGATTTGACCACGCGTGAGTGGGCGCTGAGCATTCATGACAATCAGGTATTTAATGATGTTAGTGAATTAATTTAGAAGTTGTCAACCACCGGTGACGAGTTGTCATCGGTGGTTTTTGCGTTAGTTTTAAGATTGTCTGGCGTAATCCATGGTATAATGAAATTCAGAATTTATATCAGAGATAGCGAATACCTCTGGTCAGAATTATTTCGAGAACGTGGCGACCTTAGGCGGCCGTTTCACTAATTAGGAGTAGAAAACATGAAGATGCAGCTTGCTGAAATTGCTCACGCAGTGGGAGCAATCAATGATTTCGAACAATGGGGTAGTGTCAGTGTGACTAGTGTGGCATTTGATAGCCGACACCTCCAACCGGGAGGACTCTTTATTCCCCTGACTGGTGAACACGATGGTCATCAATTTATTCAGTCTGCCATCGACCATGGAGCTGTGGCAACGCTTTGGGCCCGTGACCTAGCGTCCGCCCCCGCTGACTTCCCAGTTATCCAAGTCGATGATTCGCTGAAAGCCTTACAAACCCTCGCCCAATACTATCTGTCTAAAATTAATCCACGGGTGGTGGCGGTCACTGGGAGCAATGGTAAGACCACAACTAAGGATATGATTGCGGCGGTTTTGAGCACGCAATTTAATGTCACCAAGACGCATGCGAACTTTAATAATGAGATTGGGGTACCCATGACGGTGTTATCCATGGAGCCCAATACCGAAATGCTGGTTGTTGAGATGGGAATGGATCGTCCCGGACAATTGGATTTTTTGAGCCAATTGGTCTCACCAGATTTAGCGCTGATTACCATGATCGGAGAAGCCCATATTGAATTCTTTGGTACCCGCGATAAGATTGCGGATGCGAAAATGGAAATTACACACGGGTTGAGTGATGATGGCGTGTTTGTCTTTAATGGTGATGAACCCTTACTACGCGAGCGTGCCACTGAATTGACCCAGCGACAGGTTACTTTTGGCCAGCAGGGCACCGATGATCTGTTCGCGACTGACGTTACGGGAACCCCGACAACGACCAGTTTTACCACGAATCAGTGGCCGGAAGTGACATTTACTATTCCAATGATTGGGACGTATAATGTCAATAACGCCTTGGCAGCCTTGTCCGTAGCAATGCTATATCGGATTCGACCAGAGAGCGCCAAGCAAGCGCTCGCGACCGTTAGCTTGACGGAAAACCGGGCGGAATGGGTGACAAGCGCCTCTGGTGCGGCCATTCTCAGTGATGTGTACAATTCAAACCCAACGGCGGCTAAGGAAGTCTTAACGGCC
The DNA here is from genome assembly GCF_001433855.1 of Levilactobacillus brevis ATCC 14869 = DSM 20054. Lineage (GTDB taxonomy): Bacteria > Bacillota > Bacilli > Lactobacillales > Lactobacillaceae > Levilactobacillus > Levilactobacillus brevis. The sequence continues at coordinate 94,384 of NZ_AZCP01000007.1, forward strand.
TTCTCGCAAACGCCAGTAACTGGTCAGCGCTATGTGGTCCTAGGGGACATGCTGGAGTTAGGCGACCAGGCTGATGCGATGCACGCTAGCTTGGCAAGCGCTATTGATGCAACGAAGATCGACCACGTTTATCTGGTCGGTCCACACATGTTGGCACTACAGGCTGCTTTGGCACAGCAACAGCCACAGTTAGTTGTTTCTCATTATGAGACGACTGATTTGGCGACGTTAACGGCTGATCTACAAAACCAGCTGACGGCGGATGATCAGATTTTATTGAAAGGGTCCCACGGGATTCATTTAGAACAAGTATTAGCGTCCTTACAGGATTCTTCTGAAAATTAGTGTGAAAACAAAGCAACTTCCGCGAGAGCTGGGAGTTGCTTATTTTCTTTCAGCGTTGTATGATGGCTTAGTTGTATTTTTTGAAACGAACCCCGTTTTAGCCAATCATCGTTCGCGTCATGGAAAACGGATTTTTTCCAAGAGCCCTGAGGCACTAAAACGACGAACTCATTTAGGAGGAAATTATTTTTGAAGTTTAAAGAACTGGGTCTCTCTGAAGACCTACTTAAAGCAATTACGTCAGTAGGTTACGAGGAAGCGACCCCAATTCAAGCCGAGACAATTCCGATGGTTTTAGCCGGCCAAGATGTGATTGGTCAGGCACAAACCGGTACCGGGAAGACTGCGGCCTTCGCCTTACCAATTTTGGAAAAAATTGATAAGAGTAACGAAAATGTTCAAGCGCTGGTTGTTTCACCAACACGGGAATTGGCTATCCAAACCCAAGAAGAAATTTACAAGTTAGGCCGGACTGAACGGGCTAACGTGCAAGTTGTCTATGGTGGCGCTGATATTCGTCGTCAGATTAAATCCTTAAAGAATCACCCGCAAGTGGTTGTTGGGACCCCGGGTCGGTTATTGGATCATATTCGGCGGCACACGTTGAAGTTAGACCACGTACAAATGTTGGTCTTGGACGAAGCCGATGAAATGTTAAACATGGGTTTCTTAGACGATATTGAAGATATTATCAAACAATTGCCAGAAGAACGTCAAACGATGCTGTTCTCTGCAACGATGCCGCCTGAAATCAAACGGGTTGGTGTCCAATTCATGAAGGACCCTAAGCATGTGAAGATCAAGGCTAAGGAATTAACCACGGACTTGATTGACCAATTCTACGTGCGCTCTCGTGATTTCGAAAAATTTGATGTCATGACGCGGTTCTTTGACGTTCAATCACCAGATTTGACGATCGTCTTTACCCGGACAAAACGGCGGGTAGATGAAATTGCCAGTGGTTTGGAAGCCCGCGGCTATAACGCTGCTGGGATTCATGGGGATTTGACGCAGAAGCGCCGGACCCAAATCATGAACGACTTCCGTCACGGTAAGTTGGATATCTTAGTGGCAACCGATGTTGCTGCGCGGGGGATTGATATTAACGATGTCACCCATGTTTATAACTACGATATTCCACAAGATCCCGATAGTTATGTTCACCGGGTTGGCCGGACTGGCCGTGCCGGGAAGCATGGGGTTTCCATGACGTTTGTGACACCAAACGAAATGGACTACTTGCGTGAAATCGAAAAGCTGACAAAGGTGCGGATGTTACCTTTGAAGCCACCTTCGGATGAAGAAGCGTTCGTCAGCCAATTGGGTGCTGCGAAGGAAACCATTGCTGACCTGGTCAACAAGGCGGATAAGGAAAAGTATGCTAAGGCAGCTGAAAGCTTGCTAAACGAATACGATGCCGAAGACTTAGTTGCGGCGCTCTTGAGTGATGTCACGAAAGATGACAATAACCAAGTACCCGTTAAGATCACGCCAGAACGACCATTGCCTAAGCGCGGTGGCAAACGTCACGGCGGTGGCGGCTACCATCATGGTGGTGGCAATCGTCGCGGTGGTAATGGCGGTGGCGGTTACCGTGGTGGACACCGTTCTTCAGATCGTCATGGTAATGATCGTGGCCATGGTTCACGCAACCATGACTCACGTAACCATAGTGATAACCGGAGTCACCGAAGCAACAATGGCGGTGGTCGGCGTAACGAAGGTGGTAGCCGCGGCTTCACCATTCGAAAGAAAGACTAGTTTTACATGAGAATTGATTGGAGAGCGCTCATCCTAGTGATGAGTGCTTTTTTTATAAAAAAATTTTGCTGCATAAAAGGTTGATTTAGCAGGCTTAAATAGCTATGTTCACACTATAAATGGATTCTGGATAGAAAAGTTGGCTTGCGTTCAATACGGGTGCATGCTATTATGTCCTTATAGATTTGATACGAATAAACTTATAGCAACCCCCCACGGAGGTATTATCATGGCCAATAACTTTGACTTACATGCTGCATTGACGCTTGCCACTAAGCCAGGTCCATTCGTTACCATGACTCTGCCAGTCACGGGAATCCCCGCGACTGACCGCACCCAATTTAACAGTTTGCTAAAACAGGGAAAAGAACAACTTGAGAAGGTTGCACCTGACAGAACGTGGTCTGCTTATGCTGAATCGTTCACGCCGTTTGAACACGGCCCATTGACTAATGGGAGTGCCACAGGTCTGCTGATTATGGCGGGCGCCAGTGATAGTTATCATTATTGGCTACACACACCGGTGGCGGCCACAGTGACGGTTACGTATCAACCGAATGTATTACCCATTTTACAGGCCCAAGATAAGACCAGTGATTATGACATCTTGCTTTTAGGTCGTGATGCGTTTGATCTGGCACAGGTGCGCAATGGGCGGCCAGAAATGGTGAACTTACCAGTCGATGCTCCCGTAACGTTGGAAAAGGCCCTGGGAAGTGAACTGCGGGACCGTGGGCGTTGGCAGCGATCTGCCGGAGAACATACCCAGTACAGTGGAACCGGGTCTTTAGATACAGCCCGGGAAGCGGATCAACGAAATTATTTCATGATGGTTGACGCGTATGTTTCCCAGCACTATTCGAATGTCGATCAAGTTCCATTGATTCTGGTAGCCAATGCAAGTGATCAGGGGAATTTCCGAAAATTTGCTCAGAATGCTTATTTAGACCATGTCGTGCGCGTTGTTCAGGGACCGAACCTGGCGGCAGCCAATCAAACATTAGCGGCGTTGGCCTTGTCAATTACGGAACAGCGACACCAGCAGGCAACACAGATTCGGCGGGATGCTTACGCTAAGGTTCGGCAGAATCAACAGGTTGTCCAAGACTTGGGTCCATTAGCGACGGCGGCCGTACAAGGGCAAGTGGCGAAGCTGTGGTTACGCGATGATGCCAGTCAACCAGGCCATTTAACTGAAAAGGGAACGGTGATGACAGCCACAGCGTTAAGTCGGCAGAATAATCTATACAATGATCTGGCCCTGCAGGTCAGCCGCTTAGGTGGACAGGTCGAGGTCTTACCAGCAGATGCCATGCCAACCAGTAATCCTGTAGCTGCGCAATTACGGCTCCGTGAAACCGTTGCGCATTAATCAATAAGTATTTACTAGGTAGTCGAACTGCGAGTCGGCTACCTTTTTTGTGCGAATGGCCAAATCTTTTAGGGGTTTATCTGTGAAATGGTCTGATAATAAGTTAAAATTCGACTTAACTCAGCAACTTGTAACCCTAATTAGGGGTGGCTGTGCTAAAATAATAGCTAGACTTTAAGCGAGGTGAACACCATGATTTATGGAACCGGTATTGATATCACTGATTTAAAACGGGTACAGCGGGTTGTTGAACGCCAACCACGTTTTTTAACTAAAGTCTTGACACCGAATGAACGCGTTGATTACCAGAAATTGAGTGGGCAACGTGCATTGGAATTCATTGCGGGACGATGGTCAGCCAAAGAATCCTACAGTAAAGCAATGGGGACGGGGATTGGGGCGACTGTGACCTTTCAAGACATTGAGATTCGGGATAATGATGCCGGGCGGCCAGTGGTGCGTCGCCAACCATTTGGGGGAATTGCGCACGTTTCGATTTCACACACGGAGACGGTCGTGATGACACAGGTTATTCTAGAAAGAGGGAACGAATCATGGTAGTTGGGGTCCATCGGCCAACACAATTAGTGATTGACCGCCAAGCGTTACACGATAATATTCAGGCTGAAGTGACACGGTTAGCGAGTGGCTGTGAGTTATTTATGGTGGTTAAAGCTAACGGGTATGGGCATGGTGCTGTTCAGGTGGCTCAGGTGGCTAAAGAGGCCGGTGCCACTGGTTTTTGTGTGGCCATTTTGGATGAAGCCCTGGAATTACGGGCAGCCGGTTTTAATGAACCGATCCTCGTATTAGGGGTGACGGAGCCAGAAGATGCGCCGTTGATGGCGCAACAGCACATCTCAGCAACCGTTGCGGCGACTGACTGGTTAGTTGCTGCGGACGCCTACTTGGCATTGGCACAACCAACAGCACCGTTACAGGTTCATTTAGGATTGGATACAGGAATGGGCCGAATTGGGTTTAAAACAACAACTGAGTTGACGACAGCGGTTACTTATTTGGCAACCCACGCAACGTTGAACTTTGAAGGTATTTTCACGCATTTTGCCACGGCTGATAGTCCAGATGAGACGTACTTTAAGCAACAAGTTGCCAAGTGGCAAACGTTGACAGCTGTTTTGAAAGAACGACCACGGTACGTCCACGTGTCAAATTCCGCTACGAGTCTCTGGCATGCAGCCTGCAATGACAACATGGTTCGTTTCGGTGTTGCAGGGTATGGTTTAAATCCTTCCGGGACTGCTATTCCAGCGCCGTATGCATTAAAGCCAGCGCTGAGTCTAACCAGCCAGTTGGTTCATAGTAAACAAGTCGTTGCCGGTGAATCAGTCGGCTATGGGGCCACGTACACCGCCCAACAGACGGAATGGGTGGGGACTGTGCCGATTGGTTACGCAGACGGTTACGAACGACGACTGCAAGGTTTTCATGTACTAGTTGATGGTCAGGCCTGTGAAATTATTGGGCGTGTGTGCATGGATCAACTGATGATTCGTTTGCCTCACGACTACGCCCGAGGAACGCGGGTGACTTTGATTGGTCGTGATGGTGATCACGTCATTACGCTTCAAGAAATGGCCGATTATTGTCAAACAATTCATTATGAGCTTGCCTGTGGCTTCACAAGTCGCTTACCACGAGTTTATCGTCACTAATTTATGACGTTTTTGTGTCCAGAAATGATGTTTCGTGGTAAACTAAGTGAGACGAAGTGATTAACAACTTGAGGAGGGGCAAAATTCCATGGCTCAATCACGACAATTGAAACCAGTAACGTTGCGGCTTCACATGACGCGTACCAAGCAGCGCCAGGCATTAGTGCCATTACGAGCGGCTGCCTCACGGGAGTTAGCTTTAATTGTTGGGTATCAGGCGATGGCGCTCATCAACCGGGACCTCGCACAGGCGTTCACGCCTTGTGAAGAGGAAGCGGAACGGCGGTTAACCCAGTTTCGTAGAGCAGAGAGTTAGTATAAAAAATTTAAATAGTGAGGGGATGGCGGCCTATGGCCCGTGTTGAAATCAAACGCGGTGACGTCTTTTTTGCCGACCTTTCACCAGTCGTTGGTTCGGAGCAAGGTGGCATGCGCCCCGTGTTGATTATTCAAAACAACGTGGGGAACCACTACAGTCCGACCGTGATTGTCGCAGCGATTACCGCCCGAATCGAGAAGCCAAAAATGCCGACGCATGTCGGCATTTCTGCCGCTCGTACTGGGATTGAACGGGATTCGGTTATTTTGTTAGAACAAATTCGGACAATTGATAAGCAACGGTTGAAAGACCAAGTGACTCATTTGGATGTAAAAACAATGGCAGCGGTGGACACGGCACTTGCAACCAGCATTGGCTTGGTGGACAAGGCACGTAAGAAAAAAGTTAAGTAGCAATTGTACATAGTGAATGACATAACCCGTTAGCAGGTGGAACACTTGCTAACGGGTATTTATGTTCACTAATAATTGTGCCCAGGTAATGATCACTGGATATAAAAAATCGACAAAGCCAGCATGCTTTGCCGATTTTTTATATACTAATTTTCGTGACGTAAGTCTTCAATTTCTGGCACGTGGAATTCTTTGCGTTCCAGAGCCTTAACGATGCGGTCGAGCTTTTCTTCATCGACTTCGGCGGGTAGGGTAAACATGGTCCGGTGAACCAGTTCGCCTTCCTGGGCGTCAAGGCTGATTACACTCGCAATGGACGTGTACTTCGTAATGACTTTGGCCATACCGGCTAAATCACCCCGTTCACCAGCAGAAACGACGGTTAACACGTAGCTGCTGATGTTGACGTTCCAAGATTGGGATAGCATATCCATCAGACGGGTATGGGTTAAAATCCCATAAAAAGCGTTCTTATCATCGAGAACAGCGATGTAAGGCAAATCCTTGATGGAGAAGAAGACGTTGAAGAAGGCAGCATTCACGGAAATGAACTTCGTCGCGTTCTTTAATAAAGATGTCACGGGGAGCTGCATATCACCGCCCCGAGATTTGTGACGATAGATGTGCATTTTGTAAATGTTGCCCCGGAAAATCTGACCCGTTTCGTCAAGGATTGGGACACACCGGTAACCGGAATCTTCCAGAACCTTTAGTGCCTGTTCCAAGGTGACATCCTCGCGAACCGTCACTAACCGTTCTTTCGGTTTCACTAGGGACTTTAACAGCATAGCTGATGACCTCCTAAAATTAGAAACTTCTAATAATCTCTTTTAATAATACCATATTTCTAAGCGAAACGGGGAGAAAATTTCGATGAAATTCGTGGTAAAATAAAAGAAAGTTTGGCTAAGGGAGGGTCAACGGATGAAACAACCAGAAGATCCTGATAATCAACGGATTATCACTAAAAAATGGCTCTATTGGACACTGGCGGCAGTCATTGCGATTATCGTTTTAGGTGCTATCGGCTTGGCATTAAATTAGGTCGAAAAAAAGGATCTCGCAAGGCGAGACCCTTTTTTAAATTTTCATTAGAAGATAATGACGGGAGTACCGACACTCACATTCTCGTAAACTGCCTTGATCTTAGACGGTGGGGTGTTAACACAGCCATGGGAGCCGTGTTTCTTATACCATGTGCCACCGTAAGTAGGTTGCCACGGCGAATCATGAATCCCAACGCCAGTGTCATCGACTGGCATCCAGTACTTCACTTTAGAAGCATAACTAGAACCGTTATCATTCTTACCACGAAGGGTGGTGTTACGTTGTTTACTCCAGATGACCCAGACACCAACTGGCGTGTGATGGGCCGTAGTTGGTAAACCAGTCACAATGTCGGTTGAAACGACGACTTTTCCGTTTTTATAAACCCACATGTGCTGATTTTGTTTATCAACTTCAACGTATGACTTGCCGATGTCGGTACCGTTACTGTGATAGCCGCTACCTTGGATAGCCGGTGTTCGAGACATCCCTTTGCCAGCGAGAACCAGCTTACTCAAGGCTGGTGTTTCACGCTTGACCTTGATACTCCAGCCATATAACCCGGCCTTGACTTTAACCGTACCACGTTTAGTGGACTTAAATGTCCGTGTCTTATTGATGGTGCCGTATTTACTGCTGAGCTTAGTCAAATAGGCCTTAACGGCTGTGGTCTTAGTAGTCAATTTACCATCTTTTAAGGTCAGCCAACTTGCTAAAGTTGCCGCCGGAATGGTTACTTTATGACCACTTAACTTGTAGAGATAAGTTTGCTTGGTAATAGCCTCAGCTTTAGTCTTAGCTGCTTTGAAGCTAGCAGACGTTGTAGTAACTTTGGGCTGCAAGTAATCTTTCGAAACGTCTACGGTATTACTACCTTGTTCAATAGCCGCTGTAATTGACTTAGCTAACTTGGCAGTGCTGAGTTGGTTACCGGCCTTTTCCTTAGTCACCACCCATTGTCCATTTTGGTAGCTAAATGAGGCACTTTTGGCCGCTGTCCGCGTCTTGTTGGCTTTGGTAGCAATTGATTTAGCCAGAGCCTGCACACTTTGTTGGTTAGCGCTGCTAGCATTGAGCTTGATGCTGTCTGCCGTGGCGGTGGTGACATGTGCTGGCCAGCTCCAAACGTTTTGTTTGGCAATCAGCTGGCTTAATGCCTGCTTGGAGGTGACTTTCAGGTTAACCTGATTAGTCTTAAAACTGGCAACGGTTTTGCTGCCATCCTTTAAGGTGTATTGCTGATCTTGCATGGCGGTCTTTAGCTTAGTAGCCGCTTGATTAGCGGTACTGCCCCCCACGTTGACCCCTGCAATTGTCGTATCTTTGAAGAAAACTTTACTAGAAGAATAATGCATTGCTTGTCCAACGTAAATGGCACCAACTGCGACAACCGCAGTGACAATCCCAATCACGAAGGCTTTCCGTTTTTTCATAGGTGTGACCTCCTAAAATAGCCAGTGGAGGAAAAGTCGTCATTTCAACTATCACCAATAGCATACTCCCAGCTTACTTCAAACTACCTTAAATGGCAACGCGACTGCTTTTATGTTATCGCTTTCATCATGATGATGTCAGTTTTCGAAGAATTTAATTAATTTGATAATTAAAACGGATAACTATGTCATGTTCATTCAGAAAACACTGTGCCAGATTAGCGGGTGATTTAGAGATAGGGCGCGGTAAACAAGTCTTGTCAGTTCTGGGCTCTTCGTGGAATTTAAGTAATCAGACAAAATAAAAAAGCCGTTCCCGTAAGGAACGACCCCTTTAAATCGTCAAATTAGTTTTCCAAAGCGGCTAAACCGTCTTGGGTAACCTTCTTCAATGTTTCAGCTGACTTAGCCATCAAGTCCTTTTCCTTGTCAGAAAGAGGAACTTCGATGACGCCACCTAAACCGTTAGCGTTAACGATGGCTGGTGTACCGATGAAGATGTCATCCAAACCATATTCGCCGTTCAAAGCAGCGCCGATAGGCAAGATAGCATTTTCGTCACGCAAGATAGCCTTCGTGATCCGCATCAAACAGGTTGCAACACCGTAGTAAGTTGCGCCCTTACGGTTGATGATTTCGTAAGCTTTGTTCCGCGTGTCGTCTTCGATCTTAGCTAAGTCATCATCGGTTAAACCGTGTTCCTTAGCAACAACCTTCAATGGCTTTGAGCCAACAGTTGCTTCGTCGTAGGCAGCGAATTCGGAATCACCATGTTCACCCATGATGTAAGCTTCAACGTTCCGTGGGTCAACGTTGAACTTCTTAGCCAACGCAACGCGTAGACGAGAAGTATCCAAAGAAGTCCCAGAACCGATAACCTTTTCCTTAGGGAAGCCAGAGAACTTCCAAGTTGCGTAAGTTAAGATGTCAACTGGGTTAGCAGCAACAACGAAGATGCCATCGAAACCAGATTCAACAACTGGCTTAACGATTGAGGACAAAATCTTCAAGTTTTTGTTAACTAAGTCCAAACGAGTTTCGCCGGGCTTTTGTGGGGCGCCGGCAGTGATAACAACCACGTCAGCATCCTTGCAGTCAGAGTAATCACCTGAGTAAACGTTCTTTGGTGACGTGAAGACTTGGGCATCTTCAAGGTCCAAAGCGTCCCCTTCAGTGCGTTCCTTAACAACGTCCACAATTACGAATTCTTCGGCAATACCTTGGTTCATCATTGAGTAAGCGTAGGCGGAACCAACGGCACCGTCACCGACTAAAACAACTTTTTGATGATTCTTAGTAGTCAAATTCTTCATCTCCTATAAAATTTTGACATCCAGGTACGCAATTCTCATCGATAATCCAGTGATTATCGCTCGTATTAAATACCCACCGCTTAGTATACCATGTAAAAAGGTGTTCGACCATGCTCCCAGTGAAAATTTGTGAAAACAATCATTTATTTAACTAAACAATTGTTTCACGGACGGGAGTCGTGAAGTTGTGAGGGGATTATGCTATACTATAGGGCATTGAATAAACTAAAAGAATAAACTGAGTCAGCTGAACGGGCCATTAGTGTCTCGTCCAGCTATTTTGCTTCTAGCGCTCAGTCACAATTTGCGTTAAGGGAGAACATGAAACGATGAAAATGATTGTTGGTTTAGGAAACATTGGGCCCCAATATGACAATACGCGGCATAATACCGGCTTCATGGTGGTTGACGCGTTTGCTCAGCAACATGGTATTGCGTTGACTACGCGTAAAATGGACGCGCGGTTTGGTAGCGGTCTTGTGAATGGTGAAAAGGTCTTGGTCGTGAAGCCTACGACATTCATGAACGAATCCGGGCGGGCCGTTCACCCGATTATGGATTACTTTAAGATTGATGTTGCCGATATTATGGTCGTTCAAGATGATATGGATTTACCTTTAGGTCGGATTCGCTTGCGGGATCATGGTTCTGCGGGTGGGCACAATGGCATTAAGAGTATTATTGCCCACGTTGGGACGCAGAACTTTGGTCGTTTAAAAGTCGGAATTGCCCACCCACAGCAACACACGGTCGTGGACTACGTATTAGGTAAGTTTACAACTGATCAACGTCCAGTCTTTAATCAGGCGTCTGATCGAGCGGTAGCGGCCCTCGATGATTGGGTAGCCGGCAGTGACTTTACGCAATTGATGAACCAGTACAACTAAGAATAGGAAGTTATCGTGTGAATTTAGAAGCATTTATGACCCAGACGGCGCAATACGCGACCATCCGTCAAACGCTTGGGATTGGTCAGCGTCAATTAGTGACGGGACTTAATGGCTCGGCGGAGACGCTATTTATTGTCAGTCTGCTCCATGAGCAACAGCGATCCCTAGTTTATGTGACGGATACCCTCTATCACGCTAGCCAGCTCGTCGACGATTTAGCCAATTTGCTAGATGATGACGAGCTCTTTGACTTTCCCGTGGAGGAGTTATTGGCGGCTGAGGTAGCGACCAGTTCGCCAGAGTACCGCTCAGCACGAATTGATGCCTTGCGGGCTTTACAGAGTGACCGGCCGGTGGTTGTCGTAACCTCGTTATCGGGATTACGGCGGTTCTTACCCACACCAGCAAATTTTGCGGCCGCCCGATTTACAGTTAGTGTTGGCGATGAATTTGATTTGGAAGCCCTCCAGCAAAAGTTGTTTGCGATGGGGTATGCGCATCAGAAATTAGTAGCGGCACCTGGTGATTTCGCTGTCCGGGGGTCCATTATTGATATCTATCCATTAGCGGCGGACTATCCGGTCCGAATTGACTTTTTCGATACCGAAGTGGATTCATTACGCTACTTTGATCCCGCCACCCAGCGAAGTATTGATAATGTACAAACGGTCGAGGTTTTACCAGCCACGGACTTTATTTTGACCGCTGATGAACGGGCCACTGGAGCGACGGCACTCCGGACAACCTTACAAGCTCAAACTGCTGACTTAGCGGCAGAAGATGCGACCACACTGACCAATCAGGTTCAACCATTGATTGATGGGTTGCAGAAGGGCTCAGTTGATCCACAGTTATTAGAATTTGCGGACTACTTATTCCCCGAACACCACCAAGTGTTGGATTATTTACCAGATGACGGTGTGGTTTTATTCGGCGACTACGTGCGGCTGCAAGATGCTGAACGACAATTATTGGAGGATGAAGCGAACTGGGCGACGGATAAATTAGCCCATCATCAAATCTTTACCCAGCAAACCTTTGGCGGTGAATTGCGGCCAATTGTCCGGGCCGATAAACATGCCCAGATTATGTTGGCATTGTTCCAAAAGGGCATGGGGAGTTTACGGTTCCAAGCGGTGACCAATATGACGACGCGAGCGATGCAACAGTTCTTTGGTCAGTTACCAGTGATGAAAACTGAAATTGACCGGTGGCACAAACAACAGCAGACGGTCGTATTATTGGTTCAAGACGAGGAACGGCTTGCTAAGATTGAACAAACCCTTGATGACTTTGAAATTCAAGCGGTTTTAACCAAATCGGCAAACCTCCAACCAGGACTAACCCAGTTAGTGCCGGAGCGACTGCAAACTGGATTTGAGTTGCCCGAAGCCTCATTAGTTGTGATTACGGAAGCCGAAATGTTCCAAAAGGTGACCAAAAAACGCCCCCGACGGCAAACGATGGCCAACGCTGAACGGTTAAAGAGTTATACGGACCTAAAGCCCGGTGACTACGTTGTTCACGTTAACCATGGGATTGGGAAGTTTATTGGGATGCAGACGCTGACGGTTGATGGCGTTCATCAGGATTACATGACCATTGATTACCAGGATAACGCGCAACTATTCATTCCCGTTACCCAACTAAATCTCATTCAGAAGTATGTCTCATCCGAGGATAAAAAGCCCAAGATTAACAAGTTGGGCGGTTCTGAGTGGGCGAAGACCAAGAGTAAAGTGGCCGCTAAGATTGAAGACATTGCTGATGAGTTAGTGGACCTGTATGCCAAACGCTCGGCTGAGAAGGGCTACGCGTTCCCAGTGGATGATAGCTTACAACATGACTTTGAAAATGATTTTCCATACGCAGAGACGCCTGACCAGTTACGAACGATTGAAGAGGTCAAGCATGATATGGAGAAGCCGCGGCCAATGGATCGCTTGTTGGTTGGGGATGTGGGCTACGGCAAGACGGAAGTTGCGTTACGGGCAGCATTTAAAGCCGTTGAAGCCGGTAAACAAGTAGCCTTTTTAGTCCCAACAACTATCTTAGCGCAACAACATTATGATACGATGGTCAGTCGATTTGAAGGCTATCCAATCAATGTCGAAATGTTTTCCCGTTTCCGAACGACTAAGCAGATTCACCAGGCGATTAATGACTTGGAAACCGGGCAATTGGACATTGTTGTGGGCACTCACCGGCTCTTATCACAAGATGTTAAATTCAAAAATTTGGGATTGGTGCTGGTTGATGAGGAGCAGCGGTTCGGTGTTAAACATAAGGAACGGTTGAAGCAACTTAAGGCCAACGTCGATGTGCTGACCTTAACGGCAACGCCGATTCCCCGGACGCTGCACATGTCAATGCTGGGTGTCCGCGACTTGTCTGTGATTGAGACGCCACCGGCTAACCGGTTCCCGATTCAAACCTACGTGATGGAACAAAATGCGGGAGCGATTCAGGACGGTATCCGTCGCGAAATGCAGCGTGGCGGTCAAGTCTTTTACTTGCATAACCGCGTGGATGACATCGAAAAGACGGTGGGGCAAATTCAAGCGTTGGTGCCAGAAGCGCGAGTCGGTTACATTCATGGTAAGATGACGGAAGCGCAATTAGAGGGTGTGTTGTTCGACTTTCTACGGGGGGACTATGATGTCTTGGTAACCACCACCATCATTGAAACTGGGATCGACATCCCCAATGCCAACACACTCTTTGTTGAAAATGCTGACCGCATGGGCTTGTCGCAGTTATATCAACTGCGTGGGCGGATCGGTCGAAGTAACCGCGTGGCCTATGCCTACTTTACTTACCAGCCCAATAAGGTGCTGACCGAAGTCAGTGAAAAGCGGCTAGAGGCCATTAAAGACTTTACCGAGTTAGGGTCGGGTTTCAAGATTGCGATGCGAGACCTATCCATTCGGGGAGCTGGTAACCTGCTGGGTAAGCAACAGCATGGATTTATTAACTCCGTGGGTTATGATTTGTACACGCAGATGCTCAGTGACGCCGTTGCCAAGAAGCGGGGGCAAAAGACACAACCGAAGACGGATACGACCATTGAGTTGGGGGTTGAAGCCTATCTTCCGAGTGATTACATTGAGGATGAACAACAGAAGATTGAGATGTACAAACGGATTCGTCAATTGGAAGATGACGATGAGGTGAGCGAGATTCAAGCGGACCTGATTGACCGGTTTGGGGAATACCCACCAGCAGTGGATCAGCTCTTGACAATTGGCCAATTGAAGTTAGCCGCGGATTTGGCTTTAGTCGATAAAATTCGGCGGGTCAATGGCGATGTATTCGTGACAGTGTCGAAACAAGGAACGGAAATCTTAGGCGGTGAAGACGTCTTTAAGGCTTTGGCGGTTACGCAACTGAAAGCTACTGTTGGCATTAATGATGATCGATTGCACATTAAGTTGGTCTTACAGCCCAATATGACGACAACTGATTGGTTACCGCAAGTGCAAGCCTTCATGGTTACGTTACGTGAGATTGTGGAGCAAACGACTAAACCTAAGGCTGCTAAGGCAACCGATAAGTAAGGAGGCCGCTGATGGGCAACCGCAATGTTAATACCACCTTACAGGGGGCCCTGATTCTCTCAGTTGCGGCATTTGTTGCCAAATTACTGAGCGCTGTTTATCGGGTACCCTTTCAGAATATGGTGGGGAATACTGGATTTTATGTGTATCAGCAAGTGTATCCACTCTATGGCATTGGCATGACGTTTGCATTGAGTGGCCTACCCGTCTTTATTTCTAAGTTGATTGCGGAAGCCCCCGATTTAGCAACCCAACAGACCGTTGCTCGGCAAGTTTACCGGTGGACTGGGGGATTAGCCGTGGTGATTTTTGGCGGGTTGATGGTGGGCGCCCCTTGGTTAGCACGAGGAATGGGCGATCACCAGCTGACGCCCTTGATTCAAATGGTGGCGTGGATGTTCTTATTTATGCCAGCACTTTCCGTTGGACGGGGCTATCATCAGGGCCGATTTGATATGTTACCAACTGCCCGCTCCCAAGTCGTCGAGCAATTAGTCCGGGTGATCGTTATTCTCGCAGCGGCTGGCTGGGCGACGCATCATGGGTGGTCAGTGTATCGAATGGGTACGTGGGCACTCAGCGGTGGTACCATCGCGGCTGTAGCCGCATTATTGACGCTACCGCGGTGGCGCACTGCACAGTCATCAGCAGGTCGTCGCTTGCCCCATTTAGGCCGGCGATTGCTGATCGAGGGTGGCACACTCTGCTTGCTAACAGCGATGATGGTGTTATTACAGCTGGTCGATTCGTTTACGGTTAAGAATGGACTGGTTGCGGGCGGCATGAGTGATCTAGCCGCCAAGAGTCTGAAAGGGGTTTATGATCGGGCTCAGCCACTAGTCCAATTAGGATTGGTGGTTGCGGTGGCCTTTGCCACCTCACTACTCCCTGCTTTGACCGAAGCCCAGCGACAGCGTCATCCTCAAGCGTTTAAACGCTTGACGACAACAATGATGCGGATTGCTTTGGTTATAGCGGCAGCAGCAACTGCGGGTCTAATCAGTCTGATGCCATGGATTGATCGATTGCTATTTGGCAATACGCAAGGAGTGGGCATGTTAGCCATCTACATGCTTAGTATCATCTTAGCGACGTTGATTCAGACTTATAATAGTGTCTTACAAAGTCAGGATACCTATCGGTTAACGGTGGTGGCTTTAATGACGGGCTTTATTGTTAAATGTCTCTTCAATCGGTGGTCAGTCATACATTTCGGCGGAGTCGGAGCGAGTTGGCTAACGGTTATGAGCTTAGGAGTCACGTTTGCCATCATTTGGTATGGCTCAGCGCGTGACTTACGGACAGGCATCTGGCAGCGGTCATTCATTCGAAAACTGCTAGGATGTACCATCCTCATGGTGGCTGGTGTTCAATTAACTGGCGACTTACTAGAACACTGGTGGCCCACTTTAGCAACTGGACGACTCGCTGCTGGTGGTGCGCTGTTGATTACGATTCCGGTGGGTGTGATCATCTTCTTTAGTTTGGCACTTAGCTGGCAGTTACTCACCGTGCGGGAATGGTTGGCGATTCCCCACGCGAGAACATTATTAAAATTGTGGCAAAAATTGCGTCATTTTGGAGGAAAATAATATGCGATTAGATAAATATTTGAAAGTATCTCGGATTATCAAGCGGCGTTCAGTTGCCAAGGAAATTGCGGACAAGGGCCGAATTGAGATTAACGGTAAGGTAGCCAAGTCTTCAACGGAAGTGGCACCACGAGATGAACTGGTGATCAAGTTTGGTAATAAAACGTTAACCATTACTGTGGATGAATTATTGGAGACGACTAAGAAAGACGATGCTGAACGGATGTACACCATCGTCAAGGAAGAATACGCCCAAGATTTCCGCCAAGAATAACCGCATAATGTGACGAGTATTTTACAATCTGCTTAACTAGCTAGACGGGGAAATTGAAACTTGCTATACTCAAGTTAAACTATCTGGTTAAATTTGAGGAGTGAGTGGGATGGCTGATGAAAAAGTACAAACGGCTAAAGTAAAACGGCTTGAAAATGACTATACCCGACAACTGGATCATCAGCAGGCAGTCCAGCACCACACGCGATGGTTGGGTCGTCGACGGATGCGTCGGGCTTTGCGTATCGGGTTGGTATTTGCTGTGTTTGCTTTAATCCTAGGCATCCAACTCATTCGGACCAATGCCAGCTTGCACAAGGTCAATCAGCAAGTGGCCACGAGTGAACGTCAATTGACGAAGACCAAGGCAGAAAATACCCAGCTGGATCTTAAAGTTAAACAATTGAATAATCAGGATTACGTCGCTCAGCTAATCCGCTCGAAGTATTATTACTCGAAGTCGGGGGAGACTATCTATAGTCTACCTGGGGACCATGCGAGTGATGTCACCGCAAAATAGTGATTGGAAAATCGAAACGTTAGGTTTCGATTTTTTTATTTGTCTAAATAGGCGAGACTTTTCTGAAAGCGCTGTGGATTCTTAATAGACTTAATGAAAAGCCGTAACATTAGGGGAGTTGGCTAGAAAGTTAATTTAACGGGCTTTACTAGGGGTGTGAAAACCAGAATTTATGAGAGGCTTTTTGTGTTTTGGCGTTTGGGATTGGTTAAAATTGTGTTATACTAAAACCACTTATTTTAAGGAGGAACTTCTTGTTTATGGCAATTGAGGTTGGAGCTAAAGTTACCGGAAAGGTCTCCGGAATTACGAACTTTGGTGCATTTGTTGATTTAGGTGACCACAAGACCGGGCTGGTGCACATTAGTGAAATTTCTGACGGGTATGTAAAGGATATTCATGACGTCTTATCTGTTGGTGATGAGGTGACAGTCAAAGTCTTGACTGTTGGCGACGATGGTAAGATTGGGTTATCGATTCGTAAAGCTACGGATCATCCGGCATCAGAACGGCCGCACCATGCGCATAATGATCATCATGAGGGCGCCCGCGGTGGCGATCATGACCATCATAGCAATGGGGGAAATCGCGGCGGTGACCATGGCGGTCGGCGTTTCGAGAATAATGGACCGCGGCCACATCATAGCTCAGCCAATGGTCGGTTTTCCGGTCATCATGCGGTTAAACATGAAGAAAATTTTGACGATATGATGTCAGGGTTCTTGAAACAAAGTGAGGATCGACTGGCAACAATTAAACGTAACACTGAGGGCAAACGTGGCGGCCGTGGCGGTCGGCGTAGCTAATTGTCTTTGATAGGGACCGCATTCGTGCGGCCCTTTTTCTTAATGGTTGAATTGTTGGGGGCAGGAACAAGTGACGCTAAAAAGTGATTTTCAACGAAATTGGCAGGCACAGGGATGGGCCGATTCACAACAACACGGGCTAGTGGCGGTGTCTACTGGGGTTGATTCGATGGTGCTGCTACAGTTGCTCATGACATTACCGGTGACCATGCGGCCGAAGCTGACAGTCGTGCATGTGAATCATCAATTGCGACAGCAGAGTCAAACGGAAGCCGCCTTTTTAAAAAAATGGTGTGCCGCCCATCAGATACCGCTGGTGACAACCAAATGGCCGATTGACCAACATCCAAGCCATGGTGTGGAAGCTGCTGCGCGGGCATTTCGCTATGACTTTTTTGCCCAGCAATTGCACCAACAAAAGGCGGATTGGGTGGCAACGGCTCATCAGGCCGACGAGCAGGTTGAAACAATCCTATTAAAGCTCATTCGGGGTGGTCAGCTGGCACAATTAACCGGTATGGCGGCCAGCCGGCCTTTAGCTGGTGGCCGAGTTATTCGGCCCTTGCTTCCCTTCACTAAAGAACGACTCAAAGCCTACGCTCGTGAGCAACAAGTGCCGTGGTACGAGGATGCCACTAATCAAGAGTTGATAGCGAGTCGTAATCGAGTTCGGCATCAGCTCATTCCGTTGTTGAAACAAGAGAATCCTCAGGTGGTTGAACATGTGATGACGTATGCCCAGCAACTGCAAGAAACGTTAATGATCAGTGATCAAGCTTTAGATCAACAGTTACAAACAATCATGACAAGGTCTGATAATGTGGCGGGATTGTTACGTCATTCGATTGCTGAACAACGGTTACTGCTAACCCGATTGATCAAACAGCAGGCGCCAACTATTTCGGCGGGATATCCGCAGATTGATCAGTGTTTGCAATTGCTGGCAAACGGGCAACATCCCACCGGTAGCGTCGTTTTTAGTGAAGGGTGGCAACTGACCAAAAGCTATACGCATTTTCGCTTCTGGCAACCGAAAAAAAACGATGAAAAATCCGTGGAACATTTTAGATTTATGGTAGACTTAGACCAATGGCAATCAATTGGACACGGTCGCCAACTTGGCTGCTTTACAACAGATACAGCGAAAATGATAACGCATGAAACAATTGCTTTGACGACAGCGGACTTTCCGTTAATGGTTCGCGAGTGGCAGGCGGGTGATCGCTTGCGGCTGCGAACTGGCCACCACCAACCAGTTCGTCGGGCACTAATTAATGCGAAGATTCCGCGTGAACAGCGGGCCCAACAACAAGTGTTGGTAACGGCCCAGGGAACTGTTTTGGCTGTATTGGGTGTAAAGTGGGCGGTACGGCCACCGCGCTCACATACCAAAAACTATCATATTGGGTTGAAAGCTGAATAGACGAAAGGGGAACAGTATGAATAACGATATTGAAAAGGTCCTATATAGTGAAGAAGATATTGCTGCCGCGTGCAAACGGTTAGGTCAACAATTGGCCGAGGATTACCGGGATAAGACCCCACTGATGGTTTGTGTTTTAAAGGGGGCTATCCTATTCATGACCGATGTGATTCGTGACATGGATATCTACGCCACCATCGATTTTATTGATGTATCTAGTTATAATGGTGGGACCGAATCATCTGGGACGATTCGTCTACTGAAGGATTTGGATACAGATGTTGCTGGCCGCGACGTTGTCTTGGTGGAAGATATCATCGATACTGGTCGGACACTGAAATACTTGGAAGACTTGTTGAAGGATCGTCAAGCGAAGTCGATTAAGGTCTGCACGTTAATGGACAAGCCAAGTGGTCGGGTCGTGGAAGCCAAAGCGGATTACGTTGGGTTTAATGTTCCTAGCGAATTTGTGGTTGGTTATGGTTTGGACTACGAGGAAAAGTATCGAAATCTTCCTTACGTCGGTGTCTTGAAGCCGTCAGTTTATTCAGATAAATAATTAGTCAATGATAGTCAATTGTGATAACATCTTATTTAGTAAAAGAGCACAAGCTCTTAATTTCGTTCCTAGACTTAAGGCTGGGAACTGTGGGTAAGGAGGCACGACATGAATAATCGACGAAACGGTCTGTTTCGTAACAGCCTGTTTTATATTGTGATCTTCTTATTGGTCATTGGTGTGGTATACCTATTCAATGGTAATAACACAAGCTCACAATCCCAAGAAATCCAATCGAGTCAGTTCGTGAAAGACTTGAATGCGAATAAGATCAAGAACTTCTCCATTCAACCATCCGGAGGCGTTTACAAGATTACTGGTGAGTACCGCAATGCACAAAAGCGGGCAACCAATACCGGTTTTAGTCTTGGCGGTTCGCAAAGTACGGCGGTAACAAGCTTTAGTACGCAAGTCTTGACGAATAACTCGACGGTTTCAGCGATTGATAAGGCCGCTAAGAATCACAATGTAAAGGTCAATACCAAGGCGGAAGAATCTAGTGGCTTCTGGATTAATCTGTTAGTCTATGTAGCACCACTACTCATCTTTTTCTTCTTCTTCTACATGATGATGGGCCAAGCCGGCCAAGGTGGCGGCAATGGGCGCGTTATGAACTTTGGGAAGAGCAAAGCTAAGCCAGCTGATAGTAAGGAGAATAAGGTTCGCTTCTCTGATGTTGCTGGTGAGGAAGAGGAAAAACAAGAACTGGTCGAAGTGGTCGAGTTCTTGAAGAATCCACGTAAGTTTGTCTCTTTGGGTGCCCGGATTCCATCTGGGGTGCTTCTGGAGGGCCCGCCAGGAACTGGTAAAACATTACTGGCTAAGGCCGTTGCTGGTGAAGCAGCTGTGCCATTCTTCTCAATTTCTGGTTCAGACTTCGTAGAAATGTTTGTCGGTGTCGGGGCTAGCCGTGTACGGGATCTCTTTGAACAGGCCAAAAAAGCTGCACCATCAATCATCTTTATTGATGAAATTGATGCAGTTGGTCGTCAACGGGGCGCCGGCATGGGCGGTGGCCACGATGAACGTGAACAGACTTTGAACCAGTTATTGGTTGAAATGGATGGTTTCACTGGTAGTGAAGGTGTCATCGTAATGGCGGCAACTAACCGTTCAGATGTTTTGGACCCAGCTTTGTTGCGGCCAGGTCGGTTTGACCGGAAGATTCTGGTTGGCCGTCCGGACGTTAAGGGTCGTGAAGCGATTTTGAAGGTCCACGCTAAGAATAAGCCATTAGCTAATGATGTTGACTTAAAAGAAATTTCTAAGCAAACGCCTGGTTTTGTTGGGGCTGACTTGGAAAACTTATTGAACGAAGCAGCTCTATTGGCGGCTCGCCGGAACAAGACCCAAATTGATGCTTCTGATTTAGATGAAGCAGAAGATCGGGTGATTGCCGGACCAGCCAAAAAGGATCGGGTAGTCAGTCCGCAAGAACGCAAGACGGTGGCTTACCACGAAGCCGGGCATACAATTGTCGGCTTAGTCTTGAACGACGCCCGGGTTGTCCACAAGGTAACCATTGTTCCACGGGGCCGCGCTGGCGGCTACGCGATCATGTTGCCGCGTGAAGACCAAATGCTGATGTCCAAGAAGGATGCTATGGAACAAATTGCTGGGTTAATGGGTGGACGAACGGCTGAAGAGTTGATCTTCAATTCGGAATCGTCTGGTGCCTCAAATGACTTTGAGCAAGCAACGCAAATTGCACGTTCCATGGTTACGCAGTATGGGATGAGTAAAGCAGTGGGAACGGTGGCACTGGAAAGTGGCAGCGGTCAACCATTTGTTGGTGCGGGCTATACCAACCAACCAGCCTACTCGGAACAAACAGCTAACTTAATTGATAGCGAAGTTCGCCGAATCATCGAGGAAGCCCATGCGACTGCTCGGAAGATTTTGGAAGAACACAAGGAAGAACACAAGATTATTGCAGAAGCCTTGCTGAAATACGAAACGTTGGATGAAAAGCAAATTCTCAGCTTGTTTAATACTGGGAAGATGCCTGAAAAGTCTGGCGACAGCGAATTTCCAAGTGAAAAGGCAGCAACTTTTGAAGAATCCAAGCGTGAATTAGAACGTCGGGAAGCAGAACGTCAGGCGTCTACGGAAGCTAAATTAGCTTCTTCTGCGGCCAATGAATCCAGCTCAGCTGATTCAGCCGTTAGTTCAGCAGCGGATGATCATGAGTCTGACCATTCTGAATAGTTGATTGCGTTGAAGGGGACCGGAATATTTCCGGTCCCTTTTGTGTTTGCAAATGGTGTGGATTCTGGTAAGGTAAGGCATGATGAAAAGAAACGAAAGGACGTTTACAGGAATGGCAGATTATTTAGTAAAAAGTTTAATTGACGGTGGCATGTTTCGCGCATACGTGGTTGACGCCACGGAAACAGTCGCTGAAGCGCAACAGCGGCATGATACTTGGAGTGCCGCCACGGCGGCCTTGGGTCGAACTCTGATTGGAACGATGTTACTTTCAACTTCCTTGCTAAAGGGGGATGAAAAGCTAACTGTCAAAGTGAATGGACATGGACCAGTGGGGGCCATTGTTGTTGATGGCAATGCTAACGGGACGGTTAAGGGATATTTACAGTATCCACATACTAGCCTGCCGCTTAATGAAAAGCACAAGATTGATGTTAAAAAGGCGGTTGGGGTTAACGGTATGCTGACGGTTACCAAGGATCAAGGCCTGGGCCAGCCATATACTGGGCAAGTGCCATTGGTGTCCGGTGAATTAGGTGAAGACTTTACTTACTATTTGGCTAAGTCGGAACAAATCCCAAGTGCAGTGGGGGTATCCGTGTTCGTACAGCCTAATAATACAGTTAAGGTTGCCGGCGGGTTCTTGATTCAGGTAATGCCTGGTGCTTCCGATGAAGCAATTGCGCGGTTAGAACAGCGGATTAAAGAGATGCCAATGGTATCAGAACTATTACTGGCTGGACAGACACCGGAAGAAATTTTGGCACTTCTATTTAAAGAAGAAAAGATCAAGATTGTCCAAAAAATGCCTGTGGGCTTTAAGTGTGATTGTTCTAAGGACCGGTTTGCCCAGTCGTTGGCTTCCATTCAACCAGCAGCGTTACAGGAAATGATTGATGAAGATCACGGTGCCGAAGCAGTTTGTCATTTTTGTGGGACAAAGTATCAATTTTCGGAAGATGACTTACGGGCCATTTTAACGGAAGCACAGGCTAAGTAGTATGGAAGGCACAAGTTGGCAGATTGGCGATGTTACGATTCCCAATCGAGTGGTGGTTGCTCCCATGGCGGGGGTAACGAATGTGGCTTTTCGGACGATCTGTAAGGCGTTCGGTTCCGGGTTGGTTGAATGTGAAATGATTTCTGGGCAAGGAATTCATTATCATAATCAACGAACGTTACGAATGATGGCTGTGAATGCGCAAGAACATCCGATGAGTATTCAGATCTTTGGTGGCACCCAGAAAACCTTGGTACAGGCTGCTCAATTTGTTGATCAACAGACGGCAGCGGATATTATTGACATCAATATGGGATGTCCGGTGAACAAAGTAGTTAATACGGATGCGGGTGCCAAATGGCTACTGGATTCACAAAAGGTTCACGATATGGTGGCAGCAGTTGTTGCGGCAGTAAAAAAGCCGGTGACAGTTAAGATGCGAACCGGTTGGGACGATCATCATATTTTTGCGGTTGATAATGCTTTGGCGGCGCAGCGGGCTGGGGCTGCTGCGGTGGCTATGCATGGTCGAACGCGGAAGCAAATGTATCAAGGACAAGCAGATTGGCAGATTTTAGCGGAGGTTGCCCAGCATCTAACCATTCCTTTCATGGGGAATGGTGATGTGCGGACGCCACAAGATGCGCAACGGATGTTGAATGAGGTTGGCGCAGATGCGGTTATGATTGGACGAGCGGTTATGGGGAACCCATGGCTGTTGCAACGGATCAATCATTACCTGGCAACTGATGAATTGCTGGCAGAACCAACACCACAGGAAAAAATCACGATTGCATTGGAACACTTGCACAAGTTGTGTGTTGCCAAGGGACCAGTAGAAGGACCACGGGATTTTCGCAATCAGGTTGCTTATTACTTGAAGGGAATTCCGCATACGGCCCGAACTAAGGTCGCTATTACGGATGCAACTGAAGAAGCTGTGATGCATGATCTGCTGGTCAAATTTTTGGAGCGGATGACGGCGACGATACAACATCAGCCGGTTCGACGATATCGAAATTAAGGGTAGGACAGTTATGTCCTATTTTTTTTGATTTATTTTGTAAATATCCTTGACCTAAGACGGGATGCTTGGTAAGATATTACCTGTTGCTGTGAACGACAGAAATGCATAAAAAACAAATTGCTGAATAGTCATACAATTTGAAAATAATGCTTGACGCGTCAAACAGCAACTGATACAATGTTTTATGTTGTCGAAAGGCATCGAGCATCTGAATATCTCAGCCACCCGGTTGAATATATATTCAAAAGTTTTAAAAAGATGTTGACATGATTTGGACGACATGATATACTTTAAAAGTTGTCACGGAGCACTT
>NZ_AZCP01000008.1 GCF_001433855.1 Levilactobacillus brevis ATCC 14869 = DSM 20054
TATAGTGTGGTGGCGATAGCCTGAAGGATACACCTGTTCCCATGCCGAACACAGAAGTTAAGCTTCAGCACGCCGATAGTAGTTGGAGGATCGCCCCCTGCGAGGATAGGACGTTGCCACGCGAATTTTGGAGGATTAGCTCAGTTGGGAGAGCGTCTGCCTTACAAGCAGAGGGTCACAGGTTCGAGCCCTGTATCCTCCATTTGAGCCGTTAGCTCAGTTGGTAGAGCATCTGACTTTTAATCAGAGGGTCGACAGTTCGAGACTGTCACGGCTCATTCACCTACGGGTGAGTGACAATTGGATATTGAACATGATACTGGCTATGCCGACTTAGCTCAGTTGGTAGAGCACCTGTCTTGTAAACAGGGGGTCGGAAGTTCGAATCTTCTAGTCGGCATTTATGCGGAAGTAGTTCAGTGGTAGAACATCACCTTGCCATGGTGGGGGTCGCGGGTTCGAATCCCGTCTTCCGCTTATACCGAGAGGTATTAAGCATGATATATTTTGCACCCATAGCGCAACTGGATAGAGTGTCTGACTACGAATCAGAAGGTTGTAGGTTCGACTCCTACTGGGTGCATTTGAACGGGAAGTAGCTCAGCTTGGTAGAGCACCTGGTTTGGGACCAGGGGGTCGCAGGTTCGAATCCTGTCTTCCCGATTAAATAAATATTTTATTTAACATTTCGCGGTGTAGCTCAGCTGGCTAGAGCGTTCGGTTCATACCCGAGAGGTCGAGGGTTCGATCCCCCCCGCCGCGATTTGGACTTGGACTGGACCTTTAGCTCAGTTGGTTAGAGCAGACGGCTCATAACCGTCCGGTCGTAGGTTCGAGTCCTACAAGGTCCATTATTCAAAAGGGCACTTGTATTTTATTTTTATGGAGGATTACCCAAGTCTGGCTGAAGGGAACGGTCTTGAAAACCGTCAGGTGGGTAAAACCACGCGAGAGTTCGAATCTCTCATCCTCCTTTTTTATTATCGCGGGATGGAGCAGTCTGGTAGCTCGTCGGGCTCATAACCCGAAGGTCGCAGGTTCAAACCCTGCTCCCGCAATTTTTGGTCCGTTGGTCTAGTTGGTTTAGGACGCCTGCCTGTCACGCAGGAGATCACGAGTTCGAGTCTCGTACGGACCGTTATCATGCTTGTTCGCCCAAGGATGGTAATCTTAGTTTCTAAATGGTAAATGGCTCGGTAGCTCAGTCGGTAGAGCAATGGATTGAAGCTCCATGTGTCGGCGGTTCGATTCCGTCCCGCGCCATTAGCTCGATATAATGCGGGTATAGTTTAGTGGTAAAACCACAGCCTTCCAAGCTGTTGTCGCGAGTTCGATTCTCGTTACCCGCTTTATATGGGCCTATAGCTCAGCTGGTTTAGAGCGCACGCCTGATAAGCGTGAGTTCGATGGTTCGAGTCCATTTAGGCCCATTATGGAGAAGTACTCAAGTGGCTGAAGAGGCGCCCCTGCTAAGGGTGTAGGTCGCGAAAGCGGCGCGAGAGTTCGAATCTCTCCTTCTCCGTTGATATGACCCGTTGGTCAAGTGGTTTAAGACACCGCCCTTTCACGGCGGTAACATGGGTTCGAATCCCGTACGGGTCATTGCGTCAATTTAATATTATCGCGGGATGGAGCAGTCTGGTAGCTCGTCGGGCTCATAACCCGAAGGTCGCAGGTTCAAACCCTGCTCCCGCAATTTTTGGTCCGTTGGTCTAGTTGGTTTAGGACGCCTGCCTGTCACGAAGGAGATCACGAGTTCGAGTCTCGTACGGACCGTCTTAGTAAGTCTTCCCTTGGGAAGGCTTTTTTGTTTGATAAAATACTATTGTTGCCAAAAAGGAACTGGTTTCAGGTCATCGAAACCAGTTCCTTTTTAGTGTCGCTGTTGTAGATAATGACGTAGACGCTGATCGTGGGCAAAGATATAGAGTCCCTTAACGCCGCGTTTCATTAGAACGTTGATTGAATTTAAGACCAGTTGCTGTTTAATCTGGGTCAATTTCTGTGGATCAGTCAAATCATCTCGCCGTTTGAATGCTTCGACATCTGTATAACGGTCTAATCGAATTTGCAGATGCTGATGTTCGTCTAATGTAATTGGCGGCCCTAGGATAAGACCGACATAGTTTAAATCAAATCCTTGGCAAGTATAGATAGAGCCAACTTCATCAATGGTTTGGGGGAGTTCAGCCCATGGTGTATTGGTGTAGTTATATTGATCCCAAGGTAAGTGAAACCGGCCCTCAGTGATAAAATGTTTGCCGCCATCTAGTGTTGATGGATATCCAGAAGTTGAGACGATTCGTGACAGGCCAACCTCACGATTTCGTTGGACGATAGCTTGCCGCATGAGTTCTGCGTCATTGAATACGCGCAAGTCATACTGTGTTCCGTCAGTGGCAGGCAGTGGGTGCAGCCGTTGATGGGTGAAGTCATTAATCCAGCTGACGAGTTCGTCACTAGCCTGCATTCTAAACTGATGAGTTAAGCGATAGCTGGTGTGGGGAACCGAAGCTAGCAGATGCTCTAACCGTGATTCCGTCCAGTAACTCTTCATTCGTAGAACCTGCGTTTCATCAAAAACAACAATGATGACCTTGGCCGTTGCCATGAGTGAAGTCAGCTGGTTCGTGCCATAAAAATTGTTGTAGTGGTCAGCCTGTGATAACAGAAGATGGGCTTCGTCAATAACTAAGACGTCAGCGTGCCGCTTTCCCTGATTGATTTGATTAATCAAAGACGTTGGCCGCTGAAAATCTTTTTTAAACAGGTGGGGTTGTTGGCCATAAATTTCACGGTAAACCTTTAGAATTTCTGGATGATTCACCAAGAAGTAAT
Source organism: Levilactobacillus brevis ATCC 14869 = DSM 20054 (assembly GCF_001433855.1). Classification (GTDB taxonomy): domain Bacteria; phylum Bacillota; class Bacilli; order Lactobacillales; family Lactobacillaceae; genus Levilactobacillus; species Levilactobacillus brevis. Next base: position 2,839 of record NZ_AZCP01000008.1, read on the forward strand.
TTTCGGTTCCGGTCAGCGGGTTAGTCGGATGAGTACGGGCTAAAGTTTGTAGTTGATTAAAGAGATGAGCGAGCACGACACTTTTGCCAGTCCCGGCGTCCCCGTAAATCGTAAAGACCGCAGGACCATCTGTTTGGATGTGGGTTGTTGCAAAGGCGAGTAAACGCTCAACCAATTCAGATTGTTCGGTGGTTAATGGAAGTAGTGGCGAAATTTTATCAACCGCCGCATTAGACATCGTTTTAATAGTTGAACAACACCTTTCAAAAGTTGAATAGGCTCATTGTACCGCGAAATGAAAACAAAATAAAACAGGTCCAATCCAGATGATTGGGCCTGTAGGGTTAGTCTTGAGGTTCTTTTTTAGGGACTTGATGGTAGGATGCTGCGTGGAAATGATTAGCGCTGGTAGCATAAGTGTCAATTGGTGCGAACGCTGGCGAGTGGCGCCACAGCGCGTAAGCTTGACTATCCTGCCAGACCGTAAGCAGTAAATACTCACTGTCGTTGTGTTGTTTGGTTAATAAATATAGATCGGTCATACCGGCTGGGAGTGGGGGACTAGCCAATCGATTCACTTTAGCTTCAAAGACCTTAGCAGTATCTGGATCTAGGGTAAAGTAATCAAAGCTAAAGAATCCTTGCCAACTTTGACTGCCTTGGTGTGCACGTATTTGATAAGTGAGCCCCCCGGTGAAAATGCTGGGGGTACCCGAAACATCGAGTAAAAGAAGGCCTTCATCGGTTGCAGAACCAGCAAGTAACAATAAATGACGATCCGTATTTTCCTGAATAATCCGTTGAAGAACATCACGACTGCCGAATGTTAATGATAATTCGTGGCGCATAATCATCCCTCCTAACTAATGACTTATCTCTATTATAAGGGTCCTGAATAAAAAAGCGAAACGTTTACACTCTTCTAACGGCGCGCTAAACTGGTAGTAGTATTAAGTAGAGAGGATGATTAGATGCAATTACGTGTTTTAGGGTGTTATGGCGGTTACCCGCATAATGGTGTAGGAACCAGTAGCTATTTGTTGACGAGTGGTGATTTTCATTTACTCTTAGACTGTGGCAGTGGTGCACTGTTGGCTTTGGAAAAGGTGCTAGATCCGTTACAGTTAAATGCCGTCTTGCTGACCCACTATCACCACGATCACACGGCCGATGTGGGTGTTTTGCAATATGAATGGCAACTGGGTTCGACACAACGGTCGCAAGCGGAGCTACCCATTTATGGTCATACAGCTGATCCTCTGAACTTTGGGGCGTTAACCTGGCCCCACGCGACGATTGGCCGCTCATATGATCCCGCTCAACCGATTCAAATCGGTCCTTTTACGATAACTTTTTTAGCGACCCATCATCCCGTGCCAGCTTACGCACCACGGATTACTGAAACGGCTACTGGTGCCACATTAGCATTCACTGCCGATACAGCGGCTTTTAGTGGATTAACGACATGGGCAACGGGCGCAGATGTTTTATTAGCTGATACGAACTTCTTTGCTGATCATCAGGGAACTGCCTGGCACTTAACGTCAACTCAGGCTGGTAAGTTAGCTCAGCAAGCTGGGGTTAGCCGATTATTGTTAACGCATCTTCCCCAAGTAGGCGATCTTCAGCAACTAAAGGCAGAAGCCCAATCGGCGGCCGGGACGGGTACGCGAGTTGAGGTCGTTCAGGCTGGATCAATTTATAATATCTAATGATTACTATTCGATAATTATAAATTGACTAAAATCAATTAAGTATCAAAATGGTGTCTAGTGATTATTCTTTTGCCCAGTAATAGTCATATGACATAAAATTGTTGATTAAATTAATTTTCAAAAGGCCTTTCTTTTTCTCGAAAAATCTGTATAATAGACTTTATTAAAAGATTTATACAACTGAGAGGGAGGAAAAGATTATGACAGTCACGTTATATACATCACCAAGTTGTACCTCATGCCGCAAAGCCCGTCTCTGGTTCGAAGAACATGGTATCGCGTACCGTGAACAAAATATCTTCTCCGAGCCCTTGACCGTTAATGATATTAAATCGATTCTACGTTTAACGGAAGATGGCACAGAAGAGATTGTTTCTAAACGGTCTCGTGCCTATCAAGAATTAACAGTAGATTTAGACGACTTACCACTTCGTGACCTTTATGCTCTGATTCAAGAGCATCCCGGAATTCTGCGCTGACTAATTATGGTCGATGAAAAGCGACTTCAAGTTGGGTTTAATGAAGAGGAAATCCGCCGCTTCTTGCCGCGGAAGGTTCGAGCATTGGAATTACAACGGGCCCAACGGCTGGTAAATGGCGTAAATTAAGCTTAATTAGTTGCATCTGACCGGATTTGTGAGAAAATGTTACTTGCAGTCCGGTTTTTTGGTATGATGACTTTACAAGTCAATTTAAACGACTAAAATGAGGGTATCAAGGACAATCCCCAAACCCACGAGAAAGGGGTGTTATTCATGGAAATGGAACGAATCAATGAGAATACGATTCGCGTGGTTATTGGCAATGATGATCTGACCGAACGCGGTATTACCGTGTTAGACCTATTGGGTAACCACAAGCAAATTGAGGGCTTCTTTTATAGTATCTTGGAAGAGGTCGATGTCGATCACCAGTTTCAGGACAACGATGCGGTTACTTTTCAAGTGTTACCGAACCGTAATGGCTTGGAGTTGTTTATCAGTAAGAATACAGATGAGGACGACGTAGCTGATGAAAGTCAGGGCGACGCCAGTGTTGACAGTGAGCACCCCGATCAAGTGTCGGATCAAATCAAAGAACATTTGTTAGAAAAAGATAATCAAAAGGATTTCTTCTCTGGCTTCAAGTCAGCTGCGAATGAGTCTAATGATATTGAGGATTACTTGAACGATAGTGGTCAACCAACGACAACTCGAGTTGTTAAACTTCATTCTTTTGAGGATATGATCAGTTTGGCTCGAGTTCTTCGCTTAGAGAATGCCGCTTCCAACTTATACCGCTACCAAGATGCCTATTATCTGGAGCTGGTCTTCTTTGTTAATGAATCATCACGTGAATCTATCAAAGATGAGTTAGCGGTGGCTTATGAGTACGCAGAACGTACAAAGGTTGCCCCAGACGTGCTGGCAGAACATGGCCAGCTGATTATGGACAATTCGGCACTGGAACTGACACGCTTTCATTTTTTAACTGATTAATGGCGATGTACAAACGCTAAGATCCCTAATGGGAACTTAGCGTTTTTTAGTGTCAATAATTATGGGTGTTTAGTTCTGATGCATTGAAACGCTTGAAAAGTTAACTATAACGATTATAATAGTTGGGACTGAATGACTAATTATAAGTGAGGAAAAAGAATGTCATTAGCGCAATTAGAACAGGTCTTATTATGGTTAACCCTAGTAGCGGCGCTGGGAATAGTTAGTATTATTGCCTTTTATTTCTGGTATTCTCGAAAAAAATCGAATAATTATTTGGAGAATCAGGCCATTGAGCTACGATACTTTATTCAAAAGCAAGTTGACTTTCACGGACAAACAACGGGCTATGAATGTCTTCTTCGGCAACATAATCCGGACGGGTCTTGGTCATTACCACAACAGTTGGCGTCGTTACCGCTACAGCGCGTGATCTTTTTATTGGAGGATACCTTTAAGGTACTTCCATCTAAGGAGATTACATTATCAATTAACTTAGAGTACGATCAAATTGTTAGTCCAGAATTCCACTACTTTGTTCGGTGGGCTATTTCCAAAATAACGCCCATGACGCTAGCCGTCGAATTCACAGTTAATCGACCGGTACGGCGGTTTAATCGGGCATTGTTTTTACGACGAATTCGTGAGGCTCGAGCCTATGGTATGCGTTTTGATATTGATAATGTCGGATCAACATTGGACAGTTTAAAAAACATTCAGTGGCTATTGCCGCAGGTGGATTCGTTAAAATGTTCGATGCGCAGTTTTCGTAAGGCTGACGCTTCTGTTTGGCTTGACCTTAATCTCCAGTTTTGGAATCGATTGTCTCAAGATAATCATATTCAATTGATTCTGATGGGGGTGGAGGATGCTGCTGATGAGCAGTTGGCAGAACAATTGAAGATTCCGGTTCGACAGGGCTACCGGTTTGGCCGCCCAATTAATCCACAAAACCAGGAGGAGCAGAATGACTGATAAACATAAACCATCGCAGCAATTGTATACGGATGCTTATTTCGAGCGTGGACACTGGGGACTCAAAGCGCGGCAGACGTTGGTGGCATTAGTCGGATGGATATGTGTGATTGTTCCCATTGTGATTACAATAACCGCTTTTTTGGCAGTTGACCATCCACAGATACCTCATTTGTGGACGTATCGCGAAGGGATCTTTGAAATCAAATTCATTGGTATTTTATTGTTATTTGCGTTCGTGATGGTTTCACTCTTTGCGGTGGGGATGACGATTATTCAAAACCGCAAGCGAGAACGCGTCGTTGAGCAGTGGCCAACGTATAACCCGATTAACCAGCGTAAACGCGAAACAGAATTGGAAAAATTTATGGATGACCGATTTGGTGACGCAGACTTTCGCCATCAGGTTCGGCGATACCAAGTTAAACCGGAACAGAACTTAGAGACGGAACAAATTCATGAGCTTTATCAAAAACAACACCTGAATGATTTGGGAGATTAGGAGCCGGTATGTTAGACGTTTTTATTGACAGTGTCTTGAAAGCAACGATGGGGCAAACAATTTTAAATATTGTGCTTTTAATTTTGTGCTTGTATCCCATTGTGGGCTCCTTCTTCTGGTTCGCTGGTGCCTTATCATATCGGTTCTTGAAGACCAACAAACGCGATACAGATTGGCAGAACATCCCGGCTGAGCAACAACCAATGATTACGATTATGATTCCGGCACATAATGAGGAAGTCATGTTGGCAGATACGATTACGTATTTGTTTGAGGAACTCAATTACGAAAATTTTGAGGTTTTAGTAATGAATGATGGGTCAACTGACCGCACGGCTGCCATTATTAGTGACTTACAAACCCAATATCCTCGGCTACGAACCATCGAAATTTTAAAAAACAAGGGTAAAGCACACGCGTTTAATATTGGCATGCACTTTGCCCAAGGCGACTATATTTTAAGTAATGATGCGGATACGATTCCAGAGCCAGACGCTTTGATGAAGTATATGAATTTCTTCATGCGCGACCGTGATATGAACACCTCCGCAGTGACTGCTAATATGGACGTTCAAAATCGTACGAGCCTATTGGGAAAATCGCAAACAGTAGAGTTCACGAGTATTGTTGGTGTTATTAAGCGCAGCCAAACGGCGATTAATGACTCCATGTATGCCTACAGTGGGGCGAACACGCTATACAAGAAAGATTTTCTCATCGATGTGGGTGGTTTTCGTCAGAATCGGGCGACTGAAGATATCAGTATTGCTTGGGATCACCAGATGATTGGTGCCGTACCGCGATTTGCCCCAAACGTTATTTTCCATATGAATGTGCCGGATACCTTGCGGGATTTGTACAAGCAACGTAAACGCTGGGCACAAGGGGGGACTGAGGTTTGGTTAACCAATATCAAGAAATTTATATTGCATCCAATTGCCCACCGGTATCAGCTTTCCATGTTTATTGACTCAACACTGTCCATTGTGTGGTCGTTTTTCTTCATGTTAACCTCGTTGGCTTTTCTAACAACCATGGGGATCTTTTTAATCACTGGTAATTATGATCGGGTCTTACACGGATTAGCGATGTCGTTTATTTTTGTCACGTTTGAGTTATTTGCCGGATTCATGCAATTACTGGCGGCATTACTGTTAGACCACCATGGTGCAAAATTAAAGTACTTATTCTTTGCCCCGTTGTATATGCTGTTCTATTGGATGGTTAATCCGGTCACAGTGGTGATGACGTTTATTCCGGCACTGAAGACGATCCTAGGATTTGGTTCCGGAACCTGGGTGAGTCCTAAACGACAGGCGTTAAAGAAGTAATGGACAGAGGCCAACTGCATTACCAACTGATTAATCGATAGAAAAAAGGCGCGGGTCAGTGCCCGTGCCTTGCCCGATTTATTGATGGGTGACTTCGATAAAAGTTACTTGGTGAGGATCGGCTATATAAACACGACCAGCCTGATCTCTGGCCATAATCATTTGGGTATCAGTGTTAAGACCGGCCCTTTCGATGGTAAAACTGTCACCACCCACAACATGGATGGTGACGAGGTTGTTTGCAGATAGTGCCTTTGATATTTCTCGCCACAAGGTCGTTCACCTCTTTTGCTAAAATTAATTATCTACTCAGTGTCGAATAAGGATCGTTAGCGGCGCTCGATTGCCAGCAAAAACGGTGGCGTGTGGATTTGATTAATGAAGCCGTATTGGAGCACCTGATAGGTCTTTTGCGGCAATTGCTGACAAAAGTTTAAAACGGCCTGCCGTTCGGCTTGACCGCCGGGATGCCCAGCGTAGACGACCAGAATAAGACGACCACCACGAGGTAGGTGGGAGAGCAGTGCTTTGATTGCTCGTAAAGTGGTTTCTGGCCGGGTAATGATCTGTTTATCGCCGCCCGGGAGGTAGCCCAGATTAAAAATTGCCGCCGCCACTTGCGTTTCTGGGTCCAGGTAGGCGGCCACCTGCTCATGACCAACTGCGTGAAGAGTCACTTGCTGACTCAGCCCGGTTAGAGTCAATTGTTGTTGGGTGGCATCTAACGCGGCCTGCTGAATGTCAAAACCAATGACGTGACCACTTTTGCCAACGAGATTGGCTAAAAAGACGGTATCGTTGCCCTTACCCACGGTCGCATCGATAACGGTAGCGCCAGGGCCGACACATTCTTTTAATAGGGTGTGACTGTATGTGAGTGCATTTGCTAAATTCAACTTAAATCATCTCCATGACGGGTCAAAAACCATTGACTTAACGTAAGTAGGACGAAACCTAAGGTCCAACCAGCGACCACGTCACTGGGATAGTGAACGCCCACGTAAATTCGCGATAACCCAATTAGAACAATCCAGACACTTAAGATACCAATAAGACTCTTTTTCCACAGGGGATGCTGACGTAACAATCCGCTCAGTAGAATAATGGTGGACCCCCAGAGTAGCATCGCCGTAATTGAGTGTCCACTAGGAAAGCTATATGAGCTGGCATTAACGAGGCGGTCAACGGTCGGTCGTGGCCGGCGGACGAGGTGTTTGATGAGACTGTTACCAAGACCCGCAAAAATTAAAACGTTAAATAAGAGAAACAAAGTGGCCCGGTAGCGTCGAATAATGACGAGTCCGGCGGCCAGTAAAAGGGTTATCCATGTGACAGATTGCGGATTACCAGAAGTGGTTATCCAGATGATACTGCGGGTAAGTGGTCGAGGTAGCGGCTGGCGGACCCACCCAATGATGAGCCGGTCAAACTCCGTTAACCAAGTCTGATGGGTGGTGACGCCGAATAACGCAATTAAAAATAAACTGCCAGCTGCCCAAGTGAACCGCCAGCGTGTCCGTGAAATAGTTACCACAAGTAACCTCCTGAAGTCGTAAAGTCTGATAACGATGGGGCTTTAAATGAAAGTTGGTTATCAGGTTGCGTAAACCAAGTATAGCACAGCGGTTCGGAAATAATTGGGTAAAAGCGGTGGCGCCCCTTGCTTTTCCTTAGGGGGTTTGCTAAGATGAAAACAATTTGATTGATCTAAACGTTGACGAGAAGTAGTAATTGATGCTAGTGTTCAGCAAGCGGATGGGTGCTGTGAATCCGTGATTAGCGTCAACGAACTTGTCTCTGAGTTTTCTCTGCTGCAAGGTGGGCGTCTGGCGACGTTATCAGCCGGTGAGTGCCTCAATCACTGATTGGGGAATGTAGGTGGTACCGCGCAAAGACGCCCTACAGAAGTCCATTTTTGGACCTCTGGGGGCTTTTTTTGTGGCACGACGTAGAAATGAAAAGGAGCGACGCATTTTGGCATATAAACACCAGATTATTGAACGTAAATGGCAACATTATTGGCGAGTTAACCACACGTTTGAGACTAGCGATAGTCAAACTAAGCCTAAGTATTATGTGATGGATATGTTCCCATACCCATCTGGACAAGGACTACACGTGGGTCATCCAGAAGGCTATACGGCAACGGATATTATGGCCCGCTTGAAGCGGATGCAAGGGTTCAATGTGTTGCACCCAATGGGGTGGGATGCGTTTGGACTCCCTGCTGAACAGTACGCTTTGAAGACAGGACACAATCCTAAGGACTTCACGGCGCACAATATCAAAAACTTCAAGCGGCAAATTCGGTCGCTCGGATTCTCATATGACTGGAGTCGTGAAATTAACACGACTGATGAGTCTTACTACAAGTGGACACAGTGGATTTTTGAACAACTCTACAAAAAAGGGCTGGCTTACGAAGATAAGATCATGGTGAACTGGGCGCCTGATTTCATGGGTGGGACAGTTGTGGCTAACGAAGAAGTCATCGACGGTAAAACGGAGCGGGGCGGTTATCCCGTTTACCGCGTACCAATGCGTCAGTGGGTTCTGAAGATTACCGCGTATGCTGATCGGTTAATCGATGATTTGGATGACCTTGATTGGCCAGATAGCATTAAGGAAATGCAGCGTAATTGGATTGGCCGTTCCGAGGGAGCCAGTGTCTTCTTCCCAGTCGATGGACAAGCTGATACCAAGATTGAAGTTTACACTACTCGACCAGATACGCTATTTGGTGCGACTTATATGGTTTTGGCGCCAGAACATGCGGCCGTTGCCAAGATTACAACACCAGAACAAGCCGACGCAGTTAAGGCCTACCAAGAAGCCATCGAAAGTAAGTCTGATCTGGAACGAACGGATCTGAACAAGGATAAGACGGGGGTCTTCACCGGGGCCTACGGGATTAATCCATTGAGTGGTAAGAAATTACCAATTTGGATTGGTGATTATGTCCTGTCTTCTTATGGTACGGGGGCGATTATGGCCGTACCCGCCCATGATGAACGGGATCATGAATTCGCAACGAAATTTAACTTGCCAATCACGCAAGTTATTGAAGGCGATGCGGATACCGACATCACTGAAGCTGCCTACACAGGCGATGGCAAGCATATCAATTCTGATTTCATGAATGGGATGGATAAGCAAACGGCGATCAGTGCGGCGATTGACTGGCTGACAGAACATGATGCTGGCCATAAACAAGTCAATTTCCGGTTGCGTGACTGGATTTTCTCACGGCAACGTTACTGGGGCGAACCAATTCCCGTGATTCATTGGGAAGATGGCGAAACAACCTTGGTACCTGAAGATGAGTTGCCATTGAAATTGCCAGCTGCCAAGCAGCTTGAACCATCTGGTACGGGGGAAAGCCCACTGGCCAACCTCGACGATTGGGTGAACGTGGTTGATGAAAACGGTCGTAAAGGTAAGCGTGAGACCAACACTATGCCACAATGGGCGGGGAGTTCTTGGTACTTCTTGCGCTACGTTGATCCAACCAACGATCAAGCAATTGCGGACCCAGAAAAACTGAAGTACTGGATGCCAGTTGATCTGTACATTGGTGGGGCGGAACATGCCGTCTTGCACCTGTTGTATGCGCGTTTCTGGCACAAGTTCCTATACGATCTTGGTGTGGTACCAACTAAGGAACCATTCCAGAAATTGGTTAACCAAGGCATGATCTTGGGAACGAACCACGAGAAGATGTCGAAGTCTAAGGGCAATGTCATTAACCCTGATGAGATTGTGGAAAAACACGGAGCCGATACACTGCGGTTGTACGAAATGTTCATGGGGCCATTAGAAGCCTCTAAGCCATGGAGCACGGAAGGCATTAATGGGTCACGGCGATGGTTAGATCGTGTTTGGCGTCTGCTGATCGACGACAATAATCGATTGCGCGATCGGGTCACAATGATTAATGACGGCGCATTGGATAAAATCTATAATCAAACGGTCAAAACGGTTACGGAAGATTTGGAAGCCATGCGGTTCAACGTGGCCATCTCACAACTGATGGTCTTCGTCAATGAAGCCTACAAAGTTGATAGCCTACCCATGATTTACATGGAAGGTTTTGTCAAATTAATCTCGCCAATCGTGCCACATATTGCCGAAGAATTGTGGTCATTGTTGGGCCATGACGAAACGATTGCCTATGCTAAATGGCCAACTTACGATGCCAAGCAATTGGTTGAGGATGTTGTGGAACTAGTCGTTCAGGTCAATGGTAAGGTTCGAGCGCACCTAAAAGTGGCCAAGGATGCCACTAAAGATGCGATTGAAGCTGCGGCTTTGGCTGATGAAACAGTTCAAGTTCACACGGATGGTAAGACGGTCCGGAAGGTCATTGTGGTGCCAGGTAAGCTGGTTAACATTGTCGCAAATTAGGTTGAACGAATAGATACAAGCATCGAACAGAGTGCCTTATCAGGGTGAATCCTGATGAGGCACTCTGTTTTTTGAATAGAACTTGGACCAACGTTATCAAGGATAGATGCCCAACCAAAGCGTTCTGGGGGTTCATGAGTTGCTAACGAGTAAATTAATCTTATAATATAAAATAAGAAAAAGATTAAAATTCGTTGAAATGAGCTAATCAAAATGCCATAATCTAACTATTAAGAGAGGTGGATGCCTGATGGGACATAAGCTAAGGATTTTGGGGCAATTCGAATTGCGGCAAACCTGGGATGAAAAAATGATTTTATTTTATACGTTAATTTGTCCAGCGATTTATTACGTAATTGCTGATATTAGTACGGGTGGTCGTCCGTTTGGGTTAAAAAACGTGGCCTATCAATTACTGGGGTATTGGGTTTACATCATCCTCGTTGGTGTCCTTAATGGCTTTCAATTTGGATTAATTGGCATGCGCGAAAGTAACTTTTTGAAAATGTTTACTCTGATTTCAGGTGATAAGCGGTTAATCTTCTACAGTAATTTGTTGGTACAGACCTTGTTCATTCAAGTTGAAATTGTCTGTTTTGATCTTTTTGTTCTAATTCTGGACCCTGCGGCGCGGCGGTTATTACCTATTATGATGGGCGGACTATTGGTGAACTTTATTCTGATTCCGATTGTCGTGGGCTTCACCAACTTTATCTTAGTTTTACCAATTCGCGTTAATTTGGCGTCACTACTGGCGATGGGGTATATCTTATTGGCGATGCTGCTGGTGAATATCACGGTTGCTAATGAGTGGTTAACGCAACTCTTAATTGCGTTGAATCCCGGCTCCTATATGGTCGCTGTGTACAGTATGGTATTGTTGCGTGTGCCGGGGCAAGTAGGAAGCAACGGACTGTTATTGGTGGTGATTGCAGGTGTCTATTTGGTGACAGGTTATTATTGGGTTCAGCACATGTCACTGCAGTCGAATACAAGTCGTTACTAGGAGGCAGTCATTCATGGACATTACGAATTTCTCTTACCAGCTTCCGGACAAGCGGCAACTTTTTCAGGATTTGTCAATATCATTCGTGCCAGGACAGATAAATATCCTGTTAGGCGTTAATGGTGTGGGCAAGTCAACCTTACTAGATTTCATTGCGGGAGTCAGTCCCAATAAAAAAGCGGCAGCCTTTCATGACTTTCCACCGATGCAACAAGTGGCTTACCAGATGCAGGGGGTTCCGTTCACCGGAGCGACGACAGTGCTACAAACCTTACAGATGATGCTTGAACTGGATGACCCATCGTTGTCCGTCACGGCCGCTGATTTACCGGCAACCCTCCAACCGATTGCACACACCAAATTTCGTCATTTATCTGGTGGTCAACGACGATTAGTGATGTTAGAGGGGGTCTGCCATTTGCAACGGCAACTCTACCTTTTTGACGAGCCCGAAAGTGGGTTAGATGTTAAAGTTGCAGCGCAAGTCATGCACCAAATTTGTCAGCTACCAGCAGTGGGTAAGACGGTTATCTTAACCACGCATCAGTTTGAAAATTTACCCGTAGACCAGACCCACATTGCTCTACTGGCTAATCAGCGCTGTGTCTTTTCTGGCAGCCCGCAGGAGTTAATGGCACTAACCCAAACAACCTCGTTGCAGGCGGCCTATCTCCAAGCCGATATGTAAAAAAAGAACCCCTTGTCTTATCAGACCAATCGATCTGATAAAAACAGGGGGTTAAGCAGTTAATCTTAACGACGCCGGTGACGCACAAAGGTGAAGAAATGCAGAATACTTGCCAGTAAGACATAAAAAATAATGACAAAGGTGCAGTAGGTCAGCCAAAAGGTGCCAGCAGCGAAGACGCCGAACCACCAAGCTTGTAAGCCCATTGTGATGAGGGCCATGATGGCAATCATGAAAAATAAGAGTATGTAGCGTTTCAACGTATTATCATCCTTTCGCGGCCGATGCGCAATTTTTTGCCCCCAACGTTGACACTCAGCCAACTTTTCGGGACGCGGGGCATGGGTGCCCCAAGTACCAGTTCCAACAAATTCACCAACTTTAATGAGACCGGCGCCACTCAACACACGATCAATCGTGACAAAGGTTTGATCCGTGATGCCAGTAAAGAAGTTATCGGCAGAGCTAATGAAGCAGGTAGTCATACTTAAGTAGTGTTTATTCTGATACTTGCCGGGTAAGGTATCAGCTACGGAGTTCATCCGGACTAGCCGAAAACGCATGCAATCAAAGAACTGCTTCATTACACCGGACAGCCCACCCCAGTATGTTGGTGCACAGATGATCCAAAAATCACTAGCAGCCATTTTGGCTTCAATTTCATCCAGAGCGGGGCAAGCCCGTTCCTTGGTATCGGGGTAGATCTCATAATCACGCAAAAAAACGGTATCCACAGTTGCTTCAGTGGGTAATGCGTCAATGACGGCTTGTAAGTAGCCAGCAGTGATGCCGTTTTTTTCGTGACTCCCCAGTAAAGCTAAATAATGCAAAAGAATCGCCTCACCTATCTTTTAATCGCTTCGATATTAAGTATACCGCAGTCATCGATGAGAATAAATAACTCCCAACCGCTGATTGGCGATTGGGAGTTCAGGTTAAAGCAGGTTAGTCAGCAGTGCGAAGAAACGTTGCCGAATCATCGTTTCTTGCCCCGCTTTAGAAAATTGGTAGTGTAAGAGGTGTTGGTCGAATTCGTGGAAGAAGACTTTGGCCATTGTCTGATAGTCGCTATCATTGGTTTGATCAATCTGCTTGAAGCTCCGCCAAGTTGCATAAATCAACTGTGCATCCGAAATCGTCGTAAACTCAGGAAAATTGTGGCGGATTCCTTTGGCCATTTTTACGACTTGTTGCGCCCGTTTCGGCGACATTTGCATTGTGGGTGTTGCGGTAGAGCTAGCTGTTGCCTGCGTCATATTGACATTCCTCCTTGAATAATCTTGAATCAATTGCCTACGTCTAGAATACCACTGTTTGGAATATCCGGTAAGTTAGGGCATTTTTCACAAGTCATGCAAAACTTTACGGAAATCTGATCCTTACCTCAGACAAGCTATGGTATAATGTTTCTTTGATTAGCTTGGCAAGATCAAGCACAGTGAACGTTGAATTTTACAAATTGAAAGTAGGGTGTCAAATGGCGGCAAGGTCAGATCAATCCGGCAACCAAGCACAAGCCCAGATGGTTGCAGGATCAGCATGGATGACGGCGGGAAGTATTTTTTCGCGGGTACTCGGTGCAGTGTACATTATTCCGTGGAATATTTGGTTTGGTGCATTTTATCTGCAAGGAAATGCACTGTATGGGAAAGGCTATAACATCTATAGTTTCTTCCTAATTGCCGCAATCGCGGGGGTTCCCTCAGCAATTGCTAAACAAGTGGCGCATTATAATGCACTCAATGAGTATGGGATTAGCGTGCGGTTATATAAACGGGGATTGGAAATTGCTGTTGTGACTGGTATTGCGATTGCCTCGTTGATGTACTTCGGCGCGCCGCTGTTTACTGGTGGGGATGCCCACTTGATTCCGGTGCTGCACTCGTTGGCCTGGGCCATCTTAATTATTCCAACGATGAGTGTGACGCGGGGGTACTTCCAAGGTTTTCAACAAATGGCGCCCTCAGCCATCTCACAATTTGTTGAGCAACTGGTTCGGGTAGTTTATATGTTACTAACGGCGTATGTCATTATGCGGGTGCTCAAAGGCAACTGGGTAACGGCAGTCTCCCAATCAACGTTTGCAGCAGCGATTGGGGCGGCCGGTGGTCTGATTATCTTAGGCGTATATTATTGGCGTCGTCGGGGCTACTTCCGTGGTTTGGTTGCGAATAGTAATAATGAAATGGTGGTTCCGGCCAATCAGTTGTATCGAGAAATTATTGCCCAGGCCGTGCCCTTTATTGTTCTGGGAGCGGGAATCACTATTTTCCAACTGATTGACCAATATACCTTTGCCCCAATTATGCATATGGCAGGCAACTACTCTGCAGCATACCTGAATGATCTATTCGCGTTATTTGGCGTAAACGCGAATAAACTAATCATGATTACTATCTCACTGGCTTCTGCACTGGCAGTTACGGTCGTTCCGTTGTTATCTGAGTCCTATACTAGGGGCAATAAGCAGGAAATTTCGGATCAATTGGCTAATGCCTTCTTGATGTTTGAGTTTGTCATGATTCCCAGTGCGTTAGGGATGGCAGCCGTTGCGCGGCCGTTAAACTTGGTCTTCTATGGTCGGACGCATGAAGCGTTAGCTGCGTCAATTCTGGCGTTTTCGTCTTACCTGTCGATCTTGCTCGGTCTCTACACAGTCGTGGCAGCGTTGATGCAAGGTATCTCACAAAATAAACGCGCCGTTCGCTACTTCTTAGTAGGAACGGTTGTGAAATTTATCGTGCAATGGCCACTGGTTTATTTCCTTGGTGCTTTTGGTCCCTTAATTGCGACCGGTATCGGGTTCACCGTGACCTGTTATCTGATTATTCACTCCTTGGATCGCCAATTTGGCATCAACTTTGCCCATATTGCTAAAAAGACTAATGGGATTCTGATCATGTCGATTGGTACGTTCATTTTGGCACGGTTGATTACCTTTGCCGGTAGTTTGTTAGGGAGTGAAGGCCGTATGATTAATTTCTTAATTGTGGCAGTAGCTGCTTGTGTTGGTGGTTATTTCTACGTTTATATGGTTCTACGATCACGGTTAGCAGACACCATTTTAGGCTCACGGGTCGCTGGATTACGTCGTCGGTTGCACATTCATTAGGAGGCAGTGATATGAATATCGAACGTTATTTGACGGAACATCATCAGGGGACCCCGGGGCAGATTTTTCGTTTACTCCGTCAAGGTCGGGTGAAGGTTAACGACCGACTGATTGATTCTCCCCGAGAAACGGTCGATGCGTCGGATCAGGTGACCGTTGATGGCTTGGCTGTCACTGGCCGGCGACCACAATATTTGGTTTTTAATAAGCCAGTCGGCGTACAGACAGACTTGACACCGGTCGTTCCGCACAGTCTAGGAAGTATGTTAAATGCGCTGGATCAACAGCAGTCACTGCAAATTTTGGCAGATCTGCCTAGGACCATTGCTGGGCTAACGCTAGTGACTGACGATAATGCTTTCTTAACGGAGGTTCAGGGTCAAACTTGGCCAAGTACACTACGGGTGCAATTGACTGGGACCACGCCGTTAACGCTTCCTCAAAATATTGCGGCCGAGGTCGTTGAACAGCGGCCGGATCAGGTGCATCAATGGACCATGCTGACCTTGCAAACAACAGCGCTGGATAGTGTGACAGCGTGGTTAGAATCGCTTAGTCGCGTGAGTGGTGCCATTAACCGAATTGGTTGGGGGCCAATCAAGTTATCTCCAGATCTGGCAGTGGGCACCTATCGGGGATTATTTCCGCAAGAGATAGATGCCTTGCTGACACCGGCTACCACTTCCTCACTTGAAAAATAAAATTAAGCAGGCAACTTACCACTTCAATGCGGTAAGTTGCCTGTTTTTAAACGTCTTTATGCTCATGGACTTTCATAAAATGGGGGAGTTCCGTGATAATTTGACTCGGTAAGACGACGTACTGTTGCTGGGCTAACAATTCAGCAATAGCGCTATGGCTATAGACAGCCGCACAAACGGCCGCTGATGAATCAGCAAATTGCGCAACAAAGCCGCCAATCATTCCAGCAAGGGTGTCGCCCATCCCGCCAGTTGCTTGCGCCGGAGTCCCTAGGGGATTTTCATAAGCGTTGGTGGGTGTGTAAATCTGGGTTCGATGTGACTTGACCACGACAATACCACCGATGGTAGCCGCGGCTTGCTTGTTGGCAGCGGGTGTTTGAGCAGCAATTTTGAGGCCGCTAAGCCGTTGCCATTCCATTTGGTGCGGGGTAAAGATAATGTGCGCCTGTGGGAGGGGTAAGTGCTGTTCAGCCACTAGGGTGATCGCCGAACCGTCGAGGATGACGTGTTGTTCGGGTGTGATTGCCTGAAAGGCTTGCTTTAAAGTGGTTAGCGCCGCCGTATCGGTTCCCAAACCGGGACCTAAGACGACGACATCAGCGTGCCGAATGAGTGTACGAGTTTGCGTAAAGTCTTGCATGTCAGCAAACATCGCTTCTGGTAATCGCGCGTGCAAACTGCTTTGATTACTGGCATCTGTGATGGTTGTAACCAGTCCAGCACCGGCATAAACGGCTGCGGCACTAGCCATGATGATGGCGCCCCCAAAGTTGCGATTACCACCTATCAAGGTTACGCGACCGTAAGTCCCCTTATAGCTATCTGCTGGTCGTTGACGAATAGTCGTTGTTAAAATATTTTCAGTTAAAACTTGCATGGAACATCGACCTCCTCAATCTCACGTTTAGTATAGCATGTTGTTCGATGAAATCGGCTTACAATTGGCTGGCGGTATGCTAAAATTAACGATAAGTAATCTTGGACAAGAGGTCCGAATAAAAGTGAAGGAGGTCCAATCATGGCAATTGATTGGCAAAAGCTAGCAGCACAATACCGGGAGGCCTATATTGCGGATTTAACCACCTTAGTCGGCATTGATAGCGCGCGTGATGATTCTTTGGCGACGGACGACTATCCTTTAGGTCCGGGACCAGCAAAAGCATTATTAGCGTTTTTAGAACTTGCAAAACGCGATGGATTTAAAACCAAAAATTTAGATAATTTAGTTGGCTATGTGGAATATGGTGAGGGCGAAGAAACCTTGGCGATTCTTGGCCACGCAGATGTCATGCCAGCCGGTAAAGGGTGGCACACTGATCCGTTTACTTTAACAGCTAAGGATGGCAACTTGTACGGTCGGGGGACGTCTGATGACAAGGGCCCATCGTTAGCTGCCTACTACGGATTAAAGATGTTGAAAGATCAAGGAATCTTGCCGAAGATTAAGATTCGGTTCATCATTGGAACGGATGAGGAAAGCGACTGGACGGGGATGAATCATTATCTTGATTTGGAGCCAGCACCAACTCTGGGCTTTTCACCTGATGCTGAATTTCCTTTAATCAATGGTGAAAAGGGAAATGTGACCTTTACGACGGCGTTCGGTGGTCAAAATGGATCAGCAGATTTTCTTCAAGCCTTTGATTCAGGTTTACGAGAAAATATGGTTCCCCGTGATGCCGAGGCTACTGTGGTGACGGATAATGCCGAACAAATGATGACTGACTTTTCAACTTTCTTGGACCAAGCACCAGTTACTGGAAGTGTCATGAGTGACGCTACGGGAGTGCATTTCCAAGTTGTTGGTAAGGCGGCTCATGGTATGGAACCTAAGAATGGGATTAATGCAGGAACGTATTTGGCCAGTTTCTTGACGACGTATGATTTTGGCAAAGATGCGGCTGATTTTCTGAGCTTAATTGCTCACAAATTACATGACGATTCACGGGCCCACCAATTAGGTATTGCTTACACGGATAAGGTCATGGGTGACTTGACCATGAACGTTGGGGTGATGACTTTCACGGCAGGCAAATCTGGATTAGTCAATACCAACTTCCGTTATCCGACTGGCACCGGCGCTGATCAAATCAAGGCGGGGCTGACGCAAGCGACTGCTGGTATGACCGTTGAATTAAAGCAAGGACGTGAAATGGTGCCACACTATGTCGATCCTAGCGATCCGATTGTGGCAACGTTAATGGATGTTTATCGGCAACAGACCGGCGATATGCAAGCTCAACCTGAAGTTGTTGGTGGTGGGACCTATGGCCGCTTGATGAAGCGTGGCGTTGCCTTTGGTGCGCTCTTCCCCGGCACGGCTGATACCATGCATCAGGCTGATGAATTCCAGCCAGAAGCTGATTTACTCAAAGCAATGGCGATTTACGGTCAAGCTATTTTTGAACTCACCAAATAAGGTTGGTTAAGATAAACCGATCAAAGGAGTGGTGAACATGGTTGCAGAATATAAGCACATTTTAGTGGGTGTCGATGGTTCGCGACAGGCTAAACGGGCGCTGGATAAGGCGATTGCTGTTGCGTTACGTAACCAAGCGGAATTGATCATTGTCACGATTATGAGTGGTGGAGATTATGTTGGCTTGGGAAATAATACGCAGGTCGGCTTTGGTTACGTTGATCAGCAAGTGATGGACGAGTCTCGTCAAGCACTAGAAGCATTAGTTGACCAATACCGGCAAAAAGCTCAAGAAGCCGGTGTTGAGCGGGTGGTAACGTCTGTCTTTTATGGACATGCGAAAGTTGACTTGGCTAAGTCGCTACCCAAAGAGTATCAGGCGGACCTCATTATGTTAGGCGCAACGGGTGTGAATGTGGTTGAACGCATGCTACTAGGGTCAACAGCCAGTTACGTGGTGGCTAATGCGGTTTGTGACGTGCTGGTCGTACGGACGGACCTACACAACCAGGTGACGCGGTTAAAAAAAGTTCCAACTAAATAAAGGTTATCAAGGGAGTTCGTGGCGGTTGCCCGAGCTCTTTTTTTGTTGTCTTTATTTTTGAATGGTCAGCATCAAGCTGGGCCTTAAAGGTTAGACCACGATTTTGTTCAGGTTAGTGAACTAACCAGCCGTCAACGAGTAGTTAGGCCAGTAGTTGTGGGCAAAAATCATTATACTGGCGGTAGAGTCAAATATTAGGGGGGTAACGAAAATGAAAGTTGGAATTCCGCAAGAGACTAAGAACAACGAAAACCGGGTTGGGATTACGCCAGCAGGCGTGGTTAGTCTAGTCCATGCCGGTCATGAGGTTATCGTTGAACATCATGCAGGTGAGGGTGCTGGGTATCCAGATAGTGACTACGAATAGGCTGGTGCGGTCTTGGGGACAGCAACCGAGGCTTGGGCATGCGACTTGGTTATTAAAGTAAAAGAACCAGTCCCAGAAGAATATCACTTTTTCCATGAGGGACTAATTTTGTATACGTATCTTCACTTGGCACCGGATATTCAATTAACGCAGGCCTTACTCGCGGCTAAGGTAACTGGGGTGGCTTACGAAACTATGGTTGGACCTCGTGGAGGGTTGCCACTGCTAGTGCCAATGAGTGAGGTTGCTGGGCGCATGGCCGTTCAAGTAGGGGCACACTTTTTAGAAGAAAATCATGGCGGTAAAGGTGTCTTGCTGGCAGGCGTTCCTGGTGTAGCCAAAGGAAACGTGGTCATTATTGGTGGGGGCACAGTGGGGTTCAATGCTGCCAAGATTGCTTTAGGCTTGGGGGCTCACGTCAAGTTACTAGATATTAATGCGGCACGACTGGCAGAAATTGAGACTGCTTTTAACGGCAACATTCAAACGCTCATTTCCAATCCGTTTAATTTGGCACAAGTCATTAAAACTGCTGACCTAGTGATTGGGGCAGTCCTTATTCCGGGTCATACAGCACCAAAATTGGTTAGTGAAGCGATGATTCAATCGATGGAACCTGGCTCCGTGGTGGTTGATATCCCGGTTGACCAAGGTGGCATATTTGCAACGACCGACCACGCGACGACCCATGATGATCCGGTGTTTGTAAAAGATGGCGTTGTTCATTACGCAGTGGCTAATATTCCAGGTGCTGTTCCTAAGACGGCAACTGCGGCCTTGACCAACGTCACCATTCCATATGCAGTGACGATTGCAAATGAGGGCATTGAAGCGGCAGCTAAACACAATGCGACAATCTTAACTGGGGTTAACACTTATGCGGGTCACTTAACGGAGGCAGCCGTTGCCGCAAGTCAGGGCGTTTCCGCTACGGACTTAGTCACACTTATTTAAACGTTAACTAGATGGCCAAAAGGGGGGACGTCATATGGCAACAGAACCGACAGCTCCAGCGCGTAATTTGAAGAATCGGCACGTTCAGTTGATTGCGATTGGTGGAACGATTGGTACCGGACTGTTTTTAGGCTCGGGGAAGTCGATTCAACAAGCGGGTCCATCCATTTTGCTGGCCTATCTCGGTGTTGGAGTAGCTTGTTTTTTACTCATGCGGGCGCTCGGAGAATTATTATTATCAAACACAAATCAACGATCGTTTGTGGATTTCGTGACAGAATATCTTGGCGAACGCGTTGGATTTGTTGTCGGCTGGACGTACTGGATTTGTTGGATCACGATCGCAATGGCGGAAATCACGGCCATTGGGATTTACTTCCGTTTCTGGTTTCCGGCCGTGCCGCAATGGTTACCAGGACTGGTCGTTTTGGCAGTTCTATTATGTATTAACTTAATCACGGTGGGAGCATTTGGTGAAGTTGAATTCTGGTTTGCACTGATTAAGATTGTCGCCATCTTGGGATTAATTATTGTCGGAATCGGTATGCTCTTCATGCGGTTTAAGACGCCGGTGGGCCATGCCTCGTTACAAAATTTAGTGGCCTTTGGCGGGTTCTTTCCCAAAGGCGCATCTGGCTTCTTATTATCCCTACAAATGGTGGTCTTTAGTTTTATCGGTATTGAAATGGTGGGGATGACAGCCGCGGAAACGCAGAATCCGGATCGGGTATTGCCACGGGCCATTAATGATATTCCTTTGCGAATTATCTTATTCTACGTTGGCGCTTTATTTGTTATCATGACGATTTATCCGTGGAACACGGTTTTGCCAAACCAAAGTCCATTTGTCATGGTATTCAAAAACGTGGGGATTCAGGCGGCAGCGGATATCATTAACTTTGTTGTTATCACGGCAGCGGCTTCAGCCTGCAATAGTTCCATCTTCACGACTGGGCGCATGCTTTCTTCGTTGACCAAAGATGCCAAGCGACCGCTGACAATGAAATTGAATCAGTTGTCGAAGCATCAAGTTCCCGGAAATGCCTTGAACTTCTCAGCGCTGGTTATCACGTTGGCCGTGGTGTTGAACTTATTGTTCCCAGACATGGTCTTTACGTTAGTTTCCAGTGTGGCCACGACCTGTTTCTTGTTCATTTGGGGCAGTATCATCTTGACTCACCTGAAATATCGGCGAACGACAGATGACATGCAGATTAAGTTCAAAGCACCGTGGTTCCCGTGGGCTGACTATTTTGTGTTGGCGTTACTGATGCTGGTCGCAATTATTTTGATTTTCCAACTAGATACAGCAATTGCGTTAGGCTTATCAATCGTGTGGTTAGGTGGTCTGTATCTTATCAAAGGACGTCAAATGAAGCGGTCACGGACCTAAGCGAAATAATCAAAAACTGACAGTGGTCGGATGATGCGACCACTGTCAGTTTTTTGGCAAAAAAAGACGACACTACTTAAAATGGTGTCGTCAAGGTCAGTTAAATTATAGTCGGTGAATATCCAAAATACTTCCGGTAGCGGCGTCGGCGATGAATTGGTACTGGACAAGTTGATCGTCTTCGTAGCGATTGATACCCCCGTAATAAACACGAGATTTAACGGCAAATTTTTGGAAAGGAACTGCGTGTTTCTCAATCCAAGCGCCTTCAATTGGCGACTCTTCACGGAATTGTCGTTTGACTTGTTCCAAGATGTCATCAGGGTTTAATCGTGACGTACCGCCAAAAAATCGTGTGATGAAAACGCCCATTAATCCACCTAACACTCCGGTTAGGCTTAATTGATATAATTGTCCATTCTTAGCAGCCATACTACCGCCTCCTTAAGTTACGTGTTACTGGGCCACATTTTCCATCACTTCTGCCCCTAGTATAGCAAGGATTGCCAAGAAGTTCCCGTAAAAAGGCAAAAATCGTGTAAATTTTCTGGTAGATTGCTATAATGGTTCTTGTATAATTTTCAAACTTAAAATAAAGGAGTGCATCTTCATGGAACAATTACCCAAAATGTCAGCGACTGAATTAACCGACGTGGTTAAATCTGGTAAAACGATGCTGTTCTTCTCGGCAACTTGGTGCCCAGATTGCGCATTTATCAAGCCAGCCATGCCTGAAATTGAAGCGGAATACCCTGATTTTAAGTTTGTTGCTGTCGATCGCGATGAAAATATCGATTTGGCCGCAGAACTCAATGTCTTTGGCATTCCAAGTTTTATTGCCTATGCCGATGGTCAAGAGATTGGTCGGTTGGTAAACAAAGATCGTAAGACAAAAGCAGAGGTAGAAGAATTTATCAATTCTTTGACAACCAACGCCAACTAATACCTGTTGGAAAGGATTCAAACATGTTAATTGCTAGTTACAACCCCCAAGAGTTGGGGGATACATTAATTGTGGTTGTGGCACCGGATGCACCAACCCAAGCACACACAGTCCGAGACAATGTCGCACGGATTTATGACCCAGAAACGGAAAAAACGCTGGGGTATAATTTCTTGGCCATTAGTGAAATCCTACCAGAAATTACGGGTCAGGGGCAAGTCGCATTGTCCGTTGCGGATGTTGCTGCATTGAATGCCGCATTAGAAGCAGCCGGATTTTCTGGTGAACTAGTGGCCGAAACAGCGTCACGATTCGTCGTGGGGTATGTAAAGTCGACCACACCACATCCGGATTCGGATCATTTATTAGTGACCGAAACAGTTGTGGACAATGATGAGTCCTTGCAAATTGTCAGTGGCTCACCGAACATGCAAGCGGATATTAAGGTGGTTGTTGCTAAGGTTGGCGCGATGATGCCCAATGGCCTGATTATTTGGCCTGGCGAGTTGCGGGGCGTATCCAGCAACGGAATGATTTGTTCTGGACGAGAACTGGGCCTGGCTAATGCGCCACAAAAGCCTGGTGCTTTGATTTTGCCAGACGATTATGAAGTTGGCGAACCGTTTGATTTTGAACGAGGCCAAACCATCTTTAAAGCCTAAGAAAGAATATTACAAAGCGGGTCAGCCCTTGTCGGCGACCCGCTTTTTTGTGTACAATGGGATAGACTGACGATCGTGTGTCAGTGGAACAGGTAATCGATTAGATAAAACGAGAAATAGGGAATGAGTCAACGAGCCGTTTACAGCGGCGTCTCCTCCCGGTAGCGATGAATTTTGATGAGAGTTACTCATCTAGGAGGAAGAAACACATGGAACACTACGATGGCCCGGCCTTTTACCGTAAATTTCCAGTAAAACCGACCCCAGAACAAATGGATGATACAACTGACGAACGCTCGGAGCGACAAGTCAGATTACGAAAAGAACGTGGTGAACGCTTACAACTACGTGAACAAAGAGAACGACAACGTGAGCAGCAGGCGGCTGCATCGGCACAAGCGGCGTTACAGCAAGCTAAACCGCAGCAATCAACGGCAACAACGGCTCAGCGGCAAACGACGACGGCAGATGTACCAGATTATCGGCCATTTGTGGTTACTCAAGTGCCGCGGCAACTGCATTGGAATCAGACAACGGCTAAATCTCGGCAACGATATCGTCGTTTAATTAAGCAGTTGCACAAAACAGATCAGAGTTTCTTGCTGTTTGGCGCAGCGACGAACACTGATGTCGCTGATTCAACTAGTGTTGATGCAGTCAGCTTGCCTTCAGGACAGGCCGTTTTGTTGTCGGAAGCTGCACCAGCGGCAACGACGGATTCAGCGGCAACGACGGATTCAGCGGCAACGACGGATTCAGCGGCAACGACGGATTCAGCGGCAACGACG
>NZ_AZCP01000009.1 GCF_001433855.1 Levilactobacillus brevis ATCC 14869 = DSM 20054
CCAACTACTATCGGCGTGCTGAAGCTTAACTTCTGTGTTCGGCATGGGAACAGGTGTATCCTTCAGGCTATCGCCACCACACTATAAGAGAACTTCTTCCCTCAAAACTAGATATTATTCAATTATTCTCGAAACAACTACGTTGTTGACTTGGTTAAGTCCTCGACCGATTAGTACTGGTCCGCTCCACGCCTCACGGCGCTGCTACTTCCAGCCTATCTACCTGATCATCTCTCAGGGGTCTTACTTCCATATAGGAATGGGAAATCTCATCTTGAGGCGAGTTTCACACTTAGATGCTTTCAGCGTTTATCTCATCCATACATAGCTACCCAGCGATGCGCCTGGCGGCACAACTGGTACACCAGCGGTATGTCCATCCCGGTCCTCTCGTACTAAGGACAGCTCCTCTCAAATTTCCTACGCCCGCGACGGATAGGGACCGAACTGTCTCACGACGTTCTGAACCCAGCTCGCGTACCGCTTTAATGGGCGAACAGCCCAACCCTTGGGACCGACTACAGCCCCAGGATGCGATGAGCCGACATCGAGGTGCCAAACCTCCCCGTCGATGTGGACTCTTGGGGGAGATAAGCCTGTTATCCCCAGGGTAGCTTTTATCCGTTGAGCGATGGCCCTTCCATACGGTACCACCGGATCACTAAGCCCGACTTTCGTCCCTGCTCGACCTGTCTGTCTCGCAGTCAAGCTCTCTTCTGCCTTTACACTCGACGAATGATTTCCAACCATTCTGAGAGAACCTTTGGGCGCCTCCGTTACTTTTTAGGAGGCGACCGCCCCAGTCAAACTGCCTACCTGACACTGTCTCCCACCACGATAAGTGGTGCGGGTTAGAGTGTTCACACAGCGAGGGTCGTATCCCACCAGCGCCTCACTCGAAACTAGCGTTCCGAGTTCTACGGCTCCGACCTATCCTGTACAAGCTGTGTCAACACCCAATATCAAGCTACAGTAAAGCTCCATGGGGTCTTTCCGTCCTGTCGCGGGTAACCTGCATCTTCACAGGTAATATAATTTCACCGAGTCTCTCGTTGAGACAGTGCCCAGATCGTTACGCCTTTCGTGCGGGTCGGAACTTACCCGACAAGGAATTTCGCTACCTTAGGACCGTTATAGTTACGGCCGCCGTTTACTGGGGCTTCATTTCTGGGCTTCGCCGAAGCTAACTCATCCACTTAACCTTCCAGCACCGGGCAGGCGTCAGCCCCTATACGTCATCTTTCGATTTTGCAGAAACCTGTGTTTTTGATAAACAGTCGCCTGGGCCTTTTCACTGCGGCTGCACTTGCGTGCAGCACCCCTTCTCCCGAAGTTACGGGGTCATTTTGCCGAGTTCCTTAACGAGAGTTCACTCGCTCACCTTAGGATACTCTCCTCGACTACCTGTGTCGGTTTGCGGTACGGGTAATTAATCACTAACTAGAAGCTTTTCTCGGCAGTGTGACATCTGGCGCTTCCCTACTAAAATTCGGTCCTCGTCACGCCTTGTCCTTAGCGATAAGCATTTGACTCATCACCAGACTTGACGCTTGAACACACATTTCCAATCGTGTGCACACCATAGCCTCCTGCGTCCCTCCATCGTTCAAACATGATTAACTAGTACAGGAATATCAACCTGTTATCCATCGCCTACGCCTTGCGGCCTCGGCTTAGGTCCCGACTAACCCTGGGAGGACGAGCCTTCCCCAGGAAACCTTAGTCATTCGGTGGATCAGATTCTCACTGATCTTTCGCTACTCATACCGGCATTCTCACTTCTAAGCGCTCCACAAGTCCTTGCGATCTTGCTTCGTTGCCCTTAGAACGCTCTCCTATCACTCGACCTTACGGTCGAATCCACAATTTCGGTAACATGCTTAGCCCCGGTAAATTTTCGGCGCAGAATCACTCGGCTAGTGAGCTATTACGCACTCTTTAAATGGTGGCTGCTTCTGAGCCAACATCCTAGCTGTCTATGCAACTCCACATCCTTTTCCACTCAGCATGTATTTAGGGACCTTAATTGGTGGTCTGGGCTGTTCCCCTTTCGACGGTGGATCTTATCACTCATCGTCTGACTCCCGGATATAAATCTGTGGCATTCGGAGTTTATCTGAATTCAGTAACCCATGACGGGCCCCTAGTCCAAACAGTGGCTCTACCTCCACGATTCTTAACTCCGAGGCTAACCCTAAAGCTATTTCGGAGAGAACCAGCTATCTCCAAGTTCGTTTGGAATTTCACCGCTACCCACACCTCATCCCAGCATTTTTCAACATACACGGGTTCGGTCCTCCAGTGCGTTTTACCGCACCTTCAACCTGGACATGGGTAGGTCACCTGGTTTCGGGTCTACATCAATTTACTGAAACGCCCGTTTCAGACTCGCTTTCGCTACGGCTCCGGTCTTTCCACCTTAACCTTGCAAATTAACGTAACTCGCCGGTTCATTCTACAAAAGGCACGCTATCACCCATTAACGGGCTCTAACTAATTGTAGGCACATGGTTTCAGGAACTATTTCACTCCGCTTCCGCGGTGCTTTTCACCTTTCCCTCACGGTACTGGTTCACTATCGGTCACTAGGGAGTATTTAGCCTTGGGAGATGGTCCTCCCGGATTCCGACCACGTTTCACGTGTGTGGCCGTACTCAGGATCCTGAACTGAGGGTTGACGATTTCACCTACGGGGGTATCACCCTCTATGCCGAGCCTTCCCAGACTCTTCGGTTATCATCAACTTTGGTAACTCAAATGTTCAGTCCTACAACCCCAGAAAGCAAGCTTCCTGGTTTGGGCTGTTCCCCGTTCGCTCGCCGCTACTTAGGGAATCGATTTTTCTTTCTCTTCCTGTGGGTACTTAGATGTTTCAGTTCCCCACGTCTGCCTCAACTTGACTATGTATTCATCAAGTTGTAATCATCGGTAAAGATGATTGGGTTTCCCCATTCGGAAATCTCCGGATCAAAGCTTACGTACAGCTCCCCGAAGCATATCGGTGTTAGTCCCGTCCTTCATCGGCTCCTAGTACCAAGGCATCCACCATGCGCCCTTCATAACTTAACCTAACGGTCACTTCGTGATCGTCAAATTAATTGAGTATTAGCGATAAACTAATTAAAAAACTCAAAAATACGCAGTTGTTTCTCGGTTTAATTATCTTAATAATTAAAGGAAAATAATTGATAATATCTAGTTTTCAAAGAACAA